>NZ_CP027059.1:5157500-7968964 GCF_023523925.1 Paenibacillus konkukensis | reverse complement strand
GGGACGAAATCGAGCAGCTTCTTCAGCACGGCGCGGTGCTCCTGCCCGCTCCCCGGCAAAACCCGCAGATTATCGATATTGCTGGAATCCATAGCGATAATGTAGTCGAACGACTCGAAGTCGGCCGCTGTCGTCTGCCTGGCGCGAATGCCCGCATAATCGATACCGTTGCGCTGCAAAATGCGGCGCGTTCCTTCATGAGGAGGTTGTCCGACGTGCCAGCTTCCGGTTCCCGCCGAATCGGCGGCAATCCGGTCCTCAAGCCCGGCTTCCTTCACCTTGCTGCGAAACACCGCTTCCGCCATCGGCGACCGGCAAATATTGCCCAAGCATACGAATAACACCCGGATCATGGAAGTCACCTGTCTTACGAAAGAATCGCTTTCTGCTGAACTTCGACCATCCAGCTGAACGGATCTTCCTGAGCCCCTTGCTGAATGGAGGTCAGCGTGTCGTACAGCTTCTGCGACAGCTCGCCGGTATGTCCTCCGTTGATCAGCATTTGATGTCCGTTCCAGTACAAATCGCCGATCGGCGAGATGACCGCGGCCGTACCTGTGCCGAACGCTTCCTCCAGCGTTCCGTTCGTGTACGCTTCGTAAATTTCATCGATGCTGATTTGACGCTCAACCACAGGAACATTCCAATGCTTGAGCAATTGGATCATCGAATTTCTCGTAATGCCGTCGAGAATGCTGCCGTTCAATTCCGGCGTATAGACAGTGCCTCCGATTTTGAAGAACACGTTCATACTGCCTACTTCTTCGATATATTTTTGATGAACGCCGTCCAGCCAGAGCACCTGCGAATAGCCTTTGCTGGTCGCTTCCTCTTGGGCTTTCAAGCCGCCCGCGTAGTTGCCGGCCGTCTTGGCGTTGCCCGTACCGCCTCTAACCGCGCGCACATATTCGGATTCGACATAAATTTTAACCGGATGAATGCCTTCGGCGTAATAAGCGCCGACAGGAGACATAATGATCATGAAGTGGTAGTTATGCGACGGCGCAACCCCGAGCGTTGCTTGGGTAGCGATAACGAACGGGCGAATGTACAGCGAATTGCCTTCTTGCGAAGGTACCCAGTCCTGATCGACCAGAATCAGCTGCTTCAGCGCTTCCAGAGCCAGTTCTCCGTCGACATCCGGAATGCTCAAGCGGGAATTGGAACGATTCAAACGCAAGAAGTTTTGTTCGGGACGGAAAAGCAAGATACGGCCGTCCGCCGCTCTGTACGCTTTGAGCCCCTCGAACACCGTTTGGCCGTAATGAAACACTTTGGCCGCAGGGTCCATCATGATCGGCTGGTAAGGAATGATACGCGGATTAATCCAGCCTTTTCCCTCTTCATAATCCATAATAAACATATGATCGGTAAAATATTTGCCGAAACCGAGCTGATTTTCATCCGGTTTTTGCTTTGGAGCGGTAGTGCGTTCGATTTTGATAGAGTTAGCTGTCATTCCGATACATCCCCTTATGAAAAATACTTATTTAGTTGAATCGTATCACTTGATTAGGTATATTAAAAATATCTGTTTTATGGGGTTCCCATACCTTTTAGGTATCACCAAACTTGGAGGCTATTATGGATATTCGACAAATGCGCTATTTTCTCGCTATTGCCAGAGAAGGGCAAATTACGCGAGCGGCCAAGGTGCTCAATATGGAGCAGCCCCCCCTCAGCCGTCAATTGAAGTTAATGGAGCAAGAACTGAACGTCACTCTCTTCGACCGCAACGGGAATAAGCTCAGCCTGACGCATGCCGGCGAACTGCTCCAGCAAAAGGCCGAGAAGCTGCTCCAGCAATTCGACGAGGCGATTCAGGAGGTTAGGGAGCTGGAGGAAGGCATGCAAGGCATGCTCTCGATCGGTTCCGTCGTCTCCTGCATCTCGCTTCTGCCCAAAGGCATCGAGCTGTTCCGCGCCAAATATCCCGAGGTCACCTTCAAAATATTGGAAGGCGATCATTTCCTGCTCGGCTATCATCTGGAGAAGCGCAATATCGAGCTGGTCGTTGCGCGGCTGCCGTTCGAGTCCGCCTCCGAAACGAACTTTTCGGTCCTTAAGCTGCCCTCGGACCCTTTCGTGGCGGTAATCCCGCGGCAGTGGAGCAGCGATCCGCACAAAGAAACGATGCATGTGCAGGAGCTCGCTCAGTTTCCTCTGCTGACGCTGAAGACGGACAAAACGACGGGACTGCATGAGAAAGTGATGAACGAATGCAAGCGGCACGGCTTTGAGCCGCAGGTCATTTGCGAATGCTCCAGCGTCGCCATTATTATGGCCCTCGTCGAAGCAGGCATCGGGATTACCGTGTTCCCGAAGTCCGTCATGGCCTCGTTTCCTCTGCCGAACATTCAAGTGCTAACGCTCGTCGACGCCGATTTTCAATCCGAGGTCGGCCTCCTTTGGCTGAAGGACCGCTACCTGTCCAAAAGCGCGCGGCATTTTATCGATATTTTCTCCGAAAACTTGCCTTTGTAATGAACGGCGCGGACAATTCGCCCCGAAAATCGACTTCAACCGAGCTGCTGCAAGCAGTTCTAGCTTCTGGGCGCCCACAGCATGACGGATACGCCGACGATACAGATTGCGGCGCCGAGCCAATCGTACAGATCCGGCGTCTTGCGGTCGACGAGCCATCCCCATAGCACAGCCATCACGACAAAAACGCCGCCGTAGGCCGCGTACACCCGCCCAAAGCTCGGAAAGCTTTGCAGCGTCGGCAAAATACCGTACAGGATAAGGATCAAGCTGCCCGCAATGCCATACCCTACCGGTTTGGATTCTTTAAGCCACAGCCATACGAGGTAGCCGCCCCCGATTTCGGCCAAACCGGCCAGTATGAATAAGATGATCGCCAACAGCATGGATGCGCTCCTTTCCTATCGACATAGCTTCATCTTAATGGAAAGCGTCACGAATTGGCAAGCTTCGGCAAGCTATTGCTTATTGCGCCATCGTGCGCTATGATTAAAGGAATTGTTCGGATTAATTTCATATCGACGTTTTCTAGGGTTCCGCAGCTTGCTTGCAGCCGGCTGGCCTGGTCCGAGAGAAAACGCGCATAGCTTTTAGAAGCTTGCGTACACGGAGGGACAAAAGCCCGGGAGGATATCTACCGATATCTTTCCGGGCTTTTGTCTCGTCTTGGGAATCCTAGTCCCAAGCAGCATTTTACAAAGGAGCTGTTGTTGTTATGAATCGAAATTGGTGGATGGTGTTTATTGCAGGCTTGTTCGAAATCGCCTGGGTGATCGGCTTGAAGCATTCGCATCATGCGCTGGCTTGGTGCGGTACGGCGGCCGCCGTGCTGATCAGCATGGACCTGCTCATCCGCGCCTCCAAGCGGCTGCCCATCGGCACGGCGTATGCCGTGTTTACGGGGATCGGCACGACCGGCACCGTCGTAACGGAGATGCTGTTCTTCGGCGAGCCGTTCCGCATCGCCAAGCTGCTGCTTATTCTTCTGCTGATCGGCGGCGTTATCGGTTTGAAGATGATTACGAAACCGGCCAAAGACGGCCAAGGCCAAGGAGGCGTGTAAATCATGGCATGGATTGCGCTTATTCTCGCCGGGCTATGTGAAATCGTCGGCGTATCCGGCATTAGTAAAGTGAACCGCAAAAAATCGCTCTCTTCTTATGTTACTCTCGTCGGAGGCTTCCTGCTAAGCTTGTTCTTCTTGTCCGTAGCGATGAAATCGATCTCTATGGGAACCGCCTACGCTGTCTGGACCGGCATCGGCACCGTCGGCAGCGCGCTGCTCGGCATGCTGCTTTACGGGGAGTCGAAGGAATGGAGGCGGCTGTTGTTCATTGCGATGGTGCTTGTGGCCGCCGTCGGATTGAAGCTTATTTCCTGATAATCAGCCGGAGTCCAATTAGCGCTGCGATGTCCGCTAAGGAAGTCAAATACTCGTCGAAGCTTCCACTTCGAAACACGCTTCCCGATTTAAGGCTTGATAGCAACAAAAGAGCGGCTCCCGCCGCTCTTCCCGTTTTCCGCGCCTTTATTTAATTCACCTGCACCGCCGCGGAAGCGACCGATTTCCCGTCCTGCTGCCGCGACAAATAAAACAGCATAAACCAGATCAATACGAAGCCTACGATTTGCGCGAATGTGATGCCTTGATGGAAGACCACCCAGTTCACCAGCACGCCGACCGCCGGAAAAAACAGCTCCGCCAGCGTAGCGTAAGACGCCTTCGTGCCGGAGAGCCCGCGGTAGTAAAGAAGCAGGCTGAGCAGTCCGGGCAAAAATGCCTGCAGCAGCAAGTTGACGGACACGGCGAACCAGTCGCCGGTTTGAGCGGGCCAATGCCAGCTGTCGCCATTCACCCAGGTTGTGGCCAAGAGCAGCGGCAGCGCCAGAAGAAACCGCAGCGCCGTAACGGTTTCGAACGGCATTTTATCGAGCAATAGCCGTCCCATCACGGTCGAACCGCCCCACAGCGCCGCTGCTCCGATGGACAATAATCCGCCGGCTACGCCGAAGCTGGATGCGCCGTCGAAAGGAAACGACGCCCCGAACGTAAGCAAATACGTCCCGGCCAGCGCCATGATCACGACGATGAAGAAGCGTCCCGGCAGCAGCTCCTTAAGAATCCATCTGGCCATCAAGATTGCAAACAGCGGCTGAAGCTTCTGCAGCAGCAGCACCCCGTTCAGATTGCCGTGGGCGAAGGCGGAGGTGAACATGATCGTTGCAATGGCCGAGCCGCCCCAGGAGATGAACAGCAGCGCCGCGATATGCTTCCACGTCAGTCCTTTTAACGTTTTGCGGTATATCCATAATACCGGTACGGAATAAACCATCAGCAGCACATGCTCCAGGAGCACGATTTGCGACGATGTGAAAAATTTCAGCAGCAAAATCCGGAATAAGGGGTCCACACCCCATAAAGCGGCACCCAGCGCGATAAGCCACACGCCGCTGCGGGTCCCTGCCCCGGCATGTTCAGATGATTGAGATGATAACGTACGTTCCATAATCTTGAACCTCCTTTATTTTGAAAAGGAAGCTTCGAAAAGAAGTCAGCCCCGTTACCAAATAAAAATGATAACGGGGCATAAGAAAACAGGCATGTCTCCAAGCCGTTTTTTCACAAAGAAAACAACGCACTCGAAAAGCAAGCTCGTTCTGACCTTCTCCCATCCGGACTGTACCGTCGGCCTTGGATTTTCACCAAATCAGTCGCCTGAAGCCGCCTTAAAGCGGCATCTGACGAGTCGCGGGCTTGAAGCTGCAAGCAGCCTTTCACCGCCGGTCGGGAATTTCACCCTGCCCCGAAGATCCTTATTCAATTAGTTTGCATTTTATCACACGATTCGACATTACACAAGATACTAACTTAAAATTAGTTAGTGATTTTTCGTTGTATGCGGATACAAACCAAAGGACAATGAATATGAGAATACAACGCCGAATAAGGAAATGGATTCATTTTACAGATAGAACATGGACGGTTATCTCAGTTAGCTCGTTTGTTCGCTGAGCGAAATGGATTCAAAACGGTTAAAAAAATTCGGGTGGTGTTATATTGAACTCAAGCGAGAAATGGCATCGTCATTTAGGCGCATACGGGATTTGTGTATTTGAAGAAAAACTATTAGTCATCCAAAAGGGCAACGGCCCGTACATTGGGCGATACGACCTTCCAGGAGGCACGATTGAACAAAATGAAATGGTAACAGAAGCTGTAAAAAGAGAGTTTATTGAAGAAACGGGAATTACCGTAAATATTCGGAAAAATCTCGGTGTTTGCGATTTGCTAATCCCTTATGAACTCCCCAAAAGAGGCACTACGCATATTCATCATGTTGCCGTTATTTATTCGGTCGAACACATTTCTGGAACTGCAATAAAGACTCCGCAAAAATTCGAAGGGCAAGATTCTTTAGGAGCGTGTTGGGTACAAATCAATGACATCAATTCTGCCAATTCCTCTCCTCTGGTCATTCAGGCCAAAAAATGGCTAAAGACGGAACGATTGCCGTTCGAATCTCAGCGACTAGATGACTGGATCAAAAAAACGCCCGCACCTCCTAAGCCATAAAGCCTTAAGGAAGATGGCGAGCGATGTATCGGCTCCTTGCCGTGCATTAGGTTAATGCTCCAGCACCGAACCCGCGCCGGCAGCGGGAAGCCGCTTCTTCTGGATCGCGCTCAGCCGGGTGTAAAATCCCGCCGCGGCCAGCGTCAGGCCGATCGTAATGCCGACCCAGAACCCGAAGGGGCCGAGCCCCGTATGGGCCGCGAGTCCGTAGCCGACCGGGATACCGACGCCCCAATAAGCGACAAGCGCCGTCACGAACGGCACCGTTACGTCCTTGTAACCGCGCAGCACGCCCTGCAGCGACGCTTGAGCCGCATCGGACAGCTGATACACGATCGCGAAGATGAGAAATTGCTTGGCAAGCGCCACGACATCGACATTGTCCGTGTACAAATAAGCTATGGGCTCGCGGAACATATACAGGAAGACCGAGCTGACGCCCAGAATGCCCATGGCCGACAATACGCCGAGCCGGCCGTACTGCCGGGCGTCTTCGGGACGGCCGCCGCCGATCTCGTAGGCAACGAGGATGGTTAACGCCATGGAGATGCTGAGCGGCATCATGAACAGCAGCGTCGTGAAGCTGATCGCAGCCTGATGGGCGGCAATCGTGACCGTATCGAACATCATCCCCATCAGCAGCGTAACCATCGAGAAGATGCTCGCTTCGAAAAATACGGAAAGCCCCATCGGGACGCCGATTTTGAGCTGTTCCTTCCATGCTTTCCAGGATGGAGCGTACCAATCGATGAACAGCCGGTACCGCCGGATGGCCTCCGCCTTGAACGTCATCGCGGTGCTGACGAGGAAGATCAGCCAATACGTCGTTGCCGTCGCATAGCCCGTGCCGATCCCTCCGAGCCTCGGAAAGCCGAAATGCCCGAAAATAAGCATATAGTTCAAAGCTACGTTAAACGGTACGGCAAACAGCATGATCGTCATCGTAATCTTTGTATAGCCGTGCGCATCGAAAAAGTAGCGGAGCACATTCGACGCGAATAAAGGAATAATCCCTAGGCACAACCCGATAAGGTAATGCTTCGCAATATGGTACACGCCCGGATCAAGATGCATCGCCTGCAAAACCGGGTTTAATATTGCCGCCCCTCCGGCAAGCACGATAAGCGCCAAAACGACGGATAAATAAAGCGCCTGATTGACGGTTTTCGAAATTCCCCTGTACTCTCCTCGCCCGTATAATTGAGCGATCATCGGCGTAACCGCCATTAGAATTCCGTTCAAGCCTATCGAGACGGGCATCCATAAACTGGCCCCTATGGCTACGCCCGCCAGGTCATTCGTTCCGGCCCTCCCCGACATCATCGTATCGAATAACGTCATCGCGTTATAGCTAACCTGGGTTACGAGGATCGGGCCCAATATGGCAAGAAACTGAACGGCTTTTTCTTTCCATGTTTTCGCGTGATGCATGTATTTCTTTGCCTCCGTTTACTTTCGGTAAATAGGGCGACAAAACGAGAAGACCTCTGACGAGGTCTCCGGGCCGTTGGACATATGAAATGATGCCAATTGAATTACGCTGCCGCAATACCGTATGTTCGTTTACTTGTGCGCTATATTTTACAGACCGCAGCCCCGTACGTCAATAGCGTCAAGCCGAAAATCCATTATTTATACTTACGCCAATCCATGGAGCTTTGCTCGAGCAAATAACCGAAGTCCTTCTCCAGCCGTTTTTGCTCGGTCTTGCGCGCTTCCTCCGCCTGCTTCCTGTTCTTCTCGCGCTGCTCCGCTTCGGCCGCTCTCATCTGATCAGCCTGCGATTTCAATTGATTGAGAACGTCCGGGTTCAATAAATCCTTGAGCGTAGCCGGCTTGTCTGACGATGCTTGAGCCGAAGCGGCAAGCGGTTTTCTCTTCTTCACCATTCGAATCACCTCATTAGACGATGTACGGTCCGATATTGCTCGAATTCGAACACCTTACACGTATGGTACTGCTCCGATACGCTCATGTCAAATAGACGCCTGCCTGCGGCTGAGATCAGAGCGCCCTTCCCTTGTGTTAGATCCGCAGATCGGGGCGCACAAGCAAGAGGCCGTCGCTCTGCCGTGGGAACGGCATGAGGACAGCCTCTGCTGATTTATTTACTAACGACGGATGCCCCGCTTATTTGCCAAGAAAGGAATTGAGCATCCATACATGCTTCTCAAGTCCGGAATGAATGCCGAGCAGCATATCGCCCGTCGTTTCATCCTGCAATTCCGCCGCAAGCTTCATGCCTTCCTTCAGCTCTTGGATGACGATGCGGAAATCCTGGACGATGGCCGCGACCATCTCCTCCGCCGATTCGCCGCCCTCGGCGTCGCGTACGCTGGCTTGCTCGACGATCTCTTTAATCGTAGCGGTCGGCTTGCCGCCCAGCGCCAGCAGGCGCTCCGCCAGGTTGTCCACATGAAGGGCCGCTTCCGTATACAGCTCCTCAAACTTGAGGTGCAGGGTGAAAAATTGATGGCCTTTGACGTACCAATGGAAGTTATGAAGTTTAATATGAAGAACAGACCAGTTAGAGATTTGACGATTCAAAACAGTGTGCAATTGTGTGCTCATGTCAGGTTCTCCTCCCATTTTACATTTTTTTCTTCAGGAACACTTCTTAGTATAACGAAGTCACGTAGGGTGTTCAAGCTTCGCCAGCTTAGACGGCGGCAGCCGCCTCCGCATTCTCCAGGTAGCGCTCCGTGTCGAGAGCGGCCATACACCCGGTGCCCGCGGCGCTGATGGCCTGGCGGTAACGGCTGTCCTGAACGTCGCCGCAGGCGAAGACGCCAGGAATGTTCGTCTCGGTCGTGCCCGGTTTCACGAGCAGGTAGCCGTGGTCGTCCGTCGTCAGCTGGCCGCCCAGAAAGCCGGTATTCGGCGTATGGCCGATGGCCACGAACACGCCGTTCGTCTCAATAATTTCGTCTTCTCCGGTGTCATTGTTGCGTACCTTCAACCCGGTAACGCCTTGCTCGCCGCTAACGACTTCCAGCGGCGTCCGGTTCAGGCTCCAGCTGATTTTGCCGTTCGCGCGCGCCCTGTCCTGCATAATCTTGGATGCGCGCAGCTCGCTGCGGCGGTTGACCAGCACGACCTCGGAGGCAAAGCGGGTCAAATAATTCGCTTCCTCCATCGCGGAGTCGCCTCCCCCGATCACGATAATCTTCTTGTTGCGGAAGAAAAATCCGTCGCAAGTAGCGCAGGTGCTGACGCCGCGGCCGACGTTTTCTTTTTCCCCGGGAATGCCCAAATATTTGGCGGAAGCTCCGGTAGATACGATAACGGATTCAGCTTGAATTTCGCCCAAGTCTTCAACCTGCAGAGTGAACGGACGTTTGGACAAATCGACCTGGTTGACCCAGCCGGATTTGAACTGCGCTCCGAAACGCTCCGCCTGCTTGCGCATATTATCCATTAATTCCGGTCCCATAATGCCTTCGGGAAATCCGGGGAAGTTCTCCACCTCCGTCGTTGTCGTAAGCTGTCCCCCGGGTTCTTGACCTTCGATCACCAACGGATTTAAATTCGCTCTGGCCAAATAAATAGCGGCGGTCAATCCTCCCGGACCCGTTCCGATAATCACTGTTTTATACATCGTATATATACCTCCTGTTTCTTTATATTTAAACTAAGTATAAATATTTCTTGTAACAAATCATACCATTCAGACTACCCTATTGCATGAAGATTTGATGAAGACCGAATGAAGGTTTCATGAAGACGAAACGGCCGGTGAAAACCGGTATAAAAGTTCCGCGTTAGTCCACTATATAAAGGAAAGTCCAGCGGTATGATGTCAAGTCCCCGAATCGGTCGAATTGGAAATTTTCTTGGCTGTAACAGCTGGGAGTGCCGAAAAAAGGACAGCTCAAACTGAACCCAGCGAAAAATCGAGATAATATCCAGATTTTAACTGGGAATTATGCCAGGGACTTTAGCAAAGGAGGCGTTAATCCTTCGCAGGCGTCACCTTCTTCCGTGGCGTATAGAGTTGGCCGTTGCGTAGCAGCACATCGACCAGACGCACAAGCTTTCTTGCGGTTAAGACGAGGGCGCGTTTATGTTGGTGCTTGGGCACTTCCTTGTATTTCTTCCGGTAGTACTCGCCGAATTCTTCATCGCGGTTCTTTACCGAGTTGGCAGCTTCAACGAGGTAATAGCGAAGGAATCGGTTGCCGGATTTAATCCGTTTGGTGTCTTCGGCTTCAAAGGCGCCAGACTGGCTCTTGCGCCAGGTGAGGCCAGCATACTTGGCGACAGCGGCTTGGTCGCTAAAGCGTTCGATGTCACCGATCTCGGCAAGGATGCCAGCGGCATAGACGCGATCAATGCCGGGAACAGAACGCAGGCACAGGGAGCCAGGGATCGTCTCGAGAATTTGCTCAATCGCCTTGTCCAAATCCTTGAGCTGAGCCTGGATGCTCCGGATTGCTTGAATGGATGTACCCAGCACAAGATCAATGGAATCCTCGACGACTTTGGACAGCCGGTAAGAGGCTCTGGCCGCTTTCTGAATGCAGCGCGCGACGTTCTCGGGATCCGGGAAGCGATTGCGCCCCTTGTCCCGCAAGTAGTCGGCCAGATCGCCGACATCCATCGTCGCGATGTCGTCCAGACTGTACTTTTCGGAGAGCATCTCAAGGATGGCATGGCCGAACACCGAGCTCTCGACTTCGGTCGTGAAGGCATTGCACTTGTAGAACAGGTTTTGCAAGAAGTACTGTTTCTCGCGCGTCAGGTTATGGATCAAGTGAAACCGCATGCGCGTTAAACGCTGGAGCGCAACATACTGCTCCTGCATGACAATGGTGGTTGTCAGCCGCCCGAAGCGCAGACGGTCCGCAATCACCCAGGCATCAAGCCGGTCGGTTTTATTCAGGTCGGGATAGGTTTCTCGGAACTTGCTGACCAACTTTGGATTCATGGTAAAGACCTTGGTATGGCGCTCCTGGAGTGTAGGGTCACTATGCAGGTACATGGCGGGATGCCAGCTGTAGACCGAGGTCGATTCAAGCCCAATGTGAATCTCGGAGACCGCGTGCTTGTCCGCTAGGGCAACGATGCGATCTCGCAGATGAGCAGCCCCCTCCAGATTGTTTTTCACTGTGAGGGTCTCGAGCTTATCCCCGTCTGTGTTCATGAAACACGTTTCCAGTTCTTTCGAACTGACGTCAATACCGACAAAAAGCGTCAAATGGAATTTCCTCCTTTCGATGAGGGATGCAGGGAATAGACTCTCCGGGATGCCTCCGGCGCACGCGCAGATCAATCACCCTCGCCTATAAGAACACGCTTCGGTCCATGAGCTGCCCTGGCTTGCTAGGCCAGGCATGGGGTGCCGAAGGGAACGGCCAGCGGGTCAGAAGCTCAGACACGTACCGGAGAAACAGACTTAGAAATGTAGACGTGCTACAGGAGGAGAAAGAATTTCCCCGATAGATCCCTATGATCTATTGTCCAGAGGCATGCGGGAAAGTCCAGTCCCTTTTGCAATTTTCAAGGTGCGATTTACTGGAAATCGAAAAGTTTGCGGCCAGTTCCCATGGGAACTGGAAATCGGCTTAAAACTTGGTTCTAGAAATACTATACGAGGAGGAGAAGCTATGGATTCGGAAGAGATTCAACGGCTTGAAGATCAATTTGACCGGGAGCTTACCGAGGGCGAGGCCGCCGAAATTAAAAATACGCCTGTGGTGAACCATGCGGAAGAGCACTCGGACACCGACTGGAGTCTTGACAAAAACTTGACCCTTGGTTCGATCGCAAGGCAGAACGGCCGTATTTGACGGAGGAAGACGATAGAAGCGTGAAAAAAGAGCGACGGAGGTATCGCGATGCCCAATGAACGGATTGAGATAGAAACCGACGGCAACCCCGAAACGATCTATGAGGATACGAAATCCCACGAACGCATCGGCTTCAGGGCCGATGACACTACTAAGCTTCGCAATTACGGCAAGCCGAATGAGAAACTGGACGGCGTACCTATCGAGTAAACAACAAAGAAACAGACTGGCCTCCCTGCGAAAGGCCAGTCTGCATTCGGATTATTCCTCCACTTGAAAGATGGAGTCGACGACAATCGGCAAATTGTCTCTTAAGGCGCTGGCGCCGAGGACCGACCGGGCATGAATGCCCCGTTCGCCGAAGACGTCCAGCATCAGATCGGAAAAACCGTTCAATACTTTATGCGGCTCTTCGAAATCGGGATGCGCGTTAACAAAGCCTTGAACCTTCACGACGCGCTTCACCTTATCGAGGGAACCGAGCGCCGACTTGACTACCGCCAGCACCTCGATCCCGGTGTTTCTCGCGAAGCGATACCCTTCTTCTGTAGAGAACTCCTCTCCAACCTTCCCTTTCGGATTGCCCGAAGGACCTTTCCCGGACACGAACATCAGTCCGTTAACGATAACATAATTGGCGTACTTGGCCGCAGGCTCGCTCGCCTCGGGAAGTACGATTTGCAGCTCATGCAATCTGCTTTCTATCGACATCGTCATACCGCTCCTCCCCATAAGTATCGGACAGACTCATAACTTAGTAGTAATTATAGAGGGATGACGGGCGATGTCAACTAATTTTTCGCATTGTATGCGTTCTCTTTTGCAAGCCGCAGCTTGTTGACTTGCCGGACTCAAACCGAACTCGGTTCTTGAAGCGCCTCTTTGTCTGCCGCTTTCTTTTGGAACAAAATGCCTTTGTCCTTGAAGCTGATGAAGAATACGACGGACACGACCGCAGCTACGGCCGCCGGATACATCCAGAAGCTTTGCCATTGTCTTAAAGCCTCAGCCCCTTGAGCCGTTACCGTATGATTGAACAAATATCCGGTGACCGATGAAGCGAACAGCAGGCCCAAACCGTTGGAGATCATAAATTTCAAGCTTTGCGCTTGCGCTTTTATCGTAATATCCGCTTTGTTGTCCACATAAATGTCTCCGGCCGTAAAGAAGAAGTCCCAGCATATTCCCTGCAAAGCGAGCGCAATGACGATGACGATCATTCCGGTGTCGTTCACCGCAAACGAGAACAGCAGACAACGAGCGATCCAGGTCAGCGCTCCCCACAATATAATTCGCTTAAACCCGAATTTTAATAGGAAGAACGAGAGCAGGAACATGAAAATAACTTCCGTCGCAATCCCGATCTGCATGATCGTCGCAGCGTTCTTAAAGCCGAGCGCCCCTAGAAATACCGGTAAATACGCGCTGTAAGCCGTCTTCGGAATCATCAGAAAAATGGTGCAAGCCATGAAGATGGAGAAGTTTTTGTCCTTGAACAGCGACAGCGCGTCCAGACAAAGCAGATCGCGGACGAGGAACTTCTTCCCTTTGCCCGCCGCAGGCGTGTTAGGAAGCGTAAAGCAGTACAAGCCCAGCACGATAGCCGACACGGCTGCGATCTTGAAGGTCATGATGCTACCGGAAAAGCCGAGCTGGCCCAGCAAAAATCCGATGATCATAAAGCCGAACGTACCGAACACGCGAATTAAAGGGAAGGTCTTCGCCCCGTTAATATGCCGGAAGCTGATGCTGTTGGATAGACCCGTAGTAGGATAAAACAGAATGGCTACGACAAAAATAAGGATCAGAAACGTCGTCGAATGCCCGGCTGCGATCTGGGCCGGAATCGTAAGAAGAACGCATGCATTCAAGATGTGAAGGATGCCCATAATTTTTTGCGATGCGATGAATCTGTCGGCGATCATTCCGATGAACAGCGGAGACAAGATGGTAGCTATGCCGAGCAAAGCGTACGTGGTGCCGATGATGGACGACAGCCCGAATGTGCTTAATACAAGCCCCAAGGTCATGTTCCATGCCCCTTGAACGAAATATTGAAGAAACATCATGACCAGCAGTCTTGGAACGACGATTGTTTTCATACTCACATTCTCCTCATCAAATGAACTTGATTAATCCGTCATAGGCGACTTCGATACGGTAAGGCTCGAACAGCTCCACCAATTCATCGTGCATAAGTCCCATATTATGCGATAAATGCGATAAGACCAGCTGACTCGATGCGTCGTGCATACCGTCTTTGATCAGCCTTTGTTGCGTCTCCAAAACGGTTTCGATGCTCATATGATTATTGGAACGAGGATTATTAGTATAGCCATAAGTGCATTCCAAAATCGTCAAATCGATGCGCCGGCCGGCCAGCCACTCCCAGGTAGACTCCGGAAACCAGCCGGAATCGTGCCCGTACAGCAGCGTTTTTCCGTCCTTCTCGATAAAATAGAGCAGGCACATCTCCCATTCGGCATGATTGGCCAATAAAGGAGTGACTTTCGCGGAGCCCGCACACTCCGTGACGAACGGAATCAGCCGCGTAAATGCGAAACGCTCCTTACTGTAACCGGGCAGTACGTCCCGGCAGCCGCCGATCGCCAGATCGTTGCCGTACACGCGCAGCGGATGCTCGATGCGATGCCCGTAGCCTTCCATCCTGCTGAATAAGTCACCGACATTGAAATGATCGGGGTGAGTATGGGTGAACAGCAGATCGGTAATCCGGGTCGCATCCGCTTGATCCCGCATCATTTGCCAGCTGAATTCGGGCGCCAGATCGATTTGCATCGTATCGTCGACGATAACGGCCGAGCGGGTTCGTATATCTTTCCCTTTCGCCGCTCTCGCCTTCTCGCAAACGCCGCACCGGCAAAACGGATTCGGCACGCCTTCCGAAGCGGCGGACCCTAAGAAATGAACTTTCATCATGCATGTCTCCTTTGTCTAAAACACCAGTATGCGGGACTTAGGACCAGTCCCTCTCGTTGTCGTTACTGAACGTCCGTCGATTCCATTTTGGCAGCGTCGGTCGAATGCTTCGCTTGAAGAAACCGGCTGCATTTGGCAAGCAAAAACGTGATCATCACGGAAAAAATCACGATGCCGTAATACCCGGCTCCGATGCCGATGCCTGCTCCTCCGGAGAAAAAAATCATCGCGGCAGAGGTCAGTCCCTTCACCTTCTCGCCGTCCTTCAATATAACGCCGGCCCCGATAAAGCCAAGTCCGGATACGATTTGCGCAGTCAAGCGCAGCGGATCTGCCGTAGACTGCTGCCCCGGGATGTTGTAAGTGTGTGCCGTGTATATGGATACAATTGTAATTAACGTGCAGGCTACGCAAGTATATGTGTATGTTTTTAAACCCGCGGGTTTATGGTTATACGATCGGTCCCAACCGATAAACAGGCCCAGCACGGCGCTAACCGTGATCTTAACGTACATCTGCAGATCTCCAACAGCCTGGCTGATCATTAATGAGTCCATAGAATGATGCTCGTCTCTCCTTTCTCTTTGAAGTCGCCTTTCCGCCATTAACCAATAGAGTCCATTCATTCTTCTTTGACAACGCTTACTACAATAGGATTGTATCATATTATTGGAACGTGTCAATAATTATTTTGGCGTTATATTTTATAAAACACTTAAAAGTTGCGTCTATCCTATGGTAAAAGCGGAAATACCCCATTTTATAAATTGGAACGTTTCAATAATTTCCTGTTAATTCCGGCCGTGTGGATTCTCGCTTCAAGACCTTATATAATAAAGATAATTTGCTGCATAATAAATGGAGGCAGAAACGACAATGCCCACAATTAAAGATATCGCCAAAGCGGCGGGAGTTTCTCACGGAACGGTGTCCAACGTTTTGAACGGCCGGGGAAACGTAAGTTTGGAGAAAATCAAACTGGTCGAAGAAGCGGCCAAAAAAATGGGCTACCAAATTCATGCCCAAGCCAAATCATTGCGCGAAGGCAGCACGACCACCGTTTCGGTCATCCTGCCGAATATTGCGCTTGAACAATATAACAAGCTTTACCTGGCCGTCTATCATTTCTTCCGGCAGGCCGGATACCACACAAGCCTGTACTTGACCCAGGATCAACAGGAAATCGAGCTTTCGATCCTGCAGAGCATCGCCGCTAACCGCGACTGCGCCGTCATCGCGGTATCCTGTCTCCCCGACGCCCGGAGCTATTACGACGCGCTCGGCGCCGATGCGGATAATATCTTTTTCGTATACCGCCGTTTGGATCATTCCAACCAGTTCGCAAGCTTCGATTTCGCCCAAGCGGGACAAGCGATAGCGCGTAAAATCGCCGAAAAAAAACATCCCAGCATCGGCCTGTTCACCGATTCTGCGGAATATTCGTGCACGGTGCAGTTCAAGGACGCCTTGCTGCACGGAGTCGCCCATTTGAATCCAAGATTCCGTCACGTCGCCTCCTCTCATTCGACCGCTTACTCCCATGCCTTCGATTTCTTCTCCGAAGAACGATTCGACTGCATCGTAACGACCGATATGGAGCGGGCCCGGTATATTAAAAACGCCCATTATTTAGGCAATACAGGATCTTGCCCCACTATTTACAGCTTGGCGGACTCCGAGTTTCTGGCAGAGGATGGGATCGTCAAATATCATTTGAACTATCAATTGCTGGGCAAGGAAATTGCCGAGCATATCGTACAACGGACGGCTGCGGGCCAAGACCTTCCTCCTGTCTCGCCTATAATGGTTCAAGACCGCGGATTTTTGTTTGAGGATGCGGCTCACTCTCCTTCGCCGTCCGATACGACCTTGAACATTTTGACGATACCGAGCCCGACCACGGAAGCCTTAAGAAAGCTGCTGCCCCATTTCAAAAAAACGACGGGCATTGAATTCAGACTGGCCGTCTATTCGTTCGAAGAGATTTACGATATTTTGCTCGATATTGATAATCACCGGCATTACGATATTATCCGGGTCGATCTGGCCGGCTTATCTTGGGTTGCCCGGCAGGCTTTAAAGCCTTTGCCGCCCGAACTGACGGAGCTGCTCGCTTATTATCCGCGGCAGCTCGCAGACCGCTATTCCTATGTGGACGACACGCCTTACGCCGTTCCTTTCGATCCGAGCGTTCAGCTGCTTTTTTACAGAAAAGATTTATTTGAGGATACGAAAATACGGAGAATGTTTTACGAGAGGTACAAGCTGGAGCTTAACCCGCCGAACACCTTTCACGAATTCAATTTGATATCCGAATTTTTCTCCTCCATCCGAACCCAGCAGGCTCCGCATTTCTTCGGTTCGGCTGTCACAACGGGCAATGCGGAAATTATCGCCTCGGAGTTTCTGCTAAGGTACTATGCCGAAGGCGGCTCGTTGATCCAGGCCGATCATAAGCTGGCTTTGTCGGGCGAGATGGCGGTAAAAGCTTTGCAGAGCTATATGGACCATTTGTCCATCGCCAAAGAGCTGCACGCCAAATGGTGGGACGAATCCATTTCCTTATTCGAACGCGGCGATTTGGCCATGCTGATCGTCTATATGAATTTATTTTCTCATGTGGCGCATAGTCCTATAGCTCCGCTGATCGGTTTCTCGCAGGTGCCGGGGCATTCTCCGCTGCTCGGCGGAGGATCGCTCGGAGTTTCCAGGCATAGCCAAAAAGACCGCGAAGCGGCGGCCTTCTTTAAGTGGTTCTACCATAACGAAATCGCCGAGCAAATCGCCTTGTTAGGCGGCAGCTCCGTCCATAACGTCATTTACGGCAACCAAAATATTATGGAGCAGTACCCTTGGCTCAAATTCGCCAAAGATTTGGATGACCAGGGCATCCGCGAGTCCTCGTTCGGGCCGGGTCATAATCTCAATTTGCGTAAAGTGGAAAAAATTATCGGCCTCGGCGTCAGAAATGTCATCAACCGAATGATGGGGCATGAAGAAGCCATCGAATATATTAATTCGAGGCTGGCCGGAGAAATGTTCGAATAACGTCTTGGAACGAATCAAGGCCGATTCAGGCTATCAGCCTGCTTCATTCTGCCGCCTCTGACATGCCAAAGCACCAGAACCGTGAACAGCGCGGCCAGCAAAATGCACAGCATGTAAGGCAGCCCCTTGTACATGGAATACAAGCTCGTTCCGACGATCGGTCCGATGACGGAGCCGACGCCTTGGGCGGCGGCAACGAACGACGCGACGCCGGATTGCTCCCGTTCCTCTACGGCCAGCGACGCCGCAGCGGCATACCCCGGCATCGTGAAGCCGATGCCGAGCCCGAACAAGGCGAACGCGAGCAAATAAGACGCGGGATAAAGAAGGAAGAACAGGAAGCCGAGCGCGAGAAACGGCAGTCCGAGCTTTAACAAGCCGGCGGGCTTGCGGTTCATATAACGGCTGATGATCAGCTGCGCCAGGACGACGATGACGCCGCCCAGCGTCAGGCCGATGCCGACCATTTGGGCGGCCTGCTTCGTATTGACGGCCAGATTGTCCTGCATATAAAAGCCCGCCGTCACCTGAAAAATGATCATGACCGTAGACAGCAGCAGCCCGACGGATAAATATAAGCGGACGCGAGGGTCCAGAGGCGACAGGCGGCTCGCCCGTTTCGCCCCTCCGGCCGATCGTTCGGCGGGAATAACAAGCCAGAAAGCGGCCGTAATGAGCACAATCAGCGCGGCTGAAACGTACATCGGGGCCGTCAAGCCGACGGATGCGAGCCCTGCTCCCATGGCGGGACCGAGCACGAAGCCGAGCCCGTTGGCCGCGCCGAACAAAGCCATCCCCGACGTGCGATTATCCGCCGTCGTCCATTCCATCAAATAACCTTGAGCCATCGCCGGCACGGCGCCGAAGCAAAAGCCCGCTATCGCCCTGAGCCCGAATAACCCCCAATACAGCCCCAGAGAAGCCGACTTCGCGGATTGAGCTTGGTCCGCCATATAAGCAAATAGAAACACGGTGACCGTATAGGCCAGCAAAGAGAAGGCCATGACCCGTTTGCGGTTGAGCTGCGGCTTCCTTCCCCAGACGAAGCTTCCGAGTATCCAGCAGATGCCCGTAACCGTCACCAGACTGCCGGTTTGGATTTCGCTCAGCCCCATGTTTCTGGACAATGGTCCGAGTATCGGGTTGAATGTGGCGATAGATATCATCGCGAACAATACGGTTAAAAAAATCATGATGAATTTTTGCTTCAAATCGATCTACTCCTCTCGCCGGATCAGCGCTTGATATGATCATCATTATCATGCAAAGCTTGCGGCGCCGCTACCTGCCGGGGGAGCTTTCCTGCCTGTAGAAGGAGAAAAGATCGAATGGACTAAAAAAGCTTCCGTACCTTAAGAAATCGGGTTACGGAAGCTATGTTCTTGCAGCCTATTTTTTCTATAGTCGTTCGGGGTGCAGCCGTACTGCTTGCGGAAGGCGGCCGTAAATTTGCTCATATTGCTGTAGCCGACCGCAACAGCCGCCTCGCTCACGTTCAAATGCTCCGATTCCGGCAAGGAGACTCCGGCCGGCTGCAGGCTGCGGGGCTCCCCCGAAAGCTGGATGCGGACGAAATAAGCTTCAGAGCATCGCGTCACCTTTGGGGGATTTGTTCCTTGCAGGCTCTTACCGGAAACGGTACATGACCGAATCCTGAACGGGCCTGTACCCGATCTGCGAATAAATGTGATTGGAGGTCGGGTTGGCGAGATCCGTGTACAGACTGCAGAAGGAATAGCCTTGCTCCAGGAGCAGCCCGCTCAAAGCGGCTACGCAAGAGGATGCATAACCCCTCCTCCGGTATTGCGGCGGCGTATAGACATAGCTCAAGACGATGCCGCGCTTGGTCGGTCTGGCCGACTTCGCCATACTGACCGGCTCCCCGTCGTGCCACAGATGCAGCGAGCCGTCGCGAATAAATTCCAGCGCCTTATTCGAAGCTTCCTCCGGCCGGATTCGTTCGCCGATGGATTCGACGAATTCCCGAATCCATCCGGCTACAAGCTCATGCTCCTTCATCGTCGCCGCCTTCAGCCGCCCCGGGCAATAAGCCGGCGGCACGACCCGGTCGAGCCGGTAGATGCGCTGATTCATCTTGAGCACCGGCTCATACCGGTGAAGCCGGGCCCACTCCTCGGCGAATAACTTCGCCGCCTCCGGAGGCCCCACGACTCCGGGCACATCCAGCCCGCGTTCAAACAGATCAGCTGCGGCGGTCAGGACCGCTTCCCGCCACCGCTCCCCATCGGCGTACAGAACGGCGTTCTTATCGTTCAGCAGCACGACAAGCGCCAAGCCGTGATCGTCTTCCACGGCCAACAGATGCGTATCGCGGCTTCCCGCCGCCATCCCCAGGTTCTCCCGCTTCACCAGCATGTGCAGCAGACCGAGCAGCAAATTGTTCACGGCTTCATTGTTTTCCAGAAACGATTCGACCCGCCGCAGAAACGCCTCCGGCTTCTCGCCATACCAAAGCTTCATTCCGCCTTCCTCCTCCGTCTCTCCCCCGATGTCCCAACTCCAAGCAAGCGCCATTATAAGGGAATTTGCACTATGGTATCACAAGGCGGCGAGGGCGGCAATCCCCTTTCGTAACGAAGTGTACGGGCAGGAGCATCGGCCCCTTTAAGAGCCGAACAACTTTGCTTTTTAAACAAAGTGTACTATAATTTTCTATGTCTTTTCTTGTCGGAAGCCCAGCCCGTATGAAGGGCTAGTAAAGGAGTTTTTGACCATGAATACGCAAACGCAATTTCGGGTGCTCGTAGCAACGGCCGTCGAAGCGGAGAAAGAGGCGGTACTGCGCGGACTCGGCAACGACCCCAGATTCGATGTGATCGCCGCGGGCGTCGGGCCGGTGGCGGCCGCCGTAGGAGCTACGAAGGCGCTGGCCGCGGCTCCGTACGGCCTCGTCGTTATCGCCGGGATCGCCGGCGGCTTCGCGGAGCAGGCCGCGATCGGCTCGCTCGTCGTCGCCAGCGAGATCATCGCCGCCGACCTCGGAGCCGAGACGCCGGACGGCTTCTGCAGCCTGGACGAGCTCGGCTTCGGCTCGGCACGCATCGCGGTCGACCTGGCGCGCGCCGAACGGCTGGCCGAGGCGCTGGCCGCAGCGGGTCTCTCCGCCCGGCTCGGCCCGGTGCTGACGCTGTCCACCGTGACGGGCACGGCGGAGACGGCCGCCGCGCTGGCCAAGCGGGTGCCGGGCGCCGCCGCCGAAGCGATGGAAGGCTTCGGCATCGCCGCAGCCGCATTGGACCGCGGCGTGCCGGTGCTGGAGCTGCGCGCCGTCTCGAACGCGGTCGGTCCGCGCGACCGCGCCGCCTGGCGCATCGGCGATGCGCTGCAAGCCCTGCAATCCGCCAGCAAAGTACTTCAGGAGGTATTATAATGAATATCGCATTTTCGCCTTGTCCCAACGACACGTTCGTCTTTCATGCATGGGTGCACGGGCTTCTGCCGGATGCACCGCAGCTTCAAGTGACTTATGCCGATATCGATATAACGAACCATCTCGCCGCCGAACGCCAAGGCCCCGAGGTGCTCAAAATTTCGTACGCGGCGCTGCCATGGGTATTGTCCGACTACGCGCTGCTCCCGTGCGGAGGCGCTTTGGGCCGCGGCTGCGGGCCGCTGGTTCTCACTTCGGGCCGCTTGACGACGACAAGCGACCCGTCCGTGCTGAGCGGACGCCGCGTAGCGGTGCCGAGCGAGCGCTCCACCGCTTATTTGCTGTTCCGGCTCTGGGCCGCCAAGAACGTTCCCGGCGGCGTCGGCGAGATCGTCGTCATGCCGTTCCATGAGATTATGCCGGCCGTACGCGACGGGCAGATCGACGCCGGGCTCGTCATTCACGAAGCCCGCTTCACCTATCCGTCCTACGGGCTTACGCTGCTTGCCGATATGGGCAGCTGGTGGGAAAGCGACACCGGACTGCCGATCCCGCTCGGCGCCATTATCGCCCGCCGATCGATGGATATCGCTTCCTTGGCCAAGTGGACCCGCCAATCCGTCGAATACGCGTGGGCCCACCCGGAAGCGTCCCGCGACTATATTATGAGCCATGCCCAGGAGCTCGCTCCCGAGGTCGCTCAGGCGCATATCGACTTATACGTCAACAAGTTTACGGCCGATCTCGGCGAGGACGGCTATGCGGCGATTACGTCGCTGCTGCACCGGGCCGCGCAGGAAGGCCTCGTTCCCGAGTTCGACCTTGCCCTGCTTCGTTCCTAATTGCCCCGCTCGCTTGACGGCCAGCAATCCCGTTAAGACCGCGCGGAAAATGGCGCATTTCCCGTTTCACCGGGAGATGCGCCTTTTCCGCTATTTTCCTTGCGCCTGCTCGCCGCACCTCTCGAAGCGCCGCACTCCCCTCATGCGATCAAAGCGCCGAAAGGCGCATGAAGCCATCCTCCCCGCCGGAGAATGGCCTTCATGATTTCGAGTTATTCGCTTAAATGAAACGGCAATGTGGCGACGACAATATCTTTTTCCCGCAATAATCTGGAACGGATGCGGTAGGCGGACTGGTTATGCAGCAGCCGATGCCACCAGCGCTTCGGAACGAACTCCGGCAGCAGCACCATAATCGTCTGCTTCTCCTGCACATGCGCATCGATGCGGGCGATGAAATCGACCAAGGGCTTGATCAGCGTCCGGTAGCGCGATTTGAAGATGACGAGCCGCACTCCCGGGTTCCACTGCTCCCATTTTTCCTCCATCCGGTCTTCGTCCTCGTCCGAGTAGGACACATAGAATGCGATCACATTGGGCGACAGCGTCTTCGCATAGGAGATGGTCGAGGCCACGACCCGGTGAATGCCCGCGATAGGAACGATGATGATCGATTCTTTATGCGGCAGCGGTTCTCCCAGATCGAAGCGCAGCTGTTTGGCCACATCTTCATAGTGCTCGTAAATTTGGGTAATAAACCACAGCAGCACAGGAGTAAGCACGATCACGATCCAGGCGCCTTGGGCAAATTTGGTCACGCAAAAAATAATCAGCACCGCGAAGGAGACGATAGCGCCGAGCCCGTTGATCGCCAGCTTCCCCTGCCAGCCCTTCTGCTTCTCGCGCAGCCATTTGCGAACGAGCCCGCTTTGCGCCAGCGTAAACGAAAGAAATACTCCGATCGCATACAGCGGAATCAGCGCATCGGTCTTTCCCTTGAAGATGATCAGCAGCAGACTGGCCAGCACGCCCAGAGTGACGATGCCGAAATGGAACGATAAGCGGTCCCCGCGGTTGGCGAACATTCTCGGAAAATTTTTATCGACAGCCATAATGGAGGCCAATATCGGAAAACCGTTGAAGCTGGTGTTGGCCGCCAACGTCAAAATCATCATCGTCGCGATTTGCGTGGCGTAATACATCCATCCGCGGCCGAAAGCATGCTCCGTGACCATCGACAGAACGGAAGTATGCCCCTTCGGGTCGGGAGCGATGCCGTAAGCGATCGTTAGAACGGTAATCCCGCCAAATATAATGGCCAGCAGCGTGCCGAGCGATACGAGCGTTCGTTTGGCATTCGCCTGGGACGGGGTTTTGAAATGCGGCACCGCATCGGAGATCGCCTCGATGCCCGTCACCGCCGAACAGCCTGACGAGAACGCCTTAAGCAGTACGAACAGCGTTAAGCCCGCCGGCATCGATGTAGGAATCAGCTGGGATTCCCTGACATGCTCGGAGCCGGTAATAAGATCAAAGGCGCCTTTTCCGATCAGCACCAGTACGCACAGAATAAAGAAATACGTCGGGAAAGCGAACACCGTGCCGGATTCGGAAGTTCCCCGCAAGTTGAGCCAGACCATAATCCAGACAAGGAGCAGCGCGATCGGCACGATATATGGGATAGTGACCGGAAAAGCGGAGGTGATCGCCTGAACGCCGGCCGATACGGATACCGCTACCGTTAACGTATAATCGATTAACAACGACACGCCCGTCAGCCGCCCGAACGGGACCCCGAGATTTTCCTTCGACACCATATAGGCCCCGCCCCCGCCGGGATATGCGTCGATCACTTGACGATAGCTGACGACCAGCAGCGTGATCAGGATGATAATTCCGACGGCAATGGGCAGCGAATACGCAAAAGCTGCGGCTCCGAATACGGCCAAGGCAAGCAGAATTTGCTCGGTGCCGTAGGCTACGGAGGATAGCGCGTCGGAAGAAAGAATCGGCAGCGCTTTCCATACCGGCATTTTCTCCTGCTCCAGCTCATTGGATTTGAGCGGTCGTCCAAATACGATTCTCTTGATAGAATCCGATGTCATGATTACACCCTCAATTTGGCTGAAAGTTCATCTTCAAGAAAAATAAGGCGTTCTTACTATGCCCAAAAACAAAAAAATACACAAGGATAAACGCCTGTGCATTTTTCCTTCCCAGAAGCGCCTACGAGGTTAGCTGGCGGGTTAGAGCGTGAGAAGAGCGCTCTTCCATCGTCGAACGATAGATTCACCCCAAAATCGGTTGGTTCCCCCGTTTTTCCTAAGAAAACTCAGCGTTAAATTTTTTTCATGAATCGTATGATACTTCTTTTATTTCCTTAAGTAAATGAATTGAAACTGCCGAATTGCGCGATTATAAGTCAAAAAATCTGACAGCCTGCCGCCAGCTTCATTGACATGGATCATCGCATGAATTTTCTTGAGCAAACGCCGATTTGGAATCGCGACTTGACATTTCCTTTTTCGACAGGGGATTCGGCGAAAAAAAGAAGCATGATAGGGTCTGTTAAGGACGCTATCGATGCTTCCGGGTTCAAGTATATCATATATTTACATTTTATGTAATTTCGGCATCGTTTACGGAGAAGTTGTCGTCTCGGTCTTCACGGCCGGAGCCGACAGGTCGAATGTTTTATTCTCGTTAACGACGATGTTCTGGAACGCACCGTTATTGCTGACCCAACCGCTTGCCAAGAGGGACGCCGTTCCGGTATTCACTTCCACCGTGCCCATATAGACGCGTTCGTTGCACTGTTTGTGATTACCGAAATTAATATGGTACAGCCCTGTCGCATGGCCTGGTAAGCTCGCGGCTTTCCCCGGGACCAGCGTCGAACCGATATCGCGGTAAGACGAGCCCTCTTCTTTGAATTCGCTGCCGTCCTGCTGATACAAATGCAGCGTAATTTGCGCAGGCGATGCGGAAGTGTTGGACAGCTGCAGCGCGAAGTCCATATTTTGTTCGGTGCTGCAGAAATTGTTCATAGGAATGGAAAAGGCCATCTCGCTGGGCAGCGCAAGCTGCTGACGCTCGCTCGCCGAAGGTTCTACCGCCGCAGCAGGCAGCAGGAACATAAGGCTGAGAGCTATCGCAGGCATAACGGCCGCCTTCAGTTTGTTCTTCATTGCAAATCTCCTTTAGTCATATGATGTTTATACTCTTTACTGTAAAGGAGCCTGCGTCCGTTGTCCAGTCCTGCCGGTCCCATAACGGGATTTGCAAGCGCTGTCTGATGCCTGCGTTAATGGCTGCCGGGCAGTAAAGGCTGCTTCGGCAAGCTGTCGAAATCCGGAACGTCGATCAAGTACAAATTCCCGTATCCGGTCATATCGCTCGTAAACAGCACCTGCTTGCCGTCGGGGCTGAACCGCGGATGCACATGCAGCTTCTGCGCTTGAAAGCTGCCGCGATGCCTGCACAAAATGCGCGGACCTTCCAGAACGCCTTGATTGTTTTTCCACAGGCAGATCGTATCCTGGAATTGATCTCCGTGATAGGCGCTCGTCTGCTGCCCGTCCCCTACGATCAGCGAAGCGTCGTTGGAGTGTACGTGCATGTTTTGGAACGGGAAGGCGCTTTCGACCTTGTCCGTATTATCGTATTTGGTCGAGCCGATAAACTTGCCGTCCTTATTGCTGAGCGATTCGGTATATCCGTGATAGCCGATCGTCACTCCGTCCGCATGCCAATATTCATGCCCTACGAAGACGTTATCCTCCGATGGGCGGATTTTCCAATATTCGCCGGTCTCGATATTCAGGCACCAAATGCGGTGGTCGACCAAATCCCACGGGCCTTCGTGACAGAAGCTGAGCAGATGCGGCTGCGTCGGCGACGTGTTGACGTGCCCGATCCAGACTTTATCTTCATGGATAATCTGCGATTCACCGCCGGCAGCGGGAATTTTGACGATTTTGCAATGAGGCTTGGCCCTCGCGGTCTCTTCGAAGCCGATATATCCGGCGCCGAGCGAAGTCGGAATCCGGTCCGACAAATCTTCTTTGATGCAGGTGCATACCCATGCCCCGTCGGCGGTACAGCTCAGATTGCCGAGATTGAATCCATCCGGCGCCGTATACAGCACCTTCTCTTCGAGCGTCGTCAGATGGATGGAGAGCAGCTGCTTGTCTTTCGTAAAATACGCTTCCGTGCCGTTCGGATTAATAAAGGCGTTTTGCAGCCCGACGGCCGTCCCGGCGGGAAAATCGGTCAATTGGGTAATCTCTCCGTTCGTCAAATCCAAACTGTACAAATTCGTGGCATTGAGCCGGTCCGACCCGAACAGCAGCTTCGTGCCGTTGTCGTACCAGCCGTCATTCGTAAAGTAAAGATGGAAGCTGTGCGCCATATAATTCGTCAGCTGTTTCATCGGAAGCCCTGTAATCAGATCCTTGGTCTCCCGCCATTCTGCAGGCCATGTTTTCCCTTTTCCGTTAGAACTCATCGTGCCACCCCATTCATTAGTCTGATCTTGCTACAACCAGATTATAGGATCGTCTCTTTTCGGACAACGCCACTTTTTTGTTTCGGTGCCCGGAGGGGATTGCACTTTCTTTCTTCTTTTGGACTTTTTTGATTTGACCGGATTGCGTGCGGCCTAAGTGCCGGAATCGGCTTCTGCGGAAGCGGTATACGAAAAAACCGCGCCTTCGCGCGGTTCGAAATCATTGCAGCTGCTATAACGTTCGCTTTAGAAAAAGCGATACCGGATTTGTAAAATCAAATTTTTCAGCAGGTCTTCGCCTTTGCCGAGCAGAGTCGTTTCTTTATTGATTTTGTCTATGAGCCCTTGTCCGGATAAGGTCGGCACTCCGGCGGTCACCCGCTTCACCAGATGGTCTCCGACCGAGTTCAGCCCGTAATCCCCGGTAAAGATCGTATCGATACCGACCTGGCTGCTGAGCTTGACCAGCGTCTGACTATAGCGGCCGTGCGGCAGGCAGAGCATCGACAGCGTGTTGCCGAGCTGCTCGCGCAGCGCGTTCTCGGCTTGGGACAAGTCCGCTTTCACCCTCGTCTCGTATTCCTCCTGCGTCTCCATCCGCTGCTCGCCTTCCAGCCAGATCCGATTCGTCAGCGGAGATACCTGCTTGCCCTTCTCGTTGACGTTGAAGCCGTGAGAATCGTATGTATGGGAATAAAAGCTGAAACCATCCTTATGCATTAGTTTAATTTCATCCCACGTTAGAAACGGAGTCTCGGCCTCGCGGTCGCCGACCGAACGGACGATCAGGAAGTTCGTCGCCGTCATCCCCTGCTGCTTCAGCTCCGGATAAGCGTACCGGTAATACGACTCATACCCGTCGTCGAAGGTGATAACCACCGCATTGGGCGGAACCGGCGTGCCTTCGTTAATGAACCGGACCAGCTCTTCTGCGGAAATCACTTCATAATGGCTGGCCGTAAGCGCCAGCAAGTGCTCGCGGAACCGCTCCGGCGAGATCGTATATTCGGATTCCACGGGATCGATGTGGTGATACGTCAGCACGGCGACCTGATTCCGAAAATGATCGTCGCCCGAGCCGCTGCGATTCAATAAGAAAAAAGCGCAAATCACGATAATAAGTCCGATAACAATAATCCGCTTGTACATAATCGCTCCTTTGATATGCTGCAATATTTAAAATAATAGCAGATATACTCGAAGGAGGAAACTTTTGCTGCAAGCGGCCGCATCTCAGCCGTAATCGGGCCTGCTGCCCGTTGAAATCGCGGGCCGGGGTCAAAGCCCCTGCCGCCGAAGCAGCCCGCTTCTGCTCGCGATCAGTCGGAGCAGGTAAAACAAGATCAGTGCGGCAAGCGCACCGGCGGAATCGATCCCTACGTCTGTGACCGAGGGAGTCCGGCCCGGAGCGAACATTTGGTGAATCTCGTCCGTCGCTCCATACAGCGTCGCCCCGATCCAGGCGGTCACCGCCGCGACTTTCCGCTCGCCGATTGCAGTGTAGAGCAGTACGGCCAAAACACCGAATAACGTGACATGGGCAGCCTTGCGGACGCCAAAATCGATCTTATGAATCGTGGCGGGCTTCGCTTGAATCTCGGAGCGAATGACGGAGCTGGTGCTTGTGCTGGTTGCCGCCGGTGATGAAGTTATACAGAAGATCATAACACACCATAGTATCACTGCGATCCAGCAGATCCAACGCTTTTGCAATACCCTCACCTCGATTTCATTGTATCGCAAGCGTAAAACCTTGTAAAATCGTGCAAAAAGAGGGCTTTGTAATCCCTTCCGCTTCACTTTTAGGCGGCTGGCCCTGCTTCATTTCGTGAACATTTAGTGGTATGATGATGGCAACAACACATCGGCAGGTGGTTTATTGAAAAAGATCGTTTGGTTCTCCTTGCTTTTCCCGCTTCCATTTGCCTTCGTCTACTATATCAACTCGAATAGCGGGATCGAGTGCGCCGTTTATTATGCGCTATTTGCCGCGCTTCTGCTGGTCGCCCTGTTGATCCGCAAGCGGAAACCGCCCAGCGACCGCGATTACGACGATTACATGATCTAAGCCGGCTTACCCGAGCAAGCATAAGAGCCCGATCCGTCTGCCGGACCGGGCTCTTGCCGTCTTATTTCTTTTTGCTCTCCGCGTAAGCGTCGTTCATTTCTTTAATGTATTCGTTGCCGCCGTTTTTCTTCCACAGCTCCATCTCGGCTTGGAAGCCGGCTTCGTCGATCTTGCCGACGATGAATTTCACGCGGGCATCCTCCACTTGCTGATCCAATTGCGCGCCTTTTTGCGTGTAGGTCTGGGAAATTAACGGCTCGCCCGGATTCGGCAGAGCGATCTTCTCGTTGGCGGCTTTCACTTCGTTGGCTTTGGCGCGAAGCGGCGTTCCCGCTTTGAACGCGGTATCCAGCACGTTCGGTACGCCGATCAGCAGCTGGTTAAAGCTCTTGATGTTAATGTCCGGCGCTTGCGGGGAGTCGGAGCTCAAAATCGTCACCAGCTTGCCGTCCTCCACTTTGTAGTGCGTGCCTTCGATGCCGTACGTAATCAGAATTTGCATGTCTTTGTCGTCGATCTTATCGAAGAAGTTCAGCACCTTGCGCAGATCCGCTTCGGTTTTTACCGCCGATTTGGAAATCAGGAATATACCGCCGTAGCCCGTCGTTGCCGGGGTAACCGGAGCGCCCTTAGGCCCGTTGATCGCGGCGATCACGTCCATTTCCCCTTTAACGTTGCCCGCCTTCATCTTCTCGTCGATCTGATACGAACGGTCGACCACGTCCACCGCTACGCCGGCCTGTCCGTTAATAATCGGATCGTTCCACTTGGCGGAGTCGTAGACGGCGAAATCCTGGTTAATGAGCTTTTCGTCATACAGCTTTTTGAAATATTTCAGCGAATCCATATATTCCGGAGTCAAGTGAGCCGGAACCAGCTTGCCGTCCTTGTCGATGCCCCATTTGTTCGGCGCGCCGAACCAGGTGGACATAATATCCCACGGCCCCGAGTATTTGGTTACGACCATGCCGTACGTATCGTCCTTGCCGTTCTTGTCCGGGTCCTTCTCCTTGAACGCCTTGAGCATGTTGTAGAAATCGTCGGTCGTCTTCGGCTCGCTCATGCCGACGGCCTGCAGCCAGTCTTTGCGGTAAGAAATGGCGAACCGGCCGAGCGGCCTTGCGGTATACAAGCCGTATGTCTTGCCGTTAACCGACGTATTGTTCAGAATCGTCTCGTTCATCTGCCGCAGGTTCGGATAATCCTTCAAGTAAGGGCCGATTTCCCAGAAGGCGCCGCCTTTAATGGCATTAACGATCGAAGGCAGCTTCGCGTTCGCGGTAAAAATAACGGACGGCATCGAGCCGGAGGCCAGCGTAATGTTCAGCTTGTCGCCATATGCGGCATCGGGGGTAAACAGCACCTCCAGCTTCGTATTCGTATATTCTTCGACCTGCTTCCAAATCTTGCTCTCCGACGTGATCGCATCGTTCTGGAAGCTTTTCATCATCACGGAAAATTTGTAGGGCTCTTCTTTTTGCGCCCCGCCGCCGCTCCCCGTTCCCGCCGCCTCAGGCTTGCTACCCGACGAGCTGCAGCCTGCAAATGCCGTTGCCAGCATAGCGATACCTATTGCGGCCGCGGCCGCTCTTTTTTTCTTCATCTTCATCATGTTTCTATTCCTCCCTTTTCTCATCGGAATACGAATTAACTTACTATGATATTCGCAAGCTCCCGGCGCCCTCCGCCCGGCTTCGGCAGCCGTACGGAAGAAGGCAGGCTCATGCGGCAATCAGCTTCTTGCGGGAGCCTCTGCTCATCCTTTGACGGCCCCGATCATAACGCCTTTGGCAAAATGCTTTTGAAGGAACGGATAGACCAGCAAAATCGGCAGCGTGCCTACGACGATAACCGCCATTTTGATCGACTGATCCGGAGGCTTGACATACTGCGGGTCCATCGTGGACATGTCGAGCGAGCCGGAAGCGAGCAAAATAATTTGCCGCAGCAGCACCTGCATCGGCCACATCTTCGTATCGCTGAGATAGAGCAGCGCGTTGAAGAAATCGTTCCAATGACCGACCGCATAGAACAGGGCGAACGTTGCGATTACCGGCTTGGACAGCGGCAGCACGATGCGCCAGAGCACGCCCAGATCGGTGCAGCCGTCGATTCTCGACGCCTCCATCAGCTCGTTCGGAATTTCCTGAAAAAACGATTTGATGACAATCAGATTGAAGGCGCTGATCGCGGTAGGAATCATGACGGACAAATAGGAATTCAGCAGCCCCATGCTTTTGACGACAAGAAAGGTCGGAATAATGCCGCCGCTGAACAGCATCGAGAAGACGACCAGGTTCATCACCATATTGCGGCCGATCATATTGCGGCGCGATAACGCATACGCCATCGTAAACGTGAAGAACAGATTTACGATCGTTCCGGCAACGGTGACAAAGACCGAAACGAGCAGACTGCGCGGCAGGGCGTTATCCTTGAACACGTATTCGTAAGCGTTTAAGGTCACCGTCTTCGGGATAATGAAGAAGGCCCGGTTGCTCAGCTCGATCTCCGTAGCGAAGGAGCCTGCGACGATATACATGATGGGCAAAATCATACTGAGCGCGACAAGCGCAAGGAAAATATAATTAGCGGCGTCAAATATTTTGCCGCCTATCGTGGTATGCCTCAAATCGGCCGCCTCCTTTTTCGCGATAACCCGAATTAAAATATGCCCGAATGCCCGGCGCGCTTGGCCAAATAGTTGGAGCCGAGCACTAAGACGATGCCGATCACCGACTTGAACAAGCCTACGGCGGTGCTGTAGCTGAACGCCCCCTGCGTAATCCCGATCGTATACACGTACGTGTCGAATACCTCGGCCACGCTGCGGTTCAGCGCGTTGCTCATCAATAGTACCTGCTCGAAGCCGCGGTCGAGGAAATTGCCCATCCGGAGGATAAGCAGCACGATAATCGTGCCGCGGATCGCCGGCAGCGTAATATGCCATAGCTGGCGCAGCCGGTTCGCCCCGTCCACAATCGCCGCTTCATATTGCTCCTGATCGACGCCGGCCAGGGCGGCAAGGAAAATAATCGTCCCCCAGCCCATCTCTTTCCATAAGCTCTGGGTAATAATTAACGGCCTGAACCAATCCTCGCTCGTCAGAAACTCAATCTTGCGGCCGATCGCCTCACCCAGCATCTGGTTGATGATCCCTCCCTCTGTCGTCAGCATCAGGTACGTAATACTGGCGACAATGACCATGGAGATGAAATGCGGAATGTAAATCAACGTCTGGATAAATCGTTTGTAGAAGGCGATGCGAACCTCGTTGAGCAGCAAAGCCAAAATAATGGGAGCAGGGAAGAAAAAGATCATATCGTACAATCCGAGCAGCAGCGTATTTTTCATTAAGCGGAAAAAGATCGGATCTCCGAAAAACTGCTTGAAATTATCCATGCCGACCCATTCGCTTTGAAAAAAACCGAGAAAAGGCTGATAGTTTTTGAAGGCCAGCAGTACGCCCCACATCGGAATGTACTTAAAAATAATGAAGTAGGCCAAACCGGGAAGCAGCAAGAGCAGCAAGTATTTATCCTGAATGATTCGCTTCATGAGCGTGCCCGGCTTACGGGCTCTCACTGATGTCGCCTGTGCCGGGAGCTGCTCGGTTTGTGATGTTTTGACCATGGTCTCACTCCTCGCAATCGATCTTCTGGTATGTTGAAAACGCTTCCTGTATTCAACATATACGGCGCCCTATTTTCCGGCAACAACACTTTTTTGGAAGCGCTTTTTTGCGGTTTGTACTTTTTTTTCCGCGTTTATACTTTTTTGAATCGCTTATATAGCGCGGGTTTAGACGGCTTGGGCCGCCTGATTCGAGCCGTTTGCCTCCAACACAAAAAACGGCTGCCCGCCGCTTGCGGACAACCGTGTTATGAAAAGCGTATAGCTTGTTCTACTGCCCCCGGCTAATTTCCCGGTAATGGCTCGGCGTATAGCCGACATGCTTTTTGAAAATCCGATTGAAGTAGCTGTGTTGGTAGCCGACGCTGACGGCGACGTCATTAATTTTCAGCTCGGTATCCCTAAGCAGCTCCTTTGCTTTTTCCATGCGCAGCTCGGTCAAATAATCGATAAAATTTTTGCCGGTAATGAGCTTGAACGCTTTGCTCAGCGCGACGGCGTTCATTCCGGTAAAATCGGCGCACGTATCGAGGGAAACCTCTTTCATATAATGGTTTTGCAAATAGATCATGGCCGACTCGACAACCTTCTTGAGATGAGCGTCCGAACGCGCTTCAAGCTCCTTCATGAACGGTTCTACAATTCGTTCGTTGAACCATTTCAGCATTTTTGCCGGCTCGCGGATTTGCGTCAGCTGCTCGTACAAATTCGCGGATTTGAATACGCGGCTCGGGTCCATGCCTAATTGGCGGATGGCGTGAAGAATGCTGCCAAGCAGCTGCAGCATGCCCTGCTGAACGTCGATTTCCTTGGCTCCCCGCTCCAGCAGCGCGTCAAGGAACGAGGCGATTCGCTGCTCTGTCTCCTGGCGCTGGCCTGTGCGGATCATTTGAATGACCTCGCGCTCCAGAAGGAACGGATACTGCGGCTCGCTCGCCCCCTCTTCCGTCTCCAGCGACTCCAGATCGATAATCTGGTTCTCATTCTCGAAATTGCGGTAGCTCAGCGCCTGCTTCGCATCCTCGTAATGCGACGGAATTTGCTCGACATCGCCCGATGCCTTGCCGATCGCGATCGAAACCTGCAGCTTCAGAATGCGGTTGACCGCCTGAATAATTTCATCGCTTAATGCGCGCAGCTTCTCCTTGTAAGGCTCGCCGGAAGGCAGGATGATCATAAGACCGATCGATAAATCGTGAAAATTGATGACGTCCGCCTGCTCCAGCCGCGCCAGCGTCAGCTCCTCGATCATATTGGCCGCGGCGAAAGTAACGAGCCCTTCGTCTCCCTGCGAGAATCGGCCCTCCAAGTTCGTAAATCCGGTCAAATGAATGTGCATCATCACAAATTGCCGCTCGTCCACTTCCCATCCGTAGCTGCGCATCCTCTCCAGCAGGTCTTCCTCCTTGTACGCATACAGAAAACCTTGGACCAGCTGCAGCAGAAAGCCTTCGCGCACATGAGTCAGCTGCTGCTCCAGCTTGGTTTGCAGCGAATCGCTCTCCCGCGACAGCTGCAGCCATTCCTTCTCGATCAGCTTGAACTCGTCGTTATGCTCGGCGAGTCCGGGCGTGATCGAACGGGCCGAGGCAAGCGTCTTAATGAGCCGTCCGACAGGGGAATAAATTTTGCGCGAAGCGAACCAGGAGAGCGCGCAGGCGAGCAGCAGAGCGGCTAAGCTCACCGTCAAAATCAGCTTGGAGATGAAATCGACAGGCTTCGTAATTACATCGATCGGCGATGCCGATACGTAGGTCCACTGCGTCCCGACGCGCTGAAGAACGCCGTAAGACACGGTGTACGTACTGTCGTGAAAATCGTACAGGAACGAGCCCGACTCCTGCCCTCTCCGGTCCACCTCCGCCTTTAGCGTCTCGTCGAAAACGGACGATTTGGGACCTTTGGCGCTGGAAACCAGCACGTCGCCTCCGCTTTGCATGATGAAGGTTTCCCCTACGTTGTACGGAGTCAGCGTCTTGATCAGATTGGCCGCCTTCTCATCATTCACGCGGACGATCAAGGCTCCGAACGGATGAATATCCACGCCGGGGATTTTATGGACCAGCGCCAAATCCTGTTTGCCGGAAACCGCGGAATCGTTCTCCAGGCGGGTCCAGAAGGCCAAATTGTTTTGCGAAAAAATCCGATTGTAGCTGTCGATGGTTTGCCGGTCGACCGGCAGATCGTATTCCGGATAAAAGCGAATCGGCTGAGGGCTGTTCAAATACAGCTCAACCTGTCTGGCTAACGGAGTGGAGCCCTGCATAACGCCCAATGTTTTGGTAATGTCACGGGCAATTTCAAAATCGCGGTAAAAGTCGGTCGTGTACAAATTGCTGTTGAACTTCGTATCGAAAGCCCAATGGGCGATCGACGTTTCCATATAGGAGAACTGATCGTCAATGTTGGCCGCTCTTTGCACAATCTGGTTCGTATGCAATTGGAGCAGCGCATTCTCCAGCCAGCTTCCTCCCATCCAATAAACGAGTGCGCCGACAATAATGCCCGGAATGCTGGAGATGATCAATATTAAAACGAGGCTGTATCGAAAAAAACGTCCTTTGAAAATAAGGCATCACCACCATAACGGGAATGCCATTACTTTCGACACGATCCCCCCGATTTCCTACCTGATAGCGCGGGTGCTTACCGAAAAAGGAGCGAGGACGTTCATCCGCTTCGCTGCGATGCTCCGGTCTCCTGCCCGGGAGAGTTCGAGTCGATGGTTGAACTCCCCCATTCACGCCGTCAAGTCAAGATGATCCGGGTACGCCGCCGCTCCCCGTCACATGCCGGACGGCGGCATGCCCGGCGACGGCTTCTGATGGGCCGCCTCCTTCTTCATGATGCTGGACAACGGTGCAGGCGGAGAGAAGACGACCGATTCGTTGCTCTTCACATCCAGCACGCCTTGGTTATAGGAAGCGCCGACCAGATGCGCCCCATCCGGGGAAACGATGCTGACCGAGCGGCCCGTCGTCGCCGTTCCGTTGAAGCCCTGATTCTCTCCGGGAGTAAATACGGCGAGCAGACGGTCGCTCGGCAGCTCTTCTTCCGTCAACCCGTAATTGCTTCTGAAGTCGTCGATCCCCAGCTGATAGCAGCAAGGCTGCTTCTTGATCCATACCGCTTTCGTGCCGTGCGGCTCGATCACACTGCTCGTGCTGAACGCGTCTTTGGCGATCGTCCATTTGTTGGCCTTCGCTTTATCGAACGGAGCGGCCGGATCGTAGTAATAATACAGCTTGTAGCCTTCCAGATCGATCGGCTCATCGCCCGGATTGTAGACTTCCACATAATTGTAGTTGCCGCTGCTGGCCGAATTCGCAACGAGCTCCGTCAGCAGCAGCTTTGTCCTATGCTGCCGTTTTACTGTAGTCTCTCCTGCCGTCCGGTCGGGGTCATGCAAGGTCAACCGTACGGTAACCGGATAATGATCGCTGGGATATTGTTCAGAAGTATGGTACGTCACCGTTTCGCCGCGGGAGACGTCCGCCTGCCCCCTGTATAAAATCCAATCGATACGCTTGCCGCTGCCTCCCGCGGTCGGGTCCGTGTAATTATGGAACGTGCCGATATCCCCGTTCACCTTCTCCGCGGCGTCCGCAAACGCGTCCTTCAAGCCCTCCGGCCCGGTCAGGACCCGGTAAACTCCTCCGCCGCTATTCGAATTGAAGTCCCCGGTTAAGATCACCGGAATATTCGGAGCGAACGATTGCATGGCGTCCAGAATCAGCTGCGCGCTCTCCAGCCGGGCCGTCTCCAATTCATGGTCCAAGTGAGTATCTACCATATAAAATGTGTTCAGGCTCTCCGTGTCCTGAAAGCGGACCCAACTAACCATACGGGGAATCCGGTTGCCCCAGGTTGCGGAGCTGATGACGTCGGGAGTAGCGGACAGCCAGAAGTGGTCCTGCTCCAGCGGCTTCAATCGCTCCTGGTTGTAAAAGATCGCCATATACTCCCCCAAATCTCCGCCTTCGCGGCCGACGCCGATCCGGCCGTAACCGGGCAAATCTTCCTGCAGATCGGCCAGCTGCGCCGCGATTCCTTCCTGCGTACCGATCAGATCGGGCTTCTCGCTTGCCAACATCTGCTTAATGACCGGCCGCCGCTGTTCCCACGGATGATCGTCCTTGGCTGCCGCGGTCCGCAGGTTAAAGGTCATAATAGTTAACGGCATTGACCATCCCTCCTCCCCTGCTCTGACTTGGCTCGAATCGGACGCGGCGAACCCCCAGGCGAGCAAAAGTATGACAATGGCTGATAACGACAAACGGTTCCTATTGAGACGATCCATGCGGCTTCATCCCTCTCCTTTCATTGGATTTAGCCCCATGATATCCCATAAGAACCGCTTGTGAAATTGACCTTTTTTTAGAATATTGCCTCTATTTACGAAAATATGCTTCTTCTGAAGGCAGCAGTCTCTCCGGCCACTTTTTCACCGCCTTTTAATTAAGAGCGTTCGCCTTGCACGACGACGGCCGCTTGCCGCGGCACGGCTGCCTGCTTAGGCTGCCGTACGGCATTGCCGATGCGCCACTGCATAACGAGCATCAGAACGATGACGATCGACAGACCGCCGAAGGCCGGGATGAAGCTTCCGGCCTTGTCATGCGCCCATCCGACGAAGATCGGTCCGAACGCGCCGATAATATAGCCTCCCGATTGATTCATCGCCGACCATGCGCTTGCCGCCTCGGCATTGCCGGTCTCTTCAATCGGCAGCATCAGCGCCATCGGGAACAGACCGCCGGCCCCGATGCCGAGCAATACCGCCACAAGCCACGGGCTGGCATGAAGCATGAACAGAAACATGCCGACCAGCTCGAGCAGCGCGCAGCCCATCAGCCAATAGCGTCTTTTCGGAAAACGCGCAATCAGTATAGGCAGCACAAAGCTCACCGGAACCTGAATGAACGTGAACAAGGTCAGTATGCCGCCCGCGACCGTCTTGCTGTACCCCATGCTTTCCACTGCGGGAGCGAGCCACGCCGTCAACGAATAGAACATCATCGCCATCGACCCGAAGAATAGTGTAAGCAGCCATGCTCTCTTGTTTCCCCACGGAAGCTTCGCCGCCGCGGAGCCTTGCGAAGCGGTACCGCCTGCCGGACGCGCCGCGCGCTTCGCCAGATGTATCCATACCGGCAGCGCAAGCAGAGCAAACACGGCCCAACTGGCGAGCGAGCTCTGCCACGAGCTGCCGTACCAATGCTGCAGCGGCACCGATAATCCCGCGCTCAGCGCGGCGCCGACGACCATTGCCGACGAATAGATGCCTACCATCGAGGAGGCTCGCTCCGCGAAATGCCGCTTGATAAATCCCGATAATAACGGACCCGCCACCGCGATGCCGATTCCGGCAAGAAACGACGTGACGACCATCAACAATGACGAAGCCGCAAAATAGCGGATGATCGTCCCTAATCCGATGACCAGCAGAGCGAGCGTAATCGTCCTCTCCATCCCCCACCTGTGACTGATCTTGACCGCCATGGGCGAAAATAGTCCCATACAAAGCACCGGAATGGAAGTCAGCAGGCTTGCAACGGAGCCGCTCATGTCGAGTTCCCCGCGCACGGTCTCCAGCAAAGGAGAAATAGAAGAAATGGCGGGGCGCAAGTTCAGCGCCGCCAAAAATAGCGCTAATAATAAGTAACCGAACTTAAACTGCATATAGCAAAATTCCCCCTAACTTGTATTAAATGAAGCTTCGGCACCGGTCGATTATAGTAGTGTAAAGGGAATCAAACAATTGATCAATACAATTATTTCTATTATTATCATTGGTATATCCTATGATCTAAGGAGGTTCCTGATTTGGAGCTGCGTCAACTGGAATATTTCATTGCGGTCAGCGAAGAGCTTCATTTTACCCGCGCCGCCGAGAAGCTGGGCATCTCGCAACCCACCCTAAGCCAGCAGATCCGGGCGCTGGAGGACGAGCTGGATATCCCGCTGTTCGACCGGATCGGCAAAAAAATCGCGATCACCGAAGCCGGCTCCATCCTGCTGGAGCAAAGCCTGCAAATCGTCCGCAATCTGCAAAATGTTAAAGACTCCATTGCCGAGCTGCATAATTATAAGAAAGGATCGTTTGTTGTAGGGGCGCTTCCGTCCGATCTGGATTACCGCATATCCAATCTTCTTATAGACTATCATAAGGAGTTCCCCAAGATCTGGCTTAAGATCGTATCCTCTGTCGAGATCGCGGCCCAAGTGCTGGAGAACGAAGTCGATATCGGCATCGGCATCATGCCCTTCCCGGACGACCGTCTCGTCCGGATTCCGCTATGCCGCGAGGAATATGTGCTGGTCGTCTCGGAACGGCATGCCTGGGCCGGACGAGATTCCATCGGAATTGAAGAACTGCGCGGTCTGGATACCGTCATGTTTCCTTCCGGCTTGATCGGCCGCGAGCTTGTGGACGATTGCTGCCGTAAATACGGCTTTACGATGAACACCATTATGGAGACGACCTCCATCACTTCGGTCATCCATTTGGTCAAAGCCAACATCGGCGCTACCGTTCAGCCGCTGCCGCTGATCCGCTCGCTGAACGATCCCGCGCTGCGAACGATCCGCATTGCCGATGACCCTCCGACACGCAACATCGGGATCATCTACCGTACGGACCGGTTTTTGGGCCACGCGGCCAAAGCGTTCATGCAGAAAGCGGCCGAACATTTCACCGCCCGTTGAGCTTCTCTTTCGCTATATTTGCTTTGTGTACGCTACTTATATTATGCTTTTCATATAGTCGGCTTTAGTTAAGCCAGGCACTCTTGGGCCAGGAAGGAGAAACACTCATGAACACATTGCAAATCGAACAATTCCGTAAATTCAAAAATGAAATTACCCGCTTCATGATGGCATATAAATTCGCCTTGGACGCCTTCGAAACCAAGATTGAAATTCTGAAGGAGGAATTCCAATTCCTTCACGATTACAATCCGATCGAGCATACCAAATCCCGGCTGAAATCGCCTGAGAGCATACTGAACAAGCTGCATAAAAAAGGCCACGAAATTTCGCTGCCCAGCATCCGCGAACATATTAAAGATATTGCCGGGATACGCATTACGTGCTCGTTCATTTCAGATATTTATCGGATCAGCGAAATGCTGCAAAATCAAAGCGACCTGACGATTCTCGAAGTAAAGGACTACATACAGCATCCCAAACCGAACGGATACCGCAGTCTTCATCTGCTCGCCGCCATTCCCGTATTTATGTCCGACCGGCAGGAGAATGTATGCGTCGAAGTTCAAATACGGACGATCGCCATGGATTTCTGGGCCAGCCTGGAGCATAAAATCTATTATAAATACGATAAAGCCGTCCCGCCAAGACTGCTGCAGGAATTGAAGGAAGCGTCGGATTCGGCGTCCGCGCTGGACCGAAAGATGGAGCGGCTGCACAATGAGATCGCCGAAGTGAAGGAAGCCCAGCCGCTGGAGCTGGCCGAGACGATGAAACGAATCAGCATCAACAACCAGCATTATCAGATCCCGGAGGCGCTTCTCAGGCTGATCGGCGACGATCCCGAGAACGGCTAATTGCCCGGGGAATCGAGAGGCCTACAAGCCCAAGCTGCGGCACACCAAAGAGCCCGGTATCCGTCAGGACGCCGGGCTCTTTGCCGCGCACAAGCGCTTTTTGTCGCACACATTTCCCATTCATTATTTCCCCGCAATGACGCTCCATTTCCCGGGTAAGCGCAAAAATCGCTAAGATGAACGAGCAGTAGACATTTCTTCAACCATTGTGTCGTGTGCCGTCGATATCCCGGGCAAGCGGACGTTCGATACGCTGCCCGATCATCGCAATGATGTCCCGGTTGCTCCTGACATTATAGCGTTTGTTCGCAAACGGCTCGGTCATCGACAAAATCCCGTTCCAATGCTCGCGGTCAAATTTGCGGTTCCACTTGTACATTTGGAGCAGTCCCTTGAACGTCTGCTTGTAGTTGCCGCTTTCCATGCCAAGTCTCGTCTTCACGAATCGGCTCGTTACCCTGTAATTACGAAGCAGCCGGTTAGGATTGATCATAAAAATGTAATCGGCATGACGGAACGTTTCCTCGGCCCATTTATAATGAACGCCCTCGATAATCCAGTCGTCCTGCGCTACGAGGGCCTGCAGAATGGCGTCCCGTTCTTCCGTAGTATGTCTGCGGTTAGGAACGGTTCGATCCCATACGACGTTGTCCAGCTCATGATACGGCAATCCGTACATAAGCGAGAGCCGCTTGGCGGCATACGTCTTCCCGCTGCCGCAGCAGCCGATAATGCGAATTTTCATAGCCCCCGCTCCTTTCTTTGGCGTAAACCGGAGATTGCTGCCGCAAAAAAACATTATAGAGGAGCGGCGTTCCGAAAGCGGTGAATACCGAAGCGATCCAGCGAAGATTGCAGAATGGCCGTCCTCAGAGGATGCAGATTCGGCATCAACCTCAACTCCACCCCTTTGCCGACAAGCCGGTCCAGCAATCCGTCGATGCGCTCCACTTCTACGGGAAATGTCGTCTCGCGGGAAATATAGTAGCCGGCTGTTTTATCGAACAATTCAAAGCCCGCCTCGTCGAAGGAGTAGCGGTACAGCGTCGTCTCCTTCATCGCCCGGTACCAGCGGCTCTCTATCGCTACGATGCAATCCGCCGTCGTAAGCCCGAAAAACAATCTTCTATCTTCCTCGCTCAAGCAAGACGACGGTCGAATGACGATCCTCGGGCAATCCCGCGGAAAATAATACGTAAACTCATTCTCCTCGTCGATTGCCCACACAACGGCCGGAAAATCACCGCGATTCTGTTTCTCGCGAGGGATGAACCGGGTAATATTCGGCTCTTCGCTGAAATGGTACAGCATTTGTTCACCTCTTATACTCTTATAATGGTATCCAATATTTTGAATTAGAGGTAACATTTTATCATGAAATCAGACAGAACGCTAGAAGTGTAGTGATTTCGTCGTGTCCTGCGGTCGATAGTGGTTTCCACTCGCTCTTGTAGCCGGATTTTTTTATTTCGAACCGCTTAAGCGGGGAACATCCGTCTACAAGGGCGACCGCTGACGCTGTTCCAACTATCTATCGGCTCTTCGGCCACTTTTTCACCACGCTTCCAGAGCCATTCTTGTCGGAAAGCAGCGTCCTTTATCCATCCTCAATCAAGCTTCGGCTTCTCCATCTTGTTCCCGATCCCGGAAATAGTTAATGACATTAATGATCAGAGCTTCGTTCATCATGGCTAGGGTATGATCCGTATAAAATGCGTAATGCGGCGTACACACGACATTAGGCAGAGGTCACGAGGGCTTACCTTCGTCGTCGCAACCCGGCCGCTAACCCATAACAGCAGCTGTATCACGATAAGCACGAAAGAAAGCTGCTCATACCGGAATCCGCCGAATGAATCCGCAACCCTCGCTGCAATGACAAAACCATATATCCACAGCCAACCAAGGGCATAAACGATCCTGTTCACGGTCCCCTCCCATTTTCTTCAGTTCCGATTACGCAGTTCCTTTGCTAGCATGCCTCTTCCTTAACAAACCCAAAAAACGTCATTTTGCCGTCTTCGCTCCTGGCTATTATGTAAGGCTCAATTTGATCGGAAAATCTGCGGGCAAATCGCCCTTCGCCGATCGGGTAAATTTCAATATGAAGATTGCCGGAAAATCTCGTGAAATATAACTTTCCGTTAATCAGCTCGATTTGAATTTTATCTCTCAAATAAGTTCCGCAGTACTCTCTGAGTTCGCTTTCGTCCATGGGAAGCTCTTCGTATCGGGCCGGAGCCTTTACGTCAACATCATGCAAAATATCCGAAATGGCATTGCCTAGCCGGTATTGATTGATCGATTCATTATTTGAAAGAATAATAATACAAATATCTTCGTCAAAATAATTTTGCATGTAGGCGCTTATCCCTAAATGATCTCCCCCATGGGAATACCTGTCCGTGCCGTAAATATGATGATGCTCCAGACCATAGCAGTAACGGTTTTGGTTCTCTTGGAAAAATCGGGTATACGTCATGGGCGACAGCATGAGGCGATCCCGCAAACAGCGGTACCATTTGTACAAATCGGCGCAGTTGGAAACGACGGCCCCGGCGCCGACGCTAAATTTTTCGTTATGATACGGACTTTTGACGGTCGTACCAAAATCTCGGGAATAATTGGACGACCGGTTTCGAATAGGCTTGCAGCCGTCATCGACGTCGCTATTTACCATGCCGAGCGGCAGGAATATATGGTTGCGAATATAATCTTCGTACCTTTCCCCTGAAACATGCTCAATGATCCATGCAAGCACGTTATAGTTCGCGTTATTGTAATCGTATGCCGTTCCGGGCGGATTGGCCGGCTTTCTATCGATATAGCGCCGGAAGAACTCGCTCCGCGAATAATCCAATCGGTTGTAACCGGCGAAAAAATCATCTTCAAACCGATAAAAATTAGTTAGTCCGGAAGTATGCGACAGTAAATAATGGACAGTGATCGACTCATCCAGCTTCATATCGGCAGGCAGGTATAACTGCGCAGATGCATCGATGTCCAGCATGTTCCTATCGTGCAGGAGCATAATGGCGAAAGCCGTGAACTGTTTGGATATGGAGGCGATGGAGAAGCGCGAATGGATATCGTTTTGTATTCCAAATTCGATGCTCGCATAGCCGTATGCGTTTTCAAAAAGCACTTCGCCTTTCCGAATAACTTGAACAACGCCGTAAACATCCCATAATTCCATAAGAAACGGCGCGGACATATCGAAATCCCCGGACCCGGATGAATGACCTCGCCTAACCGGTCCGGTTCACGATTCTTTCTTCTTCTCCAGCGTCCGGTTGATCAATACATCCAATCGCTCAATGATTCGTTCATCGTTTTTCAGCTTCAATCTCAGCTTGTTTTCCATGCTAATTAACGTTATAAATATGACGAGCAACAAGACAATTACGATAATGAGCATACGTTATCTCCTTGGCAGTCGGTTGTACGAAACGGGTTGCTTGTTTACTCCGGCAGCGAAACGGTCTCTTCCGCCCACAGTCTTGTCACCGAGTTTAATTGCTGCCCCTCGAAATGCAGCTTATACATATCCGGCATCGTCGTCGATGCCCAGAAATCGCAATCGTACGACGCATCCCAATCATTCAGCATCAGCGTCATAATATCCCCGTGCGTGCCGACGACAATATGGCGGTAATCGGCATGACCGATCCACGGCAGCAGAGCCCGGATAGCCCGCCGCTGCGCCGCCTCGCTTGATTCGCCACCCGGAAAAGCGAAGCTTTTGTCCTCGTATACGCGTCTCTTCGCGCTGCGGAACTGCTCTTGGCTAGCGATAAACTCTTCGCCCGACAGCTGCCGTTCCCGCAAGTCCTCTACGCTAATAATTTCCAGTCCGGCGGCTTCCGCCACATCTTGTACGGTCCGCACGGCTCTGTAGTAAGGACTGGAGAGGACGAGATCGACGGGCACATCCTTGAGTAGCTGCCGGACAAGAGCGGCATCCCGTTCCCCCTTCCCGGTGAGTCCTCTAGCTCTCTCCGTCCCCGGAGTATATATCGACTCCGCATGTCTCACGAAATATACAAAGGTTTCTATAGCGCTCAGCTCCTTTTTGACGTATCGTACCTAATCAAAATCATCATATATAGTCGCTTCGGGTATCGAATATCCCCGTATCCAACTTGGACCAAGGGGTAAACGTTGTCGTTAAGGAATAACGCTGCCCCGATTCCGCGGACCGGTACGCGGCAAACATAATCTCATGTACATGAAGCTGCTGACGGCCTGATTGCACAGGCTGTTCGCCGTTCCGAAGGCAGCGGACAAAATGGGCGATCACGCTTTCATGCGGGTATCGGTTTATTTTCTCATGGGGCACATAACAGTGCTCTAACCCGCGCCAGACCACCCGCTCCGCCTCCGGGACAGGCTGCCCCAGCGTTTGGATAACGAACGGATACCCGCTGTCATTCAAAGCCAGTGTGCCGTTTCGGCCGTAAATGATCGTGTTATTTTGCTTGAACGACATCCCCCATAGCACGCGGATCACGGCATGCTGCCCTCCGGCAAATTGGACGATCAGCGTCACGTTGTCGTCAACATCGCTCTGGACTCGCTTGCCGTCGCCAACGATCCGATTAGGTATCAATGTGTTGACTTCCGCCATCACGCTGACGGCAGGCCCCAGCAAAGCAACCAGTCTGCTGACCGGATAAACCAGGCAGTCCAGCACCGCACCGCCATGGGCTATAGATTTATTATAATACCAATTGTCGCGCCATGGCCCGGGAAGCGAGAGCTGCGCCTCGGCGCCGGTAATCTTGCCGATATATCGCTCATTCACATATTCGGAGGCAGCGAGGAGCGCGGGGTTCAAATCGAACGGCAAGCTCATGAAGATGGCGTTGTGTGCCTCCGCTAGCGATACCATCCGCTGACAATCCTCAAACGTTGTAGCCATTGGCTTCTCGTTCAGAACGTGCAGCCCGCGCTCCAGCGCCGCCAGAACCGGCTCCGCATGCAGCGAATGAGGCGTGGTAACGATGACGGCATCAAGTTCTTCTTTGTCCATCATCACCCGGTAATCGTCATACCATCTTGGGATGCCGTAGGCGGCAGCCTTGTTCTCCGCATTGGTTAAGTGTCTGGAGTACGTAGCGACAAAGCTTACTCCTTCTATCAGGGCGGCCTGCTCAAAATACCTGCTGCTGACATGACCGCTGCCAATCATACCTAATCGAATAGGTTTCACTGCAATCCTCCTCCTAAAAATCAATCTAGCGCGATAGCCAGCTCCAACAAAACAAGCTTGTTTCCCGCCCGATCCCGAAGCTCATTGAAATCGAAAGGCTTGAAGCCCATACTGCGGTAAAAAAGCAGCGCTCGCGTATTGATGTTATGGCACATGAGACGAAGCTGCTTCACTTGACGCTCTTGCTTGGCCAGTTGCTTCATGACGTTAATGAAATAAGCTGCCGCCCCTTTCCCCCTATAGGTCGGCGCAATGATGACGTTGCCCAGATAACAATGCTTTCCTTCCGTTACATTATACAGATTGCCGTACCCGACAACTTCGGCTCCGCATGTAATGACGGTAGCGTTATAACGCTGAGCGGCAACTTCCTCCATCTCTTCAGGCTTCACGGGATAGCTCCGGCCCTCCCTTCTTAACGTTTCGTACTGTTTTGCGCCTCCTGCATCTCCTTCTCCAGTTCCTCTTCGATCTCCTCGTCCGGCATATTGAAATCGTCTTGATCGCTAATGCCCAATTTCTCCTTAATTCTCTGCAAATCGGAATGAATCTCTATGTTTCTCCTATGTGCGCTTAATGCCAACCCGAAGGTAACCGAGACAATAACAAGCATACCGTAGGGACCTAAGAATAATGAGATAAGTACAGCTGCAGCAACGGCTGCAGCCATTCCAAGCAAGGTCATTTCCCTTCCACTCCTTTTCGGGACGACGCTATCCAAAACGCGCGAAATTCCCGCTCACTCCGAAAAAGCGGCCGGATACCGCAGCTCCCCTCGCAAATTCTGAAGCGCCCCTTCATTCAGCTCGCACACCATAAACACCGGGTCCGGCACCTGATACTGATGAAGCTCCAGTCCGAACGCCCTTGCCGGCTTGAAGCCGAACTTCGGATAATACGACGGATGCCCTATCAGCAGCACGGCCGGATAACCCAGCGCTCGGCTTCGTTTCAAGCCTTCGGTTATGAGCTGCGAGCCTACGCCTTTTTTCTGCATATCCGGTCTGACGGCTATCGGCGCCAAAACAATCACCTCTTGCCTCTTACCGTTCTCGTTGAATACTGCGGCTTTGCTCAGCAATACATGACCGGCAAGCTTGCCGTCCAATTCCGCTACAATCGACAATTCAGGCACGAATTCCTCCGATTGCCGTATCCGTTCGACTAACTCGGCTTCATCATGCCTCCGGCCAAACGCTTCGTAATTCAGGTTATAGACTTCCTTGTAATCGTCAGCTGTTTCGCTCCTAATGATCATACATACGCTCCCTCTGCACAGTTCTTATACCGGCGCTTGGATCGCCGCACTTCTAATCCTCTCGCGGCCGCACAGGCTAATACCATCCATTATAGCAACAATGCTATTTTCTGGAAACCCAAAACAACTCCAAAACGAATTTAGACAACCCTAAAAGCCCGCATTCATAACCATGAACGCGAGCCTTGAAAAAAATCCTACTATATTAATAGAGCCGTTTATGGAGCTACGGCACTCGTCACCGGCCTGCTGCGCAAGCCGAGCGGTTCGCCGCTGAGCTCGGCCGCCGAAAAGCTGATCGCCATCCTGCGGAAGGAGCTTCAGACCATATAAAGCCACCCTTCCGCACGGGCAGTTAGTCTTGCTCTTCTTCCCGGAACCGGAATGAACGCGCCCAGTACAGCACCGGCGTACCGGCTGCCGAAATGACGAATTTCAGCACATACGTGGTTAGCAGGATTTGCACCCAGACGTTCAGCGGATATACCTTGTAAAAGGCGATAGAGCAAAAGACGAGCGAATCGACGAACTGGCTAAGCCCTATGCTGCCGTTAATACGCAGCCAAAACTGATTGTAAGCGGGATACCGCTTCTTCAGAGCGCTGAATACGCGCACATCGAGAAATTGGCTGACGAAGTAGGCGGACAAGCTTCCCAGCGCGATTTGCGGCGCCAGCCCGAAGATCGTCCGGAGCGCTTCCTGGGAAATATCTCCTTCTTGCGGCACGAAGACGAGCACCATTTGCATGATGATCGCCGAGGCGAACAGCGTGAAGAAGCCGAACCATACGGCTTGTTTGGCCGCCTTCGCTCCGTACTTCTCGTTGAGCAGGTCCGTCGTCATATAGATCGACGCATAGATGGAATTGCCGAGCGTCATGACAATGCCGAACATTTCAATGGTTTTGATGACCTGAATGTTCGCCAGCACGGTCGCGAAGCCGACCCACGCATACAGCCCCTTGCGCCCGAACAGCCGGTAGCTGAGCAGGAACAGGCCGAAGTTGACGATGACAAAAGCAACGCCCCAAATAAAATTGAACATAGACAAATTTCCCCTTAGTTTTGATCACGCGGGATGGTCTCGAACCGCGATCGGCATGTCAGGCCCGCCGATTGGGCCGAATTCGATTCTATCACGGTCCGCCGATTCCGGCAATAACGGATGTCGCATTGATAGGGGATAACTATGGAAATGATAGATTTTCCCTCTTAGACGAAAAGCCGGGTTTGCTGTAGAGTGGATAAATGAACATAACCCTATCTGAATGAAAGGAATCCGTCTGCATGATTCAATCCGTCCTAACCACTCTGTTTCAAGTGATCGTACCCTTATCGATTCCCGTTATTGTCGGAGCTCTGTTGGCCAAATACAAAAACTTGGAAACCAAACCTCTGCTCACGCTGTATTTATACTATTTGAGCCCCGCCATTATTTATCAGACGCTGACGACCGCCGAAATTTCCTTCAGCGAGGTATACACGACCTTCGGCGTATCGATCGTCAATCTGATTATGCTGTGGGCCGTCGCGAATCTGATCGGCAGATTGCTCAAGCTGTCCGCCTCGGAGACGGCCGGATTGACGCTCGTATCCACCTTCACGAACAGCGTCAATTACGGGCTGCCGCTCGTGCTGCTGGCCTTCGGCAAGCTCGGATTGGACAAAGCCTCGGTCTATGTGATCGCCCAAATGATCATCGTTAATACGATCGGCATCTATTTCGCGGCGCGCTCGCAATTCTCCATTAAACAAGCGATTCGATCCGTGTTCTCGCTGCCCGCGATATACGCCGCTATCGCCGCCGTCATCGTCCGCTCCCTCGACATTCATTTTCCCGCAGGGGTGCAAAAAGGCATCGCCATGATCGCGGAAGCGTATTCGCCGGTCGTGCTGGCGATTCTCGGCGCGCAGATGGCAAGTGTGAAGAAGACGGTTTTCGACCCCGGCGTGCAAAAAGCGTTCTGGGCGGGCATGACCGTGAGGCTGATATTGTCCCCGCTCATCGCCTGTCTGGTACTGACGATGCTGCATGTCCAGGGCATGCTGTTCTCGGTGCTGCTCATTCTCGCCTCGATGCCTGCGGCCGTTAATGCGGGCATACTGGCCGAACGGTTCCAAGCGGCTCCCCAAGTCGTCACCAAATGCATACTATGGACGACGCTCGCCTCGTTCATCGTTCTGCCGTTATTGATTGTTATTGTAAAATAGAGCTTGCCGCGGCCTGAGGCGAGACATCGGGTTCCGGAACGGTTCCATGCAGGGGAATGTCCCTTAAGAACGAACCGCATCGCCTCGCTTCGTGGTTTCCGCCTGCTCAGCCGCGATCCGCCAGCCTAATATCCGCCGCTCTCCTGTGGCACGGCAGCTGCTCGTAGGCGCTCAGCTCGCGGATGACCGGCGCGATATCCGCGAGCGCGTCCCTGCTTAGTTGACCTACGGTTGTATATTTGACCATATCCTTGGACGTGACCCCGGAGTAGGCCCTGGCAAAATGATTCGTCGGCAGTACGGCGGTAATGCCGATTCCGTAATTGGCTGCGGAGAACGGCGTATATTGGCCGATCAAAACTTCTCCCGCATTCGCAATCTTGCTTAACACGCGGGCTTCCGTTTCCTTGGCGCATACAACCATCAAGTGCTCCGGAGCGAACCAGTTGACCCAATCGCAAGCCTGGTCGGTGTCCGTCGCAACAATGATCGCTCCTTTGCCGCCGGGGCCGAACACCTGCCGCACGTTTTGCCGTCTCCCCTCTTCAACCTCTCCTATACATCTCCAAAGAGCCGTCTCCGTTTCCCGGGCCACACGGGATGAAGTCGTCACCAGAATGGAGGACGAGTCGGGACCGTGTTCCCCTTCGTTGAGGAGATCATAGGCTAGCCTCACCGGATCGGCGGTATCGTCCGCCAGTATGACCGACTCGGTCGGCCCGATGCCGAGGGCGCTCCGCTTGCCGTAGGTCATCGCTACGCTCATCGCCGCAGCGATGCCGCCGGGGCCGGGACCGAAGATCCCGTCTACTTCGGGGATCGCGGCGGTGCCTTGGGCGAATCCGGCAATGACGGCCACTCCGTTGCCGATCACGAATTGATCCGCCCCGGCCAGCCTGGCCGCCGCTACCGTCCCCGGATCGCCGCAGCCGTCCTGAAGCGGCGGCATGCCGACGATGATCCGCTTCACTCCCGCAGTCTTGGCCGCCGCTACCAGCATGACGGCGGTCGAGAGCAGCGGCCCTTTCCTCGCCGGAATCCATATCCCCACCGATTCCAGCGGGCTTACGGTTTCTCCGACGATCGTGCCCGGCCGGATTTCCCTGCTCCAGGATTGCGGCAGCAGGACCGTGTTCACCTCTCGCACGTTGCGGATTGCCCGCTCGACGGCGCTTCGGAGCGTCGGAGTTAAGGATGCCACGCAGTCGGCAATATAACCGTCCGTCAGCATAAGCTCTGTTATCTCCACGCCGTCATAACGCTTCGTCAGCTCCAGAATCGCTTCATCGCCATGGGAAGCCACCTCATCGAAAATGTTCAAAATCCCGCTTAGCACTTCTCTGCCGAACAATGTTTTATGAGTCTTGTATTTCTCCATAAGAAGTTCTTTTTGCTCCGGCAGCCGGTAGATAATACTTTGCATGCACATTGCCTCCTTTTCGATTTTAAAAAAACAAAAAGAGCCATACGGATATCGAATACCCGCATGACTCTTCAACCTCTAGTCCGCAGGCAGAACGCCAATAAGCGTTTGTACCTGCGAAGAATGTCCGCTGTACAAACGCCTACCTATGATGATGGTTATAGCTATGAATAAGAATGAATGAACGCCGGTTCATAACGATAACCCCCCCACTGGACTGTTTGAACCTATTATAAGGGGGACCGTATCGTTTGTAAAGAGTTTCCATTGCTATAACACGCTCCTCCCCATTTCCCGGACGGCAGGGTTTACAGCCGGATATTTCCGGCAACAATGCATAGAGGACAGCCAGGACTTCGCGCTGCCTGTCCGGCACTTATTTTATCGTTTACTGGGAATGGGCAGAGGAAGGGGAAACGGAATGATCGAGAACGGCAAAATATCCGCAGTTCAGCTCGGAATGCTGATGTATTTCATGATCGGAGCTACGGCGACCTTGATGGTGCCCGCCATTACGGCCAAAGAAGCCGGACGGGACATGTGGCTCTCCCCAGTCTGGGGCTCCGTAAGCGGTTTTGTCATCATCTATATTACTTGGAAGCTGCACAGTCTGTACCCTCATGAATCCATCATTCAGTATGGAGATAAAATCGCCGGACGGGTGATCGGCAAAGCGGGAGGGTTTTTCGTCTTGTTTTTCTTACTGCACGGCATCGGACTTATTACCCGGGAATACGGAGAATTTTTAGTCGAATCGTTTTTGTCGAGAACGCCGATCCTCGTCATTATGGGGAGTTTAATTTTTGTTTGCATTTTTTCCGTCCGGGGAGGGCTGGAGGTGCTGGCCCGCTGCACGAAAGTGTTTTTTCCGTTTATCGTTATTATCTTTGTCAGCATTTTTTTAATGCTTATACCGGACATGGACGCTCGCCACATTCTTCCTTTAATGGAAAAGGGAATCGGCCCCTCCCTGAAAGGCTCCGTCGTCCCGCATACCTGGTTCATCGAGTTTTTTCTGATTACCTTCCTGTATCCGTTCAACAAAGAATCGGCCCGGGGCTTGAAATGGGGAATGCTGGCCGTTCTGGCGATGATGCTGACGATGGTATTTTGCAGTATTGCCAGCTTGTTCGTATTCGGCAATCTCACCGCGTCCTACATCTTCCCGGTTTATGTCGCCGCTTCGTTCATTAGCGTAGCCGACTTTATAGAGCATCTGGACGTCGTCATCTTGATGACATGGATATTGGGAGGTTTTATCCAAATCTCGTTATGGTTCTACGCCTTGGCCATCGGCACCGCACAGTGGCTGAATCTGCCCGATTATCGGCCGCTTGTCGCTCCGCTCGGATTGCTCAGCCTCTTTTGCGCGATGTGGGTCTCCCCCAATTTGCAGCAACTGTCCATGTTTTTCTCTACGACGGCTCCCTTTTATTCCTTCACGATCCAATTGATCTATCCGCTGCTCCTGCTAGTCATCGCCCTATGCCAACGAGCCTCGACCGCCACAAAATAACCCCGCAAAGCGGGCGCCTGAGCTTGGAAGCTGATTCAGCTTGCTTGTGGGGGAACCAATGGAACAAATCCCCCAAAAGTGACGTGATGCTCTGAAGCTTATTCCGTCCGCATCCAGCTTCAGCTGGATCGGCGTCTAACCATTCCGCTGGGATCGTTCTATGGTTAGACATTCCTTTCGGGGGAGCCCCCGGTTTTTCTCAGGATATGGCTGCGCATCATTTCCTAAACAATAAAAAAACCCGTCCTGACCGGAACGGGCCGTTATCTATGTATCGTCTCTCGTCGAGCGAGCCTCTATTTCTTCGCTTTCTCGGTTTCGATCTTATTGTTGGCGTCTTCCTCGGCCTTTCTGAGCACCGAGTTCAGATCGGTATTGTTCAAGGACAGATCGATAAGCTGCGAGGTCAGCGCTCCTTCGGCAATGCCGTCATAGTTTGTTTTATTAGGAATAGGAGCGAATTGATTGCGGAATACAGCGGCGAAGTTGACGTTCGTATACCTTGTCTCCGTCGCAAACACCTTCTTATAGCTTTCATCCTTCAATACCGGCATGACGCCCTTCTTGGAATATTCCATCTGATATTCGCCGGATACCAAGTATTGAATCGCTTGGAACGCTTCTTCCTTATGCTCGCTGTTTGCCGGAATCGCGAAGTACGTCGGGTAAGCCTGCGAGCCGATGCCCGGCATGTCCTTGAAGGTCGGAAACGAGACCATATCGAAATTGGTCGTCTGGTACGTGGAGTCGATGAACGGAAGATTGGATTGATGCACGTACATCGCCAAATCCTGCGTCCGGGTAAATTCCGTCGCATAAGGCAGCTTATTGCCCAACGAGCGGATTTTGTCCTTATATCCTTCGCTGGCCGCCGGGCGCACGAACATCGTCTGCAGCAGCGTCTTCCATTTCTCGTCGGCGAACGTCGATTTGTTCGTTTTGGCATCGACAACCGGCAGCGAGAACGGGTTCATCCGGATAATGTGATTCGGAGATACCGCCAGCCCCGCGTACTTTCTCCCTTCCTCGGTCTTATTGAACTGCTGGGACATCTCTATCGCTTCATCCCAGGTCATCCCGTCCTTCGGGTAGGCAACGCCGAAACGATCGAAAATATCCTTGTTATAATACATCACCATATTGTTATTATTGACGGGCAGCCCCCAAATTTGCCCGCCGGAATTATTCTTCATCGCCTCGATCAAGGTCGGTTCGAAGGAATCCAGATCGATGTTGTTTTGTTTGATCAGCGGCGTCAGATCGTACTGCAGATTGTACTGAGGCACATTGACGAAGAAACCTCCGATCGACTCGTAGTACAAATCGATCGTCGTTCCCGCTACGATCAGATTGGGCAGCTTCTGGGCGTCGTTATTGCGGGGGTTGATGAATTTGAACGAGATATTAGGAAATTTCTTTCTGATCGGATCGCCGAACCGTTCGTTCCACGACTCCTCGGAGTCGCCGGGAGCCGAATAGACGGTCAACTCGACCGGCTTGTCGCTCGGCCCTTTGGAGGAACCGCCGGCTTCTTGGGAAGATTTCCCCTCTGCGCCGGATTCGGAAGAGGTGCCGCCGCCGCACCCGCCAAGCGCCATAGCCAATAAACCGGACATCACCATAACCGGAATTCCCCGATGCTTTTTCCTCACGCTACATCTCCCCTTTTCGCCGTGCTTTGGTTGTCGTTGCAGCCTTGCAGCATTTAGTAAAACGCGTCAGAATTTAGCTAAAACAATAAGCAAAGCAAAATGTAAGCGCTATTATTTCTCGGTCGATATTTATGATAACATCGCGTTTTGTGCATTGTCAATTAAAAATAAACTAAATTATAGCAAATATCAGCTAAACAACTTATTCGCCGTTTAGTATTGTGAATAAGCTGCGGATGCGGCCTCGTGCTCTGTACAAGCCCCGCCCGGTTGCCCGTTGCTCACAGCTTCGCATCGTTTCAAACGCAGCAAAAACCCGTTCGTCCTTGAACGGGTACAATCGCGGACGCGCGGACGTCCGCATTGAATCCATCATTCCGACAAGCTTGCGGTATCGCTGCCGGTTCCTGCTCCCAGCTTGCTGCTGCCGGGAAATATCCGAAAAACCCGGCAGGCTATATAAAATCCCGCCGTAGCTACGGCGCCGATCAGCGCCAGCGTGACGAACGAGTTTTGGAAGCCGAACCGGGCCGCATACAATCCTCCCAGCATGCCGCCGATAATTTTGCCGATGCTCAGCTGAATGACGGAATTGAGCATTTGTCCGGTCGCCTTCAATTCCTTCCGCACATGCCGGTTGACGTATTCCGCCAGACACATGTAAAACATGATGTACGTGCCGCCGTGAAGAATCCAGCTGAGCAAGTACGTGAACGGCGTCAGCGTCATCGCATACAAGCACCATCTCACCGTGTGGATCAATCCGGATATCAGCAAAATATTGCGGATGCCGAACCGATCGTAAATGCGCTGAAAAAAGATCATAAACGGAAACTGCGTGAACGAGCCTATGGCCAGCCCGATCCCGATAACCTCCATGCCGATTCCCTGCTCTTTGCTGTATATGGCTTGAAACGACCATAGAAATCCCATCGTCGTAGATAAAACAAGCGTATATGCGTAGAGCGCGATCAGCGGTTTGCTTTTGAAAATTTCGACGAGCTTCACCTTGTTCTTGCCGCTCTGATGGCCGGCTACCTGCGGGATGCCCAAGGAAAGCAGAAAACAGCCCAGCATAATGCCGGAGGTCACCAGAAAGATCGTATCGATATGCTCGGCGAACAGCCAGCCCGCGGCGATCGAAATGACCGCATAACCGATCGAACCGAAGGTGCGGATAGTCGAGAAGCGGACGACGCCCCGGGAAGACAATTCCAAAGTAATCGCATCGCTTAACGGGTTAATCGCAATCTGGAACAAGCTGAACAAGGCCATGGCGATCAGCAGCGGCAAAAACATCGTTCCCGCCCACGGCACAAGCCATACGGTCAGCCCCGCCAGCAGCGTACAGACCATCAGCACCTTGTTCTTCGTCCTCGACCGGTCTCCGGCCAGCCCCCACACGGGTTGAGCGAACAGCCCCACGACCGCCCCGATAGAGGTCAAGATGCCGATCTCCGTATGCCCGATCCCCTTCTCCGTGAAATAGACGCCGATATAGGAGGAGAAGGAGCCGGTGCTCATATAAATAAATGCGTAAAAGATAGCCAAAATGATAACGTTCTTGTTCTGCATTCCGGTGATCCGCCCATTTTCCGAAATTTGGCGTTCAAAGCAAGGCGCCGAATCCTATTATAAACCACATCGGGTCGGAAGGATAGGCTTTTGACCCAACCGGATCGAGATTTCGCTTGTGAAACCGGAGATGATCAGACGAATGAAGGAAAGGCTCCGCTTGCCTGCGGCGGGCTTTACGGGACTCCGGTTATTTGCGCTCCGGACGTTTCCCTGCGAGGATAGCGTCGGAAGGCAGCAAGGCGGCAAGCAAGCCGAGCAGCGGCAGGAAGGCGCTGACCTTGATCACGATTTCCATCCCCGCCCAGTCCGCCAAATAGCCGAGAAGCGCGGAGCCGATGCCTCCGAGTCCAAAAGCAAGGCCAAAGAACAAGCCTGCAATCGTGCCCACTTTGCCGGGAAGCAGCTCTTGGGCGTACACGACGATAACCGAGAAGCCCGACAACAGAATCAAGCCGATGAGAACGCACAAGATCAGCGACCATAACGGCCCGGCGTAAGGCAGCAGCAGCGAGAACGGCGCCGTTCCCAGTATGGAGAACCAGATCATGTTGCGGCGGCCGAAACGGTCGGCCAGCGGCCCTCCGACAAACGTCCCGACCATGCCCGCAATAAGGAGCGCGAACAAATAATATTGCGCATGCTCCGTCGTCATATGAAATCGGTCCATCAGGTAAAAAGCATAATACCCGGTCATGCTCGCCATATAAACGAATTTGGAAAATAACATAAACACCAGCACGGTTAACGCCAACGCTACCGTACCGCGGGATAACGCAACTTTTCTGACGTCCGCCTGCCCCACGCTGCTCTGCCGCCTGCTTACGCTTAGATGATTCCCGTACCAGCGGGATACCGAAATTTGCACTATGATGGCTGCCCCGGCGGCCAAAGTGAACCACAGCATGCTTTTTTGACCGAGCGGAATGAAGATCAGCGCCGCCAATACCGGAGCGAGCGCCTGCCCCGTATTGCCCCCCAGCTGGAAGATCGACTGAGCCAGCCCTTTGCGCGAGCCGGCAGCCAGATGGGCGACCCGGGAAGATTCCGGATGCAGCACGGCGGAACCGATGCCGACCAGCACGACGAAAACGAGCAGCCAGACAAACGAAGGCGCGAACGCCAGGCCGATGACGCCGGCCAGCGAAAACAGCATGCCGATAGGCAGCAGATAAGGCTTAGGGCGCGCATCCGTGTACAGACCGATCGCCGGCTGGATGACGGACGCCGTCATGTTCAGCGTAAACCCGATCCAGCCGATCTGCGCGAAGCTTAAGCTCAGAGAGTCCCGCAGCACCGGAAACATGGCCGGGATGATCGATTGGATGGCGTCGTTCAATAGATGGACGATGCTGATTGCTAATAATATGGGGTACATCGTAGCCGAGGATTGGCGCATGATGACGGAAGCCTGACTTGTGCCAGCTTGACTCATATTGGTTCTCACTCCGATCCGAATCTTTGTTTTACATCTTATCATCTGATGAATTTTCTTAAAAAAATAAACCCTGCTTTCCGGCAGCCCGTCTCTGGTTAGTATTCATCCTATCATCAGATGTTTATAGCTATGAAAAGAGTGTCCGCTTCTCAGCCTAGCCACTCTAACATCGCCGTCCCGCATCGAATCCTCCGGATGATTGCTTGAGCAGAACAGATTACTGTTCATTAACGAGCCTTTTCAAATCCAGACTGGTTTCGTCCAAATGCTGAATACTGTATTTTTCAGCGGCATGTACGTCCCGGTCTCTGATCGCTTCGTAGATTTTCTCATGCTGCAGCGTAAAATGACCCTTGTACTCCGGGTCGCTGACCAAAATTTCCAATGCCGACCTCATGACGTCGGTGAAGCTGTGGTACAGATCGGCAAGCACCGCGTTCTTGGTCGCCGTCGCTACGGCGCTGTGATAAGCGACATCGGCGTCCAGATAACCTTTGACGTCATTGCGGTCCAATGCCGCCTGGCGCTGGTCGAGATACTGCCGCATCGTCTTCAAGTCTTCGTCGTCGCGCCGCTCGGCTGCGAGCTTGGCCGCCTCTAATTCCAGCATGCGCCGCACCTCGTACACCTCAAGAATTTCCGCACGCCTAAGCCTGTAATCGAGCGGCTCCTGGATCGGCTTCTGCCCGCACACGAACGTTCCTTGGCCCTGCTTCTTCTCCAGCAATCCGGCATGAACGAGCACGCGCACCGCTTCGCGGATCGTCGATCTGCCGACTGCAAACTGGCTCATCAGCTCCGGCTCCGTAGGAATCTGCATGCCCGGCGTCAGCTCGCCGAGCGAAATTTTGCGCTGCAGCTGTTCGACGACTTCATCGACGATTTGCTTGCGTCTGACCGTTTGAAAAGATAAAGAACCTTTATTCATCTGATCATCTCCTGTCGATATCTTATTATGATTTATGCGCCGAATCAATAGGAACATATATTCCCCATCCGGCAAAATGCAAACAAGACTGCCTGGGCAGCCCTGGAGACATTGCATTGCGATCTTATCTTATATCAGGAGACGATCGTATATACGCCGATGATCAGCACAGCGGTCGAAATCGTGCAGCACATATACGTATGCCAGCCTCTTCTTCTCTGCTTCCAGGCCATATGCAGCTGCCGCACGGCAAAATACATGCCCGCACCGTTGACGGCAAGCAGCGCTATCGTGAACAAAATCGTCTGCGGCGTCGCGCCGTGCGCCCCATGCTGATGGCCCTGCATCTCCATCGCCCCCATCATGACCGGAGCCGATAAAAAATGAATCAGATGCAGCACAATGACCGCAATGACGGACAAAACGGATACGGCCGCGTATTTGACGTCTTTTCCCATCCGGGCAACCTTCTGCAGCATTCCGAATCAACTCCCCAGAGCATATTGGGCCGTTTGCGCCCCCACCTCCTAATTATTTATGCGGGTATCCTTGTACTTTATGAAATGCGCGGGCGCGATTCCGGTTACGGCTTAATCTCCTCCTGGCGGACAAGCTGCATCGTTCGGGCCTGCAAATCCGGCTGAAACGTATAGCGGATCGGGTAATCCATACCCGCGGATATTCCGCCTTCTACGAGCAACCGGCCGTCTGCGACGGCAAAATCGCGTCCAGGCCCAATGTCGAACGTCGGGCGGACGGCTCCGTCGATTTGAAACGAGAAAGGAAAAGCCTGTCCGTCCTTGACGCCGAACAAATAAAATTCAATGCCGTGGCAGTCCGCATAGGCAGGAATGAATGCAAACGCTTCGAACGAACCGAATGAAACCCTTTTCATAGCAAAAGGCTGCAAATCCGGGCGAATGAGGGATAAATCGTCAAAATGGCGGACCGCAGCCGACTCTCCGCCAGCCGGCTGAAACGTCAGGTCATAGCTTCCCGCGATACGGTAATCGTCCTCCCGTCCGATACAGCTCGGAGCTCCGAGCTGCTGCACCCGCTCCTCCGAAGCGGGCACCAGCCGCAGCGTTCCCTGCGCAGATACTCCCTCCGCACGGGGATTGGGATCGTTCAGCACGCCGACGGTCTCATAGCGGTAGTCGCGGTTAAGCCAACCGGCCAGCTCCGGCGATACGATCGTCTCCGGCTCGGCGGCTCCGCCGCGATACAGGCGCACGAACCCCTCTTGCTCGTGGCAATCCGTCAAGTTCGTTGCAAGTTCCATCGTGCATACCGGCTCCAAAATAGCCGACCGTCCGTCGGCCCATTCTATCCCCACTTGAACGTGCGGACGGACTTCGCTATACCGTTTCTCGTCGACCGCCGCGGGCTCGCCCGGGGCTGCGCTGCGCAGCCATTCCGCCAGCTTGGCGATAATAGGCTTGTCATCCGGACGGTCCGCCAGCAGCGGCAGCCGCCTTATCTCCCCCATCGGAATTTGCGCCACTTGCACGCTCTTGACCGTATCCTGCCGCAGCTCCTCCTCCAGGGTCTGAGGCGCCGGCGCCTCCGAAGAGGACGGGGGCTGCACCTCCTTCGGCGGAAGCTTCCCTCCCGCCGCTTCGCCCCCTCTGCATCCGCCGAGCAGCAGGACGGCCGCGAGCAGCACGATCCCTTTCCATCTCAGCGTCATCATAGTCCGAATCTCTCTCCTTTTCGCATCACAGCATGTTTAACTCGGCTCTGCTGCTCCTGCCGTCGTGGACCGCCTGTTCCCGCAAGTCGAGGTACAGCTCCGCCTTGACGGCATTGACATACGGCAGAACGAACAACACGCCGACGAAGAACGCAAGCGTGCCGAGCAGATACCATCCGATGAACGAGAGGTCGAGGACGAACATTCTCCATTTATGCCCTTGCGTCATCTGATTGCTAAGCTCAACCGCTCGCTTGGTGCCGATTCCCGGATTATCCGCCAAAATAAACGGCGTCATGCTGTAGGCGTACGATTTGACGATGCCGGGAATAATCAGCAACAAATACCATAAAAAGTTCAAAAACAGTCTCCACAGCATCCCTTTGACAATATTGATATATCTTCCTTCGCCAAAGGCGTAGCCTATATAGCTCATATTAGCATCTTCCAGAGCCGCCTGCTTAAAATATTGCTGGGAGCCCACCTCGAGCGGCGCGCTCAAAAAAATGCGGAACGCCAGCACGCCCAGTAGCACGAGAAATCCGATAATGACGGCTATCGCTATGATCGCCAGCAGCGCCCCTCCGAATTCGCCGCTGAACTCGCTTCCCATATTCGGCCAGCTCGCCGAAGCGCTCGCCCCGTTTCGACCTTCTCCCCCGATCGTCGAGTTAAAGGAATAACTGGGCACTCCCCCCGTAACAAAAGCCAGCAGCAGGCTGACGACAAACGCCTTCCAGTAGGTTCTGCCGAGCACCCGTTTGGCCCTGCTCTTTAGTTCACTTCGTGTCCACATCGTTATGCTCCTCTCCTTATTCTCCTTTGCATGGAGATAACCTTCTATCCATCGTATCACAAAATCTTACAGTTGGGGACACACGGACGTCCCGATTTAAAATAATCATAGTCGCGGCCATCGGACAACCGGCGCCGATCCAATCGTTCAAAACCGGATTTCTCCAATACTCTACGCGACGCTTTATTGAACGGTTTCACAATCGCAACGATCTCCTCAAGCTCCGTGCAGCCCCAAATGAACGCCGCCATCCCTTGAACCGCCTCTGTCGCGTATCCGCGGTTTCGGAAGTCTTTGGAAATCGCATAAGCGATCTCTCTGTCAGTCACCTTCAGCTTGTCATTCGGAAAAACGCCGCACCAGCCGATAAGGTCTCCGCTCATCTTCTCTTCCATCGCCAATAAAATCCGCACATCGGACGCTTGAAACGTATTATAAGAACGTATAACAAACTTCAAAAAGCGCTGCAGCTGTTCCTCCGTCATCTTCCAATCCGGCAGCAGATCGGTAATCTCCGTCTGTCTCGTTAACGCGAACAGCTTGTCATAATCATCCTCTGTAAACATCCGGAGTTTTAACGACTCGGTGGCAAAACCAAGCGGCTGATTCAATGCGATCCCCCCCATTTCCTTCCAGACTACCACAGTATACTGTAAAGTCACGGGAAAATATCGCTTAATTCAGATGATCCGCATCCAACCATCCAAGTTACAACTTGAACGGCCGAAGCTGCCATTGGGGCCAATGTTGGCTCTCGGGTTCTTTGCCTTAGACAGCCCTCCAAGTTCAACCCAAAAAAAGCCTTGCCTCATGTAAAATCCCTGAGACAAGGCTTGAGCTCATATTTATTGCAGCGGGTCCAATTGCACGGCCGCCTGTTTCCCGCTAAGCTGGATGCCTGTCTTCTTGCTCCCTTCGCCGCTTAAGTCCCGGATCAGACGCTCCAGCAGCTCCTTCGCCTGAGCTCCTTCCTTGCCTTGAATCCGCACGACCAGCATGACGGCATCGCCGGACTTCAGTATTCGCTCCGCCTGGCTCCGCTTCGTATCGTAATCATGCTCCTCAATGTGAGGGGTCAGCCGAATCTCCTTCACTTTCGGAGCGCAGTTCTCCTTGGCCTCCTGCCTGCGGGCTTGCTGTGCTTCCTGCTTCGCGGCTCCCGCTCCCATCAGCTTGCACGGCGGAGGACTGCTCATCAGCGAAGTGCATACCAAATCCACCTTCAGCTTTTTGGCCATAGCCAGCGCCTCCGCCGTAGGGACGACCCCAAGATCTTCACCGTTCAAGCCGGTCAGCTGCACTTCGGTCGCTTTTATTTTTTCATTCGTAATCATTGTGAATCCCCCTGAACTTTCGCTATAATGAACCTATCTTACCGTCTAGAAGGAGATTTTTCAATGAATCGCAACGAAATGGAAGAACAATTTATTCGAGGGTACCAGCGCGATGAGCAGATGATGATCCTTGTCTTCGCTCAATGGTGCGTAAATAACGGGCTCGACCCGGTCGCTCTGTATGCCGAAGCTTATCCTGATCAGGAGGCGAACGAAGCGTTAAAGCAGGCGATGGAATTGACCGTGCCCAAAGAAGAAGCCGGAGAAGTGCCGGATGACACGGTACTCGGCGTGCTTTCTTTGTACGGGAACGAAGAGCTCGCTTTCGTCGTCACCGAGGCGATTGGGAAGCGCAAACGAGGACGGAGGGGGTAAGCCGATCTAAGCGGTAAAATATGTGCTTTCGTGCAGCCCGTTTCCCGGGCTGTTTGCGCTGCCGTCTTCCCCACTTTGAAGTTTCAGGACTTGCTGCAGCTTCCGTGCTGTTGGGTTTTATTCTTTGCGTCGCATTGATGCTCAAATATACCTTTAATAAAAAGATGACCCGCGCCAATTACACCGTCTGTAACGGCAAGCTTTAAGACCATCCTGCGGCGGATGGCTCTTTGTCTAAATCAGCCTATGGACGTTCTTGCATCACAATCCAAACCAGGATGGGGATGTTGAAGGGCCGGGTATTCAACAGGGCTAGTGAAAAATGTTTGAAATCCTAACTCCTCAACAAATTTTTCTATAACCATGAAAGTACATAATTACATCCTCCTTTCCGAAGTGATTCCATCCACTGTACGCGATTCCTCATATACTCTACACATCCCAAGACCATGCGCGGCATAGAAGCTTCCCAACCTCGCTAAGTTTTTTTCGAAAATTGGAAGTCGCGATACGGCTCACCGTACGAATCCCGGTTAAGAATGGTCTGCCAAATATTCCTCAAGCTGATCGAAAGTTCCTCCGAAGCTCTCCTGCATGGATTCGAACATGCCTTCAAAAAAGCTTCTCTCTTAAACCTCCTAGGCATATCAAAAAATCGATTCGCTATTGTAACGGCAAGTTTAAGGCACTTCCGGAGATCTTTTTATCGATGCCGATGGATTTCGCTGAAGCTTGGCGGCTTAGAAATTGTCGAACAGAAACGTCTGTGCTTAGTCCGATAGCATGGCTATAAGCAGAACGAGCATCTTCTATTCGATTCATCCGCTTGTACAAATGTCCGGCAAGCGCCCAATAAGGCTGGTAATTCACCACTTTTTCAGATGGAATAGCTTCCAGCAAGGTAATGCCCCGTTCCGCTCCGTAAGCCTCCGCGACCGCGGCGGCTCGGCCGACTAATGCGCCCAGCGACGGGTACATGCAAATGAGCCCCTCGTACAACTGAGCAATCGCCTCCCACTCGATACGCCCGGTCCATAAACGCTGAGCATGCACCGATTGAATCGCGGCCATGAGTTGAAAGCGACCGATTCCACCGGCTTGCGAAGCGTTATGCAGATAACGCTCCGCTTCCATGATCAAGCTTTGATTCCATCGCGAACATTTTTGCTCAGAGAGGGGAACATAGTTCCCCTCGTCATCATATCGGGCCTCACGGCGTGCCTCACAGTGCAGCATGAGCGCCAACAGACCGTAAACCTCCGGCTCGCGGGGAGCGAATTGGAGAAGCAGCTTTCCCAGATAGATTGCCTCCTCCTCCAATCTCTTACGAGACGAATCCGCAATAGCTGCCTCTCCCCACCCGCTCCCGTAAGCAGCATAGGTAGCTTCCAAAACGGAATCGAGGCGATTCGGAATCTCTTCTGCATCAGGCATTTCAAAAATAAGGCGTTCGGCACGGATTTTTGCTTTGACTCGAGTAAGACGCTGGCTCATAGTAGAGGGCTTAATGATGAATGCAGCCGCAATTCGGGCTGCATCGATCCCAAGCACTGTCTGCAACATAAGTGGCGTGCGCATCACAGGATCAATTGCCGGATGAGTGCAAAGAAACATCATCCTTAGGCGTTCATCCGGAAAAGCAGCGCTTGAAGAAGTCAGACGCTGTGTATCCTCGGACATGACAAGGAGAGTCGGCAGCGCACTTTCGGAAATCCGAGTACGGCGGGCACGATCGATAAGCCTCCTTCGGGCGGCCGTAATTAGCCATGCTTCAGGCTTATCCGGAACGCCGACCTTGGGCCAAGTTTCTAGCGCGGCGAGAAAAGCATCTCCAATAGCATCCTCAACAGCCTGCAGATCCCGCCAATGTACAGCCAAATAAGAAAGCAATCGACCATAAGCATCACGTGCCGTTTTTTCAATGACCTGATTCGTTTCCATAGAAATGATCACTTCAACGTGGGAATGTTCTGTCTGACCTCAACCGTATCGACAGGCCCTCGAGCAGCCCACTCTAATGCAGTGTCAAAGTCTGGAACATCAATCACGAAAATCCCGCCGAGCTGCTCTTTCGTCTCGGGAAACGGTCCGTCCTGAACCGCCATCTCACCGCTGCGCCGCTTCATTGTAGCAGCTGTCTCAGGAGCATAGAGCCCCGAACCGAACACAACAATTCCAGCCTGCCGCAAAGCATGCACATAGTGCGTCCAGCCTGCCAAGTATTGTTGTTGTCGCGCTGGGTCCGTTCTGGCCGCAAAGTCCTCCTGGCTCTCGTAAAACATCAAAGTGTAATTCATACAAAAACTCCTCCTTTTAAATTGGAATTTGGTTTCACTATAATGACGTATCCGCTATTCCGATTTCTACATTACAAGAATTTTTTTATTTACTCTCTAAATTTGGAAGAAGTCCTTACTGTAAAATTTTTTGTCTCACTGATTATTGTTAATAAATAACGGTATAATATGTTTTTCAATCAATTCAATTCTGTTCTTCGCACGTCGCATAAATCGTGAAGCGATTGCAACTACGATTTTCTTGTCGAGATTTACAAAAATCGTATTTCCGCCATCACCCAAAGCTGCGTAACAACGATGTCCCTTGTTGTCCATAATCCACCACAAATAACCGTACGGCAACTCTCCCCTTCGGCTGTTTTCTTTGGTGCTGTCCTCAATCCATTTTGAGGATAGAATTTGCTTGCCGTTCCACAAGCCTCCATTTAAGTATAGCTGTCCAATTTTTGTCATATCCCGTGGCGTTAAGGTAAGTCCCCAACCGGCGGTGTTCGTGCCTTTCGGATCTATCACCCAACCACGAGCATATTTATCCTTAATGAAAGCAAAATACTCCTCTTTGCAATGGATAATCGTATTATGGGGTGTTTTGATGCCAAGTGGTTCAAACAAATTTTCTGTGGCAAAATCACGTACCGGTTGGCCTGTTGCATTAGCGAGAATTCCCGACATAACCTGTATGCCGATGGTGGAATACTTGAACCCTCCAAGACCGCCCTTACCACCCAACAAGTCCAGCGCAGCTTTAGTCCAATCATCACTTGTATAAACCTTTGTATATGGCTCCGACTTGTACTTATACGGTGCGGTCATTGTCAGCATATTTTTTATTGTAACATTCTGTATCGTCTTCTCGCCGCGTTTGACCTTGTAGTCGGGAAAAAAATCCAATACTTTCTGATCTATGCTTTTAATATAGCCTTTATCAATGGCAATACCAATCAGCGCAGAAACAACACTTTTTGTCACCGATGCAATATGGACGGTATCGTCGGCGGTGTAGCCGTCAAAATAGCCTTCATATACCTTTTCGCCGCCGTGCAGTACCACAATACCAGCAATATTACCGTAGTCGGTTGTAATAAGACTTTCGAAATCTGCAATTCTTTTATTCATACTTTTTCACCTTTTAAATATAAGTACATCGATGTCTAAGAAAAGCATATTATGATATAAAATTTTTTGCCATAGTCTTTTTAAACTTTTTGAATCTGTGTAAAATTTCAATTACTTGTTATACCCCGGCGCTTTTCATGAGAATGATTACACAAATCGTGCTTGCATTTTGCAAGCTTGTACTTGTGTTTTACAAGTACATAATTTATACTCAATGTGTAATCAACAATGAACGTAGGGAGATGATTTGTATGAATCAAAGTTACAGCACTTTTTTTATGGTAGACCAAAGCCCTGAAGAAGTCTTCGCTGCCATCAATAACGTCCGCGGATGGTGGTCAGAGGAAATTGAGGGCACTACCGACGAACTCGGTGAATTTAAGCACCACTATCAAGATATTCACCGCTGCACCATCCAAATCACCGAGCTTGTTCCAGGTAAAAAGGTCGTTTGGCACATTACAGACAACTACTTTAACTTCGTAAAAGACAAGAACGAGTGGAAGGATACCGACATTGTCTTTGAAATCGACAAGAAAGACGGCAAAACGGAAGTTCGTTTTACGCACATAGGCCTCGTTCCCGAGTACGAGTGCTACGCCGTCTGTACGGACTCCTGGGGCATCTACATAAGCGGCAGCCTTCGCGACTTGATCACCAAGGGTAAGGGCCGGCCCAACCAAAGCGAGCAAATTACAAACAAACACGGCCTAGGAGTCTGTCCGACGAAACAGGAAAAGCATAGTTTCGTCGCGAAACTTAACTGTAATCTGTTTATCTGGTAAAAAAGGGTGTGTGGTTTATGGCAAAATTTAAATCTTACTCCACGGAACAAGGTGAATTGTTTCCGATGTATTTGAGCGATTGGATCCCTGAAGATCATTTAGTGCGGCTTGTTAGCGACATCGTGGATCAGTTGGATCTCACGGTCATGACAAATCGGTATTCCCATCGCGGAGAAGAAGCCTATCACCCCGCCATGCTTTTGAAGTTATGGTTCTATGGCTATGCTACGGGTGTGTTCACCTCCCGGACCCTTCGTCAGGCTATGGATGAAAATATTCCTTTTCGTTGGCTATGTGGCGGCCATCGACCGGATTTCCGTACGCTCAGCGATTTTCGAAAGGATCACCTCGAATCATTACCGGGACTTTTCAAACAAGTGGTACACATCGCCATACAGCTAGGGTACGTGTCCCTCGGTCATGTCAGCATCGATGGTTCGAAGCTGAAAGCCCATGCATCGAAGCATAAGTCGATGTCGCGAGATCGGATGAACCAGGAAATCGAGCGTCTGGAAAAGGAAATCCGCGAAGCTCTCGAGCAAGCCGGCCAGATAGACGACCAAGAGAACGAAGAGCCCCTTTCGCTGTTGCCGGAATCGGTGACCAATCGCCAATCCCGACTTGAAAAAATCAGAGAGGCGCTCAGACAGTTGGAAACTCGCAAACCGGTAGAGGAATCGAAGACACCGGACAAAGATCAATTCAACTTTACCGATCCAGATTCCCAAATCATGGATACGAAAACCCAAGGCGTCATCCAAGGATATAATCCGCAAATTGCCGTAGATGCGGATCAGGGATTCATCGTCGGACTGCAGATGAACCCTAGCAGCAGCGACCAACACCAATTCCAGCCGGTGCTCGGTTCCATCCGCAACATAACGGGAAAGGTGCCCGAGAAAGTGAGTGCGGACGCAGGGTACTTTAGTGCGGACAACATTCAGGCGGCGACGAAGGCCGAGACCGACGCCTACATCGCGGCAACCCGTGAAAACAAGCCGCACGGGAATCCGTACGATAAAACCAACTTTACGTATATCCCGGAAACGGATACCTATGTGTGCCCAGCGGGACAAACGCTGATCCACAAGTACACATACTATGAAAAGGATCCTCAAAAAGCGACTCAATGGGTGTATATGAGCGATGCCTGCCTGACCTGCCCGTTTCAAAAGGACTGCGTTAAGTCCGGATCCGGTAAACGAAGGGTCAAACGCAATGAAGGCGATCCGATCCGAGAAGCCATGAGAACCAAAGTGCAAAGCGATGCCGGTAAAGACATTTACCGGTTACGTAAAGCCATCGTGGAACCCGCGTGGGGGCAAATGAAAGAATGTCAGGGCTTTCGTCAGTTTCACCTCCGTGGCGAAGATAAGGTTGAGGGTGAGTTCGTCCTTTTGGCTTTAAGCTATAATTTAAGAAAGCTTCATTCTGCCAGATATCCCAAACCATCCACGGTGTATAAACGGGAGAGGTCTGCCCAAAAACGTAAAAAAGCGGCGTAACTCCCACAAAGGCAAAGAAAGACACAGTGATTATACTCAAATCGTGATGAAAAATCATTTGAAAACCGAGTCTTACTCCGAAGGGACCTACAAAAGTAACTCCGTCGGACAGACTCCTAGAAGCCTGGTGAATCTGGAAAAGCGTAAGCGTTCGCCTTTGAACACGGATTCTCTCCACAGAAAAACGAAAAAACAATCCAAAGAATCCGTCTTCAACAGCGATTGGAGGATCAAATGGACGCCGCAGCGGACTTTTTCACCACCCTTCTAGAGAACCACCATGCCATGACCGAAGCTCGGCGCTTAGCAACCGAGGCTTTGCCAAGAGATTTTGCGCTGCCTCTTCTGAAAGCGTCGAGCAACGTATTAGCAATAGTCAACGCAGACTCCTGCGGGTTTCTCACCTAAAATTCCGCCGTCACTTATGGCAGGGATCACCACAAGGGAGTGCCGCCGTCAGCCCCGTCGCTTCAACTACTGGTGCGAGTATTATCCTTTTCTGCCCCGTTTCCCCACTGGAATACTCTGAGCAAAACGAAACACATTATGAGGATCATACTTTCGTTTCACCTGCTTCAGCCTGCCAAAGTTCACGCCATAATACGCCTTGGGCCAGTTCTTAATCTGCACATCGGGAAAGTTCACATAATCCCCCTTAACAAAGGGACGTAACGCTCTGCGGAACCTTTTCACCCACTGAATATTCCGCCTCTGCTCCCCGTTGTTCCTCCAGCGTGCCGACAGTTCGTAGATGGTCTCAGCTTTCCGATGAGGATAAGCCGTTGCAGTAGGCGATACCAGGCTCACCGCGCTTCCTGCACCACCTAAGCTTTGACTCCACACGGTAGAATGCCTGTTGGGCGCTTTGGACAAAAAGTCGCGTATAATTCGTACTCCTTCACGAGGCAAAGGGCGGAACCCGTAAGCCCCGCTTATTTTAAATTTCGGCTCTAAATTCAGGTCCGATTCGGCAAAAAATTGGGTTGCTTCAATAAAAGGCACCGTCTTCACTAGCACCTTCACTGGAGTGCCTGCTCGCAAGAGGGGTTTAATCAATCGACGCAGCTCCTTAGCACTGCCGAGCAATTGCCCGGTAGATTCAATTGTTCCCACCTGCTTGGCAGCCACCTCGATGGTTGAGGTTAAGCGGTTCGTGACAGACGGGGCCCAGCGCTGCCAAACCGGTAACACCTTCTCCAAATCGCCCCATTTCCAGGTGACGCTGTATATAGAAACCGTTGAAATCGGTCTAACCCGAAAAGTATAGGCTGTAGCAATGCCAAAGTTTCCTCCCCCGCCACCTCGTGATGCCCACAATAAATCGGCATGTTTCCTCCTGTTTGCCACAATCGTCTTTGCCCCATACCGTCCCGAGGCTACGACCATTTTCACTTGCTTCAAGTTATCGCACGTAAGTCCATATTTGCGGGACAGCAGTCCAATGCCGCCTCCCAGGGTAAGCCCGGCTAAGCCTACGTCGGGCGCAGTCCCAGCCGGAAGTGCTACACGCTTATCCCACAGCTTTTTGTACACACGGGCAAGTGGATTTCCCGTCTGTACGAGGGCCACCCTATTTTTCCGATCCACCTTAATCTTATTCATCTCGCTTACATCGATAATAATACCGCCGTTTACGGTCGAAAAGCCTTCATAGCTGTGCCGCCCGCTGCGCGCTCGCAGCCGTACGCCATGCTCACGAGCCCATTTGACTGCGTTGATCACATCCTGAGTTCGTCTGCAAAAAACAATGACTTTTGGAAACTTGGAAAAACGCCTATTGTACTCCATTCTGGCCGCATTATATGACGGATTGCCTGGAAATACGATTCTTCCGGTTAATCGTGTGCCTGTCTTTTTCCGATTTTGTGTCATCCACTTTACACCGTCCCTGTCCATGGCATAATCCTTTCTCATCAGCTTATGTAGGGACACTTGACCTAGTAGCGGCAAACGCCTTGTTTGTGTCGTAAAATAGTTCGAATCAGCGTCACTTATGTACGCTACTTTTGCATTGAACGTTTTAACACTGCCCTTCATGGAAGCCCACAGTATGCTAGGGAAACGAAGCATAAGTTGAAAAAATTTCAGTTTAAAGCCGGAATCCAAGATCATATCTTTCATCGTTGTCAGAGCGAGGGTATGACACTCCGTGACAAAATATGTAATTTTACTTTGGTAGCTTGCAAAGGCCGTCCGATAGTCGCCATCACTACGCTTGAGTTCGCGGGCTATTTATAACTGTTTCCGTCCAAAAAGAAAGAGAAGTCGATAATGACCTCTCCTCGGTGAATAAATTGTATCATGTCATGGTAAAAGCTGAATCAGGATTCGAACATATTTTTCAGATCTCTGCAAGAAGCTCTCTTACCGTCTCATCTCTGCGTATATCTGACCCCGGAAAAAACTTACGGGTCTCTTATTTAGCAAGCTCTTCAATCCTTGTTTCGGTCATATCGCTCTCCTGCTCTTTCGGTAACCCTGGCCTCCGGGGATATGTCCTTTTAGAGTTCTGTGACAATACTCTTTACCGCTTCAATGCTGCATAGCCAAATATTCTTCGAGCTGATCGAAAGTTCCTCCGAAGCCCTCCTGCATTGATTCGAGCATGCCTTCAAAAAAGCTTCTCTCTTCCTCGGTTGCGTTAATCGGCCCACTGCGCAAGGTCATAGTGGTAATACCGTTATTTTCGCTAAAGGTTACCGCATTGCGTATTTCCAGCTTTACCCCACATTTGATTACCATCAGGAGATTGCATGTTGTAGTGGAAAAAACCGCCCGGACGGAAATCCAATTGCGCAACACTTATTTCAAATCCTTTCGGTCCCCACCATCGCTTCAAATGCTCGACCTCGGACCATGCTTTGAATACAAGCTCGCGCGGCGCATGGAGTACACGTGTTATAACTAATTCCTTGCCTTCCGAATTCACTGTCATATCCATTCCTCCATTTCTCCGTATAACCCTGTTCAAAATATACCCCAAAAGGAATATTCCAGTCAAGGAATACTTGTATCGCAATATAGAGGTATCCTTCGGAAACATATCAACAAAATCGATTCGCTATTGTAACCGACAAGTTGAAGGCCATCCGTTGCGGTATGACCTTCACTGTTTACGTAAAAATAAAAAAGAGTCCTGAAATTTTCCAAGACCTTATTCAACATCGTACCAAACGGAGAATTATAAGTCTATATCTTTTTCACCATATATGTAAGAATGTGTATCGTAAGAATAAGATGCGGGAGGACTGCTGGAATGATTCCAACACGTTTTTCAGATTATTGTTCAAAGATTCCGTTGCTGAATGAGGTTGCAGAATGGACTCTATTAAGGAAATGGGCTCTTTCAGAAGTCTACAGAGTTACGTTCGCAACAGGTGAAACACGCATAATTAAATGGGGCGGGAATGAGATGGCGGGAGAGGCCGGGATTTACCGAAATTTAGTGCATCCTTTACAAATCAAAGCCCCGCAGATTTTTGAATTTGTTCAATTGAGGGACAGCGGAGTAATGATCATGGAGGATGCGGGTGATAACAATTTGGAACAGCAACCGCAACCTGCTCATTTTCTTGAGGCGTCAAGGGAACTGGCAAGACTAAGAGTGAGCGCAACTGCGAGCTTAGAAAGGCTCCCTAAGAAGGTCATTGACACTTACTCCGTTTCAATGGAAACCTTCCTGGAACTGCTTAATGATCTGTTGAAATCGAAAAAATTAGCAGAAACCAAAGTTTTATTGAAGCTCAAGAAGGTGTTGCCTCGTCATTTAGAAAGACTGTATCGAATGGTACCAACCTCAATAGTGCATCATGATTATCATGCAAAGAACCTTTTGATTCAAGACAATGGGATAATGCCGATTGATTGGTCCATAGCATATCTAAGTCCTCATCTTGGTGACCTATATTGCTTGATTACGGAAGCGCGCGCTTGGAGTAATCTATCAAGAGAAGAAATGATTTCAGCATACCTTGAAGTAACTGATCTTCAAATGGATCATCTGAACTGGCAATTGCGAACAGGCGGTTTATGTTGGCTGATTAAGACATTGCGTTGGCTTGTTTACGGAGGTACGGATATAATCCCTGAATCAGAGACTTGGATACCTGGTCTGCTGAAGGATGTAGAGCATCTATACCGGGAAATTGTATAAATGTTCTGGCATTCCAAACTTGTGATGTGAAAGAATTTTAGACATGTATCATTGTAAAGGAACTGCTTGGTCGTTCCGCCGATTCCCATTCAGAACTATTTTAAATGAACTGAAAGGCAGATAGGTCCGGGCAAAATAACCCCCACTTATATCGCGGGGGTTATCTCATTTTGATACGAAGATACAGCAGTTTGCCTCCCGCAAACACCAGCATACTCCCGGCCGCCAGCAGCAAAACCCGCTGCGCTTCCGTTAGCGAAGACGAGACGCCGAAGGAAACCTCGCTTTGCAGCGTATGAGCGGATTCATATCGCGTCACGATATCGGGAACATACGTCATGGTTTGGTACATGCCTGCTCCGATATGTACCGCATAGTAGCAGACGGTGACGATAACCGAGAATATCACCGACTGAATGACGGTCTTCTTCACCGTATCAGCCCCTTCTTCCATGATTTGGGATCCTTTTATTTTGATTGTACGTTTTTCCCGCTATCATAGTCAAGTCGGTCCGGAGCGTTCGGCGTACGGTTGTGATTAAGTCTATTTAAATTCGGGGGATACCCCTTGGCTTTCCAGCTTCTCGATCCGTTGACAAATTTCATGCTGCCATTCGGCGTCGTTGATCATGGAAGCAGCAAGCGACAAATTGTACAAGCCGGACAGCTTCCTCGCGTAGATCGCATTGTAATGCAAGCATGCCGTCATTTCCGACTCCTCATCCTCGGTTAACTTGCGTTTTTGTTGAAGCGTCCACAGCTCAGCCAGTCTCCAGTGTACGGATAGCATCGGCCGTTCCTCCCGTCTGTCTATGAGTCATTATGTATTACTATCCATTATGGGCAGCAATCGGATGCTTTAGACATTGCGAGGTTAACGGCAATCCCGCTGCCGCCGGAAACGGACGAAAACAACCGGGAAGCGCGCGGACCTCGCAGAATTTCGGTAACGACCGGACTGTGAGGCCGTCCCCATCCAAGGATAACGAAACGCGCTTGAATGACGGGTCGACAATGAGATGCGGCGAGAGCCGAGCAGCAGTTTCCGGGGGTCCTGGCAGAGCACCAGAAGCATGATGAATTACGAGCGGAGGGGTCATTGAATCTGGAAAAAACGTCAGCGTACGCCTTTGTAGGCGGATTTTTCCCGCTTAAATCGCTATCGACCGCAGGCCACGAACACAGCATGACACGTCTGCGGTTAACCCGCCGGGGTACACAGACCGCTTAGTCCCGGTAGCTGCTCCAGCACGGCGGCAACCCCGTCTTCGTCGTTCGTTAATGTCACCGTACGGGCGACGGCTTGCAGCTCGCGGACGGCGTTGCCCACCGCAACCGGATAGCCGCAATGCTCGAACAGCGCCAGATCATTGTAATCGTCACCGAACGCCATCGCCTGATCCGCGGTAATTCCGAGCCGATCCAGCACGATACGCAAACCGTATGCCTTCGATACGGAAACGGGCATAATTTGGATCAGCTGCCGGTTATCCGTCAAGATCATATTCACTTCCGAACCGAACTGTCCGACGAGCGCTTCATAGATACCGTTCCCGTTAGAAATCAGCAGCTTCGTTATAGGCCGCTCCGCCATATGCCCTTCCGTCATCACCCTCGGTTTGGGAGCGCTTGCCGGAATGCCCAGCGTTTTCTCTTCGCCTTCATTTAGCTCCCTGAAGCTCCACATCTCATCGCCGGATTCGAAGGTTACATAACTGCCTCTATCATGAAGTTCCATATACCGGTAAACGGATTGAACGGTATCGTTCGGAATATATGCGACATGCAGCGGAACCGCGCCGCGATCGGTCACCACTCCGCCGTTATAACAGATCCAATAACCGAGCTGCTGCAGCTCGCGGGGCAACAGCTCACGGACGGAGCGAGGCGGCCGGGCCGTGGCGATGATGATAGCATATCCGCGGGCGCAGCAGTCCAACACCGCCCTTCTGCTGCGCGCCGATACTTCTTTTGCCGAATTCAGAAGCGTGCCGTCCAAATCCAGCACCACCGCGCGAATCGCGTTCATGGCAACGCCCCCCCTATTCCGGTTCATATTGTATGGCCCTTTGACGCAGCCACCGGATTTGCCCCCGATGGTTTATTTCATCCTCGAACACATGAAACCATTTGAAATAATTGTTGGCCGGCTTATCTCGCCAGAACGGCGTCTCCTCGTAGAGCCAGCTGTCGTCCCTACGTCTGAACTCCTCCAATGTCACCTTGCGCATTTCGCTAAGTTCATGGAGATAGTACTCCAGCTCTTTGCCCCGAATCTGTTCGCGTCCCAAATCTCCCAGATCAAACGGAGCTTGCCATTTCTCGATTTCCTCTGCGTTCGGTTCGCGGCCGTAAAATGTTTCCAGCTGATACCCCAGCTCTACCGCAGCCATATGAAGCAGAAGATCTCCGATCGAATTGCTGTTCGCATCATGCACATAATCCAGCTGCCGCATCGACAACCCCTGCACCGTAGCCAATGTCGTATATCTCGCATAATTCATCATGGAGACCAGCCGGCCGATTTCGGGCGCAAACCCTTCCAGCTCCGTAATTAGAAACAGCTTGTCCTTATCCATTGGTCATCCCCCCGCTTCTTCGCCAGATTATCCGTTCATAGGAAAAAAATCATCGCGCCGAGCGATATTTGCCGAACCTGCATATGATCCTCCAGCTGAAAAGCAGCCGAATCTTCCACGCTAAGCCCCCTTTCTTAGAGGGTGTGGCGATTGATTCGTGGCCCGTGGTCTATGGTAATTTTTTCCATATTGAATCGCTGAAGCGGTGAAAATCCATCTGCAAAGGCGACCGCTCATGCTGTTCCAACGCTCTATCGGCTCTCCGGCCACTTTTTCACCGGACTTTCAGAGAAGCCCGTCCTTACATGTTCTACCTCCGCCCGCCAATCCCTCTTTTTTCCAACTATGCTACTGCAGCTTATAGATCGAGTAGCCTCCCGGAATTTCAATGCGTTGAAATCGTTCGTTCAAGTAGGCGGCGAGCCTTCCGTCGTCTCCGTCAATATGACCTTGTAGCGGAATAAAGTAACGCGCCCCGTCCGCGATGAATGCATTCAGTTCCTTCACGGGATCGTCGGGCAACAATGAGCCCGTTCTCCAGCCGATGCGGCGGCTGGCATTAAGCAATGACGGATCGTCCGTACCCACGACTACCAGCGCATTCTTGGGCGTATACCTTTGAACCCATGCGGCCTGCTGCATAAGCACGGTCTGCTGCCCCTGCAATAAAGGGACGGCAATCGCATAGCTCTGGCAGCCTATCGCCAAAATGACCGCGGCGGCGGCAGCCTTCCCTACCCGCCACCGGCCGATGCGCGCCAGCGCCTGCGCCCCGAGCAGCGCCGCTACCGGAGCGGTCAGAATCAAATAATAGTCGAACCGGATCGTCGCCACGATGACGGCAAGCTCCAGCAGCATAGCGATCGCCCATACGCCGAGAGACCAATGCCGACGCCAGTCCAAGCATAACAGCCCGATGACGAATAATCCGATGCCGCACCAAGTGAACGTGCTGGGCAGATTCGTACGGAAAAATTCCAGCGCCTCGTTCGAGCGGAAGCTTTCCAGCAAATGTGGCCAAATATGCTTCGTTGCGATACCCGTCACAAACGGAAATTCCGCCACCGTGCTTAACCACTGAAAATAAAGGAACGGGAGCCCCAGCGCAATAGCTGCAAAAATCCATAGCTCCGTACGGACAAACAAACGATGCTTGTATGCTTGAACTGCGACGGCAATCAGCGGGATGCCTGTGAACACGGCGGGGATTTTCTCCGCAATGGCCAGCGCCATGAATACTCCCGACAGCACGACCAGCCCCCGTTTGCTCTCTTCCACTCCTTTGACGAACAGCCAATACGCTCCCAGCATACAGCACAGCGCCGCCGATTCCGGCATAATCGCTCTGGAATACAGGATCGTCACCGGCATGATGCCGTAGAGCAGCACCGCCGTCCATGCCGTGCGATCCGTAACATACCTCCTGGCAATAAGCAGCAAAAAATACGCCGACATGACAAAAAAACCGATAGGCACCGCCCGCGCCAATGCATAGTCATGCCCGAACCAGCGATACAGCCAAGCGATCAGCCAGGTCGTCATTTGAAATTCCAGCTGAACGTAGTTCGGCAGCGGCCCGTCGTAATTAAGCTGCGGGAAAAAGATGTTCATACGGTGCTCGATAAAATTCAAGGCGATCGATTCCGTATCGGATTGCCGCCACGAATCGTATTCATAAGGAGAATTCGCGATGTAAGGCAGGCGAATAGCCGTAATGAAGGCAAGCAGCAGTATAGTAACGACCGCGCGGCTAACGCGGGACATTTTTTCGGCGGAAATGGCTTCTCCCCCCTCACTTGTTAATGACCATAATGCCGAGCACAATAATGGCTATGCCGAGCAGCTTATTCCACGTGAACGTTTCCCCGAATAAAAAGTAAGACAACAGAGCTACGTTGACATAGCCAAGCCCTGCCATCGGATAAGCGTAGCTAAGCTCCGCTCGCGTCAGCACCTTGACCCAGAGCAGAAAGCTTGCCCCGAACAACAGCAGGCCCATCCAAATTTCGGGCGTTTTGGCCAAACGAACCATGTCCGCAGGCATCGTTTGAACCGTTAATCCGAACGATCCTAATCTGCCCGCTCCGAGCTTTAATATAACCTGTCCTACGGAACCGAGCAGCACCGAGGCGACGATCAACATCCAAATTTTCATACCGTATGTCCTTTACTCCATTTTTTTTGGAACTTCACTTTGCCAAGTAAGCGCAAGTAGCCGAGAATCGTTCTGCCGATTCGCATCTTGCTCTTCGTTTCCTTCAGATCGTATTGGAGAACGAGCGGATATTCCCCCGCCTTCACGCCGATTTGACTGAATCGCGCCATCATCTCGGCCATGCATTCGAAGCCGCCGCTCGTAATGATGCTTCCCTCATAATGAGTCATCGCTCTCTGCAGGAAACCGATGCTGTAGCAGCGAAAGCCGCTGGAGTAGTCGCTTACATTCGCAATTGGAAAAAACAGCCTGAAGAACAGCCTCGCCCCCCGGCTCAGCAGCTTGCGGTGCAGCGCCAAACCGACTTCGCGGCCGCCGGAAGCAAAACGCGAAGCGATGACCACATCCAGCTCTTCGCCGACAAGCTTGCCGATCAAATCGGGAATGATGCCGGGACTATGCGTATTGTCCGCATCCAGCGTAATGAGAATATCTGAGGGATCATAGCGGAATACCGCATACTGCAGCAGCGAATTGACCGCTTCGCCCAAGCCGCGGTTGATCGTATGGGTTATGTAGTCCATGTCTGGGTTATAATGGGAATACTGCCGCAAAATCGCATCCGTATGATCCGTGCTCCCGTCATCGACGACAAGGATGAGCATCGAATCGTCCAGCAGCGGTCTCAGCGCCTCCAGCTTTGCCAATAAAGCGGGCAAGACGCGGCCTTCATTGTAAGCCGGCAAACCGATAATGACGTTTCGTTTCATGGTCGTGACACCTCTCCTTCGCTTCCGCCCCAAGGGTGTTGACGCGAGCTGCGCGGGCCGTCCCTATACTCAATTTATTCGGGTTGTCTGCGTTCCATGAGCCATTATTGAATTCGACGGCAAAAAGACCGGCTTCCGCAAGGAAACCGGCCCTCAAAGAGCTTGTCCGATTCGAATGATATAGTACGGAAAGGCGCACAGCCTCTCTCAACAAAGCAAAGGGATGATAGAATGAGATTCGTCACCAAAACAAGGCTCGATCATCTTCAAACATTGATTCGAGCGATCGCGGATGAACAGAAGCAGAAGGAAGCGCTGCATATTCTAGAATCCATTACAAGAGATATTGAAGAAAATTACGCCGAAATCGAGCGGCCGATCCGTTTGAACGAAATGTGAGAGCCTCCCCGCTAAGCCTGCCTGATGACAGGATAATACAGATCCAATGAATGCATTTTTCCATGAAGAAGGCTTTCGCATAGTTGCTTCATTAATGCAGGCTCGCGATATCCGCGGCAATCCGAAGCAAGCAAATCCGCAGCCGTTATCCATTTGCAATCGAGCATCCCCTCTTCCAGCTGCAAAGAGCCGCCGATGATTTCACCGGTAAAATGGAATAAAATCACATACGCGCCGGAAGCCGCCTGAAAATGGTAAATACCCGTCGTACCCGTCAGCTCGACCTCATACCCTGTCTCTTCCTTCGCTTCTCTGCGGGCGGCATCCGGAATGTCTTCTCCCGGTTCGATTCTTCCGGACGGCAAATTCCATTGGTACCTTACGGCAGGCTTGCCTTCCCGGATCACGAGCATCTTGCCGTCTTGAATGATCGAAACACTTGCCACTAATACCGTTCCGTTATGCGCCGCCATACTTCCCATTCCTCTCTCCCGTTAAGCCCTGGGCAACGCTATTAAGCGTTCCCTTATGTTTTCAATTCGGCCACTTGTTTCGTCAATTCCTCCAGCTTGCTGTGCAGTTCTTCTTCCGTTCTTGTTCCCGAGCGCATACATCTTTACCCCCTCCTTCCGCCATCATGCAGCGAAATGCGATCCAATAAGCTCAATAAGTAACGATCCAGCCGCTCGCACATCATCTCTCTCGTTAAGCCGCTGACGCCTAGAGCCGTCCAACCGGCATATACCTCCGGCGGCCAATAAGCGAAGTCGATCATGGCGACCAGGTCCCAATACGGGTCGTAATCGAAGGACGCTCCGGCGTAACGCCGGTATGAGGACAACAATGCGTCCGCCGTCTCTACATCATGCAATTGGGCCAAATTCACGCGGCAGTGGCCGACATCGATGCCGGCGGGGCCGACGCAGCCGTTAACCCAATCGACAATGCCGCTTACTGCTCCGTTATCCCATAGTATATTAGCCGGATGATAATCCCGGTGAATGAAGCGCGGCGTGAAGGAAGGCCGGGATTGTGCCAACCAATCGGCCGCCGACTGCCATTGGTCGGGGATAGCCGACCATGACGACGTATCCAGAGAGGAAACGTCGCAATATGGGGCGAACGTCCACCGGAAATCGCCGGCTTCGATCTTGTGAACCCGCGCCAGCGCTTCGGCCATGCCGTCCACCCAGCAGCCGGTATCGGCCGGTTCCAGGACGACGCTTCCTTCCAGCATCGTCATCAGCACCGCCGGTCTGCCGCAGCCGTTTCCGGTTGCGTCGCGGGCGACAAGCCTCGGCGTCTGCACGCCTTCGGCCTGCGATGCCCGGAGCAAGCTCTCCGCTTCGCGAAGCGCGAGATCGGGCTGCTCCCGCACCCACTCCTCGTTATCGAACTGCCGCAGCACGACATGCCGCCTCGCCCCCCCGAAGCTTAGCTCTATCCCATGGACTAACGAAGAAATCCCGCCGTGAAGCTGTTGAACCGACAGCACCTCCGCCTCAGGGTGTAGGGCATCGGCAGCCCATCTTAGAGCCCGATCGGACAACGCGGGATGACGGCCGTTCATGGCCGCCTTCCATTCCGTTTTTCATCGAGATAAATATCCAGCGCCGCAATGCCTTTAGTCGCCAGCTTGATAAATAAATACAAGCAGTACAGCCCGAGCAGCAGAAATAAGGCGTACAAAACAAACATAATTTGAGAAAATGCGCTCATTATGGAAAAAGACATCGGTTCACTTCCTTAATCTATATATTTATGTAGGGCTTGCTGAACGAAACTTTACAGAGCAAATCTAATGTAGCCGATACGATTCAGCATAATGTTGAACATGAAGACGAAAAGAAGCCGCAAGCGGCGCTCTAGGTTCATCACGAGGAACTGCAGGGCGATGACGGCCCCGCTCGTTTGCTCGAGTCGCGCCCGGATTCGATTCAACCCATATTTTCGTTTTCCTTCGCCAAACTTGCCTTCGATCGCATTGCGCTCGCCTGCATCCAGCTTGGCGATTCGTTTCATCTCCGCCGTGTCCGCCTGCTTCGAAGGTCGGCCGAGCGGAGGTCCGCTGAGCCGTACGCCGCGCTCCTTACAGTACGCGCGGTTCTCCCGGTTTCGGTAGATCTGATCGGCCATCACTTCTTTCGGGTACACGCCGAACCGAGCTTTGTACGTCTCTACCGATTCGATCAAGGTGACGCCTTCATTGAAGTTGTCCCATTGGCGGCGTTCCAAGAAGGCGAACCCCTGCACCATGCTGACGGACACCTTCGCCCCGAATTCGACTTTCGCTTTTGCTTTCCCGCGAACGATCGGACGAATATGCGGTTGATGAATGCTGACGATGCGATCTTCCACATGATGGACTCGCTTCGTATACATCAGTCGTTGCTGTCGATACAACTCCTGAATGACAAGCAGCTGCTTGTATTGCCGTCTGCTCAGCGCTGTGAGCGACGTGATCTTCGCTAATTCTTCAATGATGCGAAGGTCGCGTTTGATGAAGGCGAGTTGCTTACCGATTCCACGGCGCAGCGCCCGATAGCCGATTCGGCGCTGCTTGGCGAGTGCGAGATACGAGCGGCGCGCTTTTTCCCGATACGTGCGCGGTTTCGGACGTTGTCCCACATGCGGGGCATGTAACACGTCGATGATTGTCTCCAGCTTGTCGCGGGCCTCGTTCAGTAGCGTGATATCCGTCGGGTACGCGATGTCGGCGGGCGCACAGGTCGCATCAAGCAGCAGCGTTCCTTGGTTAGGGTCCGCCTTCGAGCGTTTGCACTTTCCGCCTCGACCGCCGGAAGCCGAGGGCTTCATGTCGTCGTCATCATCTTGCTGTTCTGCCTTCGCAGCTTCTACAGCGATCCATTCGTTCACTTCCGCGATCACTTTTTCGCCGAGGCGCTTACGGAAATGAGTCATCAGTGAATGATGAAACGGCGGCCGATCCTGATAGCCCGCCAAGCCGAGGAAGTATTGGAGATACGGGTTCTCGATGATCGTCTCGACCGTCTCTCGATCGGACTGTTGCAGTCTTTCCTGGATGATCAAGGCACCCAGCGCCATCCGAACCGAAATCGCCTTTTGGCCGCGGAACGATTTCTTGAATGACATTGCATACTTGTGCTCCACCTGCGCCCACGGGATCATCTGTGCGAGCTTGATCCAGCGATTATCCGGATTTAGACGGCCACCGAATGGCAAGAAAAACTCGCTCGGCAGCAACAACTGGTTTTCCTCATGGGCGTACGGTTGGTACATGATCGTCATCCTCCATGTGCACGGTTTTTCATCGTTTTGAAACGATTTCCTTGCATATGAATTCGACGAAATGCGCATCAAACCCTTGTCGTTACTGGATTTTTTGGTCGTTCAGCAAGCCCTATGTATATAGTACCATAGTTTTGGCAATAGAGTAGACTTGCTTATTCGTAGCGCAAATGTTGGCCCATAGGTTCATTGAGCGATGCGCTGTGCCATGCAGCCTCTTTCCCCTTGAAGCAGGCTCCCCGCAGAGCTTGCCTGACTCTTGAACAAATCCTGTATCCATACATTTCACGATCCGTTCTCGCCCGTCCTTAACCCGACAGGAACAAATCCCCAAAAGCCATCCATGCCGCTACGCGGCACCACAGACAATGGAAATGGGGTACCAAGAGTAATTTCCAGGGTAGTGACGTGATGCTCTGAAGCTTATTCCGTCCGCATCCAGCCTAAGCTGGATCGGCGTCTAACCATTCCTCTGGGATCGTTCTATGGGTAGACTTTCCTTTCGGGGGAGACCCCGGATTTCCACAGGATATGGCTGCGCATCATTTCCTAAACAACAAAAAATGGCTGCCTGCACGGCAACCATTAGCTGGAATATATGATGATATGATGTCGAACCGTTATCTCCTATGTTCTTAACGCCGCTGGCAAGCTGCAAAAAGCGGTCAGCCGTTAACGATCCCGATCATAAAACCGTCATAGCCTTTGCTGCCCACCGTTTGAATCGCCGTAGCCGAAATCCTCGGTTCGTCGGCCAGCATATCGAAAAACGTTCGCACCCCTTGGATGCGGGGGTCGGTGCTATGCTTGTCGATCACTTCCCCGTCGCGGATCACATTATCTCCGACAATGACCGTCCCCGGGCGGGAGAAGCGCAGCGCCCACTGCAAATACGACGGATTACTCGGCTTGTCGGCGTCGATAAAAATCAAATCGAACGGCGCTTCCCCCTCCGCATAGAGCCGATCCAGCGATTCCAGCGCATCTCCGACGCGAAGCTCGACCCTGTCTTCCAGTCCGGCAAAAGCCAGATTGGCCCTCGCCACCTCGGCATGATGCGGATTCAGCTCCAGCGAGACGACACGCCCGTCGGCAGGCAATGCTCCGGCCATCCAGATTGTACTGTATCCGCCCAAAGTGCCGATTTCCAGAATACGTTTGGCACCCTGCATCCGAACGAACAGCTGCAGCAGCTTTCCTTGGTTCGGTGTCACATCGTAAGCCGGCAAATCGGCTTGTTGGTTGGATATAAGCGCCTGCTCCAGAACCGGATCATGCGGTATCAGACGGTCCGTAATATAATGATCGACCTGCTCCCAAATCTTTTCCGAATTCATAGATATCACTTCTCCTCTTCCTTCGATTTGGCTTCCTTACGAGATCATTATATTCGAAGCCAAATCATAAATATAATATATAATTTTGTACAAATTATAGTTTTAATATATGATTAATTCATGACAGGATGAGGAGGACTCCATATGAATTTGCATGCTTTGCGATTATTCCATGTTATCGCTTCGACAGGCAGCGTAACCCGCGCTTCGGAGCTTTTGAATATTAGCCAGCCCGCCATTACCGCACAAGTGAAAAAGTTTGAAAAAGAGCTGGAGCTCACCTTATTCAAACCGCAAGGCAGAGGGATCGCATTGACGGATGCCGGAGAAGAGCTAACCCTATTAGCCAAGCGGCTGTTCGCCGTAGAGCAGCAGATCGAACAATTCGCCCGGGATTACAAAAGCGGAGCGAAGGGCTGCATTCGGCTTGCGGCCACTTATTTGCCCGCCCATTTTCTAATTCCCGCCTGGATCGCCAAATTTAAGCAGCAGTACGAGCAAGTAGAGATGATCATCACGACAACCAATTCGAGCGATGCGATGAAGCAGCTGCTCCAGGTCGAAGCCGATATAGCCGTCTACGGCGGCGTTCCCGAGAACTATCCGGATTCGATTCACACCGAGGAGCTGTTTCAAGACGAGCTGTGGTTTGTAGTCGCCCCGACCCACAAATATGCGAATCGGCGGGTTTCCTTGACCGACATGATGAAAGAACCGTTCGTCATGCGCGAGGAAGGCAGCTCGACGAGAGAGAGGCTGCTGTCGCTTTGCCGTACGTTCAACTCGCCGGAGCCCACGATCTCTCTGCAGTTCAACGGACTGCACGAAGCTATCACGGCGGTCGTCGCCGGATACGGCGCGAACTTCGTCTCTTCCCTCGTCGTGCGAGACTATGTAGAACGCGGAGAACTGTGCCGGGTGTATGTAGAAGGAATTCATCTAAAAAACACGATAGCCATCTGCACCCGCAAACACGAACCGTTGTCCGCCCCCGCCATGAATTTCATCCGAATGATCCGCCGTTATCCTTACATGAAACCTGTTGGGGAGGGGTGAAGGCGATAATAAAAATCGATAGATACTGCATAAACTCAAAAGCTTCTAATGTTGTTAGAAATAGGTCTAGCAATTAGTACATTTGCACTTATATTATTCATTAATAATTCACAAACAAAGAATAATCAGGGACTAATTTACTCTTTTTTATAAATAATGGTTAATTAAGTAAAAAAATGTGATATTATAAATTTTGTAATAAAAATATATAAGAAAAAGGAGCTAATCCATGAAAAAAACAGCACTCATTTCTACAATTGCATTGTCTACATTAATTGCTAGCGTATATCCAGTCTCTGCCGCACCATTTCAAAGACACTCCGCTGGAGCAAATGAGCAAAATATCTCTGAATCAATTCAGCCTATTAAACTAGAAGTGGAGCAAACTGTCAAAGATTTTTTTGATAGTTTAAATAAAAAAGATTCTGCTAAGTATCTTAATAATGTGGCTCATTCTCAGGATGATAGTACAAAATATGTATCTTCTCACTTAAAAGAAGGAAACATTGAAATTGATATTATAAAAACCCAAAAAATTAATGATTCTGAATACGAAGTTCAAGTCAAAAAAACAGAGAATGGTAAAGAATACCCTGTAATTCCTTATGATGTAGTATTAGAAGGGGATAAGTGGAAAGTAGATCCTACTAATATCGTTGTTACCCCAAAGGAAATTTTAGAAAAACAAGCAGCCGAGCTTGGTACTTCTTTAGCTTCTTCTCAGATAGCAAATATGCAAAATATAGTTGGAGAAAATGAGAATTTTATTGTAAGAAAGACATCCAAAAGTGAGGATACTGTGAGCCCAATGTCTTTCCTAACTTATAACTTTGGTGAGAGATCTGTAGATATCTATTCTCCCGGAGCTCTTGGTGTCGAGACTATTCCTGGAAATAATGACCACCCAATCGATAGCCTGAACTGGACAATCGCCAGCTTATATGAAAAAAATGGATCACAATATACCGAAATGCAATTTAAAAGTTTGAGCCCTACGAGCACGGACTATGCGACTTTCTCAGTTTCAGGGTACTACGCTGTTAGTGCAAGAAATTTCAATTACCCAGATGTAACAGGCAAATTTAACGCTGTTTGGTAGAAATATTATTTTAACCTGAATTTCGAAAGTACTGCGCATTAAAAACATAAAAAGGGCTCCAAATCTTTGGTAGAATGGTGTTTGTCCAGGACAACATCACCCAAAGAGAGGAGCACCTTTTAGGTGAAGTCTACCACACCGGTCAGCAAAATCAAGAGCGAATTTTCGCTGCAGAACGCCACGAGTTTCGGCGGCGTCAAAATCTTTTTGGCCTATCTCGAAAAAATCAAGCTCGCCGAGGCCATGCAGCGCCTTTCCGGCGGCAAAGCGCACAACGCCATTTTTCCTGTTCATCGCATCCTGCTCTATCTAATGGTTGGCTGGATGCTGGGCTGCGGGCGTATTTTTCATTTCCGCAAGTTACAGCACGATGTGTTGCTTTGTCGTTTTCTGGGAGGCCGTCTGCCGCATCACAGTTTGCTGTACAAGGAGCTCGCGCGTCTGGGCAGATCCTGCCCGCAGCTCCCGACGGAACTGCGCAAGCTGAATATGGAAATCATTCATCTCTGCTTGCCGTCCAAGCCAATCCTTGATCTGGACTCCTCGGTGGAGACGGTATACGGGGAGCAGGCCGGCGCGGCCAAAGGCACCAATCCGCATAAGCCCGGACGAAACAGCTACCATCCGTTGCTGGCTTTTGAAGGGCAAACCCACTTGAATCTGAATGCGAGGCTTCGCCCCGGCAACACGCATTCTTCAACCGACGCAATCGACTTTTTGCAGCAAACCTTCGCACTGCTCGGCGAGCGCCAAGTGGCGTACGCCCGGTTCGACAAAGGCTTTGGCGGCGAGGATTTCTACCAACTGTGGGAAGGCCGCAAGATCGGTTACGTCGGCAAAATGAAATGGACCAAACGCCTCGCAAGCGACGTGGCGGCTTGTCGCTACTGGACGCGCTATGTCGACGAGGACTGGATCATCGAGGGCATCACTTTGATTTACAAAGCTACGTCCTGGAAAAAGCCCCGTCGCGTAGCGGTCATTCGTAAGACGCAAGTCTGCGAAGACGGTCAAGGCCGCATCGTATTCGACGAGGACTGGCAGTATGAAGCGATTGTAACCAACCTGGAGTGGGAACCAATTGACCTATGGCGCTTTTACAACCAGCGTTGCTGCATGGAAAATTACATCAAAGAGGCGAAAGACGGTTTTTCCATGGACCGGATCGCGACCAGTGATTTTGAAGCGAATGAAGTCGATCTGCTGATCAAGTTGCTGGCCTACAATTTGTTCGAACGCTTTAAGCGCGATTGTTGCGAACCGATGCATCAGGGTTATACGATTGCAAGATTCCGACTGGAGTTCTTTCATTGCGCGGCGACGCTTGTTCGGCATAGTCGCGCGGTCGTGCTCAAGCTGATCAAGGATTTCGACGGTCGTCATGCATGGAAACGAATCGAAGCCAAAGTGGTTCAATTGGAGTGACGGCTTCCAACATTTCACATGGAAAACAACAATGCCCCTTTTCTGGGGAGGGGGGAGTTATCCCCATGTGGATATTGGTTTCAAAATTTCGCTGGTCCCACTCCCACTTATTCACAGTTGTTGATCCGCTCCTGGATGATCGCCACCGCATTCTTATGCGCTTTCGAAATTCAGGTTTAATAGTAAATAAGAGTGTGGCAGACTTTTGCCACACTCTTGACTTTTTAGGGCAAACGTACTTAGGAATTACTTTCTTTTCCCATACAGCTCCTCAAAGTCTGTTTTAGAGATATAAAATAGACTCTCATCTAATTTAGGGTTTATAGCAATCTCCAATACCGTCAAATCACTTGTTACTTCCCCGTTACGGTTGTATAGCTCTCTTTTTAACAACATACCTGTTTCCTTATCAATCCACATCGTAAATTTTTCCGCATCATATTTACTTTGGAGCTCACTAGGCAAATCTCCGCTAATTTGAATTACCGGTCTTCCCAATAGCGAACCCTCGCCAATTATTTGCCAAAGATCAGAAACTTTGAGAAATTCCGATGCTTGTTGCTCCGGAACGACAATCGTTTCGGCAATTCCCGAATTTGCCGGATCTCGTCTTGGTGGCTGCTCCGTTTTTGGAAGCTTCTTTTCATCAGGAGTTTGCGGCGGAGGGCCGATATAAGTCAATGTCTCATATTTTCCATTAATTTTATTAATCAAATATCCATTCGTAAATATGACCTCATGGGCCCCGCTTTTTAAATAACTTGCAGGCTGCTCCCCTTCACGAACTTGAAACTCGACAGCACTCTTTTCCTTACTTGCCGAATCAATGAACTTCCCCTTCACCGTTGTAAAATGATCTAAAGAACTTCCCAGCATTTTCACAACCATATCTTTACTGATAGCTGTTGATTCTTCGGAAAATTGAGATGCCTCTAATGATTCCCCTTTCGCATTCGTTAAAGCTACAACACTTAAAAGCGCAGCAACCGCCACCCCAAGCAGCGATAGTTTAAAAGTATTTTTTTTAAACAGTTTGATCATGATTATCCTCCTTCTAAGCTGTTTTTTGCTTCCGGAAATACGTGCCAGTCCCGGGAATTGAAGAGGTTGTGAGATATGCTCCATCAGCTTAATAATAGTTCTGGCGTACTCTTCGGATTCATTCCGTTCGATGCAATTCAGCACTACTGCATCGCATGCTATCTCCTGGTCTTCACGCATACGGGAATACGCATACCAAAGAACAGGGTTAAACCAATGTAGAATGAGCAGTGCATTCATGATCCAATTGATCGCTATATCCTTTCGTTTGAGATGAATTAATTCATGAAGGAGAATATAGCGTAATTCATCGGAAGTAAGCTTGCTTACAGCTGATTTTGGTATGATGATTTTAGGGTGAAGGATTCCCCATAACGTCGGACTAGAAACTTTGTCTGATAAAACTATCGGGATCGACGCTTTGATAAATAAAATCTTTTTGCATATATTGTACGTTTTTTCGATTTCAGAGTTGATCTTTTTTGTTTCATTTCGCATAGTTAGCTCAAATTTGCGATTCGCAAGAAATACCTTGGCACTCAATATCAGAATTCCCATAAGCCAAACTAAAGCAGAACATTGGAGGAATAGAGACAAATAGCTTGTTGAACCGTGAATGTCGGCTAAATCCGCTTTATCGCTACTCGGTTGACTGTCCATATGCCGATCCGTTTCGTACGGTTTTATTTCTTCCGGCACGCTATCTTCCAGAGATTTAGCAAAATCCATACTTTGGAAATTAAAATTCGACTCCTGTTTATTGGTAAATGTCAGAAGATTAAATACACTGAACGAGCTCTCCGGTGACCAAGGCAGGATTAACCTTATGATCAGGAGAAGCCAAAGCATGTAATGCCATTTCGGACTTAATTTACCCTTCAGGGACAGCTTCATCAACAAAATCAACCCTACTAACACCGTAGCCATTACAGAAGTAGATAACACCCACTGAAAAAAAGTCAATATGTCTGTCACATTCACCTATCCTTCCTAATGAGAATTCAAAATAATTATTCTTTTTTATCAAGAAGCCTTTTAAGCTCTGCAATATCCTCTGAGGACAATGTTTCGTCATCTCGAATAAAGTTAACTAACATCGGCTTTAGAGCCCCTCCATAAATACGTTTCAAGAACGACTCGCTTTCCGTCCTTAAGTACTCCTCTTCACTTACTAAAGGATAGTAATAATAGGAGCGCCCATCCTCTTTAAAACTGACTACATTTTTCTTTACAAGCCTGCTAATAAATGTTTTCACTGTGTTAGGTTTCCATGTCTTATTCAGTTCCTCAATTACATCATTTGCAGTGCAAGGCGTTTTTGCCCATAAGATCCTCATAATTTCCAATTCTGATTCAGAAATGCGAGGGATGTTGCTCATATCCATCCTCCTTCTTTTGACTACATTTGTAGTCGATGGGTTTATTATTACATTTTACCTGCAATGATGTCAAATCTTCCTTGATTTGAGAATGAATCAAAAAAGGGATGTTTCCAAATTTACTTGGAAGCAGCCCTTTTTATGAAATAATCCTGAATTTCGAAAGCGCATAAGAATGCGGTGGCGATCATCCAGGAGCGGATCAACAACTGTGAATAAGTGGGAGTGGGACCAGCGAAATTTTGAAACCAATATCCACATGGGGATAACTCCCCCCTCCCCAGAAAGGGGCATTGTTGTTTTCCATGTGAAATGTTGGAAGCCGTCACTCCAATTGAACCACTTTGGCTTCGATTCGTTTCCATGCATGACGACCGTCGAAATCCTTGATCAGCTTGAGCACGACCGCGCGACTATGCCGAACAAGCGTCGCCGCGCAATGAAAGAACTCCAGTCGGAATCTTGCAATCGTATAACCCTGATGCATCGGTTCGCAACAATCGCGCTTAAAGCGTTCGAACAAATTGTAGGCCAGCAACTTGATCAGCAGATCGACTTCATTCGCTTCAAAATCACTGGTCGCGATCCGGTCCATGGAAAAACCGTCTTTCGCCTCTTTGATGTAATTTTCCATGCAGCAACGCTGGTTGTAAAAGCGCCATAGGTCAATTGGTTCCCACTCCAGGTTGGTTACAATCGCTTCATACTGCCAGTCCTCGTCGAATACGATGCGGCCTTGACCGTCTTCGCAGACTTGCGTCTTACGAATGACCGCTACGCGACGGGGCTTTTTCCAGGACGTAGCTTTGTAAATCAAAGTGATGCCCTCGATGATCCAGTCCTCGTCGACATAGCGCGTCCAGTAGCGACAAGCCGCCACGTCGCTTGCGAGGCGTTTGGTCCATTTCATTTTGCCGACGTAACCGATCTTGCGGCCTTCCCACAGTTGGTAGAAATCCTCGCCGCCAAAGCCTTTGTCGAACCGGGCGTACGCCACTTGGCGCTCGCCGAGCAGTGCGAAGGTTTGCTGCAAAAAGTCGATTGCGTCGGTTGAAGAATGCGTGTTGCCGGGGCGAAGCCTCGCATTCAGATTCAAGTGGGTTTGCCCTTCAAAAGCCAGCAACGGATGGTAGCTGTTTCGTCCGGGCTTATGCGGATTGATGCCTTTGGCCGCGCCGGCCTGCTCCCCGTATACCGTCTCCACCGAGGAGTCCAGATCAAGGATTGGCTTGGACGGCAAGCAGAGATGAATGATTTCCATATTCAGCTTGCGCAGTTCCGTCGGGAGCTGCGGGCAGGATCTGCCCAGACGCGCGAGCTCCTTGTACAGCAAACTGTGATGCGGCAGACGGCCTCCCAGAAAACGACAAAGCAACACATCGTGCTGTAACTTGCGGAAATGAAAAATACGCCCGCAGCCCAGCATCCAGCCAACCATTAGATAGAGCAGGATGCGATGAACAGGAAAAATGGCGTTGTGCGCTTTGCCGCCGGAAAGGCGCTGCATGGCCTCGGCGAGCTTGATTTTTTCGAGATAGGCCAAAAAGATTTTGACGCCGCCGAAACTCGTGGCGTTCTGCAGCGAAAATTCGCTCTTGATTTTGCTGACCGGTGTGGTAGACTTCACCTAAAAGGTGCTCCTCTCTTTGGGTGATGTTGTCCTGGACAAACACCATTCTACCAAAGATTTGGAGCCCTTTTTATGTTTTTAATGCGCAGTACTTTCGAAATTCAGGATAATTTCTCGCCCAGCTTTTCAAGCTTCTAATCCACAATACTCTCCCTTAACGCGAAGCTTCCCGCCCGCATCCTCCACCTCCAGAAAAATAGGCCGTTCGTCCGGCGTACGATTGGGCGTATGAATCGTCAGCATCAACCGGCCGTCGAAGGTGCGGAACAGCATGCCGTGGCCGCCGTCGTCCTGATAAAGCGGCTGCGCTTCGTGAACCCAAGGCCCGGTTACCTTCCCGCTTGCAGATGTTGATACGCCCAGCGCATAGCTGCCGTTAACGAAGCTGGCCCACACATGCCGCATCGCAGAGGCGAGCCGCGACAGCGGCTTCGTAATCCCGTAGGAAATCCAAGACGCCCCGATAATGGCGAAGAGGAGCAGCAGCGCGGAGACGAGCAGGCTGCTGTCGCGCAGCTTGAACAGCTTCAAGAACAAATCCTTCTCCGGCACGAGTCCGACCAGCATCCAGTTATTCATCTGCAGCTTTTTGTAAACGAGAATATCGGTCGTCCCCCGCGCGTTTTGCACATACAGAACGCCTTGGCTTTCCGCTGCCGAACGCGCCAGCGCTACATTCGGTGCCAGATTCGGATTAGCGTCATACTCGGCCTCTTGCGACAGAATCGGGCGTCCGTCCTGATCGACGAGGAAGATCGTACCGTTCTCTCCAAGATGAATCCGGTTCAGCGGTTCCAGGAAATAATCGGAGCTCACATTGACCTTGAGCACGCTTTTTGCCAAGGTAGGCTCGAACGTGCCGATCGGCAGCATCAGGCTGAGCACCTGATACGGCCGGGAACGCAGCGCCTCCACCGGATCGGAGTGAGCCGATTCCCAATGATCGCCTTCATTGACGAATTTCCGGTACCAGCCCTCATCCTGAAATTCGATGTTCGCCGATACCTCATTGCCGTCGCCGACGCGGGTGCCGTCCTTGCGGTAAATGGAGACGGAAGAAGCGATAGAATAGTTGTTCGTCGTTTGCGTCAGAAACAGGCTCATCGCAATGTTAGCGAGCATCTTCTCGCCTTCCGGCAGAGAAGGATCGGATAAAGCGCTGTCCCATTTTTTCGTCGTCTCGCTGTTGAACACTACGGAAGACAAGTCATACATTTGCGATAGCGCCATATGCACGAAGGAGCCGTACTCGTCCATTTTTTCCAATGCCGACGATTCGATATAGGAGCGGATCATCGACCGCGATTCTTGAAAGAGCAAATAGAACATCGTGCCGAAGGAAACGACCAGCAGGATGACGAAAAAAGCGATCAAGCGGTTTTTTAGCGAATAAAACATAGTTTCCCGTCCTCTCTCCCGTCCCGTCAAGCCTCGCTTGTCAAGACTGATGACGCGCATGTGAACGCTTTCGTTATGATTGTTATTATAAGCCATATTGCCGTTTTGCGGTACAAACCGTCGGGCGAAGGCCGAGGATTTCGGCAGGCCGCTCGTCCGGCTGCGGATCGCATGAGAAAAAAGCCGCTCCTCATAAGAGCGGCCTTGATCTGTTGGCGTCAGCGCAAATAGCGGGCGATCATGCGAACCAGCTTCGCAGGGAATTCATGGAGATCGGTAATATCCAGAAACCGCTCCTCCCCGTAAATGCCGCTGATGACCTCCTTGTCCTGGCCGATTGCGGCCGCTAAGAAGGAGACGCCTTTGCGTTCATATTCGGCTATCGTCTGGCGCATGTCTTGAACGGCGCGGCTTCCGGTATAGTCTTCCATCGCCTTGGGCTGGCCGTCGCTAATGCTAATCAGCAGCTTGGTCTGCTTCGGCGAAGCGGCCAGCCGTTCCCCCATAATTCTTAGCGCCATACCGTCGCGGTTGTTGCTTCGGGCCCGAATGCCCGTCAGCCGGAAGCGGTCGCTCGGGTCAGGCTTCTCCAAATCGGCATAGGCATAGACCGCCATCTGCTCCAAACGGGAGACGTCGGCCGTATCGCCGTAGATCAGCACCGGAATATCGCACATCCGGCAAAATTCATATACGGCGATGACCGCCCGCTTGGCTGCCTCCAGTCTCCCAAAGGCCGCCATCGAGGCCGATTCGTCGATTCTTAAGCCGACGGCCAGAGAAGGGGTTTCCGCAGGCGGACGTTTCTTGGCAAAATACCGGAAGTCGCGGTAAGCGACGCTATCCGCTTGAAATTTGGCGCCGTAGTAGTGATTTCTCGCAAATTCGGAAGCGGACTCATGCTCCAGCAGCGGAAGCGTCTTTCGGGCAATCTCCCGCACGATGGGCAGCAGCTCCGAGCTTAAACGGACGTATTCCCGCTGATTGTCCGCATCGTATTCCGGGCGGTGAACGATCAGCTTGACTCCTTTATGAATCGAATCGGACACGATGTCTCTGGCGAAGCGGTTCAGTTGTTTGCGGAACTCCTTCTCCTGCCGCCGCGCCTCGGCCGCCATCGGCTCAGGGTTAGCCTCGTGAATGACGGGAGAACCGTTCTCTCCCGTGTCCCAGCTTTCCATGCGGTCGGATGGCTCACCCGGTTCTCCGCCGCCGTCGTCGCTATCCGCCGATTTTTTTAGCCGAATGCCCTGTTCGTCGTCCTTATCTTCACGGTTCTCATCGATAGGCTCGATGCTCCCCCATGTTCGGATTTCTACGGCTTCGCCGTTTCGTTTTTTTTTACCTGCTGCGAAGCTTCCTCCAGCGCCGCCAGCAAACCGCGGGCTTCGAGGGCTTCTTCCAGCAATCTGATTTCTTCGGAATCGGTGGTAATTTTATAAATGACTTTATGATAGAGCGATTGCCTCGGCGCAGCGCCTGCGGCGACCGCGTCGGCCCAATAAAAATACGAGCGCATCCCGGCTACGCCTTTCATTGCATTAGCCCGGGCGGTTTTGTCCAAACTAATGATAATATCCGCCAGAACGTCCAGCACTTCGCGGTCGCCATAACCGGTTTTGGCCGCCGCCCGTTCGATCATCACTTCTTTGACCGGCAGGTCCATCTTCTCCGTATGCTGAACTCTGTCACGGAGCGCTTCGTTAAGCGGCCTTGCCCCGGCATAGCTGCGGTTGGCCGTAATGACCGCTATGAAATCCGGGTGGCGATGAATGACTTCAGTAGGAAGATTGATGCTTCCGTCCAGCTCTAACGCGGAATTCAGCGCCATCAGCACGGCGGCGTCCCGAATCACGTTCGGTTCCTGAATTTCCAGCAAATACCCTTGCTTGAAAGCTCTGACGATCTCGGAAGGATAAAACCGGTACTCCACCGGCTCTCCGTCGGATTGTTCCGAGGCAAGCTTCAAGAGCTGCTTCAGCTTGAGCGCGGCGACATCGCGCGTCACCCCCAACGCGTTCATTAGCAGCTCCGCAGCGCTTTGCAAGCCGTCGCTTTCGTACAGCGCCTTGAGCGCGGCCCGATCCTCCGGCTCCAGCTTCTCCAATCGCTCGGATGAAACGACCGGCAAGATCGCCCCGATAATATCCGATTTGTCCATATCGGCAAAACAAGTCACCTTCGTGTACGGCAGCCCGAAATGGGCGGACAACGCTTTGGCGAGCTGCGTTTTGCCGGAACCCGCGTCGCCCTCCAGCAAAACATTGGCGATCTTCAATTCCCCGCGGTCCCAATTGCGCTTAATTTCTTGACAAATCCGCCGCTCCTCTTCGCTGACTTGATGCGATTGCGGCATTTTCCAAACGAGCTTGCGCTCTTCTTCCGTCAACGATCTTGCAGGGGATAATAGATAGGATTCACGATCATTCATAATATTTCACCTCAAAACACATCTTATTAGCATACTTATGCCGAAGCCCCTAGCGAGCCTTAATATCCCATATCCTTTAAAATTCGGGACAACGTGCGCAGACGTTCCCCGATCATCTCGTCGTCGTCGCTGAGCGCCTGATTGAACAGCTTAATATCTTCGTTGATTTTGTCATTATCCGTGCAGACCGCTACCGTCATGGCGTCCCCTTGCAGGCCGATCCGGTCGATCACAGGCTGCTGCGGATCGTATAGATGCTCGTACCGGTAAGCTTCGCGGAAATGCGATACCGTCCGGCAGATGAGAATAGATAAATCCAGCACGCGATGAAGCGGCAGCTCCTCGGACTGTCTGGACCATTTTTCCCCCGTGTATCTCCATACTTTGGCAGAAATATCGACCTTCCCTCTGTCGTTCCACTGAGCCAATCCCAAGGAAAGTCCTTTCGCATCCGTGCTGCCGGCGAGCCGACCGTCCACCTGCTCATAATTTTCCGACACGACGACGGGCTTATGCTTCAAACTCGTAGGTATTTTCATATCGTTTCCTTCTTTCTATATAGATGAATTGGTTATTTATCGGGTGCCGACGGACTTAATCACTAAATTACTCATTTACTAAATTACTAGATCATCATATCTTACTTTCCGGTATCCGTCAATCCGTCATTCATCATCCATTTTCGGACCGGCAAGGCACCGCATCCCCTAACCGCTGTTAACGAACCATTTGGGCATAGAAAAAAGAGCCGTTCTCAAGGTGTTTTTAACCCTAAGAACAGCTCTTTCGCAAGCCGAAACGGCTTGGTTTCCCAAATCTCCCGAATGACGGGCGCTTTTGAAGGGTGGTGAAAAAGTCCGCTTCGGTACCCATCTGATCTTCCGATCGCTGTTTTCAAAGGCGAACGCTACCGCTTTTCCGGATTCAAATGGCCCTTCCGCTCTTTTTTCACCAGCGCTTTATTGCCGCTCCCTGAACAATAACGCCCTGATAGCGAACTTCGGCAAAATCAGCTGACGCCTCCATCTGGCCGGCTGCTGGATCAACCGGTACAGCCATTCGACGTTCAGCTTCTTCCAGCTTTCCGGCGTTTCCTTCACTTTCCCGGCGATGACGTCCAGACTGCCTCCGACGCCGATGGCAATCGCTGCATTCAATCTGGATTTATGCTTGTAAATCCATCTTTCGGCGTACGGAGCCCCCAGCGCTACAATTAGGATGTCAGGCGCAAGCGAAGCGATCTCTTCCACAATCCGTTCTTCCTCATCCTGCTTGAAAAATCCGTGGTGGTTCCCAGCGATACACAGCGACGAATAGCGCTCCGCAATCACCTCGCATGCCCGTTCGTTTACGGCCGCGTCCGCTCCCAAAATATAGAACGACCACCGCTTCCGATTACCGGATTCCAGCAGTCTTATTAATGTATCGTAACCGGTCACCCGTTCAGGTAGATTCCCGCCGCGGACACGGGATACCATCACAATGCCGATGCCGTCGGCCGTAATCAGCCCGGCTTCCTCAACGATGGCGCGCAGCTCGGCGTCCTTCCGGCAGGCCATAGTGATTTCCGGATTGACGGTGATCACATGGAACAATTCCGGCGGCCTCCGTTCTACCACTTCGTTAAGGATTTCCACCGTGCGGTCAAGCGTATGTTTCGGGAACTGAATGCCCATTACATTAGCGTAGTTATTCATCCGGGCCCATCCACCTTTTGCATGTCGTTAGACATATTTTAACATAAACTGGTTTTCGGAGCTATCCGGGGTATGCGGGGTGACCTCATATCTTTAAACAGGAAAAATGATACAGAAGCACCATTGGTTTCATACGGACATATTGTCTATAATGGGTGATGGATTTCGGCAACGCAGCTGATCATCATTATACTAGAGGATGTGACGGATTTGAGTTCTTACGACATTCATATTGGAAGACTTATTAACGGGAGAAGAGGTTACGACGGTCAGGGACGGTTTTGGGTGTGCCTGCCAGACCAGCAAATAGTGGAAACGGATGATATCGTCAATTATCGAGGAAGATTCGTCAGTTCAAAAGAAATCGAGGACCTGCTCTATCATTTTTGCCTGGATTGCATTCGCGAATTTTCCGAAACCGAAAATAATCGGGACGTTTACACCTTTTCCATCTATACGGACGCCACTCACGGCGGCTTTATCGTCTACATGAATAATTTAGCCGAACTACACAAAAGCGTACAAGCCGCTTACGATAAAAGCCGGAGCAACTACCCCGAACGAAATCGTACTATGGAACAAATTTATCATGATTATCAATTTTCCGAGGGCGACTACTCGTTTATGTACGACGGGATACCTGAACCATTAGAAAACATATTAAACGTTTATTACTGTGTCAGTCTTGAACAACCGTATAATTTACGAATCGATACCCCTTACATATTCGACAAAAGCATAGTCGACTCTCAGCTCTATATGATCGCTATGGAGGTCATCAGACGTTTACAGGATGATTTCCAAGGGCTGAATCGAACGGACAACTTCATAGCCTATGTATCTTCAGCCGACGGAGACGGCGGGGATTACTTAACGCTCGGCTCCTTAATCAGAAAATGCGTTCCAACCGACCGGCTATATGAAGCAATGCCTCTTTTAAAAGAAAAAGATGACGCGCTGAAACAGCGGATCGACTCGGTAAAAGAAAAATCGATAGAAGAACAATACCAATACTGGATGTCATCCATCAGCGGCGGGGAATTCAGTGATTTTAGTCTATTCCCCTTTTGGAGAACGGGCTACCAAGCTTACGAGCTCCTTCTGGAGCTTGGGCACAGCATACTGCCGGCAGTAACCGAGCAACTGAAAACGGAAGAGGACCCGGACATTCGCTATGTACTGGAAGCACTTTATGAAGACATCCGCTCCCAAAGTTAACTTAAAGCGGCGAAAAAAAGACACCCCAGCGGGTGTCTTTATCTTAATGTTCGTCTTACGCCGTTAATTCGCCTTGATCTCAAGCAATTCGTACTGCAATACGCCCACAGGCGCATTTACCTTGATCTTATCGCCGACTTTTTTACCCATCAACTCTTTGCCCAGCGGGCTTTCGTAAGAAATCTTGTTCTCATCTACATTAGCTTCGGCCGGTCCGACGATCCGGTATTCGATCTTCTCGGCAAACTCGATATCATTGAGAGTCACGACAGAGCCCACTCCGACTTGACTCAGATTTAATTCGCTTGACGCCACGACTCTGGCATTCTTCAGCATACGCTCCAACGTCAGGATGCGAGTCTCCATAAAGGCTTGATCGTCCTTGGCCGAGTGATACTCGCTGTTCTCTCTGAGATCTCCGTAGCTGATCGCCACCTTCAGTCTCTCCGACAACTCCTTGCGTTTGACCGTTTTCAGCTCGTGGAGCTCCTCCTCGATTTGGGCCAGTCCCTCTTCCGTTAAAATAACTTCTTCGTTGCTCATGGTTCAACTCCATTTCTTAGTCATCTTATTAGTTTACCCCAATTCCCGGTAAAATGTAAGATCTATCGAAAAAATACTATGCTCGAATAAATCCGCCCTCAGAGTGTATAACTTGACCTGTAATCCACTCGGCTTCATCGCTGGCAAGAAACGTAATTAAGCGGGCGGTATCCTCCGGCAAACCTATTCGTCCCGTGGGAAACCGCGGCAAAAGATGCTGCTTAATGGAGTCCGTCATCCATCCCGTATCGGTAGGTCCCGGATTAACCGCATTCACCGTTATGCCCAGCGAAGCGATTTCCGGAGCCAAGGAACGGGTAAAAGCCGATATGGCGCCTTTCGTCGCTACATACTCCAAAGATCCGATCATTGGACCTTGCTCTTGACCGGATGTGAGATTGACGATGCGTCCTGCTTTGCAATTCTCTTTCTTAAAACGGCGGGCAAATTCAACGCAAAGAAGACAAGTAGCTCTCACATTCACTTCATAATGTTTGTCAAAAGATTTTGCGTCAACGTTCATATACCCGTTACTCGCATCATGAGTGGCATTATTGACAAGAATCGTCGGAGAGCCCAGCTTCTCCGAAACGGAATCGAGCAAGCGGGCCGGAGCATTCGCATCCGATAAATCGATTTCGATGCTTTCGCAGCGTCGTCCCATCGCTTGAATCTCGTTGCGCAATAAACCAGCCCATTCCCGCTCCGAGCCCCAAGGCATAGAATCATCGTATTCCCGCCAAACGGTAAAGAAAATATCAGCCCCCGCACTCGCCAAACTTCGGCAAATAGCTGTCCCTATCCCCTCTCGTCGGCTGGCCCCCGTAACCACCGCTATATGACCTTGTAATCTTTGCTCCATCGTCGTCCCTCCGATCATATCTGTTCAAGTCCGTTAACTATCCAAAACCGCATCTTCTTCAGGGAAACTTGTATACAAACAACGGCAGCTTTGGACCAAATCAACATGTCCTAGACTGCCGTCACTATTAGTTGCTTACGCTCTCCGATGGATTTTTGACCACCGCTATAAGCAAAAACATCGGCCGCCGCACTTCTTCTTGCCATGCCGGATTTTGGTCTAACATCTCTTGAGTCGGCTGAAGCTCGGAAAGCTTCGTGATTTGAAAGCCGGATTCGATTAATGTATTGATATAGCTGGTAACGGTACGATGATATTTGATGACGTCATCCTCCAAAAATCTTGCCTGCCGCGGACCTTCCTTATGGTAGTCGTCGACAGGCCAATGCAATTTCTCGCCTTGTTGGCCGTAGTACCAGTCTTGCGCCGCCAGCGCGGTGAAGATCGGATGCTCAACCGAGAGCACGAAGCTTCCTCCCGCTGCGAGGCAATGATAAATTTTACGGCAGATGTTATCGAAGTCTTGGACATAGTGGAGCGCAAGAGAGCTGATGACCACATCGAACTCCCCCGCTCCAAAATCGATATCTTCGATCGCAAGGCGCCGATACTCGATATGCGGATCGTCGGTCATCGTTCTGGCGCGTTCCAGCATATTCTCGGAAAGGTCGACGCCTACAACCGACCTAGCCTGGTGTTCGCGCGCATAACGGCAATGCCAGCCGAAACCGCAGCCAAGATCAAGCACTCTTTTATCGCGCAAATCTGGAATCAATGCCCGAAAGGTGCTCCATTCCCCGGCAGCGTCCAAGCCGCCGACCGAGCGAGGCATCTGACTGTATTTCTCAAAAAATCCCAAGTCGTCATATTTATTTTGTTTCAAAGTAACCTTCCCTTTCTGTCTCTATGTATCGAACAGTATAACTTTAACCGTCAGCAATATCTTTAGCAAATTTGATTTTAATGAAAATTTCCTGCCCGCAGCGCTAACCTGAAATTTCCCAAAGAACTTTTCGGACGATTTCCCTTATCTCCGGTAATCTTTTTTCTTCGAATAGCGGATGATCCTTAAACCATTTCCTATTCAGCGGCGAAGGATGCGGCAGCACTATCGCAGGTTTATCGTTCAACGTATTATTTTTAAAAACGAGGCCGTCAAAACTTTCATTTGGAAACAAAAATTTCGCGGCTTTCGATCCGATAATTACAAATAATTCATTGTTAACGGCTTCCAATTCCTTCCTGAGCCATTTTCGAGCACAAGCTAACGGTGGAGGATTGTCCCCTCCTTTTGCATTTTTACCGGGAAAGCAATGAGATAATGCAGTGATATAAAAATGATCTTCATTGTAAAAAACATCGTCGGTTATTTGATACCATTTGTATTTCAGCTTCGCTCCCGAAGGATCGTTAAACGGCTTTTTTGTGAGATGAACATTATTCGAAGGGGCTTGGCTGATTTGGATAATTTTAGATCGTTCATTTCCATGAACTATCGGAACGGGGGTAAACCCGAACTTTTCTGTACAATCATCGCAAGCAAGAATGTTTCCTTTGAGTTCCGTAAAAGACATCGTCTAATCCTCGCAATTCATTTCAGAAATATAAAATCCTTCAACGGCTGAATCGAATGAATGGTATTTTAACTCCCTATTTTGAATCCATTTTTCCAAAGGTATGAGCCATGGGCGGAACTTTATGAAATTGCGTAAATCCCTTACATTCACAAACCGTACCTCTATCACATCAAGATCGGGATCTTTCATCTCACCTTGTTCTGATTGTAAGCTTCCTGAATAATAAACATGGAGATATTGTCCATACTTCTCCGAAGTATACTCCGTAATAAAAGCAACTTCTTCAACGGCTATTTTCAATCCTGTTTCCTCAAATGCTTCCCGCTCTGCCGTCTTCAGGAATGTTTCGCCCATTTCAGTCGACCCTTTCGGCAAACTCCAGCCGGACTTATCTTTTACCAGCAATACCGTTTCATCTTTTACAATCACAACACCAGCCGCAAGCTTATGAGCCAATGGTTTCCATCCCCTTAAACGATAATGGAAATGCTTATAATTTAAATAGTCAATCGTTCCGAATGAATGTATTAACTGACGTTCTTCTTAAGCTTCATTTTAGGTTTTCCGGGTTTAATCCTACTAATGTTTCTGGAATGAAGAATCCGTCCTTACGGATCAGAATATCATCGAACCATATTTCTCCGCCACCGAAATCAGATCGCTGAATATTTACAATATCCCAGTGCAATTCTGACCAATTCTGATTCCCAGGCGATCCTACAGGTACACATCCGGGAGTTAAGTGGTAACTGCCCCATATTTTTTCGTCAAATAGAGTATCTTTCATTGGTTTTTCAATATAGGGGTTCAACCCGATTCCAAATTCCCCAAAATATCTAGCCCCCTGGTCCGTATCAAGCAATCTATTTATTTGGTCCGAATCATTCGCCGTAGCATGTATAATTTTACCATTCTGTATTTCAAAGCGAATATTATCGTAAGTAAACCCTTCTTTAATCGACGGTGTATTATACGAAATGTACCCGTTAACGGATTCTTTAACCGGCATTGTATATACTTCGCCATCCGGAAGGTTCATGATTCCTGCGTCTTTGAACGAAGGCATATTTTTAATTGAGAATGTTACATCTGTCCCGGGGCCGGAAATCCTCACCTTGTCCGTTTGATCCATCAACGCCACTAAATGATCCATTTCCTTATCCATTTTGGAATAATCAAGATTACAAACATTAAAATAAAAATCCTCAAAATCTTCAGTGGACATATTAGCTTGCTGTGCCATGGCATGGTTAGGGTAACGAAGTATACACCATTTCGTACGGTTGTAGCGCCTGCCGATGATTTTTTGAGAATAAAGCTTTCGATATAGCGCCATCTTCTCAGGAGAGACACCGCTCAATTCATTCATGTTCTCTCCGGCTCTGATGAGGATGTAAGCCTGCATTTCTTTTACCCTAGTTAAGTCGTAGGTTGCCATTGCTATTAATTGTTCTTCATTGCAGCCCATTAGTAGTTCTCTTAATAATTCATGATTATTGATTAACAGAAATGGAATTCCACCGACAGCATAAGCTTGTCTTATCAACTCTTTAGCCAAAGGAATCTCTAATCCTTCAAGCTCAATTAATAGTTTTTCCCCCGGTTGCAGCCTAACTGAATATTCAATAAGATTTTTAGCGAGTTGTTCAACTCTTGGATCTTTCATAGTGTTTCTCCTTTATTAACTTCGTCAACTTCTATAGGCTCTACCATCTTGAACAGAAATGAATTATCGTCCAAGTACTCTTGGATATATGCCTGGGCATATTGTTGCTCTTGGATCAAATTCGGAGTTTCATTGGGATCGGAGCAATGATGACAGTAATTTTCGATCATGAACATGATGAAAAAACATTCCAACTCGTAAATATAATCCCCATCTATACTCTTAACGCTTTCATAACCTTGAATAAATAACTGCCGTTGTTTCGGGGAAAGTTCTAACAAAGCCCCTGCCATGTCGTACAAAAAGTACCCGTAGCCGCATCTTCCGAAATCGATCGGATAAGGTTGTCCGTTATTAAAAACAATGTTTCCAGTATGTAAATCAGCATGAATAAGCCCATAGTTCTGATCCGTTGGATGCATAACTTCAAGTTGGTATGCAATTTTATCAAAAGCTGATTGATACAGACTCCAAGCATTGGTTGATAAAAATCTTGGATAATATCGTTCTAGTTTTTGGATGTCGGTTCTAAGGCTGTTGATGCCCCAATGAGGTCGCATAAAATCATGAGGCGCAACGAAACGAGTTGAAGCTACATGAAGTTTGCCCATCATAGCGCCCATACTATATAGATGATCATCCGTACATTTTCCGTTTAAATGTTCTCCATCAACCCAATTCATTAAGGTGACAAGAGGTTCTTTAAAGCCTTCTTTGGTAGCACATTCCAGTATATCAGAATCATTAAGGCTCTTAATTCCTGTAGGGACAAGTAAACCATGTACGTTTTTTAATTCATCGAGAAATACGAGCTCAGAGCGAATCTCTTCTTTATTCATTCGTTCCGAATGAATGCGGAGCAGATAGCTTTTTGATGCAGTCGTTTCTATTTTGTATGTAATGGTATCTGACAATTGAATAAAGCGGATGGAATTCCATTCTAGCTCGTACTGTCGCAGCGCTGTTAGAACAACGTCTCTTGCACGTGAAAGCAGGGCTTGCCTGTTCTCTGCTGTATCAAACTGAAAAAAAGGTTCCAACTCGTTAATCTCCTTCCCAGAGAAATAGACAGCGGGTTCACCGCTTCATCATGCTCGTCCTGATAACAATCAAGTCCATACTTGGGATGATCAGAATAATATTAAGACCGGCTCCCCTTAGTGCAAACGCATCTTTAGGCAAATCATTAGATAAGCTACCATTGCTGTATTCATTCTCCACCCGCCATTCGATTCTTGGGGAGGATAGTATACATCGGACACTTTAAACACCTCTTTTTTCACCCCCAATACGAAGGCAAATGAACCTCTGCGGAAGCCCGGATGAGCGGCGTAACATCATAGTCGACGCTTTTCATACGGATTTGGCCGTCCGTGATGGTGATATAATGCGCATCCAGCGAACGGTCTTCCTTCTGGCGTGTGGGGCGATAAGAAGTGCTGCCCGGATTCATCCACAGCTCGTCATCTTTAAGATATTGGACCGCCTGCCAGTGGGTATGCCCGAATATGACTCTTTTAGCTTGAGAGTGGGTTTCGACTGCCGCGGTGTGTTTCGACCAGAAATGCCGGAGCTGATGAATGCTTTCGATGGTTTCATATTTTTCGCCAAATTGGTGCTTCATGCAATAATGAAAGCCATCCATACGGCACTCGACCGATTCGGGCAATTCCTGCAAAAAGCGAATTTCTTCGTCATTGAGACAGCCTGCATTATGGTAGGCCCAATTTCCCTTGTTGTCCGGTAAATCTTCCATTTTGATGCGTGAATGATAATGCGCGATAATCCTCTCGTCATGATTGCCTTTGGTACAAATCACTTGATGCTTGCGTACCCAATCGATCACCTCGCCCGGAAAAGGGCCGCAATCGACCAAATCCCCTGTACAATATATGATATCGCTATCACTTTCCCGTTCCCATACGGCGCGTAAAGATTGAATATTGCTGTGAATATCGGATAGGATGAACGCTTTCATTGGGATTTCCGTCCTTTCTAGATTTCAAATACAAATACAGGGCCATTCCATTTCTCATCCTGCAAAATTTTCTCTTGGTAAGAGTTGTTTGGCTTATACTGGGAAATGACCTGTTTCCAAAATGCATATGCAGGCTTGTTGGCCAGTGTTTGCCTGATCTCCCATGTGCCGGTAAACTGCTCGAACAATGAGTACGCTACCTTTCTGCCGACACCTTTGCGCCTGTACTTCCTCATAATAAAGAAGTCGCTTACCACATGTGTTTTCTCGGATGAACTCAATTTCGTATATTCCTTTGGTACATCCAGAATCATTAAAACAAAGCCGGCAATCTGTCCGTCGACTTGTACTATAAACGGTCGTCGGTATTCGTCCGTCCATTGATGATCCAAGTATTTATAGAGGTATAACCCATGATTGTTAAGCACATGCCCGTCAAACTCGCTGCTATCGTAACGATATAACTAGATGAGATTGTAAAGCACCGTTTTTTCTTCATACGGAACCAATATCGTTTCTATATTCATATCCGAACCTCCCTTATTGTGGGTATTTTACCATAAAAAACGAAGGTCCATTGCGTTTATAACCAAACTTTCCTGCCTAACACAATATTACGTATGCAATCCGTAACATTTCGCCAATTCGCACGTTTAAATCACTAGAGAGGAGATGACGCAAACGTTGAGAAACAAATGGGCCGGTTATACGCTTGTTTTTTCATTATGCATGAGTTTGTTGGCTCCTGGCGGACACAGTCAAGCTGCCGATAGGAGCGCGAAGGTGACGCTGCCAAATTTTACAGTGAGCCTGAACGGACATAAGGTGGAAAATCAGTACCGCGAATACCCGCTGCTGGTTTACCGCGATATCACCTATTTCCCGATGACGTGGTACGATACCAGACTTCTAGGCCTGGAGGCGAATTGGTCGCCGGACAAAGGTTTAAACATTCAGCAAGGACCGGTGACCTCCCCTTATATGCCGTACAAGTCCGAGCAGCGCAACGCAGCCGCCTATACGGCTGAAGTTCTCGCATCGACCGTCACGATCAACGGCAAGGCGATCGACAATGCCAAGGAAGACTATCCGTTGCTGAGCTTCCGGAATGTCACCTATTTCCCGATGACGTGGCGGTTTGCGCACGACCAATTTGGATGGAATTACCAGTGGGACGATGCCGGCGGCCTTAGCATCACATCCGATAACCCGCAGGTGCAAATAGCGGACCTTCCTGCGGCTGCCGGCGAGAACGACGTCGCTCTGTTCAAGGGGTATTATTATTTCATCGAGACGACGGATACGACAAACCATGTATATAGGGCTTCCGCCCAGCGGCCGTCCGACAAGGAAGAGATTTATTCCTACAATGTCCAAACCTCGGAAGGATTGCAGAAGCAAGCATCCTTTCAAATCCGCGACAATACGCTGTGGTTGACCTATCACCTCGGGGGTGGAATTATGGGTCACGACGAGTTCGTAAAAATCGGCGAAGACGGGAAAGCGCAGCTGGTACATCAAGGGTATCTGAATTTCCACGACACGCCTTACGGCACGCTGATCCTTCGTCTCGGGGCTTCGGCGTTCGAAGGCGGCAACTTGTATTTGGCGCCGCCGGGGCAGGACGACACGCACGGTAAACGTATTGGAGATCCGAAATTGATGTACGCGGCTACGTTCAACGGCAGTTGGTCGTTACCAACCGGCGGCGATGCTGCCTATACCGCCGTCATCGGGGACGATGTGTATGTGCTTGCTTCACGCAGCGAATCCGATGCCAATAACATTTACAGAATCAACCTCGAAACGAATGCGACCGAGAAAATCGTAAGCTCAAGCGTCAGCCGCTTTCGCGTTATCGATAACAAGCTATATTATGTAAAAGACAAGGACAACGCATTGTACTCGTCGGCACTGGACGGGACGGGCGAAATGAAATGGTCCGACCATGCCGTGTCCTGGTTTGACAGCATCGACGGACATGTATTTTATACTACCGAGAAAGAAGCGAACCGATTCGACCTGTATCAGGCCGATCCTAGCGGAAATGACCCGCTTGTATGGAAAACGCCGGTCGCAGAGGTGCGAGCGCTTCACAATCGGCTCGTATGCCGACTCGGCGAAAATGCCGACTACGGCGTCGTACTGCTGGACGGTTCTGGTCGACTGCTGCTGGAAGCAGCGAAGCCGGTCTCTCGCCTGCTCATATCCGACGACGGGTTGTTAATCCAAGCCTCCAGCGATTCTTCTATCGAGCTTATTCATTGACGCATACAAAAGTTAAAAAGCCGCAGCATTCGCTGCGGCTTCTTCTTTCTTGCACTGGAAAAATTAGGATTATTGCGTAAGCTGAGTAACCAGACGTTTCGACTCGCCGCTTGCGGTCGTATAGACCTCGTACACTTTCAACGTCAGCGGAGCGTCGAACTGTTGGGACGTGCCTTTGAATACGATATTGTTTTCCCCAGTGACTAGACGGTTCGGTCCGATAAACGAATTCGTGCTGGTGCCGACCAGACGTCCTGCCGAGTCATACAGCTCGAACTGCAGCTTCGAGAAGTTGGCGTCCACTTGGACGTTCGGCTCGCGCTCGATATCCATAAAGAATTTGCCTTTGTAAGAATATTCGAAGGTCTGAGAATTGAACTGGAACGAAATATCCCAATGGGTCAGATCGAACCGGAACGGATAAACGTTGAATTTGACGGCGCCGTCTTCCGGCTGCTGCAGCGCGACCCGATAGGCGGCGATTGTCGTCTTGTAAGGCGCCGCGGTCTTCGGATCGCCGATTTTCATAGCCAAGCCTTGCCCCGACTCGGATACGGGCAGAGCGAACGAGTAATTCACGGTGATGCCGCCGTTCGGAAGTATCGGCGAATCCGTGATCGTCTGCCGCTTGCCGGTGTATTCATAGCCTTCCGCACTGACCAGATCGGCATCGAATACGGGAATCGCCATCGGACGATCGCTCTTGTTGTACAGCTTGAACTTGGCCGTCACATTTTTGTTGCCTTCCTCTTCGTTATCCTGCATCTCGAATTCCACCAGCGATACGTCGATATCCGGGTGAATCAGCTCGCTGCGGCTGTCGAACTTCATCGCGCTGCCCATCGCGTACGTCTCGTAGCTGTTGCCCAACGTTTGCGAAGGCAGCAAAATGTTCAGTCTCCCTACATTGTATTTCACGACCTCGGGAGCGGCCCCTGCGGATGCCGGAGCTTGCGTGAAGTTCTCGGTCGTCAGCACGTTGAGGCTCGATAACACCGTATCCTGTTCCGTCGGGATCGCATAGTGGATGTATTTCTCTTCCTTGCCCTCCAATACGACTTGGCCTTCCTCCACCCGCTTGCCGGAAAATACTTTGGCTCCTGTCTTCCCGTCGACGAGGAAGTCGGGTACCGTTTCGCGCTTGTCCGTCGGGTTGTAGGCCAGCAGCTGCACGACGTACACCGTTCCTTGCTCCGTCGACTGCTTGTCGATGTTCACCGGCGTATATTGAATCGGCGAGATGAGCGATGGAATTTTGAACGAATCCGACCACTTCTTGACGGCGGCTTCGTCTTTAATCTGCATATCGCTTCCTTGCCACGATTGGCCCGCAACCGGAATGGCGAGAATGAGCGTCTGTTTCTTCGGATATACGTAGTAATCTACGTCCGTCCAGTTGACTTCGGAGAGCGCGACATCATCGGTACGGTCGATGACCGCCATATAGCTCAGCTCCGTGTTTGCCTTGGACTGAATCGCCTTGGCGTTCGAAGCGCTCGGCTCCAGCTTGTATTCGGTGCCGTCCTCTGTCTTGACTCTTAGCTCGTACTCGGGAACGCGGACAAAATCGGAATAGTTATTTTTCATCCGGACGACGACGCCGATTCGCGTCCCTTCCGGAACATGTTCGTTCAATATACTCTTCACTTCAACTTCCAGCTGATCGGTGAGCGGGTAGACGGTCTGAGCCTTCACCTCTGCAGCGACCGCAGGAGTCGTCTCTTCTGCAAAAGCCGAATATCCCGTACTCATAAGCGATGCTGATAAAATCATGACGGCGGCGGTTTTCTTCAACTTTGGATTCATGGTTTCTCCTCCTTGAATTTTTATTGAGCCAGCTGAACCTTTTCTTGATCCTTCAACTGGTGCTGACCGGAGACGACCAATTGCTCGCCTTCCTTCAAACCGGAAAGCACTTCCTGGTTCGTTTCGTTCAACCGGCCCATTTCGACCTTACGCTTCTCGACCTGATCGCCTGCAAGCACGAAGACGAACGTTTCGCCGCCTTCACGAACGACGCTCAGCGTCGGAATGGCAACGACGACTTGATCCTGATCATCCGTCAGCAGGATTTGCGCTTTCATGCCCGGCTTCAGCTTGCGATCGGCGTTAGGCACCTCCAGCTCCAAAGAATACGATTTGGAATTGGCGCTCATCACATCGGCGAGGTAGCTGACCTTGCCCTTCATTTTATCGGTCGTTCCCGGAACATAGAAGGTCAGCTCCTGCTTGCCGCGCACCAGATTCGCCGAGCTCTCCGTCAATTCCGCTTTGATCTTGATCGGATCGAGCTGCTGCACCTGGGCTCCCTTGAAACCGGCGGAGATGGTCATGCCCGTCTCGACGGGCAGGTCGGTAATGATGCCGCTGACCGGAGCTTTCACTTCCATATTTTCCAGCGTGCGGTCCGCCTCGCGAATCGATACGTTCGCCGATTGCAGAGCCTGCTCCAGCTGGGAGAGCGAGTTGGTGTTCTCCAGCGTTTTCAGTTTGCTGCGGCTGCTTTCCAGATCGAGCCGCTGGTTTTTCAGCTGATCTTCCGTTTGCTCCAACTGAAATTTCGTAACGAGACCTTGGTCGTAATCGTTGCGCATCTTGTTATAATTTTTCTCCGCATCCTTGATCGCGGTTTCCTGCTTGGTAATGGCGTTCTGAAGCTCCAGCTTGGAATCCGCCAAATCTTGACGCGCTTTGTCCATCTGCTGCTGGGTTCCGGTTACGGCTATTTGCGCCTTCTCCTTGCCGATGAGCACATCGGTAGGGTCCAGACGGAAGATGACCTCCCCTTTCTCCACCATATCTCCCCGCTTCTTCACCAATTCCTGTACGTCGCCCCCCGCCTTGGCAATGACGTCGATTTGCAGCGAGGATACGATATCGGCGACCTGTTCCAGCGGATCGGCGATTTTTTGCTTTTGCACTTTTTCCACTTTGACCGTTTTGATCTGCGGCTCCGCAGCGCTTTGCGCTTGCGCATCCGGCTTGGCGCTGCATCCTGCAAACAGAGCCGCGCTTATGACGAGAGCTCCGACGACGCTCAGATTCTTTTTCACCGAGTTTGAAAATATATGGTTCATTGAACGATTCTCCCTTTCCCTTGTCGTTTCTGCGATCGAAGCTTTGATCGAATTAATGGGCGATGCCCGTCTTGGCTTCCGCTTTCCCTTTGTTTTTGCCTCTGTACAAGAACCGGATGACGCGGACTTTCATCGCATCGATAATTTCATACACGACCGGCACGACGACCAAGGTAAGCACGGTGGAGGTCGTCAAACCGCCGATAACGACTACGGCGAGACCTTTGGAAATCAGCGAGCCTTCGGACAAGCCGATCCCGAGCGGCAGCAAGGAAATGACCGTTGCTCCCGCCGTCATTATAATCGGGCGCAAACGCGTGAGACCCGCCTTCACCAAAGCGTCTCTGACGGATGCTCCTTCCTCGCGCAGCTGCTGCACGCGGTCGATCAACACGATCGCGTTCGTCACCACGACCCCGATCAGCATCAGGAAGCCGATCAACGAAGTAATGTTGAGGGACTCGCCGGCGATCAGCAATCCGAGGAAACCTCCGATAGCGGCCAGCGGCAAGGAGAACAGGATGACGAACGGCGCGCTGGCGTTGCCGAATGCAATGACCATAACCAGATAGACGAGCAGAATCGCGGCTACCATGGCGACCGCCATTTGGCCGAAGCTCTCCTGAATATCGTCGCTAACCCCTTGAACCGAAGCCCGAATTCCGCTCGGAAGCTCTACCTTCTTCAATTCTTCGGCGACTTTGGCGCTGACTCCGCCCTTATCTTTACTGTCGATCTTCGCCGTAATCTTCACGAACTGCTCCTGCATCTCGCGGGAGATTGCCGCAGGCGCGTCGACTTGTTTGATCTTGGCGACTTCGTTCAGATTCACCACGGCGCCGGTCGGCGTCGTAATTTGGAACAAGCCGATTTTGTCGACGGAATTTTTGAAATCGTCTTGAATCATCATTTGGGTCTTGAAAGTGGTATTATCGAATTTCAGCTCTCCGATATCTACCTTGCCGAGCCAGACGCGGACGGTATCCAGAATTTGTGCCGAGGAAAGTCCGTAAGCTCTCGCTTTGTTCTGGTCAACGGTTACTTCGACCTGCATTTTTTTCTCGCTCAGGTTATCTTTGATCTCCTCCAGCTCTGGGAACTGCTTCATCTTCTCCTTGATCAGCTCGGCTCCCGCCATCAGCTGGTTCAGATCGTCCCCTTTGAGCAAATAAGCGAAATCGTCGCCCGAGCCGGACATCGCGCCGCTCATCAAGCTGCCTTCGACCTCGGAGCCTTTAGGCACCATGTACAAAATTTTGTCCGCATAGGCCTTGGACATTTGCTTGGCGTCGGAAGCTTGAGACAAAGACCCAATGATCATCGCCTTATACGACACGCGCTCTCCGCTCGTATTGTTCTGATCGTAACCGACCATCGATTCGAAATAATCGAAAGCCGGCTGACCGGCGGAATCCTTCTCTTCCTTCAGCATCGCTTCAATCTCTTTCACCTTCTGATCCATCGATTCGATCGACGTCTCGCGCGGCAGCTTCAAGGTGAACATCACCTGTTTATCCGTAGCGCTGTCCGGCATGAAAGCCGCGGGAAGGAACGGCACCGTACCGCCTATCGCTACAACGAATATGAGAAAAGCGACCAGAACGGTTTTCTTCGGGTTGTCCAAAGACCATTCGAGAAACTTCTTGTACTTACTGGAAAACTTACCCAATTTTTCTTCGTCATGAAGCTTAATATTATTGTTGTTCAGCACGAGCAGCTTCGCCAGCATCGGAATGACGGTCAGCGCGACGATCAACGAGGTCATCAGCGCGACAACAAGCGTAATGGCGAACGGACGGAATATATCCCCGAGAATCCCGCCGACAAACGCAATCGGCAGGAACACGCCCGCCGTCGTAATCGTCGACGAGGTGATCGCAGACGCTACGCGCGCGGTAGCCAGCTTAATAACCGACTCGTTGCGTTCATGCGCTCTTTGCAGCTCGCTGTAAATATTCTCGATAACGACAATACTGTCGTCCACGACGCGCCCGACCGCGATCGTCAGGCCGCCCAGCGTCATAATGTTAAGCGTAATCCCGAGCGGAGCCATAATCGACAGCGTAGTCAAAATGGACAGCGGAATCGAGACTAAAACGATCAATGTCATCCGAATATTTCTCAAGAAGAGCAAAATCATCACCGATGCGAGGATGGCCCCCGATATGCCTTCCTTAAGCATCCCGTGAATCGACTTCTCTACATCGTTCGCGGAGTTATATACGGTAGTGAAATGAATATTCGGAAATTCTTTCTCCCATTCGGCGATCAGCTTCTTCACGTCGTTAGAGAACTCTACCGTGTTCGCATCCTTGCTCTTGTACAGCGTGATCCCGATGGCCGGACTTCCGTTAAGCCGGTCGATAAATTCGGAGTCGGAGATCGCCTCCACTTTGGAAATTTGCTTCAACAGCACCGTTTCCCCCGTGGCTGTCGTCAGCTTCATATTTTCCAGATTATAGATCGTGTTCAGATCGCTCTGAATCCGCACCATCTGCTCGCTGCCGTTGAAATCCGCCGTACCTGCCGGACTTGTCAATAGAGCCGCCTGAATGCCCGATTGGACTTGCGACGGCGTCATGCCATAGTTGCTTAGCGCGTTAATGTCCAGCTTCAGCTTCAGCGTCGCTTCCTGCTGGCCTACGGAGTCGACATGGTCGATCCCTTTCATCGCACTGAGCGTCGGCTCGATCGTATCTTTATAAATCCGGTTGAGCTCTTCCTGGTTCATCCCGTTATCGCCGTTGACGGCTCCGAAAAATACCGGAAAATCGCTGCTCCCGAACTTGGATACTTTGGGCTGCGAAGCCGTGGACGGCAGCTTGATGTCGGCGATCGCGCTCTCGATGTCGCGCTTCGCGTCATCCGGCTTGCGGCCGTTGACCAGCTCCACGGTAATGGCGGAGAAGCCGTCGTTCGAGGTCGAGGTTACCTTCTTCAAGCCTTCGATCCCGACGATCCGCTTCTCCAGCTTCTTCGTTACGTCCTCCATCACATCCTTGGGCGGAGCCGGATACACCGTGCTTACGAACACGACCGGCAGCGATATATCCGGCATGCTTTCCTGCTTCAGCTGCGATGCCGAGAACGCCCCCGCTACGAACAAAAGAACACTCATAATGATGACGGCCGCAGCATTTTTCAAGGAAAAATGGGTTAACTTGTTCATCTCTCTACTCCTCCATTCCTACTGCTGACTGCTCCAACTACAACTACAAAAATATAGGATCGATCACGGATATGCTAACTTAACGTTCCCCCAATTGCTGCTTCATGACCTTCCACTTCTCCTCCAGTTCCTCCAGCTGCGACATCAGCAGATCGCTCAATGCGGCGAATTCGCAAAATCGGCGCTTGAGCAAATCATGGGCTTCCATCTCTTCAGGGTGGACGTCCGGCAGCATGTCGCAGGCGGTCAAAGCCGTATCGACCATCGACCGCGTAGCCGTAATCCTGTCCTTAAACGCGCGGATCGCGGAGAGATCGACATCGTCGGATATGTAGTAGTAATTTTTGCGGTCGTTGCTCGTTGCGACTTTGTGGCATAAGGCATTGCGTTCCATTGAACGGATATGTACGCTGACCGCCGCTCGCGTCACTTTCAGCTGCTCGGCGATTTCCTGCAGGCTGACCGGTTCCGTAGCAAACAACAGCAACGCCAATATTCTCCCGACCAGAGGGCTGTGACCGTCCGCCTCCAGCAGAAGAGACATATGGTTGCTGACATATTGTTTTACTTCAGCAAAGCTTTGCGGCGCAAAATGCATAGTCCTCTCCTCTTCATTTTCTCTTGTAATGATCGGCTGCAGTAAAGATAAAATCGTTAACAAACATCTTAACCATCTACACTGACCAGTCATTCATATTGTAATATAAACAATAAACCCAATATTTTCAACACTTTTCAATAAAAAAATACGTCAAAAATATTAAAACTGACCAGTCGGTCATTTTCTTGACTAATTTTACCGCTGCGTATACAATCAACTGTAATAGACTATGTGAAACCGGGAAGGGATTCTTGATGAGAGATAAGAAGGCGCAGATCATTCAATCTGCCATTAAGCTGTTCGGAGAAAGGGACTACCACACCACCTCGATTCAGGATATCGTCAGCCTTGCCGGCGTATCCAAGGGTGCGTTTTATTTATATTTTCATTCCAAGGAAGAGCTGCTTATCTCGATTTACAACCATTTTCTGGATCTCATTTCCAATGGGATGAATCAAGCGCTTGCCAATCCTTCCTCAACCCCCAGACAAGTTCTGGAGCAAGCCATTTATCTTCAGATGAAAATCATCATGGGCAACAAGGAATTTCTCTCGATGATGCAGATCAACGGTGCCGCGTTCATTCAGAACGAAACGATTAAAGACATCCTGCTGCAGACGACATTGCAAATTATGGGCTGGTATCAGACTCGAATCATCGCCATTTACGGTCCGCCGATCGAGAAGCATTCGCTGGACTGCGCGGTTCTGCTGAACAGCATGATGAAAGACTATATGTTCTACTGCCTAAGCTACCATGTGGCGCGCAAGCCCGAGGAGCTGGCTTCCTTCCTGTACGAGCGGCTGGATGATCTGGTTCAAGGCATGCTGCGCAAAAATGACGGGCCGATCCTCTCCTCCATCGACATGCTGCGAAATATGGGACTGTGCGGCGAAAGCAGCACCTGGATGCTAAAGGTGGAACGGTTCAAACAGTGGATCGACACCCATATCGAGGACCAGCGCGCATCGGATACGATGCTGCAATCGCTGGAGGCTCTAATCGGGGAGTTGAAGAAAGAGGACCCGAATGAAATCATTATCCAGGGAATGTATAACTACTTGGTTACCCTGGGCAAGGACAACGCGGAGCTGCTGCGGCACTTGGAAGATTTGTTCGCCTGGAGATTGACGAAATCGTAAAAACGCCGAACAGAAAGCAGCTGCCGCCCAAATGACCGGGAGGTCAGCTGCTGCAAGTTCAAGTTCACCGCATCCTCAATGAATCCGATGATTTCATAACCGTGCTTCATATAGAAATCGGGAGCTTGAAAGCTGAACGTATCCAGCTCGATGAAATCGCATCTCCGCTCTGTCGCCATCTTCTCCATCTCTTGCAGCAGCTTGCTTCCGAACCCTTGTCCCCTCAAACTCTCGTCGATCCAAACGATATCCGCCTTCAAATAATTCCATTTCAGCGCGCCGGTCGCCCCTCCTTGCACTATTCTGTCTTCATCGCGAAGAAACAAGCCGAAGGGCTCGTACCGCTCTACGTTCCGATCCGTTAACCGCAGTTATATAATATGATAGCATCCGGACCAAACATTCTCATGGTAGCTTTTGATTATAAACAACCTTTCCCCTTCATCAGAACGGTAGCTGCGTAAGCTGCGGATGTCTTCATCGCATGCCGTGTTAGTTTTTTTACACGAAGCGTCATCCTGACGTCCCGCGGGTTTCAATGCCTTCACCCTGTAAAAAAGCCGCACAACAAGGACGGCCTTGTCTGCGGCTTGGCACAGCGAAATATGAGCTTAGAGCCCGCGCACGGTCTCGTCCTTTGGCAGCAATACGGCGAGAAGGCCGAGCAGCGGCAAATATGCGCACAGCTTCATGATGAAAGCAATGCTGGTCGCATCGGCGATCGAGCCCAGCACGGCGGAACCGAGGCCGCCGAGGCCGAACGCAAGACCGAAGAATAAACCGGAAACGAGTCCGACTTTGCCCGGCAGCAACTCCTGCGCGTATACCACAATAATGGAAAATGCGGATGAGAGCACGAAGCCCGCGCAGACGCACAGCACGCCGGACCAGAACAAATTCGCATACGGCAGTAAAATCGAGAACGGCGCCGTCCCCAAGATGGACAGCCAGATGATGTTTCTGCGCCCGTAACGGTCCGCCAGCGGTCCTCCGAAGAACGTGCCCGCCGCCGAAGCGACGAGGAAAGCGAACAGATACATCTGCGAGTGTTCGACGGTTACTCCGTAATCGTTAATCAGATAAAAGGTGTAGAAGCTCGTAATGCTCGACATGTACACATGTTTGGAGAAGACGAGAAATACCAGGATGACGATCGCGATCGTAATTTGCAGCTGCGTAAGCGACGTCGTCCGTTCCCCGGCGCTCTTGGCCTTGGATGAACGTCTCGGCTGAATTTGCTGCTTGCCGTACCATCCGGCTACATAATATTGGATCGCTATCGCGATGATAGCCGCAATCGTAAACCAGATGACCCCGATTTGCCCCAAGGGCACGAAGATCAGCGCCGTCATGATCGGGCCGAGCGAGCTGCCGATGTTGCCGCCGACCTGAAATATCGACTGCGCGAGCCCGCGCTTCCCCCCGGCCGCCAAATAAGCGACCCTCGACGATTCGGGGTGGAATACGGCCGAGCCTACCCCCATCGCGATCACCGCCAGCAGGATGACGGCAAAGTTCGGCGCCAGCGCCAGCGAAATAATGCCGATCAGCGTAAAGCAGACCCCCACCGGCAATATGTACGGCCTCGGACGAATGTCCGCATACAAACCTACGACCGGCTGCAGGAACGAAGCCGTCATATTCATCGCAAACGCGATGAGTCCGATCTGCGTATACGACAGCTGCAGCGTATCCTTCAATATCGGGAATAACGCCGACACGGTCGACTGCATCGAATCGTTAAGCAAATGAACGATGCTGATGGCAAATATAATCGGAAATACCGTTGAAGCTACAGGTGCTGCTTTCGCAGCGGTTTTCTCCACAGCCTATCTTCCTCTCTCTGTCTTTTTCTATAGCGGGCTTGATAATCCGGCGCTACGAAGCGTATTCAGAGATTATAACATGGCTTGACGGCAAGTCAACCGCCATTTTCCCGCCAAATGGGGCGCTTTTCCCGATAAAACGCGCACCCAGACGATGCGGGCTCCGATTTTGACCGCCAAGCTCGGCCTTCTGCTTCCTGCATATTCCAAGAACGCCCGCCCGGGCCCCCTCGCTCAGGCTTTAGCCTTATACAGCAAATAGACAAAATAAGGCACGCCGATCAAAGCGACGACGATCCCGACAGGAACCTCCGCCGGAGCGAAGACCGTCTTGGCGATCAGATCCGAGACGACCAGCAGCAGCATGCCGACCATGCCGCATACGGGAATGATATGGCGGTGCTGCAGCCCGACGAGCCGTTTGGCGATATGCGGCGACATTAAGCCGATAAAGCCGATGCCGCCGGATACCGAAACGCAAGCGCTGACGATGCCGACGCTGGCGATGAGCAGCAGCGCCTTCTCCTTCTCCGCCGAGACGCCGAGGCTGATCACGCTGCCCTCCTCCAGTTGGAACAAATCCAGTATGCGGGAGCGGCTCCAGATGAGCGGAACCCCGATCACAAGCCACGGCATAATCGCCGCAATATATTGCCAATTCGCATTCCATATGCTGCCCGTAAGCCAGACGGTCGCCATTTCGAAATCGGTCGACTTCATCTTTAACGTCAGGTACAAGGAGACGGCGCCAAGCCCCGTACCGATCGCAATTCCGGTTAAAATCAGCCTCTGCGGGTCCAAGCGCCCGTTTTTCCAGGAGAATGCGTAAATGAGCGCCGCAGCGCCAAGCCCTCCGGCCAAACCGAACAGCGGCATCGTCATGACGGCGAGCCAGCCGGCACCTTTGAGCTGCCCTTGGAGGAAGAACATGAACAAGACGATTGCCGTCCCCGCTCCGGCGTTAATGCCCAATATCCCCGGATCGGCCAGTCCGTTGCGGGTAATTCCCTGAATGACGGCGCCGGCGACGCCGAGCCCGATGCCGACGAGCGCGGCGATCACGATGCGCGGCAGCCGGAATTCCAAAATGACCAGATCGTGCTCCGGCACGGGATCGATTCGAAGCAGCGTGCGGATAACATCGGCGGCCGTAATATCGAACGTTCCGTTCGTAACGCTCACATACATCGCCAAGATCACGGCGGATAGTCCGATCGCGAGCACGGCCGCCAGCCGTTTTCCTGAATTAAGACGCATGCTTGCCGCCTCCTCTCGTTCTCGCCAAATAAAGGAAGAACGGTACGCCGATCACGGAAGTCACGACGCCGATCGGGGTTTCGAACGGATAATTCAGAAACCGGCTCAGCACGTCGGATAATCCTAAGAATACGGCGCCCAGCACGCCCGCGCACGGAATGATCCACTTGTAGTCGATGCCTCCTATCAGGAAGCGCGTAATATGCGGGATGATCAGCCCGACAAAGCCGATCTTTCCGGCCAGCGCGACGGAGACTCCGGTGAGAACGACGACGGTCAGCGCTGCGGCCGCCTTCACGGCCGTCGTTCGCTGTCCCAGACCGGCCGATATTTCGTCTCCCAGCGATAATATGGTGATCGACCTGGAAATCAGCAGAGCGGCGATGATCCCCGCCAATCCGAACGGGAGCGCCAGCTTGATTAAGTGCGGGTCCATTTGATGGAGCCTGGCATTATACCAGAAGCTGATGCTTTGCGATATTTGGAAATAGGTCGAGATCGCCGCCGAAAAGCTGCTTAGAAACGTGCCGATAATCGTCCCGATGATGGCCAGACGCACCGGGGACATCCCTCCCGGCAGAAGCCACGCCAGCCCGAAGACGATGCCGGCGCCGAGCGCCGAGCCGACAAATGAGTATAAAATCATCTCGATGGAAGAAGAATTTGGCAGCCAGATCATGCACATCGTGATGGCGAAGGCCGAACCGTCGGACACCCCCATAATGGAAGGGGATGCCAGATAGTTTCTGGTCATCCCCTGCATGATGGCTCCCGAAATAGCGAGGAAGGCTCCGATGAGCAAAGCCCCGATAACCCGAGGCAGTCGCGAGTTCACGACAATCTGATGGTTGACGTTGCCGGGATCAAAATGAACCAGCGCATCCCACAAAGTCGCCGAGTCGATATCTTTGGCTCCGTACATGATGGATAATACGATCGTCAAAATGATGGCGGCCGGCGAGCACCATAAAATGACGGCCGGCAAATTTTTTTTAAGCTGCATAAGCGTTGCACTCTCTTTATCTTATTTTCTTGTCCTTACCTGTTCGGTCGGCGAACAGCCATTGAAGCGCCTTCGGCAATCGCATCGGAAACAGCGACGGATCATGAGCCGCTCCCTCTTCGACATCGAACCGCAGACGGTCATCGTCATGTCCCATTTGCCGCAGCAGAGCGTGCACCTGCCGGTTCAGCGGATACATTTGCTTGCCCTCGATGCTGCCGACATCCATATAGATTCGGCGATACGCTCTATCCTCTAACGAATGGGCGCGCATATAATCGACAAAGCCGGGATACCAGTACGAGCCCGAAATCGACCCGATCCGGCCGAATCGATCCGGGTGCAAGTATGCCGCATACATTGAGATCAAGCCTCCGAGCGAAGCCCCCGCCATTGCGGTATGCTCCGGTCCTTCCAGAACCGCATAGCGCTCCCTGATATAAGGGATCAGCTTCCGAACGATCAAGTCGGCGTATTCGCTCCCCCGGCCTCCGAAGTCGGCGAATTTGGCCGAAAGCGCTTGAGCGGGCCAAGGCGTATATTCATCCAGCCTTTGCAGCGGCCGAATTCCGACGAGAATCAGCTCCCTGAGCTCCCCGCTTGCGAACTGCCGCTCCAGCACAGTTAACGATTCGCTGTACTTCGGGTCAAACAAATTGCCTCCATCATGAACGTAAACGACCGGATAAGCCCTATCCGGCTTTGAGCCGTATGTCGGCGGTACATAAATCGTCAGCTCCCGGTTATCCCAGAGCTCGTTCTTTAATAATCCCTTCATCGCTTCATCCTATCCGCCTTGTTCGTGGTAATGTTAAGGCATATTGACGTGTAAATGATAATCATTATCACTATCGTAATCTATCATAGACATTGCCGCAATTCAATGGACAGTTTCCAGAACTGTTTTGCACTTTTTTCTTCATAGCGCTTGAAAGGGTCGTGATTTATTCGTAACCTGCAAAAAAAGATACCAGCACCTTGCGCTTTTTCGTTCTTAAATAGAACAAATCCCCCAAAAGTGACGTGATACTCTGAAGCTTATTCCGTCCGCATCCAGCCTAAGCTGGATCGGCGTCTAACCCTTCCTCTGGGATCGTTCTATGGGTAGACTTTCCTTTCGGGGGTGCCCACGGATTTCCACAGGATATGGCTGCGCATCATTTCCTAAACAACGAGAAAGACGCCTTGACGGCGTCTTAGAGTGTTACTATTCTGCTTTTCATTTCAACAGGCCTGCGCTACGCTCCGTTATGCCGTTACGGGCGCTGCTCTTGCTCCGTATCCGAATCGGATGAACCGGAACCGCTAACCGAGTCGGCCTGATCGGCCTGATCGGGTTGCTGCACGGTCAAAATGTGATCGACATCGGTCTTAAGCTGACGGAAAAGCTGCTGCAGAGCGGCGAGCTGCTCCGGCTGAAGGGCGCCTCCCCGCGCCGCCAGCAAAATCTGCTTTAACGTGTCTTTGCCGGACTCCCGAAGCTCCATCAGTTCGGCCGGGTTCGCTTGGGCGCGGTGCTCCTGTCTGTGTCCTCTGCCGCGGGGTTCTTCCCGCTCTCCCTTCGCTTTCCACTCGGATACGGCTTCCTGTCCCAAGTCGGTAATCCGGTACACCTTCTTGCCGTCCTGCTCGCCGGAGCGAACCCACTCTCGGTCCTCCAGCATCTGCAGCGTCGGGTAGATCGAGCCGGCGCTCGGCACATACAGTCCTCCGGACGCTTCCTCCAGCGCCTTCATAATCTGATAGCCGTGCATCGGCTCGGCGGCAAGCAGCTCCAGCAGCGCGAACTTGACGTCGCCGCGGCCGAAATACCGCTTGCCGCCGCCTCTGCCTTCCCCGCGTCCTTCGCCGCGGAAGCCGTGTCGGTAATAAACCTCCCGGCCCCCGTCAGGCGGAAAAGCTCTTCTGCGATGATGGTGGTCGCCGTAAAACGGCCAATGCTCCTCTCGGCCGCCTCGTTTCATACGATACCTTGCTTGATCTGCGAAATGCTTTTTCAATGCAATCTCTCCCTTAATAAAAGAATACGATATATCGTTATATTCATAATAACGATATATCGTATTGAAGTCAATCTTCATTTTCGCGTTCACCTGAAGTTTTTATCGCCAACGGGAAACGCTCTTTATTACGCTAAAATAGCCCCGCAGCGCGAGGCCTTGGCTTTGATGCTGATGCAGGCGCTTGACGGGAAGCTGCAGCATGAATCATGCCGCTTAAAGTCGAACCCCCGCTGTCTTTAGCTTACCGGATAGCCTGCCGTCAGCACCGCCGCCAAAAAGACGATCTGCAGCACCGTACGCAGCAGCAGCGGCGTCGCAGGCTTGCCCGCAAGCGTCAAGCCGTTCCTGGCCGCCCTGATATTGGCCGGAAACATCATTAGCAGCATGCAGGCAAGACATAGCGAGGCGGCGCGCGCCGTTGCCGGCAGGACGATGGCGGCGGCTCCGATCACTTCCAGCCAGCCTGTCGCCGAGATAATCCAGTCCGGTCTCGGCAACGACGCGGGAACCATGCGAATCAGATCCGGCCGCCGTTTCCCCCAATGCGCCGTGGCCGCCAGCAGGAACATCAGCGCCACCGCGATCCGCAGCGGATGAATCCAGTCGTTCATAGCCTCCCAGCCCAGCCAGCCCGCAAGCCGCAGCAATACAAAAGAACCCGTCAACGCATAGAATGGCGCCATCTTTTTTCCCTCCGCCTAAAATAATTAACGATCACTTTTTTTCTCCGGCTGCAATATATCAACCATTAATTTCGTGAAATCGCCGATTTGAAAAGCTTTCTTATCCGAAGCGATAAAGCCGCGCACACGCAAACCGAAGGAGATAAGCATGAACAGATCGGCCGTTTTGTCGGCGTTCACACTCTGCGGGATGACTCCATGCTCCTGTCCCGTCTCAATCCATTTGCGCGAAAATTGAGCCGCCTGCTCGTAAAACCTCCTAATCTCCTCTACCGCGGATTCATCGCTTCTGCCAAGCAAATACATAAAAATTTGATTCGTAATATCGCGCGATTCCTCCAGCACAGGCAAACTGTTCGCAATGGCGCCCATCGGTCCCGCGAACCGGACCTCTCCGTCTTCATGGATAACCCCTTCGAAAAATCGGCTGTTCGTTTCCTCCAGCTTCTGCTGAAGAATCATAGCCAGCAATTCGTCTTTGCTCTTGACGTAATGAAAGATCGCCCCCTTCGACAGTCCGGACCGTTCCATAATATCGCTGAAGGTCGTTTTGGCGCAGCCTTTTTCGCGAATCAGCTCCTGAGTCGTATCAAGCAGCAGCTGCCAAGTCTGCTGTCGTTTCAATTCTCTCTTCATAAGTTCCTCCGCAATCTTTGAGATCGATCATGATGCTTTACATGAAGCATATAACTCATTATACAAACCGACCAGCGGTTTGTAAATAGATGGACGAATCCCCTATAGGGAGTCGTCTACTGCTTAAAGCCATTAAAATATAACACGGAGGCTGCGGATCTCGTTATTTCAAATAGGCGTCCAAAAACCGGATGATCAGCGGCCTAAGATCGATGGCCGGAGCTGCCCTGCTCGGCAGACGCTGCCTTGCTCCTTCTACGGCATACTGGCTAACCGTGTTCAATTCCTTCAGTTGGTTGACGAATTCGTCGGACAGCCGGAATTGAATCTCCTCATCCTGTTCGCCATGGACAATGAACATCGGTGGCACATCCTTGCTCTTATGACGGGTGGCTTCAAGCTTGGCGGCCGCTCTCCAGGCTGGATCCTGCGAGGCCGGCGCAAGCGGCACACCGCTGAAGCTCTTGCTTCCCCAGGTAAGCACATCCGGGATACCGTACAAATTAACCGCGCACTGGATGCTCGATGAATATTCGGCGTACAGCCCTTCTCCGAGCAGCCCCCGGTGATTGGCGGTAAACGCGGCGAACAAGGCCAGATGCCCTCCGCTCGCCCCGCCGATAATCCCGATTCTCTCGGGGTCGATATGATAGGCTTCCGCTTGTTTTTTGGCGAAACGAACTGCGGTTTTGCAATCGTACAAGTTATTCGGCCATCCCGGAATAAGCAGATCGTGGTTCCAACGTTCCACGGAATGCCGAGCAACCGCGCAATCGATGATCATGACGACATAGCCGCATGCCACCAGATTGACGGCAATCTGCAAATCCTTTAGCCCGCTGCGCCTGCCGGCCGCCCAGCCGCCGCCGTGTACGACGATAATACAAGGAAAGGTTTCATTTCCCGGATATTGGGGCAAGTATACGTCCATTTGTTCCTTCCTGTCAGGCCCCAGGTAAGAAACCCCTTTCTCTATCCGGTACGAAACCGGGTCGAACCAGTTGGAAACCGCGCGTCTCATATTCATGTCCTCCGTCTTCTCAGGTACAAATTCCTGTTTGATTAACCGCTTACTCAAACAGTGGATTAAATTTCATTTTTTTCCTATTGTAGACGTTTTCATCAGCAGGGTCATGGGGTAAATTTACGGTCTTCTTGTGTTTTTTTACGATTCTCAGCAGCGGCATGGGCATAATAGCGACAAGACAAGGACTTGCGGGATTAGGGCGGCGTTGTCGCCGCGCAGGGGTTTAACGTTCAGCGGCGTTGGCTGTTATGGCAATGCTTCCCATAACGATAATTGTTGATCGCTCCTGTACTGGGCGGTATGCGGACGAATCTCTGCGGCAAAAAAATAACCGCTTTCCTTCGTCAGCGGTCTTTTCCTACGGCGGCGGTATGGGGGATAGCGATGGCGGGCCGAGCGATCAATGCTTTTCCAGCAGGCTGCTCATCGCCTCGATAGCCTCTTCTTCATCGCTTCCTTTCGTTTGAATCGTAATTCTGGTGCCCTGGCGAATCGGAAGCAGCATCATTCCGAGAATGCTTTTGGCATCCAGCTGTATGTTTTCTTTCTCAAACTTTATTTTGATATCCGAGCTGAAATGGCTTGCTTTTTGCACGACCATTTGCAAATACTGGGGCTGAAAATCGGCAGCGACTGTAATTTCATGCACTCTCATTTTGATTCCTCCGATCCTATAAGTAGGATTGATCGTGTGCTTATTGCACAGGTTGATGTCATTATACTATAAAATCAGCCGTTAGGTAAGCGTTATCAACACATTTATTATATTCCTGGAAAAAATATACGAAAGCCCGACATCCCGGTCGCCAAGCGGCTTCCGATCGTCGGGCTGGGGCAAAACATTACGCTTGGTACTGATGGATCAAATCCATCTTCAGTTCCCACGCGGTCGTGCTCAGGTTGACCGGATATTCGGCGGGATTCAGCTTGCGCAAGTACTCCGGCCAAAACAAGGCGAGCTGCTGCTGGTGATGGCTGCGAATTTGGTCCAAAGTCGGCAGTTCGTACACCTGGCGGCCGTCAACGAAGATCGGCGTCAATAGCGGCTTGGCATCGTAATTATCCACGTATCTGTAAATGTACGAATGCACCTTATCGAACAGCTTCAGCTTCTTGCCCTGCTGTACCTCGTTCTCCCCGGTGAGCGCCACGTAGTCGGCCACGGCTTTACCCGTTTCGCGACTGACGATCCGGAATACGTCCTTCCTGCCGGGATTCGATACCTTCTCGGGATTTCCGGAAATTTTGATCACCGGTACTAGCTCACCGTCTTTCTCCCGGGCAACCAGCTTATATACGCCGCCCAGAGCCGGCTGATCCGCGGCCGTAATCAGCTGTGTTCCTACACCCCAGCTATCGATCTTGGCGCCCTGCGCCTTCAAGTTGAAAATAATATTTTCATCGAGATCGTTCGAAGCTACGATAACGACATACGATAGTCCCGCCTCATCGAGCATGGTCCGCGCCGTTTTCGACAAATAAGCCAAATCGCCGCTGTCCAGCCGGATACCGCCCATCCGTTTCCCCTTCAGTTCCATTTGTTTGGCGATTTTGATCGCATTCGGAACCCCGCTTCTCAGCGTATCGTACGTATCGACCAGCAGCGTCACCTGATTGGGCAGCGCCTCCGCATACCGTTCGAATGCGATTTCCTCCGAATCGTTGGACTGTACCCAGGCATGGGCATGAGTGCCTTTGCTCGGGATGCCGAACAGCATGCCCGCCCTCATATTCGACGTAGCGTCGAACCCGGCGATATACGAGGCCCGCGCCCCCCAGATCGCGGCATCCGCCTCCTGCGCCCTTCTCGTCCCGAACTCCATCAGCGTATCGTCCGGCGCAACCTGTCTAATACGGGAAGCCTTCGTAGCAATCAGCGTCTGGAAGTTCATGAAGTTCAGCATCGCCGTCTCCAGAAGCTGCGCTTCGAAGATCGTAGCCTCCACCCGGATGAGCGGCTCGTTGGGAAATACGATCGTGCCCTCTTCTACACTGCTGATATTGCCGCCAAAGCGGAACCCGCGCAGCTTATCGAGAAAAGCCGGATCGTACTGCTCCTCCTGCTCGCTTAAATATTGAATCGCCGCATCGTCGAAGTGAAGGCTGTTCACGTAGCGGACGATCCGCTCGAGTCCCGCAAACACCGCATATCCGTTGCCGAACGGCAGCTTGCGGAAAAAAACTTCAAACACCGCTTTATGATTCAGCGTGCCGTGAATCCAATGCGCGTACATCATATTGATTTGGTATTTATCCGTATGCAAAGTCAAGTTATCGTAGGTCATGCCGATCACTCCATCCACAGTTCGTCATATCGTTATCGAATTATTCCAGAATCCGTCCGGATTCCAATCAGTGTTCCCTCTTCTAAGCCGGGTTAAAACTTGGCTACCACGCTGGCGCCGAGCGTATGTTCAAAATGCCCCAGGGCCCATTCATGCCCTGCCGCATTAAAGCTGGCTGCCGCATCCCGGTGAACGACGATGTCGAACCCTTTGTTATACGCGTCGACCGCCGTATGAAGCACGCATATATCGGTGCAGACGCCGACGAGATGAAGCTCGCGGATGCCCCGCGACCGCAGCTTAAGCTCCAGATCGGTCCCGCAAAAAGCGCTGTATCTCGTTTTATCCATCCAATAGATCGCTTCCCGGCTGCCTTCATACACCGGCTTCAGCTTGCCGTACAGCTCGCGGCCGCTTGTGCCGCGGATATTATGGGGCGGAAACAGCTTCGACTCGGGGTGCAGCGGATCGTTCTCATCATGCAAATCTACCGCCATGACGACGAAATCCCCGCTCTGAACGAACTCTTCCGTAAGCTCCGCAATGCGTTCCTCAATGTCGATAGCCGGCTGGCCGCAAGGCAGCTTCCCTACGACAAAATCCACCGTATAATCAATTACAATAAGAGCTTTCATCTTGGCACCGTCCTTTTTTTATCATAGTGGGATTAGCTGTAAATCGACAGCTGCGGCTCCAGTCCCGTGAAGCAGTACAGCTGCGCCGCGCGCTGGGAATATTTATTCGACATGAGCGGCTGCCCGGCGGCATCCTTCACTTCCTCAATCAGCCCTTTGCGGCTCTGGGTGGAAGTAATTTTGCGAATAAAGTTCGGCTCTTCAAAATCGGGACAAACCGTCTGAATCACCTGGTACAGCTCGCCGATCGTGAATTGCCCGGGCAAAAACTGCTTGGCGATCGTCGTCGTCAGCATCTTTTCGCGGATACGCCTCAACGCGTCCTGCACGATTTGCCGGTGGTCAAAAGCAAGCTCCATCGAAAGCGCCTCCCGCACGGGGAATAATCGGACCTCCGCGGCATCGTCCGCCGCCCTCCGCTTCTCCAAGTACTTCTCGTTCACCAGGGCAAAAAAAGCATGAGAGATGATCCAACCCCGCGGGTCGCGCTTCGGCGTACTGTACACGTTGAAATATTCGAGGTGCACATCGGCCACCCCCGTTTCCTCCAGCAGCTCCCGGCGCGCGCATTCGTGAACCGTCTCGGTTTCCCTGGAGAACCCCCCGGGAAGCGCCCATTGTCCGGCGAACGGCCATTGCTTCCGCTTAATAAGCAGCAGCTGCAGCTCCCGATGGGGCAGCGATTTCTTCGTCCCCTGCTTTTCCGTTGAAGTGATGGTGAAGATGACGATGTCGGCAGGCGCTCCGTCCGGTGTGCGATATTTGCCGGCATGGTAGGTCGTTTCGTTGTCTTGGGAATCCATCCGCTTCACCTGACCGTTTCTTTTTATATTGTCGATTTGATATTATCATTATGACATATTTATTTCTTTTGTCAAGACTCTTTTCTCAAAATAGGCAAAGCTGCCCTCGTCCATAAAAATTTCGTTTCGCATCGCCATACCGATGCCGGAAATGTTAGAATGGATATACACTTTGTCTGCAAAGGAGGCGCCTTTCTTGCCGGACATTTTCGGACCCAAATATTATATCGAGAACGACTCTTTTTCCATCCAATACATGTATCGTAAAGGGTTTTCGACGATGTCGACGCCTCATTTTCATCCTTTTTACGAAATTTACTTTTTGCTTCAAGGCGAACGGACTTACTTCATTAACGGCAACATCTATACCGCCCGACGCGGCGACATGATTCTTGTAAACCCTTACGACGTACATAGAACGACGAGCTCCGAGGTGCAGGAATTCGAACGCATCCTGATTAATTTCAAGGAGACGTTCGTGCCGCCCGGCGGCGCCCAGACGCTGGTGCGCTTCCTCCCGTTCGCGCAAGGTTCGAGTCTCGTCCGGTTTTCAATGAAAGAGCAGCCGGTCGTCGAGCAGATGATCCGGGAAATGCTGACGGAATGCGAGAATCAGCAGGACGGTTACGTCGAATATATCAAGTCGCTGATGAGCCAACTCTTGATCAAGATTTTCCGGCAGAGCACGGAGGCCAAACAGGAGCCGCTGCAGTACGCCCATCCGATGCATCAGAAAATATCGGAAATCGCCACGCATTTGAACCATCATTTTCAGGAAAATATTACGCTGGAGCAGACCGCCAAGCAATTTTATATCAGCACTTCGTACTTAAGCCGCGTGTTTAAAAAGGTGACCGGGTTTCACTTCAGGGAGTACCTGCAGCTCATCCGGGTCAAGGAAGCGCAGCGGCTGCTGCGCGAGTCGCATGAGAAAGTGCTGACGATCGCCGAGAAAACCGGCTTCGAGCATGTCGCCCATTTCAACACGACGTTCAAAAAAGTTACCGGCATGACCCCGCTCCGCTACCGCAAGCATAACCGGAACAGCGTCCCCCATCCGGTAGGGCAGGAGCAGGATTACTCGATGTAAGGGGGGGCTTGAACGAGAAAAAGGCTGCAGCTTGTTAACGGCTGCGGCCCGTTACAATTTATTCATAGCGATTGTTAAATATCAAGCTTCCGGGTATCAATCCGTTTCACCATTTCAGGATCGCATAACAGACGAATATGGAATAATTCAATTACGTGATACTGAAATCCGGGTATGGACCGTTCATCCAATCAAAGAGACTGCAATTTAGAATAAAGAAATATATACGCTTTAATATGTTCCCTTCTAACTTACAAACTGTTATTTCCTAAACCACTGAAATCAAGATGCCTGTGCCAAAAATTGTATCAAGAATCCAGTTGCATAAGAAATCCATGTTTTATAGAGTGTATAGTTCATTTATTTTATATGAGATTTTCCTTGCCACTACTAAGCATCCGAAATCATTCTGACAATCTTCTGGAGTAAATCTAAATAAGTTATTGCCAATTTCCACTTGAAACATTAGGTTTATTGACCTTGCTTCTTCCCCTTCAAGAAGGGTAAAATTGTTTTTGACGTATCAGTATTCCAATCTGTATGAAGTAAGACAAAAAAAGACCTCATCGAAATAAATCTCTATCACGGGTGGATATGAACGACTTAACCCACCAGTAATTGTCAATTTGTCATTGATATATTGCTGTGCACTAAAGTCAAACCAAAGTTCTTTCTGGATGAATTTATTTATTTCCCCAACAACTAGTTTGACTTCGCTTTCCTCCATTTTCATCATCCTTTATTAAAATTACTCTTTTATATTAGACTTGCTGATACAATACAACGTCCTCATGAGTAAATGCAGTCATCCAAGTAAGAGTAGTATCAAATAAATACGCATCAGTTTCTATCCAAGGCTCTACTTTCTCAAAGTATGATTTCACATCACAAGGGTTTACAGAGTACATTTCTTTTTGTCTTTCTAAATAGAATATTAATTCTTTTTGTTCATCTATATTTATTGCCTGCTCAAAAGTTACTCTTTGGGGCTTTTTTTTGAGTGAGTTCCATATTAAATGACCTTGCATTACTTTTTCTTCATTCGCAAATGTTTCAATGAATTTGCTTAAGATAGTCAGTCTTTCGTATTCCGATAATTTCTTCATATGTGTATTAATTCCTTCCTATCATTCCTGCCGGTAATGGTCCAACCCTCTTCCGTCCGCTCAACGATATGCAGGCCGGTGCTGCCGGCGGAATGAAACGGAGCCTTGTTCGTCCAGTCCAATCTGGACAGCAGGTAGTAGATCACATTGATAACGCCGCCGTGCGTTACGACCAGCACATTGGCTTCCAGCTCCGCCTGTTCGAGCCGGGAGAGCAAGTGCTCGAATGCGCCGCGGATTCGCGTATAAAACTGCTGCGGGCTTTCGCCTTCGGGGAACGGCTCGTCCATCCGCAGCGTGTTGAAATAAACGCCCGGAAACCGCCGCTCTGCTTCCGGATTGGGCATACCTGCAAGCAGTCCGTTATTCATCTCCCGCCAGGCGGAGGAATAGATGACGGGCAGTTTCAGCTCTGCGGCCGCTTCGCGCGCCGTTTCCATCGCACGCTGCAGATCGCTGCTGACGATCGTATTGATGTTAAAGACGGCTTGATGCCGGGCCAGGTACGCTCCCAGCTTCCGCGATTGAAGTATGCCGTCCGCCGTCAAGCCCCTCGGGCTCCAGCCGCCGCGATAGCCGCTCTCGTCTTCGCCGTGTCTTGCCAGAATGATCTTCATTAGCCAATGAGTCCTCCTTGCATTAGGAACACGAGTCTGGGACGCATGTCCGTTTCTTTAAACGTACCATAAATTAACAGTTATTTCTACAGCCCGATCGGGAACAAATCCCCCAAAAGTGACGTGTAGACTTTACTTTCGGGGAGAACCCGGATTTCCACAGGATATTGCTGCGCATCATTTCCTAAAAAAAAGACAGCCTCAACGGCTGTCTCCTTCTATAAGAAAAAGCATAAATGCACATGCGGGAATCTATTCTTTAAACGAAAAAGCTTCCGTCTACAAGGACGAGCGCCGACGTTATTTCCAGCTCCCTCTCGGCTCTCCCGGCCGCTGTTTGGCCACAATTCCGGTACTTACTCGCCCGCGGCGGGCGGCTCCGGCACGTAATGAAACCAGTCAATATCCGCGGGGATGCTGCGTCCCGATCCGCCGCTCACGGCATAGAAGCCGACCATCGTGCCGGTGAACGCCTTTTTCTCCATCGTACCCTCGTCGCTTAAGAATACGGCGTCGCCGATCCGCCCGGCGAGAACCCAATTCTCGTTGTCGCCGCTATAGTAGAAGCTGCGGACATCGCGATCGACGCGAACCTGCAGGTAGATCGCCTTCGCCTCCGTTTGGCCGATAGCCGCCGATTGCAGCTCGCGGGTCACCGAAGCCCGGCGCTCGATCAGCTTGAGCTTAAGCCCGCTATCTTGAGCGACGCACAGCTTCACGAAGCAGCGGGTGTCGTAATAGCAGACGAGTCCGGCCTCTTCTCCGTCCCGCTCGGGCCGAAACTCCAGCTTCATGCTCGCGCTGTAGCGGTGATGCTGCTCCCTGCGCACCAGCACATTGCGGGCTTCGATCGTATCGATATCCGCTTCACCCGTCCATAGACGCACGCAGCCGGGCCTTTCGGTCAGCGACCACTTCGCCTCGTCGGGGTTTCTCGCAAACTGCCAATGCAGCGGCAGCGCGGTCTCGTCGAAATCATCCAGCGCCGGATACGAATAGACCGTCTCTTCCAGCTGCGGAGCTCTCTGTGTGACGCTCGGACCGCGCCCCTCGTTCACCTCGAACCAGCCGTCCGCCGTCCAGCGAACCGGCTCCAGACATGTTTCCCTACCGAGCGTACAGTAGTTTCCGGCTACCGGTCTTCCCGCCAAATGCACCATCCACCACTCGCCGTGCTGCGTCTGAACCAGCTTCCCGTGACCTGCGCGTTGAATCGCCGCAGCGGGGTCGGTCTGGGTATGAACGGGATTATCCGGGCACGATTCATATGGCCCTGTAAGGTAACGGGAACGCGCCGTCGTGACGCAATGACCGTACTCCGTGCCGCCTTCGGCCAAAATGATGTAGTAATAGCCGTCTTTTTTCAAAATATGCGGCCCTTCCGGCGAAGCCTTGCCCGTTCCCGGCCATAGAAAGACGGTTTCGCCCTCGGCGCCCGACATATCGTCCTTCAGCTTCAGCAGCTTGGCGCCGCCGCCTCCGAACACCATGTAACGGCTGCCGTCGTCATCAATGAACAGGGAGGGATCGAGCCCTTCTTCGTTGATTGTTACAGGCTTCGAATAAGGTCCTTCCGGCCGGTCCGAATGCATCAGAATATTGCGCCGACCCGAGCCGTGCAGACGCAGCGTAGCCATAATATAAAATGTACCTTCATGATAAGCGATATCCGGCGCCCAAATCCCGTAAGAGTCCGGCAAATCCGATAGTTGAATATAATCGCTTTCGGTGATCGCATGGCCGATATATTCCCAGTGGACCAAATCCCGCGAATGAGAAATGACGATAGCCGGGAAAAACTGAAACGTGGAATTGACCATATAATAATCTTCGCCGACCCGCACGATCGACGGATCGGGATGAAATCCGGGCCGGATAGGGTTCGTATACGTTCTGCTGTTCACTGTAAGCTCCTTTTCTGCTAGCTTTAGAAGTGTGGTGAAAAAGCTCGCTGCGGCGTCCATTTGATCCTCCAATCGCTGTTGAAATCGGATTATTTTCCTATTTTTCTATGAAGAGAATCCGTTTTCAAAGGCGACTGCTTACGCTTTTCCAGATTCAAATGGCCCCTCCGCCCTTTTTTACCATACTTTTAGCGGCGGCCGATATTGTCGAGAAACGCTGCCGGAGACGCCGACGCAAGCGGACGATGCTCCACGCCGGCAAGCTTGTGGCAATACTCGCGAATAAGCAGCGCTTGAGTTCCCGCGTTCATATCCCCTTCCACGAGCCCTTGGCCGATAGGCACCGGCGCAGGCATGTACGAATAGAATTCGCCTTCTTTCACCTGGGCTACGTTAGGGGCAGGCGGCGATTGATGAATTTCGCGGGAGAAGCCTCCGTCCGGCCGCAATAGCTTGCGCATGTTGGAGACGGTAATGCGGATAATCTCCTCCAATTCCTCCTCGGGAATACGCAGCTCCTGCCGGAACGTGCCGAGCAGATCGATCGGATTGCGAATCCAGCACATATCTCGCGCCTCGTCTTCGCGAAGACAGCTTAAGATCGTCCGGTAGATCCGGTCGATGTTCGGCGTGCGAACGCCGAAACGGGAATAGAACGCATTGAGCTTAAACGTTCCCGATATGCGGATGTAACGGTTCCCTTCGCCCCATAAACCGGTCTCGGGGTCTTGAATCGAGGCGAAATAACGCTCGCCCGCTTCGATAAATTCCCTCCGCTCCGGCTCTTCGAACTTGGCGATATGATGGTTCGGCGTTCCCATAAAATCGCAGCCTCTCCAGCTGTTGCTCAGATCGACCCGCTTCAGCCACTCCACATAACTTTCCGGCGACCGCAGATAGTCCGGTCTCTCCTGTACCTGATGGGGCAGCGGATACAGCGGGGCAGAGCCCAGACGATGCAGCGAGTTGGTGCTGTAGCCCAAAGCGCGCATTACCATAACCTCATCCTTGCGCATATTCGGATCGGCATCATAGAAATAACCGGAATCCGGGTCCTGCTTATTGCGGAAAAATGCCGCGATATTTTCCTTCGTCTCCTGAGGAAGCGCATCGAATAAGCCGGATCGGATCAAAATATTGACCGCCTGCGCCGTCGATTCGATATCCGGAATAAAGTTCTCCATATCGAACGAGCTGCGGGCATAATAGAATCCTCCGGAGGCAGGATCGTACTGGCCTGCGAGCCACTTGAAAAAATCGCCGAACAATGAGTCCATTTCACCAAGTTGTTCCCTGATTTGCTGAGCTGCCGTTGTCATCTGCGCGTCATCCCTTCGCTTGTTAAATTTCGCGGTACTCGAACCAGTCAAAATCGGCGTAAGCTTCGCTCGCTTGCCCTTCGCTGCTGGCGAACAGCCCGATATAAGCGCCGATAAAGCCTCCGGCTACATCTGTGCTCAAGATCGTGCCGTCCGCATTCTCGGCCAGCGTGTGCCATACTTCCGCCTCGGTGCCGTAGTAGAAATGGTAAGCTTGACCTACCGCTTCCACCTTCAAATACAGCCTGGACGCATCTACCGGACGCTCCGCCAATAGCCGCTCCTCGCCCGCCTTGCGCTCCACCAAACGGATGACGGTCCTAGCTTCGGTATAAGCGTACTCCATCCGGAATTGATAGTCCTGGTTTTGCAGCAGAACCGCTCCCGCCGTCTCTCCCCGGCGCCGCGGCTTAAATTCCATAACCGTCCGCATGGCAAAATTCATATGCTGCTGACGTCTTCCGACGAAGCTCGGATTGGCGCATTCCGTCATCCGCTCGGGCTTCAGCTTCAGCCGCAAATATCCCGGCCGTTCCGTCAAAGACCAATATTCGCCCCGCGGCGTGCGGATAAAATTCCACTGCAGCCCCAGCTTGGACGACTCGAAGTGGTCGCAAACCGGCTCCGACGGCCATCTATGCTCGGGCAGATTCGGCCGCGGCAGCTCCAGCTCGACGATGCCTTTGCCCGGGTTGACGACCGGCCATCCGCTTTCCCAGCGGAACGGAACGAGGAACGTCTCCCTGCCCAGGTTGCGAAAGTCCCCGCCGTAAGGACGCGAAGCGAGGCACACCATCCACCACTCGCCGTTCTCGGTTTCGACGATATCGGCATGACCTACGTTCGTGATCGGATAGCCTCTGCCCAGATGACGGTGCGTCAAGATCGGGTTCATTTTGCAGTTCTCGTAAGGCCCCGTTATCGACTCGCTCCTCGCGATCGTCACCGAATGCGTGAAGCCAGTCCCACCTTCGGCGATTAGCAGGTAATAATATCCGTTTATTTTGTATAGATGCGGGCCTTCCTGCGCGTGAATCTGCTTCAGCGCTCCGTCCCATAAGCTGTATTTCGGCCCGACGAGCCGATGATGCTCCAGATCGAGCTCCTGCAGCCAAATTTCCATATGCTTCGGATACGACTGTCCTTCCGGCGGCATCCGGTTCGCCATCACGTACGCCTTGCCGTCCTCGTCGAAAAACAAGGACGGATCGATGCCCGGCGCGTCCGGCAGCCAATGCGGGTCGGACCAGGGGCCGGCGGGATTCTCGGCGGTTACGTAAAAATTGCGGCGGGCTCCGCTGGCGCTGACGACGAACGTCGTGATCATGTAAAAGATGCCGTTATGGTGCCGGATCGTTGCGGCGTAAATGCCTTTGGAGGACGGCGTTTCATCCAAATCCAGCTGCGACGGGCGGTCCAGCACATGGCCGAGCTGCCGCCAATGAACGAGATCTTTGCTGTGGAAGATGGGAACTCCCGGAAAATATTCAAAAGAGGAGGTGACCATATAATAGTCCTCTCCTACTCTGCAAATCGACGGATCAGGGTAAAAACCGGGTAAAACCGGATTGCGGAACGTTTCCATAGGCTTATTGCTCTCCTTTGCTGTCTTTCTTGACGTTTTGTTCATTCTAGTACAATGAATAGCTCGATTCTATATAAAACCATGTCGAAAAGCGCTTAAAATTTCATTTTTTTGTCCTATTATCCTGCGTCCGACCCGGTTCAAGCAAACAAGCCCAGGCTGCATTTGGGCCTGAGCTTGCATCATTTATACGATAATATGCTTCGTCCTGCTGATCGCTTCGTAAAATAAGCCTTTATCGCGGCGGTATAACCTGCGCAGCAGATGAAAGCCGAGCAGGATGTCGATCCCTAGCGTGAATAGCGCCAGGAAAACGGCCATGTCGTCCGGCACGGCTTGTTTGGCGGCCAGCGCCGTCAGAACGTGCAGGCCGCCGATTGCGGCATACAGCAGTCCGTATCGCATCAGCAGCTCCTGAAGCCGGATATGCTCATGCTGTCCTTTCAGACGGATTCGGACGATATATTTGCCGAACGTATAACCGTTCGTCGCATACGGAACGCCGATAAAATATATCAGCACGAACGCCAGCATATACAGCGGACGCCCCACCACGAGCAAAAACGCCGCAAACGGAAGCAGAACCACCCAATCGATCTGGAAAGCAACGAAGCGGCGGATATAGCCGACACGCCTGGAGGATAAATCCACATTGCGGTCCAGTTGTCCAATATCAGGCAGCCGGCTGGCAAACAACCGGCCCATTCCGTAGCCGATCCAGCCTCCGAGCGTATTCAGCAGCAGATCGTCGACGTCGAATATCCGGTAAGGGCAATCGTAAATACCGTACAGACCGGTTAACTGCGTCGTTTCAAAAAACAGCGAAAGCACTAAAGCCGCGGAGACCGTCTGCCAACCGCTGCGCCGGAAATAATATTGCAGAAACAGCCCCAAAGGAACGAGCAGCAGCACGTTAAACACAACCTGCAGCACGGCACGCTCTTGAATGAGCAGCAAATAAGTGGAAGGCTGATCGAATCGTACGCGGGTCTCCCTCAAGAAATCGTTGACGAATTGCAGCGGAACCGGCTGAATGTACGATTTGCCCGGGCCCGTGCATGTATGAACCGTATCCGGCAGCGGCAAAATGACCAAGTAATAAGCGGTAATCATATAAAGCAGCAAAGCGTACATCGCAAAGCCGCGAAAACCGTTCACATAGCCGTATTTGCGGTATTGGACGATAAGAAACGGCAGCGTGAACAGCAGCGCGGCCAGCGGAAACGTTAGCAGAGCATAGCGGATAGGGAATAAATAAGATTCCAGCATAGCAGCAGCACCTGTCGGTTAGGATTGTCGATTTCTGACATAAACTCCCCTTATTGTATGCTGCTGCGTAAATTCTATAAACCGTCCCGAGACCGGCCGGCTCCCCGACCTAAGTCTTGGGCTTCCCGTCATCCAGGCATTAAGTTTAGAATGTCGGTCCGATCCGCCATATTCCGAAATCATGCTGCTTCAATATTTCCGATTTGGTCAGCTTGCCCGAGCAAACTTCAATAATTTCTTCGAAGATGCGGTCGCCTACCGATTCGATCGTTTCCGTACCGTCAATGATCGTCCCGGCGTTCAGATCGATATTATCGTTCATTTTTTCAAAAATGCTCGTGTTCGTCGCAATCTTGATCACCGGCGCGATCGGCGAGCCCGTCGGGGTGCCGCGGCCCGTCGTAAACAGCACGATTTGCGAGCCTCCCGCTACCATGCCGGTCAGCTGTTCGATATCATGGCCGGGCGTATCCATCCACACCAATCCGCGCCGGGTCGGGCGCTCCGCATAATCGATCAGCTCCTGCAATGGGCGGGTTCCCGACTTGTTGGCCGCGCCCAGCGATTTCTCCTCCAGCGAGCTGATGCCGCCTTTAATATTGCCGGGGCTCGGATTGCCCGTGCGAATATCGACGTTCATCGCGAAGGCCCGCTTCTCCATCGCCTCGATCACTTGATACACCCGCTTGGCCACCTGGTCGTCCACCGCCCGGTTCGCCAGCAGATGCTCCGCACCGATCAGCTCCGTCGTCTCGGCGAGAATGGACGTGCCGCCGTGATCGACAATCCGGTCGCTGCAGACGCCGACGGCAGGATTGGCGGACAAGCCCGAACAGGCGTCGGAGCCGCCGCATTCGGTGCCTACGATCAGCTCGCCGAAGTCGCATTCCACCCGCCGCTGACGCGACGCCTCCTGCACCATTCGCGCCGCGGCGCGGGCCGCTTCGGCGACCGTGAACAGCGTGCCGCCGTGATCTTGTATCGAGATCACTTCCACCGGCTTGCCGGTTTTACGCACCTCCGCGGCAACGCTGCGGGCTTGATGCGTCTCGCAGCCGAGCCCGAGCACGATGACGCCGTATACGTTCGGATTGGCGGCGCTTCCGACATACGTGCGGAACGTTTGCTCGTAATCGACCCCGACCTGGGCGCAGCCGTGCTGATGGATGAAGCTGACGGTTCCCTGCACAAGCTCCGTCACCCTCGCCGCCGTCTGCGTGGCGCAGACGATCGTCGGCAAAATCAGCACATGATTGCGGACGCCGACACCCCCGTCGGGCCTGCGGTATCCCCAAAACGTTCTGCGAAGCGATTCAGATGGCTTCATGTCTGTCTCCCCTTCCTCTCTTGCCTTCCAGGTTGTGAATATGCACGTGCTCGCCGCGGCGTATGCTGCGGGTGGCGGCTCCGATCACTTCGCCGTACTTGATAATATCGTCTCCCGCTTCCATAGGCACGACGGCGAATTTATGACCGAACTCGATCGTCTCCAGCAGCGTAACCTCCAGTTCCTTGCCCTGGCTGCTGACCGTAAGCGTCGTTCCTGCCGGAATCTGGCTTAAAGCGACGGCCACCTTGTCCTGCGGCTTCATCATGACCGTATGATACGTCGTCAATCGGTCCGACCTCCTTTTAACGGATTGGTTGAAGCTGTTATTACCTGGCATAAGCATTACTGTTTACGCTTTCATCACCTATTCTCCGCCGTCCCCGTTTATTCCTACTTTTTCCTGAAAAATACCTGTGCTCCGGTTAAAACAAAACAAGCAGCTACCCGGTTGGCGGATAACTGCTTGCCTATGATGCGGCGGATAAGCTTCCGCCTTATCTTCTACTCCCCGATCGGGATGCACATATTCCACGTACGCGTCGCCTGCTGGAACCCTCCCGGGCCGTTCGCGACCGCGGCGAACAAATGCGTCGGCTTTCCGTCCTGGAACAGCAGGAACGGCCTCTCCAGACTGCCCATCGTCTGCACGGTGCCGTCCTCCCAAGCGACCGTTCGCGAGTACGCTTTGGGCGATTCGCTGAACGCCCATTGCTGTCCGTCCTTGGAGTACGCATGCACGCCTCCGTGCTTTTCGCCGCAGATCGTCCCTTCCATATCTTTGGCGATCAGCTCGTAGCCGTTCGGCGTTTTCCAAATGAACGGGTCCTCGATATGGAACCGCTCGGGCGAAAACAGCGGCTCATCGGAATTCCGCACATAGGGGCCCTCGTAATGGGCGGCCTTGGCCACGCCAATGGTCATCTTGCCGTGCACATGGCCTTCATATTTCCTCGCTTTGTATACGAGCAGCACCGAACCGTCTTCATGCACGCACGGCGCCGGGTTGGACGTCAGGAAGCTGTCGAATTTGTCCGGACGCGTCGGCAGGATCGGGCTGTCCGAGCGCTTCCACGGACCGAACACGCTCTTCGACGTCGCCAGACCGACCCGCTTGTTGGCGCGCCCTACGATGCAGCGCGGATCGTCAAGACCGACGATCTCGCCCGGCGCAGGCTCCGGCAGCGGATGGGTCGAGCCCATATAGTAGAGCAGGTACGTATCGCCGCACTTCGTAATATGCGGATTATGCGTGCTCCGGCCGTCCCAGTACTCGGCGCCTCTGGCCGACAGCACAACCTCCTGGAACTCGTAAGGCCCTTCCGGCGTATCCGATACGGCGCGCACAATCTCCGAAGCCATAATCCAGCCGGGATGCATGGGCAGCGTTTGCGGCCAGCGGGAGGCGAACATATGGAAGCGGCCGTCCTCGCCCTTAATTACCGATCCGCACCATACCCAGTAGCCTTCCATCCGGAAGCCGCCGTTCACGGGAGCCGGAAGCAGTTTTTCGCTTAAACGTTCAATCGTTGCAGACATGGTATTCTCTCCAATCGGGTCTGTTTTTATTTATTCAATTGCGCCTCGATATGCTTGTTCAATAATTCATCGGCTTCGCGCAGCGCCGTATTAATATCTTTTTCTTTATTGACAACGGCCTGGAACGCATTGCTCGTTATTTTATCGACTTCGCCCTCGTTCAAATATTTGATCGGCGTAATGACGGCCATCTTCGGCTTGGTCATCGCGATCAGGTTCTTTTCGCTAAATTCGGGGATGCCTTTGCCGAACTCATCCTTCACCTTCTGCGAGGTGAGCACCGTCATGCGCCCGTTGCGCACCATGTCGGTCTGCACTTCGTCGGACATCATCGTCTCCAGCACCTGAAACGCCGCGTCCTTGTTCGGGCTTTGCGCGGTAATCGCGAGAATCGGGCTGTCTACGCGGTGGGCAACGCCGGGCGCCTTTTTGTTGGACGGGTAAGTGACGACGTCCCACCTTACATCGGGCGCTTTCTTCAGCGCATTCAGCGTATTGCTGTAGCCGGCCAGCATGGCCAGCTCGCCTTTGATAAACGCCTGCTCGTTTTTGCCGTAGTTCAGCGTCTTGTAATCGCCGGCCGTCATCCCGGGAATGTCGTACAAGCTCTCCCACAGCTGGAACAGCTCCTTCCACGAGTCCGTGTTCAGCAGCGATTTGTTCGTTTGGAAATCGACATAAGGCAACGCCAGCTGCCGCGCGCCGCGGTACAGGAAATCCGCATATAGCCCGCGGTACTGCACGCCGTTGTCCATCTTTGTCATCTTGATCGACAAATCCCTCAGATCGTCCCAAGTCATGTTGTCCTGCGGGTACGGAATGCCCATCCGGTCGAACACGTCCTTGTTGTAAAATAACCCGAACGGGTTATGATAAGCGGCAAAGCCTACCAAATAGCTCTGATTGCTGGCGATTTTGATCGTTTCCAACACTTCCGGAGCGATCCGGTTCACATCGAACCGGTGCTTCTTGATCAAATCCTCGATGTTATACGTCAAACCGAGATCATTGATCGCGCTCAGATTCCCCGGATAATAGCCGACGATATCGGGGGTTGTGCCCGCGGAGAGAAGATCGGTTATGCTGCTCCCTTTTTCGGACGTATTGATCCTCTCCACCGTGATGTACGGATACTTCTTTTTAACCGGCTCCGTAATGTACTTGGCAAAATCCTCCTCCGTGAACATATTGTTGCTGACCGCGATTTTGATCGTGGCCGGTTCGGTTTGCACCGCTTCTTCTTTTTTCGACTTATCGCCCGGTGACGTGTCAGTGGAGCTGCAGCCGGATACGATAGACAAGGTTAGCAGCGGCGCCAGCCATAATCGGTATGAACTTCTCAAACAATCCCCACCCGCCTTTTCATTGGAAAAAATGTTCGGTTCATCGCTCGGCAATCTTGTATGCTCCTTCATTTAAACATAAGCGGCGCCGGGGACCTAGAGAAAATATCATTCGATTTAAGTACAATATCAGACTTTCTGTTATGTACAACTACTTGATTTTATCATTATTTAACGGGTAAAATAAATTCTTGTATGAAATATTATACGCTTTCAATTTATTTTGAAGGGAAGGCTGCGCAAGTGGACTGTTTGGAGCTGCAAATACCGCCGATGCCGCAATATATCACCGTCGGCCATACGAAGCCGCGGGAAGGAACGCAGCATTTTGAGAGGAGCTTTCCGCTGTACGACATGATTCTGGTGAAAAGCGGCGCTTATTATATGACCGAGGACGAAGTTCCTTACGAGATCGGCGAGAACGGTTTTCTCGTGCTGGAGCCGCACCGGCTGCATAGAGGTCATCGACCTTGCCCGGCGGGAACCGAGCTGTATTACCTGCACTTCCTGCATTCCAGCCCGCTGCGCACCGTACACGCCCAGGATATTCAATGGACGGCGGTATCCCCTTCCCCCACTTACCGGGATCAGGAGCCGCATCGTCAGCTGATGTACCTCCCCAAATTCGCCCATGTGGAGCCCGACGAAGCATTCCCGCTGCTCGATCAGATGAAACAGCTGCACAGCCGGTTTTCCCCCGAAAATCATCTGCAGCTGCAGGCGCTGCTCGGCCAGTTCCTCGTCCTGCTGCAAAAACGGCTGCGCGCGCAAACGTATTCGCGAAGCCAGAAGCTGAGCGAGCAAATCGTTCAATACTTGTATGCGACCTGCTCCGAACCGTTCCGGCTCGATGACTTGTCCAAAAAATTCAATTTCCACATCGACTATTTATCCAAATGCTTGAAAAAGCATACCGGCATGACGCCGCTGCAATACGCCAACCGGATCAAAATCGAGAAAGCCAAATCGCTGCTGCAGCACTCGGATCTCCCTCTGAAGGAAATCGTCGCCCAGGTCGGGTTCGCCGACTATAACTACTTCTTGCGGGTGTTCCGCCAGCATACCGGCATCTCCCCGGCCAAATACCGCAACGGCTACCAGCATCGGAGCTAGGCATGCGGGGGCAAGCGAGCAACTGCGGCTGGTTAGAGGTTGACCACCACCGCGCGGCTCCAGGTGCCTCAGCGGAGACCCGCCTCATATTCCCAAGCAGCAAAAAAGCGCACCGGCTATCCGTAAGACAGCGATGCGCTTTGTATGCTTGTGCCGATTGGGCCCGACAGCGATAACCTTATCCCAAGACAACGCGGTCGTCGACGAACTTCTCGCTGCGGATTCGCTCGAACTCTCTAAGCAGCCTTTCGCTGCGATACCTTTCACAGCTCCAAGCGGCCTTCAGCTCACTGCAGCCGGGCCGAACCCCCGTCAGCCTGCAATCCCCTAGCATTTGCAAATCATCAGGCAGTTCCCATCGGGATCTTTGAAATTGAACCAGTGCCCGTTTTCGATTCCGGTAACCAGCTCGATCCCGCGATTTTGCATCAAATCGTAGGCCGCTTGAATGTCCTCCGTATTAAAATGGAACGCAGGCGTGCGGAAGTATGTTTCCTCCGAATAAACATTACTGTCCAGCACGATGTTCAAGCCGTTGTTGTCCATCGGGATACAGCATAAATGCCCGGCGTGAATCTTGTATTCGGGCTCCAAGCCTAGCAGATCGCAATACCACTCTCTTGCCTTGACAATGTCGCTGACCGGAATGAACACGGCTCCGATTTTGCTGCTGATGATACTCATTGCATCTTCTCCTCCGTTTGTATAGCTGTTCCAATGCTCTACCCGCTCTCCGGCCGCTTGTTCACCGGGCTTCTAAGAGTCTGTCCGACGGAGTTACTTTTGTAGGTCCCTTCGGAGTAAGACTCGGTTTTCAAATGATTTTTCATCACGATTTGAGTATAATCACTGTGTCTTTCTTTGCCTTTGTGGGAGTTACGCCGCTTTTTTACGTTTTTGGGCAGACCTCTCCCGTTTATACACCGTGGATGGTTTGGGATATCTGGCAGAATGAAGCTTTCTTAAATTATAGCTTAAAGCCAAAAGGACGAACTCACCCTCAACCTTATCTTCGCCACGGAGGTGAAACTGACGAAAGCCCTGACATTCTTTCATTTGCCCCCACGCGGGTTCCACGATGGCTTTACGTAACCGGTAAATGTCTTTACCGGCATCGCTTTGCACTTTGGTTCTCATGGCTTCTCGGATCGGATCGCCTTCATTGCGTTTGACCCTTCGTTTACCGGATCCGGACTTAACGCAGTCCTTTTGAAACGGGCAGGTCAGGCAGGCATCGCTCATATACACCCATTGAGTCGCTTTTTGAGGATCCTTTTCATAGTATGTGTACTTGTGGATCAGCGTTTGTCCCGCTGGGCACACATAGGTATCCGTTTCCGGGATATACGTAAAGTTGGTTTTATCGTACGGATTCCCGTGCTGCTTGTTTTCACGGGTTGCCGCGATGTAGGCGTCGGTCTCGGCCTTCGTCGCCGCCTGAATGTTGTCCGCACTAAAGTACCCTGCGTCCGCACTCACTTTCTCGGGCACCTTTCCCGTTATGTTGCGGATGGAACCGAGCACCGGCTGGAATTGGTGTTGGTCGCTGCTGCTAGAGTTCATCTGCAGTCCGACGATGAATCCCTGATCCGCATCTACGGCAATTTGCGGATTATATCCTTGGATGACGCCTTGGGTTTTCGTATCCATGATTTGGGAATCTGGATCGGTAAAGTTAAATTGATCTTTGTCCGGTGTCTTCGATTCCTCTACCGGTTTGCGAGTTTCCAACTGTCTGAGCGCCTCTCTGATTTTTTCAAGTCGGGATTGGCGATTGGTCACCGATTCCGGCAACAGCGAAAGGGGCTCTTCGTTCTCTTGGTCGTCTATCTGGCCGGCTTGCTCGAGAGCTTCGCGGATTTCCTTTTCCAGACGCTCGATTTCCTGGTTCATCCGATCTCGCGACATCGACTTATGCTTCGATGCATGGGCTTTCAGCTTCGAACCATCGATGCTGACATGACCGAGGGACACGTACCCTAGCTGTATGGCGATGTGTACCACTTGTTTGAAAAGTCCCGGTAATGATTCGAGGTTATTTTTTCGAAAATCGCTGAGCGTACGGAAATCCGGTCGATGGCCGCCACATAGCCAACGAAAAGGAATATTTTCATCCATAGCCTGACGAAGGGTCCGGGAGGTGAACACACCCGTAGCATAGCCATAGAACCATAACTTCAAAAGCATGGCGGGGTGATAGGCTTCTTCTCCGCGATGGGAATACCGATTTGTCATGACCGTGAGATCCAACTGATCCACGATGTCGCTAACAAGCCGCACTAAATGATCTTCAGGGATCCAATCGCTCAAATACATCGGAAACAATTCACCTTGTTCCGTGGAGTAAGATTTAAATTTTGCCATTAACCACACACCCTTTTTTACCAGATAAACAGATTACAGTTAAGTTTCGCGACGAAACTATGCTTTTCCTGTTTCGTCGGACAGACTCCTAAAAGGGTGGTGAAAAAGTCCGCTGCGGCGTCCATTTGATCCTCCAATCGCTGTTGAAATCGGATTCTTTGGATTATTTTCCTATTTTTCTATGGAGAGAATCCGTTTTCAAAGGCGATCGCTTACGCTTTTCCAGACTCAAATGGTCCCTCCGCTCTTTTTTCACCAGGCTTTTAAAAGGGGGTAAAAAACGCCGACTGTCGCATTTGGAAATCATATCCTCCATTTCTTTATATATGAAACGAAGCGTTTTGAAAAGAGTTTTCTTCCTCTATAATTTTTAGCGAAGCAAGCTTTTTCCCATATTGCAGCTATTGCTCCCGAATGAAGAATGCAGCCAGCAGACCGGCGCCCAGGACAAACGCAAGCATCGTAAACGTAAAAGCATAGCTTCCCGCGTTCATCAAAGCGATGGATAGCACCGGCCCCACGCTCGTTCCGGCAAAAAGAATAAACGTATACACCGACACCGCTATCCCGCGGGCCGCGCCCCCCAGGCGGCCTACAAGCGCGACCAATGACGGGACCGCAAGAGCGATGCCCGCTGCAAAAAGAACGCTCGTGCCCGCTATAAGCCATACTTGATGGAGCCAGCCCATAACGAGCAGCCCGATAACGGATATGAGCAGCCCTCCGAACAGCACGCTTCTGACGCGAAACTGTTTGGCCAGTCTTCCCGCAAAAGGTGAGACCATCATCCCGATAATCCCCAGCGACCGGATCGCCAAAATATGCCCGGCATCCAATCCAAAATCCGAACCGCTCAAATAGCTGCCTAACACCGTGTACATACTTACAAACGACATGAGCAGGACGAACGCGACGGAATAAGCCAGCAGAAGATTTTTCTGGCGGATGACCGGCCCGATTTGTTTCAAAGGCTCCAGGATGGAAGCTTGCGGGCGGATTATGTCGCCATTAGGCAGCAGCCTCAGCACCAGAACAAACGTCAGCGCATACACCGCCGCCAAAACATAAAATATCGCGCTCGCGCCGTAATGCGGGCTTATCATACCGCTGAGCACCTGACCGACGATACCGGCTACGAGAAAACCCGTACTAATAAACCCGATCGTCGTGACCCTCCTGCTCTCCGGAAACATCTCCACGGCATAAGCGAGCGCAACCGGAGAAAACGCCGCCGCTGCAGCACCTTGCAGCCCCCGAAGCGCCACGATCCATCCGAACCGGTCTACCGTTCCAAGCAGCAGGGAAATCAGCGCCAACGCCAGAAGCCCGAGCACAATGACCCGCTTGCGGCCGTATCGGTCCGACAAAGCTCCGTACGCCAAGCATCCTGCGGCAAAGCCTAACGAAAATACGCTTCCTGCGGCGGTCGCTTGCGAGGGCATCAGATCATATTTCTCCGCAAACAAAGGAATTAACGGGATCGTAACGTACAAGCTCGACATGACCGCCAAACCGGTCCAGCTTAAAATGACCGTCATCCGTGTATAAGGCCGACCGGCCTCCTCTTGCCTACTGTACTGCAGCATAAAGCACCTCATTTTCCGTTTATTGTAATTAGGCAATCTAACTATATGTGCAAAAAAATTTATCTTCCTGCGTCCAGCCGTTTCTCTATTGTATCGTTCAGCTTAAGCAGCACCTTCTCAAAAACCGCGCGTTCTTCCGGTTCCAGCACTTCCACCAGCGAAGCGCAGGTGCGCCAGAACGCCGGCAGCAGCCGTTCTACCAATTCCTTTCCCTCCGGCGTGATGCTGACATGGATCATCCGGCGGTCCTGGTCGCTCTGTTCGCGGGCAATCCATTGGCGCTTCTCCAGCCAATCCAGCAGAGCTGTGGCCGAAGCCCGGCGAATCCCCAAGCGGGCCGCGATCGCCGACGGCGTGATCATTCCCTTATCCTGGTGCAGTATTAACAGCAGCAGCAAATCCAGCTTGCTTTCGGTAATGCCGTAGGAAGCCAACTCCTCATCCATCACATCGAGAATATGATCGCTAAGCCAAAGCATGACAAGCCCCATATGCGCGGACTTCGCATCCGTCTCCGGCGCGGCCGTCCGTCCCATCAACTGTAAATAAGGCTCAACGCCCAGCCTGGGCAGCCGCTGATCTGTCGGTTGATCCTTGGACGTCTTTCTTCCCATATGTCCACCCTTTTGCCATATAATTAGATTATCTAACTATATTTAAATATAAACGCATCCTGCGCATTTTACAAGGGGAATTATATGCTCTCAGGATACGGCAAACATGAGAAAAGCGGCGCATAGCACCCGATCGACCGTGGGCCAAGCGAAGTAACACGCGCCGCTCCTCGTTTCCGTCACAATTCTTTCAACGTATCGGCAAGCCAATCGAGCGCTTGGGCCCCGCTGACTTCATGCCCGCCTTCATGGATATGGCTGTCCAGCAAATGCTCGCAGCCGAGCTGCTTGTATAGAGCATTCAACTCGCGGATCGCTTCGCGCGCCGTCTCAACCGGATAAATTTTATCCTGCATCCCCGTCTCGATAAACAGCGGCCGCGGAGCGATTAACCCGAGGAAATCCGGCATTTCTCCGGCCTGAAGCAAACCGGGAATATAATTGCACAGACAATGTCGCACATGCAGTATGCTGCCGCGATACGTATTCGGATAGAGCCCGACCACCGACGCCCGAATGCGATCATCCAAAGCCGCCGACAGCGAGGCTACCGTTCCTCCGCCCGAGTACCCGATATTGCCGAGACGCTGCGAATCCACTTCAGGCCGGGTTATCATATAATCCGCCGTGCGCAGCGCCTCATACGCTCTTAAACCTGCCGTCGTCCTGCCGGTCATCAGCAGAGAGACCGACAGATTGTAGCATGAATTTTTGAGGTCGGGGTCGTTCAGCGCCACATCCCGTGCCAGCATCCGGCTGCCGATTCCCGCTTCATCCGGCGCGATCACCACAAGTCCCCTGCGAGCCAGCTCCAACGCCAGATTATCCCCGGGTTTTCCGGTAACCGGCGCCGGCGTGCCGTCAGGCAGCAGACCGACCATACGCTTGCCGCCATAGCCGTGGCCATGCCAGAGCAGCGCGGCGGGAAGACGCTCGCCAGGCCTAATATGCTTCGGAATGACGACATACGCCGGCATCCGCAGTCCGTCCAGCGTAGTAAATTCGACATGCTCGCGGATCACTTCATCCAGCTCCACCCGCTCGGTCACAACCGGATCGAGTCCCCCACCGTTCTCCGGCAGCGGAAACTCGCCGAGCAGCTGCTTCAGCCGTTCAATCAGCCGCGCCCTTTTCTTCTCCCATGTCTCGTCGCGACCAAGCGCCTCCCTGCTTTGCTGCAGCGTATCGTACAGCCTGTCAAGATATCCGTCCGGATGTAACATACAAGCGGCCTCCTCGGCAATTTATTGTTGGTTGAGGTTGACTGACATGCAGTAAAATGATAACGTTTTCTCGCACGTATATAACATAACACACAAGAAATGGGCGTGCTAGATGATCGTAGATTTTTTCCGTGATCCGGCGCTTGCTTGGATGATAGTTTTCTGGGATATGGGCTTGATCCTGAAGAAACGCCCTCCCTCTCTTTGGCATAAGTTTTGAAGCCGATCCAGTTTCCTGATCGCTCAAACCGTTTATAGCAATATGACTCCATGTGAAATAAGTAATTCTTTCATTTGACGGAATCGGAGCCGCTCCGTTTCATTAAGCTGTTCCTTATTGATCAGATCGTCAAGATGCCCATGTTGAAAGCAGAGATAAAACGGCGGTACAGCTCCAAAACCTCCATATAAACAATCCTCAACGCTATCTAGGTTAAACCCGTAATATCCGCCCGGCCATTCATTGCTTCCCCTAAAGCACAGTAAAAAGAAATACGATCAGTTACATACGCCATATCCAAGTAATAATGCTGATCTTCGATCACCTTCTTCTGGGCGACCTGAGAGTGAATGCGGACCACTTCTAGCCAACCTAATCGTTGTTCCTTGGACAGACTTGCCCAGATATTTTTCATAACCGGCTTTGCAATTATCCATTGCTTCCATATCTCCAGCGCTTCAGACGATGGTCCGCCGTGAAGGGCACCGGAGACACTCATAGTGATTTTTTCCTGCGATGTTATATCATTATAAAAAGAAATTGGCTTTTCTGGGGTGAAATAATAAGACCCCATAGGCTCGCCACCTTGTCCCAGTATGCTAAAATGCATCCCAAATATTTTGAGCCTTGCAGACTTACAATGCTGAACAAATGCCTCATCAAACCTCAATCCGGATAAAGTTATTTCATGAAAGTGCTTCTCTCGACTTGCATAATAATCCAAAAAACCTATAATATCCTCGCAATATCCGATAACCAAACCGCTTTCATCGTCGCGTATTGAATATTTATCCATAAAATGAAGCTCCTGCATCAAATTTTCGTTATGATGACTTGCCAATTCATAGCTTGTATGGAAGCTACTCTTGACGATTGTTTTCATTTCGCAGTAAAATCATCACGATCACGTTCATTACTAATTTCCGGGCGTATTTATGCTCATTATTTATTTCAAATACTCTATTAGCCCATTGCATAGAACCCCCAGGTTTAACTTAGTCTCCAATTGGTCATTATTTATCGATAGCGATTGTTGATAGTATGATTTTGCAGTCTCAAATTCGCCATTCTGGAAAGAATAAACACCTAAATAATAGAATACATCTTCACACCCAGGATTCATTTCTCGAGCTCGTTCAAAACAAGGCAGTGCATTCTCAAATTCTCCATTTATTGCAAATCAACTTGCTCATTCAGAAATTAATCGTTGAACTTTGCCATTAATTTCTCAATAATTTTTTTCGTCTTATTCTTTCCATATTTATTATATAAGCTTAATATATGTTCATCGATTTCCCGGTCATATAGCTTAATTTCGTTTTCTACCATTTTCAATTCTTCGATTATACTTTTTCCAATATTTTCATTTTCAGAGGTTTCGAATAAGTCTATGAGTTCCTCAACACTAAACGTCCCTCCTGCGTTGATTCCTTCCAAATATTCTTTAAAAAAGTAGTGTATCGCTTGAAAATTTTTATTCATACCATTCCCTCTCGTATAGTATTTGTTGAAGAGGTTTGAAAACCTGTTTCCAATCCTCTAGAGGACTAGCGTCCGCTCAGGAAATTTCCCATCATTTTTTACTTTGAAAATCGAATCAGGGACTGGACTTTCCGGCATGCTTCTGGACAATGAATCCTAGGGTTCATTCGTTGGAAATCCTTTTAGCCTTCAGTAGTTGTCTACATATAACAGACCCGAAGCAACCTTTAAGATCATCAAGACCGAATTCGTAAACCAGATGACCTTTCAGATTCTTCGTCATCTTGAACTGGAATTATACGATTACGTCAACTGGTTTAATACGCATCGGATTCATGGAACGTTAGGGTATCTGACTCCTGTTCAGTACCGTGACGCAGCCCTTATTCTTAGCATTTCAGCGGCTTGCTTTAGAATGTCGTTCTGTAGAAACGTCGTGATACTTGAAACGTTTGCGGAAATGCTCTTCTACCGCCATTTTGCCGTCGATAATATCCCCTTTGAATACAGTCAGATCAACCGCAATATACTCAAACTCCTCACCGGGAAAAAGGACAAGCTGCAAAGCGGACGGATTCGTCGATACCTTCACGCCGCCAATTCCGCTCCATGCATTGATATTCGCAAAAGGCGGCAGCATCGAGGACGTACTTGGCTTATCTCCATAGACTGCGGGGCCATCCTGCGTTTTCCAGTTCATCTCGGGCTGAACACCCCAGCCATCTCCGGCATCATAGAGATTCTGCCGGACTAGGCTGTTGCTCACGGCCAACTGCAGAAGTCCTAGCTCGCGCGTATACGTGTCGTTGTAAATGGCATGCAGGTATCTGAGCGCTGGCAGCGAGTGACCGTCTGTCCCTTGATCGAGCACCCAGATCCCCTTGTTGGGGGAAAGCGACTTGAGATTGTCCGCTTGCCCTGGCATCTGAAAATTCCCCCGATTCTCAATCTCCGGCGAAAGAATACTGATCGTCGAATCGTTTTTAAACATTTTCACACTTTCAAGATACTGGTTGCCGATGTAGGCATAGGAGAAGGTGGGGCCGATGTCCTTTTTATAATCATAGAGATCACCCCATTCCTCCGGGTTCAGACCATCCAAGTATTTCGTTAATCGCGTGTTGTTTTGGAACAACGGGTAAAGCGCTTCCACTTTGGTCAATCCGATATCCAGATTTTGATGGGCGCGATCCATCATACTGACTTTTCCTGCCCGGTACTGCTCCAGCATATTATTGTGCATCTGATGATAGAACAGCAGACCGAATAAGGAAAACGGTACGCAGATCAGCAGCACATAACCGATGACAAGACGAGGCACAATCCTTACAAGACGAAGCCGTTCTCCAACTCGCCGAAGTACTTGCATCATTTCCAATCAACATCCTTTACGTATGGATAAATCGTCTACCGTAATAATACCATACGCCGTAACGCCGTAAGCATCCTCCTTTCTGACCTCATTATAGCCCTGCCCGAAAGCGCTTCGATACGGTTCATTACTCAGAATTGGGGGTTCATTTTTAAGATGGATGCCGGTAGCACAAAGAGCCCCGCATTAAGCGAGGCCCTTCCCTTTACCGACCCAATTACTCCACTACCATGCTTACGTTCGAAAATATGGCCTTCGCGTAGTCCGTCGCATGATGCGCGCTAAGCGCCATCCCTACCATAAACTCGTTTGGTAAGGCGACCTCCCACGTAGAGTGCTGGATCCAGTCTGCGCCGTCCTTCTTGTAATAAGCCGTGAATGTGTCGCCCTCGCGGACTAATTTCAACTCAGTCGGGGTGCCGATACCTGGGATGGACTGGTACGATGTCGAACCGCCGTCGCTCTGACGTACCGTTACCTGGTTGTTGCCGCCGCCGATAATGCGCGCGAAAACGTTCGCGGCATCAGCCGAATCCGCTCCCCGCATCATAATACCGGCCATCGTTGCCGATGACAACTGCTCGATCGACTCCAGCCGCAAGGTCATTGTTACCTTGCCGCCAGTTGGCATCTCCACCCATTGATACATATAGCCGAATTGATCGGAGGTGCCCCAAACGTCCGCTCCCGAAGCTTCCAGGATAAAGCGGTTTGAGCTTGCGTTGAACGTAGCGAAGGCAGCCTGCGGACCGTATGGCTTCACGCTCCACTCCGAAGGAAGCGGCCCCTCTTCGCCATCCTCGCCCTGCAAGACATGAATCGAGATGTCGTCATAGGCGACCGGTTGACTGTACGCATACAATCCCGGCTTGCCGGAGGCGTGCGAGCTGTCGGCTGCCGTAAGCATGACGTTCCCATCAAGCAGAAGCGAAATCTGTTCGCCCTCGAACGTTAGCGCAAGCTGTCTGAAACCGGAAGTGAAGTCCATATCCATCACGCTGGATTGAGCCAATTGCGTCTGGGCGCCATCGACAAGTCTCAATATCTTGAACCGCTTCGAGCTGCCTTCGTAGAAGGCGTAATAGAAGTTGTTCGAATCCACGTAACGGCCCATCATGCCGATGCGTGTCGGTGCGGCGCTCGCCCACTCATCAATCTTCACACGGGCGCTGATTGCGAAATCCTCCAACACCCTATCGTCACGAATCGTTCGCGAGGAGCCGCTCGTCGTCAAGCTTCGATATACGAGGTTCCCGTTATCCTCTTCGGCGATTTGCCACGATCCGTTCACAGCGTGCCAGCCGTCAAATTCCGTCGATGCATTCGAGCTGATTTTCACTGTAATCGGCTTCTCTTCTTGAAGGTAGGTCGCACCCGCCACAGTTGCCGTTACCGTCAATACCGCCTCGCCGGGCTGCACGCCCGTCACCGTACCCTGACCGTTCACAGTGGCGACGGAGGAAGGCGCAATGGCGTAGCTGATGTCTGCATCCGACAAATCATAATGAGCTCCGAATGCGGTCATGCCATATACATCCATCGTGACCGGCGTATTCATATACACCGTGTCCGGACCGTTGATCCCGATCTGCTGCAGTTGATCGTTCACCAATACGTGAGCAGCGGCAGACTTCGTAACGCCGTCCTTCGTTACCGTTATCGTCACTTCGGCGACTCCTGCACCGTTAGCCGTGACGATGCCTTGGGGCGAGACGGAAGCTACAGACAACGAGTCGGAGGCAAAGGAGATCGCTGCATCCGACAGATCCGCTACGAAACCTGTTTCCGTCCGCACCGTCAGCGCAATCGCCCGGGACTGACCGCTTGCCAACTGAACGAAAGAACGGTTAATCGTATCTCCCTCAAATCGCGGGATCACCCGTTGAATCGGATCGTTGCTGTCGGCGAACGGATAATCCGCCCGAAGCCCGATATCCCCGATATTGAGCTCGCGGAAGCCAAGCTGATAAGCCGGCGAATCGTACCGCAGACGATAGTCCCGCGCATCCGGATTCATGAACAGCGGGTCCGTGCGAAGCGAATGCTGGTCGTACTTGCCGTTATACAGCTTCAGCCATTCCCCGTATTGGCTGACCGGGATCGTGCTGCCGAACGTATACTGACCGGTCGCGCTATGGAACAGGTTGTAGTCCGAACTCGTCAGTTTCTCCGGCGTCCAGTAGTCCATGTAGTACAGATCTTTATTCAAGTTGTAGTACAGATTGCGATCCAGCGTAATTTCGGAGGAAACCATCCCGCCGGTTTCAGTGGAGCCGATCGCGCCACGGGAATCATTGTTGTTGGCGACGACGTTGTTCTTCACCTGAATCCCGATCCCCTTCAGCATCAAGGCGTTGTACTGAACCCCGCCAGGCTGCTGTTGCAGATTCTCGATAATGTTATCCTCAACGGTGACATAATCCGAAGAGTCATCCAAGTAGAAGCCGAAACCGAACGAACTGGACGTTGTCGCCGGAACCGTGTTGTCATGCAAGTAGTTGTTGCGTAAAATATTCCCGCCAGGCCCGCCGTAAGTTGCGATCGGACCGGCGTCCTGGGAATCGTTGACCGCATCGTACACTTCGTTGTACTCCACGATGTTATCTCTTGTCCGTTGGTAATCCCGGAAGTTCTCCTGCGTAATGAGCACGCCGTCGATCGTAGTGCCGATGATGCCGCGGTTCGCATCGAACAGATGAAGCGCATGCCGCTTGATGTCGTGAACGAGGTTATAAGCGATCCGGTTCCCTTCGCTGTAATAATACCGGATGCCACCCGCGTTTCCGTAGAACAATCCGGTCGTGTGCACGTGATTGTTGATAGAATCATTATGGCTGCTGCTCATCGTTGTCACGCGGCCGACCCCTTCGACGCTGATCCCGTTATAGCCGATATGATGAACTTCATTGCTTTCAATGAGGTTATGTTGCGCCCATCCGAGCAGTCGAATGCCGTGCTCTCCGATGTTGTATACTTTGCTGTTGCTCACTGTAAAGTGCTCGATATTTTCCCCGTGAATGCCGTCTCCCAAGCGGTCCGAATTGCGGATGACCAAGGCGTCGAACGCAATATCGTGAATCGGGTCCGTGCTGGAAGCGCCGACCAGTTCCACGATATTTCCCCCGCGCGGGATCGCAACTCCGCCGTTCAAAGCGCCGACATCGAAGGGATAGTAGTAGAGTACGCCAGCTGTTCGATCGATATAAAACTCCCCTGGAGCATCAAGCAGTTCCAATGCATTCTGCACATAGTAGCGCGAGCCCACCCCATTCTCGTACGTTGCGTCGCTTTCCAGCGTAACGATTCGGTTCGTCGTATCGACCGCTTCTACGTCGATCGTATTAGACGACCAGCTCCATTGTCCTGCCGCACCTCCCGGCCAAATGTACACCTGCAGCTCTTCCGGATGAGCGACCGCCGGAATGTCTCCCTTGGCATAGCCGAACTTGCGCTTCGGCAGATCGGAGGCGTAGGTCGCGGTCCGGCTGTATTGATCCTTGCCGTCCGCACGGTTCGGATAGCGGGCCAGCACCGCTCGTTCTTCCCCTTCATAGATGACGTCTACATCCGTTCCGATGCCAATCGGCGCCGAATAAATGTTACCGGAATAGAGCGACCATCCGCCGATCACGCTGCTTCCGTCGAGCACCGCTTCCTCCCCCGGGAAGCTGCGGTAGCTAACCTTGTAGCCGTCGCGACCCGAATCGGCCGACGTTAGCTGGAACGGCTCCGCAAGACGGTAAATGCCTCCCCGCAGATAGACAACGACATCCTGCGTCATCCCTGCGGCGATGTAGGCACGGACGGCATCGCGCGCCGCCGACAACGTGCGCAGCGGCGAATCGATCGCCCCCGTTCCCTCATCATCGCCAGTTGCAGACACATAGAAGCTCTTCACCATCGGATCAGGGTCCATCTCCGGCTCCTGCTGGCATCCGCTATGACCTGGCGGATTTCCTCCGTTGCCGTATCCATTGCCGGTTCGATGGCCAGCGCTGCCGTTGCCTCCGACCGGATGATTGCATCCGTTGCCCGAACCGTTTCCATTTCCACTCCCGTGTCCCGGCTGCCCGCCGCCGTTTCCAACGCCGTTGCCGCTGCCTTGACCAGGATGCCCTCCGTTGCCCGAGACCCCAGTCGCGCCGACAGTCGGAGCCATCATGGTCAATACTAACACTATGGCCAGCGCCGCCAGCCAAACCCGCCTCATGCTGCTTCCGATCAACCTTTTTTCCATTGCCATCCTCATTACCTGCCACACTCCTTTAATGCTATAGATATACAGAAGGAGACAAGCGCGCTAGTGCCAAGCCTGTCTCCGTTGCTGTCTGCTATACACGCGTTATTCGATTTGTGCCTACTTCGCAGTTCCTTCCTCCTGTCGGAGCGCGAATCCCAATTCCCGGCGCGCAGTCTGACGGAAGAAGGAATGGGTGTCGTTCAGATAGGCCGCCAACACTGTCAATCCGACAGCGCTGCCGCATCGAACCGCTGCGCGCGCCAGACTGATTTCGGCGTGCGCCAGCATAAACTGCGGATGGCCCGCGGAATGCAATTCCGTCGCATAGCCGGTTACACCTGGCCGGGACAGCAGTCTATCCATCGCCGGGGCGAGCCGTTGATCCGCTTTCTCCGCCGCCGCATAAGCAATATTAAGCATCCTGTAAAAAAAAGGATGCCGGGGGATGTCCTCTCGCAGCGTATAATACGGCGCAATCCCCGGATGCTGCGGGCCAAAACCTTCGGTATCGGCGATCAGCCGAGCAAGCGGCTCGATCGTCGCCTCATGTTTGGAGCGACCCGCAAGTACAATCAGCCGGTTTACTAAGGTGTAATCGTCACCGTAGTGGCGGCCCTCTCTGAACAACCCGAAGTTCATGTTCAAGTACGGCAGCACCCTATGCCGGCCTTCATCGATCGCGGCGTTAAGCAGCGTCGCCAGTTGTTCCCCGCCAAGATCCGATCCGAACCAGGCGAGCGCATGTGCGACATAACCGCGCTTTCCTTCATTGTAGAGCCTTTCAAGCACGGGCAGCGCGTCATGGTCAGGACGACGGAGCAGCGCAATGAACGCCTCTTCCTCCGATACAGAACATTTGTTCGCTAATTGGTCGATGTCTGACAGCCCCGATTCGGCGAATGCCCAATCCGGCAATATGCCCAGCGTCTTTAGTGTGCTCTGGAGCGCAGGCAAATCAATATTTCGCACATCAGACCGATTGTCGACGGCCATTGCGGCAGCAAGCCCGATGGCGTACCCCGCATTTTTAACATCCGCGTTCATTCGGCAAAAGCTGGTGGCATCCCGTTCGCCCGAAAGCGCCTTTGCGGCGACAAGCAGTCCCTGGATTCCTTTTGGAATATAACATCTGTACGGAATCCGGACTTTGATTTCCTTCCCGGCGCCGAGCCCTCCCATTCTCGCGAGCGGCGAAGAAGTGTAAGCATGGCTGTCCGCTCTGCTGCAAGCTACCGCTATGACATCGTCATGCACCTGATCGTCAAGCAGATCGCGCACCGTCAAGTAGTGTTCGCCGACAATTCTTCTGGATTCGCGCACCGTCACCATAGGGGAAATATGAAAGGAGGAATTGCCCAGATGCCCGTCGCGAACGGCCCGCAGCCGCTCCGAGTACAGATCCGGATGGCAAATGCCAGGGTCTCTTAGAAACCTGTGCATGACATGGAGCGGAGCAGGATACACCTCGGCCCCCCACATACTGTAGCTTTGCACCATGCCAGTCTCCGGATCCCCGATTTCATAGGCTCCACCGGCAAAAGCAGCCATATCGGCGTGGCCCGTCGCATCGATCGTGACATGAGCGCGGATGCCAAACAACCCATCCTCGTTCGCAGCCACGACACCTGTCACACGCATGCCCTCCATAAGGGCGCCGCAAGCGAAGCTGGCCGTGAACACCTGCACGCCCAATTGGACGACACGGTCGTTCAGATAAGAGGCGTGGGGAATGCCGCCGTGCCCCTCGTGCTTGCCCGTCGTCTGCGCAAAAGCTTTCGCCTTCTCGCCAACGCTGTTGTTCATGCCGCTGCGATAGCCGTCATAATAGCCTGTCACGCGACCGACGGTATGCGTCCCGCCCATCAGCGTATTCACCTCGATGACCGCAACGCTCTTGCCGCTTTCGGCGGCAGCCAGCATAGCCATGCCGCCTCCGGAACCGCTGCCGACAACGCAAATGTCATTGTCGAAGGTCATCAATTGATGCTGTATCGTGGACACATCGAACCGTGAAAGCTCAACCTTCAGCCCGTCATCGGCATAAGGCGCAAGCATCGTGCGGTCAAACGGGAGAACAGCTCCCCCGATTCTGAGCCGCTCCACCCCGCACCGGAATGCGGCGCTCTCGCATACCCAGCTTGCGACGGCCCCGGCCTGCTCCCACGACTGGGCGACATCTCCTAGTGAGAACCGCCATCTCAATGATGGCGCAGCCATCAGCCCTGTAATTTCGGGAGGATCGATGGGCTCTCCCGACAACAAAGCATCATAGGCATGGTGACTCAAACTCGCATTCGCAAAGCAGGGAATGTGTTCGCGCAGGGCGGCCGCAACCTCGCCGCTTCGCGCAATTCGCCTCGTTTCCAATTCGCTTCGTGCGACGAACGGCCTCCCTGCCTCCTCCATGTAAGAAAACTCGATCGCGGTCGTATCCTTGCGTAAGGTTGGATGGACCCGCAAACTGCCCCCAATCAGCGAAAGCTTCCCTTCTACAGCTTCGAGGCCAGTCGGCAATCCTTGCATGTTCTCCATCTCAAATACCGCATCTACTCTAACGGTTCCGCTCAAATAGGGCTTACCGTCCGCGATTCGGCATAAATTATGCCGTTCAGTCGCATCCACGACCTTGTTCGCCGCCAGGTGCATGACACCTAACGGCGTTGCCAATAGGACACCCGTTACGCCGTCTTCATCCTGCGTCAATCCAACCGCAATGGCGCTGTACAGCACGGTAACGCCACTAGCCTCCAGCGCTTCGATAAGCCATTGCCGAGTTAGGCCGTCCGGTGCCATAGCCTCTTGATCGTCTCGCATGCTGAACAGCCGGGTCAACCATTGCGGACACTCGCGATTGAACCGTTCCTCACCTTCCAGGTCTACGAACGTGTGGTTGAAAGCCGCAATTTCTCGTCCCGGATATTCCCTTTTTTCCGCGAGTACCACGCTGAGTCCTGCGTCCGCCGCTCGAATCGCGGCCATGCAGCCGGCAAGACCTCCCCCGATCACAATCAAATCAGTATTGCACATCTTAAGTTCCTCCCCGATTTCGACGCCAGTTTGTTCAACCACTCCACGCCTGACAGGCGTCATTTCGATTTATAGATCTCGTTCGCTTCCTTCGTCAGCACCTCGCCGCCAGCCTTCTTCCATTCCTTGACGAAATTCTCAAAGCCGCCGTCCAGATCGACCTCGCCGGTAATAAATTTAATGAAGTATTGCTTCTCCAGGTTGCTCAAGTCAGGGAACTTGCCAGCAGACGGCAGTATGAACTTGACCTGGTTGAACAGCATCGGCACATCCGCCGAGACCTTCGCTCTCCAATCCAGATCCGCCTTCGGACTCCGCATCGGCTCGAACTTCATCGCTTTGGCAGGAAGCAGTCCGTAGAAGGAACCGATCCCCATGTTTTTCAACTGATCCCCGATCTCCGGCTTCTTCGTAGGCAGCCCATCCACCATGTCATAATGGACACCTTCTTGGCCATAGGACAGGAACATCATCGTATCCATATCCGTGTACATCGCATTCAGGATTTCCCAAATTTTCTCCTTCTTGCCCGGTGTTTTTCCTACATCAATCCCCATGCCCAGATAATTGCCTGTTATGCCCCATGCCGGTGCATAGCCCTTATACCCCTCCGCTCCGAAGACTTTCCCGGCCACACGAGGGAAGAAGTTGCTCTTCGTCTTCTTATCCTGCTCTTGCACCGACGGACGATGGTACGTCCAGGAAGCCGTCGTCGTCCCGACCAGGCCGTTGAGGAACTCCTCCTTCTTACCGTCGGCGGTGATAAACTCCGGATCGATGACGCCGTCCTTAAACCATTTGTTCAGAACCTTCATCGCCTGGCGGGACTGCTCCGTCGTCAGCCCGTATTGCAGGTCCCCGCTTGCGTTCAATGCCCAGTAAGTAGGCGCGATATCGAACGCTCCAAATACGTTTTGGAAGCTGTCCGCGATGCTTGTTGCGCCTTTGCCCGTAATCCCGTACGTATCCTTCTTGCCGTTGCCGTCCGGGTCGTTGTTGCGAAATTTGTACATGACATCTTCAAACTCTGCAAACGTCTTGGGCGGTTCGTTATATCCGATAGCCTTCAGCCAATTCTGGTTGTAGTAGGGCAGCAACGGGTAGGCGCCGTCCAAGTTCGTAATCGGAATGCCGTAGCTTTTCCCGGCAATCAGGCCATCGTTCCACGCGCTTGGATTTTTCTCATCGACGAAAGCGGCCAGCTCGGGAATTTTCGCCCGGATTTCGTCCACCGGCAGCTCGGTCAGCAGATTCTGCTTGGAATACGTGTCCACATCGGAAATCCCCCATAGCAGCCATACGTCCGGCACCTCGCCGGAGGCGAGAAATACGTTGAGCTGATCCTTCCAGTTGGTGCGATCGATCCGGATATTTTTCAGTTTGACATTGAATTTCTCTTCGATATACTTCTGTCCGATGCTCCCGTCATCTTTTGGGAAGTCGAAGCTGAGCCAAGAAATTTCAATCGGCTTCTCCGACTTCGTCGTTGCGTTAGATCCTGGAGCTGCCGAGCTTGACGAGCCCGTACCTGTTTTGCCTGCTGTTTCATCATTGGCGCCCGTGCAGCCTACGGCCGACACAAGCAATGTCCCGACGATTAACCCTTTGGACCACCATTTCATCTTTTTTGCCCTCCTTATAGTAGGTGTTGCACATTTATATCAAAGCTGAGGCTGCCACCTGGGATCACCGCCACTCTAATACCATTCACAAGCGATTATCCCTTCAGAGAACCAACCATGATACCTTTGACAAAATACTTCTGAATAAACGGATACACGAGCAGAATCGGCACTGTGCCGATCATGAGAACGGCGGCTTTGATCGATTCCGGCACCGCCTGCGTATGAAGATCCATTCCCTGCTCCATCAGAGATTGCAAGTCGCTGTCCATGTTCTCGACGATGAGTCGCCGCAAATAAATCTGCAGCACGATCTTCGACTGGTCGCGAATATAAATGAGCCCGTTAAACCATTCATTCCACAGATGCACCGCAACCCACAGCGAGATTGTCGCAAGGATCGGCTTCGATAACGGCAAGATCAGTTGGAACAAAATCCGCAGATCGTGAGCGCCGTCAATTTTCGCCGACTCCTCCAGTTCTTCCGGCAGGCCCATAAAGAAGTTGCGGAGAATCAGCATATAGAAAGTGTTGTACAAGCCCGGGATAATAAGCGCCCAGCGCGTATCGTACAAGCCGAGTTCCTTCATTAACAGGAAGGTTGGAATGAGTCCTCCGCTAAAGAACATCGTCAGCACCACCGCCATCGTAATAAAATTGCGATGCGGCAGCGTCTTTTTCGAGAGTGCATATGCGCCCAGTGACATCGCAAATACGGACAACGCGGTCCCGATCAACGTACGAAAGATCGTATTGCCAAAGCCGATCCAGATCCCATCCAGTAGAACGGCTTTCTTGTAAGCAGCCAGTGTGAACTCGCGTGGAAACAGGTGAATGCCGGGCCGGATCGCCTCGGAGGCAGAGCTGAAGGACACCGAAAGCACATGGATAAAAGGGTACAGTGTCATGATACATAACAATGAAATCACGAACACCAGGATAATCTGAAACACTACCTCGCCCTTGCTCATTCTTGTAGACGGTTTCATAGAATCCCCTCCTGCCCCATCTTCTTCACGATGAAGTTCGTCATCATGACCATCGAGAAGGCGACAATATTTTTGAAGAGGCCAACAGCCGTCGTGAAGCTGTACTGAAGCTGGGTCAAGCCGACGCGGTACACATACGTATCCAGAATATCTGCCACGCTGTACACGGCTGGATTATACAAGTTGAAGATTTGGTCGAAACCTGCGCTCAGAATACTGCCCGTCTTGAAAATAAAAAGGATGGCTACGACGTGCATGATGCTGGGCAGCGTAATATGAACCGTCTGCTTCCAGCGGTTGGCGCCGTCGATCTTCGCCGCCTCGTACAGATATGGATCGATGCCGGCCAGAGCAGCCAAATAGATGATCGTTCCCCATCCGATTTCCTTCCAGATGGCGGAGACAACCAAAGTAAACCGGAAATAGTGCGGGTCCCCGAGGAAATAAATCGGCTCGATCCCAAACCAGCCGAGCACGATGTTGACAGCCCCCGTCGTCGGTGACAAGATCGTGATCAGCATGCCGCCGAGCACGATCCAGGAAAGGAAATGCGGCAAATAGGAGATGGTCTGACTGACCTGCTTGAATACTTCAAGACGCAGCTCATTTAATAGAAGCGCCAGAATAATCGGAGCCGGAAAGCCGAAGATGATGTGGTACAGACTGATGATGACCGTATTGCCCAAAATTTTGTAGAAGTCCGGGGACAGCGTAAACATGTACTCAAAATGTTTCCACCCCACCCAAGGACTGCCCCAGATGCCCTGCCGGAGCATATAATCCTTAAATGCGATCTGTACGCCATAAAGCGGTCCGTATTCAAAGATCAAATAGTACACGACCAGCGGAACAAGCATGAGATAAAAGTACTTATGCTTTTGGTAACGTTGATATTGCCTTGACCAGACGGTCGAATTGGGCTTACCCGTAGCGGACTGTGCTGTATGCGCTGTCATAGGTTGCCTGCTCATTGTCTTCCCTCCTTGTGATAGGTGCCGTTCGCAAGGTCAGCGTACCATCGCAAGGAGGAAATGGCTATTTCACATTATGAAAACGCTGTATAAAATCTGAAATTTATGCCTCCCTAGACGATTTTAAACAAAGTTAACCCAAATTGAACTTGATTTTTCCGTTTGCTTGACGATATTGCACAGGTGTGACACCGTATTCCGCCTTGAATTTCGTTGCGAAGTACTGCGAGCTGCGAAACCCGCTGCGCTCCGCAATGTGACCGACAGATTCATTCGTCGAGGTAAGCAGCGCTGCCGCATGCGACAACCGTTCGCTCGTCATGTAGTCGACGAAGGTCATCTGCAGTTCATCCTTGAATAGCTTGCAAATGAACTGCTTGGAGTAGGAAGTCAGCTCAGTCAGCTGTTCCAGTGAGATATCTTCATGAATATGCGCCTGAATATACGATTGGATGCCCGAAAGAATCCGTTCATTGCGTTCATTTCGCTTCTCCGTGCGACTTAAGACAAGCCGTGCGCTTTGTTCGCGCAAATATGCCATAGTGTCAAACAAGGTGAATCGCAGCGGCTCCAGCGCGTGCTCTTTCTCCGATTCATCCTGAAGCATGCATACCTTGGACAGGCTGATTCCCAACTGCATAATCAACAGCTCCACCATCTCGATGGTCGTTCCGCTGGCCAACAGCGTATTCTCGCATGCTTCCAGATAATGCTCAATCTCCTCAACAGAACCTCCGCGGAGCAGCAATTCGAACGTATCCGGCTTGATGTCCGGGTACACGGACGGACGGTGCTGGACCTCCTGGTACCGCACCAGCCTATTCTCCCGTTGAAGGAATCCGTACCTCGCCGCTGTCTGTGCTTCGAGAGCTGACCAGGACAGGTCCTCCAGCTTGGTCACTTCCGTCCCTATCCCTGCGCGGAACCGAATGTCGCCGCCGCTGCGGCGAAGAGCTTGCTCCAAATGCTCCGATACGGCTGCATGAAAGTCGTCGCGGTCCAAGTCTGACATTAATATCCAATACGCCGAACGCGCAGTAAGAATCACCCAATCGCCGCGCAGGCCGAAAGCAGACTCTGGCTCCGCGTGCAGTTGTCCGTATAACCGTTCGATATCCGTTCCGCTAAGTTCCATGTACACCGGTGTATAGCCTTGAGCCTCCGGCAGCAGCACTTCGCCCTCGAACGGTTTAGACAGTCCCGATAGAAGAGCGCGCCACTGCTTCTCCTTCCGCTCCTGGAGATAGCTTCGTTTCTGCTGGTCCATCAGTCCCAGCGCCTGTTCGACGCTGCCCATCACATTATGCGGCGAAGTTGTCTTGTTGAGGCCAGCGACGGCACGAATTCGCTGCACCAAGTCGGCGAAGGTACCGTATACCTGGCGGGAAGCAATAATGGAGACGGCCAGCCCCAGCAGCAAAAGCGCTATTCCAAAAATCCAGATCTCCTGCTTCATCTGCTGCGTCATTACAAGGGCTGAATATTGCGGACGAATCAATACATAATGCCAGTTGAAGAGGGAGTCTTTCGCCGGCGATATCGTAATGACAGACTGCTCTCTTTCCAATGTCGCCTCCCGATGCGCAGCCAGCTCGCCGTGCACCCATGTCAGCGTGTCGGCATCCACCGCACTGGAGCCATTGATCTGTTGCCCGTCTTCAGCGAAGATCAACAGACGATCCTCATGCCCCAACTGCTGCGACGCGTCCTGGATCACCTTCGCCGCATCCAGATCTACGATCATATATCCTTTGACCCGATCCCCTTTCGCAAGGAACGGTAGCGTATGGATATAGGTAAGCACAGGTGTCTGCTCCGTGATGGAGCGGTCGTTATCTGGAACCGTTCGCAAGAACCATTTGTTCGGAGTAATCTCAGCTCCGCTGCGCAGCAGCTCTGCCTGCGGCGACGTATCCGGTGCTTCATGGTAATACTGGTCCAACACGAAGTCATCCTTAAAGAAGTAAAACGAGATGTTATGCAGCAGCGGCAGCGTGAATGATAACGTTTTCAAATCCTGGGTAAACCGGGCCATCCGGGAATAGCTGTCCCCTCGGCCATGTTCCAGTAAATAATTAATTTCACTTTCCGCCTCCGGACGCACCGTATTCAACGCCCGATTCAATAGCGCCGAATGATAGCTTTCCAGCAGCTCCTTCTCCAGCTTTTGCTTCACGGACGATAATCTGGCTTCCCCGGTCTGCCGCATCTCTTCTGACATCATGCGCTCCGTCTTTTCCAGCAGCAATCCTCCGATAACCGTGACCAATACGAGCGTTAATGCAATATGTGAAAACACGAGCTTGGAGAAATAGCTGCCCTTCATTCGGTTCAACATACGGCATGCCTCCTTCGATTCGTTGCTTGCCCGCAATGTAGGCGGGCAGTTATGTACTTATCCATAGGTAAAGGATAATAAACAGGGCAGCAAATGTAAAGGATACCTGCGCGAGATTCTGCCTTCGATCGGGAGGTGAATAGGGATAGCCGAATATTGCGATGCAACACAAAGAGACACCGACCTTACGTTGGTCGGTGCCTCTTTCTTATCTGCTCACCACAACATCATCAAAATACGCTTTCGTATTCGCATAAGTGCGCGCCCCGATCTTCCCGCTGGCATGCGCCGTGTCCACGGCACTGAGTTGCAGTACGCCATCTTGGTAGACCGAGATGTGGCTGCCATCCAGTACGATCTTGAAATTTTGGCTGGAATGTCTTTTTCAAAAATTAATTTCATGTTGATTATATAAAGAAACCACTCCTTTAGTAGATGGTGAATGATTCTTTCATTTTACCGAATAATGGTTTCTTTTTGTTTTACAATATTTCAAACCTTGATTTAAGTAAATCGTTCGTATGATCTATGAGCCATGCCCCTCCCGTTCGCGGTTTTGAAGCATCCACCAATTCAGATTTAACCAAGTTGCCGTTCAGATCGTAGTTATGTATATTTCCATAATGTGGTAGATTTTAGGCAAATGATTACTTATTTAAAGAAAAGGCTTTGTTAAACTTTATTGTTGATATTTGATAATTAAGAACAAACGTTCTATATTAAGGGTAATATCACTGTTCGGAGATGATTTACCCATGGATTTAAAGGAACTTAAAAAGCTTGCTGATACGTTGGACGATAATGGTAAGCGAGAGCTTATCTACTTTTTGCAGTCACGAGCCAAAGGAGTTGCGGTTCCTGTTCGAGCGATTGATGAGATTCAAGAGCAAAAACATAAAGATGGGCTTGTTTGCCCGCATTGCAAAAACCATTCTGTCGTGCGATTTGGAAAGTATGCTGTAAAAACACGCACTGGAGAGGTTAAACGTCAACGTTACCGTTGCAAGTCCTGTCACCAAACGTTTAATGACCTTACAAACACCCCTCTGCAACGAACGAGGAGACCTCATATTTGGGTTCGTTTTATTGAATGCATGATTGAGGGCTTTTCTCTGAGAAAATGTGCAGAGCAGTGAAACGATGAAGTCAACCCATGTCACCTTGTTTTACTGGCGGCCTAAGATTCTCTCTGCTCTAAAACAGCTTCCAACCGAAGCATTTCAAGATACTGTTGAGATGGATGAGACTTACTTTCTGTACTCGGAAAAAGGCAAGCGAAATATCACCGAACGCAAGCCACGTAAACATGGCGGCAAAGCGAAATATCGTGGTATAAGCCACGATCAAGTGTGCGTACTGGTTGCTCGTGACCGTCAGAAAATGACCTACTCTGGCGTTCTTGGACGTGGGCGAATTCGGACAACGAAATTGGATGAGGCGATTGGTGGTCATTTATCCGACTCAAACGTGCTATGCACTGATTCGTGGCGGGCATTCAGTTCCTATGCAAATTCAAAAGGCTTGGCTCATTACCGCTTCAAGTCCGACGGATAACAACGTGTGAAAGACGTGTACCATATCCAAAACGTAAACAGCTACCACAGTCGCTTAAAGAAATGGATGGATCGCTTCAATGGTGTTGCAACGAAATATTTACAGCACTATTTGGCTTGGTTTCGATACTTAGACAGCAAGGAGTATGAGAATACCGCATCGAATAAGAAAAATATGTTGGTCAAATCGTGCCTGTTTACTGTGACCGATACGAATACCAAACTTCGGCTTTCTGCTTATTCTTGTTAAAATAACTGGCAGGAGAGTTGAGTCATATATGGAATATATTCAGTAATAAATCCTGATGCTTGGAGGTTGCAATATGCACAATTCCACCGAAGATTTGTATGATATAATTTATAGTTCCAAGGATTACCAAAAGGAAGCAACCGAGATAAAGGATTATATTCTGAACAGATTTCCTGGTACAAAAACAATTCTCGATGTAGCATGTGGCACGGGAAAGCATGCTGGATATTTGAATCACTTTTTCAAAGTTGACGGGATTGATATTAGTAAACGTTTTGTTGAAATTGCACAGGAGCGAAACCCTACCTCAACCTTTTGGTGTAAAGATATGACTTCATTTGAATTAGATAAGCAATATGATATTGTCATGTGTCTATTTAGTGCAATTGCCTACGCCAAGTCATTTCAGACCCTAACTCAAACTTTGAAACAAATGAAAAAGCATACCAAGCATGCTGGCTATATCATCATTGAACCTTGGTTTACACCAGAAACTTGGTACTCTGGGTATGTATCCATTGTTAATGGCGAAACAAATGATGTTAAAGTAAGTCGTATGTCATTTTCCGACCAAGTAGGAAAAATATCTATCCTTAATTTTGAATACTTAGTTGGCACTAAAGAAGGAATCAAACATTTATCAGAGAAACATGAGTTAGGATTATATAGCGTGAACGAAATGTTATTTGCATTTAAAGAAGCAGGCTTTGATACGGAATATGACCCTCAAGGTATTAGTGGTAGAGGTCTATATATCTCAAAGGTACTAAAATAACGGAGAACGATGGCTCAATGAACCGCCTTTTCACACCAAGGCGGTTTACTTATGGTCAAATATCAACATTAGAATTTAACATAGCCAAAGAAAAAAAAGCTAGAAAAATAATAACAACAATCTGAACACTCATTAAAAATCGTTTTTACATAGTCCCACCGAAATAGTATAATTCCCAATCGTTTGGCCTGCAATTTCATATACAGTATGATCATTCCATGCATCAATCACTTTTTGTCCATTGATCCAGACTCTTACCCCGTCATCTGATTTCATATAGAATGTGTAGCTCTCGCTATACCGCGGCACGATTTTACCTGTCCATCGAACGGAAAACGTATCTGCTCCTATCGATGGAGCCGGTGCTCCCTCTCCCCAACTGAAGTTGATCTCCGGATCTATCCGCGTCACCTTCAAGTTCGTTAGGTCCATGTTATCGTAGTATTCTCCCTTCAGGCCGTTGCCTGTGGAAGCCAAACATGACGCATTGTGAATAGCAAGAATTCCAGCGATCATACACATTACTAACAAAGAAAGTCGATAAAACATTTCCGGCATATGCTCCTCTTTTTAAACTTTAGTTTAGAAGTCCGTCCGCGAACCTAATTTATTCATAGACCAAAAGAGGCCTCTGAAGGCATTACAAAGTTTACCATGTTTTTACATAGATTCATAGCGTGAAATACGATCCCACCTCCTCGATTTCCTCCATCCAAACTACGGAATCGTCCACCTACTAATGATTGTTCATATGGATTTTGTAAAAGGCTTGGCGGTACTCGGTCGGGGTCATGTTCTCGTATTTTTTGAACAGCCGCATGAAATATTTCTCGTCCCGGAAGCCGACGAATTCGGCGACGTCCTTGATGCTTTGCGAGCTGCGCGTGAGCAGCTCCTTCGCTTTGGACATTTTCATCAAATGGATGTACTCCTGCAAATGAAACCCCGTCCTCTTCTTGAAGAAGCGCGACAAGTAATCTTTGTTGTAGGTGAATTTCTCCGCGACGTCGCTGACGGATATATCTTCTCTCATATGTACGCGAATCCATTCGATCATTTCGGAGATGATTTTGTCCCCTTGCGGCAGCTTGGAGGAATTGTAGTAATCTTTGATCATTTGCTCGGACAGCTCGATCAGCAAGGATGTGGCGATGTAGTGGGCGGCCTGCCGCGTGTAGTAGTTGGAATTGACGACATGCTGCAGCTGCTGGAACAGGATGTTCACCCGCTCCACCCGGGACGGCGCGTAGAAGAGCGGGATGTACGCTTCGGAGAACATTTTGGCGGAATCCGGTTTGTTGAGCTTGGACAGCTCCTCGGATAACTGATGCTCGTCGAGCAGCGCATATTCGCGGTCGGCCGTGAAATGAAACCAATAAAACGAAATGCCGCTCTCGCACATCCGGTACCCCTGATGCATTTGTCCGGGCAGGATCAGAAGCACGTCGCCGGGCTTCACCTCGTACTCCGCCTGGCCTTGCGATATGTACAGGCACCCGCTGATCCCGATAATGATCTCGAAGGAATCTACGATTCTTCGGGAATGCGTCCAGGGAACGTCGGAGACGAACAGGCCTCCCGACACAAACTCCGCGGGCTTTTCAATATTGATTTTCAAATAGTTCACCCGTAATTCCCTCCTTCAAGGATTTTGTCAAAATGGATCGAATCATGGAAGCGCTTTTATATAAATCGAATTTGTCTACCTAATGTGAGTGTCCCGCTACTTACAAGTCTTCGTTCCGATGCTAAGATAGGATTATAGACGAACTAAGGATACCCGCATCAAGCAATCGATGTTTGCCTTCACTACATTTTTTTGAAGGAGGGTCTGTTCATTGAAAAAGCTGCGAATGGCTTCTGCGGTTTTGGCAAGCTCGCTATTGTTTACAGCATGCTCTAACTCGAATGCAGGCACCGGCGGCAGCTCCGCCGATAAGGGGGCGGCTCCGTCGAAAGGAGCGGATGGAGAAACGGTGACCTTGAAGTTTATGGGCTGGGAAGCCAGTCCCCTGGAAACCCAATCCGTCAAAAAAGGGCTGGAGCAGTTTATGAGCCAGCATCCGAACATTAAGGTCGACTACCAGCCCGTGCCCAACACGCAATATCCGCAAAAATTGCTGACGATGCTCGCCGGCAACGCCGCACCCGACGTCTTCTTCCTCGGCGCTACGGAATACCGTGCCTTTCAGAAACGGAATGTGCTGCTGGATTTGACCGACAATTTCAACAAGGACATGTCGCTGGACGACTTCGTCCCCTCCTCCGCCCAGATCATGAGCATCGGCGGCAAAATTTACGGCGTGAGCAGCTGTATCGTTTCCCCTGTACTTTACTACAACAAGGACGTATTTGACAAAGCGAAGATTGCGTATCCTCCGAGCGATCCGAACAAAGCCTGGACGTGGAGCCAATTTGTCGACGCCGCCAAGAAGCTGACGGTCCGTGAAGGCGATAAGGTCGCGCAGTACGGGGCGTTTGGCTTCGAAAACTTTTATGTGGGCACAGCAGAAATTTTATCCAACGGCGGCAGTTTGTTCAACAAGGATTATAACAAAATGAACATCAACACCCCTGAAGTGAAACAGGTGATGCAGAGCATCTTCGACCTCCGGGTCAAGGACGGCGCCTCGCCGACGGCCAAGACGCTGGAGAGCGTAGGAATGAAAGCGAACCAGATGCTGCAGACCGGCAAAGTCGCGATGGTGGCCGACGGCTCCTGGGCGCTTCAAGAGCTCGCGACGATGGGCTTCCCGATCGGGGTAGCCGCCCTTCCGACCTTCAAGGAAGCCAAAACGACAGGTCAGGCGCACGTGCACGCCGCTTCCGCCAAAACCGCCCATCCCAAGGAAGCTTGGGAACTGCTGAAGTTTTTGTCTTCCGAGGATTACCAGATCGCCAATATTAAAGAAGGGCTGTGGATGCCGAACCGCAAATCGCTGTACACCGAGGATGGCATCAAAAAATGGTTTAACGACAAAGTCCATCCGGCCGGCTTTAAAGAGCTGATCCCCTACTTCGCCAACGCGGATGCGTATCCCTTCCCGATGATCACTCAAAATAAAGTCAATGACATCATCACGGAAGAAACGGATAAGCTGTGGTATTCCGGCCAAGGCGTCGACGATACGTTGAAAAATATCGAGACGCGCTCCAACGCCGAGCTTGCCAAATAACCCGAACCGCAGAGCCTCCTTGCCTCAGAACGGTAACGGAATGCTCTAGTGAGGAAAGAGGTGATTTTGTTGATGAATGCTCCCGATCATTCCGGTCCGGCCGGAGCGGAAGCCGTGCGTCCTACAATCGGCCGGGCCGGTCTCGCCAAGACGCTGCGCAAATGGTTTCAGAAGGACGGCGCGTGGGCGCTGCTGCTCCTTGCGCCTAATATATTGGGATTTCTCGCTTTTACGCTGATTCCGGTGCTCGGCTCCTTCCTGCTCAGCTTCACGTCCTGGGATATGCTCTCGCCCATCGAATGGGTCGGCACGGATAATTACGTCAACCTGATCAAGGACGAGACGTTCGTCAAAGTATTCTGGAATACGATCTACTTCGCGGGAGTTTCAGTGCCTCTCGGCATGGTCATCTCGCTGCTGCTTGCCGTTGCGCTCGACCGGAACATCCGGTTCAAGAAGTTTTACCGGGCGGCATACTTTCTTCCCGTCGTCTCGTCGATGGTAGCCGTGGCCGTCGTATGGCAGTTCATCTACAATCCGGAATACGGATTGCTGAACTACTTTCTCGGGCTGGTCGGCATCCACGGGCCGAACTGGCTGACCAGCACCGCTTGGGCGATGCCCGCCGTCATCCTGACGAGCATATGGAAGAACGCAGGCTTTAACATGCTCATCTTCCTCGCCGGTTTGCAAGGCATCTCCGAGAGCTACTACGAGGCAGCCGAGCTGGACGGGGCAGGCAAGCTCCATCAATTTCTCTATGTGACGATTCCGCTGCTGTCTCCGACGACGTTTTTTGTTACGGTGATGTCGTTTATCGGCTCGTTTCAAGTATTCGACACGGTTTTCCTGATGACGCAGGGCGGCCCGGCTCGTTCTACCTCCGTCATCGTCCATTATTTATACGAGAACGCCTTTAAATATTTCAACATGGGCTATGCCAGCGCAATGGCTTACGTTCTGTTCTTCATGGTGTTTATCGTAACGCTCGTTCAGTTCTGGTACCAAAAAAAGTGGAGCGTCTACTAAAGGAGGGAGCTTGCGATGAAAAAGCAGACCGCGCTGAACTTAACCGCCCACTTGATTCTGATGGCCGGAGCGGTATCCATGATCCTTCCTTTCCTGTGGACGGTAAGCACCTCCCTGAAGCAGCTGAGCGAAGTGTTCGTGTTCCCGCCCAAGCCGTTCGGTCAAGAGCTCCGCTGGGACAATTATTGGCATATTGCCGACCGCTTTCCGTTCGGCGTTTACTTTCTGAACAGCTTGAAAATTACCGTCATCATCGTGATCGCGCAGCTGATTACGAGCTCCATGGCCGGCTTTGTCTTTGCCAGACTGCGGTTCAAGGGCCGCGATACGCTGTTCGCTCTGTATCTCGCTACGATGATGGTGCCGGCGCAGGTGATGATGATCCCGAATTTTATCGTGATGCGGCATTACAATCTGGTCGACACCCACTGGTCGCTGGTCCTCCCTGCGCTGGTGTCCGCCTTCGGCACGTTTTTGCTGCGCCAGTTTTTCATGACCGTGCCCGCCGCCCTGGAGGACGCCGCCAAAATGGACGGCTGCACGCCGTTCGGCATGTATTGGCGGATCTTCGTTCCGCTGTCCCAGCCTGCCATGGCTACGCTCGGCGTCTTCGTCTTCATGGGCTCATGGAACGATTTTCTGGCGCCGCTGGTTTATATTAATTCGCAGGAAAAAATGACCCTACCGCTGGGTCTCGCCTCCATGCAGGGCATGTATTCCACCGATTGGCCGGTGCTGATGGCCGGTACCGTGATCACGATGATTCCGCTGATCGTCATCTTTTTGCTGGCGCAGGATTTCTTTATTAAAGGCGTGACGTTATCCGGTCTCAAAGGCGAGTAAATTTATTTGCGAAAGGACGATCCTATTCATGGAAAAAACAACCAAACCGCTCAAAACCTTTATGAAGCCCGCTTCCCTCAAGCAGGTGCGCATGACCGATACGTTCTGGTCCTCCCGGCAGCGCAATGTAACGGAAACGGTAGTTCCTTACCAATGGGACGCCTTGAACGACGCCATTCCGGGCGCCGAGCCGAGCCATACGATCGAAAACTTCCGGCTGGCGGCCAAGGAAGCGGAGGGCGAATATTACGGCATGGTGTTCCAGGACAGCGACCTCGGCAAATGGCTGGAGACGGTCGGGTTCGTGCTCTCCACCCAACCGGACCCGCAGCTGGAGCGGATCGCCGACGAAGTGATCGACCTTCTGGGACGCGCGCAGCAGCCCGACGGTTATCTTAACACCTACTATACCGTCAAGGAGCCCGGCAAACGGTGGACGAATCTCCGCGATAATCATGAGCTTTACTGCGCGGGACATTTGATGGAAGCGGCCGTCTCCTATTACGAGGCGACGGGCAAGCGCAAGTTTCTCGATATTATGAGCCGATATGCCGACTATATCGCCGAGGTGTTCGGCAGGGATGACGGCCAGAAGCGGGGATATGACGGGCATCCCGAAATCGAGCTGGCGCTGATTAAGCTGGCGCGCGCCACGGGCAATGACGCCTATATGGAGCTCAGCAAGTTTTTCGTTGACGAGCGCGGACAGCAGCCGCATTTCTTCGATCTCGAAGCCGACGAGCGCATCGCCGCCGGGGACTTGAGACGGGACACGCCGGGTCAGAAAAAGCGGTTGTACGATTACTTCCAGGCGCACCTGCCGGTACGCGAGCAGCGGACGGCGGAAGGTCATTCCGTGCGGGCCGTCTATCTGTACAGCGCGATGGCGGAGCTGGCGGCGCAGTACGGCGACGAACAGCTGATGAACGCCTGCAAGGAGCTGTGGCAGGATACGGTCCGCCGCAAAATGTACGTCACCGGCGGGATCGGCTCCTCCGCGTTCGAGGAACGGTTCACCGTGCCGTTCGATCTGCCCAACGACCGCGCCTACACGGAGACATGCGCCGCTATCGGCCTGATGTTCTGGGCGCAGCGCATGCTGCAAATCGAAAAAGACCGGCAGTATACCGACGTCATGGAGCTGGCTCTGTTCAACGGTGTCATGAGCGGCATCTCGCTCGACGGCAAAAGCTACTTCTACGTCAATCCGCTGGAGGTATGGCCGAGCGCGGCCGATTTCCGCAATGACATGAAATCGGTCAAGGTGACGAGGCAGCCTTGGTTCGGCTGCGCCTGCTGCCCGCCTAACATCGCCCGGCTGATTGCTTCGCTGGGGCAGTATCTATATTCGCAGCAGGAGGACGGCGGCGAAATCTATGTTCACCTGTATGCGGGAAGCGAGTTCGAGGCCGAAGTGAACGGTAACCAAGTACGTCTGTCGCAGCAAACGAACTATCCGTGGGACGGACAGGTGACTCTGGAGGTGACTCCGGCGGAGCCTTGCGAATTCACGGTGGCGCTGCGCATCCCCGGCTGGTGCAGGCAGGCGGCCATCCGCGTAGACGGCCAGGAGGCCGACGCTGCCGCTCACGATAACGGATACGTCAAGCTGCGCAGAGTATGGCAGCCCGGCGTCCGCATCGAGCTCTCGCTCGATATGCCGGTGGAGCGGATGTATTCGAGCCCTCTCGTCCCGGCAAATGCGGGCAAAGCGGCCCTGCAGCGCGGCCCCGTCGTATACTGCCTCGAAGAGGCCGACAACGGAGCCAACCTGCACGATATTGCGATTGCGGCCGATGCCGAATTCGACGTCCATTTCGACGAGAAGCTGCTGGGCGGCGTGGCCGTCTTGAGCGGTATCGGAACGCGCAGCGTTGTGCCGGCGGAGAGCGGTCAAGCGCTCTATACGACGCAAAGCTACAGCCGCACGGCCGTCCCTATTACGGCGATTCCTTATTTCGCCTGGAGCAACCGGTCACGCGGAGAGATGACCGTCTGGATCAGGGAGAACGGTTAAGCGGCGGTTACCTCCTTTATGCCCTGCGGGTCAAGGGATGTCTTACTGTCACATCCAAAGGCTGCTTGCGGAAAATCGGCATAAAAAGCATCTGCCGCTGTCGCGTCCAATAGATGCCAATCGGCTTCATTCCGCTGCACGATGCAAAATGACCGCATACAAAGAGCGAGGTCCCCTTCCGGAGACCTCGTTCTTTAATATTTTTTCACAGGATAGAAAATCGTAGAGGCAATCATTCAATCAAACCGAATCACAAGCTCAACGATTTCCGACCGGCTCGCCAGCCGGATCGGCGGTCCCCAGCTGCCGAAGCCCGACGAGACGACGACATGCATCGCCTCTTTGCGCATATAACCCCAATCCAGCTCGAACAGCCTGCGGGTGATCCAATGGTTCGGGGCGAATTGCCCGCGGTGCGTATGTCCGCATAACAGCACGTCAACCCCGGCGGCCGCCGTTTGGGCGAACTGGTACGGCTGGTGATCCATCATAATAATCGGACGTGAAGAATCGGCGTCCTTCAACAGCTCGGCGGCGCTCAGCCTGCCCGAGCCGCCCGATCTTTCCGCGGTTCTGTCTTTGCGCCCGGCGATAAGGACGGCATTCTGAACGCCGACTGTCTCGTCCCTCAACACCTTGATGCCGATAGCCTCCATCTGCTTCACATATTCCTCGATATGGCCGCCGTAGTACTCATGGTTGCCGAGCACGGCATACGTGCCGAGCGGCGCCTTCAGCCGCCGCATCACTTCGGACATGCCGTTGCGGATATACGGCTCGATCGAATCGTCGATCACATCGCCCGGCAGCAGAATAAGATCCGGCTTGGTGTTTTCCGCATGCTTCACCAGCTTGCTTAAATGCCGCTTGCCGACGATATTGCCGAGGTGAATGTCCGAAGCCACTAACACCCGCAATTCCTTCATGCCGCGGACTTGCTTGTTCACCTGAAGCTCGTACTTCCGCACCACCGGAGTCCAAGAGTTCCATGAGCCGCGCAGCAGTAAAATAACGAGAACGGCGGCTGCTCCCCATGCAAGAACGGGAATATATACGCCCGGCTCCGCACCCGCCAGCTTGCACGTCAAAGCGATCAAATCGGCGGCGATCAGCAGCAGGAAAGCGAATTCCATCACGGCAAAGTAATAAGAGCCGATCACTTTGAGCAGCCGTCCGAGCGGCCCCTTCAATAAGCGCGACCTGCCGATCAAGTAGGAGAAGACAAGGACCGCAAATAACACCCAATACAGCGTCATAGGAAACGCTGCGCCGTAATGCGCCAGAAGAAAAGCGCCGTGCCCGCCGATATAACCGTTGATAAGAACAAAAAGCAGCAGTACTGGAATAAAATTCATCTGTCCCCGGTTCCTCCGTCATGTCCATTTCCAACATTATATTACGTTCCGGCACCGGTTCTCAACTGCTGCGTCCGGCGAATGCCTCCTCCCCTCGCGCAAGAGCGGCAGAGGCGGAAAATTGCTTCTCCATTTCTCCCCTTGCGTCAGCATATTATCGTATTAACGTGCGTTCGGCAGCGGCAGCTCCTCCATCCGAAACAGCGATCTGAGTTCCAGCCCCTCGTTTCCAAGGTTAATTCTTCCTTGAAGGTCCCGTTCAATGACGCAGAGCACATGCTTCACTTCGGCTCCCAAAGCGGCCAAGTCGCTGCGGCTAAGCAGGATTTGCCCTCCCGTCGTCACGACGTCTTCAATGATGCATACGTTTTTCCCTTGGACGGCTGCGCCTTCCGCCAGCTTACAGGTTCCGTAATCTTTGGCCGCTTTTCTTACGAACGCCGCCGGCAGCCCGGTCCGCAGCGAGAGTGCCGCCGCAATAGGAACGCCGCCCAGCTCCAGCCCGGCAAGCACTTCGGTTCCTGCCGGAATCATCGCGGCCAATTGCTCCGCAATAGCCGAGAGCAGCTTCGGGTCCGATTCGAATTGAAACTTGTCGAAATAATGATCCGCCGTGCGTCCCGACCTTAACCGGAATGTTCCCGTTACATATGCGGCCTCCACCATCGCTTCAGCCAGCTTGTTCTTCTCCATCATGCGATCCCTCCGTTTTTTAGCGCCGTGCGATGCGGTCATGCGCGGCCTGCGGTCATTAAGGCTTCCGCTCGTCATTGCAGCCGGCGTCCGGCCGCAATGGCGCCCGCGATGCCGCCCCGTCTCCAGCCCAGCTCTTTCGCTCACTGTGCCACCGCGCTTTTCAATCCTTTTGCATCATACCAGCCGTCAAGCGCTCTTGAATATGTCGATAAGGACAAAAAAAATACCGACTTTTTGTCGGTATGGACAGTTCAATTATTCCGATTGCAAATAATGATATATTTTCAGTCCCATATGAAGCAGCAGCCTTTCCTCCGCATCATGCACGCGGCAGCCGGTCAACTGGGCGATTTTATCCAGCCGGTATTTGATCGTATTGACGTGAATATACAGCTTCTCCGCGGTGTCGGCCAAGGAGCCGTTACAGGCAAAAAACTCGGATAACGTTTCCGCCAGCCGGCCGCTGTGCATCCGGTCATATTGAACGAGCGGGCCTATCGTTTCCTCGTACAGCCGCTTCAGTTCTTCTTCGTGATAGAGCGGATGGAGCAAGCGGTACACGCCCAAATCTCCGTAATATACGCAGCCTTCCTCCGCCTGAGATTTAGAACCTAGCCGAACCGCTTTCACGGCCTCCCGGTAGCCTTGGCGGATTCCTTCCAGCCCCTCGTAACTTCGGCCGATGCCAACAACGCATCTTTGAGCCTCGAACTCATCCGTCAGGCTGGCGCGAAGAGCTTGCGCGATGTCCATCCGTCTCTGTTTCCCCGCCCCTCGAGCATCCGGGCCTGCCTGCTCCGTCCCGGCCTCAGGCTGAGGAATCAGCAGTACCATCGCATGTTGGACAAAGGCGATCTCCGGCTTGCGCGAGCTGCGGCGCAGCACTGCCTCTTCGGCCCTGCGGATCGCCTAAATTCAGGAAAAGATCCATGGGGTGATGTATATTTGGGAAATGGTAAGGATAGGCAATTTGGGGTTAATGATCTTAATGTAAAAACGCTACAATACGGAGTAATGAATCTTGATAACAATTCGGTTGTAGGGTTTAATTATGTTACAGTTACTCAAAGAGTTGATGGTAGCGGGAAAGTAATAGCAGAAAAACGTGATAGTAATAGTGGTATGTCAATTAGTATGAATGGCGGTATGCTAAATGCGTTTACATCAGCGAGCAACGAACTTTCACGGTGGGCTCCTTCGTTAGATTCCTGGGTGAGAGTTGATATAACTAACCAGAGTGATGTCTTAGTTTTTTATCAAACAGACTTCTTTCCATCATATGAGGGTTATATTAGTATTAATGGTGGTAGCTTTAACACCATGTATAGAGAAGCTGCGACCCCGGCACCTGTTAATCCATTTATCAATTTGGCCTTCACGCGAGGCATGAATGTAAATCATTTTACTTATAACCCAAAATAATAAAGGATATCAGAAATATGTATCATTTAATTAAGAATGATGTTTGGTAGCACTCTAGCAAATATTTTTATAATTTTGTTAAATTTTGGGAGGTTAGGTATGGAGTTAAGACCTAACCTTCTATTATCTTCTGTTTGGGGTGTGAATGCCAATTGAAAAAAAAAAAAATGGATAATGACAACAATAATTGGAGTAAGTATGATTTTACTTTCGTTCTATCCTCTATTCTTGATGCTTCGAGAATCTTTTTTGGAGTCTTATATTAATACCAAATACGTAATAGAGCCAGTAATAAACATACGAAATGAAGGACAAATCGGCAAACCAGTTCAATCTTCTCATGACCTTGCCTCACCTATTAATTGGGAAAATAATATCATTGAAGTACTTACAAAAGATAGTGGAGTTGAAGCTCCAAAAGGAGTATTAGCAAAAGAAGTTAAACATATAATGAGTATTTCTATTATGGTTAACGGCAAAGAGGCATCATTCCCGACAGAAGCGTGGCTAAAACCAAATATTACGAAAGACAGTGATTATTTATCATGGCTAAATATATTAAAAATTTATGATAAGAAAAAAAATAAGAACCAATTGGCCATAATTCAAAGGCTAACAGGTGATTGGAAGAAAGGAGAAAATATCGAAGAAAATATGCAAGCTCAAAAATGGCGCGTTCTTTATGTTGAGTCAGATAAACAGGTAAGTGAAGAAATTTTTTCATATATAGATAGAGGAGATCATTTATTAGGCGTGAAACTCGTACAACTTTCATCTCAATCAAATTCATTTATTGGATTCAAATCAGATATTTCATATTTGTTGCCCAATATTTTGTTTCCAATTGTTTATCCAACAGGTATATTCTCTGTAGGAGTTATCTTATTAATCATAGGTAGTATTCGCTTTTTTGTTGCAAGAAAAGCAGAAAATCTATGATATGACAATAATGCCACAATGCGACCTAACCCTTAACCCTCGCGTTGTGGTTTTCTCTTTGTCCGCCGCCCCATCCACAACATGAAATTTGCTCAACACGTGTGCCGCGGCGGATTAGCTTGAAGCAATAGTATGATACATAAAGCTTATATTTTCTTTTGACTGCTAATAATGAGTCAAGAAAAACTGGTGAGTTTGAGTTACTTCTCGAGAAATATCCATTAATTAGAGACGAAATTAAGAAATTGTTTTTCGGAAGTAAGAAACTCACTGAACCGGTTATGAAGCCCAAATATATTCACAAGAAGTTTATTGATAAATGTAAAGAGATTGGAGTTTCTCGAAATCAGTACCCATTCAATACGACACACTTAGGCTATAAAGCACTGTGCCGTTACTTAGTACATCTTAGAGACACTCATTTCGGTCAATCATCGTCCCGATACGGGCACGACGCGGAGCAAAAAGCCAAAAACTCAGGGAAAGGGCAACTGAATTATCCTCAGACCATAACGCCTTACCAACATGTGGAGTTTGATGGCCATAGAATTGATGGGAAGTACGTGATTATCATAAAAACCCTAGAGGGAGACGAAGCAGTACTTGCATTAGAACGACTTTGGTTTTTAAGTTTTATTGACCGAGCTACAAACACCATAATTGGAAGGCCACATATTTGTTTGAACAAGGAATATAACGCAAGCGATGTTATGATTGCCGCGAAAAAGGCAGTAATACCCGTAAAAAAGAAAAATTTAACTATTGATGGACTTTCTTATCAACCTACAGGTGGGTATCCATCAGAACGTTTCCCTGTAATCAAGTGGGCAGTATGGGATGTTGTTTATTTTGATAACGCCAAAGCCCATCTTGCGGAGATGGTGAGAGAACGATTTCGTAATTTAATTGGGTGTACAACATGTTTAGGTGCAGTCGATAGGCCAATGAGACGACCTCATATTGAACGTTTCCATCAGACTCTAACATCAAGCAGCATTCAACGTATGGTTAACACAACTGGAAGCCATCCCAATGACCCTCGTCGGGACGAACCAGAGAAAAAGGCCATTCAGTATAAAATGACATACGAGCATTTGGAGGAACTTCTCGATGTTGTCGTTTCAAATTACAATGGCACTCCGCATGGTGCACTGTTTTATAATTCACCACTTGATGCGTTGGAACAAAGGCTAAATAAGGGGATGTTACCTAGATTGTTAGATGAGTCTAAACGTGCAGAAGTTGAATTTACCAGAATTGAACAACCCAGAACAATTCGTGGCAGCCATAAGTCTGGAAAGCGTCCGTATATCGAATATATGGGAGTAGAATATCGAAATGAATTGTTAGCTCAATCCGCACATCTGATTAATACGAAGATTATTGTCCATGTAAATGTTGACGATCTTCGGACTATCCGGGTGTATCTTCCAGATGGAAGTGAATTAGGTGAACTCGTCGCAGCTGGTAAGTGGTCATTAACCCCTCACACGTTACAAATGAGGAAAGCGATAAACCTGTTAAAAGCTAAGAGACTGATTCACTTTACACAATGGGATGATCCGATTTTTGTTTATCATGAGTATCTGTTATCACAGACAAAGATCAAGATGGGCAACAATGAAGTAAAGACAATCAAAAACGGAAAAATTGGACACAGTAGGAGGGAATTGATTCAATTAGGCGGATTTAACCAACTTCGATTACAACAATATTTGGAATGTGATCTTGTCGGACATAATTCAAGAACTCTATCCAAAATTTTAAAGCCTATTGAGAACTTTAATGAGCGAGTAGACACTTGGTTTCCTTTGAACCTTAGATGGTGTGAACTATGTATTAAAAATGGGTACCATAGTTGGTTACATCAATTTACATTAATTCAACATTGTCCATTTCACAGGAAATGGTTGGATGATACCTGCCCGAGTTGCTACAATAAAATCCCGTTTTTATTAAGTGATGACATGCTTGGAGATCCATTTACCTGTCGATGTGGATTCCAATTAGCTACGTTTTCAGAAACTCAGTGGAAGGACTGGGCTTTGACATGTAATATATTGGATCCCACTGTCATCAACTGGTTAGAAAGGGAAGGTGAGGGGGTTATGGTTTCCACTCAATTATTGTTCAATCCAAGATCGACATCACTACATATGTTTTCTCAAGAACCGCTGATTACTTATAAAATCCAAGAAAAGAGTGCTACGAGTATTAACCGGTGGAGTGATGAGTTTCTTCAGGAGATTAGCATTATGAATAATAACTGTTTCATCCTGAATTTCCTCGAATATGCCCATACGCATATGCCTATGTTTTTTGGAAACATACATTGCTTAAAACCGACCATTTCTACAGTTCGGCTATGAAGGAGAGTGATATGATACAACCGAGGAGAATGGATTTGGTAACAAAGTTAATGGAACCCCATATTCATTATCTAATGGATAGACTTTACCGGCAAAAATGTTTTGCAGAAATTGGTGATAGAAGACTATTCCATCGGATTATCAGTCGATACATAATAGAACTCTGCTTAAAATTCTTTTATAATTGGTTAAGCATAGCAAAACAAAGTTCTGAAGACATTCGAGTTCCTACATGGAATGAGGTCAACAAGATGGCCGACGAAAGTCTACCAAAAATCATTGTCAAGCATCAAAAAGTTGATGGATTATCTGAGCAAATTGAAGTGATATTAAATGAACAAGGATCTTTAAGGCAGATGAATAATGATATGAAATGTGAAACCAGCACAAAACGAATGGATTATCGCTTAATGAAATCTTTCACACCTTTGAGCATAGCGATGAATGAACAAACAGTTGAAACTAAACAATTACGTAATTACGTTCAAAAATATGTATCCAGGCTGACTGTGTAAATAAACATAAATTATTAAAAACATCGTCAAAAATTTCTGACGATGTTTTTTTGTCGGGAATGGGATAATGTTCTTGTCATTTATGACATCAAGTTCTTGTCAACCGACATAATGCTTTACCACTATAACGCTTTAACGCTGTACTTGTTCGCAAAGTTCGTATTTTATACATATGTCATTTCGCCACTTCTTCAGGAACTTATTGGACCATCTGCTGCTGCTGCAAAACGTTTTATTTTTTTTAGCCAAACCGCGTCAACGGTGGTTCTCTTGTGATCGTACTCAACCGGGCTCCCCCTTCGTGGATAAATTTCAGGCTAGCGCTTTGCTCATGAATCGACTCTATGCAGCTGTATGCGCCGTTGTTTCCCTTCAAGAGGATGGTAGCATGATGACGCCGAACTGACTATATGTGAAACTGGTTTAGACTTTGCATTTCTTAAGTTCACGTGATGTGTAGAATCGATTCCAGATTGACATCGCGGCAAAAAAAAACGAGCGGCCCGCTTGGGAAGCGGGTTGCTCGAATGAAAATTGTAAAGCGCCGCAATTTGAAGATATCTTGCTACCATACTGATATTCAAAATAATCCAAGTTGCCATCTGTTCCGGCGGAGAAAGCATTTTTCGTGCCGGTAATATAGAGCTCGATTCGGTTGTGTTGCAAAAATAAAAATGTTAAGGGATAAATTTTTACTCCTATCTATCATAATTTTGTCACACTGTTGTGTATCACTGTCTATGTTAATGATTATTGGAAATAATAAGAATATTTAACTTGTTTGGTTGGGGTTGGGTTAATATTATGAAAATGACTAATGGTATCAATATTTCTGTATTTGAAAGAAATGCTTTAGTGGAAAATTTTGGCATGGAAGAAATTGAAGCATTCATTCAGAATTCACAGAATGCATTTTGTAAAGAATTCGGCCGTGAAGATGATTTGCCAGAAATTCTTGCTCATACACTTACTGAAAAAGGTTTTTGTATGGAGTTAAACGTTGTAACGGAACATGGTTGCTTTCAGTTCCTTGCTGCACCTTATAAAATATACGGTGACATTTTTCCGAGGCCAGAGAACTCAAAGAACATGTACCACTATGAAACACGCTTTATGCCAAATGAAATGATTCGAAAGTTTAGTACTTGGCTTAGCAAGATAGATGGTCCAATTGATCTGCTTGAAAAGAGGAAATCAAAAAGAAAAATATAGCATGCCCCGCCCTAGCACCTGCCCCACATCGACGTCCGTGACCGCAACAATTTGCGCTTCAGCCAGCGAATTCGTCACTCTGCGGATATGATCCTGGCAGATCGCTCCCGTTCCAATAACACCGATTTGAAGTTTCATAGCAGCACCTCGCTCTCTTCGGGTGGTTGAAGAAAAACTTCTGAGAGAAGTTTCTTCGATAATATTCGATGTGCATTGTGACCTGCCATCGATCGCTTAATGGCAGGCCTTGGAATTCGATGTTGCGCTTTATTCGTAACAGCGCACCTCGTAGATCGCAGCTGACGGATCGCCGTTTGTCGCCAGCACGGTGATTCTCAGCTTGTTTGTCGCCACGGGCCGGTCAAGCCGATGCCCTCGCTTATGCTGGTAGTTCCCTTCGCAAGCCAGCACCTCCCGCCACTCGCCGTCAACCCATGCGCTGATCGTGTAATCTCTGACGCATTGGGGATCGCGGTAAAACGGCTCGTAAGCATGGTATTCCCGCAGCAGGTTTCCTGCAAAAGCCAACTCGACCGTTGAAATGTTGTGTTCCTCTTCCCACGACAGCTCCAGCCATTGCGGCAGCGGATGCGTATCCGGCTCGGACCTCCACAGATTCGTATAACGGTAAGGCCGGGTGTACCCGCTGACTACATTGGCCGCCGAATAACACGGCTGCGGCGGATCGACCTGAACGCTCATCGAGATGCCGTTATCGTAACGCCTCATCTTGCCTCCGCCCATGTCAAAACCACAAACGTGGCCCGGTTCGATTTTGCCAGCGCGATGCCACTCCACATTCGGGTTCTCGTCAAGATCGAGGCGGATATAGGTGCCCGGCTGCAGCCCCGCTGCGGCAGACAGCTCCACCTTCCACTCCACCCATTGATGCGCTCCCGGCGGAACTTCCAACACTGCGAGAGCGAGCTGCGGCGCTCCGATCCGATAATCCCAAATGCTGTCGACTTGCATGACATACGCCTGCACATATTCCGTTTGCTGCGTATTGTTGCTGACACAAACCCGCAAGCTGTCCAGCTTGTCGGTAGCTACGGCAATCCATTGACCGCGACGTTTCATCAGCAAATCCGTATGCGAAGTTTGCAGCTGCGACAGCCATACGTTTAAGCCTTCGTGGTAGCCGGCCGTATCCGGGCTGATGCCGGCAAACTTCGCTTCGCTGCTCGCCGTAATGGCCGCCGAAAGCGCCAAATCAAGCGGGTCTTCATTTTTGACGTTCGGCAAAAAGCAGTGATCGCGCAGCAGCTGCTGCTGCAGCTCAGCAATAGCCGTCTCCGGCACGTCGGCAGCCGAAATGCCTTTGCTGGCCGCAAGAGCGGCAGCCGTTCCGACCGCTTGGCCCATCACGGCCGTTGTGCCGATGACCCGGACTGTGCCCAAAGCAGCATGGGTGGCGCTGACGTTTCTGCCGGCCATCATCAGATTGTCGACATCTTTGGCGACCAGCATCCGCAGCGGAATGCCATATGGACCGCAGATGCTTTTACGCATAAAATCGCTGACTAAGGCGTACCCTTCCGCAGCTCCAGGTTCGCTTGTCGGCGCCAGCAGGCCGCCGGGGGTGTGCAGGTCGATGTTCCAACCGCCAAAAGCTACTTCGTCGGGAAATACCGTATGATGCAGCGCATCTCGTTCGGTCATCAAATATTGCCCCATAATGCGGCGGCTTTCCCGTTTGCCCGGCACCTGACCGATCCAATCCAGCGCATAATTGGCGAATACTTCCTTCAGCTTCTGATCTTTATTTTTGATCCAGTCCCACACGCCAAGCGTATGCCGGGTCAGTTGGTGGCGAATTTCTTCGTTGTCGTAGATCGAATCCCACGGCATTCCGATTTCAATCCACCAATACCCCGAGCGGTACCGATCCGTCAGTCCGGTGTTAAACAGCGGACGGCCCTGCTTGTAAAAGAAACTCGCATCTTCGTAGTGGTAGGCCCATTCCGGCGCTTTAAACGGCGAAGGCCGTCCCATATCGATCGCTTTAAAATGGATGGAGCTGCCCATGACATTGCTGCTGGCCTGCTCGGGAGCGAACATTTCATCAAATTCCGCTCTCGCTTCTTCTCCAAGCCGCCATTCGCATCCGGCCATATCGGCGATAACCCCGTCACCGGTACAATCGATAAACGTATTTCCGTAAACGATCATTTCAACCTCAGCATTCGCTGTCCGGCAAACAACCGCTTCAATCGAACGTTTGTTCTTCATTTTTGTTTCCTGCACGGAAGTATTCAGATGGAAAGTCAGATTAGGGGTGCTGACGGCCATATCGTACATGACCATGTCCCATACACTGTTCGTCCAGCCGTTTTCGTTAATAAACTCGTGATTGAGCGCCCGCTCTTGAATGAGCAGCTCCGATACGATGCCGCTTTCCCGCGCATAAGCGTGAAAAGCGGCGGCTCCGTGCGTAGTTACGCGGATTTCCGAGGAGCTGTTGCCCCCGAATACGGGCCGGTCATGGATTAGGCAGGTCGTCGCGCCATGCCTTGCCGCAGCAACGGCGGCGCAAAATCCGGCCAAACCTCCTCCGCACACAACGACGTCATAATGTTCGATCTTCTGTTTCATCGCAGTAACCCTCCTGTTGTTGTTTAGTTGCCGTAACCCATTTGTTTTAACTGCTTCTGGGCCGCATCCAAATACGCCTGATAATTCATCGTTGTTTTCAGCGTATTGGCAAAGCTGTCATATTCCTGCAAGCTTCTTTTTCCGTAAATGAATTTCGCAAACTCCTCTTCCACATACCGGTCGACGTCGGTTTTGTTAAATCCTTCGGGCAATGTGACAAATCCGTTTAATGCCTCGATCCGCGGTTGCTTGTTGTAGAAATCGATATACGGAGCTTGGCTGGCGAATTTGGACTGCAAATATTTAATTTCCGGCCGTCCGGTAAATTGATACAGCCAGGAGTAACCGACCTCTTTGCCCATAAGCTCCGTCGGCACGATTTTGTCGCCTTCCATGTTGTAATGTTTCCCTTTGACGCCGTATTGCACGAGCAGGCCTCCGGTTTGCTGATCGGCAACGTAATTGATCAGGTCAAACACCTTCTGCAGTTTGTCCGGATTTTTCTCCAGCGCTTTCGGGATGGAAAAAATATATGGCGAAGTGCCGATATCCCACGTGCCGTTCCATTGTCCGCCCGGCCCCGCCGGAGGGGTTAGCGGAATCCATTCCGCCTTGGGGTTGACCGTTTTGATCTGCTCCATAATTTGTTCTTTCGTCAAATTGGCCCAGTCGATATATATGATGCCCGCTTGCCCCATGATCGCCTTCTGCTGATGCTGCATGCCGGTATTGCCCAGCAACTCGGGATCAACTACCTTGTCTTGGATCAAACCTTGAATGTAACTTAATGCGTCTTTCATCGCCGGATCAAACAAGGAGTTGGTCACTTTCCCGTCTTTGACGACAAAAGAGCCTGGCATGGCGATGTTAAACGCCCCAAATATGGGCTGGAACGTCTCCAGCTTGGAACCGGTGATGCCGATCGTATCCTGCTTGCCGTTGCCGTCCGGGTCTTTTTCGGTGAACGCTTTGGCTACGGCTTTCAGCTCCTCCAGATTGGCGGGCGGCTTCAGACCAAGCAGGTCCAGCCAATCCTTGCGAATGAAATACGATTGCATCGGTTTTTGCTGCGTATGGGAGATCGCGTACAACTTGCCGTCGATCATGCCGTTTTTGGCGGCGTCTCCGATAAAATCAAGCGCCGGCTTCAGCTTGTCCTTATATTTGTCCAGATCAAGCACGAGATTCTGCTTGACGTATTGGCTCAGCATTTGCCGGTCAACCAGGAACAAATCGGGATAGTTGCCTGCGGTCAGCCGTACATTCAGCTGGTTTTTGTAATCGTCCAAGGAGGCGTACACCGTCATGTTATAGGACGCCCCAAGCGCCTTGTCCATTTCCTGCTTGATCACGTCTTTGTCCGGCGTCGGCAGATTGCTTCCCGGCCTGATGATTTCGACCTGGAGCGACTTTTTGCCGTCGTTCCCGGCTGCTGCAGCGGATTTGTCCCCGTTCGCCGCAGCCGGCCCCTTGCTGCACCCAAACGCCCCCGCAGCCAAAGCGGCAACCAGACCTGCCAACATGATTGATTTCGTTTTCAAATGAACCCCCACTTTCCATGGCATATGATTTATGTTGAGACCGGACGGATGGCCGGTCTTTCAACCGGCCCCCTCAGCCTTTTACGGCTCCGAGCAGCAATCCCTTGGTAAACTTCCTTTGGATAAACGGATACACCAGAATGATCGGCAGGCTGGCGAGCACAACCGAAGCCATCTGCATCGTTTGCGTCGGCACGATATTTTCCGCAGAATCAAGCGGCTGCTGGGATTGCATCAGTATGTCGCGCACAACCACCTGCAGAGGAAACAATGTTCGATCGGTAACATACATAATCGCTTGAAAAAATTCGTTCCAATGACCGACCATATAAAACAAACCGACGGTCATCATCACCGGCATGCTGAGCGGAAGCACGATTTGCCACAGCACTCTTACATCCCCGGCGCCGTCAATATTGGCGGCATCAAACAGTTCGTCGGGCAAATTTTCAAAGAAACTTTTCATCACCAGCACGTTGAAACTCCAAATGACATTGGGCAAAATCATCGCCCATGCGCTGTCCAGCAGTCCGACTGATTTGACGGTAATGTAAGTCGGAATGATGCCTCCGTTAAAAATGAGCGTAAACACGATCAAGAAAAGAAACGCTTTTCTCCCCGGCAGCTGCTTGCTGCTCAGCGGGTAAGCGGTCAGCGCGGTCAGAATCAGATTCAGCACCGTGCCGACAACGGTAATAAATACCGTGACACCGATCGATTGAACAAGCACCGAATCGCTCAGCAGCTTGGCATAAGCGGTGAAGGTGACCGATCTTGGGATCAAAATAAATCCGCCGTTTTTCAAAACCTCGCCAACCGGAGTAACGGATACGGACAATACATACATCAGCGGAAAAACAACGGATGCTCCCGAAAGCGCAAGCAGCACATACACGATTGTGTTGAAAATTTTATCTTCGATGCCTTTTACCATACATTCTCCCCCCATCTCTTCGCAAGCGAGTTGGCGAGAACGACCAGCACCAAACCGATAACCGACTTGAACAGCCCTACAGCCGAAGCGAGGCTGAAATTCATCTGCTGCAGCCCGGTTCGAAACACCCAAGTATCCAAAATATCGGCCACCGGATACACTTGAATATTGTACAAAATGTAAATCTGCTCGAAACCGGCATCCATAATATGACCCAGCTTCAGCACAACAAGCAAAATAATGACGTTGCGGATCCCCGGCAGCGTAATGCTCCAAATCATACGCAGCCGGCTCGCCCCGTCCACTCTGGCCGCTTCATACAACGTCGCGTCGATCCCGGTAATCGCCGCCAAATAAATGATCGCGTTGTATCCGATGCTTTGCCAAATGTCCGATGCAATGAGGATGCTTCGGAAGTATTCCGTCGATGTCAGGAACGGAACCGATTCCCCGCCCGCTTCTTTGATAAAATAATTGACGACCCCGGAGTTTTGCGACAACAAAGCGATCAGAATCCCGGAAATGATGACCCAAGACAAAAAATAAGGCATGTACGTAACCGTTTGCACAAAGGACTTAAACCAGCGAACGGCACATTCGTTCAACAGCAAAGCTAACACAATCGGCGGTATTGTCCCAAACACCAGCTTGTACACGCTGATCAGCAGCGTATTGGAGAGAAGCTGCGTGAAATAAGGGGATTCGTAAAAATAAACAAAATGTTTGTACCACGGGTTGGCCCAGCCGCTTCCAACAATGCCGTCCATGATGGAGAAGTCTTTGAAAGCGATCACCACGCCGTACATGGGAAAATATCTAAACACAACATAATAGATCATTCCCGGAATCAAAAATAAGTAAAGCATTTTAAACTTCCACAATGTTTTCAAACGGTACTCCATACATTCACCTCGTAGTCGATCTTGAGCTCACCTACATTGTATCAAGATCGATTGCCAGCAAATATGCACATATGAAGCGATTGTGTACGTTTTCATACTCACTTTTTACGATATTTCCGCCCGGTGGGGAATCGAAATTCTGACAGTGGTGCCGATCTCGGGTGTGCTGCGGATCTTCAGGCCAAACCGCTCCCCGTAATGCAGTTGAATCCGCTCATTGACGTTTTTTAGCCCGATGCTCGTAAATCTCGATGCGACCCGCTGGCTTGGGCTTTCCTGCAGCAGTCTGCGCACGGCCTCCGGCGTCATCCCCATGCCGTTATCGTGAATGTAGATGTTTACCTGATCCCCGCGCATAAAAGCGCGGAGCGTCACAACTCCGGCCGTTTTCCGGCGGGCCAAACCGTGAAATATCGCGTTTTCCACGATCGGCTGCAGCGTCAGCTTAAGGATTGGGCAACTCACAATTTCTGGATCGCATAACTCGACATACCCGATTTTATCGCCGCTTCGCACATTTTGAATTTGCACATACATCCGCAGCATCTCCAGTTCATCCTTGAGCCGGACGACGGACGAAATGCGGTCAAAGCTGAACGATAGCAGCCCGACAAGCGACTTGATCGTCTGTACGACCTCCTGCTGCTTGTTGAGCTTAGCCAAACTGCTGACGCAAGCCAGCGTGTTGTAAATAAAATGCGGCGCAATTTGGCTTTGCAGCATTTTCAGCTCGGTTTCTTTCTTCCGCTCTTCGACTTCCTTGACCTCCTTGATCAGGAAATGAATCCGGTTGATCATCGCTTTATAGCTGCCGTACAACCTGCCTATTTCGTCCTTACGGGCTGTCGACAATGCAAAGGTCGTGGAGAAGTCGCGCAGATGGTCCATCTTCTGCACCAGCGTGCGGATGGGAGAAGTAAAATAACGGCTCATCATATACGTGCAGAACAGCAGGGTAAGCAGCCAGACGATCCCCGCCGAACTGAAGTTTTTGTGAAGTTTTTGCGCCGCCTGATAAAAATAGCTTTCCTCAATAAACAGCACAACGGACCAGCCCAGCCGGTTATAGGCCGATTTTAAGGTCACCAGTTGATCTTTGGCCCCCTGGATATGGCTGACGCCAAACGGCAAATCGCTGACCCTTGTCATAAACTCCCCGGTTAATTGCGGCGGGTAAACAGCCCTTTGAAACAATAACATATCATCTTGAGTGCCGGGAAGATAGACCGGTTGTCCGGTTTTGGTCAGCATGACAAACGTCTGGTGGGAGTTGATCAGCAGAGGCGCAATACGGGTATATAACAAATTCAGATTGATTTCCAGCACAGCCGCCCCGAGGTATTCGTTACGTTCGTTAACGATTGCTTTCGTATACGCTACGGTAGGCCCGGCAAGCGGTGAATTGTACAAGCCGCTGACGCTGATCAGGCTTGTATTGGCCCGGGCAAGCTCCGTTAATTGCTGCAAATGGGGATGTCCCATAATATCGTAAAAAGCTTGCTGGTTGGAGTACACCTTCCCGTCGCTCCGGATCAAATACAGCGCTCCAATCAGCGAGCTGTTGGACTTGGCGTAGTTGCGCAGCGTTTGCACGCTTTGCGTTTCATTCCCTTCTGCAAACAGCTCCTGGTTGCTGGACAACATAAGCAGCACGTTGTTGACATTATCGAGATAAGATTCGATCAAGTCGGCCGTGCGGGTCAGCAGCACCTCGGAATCGTGAATCACTTGATCCCTGTACAGCGCTTCCGCTTCCCGCAGATTTAAAGTGGCAAGCGAAAAAAACAACACGGCGGTCACTAAAAAAAGAAAGACGAATTGCTTCGTCGCGATGCTCCAGCCCTGAAACCATTCGATGGCTTGTCTCATATGATCAACCTCTTTTGTAGTCCGTTGGTGTAAGTCCGGTTTTTTCCTTAAATACCGCGGTAAAATATCTGTAGCTTGGTATGCCGATCCTTTCGGCAACCTCGTATACCTTAAGGTTCGTGTCCCGCAGCAGTTCCTCCGCTTTCTCCACCCTTCTTCGGATTAAATAATCGCTGAACGGTTCGCCGACCTGTTCACGGAACACTTTGCTGAAATAACTTGGACTTAAGCCCACCTTGTCGGCAACGGAAGCAAGCGTCAAATCCTCGTGCAGATGACCCGCCATGTACGCAAGCGCATCTTCGATTTCTTTGCGGCCCTTGCGCGCCGCAGCATTTTGCTCCGATTTTAAGCTGTGCACAGCTTCCAGCAATTCATATAACGTGTGGGCCTGAAAAATCAGTTCGTACAAGCGGGCCAGCTCCGCCGCCGAAGCGCTCTGTGCATGATAACCTTTCATCAGGGAGTGAACGAGGTGTTTTAACTCCGCCGGTTCGTAACGGCTTTTCATACATTTTGCATAAAACTCGGAACGCATCCACGCCTCATCGTTGCCGGGTTCTTTGACCAGCTGGTGAAACAGCTTGGCAAGTTCGGCGGCCTCTCTGCCGTCGACCGGATGGAAGGCAATCGGCTTGCCCATATAAATCGGACTTCTCAGCGGATGGCGTTCGTAAAATTTATGCTTTTCCCACAATGCCGAGTTGTGAAATGCTTTGACTAACTCCTCGGAGGAATGAACCGTCTCGCTAACGATCATATACATCTGTACATCGTCCTGCATTCCGCCTTTATTTTGCTGCAGCACATGCCTTAAGGTGTGCATGACTGCCTCCAATGTTCGTTCGATCGTTTTGGCCTCCTGCTGGGCGGCCTCCCTCAGAAACACAAACTGCCCGTCCATCAGCGTCCATTGAAAACGTTCGTTTAACAAGTGATCGAGCCGGTCGAGCGCTTCTTCGATTTCCTGGATAATGTACGTTTTTACCGCTGCCTGCGCATCGACCCGCAAGAAGACGAGTCGCAGCGGATAATGGAGTAAGGCGGGGGGTTCCTCCGCCGACGACCTGCCGCTCACAATTTTGGTCACGGTTCTGGCCAATTGGTTTCGCTGATGGACAATCTCCGCTTTACTCGACAGCCGGTCCCGGGCAATCAAATCGCGGGCCTTCTCCAATGCCAAGCGGATGTCGTCGTCCTCCAGAGGGATTTTCGTCAAATATTCAATGGCTCCTAATTTTAACGCTTCCTGGGCGTATGCAAATTCGGTATGGCATGTCAGCAGGATCACTTTGGTCGACGGGATCTCGCTGCGGATCGCTTTTAACAGCTCCAAACCATTCATCAAAGGCATTGTAATATCGGCAATAACTACATCTGGTAAATTTTCCCTGAACATATCTAGTGCCTCTTCCCCGTTCTCAGCTTCCCCAATTAAAACCGCATTGCAATCTTGCCAAGGAAAAGCGCGCAGCTCCTGCCGTATCGGAAAGTCATCGTCAACAATTAACACTGTTAGTGGAGCCTGTACTTGCATGTTACCACCGCCGTTCAATTTTTTGTTACCGGTTTCACATATTATAGCAGAACTTTATATGGGCGGGGGGAGATTATATGCAAATACTCATTCAATACCACAGGTTTCGTGGAACGGAAGACGTATTTTCTTATTTTAAGTGAGTTATGGCGACAGTATGAAGCTGATAAACGTATTTAGGGGTTTAGTCCGTAAAGCTGCAGAAAACTGAATATGTAGATTTAAAATGCAAGCCCGAAACGCCTGATGCTAATATCGTGCTGCTTCAAAATTTCCGACCGGGTCAGCTTAACAGAGCATACACGCCCGATTTCTTGAAAATATGCTCTCCGACCTCGCCGATCGTTTCTTTGCCTTTGCCGATCAACGATATTACCTCCCTCTCAAAAATTTGTAATGATTTTGTCATTTCACAATAGGCAGCAAAAAAAGAACCAAGGATACGTTCCATGGTTCCCGCTTGCATTTTGATGTAATTTAGGCGCTAGGCCAAGTTACCGCTGCAAGTTCAGGCCATCTTGGAAGCTTAGGCGTGAGCCGGTTTGGCTGCGCCGCCGGCCTTATTGTTGCGGCCGCCTTTGTGGCGTTTGTCAAGCCAGTTATGCATCGCCGGCATCAGATAGTAGTCAACGCCGAATCTTGCTGCATTGGTGCCGACCAGGATGACGATACCGCCAAGGAGTGCAAGCCACGGGTTGGTGTTAAGCGTTCCGGCGAACATGAACATGAAGTTCATCAGCAATCCGAAGAATGCGGCCGCGGTGGTCAAGCAACCAAGGATGAGGCCAAGCCCGACAAGTGGTTCACCGACCGGTATGATGTAGTTGAACAACTTGGCGTTCGGTAAAGCAAAGTGTTTCAAGAAGGCGGTGAATGTCGGGTAAACAAGTTCGCCTGTCGCTTTGTCGGCAATCGGTTTGCCTACCGCATTTTTAAGGAAGCCCGTGGCATCGAAGCCGCCAGTTAATTTATGAATACTGGCGGTGAGCCATTCATAGCCGACATACAACCTGACCATGAGCAGCAATCCTGCTGCATATACGTTTTAAATTTTTATAATACCATTATATTCTTTTTTATTTCCGTTCCAATTCAAAACTTGCAATGTCATTCCCATGGTCTGCCTCTTAACCAATTTAAGATTCGACCGTTGTAAAAAATACTTTCATATGCAATAACCCCAACAGTTAGAGCTATCACCCCAATAATAACCCATAAGCCCCAGATATCACATTTCACCCCACAATGGCGGTGTCGGAATTTCAAATTTAATCGCACCGCCGTATTCTATATAAACAGATCCACCATCCAGTCGCTTTTTCCACTTCTGAATTCGATGAGTATTGTCGGTTATTAACGAGCGCAAAAAATTTCTTGCATCATAGAACAAAAACTGTTCATCGAGGGATAAGTTAAAATACTGAGAATTATTCATTTTACTACGTAAAAACATGTTCAATCCCCCTACCCGCCCGACATCAATGATTAATTGAATTTCTTAAAGTATAGCATCTAACTAATTTAACGGAAAGCACGCCGGAGCCATGTTTATGGAGCGCAAGCTCACGGAAGACGGAATGGAGATGACCTGGGCCGTCAATCATTTGGCTCCCTTTCTGCTGACCACGCTGCTTATCGATCGATTGAAACAAAGCGGCGGACGCATCATCACCACCGCCTCCTACGGGCACAAAATGGCCAAAGAAGGCATCCGCTTCGATGATCTCACCGCCGAGCGCTGCTACAGCCTCCCCCATCGACTGCTTCTTGGAGCGAGCGTTCGTTATGCCGAAACGAAGCTGGCCAATATTTTGTTCACCTCGGAGCTGGCCAAACGGCTGCAAGGAACCGGAGCGACAGCCCACTGCTTCAACCCGGGGCTGGTATCGACCAACTTTAATCAAGGCAACGGATGGGCCGCCCAGCTGACCATGGCTATAATGAAGCTGTATTCGCGACCGCCGGAGAAAGGCGCCGAAACCTTGGTCTGGCTCGCCGATTCCGACGAAATCAGCGGTCAAAGCGGTCATTACTATACGGATAAGCAGATCGACGCGCCTACACCTCACGCTCAAGACAGCGAGACCGCCAAACGTCTGTGGGAAGTCAGCCTGGAGCAAATTCAGTCATAAGCCCGGCCGATTCCCGACATCCGAAATCGGTTCATCCTCATCATGGTGTCTGCCGCTGCGTGCAGCATAACAGGCCTCCTGACGCTGTACATGCTCCGCACTGACAAAAACAACGCTTCGATCAGCATGCTGATGTTTTCTACGCTCGTATTGGCCGGATCGACATTGGCAATCTTGCGGTTTTATAGATGCTGCGGCGAAGAAGAAGCGCCCGCTCCGGTTCCTTCCAATGAGCTGCGGCAAAAAAAGACCTTCGAAATGCGCTGCAATCGCATCGGTTCGAAGGTCTTGGGGTTAGTCGTTAGCAGGCATTTCGTTGAAGAAGGTGATGTCGTCGATCGGCAGCCGCGTCGTCGGATGACCCGGTTCGGCAGCTTTGCCGAGCGCAATCAGCATGATCGGGATGTAGCGGTCGCTGATGCCGAAGGCTTCTTTCAGCTTGACAGCATCGTAGCCGCCCATCGGAACCGTGTCGTATCCATGCGCGCGCGCCACCAGCATCAGCTGCTGGGAGACGATACCGCCGTCGGTATGAATGATTTTATGCAAAATCTCTTTGGGCAGCGCGCCGTACATGCTGATCGTTCTTTCCGCGAACGATTGGGCCCGGTCTTCCGGCATAAAGCCGCGTCTCGCCGCTTCTCCGTAAACTTCGTCGGCTTTTTTATAGCCTTCCGTATCGCCGAGCACTGCGATGACCGCCGCCGCTTCAGTTACCTGAGACTGATTGAAGGCGATCGGCAGCAGCTTTGCTTTCAGCTCTTCCGTCTCGATAACGAGGAACCGCCAAGGCTGAACGTTGGAGGAGGAAGGGGCCAGCGCCGCTTCCTGCAGCAGTTCCTTAATTTGTTCGTGGGTCAGGCGAACCGACGGGTCATAATGGCGCACCGAGCGGCGCTCGCGAACAACATCCGTGAATAGCGGGGAACTTGCCCCGATTTGAGTAGAAGTTGACATTGTAAATCCTCCTTCGAATACATACGATTTATATTTTAGCGCAGTCAGGAATCGGATTCGTTCCAAATGCGCCGGAACAACTTGAAGAAAGGAGCACAGCAGCCGCGTCACGAAACCGCGGCGGCACTAACTGTGCCTTTTCTCGCACAGTATATCGCAAAAAAAATAAGCTGTATACCGTCCGCCTTAAACTGTTGTTTATATTGCACAGTATAGACCTCGCATCGGCCGTTGTCAACGGTCTTGTCGCCCGGTCTCGTTTTATATCTCCGATTCCAACTGACCGGCGATATCCGCTATCGTATATTTGCTTAACACTGCGCGCATGCTCTCGTCCATTTCCTTCGTGATTTCCCCGAGCACCGATTTCATGCACCGCCCGAGCGGATGCGTGCCCGCCGTTTCGGTAATGCCGAAGCATAGCTGGCTGCCGGCGCGAAACGCATCGTAGATGTCGACCAACCGAATGGATGCCGCCGGTTTCTTGAGATGATAGCCGCCGGCGCGGCCTTCCCGCGTTCCAATAAACCCTTCTTTGGCTAAAACCGCAAGAATACGGCGCAGCAAAGAAGGTTCCGACTGCAGGTACTTGGCGAGCTCAATGCTCGGACAGGCTGATCCTACATCCTCGCGAGACATAATAATAAGCGCTTGAACAGCGAGGCCGAACCATTTCGGGTGCTGCGTCGACGTACAATATTCCTGCTTCACCTTAGGTTGCCCCCTTCATTCCTATTTACAGTTATGATTCATTGTACCCAATTCCCGCGCATCCCGCAATTACGTAATCGATTTCATACGCCGCATTCTGCGAACGAATGCCGATTTTCAGAGGAATTTTTTATTAAAATAAAATAATCCGGCCTCCCCTTAGCTCATTCACGAAATTGCAATAAATAGGTATTGACACCACATTTTCTTAGTGATAGCATGTTAATCCTGTCACTCTAAAAAGAGATGGAGGTATTTGTAAGTGATAACCGTTAACGGAATCAGCAAGTCGTTCCTGGTGGCTAAGCGTTCATCGGGCCTCAGGCATGCGGTAAAATCGTTGTTCCATCGAGAATTCACCGTAGTGGAAGCGCTTCAGGACATTTCCTTTTCCATCGCTCCCGGAGAAATCGTAGGCTACATCGGGCCTAACGGGGCGGGCAAATCGACCACGATCAAAATTATGAGCGGCATTCTGGTACCCGATCGCGGCACCTGCACGATCCACGGTTACACCCCATGGCTCGAACGGGTGCCTTATGTGAAGCATATCGGCGTCGTATTCGGACAGCGCACCCAGCTGTGGTGGGATGTGCCGGTCATGGATTCGTTCGAGCTGCTGAAGGATATTTACAATATTCCGCAGCAGGACTACAACGACAATCTCGAGCTGCTGATCGATACTCTCGACTTGGGCGGAATCATCCAGACGCCGGTGCGTCAGCTGAGTCTCGGTCAGAGGATGCGCTGCGAAATCGCCGCCTCTCTCCTGCACAATCCGAGCATCCTGTTTCTCGACGAACCGACCATCGGCCTTGACGCCGTCTCCAAAATCGCCGTTCGACGTTTTATTAAAATGATCAATAAAGAAAAGCGCGTCACCGTCATCCTCACCACCCACGATATGAACGATATCGAGGCGCTGGCCGACCGGATTCTCTTAATCGGCAAAGGCACCCTGCTCTATGACGGCAGCGTTCAAGGCTTGCGCAGCCGGTTCGGCACCCACAGGACGATCACCGCCGATTACCGCGAGAACACAAATCCTATCACGATTCCCGGTGCATCCGTCTTGTCCTGGACTCCGGAGCGGGCCATTCTCAGCGTCGACACCGATCAAATTCTGATGTCGGAAGCGCTGACGCAGCTGTCTTCCCAGGTCGAGCTGATGGATGTGGCGATCGATACCCAGCCGATTGAAGATATCATCGTCCAAATGTATAAGGAGTACCAGCTATGATGATGAAAGCGTACATATCGGTCTTCAAGCTGCGCATCAGCAACGGGCTGCAGTACAGGGCCGCCGCCTTGGCAGGCGTCGGGACGCAATTTTTCTTTGGCTCCATGTTTATTATGATCTTTCAAGCGTTCTACGCTCACACCGTCCAAGAACCTCCGATGACGCTCGAGCAGGTCACCTCGTATACATGGCTCAAGCAAGCTTTTCTCGCCCTTGTCATTTTATGGTTACGGGACAACGAGCTGTTCCAGCTGATCACCAGCGGCAATATCGCCTACGAGCTGTGCCGTCCCAGCGACCTATACGGGCTGTGGTACGCCAAGCTGCTCGCCCAACGGCTATCGAGCGCGCTGCTTCGCTGCTTCCCTATTCTGATTGTGGTCTTGTTCCTGCCGGCGCCCTACGGGCTCGAATTGCCGCCCGACTTCACGTCGTTTCTGCTCTTTCTCGCCGTATTGACGGCCGGTCTGCTGCTGATCGCAGCCATCTCCATGCTGATTTATATTTCCGTATTCGTCACTATGTCACCTGCCGGATCGCTGCTCCTGTTCAGCGTGTTCGGAGAATTTCTGTCCGGACTCGTGATTCCCGTTCCTTTAATGCCCGAATGGATGCAGCGGATCGTCTATCTGCTTCCGTTCCATTGGACCGCCGACTTTCCGTTCCGCGTGTTTACGGGCAACATATCCGCGGCCGAAGCCGTCAGCGGGCTGTTCTCCCAGCTTCTATGGCTGGCCGCTCTGGTTGCCTTGGGCAAAATCACCATGGGCAGAGCGCTAAGGCGCGTCGTCGTTCAAGGAGGCTGATCGCGAATGAAGCTTTATTTCCAATACATGCTGATCCTGCTCAAATCGCAAATGCAGTACCGCGTTTCCTTCTTGCTGCTGACGCTCGGGCAGTGTCTGACGCCGTTTACGATGTTCGCCGGAGTCTACTTCATGTTCGAGCGCTTCGGGCAGATTCAAGGCTGGACCTTCTACGAGGTCGCCCTGTGCTTCGCGGTTACGTACATGGCCTTCGCGATTACGGAATGCTTCGTGCGGGGCTTCGACGTCTTCTCCAGTCTCGTCGTCAGCGGCGATTTCGACCGGCTGCTCGTGCGTCCGCGCAGTACCGCCCTGCAGGTGCTCGGCTCCCGCTTCGAATTCGCGCGAATCGGACGTCTGCTGCTGAGCGCAGCCGTGCTGGTATGGGCCGCTTCCTCGATCAACATCGACTGGACGCCGCTCAAGGTGACAGCTCTTCTGTTGATGGTCTCCGGAGGCGTCGTCATTTTCACCGGTATTTTTATTTTGGCCGCCTCGATCAGCTTCTGGACGGTCCAGGGGCTCGAAATCGCCAACATCTTCACGGACGGCGGGCGGGAAATGACACAGTACCCGCTGACGATTTATCAAAAGTGGGTGCGCCGTTTCTTCACCTTCGTCATCCCCTTCGGCTGCGCGAACTATTTGCCGCTGTTATTCATACTCGGCCGCGAAGGCGCCAATCACCCCATCTATGCGTTTATCCCCCTGGCGGGATTTCTTTTCCTGGTGCCGTGCCTGCTGGTATGGAACATCGGCGTACGCCATTACCGCTCGACGGGCTCCTAACTAAAGTCGCAGCGCATTTCGCGGTCTCGGCAGCAGACCCGAGCGTAATAGGCTGCGTCTGCTTAGGGCGACGCAGCCACAATCTGATGCTCGCCGTCCTGCGATCCAGATGCAAAAAAATAGAGGGCTCCCGGTTAGTTCCCGGCCCCTCTATTTTTTTCAATTTCACCCAATTTCCACCGAATCCCGAATCAAGCATGATACCCTGCGCAAATTTCGTCTCGGGTCTGGTAGAAGCTTGCCAATTGATCCTGCTCATACGCATAGCCTGCGCGGATCAGCCGGTCTTCTCGTCCCCATGCGGCCACCAGCTGCAGCGCGACGGGAAGCCCTTCGCTCGTAATTCCGCAAGGGATCGACAATGCTGGCACTTCGACGGCGTTGAAAATTTCCGTGTAACGAGTCATCGCGTCGAACAAGCTCTCGGTGTACGAGCCGAACTGGACTTCCTCGACGCCGATCTTTCTTGCAGCGATCGGAATCGTCGGAGTCGCGAGCACTTGAATTTGTTCGCGGAATAAGCGGCCGAACTGCTTCATATAGGATTCCTTCGCCTTCAAAGCCTCGATATATTGACGCGACGTAATGGTGAGAGACGATTCCAGCAGCGCCCTCGCATCCGCCACGTATTGCGACAGGCAGCATTCCATCCGGTCGCGGTGGACATAGCCCGCTTCCGAAGCGGCGATGTTCAATATTTGCTGCTGATAGCCGTTAATAAATGATACGTCCACGTCGATCAGCACCGCGCCCAGCTGCTCCAATGCCTGCAGCGCGTTGACATACAGCTGGTACGTCTCCGCTTCGATATGCTCGTTGAAAAAGCTCGTCGGCACGCCTACGCGAAGCCCGCGAATATCCTGCTGCAAATAAGGCACATACTTTTGCTTCGTCAAAGCCTCCATCATGATTGCCAGATCCGTCATGTTGGCGGTCAGCGGGCCGACATGATCGAGCGTCCACGAAACGTAAAATACTCCTTGGGTCGGGATTTTATTATACGTCGGCTTAAGTCCCACAACTCCGCACGAAGCGGCCGGAATCCGGATGGAACCGCCGGTATCCGTACCGATCGAGGCGACGGTCAAATCCGCGGCGACTGCAGCGGCCGACCCTCCGCTGGAACCTCCAGGCGTATATTCGGGATTCCACGGATTATGAACCGGGCCGTAGTGCGGATTGTTCGAGGTGATGCCAAGGGCGTACTCGTGCATATTGTTTTTGCCCAATGTGATCGAATCTTCCTGCAGCAGCTTATGAACGACGGCCGCGTCCCGCTCCGGCACGTTATTCGCGTCGATGGACGAGCCGTACGTCGTGCGGATGCCTTTCGTATCGATATTATCCTTGTAGGACAGCGGAATGCCGTACAACCGCCCCGTCTGATCGCCGGCCTTCTCTTTGGCTTCGACGATCTTGGCCTCTTTTCTCGCCCATTCTTTGGAGACGGTAATAAATGAATTCAGCACCGGATCTTTTTTCTTAATTCGTTTCAAATAATGCTTGGTGATGTCGAGCGGAGTAAACTGCTGGTTCGAATAACCGTCCTGAAGCTCTTGAATCGATTTTCTCGTCATGCCATTCGCTCCTTTATCTTTCATTCGGAGACAAGCCTGCTTGCTGCTCTACTAATCTTGCAAGCCTCGCTTGTCTCCATTGTGCATTATATGAAAGATTGCTAGTTTGAGAACGGGACAGAGAACGGTTTTCGGTCAAAATAGATATTCATCCTGCCGTTAGATTCGGAAGGCGGCTTCGCTTTCGCGCAAATTATTCAGCAGCGTTTTCAGCTGCACCGACATGTTTTTGACTTCGTTGACCTGATGCAGCTGATCCTCGACATTGCCCGAGGACACATGGGTTTGTTCAGCGGATTGCCGCGCGATCCTGGACATTTCCGCGATGGAAGCCGCCGCTTCTTCCGTCCCCGCCGATACTTCCTCGGCGGCTGCCGAAACTTCCTGAATGTGACTGGATACCAGCTCGACCTTGGTTAAAATATGCTGGAAAATCGCTCCGGTCTCCTCCGCTTTCACAATGCCGCTCATCACCTCGCCGTTCACAACCGCCATCGAGCTTAAGGAAGACTCCGAATCGGCTTGTATCGAATGAACGAGCTCGGAAATTTCAAGCGCCGATCGTTCCGTCTGCTCGGACAGCTTGCGGATCTCCCCTGCAACGACGGCGAAGCCGCGCCCTGCTTCCCCGGCCCTCGCCGCTTCTATAGCTGCGTTAAGCGACAACAAGTTCGTTTGCGCCGAAATTTCGCCGATTATTTTCACAATCTGATCGATTTGTTCCGTTTTGCCTGTTAACGTGTGCAGCGCTTCGTTCAATTGGCCCGCCGTCGCCTCGATCCGAGTCATCTGCTGTACGACCTCCTGCAGCGCTTCATCCCCGCGGTGCGCCAGCTGCGTCGTCTCCGCGCTCATATCCGCCACGCTCATGGACGAAACGGCAATGCGCTGAATGCCCGCTGCCATCTCGCTCATCGCCACTTCATTGTTCTGGGCAAGACGAAGCTGCATATCGCTGCCGCTCGCAAGCTCCTGGAAGCTGGCGGCAATGTCGTTGGCCGCCCGTTCCGTCGTCTCCGCATTGCCGGCCAGCCGATTTACCGCGAAACCGACCTGCTTCGTGCCGAAACGGACGTTGCCGATCAGATGGCGCAGGCTTTCCGTCATTTGCGAGAAGGAATCGTACAGCAGCCCGATCTCATCCTTACGGCGATGGGCCGGTATGACCGGCTGCAAATGACCTTGCGAAATTTCGTTGGCGATCTCGATAACCTGCCGCAGCGGGCCGGATACCATTTTCTTAAATATCGCGAACATAATGACCGCAAACACCGCCAACAGCACCAAGCTCGTAAGCAAAGTATCGATCAGCAGCTTGTCGGCGGACTGCGATTCCTTGCTTAGGGCGATGGCGATTTCTATCGCGTAAGCCGGTTTGCCTGCAATATGGATCGGCGCAATCAGCTTGAGCATGCGGTCGTCCGCCTGGTAAATTTCTTGATTTCCCGAAAGGGCCTGCATGATTTCCGGCGTTCCGGGCTGTCCGATCAGCGAAGCGTCTGCCGCCGCCACGATTTTCCCGCCGCCTGCCGATTCATAGAACGTAATCGCCTGAATATCCGGCTGCATTTTGATTTGTTCTTGTATGTACGGTTGAAGCATGGCGGATTGCCCGGTTTCTGCGATAAGCGCATCCAGCGTATGAACAATGGTTTCCGCCTGCTCCTTGCTGGCCCCCATAATGAGCAAGCGGTCCTGACGGTGCACGGCGATCGTAAACAAGGAAACGATAAGCACAAACATAATCAGGAGCATCAGCATAATTTTACGCGGAAGGCTCCAGAAGGGCAGCTTGATGCTTCCTCCGCGCGGAGTCTCTATCGTGTCATGATCTGTATGTGTATTCAAGTAAGCTTCTCTCCTTCATGTGATGTTATCGCTAAGGGAATGGAGATATTCACAACGGTTCCCGCCCCTGGAGCGGATGATAACGCAATTCCGTAACGGTCTCCGTAATACAGCTTGATTCGTTCGTCGACGTTGTGAATGCCGACGCCGCCCAGCTTGGACTTGTCCCCTGCAGAGCCGCCCCCTCCGGCCGCTGCCGGAGGAGCTTGCAGTACGGCGGGGTTGAAGCCGGCCCCGTCATCTTTGACGGTCAACCGGATCGTTCCGTCGTCCGCCCGGCCGCAGGAGATTTCCAGCCTCCCCGGGCCTTCTTTTTCCCGGATGCCGTGATACACCGCGTTCTCCGCGAGCGGCTGGAGAATGATCTTGGGGATGACGACATCGGCAAGCGCCGGATCATAGCTGATGGTATAAGACAGCTTCTCTCCGTATCTCTCTCTCTGGATAAACAGATACTGCTCGACGTGGGCCATCTCTTTGGCGATGGTCGTAAATTCGCTGCCGCCGCTTAAGGATAACTGAAAAAACTCCGCCAGCGCCTTGGTCGTCGATATGACGCGGTCGGTATCCTGGAACTCGGCCATCCACACGATCGTATCCAGCGTATTGTAGAGAAAATGCGGGTTGATCTGGCTGTGCAGCACGCTAAGCTCATGCAAGCGCAGCGCGCCCTCCTTCGTTTCGATATCCTGCAGCAGCTGGCGGATTTCCATAATCATCGAGTTGAAATGCCGCGCCAAGCCCTGAACTTCCGTCACGCCGGTTTCGGGGACGCTGATGGCGAGCTGACCGCTCTGCACCTTCTGCATAGCCTGTTCGAGCCGTCTGACCGGCTGTGTCATGCTCCTCGCAATCCATGGAATCGCAAGCAAAATAAAGAGCAGCAGCACCGTGCCGACCATAATAAACGACCTGAGCAATTGCGCGCGGATTTGCTGAAGCCCGTCCAGCGAGCTGACGCCGACCAGCGTCCAGTCCGATCCCTTCAAATCCGTTTGGTATACAAGCCGATCGCGCTTGGCGTCGTAGCCTGGATTTTGCCGGTTCATCTCAATGAGCTGGTTTTTTTTCGCTTCATCGACAAAGTAAGAAACGTCTTTGTGGTAGACGATTTCGTTACGGCTGTTCACGATATAGGTGTAGCCGTCCTTGCCCAAGTCCAGATCGTTCAGGTAAGCTTCGAGCCCCTTATATTTAATATCCAGCAAAACGACCCCGAGATTGCTGCCGTCCTTATCGCGGATCTCCTGGCTCATGGAGATGACCCAGTTGTTTTTGTCCATCGAAAACTTTTGCATGCGGGCGGAAGTGAGCACCGGATTGCTGCTGTGGATGGCGGCGACGTACCAGCCCTCTTTCATCATGTCCGAAGAGCGCATCATATTCAGCTTCCGTTCGTTCGATAGAACGTAGCCGTCTTGCCCGATCACAATGACGGATTGAATATAAGGGTCCGCGGCCAGCACATTATCGATCATTTTCAGCACATCCTGCTCTCCCGCCTTATCCTTGGAAGCCAGCGTACGAATCGTTTGCGGATTGCCCGCCAGTACGGACGACAGCACCTTGAGCCGATCCAAGTACATCTCGACATAGGTACCGCCTTTGGATACGGCCATTTGGCTGGATTCGACCGATTCATGCATGACCACCCGCGAAATGCCCGCATACAGCGCGCTGCCGGTCACGGCAATCGTCAGTACGCTGATCAGGATGTAAATGATCGAAATGCGAAATTGCAGCGAGCGGAAAAACGGCCCCATTACTCCTTAATCCTTTCCCGGTACTGCAAAGGCGACATGCCGTATTTCTTTTTGAAGGCGGCGCTGAAATAGTTCGGGTTGTCGAAGCCGACTTCCGTCGAAATTTCGTACACCTTTTTATCCGACGCGAGCAGCTGCAGCTTGGCGCGCTCCAGCCGGACCGCCGCGATATGATCCTGGAAGGAGACGTTAAAATGCTTCTTGAACAGCGTGCTCATATACCCCGGACTAAAGCCCATAAGCTCCGCCAGCACGGTCAGCGAAAACTCCGGATTGGACATATTGTCCTCGATAAAATGAGCGATCAGCCTTTTCCCTCCGCCGGCTTCTCCCGCGGCATCTTCTCCGGCTTCGGAAGCCGCCGACCGAAAATCCTTGAGCAGCGCCAGCAGCTCGGCCTGCTGCCCTTCGTTTCTCAGCTTATTCACCAGCTTGCTTAACACCTCGAACACATCATTGCGGGAAACCGGCTTGAGCACGTAATCGTCGATGCCGATTTTGAGCGCGGCCACGGCGTAATCGTAATAATCGTAGCCGGTGATGACGGCAATTTTGACCTCGGGCTTCAGTTCCTTAATTTTCGCTGCAAAATCAAGCCCGTTCATCCGCGGCATATTAATATCGAGCAGCACCAGATCCGGGAGCTGCTCTCGGAACACCCGCAGCCCTTCCTCGCCGTTCGCCGCCTCATAAATCCGGTCAATATTCAGTTCGCCGAAAGACACAAATCGTTTGATGCCGTTTCTCACCAAGTCCTCGTCTTCCACGAGCAGCAGTTTATACATGGCTGAAGCCCCTTTGCCCTCATTGTGCAATGCCGATCAAATCGCCGTACCCTTCCTTATCCATATCGGCCAAAGGGACGAAACGTATCGAAGCGCTGTTGATACAATACCGTTTGCCGCCTTTGTCGGCGGGGCCGTCGTCAAACACATGACCCAGATGAATGTTGCCCGCGCGGCTCCTCACCTCGGTCCGTACCATGCCGTAGCTGTCGTCCTCCGCATACGTGACCACCTCAGGAATGATCGGCTTCGTGAAGCTGGGCCAGCCGCATCCGGCATCGTATTTATCCGCGCTGGAAAATAACGGTTCGCCCGTGGTCACGTCGACATAAATGCCCGGTTTGAACAAATCCCAGTATTCATTCGTAAAAGCGTGCTCCGTGTCCGCAAGCACGGCAACCTGATACTGCTCCTTCGTCAGCTTTTGCTTCAGCTCGGCATCGCTCGGTTTCGGATACTTGGCCGGGTCGATCTGAATCGGCTGATCCTTCAGGATGCCAAGATCGATATGGCAGTAACCGTCCGGATGCTTCTCCAAATAATCCTGATGATATTCCTCGGCCAAATAAAAATTGCTGAGCGGAAGCACCTCGGTTACGATCTTTTTCTCGTATTTGCCTTGTTCCCGGTCCACCCCCGCCTGGATAACGGATAAATCCTGCTGATTTTCATAGTAAATGCCGGTCCGGTACTGGATTCCCCGGTCATTGCCCTGCTTGTTCACGCTCGTCGGGTCGATGACTTTGAAATAATCGGCCACCAGCTCCGCAAGCGTTACGCGATTCGGATCATAAGCGACCTTGACCGTTTCGGCAAATCCCCGGTCCCCGCGGACCACATCTTCATAGCTCGGGTTCTCGCCGGTTCCGTTGGCATATCCGGACACAACGTCGCTCACTCCGTAAATGCGGGACATGTACGCTTCTATTCCCCAGAAGCAGCCGCCGGCCAAATAGATCGTGCGAAGCTCGCTTTTCGAATAATCTACATCCTTGTTCGGGTTAGGCAGAGCAGCCGTCGTGACTTTGCCGCCCGTTCCCGCGCCGCCCGCGGCAAACATGGCTTGACTATCGCTGACTAAATTATATGACGAACAAGCCGAAAGAAACAATAGCAGCGCGGCACCCATCCAAACTGCGAACAGTAATTTACGTTTCATCGTAATCCTCCTTGAGTTACGGATATCTTTGTTCTCAATGAATTGACTGAAAATTGGCCGTAATCGCTTCGTTGGCGTTATGGCCGGGAACCGTTTGCGCCAGTATCCCGTCCGAACCGATGTAGACCGACGTAGGATATCCCCTTACCCCGAATTTCTTGGCCCATGTCCCTCCGTCATCGAGCAGCACTTCAATATTGTCGTATCCGCGCTTGGAGAACCATGCGGCGAAATCGGCGGCGGATTGCTCGCCGTTATATCCGGGGCTCACGATCGTAAGCACCTTATAACCGTTGTCCTGACCGGACAGCTGATTCAGCTCGTCAAGTCCTGCCAAACAGATCGGGCACCAGGAGGCCCAAAATTTCACATATACCTTCTGCCCTTTCAACTCGGCCAAGGAGACGGTATTCCCCTTCAAGTCCTTTAGCTCAAACGCCGGCGCCGGCTGTCCGGGATTATTCGTACCGGCTGCGGTTCCGGCATTCGCCCTCATCTGCGCTTCCGGCCGGCCGGCGAACCCGAACCAGATCAGCGCCAGCAGCGCTGCGGTCGCTACACCCCAAATCCATTTTGATTTCATTCGTCTCATCCCGCTTCATCCTTTCCTATTATGAAAAATAAGCGACAAGCACATTAAGCTTGTTCGTCAACAGCAATAAGCCCATAAGCATCAGGACGATGCCGGAGGCCGCTTTCAGCGTACGCATATGCTTATATATGCCGCGCATTCGCGACAACAGCACGTCGGAAAACAGCGACAGCACGAGAAAAGGAACGGCAAGACCCAGCGCATACGTCAGCATGTATAGGACGCCTGCCGATAAGGTGCCGCCGGTGGCCGAAAGACTGATGACCGCAGCCAGAACCGGTCCGATGCAGGGCGTCCAGCCGAAGCTGAACGTGAAGCCGAGCAGAAAAGCTCCGAACAACCCCTGGCTGCGCCTCGCATCGGTGTGAAATCGCCTCTCGCGCTCCAGAAACGGCAACGAGACCGCCCCGGTCTGGTAGATGCCAAACAGAATCACTACGACGCCGCAGACGGCGATAAACCACGGACTGCCAAATACGCTGCCAAGCGCTCCCGCGCCGAAACCAAGCAATACGAACACGGTAGATAAGCCCAATATAAATAGCAGCGTCCTGCCGAACAATACAGGGGACGGGCCGTGCTTGCCGCCCGGCTCCGAGCTGCCGAGATAGGCCAGATAAACGGGCAGCAACGGTAAAATACACGGCGAAAAAAAAGACAACAGCCCTGCGGCAAATACGCTGCCGATATAAATAGGCTCTGTCATACGGTCACCTCCGGGTCGCGAATCGCTCTTTATTTCAAGGCGTACTACAATTGTAAAAAATCGAGGGAAAGTTTACCATCCAAGCTTATACGCATTTTCTATAAAATAATCAGATTTTAACACTGATGAATCGCAAAACGTTCCTTTAAGCGAAGAACCCCCCTGACCGCAATGTCAGGAGGGTTCCGTTATAAGGTTCTATTTGAAATGAAGTCTGCTGATTGCTTACTGCTTCTGTGCTTGCCGCGCTTCGACCTCAGCTTCATACAGCTTGTACAGCTTATCGAGCGCGCCTCTAATCACTTCCGCATCCTTCGATTCGACCGCTTTGCCCAGCTCGATTCTCCCTTGCAGTGTCAATCCGCTGCTCGCGGAGCGGAATTTGAGCCTGAAGCTGACCTACGGGGAACCGTCCGCAGAACGGATGACCGTGCATGCCGACCGGGAGAAAATGCTTCAAGCGCTGTTGAACGTCGTCGCCAACGCGACCAGACATGCAAGACGCAAGATCGAAATCCGCATCGCTGCGGAAAAAGATGGAGTCGTGATCAAGGTCGCCGACGATGGCGGGGGCATTTCCACAGGAGCTGCTTCCGCACTTGTTCCACCGTTTTGTTAAAGGCAAGGACGGCGAAAACGGACTGGGGCTGGCGATTTCGCGGGCGATCGTCGAGCGATGCGGCGGACGAATCGATTATTTTTTGGAATTCTTTAGGAAGGGAACATGACTTGCTGGAATATGCTGACGATATTCGTAAAAATCCACCTGGTGGCTGATTGATATCGTGGATATTGAGGAAATACGTCCTGACATTTTTTGCGTTCATGATCTATTTATAGATATTTCGGTGAACTTGGACGGCAGTTATCATGTTTTCGATATGGATGATTTTGAAACCGCTCTAAGCTTAGGCGTAATGACACGCGAGCAAACATCACGAAGTTTAAGGTCTTTTCACAGTATTTTGACTGAGCTCAATTCCAAAGCATTCCCTGATGAAATATTGAAACGTATAGAACAAAAGTATTTGTAGCAGGTAGAAAGCTTCACTCCATCACTTCGTCTTGCGGCCGATAAAGGCATAAGACAGCAGGCTTCCCCCGAGCAACACGATCGCCGTCACGACAAGCGATCTGTGCATCCCCTCGATAATCGATCCGCTGGAGCTTAGCATGGAGCCGGCCAGAGCGACGCCGACGGTCGCTCCCAGCTGGCGGCTTGAATTGAGCGCGCCGGAGGCGGTGCCGGTCTGGTCCTTGGATACGGAAGACATGACCGCGGCCATCATCGACGGAATCGTGAAGGATACTCCGAAGCCGATAAGCAATAGCCCTGCGCATATCAGCCCGTAGCCGTCCGCTGCGTCCGCCCTGCTTTCCAGCACGGTGCCCGCCGCTGTTAAGGCGAACCCCAGCGTCATCGGAAGGCGTGCCCCGATACGGCTGACAATACGGCCGGTCACCATCGGATTCAGCGCAAGCGGGATTGTGAGCGCAAGCAGCACGAGTCCTGTCGTATGAGCGGATAACCCGCGCGATTGCTGCAGGAACATGGGAACGACGAACAATACTCCCGACAATCCGATATTGATCGCAAGCCCCGCGACCATTCCGGCGGATACGGTTGCGCTCCTGAACAGCTTGAGCGGCAGCAGCGGCGATCTGCCCCGCGCTTGCGCGTACAGAAAGAGGATGATACAAGCGGCGGCAAAGCCGACAGTCCCGATAATGACGGGTGAACTCCATCCGTAATCATTTGCTTCCATAAGGGCGTAAGATAGCGCAGCAATCGCTGCTATCGCCGTCGTTTGCCCTGCGAGGTCGAAGCCTTGCTCCGGCTTGCGCTTCGTCTCGGTAATAAGCAGCATCGTCAAGATCAGGCTCAACACGGCGATCGGCACATTGATCAGAAACATACTGCGCCAGCCGAACGAATCTACCAGCAATCCCCCGACAACCGGTCCGGCGGCCATCGCCGCCCCGGTAACCGCCGCCCAGATTCCAAGCGCGCGGGCGCGTTCCGCGGGCCCGGGATACGTATGGCCTATCAGCGTAAGCGAGGCCGACATCAGCGCGGCTCCTCCGATCCCCAGGACACCGCGCATCCCGATCAGCACGCCAAGTGTCGGAGCGGCCGCACAACCGGCCGATGCCGCAAGAAATACGGCCAAACCGGCGGCGTACACTCGCTTCGCTCCCAGCTTGTCGGCCAGCGCCCCCATAGATAACAGAAGTCCTGCAAACACGATCGTATAGGCGTTGACGACCCATTGCAGCCCGGTCATGCCGCCGCCCAGATCGGAGCGAATGGCAGGCAAAGCTACATTGACGACCGTCGTATCCAGCAAAACCATAAAATACCCGAGCGAAAGCCCCAGCAGAAGCCATCCTTTGCCCTGCCTGCTGGTGCTATCGGATTGAATTACCTCTGCTTTTTCCATAAAAAAATCTCCCTTCGGACCTAATGGATAAGATTCGCTGTTGGTCCAAAGCGAGTGTATAATAAATCATATAATAGAATAAGATGAGAGTTTATCCTAGGAGTAGTACTCCTACCATGAGGAAGCGGATAATGTAAAGGAGGAATCGGTGAATGGAATCATCCCGCCAGGAGCGGCGGCAGGAGCTAGCTCAATTTCTTCGATCGCGTCGCGCCCGCTTGTCTCCCGAGCAAGCCGGTCTGTTTGCCGGCGGAAGGCGGCGCACTCCGGGGCTCCGGCGCGGCGAGGTCGCCCAGTTGTCCGGCGTCAGCGTGGATTGGTATACGTGGCTGGAGCAGGCCCGGGATATTCAAGTATCCTCGCAGGTGCTGGAAAGCATCGCACGAGCGCTGCAGCTCGATTCCAACGAACGCAGACATTTGTTTCTGCTGGCCCTGCAGCAGCTGCCTGCAGATGCGGCTCAGCCTGAGCACGAGATCAGCCCGACGCTGCAAAGCTTCCTTGATTTGCAAGGAGTAAGCCCGGCCTACGTATCCGATCAACGCTTGACTATCGTAGCATGGAACCGGATGGCAAGCTTGATCTACGGAGACTATGCGTCCATGACGGAGCGCGAGCGGAACAGCGTGTGGCGCACATTCACCTCTCCTTACGTCCGGCAGCTGCTGCAGGACCGCTGGGAAGCGCACGCGCGCCATCGCTTGGCGCATTTTCGAGCCCTCTACGGGAAATTCGCCGGCGATCCGTGGTGGTTGGAGATGATCGGGGAGTTGAATAAAGTAAGTCCGGAGTTTCGGGATTGGTGGCCGCAGCATGACGTTCTGAACGGTCCCGAGGGAAGAAAAATCAATGTCCATCCGGCAGCGGGAAGGCTTGTTTTCGATCAAATCTCGTTTGCCGTCCTCGACGCGCCGCATTTGACTGCGACTATCAACATTCCTTCGCAGGAAGACGAAACGATCTCTAATCTGCAAAAGCTGATAAAAGCGTCTCTGCAGAACGATTAGGAGCTATCCTAAGACATGATGATTTATTCGCGGCCTGCGGTCGATAGAGCTTTTCACTTGCTGCTCCAACTCTCTATCGACTCTTCGGCCGCTTTTTCACCACACTTTTAAAAGTCATTTTCAGCTTCCACAAGGAAAATCCTTTTCGCAAATCCGCCTCTTTCGGCGGCCTTCTTCTCCCTTACCCGCTCGGCCTCTTCCATACGAATGCCCCGCAGATCCGCTAAGGCGCGAACGACTTCCAGCAGATCAGCCAGCTCTTCCACTGCCTGGGGCATCCCCTCCGCCGCTGCGAACTCCGATAATTCTTCATTCATTTTCCGGTACAGCTCCGCCGCGTAGCGCTGATCGTCCAGCACCTCATAGACGCACTTCCGCCCGCTCGATTCAATGATTTGCGGAATTTCATCTCGAACTAATTTACAATAGGCCGGCACAAGCTTCCCTCCCAAGGTCCATTCGTCTCATAATGACATTTCTATCATACAAGAACATTTGTTCCCTGGTCAAGATTGTGATTTCGCTCAATCGCTAACCTGATCTACGCGGACAGCGACTTGGCTGTAATCGTCCCAAATTCCGTTTCCGGTAATTTCCGTAAGGTACGGAGTTCCTCCGCCTTCCGAACCGGCCTGCTCGGGGGTCGGCGGCCCTGTCAGACGCTGGTGAATGTGTGCATATCCCAATACTTCATGATTTGGCCCATAGAACGTCAACGTAATCTTATAGTCGTGAGACCCGGGAAGCTTGCCGCTGATCCATGCTTTGGCAACGGAGTAGCTCCCTGTATGCTGATGGCGAAGAATGCCGAGGATCACTTGCTCGTCCGGATCGCTCAGGTTAAATAGCGGCGGGAGCGGCAAGCTAATATATATCGGTATCGTATTTTGCAGAGTAGCCATAACGGCCGATGATACGTCCGCGTCAAGCGGAAGCAGCAGATTCGTCTCTATCTCGTCCCCCACGGTAGAAGGAACCGCATAGGGAACTTGAGCGATCAGGTCTCCGTACGGACTCCAGAAGCTCAGCTTTCCCGAGACGGGCATCTCTATGGGCCCGGGGTTGAATCTGCCGATAGACCAGGCGTCCTTCTGAACAACCAGTTTTCCCTTCGCAAAGGACCGTTCCCCCAGCTGCACGAAATGGATATCGGCTATTCTCATCAACGATCCGTAATCCGGGCTTACGGCATCCGGGAAAGGCTGCTCCTGCCCGGCTTCTTCCGCAGGCGCATCGATATGAACATTCGGATGGATCAGCCACATATCGCCGAGCCAAGTCGTTTCAATCTGAATCGCATAAAATCCCGAAGGGGATACGAACTCGGCCTTGGCATGCACCGTTTGCGGGGATAGCACCGCCTTATTCAGCGCCGCAGGATAAGGACGGTCGTAAAGCTTGTTCTCGCCTTCCAAGTTCAAATCCGCCGTAAACGGGCGAATGACGCCGAGCTTGCCGTTGTCCAGCTTAATCCACATCGCGCCCAGCCAGGTGGTCTGAATCTGCACCCAAGTCTCGCCTGACGCGCCGGCGAATCCGCCATCGCCGTACTGGGTGCCGATGACCTTGACATTCTGCGGGCTTAACGTGGATGAAGGCTCCAGCTTATCGTCCGGCTCGGAATAAAGCGGCGTTTCGTCGAGAAGACTTAGCGTTTCGGGCATTCCATCAGGTAAAACCGCCCCGGCCGATGCCGCCGGCGGCTGCGAGGGGGAGGCAATGGCGAAATTCGAAAAGCTAGCAAGCAGAAAAACGATACATAGCGCGATTTTTTTCATTTTTCTTCCCTCCAGTTTTTAGTTTTCGGCAATTCCCTCTTCATACTCTCTCTGCGACGGCGAAACCTTAAATTTCCCTCTGCTTGATAATCCTTCCTTTCCTCAAAATATAGCTTACCTAATCTTATTTGTAAACGTTTATCCGCTATTTCGTATTACGAAAAACAGTATAAGTTTTTATGCTACGGAATGTCCCGGAGCCCGCGCCCTCATTGCGGCAGCTTGCGCTCCAGCCATGCCAAAAGCGGACGCAGCGTCTGCTCCATATTCGTGCGGCCCGCTTCATCCACATACGGAGAATGCGTGCGGAAATAGTCGGGATGGCTCCCGATCAGCGGGATGTCGGTGATTTCACCGGGTGGATACGCTCGGCGCCGCCAAATCTGAAGAAGCCCTAACCGCCGTACCCAGCCGCCCCAGCGTCCTAACCGGGTCACCGGATCTCTTCTGCCTCCCGTTCCGACGGCAGACAGGAACAGCACGCGCTCCCGCAGCTCCGGCGGTATCGGACATTTGGGCGAACCGATCTGAACGACGAGCGGCGGCGAATACCCCGCCTTCTGCAGCCGCCCCGCCACTTGCACGGCGCTGACGCCTCCCCCGCTGTGTCCGATCAACAGCACGGTCCGCCCCGCCTCGGCCGCCTCAAAAATCCGCTCCTTCGCCGCACGTGCGCCGATCGAAGCCCATATGCGCTCCTGAATATCCGTCAGATCGCGGAAAATTGCGGCCAGCTGGCGCGTCACCCGCTGCGACCAATCGCCGAACGGATAGAGCGAATCCGTCTCCACCCTATACCCTCTGCTCTCCAGCTGCTGCGACAGCTCCTCCCGGAGCGGGTCCATAAATCCCGGCGCCGTGGCGATGCCTGCCAAAGTGAACAGTGCAATACTGATGTCCGTTTGCTTCAAATTCAATCGGCCTCCATCCAGAAACTGGTACCGTAAGACAGGCTTTTCCTCGCTGCCTTTATCATTTCTATTGTACACGCCGGTGCATTGTTCTAAAAGGAGAGAAAAACGCTTCGCCGATCGCGCCTGAAAAAATACGCTTGACCTTCACCTTACGTCAACTTTTATGATCAGGGGGAACCATAACCAAATTCATTACAGGAGGAATTATCACTATGCCGAATCACGACCTCATTTATCAAGAGCAAGCGGAAAAGTACGACCAGCTGATCTCCAAGCAGCTTAGCCTGCTCCCTTACGTCACGGAAATCAGAGACGTTCGCGGACTGGACATCGTCGATCTGGGAGCGGGTACGGGAAGATTCAGTTCCGTGCTCGCGCCTTATGCGCGCTCGGTCTTGGCTGTAGACCGGTCGGAAGCGATGCTTCAGATCGCTGCGCGAAAGCTGCGGGAGACGGCGGCTGGCTGCCGGTGGACGACCCGGACGGCGGCGGGCCATTCCGCGATACCGGCGGAGGACCGAAGCGCCGATCTGATCATCGCCGGCTGGACCGTATGCTATGCGGTAAACCGCCATGTCGCCGATTGGGAATCCAATCTGGAGACGATTATGGGCGAAATGAAGCGGGTCCTCCGTCCGGGAGGCACGATCATCATCTGGGAAACGATGGGCACCGGACATGAAACGCCCGAGCCTCCGGCCTTTTTGACGGAATATTACTCGCTGCTGGTTTCCAGGTACGGCTTCTCCCATCGCTGGGTCCGGACGGATTATCAATTCGAGAGTCTGGCTCAGGCGGAGGAGCTGGCGCAATTTTTCTTCGGAGACGATGTGGCAGAGCAGATTGCCCGGCATAACTGGGTTCGGCTGCCCGAATGCGCGGGTATGTGGTGGCTTCACTTATAGAAGTTTGTCCGGCGGAGTTACTTTTGTGCCGTGCTTTTAGACAAGAAACAGAGGGGTCTTCCCCTGTCTTCCCCTCTGCCCTTGTCGTCCGCCTCAGCTTAAGCTCTCCCACCTAGCCCACAGTTCCCGCGGGTTCACCTCATAGATTTCCTGCTCCCGGAACAAAAATTGGTGCATAATAAATTCCCTGCGAATCGTAGCGAAATCGTCATGAAACCTTTTAATAAACTCATTGATTTCTTTCTCCGTATACTTCTTGCCCTGTTCCAAGCGGGACACCATATATTCCAGAACGATCAGCTTTTTCTTAAGCTGCGCGGGAACATGCTTCAGCTTGCCGTCCGCAGTGAAAAAGTTTTTGATAACGGAAGCAACAAGCCGTTCGTTATTGTTTTCCACGTCCTCCACCTCCTCCCTCTGCTTCGCATTTCGATAAATAAGCTCCGCCGTAGCTGAGGCGCTATGCTGAATAAAATAATGATTCAGGGAAAAATAGACGACGTTCTTCTCCCTTCTTTCGTTGATCAGCCCGGCTTCCCGCAGTTTGGCGCAATGATGGGTAATGGTCGCCGCCGATAAAAACAGCTTCTCCGCCAGCAGCAGTCCGTGCACTTCCCCTTCCGCCAGTAAAATTAAAATTTTGATCCGGGTCGGATCAGCCAATGCCTTATGATAATTGACGACTTTATCCAGCTGCATGCATCGATCGCCTCTCCTTCTTATTGTATAAGTCATAACATGTTGAACCGCTCTTCCAGATTCAGCCGACACCTCCGGCCGTTCTCGACGGACACCTAATTATAGATTCATCAAATTAGATAATTATATAATATCCAATTATAACCAAACGGTCAACAGTTTCCCCCTCATCCCTCCCATCCGGCAAAAAAAATCTTATCCCGCTGTCGAAAATGTAAACTTTTTTGCATGCCTATTCGTCAAATATATACATCAACAAACGCCGTCAAAAACGGATGAAAGAAGGTTTATTGTCATGTTAACGCGATTTTTGACGGATAGAGGCAAGCATTGGATTGCCGGGGCCGCGTTTTGCGGTATGGCCGGCATGGCATGGCTCAGCTTTGCCCTAACGGAAAGCATGTTTTCTCTGCCCGGCGGCTCCGCGCCGATCGGCGCCCGGGATGCGATCCGTGAACCCGCCATATCCCCAGCCGGTTCCCTGAACGGGTCTGCGCCATCGTCAGCGGCTCTTTCGCCGTCGCACTCCGTCGGAACCGAACCGCCGGAAGCCAGGCATGCCCTGTATGCCGCCGCCGATACCAGCACCGCTGCCGGCCCGGTGCTGGGGCCCGTGCAGGCGAGCCCGCCGGCGTTCGCCGGGAAGGTGGCGCTTACGTTCGACGACGGGCCGGACGGCAAGTATACGCCGGCGATTTTGGATATTTTGCGGGAAAACGATGTGAAAGCGACTTTTTTCGTCGTCGGCACCCAAGTGAGCAAGTTTCCGGAGGTGCTCAAACGGATTCATGAAGAAGGCCATGCGATCGGCAATCATTCATGGGATCATGCGGATTTATCCAAGCTCTCTTCGGCCCGAATCCGCGCAGAGCTTACGAAGACGGACGAATGGATCGAGAAGACGGTGGGATTCTCCCCTTCTTTGATCAGAGCGCCTTACGGGGCCGTCTCCGCTCTCGTCAAGAAGGAAGCCGAGCGATCCGAACGCCCCCTGATCGGCTGGAACGTAGACCCCCGCGATTGGGCTGGCACGGATTCCGAAGAGATTGTTCGCAACGTCAAGTCCCATACGAAGCCGGGCGGCATCATCCTGCTGCACAGCTTCGGGGGCAAGCAGGGAAAGCTGGACAACACCGTAGAGGCGCTTCCCGCCATCATCGCTTTTTTAAAAGAAAACGGCTACCAGCCCCGGAATTGAAAGCGGACCGGTAAAGCTTCGGATTACGGCTGCAAGCGGATCTTTATGCCGACAGGTCTTTCCCGATGCGGCCGGAAGCTGTAAACTAGAGTGAAGAAGAGTGCTTGCCGGGAAGTCTTTTATCTAGGGAAAATATTTTTTTGAACCTGAGTGGAGGGCTGATCGTCAAATAATTGAGGTGGCAGTGTTGGAATCCGATGTGAATTTTGAATATTTGAGGCATTTATCCGAAAGTTCCAATAAGAAGGCCATCCTGGAAGAGTTGATGGTCGCTTATGGCAAAGATGTATGGAATTACGCTTTTAGCATGACGCGCAAATGGGACCAAGCGGACGATATTACTCAAGAGGTTTTTATTAAGGTGTACCGCAACTTGTATACGTTCCGCAATGAATCTTCCGTCAAAACGTGGATTTTAACAATTACCCGCAACATGACGCTCGACTATCGGCGCTCGGCATTTTACCGGAAAGTTACATTAATGGACTTCCTCGCCCCCTCTGCCGAGTCCTCCTCCGCCGAACAGGCCGTCATCGACAAAATGGCGGTTAACGATCTGTGGAAGATGGTGCTCAGGCTGCCTGTCAAATACCGGGAGGTGCTCATCCTTTACGCACATTATCAATTATCGATGAAAGAAATGGCGCAAATATTGGGAGTGACCGAGGGAACGGTGAAATCACGTTTGTTTCATGCCCGCAAAAAAATGACGAAGTTAAAGGAGAGTCACAGTCATGGAGCCGATTGACGACGAGTTAAAGAAAGGGCTGGCCAGTGGACCGCTCACCCGCAACGGGTTCTCTGATACGCTGAAAAAACGGATCGGGGAACGCCTGGATGAACAGGATAACACTCCGCGCAAATGGCTGCCCTGGCTAGGCGGGATCAGCGCCGTTCTGGTCGCGGCGGCCGTGTTCTTGTCCGTCGATTGGCATTCCATGCTCGAACAAGGACCCGCCGGCGTACTCCGCGATAAGAACGGGGCGCTGGAAGCTTGGATTCCCCCTTTCTCCGGGACGGGTGAGGAAAACGTCAGCATTCATTCCGCCGTGCTGATCGGGCTGCGGACCGACCACCCTCAGGAGGGAGGCGCGGAGTACAGCACATACCGGACGCTGCTTTTGGCAGGCGATCAGGGCGAGCTGCAGAAGGTTGCCGAAGGGGACGGCATTCTGATGCCGTACAAAACCGACTTTATGAAAATCGTGCCGCAAAGTCTCGTCAGCTCTGGAGAAGAATCCCGGGTGCTAAGCGCATCGCTCGCTTCCGAGCTGAGCAAAGCGCGGAAGCTGGACCCGAAGCCTGCGGGACCGCTTGCGCTGTCGGAGAAGCTGCTCTTTGCCGGTAACCGCTATTTGTCCGTCGCGCAAACCGTGCGCCAGACCGTTCAAGGCAAGGAGACGCGTCATGAGTACGTATGGGTCAAGGAACTTCAGGACATTGCGCAGAACAAGGCCAGAACGCCGCTCGCCCCGGCCTCGGAGCCGCATGTTTCGATGAAAACATTGTACGGAAGCTCGATCCAATCCCGATTGCAGTTGTTAAACGCTTCCAAGCAATCTTCCGGCGGAAGCGCCGCTTCGGCGCCTATAGACGACACCGGCGATAGCTGGACGATCGTGCGCAAGCAGGGGCAATGGGTTCCCCAGCTCGCTTCTTACAACAACCGGACGGACGGCAATATGTATCGCTACTTGCTCCAGGACGTCCCGATCACCCTGCCGGATTCGGTCGTTTCCTACGATCGGCTGTCGACCGACTGGAGCGAAATCCGGCGCATTCGGCCCGACGCGAAGGATGCCTTCTCGTCGCCGAACAACGAGCTGCTCGGCGTTGTAACCGACAGCGATATTACCGTCTATCCGTCCGAAGGACAGATAGCCCGCAAACCGCTGATGACACTGAGTCTCGCCCCGAACGAATCGGTCGTAATGCTTCAATGGGCCGTTAACGAGCCGTTTATCGAAATGTGGAAAGACAAAGGCAAGAAGCTGCTTGGTTATTGATTCGGATTCGAATAACTGCATGGAAGACGGGCTGCATTCTCCGTGAAGCGGAATATGCAGCCCGTTTTTACGATCATCCGTCGGTAGTTGGCAGCCAGTTGAACCGATTCTGTACTGCGTTGAGATGCGGATTACCGGGAAATCCGGAACGTATGGATTTCGAACGGCTTCGTGGAGAACGGTACCGCCACCTGTTCGTCGCGGACGTCTCTGCACCGATCGCACGAATACAATGTCCGAATGCCGCGTTCCAGCAAATCGGTCATTTCGACGGCTCCGACCCATGCGGGCAGCGACAGCGCCGTCTCCCGCTTCGTTCCTGTCCATTCCCGCAGCCTCAGGATGTAGCCGTTTCCGTCCTCAGCTATTTTAAAGCACACTACGGCAAATCCGTCCAAGCCGTTCGGAAGCAGCTCCACAGCATCCATCGCCGCCGTTTCGGCGGGGAGCGTCAGCACAGGGCTCATCGTCTCCTGCGCCGTCCTCCATACGCACGCATCCGCCCAATCGCCTTGATGCGGCACTAAGCGGAATCGGTACGTTAAATCGCCGCCCGTCCATTGCGGAAAATTCGTGCCCCACCAATTGTTGAACAAATTAAAATGAATTTCCGGCTTTTCCGGCTTATAATCCGGTTCATAATCCCACATGCCGTTCCTGCCGATAAAGCATAACGGCGAATCGAGCGGGATGATCGCCATGCCGGCGGAGCCGTTCGAGACATCGAGAAAATATTCGCAGCAATTCAGCAACGTACCGGAAGCGGCCACCACATCGCGGCACGGGTCCACGACGCTGCCCAGCTTGTTCACTCTAAACTGCGGGCGATCGAGCTTCAGCGGGAAAATGAGCTGCCCGGATTCGGCCAAAGGCGTCTCGACTTTTCCGTTCAAGCGCCATTCCATATCGATATGCGGCTCGTCGGCCAACGCGATGCTCCATACGACTTCCGCCGCATTCCCGTATTCGGTCAAAGAAACGGCCGGCGTTCCCGCGATCACTTCGATCCGTATGCGGCCCTGCTCCTCAATAAGCCGCGACATGCGGACCTCCGTGCCGAAGACAAGCCGCTTCTGCTGCTCGGGATACCCCGTCTTGCCGAAATCATGCACTCCCCAGTCGTAATACCGGTAAGCGTATTTTTTCAAATAGCGGGTAATTTCCTTGTTGGAGTAAATATTGTATTCATACTGTCCGAATCCGTAATCGGCATTCGGCTCGATCCATTCTTTGCCCAGTCTCTTATCCCACAGACTCGTAATCCACCCGCCGCAGCGGTTGACGGAAACCGTAAAATAACGGTTTTCCATAACGATCTCCGTCTCGGTCACACTTCCGCGCAGCCCGCTATCGTTATCCTTCATCCCGCCGTTTACAGGCCCGTTCTCCCGCTTAACGCGGACGATGGTCTTGTAACCGAGCGCCGGGAGCTCCTTCACCAGCACGTGGAGTCCGCTGCCGGAAGCTCGGAGCTGGAGCGGTTCGCCGCTCGAACCGTCCACCCACACTTCATCCTCGTCCGGACGGTGCTCCCCATCGAGCGCCACATAGCCGTCCCTCATCCATCCGGTATGATTATATACACGGAGGCTGCTGCCCGTCATTGTCCCGCAGGCGCAGGCTTGCGCCAGTTCCTCATCGCAGCCGGCTGCCGCCAGCATCTCCGCCGCATGTCCGGCATCAGGCGCCGCTTCCGCATGGCCGGGACGCTGCGCCGCCTCCCTGCTCCCCGGCCGCAAAGCGCGCGCCGCTTCCTCCAGATGACGCTCGGCATGGCGCAAATAATCCGCCTGCTCCCGCCACGACTGTTCCATTAAGCGATAACGCTCGCTCTGCTTATCCTTCAGAAACGACGCTTTCTCGTACGTTCTCGGAAACAAAAACGATTTGCAATCCATCCCCCACGTATGCTCGCCGAACAGCAGCGTCTGTTCGTAGCTGCCGCGTATTTGGGCTGCAGCTTCCTCCAGATTGCCGCCGTCGCCCGAACAGTGCCGGATGGCGGCGGCGCTCTCCATAGCCGTCGTGCGGCCCCGAAGCTCTCTTGCTTTGGCCACCTCCTTGGGCGCCGTGCCGACGCCATGAATCCAGGAGTCGGCCAAATCTCCTCTTATGACCGGCAGAAGAGGCTCATAAGACAAGAAATCTGCGGCAAAATCCGCCAGACTGCCGACATGCAGCTCCGCCTTCGAGCCCGCATTCGCAATCGAAGCTTTCATCTCCTCAATTATGGACGCTTCATGAGGCCCGTGGTTGTCATTCGTTTGAATCATCGCCAGCCATACCGGATAGTCCCAATCTTCAGGAGGCAAAATCCCCGTGCCGTACGCTCCCTTGGAATAAAAGGTAAGCAGGCGCTCGCCGTCGGGCCCTTCCCAATAAAATACGGGCGGCACGTCGGGAGGCGTAGACGCCGGATTGCAGCCTAAGTGAAGCAGCTTCACGCCGGCTTTTTTCAACAAGGACGGAACGCTCCATGTATGACCCGGAACATCCGTCATCTTCGCATCCTCAGGATCGTAACCGAACTGTTCGGTTAACGCACGGGACACGTACATTCCGCGAACCCACTCCTCCAAACCGCAAAATTCGGTATGCGTCGTAAAAGGCAGCTTATGCCAGATCAACTGCCTCGCCCGAATCAGCTCCTGCGCCCTAAGCTTGTCTTCCTCACGGCTTCCTTCCAAAGATTGCGCAAGCGGCCAAGCCGACATCGTCCATACGTAACGCTCACGCGGGTCGTTTTGCCCCGTTTGTTCGCAAATTTGAATGACATCCTCCAGCATCTCCGTCCTGTAGCTATGGACGACGTCCGAAGCCAACCCGGTAAAGCCGATATCAAAATGCGTCTTGAAAACAACGTAAATTTTATTCACTTTCGTGTTCATAGTCTTAGCTCTCCTTTGACTATCGTTATATGAGTCCATGGTTCCGCCCTGATCCTGCGAAAGGCTGCCTGCGCGATCCGCAAGCCTATGTACGTCACGATATTGGTCAAGGCGGCAAACCACAACTGCACTATTTGAAGATGTTCAGAATCGTGGCAAATTGTACGCGTCCTGCGGTCGATAGCGGTTTCCGCACGCTGGCCCTACGGATTCCTTTATTCTTTGAGCCTCTGATTCGGAAAAAAGCTTCGTTTACAAAAGCGACTGCTGCCGCTGTTCCCAAGCTCTCCGGCCGCTTTCTCGCCAACCCTTTAGTAACCGCTTACATTCAATTCAAGAACCTGCTGCTCACTGAACCTTGCTGTAACAGCAAAGCATTTGTTGAACCTGAACACATACGCGCCGAGCATTCTTGACGAGGGTCAGCATTGCAGCCTAGATCAAGCCGGATATCCATTAAACCGGTTTAATTCAAGCGTATGCAGCAACCGATCGTTAAACCGGTTTAATTATCCTTTTGCGTAAAGTATACCTAACCGCTCGCTTTCTTGCAACGACTATTTTGCGTGAAAACCGTGTATCCCTGTCCCCTTCGGCCGTGTTTCTTCTAAACAAAAGCCGTGCATCCAGGTTGTTGAGGCATTCAGCAGGAAGCTGCGGCGACCGCCATACGGAAATGCCTTTCGATCACCGTTGCCCGCTCGATTTCTTAATCGTCGCCCCAGCAAATACGTCTGTGCATTTGCGCTCTTACTGATCGTTTCCGCTCGCTTCCTCTTCCTTTTCACCATGCTCCCGAAAAGATTCCGCCGATCCGGCTTCCTGTTTTGTTCTCCAGCTTCGATGGACAGACCATATGATGATGCCTGCTGTAAACAAACATCCCCCCAAAGCCGTCAAATACAAAAATGCAACCCATATTTGATGAAGATCCGGCCCATTGCCGATAGGCCCTACCCGCGGACGCTGCGCGACCACATAGTAAACGATCGCCGCAATCATCGCGAGAACTCCGGCAGCCATCATCACCATCGGTCTCCGCTTACGATACTGAGCCGGACGGGTTAACAATATGCTGAACTCCTGCAATATCCACAGCAAAACAGTGCATGCCGGAATAATCATTCATTTGCCCCCTCTTCACAGATACTGCTTACAGTTGTTCATCGGCGTTCCACAATCGTGTTACTCCTATTAATTGTTGGCCTATAAATTCCATCTTATAGACGTCATCGATCTTTTCGGCTTTCAATAACTCGGTAACTCGATGTGCGTCCGCTTTCCCTTGATCGGTAGCCCCCTTGTTCTTTTACTCCCTTCCTCCTTCGGCGATTCACCGTGTCTAGGGACCCGCGCATAGCCGCCATCGGATCAGGTATCGCCAGTTACTGGCTCAAAAGGCAGTTCGATATATTCTGAGACTCTGGAGTACAAGATTTCAATAAGCTCGTCGTCCATATATTTGTAGTCATCAGGAATATCTAAACAAATGACTTTTTTTCCCGCGAGCATCGGTCCAAACTTGGCATTCAACCTTCTTATGTGTTTCTTTTCCATCACGAATATAAGGTCAGCCCAACCAATATGCCCGCTAGTCACCTTAATACGAGCATTCTCTTCTGTTCCCGCTGACCTCACATCGTAATCATTGACTCCATGAAATATCTTTTCTGCCGTTAGACTTCGCCATTTGTTCCTGCTGCAAATAAATAATAATTTTATTTAGTTCACCTTCCTTTATGGTTTAGAACTCCCTTGAGTGATACAGCACATTAGAAAATAACGTCCATCCACTATGTCTCCAATGTGTTACTGCATTCACATTCTCCGAGTGGGCAAACAAAACTGCTGTATGAATTCCTGCTTCCTATAGCAATGAAAGGCTCCTTTCAACCATCTCTTTTGCTATTCCCTTTCGTCGATGCTCCTCGGCTACAGCAACGTGGTATAATGTGCCGCGCCGTCCATCATGGCCGCAAAGTACTGTACCCACAATTATTTGGTCAATCTCAGCGACAGTACTGATCCCAGGGTTTCGTTTGATATAGGCAGCAATTCGCTCTACTGAAATTCGCTGAGGCTTTATCCGTTATTTTTTGGAATGTGTCCGTAGAACTTACCGTTCTTCTAGAAAACAAACGTTGTCTCGTCTGGCTCCCTCACCGACTTTCTGGCTATGATTTACAGTCTATGATATTCGCCTTTGGTATACATTTTCCTTCAATATTTATCGTGCTAACGGATATTTCTGCAAAAAAAAGAGACCCGCATCAACGAGATGCAGGCCTTCAAGATATATATTATGAAAAGGGGGTCATAGGTACAGTATAGACGTAAAATATGATCCCCGGATGAACGTCAGATTACAACTTGATTACAAATCTTTGCAGAACCGATTACATTGAACAGTTTTGCAGAGGCACGGCCAGTTTCTTGACCGTATCGTCATGTATCCAATAAACAACCGGATTGTCCTGAGGCTCCCTGGTCATACGGAATCCCCGGGCCGTCATTTCCAACGCCACCTCAAGGGTCGACTTGTCTTCAGACAGTGGATATTCGCTGCCGTTCGCAGCTATGGCGATTTCGATGGTTTGCAGTCTTTCGGCGATGTCCCGATACCCTTGCGAAATGAGATCAAAAAGATTGTCGTCTCTTACTCTCACCGTAAAATATGCGGCATAAAACTCCAGAGGAAAATACAATTTATAGAAAGCCAAGCGGAGAGCTAGCATAACATAGGAGACTGCATGCGCTTTGGGAAAAGCGTATTTTATTTTTGAAAGAGCGTCGCGATACCAATGCGGAACGGAATGACGCTCCAACAGCTCCACTTGGTCAGGAAGCAGCCCTTCTCCTCTTCGAACGCGATCCGTAATTGCGAAGGCGGTTTGCCTGTCAATACCATAGTGAATCAAATCCAGCATTACATTGTCGCGACACCCTATAACGGAGCGAATCGTACCTTCACCGCTTTGAATAAGCGGCCAGGCATTGTCTTCCCATGTGCCGGTGCCGTGCGACAATCCGGATATTTGTACAAGCTCGGAAAATGAATGTGGCAGTACCTTCTCCAGCATGTCACGAACAAACGGGACATTCATCTCCGGGATGCCGTAGGTTCCTACTTTGCTGCGAAGTTGACGTGCGGATACGCCGAGTTCTTCCGTGTGCCTGAACAAGCTTAACACCTTAGGATCATTCATAGGAATGTTTTGCGGATGAACACCTGTCAGATCCTGTAGTAAGCGCAAAGCGGACATGTAATCATTGCTTATGAAGTCAAGCCTGAACCATATCGGATCAAGCAGCCGGTAGTCGAAGTAGGTCATCTCCCGCTGAATTTCTGAATCTGCACCTTGATATATGACGGGAGTGACCTCTTCCGTCTCTACATGGTCCGGTACAACATAGACTCCTGCGGGTTGCGGATGATGATCGGTCGTACCGGGGTAGACTATTTTCTCCTTGCCAAATTTCCTCTTGAGTTCATTTTCCGCTTCTGCTTGATATTCTGGAGCGACGATCCAATCGATATTCGGAGCTTTCTCCCCTTGCACGCCTAGAAACATCTCCTGCGGGATGTTATGCCCGTCACCTTGCATCATCCCTCCGCATTGCGGGCATGTACGATCGATTAAGTCGAAACCGTTCCCCGCATCATCAATCCATTCCACCCGCTTGCAAGATTTGCATAAATAATGGGGCGGCAAAGGATTGATCTCCGTTATTCCGGTAAAATACGCTGTGATGCTCGCCCCCGCAGAACCTCTCGCTCCTACAGGTTGCTTATGCTGAGCCGCATGTCCGGCCGCCTCCGCCGCAATGAGATAACAGGACGCGAACTCGTGGTCGATGATGGAATCAAGCTCTGAATTCAGGCGTTCTTTCACCCGATCAAGCAAAGGTGATCCGTATTGATCTTCTGCCGCCTTAAAGCATAAGGACCGCAGCTTCTGCGCGCTATTTTCTATAACGGGAAACAAGCGTCTCGTCGGCAGCAAATCGTAATGTTCAAACAAGGCCGCCAACCGGTTCGGCTGCTCTACTACGACCTCATAGGCCGCTTTCTCACCTAAATAGGCGAACTCTCGAAGCATTTCGTCCGTAGAGATCAGCGTCGGTAACGATTCCCCTGTATTGGGAACCCGTACATTGAGCGTGGCGATAACCGGCTTGCCGAGCCGCTTCCCCAGTTCGTAAATGATCCGGTTAGCCTGCTCGTAATCCGCTCTGGTGAAGCAGGCTGCGCCCCCTTGTTCCCCTTGAAGCAAAGGTGCAGGTTTAATCATCAATGCATCATAAAAAGCGGCTACGGCTTCTGCTTGCTCAGGCCGATGCAATACTGTATGCAAAAGCTCGTCTTTGTCGCAGCCGTTCATGACCAACATTCCCGTACGAAGTGGCTGCAGCTTGTCCGCATCCATTCGTCCAGGCTTGTATTTCATCCATAATGAGAGCAGCCGGAATAAATGATTTTTGCCTAACGAGCTTAGAGCGTATATATAGCACGAAAAATAATCATCTTCTGTATCATGCTCCGCAGCGGCGCTTAGCGTTCGCTCCCGCTTCTTGACGATTAAAGCTTCAAGACCTAATAACGGCTTGATCCCGAACGAACGAGCCAATCGGTCCAGAGAGACAAGCGACCGGATTCCATATTGCCCGACTAATCCTATGAACTCATATCCCTGCTCATTCATATGACGGAAAAAGAGAGACGCGGTTTCATTCCCTTGTGCTTTACTCTCGGCGACTATAACGCCAAACTCAATACGTTGATTCTTATCCATTTGATCTCAGCTCCCATCAAATAAGAAATATTCCCCAAAAATGTTGTGTTGATTATCAACTCAACTTTTAGAGCAAAAAAAATCAGAAATCCATAATTAGCTGTTCCGCCTTCTGTTCTTTCGGCGCGCCGCACCATGTAATCTGGCCTTCTTGGCCAACGATTAAAAGCTGTAATTGAGCCAATCGCACCGTCAGCGCCGATATCGAAACCCCGAAGCAATCGGCGAGCCTGTACAAATGGAACAGCTGAATCCGCCCTATTCTTCGAAGCTGCCCTACGGCCCTCTCCAACATCGGACGCGGCATGAGCAAGCAGCCGGCAAACAGGTCGGCCTGAACTTCGATCGCCGGCTTTTGCGATAAACTGCGGCAATAGACAGGGCTGTCACCGGATTCCGGGGAAAAGGAGTGCTGCGAGCGGAGCCTGTAAGAAGTTTGCGTCGTATGCAAAACCCAATGTCCCAATTCATGAGCCAAAGTGAAATGATAGGTTCCCAGCTTGCTGTCAAATAACTCGCGATGAGTTTCATTAAGCACAATCCGTTTTTCCGTAGGAAATATGGCCGCCATCACCATCCCATCTTGGTCCAAATGATCGATGGCCTCCCATATAATCTGCAAATCAAAATGAAATTCAACCAATTCTTCGATCGGAACCGGACGGATCACTTTATCATGGGGATCATACCCGTAATCCGTAAGGATGCTCATCGTGACGCTCTCCATTTGCTCATTGGTAATGTAGCGGGATTTATTGCTCATTGGGCCTCCTCATCGTTTTCTCCGATAATATCTTTAATCTGCTGCCATTGGGCCGGGGAAAGATTGGATGCTTTTCTTAAAAACATCGGAACATCTTTGTTCTCTGTAATTAGCCGTTGAAAACTGCTTGGGACCTTGTCGGCAGCCAAAATCAGCTCATCCGCCGAGACATGGAGCACTTCGGCGATTTTGACAATCTTGTCCTCTGCGGGCGGGTCCATCGAGCCGCTTTCGATTTTGCTTATATAGGTAAAGTCGATGCCAACCAGTTCGGCAAGGCGGCGCTGGGTAATTTTGTGCTGTTTGCGCAGTTGTCTTAGAAGCTCTCCGAATTCGCTCATGTTGTATTACCCCTTTCCTCTTTCCAGTATTACCCATGTTGAATGAATTGTCAACATTTTTCTCTTTAAGAATTCCCCTCTCCCGGGGCAAGCGCCCAGAAGCGGCTAAGCCGCTTCCTACCGCAGGCTGCTCGGCCAAATGACGAGCGAATCGCGGTCGCTCTCGGCCCCCAGCTTAAGGAGAATATCGGCCGCCTCCGACTGTTTGACAGGCTTGCCATTCCACTTGTCGACGACAAGCTTGCGGATGCCGGAATACCGCAAATAATCCGCAGCGGCGCTCCGCAGCAGCTCCTCGAGCTCATCGCCCCGCAGTTCCTCCATCGTATAGATCCGCTTGCCGTTATTTTCGATCCACAACAGCCAACGGCCTCCGCGCATAACGAGTTCGCTGCCTTTTTTCCTGGCAAAAGCTATGCCTTCCTTCTCCGGCCATTTGACGAGAAGTCCGAACGGATTGGACGGGTCCGTCGAAGGAAGAACGACCGGCCGGTTCCCTTCGGTCCATGAACGGCTCTGCAAGATGCCGAGCCTTTCCCTGGTGGAAAACTGCATCGTTTTCACATCGCGAACCCATAATCCGCGGGTCAGCATTCCCCAGTTCTCCAACTGCTTAAGCTGGGGATAAAGATCTTCCCACGACCAAGGAGAGTATCCGGCAAGCTCCTTGGTGAGCAAGCCGAACATCTCCAACATCTGCTTGATCCAAGCCATCATCGCTTCCGGCGGTTCGTAATTCGCCTCTTCCTTCAACGAACTGAGCGCATACCAGCGGCCGAGTCCCGACTGGAATCCCTTGCCTGCGGCCGTTCGCGCTTTGCCCGGCTTCGCCGTGCCGTTCAGCCTGAACGGGGCGAATTGATCGTTCGAGACCAAACCTTTCCATGCCAGCTCCACCAATTGGGATGTAAGCTCCGAAGGGACCCGCCCTGTCTCCCGGCTTAGCGCAGACAGGAAGCTGGCACCCTTGCGCCCTAGCAGCGCCATGAGCTCCCGGTCCTCCGCGCTGCCGTCGGACGGCGGCTCCCCTAGACCCTCAACCCCGGCAGGATCAAGCTCAACAGCGCCGCCGTTCAGGGGATCGGCTTGTTCAAGGAACGGGCCGTAAAGCTCGCGGGACTCCGTGAGGAAAAAGGCGACGCGGCCCTCCTTCTCCTGTTTTCGTCCGATCCACAATACGTCGCCGGCTGCGCAGAGCCGGTCCAGCAGCTCTTTCTTGTAATCGGTCAGGCGAAGCGGGAACACCGAGCTCTCCCATTGGGATAGAGGAAGGAATAGTCCCTGAAGCTGGCCGATGATCCGCTTTAGTCCTTCCTCGCCGCTGAGCCGCGCATAAGACTGCACATGCTGCAGCTCCATCAGCCGCGAGCAATATACCGCCGGATCTATCGTTTCCACGGACTGACGGAGGGAGGCCGCCTGCCTGCGCGCTTCCCGAATCAATAGGCGGCGGTTGAGCCACACTCGCTCCTCCGGCCCTTCTTCATAGGAAGAGGGCTCGATCCTTCCTTCCGCCTCCCATCCGCGAATCAGCTCGCCAAGCGTTCGCTCGTCCAGTCCGTAGCGCCGCTGCAACGCTCCTATCGTGAAGCGAGCCTGCCGATCCACATATCTTGTCGCGATAAACCGGCCGGCCAGCGGATCGGAGCCCAGCCGCGCATAGGTGTCGGCTTCGTCGGCGCAGATCCAATAGACCGTCCCATGCTCGTCGTTCGCACGCGCAACCCCCAAACGAACGGTTCGCACTTTCCCTTCCCGTTCCAGCTCATGCAGTTTGCTCGCCGCGCCCGATCCCTCTCCGGTGATTATCGTGAGCTCCTCTTCAGTAAACTCTCCGCGTTCTTTTAGCAATCGGGTCCAGTCATCCGTCGTTTCGACGACGACCCGCTCCGTCTCCTCCGAGTCCACGGCCGCTAAGGCTCCGTCATCCGCATTTTCTTTGTCGCTATTCGAAGCAGTAATAGAGTCCGAGGGCTCGAACCATTGTCCCGCCAGTGAACGGTTCAGCCCGGTCAAGTTCGCTTGAAGGTCTTTGCCGACCGCATCGGATTCATACATTTGCGCATTAATAAAATCGGCAAGGAATAACGCGGCGAACGGTGAAGGATAAGCCCCTTGGGCAACGACAACCTCCAGCTTGCCGGTTTCGATGCTTCTGAGCGCCCCGCGCACTCCGTGTACGTCCAGCTCCTCCTGCATGCAGATGCGGATCGCTTCGCGGATAAAAGGAAACTGCTCCGCATAAGGCAGCGATTCCCGCAGCAGCTCTTCGCTGCGCAGCCGTTTCTGCCAAGCCGGCATCCGCCGGAAGCTTCGCGACAACAGCAAGGATGTCTCGGCCAGCCGCCGGAACGTGATGCCGAATTGCGGCGAGCCCGGAATCGCTTCTTGCAGCAGCCGCTCCAGATGATGCGAGGTAACCTCGCGGATCAGCGGCAGCAGCTTGAACGCGTCTCCGTTCCCGCCGTCGGCCACGACAAATTCGATGCCGTTGTCCTTGGCGTTGGCATAGATGCGGTACGGCAGCCGGCGCTCGGCATACGCCTGAATGGCCAGCTGCCAAGTACGGTTAAAGGTACGGCCGAACCAGCTGTGAATAATCAGATGATGCTGCTTCATATCGTCCTGAAACTGTTCGATAACGATGCGGCGATGAGTAGGCAGCGCCGCGGCGGCTTTTTGCGCATGGAGCAGCAGCAGCAATTCGTCCGCCGCCCGGGCGTCCATATGATGGGATTCCATTAGCAGTCCGGTAATAACCTGCTTCTCTTCCGAATCCATCCGCCGCTCCAAATCTTCCATGAACTTTCCTATCTCTTCGGAAAACGCCAAGCTTCTGCCCTGCCCCTCTCCGCGCCAGAACGGAATTTCGCTGAAGCTGTTGCCGCCCGCTTCCTCCACCACATAGACCCGGTCGCTTCGAATCGTCTGGATTCTCCAGGAGCTGGTTCCGAGCTGGAATACGTCTCCCGCGCGGCTCTCGTGAATATATTCCTCGTCCAGCTCTCCGAGATGAATATGGCTGTGGGCATGATGGACAGGATAGGCGCTGCCCTGCGGAATCGTGCCCGCGCCCATGATCGCCGCCATGGCGGTCGAACTGCGGCGGGAGAGCAGCCCCCTCTCCCGATCCCAATCCACCAGCGGCCGGACGAACGGGTAGTAGCCGGCCAGCACCTGGAGCACGGCTTCGAGCCGTTCCGGCGGGAAGCCGTGGTATCCGTAGCTGCGCGCCAGCGTGCTGCGCAGCTGAGGCAAGGTCCAGTCGTCCGCCGCCACCATGGCGACGACCTGCTGGCACAGGACATCCAGCGCGCCGCGCGGAATCCGGATGTCCTCGATCTCTCTGGCGGCGATGCTGCGCGCCAGCGCCGCGCATTCCGGCAGCTGCCCGCGGGTGCGGGCAACGATTACCCCGCGGCTGACGTCGCCGACGGAGTGGCCGGCCCGGCCGATCCGCTGGATGCCCGCTGCCGCGCTCTTCGGCGAATCGATCTGCACGACGAGATCGATATGCCCCACGTCGATGCCGAGCTCAAGCGAGGAGGTGGCCACCAGGCAGCGCAGCTCGCCGGCCTTGAGCGCGCCTTCCACCTCCAGCCGCTGCTCGCGCGAAATGCTTCCGTGATGGGAGCGGGCCATCTCGCGGCCGGCATGCTCGTTCAGCCTGAGCGTCAGCCGCTCGCACAGCCTGCGGTTGTTCACGAAAATCAAGACGGATCGGCAGCCCTCGATCAGCTTCATAATATGGTCGGTAAGCGGTCCCCAGACCGCCTCCTGCTTGTCTCTGGTCAAATGCGTATACTCCGGAACAGTGACGCGCAGACGGAACTGCTTGTCCATCCGGCTCTCGATAATCTCCACGTCTCGCGGGGCATACCCGCCATCCCCTCCGGAATCCTCCGGGGCGCTTTCCGCCGTATGATCGTCCCTTCCCGTCGCTTCCGTCTCTTCGCCGCCGCTCCCCCTCCGATCGCCTGCCGGGACCGGTTCGTATCCGCCCAAAAACCGGGCCACCAGCCCGATCGGCTTCTGCGTCGCGGAAACGCCGATTCGCTGCGGCGACGCCCCTGTCCATTCGGTCAGTCGCTCCAGCGTCACAGACAGATGCAGTCCACGCCGGTCCGCCGCCAAATCATGGATTTCATCGACGATGCAATAGCGGACCGTCTTCAGCATCATCCGCGCTTTGGGAGAGGTCAGCAGCAAATATAACGATTCCGGCGTCGTTACAAGCACGTCCGGCGGATTTCGGAGCATCGCGGCACGAGCATGCTGCGGAGTGTCTCCGGTACGTACGCCGGAGGTGAGCCCGCTCCAGCCGAGCCCGAGCGCTTCCGCCCTTCGCTTCAGCTCCTCTATGTAGCCGATGACATGATGATGAATATCGTTGTTGAGAGCTTTGAGCGGCGTAATATAGATCAGCTTCACTCCGCGATCGGCCGACTCTCGTTCCAGCAGTATCCGGTTCAGACAGGGCAGCAGCCCTGCCAGCGTCTTGCCGGACCCGGTCGGGGCGGCGATCAGCGTATGCTTTCCGGACAAGATCGCCCTCCAGGAGCGAATTTGAACGTCGGTCGGCTGCCCGAACCGATCCGTAAACCAGCCGGCGATCAGCGGATGAAATACTTCTATTCCTCCGGTACTCTGCATCTGAATTCTCCTTTTTTTCGCACACATTCGTGAATCGACTACAAATAGTATACCAAAAAAATACAGCTCACCCGAAACGAAAATCGATCATCCCCGTTCCGCTGCAAGCTGTATAGTAAATCCACTTAAATGATCCGATTCAAATCGGTTAAAGACCGGATCACATACTTCGGCACCGCATCGCCGGTCAGCGCCTTATTCGTTCTGTTGATCCACGCCGCATCAATACCGAGCCGGGACGCGCCTGCGATGTCGCTCGTCGCCGAATCCCCGATATGCAGCACTTCGTCCGGTTGCAAGCCGCACGCCGCAAGCCCGGCTTCGAACATCTCGGGACGGGGCTTATAGGAGCGAGCGTCCTCGCTGGTAATGATATGATCGAAGCGCAGTCCGTTATACGCTGCCGCCGATTCGATATCCGCGCGGTCGATATTCGATAAAATATAAACAGGAAGCGCATTATCCCGCAAAAAATCGAGCGTATCCCGAAAGACCGGAGGCCGGCTCCAATGGGCATATAGCGACTCGCTTAAGGCTAGGGCATCCTCATCGGAACCGAAACGCTCCAGTGTGTCCTGCAATGACAGCAGCTCCAGCTCTCGTTGCGTTTGGAAATCCGGCCCATAACAGCGGAGGAAATCGGAAGATAACCGTTTCCACCAATGCGAGCGTATGTCGCGAATCGTCGCCTCCTCTGCAGCCGTCTCGGCTATCACAGAGCAAATACGGTCGATAACAGCGTCATCCTCGTGAACTAACGTTCCATAGAAATCGAAAAACAGCGCCTTATACATCCATCTGCCACCCGCCTCTCCATCGCTTTACCACTGCGCTACTTTATTTAATTAAATCAATCATATACGAACCCGCACGCGCTGTCCATCTATTTTTTCCAGCTCCCTCATTGAAAAGACAAGCATAACCAGGCCACCGATCCATTTTTGTAATAGTAAAAATTTTACATTAAAACTATAAAAATCCTCGCCTGCAACAAAAAAGCATAAGGTGGTTAAACCCAATGCTTTTCCATTTTGTTTCGCTTTTAAAAATGATGGTCATTTCGTCGCGGCCTAAGGGGGATATCGTCGCGCCCTGCGGTCGATGGAAGTCTGCACCCGGTCTTGCAGCCGGATTTTTTATTTCGAACCCTCAAGCGGGGACAATTCGTCCGGCCGCACTTCTTAAGTCCAGCCCCAGAAAAAGCCGTCTCTGTCCCAGGCTACCCGCCCGCGGTGCATTTTTTTGAACAGCTTCTTCACCTCTTTGGAGATCGAGGCGTTGCCGTTCTCATTGACATAAATAAACTCTTCGCCGAAGTGAGTTCTAATATAATTCACCGCATCCTGCTGATACAAAATCCCGTCGAATTCGACCTTCTTCAGCATCCATTCGGCAATGTCGCTCGCTGTCATCGGATCGCCCGCCATTCGTTTCAATTGTAAAAAACGATTGTATCACAGGCGCGGCCTCGCTGCCAAGCGGCAGCTTACACAAAATGCTGAAGGACGGTTCCGCTTCCGTTTTCCGCCGTTATTTCTGCATAAGCGCCGTTGATCAATGTGATTTGCGGCGGAACATGACCGCAGTCGATATCGTAAACGACCGGAACTCCCAGCTCCTCGGAAAGCTCGGCATACACATCCCGCATCGTATAACCGTCCGTCTCGGACGGGGCGGAGCTGCGGCCGAATACAATCCCGCAGCAGCGATCGAACCACCCTGCCAGCTTCATATGCACCAGCGACCTGCGCAAATCCGGTACGGATAATTCGCAGTTTTCAAGATACCACAGAATCGGCTCTCCCTGGATATGGCGATCCTGAAAACCGGCCACGTCTCCATACGGTGTGCCGATCAGATGACGGATGACGTCGATGCATCCCCCGAGCAATCTGCCTGTCAGGCGAACCGGACCGGGAGATACACTCTTCCAACAGGTCGGCTCCGTCAGATGGAAAACATAAGAAGACGGAGACGTATGCCTCCATTGCTTTTGAAACTTGGAAGAAGATCGCTGGAGAACGGACTGGCCCCGCTGCGCGGACAGAACGGTCTGCCACATCGCCGTCGTTTCATCCGAATGCTCTCCTCTCAAATCAATCAAGTTCGTACCGTGGGCCGTCGCTATTCCGGTGCGTAAGGTCATGGCCAGCAGCAGCAGGCTAATATCCGAATATCCCAGTATCCATTTGGGCTGCGCCCGATCAAAATCCAAATGCTCCAAAATTTCAATCAACAGCTCTCCGCCCCACGGAGGGATGATGAGACCGATCTTAGGGTCGTTCATCATGTTTTCCCATTCTGCGGCACGCCGATGCGCCGGTGAAGACCGCGCCTTATCCTGAGTCCAAACCGTAGGCCCGACGATCGTATCGTATCCCTCCTTGCGCAGCCGTTCGCATGCCTGCTTGACCATATCATGATGCTCTTCCCTAACCCCTGAGGAGGGCGCCGTCACCCCAATGGTCGTTCCTTTTATCAGTACAGGATATTGAATCATACGTAATACCCCCTGCAGTATCCGATATTAACGTCATGAGGCCCCCGCCCTCACAGCCCGGTTCGGCTATGATGAATCCGGCGCGCTTTAAGCGGGCTGCGCCGGATTACGCCCAGCCTTCGCTTTCGTGCGGTCACATCGGATAGTCGGCCTTCAACTGCTCCAGAGAGTCGTATTTATCCGTCTCGAAAATAAATTTGGCCGGTGCTTTATCCGTCTTGTTTTTGATGATGTGCCCGTAATATTTATCGTTTTTGAAGAAGACGAACATCGTTTTGTCCGGCTCTTTAAGCAGCGTATATTTTTCAATCATGGCATTCCCTCACCGTTTCGGTCGAAACCCAAATCGAGTTCAGCTTTTTCCATTGTTCGCTGTCCGTTGGGTACTTCTCGCTCATGCTTTCTATTAAATTCAACAGCGTATGAGTATCTTCCTCAAAATACTTGTTCAACAAAGCTTTGCCCGACGACTGCTTAGCCATCCCCTATGCCCCCTATCCAAACTATGAAAATGATGTGGCTTATGCCGAATACGGATCATTATCTTTTATTTTATAGAGTTAAGAGATTGATGAACATAGGAAGTTTTGTCGAGTGCTAAGAACTTTTGTTGGTCCGTTCCGTCATTACGGCCGCATGGCCGGATTCAGTTGCAAACGGGGGCTAATTCAGCGTATTTCCGGATGATTGCTGAGCACCAGCTCAGAGCTGTTCTTGTGGGGAAAGCACAATCCTATATTTTCCATATATAAAAAGTAAGACGGCCTCATAGAGCGAGGTCAAAAAAGTTACTTTTACCTTACTCTTAGGCAGTCAAAGAAAGCCGTTACTTTTGGAGCAGATGAAGCATCAAGCTTTTCTGGACATGCATCCTGTTCTCGGCCTGCTGATAAATGATCGAACGCTCCGATTCGATACAGCTCTCGTCAATCTCCAATCCGGGGTGGATCGGCATATCGTGCATAATATAAGGAGTGTGTCCGCCGAGATTGCGCGGATTGATCTGCAGCGGGCTCATCGTCTGTATTCTGTGCCGTTTCTCCTCCTGATACTGCGGATCGTCAAAAAATTCCATGTCGATCCATGTGTCGGTATACACGAATTGGGAGCGCGGAACGGCCTCGGCCAAGCTGCCGACCCGTTCCACATAATCGCTGCGCAGCGCCTTCTGCATCAGCGCTTCATCCCAGGAAGCTTCGTTGACGATAGGCGTAACGAGCAGCAGCTTCACGCCGAGCGCGACACAGCCCGCCGTAAGCGAATTGGCTACATTATTGTGAATGCCGACATACGTGACCGTAATCCCGGAAAAAGTCCCGCAGACCTCATAGATCGTCATCAAGTCCGCCAACGCTTGGCAAGGATGATACTTATCGCAGCAGCCGTTAATGACCGGCACGCGGGAATACTCGGCAAGCTCCAGCAAATCGGCATGCTTCTTCAGCCTGGCCACGATCAGATCGCAATTTCTGGAAACATACCGCGCCTCGTAACGGATCGGCGAGAGACTGAAATTGCTCGCATCCCAATCCATATTCACCGTATACCCGCCCATCTGCCCCATTCCCGACTGAAATGACAGACTCGTTCGAGTCGACGTTTTCTGAAACAGCATCAGCAGGCCGGTTCTTTCGCAAGCATGGTCGAACTTTCGGGGATTCCTCTTGATATCAAGCCCGCGCTCGATGATCGAATAGAGCGTCTCCCGGTCGAATTCCTGCAAAGATATTAAATGACTCATCGCTGCATCCTCCTATTATGTATAAATATAATGGTTAATGAGTATTTATGCATAATAAGTTTTCAGCGCGTTTTTGTCAATATGAACCAGTCCTGCCTTCCGCTCGGCTTAGCTCGGCTTGGGGGCTTCTCCGGCAAAATAAGAAGGCCTGCCCTCCCCGTCCGGGCCGGCCAGCTCCAGCTGTCCGTAGCCGGTGACCGGCTCCCGCGTCCCGTCGCGAGCCGGATCGGCGTAGCGGACGAACCAGCGCTCCAGCTTCGCCTTAAGCCTCGCCAGCTGCTCCTGTGCCGAAGCGTCGTCGATGCGGTTGACCCGCTCATCCGGGTCGCTCGCCAGATGGTACAGCTCATGCGGTCCGTACGGATAGCGATGAACGTACTTCCACTCGCGCGTGCGGATCATCCGCACCGGACCGTATTCGTCGAAGATGACGACATCTTCGCGGTTTTGCTCCGCTTCGCCGAGCAGCAGCGGAAGGAAGCTCGTGCCCGGCAGGCGCTCCGCCTCCGGATTGTCCAGCCCGACGTAATCCAGCAGCGTCGGCATGAAATCGTAACCGCTGACCAGACCGTCACAGACGCGCCCCTGCGGGATGCGGCCCGGCTGGCTAAAGATCGCCGGTACTTTTACCGACGTATCGTACATATTTTGCGGAAACGTGCCGTTGCCTTTGCCCCATATGCCGTGGTGTCCGCAGTTGAAGCCGTTGTCGCTTAAGAAGCACACGAGCGTCTGATCGCGGATGCCGAGCTGCTCCAGCTTATCCAGAATGCGCCCGACGTTCCGGTCCATCGCCGTCACCGCTGCGAAATAGCCCTTCAGGTTTTCCCGCTGATTGTCCGACCACGGGGCCGTCGGGATCGCCCATGGATGCTTCGGCTCCTGCGGGCAGCTGTCGAAGGCGCAATCCTCGTACAAGTCTACATATTGCTGCGGATGGTTGTCGATCCACGGGCTGTGGGGCGCCGTATAATGGACGCTTAAGTAGAACGGCCCCTGCTCTTCGCCGGACCGCCCCTCCAGAAACTGCAGCGCATCGTCCGTAATGACGTCGGTCAAATATCCGGGCTCTTGGATCAGCTTGCCGTCGCGGATCATCGGCGCATCATAGTAGGCGCTGCCTCCGGTCTGATGCACATACCAGTGACTGAAGCCCTTTTGCGGCTGCATGCTGTCGCCGAGATGCCATTTGCCGCTCAGCCCGCATACATACCCGTTGTCCGCCAACATCTCGGTATACGCCGGCTGGCCCTGCAAATAGGCGATCGGCCGTTCCCCGATATTGCCTCCCCGAATCCAGTCATGGACCCCGTGCTGGGAAGGAATTCTTCCGGTAAGCAGCGACGCCCTGGCCGGAGAGCAAACCGGAGAAGTGCAAAAAAAGTTGGAAAACCGCGTTCCCTCTGCGGCTAATCTGTCCAGGTTGGGCGTCCGAATCTCGTCGTTGCCGGCGCAGCCAAGCGCCCACGCTCCCTGATCGTCCGTAAGAATAAATACGATATGAGGCCGGCTGTTCTCCGAAGCAGCGAATGAATTCATCTTAATTCCTCCTCGTTATATCGGCTTGGGACATGAAAAGGAAGGCCGCCCCTGCAGCCTTCCGCCCCTCCTACTTCTTGCTTTGCTGCGCCTGATACGCTTTGTTGACGGCGTCCAGCACTTTATTGCCGCCTTGATCCCGCCATTTTTTGGACAGTTCCGTCAGTCCGGCATCAATGTCGCGTTTGCCGGTAATCATTTCGATATAATATTGATTGAGCAGTTCGCCCAGCACGCCGCTCATCTCCACTTCCTCGGGTGTGGTCGTATTGATCAAGTTCGGAACTATACTTTTCGTTGCAATGTCCGCCGACTCTCTGGCCCGATCGGCCTGAGGCTCCGTCTGCGGCAAATAGTATTCTCCGAGCGGCCAGATCACGCTGCCCCAAGCCAGCGGATGCGACCAACCGTTGGAGGCGAACCCGTCTTTGGCCCGTTCTTCCTCGTTATAGTTGATTTTGTCCCCTTGCTTCGTGTAATGTACGCCTTCGATACCCAGCTCCAGCAGGTCGCGCCCTTCCTTGGACAGCATGAACTCAATGAACTTCGCCGCTTTTTCCGGATTTTTCGCATTTTTCGTGACGGCCGTGAATAAGCCGGTCTTAGCCGCAATGTTCATCCCGCTCTTGCCGTCGGGACCTGCCGGCGGAGCGGAGTAACCGAGCTTGCCTTCCGGATTCACCTTTTGCAGGCTCGTCTCGATTCTGTTGACGTGACGGAATAATGGAGCCGCCATAAATCCTACCTTGCCTTGATAAAACTTTTGCTCGCGCTGCTGCGTATCGTTAAGCAAAAATTCCGGATCGATCAGCTTCTCGTCCCACAGCTTGCGCAAATATTGAACCCCCTGCTTGAACGCCGGGTGCTCGAAGATCGGCACGACCTTGCCCGCATCATCGAGCACCCAATCGCCGTGCGGCATCCCGTAAGCATAGAAGACGAAGTTGAACGAAGTATTAAAGCCGGTGCTCTTCTGGCCTGTCAATCCGTACGTATCGTTTTTCCCGTTTTTGTCCGGGTCCTTGGTCGCGATGGCCTTCAACGTCTGATAAAACTCGTCCAGCGTCTTTGGCGGTTTAAGCCCCAAGGTGTCAAGCCAATCGGCCCGGTAAGTCAACGCCGTATTGGCGCGCTCTTCAATGAACGGGTATCCGTAATATTTGCCGTTGACCGCCGTCCATTGCAAATTTTTATCGAGCTTCTCCTTAATCGTAGGCATGGACGGCAAATAATCGTTCAGCGGGACCAGCATCCCTTCGTCGATCCATTGATTGAGCGACGGCGACGGATAATTGATCGTCACTACATCGGGCAGGTCGCCGGTAGCCATAGCGACGTTGATTTTCTCGTATCCGTTCTCCGGAACGAACTTCACTTCGAGATCGATGTTCAGACGCTTATTGATCTCCGCCACGATCCGATCGCCGGACTTAATCCCCATGGCAGCGTTGTCGCCGGGCGTCAGGAATACGATCTTGGTCGGCTTATCGCTCGACTTGCCGTCTCCCGCTTGCTTCGTATCCGTTCCCCCGCTGCTGCATGCCGCCGCCGACAACGGCAGCACGGCCGTAAGCGTAACGAGCATTCCTTTTTTCCAAACGTTCATTATCATATCCTCCCCCATAAGTACATGCATTTGCGGGCTATTCTTTGACTGCGCCCAATGTAACCCCTTGCACGAAAAACCGTTGAAAAAACGGATAGATCATCATCACCGGAATGGCGGATATCATAATAGTGGCCATTTTGATCGATTGACCGAGCAGGAACGGACTGTCTCCGCCCGATTGGAACGCCGCTTCGTTATCGATCAGCATAGAGCGCAGGAACAACTGCAGAGGCCATATATCCTTGTCCGTTATATACATAACGGCTGTAAAAAACTCATTCCACTTCGTCACCGCATAAAAAAGCGAGATCGTAGCGATAGCCGGCATGGAAAGCGGGATAACAATCCGCAGCAAAATGCCGAAGTCGTTGCAGCCGTCGATTTTGGCGGACTCCTCCAAGCTCTCGGGAACGGATGCGAAAAAGCTGCGCATAATAATCAGATTATACGTTTGAATAGCTGCCGGAATCATCATCGCCCATACGGAATTGAGCATACCTAGCTGCTTGACGACAAGATAATTCGGAATAATGCCGCCGCTGAACATCATCGTAAAGACGATAGCGAACATAATAGGGCGAACGCCCGGAAGATCCTTCTTCGAAAGCGCGTAAGCGGCCAGTGTCGTTGCCAGCATACTGATTACAGTTCCAAGTATTGTAATAAGAATACTAATCTTATAAGAAGTCCACAGCTGCTCCAGCTTCAGCAAGTATTGGTAGGCTTCAAGCGTAATTGTCTTCGGGTACAAATGAACGCTGGCGGCGGCGCTTTCGTTCAGCGGCGTGATGGACACGATGAGCGAATCCCAGAACGGATACAGCGTCAGCAGCGCAACCAGCGATAGAAGGATGACGTTCAGGCCGTCGAACAGCCTGCTGCCCCAACCGGAATGTGCCATATGAATCCCCCTGAATTAATAAATTCCTTGTTCTCCCATCATTCTCGACAGCCGGTTGGCTATAACGAGCAGGACGAAGTTGATCGCCGACTTGAACAATCCGACCGCCGCAGCGATGCTGAACCGTCCTTCCGTCAGCCCGATCCGGTATACATACGTGTCGATAATGTCCGCCACATTGTACACCCCGGTGTGATACAGCACGAAAATTTGCTCGAAGCCGGCCTCCATCAGACTGCCGATTCTTAAGATGAGCAAAATGACAATCGTCCCGCGAATCGACGGCAGCGTAATATGCCAAATTTGTCTGAAACGGTTCGCGCCGTCCATCAATGCGGCTTCATACAGCTGCGGATTCACCCCTGAAAGCGCTGCCATATAAATGATCGTATTCCATCCGAACTCTTTCCAGATCATCGACCATACCAACGTGCCGCGGAAATAGCGCTCATCGGTCAGAAAGCCGACCGGTTCTCCTCCGAACGATCGGATGACATTGTTGACGACTCCGCTGTCGGTGGACAGCAGACTGATCAGCAAGCCTCCCATGATCACCCAGGAAATAAAGTGCGGCAAATACACGATCGTCTGCACCGTCCGCTTAAACGCCAGTTTCCTCGCTTCATTCAGCAGAATGGCCATCACCAGCGGCAGCGGAAACCCGAATACGAGCCGGTACAAACTAATGATGATCGTATTCCAGAACACCTGCCAGAACTTATCCAGACCGAACAAGTACTCGAAATGCTTGAAGCCTGCCCACGGACTCCCCATGATCCCCTTCGTGATACTGAACTGCTTGAACGCGATCAGAGCTCCGTACATCGGGTAATAATGAAACAAACCGTAGTAAACGATCGCCGGCAGCAGCATCAAGTACAAATAGCGGCTTGCAAGTATGCGCTTCCATAAAGTTCGTTTGCGAACCGCCGCTTTGGTCTGAATCGTAGTCGCCGATACAGCCATGCTTAAGACCCCCTTCCTCTCTTCTATGTTATCCCTTGGCTTGGGAACAACCTCATCATAGTAAGAAAACGCGGGAGCGCTCAAGCTTCAATATTAGATAACGGTTTCATCCGTCGCCATTGGCCCGGTATCAATCGATCGGATTGGTATCAATCGTTCAGTTTTCCTCGTTCAACCGCTCCATGACCTCGCGATTTCGGTATTCTGTCGGAGTCTGACCGGTCATCTTTTTAAAGGTGCGGATCAGGTTCTGCTTCTGCCCGAAGCCGGTGAGCTCGGCGATTTCATTAATATTGCGTTCCGTATCGTCCAGCATCCGGCAAGCCTCTGCGAAACGAATTTCCGTTAAGAAATCCATAAAAGTCTGGCCGGTAACCTCTTTGAACACTTTGGACAAATAGTTGCCGTTCATGAACACCAGATCCGCCAACGTCTGCAAACCGATCGGCTCGCGGTAATGCTGCCGGATATAATCGACCAGCTTCTCAATGACCTCGACGTTTTTGTTCTCCCTTTTGCTTTGAAGCTCCCCCGCCGTTTGCTCCAGAACGAGGCCGATCCAGCCGCGGATCTCATCCAAATTTTGCAGTTTGGCAAAATCGGCGTACCATCGCCGCTCCTCTTCATGCGAATCGTCCTTCTGCACGAGCTCCACCCGCACCGCAACCAGAGAATTGAGCAGATGCGTCAGCATCATATGCTTGTAGGAGAAGCCGAACTGCGTATCGCGATGCAGCTGATCGATAATTTGATCCTTCGTTTGCAGCGCCTTATCCAGACTGCCGGTCTTCAGATCGGCGAGCAGCTTGTCCACCTGATTCCGATAGGCGATAAAGCGATTGCGGCTGGCGCGGTTCACCTGCATATCGTGAATGGATAAAATACTGCCTACGCCGGCGAGCTGTTCGTACAACAGCGCCTCTACCGCTTCGTTATACGACAGCGAGATGTCGGATACTTTGCGGTAATTGCCGCCGATTCCTACGGTCAAAGCGACTCCCTCCATTTGCCCCGTAACCCCGGCGATCATCCGGTGAGCAAGCTCCTTGGCCTTTTCCAGCGCCTGATTATGCTCCTCCCACTGACCTGTATTCATAATTATCACATCATGCTTATGGAATTGGCTGACATATACGCCCTTGCCGTAAGCGGCCATCGTTTCCTCGCAAATCGTACGGATTTGAAAATGCATCAGGTTGCGGACCTGTTCCGCGTTCTCCGACGCGTCGCCGGCTTCTTCCAAATGAATTCGCACGACCAGCACAATAAACTGCTCCGGGTCCAGTCCAAGCTGATAATACTGCAGCTGGCGAAGCATCTCATCGGGGTCCGTCCCTTTGCCCGACAGCAGGTTCACCAGTACATGATCCCGCAGAATCATCTCCTGACCGCGGAACTTCGCTTTGAATTCCTCGTTCTCGTTAAACAAATGATTGATCGATTCCCCGATAAACCCGAACTCGTCCTTGTACGGCACGCCGGGCAGAGGCTTGTCCATATGGGCCGAAATGGCTTGAACCATCCGTTTAACCGGTCTGTAATACGTCCGCGATACGAGCACCATCAAGACAATGCCGAGCAGCAGCGCAATCAGCGAAATGATCAGCGTGGTGCGGATCACTTCCTTGGAACGCTTAAACACTTCGTCGTACGGGTTCAAGGTGAGATAGACCCAGCCGTTAAATGAAGAAGTCATATACGACACCAGCGTAGGCACCCCGCCTATCGTTTCGATGAAATAGCCTTCCTTCTCCCGCTGGATACGCTCGATATCCGCCTGGTCAAAGCGGGTCAGTAGCCGGTCTTTGTCGTTATAGGAGAGCACCTCTCCCTCGGAATTCAAAATGGCGACATTGCCGAGTTTGCGCTTGTTCGTGTTGACGACGGCGTTATAGAGCACGTCCTCCTTCAAATTGATCAGGAGCGCGCCTTTTTTCTGCACATCGAGAATAGGAACCGTAAAGTAGAAAGAAATGACATTGTCGGACCCGCTCGCCGAATCCAGACTGGCCGCCTCCCAAGCCGAAGCGCTTCGATTGCCGAGAAACCGCTGCAGTCCCTCGCGGTAAGCGAAGTCCGATAGATCGGTAATTCCCGAGCCGAAAATCAGTTTCTGATTAATCGCGCTGTACAAATAGATCGAATGCAAATAATTCGAGGAATTGATCCGGTCTGTAAACAAATCGCTCGTGCTTTTTAAAAAACGGTATTCTTCCTCCAAGTTCCACGGCAGCCAGACCGATTTCTGCACCTCGGAATTCAGCGCCAGCGAGCTGGCCATCTGCTGCACCTCGCCGAGCGCCTGCTCGACAATTTTCCTCGTTTGGTCCAGCAGCTCCGTATTGGTGCCGAGCACTTCTTCCTTAAGCATCATGTTCGTGTACCGGTATACAAGCGCGCCTACAAGCAGAGTAATTACGACCATTGCGATCGTCAAATGAAACAACAGGCGGATAAACACCGTCCGCTTCATGCAAGACCCCCCTATGTCTTTGGTCTGTTGGTCTATTGGCCTCCCTATTATAACACAGCCGTAAGCGTTGGAATCACGAAAAAAAGACGTCCGTCGCCCTTCATCCGTAATGCTCGTCCACGAGCACGGCAATTGGCGCCAGCCCGCCGTCTTTCAATGGATATCATATCCCTTAAGCAGAACAAATCCCCCAAAAGCCATCCATGCCGCCGACGCGGCACCACAGACAATGGAAATGGGGTACCAAGAGTAATTTCCAGGGTAGTGACGTGATGCTCTGAAGCTTATTCCGTCCGCGTCTAACCCTTCCTCTGGGATCGTTCTATGGGTAGGGTAGACTTTACTTTCGGGGGAGCCCCCGGATTTCCACAGGATATGGCTGCGCATCATTTCCTAAACAAGCACAAAAGCCCATAGATCGCATGCGTCTATGGGCCCGAAAAACCGGCCAATCGGTTATCTTGCAAAATAATCCTCGATCGCCTGCTGCAGCGTTCCTTTCGTGATCGCGCTGCTTTCGAAGGATAAATTCGAGCGGATCATTAATTTTACGATTTCCGGCCTTAAACCGGTGATGACCGTCTGACAACCCATCATTTTAATGCCTTGAATGACGCCCAGAATTTGCGCGATAACGGCGGCCTCCATGCTGACAACGCCGGACAAATCGATGATCAGCGTGTCGATAGGATGCTGGCCGATCTGCAAAAACACTTTTTCTTCAATAATCTCGGCCCGGGTTGCATCGACTTGGCCTATTAGAGGCAGGATCGAAGTCGATTTGGTGAGCGGAATAATCGGTACGGACAAATCCTCCACCATTTCCCGCTGCGCACGAATAAGATCGTCCTTCAACTGGGAATAGCTGAGGAACAAATGGGTATGGAACAAATCCATCAGCTCGTTAATCTGTTTTTCCTGATTGTAGAACTGCTCTCTCTCGGCGAGATAATGATTCGTCCGGTCGAAATTGTACAGAAAATCCCACAGCACTCGCCGCACCGCCTGAATCCACTCCAATTTGAAAGCCAGCGTCAAAGAATGCTTGGCCCAGGTCATACCCTCCAGCTTCGCAAAAGAGATGACCTCATGCTGCTTGTTTTCCACGATATAAAGCACCAGCTTATGAGCGTTATCCAATAAATTGATATTGCCGATCTCCATAATCTCATCGATTTTATCCCTTACATTGACGGCTTCCATCAATAGGCGTTGTTCAAACTTTTCCCGGTTGACCGTAAGATATTCCTTCAATGTAGCTGCCTGTTCCAGTTCCAATTGGACTACCTCTTTTCTCTTCATGCTTCCTGTCGCCCTCGGGAAGGTAATCGTGAAGGTCGTGCCGATATTTTCTCCGCTCTCGACCTCGATTTCGCCGTTATGCTGATAAATGACGGAGAATACCAGAGCCAGCCCCATGCCCGACCCATTTTCCTTCGTCGTAAAAAAAGGCGTTCCCAATAACTCCAGCTGCTTCTCCGGAATTCCGGTTCCGCTGTCTTTTATGTAAACAATGATCTTCTCTTCCGTCGCTCTATGTCCGATCGAAATCGTCCCCTCGCCGGGAATCGCTTCGAAGGCGTTTTTCAGCAAATTGAAAAACACTTTTTTCAATTGGTTTTTTTTAGCAAAAATGTAGCTGCCGGGGTTGTTGAGATCGGTCAACACCTGAACCCGGTAAAACTGATCCTGGAACAGCTGCATCAGCGATTCCAGCTCTGCGGTCAGATCGATCGTCTCGAATGGCTCGTCGTCCAAATCCGGCTTGGAGACATGGAGCAGATTTTGCAAAATGCCGATCGCATTCTCCAGCTCTGCCTGGGCAATTTCGATATATTGCTTTTCGTTGCGTTCTTTTAATAATTGCAGGAAGCCCTTGACCGCCGTTAACGGGTTTTTGACCTCATGCGCAATGCCTGCGGCGATTTGCCCTACCGAGGCCAGTTGGCTCAAATGAAGATCGCTTCTTTTTTTCTCTCGCAGTTCTTCTTCTCTTTGCATCCTTGTGCCTACCTCCGTCATCCGTTCTGTGGTTGTTTGTTGCTGGCCGCTGCGCTTGCTCCCTTTTTGCCGGGAAGAAGCACGTCTTCATTCTATCAAAAGAACGACTGCCCGAATAGAACGAAGCATTTCGGAGGGAAGCTCCCGCACGACGACAGCTTCCGGCAAGCTATGAAAATTTTGAGCTTCAGCATGTTTTTATTGTTGTAACGCTTCGCACCGTTAAAGTAAATTGATAAAAAAGAGCCTGGAGTTCAACCTTTTTAAAGGTTAATCAGAAGCGGCCCTTTTTCAATTCGTTTAGTCTCTTGGATAATCAACGCTCATAATGTCCATAAACGGTACTTTCACTATCCCGTCGGCTTGTTCAATATGTACTTTGCCCGTTCGGGGGTCCATTTTATCGATTTGGCCGCGGACGGCTTCTTCCCATCCCCATACGGTCAATACGATTTCCGATTTTTCATAAAAAGCTTCGGTCAGTTGATTTCCCAGCTCCTCTAATACAAATTCATCCCGCGTCGGCCTTTTAGGTACTTTTGATTTTGCCATCCTGTGCTCCCCTCTTATAATTACTTAAAGCGCGGTGAAAAACGATCACTTGGGTTTCTGCTCGCCGCTCTCTTCATGATTTCGTGCGCTCGTCCATTCGCTTAATAGCGCCGTCGCGGACAACCGTCTCGGCTCTCCCGGGATTCTGGCATAAAACTCCAGCTCATTGCCATCGGGATCGTCGAAATAGATCGATGCAGCGGGGTCCGACGCATGAACGATCGGTTCCGAACCGTCTCTGCCGAACACGGGCTTCGGGGCGATTCGGAAACTTGCAAATGCGTTTCATAAATGCCGCGAATCACAGCCATCACGCTCCTTCACTCATAACTCTTTATAATTCGAGATCGGGCTAGCGCATTCCTGCCGCCCCCGCTTCTTTCTCGTTGTAACGCAGATTGGCATCCTGAACGTGAAAACCGAACCCGCTCCCGGAAAACTCGAGCAGCACAGCTCGCCTTGATGCGCCTCGGCAATCCGTTGGGCCAGCGCCAATCCGAGCCCGCTTCCCGCGGTGATCCCTCTCGACGCATCGGCTCGATAAAACGGTTCGAACAGCTGCGCTTGCTGCTCGGCATCCATTCCGATGCCCGTATCTTGAACCGAGATGACTATTTCGTCTTCCGTTCTCTCTGCGCTCAGTTGTACCCAGCCCTCTGCCGTAAATTGAAAACCATTTTTCACCAGAATCGTCAGCAGTTGCTGCAAATCGTCCGAATGGCCGAGAACGTAGACGGATTCCAGGGTATCGAGCCCAAAGGTCCTCCACTCTACCTGGCTGCAGCCATATTGAAATTGCATGTCAACGCGATCGAATCGGTTTTAATGGAATGACCTGACGGTTCTCCTGCGCGCCTGTGTCCGCATCCGCTCTCGCCAAAGACAGCATGTCGCTAACGAGGGCGGACATTTTACCCGTTTGCTCCGTAATATCATCCAGCGCCTCCAAAGAAAGCGTCCACGTCTCGGCTTCAAGCGGCCGTTCGGGCTGCCCGGAGAGCGATGTCCACATCTTGCGCAGCAGCTCGGAATTTCCGCGGATGGACGTAAGCGGCGTACGCAGCTCATGCGATGCGTCCGCGATCAGCCGCTTTTGACCGGAAGCGGCGCGAGCCAGTTTGCCGGCGGCTCCTTCCAGCCGGTCCATCAGTCCGGCCGTCAGCTCGTACAATGTGCGAATTTCGTCGCGGGGACCGTTGTAGCGAAGCGCTATGTTCGCTTTCCCGTTACGACGAGCCGTTCTCATCGCTGAGATCAGCTCCCTGAGCGGCTTGAGCGCTTCTCCGGAGGCCATCCAGCACGCGCAGAAAGCCAAAGCCGTAATGATCGTAATCAGCGCGAACAGCACCCGCCGGGCGATAGTAAGCAGCCCGCTAATAAGCTCCGCATCGCGGGCGATCTGCAGTACGGCGACGAGGCTCCCGCTGCGCCATAACGGCTTGCTATAAATATAGAAGGATGTTCCGTCAACCGTATCAAGGTGAAAATATCCTTCTTTCTCTTGATTCAGCGATCGGATCGAGTAAGGCAACAGAGTTGTTTTTACATTAGCGGATTGAACTCTCGTTCCGTTCGTGACGTCGATCCATTGAACATAAAGATCGGGAGAGATGGCTGCATCGTCCAACTGCACGACACCGTTCCAGCCCGAAGCTGAATATACAGCGCTGTATTCGGCGTGATGCTGAACCGATTCCAGCCCCTTCCGGAGAGTTTGATTCATCTCGTCGTACAGGTACCACCGCAAAGCCCCATAGAGCCCAAGCGCCAACAACAGCAAGGAAAGCGTTACAATCCTGGCGTATACTAAAGTTAATCGAAAACGGAACGTCATCCCTTCATCACATCCGCTGCTATAAACTTTAAAACCATATCCTTAATTATCCATTTATAGATTAAGACAGCGTTAAAATGAAATAAATATTTCTCTAACCGAATCATTAATTTGACACAGTTGATACAATTTCGTACGATAGATTCAAATAACCTAAGCTAACGATAAAAAGGGGCCGCCGCATATAAAATGAAATACGCTTACGAGAGAATTAAAGCCGACATTCGCAACCGGGTGCGCAGCGGTTCTTGGCAGCCGGGGGAGAAGCTCCCGTCCAGCCGAGATTTCGCCGCCCATTACGGCACCAGCGTCAACACCGTCGAGAAAGCGATCAAGGAGCTGGCTCAGGAAGGACTGCTCACCCGGGACAGCCGACGCGGCACATTCGCGGGAGGCATGCCGGAGGCCGCTCCGCCGTCTTCGTCAGTCCGTTCCGGCTTAATCGCCGCGTTCGTCGTCGGTATCGAAAATCCCGTTTGGGCGAGCGCCTTGCGCGGCATTGACGACGAAGTGCACCAGTACGGATACAGCCTGCTTTCCTCCAGCGACGAGGGCAGCTCCGCCAAGCTCGAATCGATGGTGAAGGGACTGGTCGCCAAAAAGGTCGACGGGCTTATCATGTGCCCGATTGTCGAGCACGGCCGGCCGAATAAAAATGCGCAGCTGGTGCGCATGCTGTCCGATAACGGCATTCAAACCGTGTTTTTGGACCGGTACGCCTACGATATGGATGTTCCTTACGTAACCAGCGACAATCAGATCGGCTCCTATAAGCTGACCCGGCTGCTGTTCGAGCATGGGCATCGAAACATTCTGTTCGTGCGCAATTCGAATTTGACGACGATGAACGAGCGCTGGCTCGGATTCCAGCAGGCGCATGCCGATCTCGGCTGCGAGTTCTCCGAACGGCTTGACGTGTTTATCCCTACGGAAAACGAAGATTTCAAACTCGAATTCGAAGCGTACTGCAGCGCCTTCGAGCGGAAGATGAAGGAGATGAAGTTCACCGCCGTATTCTGCGCCAACGACCAGATCGCCGAAGCGGCCCTGATCTCCCTGGAGAAGCTCGGATACCGCGTACCGGAGCAGATATCCGTCGTCACCTACGACGCGGCGAATATTAATTACCGTCTCCGTCTGAATCTTACCGGCATGAATCAGCCGTTTTATGACATGGGTCGTACCGCCGCTAAACAGCTCATGCAGATGATACAGGGCATTGAACGCCCCGCCGTCATCGGTCACACCTGTTCCTCCTCACTGTACTTAGGCAGCTCGGTGAAACCCGCGAACAGTTTGTAGACCGGCATTTTGAATAAGAAGCGCAGGTTGCCGGCAGCCTGCGCTTTCGGCATAAAACAGCGGACGCGCTTCCCGCAAGCCCGAAACCAAATCGTTATTGACACCGCTTCTCTCCCCTTCTATAATGTTTGCAGAGTATTTTATTGTATTAATACAGATAATACAAACTAATAAAATAACCGCTAGGAGGAACTATTGTGGCCTTAAAAAGAGAGTGGAATTTGAAGGTGGAGAATTGGATGAAAGCCCGCGATGCGGTTTCGTACCGGCAATTGGGGAAGTTAGCTTCCGCGGCTTTCCGGCGAAAGGCTGCATGACTATAGACGAGGCGAAGGCTTATCCGCCGGATGCTTACCGAGACGTCGTACAAGGCGACTCATGGGGGGAGAAATGGGGTTATTACTGGTTTCGGACAACCGTTGCCGCCCCGCAAGCCGCCGAGGGCCAGCGTCTTATGCTGAATCTGAATATAGGAGCGGAATGCACCGTTTATGTAAACGGTATCATTGCCGGTTCCATCGACAAGCGGCATTTTTATATTACGCTGTCGCGAGAGGCTAACGAAGGCGAAGCCTATGAAATTTACGTCGAAGGGTATGCGGGTCATCAAGAGGCTCGCCCGGTTATGGGCAGCTCCGGTATCGGCATTTGGCGCGAGGATCTGTATCAATTTCTGATCGACGTGGACACTCTGTATCAAATTCGCTGCAGCGTGGACGAACATTCGCTCCGCGCGGCCGAGATCGACCGGGTACTGGCCCGCATAGCCGCCGTCATTGACCTGGATGCCGACGAAGCGGAGCTCATGGCCGACATTCGCCGCGAGCATCCGGCGCTTAAGCCGCTGCTTGCCTGTACGAACGGTTCGACGACGCCGACCTTGTACATGATGGGCCAATCCCATCTGGATGTAGCCTGGCTGTGGCCGATTGAGGAAACCAAACGCAAGATCGCAAGAACGATCTCCAACCAACTTGCACTTATGGAGGAATATCCAGAATATATTTATACGCAGAGCCAGCCTTATCTGTATCAAATCGTGCAGCATCTGTATCCAGAACTGTATGAACGCCTAGTTCAGGCGGTTCGGCGCGGTCAGCTAATACCGGAAGGCGGGATGTGGCTGGAAGCCGATACGAATTTGACTTCCGGTGAAAGTCTGATTCGGCAATTTATCCACGGCAAGCGTTTTTTCCGCGAGCAATTCGGAGTCGACAATGAGATGCTGTGGATGCCGGATGTGTTCGGCTACTCCGGCTCGCTGCCGCAAATTATGAAAGGCTGCGGCATTCGTTATTTTGCTTCCGTCAAAATGGGACAAACTTATAACAATTTTGCCGATCCGTTCCCGTACAATACGTTTTTGTGGGAAGGCATAGACGGTTCGGAGGTGTTGGTACATTTTATGGACTACCATCTGGAGACAAAGCCGTCGGTCCTCATCGACAACTGGAATCAGCGGGTGCAGAAGGACGGCATCAACTCCCGCCTCGCCCAATTCGGCTATGGGGACGGCGGCGGCGGGGCGACCCGCGACGAGCTCGAATATTTGCGCCGCTGCGCCGATTTGGAGGGCGTACCGAAGGTGAAGCTGACTTCGCCTATCGAATATTTCAAAGATTTGGAGCGGCAGGGCTTCTCTTCCGCCCGCTATGTCGGAGAGCTGTACTATCCGGCGCATCGCGGAACCTACACGACGCAGGCCAAGACCAAGCAGGGCAACCGGCGCGGCGAATTCGCCCTGCGCGAAGCCGAATTATGGGGGACGGCGGCAGTACTTCTCCGCCAATGGCGTTATCCGCTTGAGCAGATGGATGCGCTGTGGAAGACGCTGCTGCTAAATCAGTTCCACGATATACTGCCCGGAACTTCCATCGCCCGTGTGCATGCGGAGGCCGAGCAGGATTTCGGCCGGGTCATCCGGACTTCCGGCAGCATTGCCGCCGAAGCCCAGGACGCATTGTCCGTCCCGCAAGCGGCGGAGTCCGAGTCCGCGCTGTCCGTCTTTAACTCGCTGTCCTGGGCACGCAGTGCCGTCATCGCGCTTCCCCAAGGCTGGAGCGGAGCCGCAGATGCGAACGGCCAAACCTTGGCGGCACAGCAGGATAGCAACGGCCATCGGCTGGCTCGCGTGGAGCTTCCTCCTTGCGGCTGGGTCACGATCACCCGTGCGGAAAAGGAGGACGAAACGAAAGACTTAGCCGCCCCCAGCACCGGCGAGCGCATCCTTGAGCATGATCTGCTGCGTATCGAGCTCGACGAGTACGGCCGGATGATCAGCGTCTGGGACAAAGAGCGAGGCATGGAGCTGACCGCCGGACCCGGCAACGATTTCCGCATGTATAAAGATACCCCGCCGCGCTTTGACGCCTGGGAGATTGACCGCACCTATGAGCTGGGCGAAATCGGGCTGGACGATCCTGCGGTTATCCGCAAGCTGGCCGACGGCCCGCTCACAACGACAGTAGAAATAACAAGGAAGCTTCATCGCTCGACTTTGCGCCAACATATCGTGCTGACTGCAGGAAGCCGGGTCATCCTGTTCCGTACGAAGATCGATTGGCAGGAAAAGCATAAGCTGCTGAAGGTCGATTTTCCTACGACCGTTCACGCCAGCGAGGCGATATTCGAAACTCAGTTCGGTTATATGAAACGGCCGACTCATCGTTCCAGGCCGCATGATGCGGACCGGTTCGAAGTTTCCCACTTCAAATGGGCGGCGCTGGCGGAAGAAGCCCGCGGCTGCGCCGTAATGAACGACGGCAAGTACGGAATGAGCGTTCTCGGCGGCACGATGAGCCTGACGCTGCTAAGGGCTTCGACGGCCCCGGACCCGCAGGCCGATCTGGGAGAGCACGAGTTCGCTTACGCGTTCTATCCGTGGAACGGCAGCTTCCTGGACAGCGGCGTCGTGCGTCACGCCTACGAGTTGAACTGTCCGGCGACGGCCCGCCCGGGAGATGCCGGTTCGCATTCGCTCTGCGCGGCGGATCGGGCCAATATCGTGATCGATACCGTTAAACCGACCGAGGACGGCTCCGGCGACGTCATCATCCGCATGTACGAGGCGTACCGCACCTTGACGGAATGCGAGCTGCAGCTCGGCTTCCCGGTCCGCTCCGCCCGCCGGACGAATATGCTGGAGCAGCCCGAGCGAGAGCTTGCGGTATCGGATGACGGGAAGGTTCGCCTTCGCTTCAAGCCCTTTGAGATCATAACCGTCCGCTTATCGCTGTAGAAAACTTAAACATTGCGATGCGGTAAAAACAAAACGAACCTCCAGCCTTCAATTGCGGGCTTGGAGGTTTTTGTTCCGGTATATATTAAACTCTCGGCATTCCCGCGAATCGGCCTAGCCCTTCGTTTGCCGCAAATAATACATGATGCCCGCCCTATCCACATTGGCGAATTGGAGCGGATTTTCATGAAACATACGTTCCAGACGCTCCCGGTCGATCCATTGCGCCTGCAGCGTCTCGTCGCCTGCCTCCAGCAGCTCGCCTTCCGCTTTGCAGCGAAAGTAGAAGCCGACCGAATCGATCGGCCCTTGGATCGTCTGATATGCGGCGAAAGGCTGGATGCATTCCACTTCAAACTGCGGATTGATTCCTCGAGTATCGATACGCGTCCGCTCTCCCTCGATTTCCACGACCGTCAGGCCGGTTTCTTCCATGACCTCCCTCCTGAGCGCGGCGGTCAACGATTCGAAGGGTTCAATCCGCCCTCCGGGCAGCTCCCAAAGCGCAGGTTCGCCGGTCTTATTCCTCAGCTGAATGACAAGTTGCGTAGTACCTTCCGTCGTTCTTTCGATCAGAGCTCTCGCATTAACGAACATCATTATCGGTCGACTCTCCTCTTCAGCTGCCGGACGGCTTAAACCGGCGGCGATTTTTACAAGCGTCTACATGCGTTTGAACGCTAATACGCAGCTTTGGAAGCCTCTGAATCGTCTTCATTTCGATACCAATACGCCTGCTCCGTGAACAGAGCGGCATACTTCCCGTTCAGCGACATCAATTGTTCATGCGTTCCGTCTTCAAGCAAGCGACCTTGATCCAGCACCAAGATGCGATCGGCATATCGGGCCCAGCCAAGCCGGTGAGAGATGACAATCGACGTTTTGCCGCCGCTGAGACGGCGAAACTGCCGAAACAGCTCGGCTTCGTTCGCCGGATCGATCGCCGCCGTCGGTTCGTCGAGAACGATCAGCTCGCCTCCGCGCAGCATAGCCCGGGCTATAGCCAGCCTCTGCCACTGGCCTCCCGACAGCTCGCGTCCGCCTTCCGACAGCTGCCCGAGCGGAGCGTCCAAAGCGGACGAATCCCCGATCAGCCCGCCGAGCCCGACTGCCTCCAGCACCTGCTTGATCTCCCGGTCGTCGCACGGAACCGCGCGCCGGCCGCTGCCGAGCGTCACATGGTCGCGCAAGCGGAATGGATACCGTTCGTTCTCCTGAAGCACGGCGCTGACACGGCCCCACACCGCCTCGCAAGCATGCGGCTCCTCCGCAATATCGGCATCGTTCCACCGTACGCGTCCTGCGGACGGTTTGTACAGACCGAGCAGAACCTTCAGCAGCGTCGACTTCCCGGCCCCGTTGTCGCCGACCAGGGCTATCGTTTCCCCGGCCCGAATCGTCACATCGATCGCGTGAAGCGTCTCCTTGGCGGCATTCGGATAACGGTAAGACACTTGCTCCAAGCGCACCTCCCGCACCGGTTCCACGGTCAATCGATGGGGCGACGATCCGCCTTGCCGATCCCCCTTTTCATTCAAAAAGGCGGCCAATTCCTCCGCTTTGCCGCTTTGCATGATCATTTTGCTTAAGGGCCACGACAAAGTCAGAGTGGCTCCTTGAGATTGGAATATCGCCTGGAAGACGACGGCGACGATTCCCGGCGAGACCGTTCCGGCGGGCGACGGAAGAAGCAGCAGAACGCCCAAGGTGAGAAACGCCCCCGCTATATGAACAAGAGATACCCACGCGGCCATCTTATTCTCTTTGCGTCCCATCGCGAACCTGCGGGATCGCTGCGCTTTCGTATTTGCAGCCCATTGACCGAGCAAATAATCTGCGGAACCGAACAGCTTGGCTTCTTTCAACACGGCCGTATCCGTCAACCGTTTCATCATCTCATCCGACATGCGTCCCTCGGCGGTCAGCTGTTTATCCAGCCGTCTGCGGGCAAGCTCCAGCTTCAGCCGGAAATATAAAATCGTTCCGTTCATCAAAACAAGGATAAGCGCCGCAGTCCAGTGCGCTTGAGCCGCCACTAGCGCCAGTCCGGCCAGTTGGGCGATGCGCTGCGCCGCATCGACGCCGTTGCGCAGCATCCCGATCAGCTCGCCCCCTGCCGCCGATTGCGCGCGATACAGGCGGTCGTAAAACGCAGGCTGTTCAAACCGTTCCAGCGAAACGCCGGTCGCAACCGTAAATATCTCCGATTGCACGTATCCTTCCGCGCGACGGTTCATCATCTCGTCCGTCACCTTGCGCAGCGCGCCGCCCAGCACCTGAAGGACGGATACCCCTATGAACAACAGCACCATCGGCGCAACGGAAGCAGCCAAGTCTTCTCCGCTGCCGGTCAGCGCCGCTGCGGCCATATCGATCATATGCTTTTGAGAAGTCATCAGGGGAACAACCAGCATACCTGTCGCAATCGGGACGGTCAGCCATAAAGCCGTAAGGAAGGGCATCCGTTTCCCGATGCGGAACAGCAGCTGCAGAACGCCGTATGTACCGCCGTTTCCTTTTATCATAGTAACTCTTTCCTCCCACGCCCTTATACATACCAGGAAGCCTGAAGCCGATATAATCGCTCGTACTCCCCGCGAAGCCGCAGCAGCTCCTCATGCGTGCCTTGCTCGACAAGCCGTCCCTGCTTCATAACGAAAATCCGATCCGCCATTCTGGCGGCCCCCATCCGATGCGTTACCAGGAAGGCGGTACGCTGGCCCGCAGCAACCATGAATACCTCCATCGCTTTTTTTTCGGCCAGCGGGTCGAGCGCAGAGGTCGGTTCATCGAAGAAGAGCACGCTGCCGCCTCGGAAATAAGCCCGCGCCGCAGCCAGTGCCTGCCATTGGCCGCCGGACAGCTCCCGGCCTCCGAACTCGGGGCCGGTTCTCTCATCGAGCTCGAGACCCCAATTCCCCGCGCCGGCCTGCCGCAGCGCTTCCAGTAGAGCCTCGTCGTCATGGAGACGCTCCACTCTCCCGAGACCTACATGCTCTCGAACAAGCAGATGCATTTTGGAAAAATCCTGCAGAACCGCCGTGAACGAATGCCGCGCTTCACTCGCGCTGCGCCTTTCGCCTGAAGCGTCAGTCCATATGACGCCGCCCGAATCAGCCTCGTATAATCCCAGCAGCAGCTTGATGAGGGTCGTTTTTCCCGAACCGTTCTCTCCGACGACGGCGATTTTCTCTCCCGCTTCGACTTGGAACGTTACGGCGTCCAGCGCCGGCTCTTCCTGCTGCGGATAAGTAAAGCACAGCCTTTCCGCCCGAAGCGACCGGACTTCATGTTCGCCGTTCCTTTCCCGGGACCGATCGCTACCTTCTGCGGCGGCCGAAACTTCAAGCCCGAACACCTTATCTTCTTGCAGCTCCCGATACTGCTGCAAATCGTCCCAGCGCATGCCGAGCGTCTTCAGCCCCGCTTGAAGATTGAGCAAGCCGGGCCATAAGCCTCCAAGCATGACAGTCGCCTGCAGCAGCAGCGTCACATCCCCCGCCGATCTCCCTTCCCGAAGCGAGGCCGCGAGAACTAGCGCCGCCGACAAGCCGACAGCCAGCGTCACAAGCAGCTCGGATGGAGCCAAGGTCAACTGCTCTTTGCTCGTCCGGTTTATCATTCGCCGCGCAAACTCCGCATGTAACCGCAACCAATCGGAGCGAAACCGGTCTCCTGTGCCAAGCAAGCGGATCTCTTGCGCCGGACGCCGGTCCGTCAGCAGCTGCGCCAAATACATTGCCGCTCTCCGCTGCGGAATTTGCTCTTGCCCCAACTGCTCCGTCACTCTCGCCGCATAGGAGCGGAGCTTCAATTGAACCGGCAAAACGATGCAATAAAGCAGGACGATCGGCCAATGTCCGTAAAATAACAGGATGAGCAGAAGAATGATGACTTGAATGATCTGAAGGATGTATTGGTTGCTCTGCATAAACAGATTGTCGGGTGAAGCGCGCATGGCGCGTAGGCGAAGGTCTTTGACATGCGAAGATTCCAATAAAGCCAGCGGGAGCTTGGCAGACTTGGCGAGAACCGCGTGTTCCACCTCGTAAGCGCCGATTTCGCTCAGCCTGCTGTGCGACAGGAGAGAGGCTCGGCCGACGAAGGCTTGTACGATCATCACGGTCGCGAGCAGCACAGCGGCAGCGGCCAGCTCATGCTTCCCTGATGGCGAGCTCCAGTTTGGCAGCCGATCGACCATCGCTTTGGTCAGAAGCAGCTGCACGGGCATCAGAAGCAGTTGGACAGCGTCTGCAACAGGCTTGATTCTGACGGCCCCGGCGTCGGCATGTCTGAGAAACGCAGAAACCGCCCGTAAGCGGGAGAAAAATAAAGATACTATACAGGTCACCTCGCATAGGATTATTTTTCCAAGGAACATCTATATTACCATAAAAATACGGAAGCGCAAGCTTTTTCTTGCCATCGGACTTCGAATATAAAAGTCGGCCGAGGCTATCACCGCTAAGCAATTGAGCGTTCGCTGGGCGCAGAACAAATCCCCTAAAAGTGACGTGATGCTCTGAAGCTTATTCCGTCCGCATCCAGCCTAAGCTGGATCGGCGTCTAACCATTCCTCTGGGATCGTTCTATGGGTAGACTTTACTTTCGGGGAGAACCCGGATATCCACAGGAAATTGCTGCGCATCATTTCCTAAACAAGAACAAAAACCGTCCCGGGCCGGGCCTGAGACGGTTTTGTAAATTTATTCCGGAGTCGATTCAGCTCTGCTTCGGCTTTCGGCTAACGGCTCTTCTCTTCCATCGTATCGGAACCAAGCAAGCTGCAGATCAGCTCGACGGCGGCGTGAGCGGTTTTGCTCCGCAGATCGAGCGCCGGATTCACCTCGACGAATTCGGCGCTTACCAGCAATCCGGAGGCGGCAATCACCCTCATAGCCTCCAGCGCCTCCGTAAGCCGCATTCCCGCCGAAACCGGCGTTCCCACCCCCGGCGCTTCCCCAGGGTCCAGGCCGTCCAGATCGAAGCTGACATGAATCCCGTCCGTGCCTTCACCGGCCGCCGCCAAAGCTTGACGGACAACCTCCGACATGCCGAGCCTATGAAGCTCCCTGCTGGCATACATGCGGATGCCGGCGCGCTGAATCAGCTCCTGCTCCCCCGTATCGAGCGAACGCGTGCCGATAAGCACGAGATGCTCCGGACGCACTTTGGGTCTCTTCCCGCCTATATGCTTTAGAGCTGGATAACCATAGCCGAGCATCGCCGCAAGCGGCATGCCGTGAACGTTGCCGGAAGGACTGGTCTGAACCGTGTTCAAGTCCCCGTGGGCGTCGAACCAGAGCACGCCGATGCGTTTATGCCGCGCCGCGCCGGCTATCGTTCCGGCGGCGATGCTGTGATCCCCTCCGAGTATGAGAGGGATCGCACCGGCCTCCACCGACGCCGCCGTCTTGCGGTGAAGCCGGCGGTTAAATCGGACGATTTCATCGATATATTTCGCTTTGGGATGGCCGCCGGCGGAATCGGCGGACAGCTTCTCCCGCTCCGTCAGTGTCACGTCGCCCAAGTCTTGAACCATGCGCCCTTGCTGCCGCAAACGGGTTAGCAGTCCGGCGCAGCGGATCGCATCGGGCCCCATCCGGCAGCCTCGGCAGCCCGCTCCCAAATCGAGCGGCGCGCCGATCACATGAACGGCTTGCGAATCATTCATTCTGCTTCACTCTCCTCCGGTCGGCAAACGCCAGTTCACTTGCGCAGCATCCCCTTCAGCACGAACAGCAGGTTGGCCGGCCGTTCCGCTATTCTGCGGGTGAAATACGGATACCACTCGCTCCCGAACGGCGTGTAGATGCGTACCCGATAGCCCTGATTCGCCAACTGGCGCTGCAATCCGCCCGCAATGCCGTAGAGCATCTGGAACTCAAAGCGCTTGCTGGAGATTCCCTTCCCGGCAGCGTACGATTTAACCGTCTGAATGATGCCGGCGTCATGCGTCGCAACCGCCGTATAATGTCCGGCGTTCATATGCGCTTTAACCATCTCCACGTACTGGAGGTCGACATCGCGCTTCTGGGGAAACGCAATCCGCGCGTCCTCCTTATAGGCCCCCTTGACGATGCGGACATTCGACTTCCATTCCCCGAGCCGCTTCAAATCGCCCGGAGAACGGTACAAATAAGCCTGCAGCACCGTTCCGACATGCTCGTGTCCGAATCGTTCGACGAGCTTGCCCGTCATGCCCAGCGTCAGATCCGTAAGCGTGGAGTCCTCCATATCGATGCGGACAAAATTCCGGTAATAGCCGGCCGCCGCCGCGATCCGCTCCATATGCTTCAAGCAGGCGTCAGGGTCCAGCAAGCAGCCGAGCTGAGTCAGCTTCAGGGACACATTGGCGTCCAGCTTGCGCTCGTCGATCATGCGGAGCATCTCGATAATTTGATTGGCGGCCTTCTCCGCGACAAGCGGATCTTCTACGCTTTCGCCCAAATAATCGAGCGTTGCGGCCAGACCTTGACGGTTCATATCGCGCACGCGCTCCAGGGCGCCCGTTAACGTTTCGGCTGCGACAAACCGCCGTACCCCCATACGCATTCCATATCGTTCAAATGTGGACTTCACCCGCCTCAGCTCCGCGACGCGGAGCACGGTGCGGCGAAACCAGGCATTCATTCGCATACTCCTGGCCCCCTTGCATTAGAAATCCGGTTATGCGGTTGACCCCAAAAGCGAATGCCGACGCTTCTACAGCAGCTCGGAAATCGCCTTCGACTGAGTAAACAATAGCAGATAATCCGGACCGCCGGCTTTGGAATCCGTGCCCGACATATTAAATCCGCCGAAAGGATGAACACCGACGACCGCCCCTGTGCATTTGCGGTTAATGTACAGATTGCCGACATGAAACTCGGCTTTGGCCCGCGCGATATGCTCCCGGTTGTTCGAGTACACGGAACCGGTCAGACCGTATTCGCTATCGTTAACCATCGCGAGCCCTTCCTCAAAATCCTTGCAGGAAGCGAACGCCACCACCGGACCGAATATTTCCTCCTGCATGATCCGCGAATCGCGGGCCGCATCCGCCACAATCGTCGGCTCGATAAAATAGCCCTGCAGCGGGAGCGCTTTGCCTCCGGTCACGATGCGCCCCTCTCCTTTGGCTATATCGATATAGCCCATGATCTTTTGAAAAGATGCCCGGTCGATGACCGGTCCCGTATCGACGGTCATATCCGTCACATCGCCCACCTTCAGAGCTTGCGTCAATTCCTTGCAGCGGCTCAGCACCGTCTCGTACACGTCCTGGTGAACGATGGCTCTGGAGCAAGCCGAGCATTTTTGGCCGGAATAACCGAAGGCGGAGGCGACGATCCCTCGGGCCGCCGCTTCCAGATCGGCCTCGGCGTCGACGAGAATGGAGTCTTTGCCGCCAAGCTCGCCGACAAATCTCTTGAGCCAGATTTGGCCCGGCGCGACGCGTGCGGACAGCTCCTGGATGCGGACGCCGACGTCGCGCGAGCCTGTGAAGGATACGAACTGGGCGAGCGGATGCTCTACCAAGTACTCCCCGATTTCGCTGCCGCTGCCGGGAGCAAATTGGATCACTCCGGACGGCAAACCGCAGCCGTACATCAGCTCGACGAATTTGGCCGCGATCACCGGCGTTTGACTGGACGGCTTGAGAACGACCGTATTGCCTGCAACGACCGCAGCGGTCGTCATGCCGGCCATGATGGCCAGCGGAAAGTTCCACGGCGGAATGACGATGCCGACGCCGAGCGGAATATAATGCAGCTCGTTATGCTCGCCGGCCAGCGGGATGAGCTCCTTCTCTCCCCGCCCGGACAGCGCGATCATCTGGCGGGCGTAATATTCCAGGAAATCGATGGCCTCCGCCGTATCCGCATCCGCCTCAACCCGGCTTTTGCCGGCTTCGAGCATCAGCCATGCGTTGAATTCATGCTTCCGCCGCCTAAGCGTCGCCGCTCCCTTAAGCAAATATTCGGCGCGCTGCACCGCCGGAGTCTTCGACCACGATCGAAAAGTCTGCGCTGCAGACTGAATCGCCTTCTCGGCCCATGATCGGTCCGCCTTCGCGACCTTCCCGATAATCTGATCGCTGCGAGACGGGTTGAGCGATACGAGCACATCCTCCGTCTCTATCGCCTCCCCCCGATAAGAAGCGGGTAAGTGCGGCCGAGCTCCGATTGCACTTGGCCGAGCGCTTCCTCCAGCCTGCGGCTTTCCTCCGGACGGGTGAAGTCCGTCAACGGTTCCGGTTGATAAGGTTTCATGCCGATCGCTCCCTCCTGATCGTTATGGTAAGACCGCCTTCACTTTGCTGACGGCCCAATCGATTTGCTCCTCCGTAATAATAAGCGGCGGAGCGAGCCGTAATATCGTATGATGGGTTTCTTTGGTCAGCAGCCCCAAATTCATCAGCCTTTCGCTGTACGTTCTCGCTTCCCCGGCAAGCTCGATCCCGATGAACAATCCCCTGCCGCGAATGTCGAGAACGCACGGCGCATGCACTTCGGCCCGCAGCTTTGCCAGCATGTATTCGCCTAGCTCGCGCGACCGCTGCGGCAAATTCTCCTCGTGCAGCACCTTCAGCGAAGCAATGGCCACCGCGCAGGCAAGCGGGTTGCCCCCGAAGGTAGAGCCGTGAGATCCGGGCTCGAACACCTGCATCAGGTCCCGGTCGGCGGCTACGCCGGATATCGGCATGACGCCTCCGCCCAGCGCCTTGCCGATAATGTACGCGTCCGGCACGACGTCCTCCCAGTCCGAGGCGAACCACTGGCCGGTCCGGCCGAGCCCTGTCTGGATTTCATCGGCCATTAGCAGCACCCGGCGGTCCCGGCAGCATGCGGCGCACTCTTTCAAGTAGCCCTCCCGCGGGATGCGAATGCCGGCTTCTCCCTGAATCGGCTCGACGAGAAACGCCGCCGTACGGGAACTTATCGCCTGCTCCAAGGCCGCCGAATCCCCGTAAGGAATGACGCGAAAGCCCGGCGTGAACGGACCGAACTGATGCCGGTATTCCGGCGAGCTTGAACAGGAGGTCGCCGCAATCGTTCTGCCGTGAAAATTTCCTTCGCATACGATAATTTCAGCCTCATCTTCGGGGACACCCTTCACTTGATACGCCCATCGCCGGGCCATCTTCATCGCCGTCTCCACCGCTTCCGCTCCCGTATTCATCGGGAGAAACGCTTCTTTTCCCGTAATGGCGCCGAGCAGTTCCAGCAAATCTCCCATCCGCTCGTTATGAAATGCGCGCGACGTCAAGGTCACTTTATCCGCTTGTTCCTTCAATGCCTGAATGATTTTGGGATGGCGATGTCCCTGGTTCAGCGCGGAATATCCGCTGAGCATATCCATGTACCTTTTGCCCGATACATCGCGTACCCACACGCCTTCCCCGTGAGCGATAACAACAGGGAGCGGATGATAATTAGCCGCCCCGTACTTTTCCGTCTTTCGAATAATCTCTTGGCTTCTTCTCATTGGACAAGCTTCCACCTCTTTTCCCGGATTCCGGCTGAGCGGAGCATTGAGAGCGGGCGTTACCCCCGCTTTCCTTGCAGCAAGGCTGAATAGGAATGGAAACCATTGCGATAGGCTTGGTTATATTTGAATATTCTGATAATAATGCAGACAATGTTCATACCTATCTTATGATTAGCCTATGCAATTGGGTTGGGCGCATGCCCGGTTTTACGCAAAACAGCTCCTTCCCTTTTGTCCCGTGCCGTCCGGAAGCGCCTCGCTGAATGCGCGGCCTTTGACCGATAGGTTTACCGAACTTGGAGACGCGGATGGATCGTATGCCGTTGACTTGCCTGAATGTCGCGATACGTAGTATCATAACTACCATCGGCCCGTCCGGATCGTATTATATTGGATGAAGGAGTTTTCCCCATGAGCGTACACGAACAGATTACCGCCCACACCCGTAAAATGCATTCCCATCTCGAAGCGTTCCAAAGAATGGACGACGCGCGCGAAGCCGCCATTGAGCAAGCCGTCGCGCTCTGCGCCTCGGGAGAGGCATTCACGACCGACGAGATTAACCGGATCACGGCACGGATCAACGATCATGCCCAGCGCGGGATATCCCCGACAAGACCGTACGTAACGAGCGAGATGGTGGCAGCATACGTCCAGCGCAAGCTATCGGCGCAATAAGCGAAGTCCGTCGCTCCCCTGCATGGGACGACGGGATATCTCTATCCGCCCGCCGATCCGGTCAAACCAAAAAAGCTTTGAACAGCAAAAGGCATCCCTTTTCTGCTCAAAGCTTTTCGTTTTTTTACTGCAAACCCGCTCGTCCTGGAGCAAGCTTCGGTGAAGCTGCGCTCAAAGGCGCTGCGCCTCCCGCAGCACAAGCTCAAAATATCCGGGCTCATGCGGGACGAAATCCCGTTTGCGGAACGTACGTTCGACCGCCTGCAGCTTGCCGCTCTCATCCGGTTCCACCCCGGCCGCCCGAATCTCGAAATCGGACCGGCCCCGGGCTAAATCGCCCACACAGGACAAAGGAATGCTGTAGAGCCCGGTCACCTCGTCTTCCTGAAGGCGGTACGAAGCCAGCGGCTGATCGGACGCAAGCATGAATACATGGTACCATTCGCGGTCGATTGTATCCGCGGCAATGATCCGCTCTTCGCGATAGACTCCGCATGATTTTAGCCGCTCGAACGAAGCAACAACCCCAAGCTCTTCCTCCAGCTCCCGCACCCCGTCTTCGACCCGTTCTCCGGCCATAAGATGACCGGCGCAGGAAATATCCAGCAAATTCGGATACGTATCCTTATCCGGATGCCGCATTTGGAATAAAATCCGGGTCTCTTCGCCCGTGCGGGTGACGATCCAGCAGTGGAAGGTCTGATGCCATAAGCCTTTGGCATGAACCTCCTTCCGGGTCGCGGTGCCGATCGGCTTCATCGTTTCATCGAATATATCAAAACGCTCCTGCTCCTGCTTTGCCATTAACCAAGCTCCTCTGCTCGTTCTGGGTATACAGGAGTTATTGTAGCATCTTGCGGATTCCTTCCGCCACCAGAGGCTACGAGCCGGGCGCCGCGACCGGTGAAATGCGTGCAATCCGTCCCGTTGTGCGAGACGCTAGGCTTTCGGCCCCACCATCTCCTCCGGCCGCACGTACTCATCGAACTGCTCCGCCGTCAAAAATCCGCTTTGAACGGCCGCTTCCCGCAGCGTCAGCTTTTCGCTGTGCGCCTTCTTCGCGATCTTCGCAGCTTTCTCATAGCCGATGTGAGGATTCAGCGCCGTAACCAGCATCAGCGATTGCCGCAGATGACGGTCGATCACTTCCCGGTTCGGCTCGATTCCGACCGCGCAATGGTCGTTGAACGATACTATCGTATCGGTCAGCAATCTTGCCGATTGCAGGAAGTTGTGAATGATCACCGGCTTAAATACGTTCAGTTCGAAGTTGCCCTGGCTCGCCGCAAAGCCGATGACCGCATCATTGCCCATTACCTGACACGCGACCATCGTCATCGCTTCGCTCTGCGTCGGATTGACTTTTCCCGGCATGATGGAGCTGCCCGGCTCATTCTCGGGTATCGTCAGCTCCCCGATGCCGCTGCGCGGCCCGCTAGCCAGCCAGCGCACGTCGTTGGCGATTTTCATCAAATCGGCGGCCAGCGCCTTCAGCGCGCCGTGGACGAAGACGGCTTGATCGTGGCTGGTCAGCGCATGGAACTTGTTTTCGGCGGAGACGAACGTCTTCCCGGTCTCCCGGCTAATCTCCGCCGCAGTCATCTCGCCGAATTGCGGATGCGCGTTAAGCCCGGTGCCGACGGCCGTCCCTCCTATGGCCAACTCCTTCATCGCATGAACGCTGTCCGCTATCATTCGGCCCGCCTTCTCCAGCATCGCATGCCAGCCGCTGATCTCCTGACCCAGCGTAAGGGGCGTAGCGTCCTGCAGATGCGTGCGGCCGATTTTGATCACGTCGGCGAACTGCTCCATTTTCGCGCGCAGCGTCTCCTTCAGCTTCTCCAGCGCGGGGAGTAGCCGCTCCTCGACGGCGAGCACGCCGGCAATATGCAGAGCGGTCGGGAACGTATCGTTGGAGCTCTGCGATTTGTTCACATCGTCGTTCGGATGAATCCGCTTCTCGCTTCCCCGCGCCTCCAGCAGCTGGTTGCCCCGATGCGCTATCACCTCGTTCACGTTCATGTTGGACTGCGTCCCGCTCCCGGTCTGCCAGACGACAAGCGGGAAATGATCGTCCCATCGTCCCTGCAAAATTTCGTCCGCCGACTGGATGATCGCATCCGCCTTATCGGCATCGAGCTTGCCCAACTCGCGGTTGACCTTGGCCGCGGATTTTTTCAGCACAGCGAAAGCCTGAATCACCTCTAGCGGCATCCGTTCCGTCCCGATCCGAAAGTTTTCGCTGCTGCGCTGGGTTTGGGCTCCCCATAGCTTATCGGCGGGAACCTGGATTTCCCCCATCGTATCTCTTTCCACTCTATATTTCACAAAAGGCACCTCCCTGTTCTACCTTCATATTTTGCCAAATAGCGGGATCGTCTACTCATCGTCCGCCCCAAAAAACGGCGGTGAAAAAGTCCGCTACAGGCCCTTTACATTTTTCCGATACTCCGTCGGAGGAAAGCCTGTTTCCTTGCGAAAGCTTTTTGTAAAATGATTCGTACTTTCAAAACCGCTCTGCTGGGCGACTTCTTTCATGCTCTGCGAAGTTGTGGTCAGCAGAAACTTGGCCTTATCCATCCGTTTGCGCTGCATATATCTAGCCGGCGGCATGCCGAAGTGCTTTTTGAAATATTTGATCAAGTAGTTGGGGTGAAAGTGAACGGCTTCGGCCAGTTGTTCCACAGTAATGCTTTTATGCAAATTACGTTCGATGTATTTCTGCAGTTGGTCCAGTCTTTCGATTTCCTCGCTGCGCTGCTGCAAAATATGGATAGGAACAGACTCCAAGTAACAGGCAATCATTTGCAGCAGAATTGCCTTTTCACGAAGCCGGGATGTTAAAGCAGAATCCTCGCGCAACGCAACAAGCTCATGAAACCATGTTGTCATCTGCTCGGCATTGCCGACCTTTATATAAAGCGGTATGTCCAGCCATTGGAACAAATCAAACGAACCGATGCGCGTGGTGAAATGGCACCAATATTTAAAATAGGGAAGATTGTTGGTGACGCTATACGACTGCACGGAATGAGCGGGCAGAAATCAAAGGTCAGGCAATGGAATTATGAATGTGCATAATCGGATTCGATTGGCTTACGGCAAAAATTACGGGTTAAAAATCAATGCCAAGGAAGCGCGCGGTACGATTGTCGGTATGAAATTACCTTTAGGGCAAGCGCCAGGATATCGAAAGCAATGGTTTTCGTAAATTGATAATATAGTTCTTGCTTTCTCGTATCATCCGTGGTATTATAATTGAATGTATCATTTTCAAGCAACCTCATAATGAAGTTCCTCAGTTCATTTTGGTTTCATCCTCCGCTTCTTAAAAACAATTCAAATTCCCATGAACCCTAAGAATTTGTTGCGTGTTTACTGATTCACACTGGCGCGGTCTTCGGAGCCGCAAGGATGGAAGAGAGGTAGGGCTTTCATTGTTTTAGAGACACACCGTTTTTTACCCTGTTGGGATGTTTAAATCGCTGAAACGTCAGCGCAACAATAAACATTTATGTGACGATAAAACCTATATTCGAACGCGGTCACAGAGCTTGGAGAAGCCCCGGTTAGAGGTCATCTCCAATTAGTATGTGAGCAAGGTTGCAAGATGCAGATACAATCTATTATAGAAGAACTCTCCTTAAGTTACGGCGTTGCATCGATGCCGGCGATAACTTTACGGCTCACGGCGTCCAAGGCGGTCAGCTCATCGGCGGTCAGCTTAATTTCGGCGGCTTCCACGTTTTCTTTCATGTGCTTGATGCTTTGCGAACCGACAATCGCCGTAGTCAGCGCCTTTTGATGCAGCAGCCAGCTGATAGCGATTTGCGAGACGGCCTTTCCTTTGGCGTCGGCAATTTGCTTGAGCAAAAGGATGAGTTCTTCTTCCATTTTCAAATGCTCGGGCAGGAACAACCTCCGCGTGCTTCGGAAATCGTTTTCATCCAGCGTTTTGCCGCCCAGATGGAACGCCCCGGTTAAAAGGCCTTTGGCAATCGAGCTGTAGCTCATGATACCGATCTCATTTTCGAGACAGTAAGGAACGATGTCTTCCTCAATGGCGCGGTGCAGCAGGCTGTATTCCGGCTGAATCACGTCGATTTGCGCGAAACCGGCCGCTTCCTTCAACTGCTCCAGGGAAAAATTCGATACGCCGATCGCCCGGATCAAGCCTTCATCTTTGAGCTTCTGGAATTCGGACAGCGTTTCCGACACCGGAATCTCGTAGCTTGGCCAATGAATATAATAAATATCGATAAAATCGGATTTAAGCCGTTTCAAGCTCGCCTCTGCAGAGCGGCGTACGTCGGCCGGCGCGAGATTGGCGCGGCTTACCTTCGTCGAGATAACGCACTGCTGCCTGCTTCCTTCCAGCGCCAACCCGACAATTTCCTCGGAATGTCCTGCGCCGTAGCCCTCCGCCGTATCGAAAGTCGTGATGCCCATCTCAAATGCGGCCCGAATCGCTTGAATGTTATTTTCGTCGCTTGTAAACTCCCACGGACCGCCTCCCAATTCCCAACATCCGAATGTAATCGGCGATACTTGCAGTTTGCTTTTTCCCAACGTAATCAATTGCAATGGTTCCAACTCCTTTGTATGTATTTTACAACTTCCTGCTGTCCACCCTAGCATACCACGTAAGCGCTTTTGCTGCTAGACCGGCGTTCTTCCCGGCACCGCTTTGATCGAGTTTTTCCACCGCTCCTCGCGGCCCCCCTGCTGCTGCGCTGCAAGCGGAAGCGCAATATCCACTTCCGTTCCCTCATGAATTTGGCTGTTGATCTGAATCGTGCCCTGATGCGCTTCGATAATTTTAAAACACATCATAAGTCCGAGGCCGGTTCCTTTTTCCTTCGTCGTGTAGAACGGCTCTCCAAGCGACGCCAGCCGCTCGCGGGGAATTCCCGCTCCGTTGTCGACCACCCTAAGATGCACCTGCTGCCGCTCGACGTAAGCTTCTACCCGTACCTCTCCTCCGGCTTGCATAGCCTCTATCGCATTTTTCAATAAATTGATAAACACTTGCTTCATCTGAATCTCGGAACAATAAATCATAATCGGATCATCGGTCATCTTCACCGACATGCGGACGTTATTCATCGTCGCTTCCGGTTCCAGCAGTTGAATCACCGTATGAATCAGCTGGTTCAGCGAATACATTTCGTATTGAATGACCTGCGGCTTCGCTATAATCAGAAACTCGCTCACGATAAAATTAATTCGATTCAGCTCGGCGCTCATAATTTCATAATAATGATCCTGATTCGGGCCTCTCTCGCGCATAAGCTGGAGAAACCCTTTTAATGAGGTGAGCGGATTTCGAATCTCGTGCGCAAGCCCTGCCGCCAACTGCCCTACGACAGACAGTCTGTCCGATTTTCTTAGAAACTCCTCCGTCTTTTTCCGCTCGGTAATGTCCCTGGATATACCGGCGATCGCTACTGTGTCGCCTTCCGCGTTTTTGATCGGAGAGATCGTCAGACTGATATGAAGCGGGGTTCCGTTCTTATGCAGCCGCACCGTTTCAAAATCGGTAACCTCCTGCCCCGACAGCAATCGCTCCATCAGCTGCGCCGCTTCCTCTTGCTTATCCTCCGGAATAATGCAAAGCGGCTTGCCTACGATTTCCTCGACGCCAAAACCGTATATTTTCTCAAAAGCATGATTGACCTGCAGCACGTTAAACTGTAAATCGATGACGTCGATCGCATCGGAAGTATTCGTAATAAGAGACTCCAGCATTTCTTTGGTTGTCAGCAAGTCCTCTTCCGCCCGTTTGCGCTCGGTGATATCGATACAGGAAGCGATAACCTCTACGACCTGCTCATCTCTTTTAATAGGCCGCAGCGAGGCGATGTATGTAATTTGGTTAATCTGGCCTTCGTACAGCACATGCTCTTCGCCGCTCCACGCTCGTTCGTAGTAGCGCTCCTTCACCTCGGCGATATCCGCGGAAACAAACTCGCTCAGCTCCTTGCCGACCACCTTCTCCGGCGTCAGCCCGAGGCGGAATACGAGCTCCCCGTCGCACAGCGTATGAATGAAGCGGCCGTCGAGCTTTTTGAATTTAAAGGTCATTCCCTGCTGCTTGCGCACCACATCCTGCAGATCCTGCTGCAGCACGGCCAAAGATTCCTTCGTCTTCTTCAATTCGGTGATGTCCCGGGCTATGATATAAAATCCGACGATGCGCCCGTCCACAATGATAGGCACGTCCTTGGCCCCCAAATAAACTTGATGGCCCATCTTATGAGTCAGCGCGATTTCCGTATTAAGCTGCTCTCCGTCCGTACCGTTCTGGAAAATATGCAGCTGGTCCTTTTCGCCGGCAATAATCGATTTGAACGACGTATGCAGCAGCTCGGAAGCCTCGTACCCGATGATTTTCTCCATGGCGGGATTCAGCCCGTCGATCCGGCCCTCCATATCCAGAGAGCAAATCCCGGCAGGGTTGTACTCGATCAGCGATTTGTATTTTTGTTCTAATTGCTTGCGGGAGCTAATATCTTGAATTTGTGCAATCGTGCAGAGCGGCTTTCCCTGAGGAGAGCGAACGAGCGATACATGAAGCAGAATCCAGATCACTTTGCCCGTTTTATGAAAAAAACGCTTTTCCATCTGAAAGCTTACCCAATCTCCAGACAGCAGCCGTCTCATATGTTCAAGATTTAATTCCAGATCGTCGGGATGCGTCAAGCTTTGATAATCCGTCGATAACAGCTCTTGTTCCGAATAACCGATAATTCCGCATAGGGAGCGGTTCACTTTGAGCCATCTTCCGTTCAGATCGATCAATGCCATTCCGATTGCAGCATAATCAAACGCATTACGGAACAGCGTGTCATTGACGTGTAGAGACGGTTCCAGCGATAAGGCCGTCTTATCCGTCCAATCTTGTTCCTTTTGCGGTTCATTCATGGCATGTACCTCTTTTATCCGGTTATTTTACTATATTACTACATTATCTTCTTCAAATAATGTGCTTTTCCTCCTAACTATTTTTATAAAGTTACAACATCTGTCAAACTATGGCAGGTATAATTTTATTATCCAAAGGAGTGATTGTATTGAACTCTGAACTGACTAATCCGACCCAAGGAAGTTATGTCCCCCCTGCGTCGGCGCAAGCGCCTGTAGTCTCTGTGAAGCATTGGATCTTGACCTTCATCTTATGCGCCATTCCCATCGTAAACATCATTATGCTGTTCGTATGGGCCTTCGGAGATCATACCAATCCCAACAAAAAAAATTACGCCAGAGCCTCCTTGCTCCTTGCCGTTATCGTCATCGTCCTCTACATTATATTTTTCCTTCTCATCTTCCTGATTTTCGGAATCGGCGCGGCTTCGCATTTTCCCGGAACTCAAATTTGAGTAAATTCGCATAAAGTGTTTGAGCGAGAGAGACATTAACGAACGTAACTACAATTTAATCGAAGGCGGCGATTCCATTTATGTCTCCCCAATCGTCTCAACGCTCGACCGCTAAGCAAGGGCAATCGGTCACCAAAGAACAATTAAACGATGTGTATGCGGCGGGAACCAGCGACGGTGTCGTGCAGCTTGAGAACGGCACGATGGATGTCTCCGGCAGCGAATCCGGCGAAGCTAAGCGAAATGAGAACCAATGAATACCTCCTCCTCGATCGTGACATACTAGTATGCAGATGAACGAGGAGGTGATTTCGAATGGCTGAGAATCAAAACGACGCGGTTCAGCACGGTCTGAACGCCGCCAAAGCTAGCGCTGAGGATGCTGAACAGCAGCAGCAAGTAGAACAATTATCTTCCCTGCTGCAAAACAACGCAGAGAATGCAAATGCTACCTCCTCTGCTGTTAACGAAAACGAGTCTGATTTGAGCGAATAAATCATTGCCCCGGCAAGCCTGGAGCTTGCGAGAGGCTGAAAAAGAAAAAAACTGATTTCGCATGATGCGAAATCAGTTTTTTTGACGTGCCCTGAGAGATTCGAACTCCCGGCCTTTTGATTCGTAGTCAAACGCTCTATCCAGCTGAGCTAAGGGCACATAAGTTCATTTGCTTATTGTAACATATAAGAAATGGTTGTCAAGGCCGGTACGCGTTCGTCGTCCAACATTGGGAAACCGGAATGGCCCATAGCGCGTACCGAAAATCGGGCTTTAGGCAGGTTCAGGCGATATGCCGACATATCGCCTGGAATAAATCCGCTGGCCAGTTTCACTCATGCGGAAGAGAGACGCCTCTCCTTGAAAGCAAGCAATGATTGGCCGTCTTGTTCATATCCGTGCTTGCAATTGGATCACGCTGTACCGCCAAAAGCCCGTACCTTCCCTGCGCTGACGAGCAAATATCCCGGAAACAGCCGCTGTTCTTCTGCCGGCAGCGTCTCATACCATTGCCGTATCGCTTGCTTGACCGGCTGCGCCTCCGGTATATAATCCAGAAAGTCCAAACTATTGAGAAATCCGATATTCGTTTCTCCGATCCATTCGATGCCGCTCCTCCGGAATTCGTCTTCGACGGTCAGCACCGGCTCCTCGATACCGTACATCCACGTCCCTTGACGCTCGCCATACGCTTTGCCGGCGCGATACGGCAAACATTTGGCATAAGGAGTTAGCGTAACGACCATGCCTCCGGGCCGGGTCACCCTGGCCATTTCGCGCAGAATGGCTACCTTCTCATCCGAAGTAAAATGCTCCAGCACCCCCGCATTCCAGGTAAGATCGTTGCTCTGCCCGGACACCTCCATGCATCGGATGTCCGACAACACGAAGCTCCCTTCGCAGCCTGCACTGCGAAACGCGGCCCTGCTGTTGGCGAGAGCTTTTTCCGAGTAATCGACCAATGTCACGCGCGCTCCCTCTCCGGCCAGACGCAGCGAAATTTTGCCGCTTCCCGAGCCCGCCTCCAGTATATCCTTGTCGCGGAAATCGCCGGCCAGCTCCCGCATCGTTTCATATATGGATTGACTGAGCGGGTCCCACGAATACGAAACATTCCCCGACCAAATCCCGTCCCACACTTTCTTCTGCTGGTCAGACATCCTTTCACTCCCGTCCGTTGCCCTGCGGCACGAATTTTTGCAGCAGCTGCTCGAATACCTTCGAGTTCGGATAAAGCGCCGACAGCTGCTCCAGCCCGTAAGCGCCGTACTTTTGAAATAAGCCTGTTTCATTTAACGTAAAATCCGCATGTCTGTCAGGCAGCGACATTCTTTGCGCCATCGTGGCGTGATACACCCATGAATGCAAGCAGCATTTCGGCTTCCACCGATTCCGCGTTCCCATATAAAAGGAGTAGCCGACGAGCAAGCTGTCGTCCTCATACCCCTGCTTCCCTTTCATAAACCGGGTGTCGTACCCGCCCACTTCGCGCAGAGCGGCGGACTTGTGAACGACGGGATGCACGAAGCCTTCTCTGATCTCGTTCCTCGATAAGCTCTCCAAATACGCGATCAATTCGTCCGTCTGTTGCGGCACCGTGCCGTACAGGCCGAGAGGCTGCAGCTCGCCGCCGGACGTCAGTATGCCCGGACAAACTAAGGGATCGTCGGAAGATTCCAAATATGCGATGAGCGGCACATGCCAATTTCTAGGAAATGCCATATCGACATGAATTTCAGAAATATAGGGCACTTCCTTAAATCGATCCCAAACGTAGCGGAAACAGCTCTGCCTCGCTTGCGCGATCCCGACATTGGCGCCGTCGCCCAGTATAACGGGAGCCAAGCCGAATGCGCCGAACAGCCCGGACAGCTGCGCATTGCTTAAGCCGCCCTGATTATATACGACAAGCGTGTGATCGTCGGACGCCCGCAAGCTTTCGGCCGCACGGCGCAGCATCGCAACATCGTAACCGAGCGCATCGTCGCTGCGGATCAGCAGCGGCATCGTATGAATGATGTTCAAAGACAACGTTTGCACCCTCCCAAGGACCCGATTATTCCATCCACTCGATCAAATTCGGATTTTCATCCAGAATCGACATGTACTGTTCTTTCCACCCGAACTTGGCATCGGGATCGAGCTTCAAGTACCGTTCATACTTTTCCCGCCGGTGACTGGATTCGGACCAGCCCAGATGCTTCAACCGCAAGTCGGATAAACGATGAGGGAGTGCAAAGATGTTCTCCGGAAATCTGCCGCAGTGCTGCTGCGTTTCCTTCCACGTGTACGTTCTGTCGCTCCGGTAACGAAGCAAGAACGGACGGTAAAAAAAGTGCGACCGCCATAAATGGTCTTCCCGGTAATGCGTCGCATTCCAGAAATCATACAGCCGAAAGCAAAACAAATCGGTACCGGAGTCCTCGATCAACCGGCGGACGCTGTCGGCAAATTTTCGCTCGAATATTTCGTCCGCGTCCAGATTCAGAATCCAATCCGGATTCGTTGCCAGCGTCTCCTCCCATTGCTGCTTGCGCAATTCGATCTCATTGCTGAATTTGGATTGCTCATTCCGGATGAGCTTTACAGGGATTCCATGCAGCATTTCGAGACAAAGCTCGGCCGTACCGTCCGTACTGCCGTCATCGATAATTACCGCCTCGTCGATATATTTCCGATGCTCCGACAACGCCTCTTTCAGAAACCGGTCCGCTTCATTTTTAACGACCATGGATAATGTCAATTTCTGCGTCCGCCTCACCTCCGTACCCAGGAAGGCGGGAAGCGGATTACGGTCGCCGGCTGCAATCCCAGCTTCCCTCTTGAACGCTTCCACTCGTTCCAAATCGGAATCCCTATACAAATGCAGCGCAGGATAATGCGTGTCGACGAATAACGAAAATCCGAGAGCCGCTGCCCGAATGCAAAAGTGCCGGTCCTCCCCCAGAAGGAGAGGTTTTTAATCGGCTTGAAATGGACACCGGACAACAGGGCATGCCGGCTGATTAACGTGCAAGCGCCCAAGCCGCCCACCTCATAGATCCCCGGAATCCTTAGCTTGGCGATAAATGCAGCCGTACGCGCGGCGATGTCCTCGCTGCTCAGATACTCTCCCGGCCGATATTCCCACAGCTTATATTCGTCATGAAGCCATACTTGAGGCTGCATGGAAGCGCCTGGCTGCCACCGGGTCCAGAAAATTTCCGAGACGATATCTTTCCCCGCTGCTGCCAAATGTTCGATCGTATCCGGGTGCAAAACCAAATCGGAATCGATCAAAAATAAGTAATCGTACTGGAGATTCACTGCATGCTCAATCATTGCGTTTTTAAATTCGGCAACCTTCCATATTAAAGTGTCGTGCCATACATGCGTCGTTTCGTTGCACTCATAATTGTTTCTCTGGTCCGAATAAATGATGAACACCCGCTTGGCATCCTCGACAAACCGGTGAAGAAGCTCCGTTGATTGCGGGTCTTCGTTATCGTCGACGAAAAGATAAGAGAGCTCGACGTTTTCCTGCTTAAGACGAAGCAGCGAACTTAAAAATTCGTGCAAAATCGCCGGCTTCTGATGAATCGGACTGCCGACCAACACCTTTTTTTTACTTTCCGTCATATGCTTCTCCTCGGCCTATCGATTCGCTGTTTTTCAGTACGCCTTCCAAATACGATTTGTTATGCAGTATGCTCCGGTCTTTGGGCCGGTAGCGGCGCGCCCGCTCGTTATGCAGATAAGCCAGCTTGTATTCGCCGATTCGATCGTAACACAAGCACAGCTGCAAATGAGGAAGCCAGGTTGAGCATGCCTCGTTACGAAAACCCATCTGCTGCTCCGACGGTTCGAACAATGTGGCCAGGTTATACCAGAAGATCGCGGTTTGAAATTCTTGTTTGTTCAAAAAGTGGTAGCCCAGCCGACAGCAAAATTCAGGACGCGGGCGGTCATATCGAAAAGAGCGTAATGCGGATTCGAATTCCAGCTGCTCATTTCCGAGCTGATGATAGCAGTCCGCCAATTTGCCGCAAGCGGAGATGTTGTCCTCGATCCACCCTTTTCCTGTGGCGAGAAACTGCTCGTAATAGCGAGTCGCCATCTCCGGCTTGCTGTGGTCAAGAAGCTCGTTGGCATAGTAATACAAATCGCGCGGAGAGAACTGCTCCCCTGCGGCCAATCTGCGCTCGTAAATATTTATGTTGCGATCGCTGTCGTGGCGAAGGCTGCTATGGGTGACGGCAATATCGCTGTTGTAAATTTGTCCCCATACTTCCAAGTACTCGTGAACCGCGCCGATCCACCGAAAGTTGTTGCTTCTCTTCACAAGTCGGTTGCGCCGGACGCTCGAGGTCACGTTGCCGAATTCGTCAAAAGCAAGGTGATACGCCATAGTGACGGAATCGACAGACGGATCAAGCGTTTCCTTCAGCGATACGAATGCGGCAAGCTGATCTCTCTGGATCACATCGTCCGCATCCAGCCATAAAATGTAATCTTTTGTCGCCAAGCCAAACGCATAATTTCGCGCGGCTGCGAAATCATCAATCCACTCAAAATCGTAGATGCGCTGCACAAAGGAACCGGCGATCTCCTTCGTGCGATCAGTAGACCCCGTGTCGACAATGATGATTTCGTCCACAGCCGAGGCGACGGAGGATAAGCAGCGCCCGATGACATCCTCCTCATTTTTGACGATCATGCAAAGGCTGACCGTAATCACACGATCCCTCCTAACCTTCCGAAGTCCGTTTCTACATATATATTCAAATATATTCAAAAAAAACAGTTTAGAATTTAAACCTGAATTTCGAAAGCGCATAAGAATGCGGTGGCGATCATCCAGGAGCGGATCAACAACTGTGAATAAGTGGGAGTGGGACCAGCGAAATTTTGAAACCAATATCCACATGGGGATAACTCCCCCCTCCCCAGAAAGGGGCATTGTTGTTTTCCATGTGAAATGTTGGAAGCCGTCACTCCAATTGAACCACTTTGGCTTCGATTCGTTTCCATGCATGACGACCGTCGAAATCCTTGATCAGCTTGAGCACGACCGCGCGACTATGCCGAACAAGCGTCGCCGCGCAATGAAAGAACTCCAGTCGGAATCTTGCAATCGTATAACCCTGATGCATCGGTTCGCAACAATCGCGCTTAAAGCGTTCGAACAAATTGTAGGCCAGCAACTTGATCAGCAGATCGACTTCATTCGCTTCAAAATCACTGGTCGCGATCCGGTCCATGGAAAAACCGTCTTTCGCCTCTTTGATGTAATTTTCCATGCAGCAACGCTGGTTGTAAAAGCGCCATAGGTCAATTGGTTCCCACTCCAGGTTGGTTACAATCGCTTCATACTGCCAGTCCTCGTCGAATACGATGCGGCCTTGACCGTCTTCGCAGACTTGCGTCTTACGAATGACCGCTACGCGACGGGGCTTTTTCCAGGACGTAGCTTTGTAAATCAAAGTGATGCCCTCGATGATCCAGTCCTCGTCGACATAGCGCGTCCAGTAGCGACAAGCCGCCACGTCGCTTGCGAGGCGTTTGGTCCATTTCATTTTGCCGACGTAACCGATCTTGCGGCCTTCCCACAGTTGGTAGAAATCCTCGCCGCCAAAGCCTTTGTCGAACCGGGCGTACGCCACTTGGCGCTCGCCGAGCAGTGCGAAGGTTTGCTGCAAAAAGTCGATTGCGTCGGTTGAAGAATGCGTGTTGCCGGGGCGAAGCCTCGCATTCAGATTCAAGTGGGTTTGCCCTTCAAAAGCCAGCAACGGATGGTAGCTGTTTCGTCCGGGCTTATGCGGATTGGTGCCTTTGGCCGCGCCGGCCTGCTCCCCGTATACCGTCTCCACCGAGGAGTCCAGATCAAGGATTGGCTTGGACGGCAAGCAGAGATGAATGATTTCCATATTCAGCTTGCGCAGTTCCGTCGGGAGCTGCGGGCAGGATCTGCCCAGACGCGCGAGCTCCTTGTACAGCAAACTGTGATGCGGCAGACGGCCTCCCAGAAAACGACAAAGCAACACATCGTGCTGTAACTTGCGGAAATGAAAAATACGCCCGCAGCCCAGCATCCAGCCAACCATTAGATAGAGCAGGATGCGATGAACAGGAAAAATGGCGTTGTGCGCTTTGCCGCCGGAAAGGCGCTGCATGGCCTCGGCGAGCTTGATTTTTTCGAGATAGGCCAAAAAGATTTTGACGCCGCCGAAACTCGTGGCGTTCTGCAGCGAAAATTCGCTCTTGATTTTGCTGACCGGTGTGGTAGACTTCACCTAAAAGGTGCTCCTCTCTTTGGGTGATGTTGTCCTGGACAAACACCATTCTACCAAAGATTTGGAGCCCTTTTTATGTTTTTAATGCGCAGTACTTTCGAAATTCAGGGTTATAATTAATGTTGCGGTGATTGCCGCCTATATCACGATATTTTATACAGGGAGCATTCTAATTTTTCGCAAAAAAGATCTGTTAACATAAGGTTCCCGGGAAGGAGTCGATTTATGGTAGACATGAAAATTATGGTGGTCGATGATGAAGTGGAGCTTGCAGAACTCATTAAGGATTATTTGGAAGAAGAACGGTACAGCGTTATGATCAGCACGAACGGTAAGGAAGCAGTAGAAATGTTCCGAACCCACCAGCCGAATCTGGTGGTATTGGACATCATGCTCCCTGTACTTGACGGTATGGAGGTCTGCCGGACCATCCGCTCCGAATCCAATGTTCCCATCATTATGCTGAGCGCCAAAAAAGCGGATGTTGATAAGATTGTAGGCTTGGGACTGGGGGCCGACGATTATATCGTAAAGCCATTCAGTCCCGGAGAGGTTGTCGCGCGGGTCAAGGCACAGCTTCGGCGTTACCATATGCTCTCGTCCGCGGAAACGCCGAAAGAACTGCTGCGATTCAATAAGATGGAGATTGACCTGAAAGGCTACACGGTCGCCATGAACGGCAAGCCCATTGAATTTACGGCGAAAGAGTTCGAAATATTACGTCTCTTGGCTTTGCATCCCGGTCAGGTGCTTACCAGAGAGCAAATCATTGAGAACGTCTGGGGATTCAACCATATTGGCGACTTGAACACGGTAACGGTACACATCAAGAAAATACGCGAAAAAATTGAAATCAACCTTTCAAACCCGCAATATATTAAAACCGTTTGGGGTGTCGGTTATCGGTTTGACGGAGGTAAAAAATGAGATTTGGGATTCGTACGAAACTGGTTCTTGCTTTTGAAGCAACGGTCGTTATCCCTGTACTTGTGTTCTTGGCTGAAGGGAGCAGTAAAAGCGGCGGGGTGGAAAACGCGTTAGCGCTCATCGTCGCTCAGAGTGTCTTGCTTATTGCCTGTACCTCGATTGTTTCCAGCATTATCATACGCAGCGTTCTCAAGCCTCTGGAAGAGCTTCATCAAGCAACGGAAAAAATCATGTCCGGTGACCTGGATTATGAAATCCAATACAAGAAAAACAATGAAATGGGTAGGTATTGTCAGGCGTTCGAGCAAATGCGAGTGCAGCTTAAAGAATCCCTGAGAAGGCAAGCCGCTCTTGAACATTCCCGTAAAGAGCTCATTGCCAGTATATCTCACGATTTGCGCACGCCACTTTCTTCGATTCGCGGCTATGTCGAGGGCCTCGAAGACGGTATTGTCCGTGACCGGGAAAAATTCAGCCGGTATATCGCTGTCATTAAGAACAAAACCGAATGCCTGGATAACCAGATTGAAAATCTCTTTCAATATTCCAGGCTCGAGCTGAGCGGTGGCATCCAAAATTTATGCAGACGAAACTCGGAAGAATTGCTCGAAGCGATCCTTAGACCCTACGAGGTAGAATTTACCGACTGCCAAATACGGTTTGAAATTGTTCGTCCATTCCCAAAGGTTGAGATTCTTGCATCTGAAAACAGTCTATCTCAAGTGTTTGATAACCTGATTGCAAATGCCAAACGTTATGTCGGGGAAAACGGAGCAATTACCGTTCTGGCAAACGCCGATGATCGATATTTGACCGTATCGGTGTCAGATAACGGTTCCGGCTTATCGCCGGAGGATTTGCCGTATGTATTTGAGCAATTTTACCGCGCCGAGAAATCACGCTCTCGCCATTATGGCGGCGCAGGACTTGGGCTTGCCATATGCAAAAAAACAATTGAAAATCATGGCGGTACAATATGGGTAGAAAGCACTCCGAATATCGTAACAACTTTCAGCTTTACGCTGCCTATAGTTTAGAACGGGAATTATTCTCTTCGACTTTAGGTCTACCGCGCCAATTCACTAATAAAAGGGCTGTCCAATAAGTCCCCAAAATAAAAAGGTTGGGCGAGAAAACACAAGATTTTTCGTCCAGCCTTTTTTTGTGTAGCTGCTTTTACAGGAATGCAGCGAGGCGGATGCCTGCCACTTGAAGCAACGGCCCCTCTTTGTGGGGTTGTCTTATCTTCGCTTACTCACTGCGCGGCCCAAGCGGCGTAGCCAGAAACCATGTATTCCCGAACGGGTCGACGATCCCAGCGCTTCGTTCCCCGTACTCCTTGTCCGCAGGCGGATTCAGAGAACGCGCACCCGCTTCGAGCGCGCGACGGTAACAGTCGTCCGTGTCCCGCACATACAAATGAATCGTATTCGGGGCCTGCTGACATGCCTCGCTGGCATCTGATGCTGCTATTAGTGAGTCCCCGATCCGAATCTCTGCATGCATGATCTTGTCACCGGACGGCGTCAGGTGCCGTTTCATCTCCTCCGCATCGAAAGAACGGACAAGGAAGGCGATAAAATGCTCTCCCCCCTCCACAATGCAATAAGGCCGTACCGATGGAAAACCGTCATTCGTCAATTTCATTCTCTTTCCCTCCATTCCGTCCGAAGTCGGGGAGCGAAGGCGGGCTCAGGAGCTCCATCCGCAGCTTTTCTCGCCCCGTCATCGGATCGTTCCCCTTCATAATACCAATACGGAGGCAAGATCGATTGTAAAAATTTTACCCGCCTTCCCGAATCGGCACATGGTTGCGGAAGGGTCCCCGGAGGGTCCGGTACTCACCCGGGGTTATCCCGGAGAAAGCGCGAAAATCATGATTAAAATGGGACTGGTCGAAATATCCGCATGCTATGGCGACCTCCGTCCAATTCCCCTGAAATCCGGGAGAAGCGGCTAATCTAAGCGCATCCTGAAAGCGGCGAACGCGCAGGAAAGCTTTCGGTGTCATGCCGCAATTTATTTTGAACAGCTCGATGAATCGTCGCTGGCTCATTCCGATCTGACCGACAATTTCGGCAACTGAGTTGATCGCGGCGCTATCCGCCTGCCTAAGGAAGAATTCGATCGACGGGTGGCGTTCCATCGAGCCATTAAGATGATTCAACAAGAACTGCTCCGTGACGGCGAACATGCACTCCGGCGTCTCAGCTTCCAGCAGCCGATCCAGCAACTCCGCCGCATCGCTGCCCCATAGATCGGCAAGCGGCAACAGCGTATTGTGCAGCTCTTGCCCCGGATACTTCAGGAAGGGCAAGGCGCCTGAGGGCTGGAACTGAATGCCGAGCATGGTCGATTCGTTCCCGGTATCCATCCTAAAATATTCCGATCGCGAGCCGCCCGCAACCGCTCGTCCGAAAGAGCGCAGAGCCCCGCCAGCTTCACGGTCCGCAAGCCGTACTACCTTCCCGTTTAGTTGGAAGGTGATGGATGCCGTACCGTCAGGCATGCGCAGTTCCGTCGGCTCGAGCGGACGGTAGCCCGCGAAGTACCAGATGTTTTGGACGAAATAGGTTAGCGGCGGTGACGGCTTGTATGTTCGATAGACCATCGTGGTCGAAGCCTCCTCATTGTGCCGGGTGGGATTGTATATATCACGCTTCATTAGTTGAAGCCGGAAGCCTGCTCGCGCTGGTCGTTGTAATCGGCGCCACGGCCGTATTCGATACCAATGCCGCGCCTGCGGATTCCGCAGGCGAACAGAGCCGCTCGTCCGCCGCCGGCCATGCGGAAACCGCGAACGACGAATTGCCTCCTTATACACTGTCCGGCGATCGTGGCCCAGTGAACTACCCCCGAATATTTTTTAACGTTAGATAATGCTAATCTCAATAATGGTGGAAATTCTTGGTCCCAGCAATCTGGATACGATTATCTGGTAGCAAACAAAATATCGGAACATTTACTGTTAATGCAAATAGCAATTTGACTATTAATGATACTCACGCAAGTGGACATGCTTTTTATTTAGATTATAATACAGATAATGGTATAGTAAGTGGAAAAGTTAGTGTACGGGAATCTGACGTACCTCTTTAATTCAATTTCTAGTTGTTATAAACTAACTCAACTTTCGTACCTACTGATAAATCAATGTTAAAAAGAAGCTATCAGTCTGAAAGGGGCTGTCCCAAGCTACTATGGCCTACTGGCCAAAGCGTTCATTTCAGCCCTGATGAGTCCCCTCTCGTCCTCACCTCTTCTAAACTTGCAGTACCTTTCGAGGAGCTGCCTCAGTTCATCTATCCGCTTGACGCCGACCCACTCGAATCATTTCTATCTTGGTCCGATGCACTTCCAGCCGATTGCCGGATGAAAAAGACTTAACCCAATTCTTCGTGCTCGCTCCCGCCGCATAGTGGGGGCTATTTGACACTTCCCCCATGTTGACTAGTTTGTTCTACTGGAGTAAAATGAACTCACAATCATTCTACTGTAGTAAAATGCTATTGTAAAGGAGCTTAACCATGCAAATCAAGTTATTTGATTCAGAACTAAAGATAATGGATGTTCTCTGGAAGAATGGGGATACCACTGCAAAGCGGATAGCAGAAATCTTAAAAGAGCAAGTAGGTTGGAACAAAACGACGACTTACACGCTAATCAAAAGGTGCATTGCCAAAGGGGCGATTGAACGTATTGAACCTAATTTCGTATGCCATCCCCTTGTCACGATTGATCAGGCTAGAGAGCTTGAAACAACGGAACTCATTAACAAAATGTACGACGGCGCCGCCGACCAGCTTGTGGCTTCTATTTTGGGACGCAAAAACCTACCCCCGGAAGAAATCGAAAGACTAAAGCGGCTCGTCAATAGCTTGGAATAAGGGGGCTGCTTATGAGTTTGCTAAACATGAGTTTTTCGGCTGCTATACTTATTCTAGCTATTATAATCATCCGTGCGCTGCTATTGCACAAACTGCCGAAAAGAGCCTTTCTTGTTTTGTGGAGCGTAGCGTTATGCCGCCTGCTGATTCCCTTTGAGGTTTCGTCACGGTTCAGCATTTATTCGGTTGTAAATATGCTGCTGGAAGGCAGAGCTTCCGGAACCGATTTACCGTTGGCAGGAATACCTGCTGTGCCAAACCATACGGCTATAACAGAAACTGCTGCAACCTTGCCGGAAGCGGCGCGTGCAAATGTATCTCCTTTAATAATAATCTGGCTCATTGGTTTAGCGGTCTGCACTCTGTTTTTCCTTGTAACACACCTGCGTTGCCGCAAGGAGTACAAGACGGCGCTTCCTATCGACAATGCCTTTGTGAAACTCTGGCAACAGGAACATCCAATATGGAGAGGTGTTCAAATACGGCAATCGGATACAATTTTTGCCCCCCTGACCTATGGTATATTCCGACCGGTTGTACTTCTGCCTAAACAAATGGATTGGACAGACGAAACCCGACTGCGCTATATCCTGACCCATGAATTTGTGCATATCCGGCGATTTGATACGTTGAAAAAGTTAGTAATGGCAATCGCTTTATGCGTTCATTGGTTCAACCCTTTTGTGTGGCTGATGTATGTACTTGCGAATAGGGATATCGAATTGTCCTGTGATGAAGCTGTTGTAAGGGCTTTTGGGAGAAATGTAAAATCAGCCTATGCTCTGACATTGATTGGGCTGGAAGAACAGAAAAACCGTTTTACTCCGCTTGTAAACAATTTCAGTAAAAACGCTATTGAAGAGAGGATTGTGTCGATTATGAAAATTAAAAAACGCCACGTATTTTCTCCTATTTAGCTGTTGTTCTTGTATCCGTTGTTGCACTTATATTTGCAACGGCGGCAGATCATACCGATGAAAAGGGAAATAATAACCAAATGATTATGGCAGATGCTAGTAAAGATGATAATGCGATAAAGTACGCAAACCTATATATAGATAAGATTTTATCTCATTTTGAACTTACCGGATCGGAACCGGATAATATTTCAAGTATCCTTGCTGCGGCTATCACGAATGCTCAAAGCACCAGCCTATACGACTATGCCAAAACACATGTTTTGGTTGGAAATACGGAGGAGGATATTCGGATTCTTCTAATGTATGAATCTTTTGAGTTTGTTCCAGCATTGTCAATTATTTTAAAAGAGTCAAGTCATGATGCGCGCGGACAGATTATTGCTGCTGTTTATCAAGAATACGCAAGTGCGATGGAAGAAAATCATCCAGTAGAATTTGAACGTATGATGACCAATCTGGAATATTGGAGAAACAAATAATCTGTTTCATTGATGGAAAAGCAAAACCGTCAGTTTTAAAGTATAAAAATGTGATAATCAGAAATGGACAACAGGTGAGAGTAGAGAGACAAAAAGTAACCCTTCCGTTGTTGCATACTGACCTCCCCCTATAGAAAATTATATTCCATCGTTTCAGCAAACCTCAAAAACCGATAAAACTGCCCTCAGAGGCAGTTTTATCAATTGACTTAAAACCAGCTTTCATAAAATTACAAGCTCTGGATCGTTATAATAGTTGTCCACGATTCAAATGAAGGATGAATTACAAAGGCGGATTACAAAATGTTCAAGCAACGCTCGTATTTCCAGTACGCCCTGCTTGTCCAATCCAACGCGCCGTAAAGTGTTCATAATATCGTTATCCGGAATTAAGCGGCGAATAGAGGAAAACAATTGCTCAAAGATTTCGTCAGCTCAAGTCATAAGTAACACATTCCAAATCCTAGGAATGCAAAAAGCTCCTGAATCGTCGCAAGGACGAATTCAAGAGCTTGTTCATTGTTAAGGTGATGCGGTCGAGAGGACTCGAACCTCCACGGGGGGTTAGCCCACACGGACCTGAACCGTGCGCGTCTGCCAATTCCGCCACGACCGCAAATCTTTCTCCTCAGTCAGTACTTCGAAAAGCATAAGAAACTACAGGGGAGAACTGAGAACTAAAACTTCGGTAAAATCGTATAACCTAACTTTTTCGACTTTTACACAAGTATCTAAACAATGTATATTTGTCGATCAGCCGTAGTTACATAAATGGTGCGGTTGAGAGGACTCGAACCTCCACGAGCGTACGCCCACTACCCCCTCAAGATAGCGTGTCTGCCATTCCACCACAACCGCATATATTCATTTCAAGGCTTGCGCCTTGAAAACTAGATACGAAACTTGTGCGCGTTGTTGAGCAATGATTATTTGTTCTTCCCGGTTTGTTTCCGGGCCCCGAGAAAGTATTTGGAATCAGCTTCGAAGCTTCTCTTCACTTTCTTGGGAATTTGGTTAAGCCCTCGACCGATTAGTATTCGTCAGCTCCACACGTTACCGTGCTTCCACCCCGAACCTATCTACCTCGTCGTCTTCAAGGGGTCTTACTTACTGGGAAATCTCATCTTGAGGGGGGCTTCACGCTTAGATGCTTTCAGCGCTTATCCCGTCCGTACGTAGCTATCCAGCCATGCTCCTGGCGGAACAACTGGTACACCAGCGGTACGTCCATCCCGGTCCTCTCGTACTAAGGACAGCTCCTCTCAAATTTCCTACGCCCACGACAGATAGGGACCGAACTGTCTCACGACGTTCTGAACCCAGCTCGCGTACCGCTTTAATGGGCGAACAGCCCAACCCTTGGGACCTACTTCAGCCCCAGGATGCGATGAGCCGACATCGAGGTGCCAAACCTCCCCGTCGATGTGGACTCTTGGGGGAGATAAGCCTGTTATCCCCAGGGTAGCTTTTATCCGTTGAGCGATGGCCCTTCCATTCGGTACCACCGGATCACTAAGCCCGACTTTCGTCCCTGCTCGACCTGTTTGTCTCGCAGTCAAGCTCCCTTCTGCCTTTGCACTCTTCGAATGATTTCCAACCATTCTGAGGGAACCTTGGGGCGCCTCCGTTACGCTTTAGGAGGCGACCGCCCCAGTCAAACTGCCCACCTGACACTGTCCCCATACCGGATCTACGGTACCAGGTTAGAACTCCGATACGATCAGGGTGGTATCCCAACGTCGCCTCCACACAAGCTGGCGCTCATGCTTCTCAGGCTCCCACCTATCCTGTACAGATCGTACCAAAGTCCAATATCAAGCTGCAGTAAAGCTCCATGGGGTCTTTCCGTCTTGTCGCGGGTAACCTGCATCTTCACAGGTATTAAAATTTCACCGGATCTCTCGTTGAGACAGCGCCCAAGTCGTTACGCCATTCGTGCGGGTCAGAATTTACCTGACAAGGAATTTCGCTACCTTAGGACCGTTATAGTTACGGCCGCCGTTTACTGGGGCTTCGGTTCATAGCTTCGGGTTACCCCTAACCACTCCCCTTAACCTTCCAGCACCGGGCAGGCGTCAGCCCGTATACTTCGCCTTGCGGCTTCGCACAGACCTGTGTTTTTGCTAAACAGTCGCTTGGGCCTTTTCACTGCGGCCCCCTCGGGCTATTCACCCTACCGAGGCACCCCTTCTCCCGAAGTTACGGGGTCATTTTGCCGAGTTCCTTAACGAGAGTTCTTCCGCGCGCCTTAGCATGCTCTGCTCGCCTACCTGTGTCGGTTTGCGGTACGGGCACCTTCTCCCTGGCTAGAGGCTTTTCTTGGCAGCCTGAACTCATGACCTTCGCTACTGTTATTTTCACTCCCCATCACAGACCAGCCTTATCGATGTGCGGATTTGCCTACACATCAGCCTCTCTGCTTGGACGGGCATCCATCAGCCCGCGTCACTATCCTTCTGCGTCACCCCATTGCTCATAACGGTTCACGGTGGTACAGGAATTTCAACCTGTTGTCCTTCGACTACGCCTTTCGGCCTCGCCTTAGGTCCCGACTTACCCTGAGCGGACGAGCCTTCCTCAGGAACCCTTAGGCTTTCGGCGGATCAGATTCTCACTGATCTTTTCGTTACTCATACCGGCATTCTCACTTGTGTACTGTCCAGCGCTCCTTACGGTACACCTTCAACCTGTACACAACGCTCCCCTACCAGAGTAGATAAAATCTACAATCCATAGCTTCGGTGGTGTGTTTAGCCCCGTTACATTTTCGGCGCAGAGTCACTCGACCAGTGAGCTATTACGCACTCTTTCAATGGTGGCTGCTTCTAAGCCAACATCCTGGTTGTCTGCGCAACTCCACATCCTTTCCCACTTAACACACACTGGGGGACCTTAGCTGATGGTCTGGGCTGTTTCCCTCTTGACAATGGATCTTAGCACTCACTGTCTGACTCCCGGGATAAAGTATGTGGCATTCAGAGTTTGACTGGACTTGGTAACCCTTGGCGGGCCCCGCACCCAATCAGTGCTTTACCTCCACTACTCATCTCCCGAGGCTAGCCCTAAAGCTATTTCGGGGAGAACCAGCTATCTCCGAGTTCGATTGGAATTTCTCCGCTACCCCCACCTCATCCCCGAATTTTTCAACATTCGTGGGTTCGGGCCTCCAGTGCGTGTTACCGCACCTTCACCCTGGGCAGGGGTAGATCACACGGTTTCGGGTCTACGCCCACGTACTTCGTCGCCCTATTCAGACTCGCTTTCGCTGCGGCTTCGGCTCTTCACCTTAACCTTGCACGGGAACGTAACTCGCCGGTTCATTCTACAAAAGGCACGCCATCACCCGTTAACGGGCTCTGACTTCTTGTAAGCACACGGTTTCAGGTTCTATTTCACTCCGCTCCCGCGGTTCTTTTCACCTTTCCCTCACGGTACTGCTTCACTATCGGTCGCTAGGGAGTATTTAGCCTTGGCAGATGGTCCTGCCTGCTTCCCACGAGGTTTCACGTGTCTCGCGGTACTCGGGATCCGTCTAAGGTGTTCGCAGAATTTCAACTACAGGGCTTTTACCTTCTATGGCCGGCCTTTCCAGACCGCTTCGTCTACCCTGCTGCACCTATGTTGACGTCCCACAACCCCAGAGAGCAAGCCCTCTGGTTTGGGCTGTTCCGCTTTCGCTCGCCGCTACTGACGGAATCACTCTTGTTTTCTTCTCCTGAGGGTACTTAGATGTTTCAGTTCCCCTCGTATGCCTCTGCACACCCTATGTATTCAGATGTGAGTAACTGAGAATTACCTCAGCTGGGTTCCCCCATTCGGACATCCCCGGATCAAAGCCTGCTTACGGCTCCCCGAGGCGATTTCGTCGTTCGCCACGTCCTTCTTCGGCTCCTAGCGCCTAGGCATCCTCCGTGTGCTCTTATTAGCTTAACCATGCTAATACACGTTGTATTGCTCTACGCATTTCGTTTCGTTATCTAGTTTTCAAGGAACAATCTGCAACTGTTACATCAAGTTCTCGATGTCAGTTGTCAGTGTTATTTGAGATACACATCGACTTCCCTTTCGGGGCGTCTTTGTCCTCTCAAAACTGACCAACGAGTGAGTGGCGTTGCAACTGTTACATCGAGTTCGTCGATGTCCGTTATCAACTATTGTGCAACTGTCAGTTGCTTATGTCCGATGACCTACAGTCACCATGGACTCCATAGAAAGGAGGTGATCCAGCCGCACCTTCCGATACGGCTACCTTGTTACGACTTCACCCCAATCATCTACCCCACCTTCGGCGGCTGGCCCCCTTGCGGGTTACCCCACCGACTTCGGGTGTTGTAAACTCTCGTGGTGTGACGGGCGGTGTGTACAAGACCCGGGAACGTATTCACCGCGGCATGCTGATCCGCGATTACTAGCAATTCCGACTTCATGCAGGCGAGTTGCAGCCTGCAATCCGAACTGAGACCGGCTTCTAAAGATTCGCTCCAGATCGCTCCTTCGCTTCCCGTTGTACCGGCCATTGTAGTACGTGTGTAGCCCAGGTCATAAGGGGCATGATGATTTGACGTCATCCCCGCCTTCCTCCGGTTTGTCACCGGCAGTCACTCTAGAGTGCCCATCCGAAATGCTGGCAACTAAAGTCAAGGGTTGCGCTCGTTGCGGGACTTAACCCAACATCTCACGACACGAGCTGACGACAACCATGCACCACCTGTCTCCTCTGTCCCGAAGGCCGCCCCTATCTCTAGGGGATTCAGAGGGATGTCAAGACCTGGTAAGGTTCTTCGCGTTGCTTCGAATTAAACCACATACTCCACTGCTTGTGCGGGTCCCCGTCAATTCCTTTGAGTTTCACTCTTGCGAGCGTACTCCCCAGGCGGAGTGCTTACTGTGTTTACTTCGGCACCAAGGGTATCGAAACCCCTAACACCTAGCACTCATCGTTTACGGCGTGGACTACCAGGGTATCTAATCCTGTTTGCTCCCCACGCTTTCGCGCCTCAGCGTCAGTTACGGTCCAGAAAGTCGCCTTCGCCACTGGTGTTCCTCCACATCTCTACGCATTTCACCGCTACACGTGGAATTCCACTTTCCTCTCCCGCACTCAAGTCACCCAGTTTTCAGTGCGATCCGGGGTTGAGCCCCGGGCTTAAACACCAAACTTAAATGACCGCCTGCGCGCGCTTTACGCCCAATAATTCCGGACAACGCTCGCCCCCTACGTATTACCGCGGCTGCTGGCACGTAGTTAGCCGGGGCTTTCTTCTCAGGTACCGTCACCCTTAGAGCAGTTACTCTCTAAGGCGTTCTTCCCTGGCAACAGAGCTTTACGATCCGAAAACCTTCATCACTCACGCGGCGTTGCTCCGTCAGACTTGCGTCCATTGCGGAAGATTCCCTACTGCTGCCTCCCTTAGGAGTCTGGGCCGTGTCTCAGTCCCAGTGTGGCCGATCACCCTCTCAGGTCGGCTACGCATCGTCGCCTTGGTAGGCCGTTACCCTACCAACTAGCTAATGCGCCGCAGGCCCATCCGTAAGCCACAGGTTACCCCGTGTTTCATGATCTCCTCATGCGAGAAAACCAGCTATCCGGTCTTAGCTATCGTTTCCGATAGTTATCCCGATCTTACAGGCAGGTTGCCTACGTGTTACTCACCCGTCCGCCGCTAACCGTTCCCGAAGGAACAGTCCGCTCGACTTGCATGTATTAGGCACGCCGCCAGCGTTCGTCCTGAGCCAGGATCAAACTCTCCAATAAAGTGTTCCCCAGAAAGTGAAGAGAAGCTGCCGAAGCATATTCCGATTACTTTCCGTGGACCCCACGAACCAAGTCATGGGGCATTATCAGAGCTTGTCTTAAGCTCAAAATTCAATGCTAGCGAGAATTTTCATTCTCTATTTAACACTCACTCGTTGTTCAGTTTTCAAAGGACAATCTTACTTATTGCTTGTACTTTTCAAATCGTTATCACTAACGACCGGAATTTCAATATACCACATTTCATTGCTGTATTGCAAGTTTTTATTTTCTCCAATCCAGGGATACTCCGCAAGACCAGATGAATGAAACCAACATGTTCAACAACAGGTACACAATATACCATGTTACGATAAGAATTGCAACTAAAATAACAATTCTTAGTTAACTAGGGCTTGCTGAACGAAACTTTACAGAGCAAATCTAATGTAGCCGATACGATTCAGCATAATGTTGAACATGAAGACGAAAAGAAGCCGCAAGCGGCGCTCTAGGTTCATCACGAGGAACTGCAGGGCGATGACGGCCCCGCTCGTTTGCTCGAGTCGCGCCCGGATTCGATTCAACCCATATTTTCGTTTTCCTTCGCCAAACTTGCCTTCGATCGCATTGCGCTCGCCTGCATCCAGCTTGGCGATTCGTTTCATCTCCGCCGTGTCCGCCTGCTTCGAAGGTCGGCCGAGCGGAGGTCCGCTGAGCCGTACGCCGCGCTCCTTACAGTACGCGCGGTTCTCCCGGTTTCGGTAGATCTGATCGGCCATCACTTCTTTCGGGTACACGCCGAACCGAGCTTTGTACGTCTCTACCGATTCGATCAAGGTGACGCCTTCATTGAAGTTGTCCCATTGGCGGCGTTCCAAGAAGGCGAACCCCTGCACCATGCTGACGGACACCTTCGCCCCGAATTCGACTTTCGCTTTTGCTTTCCCGCGAACGATCGGACGAATATGCGGTTGATGAATGCTGACGATGCGATCTTCCACATGATGGACTCGCTTCGTATACATCAGTCGTTGCTGTCGATACAACTCCTGAATGACAAGCAGCTGCTTGTATTGCCGTCTGCTCAGCGCTGTGAGCGACGTGATCTTCGCTAATTCTTCAATGATGCGAAGGTCGCGTTTGATGAAGGCGAGTTGCTTACCGATTCCACGGCGCAGCGCCCGATAGCCGATTCGGCGCTGCTTGGCGAGTGCGAGATACGAGCGGCGCGCTTTTTCCCGATACGTGCGCGGTTTCGGACGTTGTCCCACATGCGGGGCATGTAACACGTCGATGATTGTCTCCAGCTTGTCGCGGGCCTCGTTCAGTAGCGTGATATCCGTCGGGTACGCGATGTCGGCGGGCGCACAGGTCGCATCAAGCAGCAGCGTTCCTTGGTTAGGGTCCGCCTTCGAGCGTTTGCACTTTCCGCCTCGACCGCCGGAAGCCGAGGGCTTCATGTCGTCGTCATCATCTTGCTGTTCTGCCTTCGCAGCTTCTACAGCGATCCATTCGTTCACTTCCGCGATCACTTTTTCGCCGAGGCGCTTACGGAAATGAGTCATCAGTGAATGATGAAACGGCGGCCGATCCTGATAGCCCGCCAAGCCGAGGAAGTATTGGAGATACGGGTTCTCGATGATCGTCTCGACCGTCTCTCGATCGGACTGTTGCAGTCTTTCCTGGATGATCAAGGCACCCAGCGCCATCCGAACCGAAATCGCCTTTTGGCCGCGGAACGATTTCTTGAATGACATTGCATACTTGTGCTCCACCTGCGCCCACGGGATCATCTGTGCGAGCTTGATCCAGCGATTATCCGGATTTAGACGGCCACCGAATGGCAAGAAAAACTCGCTCGGCAGCAACAACTGGTTTTCCTCATGGGCGTACGGTTGGTACATGATCGTCATCCTCCATGTGCACGGTTTTTCATCGTTTTGAAACGATTTCCTTGCATATGAATTCGACGAAATGCGCATCAAACCCTTGTCGTTACTGGATTTTTTGGTCGTTCAGCAAGCCCTAACTAACTTGCATTTCCATATAACGGAGCTGCTAACGCTTTCCTTCCCCCTTATACCGCAGCTTCGCTAACCCCTATCTCCTCTATTGCCCCTTCTAATAGAACAAACGTTTTCATACAGTATGCCATAGCTTCAAGCAGCTTGCGATATTCGATTGGAATCGGGAGCAAAACGGCTTAACGCTTTTACGAACCCATTGAGCTCAAACACTGCGGCAGTTATATGTGGACTTAACCCTTCCAATCGTGTTGGCTAAAGCCTAACGATTCCCAGCGATACGCGCGTTGCGTTATGGAAAACATAATACCATTCCATCATTATGGAGGTATGCATTATGGATTCTCATTTTGCCGTCGCTCAATTATCGCCGGAGCTTTTATCGGAAATTCAGCAGCTGGAGAATAAATTAAGGAACAGCGCCAAAGAAAATATCGTACTAATCGCTTATGCGGAGAACGGTGCTGAACAAGACAATCACTCCCCAGCTTCACCCGTATGAAAAAATGGCTTCCCGTCCATATAGGCAGGAAGCCTAATTCTTACCATCAGGTTGCTGTTTCTGATCCGATGTTTTCTCTTCCGGCACTACCCAGTTGATCCGCTTAATTCGAGCTTCCGACTGAATGCGTTCGTTGCGGCCGGCTTGAATCACGCTTGAAGCGGCTAATGCGTTCACCCTAATCAAGCCTACGTGGATCGCGGAGTCATCGTTGTTAACCGTCATTTCAATATCCTCGTTCGCTTTTATCTCCGGAATTTCCCGCGAATATAACGGAAATTGCTCGAAATTTAATTCCGTCTCTTTGGACTCCACAAACTTCGTCTTTCCTCTCATAATGGACAGCACTTTCGCTGAAGGTTCTATCTCTTTATTATCTCCAATTTGAATAATCGAGGAACGGGAGATGCTGTTAATATTGATAAACTGAACAAGAGACCAACGAACCATAGCGTTACTTGGCGGCAGACGGACCAACGGCCTCTATAGGAGGTGTGTCCGAAATGGACGAACATACGATCTGTTCGGTATCCCCGATTAAAAATACGGAGGAAATCGAAACTTCGACGATTTTGATTTCACCGACGGTTAGCTCTTTATTATTGACTTGAAAATTCATGAACCGTTCACATCCTTCTTCGGCAATTTACTGAAATAATGATCGATGGCTTTCTTTATATCATTCTTCGTTCTAAAAAGAACGGAGTCTTTTATCGAAGACAATTGATCGGTTGTAGCCCCCGGCTCCATTTGCTGCAAATAAAAATGCATTCGCTGCTCCGTTTGTTTCCCCAAATCCTGTAAAATCATTTGACGGTGCCAGGAATCGAGTTCAAGGCCCAACTGTTTTTGCAGAACCTCTATATGATTAGGCACCTCTTCATTGAGGTAACGACCGAGTTCTTTTTGCAGGACGCTGTTAAGCTCGGATGAAGGTTTGACCGGCTCTTCCCCTTTTTGCGCCGCTGCATCGGCATCTACGGCCAGATCCTCAATCTGCTGGGGGGTAATCCCGATATTTAACGTACCGTCCAGCTTTTCGACCTTGAGCTGATCGAATTTATATTCAATCTTATCGATATGAATTTGTTTTTGCTCCTTCAATGAAGCGACTTCCGCTTGAAGCGACTTCAAAGCTTTTTCAAGCTCTGCCAGTTGGAGCGACTGTTTATGAATTTGGGAGTGCAGCTGTCCGACGTATTGAGTCCATTGATACCACGTGTTCATCATCACCTTCACCACCTCCTGCAGTTAGAATATGCAGCAAGGCGTACATGGGTGTTAGCCCAGAGATAACTTAGGAGGGGCTGGGGAGAGGTACGAGCGGTGCCGCGGTCTTTTCTTCCGCCTCGGATTGGGCTTCCTTGCTCGCCGACGTGTTGTAATTATTGGATAAGGGCTTGATCATGCCCGCGCTGCCTATTTGCAAAATCGAAGAGTTGGACACGCTGTCGACCCGCAGCTGATGAATAACAATATGCTGATTGACAACCAGATTCATTAAACTACCCCCTTGTTCCCCACCGTTTGCTGGCTTGCATCGGCGACGTCGTTATCGCTTGTATTCGTATTGCTGATGGCATTATTCGTTACCGGAAAATCGCCGACATTAAACGATCCCGAACCGGCAAAAATTTTGGATGTGCTTTCAGGAGCCAATTGTACGGCATCTCCGATCTGAACGATGGAACCGGCACCGACGTTTGAAATTTTAATATTACCGACAATCGATGGCATAAGCGTTCTCCTTTGTTCTTCTTGCTCCATTGTATGTAGTTATTTGCCCATGGGTACTTAAATGAAGAACCATCTTCCCAAAAGTATCAACATGATCGCCGCCTACATATGATAACAAAGGCATTTCTCTCGGAGGAGGATGGACCGGTGAACCGCAAAGATAACGATAATCAAAATCGCTCCCGCTGGGAAGCGCTCGAATCGCTTCTAGGAACAAAGCTGCCTGCTCTGCCGTCCAGCGAGCATATGGATCTGTGGAAAGACACGTCCTGGGTCGGGGATTACGTTCAAAACATGCTGGAGAAGAGCATGCCCAAGAAAGGGATGATCAACGCTTTCCAGCCCCAGGAAGAAGTATTCCAAACCCATAATTACGTTATTGTCAAAATCAATATGGAAAATAACTCCAACCCGATTGTCAAAATTAGAGCGGATCAAGTGAAGATCGACGGCCTGCGTAACAATAAATCGCAAATTATCCGGCTTCCCTGCCATGTGATCCCGCATCTTAGCAGAGCTTCCTACAAGGACGGCATTCTCCAAATCAAGATGCGCAAGAAAAAAATCAGCACAGCCTACCACGAAGTATCCGTCAGATATTTGTAGAACCGCTCCGGCAAGCCGATCATTCAAGGGGGCCATGCAAATGTACCAAATCATCATTGATTTATCCGAACGCAAGCTTTACCTGCTGCAAGACAGCACCGTCGTGCGGGAATTCCCGATAGGGATCGGCAAGGAGCTCACCCAAACGCCAGAAGGAACGTATTCGATCGTCAATAAGGCGCCAAATCCCGGCGGCCCGTTCGGCGTATTCTGGATGGGGCTTTCTCGCCCCCATTACGGCATTCACGGAACGAACGATCCGTCGTCGATAGGAAAGCAGTCTTCCCACGGCTGCATCCGCATGTACAACGAGGATGTGCTGGCCTTGGCCGCTCTCGTTCCTATCGGCACCCGTGTCACGATTCGCCAATAGCGGCGTGTTTACCGAGAACAAATCCCCCAACAGTGACGTGATGCTCTGAAGCTTATTCCGTCCGCATCCAGCCTAAGCTGGATCGGCGTCTAACCCTTCCTCTGGGATCGTTCTATGGGTAGACTTTACTTTCGGGGGAGAACCCAGATTTCCACAGGAAATTGCTGTGCATCATTTCCTAAACAATTAAAAAACCACCTTGCTTACGAAGTAAGCAAAGCGGTTCTTATTTGCCATGGTTTAGTTTTCTGTTTCCACCGTAATTTTCTCGGAAACCGTATCGCGGATCACCGTCATAATCAGCTGCAGCAAATAGTTAATGTCTTCTTGTGACTGGCGAAATTCGTTGACGATCGGAATATTATCGAGTTGATCCTGCAGCTCATCGATTTCCTTCTCAATTTTTTCTACCATCTTTTTGTTTTCAAACGATTCGAACGCGACGATTTCTTTTTGCTTCTTTTTAATCGCGCTGATAAGCACTTGAATTTGATCATTGGAAGCAATTTGCTTCTCCGCTTGTTGAAAAAACTGCACTTCGTTGGAAGTAGAGATCAATTCGGCAAGCTCCTTGGCTTTCTCTAAAATATCCTCCCGAACGATCATTTCGGTATTCGTGTAACATTCCATCTGACTGCACGGCGAATTCCCGTGGTGATGGTCATGATCGTGGTTATGATGTTGTCCCGACATGGTCGGTCACGCCCCTCAACATATAAAATTATTGTGCAACAGCTGCCGGCACCCATTCTCCTTTAATATACCAGGTTTGGGCGTCCGTAATTTTCACCGGCACGATCTTTCCGATCAAATCCTTAGGACCGGACAGATGAACGAGCTTGTTCGTGCGGGTACGGCCTGCCAGCACTTCCGCATTGTTCTTGCTCTCGCCTTCGACCAGCACGTCAAGCACTTGGCCCTTCATGCTCTCGTTGCTTTCCCTGCTGAACTCGGCAAGAACTTCGTTAAGCCGGTACAGCCGCTCTTTCTTCACCTGCATCGGCACATCGTCAGCCATACCCGCGGCAGGCGTTCCTTCGCGAGGCGAATAAATGAACGTATAGGCGCTATCGTATTTGACCGTTTTGACCAAAGAGAGCGTCTCCTCGAACTGTTCGTCCGTCTCTCCCGGGAAGCCGACGATAATATCCGTAGTTAAGCCGACTTCCGGAATAGCCTTTTTAATTTTGGCCACCAAGTCCAAATAATGCTCGCGGGTATACTTGCGGCTCATCCGCTTCAATATTTCGTTGCTGCCCGATTGAACGGGAAGATGGATTTGCTCCACAAGATTCCCTTTCTTCGCCAGCACCTCGATCAGATGATCGTCAAAATCACGCGGATGCGACGTCGTGAACCGTACGCGCGGAATGTCGATCTTGGAAATATCGTTCATCAAGTCTCCGAAGCGGTATTCGATATCATCGAAGTCTTTGCCGTAAGCATTGACGTTTTGTCCGAGCAGCATAATTTCTTGAAAACCTTGCCGCGCCAGGTCGCGAACCTCGGCCAGCACATCCTCAGGACGGCGGCTCCGTTCTTTTCCGCGGGTATAAGGGACGATGCAGTACGTACAGAACTTGTCGCAGCCGTACATAATATTCACCCACGCTTTAATGCCTTCGCGTTTTTTGGGCAAGTTCTCGACGATATCGCCTTCCTTGGACCATACTTCGATGACCATTTCTTTGCCGAAGAAAGCTTCCTTGAGCAAAAATGGCAGGCGATGAATATTATGCGTTCCGAAGATCAGATCGACGAACCCATGCTTTTGCAAAATCCGGTTTACGACCGCTTCTTCCTGCGACATACAGCCGCATACCCCCAGCACCAACGACGGCTTCTCCGCCTTCAAATGCTTGAGATGCCCCAGCTCCCCGAACACCTTGTCCTCGGCGTTCTCGCGGATCGCACAGGTATTAAGCAGAATGACGTCCGCTTGCTTGCGGTCATCCGTCGCCTTGTAACCCATTTGCTCCAGCAAGCCCATGATCGTCTCGGTGTCGTGCTCGTTCATTTGACAGCCATACGTTTGAATCAAATAATATTTGTCTTTGCCGAACGACTGCATATCCTCCGGAATTTCAAAGTTATAATGAACTTTGATATCTTCTTTCCCTCTTTTTTTCGCATCTGTAAGAGAAGGAGGTTGAAAATATATAGAAAAATCTTTTTCAGATTTATTCTTTGTTGTCATTAAGCGTTCCTCCTGAAATATACTGCAAATATCATACCTTTTATTATACCATTATCGCAGTATGAATTTCAAAGAAATTCGCTTGATTCTAAGATAATATAACCGCTACGTCTCCGGTCTTGACCCCGGCCGCGTTCGCTTCATCCGTATCGATGTGCATATCGAGCGCAAATTGGTCGGATACACGGGCCAGCACCTTCTCGAAAATCAACGCGCGTTCTCCCTCCACCTTAACCGTCAGCAGCTGCTTGTCGGCAATGCCCCAACGGGCCGCGTCATCCCTATGGAAATGAATATGGCGCGCGGCTACGATTACTCCCTCTTCGATGTCTACTTGCCCTGCAGGGCCGATAACGGTGATTCCGGGAGTTCCTTCCGTATGTCCGGATTCGCGCACCGGAGGATTCATACCGAGCGCAAAGGCGTCGGAACGGGACACTTCCAATTGCGTCTTGCCTCTGGCCGGACCGAGAATTCTTACTTTATCGAAACGCCCCTTAGGCCCTACCACGGCGACCGTTTCTGCAGCCGCATACTGCCCGGGCTGGGACAAATCTTTAAGCACATTCAACTGATAACCTTCCCCGAACAAGCGTTCGATATGTTCTAGCGATAGATGGATATGTCTTGCCGATACTCCGATAGGCACTTGTTTCATACGTATTACCCCCTGCGGTTATTAGTCTTATGCACCATTTTCCAGTATTTGCAGACTCCTCTTGATTATAACGTAAGCAAATAAAAAAAGCATACGGCGGAGCCGCATGCTTTTGCAAGTTTCATAAAATTATTTAAATTCCGCCATCAATTTCTCAAATTCTTCTTTGGTAATCTTGATGTTTTGTTTAGCCAACGCTTCTTCCTTGAAGCCTGCAACATGGCTCTCGTAGTTCGTTTTGCTATTATTTTGATAGATCAGGCCGGTCAGCAAACCGTTCGTTTCCATGATTTTGGTCATAGCCATAACGCGGTTGCTTGGATCGTAATCCGGAGTATCCTCCAGATCGACGATGTTTTCTTTAAACCAGTCGTATGTGTTCACTTTATTAAAAGTTACGCAAGGGCTGAATACGTTGATGAAGGAGAAGCCTTTGTGCTTCATACCCGCTTCGATCAAGGCGGTCAGCTGTTTCAGGTTGCTGGAGAACGATTGCGCAACGAACGTAGCGCCTGCGGCAATAGCTACTTCCAGAGGAGACAGTGCCGTCTCGATAGAGCCGGACGGCGTACTTTTCGTTTTGAAGCCTTCCGCACTGCGCGGCGACGTTTGACCTTTCGTCAACCCGTAGATTTGGTTATCCATAACGATGTACGTAATGTCGATGTTACGGCGAATCGCATGAACCGTATGACCCATACCGATAGCGAAGCCGTCGCCGTCGCCGCCAGCCGCGATAACGGTCAGCTCGCGGTTAGCCATTTTCAGGCCTTGCGCGATCGGCAGGGAACGGCCGTGAACGCCGTGGAAGCCGTATGCATTAATATAACCGGAAATACGCCCGGAACAGCCGATACCGGAAACCACGCCCAATTGCTCCGGCTCCAAACCTACATTAGCAGCGGCTCTTTGAATAGCAGCCTGGATGGAGAAGTCTCCACACCCCGGACACCAGTTAGGTTTAATATTGTTGCGAAAATCTTTTAACGTTGCCATACTGGACTCAACTCCTGACAAAATGTAGTGATTTCTGCCGGCAAGAACGGATTACCGTTATATTTCAGCAAGTTTTTGATTTTATCTGCATAACCAACGTTCAATTTGATCAAGGATGCCAATTGAGCCGTTGCGTTGTTTTCGATGACAACTACCGTTTTTGCTTTTTCCAGATACGGCTGCAATTCTTCAACCGGGAACGGATTCAGCAAACGCACGGTAATATGGTTTGTTTTGATGCCTTGTTTGTCCAGACGGCTTCTCGCTTCGTCGATCGTACCGCCTGTCGAGCCCATGCCGATAATCAGCAGGTCCGGTTCAGCATGAGGAGCGTCGACCAGAATCGGGTTCGTCACTTTCACATTCTTCAATTTGCCGAGACGTTTATCCATCATTTGCTTACGGTTAATCGCGCTTTCCGACGGACGGCCTTCTTGATCGTGCTCTACGCCGGTAACATGGTGAATACCATATTTTTGACCCGGAACCGAGCGCGGGGATACTCCGTCTTCCGACAATTCATAACGTTTGAACATTTTATTGGCTTCCAGTTCAGGCAAGTCGCCTTGCACCAAACGCCCGCGGTCGATCACGATTTTGTTGTAATCGAGCAATTCGCTGGATTGTTTACCGAGAGAAAGCTGCAAGTCGGTCAGCAAAATGACAGGAACTTGGTATTTCTCCGCCAGGTTGAACGCTTCGACCGTATCATAGAAGCACTCTTCAATCGTGGACGGGGACAATACGATTTTCGGAATCTCGCCGTGCGTTCCGTAGATCATCGCGAGCAAGTCGGATTGTTCCTGTTTCGTCGGAAGACCCGTGCTTGGACCGCCGCGCTGCGTATCGACGATAACGACAGGCGTTTCCGTCATGCCGGCAAGACCGATAGCTTCCATCATCAGGGAAAGACCGGGACCCGCCGATGCCGTCATCGTGCGCACGCCGCCGTAGTTGCCGCCGATCGCCATCGTTACCGCAGCAATCTCGTCTTCGGTTTGGATAACGGTACCGCCGAATTTAGGCAGCGCTTTGATCAGGTATTCCATGATCTCGGATGCAGGCGTAATCGGATATGCAGGCATGAAACGACAGCCCGCTGCAACGGCGCCCAAACCGATAGCATCGTTACCGATGATAAACAGCTTCTGCTTGCCGTCAGCCGGCTCAAGCTGGAATTCAGGCAATGGACCGCCGTTCATTTCCAGAATAAACTCGGCCGCTTTGCGAACCGCTTCGATATTTTTCTCTACGACAGCCGGACCCTTACGTCCGAATTCTTCTTCTACCGCTTTATTAAATACTTCCAAAGGCAAACCGAGCAAAGCCCAAGACGCGCCGGAAGCAGCCATGTTCTTAAATAAGGATGTTCCCAGCTCTTCAGCGATCGCTGTAATAGGCACAGGGAACAAACGAGCTTTAACACCTTCAGGTACAACAGGATTAAATTTGGCGTCTGCTACAACTACGCCGTTCTCACGAAGCTCATGCGCGTTTAAATCGATTGTTTCTTGGTCAAATGCAACAAGGATATCCAAGTCGTCGGAAATCGCACGAATCGGTTTCGTACTGATTCTGATCTTGTTGTTGGTGTGTCCCCCCTTAATACGAGAGGAGAAATGACGGTATCCGTACAAATAATATCCAAGACGATTCAATGCCGTCGAGAAGATTTTGTCGGTACTCTCAACACCTTCCCCTTGTTGTCCTCCGATCTTCCAAGATAATTGGCTAATCACCGTTGTCCACTCCTTTTATTTGTCACTGACATTGCAAATAGATCAACTTGAAGCATTTAAAAGAAATTTCACAAATGGATAAAAAATTTCTTTCAGTTGTCAACCAAATTTTATGACTTTGCATGCTAAAAAGCAAGTAGTTTCATCCAAAACGAAAGATAGTATTTTTAGATGATATCCATATCGTAAATAGATCGATCTTATGGGCATATATCTCCGTTGAAGATGTAAAATTCACCCGGGCGGAAGGTTGACTCGCAAAAAATCGTACCAGTTGCGGAAAAAAAATCCTTCGATCCATTCATCCTTGTAATATTTACTAAGATGCTGCGCCAAATGAGCGAACTGGCCGGCGTTTTCAAGCCCGGGAATCCATTGGCTGATACCGTCAAAATCGGACCCGAGCACCAGCTGCCGTTCCCCTCCCAGAGCGCAAATATGCTCGATATGACGGACCAAATCATCGATCACGGCGCCCTTTTCCTTAACAAACCAAGGGACGAACGTGATTCCGATAACTCCTTTTTGCAGGAGCAAAGCCCGGATCTGATCGTCATCCAGATTGCGCGGGTGAGGACAAACCTCCTTGGCGTTGGAATGCGTGGCGACAAAAGGCTTTTGCGACAAATCGGCCACATCCCAGAACGATTTCACCGACAGATGGGATACATCTAGTATTATACCCAAATCGTTGCATTCTTTAATAAACCGTTTGCCTTCCCGCGAGAAACCTCCCTGCCGCGGCTCCAGAACGCCGTCTGCAGCCCAGTTGGCGTAATTCCAAGTAACCCCAATCAAGCGCACTCCGAGATGAAACAAGATTTGCGTGTACAAGGAATGGTTCCGAATCGCATCCGCTCCTTCCAAGGTAAGAATAGCGCCACAAGCGCTTCCATTCATTACGTTGTTAAGGTCGGTTCGGTTTCGGATCAGGGCGATTCTACCGTTTGCAATAATTTTCTGATAAAAAATATTTATATACTCCAAATAATGGTCAAAATTTGGTTGTTTCATACTCTCAGCCAAATAAATCGCGAAAAACTGGATCTTCACTCCCGATCGTTTCATTTTGGCAAAGCTTACATCCAGTTCTGCGTTCAGCGGATCATAGAAATCGATGCTTGAATTTTCAAACATTTTTAGCAGCACATCGCAATGACCGTCGATTATTTTCATTCGGACAACCCTCCCGGAATAGAAAAAACCTCTACCCGCGGCCCGTTAAAGGATCAAGATCGCGTTTAGAGGTTGATGGTATGGTGGATGGAACTTTCATGCGGCGAGCCGATCTCCGAAAAAAAAGAGTCTGCTCGCTTGCTGCTTTCATTCCTTTGTGGTAAAAAAACCTGTCTACAAAGTAAACAGGCGTTAAGGCTGCATAATCAAATAAAAGTTTCAGCAATTTATCTCGGTTCTACGATAAGCTTGATGGCCGTCCGGTCTTCCCCGTCTATAACAATATCGGTGAATGCTGGTACGCAAATCAAATCAACCCCGCTGGGAGCCACAAATCCTCGTGCAATCGCTACAGCCTTAATCGCTTGGTTGAGAGCCCCAGCCCCGATTGCCTGCAGCTCAGCTGCACCGCGTTCACGCAATACTCCTGCTAACGCGCCGGCTACGGAGTTAGGATTGGACTTTGCTGAAACTTTTAATACTTCCATGAAAAGTACCTCCTCGGGAATGATGGATTGCTTCCAGTACTAATCATATTCTAGGAAATTGCCGTTAATTCCTTCTTCCCGAAGATAGTAAATACTAAAAATTGCGAATTGCGCGTCAATTTATGCGCGACTGCCTATTTTTATTCGAATATGAATTGATCTTCGTCCATTCGGATCAGCCGGATTTTCGTACCGAGCCCCGTCGCCGGGTCCAAATCGATACAAACGGCATGAAAATGCCATTTGCCCTCATCTACGACGAATCTTACGGGCAGCTGGGTTTTAAATTTTTGCAGAACGGCCTGCCGGTCCATCCCCAAAATTCCGTCGCGCGGGCCGACCATCCCGACATCGGTTACATAGGCCGTTCCTGACGGCAAAATTCGCTCGTCATGGGTTTGAACATGCGTATGCGTACCGACTACTGCCGACACCCTTCCGTCCAAATGCCAACCCATTGCGAGCTTCTCAGAGGTAGCCTCCGCATGGAAGTCGACCAGTATATATTTATGCTTCTTTTTGAGCGATTCCAGGATGGCGTCCGCTTTCTCGAACGGGCAATCCAGCGGCGGCAAAAAAGTGCGCCCCTGAAGATTGACGATCACGAGCTCCTGGTCTTTAACTTTGATCGTCGTATGTCCGCGGCCGGGAGTTCCTTTGGGGAAGTTGGCCGGTCTCACGATCCGTTCCTCATCATCTATAAAATCAAAAATATCTTTCTGATCCCATGTATGGTTGCCCATCGTAATCCCGTGCACGCCAAGCTCGAAAAATTCCTTCGCAATTGCGGAAGTGATTCCTCTCCCTCCGGCCGCGTTTTCGCCGTTGGCGATAACCACCGTCGGATTATACTTGGCTTTGAGGCCCGGCAAACAGGCTTTGACGGCTTTGCGTCCGACCGAGCCTACGATATCGCCGATAAATAAAATTCTCATGGTACGACTCCCTTCGCTGTTGGAACATCCCTTTTGAGGGAAAAGAAAAGTGGCTTATTCAGCCACTTTTCATCTTAGTGTATGCAGTTGCTTATTTTGCATATTCGACCGCGCGGGTCTCGCGAATCACAGTGACTTTGATGTGACCCGGATAATCGAGCTCGCTCTCGATTTTCTTGGTAATGTCGCGAGCGAGACGGAACGCTTCCGTATCGTCGACTTTCTCCGGCTGCACCATCACGCGTACTTCGCGGCCTGCTTGGATCGCGTACGACTTCTCGACGCCTTCGAAGGACTCGGAAATTTCTTCCAGTTTCTCCAGACGCTTGATGTAAGTCTCCAGCGTTTCGCGCCGCGCTCCCGGACGGGCCGCGGACAGCGCATCCGCTGCGCCTACCAGCATAGCGATGACCGATGTGGCTTCGCAATCGCCGTGGTGGGATGCAATACTGTTAATGACAACCGGATGCTCTTTGTATTTCTTGGCAATTTCAACACCGATTTCAACGTGTGAACCCTCGACTTCGTGGTCCAAAGCTTTACCGATGTCATGCAGGAGACCGGCACGTTTCGCCAATGTCACGTCTTCCCCGAGCTCTCCAGCCATTAATCCGGTTAAATAGGCCACTTCCATCGAATGCTTCAATACGTTTTGTCCATAACTGGTTCTGAACTTCAAGCGGCCTAAAATTTTGATCAAATCCGGATGCAATCCGTGAACGCCGGTTTCGAATGTAGCTTGTTCCCCGTATTCACGAATCCGCTCATCCACTTCCTTGCGCGACTTCTCGACCATTTCCTCTATGCGGGCAGGGTGTATACGTCCGTCGGCAACCAATTTTTCAAGCGAAGTGCGGGCAATCTCCCTGCGAATAGGATCAAACCCGGAAAGAATTACCGCTTCAGGCGTATCGTCGATGATCAGATCGATGCCCGTCAGCGTTTCCAATGCACGGATGTTTCTTCCTTCGCGGCCGATAATGCGGCCTTTCATTTCTTCGTTAGGCAGCGATACGACAGAAACCGTCGTTTCCGCAACGTGATCGGCGGCGCAACGCTGGATCGCCAGCGTAATAATCTCGCGCGCCTTCTTGTCGCCCTCTTCTTTGGCCTGTTGTTCGATTTCCTTGATGAGCTGAGCCGTTTCATGGCGAACTTCCTGCTCTACGTTCGTGAGGATAATTTGCTTCGCGTCCTCCATCGTAAGGGCGGAAATCCGTTCGAGCTCGGCAACTTGATTTTTGTAAATCTCGTCGATTTGCGCTTGCGTTTCTTCGATTCTTTTCTCTTTGTTGGCGACCTGCTCTTCTTTTTTCTCTAGGGCTTCTAATTTTTTATCCAGCGATTCCTCTTTTTGCAACAATCGTCTCTCTTGTCGTTGTGTTTCATTTCGACGATCACGAATGTCTTTTTCAGCTTCGGTTCTGAGCTTGTGAATTTCATCCTTGGCTTCCAGAACCGTTTCTTTCTTCAATGCCTCCGCTTCTTTCTTAGCATTTTCTTTAATCTGCTCAGCGGCTTGCTCGGCACTCGAAATTTTCGCTTCTGCAAGGGACTTGCGGATAAAATAACCAATCCAAAAGCATAGCGCACCAACAACGAGAATGAGTAAGATCCAGATGGCCGGATGCATGATCCAGTTCACCTCCTCGTTGTTTCTCCAAGGGGTAAGCTTGGGACAGTATGGTTTTTAATCCGCATAACAAGCTTAAGATAAAGTAAAAATTGGCGATTTTACTTTGTGAATTTCCCGCTCAAGCATTGCAGGAAGATTCTGTGTATAAAAATATACATGATTATTTTATCTTTTGTCGAAGAAGCTTGTCAAGGTGTCCCCCGCAGAAATGATTGCTCCGGAACACGCCGAATCCCGGCAAGCCGCCGTGCGGCGCAGGTTTGACGGAATCGCATTTCCATTGTTTTATTCAAATTCATAGTCGGCTTCCTCCAGATCAAGCTCTCCGTAAGCTAGACCCAGCTCTCTTATGACGCGAGTGGCAATCCTCGATGAATATCCCCGGCGCATGAGGAAGCCGGCGGCCTTCCTTCTGCCCTTCAAAGGGTCCTCTGCGAAGTCCGAACGGTATTTTTTGAACGCCAGCTCAAAAGCGTACCGGTATTCCGTCTCCTCGTCTACTTGCTCCAGCGCCTGGGCGATATGCTCGGGTTGAAGCCCCTTATGCTGAAGCTCCTGCCTAACCCAGTTGCGGCCTTTTTTCTGCGAGCGAATGCGCTGCATGGCCAGCTGCTCGGCAAACTGACTGTCATCGACATACTGTTCCCGCCTTAGCCTCTCCAGCGTCTCGGCAGCCACCTGCGGATCGTATCCCTTTTCTTTGAGCCGCGCCTTCAGCTCGTATTCGGAGCGCAGACGGAAGGAGAGGAGCCGGATGGCGTCCACATAAGCCTGCTGCCGCTCCTGAGCCTGCGCAATCGCTCTGAAATGCTCTACGCCGATCTCCGCGCCTTTGACCAGCCTATGCTTGATCAGCACATCCTCGTGCACGGAGAAAGCGTATTGATCATCGATATACAGGTTATAGCGGTCTTTGACCCGCTTCTGTCGCTCGATCTTCGTTATCGTGCCGCATCGAACTGCGTCCTGCTGTTCGGTTTCCCTAACGTTATCCGTTTCCAATAGTCTCAAACACCTCAAATTGAAGAAAAGGCACCTTATACCAAAGTACAGGCGCCTTCTGTTCCTATATTATTCAAATGTTATTCAAATGCCAGCAAATCCGCTTCTTCTTCCTCATCCTTCTCGGCGAGATCGGAGCCGTTAGCGACGATCAAGTTGCTGTTATCGCGGATTTTCTTTTCGATCACATCAGCGATATGAGGATTTTCCTTCAAAAATTGCTTCGCATTTTCGCGCCCTTGACCCAAACGGTCGTTGTTGTACGAATACCAGGCTCCGCTCTTCTGGACAATGTCCATCTCGGTGCCGATATCGATGATGCTTCCTTCACGGGAAATGCCTTCGCCGTACATCAGATCGATGTCGGCCTGCTTGAACGGAGGCGCCATCTTGTTCTTAACGACCTTCACCCGCGTGCGGTTACCTACCATGTCGTTACCTTGCTTGATCGTTTCCACACGGCGTACGTCCAAACGGACGGATGAATAAAATTTCAAAGCGCGGCCGCCCGGCGTTGTCTCCGGGTTACCGAACATGACGCCGACTTTCTCGCGAAGCTGGTTGATGAAGATCGCGATCGTCTTGGATTTGTTGATAGCGCCGGAAAGCTTGCGCAGCGCCTGCGACATCAGACGAGCCTGCAAACCGACATGGGAATCGCCCATCTCGCCCTCGATCTCGGCCTTCGGCACCAGAGCCGCTACGGAGTCGATGACGACGATATCAACGGCGCCGCTGCGCACCAATGCTTCGGCAATCTCAAGCGCCTGCTCCCCGGTGTCCGGCTGGGACAGCAGCAGCTCGTCGATATTGACGCCCAGCTTGCTGGCGTACGATGGATCGAGCGCATGCTCCGCGTCGATGAAAGCGGCTTGTCCGCCCGCTTTTTGCACTTCTGCGATAGCATGCAGGGCAACCGTCGTTTTACCGGAAGATTCCGGACCGTATACTTCTATAATTCTACCGCGAGGGAAACCGCCGATGCCCAGCGCAATATCAAGAGCGAGGGAACCGCTCGGAATCGTTTCAACCTGCATGTGGGTGGATTCACCCAGTTTCATAATAGAGCCTTTGCCAAATTGCTTCTCAATTTGACGAAGGGCATTTTCCAGTGCTGCGCGCCGATCTGTCAAAACGGTCACTTCCTTTTCTCGTATTGGATACTTCTATGATAACTTGTTTTGTCTCTATTGCCAAGCATTTTTTGCGAACATACATTCGATTGTCAGTCAAAATAAAAACCGCAACAAGTTGCCATTGTCACGGTTCTTCCGTAAAACTATTATATTACAATGCCGGGGCACTAATCAAGCGCTAATTTGATAGAAGCTTCCAGAGCCGGTACAGGGCGCTTCGCGCCGCCCGCAGCTTAATGATGTCGCGGGTGCCGGAGAGCGCCAGCTGCGCAACTTCGGTTGCGCAGCCCTTGCGGGCGATGCCGACGTACACGAGTCCGACGGGTTTGCCCTCCGATGTTCCCGGGCCCGCTACGCCCGTGATGGAGACGGCAAAGTCGCTGTCCGAACGCTGCAGCAGCCCCTCGGCAAGCAGGCGCGCGGCCTTCTCGCTGACGGCTCCCGGAGCGTCCGTCCCTTCGAGCACGTCCATAGGAACGCCCAGCAGCCGGTGCTTCCATTCGTTCGTATAGCAGACGATGCCTCCCTGATAGACGGCGGAGCTTCCGGGCACGGCGGTGATCATGTCGCTGAGCAAGCCTCCGGTGCAGCTCTCGGCCGCCGACAGCTTCAGCCCTCTCTCCTGCATGATCCGAACGATCGCCTGCTCCAGACTAATGTCCCTGGATGCATAAATGTAGGCCCCCAGCCTGCTGCGGATTTCCGCTTCCAGCGGGTCCAGCTTGGCGTCCGCCTGCTCTTTGGAGGCCGCGCGGGTGGTGATGCGGACCGCAACCTCCCCTTCCTTCGCATAAGGAGCGATAGTCGGGTCCGACTGTTCCTTGATCAGATCGAGCAGCTCGTGTTCAAGCGACGATTCCCCGATTCCGGCGAACTTCAGCATGCGGGAGTGCAGCGGGTGCACGCCGTCCAGCTTGGTCGAAATCCAGGCGGCCGCATAGCGCTCGAACATCGGCTTCATTTCCTTCGGCGGACCGGGCAGCAGCACATAGTGGGTCCCGTCCTGAGTCAGCGCCGTGCCGACGGCCATCCCCGCGTCATTCGGCAAAGGATCGCTGCCTTCCGGCATCAGCGCCTGCCTCCGGTTGCTTTCGACCATATGAATGCCGCGATCGCGGAAAAAAGTCTCTATTTTGTCCATCGACGGCTGATGCAAAATCAGCTGGCGGTTCAAATAGGCGGACAGCGCGTCCTTGGTCAGGTCGTCCTGGGTCGGCCCCAGCCCTCCGGTGCATATAACCAGATCAGCCCGTCCGGAAGCCAGTCCGAGCGCTTCAATCAAGCGCGCCTCATTGTCTCCCACCACCGTCTGAAAGTGAACGGTAACCCCCAGATCGGCGCAGCCTTGCGCCAAAAACTGCGCGTTCGTATTCACGATCTGACCGAGCAGCAACTCCGTTCCTACGGCGATAATCTCTGCCTTCATCTTCGACATCTCCTTCTCAAAGTCCGGGTTTTAGCGGGCAACAAAAAAACAATAGGATAAACCTACTGTTTTTCAATCGCTGAAATTCAGGACATGCTTATTTTTTACGAAATAATCGAAACCGGAATAGACCGTGATGATTGCCGCGATCCAGCTGGCGAACATATCGAAGCGGAAATTGATGAAGGCAAACGGAAAATTATTGATCAGCAAAGCGATAATCGCCGTAATCTGCGTCGCCGTCTTCCATTTCCCCCATTTGCTCGCCGCGATGACATGGCCTTCCACGAGCGCGATTTGGCGCAAGCCGGTTACCGCGAATTCGCGGCTGATGATGACGATCGCAATCCAGGCGCCCAGCTTGCCCATTTCCACCAGAGAAATGAGCACGGCGGACACAAGCAGCTTATCCGCGAGCGGGTCCAGCAGCTTCCCGAGATTGGTGACCAGCTTGCGCTTGCGCGCAATGTAGCCGTCCAGACTGTCCGTGCTGGCGGCAATGATGAAGATCAATGCGGCAATGATCTGGTTGTAGGTAATAACGAATTGCTCGATTCGGATATGAGGAAACTTCACGTTCACCAGCAAAAAAAACATAATGATGGGAACTAAAAAGATCCTCGCCAAAGTGATCCGATTGGCCAGGTTCATGCCACAACCTCCCCGGATAAATCAAACTCGAACGAATGGGTAATACGAACCTTGGCTAATTCACCGATTTGAAGCTTGGCGCCTTTCACGAACACTTCTCCGTCGATTTCCGGAGCGTCGTATTGCGTCCGGCCGACATATACGTCGCTTCTGCCGTCATACTTCTCGATCAGCACGTCGACGACTTGGCCGATCCGGCTGCCGTTGCGCAGATTCGAGATTTCGCGTTGAATCTCCATCAACGTATTCGCGCGGTACTCCTTGACTTCATCAGGCACCTGGTCAGGCAAGCGGGACGCCGGCGTATCTTCCTCCTTGGAATAAGAGAACACGCCCAGACGGTCGAATTCCACCTCGCGGATAAACTGCTTCAAATTCTCGAAATCCTGCTCCGTCTCTCCGGGGAAACCGACGATCAGCGAAGTTCGCAAGGAAACGTTCGGGATTCTGGCACGAATCTTGCTGATCAGCTCCCGCGCGTCCCGCTGTCTTCCCGGTCTTCTCATCCGTTTCAGAATGCTGTCCTCGCTATGCTGCAGAGGCATGTCGACGTATTTGCACACCTTCGGGTTGCTTGCGATCGTATCGATCAGCTCATCGGTGAAAAATCCGGGATAAGCATAATGCAGGCGCACCCAATCGATGCCCGGCACTTCGGTGACCCGGTTCAGCAGCGTGGGCAGCATGAAACCGTCGTACAAGTCCGTGCCGTAGTTGGTCGAATCCTGTGCGATCAGGCTGATTTCTTTGACACCCTGCGCGGCAAGCTGCTCTACCTCTGCAATAATGGACTCGATACTCCGGCTGCGGAATTTGCCCCGCATGATCGGAATACTGCAGAAGGTACAGGCATTGTCGCAGCCTTCGGCGATTTTGACGTAAGCGGTGTAGCGGGGAGTCGCTACGCGTCTGGGCAGCGAAGCCTCGTAATTAAAGATAGGATTGCCGACGTGGATCGGCTTTTTGCCGGCCAGCGCCTCATCGACGATCTCGTTGATTTTATAAAAATCACCCGTACCGACGATCCCGTCAATCTCGGGCATCTCCTTCATCAGCTCTTCCTTGTACCGCTGCGTAAGGCATCCGGATACGATCAATGCCTTCAAATTCGCCGTCTGCTTCAGATCGGCCATATCGAGAATGGTATTTACCGATTCCTCTTTGGCGGCGTCGATAAATCCGCATGTATTGACAATGATAACGGTGGCCTCTTCTTTATCGTCGACCAATTCATAGCCGCGCCCGTGAACCAAACCTGACATAATCTCCGAATCGACCAGGTTTTTCTCGCAACCAAGCGTAACTACCTTCACTTTCTCTGTCATGTAAAATCCTCCAATGTTCAAGCCCTACTATTTTGTCTCAAGTATAATACATGGGTATAAAGAGTGTCAAAAAAGGGCCCTCGCAGCCGCATAAAGCTAGGAGCAAGGGCAAACGCTCCCGAAAAAGCTTACCTGAAGTTCAGAAACTGCAGTTCCAAAGGCAAGTCCGCCTTGCGGAGAAGCTGGATAATTTGCTGCAAATCATCCTTGTTTTTACCGGTTACGCGGATTTGTTCTCCTTGAATCTGACTCTTCACCTTCAGCTTAGAGTCGCGGATAAGGATGTTGATCTTCTTGGCATTGTCCTGATCGATGCCTTGCTTCAGCTTGATCCGCTGGCGAACCGTTCCTGAAGAGGCTCCCTCTACCTTGCCGTACTCCAGATTTTTCAAGGCGATGCCTCTCTTGGCCATCTTGGAGTGCAGTATATCGAGCACGTTCTGCAGCTTGAATTCATCGTCGGAGACAATGACCAGCTCCTCCTTCTCCAGAGCGATGCTGCTCTTGCTGTTCTTAAAATCAAAGCGGGTCGAAATCTCTTTCTCCGCCTGGTTAATCGCATTGTTCAATTCCTGCATATCCATTTTGGAGACAATATCAAACGAACTTTCGGAACTCATTCTTCACTCATCCTTTATCCTGATTTTTCCTCTACCCAGAGAATAACACAAAAAGACACCTTAGCCAACGCTTTCGGGTGCCTTTCCTTGCTTGCATCAACTTTCGGGCTGCGCGCTTCCTCATCAGACTGCCCGAAAAGCGCAGCCCATAAACCTTATGCTTTGGCCAAATCGATCTGAATCCGCTTCGCGTTCGGCGTATCGCCGACCGTAATCGACGTGCCGTTCACCGTAAGCTCGACCGCGTTGGATCGTCCGAAGATCATAAACGCCGAATTGTCGAGTTCCCAATTAGGAGCCTCACCGCTCGTGTAAGTTCCTTGTTCGAGAGTCTTCCGCGTTTCTCCCAGCGAATCGATCTGTACCCAGCAGGCGTCGCCGGTAACCTTCATTTCGATTTTCAGCTTGTCGGTATTGCTGACCGAATAGAAGTCGGTTCCGTTCTGGCTTTTCACAAGCTTAACATCGACCTGCGGCGCCGGTGGCGGGGTCGGCGTAGGAGTAGGCGTCGGCGTCGATGCATTCAGCGAAATTCCATATGTATCGCCTGTCACCGAGGCGGGCTCCCCCTTATCCGTCACCCGGTTAGGCTCGTTCGAAGCGCCCGCTTCCTGCTGCTTGCCGTTATAATTCGCATTGATATAGTAATAGATGATCCCCAGAATGAGAATTACAAAGGAAACCATCATGATCGTCGAAGCGTATTTCCCGATCTTTTCCGTGTTTCGCCCCGTTCTTTTGGCCCGGATCGGCTCGATATGCTCAGGCTCGGGAGTCGGAATCACGTTTTGATACATACGAAGCACTTCGTTCGGGTCCATTCCCACCGCTTCCGCGTAGCTCTTGATAAAAGCCCGCACATAGAAATTGCCCGGCAAGACCTTATAGTCCCCGTCCTCGATCGCTTCCAGATAACGTTTGCGAATCTTCGTCGTTTCTTCCAATTGTTCCAGCGATATTTTTTTATCCAACCTTGCCTTTCGCAGCAGTTGGCCAAGATCCGTCATGTTGTCACCCTCTTTCCGTTGCGGCTGATATGTTCGTATTAATATTCATCGAACCCGCTGATAAAGCTTTCGTACGAAATTTCTTCATCCGGGTTGTTGCGCAGCTCCACGATATAGTTAAAATCATCGTAGGTGTACTGGGATTCGCGGATAAAAATATCCGGATGCTCGATGACCTTAGTGGAAGGCATGCTCATAATTTCCTGCAGAAGCACATGATGCTTCTCATTCGAGCGAATCGTCGAAACGATCCCGTCGATAATAAATACGTTATTCGCATTCATCTCATCTTCCGACAGCTGACTGCGCACGGTTTGTCTAAGCAGCGTCGACGAAACGAACGTCCAGCGTTTATTGGAACATACGCTGCCTGCGATGATCGACTCGGTCTTGCCTACGCGGGGCATTCCTCTTAGTCCGACAACCTGATTGCCTTCCTGCTTGAAAATTTCCCCCAGAAAGTCGACCAACAAGCCAAGCTCATCGCGGGTAAAGCGGAAGGTTTTACGGTCATCCGAGTCCCGTTCGATATAGCGTCCGTGGCGGACGGCCAAAATATCTACCAATTTGGGTTCCCTAAGGGCCGTTATAGTTATATTATCCACTTTTTTCAACATTTTACCCATTAATTCGATTTTTTCATTATCATTGGTTTGCAGCAGCATGCCGCGAGTGCGGTCCTCTACCCCGTTAATCGTCACGATGTTTATATCGAGCATCCCCATCAAGGAAGCGACATCTCCCAACAGACCGGGACGGTTTTTATGAATTCGGTATTCCATGTACCATTGCTTCGTTTCCATTATTTACACCTCGTCGTTGATGTTCAGTGCGCATCTTTTCATATTTTGTAACATCTTACGAAAATATTCTACAAAATTCGCTAAATTCCTTCTCGTTTTCAGAAAAAGTTTACTGCGGCTTGTTAATCGTAATTTCCTGATCCGTATAGTTTTGAATTCCCGGCGTCCACCGTTTATTTTTCATCTGGTCCAAAATACCGTTAAGCACGGTATCCCATTTCAGCGCGACCGAGGTCGCGGCCATATTCATCACGGGTACCTGCAAATTTTTCATCCGCTGCAGCACGTTCGCCTCCAGCGGCGAGTATACCGCTATCCAGTCAGGAGCATGCTGCTTCACCTGATTTTGAAATTGCGGGTACCATCCCTCAGCATCGGAGAGCGAAATATATTCCGCTTCCTCCGAAGGAGCCCATTCGGATGGGATCGGATTGGCCGATGCGGTAATCCATTCAATCGCTTTGCCCATAGCCTGCTGCTGTTTGACCCATTCGCCCCATTGGGAACGCATGAACTCCGCGCCGCTTCTCTTCCATTCCAGATTGGTAGCCGATACCGGCGTTTCCGTACGATCGATCGCGTTATCCAGCAAAATCCACTTTTTGTCCGGAGTCGTTCCGATATAAGGCAAAACCTGCTGATTGAGGCCATTGCCCGCTACGATGATGTAATCATAAGCTACGGAATGAATTTTATTAACCTGCTCTTCGGACAAGGACGTGACATCCGGGAGCCATTCATTCGCAATAAACTCTTTATCCTTCCAAGACGACAGCGTTTTGGAAATCAACGACTTGGTCGTATCCGGCAAATTCGGCTCCGTAATGAGAAGCACGGATTGTTTGTTTTGCAAAAGCGCCGGGTCGATTGCGGGTATATTTTTACCGCAGCCGCTAACAATGAATAGTACGCACATTATGATTGCTGAACATCTTGCCCATCTCCATGTACTCAAACTTCTTCTTGCCGCCTTTCTTTGGAACATTTCCTTTAAGTATACCATGATTGGCATGGAAAAGCCTCCTTGGCAGGAGGCTCGTAACATCGCTTATTTATTTACAAGTTTCACCATCAGGCGAGCCATCGTTTTGCGTTCCGACTCGTCGGCGACATCCCACAGATCTTTCAAAATACGTTCTTCATTGTTCTCCGGATCGACCTTGTCAGACAGAAATTCGCCGATTTGGAATGCAAGCTTGCTGATCGTATCTTCGCTCATTCCCGACTTCTGAGCTTGTTCTACCCGATCGCCCAAAAATTCTTTCCAACGATCGAACACCTTCAATGCTGTTGCCATTGTTGTCAGCCTCCCTTTAGATGAAGTATCACTACGAATACTAATGTTCGCAAAAAGGAGGCGAAATATGCAGTTCGCTAAGTCAGCCAGCCGCCGTTGGGACTTATGATTTGCCCGGTAATATAGCCGGATTCTGGCAACGCCAAGAAATAGACCAGCGAAGCGATCTCATCCGGCTGGGCGAATCGTCCTGCGGGAATTTCGTTTTCCAGCGCGGCTTTCTCTTCGGAATCAAATCCGGCCATCATCATCGTGTCCACCGCTCCCGGAGCGACGGCATTGACGGTAACGCCCGATGGCGCCAGTTCTTTGGCCAACGCTTTGGTGAATGCGTTCATACCGCCTTTGGCCGTAGAGTATACGACTTCGCAGGAAGCGCCGGATATGCCCCAGATCGAGGAGACGTTGATAATTCGGCCGTATTTGCGGTTGATCATCGGCTGCATAAACTGCTGCGTAGTCAAAAAAGTGCCCTTTAAATTGACGCCCATCACATCGTCCCACATTTCTTCGGTCACATCGGACAATAGCCCGTAATGGGAGATACCGGCGTTGTTGACCAAAATATCCGGTATCATATTGTGATGATCCAGCTTTTCGTACAATCTTGCAATTTGTTCTCTGCTGCGCAAATCGGCTGCAGCCGTCAGCACCTTGGCGCCGTGCTTCATACAGCTGCGTGCCGTTTCGTTAGCCCCCTCGTGGGATTGCAAATAATGAATGATCACATTCATTCCCACCGTGGAGAACCGCTGCGCAATCGCCGCGCCGATGCCTCTGCTTGCCCCGGTGATCAGCACCGTCTGCTCGGTAAACGGCTTATGGCTCACGCCTGGATTCAAACCTTCTCGCTTCTTACGATGGAAGCCGCCAACTGATTCCAATCAAAATGCTGACGAAGCCGTTCATTCACGTCTTCTATAGTCATCTGCTCATACACCGGCAAAATATCGAACAGCTCGATTCCTTTAAAGCGGTACTTCGTAAATTCATTGGCGATCGCTTCAGGCGAGTTGAGCTGTCTCATAAAGCCGCCGATTTTCTTTTTGCGGCTTCTCTCGAAGTCCGCGGCTTGCACACCGTCCCGCTTCACTTGATCGATCTCTTCTTTAATGCGCGCGATCAGCTTCTCGGGGTCTTTCGTATCGCCGCCGATGACGGAGAAAGCATAGTTTTCGGCGATGTTATATTCGCTTCCGAAATTGTCCGAAATCAATTGTTCGTCATACAGCTTCTGATATATGCTCGAGCTGGGGCTAAGCAATATATCGAGCAGCACCTTCATCGAAAGCTCCCGCTTGAGCAGCTCCTTGCCCGCCGCTTTCTGTTCCGGCTCCTTGCAGCCGAACAAGCATTTGGGAAGCGATACCGGCAGGATCGTAACCTTCTCCTTCTGCTTGACCCCAGGAGGCTCCTGATCGAAGTAGCGGGCGATGTTCCCCTGCGGCTCATATACTTTCGCCGCCTGATTTTCCCTGACCAGCTCGATAATTTCCTCAGGCTTCACTCCACCGACGACGAAGAGGCTCATATTGCTCGGATGGTAAAACGTATGGTAGCAGTCGTACAGCAGCTCCTTCGTGATGTGAGAGATCGACTCGACCGTTCCCGCTATATCGATATGCACGGGATGAGTATGGTACATCGTTTCAATCAGACCGAAGTAGGAGCGCCAGTCCGCGTTATCCTGGTACATTTTGATTTCCTGCCCGATTATTCCTTTTTCCTTCTCCACATTTTCATCCGTGAAATAAGGATTTTGCACGAAATTAAGCAGCGTCTTCAAATTATCGTGAATATGCTCGGTCGCCGAGAATAAATAGGTTGTGCGGTCAAAGCTGGTGAAGGCGTTGGCCGAGGCGCCTTGCGAAGCGAATACGGCGAAGATGTCGCCCGTAGGCTCCTCGAACATTTTATGCTCCAGGAAATGAGCGATGCCGTCGGGAACCCGCTTCTCTTCCCCGCCCTCCACTTGAAAATGATTGTCGATGGAACCGTACTTGGTGGAGAAGGTCGCATACGTTTTCTGGAAGCCTTCTTTCGGCAAAATAAAAACGGACAGACCGTTCGGCAGCTGCTCGACATATAAGGTTTCTTTTACATGAGGATACGGAATAGCCTTCATCTGCTCATTCTCCTCCCTTCCGGTCGCGTAAGAAGTAGATCGTGTCGAGCTTCACCTGATTGGCCACTTCTTGAATGCGCGCTTTATCGACGGCAAGCACATCATCGATTAACGACGGCACGGTGCGCTCCACTCCGGACAAAATATTGTTGAAATCGAAGGCGATCAGCTCAAAGGCGGAATCCTGCAGCTCGCGCAAATGTCCGGTGATCATCGCTTTCGTTTGCTGCAGCTCGACATCGCTGATGTCGCCGTTATTCATCGCCTCCAGCTGCTTTTTAATAATGGCGACGGCTTTCTCGTAATTGTCCAGCTCGATGCCCGATTGGATCGTCAATATTCCTTTATGCCCGTCGAGACGCGACGATGCGTAATAAGCCAAGCTCGCTTTTTCCCGCACGTTGGTAAACAGCTTCGAATGCGGGTAACCTCCCAGAATGCCGTTATACATCAGGACGGTCGGATATGTAGAATCCGCATAAGTCGTATAGACGCGCAGCCCCATATTCAGCTTGCCTTGATTGACATCCAGGCGCTCGATGACTTCGCGGACCTCGGAGACGCTGCGATGCTCCGGTTTTTTGGCGTAGCTGCCGGCATCCGCTCTGCTCACATCGAAGCTGCGTTCGACTATCGGCATCACTTCCGCCAGCGAAGTTTGGCCGACGACATAAATATCGATGACGGCCGATTGCAGCCATTCCTGATAACGCGAATATAAAGACTCGGGAGTAATCTCCTGCAGCCGATCGATTTTGCCGAGCGGATGAAGCCGGTACGGCTCATCGCTGCACATTTCTTCAATGCATCGCTCAGCCGCGTATCTGATTTTATCGTTAATGATGGATTCAATTCGTTTTTGCAGGGTAATCTTCTCGGAATCCACATACTTGCTCACAAATTTGCCGTTATCGAGCGCAGGCTTCGTGATAGCCTCTCCGACGAACTCGATCCCCTTCTGCAGCAAAGACTCGGTGCTGTTAACGAACTGATCGTGAATAAGATCCATACGGAACTGGACCATTTGGTAGTCGCCCCGCTTGTAAATATCGAATCCGAAGCCGGCCCCGTACAAATCATCTAGACGCTCGCGGAACTGCTTGGTCTCCGGATATTTCTGCGTACCGCGGCGAAGCACGAAAGGGGTAAAAGCCGTCGGCGTTACCTTCTCCTCCTCCAAGGGGGTACCGATGTACACCGATACGGCATACGTCTTAAACTGCTGCGTGGGCAGCACATGCACACGAATATTACGGATCGTGCCACGCTCAAATTGAATGTTTTTCAACGGGACATAACTCCTTTCGTCGGGTTTATTCCATTATATTCCTTCAGAAACAGAAGAAGCAACCGCTAAGGGTCACTTCTCGTCTTCCTCACTTGCAAAAAATATGTTTGCCGATTTGCTTCACCTGCGGGCGGGTCCAAATCCATTTGGACGTAGCCGTCTCCGGGTTAAAATAGTACAGGCAGCCCCCAGTAGGATCGGTCCCGTTTAAAGCGTCCTGAACGGCCCGTTTGGCCGTATCGTTCGGCGTCAGCCAAATTTGCCCGTCCGCCACCGCGGTAAATGCGCCCGGTTGGAAAATGACCCCCGATACGGTATTCGGAAAGCTCGGGGAATGCACGCGGTTTAAAATAACCGCCGCTACCGCCACTTGACCGATGTAAGGCTCCCCGCGGGATTCTCCGTAAACGGCGTTGGCCATCATGTCCAAATCCTGCTGCGACAATCCGAGGTGGTTCGACGAAGTCATATTTGCCGGCGGACTGCCTGCTTGTTCTCCTCCGCCCGTTTGCCCCGCTCCCGCGTTTCCTGTGGTCGGCGGCAGCTCGTTGGCCGCAGGCTTATAATCCTTGGTCGCCTCCCACAGCTTCAGCTTGGTCTTGGAGCCGGCGATCCCGTCTACATTCAAGCCGAATTCGGATTGAAACCATTTCAAGGAACGCAGGGTATTATAACCGAAATCTCCGTCGACGCTCCCGTAATAAAAGCCAAGGTATTTCAATCTCCCCTGGAGCTCATAGACATCTTTGCCCGCTGCGCCGTAGGCGATATCATTCTTGCTGAACGTTTGCTGGGCATCGAACCGGTGCTTAACCTGATAGCCGGCAAACAAGACAAAAACCAAACAGAATGTAATGACAATCAGACGTTTATTCATGTAGTTGTACTCACCTTTCCCACATTCATATTGGCAACCTTTTTAAGGTTATTATGAGAAAGGAAGTAAGCTTCTATTCAGACAAAACAGGAAAGTACTGGAGAGCCGTATGGGGAGAAGCCGCGAATTTGGATAGAAAGAAGTCCTAAGGAACAAATCCCCCAAAAGTGACGTGATGCTCTGAAGCTTATTCCGTCCGCATCCAGCCTAAGCTGGATCGGCGTCTAACCCTTCCTCTGGGATCGTTCTATGGGTAGACTTTACTTTCGGGGGAGATCCCAGATATCCACAGGATATGGCTGCGCATCATTTCCTAAACAATAATAAAGCACGCCGATTCATCCGATCGGCATGCTTTTGTTATACCTAGCCGCATTACGAAGACATTCGGCCTTGATACTGCTCCAGCGACACGAGCACTTCGCGCGGCTTGCTTCCCTCGTAAGGCCCTACGATGCCCTTGGCTTCCATCGAATCAATCAGACGCGCGGCTCTCGTATAGCCTACGCGCATGCGGCGCTGAAGCAGAGACACCGATGCCTGCTTCGCCTCGAGAATAATTTGTACCGCCTGATCGTACAATTCGTCCTCAACCTGCTCCGGAGCATCGCTCTGCTCCTCGATCTGCGGAACCATATCCTCGACATAGTTGGCCTGCCCCTGCGTTCTGACGAAGTTAACGACCGCCTCGACTTCGCTGTCGGACAGGAAAGCTCCCTGAACGCGAACCGGCTTCGATGCGCCCATCGGCAAGTACAGCATATCGCCGCGGCCAAGCAGCTTCTCTGCGCCGACCATATCGAGAATGGTCCGCGAATCGACCTGCGAAGATACGCCGAAAGCGATACGCGAAGGAATGTTCGCCTTGATGACGCCGGTAATGACGTCGACCGAAGGTCTTTGCGTAGCGATGATCAAGTGGATTCCGGCAGCCCGCGCCATCTGCGCCAGACGGCAAATCGCGTCCTCGACGTCGCCCGCGGCCACCATCATCAAGTCGGCGAGCTCGTCCACGATGACGACGATATACGGCAGCGGAGCCCCCGATTGCGTCTCCAGCAGCATCGTATTGTAGCCTTCCATGTTACGCGTCCCGCTCTTCGAGAACAGCTCGTAACGCTTCTCCATCTCGACGACGACTTTCTTCAAAGCCAACGACGCGCGGCGCGGATCGGTGACGACCGGGGCCAGCAAATGCGGGATGCCGTTATATACGTTAAGCTCGACCATCTTCGGGTCGATCATCAGAAATTTTACTTCATCCGGCTTCGCCTTATACAGAATGCTCGTAATAATGCCGTTGATACACACGGATTTACCGGAACCGGTCGCACCTGCTACCAGCATATGCGGCATCCGGGCCAAATTTCCGACGATAGGCTGGCCGGATATATCGCGGCCCAGTGTGATCGACAGCTTGGAGCTGGCTTCCTGAAACGCGCCGCTCTCCATGACCTCGCGCATCGTTACGATCGATACCTCGGTGTTCGGAACCTCGATCCCGATTGCAGATTTACCCGGAATCGGCGCTTCCATACGAATATCCTTCGCGGCAAGCGCCAACGCGATATCGTCGGTCAAGCTGACGATCCGGCTGACCTTCACGCCGACGTCCGGCTGAATTTCGTAACGTGTGACCGACGGGCCGCGGACAACCTCAAGCACTTTGGCTCGCACCCCGAAGCTTTCGAGCGTAGCCTCCAATTTACGCGCCACCGCCTTGTAATCGAGCGTTTCTCCTCCTTTGCCTACGTTTGGCTTCGCCAACAGCTGGAAGGAAGGCAGCTCGTAAGGGGCAGCCAGCGGCTTGTTGTTAATGTCGAAATCCTCGGGCGCCCCGCCTTCACCATCTTGCTCTTTGCCGGTTTGGGCTTGCGCTTGAGCCGCCGAAGCGGGAGCGGAAACCGCTTGAGGCTTGTGGGCAGGCTGGACGGTTTCCTGCTGCACATGCTCTTGGAAATCGCGGATCACCGGAATGAGCGGCTCCTGATCCTGATCGTACGGCGCTTCGTCCTCGTCCCATTCGGCTACGGCCTTGCCTGCCGCCGCGGGACCGGCCGGGAAAGCATCGTCCCCGCCGCCGTCTGCTTCCTTCTCATCCGTCCCCTGCTGCTTGGGCTGGATCAAATCCATAAACAACGAACGTTTCTTGCCGGCCTTCTTGCCTTTACGCTCCGGCTTTAAGGTTTCTTCGTCGAACTCGTTATCGTCCGGCACAAAAGGAATAACCACGGCTTTCTTCTTCGCCGGAACGGCCGCTGCCTTCCGTTTTCGTTCCACCAGCTTCCGCTTGATGTACTGGCCAAGCAGCGTATCGGCAAATTTGTGGCCGCCCTTGATCTTCAGCAGCAAATCGCCGATCGATATCCGCGTAACGAGCAGTATCCCTATCATAAACATCGTATATTGAATCAGCTTCGCTCCCAGATTGGCGAACAGAAAGAATAAGATGCTGTAGAGCGACGCGCCGATCATTCCGCCGCCGGCTTCGACCTCTAGCACCACTCGCCCTTTGTCCGACGCTTGCAGCCCGTCCATCATGCTTTTCCATGTTTGCGACCATATCATCCCTGCAGTAAACTTGCCGTTCGGATACAGCTTGTCGAACAGCGAGATATGGTTCATCAGGATCAGAGCCAATAAAATCAGCAGCACTCCCGATTTGCGTGTCGTCCGCCACACAGGCCATTCTCTTTTGACCATAACATACAATCCTATGTAGATGAAAACAAGCGGTATCGTAAAATCCATCGACCCGATGGTAAACCGGAACAAATACATGAAGGCTCGCGCTACAGGCCCTTCTAGCGATAGCGCAATGATGGACAGCGTCAAGATGACGATGCCGTACAATTCATATTTCAAGTTCGTTTTAATGGCCTTGCTTTTCTTTTTTGGCCTCGCCAACGCGGCTCACCTCCAAGTACAGATTATACCATACTTTGGGTGGAAGCTTAACTGCTTGGCAAAAATCAGACCAGAGAACTAAATGGTCGGATGAAATTCGATAATTCGACCCGGTGCATACTCCGGATGCATGTAATCCTGAGGATTGCAGCTAATAATCCGGACGATTGCGGCCTGATTCGCATTCATCGGCTGCACCTGCATCGTAATCCCGTTCATGACAATCTCCATATGGTTGGCTTCCAGCTTGTCGATTCCTTCCATGACGACATCGAGCGGCATAACGGTGTAATGGATCATTGAACCATCCCTCCGGCTTGCGAGTGGCGTCTGTCTTCAATTCTCCGGTTCAATTCGCCGATGGCGTCGCCCAAGCCGCCGATTTGATTGATTAGGCCGTATTTCACGGCATCGGCCCCAATAACCGTCGTCCCGATATCGCGCGTCAGTTCTCCCGTCTTGAACATCAATTCCTTCAGCTTTTCTTCGGTGACCCTGGAGTGTCCCGTAATAAAGCGAATGACCCGCTCCTGCATTTTATCCAAATATTCGAACGTTTGCGGTACTCCAATAACCAGTCCGTTCAATCGGATCGGATGAATGGTCATCGTCGCCGTCTCGGCAATAATCGAGTAATTGGCGGATACGGCGATCGGTACGCCGATGGAGTGGCCTCCCCCGAGCACAAGCGTTACCGTCGGTTTCGATAAAGTCGCGATCATCTCGGCAATGGCCAGCCCCGCTTCGACATCGCCTCCGACCGTGTTGAGGATGATAAGGACGCCTTCGATTTTCGAATTTTGTTCGGCTGCGACCAGCTGAGGAATCAAATGTTCGTATTTGGTCGTTTTATTTTGCGGCGGCAGCACCAAATGGCCTTCCACCTGTCCGATAATCGTCATGCAGAAAATATTCGATTCGTTCGTCGGGGTCGCTGTCTGCCCTAACTGCTGAATCGCGTCGACGGTCGGATTCTTTCTGGATTCGTCTGTCATAGGCTGTGCCGGCGGTTGCGGCTGAGTCTCTTGCTGCTTCGAATTGGTCATAAAGGAAGTCCCCCTAACTATCGTTTCATCATCCCCCATAGTATGGATTGGCTGTGCGAAAATATGCAGCGTCCGTTCGTGCCGCTATGACAGGTAGAAACGTTTGGCGGAAAAAGAAAAAGATCGCCCGAGGGACAAGCCCCCGTTCGATCTTCGGTTGGATTAAGCAAACACCTATATGGATAAAAGGTTACAAGCTGCTGACTGGTGGTTTTGGATCAAACTTCCATAATGATTGGAAGGATCATAGGTCTTCTTCTGGTTTGTTCATATAAAAATCGTCCTAGTGCATCTTTTACATGGGTTTTCAACGATGCCCATTCGTTCACATTTTCGTTCATCAAACGATTCAGTGTGCTTGTTACGATCCGGTTTGCTTCATCCAGCAAGCCTTCCGATTCTCTAACGTATACGAAACCTCTGGATATAATATCAGGCCCGGATAATATAGCACCGTCTTGTTTGCTTAGCGTAACGACAACGACCAGGATGCCGTCCTGTGAAAGAAGCTTACGGTCGCGAAGCACGATATTGCCAACGTCGCCCACTCCCAGACCGTCGATCAGAATGTTGCCGGAAGGAACTTTCGACCCTTTGCGGGCAACTCCGTCCTGAACTTCCACCGTTTCGCCGTTGTCCACGATGAAGATATCTTCCTTCGGAATACCTACGGATTCCGCCAACAACCCGTGCTGACGCAGCATCCGGTATTCGCCGTGAATCGGAATGAAATATTTCGGCTTCATGATGTTAAGCATCAGCTTCAGCTCTTCCTGACTGCCGTGCCCGGATACGTGAACTCCCGTAACGGAACCAGGACCGTAAATAACGTGAGCGCCGATGCGCATCAATTCATCTACGGTTCTTCCCACGTAGCGCTCATTGCCCGGAATTGGAGTCGCCGCGATGATCACGGTATCCCCAGGCAAAATATCCACCTTGCGATGGGTCGATCTGGCCATCCGCGTAAGAGCCGACATCGGCTCTCCTTGGCTTCCCGTCGACAAAATGGCTACACGGTCCGCCGCCAGCTTGTTCACTTCCTCCGGCTCGATCAGCATTCCGTCAGGAATATGCAAATAGCCCAATTCACTGGCAATCCCTACGACGTTGACCATACTGCGTCCGATCACCGTCAGCTTTCTCCGGGTAGCTACGCAAGCGTCCACAACCTGTTGAATCCGATGAATGTTCGAAGCGAATGTAGCGATGATAACCCGCTGCTTCGCCCTGCGGAATACTTCCTCGATTTGAATGCCGACGCTTTTCTCCGAACCGGTATAACCCGGACGCTCGGCATTCGTGCTATCGGATAAAAGAGCCAACACTCCTTTTCTGCCGATAGCGGCCATACTATGCAGATCGGCATACTGTCCGTTTACAGGAGTCTGGTCGAACTTGAAGTCCCCCGTATGCACGACATTGCCTTCCGGAGTTTCTACGCAAACGCCTACAGAATCCGGAATACTATGATTCGTTTTAAAGAATGTCGCCGTCAAGGCACCCAGCTTAAGCTCGCTTTCGGAATTGATGAGAATCCGCTTCGTTTCACCGAGCAAATTCGCTTCTTTCAGCTTCGTTTCGATCAATCCCAAAGTCAGCTTGGTACCGTATACAGGAACATTCAAATGCTTGAGCACATAAGGCAATCCGCCGATGTGATCCTCATGTCCGTGCGTAATGATAATTCCTCTGACTTTATCCCGGTTCTCGGACAAATAAGTGATATCCGGGATTACGATGTCGATACCCAGCATGTCCTCTTCAGGGAACTTCAAACCGCAATCGATGACAACGATATCATTGGCATACTGCACCACATACATGTTTTTCCCGATTTCGCCCACGCCGCCCAGAGCGATAATCGAAAGCTTATCTATATTTTTCTTAGACAAAGCAATACCTCCTAATTTATATTGACGACGAATTTTCATAAGAACTCAAACCAAACCAAAACCGCACCAGTCACTTGCCACCATTATACATGAAGAAAAACCGCAATTTCAAGCTGCCCTTTTTACGAGCTATTGTTTCCTAAAAAAAGAAAACCGATGCTAAAAAACGCACCGATTTTCTAAGACACCTCATTCAAACAACGAAGTAATGAATCGTCCTTCTTCTTCGGTTACATTTATTAACGGTAAACGAACTCCCCCCACTTCGACTCCCCTGCCGTTCAAAGCGAATTTGACCGGTGCCGGGTTCGGCACGCGATGCGGGCATTCGAACAAGCCTTTAAATACGGGATGAAGTTTGGCATGGATTTGCGTCGCTTCGCGAACGTTTCCCTGCAAATAACAGTTTATCATATTCTTCATATCTTTTCCAATCACATGACTCGCTACGCTAATAACCCCATGCGCGCCGACGGATAACGCAGGCAGCGTCATGTTGTCCTCCCCGCTGTACACAAGGAATCCGGGAGCTGCGTCTCTGACGACTCGGGTCAATTGATCGAGATCGGCGCAATCTTTGGTAGCCGCGATATTAGGAATCTGCGATAAACGGATCGTCGTATCGGCATTCAGATTGACGCCGGTGCGCCCGGGCACGTTATACAAAATGCACGGAATGTTGACCGCTTCGGCGATCGCTTTGTAATGCTGATACATTCCCTCCTGGGAAGGGCGATTATAGTAAGGGACTACCAGGAGCAGGGCATCGACGCCCAGCTTCTCGGCTTCCCGTGATAAATGAATGGAATGCGCGGTATCATTGCTGCCAGTACCTGCGATGATTTTGCAGCGGCCGCCTGCATGCTTGACTGCAAATTTGAACAGCTCCAGCTTCTCCTCCTCGGTAAGCGTCGGCGATTCTCCGGTTGTCCCGCAAACGACCAAACTGTCGCTAGCCTGCTCCTCAATCAAATAATCGATCAGTTTGGCAGTTTGATCCCAATCAATTTGCAAATTGGCATCAAAAGGCGTCACCATTGCAGTAATGAGTCTTCCGAAATCCACGACTAAATTCCTCCCACGTTTTCTGTTATCGATGCAGCTCGAATTTTTTGTGCAGCGCGCGGACCGCATGAGCCATATCGGCTCCTTGGACAAGGACCCAGATGGTCGCGTTGGAGTCCGCGGACTGCAGTATGCTTATATCTTCTTCCGTCAACGCTTCGACAATTTGCGCCATAATGCCCGGAACGCCGTTCATGCCGCCCCCGATGATGGACACCTTGGCGCAATTGGAAGTATGCTGCGGTTTATATCCCAATTCCGTCAATATGCGGACGGCCCTCTCCGCTTCATGGTCGAACACGGTGTAAACCACGCCCGACGGATTCACGTTGATAAAATCCACGCTGATATGGTGGACGGCCATCGCTTTAAATACGCTCAGCTGCAGGTCGTAAACGCCTTCACCTGCCGCTACCTGGATTTGCGTGATGTTCGCAAAGTTGGCGATTCCTGTAACAAAACGGTCCTGAACCGCGTCTTTCTTTTGTACGATCGCATCCGAGTGAGTCACCAGAGTGCCCGGATCTTTACTGAAGGTGGAGCGGACCCGGATCGGGATATTGGCGTGCATCGCCACCTCCACCGCACGGGGGTGAATCACCTTGGCTCCGTGATGAGCCATATTGCATATTTCCGAATAGGAGACGACAGGCAGCCGTCTCGCATCCTCGACGATCCGCGGATCGGCCGTTAAAATGCCCTCGACATCGGTAAAAATGTCGACGATTTCCGCTTTCAGCGCGGCTCCCAGAGCCGTAGCCGTCGTATCGCTGCCGCCGCGGCCAAGCGTAGTAAAATCATGCTGCTTCGTTTGGCCCTGGAAGCCGGCGACGATAACGACCTGATCGCGTTTCAGAAGCTCCATAATGCGCTGAGGCTGTATGGAAACGATTTGCGCGTTGCCGAAATCGTCGTTCGTCGTAATCCCCGCCTGAGCCCCTGTCAAAGCCGTAGCCGAGATTCCGCCGGCATGCAGCAGACTGCATAAAGTGGCGGCCGAAATCAGCTCGCCGCAGCACAGCAGCATGTCTCTTTCTCTTGCCGGCAATCGATTGCCGTTTTGGCTTATGAAATCCAATAACGTATCCGTTGCGTAGGGCTCGCCTTTTCTTCCCATAGCCGATACGACGATAACGAGTTTGTAGTCTTGTGCCAATGCATCCTGAATGTGTTCGACGACGAGTGCTCTAGCTTCGACGCTGGAAAGGGACGTGCCTCCGAATTTCTGAACCAGAATGTTCATGAGGTCCCTCCTGTCAATGTCGGAAGACAAGCTTTGCTTCGCGGGTCGTCCGGACCCGGTTATCGAAGAAGCCCGCTTCGTAAGCATCCTTATATGCAGAACAACAGCTAGGCCTCCTTGCGGAAGCCTGCAATGTACAATTATTGCTCGATAGCGATATATTCCGCGATTTGTACCGCATTCCAGGCCGCGCCCTTCAGCAGATTGTCGGATACGATCCACAGGTTTAGCGCGCGGGGATTGCTCAAATCGCGGCGAATGCGGCCGACGAATGTTTCGAGTTTACCCGCTGCGTCCGTTGCAAGCGGATATTGCTGCTCCGACGGATTATCCTGCAAAACGATACCAGGCGCGTCCGCAAGCAGCCGCTTCACTTCTTCCACGTCAAAATCCTGATTCAACTCGACATAGACCGACTCGGAATGACCGTATACGACCGGAATACGCACGCAAGTTGCGGTCACTTCCAGCGATTCGTCTCCCAGAATCTTTTTCGTCTCGTTAATCATTTTCATCTCTTCGTAGGTAAAGCCGTTATCCGTAAATTTATCGATTTGCGGAATGGCGTTAAAAGCGATCTGATGCTTCACGGGCAAAGCTCCGACCGGCAAAATTTGCGGTTCTGCCGGACGGCCCCCCAGCACTTCCTTCGATTGGCGCAGCATTTCATCAATCGCACGTGCTCCGGCGCCGGATACCGCCTGATAGGTGGAGACGATGATACGGGAAATGCCGTAACGGTCATACAGCGGCTTCAAGGCGGCAACCATCTGGATCGTCGAGCAGTTCGGATTGGCGATAACGCCTTTATGTTCGTTGATTTTGTCGATGTTCACTTCCGGCACGACAAGCGGAGTTTCCGGGTCCATCCGGAAGGCGCTGGTATTATCGATACACACGGCGCCATGCTCCACGGCATGGGGAATCAACTCCGCGCTTACGCTGCCGCCTGCGCTGAACAAAGCGATATCGATACCTTTGAAGCTATCGGGAGCGGCTTCTTCAACGGTAATGTCGCGACCTTTGAACTTAATCTTCGTTCCTGCGGAACGCGCGGACGATAACAGCTTCAACTCTTGAATAGGGAAATTACGTTCATCCAGCAAGCGTATAATTTGCTCTCCTACTGCACCTGTTGCGCCTACTACTGCAATGTTGAATAATTTCTGATTCGACATCTTGATTGTCTCTCCCTAAACAAAATCATTATTAGTAATTGAATCGTTCGATCACCATCGGCTGAAGCTGCTTGCCCTCAAGTGCGGCTTCGCACGTTTCCATAATAAGATCCATACGCGCAACGAGAGAATTCGGCTTGGCCGCAGGCGCATCTTGCCCGAACGGAACAAAGTAAATGTTTTTGGTAATCAACAATTTGCCGATATTCATTGCATTCAGTCCAAGACCGTCATTCGTAGATATGGCCAATACCAACGGCTTCTGATTTCTCATTTGCGCCTTGGCCGCCATCAAGACCGGGCTTTCAGTCATGGCGTTAGCAAGCTTGCTCGTCGTATTCCCCGTACAAGGAGCGATGACAAGCACATCCAGCAGCTTGGAAGGTCCAAGCGGCTCCGCATCTACAATGGAAGCAATGATATCGTTCCCGGTAATCTCCTTCAACTGCTGCTGCCAATTTTCGGATGTACCGAAACGGGTATCCGTTGTAAGTATCGTATACGAAACAATCGGAACCACACGGGCTCCGGCGTCGACAAACCGCTGAATCTGCGGCATAACCTCAGCAAAAGTGCAATGGGATCCCGTAAGCGCAAAACCTACCGTCGTTCCTTGCCAATTCATTCCTTATTCCTCCTCTGTCCTGCATCCTCAAGGATAATGCGGCTCAGGGTGTCGGCAATGATGCGACCGGCTGTTTTCGGCGCAACAATTCCAGGGAGTCCCGGCGCGAGCAAAGCCTTGATCCCCCGCTTCTCGGCGAAACGGAAATCCGTCCCTCCCGGCTTCGAGGCCAAGTCGATGATCACTGCGCGATGTGGAATATTGGCAATAATCTGTGCTGTGACTATCATAGACGGAATTGTGTTAAAAAGCAAGTCAATATTCGCCACCTGAGCATACAAATCCTGCGTGTAAAAAGGGGTGAAGCCCATTTCCCAAGCTCTTGCATAGTACTCCGGCTTGTTGACGCCTACCTTGACTTTAGCGCCCAGGCCTTGCAGCGTTCTGGCCACGGTAATCCCCGTTCGGCCGAAGCCCAGCACCATGCTGGTTGAGCCGTGAATCGTAAAATCGGTATTTTGAATAGCCATCATAATGGCGCCCTCAGCAGTCGGTATCGAGTTGTAAATCGCCACATCGTCCCGGTCAAGCAATTCCACCAGCCGAATCGAATACTGGGAGCACAGTTTGCGCAAGTAAGCTTTAGCCATACCTGTAAATACCTGGGCGTGCTTGGGAAGCGCCTTGATGTGTTCTTCCGTCAAGCGCAGCTCGGATGTGGAAAAAATACTTTCCACAATCCCGTGATCGTCTGTACCAACAACAGGCAAAATGATTGCATCCAACGCCTCAAGGGCTTCGGGGGTCAGTCCGGCTTTGCTGATGCCGCTGAATTGATTTTGCAAATTATCGAATCCGATCAAAGTAATCGAAGCATCCAGCTCGGAGCATTTATGAATAACTTCAAGCTGGCGAGCATCGCCACCGATGATAGCCACTTGAATTCCTGTAAGCATTCATTCTCACCTCTTTCTTTCTGTCGCTTTCGATAACTCATCTTATGCGGCCGCCTAAAAATGGGTTACAGCTCTCTCTTACGTTCCGGCCAGAACCTCATCCAACGGAACAAATCCCCCCAAAGTGACGTGATGCTCTGAAGCTTATTCCGTCCGCATCCCGCCTAAGCTGGATCGGCGTCTAACCATTCCTCTGGGATCTCTATGGGTAGACATTACTTTCGGGGGAGCCCCCGGATATCCACAGGCCATTGCTGCGCATCATTTCCCTAGAGTAAAGGGCAGAGAAATCTGCCCCTCCTCATCAAACCGTACGTGAGGTTTTCCCTCATACGGCTTTCCGATGTTCGTCATTCATGTGCATGCAGATTACAAGAGCGTTTTAAGTCCATATTGACTACTTAGGAACCTCACTTCTTGTAGCGAACTCATCCATCTTGCGCGTTGCCTCTTCTTGGCATACCATCTCGTGAGCCTCTGCAAAATGTACCAGTCCAACTTTGCCAGCTTTAATTGGCTGTAAGCCGTGTAGTAATAGTTCCTCCACCCCTGAATCTTAGGATTTAGCCATTCCACATGTTCGAGAAATGATTTATGCCTCATGTTCGGCGGGGCCAGACGTTCTTTTACGACCTCCCGGATGCGTTCTTCCGCTTTCCGGGCCAACCATTGTTGGGTTGTATAGTACACCTTCCCTTGAGAAGTTTCCGCTTTCGTTTTGCGATGGTGCATGCCAAGAAAATCAAAGCCTTCTTCTCCTGTCCAAAGTCCGACGATGCGTGTTTTGGTCGGGTGTAACGTCAATTCAAGACGATCCATAATGGCACGAATACGTTCGTATGCCCGGTCTGCGTCTTTCTTCGTCTTACACACGATCACGAGATCATCCGCATAACGCGTCAGTTCCCCGAATTCGCTACCATATCGTTCCCACAGGATATCGAAGTAGTTCAGATCGATGTTCGCTAAAAGTGGAGAGATGACTCCCCCCTGCGGCGTTCCTAAATCCGAACGTCGAACCGTTCCTTCTTCCATGACCCCTGCATTTAGCCACTTCCGTGCCAGTTTCAGGATACGTCTGTCACTGATTCGCATCTCCAGCAGTTTCATCAGCTTTTCCTGATTGATGTTGTCGAAGTAACCTTGGATATCGACGTCGACCACCCAATTGCCTTTGCGGTTACATGCTTTTCGGATTCGGTCCAGCGCTTGCTTGGCGCTTCGCTTCGGTCTGAATCCAAACGAGGATTCTTGAAAATCCGCTTCAAAGATCGGTTCCAATACCAGTTTCGTCGCCATCTGTATGACGCGGTCTCGGATGGTGGGAATGCCTAGCGGCCTTTGCTTTCCATCTTTCTTCGGAATGTAGTGCCGTCTTACGGGCTGGGGATGATACTTGCCTTCTTTGAGGATTTGATGGCATTCATACAAGAAAAGATACTCCCCTTGCTTTTCGATGTCCGCCAGTGTCTCTCCGTCGATTCCAGCCGACCCTTTATTTGCTCGTACTCTCTTCCATGCTTCCCACAGAGTATCCATCCGGTAGATCTTGTCATAAAGCGCATGGAATCTACGCTTCTTGTTTTCCTTGGCCGCATGACCTAGTTTCTCTTGGAGTTGTTGAACGTTTTCCTTTGGTGTTGTTAGCCTCTCGGCATTCACTGACTCGTACCTCCTTAAGAAACATGAACAAAGCAGGACCCCTTCCCTCCCGCAGGTTGTGTTGTCCTGCGTTCCTCGGTAGTATGAGCCCCTCGGACTCCCTTCCTGCAGACCGTTCATTTCACCGGCTGGGCTTATAGAACGTCTCGTTACGAAAAAAAAAATTTCGTGCAGGGGAGGGTCTCCCCAGTTCACTGCATCTTCTTTCATACCATACCGATCCCCGTACGCCGGAGGATTCTTCGCTGCCGCTCCAAGTTCCCAGCAGCTTCCTTGGTCTTCACCCATATCCACGAGGTTCGACTTCCTCTCTCCCCTCTTGCGAGGCCTTTTTGACGACGCGGCAGGATTCACTTCATGTTACGGCCTGGTATCTTGCTCGCCCTATCTCTGACAGGTACTTTCGTCGACGCGCTTCTACGCACAGATTTCGCCGTACGCAGGCATCCTAGCTACGCGGGGGCTTGGCCCCTCCCGCGACCGGATTTTCACCGGCTAGAAGATGCGTGCCTCTGGGCACGCTAAACAACAAAAAAGCACCTTCCCGATAAAACAGGAAGATGCTTTGAAGCGCGGTGATTGATGGACGGCCTGCTGTCGGCAAGGTTTCCACCCACTGCGGTCTTATTTCGTGCCGGTATGTCCGAAGCCGCCTGCGCCGCGCTCGGTATCCGATAATTCATCCACTTCCGTAAGCTCTACGGCAGGCACGATTTGAAACACCATTTGCGCGATTCGTTCGTTTCTCCGAATGACGAAAGGCTCTTGGCCGTGGTTAATGAGCAGAACCTTTACTTCGCCGCGGTAATCCGCATCGATCGTTCCCGGAGAATTCAGCGAAGTAATGCCGTGCTTCAGCGCAAGTCCGCTGCGGGGGCGGATTTGGGCCTCAAGCTCCGCAGGCATCGCCAGCGAAAAGCCGGTCGGAATCAGCGCGCGTTCTCCCGGATTCAAGGTGGCGGGCTCCTCTACCGCCGCATACAGGTCAAAGCCGCTTGCCATCTGAGACATTTTTTGCGGGAGCTGAATATCTTCGTTGCCGGGCAATCGTTTGATTTGTACGTTAAACAAGCTGATCCCTCCTGAAGCCGTCGATCACGTCGTCCTTTTGACCGACCATCGCCAGAGCGAACGGTACGGACATCATCTCGCGGGCGAGCCCTTGAATATCGCTAAGCTCCACTTGCTCGATTCGCGCGATAATCTCGTCCATGCTGTAATGTTTGCCGAGCATCAACTCGTTTTTTCCGAGCCGGTTCATGCGGCTACTGGTGCTTTCCAGACTCAGGATCAGGCTGCCCTTCATTTGCTCTTTGCCTTTTTTCAGCTCGGCGGCCGTCAGCCCTTTGTCCTTGATTTCGCTCAGCAGCTCCATCGTCACCTTCAGCACGTCGGCCGTTTGCTTCGGAGCCGTCCCGGTGTATACCGTAAACATTCCGCTGTCCTGATACGATGTATGATAAGAATAGACGGAATAGGCCATGCCGCGCTTTTCCCTGATTTCCTGGAACAGCCGGGAGCTCATTCCGCCGCCGATCGCATTGTTCAGCAGAACCATGGCATACAAACGGTCGTCGTTCGCAGATAATCCGGGAAGCGATAAACAGATATGGTTTTGTTCCGACTTTTTGGAATGATATTTCAGATCGGAAGAGAATCCCGGAGCTTCTACGATTTGCTCCGCGCCGGTATTTTTAAATTCGCCGAAATGCTTTTCGATCAGCGTCATCAAGCTGTCATCCACGTTGCCGGCGATCGCAATGACGGTACGGTCGATCGAATATTGCTCCTTCATATACTCGCGCAGCGTATTCGAGTCCATAGCCGTCAAATTTTGTTCCGTTCCGATAATCGTATAGCCTAGCGGATGGTCGCTGAACGTCGCCTTCGCTATCAGATCATGGACCATATCGTCCGGCGTATCCTCATACATGGAGATTTCTTCGAAAATGACGTTTTTTTCCTTTTCCAGCTCGGAAGGGTCGAACGAAGAACGGAAAAACATATCGGCCAGAACTTCCACCGCTATGGGCAAATGCTCGTCAAGCACTTTGGCGTAATAGCAGGTGTATTCCTTCGATGTAAACGCATTGACGTTGCCGCCGATGCCGTCGAAAATTTCAGCGATATCTTTAGCCGAATATTTATCGGTTCCCTTGAACAGCATGTGCTCGATAAAATGGGAGATCCCGTTATTATGCAAATGTTCGTTGCGGGAACCGGTTTTAACCCAGATCCCGAAGGATACGGAGCGGCACGTAGGAATCGGTTCTACGATAACCCGCAAGCCATTGTTTAACACGTATTTATTCAATGAATGGAGCCTCCTCGGAAAATCTCGGTATGTACCTCTATGATATTACCATTATTGCTGGGTAGACTCAACTTCGGGAACCCGCTTCGGAGAAATAAGCTCGCTCACCGTCCCCAAATGAAGCCCCTTGCTTTTGATAACCTGTATCATTTGCTGCAGCGCTCGGCTGGAGGATGAGGTCGGATGCATTAAGATCAGCGAGCCCGGCTCGACTCTCGAAGAGATTTTGCGGACGATCGTTTGCGGGTCCGGCCGCTGCCAATCTACGGTATCCAATGTCCATAATATGGTTTTCAGCTTCAGTTCATGCGCGATCTGCACGGTCTGTTGATCAAAGTCGCCGGACGGCGGAGCGAACAGCGTGTTCTGCACCCCCAGCTCCTTCTCCAGCAGCTGCTGAGTCTTTGTAATTTCAGCCGTTGCCTGCGACCGCGAAAGCTCGCTCATATTTTTATGCGAATACGCGTGGTTGGACAGCTCATGGCCTTTGTCTTTAATTTTTTTCGCTTCGGCAATATTGTTTTTCAGCCAAGTCCCGTCAAAAAAAAAGGTGGCGCGGACCTTCTCCTTGGCGAGCACGTCCAGCATGCTATCCAAATATTCGTTCCCCCAAGCGACGTTAATCATTAACGAAACCATCGGCTTGTTCGGATTGCCCTTATAAATCGGCTGCGCTCCGAGCTGATCCAAGCCGATGGCGGGCGGCACTTCTTTCATCACAATTCTCGGCTTCTCCATATCGGGAAGCTGCTCGGACAAGGCAAGCGATTGCTCGACATCAACCTCCAGCCCGTTATAGCCCGGGATCGCTTTCCATACCCTATCCACCTGGGCGTTGATGGGAGGGATTCTTCGCTTCTCCGCTTCCAGGGCAATCGCTTGCCTAAGCCTGTCTCTCCGGTCCTCAGTAAGCCGCTTCATTCCGGCCAGCACCGCCGAAGCCGACAGCTCCAAACCGCTTAATCCCGGCGCCGCGGCCTGATCGCCCCGATGCTTCGCATATTGAACGAACGTCTGCACACTATCCGATAGCTCTACCCCTATGAATACCGACGCAAAAAGACCGGACAACACTAACACCTGAACACGTCTCATTGGCCTGCTCCTGTCGTTAGATCGTTTGTCCCATTTCTATGCGGATCGGGACGACTTTATGACAGGCTCCTTTCTTCCCGGCAAACAAGCCTGCGAAGGTGGAGGGCACGATTTGGAACCTTTTTTGGACAAAACAAAAAGAGACAGACGACTCTGGCTCTTATCGTTAATGCTATATGGGGTTAAAGCGGGTGTTACGATTGCGCAGACACTTGAGCTGCTAGCACCGCTTTGCGCGACAGGTTCACGCGGCCCTGCTGATCGATCTCGGTCACCTTTACCGTAATGGTGTCGCCGACGGCTACGACGTCTTCCGTCTTGGCAACCCGTTCGGTAGATAGCTGCGAAATATGCACCAAGCCTTCTTTGCCCGGCAAAATTTCCACGAATGCGCCGAATTTCTCGACCCGCTTCACCGTACCGAGGTACGTTTCGCCTACGACGACTTCCTTGACGATACCTTCGATAATTTGACGCGCTTTATCGTTCATCTGCTCGTTCGACGATGCGATAAATACGCGGCCGTCCTGCTCGATGTCGATTTTCACGCCGGTTTCCTCGATGATTTTATTGATGATTTTCCCGCCGGCGCCGATAACGTCACGAATTTTATCCGGATTGATCTGCATCGTGAGAATTTTCGGAGCGTAAGGCGACAATGTCGGTTTCGGCTGCTGAATGCGCTCCAGCATTTTGCCTAAGATGTGCATGCGGCCTTTTTTAGCTTGCTCCAACGCTTGCGTAAGAATCGCGCGGTCGATGCCGTCGATCTTGATATCCATTTGCAGAGCGGTTACGCCTGCGGCTGTGCCGGCCACCTTGAAGTCCATATCGCCAAGATGATCTTCCATGCCTTGAATATCGGTCAAGATGGAGAAATGCTCGCCGTCTTTGATGAGGCCCATAGCTACGCCCGCAACCGGCGCTTTGATCGGCACCCCGGCGTCCATCATGGCAAGCGTGCTTGCGCAAATGCTCGCCTGCGAAGTGGAACCGTTCGATTCGAGCACCTCGGATACAAGGCGGATCGTATAAGGGAAATCCGATTCTGCCGGGATAACCGGCTCCAGCGCTCTTTCGCCCAATGCGCCGTGACCGATTTCGCGGCGGCCCGGAGGACGAAGCGGTCTTGCTTCCCCTACGCTGAACGGAGGGAAGTTGTAATGATGCATAAACCGTTTGGTTTCTTCCAGATCAAGTCCGTCGAGAATCTGTACGTCGCCCAGCGCGCCCAGCGTGCACACGCTCAGCGCCTGCGTTTGTCCGCGTGTGAATAAGCCGGAACCGTGAGTTCTCGGAAGCAGGTTGATGTCGCATTCGATCGGACGGATTTCATCCAGCGCTCTGCCGTCCGGTCTCACCTTGTCATGCGTAATCAGGCGGCGGACTTCTTCCTTGACGATATCATAAAGCGTCTCTTTTACGTCGGACAGCTTCTCAGGAGTCTCTGCGTATTGCGCTTCGAAGTGTTCTACCGTCTCCGCGTTGACCGCATCGATAGCGTCCTGACGGGCGTGCTTCTCGGCGATTTTCACCGCTTCGACGAGGCGTTCTTGCACGAAGGCGCGAACTTCCTTGCTCACTTCCGCATCCACGCTATGTAATTTGACTTCCATCTTCGGCTTACCGGCTTCTTGAACCAGCTGCTCTTGAGCGGCGACGATTTTGCGGATTTCATCATGTCCGAACATGATCGCTTCCAGCATGACTTCTTCCGGCACCTCGTCGGCGCCCGCTTCAACCATCATGATCGCGTCCTTCGTACCTGCGACGACAAGATGAATATCGCTCTTGTCCGCTTGCTCCAACGTCGGGTTGATCACGAATTGCCCGTCGACGCGGCCGACAATAACGCCGCCGATAGGACCGTTAAACGGAACGTCGGAGATGCTCAGCGCCGCCGAAACCCCGATCATTGCGGTAATTTCAGGAGAGCATTCCTGATCGACGCTCATGACGATGGCGACAACCTGCACATCATTGCGGAACCCTTCCGGAAATAGCGGACGGATCGGACGGTCGGTCAAGCGGCTGGCCAAAATCGCCTTTTCGCTCGGACGTCCTTCCCGTTTAATAAATCCGCCGGGAATTTTCCCTACGGAATACAACCGTTCTTCATAGTTGACGGTTAGCGGGAAGAAATCCAGATCCTTAGGTTCAGCAGAAGCCGTTACTGTACAAAGCACAACCGTATCTCCGTAACGTGCGGTTACGGCCGCGTTTGCTTGCTTGGCAAGACGTCCGGTTTCCAGAGTGAACGGACGTCTGCCCAAATCCAACTGTACTCTTTTTTCCATAAAATCCTCCTAAGAGTTTTCGTAAGAAAACTTCACGATGCATGAATTGAACTACTATCACTTCTGCATACTGCCTAGTATTTCCTTCTTTTTCGAAATAAATCTCTGCAAATTGTGCGAAACATACGAAAAAGCAACCGCGCGGCCTGTTGTCCGGGCCCAAACCGGACCCAAACAGCAGACAACGATGGTTGCTCCTTGAAGACATTCCTATTATCGACGAAGGCCAAGCTTCTCGATCAAGGCGCTGTAGCGTTTAACGTCTTTGTTTTTCAAATAAGTTAACAGCTTACGGCGTTGACCTACCATTTTCAAAAGACCGCGACGAGAATGATGATCCTTCTTGTGCGTCTTCAAATGGCTAGTCAGGTTCAAGATGTTTTCAGTAAGAATCGCGATTTGCACTTCAGGAGATCCTGTATCGGACTCATGAGTTTTGTGCGTTTGGATCAATTCCTGCTTACGCTCTTGTGTCAATGCCATTGTTCATTCACCTCCATAGTTGTATATCCCCGTTGGCCCAGAGAACGTCGGAGTCATCGAATCTCCATGCCAAGGTTCCTCGCCGATTCTTTCAATCGACAACGAATATCAGTATAGCACATAAGTAGGTTAAAAGTAAAATAGAGTTTGCTAATTATTTTCCAATGCCGTTAAAATCGATTTCGCCCGATCGGCATCGCGACGAATTTGAGCGATCAGCTCGTCCACTGCGCTGAATTTCCGTTCAGGCCGGAGAAACGCAATGAATTCGACCGAAATCGCGCTTCCGTATATCGTACGTGAAAAATCGAACAAATGCGCTTCAAGCGTAGGGCGTTCCAAGTCGGCAACAAACGTCGGCTTCTTGCCAACATTCATTACCGCATTGAACTTCTCCCCGTCGATCGTCACCTGAACCGCATACACGCCCAAAGCGGGAATGACGAACGATTCCGCCAAATTGATATTCGCCGTCGGAAAACCGATCGTACGGCCGCGGCCGTCTCCGTTCACAACGGTTCCTTCGACAGTGTAGCGACGTCCGAGCAGCGCATTCGCTTCCTCTATCTCGCCTTTTTGCAGATGCTCCCGCACCAGCGTGCTGCTCACTTTGACTCCTCCTTGCTGGTAAGGCCGGACAACCTCCACCGCAAACCTGCCCTGCGCAAGCTCGCACAGCGTATCCGGCGTACCCGCCCCGCGGTAGCCGAAGTTGAAATCAAAACCGACGATCACGGTATTGACTTTCATGGGAATGAGCACATTTTCAACAAACTGCTCCGGAGTCAGCTGCATAAAATCCGGGTTGAACGAGACCAGATACATCGTATCGACGCCCATCCGCTCGAGCATCCGCCGCTTTTGATCCACGGGCGTCAACAGCTGCGTATATTTTTGCTGCCCGAGCACTTCCTTCGGATGGGGATGGAAGGTCATAATCGCCGCCGGAGTGCGCAGATGCTTCGCCGTAGTCAGCGCGCGCTTGATGACTTCCTGGTGCCCGAGGTGAAGGCCGTCAAATTCGCCGATAGCCATCACCTGCGGCTCCGTTACCGTATGGCTGTCATTTTCCGTTATCGGATATGTCAACTTTATCGATTGCATGAAACATCATCACCTACATTCTTTCCAGACGAAGCTTACTCAAGAGAACACTTTGACCGGTTGAAGCTCCTGCTTATCGCCGTCCCATTCGAATATGCCGATAAACCGGGCATCCGGGCCGTAAGCCGCATACATGCGATCTTGGGCTTCGGTCATAAACGTTAGCTTCGCCGGGTCCAAGGTCAGCTTTTGTCCGAGCAGCGCCTTGCGAGTCTGACTTTCATTCAAATGTACGGAAGGCATATGAGCCAACGCTTTGTCGGCAGGGATCAGCTTGCTTGCCAAAGTTCCCTGACGGTGCAAAAGCTCCACTTGTTCCAGCGTAAGGCACTCTTCGGGCCCGATGCTTCCGGTCGACGTGCGCACGAGCTTCGACATGACCGCCGGATAACCCAGCGTTTTGCCGATATCGACGCACAGCGTACGGATATAGGTGCCCTTGGAGCACTTGACGCGGAAGCTGATTTCGGGATGTTCCAGCTCAAGATTCATCTGCAGTATACGAATATCGTAAATCGTCACTTTGCGAGACTTGCGTTCTACTTCCACGCCCTGCCGCGCCAATTCATAGAGCCGCTTGCCGTCCACCTTAACGGCGGAATACATCGGCGGAACTTGATCGATGGTACCGACGAACGATTGTATCGCCTCCAGCACCTGCGGCTCCGTGAGCGATACGTGCTCAGTCCGTTCGACCACTTGGCCTCCGGCATCCTCGGTATCCGTCGCCAAGCCGATGGTCAGCGTGGCTTCGTATTCTTTGGGCAGCTCCTGAATGTATTCCACAAGCCGGGTAGCCCGTCCGATGCATAAGGGGAGCACTCCCGTTACCTGCGGGTCCAGCGTACCGGTATGGCCGATCCGCTTAATCTTCAAAATCCGCCTGGCTTTGGCTACTACATCGTGGGATGTAAAGCCTTCAGGCTTCCATATAGGCAAGATGCCTTCCAACGCGTCCGTCATGCCAATGCCAAACCTACTTCCTTCACGACTCGTTCTATTGCTTCCTCCAGCGTGCCCTCGACCGCGCAGCCTGCCGCACGGACATGGCCCCCGCCGCCAAACGCTTTGGCCACCCGGGCTACATCCACTTTGCCTGCGGAACGCAAGCTGACTTTGACGATACCGCCCTCGCGCTGCTTGAACAGGATGCCGACTTCAACGCCCTCCACGTTGCGAGGGTAGTTGACCAAACCGTCCAAATCCTCGTTAGCGGCGCCGCTTGCGGCCAGATCGTCCGGAGTAACCGCTAGCCAGGCCACCTGGTTTTGATGCGCAAACGACAACGTAGCGAGACTCGTTTTGATCAGCGAAATTTGCGGATAGGATAGCTTCTCCAGCAGCTCCTCCGCAAGCTCATGTCCCTTGACGCCGCATTGCAGCATTTGGGCGGCAATCTGCATCACCTTCGGAGTCGTGTTCGCATAACGGAACCCTCCCGTATCGGTCAACAGCCCCGAATAGATGCAAACGTTGAGCTCATGCGCAAGCGGAATTTGCATTTGAACGCATAGATCATACAGTACTTCAACGGTAGCCGCCGCATCTGCCGCAACGACATTGCAGCTTCCGAACCGGTCGTTCGTCGCATGATGATCGATGTTCAGCAACCGCGCGTCATCGGCGAACAAGGCCTTAACCGCGCCGACTCTTGAGAAATCCGCGCAATCTACGCTAATGACGGAAGCGAACGAACGCGTCAGCTTCTTCGCATCCGCTTCATAATGAATAACCTCGTGCCGTCCTGCTCCCATATAGACGAACTTGGGAGGAATCCGGTTTTCATTGATTAAGGTAAACCGCTTGCCGAGTGCCGTCAGCATCCAGGCCATAGCATATGTAGACCCGGCGGCGTCCCCATCCGGTTGAATATGGGACACCACCAGGAAATCGTCACCGCCTTGTATAAAGGCCGCCGCGGCTTGCAAATCGGCCGCATAAGAATCGGTATGCCGGAACTGCATCATGACTGCGCATTCTCCGCATTGATCTGGCCGAGCAGCTTCTCGATATGGCTTCCGTAGTCGATCGACGCGTCGAATTTGAAGATCAAATCCGGAATTTTGCGCAGACGGATTCGTTTGCCGAGTTCCGAGCGGATAAATCCGCTGCCGCGGCCCAGCGCCTTCAGCGTTTCTTCCTTTTGTTCATCCGTGCCGAGCACGCTTAAAAATATTTTGGCTTGGGACAAATCATTCGTTACGTCGACTCCGGTAACCGTGATGAACCCGATTCTCGGGTCCTTCAGCTCGGATTGAATGATTTGGCTCAATTCCTTTTTAATTTGTTCTCCGACTCTTCCTACGCGAATACGCGCCATTCAGATCACCTCTCTACCGTCTCCATCACGAAGGCTTCAATGATATCTCCTTCTTTAATATCGTTGAATTTGTCCAGAGATATACCGCACTCGTACCCTTGGGACACTTCCTTGGCATCGTCCTTGAACCGTTTCAAGGAATCGATATTGCCTTCAAAGACAACAATACCGTTGCGGATCAGGCGCATTTGCGCATTGCGGGCGATTTTGCCGGATGTCACCATGCAGCCTGCGATAACCCCGATTTTGGAAACTTTGAACGTGTTGCGCACTTCCGCTTGGCCGATCACGCTTTCCTTGTAGATCGGATCGAGCATTCCCTTCATCGCTTGTTCGATTTCTTCGATGACTTTGTAAATAATGCTGTGCAGACGAATATCGACTTTTTCCTGATCGGCCGTGTTTTTGGCTTGCGGCTCCGGACGGACGTTGAAGCCGATCACGATAGCATTGGATGCCGAGGCCAAAATAACGTCGGATTCGGTAATCGCGCCTACGCCGTTATGCAAAATTTTGACGCGAACGCCTTCGATATCGATTTTCTCCAGCGAGCCGCGCAGCGCCTCGACAGAGCCTTGAACGTCCCCTTTGATGATCACGTTCAAATCTTTGATTTCGCCGTCCTTGATATGTTTGTACAAATCGTCCAAGGTGACGCGAACGTTCGCTCCCATCTCCGATTCTCTTTGCGTGACCGCGCGTTTTTCGGCGATGGTGCGCGCCTTGCGCTCGTCTTCGAAGCAAATGAACGGATCGCCAGCCAGCGGAACTTCCGTCAGGCCGGTAATTTCGACCGGCGTCGACGGCCCCGCTTCTTTCAGTTTCTTGCCGCGGTCGTTGACCATGGCGCGCACGCGGCCGAAGCATACGCCGGCGACGAAGCTGTCTCCGACCTTCAATGTACCGTGTTGAATCAGGACGCGGGCAACCGGACCTTTCCCTTTGTCCAGCTCGGCCTCGATAACCGTACCTCTGGCGCGCTTGTTAGGGTTCGCTTTGAGCTCCTGCACTTCGGCTACGAGCAAAATCATATCGAGCAGATTTTCCAGACCGATCCGCTGTTTCGCGGAAATGTTGCAGAAAATCGTATCGCCGCCCCATTCTTCCGGCACCAGCTCGTATTCGGTGAGCTCCTGCTTGATCTTGTCCGGGTTCGCTTCCGGTTTATCGACTTTGTTCACGGCTACGATGATCGGCACTTTAGCCGCTTTGGCGTGATTGATCGCTTCGACCGTCTGAGGCATAACGCCGTCGTCAGCCGCTACGACAATGATCGTAATATCCGTTACTTGAGCGCCGCGGGCACGCATTGATGTGAACGCTTCGTGGCCCGGCGTATCGAGGAACGTGATTTTTTTGTTATGAATTTCCACTTGATAAGCGCCGATATGCTGGGTAATTCCACCCGCTTCGCCTTCGGTTACGCTCGTTTTACGGATGGCATCGAGAAGCGTCGTTTTCCCGTGGTCAACGTGACCCATAATGGTAACGACCGGAGGACGTTCCAGCAAATCCGCTTCGTCGTCCTTCTCTTCGAACTGCTCGAATTTGTCTTCCTCTACAGGAATCTTCAGCTCGACTTCAACCTTATAATCGCTTGCCAGCAATTGGATCGCATCCAAATCAAGCTCCTGATTGATGGTCGCCATGACGCCGAGGAACAACAGCTTCTTGATCACTTCGGAAGCGTCCTTGTGCAGCGCTTTGGCCAGCTCGCCGACCGTCATCGTGCCGCGGACAATAATTTTCTTAGGCGTATTGTCGATTTTTTCCTTCTTGACCGGCTCCGGTTGATAGCGGCCTCTTTGGTTTCTGTTATTGCCGCGGTTGTTTTGAGGACCTCTGGACGTGCTGACCTTGTTGTCGTCAAACCGCTTTTGGTTCGGCTTCGTTTTTTTCGTAGTCTTGCCTTTGCTGCCCGATGCATCGTCTTGATCGATGTCTGTGGAAGCATTCGGTCTGGCCGGACTTACCCCGATCGAACGGTTGAACGAATTCGAGCCTTGCCCCGCTCCGCGCTGCTCGAACGGTTTACGTTGATCGAATCCGCCTTGACCTCCGCGGTTTTGTCCGCCCTGCGAGCCGCGGTTGTTATTGCCGCTGCCGCTTGGCGCACTTCCGCCACCGCGATTGCCCTGCTGTCCGTAGCCGCCGCCTTGACGATTTTGCCCGCCTTGGCCTTGTCCTTGTCCTTGACCTTGGCCGCGGTTTTGATTGTAGCCTCCACCTTGCTGGCCGCCGCCTTGACCGCGGTTTTGATTGTAACCGCCTTGTTGGCCGCCGCGATTTTGGCCTCCCTGCGAGCCGCGGTTATTGTTGCCGCCTTGCTGGGACCCTTGGCCTTGCGGTCTGCGATCTCCATGCTGGCCGCGGTTGTTATTGCCGCCGCCTTGTCCTTGTCCTTGACCGCTACGGTCGTTGCCGGAGCGCTGGCCTTGTTGGCCGCCGCCATTATTCCTTGGCTGCGATCCCGCTTGCCCTTGCGGCGCGTCGGATCTTGCTTGCTGACCTTGAGGCGCTCCTTGCGAATCCTTCGTCGCTGTGCTCGTACTTGTGCTGATGGAAGCACTTCCTGCTTCGCTTCCGGTTCTTTTGGCTGCTGCGTTCGCTTTAACGTCTTTAAAAAATTTTTCCACACTCTCCACTGTATCGTTCTCCATTACGCTCATATGATTGTTAACCGGGATACCTAGTCTTTTCAATATGGTGATGATTTCCTTGCTGCTCATATTTAAAGACTTGGCGTATTCGTACACTCTAAGTTTATCCTTATTGTTGTCTTGTTTACTCAATACTGTCCACCTCCGTACGATTTTCCAGACTCTTCTTCAGCATCTTCGCAAATCCCGCATCGGCTATCGCTAGAACTACTCGCGTTTCTTTCCCGATACTTGCGCCCAACTGCTCACGGCTGCCGTACTGTTGTAGGGGAACCCTATAAGTTATACATTTGTCATTGACTTTTTTATGGGTGTTAGGAGAAGCGTCTTCGGCAACAATGACAAGCTTCGCTTCGCCCTTGCGTACGGAATCGATCACCGCTTCCTCCCCGGAGATGATCTTGCCCGCTCTCATCGCCAAACCCAAGTTGTTAAAAAATTTATGATTCATCATCCACCGCCGCTTCCTTGCCGGCAATGAATTCATCTTCCACTTTGATGAAATCCTGCTCCAAAGCATCGTAAATCTCAGGACTGACCGCATGTTTTAAGGCGCGATCCAAAGCTCTGCTTTTTTTCGCCAGCTTAAAGCACGACAGCTTTCCGCACAGATAAGCACCGCGTCCCGCTTTTTTGCCTGTCAAGTCGATGATGATGTCGTCACTTGGCGTCTTCACCACGCGGATCAGCTCTTTTTTGGGCATCATTTCCTGGCATGCGACACATTTGCGAAGAGGGATTTTTCTTTGCTTCATCCTGTTCTCACCTTCTACCTGTCCGGCTGCGCTCCCTTAATCGATGCTGACCGAATCCTGGTGCATTTCTTCGGTAAACGTTTTGGGACGGCCGTATTCTTGCTCTGCCTGCGTCTCGCTCTTGATGTCGATCTTCCATCCCGTCAGCTTGGCGGCCAAACGGGCGTTCTGGCCTTTGATGCCGATCGCCAGCGACAATTGGTAATCGGGCACAATAACCCGCGCCATCTTCTCGCTCTCGAACACGTTAACCTCCAGCACCTTGGACGGGCTAAGCGCATTGGCCACATATTCCTCCACATTTTCGACCCAGCGGACGATATCGATTTTCTCGCCCTTCAGCTCGTTAACGATCGTCTGCACCCGCATGCCCTTGGGACCGACACAGGAACCGACCGGATCGACCTCGGGATTGCGCGAATACACGGCGATTTTGGAACGGAAGCCGGCTTCGCGGGCGACGGAACGAATCTCGACGACGCCGTCGAAAATTTCCGGCACTTCCAGTTCAAACAGACGCTTCAGCAGCCCCGGATGAGTCCGCGAAAGAATGATCTGTGGTCCTTTGGTCGTGTTCTCGACCTTCGTAATATAAGCTTTGACCCGGTCGCTCTGCTTGAATTTATCGGTCGGCATCAGCTCAGTCAGCGGCAGGGCCGCCTCGATTTTGCCCAAATCGATATAAATGTTGCGCAAATCCTGACGCTGCACGATGCCGGTGACGATGTCTTCTTCCTTATCTACGAAGGCGTTGTAGATCAGACCCCGTTCCGCTTCGCGGATGCGCTGGGTAACGACCTGCTTCGCCGTCTGAGCGGCGATGCGTCCGAAATCGCGGGGAGTTACCTCGATCTCCACGATATCGTTCAATTGGTAGTTTTGGTTCATCTCCCGAGCCGCGTATAAGGATATTTCGAGCCGCGGGTCAAGCACTTCCTCAACGACCGTTTTGCGGGCATACACTTTAATCAATCCGGTATGGCGGTTAATGTCGACACGAACGTTTTGCGCCGTGTTAAAATTACGTTTGTAGCTGGAAATCAAAGCCGCCTCGATAGCGTCGATCAGCACTTCTTTGGCAATTCCTTTTTCTCTTTCAATTTCCGACAATGCTTCAATAAAATCCGTGTTCATTTGAACGGGGCTCCCCCTCTCATAAAATCGACCGCAACTTAAAAAATAATCGCCAATCTGGCACTTGCCACTTTGTTAAAAGGTATCGAATGCTTTTTTTTCCCGATCTCCACTTCTACGGTTTGCTCGTCAAACGACAGCAAAGTGCCTTCGAATTCCTTCAATCCGTCGACCGGCTCGTAAGTAGTGACAAACACGTGCTGACCTACGGCTTTATAATAATCCTGCACTTTTTTCAAGGGGCGTTCCGCTCCGGGGGAGGAAACCTCCAGGAAATAGGCGGTAGGAATCGGATCCTTTTCGTCCAGCTTCTCGCTTAAAAATTCGCTAATGCGGCCGCAATCGTCGATATCGATGCCGCCTTCTTTGTCGACGTAAACACGCAAAAACCAGTTGCTGCCTTCTTTCACATATTCCACATCTACCAGTTCAAAGTGATTTTCGTCCAAAAAAGGCTGAAGAAGTGATTCAACTACGGGTTTAATTTGCGAAATCAACCTGCAACCTCCTATCGTCAAATGGAAAGCCGTATGCTTTCATACCTGTAACAAAATGTAAAGAGTGGGTTTCCCCACTCTCTAAGATCGGAACTTATAAACGTTTGTTACCAAAGAAGATTATACCATAAGCCTTATAGGTATGCAATATGATGAGTGCTCGCTTCATTGAGAAAACCACTATACCTTCTCAGCTCCCGTCTTAAGACGGGTTCCGTTAGAACAGCGATAACTGGTTGGACTCCGGCAATCCCCGGAAGCATCCCATCGAGCCTAGCAGTTCTACGATCGTTTTGGAAGCTTTGCTGCGAGTTTGGAAGTCTTCTATTGAAAGGAACGGACCGTCGTCCTTCGCCGCAGCGATGTTTTTGGCCGCATTCTCCCCGATGCCGGCGATCGCCGAGAACGGAGGAATAAGTGAATCCCCGTCAATCAAAAACTTCGTCGCATCCGATTTGTACAGATCGATGCCTTTAAACGAGAAGCCGCGGGCGGTCATCTCCAGCGCCATCTCAAGAATCGAAATCATAGCCTTCTCCTTAGGCAAAGCCTGGAAGCCCTTCTCTTCGATCTCAATCAATCTGCGCAGGATGGCGTCATAGCCTTGACAGAGCATGTCGAGCTCGAAGTCCTCGGCGCGAACCGTAAAGTACGTCGCATAATAAGCGATCGGATGATACAGCTTGAAGTAGGCCGTACGCACCGCGGAAATAACGTAAGCGGCGGCATGCGCCTTAGGAAACATGTACTCGATGCGTTCGCAGGATTCGATGTACCATGCCGGCACCTTATGCTTCTTCATATCTTCCTTCCACTCAGGAGTGAGGCCCTTCCCTTTACGCACGCTCTCCGTAATTTTGAAAGCAAGTCCGGCGTCCATGCCGGCTTTATAGATCAAATAGAGCATAATCTCGTCCCGGCAGCCGATAACGGTTTTGATCGTGCAGGTGCCCTTCTTGATCAATTCCTGCGCATTGCCGAGCCAAACGCCCGTTCCGTGGGACAGACCGGAAATTTGCAGCAAGTCGGCAAAGGACGACGGCTGCGTCTCCTCCAGCATCTGGCGGACGAATTTCGTCCCCATCTCCGGTACCCCGTAGGTGGCTACGGGCGTGCGGATTTGCTCCGGCGTTACGCCCAGCGATTTGGTCGAGTTGAACATGCTCATGACCTTCGGATCGTTCATCGGGATCGTCGTCGGATCGACGCCGGTCAAATCCTGCAGCATCCGCATCATCGTCGGGTCATCGTGTCCGAGAATATCGAGCTTAAGCAGGTTCGCGTCGAAGGCATGGTAATCGAAATGCGTCGTCTGCCATTCAGCGCTCGTATCGTCAGCCGGAAACTGCACCGGCGTAATGTCGTTCACATCGATATAGTCCGGCACGACGACAATACCGCCGGGATGCTGTCCCGTGCTCCGCTTGACGCCCGTACATCCGGCCGCCAGCCGGTTGATCTCGGCTCCGCGCCATTTCTTCCCCTGATCTTCTTCATATTTCTTCACGTAGCCGAACGCCGTCTTCTCGGCAATCGTACCGATCGTACCGGCACGGAACACATTTTTCGGTCCGAACAGCACCTTCGTATAGTTATGAGCGACCGGCTGGTATTCGCCCGAGAAGTTCAAGTCGATATCGGGAACCTTGTCCCCCTTGAAGCCTAGGAACGTTTCAAACGGAATATCCTGTCCGTCGCCCTTCATCTTGACATTGCAATTCGGGCAATCTTTGTCCGGCAGATCGAAGCCGCTCGGAATGCTGCCGTCCAAAATCCACTCGCTGTGGTTGCATTGATAACAAACATAATGCGGAGGAAGCGGATTGACCTCGGATATGCCGAGGAACGTCGCCACGATGGACGAGCCTACGGAACCCCGCGAGCCTACCAGATAACCGTCCTCATTCGACTTTTTAACCAGCCGTTCCGAGATCAAATAGTTCGCCGAGAAGCCGTATTTGATGATCGGTATCAGTTCCTTTTCCAGACGGGCGGTAACCACCTCCGGAATCGGATCGCCGTAAATCCGCTTGGCCGTCTCATAGCATTTGGTTCTGATCTCTTCGTCGGCGCCGTCAATAATCGGCGTAAACAACTTGTCCGGGAACAGCTCCAGCGATTCGAACTGATCGGCCAGCTCGTTCGTATTTTTGACGACCACGTCGTAAGCCGTCTCTTCGCCAAGATATTGAAACTCGGCCAGCATCTCCTTCGTCGTACGGAAATGGACGTCCGGTTTGCGAATATCTTTCAGCGGGCTAAAGCCCGTAATCCCATTGATCGTAATGTCGCGGCAAATTTTGTCGCGTGGATGCAAGTAATGCACGTTGCCGGTTGCGATGACCGGTTTCCCCAGCTTCCGCCCGATGGCGATGATTCTCCGGTTCGCATCCTCAAGCTGTTCCTTGCTGCCGACCAGCCCTTTCTCGACCAGATGCATATTGACCGTCGTAGGCTGAATCTCCAGCACATCGTAAAATTCGGCTACCTGTTCCGCTTCTTCGACGGACTTGTTCAGAACCGTCTCGTAGAACTCCCCTTTTTCGCAACCGGACGCTATAATCAGCCCTTCCCTCATCTTGCTGAGCAAGCTTTTCGGAATGCAGGCCACGCGATGATAATATTCCGTATGCGATAAGGAGACGAGCGTATACAAATTTTTCTTGCCGACCATATCCTTGGCGTAAATGCAGCAGTGAAACGGCCTTGTATTTTTCAAATCTTTGCCTACGTTATCGTTCAGCCGTTCCAAATCGGTGATGCCTCGTTCCGCCGCTTCCTTAATCAGATGGAATAAAATATGTCCCAGCGCAATCGAGTCGTCGATCGCCCTATGGTGATTTTCCAGACCGACTTTAAACTTGTCGGCGAGCGTGTTCAGACGGTGATTTTTCATCGACGGGAACAAGAGACGAGCGAGCTCCAAAGTATCCAGCGACGCGTTCGGCACTACGGGAAGACCCAGCTTCTTGCAGTTCGCCTGAATAAAGCCCATATCGAACCGGGCGTTATGCGCGACAAGCACGCTGTCTCCGACAAATTCGATAAATTTGGGAAGCATCTCTTCCAGCTCTGGAGCATCCTGCACCATATCGTCCGTAATGTTCGTCAGCTGCTGAATATTGTACGGAATCTTCTCATGCGGATTGACGAACGTCGCGAATCGGTCGATTTCCTTGCCTTCCTTCATCTTCACGCCGGCGATTTCGATGATCTTGTTGTTGACGATCGACAAGCCGGTCGTCTCGATGTCGAAAATTACGTATTCGCCTTCGCTCAATTCCATCGGCTTCGGGTTAACGACCACCGGTACGCCGTCGTCGACGACGTTCGCTTCCAAACCGTAAATCATCTTAATGCCGTTCTTTTTGGCTGCCTTGTAGGCTTCAGGGTAGCATTGAACCCCGCTGTGGTCGGTGACGGCAATCGCTTTATGTCCCCATTTCGCCGCCATTTTGACATATTGATCGATCGGAGTAATTCCGTCCATCGCGCTCATCGTCGTGTGCAGATGGAATTCCACCCGCTTCTCGGCGGCGTCGTCCTTCCGATCCGGCGGAGCCATCACTTCGTTCACGTCGTTAGGGATCAGAACGAGCTCAGGCACTTGCATGAACCGGTCGTATTCCACCTTGCCGCGCACCTTGACCCAGGTGCCGTTTTGCATCAGGCTGAATATTTTGACGTCTTCCTTCGTCTTGGCAAAAGCTTTGCACATCATCGAATCGGTAAAATCGGTTATATTAAACGTGAACAGAGTGCTGCCGTTTCTCAGTTCTTTGGATTCCAATCCAAATACGGCGCCCTGCAGCGTAACTTTCTTCTCCTCGTCCTGCACCATTTGAATTGGTGTCGGAGCATCCTTGATCTCATAGCCGATCATCAGCTTGAGCTCCGCATCCGGAAGAGCTTCCGCTTCCTGCTCCGCTTCGATCGAAGTCATAATCTCCTGAGTAACGAATTTCCCTTCTTCTTCGATCTTTCTGGCGAATTTCTCGAACTCTGCTTCGCGGTGCTCGTCCATAGCGTAACGAACCTGAAACTCCACTCCGAAAAAATCGTTAAAATACGTATGAATCCATTGGCCGATGTTTTTCTTCTTAGCCAGCTCCAAACCGATCGTATCCAACAAAATCAACGTCAGCTGCTGGCCTTGCACATCGATCTTGGCCTTGCTCATCCAACCGTTGACCGAGGTCGCTTCCCGCTGCACCCATTCGATGAACATGCCCCAATACTCTTTGGCCACCGCTTCGGGCAATACGTCCGCCGTATACCGCAGCATAAACTTCGTTGCCGCAATGTGGGCGAATTTATCCCGAATCATTTTGCAAAACGTGCGGTAAATATCATGCGGGACGATGCTGCTTTTTACTATGTAAAAAGTCCACTCCCTATTGGTTCGGGTTGTTTCTACTCTATCGATATAACCGTCCTGAAAAAAAGAGTTCACCACATCGGCAGGCACGTGCGCCTGCTGCATCAGCATCTCGAAACGTTCTCTTTTCACTGCCGTACTGCTCATGTATGCCCTCCCCCATAAAACATAGAAAGGGCAAAAAGGAGATGTTGCTTTCCGATTTGCCCTTGTAGACTTGCCTTCAATTAGTAAGCTCTGCCGAACACAACGGTATGCTTCGCAGCTTCTCCGCAAGCGAGACAAGTCGATTTATGCTCGCTTGGTTCGAACGGAATGTTGCGGCTCGTCGCCCCTGTCTCTTCCTTAACCTGAGCTTCGCAAGCATCGGAGCCGCACCATCCGGCTAACGCGAAGCCGCGCTTCTGCTCAAGGAATGTTTTGAATTCATCCAAGCTGTCTACCGACGTGAAATTCTCATCGCGGAACTGCTTAGCTCTATCATACATTTGTTGATGAATTTCCGCCAGCATATTTTGAATTTCTTCGACAAAATTCTCCTGCTTGACGATACGCTTCTCACCGGAAATACGCGAAACGAGGACGACTTGTCCGTTCTCCATATCCCGAGGCCCCAATTCCACGCGAATCGGAACGCCGCGCATTTCGTATTCGTTAAATTTCCAACCAGGGCTTTGATCGGGACGATCGTCCACCTTGACGCGCACGCCCGCTTGCTTCAGCTCGGCAAACAATTCGTTCACGCGGCCTACGACTTGCTCTCTCGTTTTAGGAGGCCCGATTGGAATCATAATGACTTGCGTAGGAGCTACCTTAGGCGGCAAAGCCAAGCCTCTGTCGTCGCCGTGCACCATAATCAGCGCGCCGATCAGGCGGGTGCTTACGCCCCAGGAAGTCGTATGGCAGAACGTATGCTGGTTTTCACGATCCAAATATTTAATATCGAACGCTACCGCAAAGTTAGTGCCCAAGTAGTGAGACGTGCCCGCTTGCACCGCTTTGCCGTCCTTCATCATCGCTTCGATCGAATACGTATCGACCGCGCCGGCAAATTTCTCGGAAGGCGTTTTCTGTCCTACGATCACCGGAATGGCCAAGAAATTTTCGGCGAAATCGCGGTAAATCTCCAGCATTTGCATCGTTTCGCGGCGCGCGTCCGCTTCGTCTTCGTGAGCGGTATGGCCTTCCTGCCATAAAAACTCGCTCGTTCTAAGGAACGGCTGCGTCCGTTTCTCCCAACGCACCACGTTCGCCCATTGATTGATCAGCAAAGGCAAATCGCGGTACGAATTAATCCACTCGGAGTACATATGGCCGATCATCGTCTCGGACGTCGGACGAATCGCCAGTCTTTCCTCCAGCTTCTCGCCGCCGGCTTCGGTTACCCAAGGCAGCTCGGGATTGAAGCCTTCGACATGCTCCTTCTCTTTTTGGAAAAAGCTCTCCGGAATGAAGATCGGGAAGTAAGCGTTGCGATGACCCGTTTCTTTGAACCTGGCATCAAGCTCGCGCTGAATGTTTTCCCAGATTTCATAGCTGTCCGGTTTGAAAACGATGCATCCTCTTACCGGCGAATAGCTCATGAGATCCGCCTTCTTGATGACATCGATATACCATCTGGAGAAATCTTCGCTTTGCGGCGTAATCTCCTTTACGAACTGTTTGTTATCCTTGGACATTTTGGCGTGACTCCTCCTAAAAACTCTCTTTCCTGGAACCCCTGAAGCGGGGAAGATCCGTCTACAAAGGCGATCGCTGGCGCTGTTCCAACTTGCTACCGACTCTCCGGCCACTTGATCACCACGCTTCTAGGGCAAAGCTGCTTCGTAAGATAAGCTAAGCTTTCCTAGCCTTTAATTAATCGTAAAATATCGTTATAAGTAACGGCGATCATAAGCAGCATCAACATCGCAAAGCCGACGAAATGAACGATGCTCTCCCTGCTCGGATCGACCGGCTTGCCGCGCAGCGCCTCGAAACCGAGAAATACAAGGCGGCTTCCGTCCAAAGCCGGGAACGGCAGCAGGTTGAACAAGCCGAGGTATAAGCTCATAAGGCCTGCCCAGAACGTGTACTGCGCCAGACCGGCGCTGGCCTGCTCGCTCGTAAATTCGACGATTCGCACCGGCCCGCCCAAGTCGTCCATTTTGAACTGCAGCGTAACAAGCTTGCCGAAGCTATCCAGAATGGACACCGTTGCCGTAGCCAAGCTGTCCCACCCGTTGGTCACCGCCTCAAGCACATTCGCCTTTCTCGTCTCCGCCATCAATGTTACTCCGACAAGGCCTCCGTTGCCTTTATCCTCAGGGGTCACTTCTTTGCGCAGCTGCTCCTTGTTGCGTTCGACAATCCAGATCATCGGCTTGTTGACCGAATCTTTAATGAGCGTTGTCAATTTATTGCGGTCCGCTCCGATCGGTTCGTTGTTCACCTGCAAAATAATATCGTTGGCGGCCAGCCCTGCCTTCTCGGCAGGAGAACCGGCGACTGTGCTTTGAATTTTCACTTTATCCGGCACGCCGGCCATTAAGACGACGAGGACGAACAAGACGAAAGCGAGAATAAAATTCATCATCGGTCCGGCGAAGATCGACAGGGCTCGCTGCCCCACCGTTTTGCTGCCGAATTGGCGGTCCCAAGGCGCGATTTGCGTCTCCTTGTCTTTGCTGACCATCATCGCCTGCGGATGGATCGGGTACGACTTCAGTTCGCCGTCCAAATCCAGCTTGACGAATAATCGGCGTTCCAGATCGATTTCTTCCACTACGCCGACAACGGCGTCGGAGCGGTTATCAAATTCATTCAAATAAATATGCGTTACTTCTTTGCCGTTCATAGCCAGCGCGATGCGTTGGCCCGGATTGATCTGCACGATTTCCGGATCCTCGCCGGCCATGCGGACAAATCCGCCGATCGGAAGCAAACGCAGCGTATAACGGGTTTCCCCTTTTTTAAACGAAAGCAATTTGGGGCCGAAGCCGATGGCAAACTCCCTGACCAGGATGCCTGCCCTTTTGGCAAAATAGAAATGTCCCCATTCGTGTATCGTTACAAGGACAAAAAATAACAGTACGATTTGAAATGCATTTTGCAATGTAGCCAAATGGACGTCCTCCCTTTAAGCATCGCGATTAGTCAAAGACCAGTTCCATGGATGGGCTCGTTCTTTTCATTAAGATTAACATTATTTACGATATGAATACAAGCCAAGCCATGTTATGAACATATTACTTTGTCACTGAAATGATGCTAGGGAAACCGTAATTTTTGCGACGGACAGAGAAACGGAAGTCAGCTCCGCGCGGCCTCTCGCGCCCACGCATCGGCTGCTGTAATTTCCTCAAGATCCGGGTTCATGACGATCTGATGCTTATTCAGCACATTCGCGATAACATCCTCGATCTGCAGAAACGAAATCTCGCCCTTCAAGAAACGGTCGACCGCCACCTCATTGGCCGCGTTAAATACCGTCGTTGCCGTGCCCCCCGCTCTGCCGCTATCGAAGGCCATCTGCAGGCAAGGATAACGTTCGTAGTCCATTTCCCGGAAATGCAGTTTGCCGACTTCGGCCAGCTTCAGCGGCTGCGTCGGCGTCTTCATTCGCTTCGGGTATGTTAGCGCATACTGAATCGGTACCCGCATATCGGGGTTGCCGAGCTGGGCGATAATGCTGCAATCCTCATATTCGACAAAGGAATGAATAATGCTCTCCGGATGAATCAGCACGTCGATCCGATCATATGGCATTTCGAATAGCCAATGCGCCTCGATCACTTCAAGCCCTTTATTCATCATCGTCGCCGAATCGATCGTAATTTTGGCGCCCATCGACCAGTTCGGATGCTGCAGCGCCTGCTCGACCGTAACATCCTTCAGTTGCTCGCGCGTACGATCCCGGAACGATCCTCCTGAGGCGGTCAGCGTAATTTTACGAACATCCTTCATCGATTCCCCGTTCAAGCATTGGAATATCGCCGAATGCTCGCTATCGATCGGCAGCAGCTTGACGCCGCGGCGCTGCGCCGCCGCCGTAACCAGATGGCCGGCGCTAACCAGCGTCTCCTTATTAGCCAGGCCGATCTGCTTGCCCGCCTCGATGGCGGCCAGCGTAGGCCGCAACCCCTGGCTCCCGACCAAAGCGGTAACGACGAAATCGGCGTCCGTTCCCGCGGCGACCTGCAGCAGGCCCTCGTCTCCGTAATAAATCTCAGTCCCCGCAGGAACAAGCGTCTTCAGTTCGTCCGCCAGGTCTTTTGTAGCTACCGATACTTTGCGCGGGCGGAACTTGCCGACCTGCTCCGAAAGCAGCTTCAGATTATGCCCTCCGGCAAGCCCATCCACAATAAACTGCTCCGGATAATGAGAAATGACATCCAATGTTTGCGTCCCGATCGAACCGGTTGATCCAAGTATCGAAATTCGCTTCATGCTTCACCTCTAAATCGTATTATGCATGGGGGATGAGAGAAAGCAGATGAACGGCCGGAAAAACGATCAACCAACTGTCGACCCGATCCAGCACGCCGCCATGCCCCGGCAGTATAGCTCCCGTATCTTTAATCCCCTTCACCCTTTTGTAAGCCGATTGAATCAGGTCCCCCATCTGCCCTACAACGGCGATGACAACGCCAAGCAGCAGCGCTTGAGACCATGAAAGCAGCTCCGGTGATGCAAAGGAAAAGCAAAGGGCTACGATAACCGACAATATCGCTCCGCCGAGCGAGCCTTCCACGGATTTTTTCGGGCTGATCGTCGGCCATAGAGGCGTCTTGCCGATTGCCGAGCCGGTAAAATAAGCTCCCGAATCCGTCGCCCATATACAAAAAAAGACAAGCAGCGTCCAAAACAGTCCATGTTCCGCCATGCGGGTTTCAATCATGTAATGGAAGCCGATTCCGATATATACCATACCCAGGAACATCATCGCAACATGATCGATCGTTACTTTGTTCTTGGATACGACCGTTGCGCAAAGCACGATAAACAAAAAGATCCACGTCAGACGGTCGGCGGAAGCGATGGAAGCCGTAACGGACAGCTTCCATGGTATCGTCAGGCAAACGGTTCCTATGTATCCGAACAAGGCTGTCAGCCTGAAGCTTTTCAACCCGTTCATTTTTAAAAACTCATCGAAGCCGATCAAAGACAGCACGACGATTAAACCGGCAAACCAATAAGTGCCCAAATACAATAGAATCATAAACCCTAATCCGGCAATGACTCCGGTCGTAATTCGCTGCTTCAAGTTTATTCCTCCATTAGCTGTTACAATCCGCCGTATCTGCGCGCACGACGCTGATATTCTTGAATCGCTTCATAAAAGTGCTTCTCCGTAAACTCCGGCCAGCATAATTCGGTAAACCACAGCTCCGAATAAGCAAGCTGCCACATCAAAAAATTGCTGATACGCAGTTCTCCGCTGGTCCGAATAAGCAAATCCGGGTCAGGCAGCGGATGGGTCAGCAAATAGCTGGAGAACATCGCTTCATCTACGGCGTCAAGAGATATTTTCCCCGACACGACATCTTCTGTAAGCCGCTTCACTCCCTGGAGCATTTCCCGGCGGCTGCCGTAATTAAGCGCAAAGTTCAAGATCAGTCCGGTGTTATGCTTCGTTTGATCGATAGCGTCCTGAATCGCTTTCATCGTATAGTCGGGAACACCTTCGTGCCAGCCCGTCATTCGAATCTGCACATTGTTGGCAATCAGTTCGTCGATCTCTTTCGGAAAAAACTCGAGCGGAAGCTTCATTAAATATTCGACTTCTTCCCTCGGCCTCTTCCAATTTTCCGTCGAAAAAGCATACATCGTCAGAACCTTCACGCCGATGGCATCGGCGGCCATTGTAATTTTCTTAACATTTTTCATTCCCGAATGGTGGCCTGCAACACGGGGAAGCCCGCGTTTCTGGGCCCAGCGGCCATTGCCATCCATGATAACCGCAACATGGCTCGGAATATTCTCGGAATCGATACGCTCAATCCATTCTTCGTTCTGAGACTTGCTTCCAAACCACTTTTTGAAAGGCATCATTTCCATTTCCTCCATTAAGGAAAGACTAAAAGCCCCCTCGAAAGGGGGTCTTCTATATTTTACACTTCCATAATTTCCTTTTCTTTGGCAGCTAACGTTTTGTCTACTTCGCCGATAAACTTGTCCGTGAATTTTTGAATATCTTCTTGATGCTTGCGGGACTCGTCTTCAGAGATGCCTTGCTTCTCCAGCTTCTTGATGTCGTCGTTAGCATCGCGGCGCACATTGCGAATGGCAACCTTGGCTTCTTCGCCGTATTTGCGCGTCATCTTCACCAGTTCGGCGCGGCGCTCTTCCGTCAAGGCAGGAATCACGATACGAATCATACTGCCGTCATTGGAAGGCGTTAAGCCGAGATCCGATTTCATAATCGCTTTCTCAATTGCGCTCACCGAGCTTTTATCCCACGGCTGAATCATAAGAGTACGGGAATCCGGCGTGTTGATATTAGCCAATTGATTAATTGGAGTCATCGCCCCGTAATATTCGACTTGAACCCGGTCGAGCAGCGCCGGAGTCGCTCTGCCTGCGCGCAAGCTGGCGAGCTCTTTTTTCAAGGCTCCGACTGCTTTCTCCATGCGATCTTCCGCATTTTTTTTAATGGATTGTGGCATAATCGTTAAACACTCCCTTTTACAATCGTCCCAATTTTTTCGCCAAGAACGACTCTTTTGATGTTGCCGCTCTCGGTGATCGAAAACACGATTAACGGAATATTATTGTCCATGCAAAGCGACGAAGCGGTCGAATCCATCACACCTAAATTGTTGCTGAGCACTTCCATATACGTGAGCGTTTCGAATTTTTGCGCTGTCGAATCCTTGAACGGGTCGGCGGAATAGACGCCGTCTACTTTATTTTTAGCCATCAGGATGACTTCCGCTTCAATCTCCGCCGCTCTGAGCGCGGCCGTCGTATCAGTGGAGAAGTACGGATTGCCCGTTCCAGCCGCGAAGATGACGACGCGCCCTTTTTCCAGATGGCGAATCGCTCTGCGGCGAATGTAAGGTTCTGCAACCTGCTGCATCGTGATCGAAGTTTGCACGCGCGTAGGGACACCGATCGTCTCCAACGCATCCTGCAGCGCCAGTGAATTCATTACGGTAGCGAGCATACCCATATAATCGGCTGTAGCCCGGTCGATTCCTTTGGCGCTCCCTGCAATCCCTCTCCAGATATTACCGCCGCCTACGACAACAGCCACTTCCACGTTCAAGTCTACGACTTCTTTCACCTGTGCGGCGATCGAAGAAATCATATCCGAATCGATTCCATAACCCTGCTGCCCTGCCAAAGCTTCACCGCTTAGTTTTAATATGACTCTTTTAAAGATAGGCTGTACCAAGCTTATTACCCCCGTTCGTAAAGCAGCTAAGAAATGTTTATGTTTAAAAAAGAAGGAACACAAAGTGTTCCCACGTTTTTGTTTCCGTATTTGTATGCGGTAAATGATGCATCCCGTAAAATCCATCATTCACCGCAGACTTTCTTTCAGAGTGTAAAACCGAAAGACCTGGGCCGTCTAAACGGCAAGTCTTATTATTTTTTCACTTGAGCCATAACTTCTTCTGCGAAGTTTTCTTGTTTTTTCTCCAAGCCTTCGCCCAGTTCAAAACGGGCAAAACGGCGGATCGTGATGTTTTCGCCGATCGTCGCCACTTTTTCGTTGACAAGCTGAGCGATCGTTTTGTCCGGATCTTTAACGAACGACTGCTCCATCAAGCAGTATTCTTCGTAGTATTTGCCCAAGCGGCCTTCTACCATTTTTTGTACGATGTTAGCCGGTTTGCCTTCGTTCAAAGCTTGCGCCGTCAAGATTTCGCGCTCTTTGTCCAGCGCGTCTTGAGGAACGTCTTCGCGGCGAACGTACAACGGGCTGGAAGCGGCGATATGCATCGCTACGTCTTTAACAAACTCGCGGAATTGTTCCGTTTTGCCGACGAAATCCGTTTCGCAGTTAACTTCCACCAATACGCCGATACGGCCGCCAGCGTGGATGTAAGATTCTACAGTACCTTCCGTAGCGATACGTCCCGCTTTGTTAGCCGCTGCGGACAAACCTTTCTCACGAAGGATATCAGCCGCTTTGGACAAATCGCCGTTAGCCTCTTCCAACGCTTTTTTACAATCGAGCATACCTGCTCCCGTTCTTTCGCGCAATTCTTTTACCGATGCTGCATTCACTGCCATGTTTTGGCCTCCTTAAGTATTAGACTATGTACCCTAAAAAAAGGGCGGTGAAAGGATTTTGCACCTTTGAACCACCCTTCCCTATTCAGCTATTAAGCTGTTGTTTGTTCGCCTTGGTGTGCTTCGATAACTGCGTCAGCGATTTTCGCTGTCAGCAATTTCACCGCACGGATTGCATCGTCGTTACCAGGGATTACATAATCGATTTCATCCGGATCGCAGTTCGTATCAACGATACCAACGATTGGGATACCCAATTTGCGAGCTTCCGCAACTGCGATACGCTCTTTGCGAGGGTCGATGACGAACAATGCGCTTGGAAGACCCTTCATATTTTTAATTCCGCCAAGGAATTTTTCCAAACGGTCTTTTTCCTTGCGAAGGATGATAACTTCTTTCTTAGGAAGAACTTCGAACGTGCCGTCCTCTTCCCATTTCTCAAGCAGCTTCAAACGATCGATACGTTTTTGAATCGTTTGGAAGTTCGTCAGCGTACCGCCGAGCCAACGTTGGTTGATGTAGTACATTCCGCAACGCTCAGCTTCTTCCGCAACGGAATCTTGAGCTTGCTTCTTAGTGCCTACGAACAAAATCGTGCCGTTTTCGTCAGCGACGGATTTCACGAAGTTGTAAGCTTCTTCCACTTTTTTGACCGTCTTTTGCAGGTCGATAATATAAATGCCGTTTCTTTCGGTGAAGATGTAACGATCCATTTTAGGATTCCAACGACGGGTTTGATGACCGAAGTGTACCCCAGCTTCCAAAAGCTGTTTCATGGAGATTACTGCCATCTTCACACACCTCCTCTAAATTGGTTTTTTGTGTCTCCTCCGCCGAGTCGCATTTTCGACATAAAACTCCCCCATTCGGGAGCACCATTATGCGAATTGACCAGCGTGCGTTTTAACACCGTCAATAAATATACCACAACTGAAAATCGTATGCAACATCTACTATAAATAGAACAAAAAGCTCAACCTGTATCAAAGGCTAAGCTTACTGTGACGTCAAATTGGACAATACTTGGGCAAGCTCCTGCGGACCTTTGAACACGTGAAGCCCCGCTACAATCTTGTCGTTTAGACGCTGTTTCCACATTTCGTCTTCAAGCGGTTTCCGCTCCGGTATGACGCCGCTTTGCAGCAGCAGCTCGGCCACGTCGCCTGCGTTCATCCCCTTGCTTATATAAATGTAGACTTCCTTCTCAGGCTGCTTAGCGCCGTCCGCCGCCGTCTGCCGTTCGCTACTCTCCTTCAGCTTCTGCTGAACGAGCACATCGGCCTGGGACTGGCTGTACAGCTTTTGATCCTTTTCGTATACCTGATAATAGACGGAAGCCGCCTGTTTCAACTGCTGCGGGTCCATGTCGTCCGCATCCTGCCGCCCTTGCACCGCTGCCGCCGGCGCGGAAAAATTCATAAGCTGAAGCAGCGCAGATCCGGCAATAAGGCCGATTCCCAAACCGTAGAGCATCGATTTATTTTTGAACATTCAACTGTTCCTCCTGTTTGGCCAGCTGAATAATCAAGCTCACTTCGCCTTTGTTCATTCCCATCTTCTTAGCTATATAATCGCTCGATTTGCCCTGATCATACATGCTAAACAGCTCGGAATACCGCTTTTTGATGTTCATTCCATGCGAAGCCTGCGGTTCTTCAACGGCTGCCGCCGCTTCCCCCGACGGTTGCGGGAATGCCGCCGCGTTCTGCAGCACGGACTGCTGCCATTCCGTTATCCGCTCCAGCTTCTTCTGCAGCTCCTCATTTGCCAGGCTGAGCCTTGCGATCTCCTGGCCGGTATGCACAGATTGCTTCTCCAGCATGTCGATTTTGGAAGCCAGCTTCGCGGACTGGGCGTCATATTCTCTTGTCGTCTCCGCCAGCTGACGGATGAGCGCTTCATTCTGTTCCTCCAGCTCCGCGGCGAAATGCTCCATCGTCTCTTCGATTTCGCCTATCGTCGGGCCTTGCAATTCCTTGGAGCCGTTTGTTCTAGGCATAATTTTGGCGTAAACGATAATAATTAAGCCTATCAAAACGATGTACACCCAGGGTTGATTCAAACGATTCACCTTATTTCTGCTAGATGTCTGATGCCTCTGTTAGAGGGAAAGATCGATATGCTTGCCTTTAAAAGGGTGCTCGCCGCGTTCCGCAGACGGTCCGGCCTCCGCCGCGCTCCGTTTCCCCGCATGTTTTCCGCCTGATCCGCCCTGCTTATCTCTAGGCTTATCCTTTACGGAAGCATGATGAATCTGCTCGCTGACCCCCGTCGTCTGCCGCTCTTTCTCCGCCTGCTTAACCGCTTCCGCCGCCAACATCGTCTGGTCCTGCTGCGGCTTATGATTCATATGATGCTGCCGTGCTCCCGCTTCGTCATTTTTATGCAGCGCAATCTGCAGTTCAACCGGTCTGAGGCTCATTCCGTCCCCTCCTAAGCTAGGATAAAACGCTTCCGTTACGCGATCGGGAACATCGCTATATCCCCGTTGGCAAGCTGAAACTTAACATGGGAAACCGAATCCTTAATAAATTTGGTATACCGCCCGATGACGATTTTGGCGCCTCCATATATAGTAGAAACGACTTCCACCGTCGCATTGTCCGAGTCTTCAAGCGACTTCTCGATCTCAAGAATGCGCTCTCTCATCTGCGACTGTTCCTCGGTAATTTGCTTCTTCGTATGGTTCAGCTTAATGCGCATCGCCATCTTATCGGGTGCTAACTGTCCGGCGGCCGCCATCTGGTCGAGCAGCACAAGCGCTTTGCCCGTCTTGTCCAAATTCTCGTTAACCGCTCTGAGCTGGCTTCTGAGCTGCCCCAGCTCGTTGCGCAGCTCCGGCAAGACGCCGACCTCGATCACGGTTGCGGTGGACATTGAGTTGCCGATCGTTCTTGCCGTGACCTGTTCTCCGGCTTGAATCGTGCCCCCGACAATCAGCCCCTTCGTCCCTTTGCATACTACGCTTTTGGCCGCGCGGACGTTGGAATGCATAATGCTTAGCGTAACGAGCACTTCGTCCGCAATGACCGTCGCATCCTGGATAAACGAGCTTTTCACCCGGTTGCCGGCCCGGATCACTCCTTTGTTATGCCCCAGAATGCCGGCGCTGATCTCTATCGAGCCTTCCGCTTCGAGATCCGCTCCGTCGACGCTTCCGGTAATGCGGATATCTCCGGACGCCTTGATTTTAAATCCGCTAAGCACATTTCCCCGAATGACGACGGAGCCGACAAAATCGATATTCCCGATATTATAATCGACATCTCCGTTGACCTCGAAAATAGGGAACACGTTGATTTTGCCGCGGTCCGTCTTGCAGATCATGCCGTCGATCGCCGCATAGAGCGCTTTCTGCTCGGGATCGGTAACGACATTTTTCCCGACCTTCATTCGCACTTCCTTCCCGTCCTTAGCCGTCAGCGACTCCCCTGTCACCGCTCTGCCCTGAATCCCCTGCGTAGGCGGAATCCGTTCGGCAAGCAGCTGGCCCTTGCGCACATTGTTGATCGACGTAATTTCGCGGAAATCGACTTTGCCGCTTTCCAGCTCCACAGGCTTTTTGGCGTCGTCCGTTAATTCATACGTCATGCGGATAAATCCGTCTTTGCCGTGCAGCGGCGGGGTCCCTTGCGCTATTAACGTTTTCCCGCGAAAGAAGGACTTGGGATCGCTTGCGATCCGACTCAGGATTTCGCGGTCAATTCCATGGGAAATCTTATAAGAGCTCAGCACCTCTTCCAGCTCTGCAAGAGAGACGGAAAGCCCTTCTTCGCTGTTTTTAAATTGCAGAAACGCCTGCAGCTTATCATCCGATAAAGTAATCTCGACATAATAACTTAAAGGCATCACAGCTTCACTCATTATTCCCCCCACTTTCTTCCATTAGGATTCTTGAAATAACTGTGTTTTAAAGCGGCCGAGCGAACCGCGCAGACGAAGAATCGCTTTGGAATGAAGCTGGGAGATTCGCGACGGCGACAAGTTCATGACTTCCGCAATTTCACTCAAAGATAACTCTTCGTAATAAAACAGGGACACGACCGTTCTTTCTTTCTCCGTCAGCCTTTCAATCGCCTTGGATAACGTCTCCTTCAAATAAAACTCATTCACTTTATATTCAGGATTCTTAGCCTTCTCGTCAACCAACAATGAAAGCCTCGTTTCCGAATCTTCCTCCCGAATCGGATCGTCAATGGAACAAACGGTCGTTACCGCAATCTCCTGAACCATTTGTTGAAACTCGGCTTCGCTGACCTGCAGATAAGCGCTAATTTCGGAATCGGTTACCGAACGCAAATACTGCTGCTCCAGCTTCTGATAAGCCTCTTCAATTTTTTTCGACTTTTCCCTAACCGAACGGGGCACCCAATCACCCTGACGCAGCCCGTCGATGATAGCTCCGCGAATTCGCCAAGAAGCATAGGTTTCGAATTGAAGCCCTCTCTTATAATCAAATTTCTCAATGGCATCGATTAATCCCATAATGCCGTAGCTGGACAAATCATCCTTGGATACATTTTTGGGCAGCCCGACGGACAGACGGTTGGAAACATATTCCACGAGAGGGAGGTAGCTCTCAATGAGAGACTGTTTGGCTTCAAGCAGGCCAAATTCCTTCCATTGCCTCCACCTATCGATATTCGGTAAATGTGCGTTTTTTTGAATCATAACCGGTTGTCACCACCCTTATTCTTCCGTCATGCGACGTACCGCTTGCGCCATCTCTCCGGGTTCTGCGTTGTTCATCCTGCTCGACAGCTTAGGCGGATTCAGCGGCTCGAAGCTTGAATCGCCGGCAGAGGCATTGGATTCCGGGGAGCCCTTTAGCATTTGATGCAGCGACGCTTCTTCGTCCGGGGTCGTTAAGTCCAGCGCCGTCCCTTTGCCTTCTTCCTCGGAGGCGTGCGGCGCGGATTCCGCCGAGGCCAGCTGATTGAAGCCGGCCACCGTTCCAAGGACCCACCGGAACAAAAACACGATGGCAAACACAATAATGAAGCTGTATACGCTTCGGATGAAACTGGTCAACCAAATATTATGTACAATGGAGCAGCCGAACGTGATTACAAGCGAGATGAGGCCAATTATGAAATTCCATCTAATGGTTCCTATCATAAGCTAAAGTTCTTTCACTCCTTGCTGAACGCTTCTTATTACAAGGACTCCCGTTACGCAATCAAATTCGATCGTTCTGCCGTAATTGCCGCCCGTATCCTCGGCCTTCAGAGGAATCGCATAGCGTTTCAGCATCTCTTTGCACGATTCGACGTTGCGGGGTCCGATTCGCATCGTATCGGAGCTGCCGCCGAAGGCGAACATTTGCGCGCCTCCCGCCATTTTTGCTTCCATCCGGCCTATGACCGCGCCTAGCTCTTCCATCTTGCGGATCATATCGGGAAGGGCCGTATCCGCATATTTGGCGATATTCAGCTTCCCTTCCCGAGCGATCTCCGAAGTCGGCAGCATGACATGCGCCATTCCCGCCACTTTGGCTCTGGCATCATAGAGTGTAAGTCCAACGCAAGATCCCAATCCCGTCGTCTTGAGCACACCGGTCAAGTGAGTTACATTCAAATCGGCCATGCCCACTTTGATGTAGTTGTCCTGGATCATAGCGTATCGACTCCCAGGGCTTTAAAAATTTTGTCGAACGATTCCGGGTCGGGAATAAGGAAGAAATGGCCTTTCACCTCTTCGCTGCCGTCGAGAAATTTCGTATCGATCAGCAACGCGTGATCTCCCATTTGACCGAATTGGATAAGACCGAAGCTTAAAATCGCTCCGGCCATATCAATAGCCAAAGCCGGTACGGTCGGCGTCATCGACAGCTGCGTAAAGTCGGCGAGCGAAGACAAATACGATCCCGCCAAAATGTTGCCGATTTCGCTCAGAGCAGAAAGTTCCATATCTGTATAATTTTCGTCATGAGTCGCCACAATTCCTACCAGACTGCGCAGCAATTTTTTGGCCGACTCCAAAGTCATAATAAAGAACAGATTGCCCGGAGTCTCTCCCTCGACCCGAAGGAAGATGGCGATGACGACTTCCTCGGCACCGCCCACGCTGTCGGCAATTTCTTCAAATGCGACGATTCTGACTTTGGGAACGAGCATATCGACCGGTTTGTCGAGCAGCTTCGACAATGCGGTGGCTGCATGCCCCGCTCCTATATTTCCGACTTCCTTCAACACATCCATTTGAAATTCGGCCAACCGATTGAATAATTCCACTTAGGTTACTCCTCTAGGTTTTCTAATTGGATGATTTCATTCTTATTTAAGACTTCTTCCAAATTAAGCAGGATGAGCAGCCTGGTATCGTTCACCTTGGCGATGCCGCGCAGGTATTTGGCCTTGATGCCTCCTACGATTTCCGGCGGATCGTCGATGTTATCGGTATCTACGTCGATTACGTCGTTAGCCGAATCGACGATCAAGCCGACCTCGATATCTTTGACGGATACGATAATTATGCGGGTACTGTCGGTATATTCGCTTTCTTGAAAGCCGAAACGGCCGCGCAGATCGATAACCGGCGTTACGACGCCGCGCAGATTGATGACGCCTTTAACAAAATCCGGCGTTTTCGGCACGCGCGTCATCGGCTGCATGCGCTCAATCGTGCGTACCTGCTCTACTTCGACCCCGTATTCTTCCTCAGCCAGTGCAAAAACGATGACTTTGATTTCCTCTCCCATATTCCGCGCCTCCCTTAAAATGATAAAACCGTATGTATAACGCAGTAACCCGCGTTATTTGATTAGAGCATTGGTATCGATAATCAGCGCCACTTGCCCGTCGCCCAATATGGTGGCTCCGGATATCGCGAACAAATTGGTCAAATATTTGCCGAGCGACTTCAAGACGATCTCCTGCTGGCCGATAAACTCGTCTACGACCAGAGCCGCGAGCTTCTCTCCTTTGCGGATCACAACGATCTGCGTATCTCCTGCCGCGCTCTCCCCGGTGTTCGGCACATCGAACAGTTTATCGAGCGGTACGAGCGGAATCATGCTGTTGCGATAATCGATCATCTTATTGCCGTGTACGACCCGGATTTGCTCCGGCTTGATCGCCGCCGTTTCCACGATGGAAGATAGCGGGATAGCGTATTTCTCGCTGCTCATCCGTACCAGCATCGCCGATATGATCGAGAGCGTAAGCGGCAGCTGAACGGAAAATTTCGAACCTCTGCCCCATTTGGACTCGACTTGGACGGTTCCGCCAAGACTTTCGATCTTCGTTTTGACGACGTCGAGTCCGACGCCCCGGCCGGAGATATCCGATATTTTATCCGCCGTACTGAAGCCGGAAGCGAACAGGAGCATATATACTTCCTCGTCGGTCATTCTGGCTGCCTGATCCTGCCCGACGACGCCGTTCTTCACGGCGATGCCGAGCACTTTCTCGCGATTAATGCCACGCCCGTCATCTTCGATCTCGATGAACACATGGTTGCCGCTATGATACGCTCGCAAGTTAATCGTTCCCGTCTCGGACTTGCCTGCGGCAATTCGGTCGGCCACCGGCTCGACCCCATGGTCGACGGAGTTTCTGAGCAGATGAACGAGCGGGTCGCCGATTTCGTCGATGACCGTGCGGTCCAGCTCCGTGTCCGCGCCGGTAATGATCAAATCGACCTTTTTATCGAGTGTTTTGGCCACATCCCTAATCATTCTCGGGAATCGGTTAAATACGGTATCGATCGGAACCATCCGCAGCTTCAGCACGATGTTTTGCAAATCGCTGCTGACGCGGGTCATATGCTCCACGGTTTCCGTCAAATCGCTGCGCTTCACTTCGCTCGCCAGCTGCTCCAGCCGTACTCTGTCGATCAACAGCTCGCTGAACAGGTTCATAAGCGTATCCAAACGTTCAATATCGACGCGAATCGTACGGTTGGCTACGGGAGCGCCGCCTCCGGCCGCCGGCTTTTTAGTCCCGGCCGACTGCGCAGGAGCGGAGCCCGAAGCCTTCGGCGCTTCCGCTGCAGGCGCCGCGGGAGCTTCGGCAACCGCCGCCGCCACCTCCGCCTGCGCCGCTTGTACGGGCGAATTCATCAGCTCGTCGAGCTTGGCTTGATCAAGCGGAGTAACCGTCGCCTTTTCAATCTCGGATACGCTCGACACCTGCTTCTCCAAGGTTTCCCTGTCCGCATGAGAGATGAAGAACACCGAGAAGCTGTCGTCGAAACGCTCTTGTTCGATATCTTCTACGGACGGAGCGGACTTGATCACTTCCCCGTGCTGCTCCAATACGTTGAATACCATATAAGCTCTGGCCGCTTTCAGAACGCAATCTTTGCGAATGGTGACCTCGATCAGACAAACGGACAGGCCCGCTTCAATCGACTGCTGAATAATCGAGAGCTGAAATTCATCCAGCAGCGGTTCCTGCTGCTTTTCCTGCTTGCTTGCTGCCGCCGTAGAAGCTCCGCCCTTCAAATAGTCGCCGCTGACGATCGATTTCAATGCGGCAACAATCTCCGAAACGTCCAGCTTGCCTGTGCCGCCTTGGATAATGTCTTCCACCATCGCTTCCAGCGCGTCGAGGCTTTTGAAAATCCAGTCAAAAATGAACGAGTCCATCTTCAGCTTATGATTGCGCACCAGATCGAGCACATTTTCCATTTCGTGGGTCAAGGAAGCCAGATCTTCAAACCCCATCGTCGCCGACATCCCTTTAAGCGTATGGGCCGAACGGAAAATATTATGGACGATACTGACATCCTCCGGACTTGCTTCCAAGCTGAGCAAATTGTCGTTCATCGCCTGCAGATGTTCCTTGGATTCGTCAATAAACATCGATAAGTATTGATTCAATTCCATAACCACGCACCTCCGTCAATGTAATCCAACCCTATATGTACACCCATGTACCTTTGAGCTTAAGTGACTACCGCTCGGGTTAACTGATGGGCAATTTCCTGTTGCGGCAGTATATGCGTAACGCACTGCAGCTCGACGGCAGCGCGCGGCATTCCGTAAACGATGCAGGTTTCTTCCGACTCGGCAATGGTGGTTACGGCTCCCGCTTTTTTTAGTGCAAGCATTCCTCTGGCCCCGTCCGCTCCCATACCGGTCATCAGAACGATATGCCGCTTGAGCTCCTTCAAAGGCAGCAGCGATTCAAACAGCACGTCCACGGAAGGACGGTGCCCGTTTCGCGGGTCTTCCTTGCTTAAGTAAATCCGGTACGCCCCGGGGCCGCTCCGAGCAATCATCATATGGTAGCCGCCCGGAGCCACGTAAGCCGAACCGTTCTGCAAAATCATTCCGTCCTCCGCTTCCATAACATGCAGCTCGGATACGGAATCGAGCCGCTGCGCGAGCGACTTGGTAAAATTCGGAGGCATATGCTGAACGATAACGACCGGCGCCGGAAAATGAGCGGGTATGGCCGAGATCACCTGATGCAGCGCCCGCGGCCCTCCCGTTGAAGTCCCGATCGCCACAAGCTGCGTTACCTGAGCCGATGCCGATGATGCGGCCAAGGGTACGGTCGGAGCGGCAGGCACAACCTTTGGAGGCGCGGGCTTTTCCGTGAACGGCGGCTTCGGCTTCCACGGCGCGTTCTCCGTTGCCTTGGGCTTATTCAGCAGCCTTGTCCGCAGCGGATTGGCCGAAAATTTACTTACATTCGTTGTAACGGCCATATGAAGCTTCTCCAGCAGCGCCGTCTTGACCTTATGCAGATCGAGCGAAATCGAGCCCGAAGGTTTCCCTACGAAATCGACGGCTCCCCGCTCCAGAGCGACGATTGTTTCTCTGGCCCCTTCCTGCGTCAGGCTGCTCAGCATGATGACAGGAGTGGGATGCTCCGTCATAATGGCTTTGAGGGCGTCAAGCCCGTTCATTTCAGGCATTTCGATATCCATCGTGACCGCATTCGGCTTCAGCTTTTTGACCATCTCTACAGCTTCCCTGCCGTTTTTGGCCGTTGCCACCACCCGGAATTGAGGATCCTCCGCGATCAGATCGGAGATGATTTTTCTCATAAAAATGGAATCATCGACAACGAGCACGTCATAGGTTCTCATCTTTTCATTCCTCCAGGTTGTCTGATTTGTTGGTAAAGAGGATGCTAATATCGGAGATATTTGAGCATTTTGGACATGAAGCCTTTGACAGCGCCCCCATGCTGCTCGCCGGGAGATTGTTTGGCTATAAAATCATCCACCAGCCTGCCCAGCGATTGGGAAGCGGAACAGTTCGGATATTCCACCATAAACGGAATTTGTTTTTTGACCGCCTTGGATACATGAGCGTCATCCTGAACATATCCGAGCGTCGGAATGTCCAACTGAAGAAACTGTCTCGCTACCATGCTAATCTTCTCCGCCGTCTGCTTCCCTTCCTTCCAATCGACCACCCGGTTGACGACCAGCCTGAACTGTACCGGTTCATTCATCGAATTAACCATCTTGATAATGGCGTAAGCATCCGTGATGGAAGTAGGCTCCGGTGTGGTAACGACGATCGTTTCCTCCGCAGCCAATATAAATTTCAAAGTTTCTTTGGACAATCCCGCTCCAGTGTCGAACAGGATAAAATCGACCGTTCCGTTCAGCTTCTGCACCTGCTCGGCAAAATCGTTAAGCTGGTCCTCCGTCAAGCGGAGCAGGTCGTGAAACCCCGAGCCTCCGGCTATAAATTGCAGATCGTTATAGCCTTTTTGAATAATTTCCCAGATCGTTTTTTCTTTTTTCAAAAGATGGTACAAATTATACTTGGCCGAAACCCCCATCAGCACATCGATGTTCGCAAGTCCGATATCGGCGTCGAACACGAGCACCTTATATCCCCTCTTCTGCAGCGCCAGCGCAAAATTCAGCGTAAAGTTCGACTTGCCGACCCCGCCTTTGCCGCTGGTTACCGTCATAATTCGCGTTGCCCTCTCCTGCTGCGGCTGCGGCTGCTGCCGGCCTTGTTGCCGGCTTTGATGAAGAATAAGGTTTCGAAGCCCTTGCGCCTGATCACTCATTGCCGTCGTCCCCCAAAATCAGATCGACGATTTGCCGCTCCTCCCATGTGAAGATGTCGTCGGGAACGCTTTGCCCGTTCGTGACATAAGACAGCTGCAGCTGGAAATCATGCACAAGATTGATGACACCGCCGAACGAATCCGTTTCGTCCAGCTTGGTAAACAGCACTTTATCCAGCTTGAACTTGGAAAAATTATCGGTGATAGCCTTCATATCCTTGTATTTGGTCGTCATGCTGAGCACCAGATACGTTTCGCTCCGGCCGCCCGATTGAAGCAGGGAATTCAGCTCGGATACGTACATCTCGTTGCGAAAATTTCTGCCGGCCGTATCCATGAAAATGATGTCGCAATCTTTAAGCTGCTCGAATGCCTTCGGCAAATCCTGGGGAGAAAATACAACCTCCAGCGGCACATTGAGTATCGTCGCATAAGTTTTCAGCTGCTCGACGGCGGCGATACGGTACGTGTCGGAAGTAATGAAGCCGACTTTGCGCTGGTATTTGAGCACCTGCTCAGCGGCCAGCTTGGCGATCGTCGTCGTTTTGCCTACGCCGGTAGGGCCGACAAAATGCGCGATTTGCGTCCCGGGAGATAACGGCTTGCCGCCTTTATCCGGAAACAGCTCAAGCAACTGCCGCTTCACCGAGCGCCGGACGCCGAGCTCCGTGATTCCCGCTTCGTCTGCGGCCGCTTCCTCCGAAGCCGCCGCGACGATCCGCTGGACGAGCTCCGGATCGACTTCCTGCTGAAGCAGCCGCTGCTGTATTTGTTCCAAGGCCGGGTCGAGCTGAGCTTGACCGCTTCCTTGAACGGACAATTTATACATGTATTCCTTCATCTGCTTCATTTCCTGCAGCAGCAGATCATCCTGGCCCCGATTGCCTGAAGCCGCATCTGAAGCCGGTTCCTGGCTCCGGACCGCCGCAGCGGCTCTCGGTACGGGTGCGGGGGCCGGCTGTGCCGATGACGGAACTAGAACATCGGGCACCTCCGGAAACGACAGCACGGCAGCCTGATCGGCCGCCGCATGCCCCGGCTTCGCTGCCGGAACCGAAGGCACGGCCTTCACGGGCCTGGAATAAGCGGCGGCGGCATCCGGATATATCATCGCCGCCTTGGCCGCCGCCGGTTTGGCGCTAGCAAGCTTAGGCTCGCTGAATCCTCCCGCGGAAGAAGCGGCCCCCGCGTCCGTAGCCGCAATGACCTCGATCTTCTTCTTCGCGAACATACCGAGAAATCCGCCGGAACGAATTTCCTTCGTATTTAGAATAACGGCGTCTTTTCCAAGATCCGTTCGTATTTTTTGCAGAGCGTCCGGCATCGAATCAACGACATAGCGTTTTACTCTCATAAATTAACGACCCCCATGCTTTGGATTTCTACGTTGGGTTCGAGTTCGCTGTAGGATAGCACCGGAATATCCTGCATCGTCCGCTCCAGCAGCTGCCTTAAATACATCCGGATCGTCGGCGACGTGAGGACGATCGGCTGCTGGCCGGATTGAATCAGCTTCGTGACTTGATCGGTAATTCGCTGATAGATCATCTGCGTAGAATTCGGATCCATCGCCAAATAGCTGCCTTGATCGGATTGCTGCACCGATTCCGCAATCTTCTTCTCAAGAGACGGCCCGACCGTTATAACCTTGAGAGAATCGCTTCCCGATGCGAACTGCTGCGTAATTTGTCTGGACAACGCTTGTCTTACGTACTCCGTCAATATTTCCGGATCTTTCGTATAGGTTCCGTAATCCGCCAACGTCTCCAATATGGTCACCAGATCGCGAATCGATATTTTCTCGCGCAGCAGCTTGACGAGCACCTTCTGCACGTCGCCCGTAGACAATACGTTCGGGATCAGATCGTCGACAAGCGCCGGATAGCTTTCTTTGACATTCTCGATAAGCGCCTTCGTTTCTTGGCGGCCAAGCAGCTCGTGGGCATGCTTCTTGATAATTTCCGTAAGATGCGTGGCCACGACCGACGGAGGATCGACAACGGTGTAACCGGACAGTTCCGCGCGCTCCTTCATCGCTTCGTCGATCCACAGCGCCGGAAGGCCGAAGGCCGGCTCCAGCGTATCGATCCCCATAATCGAGTCGTCGTCGATGCCGGGACTCATCGCCAAATAGTGGTTAAGCAGAAGCTCGCCGCGTGCTACCGTATTCCCTTTGATTTTGATAACATATTCGTTCGGCTTCAATTGAATATTGTCGCGAATCCGGATGACCGGCACGACGAGCCCGAGCTCCAGGGCACACTGTCTGCGGATCAAGATGATCCTGTCCAGCAAGTCGCCTCCTTGCTGCGTATCCGCCAGCGGGATCAAGCCGTAGCCGAATTCGAACTCGATCGGATCGACCTGCAGCAAGCTGATGACGCTCTCCGGGCTGCGCACTTCCTCGATCTGCTGCTCTTCCACCAATTGTTCTTCCTGCTCCTGTTTCTTCGTCAAGTTTTGCTGCATCTTCATCGCCGCAAACGCGAGCAAGGCGGCGATCGGCAGCGTCGTAATCAAATGAATCGGCGTAAAAATGCCGAGCACGGTAATCGTACCGGCCACAATGTACAGCAGCTTCGGATAGGACAAAATTTGCGTAGTCAGATCATGCGCCAGGTTGCCTTCCGACGAAGCCCTCGTCACGATTAGGCCGGCTGCCGTCGAGATGAGCAGCGCGGGAATTTGGCTGACCAAACCGTCCCCGATCGTCAGAATCGAATACACTTTGCCCGCTTCGGAAAGATCCATCCCCTTCATCGTCATCCCGATGATCAAGCCGCCGAGGATGTTGATGATCAAAATGATGATGCCTGCGATCGCGTCTCCTTTGACGAACTTGCTGGCGCCGTCCATCGCCCCGTAGAAATCCGCCTCGCGGGAAATTTTTTCCCGCCGCTCCTTCGCCTGCTGCTCGTTGATCAGACCGGCATTCAAATCGGCGTCGATACTCATCTGTTTGCCTGGCATAGCATCGAGCGTAAAGCGTGCGGCTACCTCGGCAACGCGCTCAGAACCTTTGGTAATGACGATAAACTGGACCAATACCAGAATGATAAACACGACGAAACCGACAACAATGTTGCCTTGCGCAACAAAGGAACCAAAGGTTTTGACCACATTACCGGCTTCGGCGTTAGCGAGAATATTCCGGGTGGTCGATACGTTCAAGGCCAATCGAAATAAAGTGGTGATCAGCAATAATGAAGGAAAAATCGAAAATTGCAGCGCATCCTGCGTATTCATGCCTACCAGAATAATCAGCAGGGCAATCGAAATGTTAATGATCAGCAGGACATCCAGCAACCATATGGGCACAGGGACAACCATCATCAAGATAATGCCGATAATGCCTATTAATACGACCAGGTCTTTTATTCTCACCTGCAGATGTCCTCCTTTACGCAAATTAGTTGGCTCTTCCTTTTACTTTGTACACATATGCTAATACTTCGGCGACGGCCTGAAACAAATCGGCGGGGATGGCTTCGCCAATCTCCACCTGTGCGTACAGCGCGCGGGCCAAAGGCTTGTTTTCCATCGTAATGATCTTGTGCTCCTTGGCGACTTGTTTAATCTTTAAAGCGATATAATCCGTACCTTTGGCGATCACCGTAGGGGCCTGCATGTTTTTGGCGTCGTAGCGGAGCGCCACCGCAAAGTGCGTCGGGTTCGTTATAATAACGTCCGCTTTGGGAACATCCTGCATCATGCGCTGCATAGCCATCCTTCGCTGCCGCTCGCGGATTTTCCCTTTAATAAGAGGATCGCCCTCCGTTTTCTTGTATTCGTCTTTAAGGTCTTGCTTGGACATGCGGATGCTTTTCTCAAATTCGTATTTCTGATACATATAGTCGAGCAGCGCCAGAACGATCAGCACGAGCCCGATCTTCATTCCCAGCTTTAACGTAATGGATGAAGCGAACATGACGACATTCTCGATCGGCAGCCGGGCCAAGTCCATAAGTTGGCTCTTCTCCGCCCATAAAGTGGAGTAAACGACATAGCCGATGATCGACATTTTCAAAATCGATTTCAGGCAATCGACCAAAGCCCGCATCGCGAAAAGCTTCTTGGCCCCTTCGATCGGGTTGATCTTATTGAATTTCATCATTAACGGCTCGCCCGTAAACAGTACGCCGATCTGCACGTAGTTGCTGAACATCGCAATGACGACGGTGACGAGCAGCACAGGGGCGATAATAAGCAGGCTCTGCACGAATAACTGCTTGAACAATACGATGACGTTTTCGATTGTAATGTCCCACGTCAAATAGTCGTAAAAGATGGAACGGAATACATGTATCAGCTGATCCTTCATGTATCCGCCGAAAATCATAAAGGCTAAAAACGCAAAAAACAAAATGAAGGCGGCGGGCACTTCCATACTTTTCGCGACTTGCCCCTTTTGCCTGGATTCCTGCCGTTTTTTGGGGCTGGCCCGTTCCGTTTTTTCTTGAGAAAACAATTGCAAATCCAGCTTCAAACGAAAACTTGCCACAACCAGTCCCCCTGCTTAACCCATTAAACCGAATTATGTTTGAAACAAACCGATAAACTTTTGCATGGCATCCAGCATCGCGGTAAACATATCTTTGTAGACGAACTCATAGCCGGGAAACAACAGAATCAGCAGCATGAAGCCGACCAAAATTTTGAGCGGCATCCCGACGACGAAAATGTTGAACTGCGGGGCTACCCGGGCCAAAAAGCCGAGACCGACATCCGTCAGGAAAAAGGCGACGATCAGCGGCGCAGCCATTTGAAAGCTGAGCGTAAATACGCTGGAAAACGTCTTAACCAAAAACTCCGCAATTTGCCCGCTGTACATTTTGGCGAACAGCTCGTTCGACAACGGTATCCATTCGTAGCTTTCCATAATCGCTTTAAGCAGCAAATGATGCCCGTTGAAAGAAAGAAACAACAGCATCGCCAGCACATATTTCAAATTGCCGAGAATCGGGCTCTGCGCCCCCGTCATCGGATCGATCACGTTAGCGAGTCCGAAGCCCATCTGCATATCGATGAGCGCGCCGGCCACCTGGACGATGGTGAAAAACAAATACGCGACAAAACCGAGCAGCAAGCCTACCAGAATTTCGCGAAAAACCGATAGCAAATACAGCGAATCGAACGATATCGGCGATGACATGCCGAACAGCGGGAAGGCCATCAACGTAATGAAAAAGGAAAGCCCGATTTTAAACGACTGCGGCACATTTTTGGCCGAAAACACTGGCACTACGACAAAAAACGAGGTGATGCGACAAAAAAAGAGCATAAAGCCAGGTAAATATTGCGTTAGCCATTCCATCTACTCACAGCCTAGCCGATAAATTTATATAAGTTCGTGAACAGGTTGGAAGTAAAATCAACCAGTGTCGTCAAAATCCAAGGTCCGAAAAGCAGCAGAGCAAGCAATACCGCCACGATTTTCGGTACGAACGCCAGCGTCTGTTCCTGGATTTGCGTCGTCGCTTGAAATATGCTGATGACAAGCCCCACTACCAGCCCAATGACAAGCATAGGAGCGCTGGCCTTCAAGACCGTATAGACGGCCTCACCGGCCAATCTAATGACAAACTCGGCACTCATGAACCTTCTCCTCCTGCATGGCCTAAAATGTCGATCATGTGTTGTAGCTAAGCAGCAAGGACCTCACGACCAGATACCAGCCGTCCACCAAAATAAATAACAAGATTTTAAACGGCAGCGAGATCATTACCGGCGGCAGCATCATCATCCCCATGGCCATCAAGGTACTTGAGACGACCATATCGATAATGAGAAAAGGAATGAAGATCATGAATCCCATCTGAAACGCCGTCTTCATTTCGCTGATGGCGTAAGCCGGAACGAGCGCGGTCAGCGGCGTATCCTCCACTCCCGTAGGCGGGGCGGCCTTGGAATAATCCAGAAACAATTTCAAATCCTTTTGCCTCGTATATTGAAACATAAACTTCTTCACGGATACCGAAGCTTTATCAAGAGCGGCCGTTTGGCTCAGCTCCCCCTTCAAATAAGGCTGAAGCGCATTCTGGTTCACATCCCCTATGGTCGGGGCCATAATGAAGAAGGTCAGGAACAAAGCGAGTCCGACAAGCACCTGATTCGGCGGCATCTGCTGCGTCCCGAGCGAAGTGCGGACGAATCCGAGCACAATGATAATTCTCGTAAAGCTGGTCATCAGCACCAATATGGCAGGCGCGATACTGAGCACCGTAAGCAGCAGTATAATATTGATCGTATTGGAAGCCCCTGAAGTGCCGTCGGAGCTGCCAATATCAATATTAATGCCGGGAATCGGATCTGCCGCATAAGCTTGTGAAGTCCACAAAACGCTCATTGCGAACAACGTTGTAAGGGTAAGGGCAATGGCCTTAAATTTCATGGTTTATCATTCAACCGATCCTTGTTATTATCATCCGACAAGAGCTCGTCGACCCGCTTCTTGCGATCGGACAAATGCTGCATCTTGTGATGAAAGACTTCCTGAAAGGAAGCGGTAATATCCGCTTCTTCCGTTTGATCCCGTTTCTTGCCAAGCTTGCCGAGCCATCCGCTCAGCGTTTCAAAAGCCGGCGCGTTCATAGCGCTGCTGGTCAGCATCTCGGTAATATATGCCGCCTCTTCCTCATCCTCAATCTTCTCCAGCAGCTGCACGTTATCTCCTACGCCGACAATATAGAGAGATTTGCCGATTTCGACCACTTGAATCGATTTATTCGGTCCTAGAGGAACTCCGCCCAACGAACGCAGCGAACGCCCGAACAAAATTTTGTTTTTTTGCGAAACAAACTTAATAATTACAAAGAAGATTCCGATAATAACAATAAGAAAAAAAATAACTTTAAAAATCATCCATGCCGTACTTGAAGTATCCGCCCCCGGGTAAGCAAAATCCGGAGAGACGGCCGGCGTCTGGTCGGATGAAGCGCCGGGTTCCCCGTAGCAAATCATCGAGAAACCGGCAACTTGAAGCATCCCCATTATGATAAACGAAGCTAGTCTGGTTGCGAGTCTGTTCAACATTCACATTCCTTTCGGCTCATGTAAGACTCTCCCCTATGTACCATCCATTATCCCAACGTCTTCTTAATCGCTTCGATGACGCGATCCGCTTGGAACGGTTTGACAATAAAGTCTTTAGCGCCTGCCTGGATAGCGTCGATAACCATCGCCTGCTGCCCCATAGCCGAGCACATGATGACTTTAGCGTTAGGGTCGATTTTCTTAATTTCCTTCAACGCCGCGATTCCGTCCATTTCCGGCATGGTAATATCCATAGTGATAAGGTCAGGACGCACTTCTTTAAATTTTTCAATCGCTTGAGCTCCGTCGTTGGCTTCGCCCACAACTTCATATCCGTTTTTGGTTAAAATATCGCGGATCATCATTCTCATAAATGCTGCGTCGTCTACAATTAAAATTCGGTTTGCCATGGGTGAACAGTCCTCCTAGAGTAGGTTTAGTATTGTAATTTTTGAATGCGATCCCATTGATTCACAATGTCAGTAACGCGAACCCCGAAGTTTTCATCGATAACGACGACTTCGCCTTTTGCTATCAGCTTGTTGTTCACCAAGATATCCACTGGTTCCCCTGCCAGCTTGTCCAGCTCGATAATCGAGCCCTGGGACAGCTCCAGGATATCTTTGATTACCTTGTGTGTTCTTCCTAATTCGACAGTAACCTTCAGCGGAATATCAAGCAGCAGATTGAGATTGCCGTCTTCGGCCGGCGGAAGATTCGTCGGTGCGAAATTGGAAAACTGCGCCGGTTGTACATTGACATTGCGAGCGGGTCCCGTACCGTAAGCAGCTGGCTGCGGAGGGTACATCGGTTGTTGCGGCGGTACCATCGGCTGTTGGTACATCGGTTGCTGATACATTGGCTGCTGCATCGGCGGCTGTTGATACATCGGCTGCGCGTACGGATCTTGCAACGGAGGAGCTGCTTGCTGCTGAGGAGCAGGCGTTACCTCCGGCGCTGCCGGAGCAGGTGTCGGTGCTGGCGCTGGCGCCACAGCCGAAGCGGCCGCAGATTCTTCTTGGCTGTCTCCCCCTCCCATCAATGTCGATACCATATCCTTCGCAAAATGAACCGGAAGCAGCTGCATAATCGTTGAATCGATCAAGTCTCCGATCGTTAAACGGAAGGATATTTTGATAAATACATCTTCGGGGGGAAGTGTCGAAGTTCCTCCTTCCTCGGCTAAATTTAGTATATCAATTCCTGGAGGAGAAATGTTCACGAATCGGTTAAAAATTGTCGACATTGATGTCGCAGACGAGCCCATCATCTGGTTCATCGCTTCCTGAACGGCGCTGATATGAATTTCGGACAATTCGCCCATTTCCGCAGTACCGTCGCCGCCCATCATCAAGTCGGCGATAACTTGAGCGTCGCGCGTTTTAATCACGAGCAGGTTGATTCCATGAAACCCGTCGACGTAATTCACATGCACGGCTACGTGAGGCTTCGGAAACTCTTCGATCAAATCTTCTTTGGCGATAATCGAAACTTTCGGTGTCGTAATATCGACTTTTTTGCCGAGCAAAGTAGACAACGCCGTCGCCGCACTGCCGAACGTAATATTACCGATCTCTCCAAGCGCATCTTGCTCAAGGGAAGATAAATAATCCTCTACCGTGACTTCTCCGCTTGAACTGCCGCCCGAGCTATCGCCGGATGTTTGTCTCAGCAACGCATCGATTTCTTCCTGAGACAAATAATCTTTGCTATTCGTCATTCTCTTCCGTCCCTTCTTCGACTATGTCGGTAATTTGTATGGCCAATTTTCCACGTGTCGTCCCGGGAGTCCCGTGAAACTTCAGCTTCTCTCCTATCCGTATGTTCAATAGCTCGTCCACCGGTTTATTTAAAGAAACGACGTCTCCGACATTCAAGCTCAAAAATTCGCGAACTGTAATTTGCGACTCGCCGAGCTCGGCGATGATCGGCAGCTTAGCCTTGTGAATCCTCGACTGCAGCGCCATCACTTCTTCGGGAGCGCTCGTCTTTTTCTGAGAGACAAACCAGTGATGAACGGATAATCTCGGCATGATCGGTTCGATGACAACATGAGGGATACACAAATTGATCATTCCTGTCGTATCGCCGATCTTGGTGCTCAGCGAAATGAGCGCAATCGTCTCGTTCGGCGATACGATCTGCATAAACTGCGGATTCGTCTCCAACGCTTCCATACGAGGCGACAGATCGACCACCGTTTTCCACGCCTCCTGCAGACTCTCGAACGCCCTGCTGAATATCCGTTCCATCACGATCGTCTCGATCTCCGTGAGCGCATTGATTTTCGTCGGTGACGTTCCCGCTCCTCCGAGCAGCCGGTCCAACATGGCAAACGCCACGTTCGGGTGCACTTCGAGCACCATTCTGCCTTCGAGCGGTTCCGCCTCAAAGATATTGAGAATCGTCATCTTCGGTATGGAACGAATAAATTCATCATAAGGCAGCTGCTCTACCTGAACGACATTGATTTGGACAAACGTTCTCAGCTGCGCGGAGAAATAAGTTGTCAGAAACCGCGCAAAGTTTTCATGAATTCTCGTCAAGCTGCGGATATGATCTTTGGAAAACCGGACCGCCCGCTTAAAATCATACGCGCGTACTTTTTTCTGCGTCTCTTCCTTCTTCAGCTCTTCGGCATCCATCTCACCGGAGGACAGTGCGGCAAGCAAGGCGTCAATCTCATTTTGTGAAAGTACATCAACCATTAATCGTCACCTCCCTTTCGCAAGTATGTAAAATGGAGCCTACTGAAGCACGCTGTCCGTGATCCAGATTTGTTTGATTTTCCCGCTGGATAACAACGGGTTCATTTTATTCATAAGGACGGAAGTCAGATTATCGAAGCCCTTGCTGCCTTGTACCTGCTCCGGAGTCATATCGGCGAGCGTTTGTACGATGATGGCTTTCATTTTGAAATCGAGCTTCTCAAATTCTTCCTTGGCCTTCTTATTTTCCATCTCAATGGCAAAGCTCGCTTTAATGAAGCGGTTATTCGCTGCGAGGTTTGTCAGTATATCCTTCAATATTACTGTGTTTTCTTTTGCTTCATCCGGTGTCGATTTCTTGGCCGGTTTCACTTCGCCGGCTGAGCTGAGCGCTTGCTCCTGCGGATTGCTGCTCGCTTTATCCATATAATTCCACAACACGAAGGCTGCGGTTAATATTAAGGTTATAGCTATAAGGATCGCTACGATCAGTAGAAAAACTCGGCTTTTTAACAACTACAACCCCTCCGAATCCAAACTCTTGATTGTCCCGGTGATTGAACCGATCGAACGCATATACTGAGTAATCTGCTGAACGACTTCAGGCCCCGGTTCCAATACGGTTATCTTTTTGCCGGTAATTAAAGTAATCATCGTGTCCGGCGTTTCTTCTATACTTTCAACCAACAGAGCGTTAACGGTAATCTGTTTCCCATTCAGACGGGTCAGTCGAATCATGAATAGCCTCCGAATTTGAATAGTCAGGGGAGAAGACTCCCCCTTCTATATTATTAGCGTTTCAGGTTAACGACTTCCTGCAGCACTTCATCCGATGTCGTGATGATTCTGGAGTTCGCCTGGAAACCGCGCTGTGCTACGATCATCTCGGTAAACTCCGAAGTCAGGTCCACGTTGGACATTTCCAGCTGCCCGGCGACAATCGCGCCCGTGCCCAGCGTAGGGTCATTAGGGATAGCCGTACCCAGATCGATCGGGTCCACATTCGAGTTAGCGGTTGATCGGTATAAATTGCCTCCGACTTTTTCAAGACCCGCCGGATTGGTTACTTTGGCTACAGCGATCACAAACGGAGCATCCGTAGTGCCATCCGCCTTCGTCGTAATGACTTCCCCGTTCTGCGAAATCGAGAATGCCGTATCGTCCTCGGCCAAAACAATCGGCGCGCCCTCCGTGCTCAAAACGAACATCCCGTCGGAATTCACCAGCTGGCGGTTAGCGTCGATCGTAAAGTTGCCCGCGCGGGTCAAAAACATATTGTCCGGCGATCCGTCCGGCGATACGGCGAAAAATCCGTCTCCGTCAATCCGCAAATCGGTAGGCACGTTCGTCGTCATGGCGCTGCCCGGAGTATGTACGGTATCGATGGCGCTGATCGACACGCCCAAACCGATCTGCTGCGCGTTAACGCCGCCCTTGGCGTTCTCTTCCGGCGCGGTTACCCCGGACACGGTTTGGCTCAGAATATCTTTGAACATAACCCGCCCGGCCTTGAAGCCGATCGTATTCACATTCGCGATATTGTTCCCTATAACGTCGAGCTTGGTTTGAAATCCTCTCATACCGGAAACGCCGGAGTATAGCGATCTTAACATGCGCTTTTGCCTCCCAATAAATGTATAATTCCTTGATTAGCCGGTTGCTTCCATCGTTCCGCAACCTTGGGCCTCCTAAAGCGGTCCAGCCCGTTCTTACGATAAAATCACTGCGCTGTCGATCTGCGTAAACACATTGTCCTTCATCGAGGCGCCGTCAACGGCGGTCACTACCGTTCTGTTTTTAATATTCACGATAAGCGCCGTATTATTAATGATCATGAGCGAATCTTTAGCTCCCTTGGATGCGGCTTTATCGATAGCCGACCCGATCTGGGCAAGCTGTTCAGGTTGGAATTCAATCCCCCGCTGCTTCAATCGCTGCTCGGCATGGTGGCTGAACCGGATCAGCTGATTTTGCAAAATGTTTTCAAACGAAGGATCTTGCTTGAATGCAGGCTTGGATGCTTGTCCCCGCGCCTCATTTCGCTGGATAGGCGACGTTCTGGCGCTGCCGGGATACAGCTGTCCGACAGAAATTCGATCGGTCATTGCGATTCCTCCGGACTGGAGCTCGCGCTATTGGCGATTTGCGTAATCTGGTCCAGAGCGATCTTCTCCTTGCCGACGACGGCAAACTGCGAGCCGTCCTTCACGACGATCGAATCGACGATGCCCGTTTTATCTATCGATTCGCCTTTCTCGTTCGTCCCGCCCCAAGTTATCGATTTGCCGATCAGTCCGGAGGCAAATCCCAGCGATTGGCGCAGCAGTTTCATTTCGTTGCTCATGTTGCTAAGCTGCTCAACGGAAGTAAACTGAGCCATCTGGGCGATAAATTCCTTATCCTGAAGCGGCTGCGAAGGGTCCTGATTTTGCAATTGGGCAATCAAAATTTTTAAAAACTCATCTTTGCCCAAATCGTTCGTTTTCTGTTCCTTCGCTACGTTGCTGATGTTCGTTTTGGCGTAATAAGGCCATACGTTTTTGGTGCTTACGGATGAATCCGACACGGTTTCACCTCCCGAACGTTCATACTGCGATGATTAAGCCGTAACGTCAATCGACGTTTGCCCCGGCCTCCCTAACCCAGGCGCGCTTTTCACAGCTTGCGCGAGCTCTTCTTCCATAGAAACGCCGTTGCCGTTATTTCCTTTGGACTGCTTGCCCGATTGCTGGGACTGCTGCTGCCTTTGCTCCTGGAACAATCCGGACTGGAACGCCTGATTTTGCGTGACTTCCAATTTATCCACTTGAATGCCTTGGCTTTGCAGCGTCGATCTGAGCTGTGACAGCTGGCTTTCGAGCATTTCCTTGCCCGCCATGCTGTCCGCCATAAATTGGGCGATCAGTTGGCCGTTATGCATCGTCAATTTCACATCGACATGACCCAGATGCTGCGGATATAAAGACAGCTTCGCTTCCGTCAAGCCGTCAGCCAGCGTCTGAACCGTCAAAGACTTCATGACGAACTGAGTCATATCTTCCGCAAACGTAGGCGCCTGCATCAACAGAACCGGCGGCTTTGCCGTCTGCGCTGCGTTTGATGTCAGCTGTTTCAAATAATCCTGAACAGGTACGGCCTGAGAATCATCCGCAGAAGCGCTAATATCGGATAACGGTTCAAATAACGGCGCATCTTGAGCTTCGGACTTCGCTTCCATTCGGAAAGGCATCGTCTTGGCCGCCAATACTTCCAGACCGGGATGAACCGGTTGGACGACCGTCGCCGCCGGCGCGCTTGTTTGGGCTGGGTTCGTTTGAACGAAAGCTTGATTGCCGATAATGTGTTTCAATTCGGAGATCAGCTTTTGCATCGCTGACGTCTTACCGTCAGGCTGCACCCCCGCCGCACTCTGAGCGGCATTCGTCTCAAGCAGCTGCCTGAAATCTTTAAGAATCGTCAGCGCCTCCTGCTTGGACACCGGCTTCCATTCGGCCGGCTGAACCGATTGCGAAGCCGACTGTTGAACTGGAGCTTGTTCTTCAAGCGGAACGAACAATTCGGACGGGATCGCGCTTGCGGCCGCTGCCGGAGCAGACTGTACCGCTGCTGCGGCAGGCTGCGTTCCCTCGCTGTCCGCGTGCGCTTGATCTTCGGCGCTTGTTTGCTGCACGGCCGCCGGCGCTTGCGCTTGAGGCTGCATCATGACGAGCATCGCTTGCATTTGAGCCAGCCAAGCTTGGATATCGGGACTCGCGAGCAATGCGGAAGCATCGTCCTTGCCGGATTGCAGCAATTCGATAAGCGCATCCAGCTGCTTAAGCGAATCTTCGGCTGCAGGCAGCTGCTGGTTGGCGCTGTTATCCTGCAATTGAGCCAGAAGCTGCGCCAGCGCGTTCAAACCCGCCACACCCGGCTGTTGGCTACCCGTCGTATTGGCCGAAGCCGTCCCCGTACCGAGAAGCCCGATCAAGGCAGCCGAGAAGCCGTCGGCGTTTTGCCCCGCCGCCGTCCCGGAAGAGCCGGAGCCCGCTGCGTTTCCTTGCGTTCCGCCGGAAGCTGCCGCAGCTGTATTCATGGATAATTGAGCTTGAATTACCATTGTCTTGTTTTCACCTCCTTTGCCGTCATTATTGAACGAGCCGTGCAGATATTAACGCTGCCGTTTCCTTGGACTGCTCGGCAATGGCGGTAAGCACTTTGGAGCGTCCGGCGCTATCCATGGAACTCAGGATCGAGAGCACTTTGTCCGGATTCGAGTTTTGCATTTCCAACAGCACCGTGGCCGCGCTCTTGGGCGCCATATTGGCAAATGTCGCTCCAAGATCGTCCTTGCTTATTTTTTGGGACGCTTTCGCGTCGCTCGCCGAATTCTGCTGCAGACGCTCCTGCAGCGCCGCAATTTCACGATCTTTGACCGTCGTCTGGTCTTTAAGCAATATGGAAGCGTCCGCCGCTTTCTTCGCATCCATTTTCTCCAAAATTTTTACCCGGTCATCGGTTTTCATCATGCTCAGCACGAGCACAAGCTCCGATTGAGTCAAGTTTTCCATAATAGGAGCCGCCTTGGACGGAGTCATCTTGGCATACATCGAAGCCAATTGTTGAATTTGGGCGGTGTATTCTTCATCCGATTGCGCTTTGCTTTTCATCTGCTCCGTCAGCTCGCTGTTTTTCTGCTGCAATTCCTTGATGGTCTGATCGCGCTGCACCAGAGCGCTGTTCGTCTTGTCGATCTCTTGTTCCTTCTCGTCCAGCTTCGCGTTCAATGCTTGGATCGTCTCTTCCGGCGACGGAGCCGCCGACGCCGATTTTTGCTGACCGTCGGAAGTCTGCGTTTTCGCTTCTCCCGGTTTCGGTTTCGGGTCCGGAACTATATTTTGAATTACCGGAATTTTATTCGCTGCGCGAAGCACGCCGTTCATCACGTCATAATCGAAAATCGTGAGCAGCACGCCGAGCAATACGGCGGTAAACACAAACGGAATCAAAAACCAGATGAGAAACCGTTCCATAGCCCCATACGAAGAGGTATTTTCCACATCCAAATCTGACATTCCCTTCACCTCCCTAATCCGGGTTCTACGACAATCTCCGGAAACGGTTCGTTGCCATTTCATCCATTTGGTCCTGTTCCTTTTTCAACACCATCGTCTGAAAACGGTTCAACGCTTTTTCCTTGGCTTTCGTCCACACTTTCTCTTCCATTACTCTTCCCGCCAACACATCCTGCTTGATGTTAACGGCTTGCTGAGCATGCTCCAGATCCTTATGCTTCAATTGAATCTGATGATCGATGTGATCGGCATACTGCTGCAGCATCAGCATTTGCGAGATCGTCGCCCTATTGGAAGACACTTGGTGCAGCTGCTCGTGAATGCCGTCTTTAACCGAGTGCAGTTCGGTAAGACTCGACTCCTCTTCGCGCAGCTTGCCGATTGCTTCCGATAGCATCCACTCCGCTTGCGTCTTTTCGTTCGTCTTCAGGTCTACGATCTTTTGAAATGCATAACGGAATCGCATAGATTTGTTCACCCTTTATAAAATTCTTGGATTAACCTTTCCTGAGCTTCGCCGAATGTAAGCTTTTCCGTAACCCTCTGTTTGGTGTAGTCCCAAATGGATTGAATCGATTCCAAAGATTTATCAATTTCCGGATTAGAACCTTTTTGGTACGCCCCTATATTGATTAAATCTTCCGAATCTTTGTAAACAGATAACAGCCGCTTCAAATTTTCCGCTGCCAGCTGATGCTCTTGGGGAACGATTTCCTTCATGACGCGGCTTACGCTGGACAGCACGTCGATCGCCGGATAATGCCCTCTATTGGCGATGTTCCGGTCGAGCACAATGTGCCCATCCAATATGCCGCGAACGGCGTCGGCGATCGGCTCGTTCATATCGTCGCCGTCGACCAAGACGGTGTAAAACGCGGTGATCGAGCCTTTAGGTCCTGTTCCCGAACGTTCCAGCAGCTTCGGCAAGGTCGCGAATACGGAAGGCGTGTATCCTCTCGTCGCCGGAGGCTCGCCGACAGCGAGGCCGACCTCGCGCTGCGCCATCGCATAACGGGTGACCGAGTCCATCATCATCATGACATTTAGTCCGCGGTCTCTGAAATATTCCGCAATGCTCGTAGCAATCAGGGCGCCTTTAATGCGGATTAGGGCCGGCTGATCGGATGTGGCGACGATGACGACTGAACGGGCCAAGCCTTCGGGGCCAAGATCCCGCTCGATGAAATCGAGCACCTCGCGTCCGCGTTCTCCAATGAGAGCAATCACGTTGACGTCGGCCGAAGTGTTTCGGGCGATCATCCCCATCAGTGTGCTTTTGCCGACGCCGGAACCGGCGAAGATGCCGACGCGCTGCCCTTTGCCGATCGTCAACAAGCCGTCGATGCAGCGAACCCCTACGCTGATCGGCTCAAGCACCCGAGGGCGCTTGAGCGGATTACTCGGGATATTGTTGGTTGAGTACTGCGCCATGCGGGATGACAAAAAAGTACCGTCCAAGGGCTGGCCCAAACCGTCGAGAACCTTGCCTAACAATTCGTGTCCGACCTGGACCGTCAGAGGCTTGCCCGTTCCGACCACATCGCAGCCCGGTCCGATCGATTCAAGTTCGCCGAGCGGCATCAGAAGCACTTTATTGTTCTTGAACCCGACGACCTCCGCCTTTAATGGCTTATTGGATTTCAGCGGGTAAATGTAGCACACGTCGCCGATGCTCGCATCCGGCCCTTCCGATTCAACCGTCAAGCCGATCACCTGGGTCACCTTGCCGTTCACCCGAATCGGATCGATATGCCGAAGCTGTTCGATATACTTCAATACGTCAGGCGCCTGATTCATCCTGAGGTTCCCTCATTTCTGACGGCAAGATGCTGCAGCACGTTCTTGATTTCCTTTAACTGCGTGTCGATTCTAGCGTCGATACTGCCGAAGGACGAGCGGACTACGCAGCCGTGATCCTGCACCGACGGGTCGGGAATAATCTGCAGCTCCGCCTGGGAGTCGATATGCAGCAGCAGCTCTTCTCTTGCATCCTGAATATAAGTGAAATGAGCCGGAGCCACACAAAGCGTAATGATCCCTTTCTCTTTGCGGCGCGCAAGAACGGATTCGATTAATTCGATAATCCATTCGGGCTCTACCGTCAGCTGGCGCGAGATAACCTTCTCGGCGATGGAGCAGCTCAGCTGAATTAAGAAGGGTTCGGCTTCCTGTATAATTTGCTGCTTCAATACATAGGCTTGATTCAATATTTGCGACGCTTCCTGCAGCATCTCGTTGTACTGCTCGCGCAGCTGAGTTTCCGCTTCGTGCATCCCGTTCTCGTAGCCTTGACGGAATCCATCTTCCTTAAGCTGGTTCTGGAGCTGCTCGTCGCTCTGACGCCGCTCATTCCACCACTGTTCGATTTCCGTCTGCGTTTGCTCGCGGACGGCCGCCGCTTCGTCCATTGCCGCTCGAATTTGTTGTTCCGCAAAGCTTTGGGCGTCTTGGAGAATTTGCTCCTTCATTTCCTCCAATTCGCGAAGCTCGGTATGATATTGCTCCGTGAAGCCGTCCGAAGACGCGCCCGGTTCGGCAAAAATCGTTTGTTTTTGTGCAACTTCGACTACCTTTTTATCGTCTAAGGATACGTATTGCGTATATTTGATCACATTAGACAATAATATCATCTCCTCCACCGCGGGCAATGATGATCTCGCCGGCCTCTTCTAGGCGGCGAATGGTAGCAACGATACGGGTCTGCGCCTCTTCCACGTCGCGAAGACGTACAGGACCCATAAATTCCATTTCTTCCTTGAACGTTTCGGCCATCCGTTTGGACATGTTTTTGAATATGGCGTCGCGCACTTCCTCGCTGGCCACCTTAAGCGCCAGCTGCAAATCGGCGTTTTCGATATCCCGGATAATTCGCTGGATGGAACGGTTGTCGATGTTGACGATATCTTCGAACACGAACATTCTTTTCTTGATTTCTTCCGCAAGCTCCGGATCTTGAATTTCCAGCGAATCCAGAATCGTCCGTTCCGTTCCGCGGTCGACGCCGTTTAGAATTTGAACGATGGCTGCGATACCGCCGGCATTGGTATAATCCTGGGTAACGGTCGCCGACAGCTTTTGCTCCAGCACCCGCTCGACTTGGCTGATCACTTCCGGCGAAGTGCTGTCCATCAAGGCGATCCGTTTGGCGACGTCCGCCTGTTTGTCCTGAGGGAGCGAGGACAATATGATCGACGACTGCTCCGGCTGCAAATAGGCGAGAACCAATGCTATCGTTTGCGAATTTTCGTTTTGAATGAAGTTTAGTATTTGAGCCGGGTCCGCTTTCCTTGCGAAGTCAAACGGTCTGACCTGCAAAGTGGCCGTCAGCCGGTTAATAATATCCAGCGCTTTTTGCGAACCGAGAGCTTTTTCCAAAATATCCTTGGCATAGGCGATGCCGCCCTGGGAAATGAACTCCTGAGCCAAGCAAATTTGATGAAATTCGGCTAAAATCGCATCTTTCTCTACGCTATCGACTTTTCTGACGTTCGCAATCTCTAAAGTCAGCTGTTCGATTTCCTCATCGCGCAGATGCTTGAAAATTTGGGCCGACACCTCCGGTCCCAGGCTGATCAACAGAATGGCGGCCTTTTGTCGCCCTGTTAAAACTTGCTGCTGAACTTTAGCCAATCGTTACACCTCTATTCATCGACCAACCAAGTGCGAAGCAAGTTGACGAATTCCTCCGGCTTTTTCTTGGCCAAGGTTTCCAGCTGCTTGCGGACTTGATTATCATTGGTCACATTATCAATATCAATGGTCGGAAACTCCAGCTTGGCCGGTTCTGCTTCCAGTTCGTCCGCCTCTTCTTGTCTTGCCTTGCGCTTTCTAATCCATAAATATCCGCCTCCGGCGAGCAGCGCCAGTGCCACGCCGCCAAGCGCGCCATAGAGCAGCATCGAGTTGGCATCGGCCGTTTGTCCCGTTTGCGGTCTTGCGAACGAATGGGCGAATACCGTTACTTTCTTGGCCAGATCTTCGTCCGTCAGCGTCTGCTTGCTATCGGCAAGCGCCGCCCGCACGACATTGACCAGTATTTGCTGCACCGCATCCTTCGTTTCTTGCGTCAGCGTATTCGGATCATCCGGATTAGGCGGCTCGATTCCGACGTTGATCGTTAGATCCTTAACGACATAAGGCGTTGAAATAATATCGTTCGTAATCCGGTTCACTTCGGAATTGACGGTCCGCTGCAGCTCTTCCGAATTGGATTTGCCGTTGCTGTTGCTTCCGGGATAACCCGGAACGTCGGTTTGACCGGTGCCTGCGACCCCGCCGGCTGCCGGCGAATTGTCGCTCGTATAGTTCTTTTGGATTTCCTGAACGGAAATTTCCAGACCTTTCTGGTCCACCGTATTCGGAGCGGTGACGAGCTGCTGATGGCTGTTCATCTGGTCAAAGTTCATCGTAGAGAATACTTGCACGATGACTTTGTCTTTTCCGAGAATGGCTCCCAGCATCTGCTGAACATTCTTTTGAACGTCCGTTTTAAACTGGTTGTTGATTTCAAAGTTTTGCAGCGCAGCGCTGCTGCTTGTGATATTTCCTTGCGCTTTGGAATATTCCAGCGGTTCGCCGTTCTGATCGGAAATCGTAATATTCTCTATAGGCAACCCTTTGACGCTATGAGAGACCAGGTTGTACATCGTATCGATTTTGGCCTGATCTAAACTGTACCCTTGCTTCAGATTAACGACGACGGAAGCGGAAGCTTTGTCCTTATCCGCATCTTTAGGAAGAAACACGCTTTCTTCCGGAATGTTAATAAGCACTTTCGAGCTGCTGACGGCCGTGTTGGAGTTGATCAGCTGCTGCAGCTCGCCTTGAACCGCGTTTATGTATTTGACGTTAAACTCTTTATCCGTGGTGCCGAACGTGCTGCTCTGCGCAAAGGAGCCGTAGCCGATATTCCCCGTTTTGTTCAGTCCCTGCGATTCCACAGCCAGCTTCACATTGGCCACTTCGCTGCGGGGAACTCCGATGCTTTTGCCGTCGTCGCTCAGCTGATACGGAATTTTGGCGCTGTCCAGATAGCCCTTGATAGCCGCCGCATCGCTTGGCTGCAAATCGGTGTATGCCAAAGCGTACTCCGTCTTTGAAAAATTATAACTGATTATACCTATCGTCAATGTGACAAGAATCACTGTAGCTACAAAAGTAATCTTCTGCGTTTTACTGAATTGATTCCAGTATTGCCTTACTCGATTCCAATACTGGGTTATATTCTCGTTCACTATTCCACCCCATCTAAAAGACCGTCGCTGGTAATCTTAAATACGACTATACTTGCATTCTCATCATTTCCTGATAGGCCTCGACGGCTTTATTGCGAACTTGAACGGTCAGTTCAAGTCCCAAAGAAGCTTTTTCCGACTCGATCATCAGCTGATGTACGTCCGAAATTTGCCCTTTGGCAAATTGGTCGTTGAGTGCATCCACCTTTTGCTGCTGTTCATTCAGCTTATTGATGGCGTCGTTCAAAAATTTCCCGAACTGGTCCGATACCTCCGATGCGCTTGCGCTTTTCGATGTTGGTTGGGTGATGTTTTGCAAAGGCTGCATAGCCAGTTTTTGAATCATAACGAATTCTCCTTTTCAATATTATTTGCCGATCTCCAGCGCCTTGCCAATCAAAGCTTTCGAAGCGTTGAGCGCCGTTACATTCGCTTCATAAGAACGTGTAGCAGAAATCATATCTACCATTTCCTTAAGCACGTCAACATTCGGCATCATAACAAACCCATTCTCATCAGCATCGGGATGCGTCGGATTGTAAACCTGCTTAAAGGGAGAAGTATCATCAGTGACCTTCGTCACTCTCACCCCTTCTCCGGCCGTATTCGACTGTGCGTTTTGCAGCGCCTGTTCGAAAGTTGGCTGTTTAGGCTCGATCGTCACTAATTTGCGTTGGTACGGAACCCATTTTCCGTTAACCATCCGGGCCCGGGTCGAGTCCGCGTTTGCTATATTGGAAGAAATCACGTCCATCCGAAAGCGCTGCGCCGTTAAGGCGGAAGAACTGATATCAAAACCGTTCGTAAGTTTCATAAATTAGCCTCTCCCTCCGATCGCGGTTCTCGCTTTTTTGATTTCGCTGTTTACTTGCTGAACCATGACGTTGTAACGCAGTTGGTTTTTCGCCATTAAGGACATCTCATAGTCGATATCCACATTGTTCAAGTTATTGTTAATCGCCGAGTTATTGTCTTTAACGATCTGCGGCTCAGGAGTCGCCGGGCGTCCGATATAGAAGTGACGCGGATCCGTTCTAAACCCTTGCAGGTTCGCAGTACCGTTCAGCTCGTTTTGCAGAAGTTCTTCAAACCGTACGTCGGACCTTTTAAAATACGGCGTATCCACATTAGCGATATTGTCCGCTATGACTCTCTGCCGCATCGTAGCCGCGTCCAGCGTGCGTTCCATTTGATTAAATACCGGCTTATTCAGAATATTCATGCCCTATCCTACCTTCGCGGTGATGTTAAATTACATTATTCAACAGCTTGGCTGCATTATCCTCCTTTCTTCGACATAATAATCGAAAAATAATATGACTATTTGGAAGAATATGTAGTCGCTCAGAACTATTTCTATATTGAAGAAATATGAAAATTATTACAATATGAAAAAAGCCCTATATTTGCAATATAGGGCTTAGAACCTGTGATTTTATTATATTTTTACACTTTGAATGCCGCTGATCAATTGGTCGTTTAGTACCCTTATATAGGTCCCTTTCATGCCCAAAGACCGTGTTTCGATGACTCCGGCGCTTTCCAGTTTTCGCAGCGCGTTAACAATTACCGACCGCGTTATTCCGACACGATCTGCGATTTTGCTCGCAACGAGCAAGCCTTCGGAGCCTTCCAGCTGCTCGAAAATATGCTCCACCGCCTCAAGCTCGCTAAACGACAGCGAACCGACGGCCACCTGCACAACCGCCTTGCTGCGCGCTTCTATCTCGATCTGCTCGGCCTTCTCCCGCAATATTTCCATCGCGACGACCGTCGATCCGTATTCCGCTACGATCAGATCGTCATCGATAAATCCGCCGCCCTCGCGGCGGGTCAATATTAGCGTGCCCAGGCGGTCTCCGCCTCCGATCACCGGTACGATCGTAATATAGATGCCGTTCTCGGCCAGTCTCTCGCCGAATACGTTATAGTCGCTAAGCGCATTCATATTGGAGGAAGTTTCCTCCACTTTCAGCAGCAGCTGGTTGTATTCAGGCGGAAACCGGTTATCGGACAGCACCGATTCGCCCGCTCCATCTCCCAGTTCTAGGCGCGTCAGCGCCTTGCCGAGCACCTTCCCTTTGCGGCTGACGACAAATATATCGGATTGCAAAATATCGCTCAAAACCTCCGCCATATTCATAAAGCTGACCGGGTTACCCGCTTCCTTTTGCAATAATTTGTTCAATCTTCTTGTCTTCGTTAACAATGTCATGATACTGCCTCCCAAAGCGACCAACCGTTTGAAATGTATGCTGCGTCGTTTATAAAATATACTGGCTTAGGTCGCGGTTTTGCACGATGTCCGAAAGCTTCTCCCGTACATATTCCGGCGTAATGACAATCTGTTCCAGCGTGATTTCCGGCGCCTCGTACGACAGATCCTCCAGAAGCTTTTCCAAAATGGTGTGCAGCCGTCTCGCGCCGATATTATCCGTATTTTGATTCACCTCTGCAGCGATTTTGGCGATTTCTTCAATCGCGGCTTCGGAGAATTGAACCTCGATTCCTTCTGTTTCCAGCAATGCCGTATATTGTTTCGTGAGCGCATGTTTCGGCTCCTTCAAAATGAGCACAAAGTCCTCTTGCGTTAAGCTGCTGAGCTCGACTCGGATAGGAAAACGTCCTTGAAGCTCCGGAATTAGGTCTGAAGGCTTAGATACATGGAACGCCCCCGCGGCAACGAACAAAATAAAATCCGTTTGCACCGGACCGTACTTGGTCATGATCGTGGAACCTTCGACGATAGGCAAAATATCCCGCTGCACCCCTTCGCGGGAAACGTCAGGACCGCCGCCGCGACCGCCGGAGCTGCAAATTTTATCGATTTCATCGATAAAAATGATGCCGAGCTGCTCCGCCCGCATAATCGCTTCTTGGATGACGTCATCCATATCCAGCAGCTTTTGAGCTTCCTCCTGGGTCAGCACCTTGCGCGCTTCTTTGACCGGAAGCTTCCGCTTCTTCGTTTTTTTCGGCATTAAATTGCCGAACAGCTCCTGCATGTTCATGCCGGCTTGCTCGTTGCCTTGCCCCGAAAACATATCCAGCATCGTCGGAGAACTATCCTCGACCTCGATTTCGATGACCTTCTGCTCCAGCTCCCCGTTGGCCAGCTGCTCCTTGATTTCCTGCCGGCGGGCGCTGATATGCTGATCCGCTTCCGGCTCCTGCGGTTCCGTCTGCGCTTGGTTGCCGAACAGCATCTCCAGCGGATTGCGCTGCGTCTTTTGCTTCGCCGGGTTCGGAACCAAAATGGCAACGATGCGCTCGTTCGCGAGCTGCTCGGCTCTATCCTTCAGCTTCTCAGTCCGTTCCGCCTTCACCATGCGAATGGAGGTTTCCACCAAATCGCGTACCATCGCCTCCACGTCGCGTCCGACATAGCCGACCTCGGTGAACTTCGTCGCCTCGACTTTGACGAACGGAGCGTGAACCAGCTTCGCCAGCCGCCTAGCGATTTCGGTTTTCCCTACCCCTGTCGGGCCGATCATCAATATATTTTTGGGTACAATCTCGTCGCGAATCGTTTCGTCCAGCAAGCTTCTGCGGTAACGGTTGCGCAGCGCTACGGCTACGGACTTTTTGGCCTTCTTCTGACCGATAATATATTTGTCCAGCTGGGTGACAATTTCTTTCGGTGTCAACGCGGTATGCTTCAAGAGAGTACCTCCTCTTTGTCTTCTACTCGATTTCTTCCACTATAATATTATGATTCGTAAATACGCAAATTTCGGCGGCCATCGTAAGCGCCGCATGCGCGATTTCTTTGGCGCTCATATTCGGAGCGTACCTGGTAAGCGCTCTTCCGGCAGCCAAGGCAAAGCTTCCGCCCGAGCCTATCGCCAATATGCCGTCGTCCGGCTCGATAATTTCCCCGTTTCCGGAAATCAGCAGCACGTTGTTCAAGTCCATAACGATCATCATCGCTTCCAGCCTGCGCAGCACCCGGTCGGAACGCCAATCCTTCGCAAGCTCCACCGCCGAACGCTGTAAATTGCCGTGATGCTCCTCAAGCTTAGCTTCGAACTTCTCGAATAACGTTATCGCGTCGGCAACCGATCCCGCGAAGCCCGCAATGACTTTGCCGCGATATAAACGCCGGACTTTTTTGGCCGAATTTTTCATCACCATGCTGTTGCCGAAAGTAACCTGGCCGTCGCCGGCAATGGCTCCTTTACCTTGGTGACGGATAGCGAAGATCGTCGTCGCGTGAAAGGTTTGTTCCATAAAAGCGATACCTCCAAATGGGTGAAGAATTCGGCATAACAGGCACTCAATAGAAAAACCTCGTTCGAGGACGCACTAACAGAGCAGCCGCGATGCAGAGGTTCCATTAACAATGTATATCTAGCTGGTACATAATCTTATAGTTCAGGCTGTTTCAAAACAAGATTATAGTATCATAGTACAGCTTTTACTTACAAGTGAAATTGTATTCGTTTTGGGAAAAATTCTGAATTTTCTCAATTGCACGCAAGGCAATTTTTTCGTATCGCACCTTTTTCACTTTAACCTTCTCGTCAAGCGGCGGCAGCAGTCCGAAGTTGGCGTTCATCGGCTGAAAATGTTTAAAATCCGCGGTCGTAATGTAATGAGCCATGCTGCCGAGCGTCGTGTCCGGAGGAAGCACGAGACAATCCAGACCTTTGGCGTAACGCGCCGCATTCATGCCCGCGATCAGACCGGAAGCCGCCGATTCGACATAGCCCTCCACGCCGGTCATCTGTCCGGCAAAAAACAAATTGTCGCGCTTCAAAAACTGATACGTAGGCTTCAGCAGCTTGGGAGAGTTGATAAACGTATTGCGGTGCATGACGCCGTACCGGACAAACTCGGCGTTCTCTAAGCCGGGAATGAGCGAAAATACCCGCTTCTGCTCGCCCCACTTCAGATGCGTCTGAAATCCTACCAGATTGTACAGCGTGCCTGCGGCGTTATCCTGGCGCAATTGCACGACGGCATAGGGAAGCTCGTTCGTATGCGGGTTGATCAAGCCTACCGGCTTCATAGGGCCGTACAAGGCTGTTTGCTTGCCGCGCCTTGCCATCACTTCGATCGGCATACAGCCTTCGAAATAAATCTCTTTCTCAAACTCTTTGACCGGAGCCACTTCCGCCGAAATGAGAGCCTCATAGAAGATATTAAACTCTTCTTCGGTCATCGGGCAATTCAAATAAGCGGCTTCCCCTTTGTCGTAACGCGAAGCGAGATACACCTTGCTCATATCGATGGAATCCTTCTCGACGATAGGAGCCGCTGCATCGTAAAAATACAAATATTGTTCGCCCATCAGCGACTGCAGATGCGCGGAAAGAGCCGGCGAGGTAAGAGGACCGGTAGCCACGACCGTAATGCCTTCCGGCAAATCTTGAAGCTCTTCGTTGCGCACTTCGATGAGCGGATGATTGCGCAGCATCGAAGTCACCTCGGCCGAGAAGCCTTCGCGGTCAACAGCCAGCGCTCCGCCGGCGGGAACGGCATGCTTGTCCGCACAGCGCAAAATGAGCGAATTCAAAATGCGCATTTCTTCCTTAAGAACGCCGACGGCGTTGGTGAGCCCGTTGGCGCGCAGCGAGTTGCTGCACACCAGCTCGGCGAATTGATCGGAAATATGCGCCGGCGTTTTACGCACCGGACGCATTTCGTATAAAATCACAGGCACGCCCTGGCTGGCGATTTGCCATGCGGCTTCGCTGCCAGCCAGTCCGGCTCCGATAACGGTAACTTTCGGTGTCTCTGACAAAATGATTGGCCTCCTGAAACAATTACTTAAGTTATTCTTTTTCCTGCACTTCGTCCTTAAAATCGCATTGGATGCATTGGTGGAACACGCCGTTCTTGTTCCGTTTCTCGATAAGCATCGATCCGCATTTCGGACAAGGCTGGCCGACCGGCTTATCCCAGGATACGAATTCGCATTCGGGATAGCGATCGCAGCCATAGAACACGCGGCCTTTTTTACTGCGGCGCTCGATGATCTTCCCTTCTTTGCAGCTCGGACACGTCACGCCGATATCTTTGACGATCGGTTTCGTGTTGCGGCAATCCGGAAATCCCGAGCAAGCTAGAAACTTGCCGAACCGGCCCATCTTATAAACGAGATGACGGCCGCATTTCTCGCAAATCTCATCGGAAACTTCATCCTGAATCTCGATCTTCTCCATTTCCTCTTCCGCCACTTCCAGCCGCTTCTCGAAAGATACATAGAAGGAATTGAGTACCTTCACCCAATCTTCCTTACCTTCTTCTACATGGTCGAGCTCCTCTTCCATATGGGCGGTAAACTCGACGTCGAGGATTTCCGGAAAAAATTCGATCATCTGCTGAATGACCAGCTCGCCGAGCTCGGTCGGAATAAACTTCTTCTCTTCTATCGCCACATAACCGCGTTTTTGAATCGTTTCGAGCGTGGGCGCGTAAGTGCTCGGACGGCCGATTCCCATTTCTTCCAGCGCGCGGACCAGCCGGGCTTCCGTATAGCGCGGGGGCGGCTGCGTGAAATGCTGCTTCGGATCGATCTGCTTCCGCTTCACTTTATCTCCATGTTTCAGAGGAGGCAGCAGTTTATCTTCTTCCGTCGTCCCGTCGTCATTGCCTTCCACATAGACCTTCATAAAGCCTGGAAACTTCATTTTGGAACCGACCGCGCGGAATACCGTATCTCCCGCCGCAATGTCGACCGTCATCGTATCCAGAACGGCCGAAGCCATCTGGCTCGCCACGAACCGTTCCCACACCAGTTTATACAAGCGGAATTGATCCCGGCTCAAATGCTCCTTGATGTGCTCCGGCTCCCGCAGCACCGAGCTCGGACGGATCGCTTCGTGCGCGTCCTGGGCGTTGGCGGCTTTCTTGATGTATACCCGCGGCGTTTCGGGATAATAGGCTTCCCCATATTTTTGCACGATAAATTGCTGCGCTTCTTCCTGGGCAACCGGCGAAATTCTCGTCGAGTCCGTACGCATGTAAGTAATCAAACCTACGGTTCCTTCGCTCCCGAGATCGATTCCTTCATATAATTGCTGCGCAACCGACATTGTCTTGGAAGCGCGGAAGTTGAGCTTCCGGGCGGCCTCCTGCTGCAGCGAGCTCGTAATAAACGGCGGCGAAGGATTGCGAAGCCGCTCCTTCTCCCTTACCTCGCCGACAACGAACTCCGCTTTTTCCAGTCCCGCCAAAATTTCGTTGACTTCCTGCTGATTGGACAGCTCCTTCTTCTCGCCTTTCAGGCTGTGAAACTTCGCTTCGAATTCGGAGCTGCCTGCCTGCAGCTTGGCGGTAATCGTCCAATACTCTTCCGGCACGAACGCCTTGATCTCGTTCTCGCGGTCGTACACGAGCTTGACGGCGACCGATTGCACGCGGCCGGCCGACAGCCCTTTCTTGACCTTCTTCCAAAGCAGCGGGCTGATCTTATAGCCTACCAGCCGATCGAGAATACGGCGCGCTTGCTGCGCGTTAACCAGATCGAGATTGATTTTGCGCGGCGTCTTGAACGCATCCTTAACCGCTTGCTTCGTAATCTCATTGAAAACGACGCGACAGGCGTCGGTTTCTTCCAGCTCAAGATAATGAGCCAAATGCCAGGCGATAGCTTCCCCTTCGCGATCAGGGTCAGCCGCCAGATACACTTTTTTTACTTTTTTGCGGGCGTCTTTCAGTTCCTTGAGAACAGAGCCTTTGCCGCGTATCGTAATATACTTCGGTTCAAAATTTTTCTGTATCTCAACACCGATTTGGCTTTTCGGAAGATCGCGAATATGGCCCATGGATGCCTTGACGATAAATTTACTGCCCAAATATTTGCCGATGGTTTTGGCTTTTGCGGGTGACTCCACAATGACTAACGAATCTGCCATAGGCGTCCTTCCCCCTTCATTTATCAATTATTTATCTACTATCTTTAACATATAGCATATACAGAACCTGGCAATTGCTTCACTCGTTTTGTCATTAGTAAATTTAACAGAACTGAATGCAAATGTCCAAATGTAAATTGGCTTTGTACCAGCAATTCGTCAATCGAAAGCGGTTGACTCTGGAGCAAATCGGCGACCGTCTGCTCGTCGGCGGATAGAGGCGGCGGCTCAGGGGAGCTAGCTTTAATGTGTGCCAATGTGTCCAGACATATCCAATGCGGGTACTCTTCCAATATATCCTCGGCGCAGGTGACCAGCTTGGCTCCCTGCTTGATCAGAGCCAGCGTTCCTTGACTTTTCGGGGAATAAATCGGGCCCGGCACGGCATAAACGTCCCGCGATTCCTCGAGCGCTTGGTCGGCCGTTATAAGAGATCCGCTCTTTAAAGCGGCTTCGATGACAAGAATCCCTTGGCTCAATCCGGCAATAATCCGGTTGCGCTGCGGGAATAAGCCAGGATGGGGCTTCGTCTGCAAAGGATATTCGCTTAGCAGCAGCCCTTCCTTGGCAATGCGCTCATAAAGCAGCTTATTCTCGGGAGGGTACACCTGATCGATGCTGCAGCCTAACACGGCGACCGTGCTTCCGCGTTCCTTGAGCGCACCTTCGTGAGCAGCGCTGTCGATTCCTCTCGCCAGACCGCTAACGACGCACGCTCCGGCCGATGCAAGCGATTGCGACAACGCCTCCGCCGCTTTGCGCCCGTACACCGTCGGAGTACGGGTCCCTACGACACCAATGCTAAGCCGCTCCAGCAGCGAGAGTGCGCCCCGGTAATACAGAACCCACGGCGGCTGCGCCGTCTGCTTCAGCAGCCCCGGATAGTCCCCATCGAATATCGTCACAATTCCGATCTCTCTGCTTCGATACGCGTCCAGCAGCGCTTGTGCGGCGCTGTCGTCCAGCCGGCGCATCGCCGCCGCAAGCTTCTCCGCGCGGGATGCCGGCAAACCAATCTCCCGCCAATCCGCCGCTTCGAGAGCAAGCGACTCGTTCAGATCGGGAAACCGGCTTACGATGCGCTCCATCGTCTTCCAGCCGATCCCTTCCATATGATGAAGTGCAATAAGAATGGTGCTATTGTTCATATAGTATATATCACTCCTTCGTCAAGAACAACTTTTGTGAATTTTGTCGTTAGATGTCTTCGCTCCCGCCGCCGTTTCCGGCTGAAAAAAAAGAAAAGCCCCCCACTCCCTTGAAGGGAATGGAAGGCTGCTTGCCTGTCCAGTTTCATGCCTGCCTGCTGCTTATTTCTTGGTGATGCATTTGTCCAGCAAACCTTTTTCTTCCAGAACGCTTACCAGCGTAGAGCCCATTTCGGAAGGCGTTGGAGCTACTTTAATGCCGCAGCGCTCCATCGTAGCTACTTTCTCTGCAGCTGTGCCTTTGCCGCCGGAGATGATAGCGCCGGCATGACCCATACGTTTTCCTGGAGGCGCCGTTTGTCCGCCGATAAAGCCTACAACCGGTTTTTTCATGTTGGCCGCGATCCACTCGGCAGCTTCTTCTTCCGCCGTACCGCCGATTTCGCCGATCATGATAACCGCAAAAGTATCCGGATCATCATTGAACAGTTTCAAAATATCGATAAATTCTGAGCCTTTGACAGGGTCCCCACCGATACCGACTGCGGAGGATTGTCCGATGTTGCGAGTCGTCAATTGATGAACGGCCTCATAAGTCAAGGTTCCGGAACGGGAAACGACGCCTACATGACCCGGAGTATGGATGTATCCCGGCATGATACCGATTTTGCATTCGCCCGGAGTGATGACGCCTGGGCAGTTCGGTCCGATCAGACGCGTTTTTTTGCCTTCCATATAGCGAGCCACTTTGACCATGTCAAGCACAGGAATGCCTTCTGTAATACAAATAGCCAGCTCCAGCTCAGCGTCAACGGCTTCCATGATGGCGTCGGCCGCGAATGCAGGAGGAACGTAAATAACGGATACGGTAGCACCGGTTGCCGCTTTAGCTTCCGCTACTGTATTAAATACAGGCAGCGATACGGTAGAACCGTTTTCCAATGTGATATCGACGTTTGTGCCGCCTTTGCCCGGAGTTACGCCGCCTACCATTTGCGTACCGTAGTCAAGTCCGCCTTTCGTGTGGAACATACCTACGGAACCGGTAATACCTTGAGTGATTACTTTTGTATTTTTATTAACCAAAATACTCATTTGTATAGTTCACATCCCTTGAATTATTTGAAGAAGAACTCGCGTTCGGCATGATTGCGCAGGTTATTTTACAAGAGCAACGATTTTTTGTGCGCCGTCTGCCATGGAATCCGCAGCCACGATGTTCAAGCCGGATTCGTTCAGGATTTTTTTGCCAAGCTCTACGTTAGTGCCTTCCAAACGCACAACAAGAGGACGTGTCAGGCCAAGCTCTTTCGCCGCTGCAACAACGCCTTCTGCGATAACGTCGCATTTCATGATGCCGCCGAAAATGTTAACGAAAATGCCTTTTACTTTCTCGTCGGAAAGGATGATTTTGAAAGCTTCCGTTACTTTCTCTTTCGTAGCGCCGCCCCCTACATCAAGGAAATTCGCAGGGTCCCCGCCGTAATATTTGATAATATCCATCGTCGCCATAGCCAGACCCGCACCGTTAACCATGCAGCCGATGTTGCCGTCAAGTGCGATGTAGCTCAAGTCGAACTTGGAAGCTTGGATTTCTTTTTCGTCTTCTTCCTCCAGGTCGCGAAGCGCTTGAATGTCTTTGTGACGATACAGCGCGTTGGAGTCGAAGTTCAGCTTCGCATCCAGTGCCATAACGTCGCCGCCGCCCGTTACAACGAGTGGATTGATTTCCGCAATGGAGCAATCTTTATCTACGAATGCAGCATAAAGAGCCAACATGAATTTCACGGCTTTGTTCACCAATTCAGTTGGAATATTGATCGCGTAAGCGAGCTTGCGCGCTTGGAATGCCTGCAGGCCGACCGCAGGATCGATTACTTCTTTGAAAATTTTCTCCGGCGTATGCGCCGCCACTTCTTCGATCTCCGTACCGCCTTCTTCGGAAGCCATCATGACGACACGGCCCGTACCGCGGTCTACAACGACGCCTACGTAATACTCTTTCTTAATATCGCAGCCTTGCTCGATCAGCAGGCGCTTCACTTCTTTGCCTTCCGGACCTGTTTGGTGAGTGACAAGCACTTTGCCCAAAATTTGTTCCGCATAAGTGCGAACTTCGTCCAAGTTTTTCGCAACTTTAACGCCGCCCGCTTTACCGCGACCGCCGGCATGAATTTGCGCTTTGACAACAACTACGGAAGTTCCGAGCTGCTTGGCTGCTTCTACAGCTTCGTCCACTGTAAAAGCGACTTTTCCTTCAGGTACGGCAACACCATACTGTTTCAGCACTTCTTTGCCTTGGTACTCATGAATATTCATTTAGCAAAATCCTCCTATCAGTGATAGCTTTCTATATGAGCCAGAGCCCTGGGGCAAGAGCCGCCGGACCCGCATCAAACGAAGAAATGTTCGATATGATGCATGTGAAATCCTGCCTGCTGCGAATAACGCAACAAAACCTTCATTATTGTACCACTTTTTTTCGACAGTTTCCTTAATTTTTACGGCAAAGCTCGCTTTTTTCAATCAAACTTTTTTATGCCACTGAAAAATTTCCCGTATAATATCATTCCCAAGGAAATAGAAAGCAAACAAAATTCCCTCGCAAAGCGAGGCTTTGGCTCCGGAGCTGATCCAGATTCAAGTGATTGGCGTGAAGCCCCGGAAAGGATTTTAAGAAAAACTTAGCCTGCGACTAAGTCCTTGTCTAAACCCACACGTTTGAGCGCGGGGGAGGAAATCGGCATGGGGTTCCTACCGCTGTTGAAATTCGTGTTATTTCTTATTTCCTGACTCAGGCATTGCAATACTCCGGATACATGGCTTCTGAGCAACGGTATGAGTGAGAATATCAAAAGACGCATCTTTTCTTCTCAGAAAAAATGCGTCTCGGAACGAATATCCGCCGGTTACATATAGGTTGGGTTTGTGGGCGTCATCGCACGCGGCTCGCGTTCGGCCTGCTTGATAAACCTGAGTTCATTTCCCGCAAAGTTGCAAACATTACATTGAATCATAGGCTCCGAATCTTGAATTTGCTGCGGCTCGTTCACCTCTTGTATGGAACCGGAGATGGCGTCCTTCATAAATCGCTGCGAAACGCTTGAAATGACGCTGAACTTCACCCGATTCGAACGGCAGTTCGGACAGAAGTAAGGTTTTTCCTGCATGTTTTCACCCCCTTACTTGTATAACCTGATTTGGAACAAATTATCCATCCGGTTCACGCGGCGGGCGCAGATTGGGAAAAGATTGCGCAAGCTCCTAATAGAAGGTAAAATAACGATTATAAGCCATACGGACAATAAGGAAGCACCTTTTGCCATTGGATGATTATCCGGAGGGAAGGTGTTTTTTGATGTACGGAAAAGTAATGAGCGCTTGTCTGCATGGAGTGGAGGGCAAGCTAGTCGAAGTAGAAACCGATTTGAGCAATGGACTTCCCCACGTGAGTATAGTCGGGCTGCCCGACAGCGCGGTAAAAGAGTCGATGGAACGGGTTCGGGCCGCGATAAAAAATTGCGGCTTCGCCTTTCCGCTGCAGCGGATTACGGTGAATTTGGCGCCCGCCGACATTCGCAAGGAAGGCTCGGCGTTCGACCTTGCCATCGCCCTCGGCATTCTGGCCGCCAGCGGGCAGCTGAAGCTGCAGGAGCCGGAGTCGACGCTCATCCTCGGCGAGCTGTCGCTCGACGGCTCGGTTCGTCCCGTGCCCGGCGTGCTGTCGATGCTGGCCACCGCAAAGGAGCACGGCATTCGGCGCGCCATCGTGCCGCTGGAGAACGCCCGTGAAGCTGCGCTGATCGAAGCGATGGACATCGGCGCGTTAAACCATATCCGCGATTATCCTAAAGATGCGGAGGACGGCTTCGGCCAAATCCGGCTGCAGGAGCCTTATGCCGATGAAGGTTCCGCCGGCATGTCCTCCGCCCTGCCGTCCGCCGACAATTTCAGCGACGTGTACGGACAGCTTCATGCCAAGAGAGCGCTGATGATTTGCGCGGCGGGAATGCATAACTCGCTGCTCCTCGGTCCGCCAGGAACGGGAAAAACGATGCTCGCCAAGCGGCTCGCGACGATCCTCCCCGCCATGTCGGAGCAGGAGGCTCTCGATGTGACCAAGGTTTACAGCGCATCGGGCAAGTTCGCCGACCGCAGCAGTCTCATCCGAGATCGCCCGTTTCGCATGCCGCATCATACGATCTCGGCCGCCGGACTGGCGGGGGGCGGAACGATCCCTAAGCCGGGCGAAATCAGTTTGGCGCATCGCGGTGTGCTGTTTCTCGACGAGCTGCCCGAATTTTCGCGGTCCGTGCTGGAGGTGCTGCGCCAGCCGCTTGAAGATCGGCATGTAACGATCGGGCGGGCCCGCGCCGTCTATCGCTTTCCCGCCCATTTCATTCTGGTCTGTTCGATGAATCCGTGTCCCTGCGGCTATTTCGGGGCTGAATCCTCCTCCCGCCCCTGCACCTGCAGCCCGCTTAAGATCGAACAATACCGCTCCAAAATTTCCGGACCTTTATTGGATCGAATCGATCTTCAAGTGGAGGTTCCGCGGATCGATTACATGCAAGTGGCCGATGCCGGACCCCAGCTGTCTTCCGAAGAGATGAAGAAGCAGGTCGACCGCGCTCGCTGCATTCAGCTGGATCGTTACCGCGGCAGCGGGATCTGGTTTAACAGCGAGCTGCAAGGCAAGCTGCTGCGAACCCATTGCCGGCTGCAGCCCGAAGCGGAAGAGCTGCTCCGCAAATCGTTCGAACTGCTCGGACTCAGTGTCCGGGCTTATGACCGGATTCTGAAGATCGCCCGAACGATTGCCGATCTCGACGGAAGCGCTCAACTGGAGGCTCCGCATTTGGCGGAAGCGCTGCAGTACCGCTGCCTCGACAAGATGGCGCTGCCTCACTCGCAATAAGAGGGCGGCTCCATCGGACGGCAGCAGAGGAGCTGAATGAACCTTGTGAAGCGAAACACCGGCTGCGAGGCTGATTTTGGGCTTTGCGGGGAGTTCGGAGGGATGTGCACACTACTCGCTTCTGCTCTGGCGAACCCTATAACGTAACGGACATGGCTGCAGCTATTTGGGTTAATACAGTCTTTGGGAATTTCTAAGGGACATGGCTGCAGTTATTTAGACAAAAATGCAGCTAAAGGCAGTGGATCGCGGCGGATAAGCGCCGTGATGTCCGTTGGCTTCGGAAAACGGCGAATGGCTGCGTTTTAAGCGTCGCCGGTGTCCGTTAGATTGTGAGAGTCGTTTCAATCCGTATCAAAGCTTCAGCATGATCGGCATTCAACCGCCCGATCGACACTGCCGTCGGGCGGTTAAATATTTCAGGGCGGCCTCCGGTTTTCTCTGTAAGCATGGTGAAAAAGTAGTCGGGATTGCAGGTAAAGAGTTGGCGCAGCGGAATCGGGTCGCCTTTGTAGACGAATGTTCTCCGCCTCAGAGGTTCAACGATCCAAAAAATGCGGTTGTAATGCAGCGAGCGGAAGCCTCCGTCGGCCGCAGCCCGCTCTTTTGTCGACACCCTTCTATAGGAATGGCTGCGCTTCATCTTATCTTTCTTCTACACAGCACAAAACCAACGCGTTCATCCGGCCTGGGACCGTCAGAAGGCGTTGGTCAAATGTTCGAGCGAGATCAGCCCGCCCTCCTTGTCCGATAGGACGGAGACGACATCGAACCGGAGCTGGCAGTGATCCAGCTGATGCCGGAATACGTATACTTGCGCCGTCTCAACGACCTGCCGGCATTTCCGGTAATCGACGGATTCCTGAGGGGTGCCGAACGAGCGGCTATCGCTGCGCGTTCGCACTTCGACGAAAACGAGCAGCTCCCCGTCCCATGCGATAAGATCGATCTCTCCGCTCCGGCAGCGCCAATTCCTCTCCGCGACCCGGTACCCAAGGCTCTGCAGATGCATTAAAGCATAATACTCTCCCTTGGCGCCGAGCTGTTTGCGATTCAGCAGCGGTTTATTCATAAGGCATCGTCCTCATTCGTTTGGCCCGCTGGTCGGACCGGTATATAAAGGTCAAAATTTCCGCCACGAGCTTATACAGCTCCGGCGGGATTTCCTGATCCAGATCAAGCTTGGACAACACTTCAACAAGCGACGGGTCCTCCTGAACAGGGATATGATGCTCCTTCGCTTTCTGCATAATTTTTTCGGCGACATGCCCTTTTCCCTTAGCGATCAGTACCGGAGCTTTTCCCTGTTCCGGGGAATATTTCAGCGCCACCGCCTTCTTCACGGAAGACTGCGAATGCTGCGGCGCCGAAGGGGAACGACCGTTTTCTTTCATACGCGAACATCCATTCCCCTGTAAGATTTTTTGCCGTAAAAAGCCTGCAGCATGGCAGGAATAACCGCAGATTGCTCACGGGCGGTAGGCGCCGGATTGTCCGTATTCGCAGCCTTTTCCGGATAGGGACCGCATTTCAAGGATATGAACTGATAGCCGATGCCGGACAGTCCGGAAGCGATCTCCTCTCGGTTTTCTTCCAATAGCCCCTGCAAAAAAGGCTGATCGTTCATAACATGAAGGCTGACGATGCGGTCGACCACCTGCACGTCCACCATCGTGTTTCCCAGCGCTTTCATGTTCAGATCGAATACGAGCCGGCAGTTGCGGGCGTCGATCTCCCCCCGCCTGCCCTTCCGCGACTGAATATGAATGGCCGCCGTCTGCTCGCCGTTTGCGTTCAAGAGCGGCACGAACAGCGTAATATGGGTGAACATGGAGCTGCGGTCCGAGCTTAGCAGCAGCTGCTGACCGGTAATTTGCTGCACCGCCTGCTGCGCCGTTTCCTTCAGCGCCTGCGGCACGTCGTCGGCCTGGCTCAGCTGCATCAGCACGCTCTTAAGCGTGTCGGCCGCTTTGTGCTCCGCCGAAGCCGCGCCGGGCGGAACGGAGCCGGCTCCGGCATCGCGGGCAGCGGCCGACGCATCCGCCGCGGTCATGCTGTCCGGCATTCTCGACAGCTGATGCTCATGCTCGATGCCGAGCGATTTGATCAGCCGCGGAAGCCAATGCTCGCCGGAAGCGTCCTCCTGAGCCGCGCCGGATAAAGGCGGCGCAGCGTGGTCGCGGGCGGCGTCGACCGAAGGCGCCGCACCCACAGGCTTCGCCGCCGCGGGCGAAAGCTCGGCGGCAGCATCGGAGGCGGCCGGCGCAGCAAAGCCGCCTTGCGCCCCCGCCGCCGCAGCGGGCCGCGCAGCCGGTGCGGCTCCCGCCGCGCCCGCTTGCAGCGGCGGCGGGCCTGCTGCGGCAGCGGGCGACGCCGCTGCCTGTGACGGCTGCGCCGGTCTCGGCGGCGCAGCCGGCGTCTCCGCGGAAGCGGCCGGCTTGGCCGAAGGCCCGGCGGCTGCTTCCGCAGCGTGGCCTACGCCGCCGGAGGACGCCGCCGGCGGCTGCGGCTTGGCCGCTGGATGCGCTCCCTCATCCAGCGCCGGCGCAGCCGCTGGCGGCGTCGCAGCGCCGCCAGGCCGCGCCTGCTGCGGGCCGGCTTCGCCGGGGCCCGCGCCGCGGACAAGCCCGCCGCCGGCCGAAGGCGGCTGCGGCGCTGCTGCGGCGGCGCGATCCGCCGCGCTGCCCGGCATAGCGGCGGTGCCGCCCTGCGGGCCGGTCGCCGCCATGGCGCCATTGGCGCCCCCGGATGAAGGAAGCAGCTGTCCCGACGCTTCCTTCATCCCGGCTACGACCTGCCGGAACGCGTCCAGCGCCGCTCGCGTTCCGGCGGACAGCTCGCTGCGGCCGTCAAGCAGGCCGCTTACCTGGGCTTCCAGCTGCCGCAGCGTTTCGTGAAACGCTGGGCCCGCCATCGCCTGCTTCAAAGCGCCCACGCTGTCCGCAGTTAACGGAATCCCTTTTTGGAAAGCAAGCGCCGCCGTTGGAAGCCACTCCTCTTGAGCCATACCTGCGGGCAGCTGCGCCTGAAGCTGCGCGAACTGCTGCACGTTCTCCTTCGACAGCGGAACTCCCGCCTGATGAAGCGCCTGCGCGAGCTGGCGGTTTGCCGTATTGTCGGGCAAGCCCAAATTTTTCAGCACGTCGGCCAAAGAACCGTCGGCGATTTGCACGGCCGATGCTTGAAGCGGCTTCAATATGATTTTACCGGCGGCCGCTTCCGGCTGTACCTGCAGCATCGTTACCTCGCCCTGCTTCAAAGGCGTCTCCAGCTGCGCTCTTACCTGCACGCCGCCAATATTGATGATCGCATCCCGCTCGCTTATAAGCTGGACGACCATCCCTTTTACCACTTCTCCCGTCTTCAGCTCCAGCGTCTTCGGCTCTGAAGGCTGGGCGTCGCCGAGAAAGCTTTTGATCATTCCGCTTATATTCACGGGCTCTCCCTCCCGAAACTTAATTTCAGCATTGCAGCGTATGACTCTATATCGGCATCCGGCGCTTTTTTTTACACCCGATGGAACGAAAAAACGGCAGCTTATGTATTCTATGAGTTAAAATAATTCCAACTGCTCCTGCTGTGCAAGCAGATTTTTTAAAAACGTCTGCCGGTGAAGCGGCGTCGCCCCGTATTCGAGAATTTTTTCCCGGTGCAGCTTGGTCGCATAGCCTTTGTGCAGGGCCAGTCCGTATTCGGGGTACTCTAGGTCCCAGTGGAGACACATCCGGTCCCGCGTCACTTTGGCGATGATCGAAGCGGCGGCAATCGACTGGCTCATCGCATCTCCGTGAATGATGGCCATCTGCGGCAGCGGAACGTCCACCTTCTCCGCATCGACCAGCAAATATTGCGCCGCCGGCTTTAGCTTCTCGACGGCCTGCTTCATCGCAAGACGCGCCGCCTGTTTAATGTTGATCGCTTCGATCGTCGCTACGTCCACGACGCCGACTCCGATTGCGACAGCCTCCCGTTCGATCAGTTCGTACAGCTGCTCCCGCTTTTTCGGGCTCAGCTTCTTGGAATCGTCGATTTCCTCCAGCACGAGACCTTTGGGCAAAATAACCGCTGCGGCCACGACGTCGCCGAACAAACACCCCCGCCCGACTTCATCGACCCCCGCTATATGCTCGACGCCCTGCTCCCAGAGCATCTGTTCATGTTCCAATAACATAACTAAGCCTTCCCTTTCTTTCACCAGTATCCCGGCGTACTTTCCGAGCCTTGCCCGTATGCCCATTATACTAGAAAGCCGCCGTACCAGATACCCGTCGTTCCAGCAAAATATACATAGAAAAAAGCCACTCTGACATCTAACGTTAGAGTGGCTTTTCTTCATTTACATCGTCGGGTGATTCCAGGCTGATCCGGCCCATTTTTCCGGCTCGCAGCTCCCGCAAAATCGTCAAGGACGCTTTCTCCAGATCGACCCTGCCCCCGCTGACCAGAGCGCCCCGTTTGCGTCCGATCGCTTCCATCACTTCGATCACCGCATCGTTGTCTTCCGGATCGTCCGGCATCTTGTCGATACCGAAGCGCTCCTTGAGCGCCCCTCCGTAGTGCACGGTCAAATAGCGCAGCGTATAAAAGGCGATATCCTCGGGATGCAATATCTCTTCCTTGATCGCGCCGGTGGCGGCAAGTCTCATGCCTACCTGCTGATCCTCGAACTTTGGCCACAAAATGCCCGGCGTATCGAGCAACTCCATCTCGGTCCCCACTTTGATCCATTGCTGCCCTTTCGTAACGCCGGGCTTATCTCCGGTAGCGGCAATTTTTCGTCCCGCGAGCCGATTGATCAGTGTCGACTTGCCTACGTTCGGAATGCCTACGATCAGGGCGCGAATGGCGCGCGGATTGATGCCTTTGCGCAGCTGAGTTTCAATTTTGGCGGCCATCAGTTGCCTGCAGCGAGCCATAATTTCTTTCATCTGATTGCCGGTCGCCGCGTCGACGGGAAGCGCCTGCAGCCCTTCTCCGGCGAAATAGGCAACCCATTTTGCGGTCACATCCGGGTCTGCCAGATCGCTCTTGTTGAGCAAAACAAACCGGGGCTTATTTTGCAATATTTCGTCAATCATCGGATTTCTGCTGGATAACGGAATCCGTGCGTCCAACAGTTCAATCACCACATCGATCAGCTTCAATTTATCTTGAATTTGCCGGCGGGCTCTTGTCATGTGACCTGGAAACCACTGAATCGTCATACGGTCACCTCAACTTTTTTTACTGCTATTTTCTAGAAATGCACCAGGCTGATTTTATCGAACGGCCAGAAGATCAAATCGGCGCGACCGACAATTTTATCGTACTCGACAGGTCCGATGTCCCGGCTGTCTTGGCTATTGGAACGATTGTCCCCCATCACGAACACCATGCCCTCCGGCACCGTTTTCTCCGGGAAGTTTCTCGTGTTGTACGGCACCCCTTTTTTAGCGGCGTCATCCAATGCCTTCTGCAAATACGGTTCGTCCAGCACCTTGTTGTTCACATACACTTTGTCGCCTTCTACCTTCACCGTTTCTCCTGGGAGGGCGATGACGCGTTTTATGTAATCTTTCTCCTTCGTAGCATGGAACACTACGACTTCGCCTCGTTCCGGCTTGTGCAAGGAGTAAATCATTTTGTTGACGATAAGTCGTTCACCGGTATAAAAATTCGGCTCCATGGACGGCCCTTCCACAATGAACGGAGCAAAAATCAACCATCGTATAAAAAACACGAGAGCCGCGGCAATCAGCAGCGCCTTGATCCATTCCCAAGCTTCGCTCTTGAGCGGATTCGATTTGTCCACAGTTTGTTCCTGCTCCATACAGACCTGCCCTTCTCTCCAATAATCTGCGAAAAACGAAAAGGGGCTTGGTAAACAAGCCCCCCATTGGTTTCGTCTTAACGAATTTCTTGAATTCTTGCCGCTTTACCGCGAAGACCACGCAAGTAGTACAGCTTCGCGCGACGAACTTTACCACGGCGAGCCACCTCAAGCTTGTCAATCTTCGGGGAATGTACTGGGAACGTTCTTTCTACGCCAACACCGTAAGAAATTTTTCTAACGGTAAAGGTTTCGCTGATTCCGCCGCCGCGGCGTTTAATAACAACACCTTCGAACAGCTGAATACGTTCGCGGGAACCCTCGATAACTTTTACGTAGACTTTCACTGTATCGCCTGGACGAAAGCTAGGCAGATCTTGGCGAAGTTGTTCCTTTGTAATCTCCTGGATCAAACTCATGTATGACTCCCTCCTTCCACACAGGTGTTCATTCCGCCTCTGATGTTGCCATTCGTGTTGTTATGCGTAGAGGACCACCGTAATCGGGCAAAAATGCCACAACGTTGTATATATTAGCATATCTCCGGGCCAATTACAACTTGTATTTGCAAAAGTTGCATCGGATTTACGAACTCGTATCCTTGCCGTCCTGCAATTCCTGCAGCCATTGCCGCTCTTCCTTGCCTAGCGGATACTTAGCGAGCAGGTCGGGGCGTTTGCGCCATGTGCGCTCAATCGCCTGCTTCTTGCGCCATTTTTCGATATTGGCATGATGCCCGGACAATAAAATATCCGGCACCGCCCATTCCCGGAATTGCACCGGTCTGGTATAGTGCGGGTATTCAAGCAAGCCGGTGCTGAAGGAATCCGTTACGGCCGAGGTTTCGTTTCCGAGCACGCCGGGCAGAAGCCGGGCTACGCTGTCAATGACGACCATAGCCGGCAGTTCCCCGCCCGTGAGCACATAATCGCCGATCGATAGCTCGTCCGTGACGAGATGCTCCCGTATTCGCTCGTCATAGCCTTCGTAATGTCCGCAGATGAAAATCAGATGCTCTTCTCCGGACAGCTCCTCTGCTTTGCGCTGCGTAAACGGTTCTCCCTGGGGACACATCAGAATGATCCGCGGCTTGCTTGCAAGCGGGTCCGTCAGCGACTCTACGGCGGCAAAGATCGGCTCAGGCTTCAATACCATGCCTCCGCCTCCGCCATAAGGATAATCGTCGACCGTGCTATGCTTATTGTTCGAAAAATCGCGAAAGTTGACCGTATTCAGCTCGACGATGCCTTTTTCTCTCGCCTTGCCCAAAATGCTCGAAGAAAACACGCCGTCGAACATCGCCGGAAATAATGTTAAAACATCGATTCTCATCAATCCAGCAAGCCTTCCATCAGGTGAACCTTCACCCGTTTGTTCTCCACATCCACTTCAAGTATGACCTCGTCGATATACGGGAGAAGCACAGGCTTTCCTTTCTCGCGCTCGACGACCCAGACGTCGTTGGCTCCCGGCGATAAAATTTCACTGATCTTGCCGAGCTCCTCGCCCTCGTCCGTAACGACCGTACAGCCGATGATTTCGTGATAATAAAACTCATCGTCCGGCAGCTCGCTCAAATACTGCTCTTCCACCTTGAGCAGCCACCCTTTGTACTTCTCCACGTCGTTGATGTTGTCGAAGCCTTTAAATTTGACGACAAACATTTTTTTTTGCTCACGCGCCGATTCCACGATTACCGGCATACGCGTTTGTTTTTGCGGATCGAAAAAGACTAAAGCGCTGCCTTTAGCGAAACGCTCATCGGGAAAATCCGTCTGCGGAACGATTTTCAAATCCCCCCGGATACCATGAGTATTGACAATTTTTCCAACTGTATACAATTTTTCGCTCATTCTGCCCCTCCGGCAAACAAATAAATATATAGAGAAAACCTCTATCGGGATCTTCGGACTGAATGACCGCGCGTAGAGGCAGGTTTAAACAGAAGCATTCCTATATGGCAAGAAAGAGTTAGGATCGCTCCTAACTCTCATAATGTCCCTTAAGACACAATTTCAACCGAGACACGCTTGCTTTCTTTTACTGCAGCCGAAGTGACTACGGTACGAAGGGCTTTGGCAATACGTCCTTGCTTGCCGATCACTTTTCCGACATCGTCGGGATGAACGGACAGCTCGAATGTAATATTGCGGTCGTCCTCCACCGCGTTCACTTTTACTTCATCGGGATGATCAACCAACGCCTTAGCGATAACGGTGATAAGATCTTTCATACAACCCTCCGAATCGGCAGAATATTACTTCTGCAGTTTGGATTCATGAAACTTTGTCATGATACCCGCTTGGCTGAACAGACTGCGAACGGTATCGGAAGCTTGAGCGCCAGTTTGAAGCCATTTCAGCGCTTTTTCCTCGTCGATGTTTACAACAGCTGGTTTTGCAACCGGGTTGTAAGTTCCGATCTCTTCGATGAAGCGACCGTCACGCGGAGAACGGGAATCCGAAACTACCACACGATAAAATGGAGCTTTATGAGCGCCCATACGTTTAAGACGAATACGTGTTGCCACTTTAAAATCACCTCCCACATAGAATAAACTGCTTATGATCACGCTCCCGCCGATTAACCGAACGGGAACTTCATTCCTTTACCCAGCTTGCCTTTTAATCCTTTGAGCGCCTTCGGCCCCTTCGGGCCCATCATGCTGGAAAACTGCTTCATCATCTTGCGCATATCGTCGAACTGCTTGATGAATCGGTTTACATCCTGCACCGAATTCCCGCTGCCGGCCGCAAGCCGCTTGCGTCTGCTAGGGCTCAGCATATCCGGATTCGCGCGCTCTTCCTTGGTCATGGATTTGACGATAGCCGCGATGCGCGCCATCTGCTTGTCATCCACCTTCAGGTCTTTCATTCCCTTCATCTTGTTCGCTCCGGGGAGCATATCCAAGATTTGATCGAGCGGCCCCAGCTTCTTGACCTGCTCCATCTGATCGAGGAAATCGTCGAAGGTGAACTCAGCGGTGCGCATCTTGCGCTCCATTTCCTTCGCTTTCTCCGCGTCGATGCCTGCCTGCGCTTTCTCGATCAAGGTCAGCATATCGCCCATGCCGAGAATACGCGACGCCATCCGGTCCGGATGGAACGGTTCCAGCGCATCCAGCTTTTCGCCGATCCCGGCGAATTTGATCGGGCAGCCCGTAACCGCCTTAACCGAGATGGCGGCGCCGCCGCGCGTATCTCCGTCCAGCTTGGTCAGCACGACGCCGGTCAGCGCAAGCTGCTTATGGAAGCTTTCGGCCACATTGACCGCATCCTGCCCTGTCATCGCATCGACGACGAGCAGCGTCTCGTCCGGCTTGATCGCTTCGACGATTTGCTTCAGCTCGTCCATCAGGCCTTCGTCAATATGCAATCGGCCTGCGGTATCGACGATCAGGTAGTCGTTACCGTTATCCTTGGCATGCTGCAGCGCTTGTTTGGCGATTTCGACCGGACTTACCTGATCGCCCATCGTGAACACGGGCACCTTCAACTGCTCGCCGAGCACCTGGAGCTGCTTGATCGCAGCGGGGCGGTAGATGTCGCCGGCCGCCAGCAACGGACGATGGTTTTGCTGCAAAAGCATTTTGGCGAGCTTCCCGGTCGCCGTCGTTTTACCGGCACCCTGCAAGCCGACCATGAGCACGACGGTAGGCGGCCGGTTGGAACGGGCCAGCTTGCTTTGCGTTCCGCCCATAAGCTCCGTCAGCTCTTTGTTTACGATATCGACCACGACCATCGCAGGGGTAAAGCTCTGCAAAACTTCTTGTCCGATCGCGCGTTCCTTTACCTTGGCGATAAATTCCTTGACGACTTTAAAATTGACGTCGGCCTCAAGAAGCGCGAGGCGAACTTCGCGCAGCGCCTCGTTAACATCGTCTTCCGTTAGCTTTCCTTTGCCTCTCAGCTTGCTGAACACATTCTGCAACCGGGTCGCTAATCCTTCGAATGCCATGGCCATTTCACCTCTTGAGCTTTAGTCGAGATCCAGCAAGCCGCTCGCGAGGCGTTTCGCCTGCTGCCGCTCTTCTTCCGGCAATCCGCCGAGCAGAGCGTCAAGCTGCTGTACTTTGTGCTGCCTTTGTTCATGCTTGGACAGAAGCTGCAGCTTGGTCTCGTATTCCTCGAGCACCGCTTCCGCTCTCTTTATATGTTCATAGACGGCCTGGCGGCTGATTTGAAACTCCGCAGCGATTTCGCCAAGCGAGTAATCGTCGTGAAAGTAATGCTTGCAAAACATTTGCTGCTTCTCTGTCAGCAGCTTCTCGTAAAAGTCAAACAGCAAGTTAATGCGGTTCGTCTTGGTCAGTACATTTTCTTCCGCCATAGTGCCTCGCCTCCGTTAAGGTAAAACACTTTACAGGAGCAACAGAACCTATAATACCCAAAACGCGAATCGATGTCAAGCTATTTTCCTTGTCACCCAAAAATCGTTTGCCCGCGCTAGGAATTCAGCGATTCCTCCCCCTGCTCCTGCTCCCCTTCGGGAATCCATTTACTGAAGAGCGCATGTACGAACTGATCGGAATCGAACGGCTGCAGATCGTCCATTTTCTCGCCCAGTCCGACGAATTTCACCGGCAGCTGCAGCTCCTGGCGAATCGCCACGACGATACCGCCTTTAGCCGTCCCGTCCAGCTTGGTCAGCACGAGTCCGGTGAGGCCCGATTTCTCGTCGAACAGTCTGGCTTGACTCAATGCGTTTTGCCCAGTCGTCGCATCCAGCACCAGCAGCACCTCATGAGGCGCATCGGGCACCTCGCGGCGGATGACGCGATAAATTTTGTTCAGCTCTTCCATCAAATTCACTTTATTTTGCAGACGTCCGGCCGTATCGCAGAGCAGCACGTCGACGCCGCGGTTTTTGGCCGCATGCAGCGCATCGAACATAACGGCCGCGGGATCGGAGCCCGCCTGCTGCTTGATGACGTCGACGCCGACCCGCTGCCCCCATACTTCCAGCTGCTCGATAGCTCCGGCGCGGAACGTATCCCCTGCGGCGAGCAGCACCTTTTTGCCTTGCGATTTCAAATGATGGGCCAGCTTGCCGATCGTCGTCGTCTTGCCGACGCCGTTTACGCCGACAAACAGGATGACGGTAGGTCCGGAGCTTGCCATATTCAGCGAAGCGTTCTCCTCACCCTTCAGCAGCTTGATAATCATTTCGGACAAAATCGGCTGCAGCTCGCTCGGTTGTTCGATCTTGCGCTTGCGCACCTCGGAGCGCAAATCCTCGATCAGCTTCATCACGGTGTTGACGCCTACGTCCGCGCCGATCAAAATTTCCTCCAGCTCTTCATAAAAATCCTCGTCGATTTTTTTGCGGCGGCTGAACAAATCCTCCACCCGATCGACGAACACGTCCCGGGTTTTCGCCAAGCCTTCTTTAAATTTATTCGTTACCGCCTCCGCTTTGGTGGAGATGCTTTCTTTCAACCGTTTAAAAAAACTCATCCGCTATAGCCCTCTCTTCTTCGACTTATATATAAGCTTCTGCTCGAAGCCGCTTCCCGCGCAAGTTCCCCTGTCCTTCATCAGCTGGCGATAATCGCCTCGTCCTCTTCCAGGCGGACCGAGACGAGCTTGGACACGCCGCCCTCTTCCATCGTAACGCCGTACAGCACGTCCGCTTCCTCCATCGTCCCTTTGCGGTGGGTAACGACGATGAACTGCGTCTGCTGCGAAAATTCACGCAAATATTCGGCGAAACGGGTGACGTTCGCTTCATCCAAAGCCGCTTCGACTTCGTCCAGCACGCAGAACGGCACCGGCTTCACCCGGATGATCGAAAATAGCAGCGCAATTGCAGTCAACGCGCGCTCTCCGCCGGAGAGCAGCTGCAAATTTTGCAGCTTTTTGCCCGGAGGCTGGGCAACGATCTCGATGCCCGTATCGAGCAGACTGTCCGGCTCGGACAAAATCAGGTCGGCTCGTCCGCCGCCGAACAGCTTGGAGAATACGACGACAAAATGCGAACGGATCGCATCGAAGGTCGTCCGGAATCGTTTGGACATCTCCTCGTCCATTTCGCGGATTACTTGGTACAGCGTCGTTTTTGCCTCGACGAGATCGTTTTTCTGCTCGCTCAAAAACTGGAATCGTTCATTGACCCGGGCAAACTCGTCGATCGCGCCCAAGTTGACTTCTCCGAGCCACGAAATTTCCCGTTTCAAATCGCGAACGAGATTTTGCGCGCCGAGCACGTCCTCCGGAACCGGATAACGCTCCTTGGCCAGCTCGAAGCTCAGCTCGTAGTCGTCGGCCAGCTTCTTCAGCAGATTGTCCAGCTCTACGTCCAGCCGGTTGACCCGGACCTCGGTTTGATGCAGATGCTCCTCAACCTGACGCAGCTGATTGCGCTCATCTCGCGTCTTGTTCTCCTCATGCTCCAGCTTGGACAGCCAGCCGGCCCGCTCCGCCCGCTTCAGGTCCAGCTGCTCGGTGCAGTGCTGCTTCTTCAGCTTGAGCGTGTTCAGCAGCTCGATCTGCAGAACGGATTCCTGCTGATGATTGGACATATCCAGCTCAAGCTGCTGGAGCAAGCTGCGATTCAGATCAAGCTCGTTTTTCAAAGCGTTCAGCTCCGAGGACAACCTGCGTTCCTGATCCTGCATCGACTGTTTCTCCTGCGACTGCGAAGCGACCTTGATCTTCAGGTCGGTCAGCTGCGTCTGCAGCTCCTCCTTCGCCTGCTCCCCTGCCTTGCGGGCCAGCTCCGCCTCGCGGATCGCCTGCTGGACGATCGCTTCCTCCTGTTTCAGCCGCTCCAACGACTCAAGGGCGGCTTCACGGCGAGCCGTCAGATCGCGCCGCTCTGCGTCGAGGGCGTCGCCGTCCTCGTTGTACAGCGCGAGCTGGTCTGCGACCTGCTTCGCTTCATTTTCAAGCGGCTGCAGTCGGGCGCGAATTTGCTGCTCTTCGATCCGCAGCGTCTCGCCCGCTTGCCGCAGTTCCTCAAGCGTCTGCGTTTCCGTCGCTATTTCCTTGCGCACCTGCTCCGCTTTCGTGCGCAGCTGCTTCAGCTGGGTTTCGGACAAGGCGATTTCCTTGTCCATCTCCTCGATTTGCCGCTGGCGGCTGAGCAGGCTCGTCGTTTTCTTCTGCTGGCTGCCCCCGGTCATCGAACCGCCGGGGTTGACCACGTCGCCTTCCAGCGTCACGACGCGGTAGCGATACTGCACCCTTGCGGCGATACGGTTCGCTACCTCCAACTGGCTGGCAATAATGACATTGCCGAGCAAGCTGCCGACGATTTGGCGGTACGTTTCGTCATACCTCACCAAATCGGCGCCGATGCCGACGAATCCTTCCATTCCTTCGATAGCGCGTTTCTCCGCTTCCGGAATCGAGCGGCCTCGAATGACGTCGAGCGGCAGAAACGTCGCCCGTCCGAGCTGACGCCGCTTCAGAAAAGCGATCGCCTCGCGCCCGTTTGCCTCGCTGTCAACGACAACGTGCTGAAGCGCTCCGCCCAAAGCGGTTTCCATCGCGACCTCCACATCGGCCGGCACCTTGACCAACTCGGCCACGGCGCCGTGAATGCCGCGCAGATCGCGGCGGTCCTTCGCCTTCAGCACCTCTTTGACGCCATGCATAAAGCCGTCGTAGTCGTTTGCCATCTCGCGCATCGTATCGCGGCGCGAAGTCAGCGCATCCAGCTTCTGTTCCCATTTGCGAACGGTAGACTGCGACTCCTCGGACATCAGCTGCTTTGACTTCAGCCCTTGCGTAAGCTCGATATATTGGTTGCGCGCCTCCGTTATTTCGGCGATGACATCCGTCAACCGCTTCTCCAGCTCCCGCTTCCTCTTGGCGATGTCCTCCTGCTGATCTTTCCACCTGCGATGCTCGTCGCCGATCCTGTCCAGCCGCTTGGAGAGAGCTTCCAGCTGTTGTTCCGTATAACGAACTTCATTGCGCGCATTCGCCATCTGATTCAGCGTTTCGAGCAGCTCGCCCTTCAGACGATCTTCCTCTCCGCTGCTGATTCCTCCGGCGACGCCCAGCAGACGGTCCTCCTCGGCTTTTAATTTAGCCTGGAATTGGATCAGCTCCACCGAAAGCGCCTTGATCTTTTCACGGTACTGCGTCAGCTCCGCGTCCTTCTCAACGATGCGCTGCTCTTGCGAAGACACCGCTTGCTGCAGTTGGGCTTGATTGGAAGCATAGTTTTTCTTGCGTTCCTTGAGCACTTCACCTTGTCCTTCGCATTTCTCGAAATCCTCGCTAATCTGCAGCAGCTGCTGCTGAAGCCCCTCGATCTCCTGCTCCAGACGCCGCGTTTCCCAGCGGTGCTTTTCCAGGTGAGCATCGTGTTGTCCGACTACGGCCGACAGCTCGACCTGCTCTTTTTTCAACTGCTCCACTTTGGCGTTCGTCTCGGTCCAAGAGCTGTAGATTTGCTCGATTTGGTACACGTACATCGCGATCTCGCTGCTCTTCAGCTGTTCCTTCAGCTCTTTGTAGCGGATCGCCTTCTCCGATTGAATTCGAAGCGGCTCGATCTGATCCTCCAGCTCGACGACCAAATCGTGAATGCGCAGCAGGTTTTGCTCGGTTTCCTGCAGCTTCTTCTCCGTCTCGCGCTTGCGGGATTTATATTTAACAATCCCCGAGGCCTCTTCGAAGATTCCCCGGCGATCCTCCGATTTGGTGCTTAAAATTTCTTCGATCCGGCCTTGTCCGATAATCGAATAGGCTTCCTTACCGATACCGGTGTCCATAAACAGCTCCGTGATGTCCTTTAACCGGCATGCTTGCTTGTTAATATAATATTCGCTGTCCCCGCTGCGATGAACGCGGCGCGTAACCGTCACTTCGTTGAACTCAAGCGCCAACGATTGATCCGTATTATCAAGGGTGAGCGACACTTCGCCATAATTGACCGCTTTGCGCGCATCGCTGCCGGCGAAAATAATGTCTTCCATTTTACCGCCGCGCAGACTTCTTGCGCTTTGTTCCCCCAGCACCCACCGGATGCCGTCGGAAATATTGCTTTTGCCGCTGCCATTCGGACCCACTACTGCTGTAATTCCTTGTACGAATTCCAGCTCCGTTCGATCGGCGAACGATTTGAAACCTGACAGCTCAATACGCTTTAAAAACATCGTCTCACCTCAACGCTATTGTACCACACATTCCCTTTTCATAGAATAAAGTCCATCATTCGACTTCGCTTAAAAACAACTCGCGCGATGCCCCAATCAAAGAAAAAAGCACCGGCGGCAACCCGTAAGCTGCCCCGCTGCATCCCTCTTGCTTGTAACGCGTTATTGAATATGAACCTTCAACGCTTCCAACGCCTGAGCCGCCGCATGCTGCTCCGCTTCCTTTTTGGAGCGGCCGGAGCCTTGCCCCAGCAGCGTGTCGTTCACATGAACCTGAGCCACAAACTCGCGTTCATGAGCAGGCCCGCGTTCGTCAACGATCTTGTACTCCAATACGCCCATATTATGCTGCTGCGTATATTCCTGCAGATGCGTCTTGAAATCGACCGTCAGCAGCTTTCCCTGATGAGGCAAATTCGGAAATACGTGTTTGCGCAAAAACGCTTTAACTACCTCCAAGCCTTGATCCAAGTACAAAGCCCCGATAAACGATTCGAACACATCAGCCAGCAAGGCAGGCCGGGTACGGCCGCCAGTCAGCTCCTCGCCCTTGCCCAGGAGCACGTAAGAGCCAAATTCCAGCTCCTCGGCAAAGCCGACGAGCGAAGGCTCGCATACGATCGATGCCCTCAGCTTCGTCAATTCCCCTTCAGAACGTTCGGGATACGTATCGAACAAATATTCGGATACGGTCAGTTCAAGCACCGCATCGCCCAAAAACTCCAACCGTTCGTTATCCTTATAATTGCCGACGCGATGTTCATTCACATAGGAGGAATGCGTAAACGCCTGCCGTAGAAGCTCGGGTTTGCGGAACGTAATATTGAGCGCCGCTTGCAGCTGCTTTAGGTTTCGATGCATGCTTTCACCACCTACTCGGACATCCGTATCATAAATTATCGCCAAGCGCGGCGCGGCAATTGCTGTCACGCATCGCTTGCCGGAAATCGTTATTGCTCGAATTTCCTCATAATAATCGTTGCGTTATGACCGCCGAAACCGAAAGAGTTGGACATCGCCACGGTTACGTCCGACTGACGGGCGGTGTTAGGCACATAATCCAGATCGCATTCCGGGTCCTGGTTGTCCAGATTAATCGTCGGCGGAATGTAACCGTGCTTCAGCGTCAATCCGCAGATCAGCGCTTCGACGCCGCCGGCGGCTCCGAGCAGATGGCCTGTCATCGACTTGGTCGAGCTGACCGCCACTTTATAAGCATGATCGCCCAGCGCTTTCTTGATCGCCGTCGTTTCGGAACGGTCTCCGACCGGCGTCGACGTTCCGTGGGCATTGATGTAATCGACTTCCTCCGGCGCAATGCCGGCGTCTTTGATCGCCTTGGCCATACAGCGCGCCGCGCCGTCCGGATCGGGATCGGTCATATGGTAAGCGTCTCCGCTCATGCCGTAGCCGATCACTTCGCCGTAAATGCGGGCTCCGCGTTTTTGCGCATGCTCGAGCGATTCGAGAATGAGAATGCCCGAGCCTTCGCCCATAACGAATCCGTCGCGGTCCACATCGAACGGACGGCTCGCTTTTTCAGGCTCCTCGTTGCGCGTGGACATGGCGCGAAGCGCACAGAAGCCGGCTACGCCCGTCGGGCTGATCGTCGCTTCCGCTCCGCCGCAGATCATGACGTCCGCGTCGCCGCGCTGGATCATTTTAAACGAATCGCCGATGGAGTGGGTACCTGTCGCACAAGCGGTTACCGCGGTGCTGTTCGGCCCTTTGGCTCCGGTAAGCATCGAAATTTGGCCGGAAGCCATATTGGCGATCATCATCGGAATAAAGAACGGACTGACCCGCTTCGGACCTTTTTCCAGCAAAATCTTATGCTGCTCTTCCCAAGTGGATAAGCCGCCGATGCCGGAGCCGACATACACGCCTACGCGCTCAGGGTCCGTATCTTCCTTAACGTTTAATCCCGCATCCTGCAGAGCGGACAAGCTCGCGGCGACGGCAAACTGCACGAAGCGGTCCATCCGCCGTGCTTCTTTCTTATCAAAATATTGCTCGGGATTGAAATCTTTAATTTCTGCGGCAATGCGCGTCGGATATTCGCTTACATCGAACAGTTCTATATTACCTACTCCGGATTTGCCCGCCATCAGGTTGCCCCAGAATGTTTCGAGATCATGCCCCAAGGAGGTCATGACGCCCATGCCTGTTATGACTACTCGTTGCTTCACGCTAATCCACCTCTATCTCAAATAACAAAGTTATGTATATGCTCACAATAGTATTTATTCGTAGTCAAGCTTCTTTTAGTGACCGCATATCGTTTAGGCTGAATGGAGATAAGTCCCGTCTAGAAGAACAAAACGGGACTTATACCAACTAAGTATGAGATTTTATGTACTCAACTACTTGACCTACCGTAGTTATTTTCTCTGCATCTTCATCAGAGATTTCCATATCAAACTCATCTTCCAATTCCATGACCAATTCTACTACATCTAGAGAATCAGCGCCTAAATCATCTTTAAAAGATGCTTCGAGGGTAACTTCTGCCTCTTCTACACCAAGACGATCGATGACGATACGTTTCACGCGATCTAAAACATCGGACATCCGGTTCACCTCCTCCTTGGTATTATACTTAACTTATGGACAAATTGCCAGAGCAAGCGCATCCTTCGCGAAAAAAAACAATTTTGCGAATTTTTGCGCGTCTTGCCCGGAAACAATGTTACCCTTACATGTACATGCCGCCGTCCACATGAATCGTTTGACCGGTCATGTAGGACGCGTCATCCGAGGCGAGAAACCGCACCGCTTTGGCGATATCGTCCGGCTGCCCGAGGCGAGCCAAAGGAATTTGCTGCAGCAGAGACGACCGCATGTCTTCCGACAGCTTGTCGGTCATATCCGTCTCGATAAAGCCCGGTGCCACCGCGTTCACGGTAATGCCGCGGGAAGCGAGCTCCTTGGCCGTCGCTTTGGTCATGCCGATCACTCCGGCTTTGGCCGCGACATAGTTGGCTTGCCCCGGATTTCCCAGCGCGCCTACGACGGAGGAGATATTGATGATCCGGCCGTAGCGCTGCTTCATCATCGGACGCGTCGCAGCTTTCACGCAGTTGAACACGCCCTTCAAGTTCGTGGCGATAACCTGATCGAATTCCTCTTCCTTCATTCGCATAATCAAATTATCTCTCGTGATGCCCGCATTATTCACCAAAATGTCCAGCTTGCCGAAATGCTCCAGCACCTGCTTGAACATATCGTCGACTTCCTGAGAGGAACTCACGTCGGCTTTTATTTTGAACGCCTTGCGTCCCATAGCTTCGATCCGGCTCACCACGTCGGCCGCCGCAGCTTCGCTGCCGGCATAGTTGACCGCCACGTCGGCTCCCGCCTCGGCCAAAACAAGCGCAATAGCGCGCCCGATGCCCCGGGATGCTCCCGTCACAAGGGCTGTTCTTCCTGTCAACATCGAATTCCCTCCCTAGCATATATGATTCGTTTGAAGCGGTTTACAGCGCGAACTGCTCAAGAGCTTCTTTGCTGTTGATGGAGTATACTTTTACCGAGCGGTCGATTTTTTTAATAAGACCCGCCAGCACCGTACCGGAGCCGATTTCCACGAAAACATCGACGCCTTGCGCGATCAGCCAAGCCACGCTGTCCTCCCAAAGGACGGAAGAATGAACCTGGTCGACGAGCAGCTGACGGATTTCGTCCGGCTGCTGTACGGGACGCGCGGTAACGTTAGCGACGACAGGAACAGCCGCATTTTCCATCGGAATGCCCGCCAGAACGTCTGCGAGACGCTCTGAAGCCGATTTCATCAAGGAAGAATGGAAAGGACCGCTCACCTCGAGCGGGATGACCCGCTTGGCTCCGATTTCTTTGCCTCGTTCCACGATCGCTTGCACGCCTTCTTTGCTGCCCGAGATAACGATTTGTCCCGGACAGTTCATATTGGCCAGCTCCACTACGCCGACTTCCCGGGATACGTCCTCGCACAATTGCCGTAGCGCTTCGCGCTCTCCGCCGAGCACCGCAGCCATCGCACCTTGCCCGCTCGGCACCGCCTGCTCCATAAATTCTCCGCGAGCGCGAACCGTGCGCACCGCGTCTTCAAAGCTCAGCACGCCCGCCGCGACCAGCGCGCTGTATTCTCCAAGGCTATGTCCCGCTACATAATCGGGCCGGATTCCTTTGTTCTTGAACAATTCAAGGAACGCTACGCTGGCGGTTAACAACGCCGGCTGCGTATGATATGTAATCTTCAGCTCCGTATCCGGTCCCTCGAAGATGATGGATGACAGCGCATAGCCCAAAGCTGCGTCCGCGCGGTCAAAAATGCTTTTCGCCGCGGGATCGGATTCATAGATGTCCTTTCCCATGCCAACGGCTTGCGCGCCTTGGCCGGGAAATACGAATGCCACTTTTCCCATATTCGACAACTCCTCCCGCGAAGCTCTCCCGTCATGCCGAAGCGGAATATCCGGGAGAACTTGCGCCGTATCTTTTATGCCAGACGTAAGCTTGCATTTATAAAACGTCGATGCTTACCAGACGATGACGGATGCGCCCCAAGTCAGGCCGCCGCCGAAACCGACCAGCACGATGTGATCGCCCTCGTTCACTCTGCCCTGTTCTACCGCTTCCGCCAGCGCGATCGGAATCGAGGCTGCGGAGACATTGCCGTATTTATCCAGATTGATCATACATTTGTCTTCGCTTAGCTCCAAACGATTCAACGCCGATTGGATGATGCGTATGTTAGCTTGGTGCGGCACCAGCAGATCGATATCCTTCTTCTCGATGCCGGCTTTGCGCAGAGCTTCCTCCGCCGCGCTGCCCATAATGCGCACGGCGAATTTGAACACCTCGCTGCCCGCCATATAGATGAAATGCTGCTTGCCTTCGATGCTCTCCGGAGAAACAGGACACCGCGATCCGCCGCCGCGGATGCGCAGCAGCTCGCCGCCGCCCCCGTCGGCCCCTAACTCGAACGACCGGAAGCCGCGGCCTTCCGGCACTTGGCCAAGCACGACCGCACCGGCGCCGTCGCCGAACAAAATGCAAGTATTGCGGTCCGTATAATCCGTAATTTTCGATAAGCATTCCGCGCCTACGACAAGCGCATGTTTATAAGTGCCGACTGCAATGAAATTGGAAGCATTGGCTAAACCGTAGATAAAACCTGAGCAAGCCGCGGACAAGTCGAAAGCGGCCGCTTTCTTCGCTCCCAGCTTTTCCTGCAAAATGCAGGCGGTAGATGGAAACGCCATATCGGGCGTAATCGTCGCTACAATGATCAAATCGAGCTGCTCGGGGCTGATTCCCGCCGCATCAAGCGCCTTGAGCGACGCTTCATAGGCAAGATCGGAGGACGCCTGCTCCGCGCTGACCAGACGGCGTTCACGAATGCCGGTCCGGGTGACGATCCATTCGTCGTTGGTCTCGACCATTTTTTCCAAATCGCGATTGGTCAATACCCGGTCGGGTACGTATTTTCCAGTTCCGATAATGCCTACCGGTAGTAAACTCATAGTCACATCTCGCTCCCGTTACTAAATTCCGTAGATATACTGCGCACCAGTTCATTTTTCACTGCGATACGGGCTTGACGAACGGCATTTTTGATGGCGACGGCGTTGGATGATCCGTGGCTTTTAAGGATAAGCCCGTCCACGCCCAGAAGCGGAGCCGCCCCGTGCTCGCTGTAATCGAAGGAACGGCGGAATTTCATTAAGCCCGGCTTCAGAATCACGGCGGCCAGCTTGGTCATGAAGCTTCTCGTCAGCTCCGTCTTCAACGCGGAGAAAATGGTGGAAGCCGCCCCTTCCAACGCTTTGAGCATAATATTGCCGGCGAAGCCGTCGCAAACCATCACGTCGCACGGCCCGTTAAGCACGTCCCTGGATTCCACGTTTCCGATAAAATGAACCGGCGCCTGCTCTAGCATTGGATAGGCCGCTTTGGTCAGCTCATTTCCCTTCATCGTTTCGGTTCCTACATTGAGCAGCCCGACTTTCGGCTGATGAACCCCATGCACTTTATTGCGGTAAATGCTGCCCATAATCGCGTATTGAACCAGCTCTTCGGGACTGGAATCCATGTTTGCCCCCAGATCGAGAGCCAGCATTCCGGTGCCGTTCAATGTAGGAATCATCGGCGCCAACGCAGGCCGGGTAATTCCTTTGATACGCCCGATCACCAGCACGCCCATCGTCATCAGCGCTCCGGTGTTGCCTGCCGTTATCATGGCGTCGGCTTCCCTGTCTTTCACCATGCGCCCCGCCACCACCATCGAGGCATCCTTTTTCCTTCTAACCGCCTTCACCGGCTCGTCGTCCGACTCAATCACTTCGCTCGCATGCCGAACGATCACGTTGGCCGGCTTGTCTTTCCCTAGCAGCGCATCGATTTTGGCGGAATCCCCTACCAGCACAATCGTAGTGTCTTCCCACTCGCGCGCCGCTTCGACCGCTCCTGTTACCACGACATCGGGGGCATGGTCTCCACCCATTGCATCAATCGCTATCCGCATCAGGCTCTCCTCCCTCCGAACGATCTCTAGTTGAATGATATATGATGAAATTTCCTTGGAAAACGACTTCTTCTCCAATGTAAGTAAAAACCTCTACCTTGGCCTTGCCTTTGGATATGGAACGGACGTAGGCCTTGGCTACGCATTTCTCGCCAAGCTTGACCGGACGCACGAATCGGATGTCCGCCGCCGCGGTTAAGGCGATTTGATCGTTGATCAAAGCAACGGCCAAAGAGTTGGCTTGCGAGAAAATATGGTGTCCGCGAGCAATCTTCGTTCTGGAGAAAACATGCTCCTCGCGAATTTCAAACATGGAGATGCCGCTCTTGTCGAGCTGCAGGTCGATCACGTCGCCGATGACTTCATGCAGCGGCAGCGAGCGCACCTGATCGTACGATTGCTCCGCCATCAGCTTGATTCTCTCCCGCAGTTCGGGTATGCCCAGCTCCAGCCGATCCAGCCTGATCGTTTGTATGCTGACCTGAAACAAGCGCATCAATTCGTCGTCGGTTATAAAAGGGTTGTCTTCAATCGCTTTGGCCAACTGCTGCTGACGCTGACGTTTAGGAAGGCGTTCGATATCGAGCACCACCTTTACTTAGTATGTATCCTGTGATCATTTATATATTTATGAGATAACCCTCTACCGAGGTTTTCCGAAGAGGAGCGACCGCGTTTAGAGAGTGATTTACTCGCCGATCAGAATGCTGTTTAACGCCGCCTTATCGCTGCAAAGAACGGTTAACATCCAATGTGGTCAATAGGGACGGACGCTCCTCCGCCATCTCTTTTTTTCATTCCGCGCTCAGTTCGCCCAGCCGTTAAAGGCCTTGGGGCTTGTATATAAAGTTTTCGCCAGAAAACCAATACGGCTGTGCTGTCGTCCCGTCCGAGGCTCAAGTATTCCGTCACTCGCGTTAAGACGAAGCCGCTCTTCCGAGGTGGATGTTACTATATCTTATGACCAAGTAATAAGAGATAGTATAATGGATTGAGCATGAAAAGGGAAGTAAAAAAATCCCCCAATTTTGCCGCGGGTCCCGCTTTTAAGAGCGCTTCCCTTATCCATTGCGAACATCCGCCAGCCTCCCTGCCCAAGACAGGGGGATGACCGTAAAGAGCTAATACCGCAAAAAAATAGCACTTCACCGTCTGATGAAGTACTATCGTTTTGTGGCATAAACTATTGCTTGATGATCTCTCTTTTTTTGTAAGAACCACACACTTTGCAAACGCGGTGAGCCAATTTCAATTCACCACAACTGTCGCACTTTACCATGCCTGGTACTACTAATTTAAAGTGAGTCCGGCGCTTGTCGCGGCGCGTTTTGGATGTTCTCCTTTGAGGTACTGCCATATTCCCACCTCCTTCAACGAATTCAACCTGCCAAACTTATTGCTTAAAAAAATCCGCCAGTCCGGCAAGCCTCGGATCGGTCGTATCCTGCTTGCAGCCGCACTCATGCATATTGCGATTGCTTCCGCAAACAGGGCATAACCCTTTGCACTCTTCCTCGCACAGCGGCGCGTACGGTAAAGCTACCAGTACATTTTCAATTACGTAGGGCATGAGCTCTATCTTCTCATCCGTGACGAAATGAATGTCTTCATCTTCGTCTTCCGGTTCCGATTCATCTGCAGCAAGAGCAAACGTTTCATGAAAAGGAATGTCCAGCCTTTGCTTCACCGGCTCCAGACAACGGGAACAAGGCTGCTCCACGTCAATCTCCAAGCTTCCGGTCACCTCGGCAGCGTTCTCGCCTGTATGGCGGGCTGACAGATGCGCCTCGACCTGGCCGAAACCGAGCAAATCGGTGCGATGCTTCAAAACATCGGACAAATCGATGGTCTCATCGATAGCGACCGAGTTTGTTGTCTTCGCCAATTCTTTTAAACGAATGAACATGAATATCACCCCAAACAAACAAAGATTATTATAGCGATAATCCTTCCATTTTGTCAACATTTTCAGTTCATGCTATAGTGAATCATAATGAAAACATTGCCAAAACCGCAAAAGGAGCTGCCATGAAAACCGTCGGGCTTATCGTTGAATACAACCCTTTGCATAACGGACACCTTTATCATTTCCAACAATCCAAAAAGGTATCGGGCGCGGACGCCGTCGTAGCCGTCATGAGCGGCCATTTCCTGCAGCGCGGCGAGCCGGCCATGACCGGCAAATGGGCGCGCGCCGAAATGGCGCTGCGCATGGGCGTAGACCTCGTGCTGGAGCTGCCTGTCGCCTTTTCCGCGCAGCCGGCGGAATGGTTCGCTTTCGGCGCCGTGTCCGCGCTGGAGGCGACAGGCGCCGTAGACAGCCTGTGCTTCGGCAGCGAGAGCGGCGACATCGGCTGGCTGCATGCCGCCGCGGAAGCCCTGCACTCGGAGACGCCCGAGTTCCGCGAGCTGCTGCAGCGGGAACTCAAAGCGGGCCTTCCCTATCCGGCCGCCTACGGGCAAGCCGTAGCCCGCTTTATGCCCGGAACGGAAGCTTCTGAGCTGGCCAGGCCCAACAACACCTTAGGGCTTCATTATCTTATCGCCCTCAAGCGGCTGCGCAGCCGGATAGAGCCGCTGACGATCACCCGGCAGAAAGCCGGCTACAACCAGCTTGACATCACCGACCGGCGCATTGCCAGCGCTACCGCGCTTAGGCATATGCTGTTTGAACGTCAAGCGCTGGAGGATATCGTGCCTTACGTGCCGGAAGGCACGATGGAGGTGCTGCGCAGGGAATGGGCAGCCGGCAGGGCTCCGATCGGCTGGGAGCGCTATGACCGGCCCTTGCTGCTTCAGCTGCTGAACCGCAGCGCCGTCCAGCTCGCCTCCCTTCACGAGGTCAGCGAAGGGCTGGAGCACCGGATCAAACAGGCGCTGCCCTCCCTCTCCCCGGACTCCGGCCGGCTGGTCGAGCAGCTCCTCGGCCTGCTGAAGACAAAGCGCTACACGCGCACCAAGCTTCAGCGGATGCTGCTGCGCATTCTGCTTAACCACACGAAAGAAGATCTCTCGCCCGCCGCGCTTCGGGAAGGCGTGCCGTATCTGCGAGTGCTCGGTTTCAGCGCCCGCGGCAAACAGCTGCTTCGGATCATGAAACGAACGGCGAAGGTTCCGGTCGTCACCAAAGTGGCCGCCGTGTCCGAACCCTCGCCGTTCCTGCAGATGGATATTCAGGCTACGTCCATTTACGCGCTGGGTTATCATGCCGCGTCGGAACGCGATCTGTTCCGCGATTATTACGAACCGCCGGTTCAGATCAGCCCTTAGCGGCGTTCTCCTTGTCCGGCAGTCCGCTCAAATATTGCAGCGCGTCGTCGAGCGTTCCGACGGGGACGATCTTCATCTTCGTATGAATATCTTCTCCCCGTTGGACGGCGTCGGTATAATTATTTATCCTCTGCCCGCTTGAAGCAACGTAGTCTTTCGGAGCGAAAAAGATGTCCGCCCCCGCTTTGTCGGCGGCGATAACCTTATGCTGAATGCCTCCGATCACCCCGACGACGCCCTTCTCGTCGATCGTTCCCGTACCGGCTATTTTATAGCCCTTCGTAATATCCTCCGGCGTCAGCTTATTGATAATTTCCAGCGTGAACATAAGCCCCGCCGACGGCCCGCCAATATCCCCGGCTTTAATCTTCACCTGCTTCGTTTCGTCTTCGGCTTTTACGCTCTGCATATTGGCCGGGACGACGCCGAGGCCGACGCGGCGTTCGGCAGACTTATCCTGAGACGATCCTTCGTCAGCCGGCAGCACCGCCAGCTGGATCGAGTCCGTCTTCGTTACTTTTTTCCTCTTGTAGGTGATCGCTGCGGAATCTCCGGCTTGTTTGCTTTTCAGCAGCTTTTGCAAATCCTCGGTCTTTTCAACCGGAGTGTCGTCCACCTTGACGATAAAGTCGCCCGGCTGCAGCACTTTGAACGCCGGAAATTCTTTGAAAACCTGCATAATGACGACGCCGTCATTGCTGATCTTGTAAGGAATGTTCAGCTTGTGATATGCGGCCTGGATCGCGCTGGATTGCGATGAGAGCATATTCACTTCCTGCCGCTGCGTATATTCCTGCTCGGTCTCATCCTTTTGCAGCAGCTCCGTCTTCCTGTGCAGCTCCTCATACGGCCTCACGAACGACAGCAGGTAGCTAAATACCGTCGCATCGCTTACCCTGACGGTCGTTAACATAAAGGAACCCCGCTCCTCATAGTTCTGCTTGGCATGCACCATCGGCTGAAGGATTTCAGCCGTGCCAGCGGAGAAAATGAACAAGGGCAGCGGTAAAAAATACACCGCGTACACCAAAGCGATAGCGATAAAAACGGAAACGACGATGCGCGACGCCCGTTGGATATGTCTTCTGTCTTCCATCCTTTTCTCCCCTCAAAGCCGTATGCTTATCCCTATTGCGCAAGCCGCCCCGATCATGGTTGCCGCTGCTTGGTCTAAACGATACGGACAAAGCGTAAACATGTACCATCATCCTGGAATCGGAGTTGATAGCTGATGGCCGGCTTAAAAATGTTATCCTCCCAGCGCATGACAACCTTGACGCTCGGTTGCTTGGCTCTGTTATTGGTCGTATGTATTATTTTATTTCCCGATCGCGCTTTTCAATCGTCCCTGCAAGGATTAACCATCTGGTGGAAGCTGGTTTTCCCTGCTCTGCTGCCCTTCTTCATTGTGACGGAAATCGTGCGGGGAATGGGCATTCTCCATGCGCTGGGAACTCTGTTCGACCCGTTGCTGCGCCTTCTGTTCCGTCTGCCCGGCATCGGCGGATGGGCCATCGCGGTCGGTTGCACATCCGGTACGCCCTCCGGTGCCGTAGCCGTAGGAACGTTAAGGCGGGATCGGCTTGTCAGCCGGGACGAGGCGGAGCGTCTGCTCACCTTGAGCCATGTGATGAGCCCGGTTTTCCTGATCACCGTCGTCGGCGTCGGTTTTCTGCACAATGCTCAAAGCGGACTGGCGTTGGCTCTTCTCCATTACGGTTCGGCGCTGCTTGTCGGCGTATGGCAGCGCATTTCGCATTCCCGTCATCCGCTTGCCGCGGATATCGCCGAGAAGCGGGCGGAGCTTAAGCGAGCTTCGACCGCAACCAATCTGTTTTCCAGAAGCGCCTACGCGTTCCACGTCGCCAAAGCAAAGGACGGGCGCACGTTCGGCAAGCTGCTGGGCGATTCCGTCACCCATTCGGTACAGCAGCTAATGGCCGTGGGCGGGCTTATGATGATGTTCTCCGTCCTCGTTCATGCGCTGTCGATGTCGGAAGTGTTATCTTTTATCGGACTTGCCTTCTCTGCAGCAGGATTCGGTACCCCCCAGGAAGTAAATTCGGTCATCGCCGCGCTGCTTCCCGGACTGTTCGAGCCCCATTTGGGCGCATACGCAGTAGGCCAGGCGGAAGTGTTTCCCGGTTCATGGCCTTATGCGCTGCTCAGCGCCTTGCTCGCCTGGGGAGGGTTATCCACCCACGCGCAGATGAAAAGCTTTACGTTGGGAACAGACATCCGATATACCGCTTTCCTGAAGTCGAGACTTCTGCATGCGGCATTTTCTTTTATTGCAACCGCCGCTTTTTGGAGGCCGCTGAACGGTCTCTTGTCGTCAGGCATTCCCGTATGGCTGCCCGGCTCGGCCCCTGCGCCCCTGAGCGTACAAGAATGGAACTTGTGGCCTCTCCTGACGCCTGCGTTCTTCTGGTTTAGCGGCATTCTGCTGCTGATGCTGCTCTTGTCCGTCTTCGCCGCCTTTGCTCTGCGCCATAACCGGCGCGGCTCCAGTCTTTAGCGAGGCGCGTATTTCAGCAAAAGCGCCTTCTCGACCTGTTCGGGAACGAGACCCGTAACCGGCCCGTGGAAGCGGGCGATCTCTTTGACGATACTTGAGCTCAAATACGAATATTGCGGTGTCGAGGTCATGAAAAACGTCTCAAAATGCTCATCCAGCTTCCGGTTCATCGAAGCCATCTGCAATTCGTATTCAAAATCGGATACCGCTCTCAAACCGCGCACGATCAAGTGCGCGTTTTTTTGTTTCATATAGTTGATCAGAAGATCGCGAAAGCTGTCAATTTCCACATTCGGCAAATCGCTCGTTACTTTTCTAAGCAGCTCGGTGCGTTCCTCCAACGTAAACAGCGGATTTTTGCTCGTATTATTCAAAACGGCCACAACCAGCTTGTCAAATACTTTAGCCGACCGGTGAATGATATCCAAATGGCCGTTCGTCACAGGGTCGAAGCTGCCCGGATATACGGCGATCTTCATTCCGAAATGTTCAATACTCATAAATTCAGTCAACTCCTCCGACAAATGCCGCTACTCTTGCGCTTTGTTTTTATAAATCGTTATGGCCGTGTCTCCGTATTCGGCTCTGCGAACCCATTCCAAACGGCCGATCGGCTCCTCGTAAGCATCCTCGGCATCATGTTCCATAACGATGGTCGCATAGGAATTCAGCATATCGGCCTCATCCAATTGCTCCACCAGCTCCCGAACCAGTTTGAGCCGGTATGGCGGGTCCAAAAACACCAGATCAAATTTGACTCCCCGCTTCGTTAATGCCTTGACGGCTCTCTGCGCGTCGTTTCGGTATATCTCGGCCTGGTCCGTGAATCCGGTCGCCTGCAAATTTTGCCGGATCGTGTCGATCGACTTCTTGTCGATGTCGGTCAACACCGCTCTCTCCATTCCGCGGCTCAGCGCTTCAATACTTAATCCGCCGGTGCCTGCGAACAGATCCAGCACATGACCTCCTTCGAAATAAGGGCCGATCATGCTAAAAATAGCCTCCTTCACCTTATCGGTGGTAGGCCGCGTGCCCATGCCAGGTACAGCCTTCAATGGCCTTCCCTTGGCACTCCCTGATATGACTCTCATTGATTTCCACCTTCTACCGGATAGTAATGCTATCGTACCACAAACGTAAACTTTTGCACAAAAAAATATCAGTGCCTATGTATAGATCGCCCGAAATGTGTCTATCCTTATATCATCGACATCCGAAAATGTCGTAGACAACCGCGGAGAAGGCTTACGTTCCCCATAAGCTCTTCGTCCGGTTTCTCCTCTCCCATGAATGGGCCCCGTCGCAAGACGGGGCCTAATTTATTTTAAAAATCCTTTAGTAATAAGGGTTTATACTGATCTCCCCACACTTGAATATTGTACAATTTATAAGTTGGGTACCGATTGGGCACCAAAATTAAATAGGTGGAATCCGACGTACACCTCGAACACGACCGTCCCCCCATGCTGCCACCTATGCACATCAAGACGACTACGTAGCTGTCGCTGCATCCTGAACGATGCATTCAATTCCGGATCAGACCAATGTTCAAAACGCTTCGCCATTTGGCCGTCAAGGTAATCACCTTCGAAGCCAAAGAGAAGGACAACGAACCGACCTTTGCTCGGATAGATAAATCATCTATACGACTGGCCTACCCGAACGAAAAGTTGCTGTCAATCATCGAGAAGCATCAATTGCATCCCATCACGATCCACTGTTTACGCCATACTCACGCCTCGCTATTGTTCGAAACCGGCGTTACGTCAAGGAAGTTCAGGAGTGCTTGATCACTCCGATCCGATATCAAAATGACCATGAACATCTATATCCAAGTAACGAGGGCGATCAAGGAAAAGAACGTGGAACATTTCGAGAAATTCATGAAAATATGACCACTTCTAGGTATGGTCGCATATGGTCAAAAATTAAATATGGTCACGGACTCCTTTTGGGCAAAAGGAAAGCCCCAAACCATTGAAGGTCTGAGGCTGAAATCCCTTGTACAGCGATGCTCTTAACGTTTCGAGAACTGAGGCGCACGATATGCCGCTTTCAATCCATACTTTTTACGCTCTTTCGCATATACCTTCCAAGCCTTCCGTTTTAGGAAGAAATTCGTTACGAATTACGTTAATTTAGGATCATTTCGGGTACGAATATGGTCAAGAAAATATTATTGAGTAGAGAAATCACACCAACTGAGTGATCTCTCTACTTTCCGGATTCTTTATCTGCAAAGGAAGTGAAAATATCCGCAAATCGCTTGTCCAAAAATTCAGCCATCTTTGCCGCATGAAAGCTCCAATTTTGACCCCTTGATTTGGGATAGAATACAAACCCACCTTGCTCAACATCTAGTATTTTCTTGAATCGCGGCTGATACAAGATGTTTTCTTTGATCCAAACTTGGCCCTTGTTCACACGCCGTTCGAGGTCCTGCATCGACCAGTAAATCCCTAATAGTTCCTGCTTTCTTAACTCCTCCAGTTCGACCCTGCTGATCAAAACAGATTCAGCAGGGATCGGAATGGTGAGTTGCAGGGTCAAACGCTGCATGGCATACTCCTCCATTTTCCTCTGGCTCCGTAAAATAGTTTTTCCATGCTCAAGATTCTTATTACTATCCACGTGAGTAATCGCAATAGAGAAGACGTCGAGCAGGCTGTAGCATCGACTGAGTAGCGCTTCGACGCCCCGGGCCTGCAGCAATCACGCGGCCGGCAGTAGCCATCGTATCTTGCTTGTTGTAGAAGCACAGTTTGAATACCTTCATGCCGATTCTAGGGGCAATGACAGTTTCGTCGTCCCCGAACAAGGTGCAGCGTGCCCCCGACCGGGTCGACCGTTGCGCCTGCGGCTAACTCGGCCAATTCGAGCGCGATGAAGGATCCGCCTCGGTTTTAGGAAACTCCCCATAACCCGGACGCGTACGACGTCGCTTTCGGCGCCATATTTGTCGATGAGCATTTGGATGTACTGGTCCGCTTACTATTACGGCTATCTACTTTATGAGTGCGAAAAGGCTTATGGTCACGATTATGGGAGTCATAAAAAAAGCCGCTCGTTCTTGTAAGGTTTCCACACATGAGTAGCTTGTTATCATCGCCAGATAACGTACCTTGAATAGCTTCCATGATCGGATCGGCAACACCGGAAGCTTCGTCCACGATGAAAAGCATGTGGTCCACGTGGAAGCCCTGCATGTTCTCCGGCTTGTTTGCTGTCCGAGCTGTCGCGAACCAACGTTCCTCATGACCGATCATGTAAACCTTGGTTTTCGTCCATTTCAATAGGTTTTTCACCATGGACGATTCAAGCCACTTGGCAACCTCAGCCCATAAGACGTCATTGAGCTGCTGTTTAGTCGGGGCCGTACACACTACCCGAGAATTCGGCCGGCAGCACAGAAACCAGATTACAAGCACCGCCTCAAAACCGGTCTTCCCGACACCCTGCCCGGAGCGGACACTCGTGCGCGGGTACTGCGCAACGTCCATCATAGCTACTTGCTGCCATTCGTCTGCGCTGAACCCCAGCATGTCCTCACCGAAAGCAACTGGGTCATCCCAGTGTTCAAGCACGAGATCGGAAACGACTTTATAGGGCTTACTCATCGACGGCCACCCCAGCCCGTTTTGCTTTACACCGCTGTGCAATTTCCTTTAGGGTATCGGTCCAGCTTTGCGTTGCGCCAGCGCCGCCCTGGAGTTTCTGCAGTTCGATACGCATTGTTGCAGTGCGGATTTCCTTTTCCTCGTCCAGCAGCTTGTTCTTGATTTCAATCGCCTTTATCTTCTGGCCCTGCACCCGGGTCAGCGCCTCCTCGATACGAAGGATATCCTCGATCGCCCGGTACGACGTTTCTTCGAGCTCAGCCGATCACCAACTTATCACTTTCTTTGATGATCGTTCTTGTTTGGCCAGCGCGATCGTCGTGAACCGGAGTCGCCTCCTTCTTGGTCCGCAGCTGCTGCAGCACGCAGCGTTGTTTTTCCGTCAGCCCGCTTGCCAGCCGCTGTATACGTTGAAGCATACGGCGCTCCCGAATGGTCAGGAGTGTAATGGACTCGTCGGCCTGCTGGACGGGGTCGGTGCTGATGTCGACCAGCGCCGCCTTGATTACCGACGGCGTTCTTATTCCCTTTTGGTGCTCCCTTTCGTTTGGTAACGTTACTGTTCGATTCATTAGTAACGTTACCTTTCATTTCGTTCGCCCATTTATCTTGAGACTTCCATTTTCGTATCTGTGTTTCCCCGATACAAAGTGCGGCGGCAATGTCCTTAAGTTTCATTTCCCCCGCCACTATCCTGCCACATCTGTTTGGCTTTATCTCGATCAGGGCTTCGCTCTCTGGCCACTACACAATCACCACCCCCGCTGCCGATAAAATTATATATCCATAAATTAGGAGTGAATAACTAATGCTTTTTGTTTCTATTGCAATCGCATTTTCAATATTCGCATTTCTCTTAACACTCGAAATTTATACGTTGAGAAAATTAAAAAAGAAAATATTCCGTTGTTTTGAAAGAAATATGTCTTGGAGTAAAAAGAAGCATCTCCAAAAAGACCCGGACTACCTATTTAACGAGGTAAGGAATCTGTCGCCCCACTTGCGTAGAAAACTAAAATTTATTGTTCGTAATTCAACCGACGATTCTACAACTGCAGCGACATTTAACGGAATGACCGTAATAGTCTCCGTCACACTATCTATGATGGCCATTATGGTATCAGTATTTTCCCTACTTAATGACCAAGTGGAGGAGAAGCTACTAGTTGTATTATTTGATATGTTAGAATATTTGCAGTACTTTTTAGTTTATTTAGGTATGGCATTTTTACAGTATGCAATTAGAATCAGGTTTATCGAAAGTACAAAAGATTTCCTTAATAAGTTTTCCGTAGCTATCGATGAAGTTGAAATAGAACTTGCTGTCATACCTCATCCTTCTGAAGCTCAATATCTAACTCGATCAGCTTCCGAAGATCATCGACAGTGTTGATCTCGATACGTTTTTCCTGAAAGTCACGTACCCAACGGGCAACCGCAGCCTTGATAATCTTGCGATAATGCTCTTTGGATTCGATGATTCCTTGCAAAACTTCAATAAGCCACGTTCAAGTGTGCGTGCTGGTTGCCCGTGACTGTCCGAAAATGACTTACTCTGGCGTACTTGGGCGTGGACGTATTCGGACTACAAAAATTCGACGAAGCGATTGGTGGTCATCTATCTGACTCAAACGTGTTATGCACTGATTCATGGAGGGCATTTAGCTCCTATGCGAATTCAAAAGGCATGACTCATTACCGGTTCAAGTCCGACGGAAAACAACGTGCCGCTTGAAGAAATGGATGGATCGCTTCAATGGTGTTGCAACGAAATATTTACAGCACTATTTGGCTTGGTTTCGATACTTAGACAGCAAGGAGTATGAGAATACCGCATCGAATAAGAAAAATATGTTGGTCAAATCGTGCCTGTTTACTGTGACCGACACGAACACCAAACTTCGCCTTCTGCTTATTCTTGTTAAACGGGCAGTTATGCGTAACTTCCACGGAATGTAAACATCTAAATAACGTAAGGAACGAGGAGGCAGACAATTCATGGGAGGAACGAAGGTATGGGATGCGGAGTGGGAGGTTAACGAAGAGCAGGCGCGGACGCTGATCGGCAGACAATTCCCTCAGCTGTCATCGAAGCAAGTGAAGCGATTGGGCTGGGGCTGGGACAATACGGTTTTTCTTATCGGTGACGATTACGTGTTCCGGTTTCCAAGAAGAACGATTGCAGTTGGCTCGATTCGTATGGAAGGGAAGCTGCTGCCGAAGCTGGAGGCATATATGACCATCCCTTATCCGAAACCGTTGTTTTATGGCGAAGCAAGTGACGAATACCCGGCACCATTTCTTGGCTATGCCTACGTGCCAGGAGATTTCCCAATCGGTGTGACGGAAGAACGCCGGGCTTTATCGGCAGAGACGCTGGCGAAATTTTTGCGGAGATTGCATGAGTTTCCGGTGCAGGCGGCGCTGAAGTGCGGAGTTCAGCAAGATCATCGAAACTTGACGGACATCGCATCGCGTAAAGTGAAATTGGAAGGCTTTCTATCGAAGGTGGTTGAACACTTGTCGCCGGAGGAGTCCGGTGTGATCGAAGCGTATATTAGCAGGCTGCAAAAGGACCGTGTCGAGGCGGTGAATGCACTGCTACATGGCGATCTCCATTTTAAAAATATGCTTGTGAATGAGAACGGGATCGTTTCCGGCATCATTGATTGGGGCGATCTGAGCGTAGGCCATCCGGCTTGCGATTTGAGCGTTGCTTATAGCTTTTTACCACCTTACGCTCGCGGCGTGTTTTTCGAAAGGTACGGAGGAGCGGATGAGGAAACGAAGCTGCTGGCGCGGCTGATCGCGGTATACATCCCCATACTGATCTTAATGCAAGCGGTCGATGACGGGAATGAAGCGATTGCGGCAGAGGCGAAATCCAACATCATGCGGGCACTGTCGGATTAGGCTCATTATTTCGTTGCGGCTATGGGGCTATGGCTATCGGCACCATTGTGTCGTTTAAAGGCCGCGATAAGGTATGATCCGCCTTCTTTAGATGCCGCTTTATGTTGAGGAACACGAAATTCAACAGAGTAAGTCGTTGCGCTAACGGGACATGATAGCAATAAACCGCCTTTTCAACGAATGCGGTTTTCTTATGGTCAAATATCAACATTAGAATTTAACATAGGCTTTATTAATAACAGAAAACCGCCTTGCTGAAAAGGCGGTTCATTGAGCTATCGTACCCTTAGTTCAATGATTCAACTGTTATTCCTTGTTGCGTTCCAATTGAATACGAATTCCTTCGCGGTCAATTTGTATCCAATATTCTACGATTTTCTCATTTTCTACACGATAGACTGCACTTGCGATCTCTACGACGGGTTTGTTAGTCGGTGTATATCCGTCTACTTCCCCAATGTGGATTCCAGATTGTTTCCAACGCACATACACCCGATCATCTTGCACTAAAAATTCTTGTATAGTTAGACTGAAGGCACCGTAAATTTCTATCATTTCGCGAACATGATCCGCGTAATTGGCCGGTGACCTTTCAACGGTCACTTCATTTTCCGAAGTAATCTGATGTGCCAAAACTCGTTCCGCCATTAACTGGTGTGCAGCATCCGGTTCTTGACCAGAACGAACCTTCTCAAAAAATCGTCGCACTACTTCTTCTACTGACATAGTGAATTCTCCTTGTTTAAAAAATAATATCTTATCATTGTAACACAGTCAATTAGTCAGGCGTTACCCGCACATAACTGCACATATGGCAGAGTTCCCCTCAATTTAGTCCAAGAAGTTCTTCGATAATTCATATAGTTGGTAATGTTACTAATACCGCCAAACAAATCGTATTTACTAACGTTCCACAAGGTACACCAGAAAAGCCTGTTTACCTGGTAATTGTGAACAATAAATCGAACAATTATGCCTACGGAAACGGTTATACTTCAATATTAAGAAAGGACTTGATCACTATGACAACCAGAACAATTACTTGGGGGATTGCTGTTTTGACTATTAGTGCTATTGCTTTGACTAGTGTAATTTCAAGTAATGCCGCCCAAGAAAGCTTAGCTGAGAAATATAAAAATTATAAAAATGACGTTACTTTTGAGCCTGTTCCTGAAGCGATACTGGAAGACCATAAACATCCTGATTTTATTGTAACTAAGGACGGCCAATATGCCAAAATTTTGCATATGGAAAAAAACTTCAGTCAAGATGAAACAGCTTATGATGAGCATAACACAACGGATAAAACCAAAGTAATTGTTGTCCATGGTGACACTTATATTAAAGAGGAAGCGAACAAGTAAAAATGTCGAGTTTTAATCGTCGTATCCGAAACAGGTATCTACTTTATTCATGGTTCTTTAAGTCCATTTGGTAGTCTCAATTATACATCGATTTGTTACTTTTCCTTAACCATGAATGGGCCCGGTCGCAAGACGGGCCCAATTCATTACATCCATTTTTTTCTATAAAAATATTTGCATTTCCGGCTTTCGAGACTTTAATTGATTGTTTTTTGCCTATAAAAAATCCCTGCTTCGTCGATGGCAGCCGACAGCAGGGAAAAACGTGATATATGTTGAATGTGGGATCAACGATTATTATTTTAACTATGGTTCATTAAATTGCAATGAAGATAACCTTAAAATTAGATGAAAACAGCTTGAATTTTTTTGCCCGCACATGATTTTACCATCTGCTGCAAATACTGGGGAGAAGTAACTTCAGTCAATGGCCAATAAAAGCAGAGGAGCTCTCGATTATGTGCGACCGATTTACTTTACATGCCGAATTATCCGATTTGCAAGATCGATATGGTTTGTCCAAAGCGCTGTTTTACTATGCGAACCAGCGCAGCTTGCAGCCGCAGCAACCGATTGCCGCTGTTGTCGTACAGCACGGCGAACGCATTCTCGATGAATACCGCTGGGGACTCATGCCCTTCTGGGCACAGGATTCGATTGTTGCGGACAGCGCCTCCGTATTCGGCAAGCGGGCCTTCGACCATCTGCTCAAGAGACAGCGCTGCATCATTCCCGGCAGCAGCTTCGACAAGGTATACCGTCCGAATGCCAAGGAGGAGCAGGTTTCGCGTTTCATAATCCCTGGAGGCCAAACGTTTGCGATGGCCGGCGTGTACGATGTCTGGAGCGGCTCCTTCGGAGAGCAGCTACGCACCTGCGCCATTCTTACGAGAAAGGTTAGGAACTTCAGTACCGGACTGGAGGATACCGTTCCGTTAATCTTAAACGAAGAGCAGGTCGATACATGGCTCGATCCCGGGCTGTTCAATAAACAGTTGCTGCGGGAGTGGCTTCATTCTACGGCGAACCCGCCGTTATGCGAGCTGCCGACCGCTCTTTGGGACCGGGCCGGCAGTTGGGACGAGACGGATTTGGATATTGTCGCGGTCCCGTATATCGCCGAACGATAGCGCAATCTTGAATCTGCGTCTCCAAGAAGCGCCTGCGCAAGATTGGATTCAGGGCCGCCACCGCTTACGCGGGGCGGCTCTTCGCTTTTCAGCATGGGCGTACTCCCTCTCCCCGCTTCTTCAGTTCAGCCGTATATGCGCCAATTTATCGGGATTGCTAATCAGATAGACATGCTCTATATCCTTCGTCTTCCCATGAAAAGCTTTGAAGCATACGGCGATTCTGGGCTTATTTTGCTCAATCAGCACCAGGCCGTGATCTCCATAATGATGGCTTGACGCAGTTCTCCGGACAAGCTGCCCTTGGAATAAATTCCTTCCAAAAATGCTTGAATCCGCTCTTTACCATAGATCGGAAATATGGCGGCCCGCACTTTGCCCCCGCCGTCGCTGATCAACGTCGCCTGTTCGATCAGCATATGGACGAAAGGACGAAAATTTCCCGTTCGCGATCCTGCCAGGAAGGCTTCGGCGAATTCGCCGTTTTCGTTGCCTTTGGGTGCGGCAGAAACGGCCTCGGGATTCATTTTTTGCTTGGCGCGGCTCAAAATTTTGCGGCAATTCGCCTCTGATTTGCCGAGAATATCCGCCATTTGGGCGTAATCGTAATCCAGCACCTCCCGCAGCAGAAACACCGCCCGCTCCGCCGGGGTTAATTGCTGGAGCATCACAAGCAGCGCATAGGACACGTTCTCGTCGCGAACCAGCTGCTCTTCCGGGCTATCGCCGCCTGTCAAGTCGGCCTGCGGCTCGGGCAGCCACGGACCGACGTAAACTTCTCTCTGCCTGCGGGCCGATTTCAATAGGTTCAGACAACGGTTCGTTACCATTTTGACCAAATACGCTTTCAGATGACGCACATCCTCCGTCTGCGTTTGCTGCAAAGCGACAAAAGCGTCCTGCACCACATCCTCGGCGTCCGTGAGCGAGCCCAGCATCCGGTAAGCGACGGAAATCAGCAGCCTTTTATGTTCCGTATACAGCGCGTCCAAATCCATGACGATGTGCCGCCCCTCCATCTCGGGTTAGTAACTGATCAGCGAAGCCATCAGCAAGCCCGACGCCAAACTCAGGCAGAAGGAGAACAGGCCGACGGACACGTTGCCTTTCGGAATTTCCGCTACGACCTTGAAAGGCGTAAGCAGCTCGAATATGTAAAAAATAACGATTTGAAACGCGATACCGAGTAACCCCCATATAATCAGGTCTACCAAGCCTAGCGAATGATAGACCGCCGAAGCGAGCACCGCCGCCTGTCCGATGATTTTTCCGCCCAAATCGTAAGCCGCGGCACGGGCCGCCTGCACCTTGACCGGATCGGACAGTTCCCCTCCCTCGCGAATTAGCTTGAATTCGTTATAGGGCGTAGTCAACGTAAATAGAACGATCCCAAGCCCGACAAGAGGCACGGTCACAACCAAATAAATCAAAAAATTAACGATGGATTGCAACTCCAACATGATGCGTTTCCCCCTTATTATATAAAGCCGACCGGCAAATAGTAGGAGCCATTGTTCGTAATATGCCCTCCCACCCGGGCGACAACCGCCGAAGCGCGGCCTCCGATCAGAAAACAGCCCCATAACAGCCTGCCGCTTCCGGCTCCTTTCAGCGTTTCGAAGCGAACTTGCGGAAGCTCCGTATACCGCTGATAAACCATCGGCTGATCGCAATATTCTTCCTCTTCGCTGCGCTCGATCGTTTGGCCTTCCGCACCAAAGATCGTCACCCCGCTGCCTTCGCGTCCATAGATCGGCTTGACGACATAAGGCGTGCCTGTTCCGGCAAACCGGTTTTCCAAATAGGTAGGCAGCATATATGCTTCGATCCATGCATGCTCCTCCGGCGTGTAAAACTGCTGCGCTTCGTGCAAATTCCAAATTAGCGCCTGCAGCGCCTTCGTCTGAGCGGCAAAGCCGGAAGGCGGATTGATCACCGCCAGCTTGCGCTCCGCGATGAGCCTCAGCGTATGCTCTCCCGTAGGATAGCCGTCCTCGTCGCGGTCTTCGGCCAACTTCTCCAGCGCATGCAATCGATACAACACATCCACCGGAGCCAAAACGTCATCCGCGAGCCGTACCCAGAGCCGATCGTCCTTTACGCGTAAATCCGATAGAGGCGCGAAATCCGCGGCCAGTCCTGATGTCCTCAGCAAATAACGGGTCGTTCCCGCATCCTCGATATGCCAATCCAGAGCGCTGAAATAAATATGCCTTGTCTCATAGCCTGCATCTTGGTAAGCCGCAATCGCGGCGCGAAACGATTCGGCGAGCCTGTGCGTACAGCCCGCATTCGGGTCTTCCGCTCCGTAGACGCTGCATACGGCGCCGTTGACATGGAACGCTTCCACGATCCCGGTCGGCGTATCGCTGTTGAACTCCAGCATCTTAATCCGGTCTTCATCCGCCGCGAAATCGAAGCGTCCTATAACAGTAGGCGACGGCATAAGCGGCCCGAAACTCAGTCGAACGGCGGCGACGGCGGCTTCAGGCACCCCTAGCTCCTCAAGAAGAACCGTATCGGCCTGTTGAACGATGGCCACCGTTTTGGCAAAAATACCGCCAAGACGCTCTGCGGCCTCCTGCATTCGCCGGTGCAGCCCGCGGTCGATCCGGTGAATGCATGCGAGCGCATATTCTTCGTCGTACATACAATCCCAAGTAAAAATCCCTTCTGCGCGCATAGGGCCGTAAATCGCCTCTCGTCGTTCGGGATACGCATAAGCGGTCAAGGTTTTACCCTCGTCATTTCTCATCATCCCGTCCTCCTATCCGGAACCGGAACCGCTGCTGCCGATGCCCCCGTGCGTGGAAGAACCGTCCGAAATGGAGGACGAACCTTCCGAAGTTCCGGATTTGCCGGAGCCTCCTCCGCCGAAGAAGGCTCTCGATGAAGAGCCTCCGCTGCCGTTATCACAGTACCCGTCCCCGTTTCGATCGACGCAGTTGGAATTTGCCGTATTCGAGCAGCCGGTTGCCGCTGCAAGCGCCGCGCTCAAAAACAGGGCGAGCATTTTGCGGGTGTTCCCTTGCTTTTGATGTTCCAAGATGATTTGCCCTCCTGAGAGTTATTCATAGCATTAAAAAGCTTCGCTTTTTCCATGAATAACTTGCTTCGTAAGCCTATACCGAGTTATTCATGCTTAAGCAAGCCTCGCTTGCTCCATGAATACCTTACTTCGTGCCCCTTACGCCGACGGCTCGGCGTAAAAGACGAACGTCTCTCTGTCTTCGTCGATCTCCGTAGAAGTCCGGTACCATTCTTTGCCGTCGGCATACAAATAGTTCGCGGATAGATGCAGCATCGCCTCCAGGCTGTCCGCGAAGCTGAACGTATGCACCAAACGATAGTCGGTCGTAAACTCGCGATATTCCCTCAGCTCCAGCTTGATCCCTTCCGGTAAAGCTCCATCCGGTTTTCCCCAAAACGGCACGATTTTTTCATCCTCGGCTTGCTTGATGTAAATGACATAACAGCCATCCTCCACCGCGTTGGAGGTTTTCTCGTATACAGTGCCTTCCTTGACCAAATAGTCGCAGGCAAACCGCAAAGCGATCTCGTCTCTCTCGATACGATCGTAATAATACAGCAGAGGAAACTCGCTGCTGCCCTCTTCATATAAACGATATTCCAGTCGTGCCAACGTCCGTTCTCCTTCCATTCGGTTCTATGTAGTAAATAACTGTAAAGTAATACGCGCCGCGTGTCAAAAGGTTTATAGTTCTATCCGCTCATTTTTCGGAATGCCTCAGGGCGGTTATAGATGCTGTTCACCGGTAATTTCAATAGCAGCGAGAGGCTCAGGCTATACCGCTTTCAAAGGCGGACGCTTCCGCTTTTCCAGAATACTTCTAGTACTCCGTAACCTCAGAAATTAATGGTAAATACCTAGCCAGCCGATATATCCAATAAAAAGGATAAGAGGGACTGGCCGATGGAAAAGAGATGGGTAGTCGAATTAAGCCAAGAAGAACGTCAACAATTAGAACAACTGATCAATAAAGGAAAAGTAGCCGGATATAAAATCAAACACGCGCACATGTTGCTGAAAGCCGACGAAGGCGAGAACGGACCATCGTGGCCGGATACCCGGATTGCAGAAGCCTACAATGTCAGTGAAAGCACCGTTCGAAATTTGCGAAAACGACTGGTCGAAAAAGGCTTCGAAGCTGCGTTGGAGCGAGAAAAGCAAACGAATCGCAGGACGAAATTGGATGGCGTGACTGAAGCGAAACTAATCGCCATCGCATGTAGCCAGCCGCCGGAAGGCTACAGCAAATGGTCGGTTCGGTTGCTCGCCAATCGCTTGGTCGAACTGGAAATCGTTGATGCTATTTCGCACATGACCGTGCAACGGGTGATGAAAAAAACAAACTCAAACCATGGTTGAAGAAACAATGGTGTATCCCGGAAGCATCCGGCGAGTTTGTCGCACGCATGGAGGACGTGTTGGATGTTTACCAGCGTCCGCACGATCCCAAACGCCCGCTCGTTTGTCTGGATGAAACGAATCGGCAATTGACTCTGGAAACGCGGCCCTCCATTGCCGCTCAGCCGAGTCGGCCGAAACGGATCGACTATGAATACAAGCGCAATGGTGTCGTCAATCTGTTCATGATGTTTGCGCCGCTGGAAGCCAAACGTCACATCTACGTCTCGGAACAGCGAGCCCGGGTCGATTTCGCGTCCTGCATCAAGGAACTGGTGGACATTCACTATCCCGAAGCCGAGCGGATTGTGCTCGTCATGGACAATTTGAATACGCACAGCGTCGGTTCGCTTTACGAAGCCTTTGAACCTGCTGAAGCCAAACGATTGGCGGACAAACTGGAAATTCATCATACGCCAAAGCACGGAAGCTGGCTCAACATGGCTGAAATCGAGATTGGTGTTCTCAGTCGCCAAGCCCTGTCTGAGTATGTCGCTACAAAAGAAGACGTGATCGCGCGTGTTGCGGCTTGGCAAGCCGACCGCAATGCTGAACGCTCTACCGTCAACTGGCAATTTACAACGCAAGACGCTCGGGTTAGGCTTAAAAGACTATACCCTGTAATTTAATCGTTACGGAGTACTAGATTCAATGTCCTAAGTCTACGACGAATCCATCAAACATAAGCTCTCACAATGTCTCTTGTGCCCTAAGTGAAACGGGGGGACTCTATGAAGGCCGGCTGCCATCATCTAATCCTTTTTGGTTTTTATTAAAACAACAAATCTAACCCAATAATGGAATTGGTTGGTTCATCGACCACAAGTATAATATCCTTGCATCTTGAAACGAAGTATCTCAAACTAATATTTTCTTTTAATCGCTCCGATAACATCCAATTTGTGGGAGTAAGACAAATGTAACCATCGTTTTGAGCATAGGACGACTCCAGCCAGTTCCATGCCGCATCAAATTGTTCAACATTTACGGGTGGTATATATTCTTTTTTGAGTTTCATGTATATTGTTTTATTCATAAAACCTCTTGGACGTAAACCTAAATTTCCATATAATTCAGAAACCACTGGGTTTAGTTCGTTTCTTCTATGAAGCCCTATTATATTCAATCTAGAACTATCCTTTAAATTACTTAACATTAACGTATGAGGTATCTCGCCGCTATAAACAACTTTTATTTTATTAAAATGAACAGCAATTTCTTCTAAGAACCGATTATATGACAGGGAAGATGGTGTTGGTATTGGGGTTACTAAATCAGGTTCACTTAGAGCAACCGGCGCCAAAAAAAACTGAGCTAAGGGGGTTACATTAGCATTGTCCCCCTCGTAATTGATTAGACGAATACTATCGTAGCTGGAAGAACTATTACTTAAATACGTAGGGCTTTTAATAATTTCTAACCAATTCACCGAACAACACTCCCTTTCATTCCATTTTCTTACTAAGAAAAAAGAAAAATAACTGCTTTTCAACAGTTACTTTTCTTATACCATACTTAGGTTTCAGGAACATATACTACAGCCGATTTTATTGTGACTAATGTGTATGTACCTTCCCTTCCATAGAGTTTCCCGCCAATTGTTGCTCTGTAGTTCCCGGCAGTAGGTTGATACTCTGTTCCTACATCTCCAAAACTAGTTTTTGCAGGGTTTAGCGGATACTTAAAGGTATCCGAACCAGCAGGTATGATTAAACCATCTGCATCCACTTTTTCATAATTCATTACCAAATCAATGTAGTTAATTGTATCACCAACCATGGAAACATTCCATTTACAATCTTGATACCACTCCACTGCTCGGCAAGATATAGTCCCTACCGCAAATGCTTGTGTAGATACTTCAGCATCATCTTTATAAATAGCTATAACGCCATCGACAGGTTCATTCATCTCTACTACTTTCGTTTGTAAAACCTGACTAGTATCAGTACTACCTACTAATTGACTAGATTCCGCAAATGCTGAGAATTGAATACAAAAAACAAAGATAATTACCAATAACAGTGATCGAAAAAAATTAGGCATAAATTAGCACTCTCCTATTAAGTTAATTTCAAATATAATATACTATTAAAAACTTTTTTTGTAAATATATAATAAAATTACCATTATTTATTAGTTACACTAAAAATAGTTGAATAGCAATTAGTACTTGCTGACCGCCGGCAAAAACATTTTGTGGGAATCGTCTCGCATGATGCTTCCGGCATAAGGAACGTTTGATCGAGCATAGAAAAGCTCTCTATGCAGCGGAACGGCCTCGGCCGGATGAGGACAAGCTGGAGCGGTTGTCGCAGACGATCTTGCAAGCATGGAGGAGCAGGAGGCCGGTGCGGATCATCTGCCTTGAGCACGGCCGCGAAACGCCCCGAACCGGGATTATCCGCGACATCGATACGGTTCAAGGGCGGATTCGTATTCAATCGGAGGGACATATCCGCATGCTTCGCCTGGAGGAAGTGCTGGATGCGGAGCCGGGATGATCAGTTTTCATTCGTTCGCCCGCCTTTACGGCTGCGCCACCGACTCAGCAACCAGACGATGACCAGCAGACCTGCTGCCGCAATAACCGTAAGCACGGAATACCGGTGAATTTCAAAAATAACCCGTTTCCAATGCTCCCCGATCAGAACGCCTATCGTAATGAAGGTGACGGCCCAAATAACGGCGCCCGGGAGCGCGAACAAAGCGAACGTACCGTACGGCCATCTGCTGACACCCGCGAACAAAGCTGTAAGATGCCGCAAGCCGGGAACGAAATAGCCGATAGTCACGGCAAATTTGCCGAATCTGCGGAACCATTGCTCCGAACGCTGCAGCCTGCCGGGCGTTATATGCACATATTTGCCGTACTTGATCAGCAGAGGATATCCCATCCAATAACCGGCCCAGTAGCTGATAGACATCCCTGTGAAGCTGCCCGCAACTGAAACGAGCGCCGTCGGGATATAGTGAAGCTCCCCCTTGTAAATCGAGTAACCGGCATACGTCATGACAACCTCGTCCGGTATGGGCACGCCTACGATACCGAGCATCAGCACGCCGAATAATCCGAAATAACCGTAATGAACCAATAAATACATCAGCTTCGCTTCCATATGGCCTGCTCCTTCCTTACGCCTCCAAAAAATAAGCGATATGATACCGGTCATTTTCATGCCGCAAATAAACCATAAAGTCATTGTTGCCTTAGACATGACAAAAAATCCCCTTCCTGCCCGATCGTCCGGACGGAATGGGAGCTATAAGGGCGCGGCTGCAATAGACGGACGGCCCGGTCCGTGTTATCATACCACTGAGGTGAAGGATGACATGATTTTACATAAAGGCGAAACTTTATTCAGGCAAGGCGAGACTGGCCCGCTGTACCATGTGCGGAGCGGATTGCTCAAAATCGTGCGGATTCATGAAGACGGAAGTCCGTTTCTCTTCAATATCGTCGTCCCGGGCGAAACGATCCCCCATCATTCTTTGATCAGTCCGAAAGAATATCACGGAACGGCCATCGCGCTGGTAACAAGCGAAATCACCGTGATCCCAGCTAGAGAATGGTACGGAGAGCTGGAGCGCAATCCGGGTAAATGCCAGCAAATCGCTATGCTGCTGCAAAGCAAACTGAGAATGATGCAGCAGCGCATCGATCAATTGACCCTTATAACCCCTTCGGAGAAGCTGAACAAACTTGAGGAATGGTTCGCCGAACATGCTTCGCCGTTATCTTTAAAGGAAGTATTAACTCAAGAGGAGATCGGGCAGCTGATCGGCTTAAGAAGGGAAACGGTCAACCGCCTGCTGCGAAGCAGCCGCAAGTCCTAAATTGAAAAAGAGCCTGTTCCCGATAAAACGCCTTTCCTAACCTTACCGTTTTGACGGAGGCGTTTTTTCCAAAGCACACATTTCCTCTTCCATGGCAGCGAACCTTTCCATCGCGAACTGACGGCAATCGTGGACCGCTTGGTTATAAATATGCGGACCGGCCTGCCGGATGAAAAAATCGAGCAGCTGCTCGGCAGCCAAATTCCCTATCGGCTCGCTGAACTCCTCGTCAAAATATTGCTGCAATTCCGTCACTAAGCGATCTTTTTGTTCTTTGGGCAGCCTGACACTCATCATATACGTTCGTCATCCTCCGTTATAGTTTAGATCCGAGTGCAAAAAGCCGTCCCCCAACCAGATTGGAAGACGGCCATCGGCACGTTTAGAACCCTTCGGTAGCTGTATTCGTACCGCTATCCGCAAGTCCTTCCGCATTTTCATAGCCTGCATTTCCGAACACGCTGTTCGACTCGCATTGTGCGGAAGCGATTTTCACTGCGGCGACGGAGCATTGATACAAGCTGTTGCCCGTTACGACGTTACGCTTCGCAGAAGAGCTTCCGCCCTCCCCTGCGGTATTGAGCAGGATGCCGGTTTGCACGCGCCGGACCTCGTTATGTTTGACCGAGTTGGCATCCCCGTTAATAACGGCAATGCCGCAGATTGTTCCGTTAACGGTATTGCCGGTAATCGTGTTGCCGTAGGGACGGTCGTCGCCCGCGTTATCTCCGGCCTCAAGCTGAATGCCTCCCTTTTCGGGACGCGTAATGACGTTGTTCACGATCGTGTTGTTGCTGCAAGCATCTTTGAGGCGAATTCCGTAGGTCGAGCTGGACGCCGACTCCTGCAGTCCTTCCGACGTCACCAGATTGCCTTCGATCAGATGATAAGAGCATGCGCTCAGCTTCGATGACATGAGAATCGCCGCATCCTGACACTGTTCCATCACATTGTTGGAAATCAGCGAATAGGAACTTCCGGCATTAAGGCAAATGCAGCTTTTCGTAACGTTTTTAAAATGATTCCCCTTAATGATATGATTGCTCCCGCCTTCGAGGACGATACCGAATCCTTCCGTAGGGCTTTCCGAGCCCAAAATTCTCAAAAAGGTGCAATCGGTTACCGTTACATGTCTTGAGCGAACAAGCCGGACTCCGTTCGCCGAATCGGTAAATATACAGCGGCTGATCGTAATATGCGAACCTTCCAGCATATGTATTCCGCGCTCTACGATATCGCCCGTCGCTCCGCTCGGCCCTCTGCCGGAGAACGTAATTCCGTCTATCGAATAGGAACCGACCCCGCCGCCGCTGAATAGCATGAGCAAATTGGTGTCTCCCGCCTTCAATTCGGTAACTTCCGCTCCTGCCCCCAATAGATGAACCTTCGATCTCATAATGAGGCCGCGATTGATACAATAACTGCCCGGCGGAAAATAAACCGTCCCTCCTTTACTCGCAGCCGCATCAATTGCAGCCTGAATATACGGAGCATCGTCATCGTAAAGTCCCTCTCCCACAGCTCCGAAGTCTTTTACATTATACCAAGGCTTGTTATCGGTCACCGGAACGGTAGATTTGGCGGCTTGAACCTTGACCGGCAGACCGGCGCCTGCGGCAAGCAGCACTCCCGCCGCTCCGACCGAAGCAAGCAGTTGCCTTCTTGTCATCGGTTTTTTTCCCTCGTTGTCTTGCGGTTCGATTGTCGACACTTGCAGCTCCTCCCCCTATTTGGATTTCTATGAAAATTATAACTTTGATAGATTGCGCTGGCAACCCTTGCCCGTATCCCGCGTGACAAACTGCGCCGTATGGAGAAACCGTCTACTACTTTTGTCCTTCGTAAAAGCGGGCGGGCGGCCGCTTTCGAAATGATCTTCCACCGAACACATGAATACTTTGGTAAAATTTAACGCGCCGAACCGAAAAAAAACAGACCCGAAGGTCTGTTGAGGAACGATTTGCCAAAAAGCCTTTGCAAAACGAAAGGCTCCGCAGCGGTAGCTTTTATAATTATTATCCGGGATAAATTCCATTATTTGTGTCGAAGCTTCAGCGGAACATCCCCCAAAGCTTGATCAAATGAAATGTATTATTCGGATCGATGCGCTGGGCGATGACGAAATTGACCATATGCTCTGCTTGCTGATCGGTCAACCGTTCACCTAGCACCTTGGACAGCATAGATACGAAACGTCTGACCTTCGCCCTATCCTGCAAATCCGCTTTCGTAACACCTTGCAAAATCATCTTGATACGTTCTTTCGTATCGGGATTTTTCATTTTCAGCTTGACCCGTTCGACAAAAACAGGATCGAAACCGTATTTTTGATAGCTCATGTCACGAACACCTCCGATCAAAGATCTGGTAGCCAGCCTCTTTTGTAAGTTTATGACGGAGAGCTCGGACATGTGCCTTATATTATAGCCCCGAAGGCAAGATTAGGTGTTAATCCAATAATTCGCTGTCAAAAATATTCTCACGGCGCAAAAACTCGCGAAGCATTCCGAATCCGGCGCCCGTCCAAAACTCAGGCTGCTTCACCATCCCGGCGGCATCGTCGCGGGCCTGCTCCATCACCTCGAAATCGGTGACCATGTCGGCGATCCGAAAATCGGGAAGCCCGCTCTGCTTCGTTCCGAAAAAATCTCCGGGGCCGCGCAGCTCCAAGTCGCGGCGGGCGATCTCGAAGCCGTCGTTCGTGTCGGTCATCGCTTTCATCCGCTGCTTGCCGACCTCGTTCTTCGGATCGGCGATAAGCACGCAGTAGGATTGATGCTCTCCCCGCCCGACGCGCCCCCTCAGCTGATGCAGCTGTGACAGACCGAACCGGTGGGCATCGTACACGACCATCATCGTCGAATTCGGCACATCCACCCCAACTTCAATAACGGTGGTCGACACGAGCACTTGAACCCGATTTTCGCTGAATTCGCGCATGATCTCATCCTTCTCGGCCGCAGCCATCCGCCCGTGCAGCAACCCGACGTGGAACTGGGGAAATGCGAATTGAATTTGGGCATGCACATCAATCGCATTTTGCACGTCCAGCTTCTCGGATTCCTCGATGAGCGGGCAAATGACATAGGCTTGTCTGCCCGCCTCGACTTCGCGGCGAATGAACCCGATCACGCGCTCCAGCATATCGTGAGTGACCGCATACGTCTTGATCGGCTTGCGGCCCTTCGGCAGCTCGCGCAGCGTCGATACGTCCATGTCGCCGAAAGCGGTAATCGCCAGCGTCCGCGGAATTGGGGTTGCGGTCATCGTAAGCACGTCCGGGTTCATCCCCTTGCGCCGGAGAATGCTTCGCTGATTGACTCCGAAACGGTGCTGCTCATCCGTAACGACGAGACCTAGGCTGCGGAAGAACACATCCTCCTGAATGAGCGCATGTGTTCCGACCGCCACATCGACAAGCCCCATCTGCAGCGCGCCCAGCACCTCTCTGCGCTGGCGGGCGGTCAAGCTTCCGGTCAGCAGCGCCACTTGAATGCCGTACGGCTCGAAAAGGCGTTCCAGCGACCGTTTGTGCTGTTCGGCAAGGATTTCCGTCGGAACCATCAGCGCGCCCTGATAGCCCGCTTTGACGACGGCAAACAGCGCCGCTGCGGCAACGACCGTCTTGCCCGCTCCCACATCGCCTTGAAGAAGCCGATTCATGCAGTACGGCTGCTGAAGATCATGCAAAATTTCGGCAAGCACCTGTTTTTGCGATCCCGTTAACGTAAACGGCAGCGCCCGCACAAAAGCTCTTACCCCCGGCAGGTCAAGCGGGTGGGCGATCCCGTCGGCCCTGTCGTGATTTAATGCCCGGTAAGCCTGCATTTTCAGCTGAAATAAAAACAGCTCCTCATACACCATCCGCTTACGGGCGCGGAGGCCTTCCTCCATCGTGCCTGGCATATGCAGCAGCGCAACCGCCTGCTTACGCGCCATCAGTCCGTACTTGTCGAGCAGCTCCTGGGGCAGCACCTCGGCAATCATTCCCCCGTACTGCGTCAGCGCCTGCTTCATCGTCTGGCGCATCCACTTCTGCGTGATTGCCCCCGCCACAGAATAAACAGGCTGCAGCGTCCCGATCTGCGATGTCCCTTTTCCCGGAAATTCGGACTCCGATACGGTGAGATGCAGCCTTTTTTGATCCCATTTTCCGGTAAGAACGATATCTTCGCCCGTCTTCAACTGATCCTTCAAATAATGCCGATTAAACCAGACGGCCGTCACAAACAGCTTGTCCACCATCATTTTGCAGGTGAGCCGCGATTTCACGCGGCCGTACATCTGGAGCTGCGGCGCTCCGACAATAGTTCCCTGAACGGTAATTTTGTCGCCGTCCTTCACTTCGGTCAAATCGCGCAGCGTATAATCTTCATAACGAAAAGGATAATAGTCCAGCAGTTCTCCGACAGTGGAGATTCCAAGAGCAAGCAGCTCTTCGGGTTTCTTGCCCTTGACCCCGTGGACGTCCTTGACCGGAATCCGGTATAAATCGAGCGTCATCTTAAGCCGGTCTCACAAATGCAGCGACGGCTCCGGGACCGGCGTGCGTCCCGATAGTGGGACCTATGGTGGCATAACCCAAACTCTCTATGACAAAGTGTTGCTTCAACAATGCGCTCAGCTCCTCGGCGTAAAGCCTGTTATTGGCGTGCGCTACCGTGACGTGCAAGGGCTTGTCGCCGTAATCGGCCTTCAACAAATCCACGATACGGCCCCCATCGCCTTCTTCTGCCCCCTCACTTTATCTACCGGGAACACTTCCCCTTCCTCGGATATGGACAAGATCGGTTTAATATTCAGAAGAGAGCCCAGCAGCGCAGCCGCCTTGCCGATCCGCCCGCCTTTTTGCAAATATTCCAGCGTGTCGACCAAAAAATAAATTTTGGTTTGCCGGCGGATCGTATCGATCATTTCCAATATTTCTTCTTTGCTCCTGCCCTCGCGCGCCGCTTCGGCCGCGCAAACCACCAGCATGCCGATACCGTATGAGGCCGTACGCGAGTCGACGACCGACAAGTCGCAGCCGTCCTCCTCCAGCATCGACTTGGCCAATAAGGCCGATTGATAAGTCCCGCTCATCCGCGACGACAGGTGAATCGAGATGACGGAAGCGCCTGAGGCGCCTGCCCGTTTATACGCTTCCACGAATTCAACCGGCGAAGGCTGGGAAGTCGTGGGCAGCGAAGCAGATGCGGCCAGCTTTTCAAAGAAAGCTTCCGGCCCCATGTCGACGGAGTCTTTGTACGTTTCGACTCCAAAGTGAACCTTTAACGGTATCAATTCGATATTCAATGCTTCCCGCACCTCGGGGGAATATCGGCCGTGCTGTCCGTGACAACTCGTACCTGACTCAATCCGTTCACCTCACCCATACATTCAGTCTGAAGCCCAGCCTATGAAGCTACTCCGCAGAAATCATATAATAATATAGCGGCTGTCCGCCGTAATGCACTTCGACTTCGACATCCCCGTGCGTTTGCTCTACGTAATCGACCAGCAGCCCGGTTTGCTCCTCGTCGGCTTCCTCGCCGGTATAGAAGGTGACGAGCCCCGCCCCGCCGGCCAGCATATGATCTATAAGACCGCGGCATGATGCGAGCAAATCGGGATGCGACACGACAATCCGATGATTATAAATGCCGATGTAATCTCCCTGTTTAATATCGATCTCATCGATCCGGGTATCGCGGACCGCGCAAGTGACGAGTCCAGACTGCACCTGCTGGATAGCTTGCTTCATCGCATCCTCGTTTTCGTCCGGCGCCGCATGCTCGTTATATGCGATGACGGCGGCGATGCCTTGAGGGATCGTTTTCGCAGGAACCACGATTACTTGTTTATCTTCCACAAGTTCGACCGCCTGCTGAGCCGCCAAAATAATATTCGAATTGTTCGGGAACACGAACACCGTATGCGCATGGACTTCGCGAATCGCCGTCACGATATCTTCCGTGCTCGGATTCATCGTCTGGCCGCCTTGCAGCACCCGGTCAACGCCGAGACTGGCGAAGATGCCGGCTATTCCCTGACCGGCAGCAACTGCGACGAAGCCGTAGGGCTTGAGCTTGCGTCCCGCTTCCTCTGCGGACGATGCGGCAGACGTTCCCCCGTCGGATTGTGATTCGCCGGACGACCCGTTTCCTTCATGCAGCAAATGCGTATGCTGATCGCGCATATTCTCGATCTTGATCCGGCTTAAATCGCCGTATTTCATAGCCAGATTCATCACGCTGCCCGGATATTCGGCATGGATATGCACCTTGACGAGATCGTCGTCGGCCACAACGAGCAGAGAATCGCCGAAAGCGGACAGTTCCTTGCGGAACAAGCCCTCGTCGAACTCGCTTGCAGCCGTTTTTACCGGATTCAGCCTTACCATAAATTCCGTGCAATATCCGAACTCGATATCCTCCGTGGCCAGTTTAGCCTGCGGCCGGGCCGCCTCGCGATGGGCCGGCTCATCGGGCGCTGCGATCCCGTCCGAAGAACCCGCATACGGCCCCGCGGCGCCATCGCCCGCTTCCGCTCCCGCAGAAAGCAGCTGAAGAGCTTGTACGAAGCCTTCGTATATATACAGCAAGCCTTGGCCTCCCGCATCTACGACGCCGACCTGCTTGAGCACAGGCAGCATCTCCGGCGTTCGGGAAAGAGCTTCTTGTCCTTTTTGCCATGTCTCTTTCATCAGTTCCACTAGATCATGCGTCCGTTTGGCCTGCTGAACCGCGTGCTTGGCAGCCTCCCTAGAAACGGTAAGGATCGTGCCTTCCACCGGTTTGACCACGGCTTTATAGGCCATATCGACACCGCTCTGCAGAGCTGCAGCCAGCTTCTCGGCATCGACGGCTTCCGCATCCGATACCGATTTGGCAAAACCGCGGAACAATTGCGACAGAATGACGCCCGAATTGCCGCGCGCGCCCATAAGCAGGCCTTTCGCCAAGGCATCGGCCGCTTTGCCGATATGAGCGGAAGGGCGCTTGCTCAGCTCCTCTACTCCGGAAGTCAAAGTCAGGTTCATATTGGTTCCTGTATCTCCATCGGGAACAGGAAACACGTTGAGCGCATTGACTTTGTCCACATTGTCTCTCAGCTGCTGTGCTCCCTTTTCCATCATGCGGATAAAGTCATTTCCGTTAATTAGGTTTAAGCGCTTACTCAAAAAAACCATTCCCCTTCCTGCCAAGACAAGGTACGACTTGCGCTGCCGCCGCCCATTCTCTTGACCTTACTGAGCGACCCGAACGCCTTGAACATAAATGTTCACCGACTCCACTTGAAGCCCCACAACTTCGTTTAATACGTATTTCACTTTCGTCTGTACATTGTGGGCCACTACCGATATCTTGGTGCCGTAGCTTACGACGATATACAGATCGATGGCCAGCGTTCCCTCCGGATTTCGGCGGACCTCGACGCCCCGGCTCAGATTATCCCGGCGAAGCAGCTCCGCAATGCCGTCTTTAAGCTGATTGCGCGACGCCATCCCAACAAGTCCATAACAATCCAAAGCAGCCGATCCCGCCAGCACGGCAACAACTTCATCGGTAATATAAATCGTGCCATATTCCGCATCCAGTTCGATAGCCATAGTTACAGCTCCTTGTGTATAGATTTTAGGATGGACTATTTTTCATTTTACTATATCAAACGCAAGAAATAAATAAAATTTGGTGAAACACCCATAAAAACATCATTGTGGCGTTGACGTCTTTTATACCATTGTGATATGATATTTGAGTGTGTTTTTTAACAGGTTTTACTTACGGAGATATCGCTTTAGAAGACAAGTTGTCATCGAGGCTGTTAAGGAGGTGTATTGCAATGTCCCGCAAATGTTTCATTACTGGCAAAGGACCAGGAACAGGTAACCATGTGTCCCACGCTAATAACAAATCGAAGCGCACTTGGGGTGTTAACGTTCAGAAAGTTCGTATTCTGGTGGACGGTAAACCAAAACGCGTTTATGTAAGCACGAAAGCTTTGAAATCCGGAAAAGTGACTCGTGTGTAATCATTACCTCAGATAGACAAAAAGCACCTGCTGGCAGGTGCTTTTTTTTAGTTGTACGAAAGAAAGCCCTAGCGGCAGAACTGCGACGCTTTTTCAAATCGGCATGAATGCGAGGGGCTCTCCTGCGGCCGTTCTTAAGTATGTGTTCCTCTCTTATACGATCAGTTTTTACTGAATGTATTAAGTACGGCCTTTACAAATCCGCCCAAAAATTTCGGTAGCTTGATTGTGTAAAATTTCATTCCCTACCCCTCCTCCAGATTTGCTAAAGAAACGCTTCTGCGCAAAGTGCATGCGGCGGTTGCAACCGCCCTTGCTTGGCTCCGCGTAAGCCGCCGGACTCTGATGAAGCCCAAACCCGTATACTTTATTATATTCGGCTATTTGCAAAACGTGCCTATCCCAGGTGTCTTCCGGGCAACAAAAAAAGGCTACAAAAGCCTAAACTTTTGTAACCATGTTATGCGGCCGCAAGCCGGATTATGACAGGCGGCCGTCCGCTCCCCGGGAGCAAACGACCAAATTTACGAAGCCGCAGGCAGTTGAACCGTCTTCATAGCCAAGTAAAACGCATAGATTACGGCAAATAAGAAATACAGCACGATTGTCGTGACGACAAACGCAATTCGCATGCCGCGGCCCTCATGCCGCTTGAAAAATTGAATGCCGGTGAACAGCGCGCCTAACGAGAAAATATATTTGAACAAGTCCTCGATATGGGAAAATAAGGCGAGCAATAAAGCGCAAACGATACTATATCCCACGACGATAAGAAATTTCAACCGGTTCTCACACCCCGTTCCGGATCCGACGAATCGCTTCGGCACGATCGCTGCGGTTAAATACCGCGCTGCCGGCGACCAGTACGTTCGCCCCCGCCTCAGTAACCTGACGGGCCGTTTCCGCGTTGATCCCGCCGTCGACTTCGATATCGACCTTGGCAAGTCCCCGCTCGTTCAGCATGGAACGCAGCTTGGCGATTTTCGGCAGCATGCCGGAAATGAACTGCTGTCCGCCGAACCCGGGATTGACCGTCATAATAAGCACCAGGTCCAGCGTCTCGTCCATGACATGCTCAAGAGAAGAGAGCGGAGTCGCCGGATTCAGCACGACCCCCGCTTTGACATTGTGCTCTTTGATCAAATGGAGCGTGCGGTGCAGATGCCGGCACGCCTCCACATGAACGGAGATCAAGTCCGCGCCCGCCTTGGCGAACGCCGGAATATAGGCATCCGGATTTTCAATCATCAAATGCACATCGAGCGGCAGTGATGTCCGCGGGCGGATAGCCTCCACAACGAGCGGTCCGATCGTGATGTTGGGCACGAAATGCCCGTCCATAACGTCAACATGGATCCAATCCGCCCCGCCTTTCTCCACATCGGCAATTTCCTCGCCCAGCTTGGAAAAATCGGCTGATAATATCGATGGAGCAATCAGCATCTCAGTACCTCCTCTTTCTATCTTTGATTTCCCCCAAAAATTGCAAATAATTCTCATAGCGTGAAGCCGCTATCAACCCTTGATCCTTAGCCTCCGCTACTTTGCAGCCGGGCTCGTGAAGATGCAGGCAGCCGCGGAACTTGCATTCCGCCGCATACGACTCAAATTCCTTGAAGCAGGAACTGAGCTGCTCCGCCTCTTCGATCTGCAGAAAATCCAGCGTGCTGAAGCCGGGCGTATCGGCCACAAGACCGCCGTTGGTTAACCGGATCAGTTCTACATGGCGCGTCGTGTGCTTGCCTCTGCCCAGCTTCATGCTGATTTGATTGGTTTCCAGCTGCAAGCCGGGAACCATTGCGTTGAGCAGGGACGACTTGCCGACGCCTGATTGTCCGGCGAATACGCTGATCCGGCCGGCTAACCGCTCCAGCACAGGATCGATACCGATCCCGCATTTGGCGCTGGTCACGACAACCTGGTAACCGATAGACTCGTACAGCTTCACGAGCTCCTTCAGGCTGTCCGACATCATTTCCCCTTTGGCCGGCGGTCCCGCATCTTCATCCTCGCTGATCAAATCTTGCTTGGTCAGGCAGATGATCGTTTCGAGTCCGGAGCTTTCCGTATGTACGAGAAATTTATCGAGCAGCGATAAATTGAGCGCCGGCTCCTGCACGGCGAATACAAGCACAGCCAGTTCCACATTGGCTACCGGCGGCCGGACAAGCTCGGAGGAGCGGGGAAGAATCTCATCCACCGTTCCTTCCCCGTTCTCCGTCAGCTCATAAATAACCCTGTCTCCCACCAGCGGAGAGATGCCGCGTTTCTTGAAGATTCCGCGGGCTCTGCACTGAATGGATGTCGTGACGTTGTCTTCTTCCGAAAGCACATAGTAGTATCCGCTGAGCGCTTTTACGATTAAACCCGCTGGCATTAATGGCCTCCTGTATTGGTGGAATTGCTTGTCGGTGTGTTTGCCGAAGCTGCCGTGCCGTTCGTCGTGCCTCCCCGCCTGCGGCGGTTCCGGATGCCGTGCTTCCTGCCTCGGCCCCGGTACCGCCGCTCGCGCCTTTAGCCGGCGGGTTCGCCGCTCCTCCCGGCGTTGGAGACGGCGTAGGGGTCGGAGAAGGCGTAGGCGTTGGAGTCGCCTGGCTGCCTCCCTGACCGGACAACACCGGATTGAACGGCTTTCCGCTTTTCTGCGCCAGGAAATCCTGGTAAGTGACGGTGATCATATCGGAAACGACATTATCCTGTTTGATGGTGATGGTCGCATTTTTATCCGGCGATACGACCAGATTGACATCCGCCGTCGTCGCCTTCGTCACATTCGTGAGCGTTTTGTAATCGTAGTTATCGTATGCCGCATCGCTCAAAATGATTTTAATGGTCGACGCCTTACCTTCCTTGGCCGGCTTCACAGGGATGGCGATCGTCATCTGTCCGGCCTCCGGCGGATAACCGGAGCTGATGATCAGCTTGATCTCGGTGCCCGGCGGCACCTCGTCTTTATATTTATAAGGGAATTGCGTTATAACTTTGCCTTGCGGCTGCTTATAGCTGGTCTCATAGCTGATGCCGTCCGCCGCTAGCTTCAGATTGCTGACCGCAATGCGCGCTTTGGCCTCCGCCTCGGTTAAACCGACCAAATCCGGCATACTGATACTTTCCCGCCCTTTGCTTACAATAAGCTTGACCGCAACGCTGGAAGGATCTATTTCTTCATCGGCGCCAGGCGTCTGCTGGATCACCGTGCCCGGCTCGGCGTCGACGAACTTATCCTCGGTTGAAATCTGATCCCCATTCACGCCGAGATTCATAATCGCCGTCTTCGCGTCGGCGAGGTTCTGGTTGACCACGGAAGGCATCTTTTGCTTCTCGATGCCTTTGCTGACGACTAGCTGCACCTTATTCGGAAGCTTGACCTTGATGTTCTGCGGACTTTGCCGGATGACGACATCCTTGGCCACATCCTTGGAGCTTTCCGTCACGATATCCGCTTCCAAATGAACGGCGCTCAATTTGGCCTGGGCTTCAGTCAGCGGCAAGTTGACCACAGTAGGCACGTCCACTTCTTGGACCGTAAATCTCGCTTTCACGATGCCGACGGCATACCACATGGCGCCGAGCAGGATAAGCAGGATGATGATCCAGACCGTTGGTTTGACCCATTTGTTTTTCTTTTTCTTCGTTTGCGTCTCTGCGGGAGGGGAGGACTCCTCTTCGTCATCCTCGTCCTTGCCCGTCATATATTGCCCCGGTCTGATGGCCGGTATAATTCGCGTCTTCTCCTCGTCCAGCTCGTCTTCATCCATAAAGTTCAATTTCGCTTCGTTTCGCCGGTGAGGCAGCAGGCAGCTGTCCAGATCGTCCAGCATCTGTTTGGCCGAGCGATACCGCTCGGCCGGATTTTTGCGCATCGCCTTCAAAATAATATTTTCCACGCTTTGCGGAATGAGCGGGTTCACCTTGCGCGGTTCCTCGACTTCCTCCTGCAAATGCTTCAGCGCCACGCTGATCGGGCTTTCTCCCAAAAAAGGGAGTCGGCCGGTCAGCATCTGATACATGACGATACCGAGCGAATACAGGTCGGACTGTTCTCCCGTAGACGTCCCTTTGGCATGTTCGGGCGAGAAATAATGGACGGAACCGACGACGGAGCCGGTTTGCGTTATCGTGGAAGAGGTGACGGCGCGGGCGATGCCGAAATCGGTAACCTTGATTCTGCCGTTTTTGCCGATCAGAATGTTATGAGGCTTAATATCGCGATGAATGATTTGATTATGATGCGCATGGTCGAGCGCGTCGCAAATTTGGCTGGCGATGTGTACGGCTTCCTCGACCTGCAAAGGCGCTTTTTCCTTAATCAGCTCGTTCAATGTCGTGCCTTCGATGTACTCCATGACGATATAATGAATATCTTCCTCTTGCCCTACATCGTAAATACTGACGACATTGGAATGGGATAATGAGGCGGCCGCCTGCGCTTCCCTGCGAAAGCGCTGGATGAATTCCTCGTCGTGCACATACTGCTGGCGCAGAACTTTGACGGCAACGTGTCGATGGAGTAAAATATCGAGTCCTTTATACACAATGGCCATACCGCCGCCGCCGACACGTTCGAGAATTTCATAACGGCCTCCCAGCTGCTTACCTATCATTCATCATCACCCCGCTTCACCGTTAACATGATCTGCATCTCCCGTCAAAGGATTCGCCGTATTGCTGACCAACACCACGGTAATGTTGTCATCGCCCCCCGCCTCCAAAGCTTCGTTCACAAGCAGCGAAGCCGCATGCTCAAGCTCTCCGCTGCCATTGACCAGCGTCAGAAGCTGCTCGCTGCTTATCAAAGAACTGAGACCGTCGCTGCAAATAAGCACCAGATCTCCTTGATTCCAGTTCAAGTCCTGTATATCGACCTCGATCGTCGCCTCCGTGCCGAGCGCTCTGGTCAACACATTGCGCCGCGGATGATGCGTCGCTTCCTCGCGGGTAATTTGCCCGTTTTTGACCAGTTCGTTGACCAGAGAGTGGTCCTCCGTCAATTGTACGATCGCGCCGTCGTTGATTTTGTACGCTCTGCTGTCGCCGATATGGCCGATGACCAGCGCATGCTCGTCGGCGAGCACCGTGACGACCGTCGTTCCCATTCCGAAATAATTTTCGCGCTGGGAGGCAAAATCGAAAATTTTCTCGTTAGCCAGCTCGATGGCGCTCTTCACGCGCCGTCTGCGTTCTTCTACCGACGCTCCGGCAGGCAGAGACTGCAGCTCGCCCTGAATGATATCGACCGCCATTTGGCTGGCTACGTCGCCGGCCTGATGTCCCCCCATGCCGTCGGCCACAATGGCCAATACAAATCCGTTCAAATCATCCTGAACAAACGCCCTGTCTTCGTTGACCATTCGGACGCGTCCGACATTCGTTTGGTTGGCCGTTCTCACCATGGTTTTACTCACCTCGCACTCGACTCCATATGCTTAGCACGCAGCTGGCCGCAGGCTGCCGCGATATCGCTTCCCTGCTCCCTGCGTATTGTTGCGTTAACCTTGCTGCGCTCCAAAATACGCTGGAAGGTAAAGATGTCGTCCCGAGGCGTGCGCACATAATCGCGCTCGGATACAAAGTTGACGGGGATCAAGTTGACATGCGCCATCGGAAACTGCTTGAGCACTTGCGCAAGCTCCTCCGCATGCTCCGGCTGGTCGTTAACCCCGCCCATCAACGCGTATTCGAACGTAATGCGCCGTCCCGTTTTGGCGACATAATAACGACAGGCCTCTATCAACTCGTCAAAAGGAAACCGGCGGTTCACCGGCATCAGCTTGGAGCGCAGCTTGTCGTTGGGCGCATGGATCGAAATCGCCAGATTGATTTGCGTGCTCTCGTCGGCAAACCGGTATATATTCGGTACGATGCCGCTGGTCGATACCGTAATATGGCGCTGGCCGATGTTCAAGCCCTTCGGATGAATCATGACTTTGAGGAACGTCATCATCGCATCGTAGTTTTCGAACGGCTCGCCGATGCCCATGATGACGATGCTGCTGACCCGCTCGTTCTTGGCGTCAAGCAGCTGCTGGGCTTTGACGATTTGGGCGATAATTTCCCCCGGGGCGAGGTTTCGCTTCAGTCCGGTCAGCGTGGAAGCGCAGAACGTACAGCCGATCCGGCAGCCGACCTGCGTCGTGACACAGACGCTGTTGCCGTAATTATGCTTCATGATGACGGTTTCGATCGCATTTTTGTCGGACAGCTCGAATAAAAATTTAACCGTACCGTCCTTCGATTCGTATTTCGCCACCTCGGTCAGCGTTACGAAGTCGAACTGCTCCTTCAGCTTGTCGCGCAGCGATTTGGACAAATTCGTCATCTCGTCGAAGCTTGAAACTCTTTTCACATACAGCCAATCGAAAATTTGGCCGCCGCGAAACGCCGCTTCGCCGTTCGATTGGGCCCATTCCTGCCAGCCTTCGAGCGTGAGATCATACACGTAAGGCTTCAGACTGGCTGACTGTGTTTTTTTATTTGTGGATTCCATCGTTATCACAACCTGTTTATCTATTAATCATACGTAATGATTTTAACATAATTCTCACGATTACGCTCGTTTGCGCAGCTTGGCTATGAAAAATCCGTCCGATTCGTGCTCGTACGGATAAATCTGCATCGGCTCCGCAGCCGGCTCAAACTCGGGATGATCCTGTAAAAAGCGGTCAACCATTCCTTGATTCTCGTCATGCTCTATCGTGCAGGTACTATAGACCAAAATGCCGCCCGGACGCAGCAGCCGGTGCACCTGCGACAGCAGCTCCCGCTGGATGACGCAAATATCGCCGAGCTCGCTTTCCCGTTTGGACCATTTCATATCCGGCTTGCGGCGTATGACCCCGAGCCCTGAGCAAGGAGCGTCCAGCAAAATCCGGTCGAAGCCGGCTTCGGGAAGCAGCTCCGGCAGCTTGCGGGCATCTGCGGTCAAGGTACGCACCGAAGCAAGGCCCAGTCGCTCCGCCTGCTCGCGAATCAGCTTCGCCTTATGCTCATGGATATCGCAAGCCCATATTTCGCCCCGATCGCCCATTTTCTCGGCCATATGCATCGTCTTGCCTCCAGGCGCCGCGCAGCAGTCGAGCACCTTCTCTCCGGGCTTCGGATCGACGGCCTCGGCAACGAGCATCGAGCTCTCGTCCTGAATCGAGAAGAGCCCTTGCTCGAACCACGGAGTGAGCGCCATGTTGCCGCCGCCTCTGACGACGACTCCCGCCGGAGCCAGCTCCGACGGCTCCGCCTGCAAGCCGGCTTCAAGCAGCAGCTTGACGAGCTCGTCCCGTCCGATCTTCATGATATTGGCGCGGATGCTGACCCGGGGCGGCCGGTTGTTCGCCTCGCAAACCCGCTCCGTCCGCTCCGCTCCCAGCTGCCGCAGCCAGCGCCGCACCATCCATTCAGGATGGGAGTGCCGAAGCGCGATTCGCTCCGCTTCCGGCAAACCGTCCGGGATCACGAGCCCGTCCTTTTGCCTGATGACATTGCGCAGCACGCCGTTCACCATGCCGGAGATGCCTTGATGGCCTTTCTTTTTGGCCAAATTGACCGCTTCGTTGACCACTGCATGGTCCGGAACGCGGTCCAGGTACATCATCTGGTAAAAGCTCAATCTGAGCAAGCTGCGCACCCACGGCTGCAGCTTGGCCATCCCTTTGGCTACGAATTTCTCCAAAAAATAGTCTATCGTATTCATTCTTTGGATCGTGCCGTATACAATTTCGGTAGCAAGCGCCGCATCCTCCTTGTCCAATCTGTACTTTTGCAGCGTTTGGTGAAGCAGCAGATTGCTGTATGAACGGTCCTGCTCCGTGCGCACCAGCACATCGAGAGCCGCTTCCCTTGCCGATCCCGTCCGGGCAGCCTGACTTCCGCCGGTTCGTCCGGCAGCGCTCGGGCTCTTGCCCGTCTTCCGGTAGTTCGTATTCACTATGACTAAGCCTCCTGTAAGTAAGCCCGCTTAACCGAGCACCGTTCCCGCCTTCAATTGGCCTCCGCGAACGAATTGAGCGGCATCCATCGCCTTTTTCCCGGCAGGCTGGAGCTCCGTGATCGTAACAGCGCCGGCTCCGGCAGCGACGACAATGCCGCGTTCGTCCGCCGAGAGCACGGTTCCCGGAGCCGCGGCGGCATTCTCTGCTCCCGCTTCCGGTTTAAGGCAGCTCCAAACTTTGAGCACGTCTCCGTTCCATAACGTGTAAGCTCCCGGGCGCGGATTCAGCCCTCTGACTTGATTCCATATGGCGACAGCAGACTTGTTCCAATCGATCTGCTCTTGCTCCCGGGTAATATTAGGGGAATATACCGCTTCGGCTTCGTTTTGCGGTTCGGCTTGAATACGCCCGGACGCCAGCTCCGGCAGCGTCCGCTTGAGCAGCTCGGCTCCCGCCACGCTCAGCTTGTCGAACATCGTACCCGTCGTATCGGTATCTTCGATGGCCACTTCGACCCGGGTAAGCATATCGCCGGTATCGAGCCCCTCGGCCATATACATGATCGTGACGCCGGCTACCTCGTCCCCGTTCATCACCGCGTGATGAATCGGCGCTCCGCCGCGGTATTTGGGCAGCAGCGACGCGTGAATATTAATGCAGCCGTACGGAGGAATATCCAGCACCGATTTGGGCAGTATTTGTCCGTAGGCGGCTGTCACGATCAAATCCGGCTTCAGCTCTTTGACGAGCTCCACCGCCTCGGGCCTGCGCAGCCGCTCCGGCTGCAGCACCGGAATACCGTGCTTCTGCGCTTCCACCTTGACCGGAGTCGGCGTCAAGATGCGCTTGCGCCCAACCGGACGATCCGGTTGGGTCACTACGCCGACCACTTGGGCCCCGTCATATTCAAGCAGCGTTTGTAAAGAAGGCACGGCGAAGTCCGGCGTGCCCATAAATACGATTCTCATGCTTCACCGCCTTGCGGCTCGCTGCGGTACATCTTCTCCGCCAAATCCGTATACAAAACTCCGTTCAGATGATCGACCTCGTGTAAAATGCAGCGGGCCAGCAGCTCCGTTCCTTCAATAACGATCTCGTTGCCGTCCCGGTCAAGCCCTTTGACCTTCACGCGGTTCGCGCGGCGGACGTCACCCGTCTTGCCGGGAATGCTGAGGCAGCCTTCCGGTCCGAACTGTTCCCCTTCCGTCTCGATCACTTCGGGATTGATCAGCTCGATCAAACCGTGATCGTCTCCGACGTCCATCACGATCACCCGCTTCAAAATGCCGATCTGCGGAGCCGCCAAGCCCACTCCCTCGGCGTCGTACATCGTATCGGCCATATCGTTCAGCAGCTTATGAATGTTAGAAGTGATTTTGGTAACCGGCTTGGCTACTTCGCGCAATACCGGATCGGGATCTTTCACAATCATCTTAATTGCCATTATAAACACACCTTTCTTAATGAGAGGGGATTCCATGTTTCGTCAATCTATTTCAACACGTCAAGGACGAGCCGGGCTACATAAGCACCTGCGGGTCCACATCGACGCTGATTGTCATTTTATGCTGCCTCTCCACGTCCTCAAACGAAGCGACCGCCCGCTTAACGAGGCCGGAAATGGAAGCTTCTCCCCGATATTTTATCATGCATTGAAACCGATATCTATCTTTGATTCGGGCGATGGGCGACGCCACCGGGCCCAAAATTTCAACCTGCGACAGGCCGCTTTCCTTGGCAAGCTCTTTGAGCCGAACCGCCATCGATTCCGCCGTTCGCATAAGCAGCGGAATTTGCTCATGGCTGAGCGTAATGAGAATGAGCCGGTGAAACGGCGGGTATTGATGCAGCTTGCGCAAGGTCATTTCCTTGTCGATGAAGCTGCGGTAATCATGCCTGCTTGCGCTGATGATGCTGTAATGCTCCGGCGCATAGGTTTGCACGAAGACTTCTCCCGGAAGCTCGTGCCGGCCGGCCCGGCCGGCCACCTGAGTAAGCAGTTGAAACGTGCGCTCCGCGGCACGGAAATCCGGCAAATTCAGCACCGTATCGGCGGCCAGCGCCCCGACCAGCGTCACATGCGGAAAGTCGAGCCCTTTGGCCACCATCTGCGTTCCGAGCAGCACATCCGCCTGCCGGTTGCGGAACATCGTGAGCCATTTCTCATGCGAGCCTTTCTCCGTCGTCGTATCGACATCCATCCGGATGACCCGGATGCCCGGAAACAGCTTGCCCAGCTCTTCTTCCACCCGCTGCGTTCCCGTGCCGAAGTGGCGTATATGCTCGCTGCCGCAGCTCGGGCATACCGTAAGCTCCCGTTCCGCGTATCCGCAATAATGGCAGCGAATCGCCCGCGAGCTTTGATGAAACGTCAAGGAAATATCGCAATGAGGACATTGCGCCACATAACCGCAAGTGCGGCACATCACGAAGGTCGAGTACCCTCTCCGGTTCAGAAGCAAAACAGTCTGTTCTTTCTTGTGTAACCGTTCTTCGATCGCTTTATACAAGGCGCGGCTGAACATCGAGCGATTGCCCGTACGCAGCTCCTCCCGCATATCGATAATATGTACCGGAGGCAGCGGCCTTCCTTCCACGCGATTATGCATGGTGAGCAGCTCGAACGGCACCCGTTCGTTCAATGCGGTGTCGGCGGCAGCCGCCGCACCCGCCTCGGTAATCGCAGGCGCGCCTCCCGGCATGCCGCCGGTCGCAGCCCTGCGCGCTGCGGCAGAAACCGCGAGCGTGCCGTGCATGCTTTCGAGCGAAGGCGTAGCCGAGCCCAGCACGACAACGGCGTCATGCTGCGACGCACGGGCTACCGCCACGTCCCGGGCGTGATACTTCGGGCTCTCCTCCTGCTTGTACGAGGATTCATGCTCTTCATCTATAATAATGAGGCCGATTTTCGTAAATGGGGCAAAAATGGCGGAGCGGGCTCCGATTACGACGCTAACCTGCCTCAGCATAATTTTGCGCCACTCGTCATAGCGCTCTCCATGCGACAGCCGGCTGTGCAGGACGGCGACCTGGTCGCCGAACCGGCCTTTAAACCGTTCGACCATTTGCGGCGTGAGCGATATTTCCGGAACAAGGACAATCGCTTCCCGTCCCTGATCGAGACAGGTTTGGATCGATTGCAAGTACACTTCCGTCTTGCCGCTGCCCGTTACTCCATGCAATAAAAAGACGCGATGCTCGCGGGCTGCGACCGCCCGGGAAATGCGCCCGTACACTTGCTGTTGTTCGGGCATAAGCGGAAGCGGACGGGTTTTGGCGAACGATCGTTTGGCGTAAGGGTCGCGGAATACTTCGACTTCCTTGATCGTAAGCAAGCCTTTGTCCGCCAGACTTTTGACCGTCCCCGCGCTGATTCCGAGCTCGTGCAGCAGCTCTGTCAGCTTGATCGGCGCCGGGTGGTCCGCCAAATAGCGCAGAACCTCCTTCTGCTTCGCCGCTCTCGCAGGCAGCTGCGACTCCGCTTCCTTTAGCAGCTCGGCGTTATCTGCGGGAAATACGGTCAGCACCTTTTTCGCCGCCATCCGGTCTTTGATCATCTGAACCTCATACAGCAGGCCTTCGGCCATCAGCTGTTTGATCAGCGCCGCATCGGAGCCGAACTTCTCAAGCAGCGACTCCAATTGCACCGAGCCCTTGTCGCGCACATAGCGGATCATTTCCCGCTGTTCGGGCAGCAGCATAGCAAACTGCCCGGACTCCCCGTTCCCGCCCAAGGAATCGTCCGCAGCCTTTACATGCCGCTCATACTTGGCTTTCAGCGCTCCGGGAATCATCGCCTGCAGCGCCGTAATTTCATGGCATAAATACGTCCGGCTGATCCAGCCGGCCAGCTGCACCAAGTCGGGGGTCAACGGCGGATACAAGTCCATGACCTCCGAAATCGGCTTCACCTTGCTTGGGTCCAGATCAGAACGCGTGTGCAGATCGATGACGAACCCCTGCACTTTGCGCGGGCCGAACGGGACGCCTACCCGGCTGCCTATCGCCACCCAGCTGCGCATCGCTTCGGGAACGAAATAATCGAAAGCGCGGTTCGTTTGTTTCGCAGGGACATCCACAATAACTTTTGCGTACATCCGTTCGCCCTAATCTCCCTTCCTGATTCTATCCGCCACCGTTAACAGCAAATGACGGGCTACCTCGCGCTTGCTCATCACAGGCAACGCTTCCACCAGACCGCTACGATCATAAATGCGTACCACATTGGTATCGTGACCGAATCCGGCGCCTTCCTGCGTCACATCGTTAGCTACGAGCAGGTCGCAGTTTTTCCGTTTCAGCTTATCCATCGCATGCTCGTCGATCGATTGGGTTTCCGCGGCGAAACCGACGATAAACTGCTTCGTTTTCAAGCTTCCGATCGTTTGCAAAATATCGCTGTTTTTCACGAGCTTCAGCGTCATTTCGGCGTCTTTTTTCTTAATCTTCTGCTCCGCCTGCTCGGCAGGCCGGTAATCGGCGACGGCTGCTGCTTTAATGACGATATCCATCTCCGGCAGCCGGCCGACCACCGCCTCCAGCATATCTTGAGCGGATTCCACGCGCACCGTGCGAACCCCTTCCGGCGTCTGAACCGATGCTTTTCCGACGACCAGCGTCACATCGGCCCCCATAAGGCGAGCCGCCTCGGCGATCGCAAAGCCCATTTTCCCCGAGGAATCATTGGTCAAATAGCGGACAGGATCGATCCTCTCCACCGTTCCGCCTGCGGTAACCAGCACTTTTTTGCCTTGCAGAAGCTCCTTCTCGCCGAAAAAGCGCTCGATAGCCTCCGCGATCCGTTCCGGCTCCTCCAGCCTGCCTTTCCCCACATAGCCGCAAGCGAGCTGTCCGGTACCGGGCTCGACAAACAGAACGCCGCGTTCAGCCAGCGTCTGCATATTGGTCTGAACGGCCGGATGCGTATACATATGGACGTTCATCGCCGGAGCGACGAGAACCGGAGCCGTTGTGGCCAGCAGCGTCGTGCTGAGCATGTCGTCCGCCAGTCCGTGCGCCATTTTGGCGATCATATTGGCAGTTGCCGGAGCGACGACCACCAGATCGGCGCGGTCCGCCAGGTCGATATGGGAAACGACGGAGGCATCCTTCTCATCGAACGTGTCGACAATGACATCGTGCCGGGAAAGCGTCTGAAACGTCAACGGGGCGATAAATTTCGTCGCCGATTCGGTCATGATCACCCGCACCTCGGCTCCGGCCTGCTTCAATTTGCTGCACAGCGCCGCCGCTTTGTAAGCGGCGATCCCTCCGCTGACTCCAAGCACGATCGTTTTTCCATTCAACATCCCGATCCACCCCCAATATTCGAGAAAAAAATAACAACCACGAGGGTTGTTGTGAAGGTTACTTGATCAATTCTTTATTTTGCAGCTTCTCATAAGAGATGTGGTCCTCATAAATCTCTTCCAAAGCAAGACCTACGAATTTATGCGATCTTTTGTTGCGCACCTCGGTTTTAGCGCCGTCGCGCAGCATTCTTGCCCGCTTAGCCGCAGCCACCACAAGCGAATATTTACTGTCTACTTTATCCAAAAGTTTATCGATTGAAGGATATAACATGTTTAATTCACCTCAGCCATCCACTGTTTTATTTTGCTAACCACTCGTTCTTTTCGGCAATGCTCCGCCACAATGATCGATTGAATCCGCGAACAGGCCAGCTCGACGCGATCGTTCACAATGGCATAGTCATAATGCTCCAGCAGCCGGATTTCATCCATCGCAACGGACATGCGGCTGCGGATCGACTCTTCGGACTCGGTCCCTCTTCCGACGATGCGGCTTTCCAGCTCATCCATCGAAGGGGGAAGCAGAAATATAAACACACCTTGAGGAAATTTCTGTTTTACTTTCAAAGCGCCCTGCACTTCGATTTCCAAAATGATGTCTTTACCCGAATTGAGCGTATCTTCCACGAATTTTCTGGGCGTTCCGTAGAAGTTGCCGACATACTCGGCCCATTCCAGCATTTGGTCTTCCTGAATCAGCTTCTGGAATTGTTCCCTCGATTTGAAAAAATAATTCACTCCGTCCACTTCGCCCTGCCGCGGTTCGCGGGTCGTCGCGGACACGGAATAGATCAATTCGGGAGCGCATTGACGAAGCGCCTTGCATACGGTACCCTTCCCTACGCCTGAAGGTCCCGATAGTACGACTAAAATCCCTTTTTCCTTACTCGTCATGATCATCGTCCTTATTGGAAAGTCGATGGGCCACCGTTTCGGGCTGCACCGCAGACAAGATGACATGATCGCTATCCGTAATAATCACTGCGCGCGTACGGCGGCCGTAGGTCGCATCGATCAGCATGTGACGGTCGCGCGCTTCTTGAATGATTCTTTTGATCGGCGCGGACTCCGGACTCACGATGGAAATGATTCGGTTCGCGGATACAATGTTACCGAATCCTATATTGATTAATTTGATTGCCATCTTGTTTCCTCCTAAGAGTTTTCCTGAAAGGGAAAACTTACATCGTAAGCATGTGCTCGGCTTTCCCTACGGGAAAGCTTACTTCGTAAGCATAAGCTGAGTTTTCCCGAAAGGGAAAACTTACATCGTAAGCATTACTCGATATTTTGAATCTGCTCTCTCATTTTCTCCAGCTCGGCCTTCATCTCTACCACCAGGGCGGTGAGGCCGGCATGGTTAGCCTTGGAGCCTATCGTATTCACCTCGCGGTTCATCTCCTGAACCAGGAAGTCGAGCTTTCTGCCGACTGGCTCCGGCGAGCTCAGCAGCTGCCTGCACTGCTGAAAATGGCTTTGCAGTCTTGTAATTTCCTCTTCCACGTTGGCACGATCCGCAAATACCGCCACTTCCGTGGCTAACCGCACTTCATCCATAACAGGCTGCTGCAGCAGCTCTTGAATCCGCGAGCGAAGCTTCTCCGCATAGTCCTGCACCGCCTGAGGCGACAGGCGCTTCGCCTGCTCCAGCAGCGCTTCCAGCGTCTTCACACGCTGTCTCGTGTCTTCGCCCAAATGGCTGCCTTCCGATTCGCGCATCAGCAGGAGCTGCGAAACGGCATCCGTGATGCAGGCCGTCCACTCCCGTTCGATCACTTCTTCTTCAGCCTGCGCGGCCTTACGAAACGTAATCAGCTCGGGAATTTGCAAATAATCTTGCACAGTCATAGCGCCTTCGGCTCCGAGCCTCTCCCTAAGCTGCTCGGCGGCAAGCCGGTATGATTCCGCCAAAGGCCAATTCAGCTCCATCGTTCCTACAGCATCGGCTTGACGCTCTACGGTAACAAAAACGTCAACTCGGCCTCGTTTGATCTCCTGCTGCACCATGCGCTTCAGCAGATCTTCATATTTCAGCCATTCCCGGGGCATGCGCACTTGAACTTCGCAGTAACGGTGATTGACCGACTTGATATCGATCTGTACGGCATACCCTTCAAAAGAACGGCTCGCTTGTCCGAATCCGGTCATACTGCGAACCATGGCATTCACATCCATTATTCTATATTAATTCATTTTGTCAATGGGTACAAGTGGGAATAGATCTGCCCGCCTTCTCCCATACGTAATTGGTCAGTTGAACCGTCATATCGTAGGACAGGAACGGCGTCATCAAGTAGATGCCGTTGAAATATTTCATCGCCGTATCGAGCAGCTCCTTGGCGATCTGCACGCCGGCTGCCCGGCCTTCCTCGCCTTTCAGGTCGCCCATCCGCCGGCGCACTTCGTCCGACAGCTGTATGCCGGGCACTTCGTTGTGCAAATACGTCGCGTTGCCTCCGCTCGCAAGCGGCATAATACCGATAAAAATAGGAATGGATAAGTGCTTCGTCGCTTCATGGATCTTTTCAATCAGCTCGGCGTTATACACCGGCTGCGTCATAATATAGTCCGCTCCCGCTTCGATTTTGCGCTCTAAGCGCTGAACGGCCTTCTCCAAATATTTGACGTTCGGGTTAAACGCCGCGCCTACGATAAAATCGGCCTTCTTCTTCAGCGTCTTTCCGGAGAAAGCAATTCCTTCATTCAACTGCTTGATCATACGGATGATTTCGAAAGAAGTCAAGTCATAAACCGAGCTGGACCCGGGCAAATCTCCGAAACGCGCCGGATCGCCGGTTACGGCCAGCACATGGTCGATGCCGAGAGCATGCAGTCCCATCATATGCGACTGCGTCCCGATCATGTTACGGTCGCGGCAGGCAATATGAATGAGCGGGCGAAGCCCCGTCTGCTCCTTGACCAGATAGCCGAGCGCCAAATTGCTCATTCTGGTGACGGCCAGCGAATTATCCGCCATCGTCAGCGCGTCCACATGCGCATCCTTGAGCGCGCGCGCCCCTTGCATAAACCTCTCAATATCCAGATCGCGCGGCGGATCGAGCTCCACAATGACCGTATGCCGCTGCTTCACCAGATCGATGATGCTCGGTTCTGCGAAATCGGCCCCTTGCCCGGCCGCTCCTTGCTGCGGGTCGGCCGCGGCTTCGCTCACGACGGCCGCTTTCGCTTCCGACGATTGCAGCAGATCCACCCGGGTCGCATCCGGCTGATAGCCCTGCAGCGCCTCGGCAATCGCAGCTACGTGCTCAGGCGTCGTGCCGCAGCAGCCTCCGATGATCCGCGCGCCGAGATCGGCGAACTTGAGCGAGGTCTCGGCAAAATATTGCGGCGTCGCCGCATAAGTGAACCGTCCGTCCACATAGTCCGGCGTTCCTGCATTGGGAAAAACGGAAAACGGCAGCGGAGCGTCCATTCCCGCGACTCTCTCCAGGGAACGCAGAAGCCCGTTCGGGCCGCTGCGGCAGTTAAAGCCTACGACGTCGGCCCCGGCTTGCTGCAGCTTCGCGAACGCCTCCTGCAAGGAAAATCCGTCGTGAGTCGTGCCCGTGCCTTCCGTGGCAAACTGGCAAATGACCGGAATGTCACCCAACTTGCGGATCACCTTCAAGGCCAGCAGCATTTCCTCCAAATCATAGAACGACTCCAGCATTAAGCCGTCTACGTCGGTGCCCAGCAGCACTTCGATTTGCTGTCGCAAGTCTTCCTTAACTTTGGTCGTGCGCACGTTTTTCCGCTTGCCTGCGCGGATGGAGCCGATGGCTCCGACGATGTAGGCGTCATGCCCTACCGCCTTGCGGGCCAGCTCGACGCCGGCAACGTTAATCGCCTCCACATCCTGCTCCAAGCCGTACTTCGACAGCTTCTCGCGGTTGGCGGAAAAAGTATTCGTCTCTATAATACGCGCCCCCGCCTCATAATAACGGCGATGAACGTCCATAATCACATCCGGCTGAAGCAGATTCAGCTCTTCATACGAGATGCCTACCGGAAAGCCCATCTGATACAAATATGTCCCCATAGCTCCGTCGCCGACCAAAATATGCTGACGGAGCGCTTCTCTCAAGTCCAGTTTCATTTCTTCCGCCTCGCCCTTCCCATGAAAAAATACCTTTAATCCTGAATCCGTCTCGTCCGCCCCGGAAGCGACAGCTGACCTTCGAACACCTGCTCGGCAGGGCCTGTCATATACACATGGTTGTCCGCTTCGTTCCATTCGATGAACAGATCGCCGCCTTTAAGCGAAACGGTCGCGGACCGCTCCGATTTGCCGTTCAGCACCGAAGCTACCAGCGTTGCGCATGCTCCCGTGCCGCAGGCAAGCGTCGGTCCGGCGCCGCGTTCCCAGACGCGCATATCCATAGCTTGCGGCGATTTTACCGTGACGAATTCCACGTTGACTCTGCGCGGAAACAGCGGATGCACTTCCAGCTTCGGCCCCCACGTCCCGAGGTCGAAATGGGCCGCGTCGTCTACATAGATGACGCAGTGCGGGTTGCCCATCGACACCGCCGTAAACTGAAACTGTCTGCCGTCCACCTCGATCGGGTGGTTCAGCACCTGATCCAAATCGACGGTCGTCGGCACTTCGGTTCCGCGCAAAATCGGTTCTCCCATATCGACGCGAACCGCCGTCACGCGGCCGCTCTCGACCGTCAGCTGGACCTTTTGCGCCCCGGCTCCGATCGTTTCGACGGTAAGCTCCTTGCGGGATGCTTCCACCATGCCGTACTCATAAATGTATTTGGCGACGCAGCGCACCGCGTTGCCGCACTGCTCCGACTCGGAGCCGTCCGAATTAATAATGCGCATTTTGTAATCGGCTTTCTCCGATGGCAATATATATACCAAGCCGTCCGCTCCGATGCCGAAATAACGGTCGCACAGCCGGACCGCAAGCTCGCTTGCGCCGGCCGGCAGCTCTTTTTCTCCCGCGACGACGATAAAATCATTTCCCAAACCATGCATTTTCGTAAAGTTCATAACGCTTCTCTCCCCTGATCTCCGACCTGCTGCCGCATTCTTTTGGTTTAGCCAATATCATAACGCAAAACCGGGCAAATGCATAGTTTATCCGGGTAATTTTATCGTAAATCGGGCGGAAATGCAAAAGAATCCGGCCTGCGGGCAGTTCTCCCGCAAACCGGATGTGCGAACGTTTATCTGGCGGCAGGCTTGGCGCTGCCGTAACGCATCGTTTTTCGTTTGGACGGCTTGCTCATGACGCTGCCGAAGCCCATAAAGAATGTCGGAATGCCGGCAAAGACGAGCACGATAATCCAGTCCTTCCAATCGAGCGGAACCGTTTTGAAAATCGGACGCAGCTGCTCGATATACAATACCGCAAGCATAAGCACGAGAGACGAGATGACCGCCAGCACCAAGTACATGTTTTGCAGCGGATTGCGGTGGAAGATCGAGCGGGAGCTGCGGCAGTCGAATACGTGAATCAGCTGCGCCATAACCAGCGTGGCGAACGCGACGGTTTGCGCCTTCGTCAGTACCGACTCGTCGGAGGCTCCTCCCTGATGCAGCATAATGACGAACGCCGCAAGCGTACACAGCCCGATCAGAATGCCGCGGCTTATAATTTTCCAGCCGAGCCGGCGGGCAAAAATATTTTCGCGCGCTCCGCGCGGCTTCTGCTGCATCAAATCCTTTTCGGCCTGATCGATTCCGAGCGCCATCGCCGGCAAGCCGTCCGTCACCAGATTGACCCACAAAATCTGGATCGGCACCAGCGGAAGAGGCAGACCGGCCATCATGGCCAGAAACATCGTCATGATTTCGCCTACGTTCGAAGCGAGCAAATATCGGATAAATTTGCGGATGTTCTCGTAAATGCCGCGCCCTTCCTCTATCGCCGCTACAATAGTGGCAAAATTATCGTCGCTGAGCACAAGCGCCGAAGCTTCCTTGGAAACGTCGGTTCCGCTGATGCCCATCGCAATGCCGATATCAGCCGCCTTAATAGCGGGAGCGTCGTTGACGCCGTCGCCGGTCATCGCCACGACATGGCCCTTGCGCTGCAATGCCTTGACGATTCTAAGCTTATGCTCGGGCGATACCCGGGCATATACGTACGCATTCTCTACGCTGCCGTCCAGATCGTCCTCGCTCATCTGGCTCAGCTGCTGGCCGTTCAGCGCCATCCCGCCGTTTGGCGGCATAATGCCGAGCTGCTTTGCGATGGCTTCCGCGGTCGATTGATGATCGCCCGTAATCATGACGGTCTTAATGCCGGCTTTGCGGCATTTCGAGATCGCTTCGCGGACTTCTTTGCGCGGCGGGTCGATCATGCCCGTCAGCCCGACGAAGATCAGATTGTTCTCCACTTGCTCTTCGGCGTCGCAACGCTCGGCCGCCTTCACGTCGCGATAGGCGAGGCCCAGCACGCGAAGCGCGTTTTTCGCCATCCCTTCGTTGGCCGCAAGCACACGCTGCTTCAGCGTCGGCGTAAACGGAATGACGCGGTCGTCCCACAGCACGTAGCTGCACTGCTGCAGAAGGACGTCGGGCGCCCCTTTGGTGCAGACCATGCGCCCGCCCTGATGCTCCACCAGCACCGACATCCGCTTGCGTTCCGAGTCAAAAGGATACTCGCTCAACCTGCGGTACAGCCCTTCGAGCGATTGGTGAGTCATGCCCGCCTTGGCGCCCAGCACCACAAGCGCTCCCTCCGTGGGATCGCCTTTGATGCTCCACTGCGTCTCCGGCTGCTCGTCAGGCAGCTTCTTGCGCTTGGAATCCGTTCTCTCCTCCACCAGCACGGCGTTATTGCACAATACGGACACCTGCAGCAGCCGCCGCAGCATTTGATTTTTGCGCAGATCGACATGACTCCCGCGGTCCAAAATCTCTCCGTGCGGATCGTAACCGTCGCCCGTCACTTCCATCACATTGCCGCCGACCCATAAATGCGTGACCGTCATTTTATTTTGCGTCAAAGTGCCTGTCTTGTCGGAGCAGATGACCGAGGCGCAGCCTAGCGTCTCCACCGAAGGCAGCTTGCGCACGATCGCCTTGCGCTGAATCATCCGCTGCACCCCAAGCGCGAGCGCGATGGTGACAATTGCCGGAAGCCCTTCGGGGATCGCGGCTACCGCCAAGCTGACGCCGGCCAAAAACATGCCGTACGGCTCTTGTCCGTGAACGATCCCGGCGATAACCACGACGACGGTCAAAGCCAGCGCGACGATAATCAGAATTTTGCCCAGCTGTTCCAGCCGATGCTGAAGCGGCGTCTCCGTCGATTCCGTGCTTTGAATCAAATCGGCGATTTTGCCCATTTCCGTGTTCATCCCGGTTCGCACGACGACCCCTTTGGCCGTTCCCCGGGTCACCATCGTCCCCATAAAGCCGAGATTGCGTTGGTCCCCGAGCGGCACCTCGTCGCCTGAAAGCGGCTCTGTGTGCTTGCCGACAGGTACGGATTCCCCGGTCAAAGCGGATTCCTCCACATATAAGCCGTTCGCCTCGACAAACCGCAGATCTGCCGGAATTCGATCTCCGCTCTCGATCAGAATCACATCGCCCGGCACGAGCTCCCGTGCAGGAATGAGCTCGATGGCGCCCTGCCGAAGCACTTTGGCATTAGGGGCGGACAGCTCCTTCAAAGCGCGCAGCGACCGCTCCGCCCGGAATTCCTGAATGAAGCCGAGAATCCCGTTCATAATAATGATCGCAATGATCGTAATTGCGTCCAGGTATTCGCCCAGAAGCCCGGAAATTAACGTCGCTCCCATCAGAACCAGCACCATAAAATCTTTGAACTGGTTTAGAAAAAGGGCTAGCGGCGATATTTTTTTTCCTTCGGATAATTCATTGCGCCCGTGCTCCGCCAAACGCTTCTCCGCCTCTTCTGAAGAGAGTCCCGTTGACGGTTCGGTCCTTTGCGACTGCACAATGTCCTCTGCCGTCATTTGATACCACATCTTGTGACTCATCTGCTTATTCCCTCCCAAAAGGTTGTACCAAAAGGTTGTTCTGATTCCGCCATGTTAAAGCGCCGCCATGGGGACAGCCTCTTTTAGTAAATGTATTCAGACAAGCCGCAAAATAGCACCAAAGGAAATGCCGCTTAAGTTTTTGCCGAAAATATGGCATGATAGTAGAGGGGTTTTCCCGCTAGCTCATCATCCTTGATTTTTTGAATGGAGTTGTCATTGAAATGTCGTTAGACGGACTGGTCGTCCGCAGCCTCGTGCAGCAGTTGCAGAGCTGCGTCGGCGGCCGAATCAATAAAGTGCATATGCCTTCGGAGCACGATATCGTGCTCCAGCTGCGGGCTCAAGGCAGCAACTTGAAGCTTCTGCTTTCGGCGAACCCGACATATCCGCGGGTCCATTATACGGAGCAAAACTTTCTGAACCCGATGGAGGCTCCGATGTTCTGCATGCTTCTGCGCAAGCATTGCGAGAGCGGCATCATCGAGAGCGTCTCCCAGCCTGGGCTGGAGAGAGTGATCCACATGCAAATCCGGCAGCGCGACGAGCTCGGAGATTTAAGCAGCAAAGTCATTGTGATCGAAATCATGGGCCGCCACAGCAATATTATTCTGACCGATCCCGCCGCAGGAACGATTATCGACGGCATTCATCACGTCACGCCGGCGATCAGCAGCTACCGGATCGTCATGCCGGGAAGCCGTTACGTCGCCCCCCCGGAGCAGCATAAGGCCCAGCCTTTCGAGCTCGATAAGGAGCGCTTCGTCGCTCTGCTCGCTTCTCCGGCACCCGGCGCCGATGAGGAGCCGAAGCAGGAGGGCGCGGCGGTTCGCGAAGAAACGTGGGAGCAGCGGATCGTAAACCGGCTGAGCGGCATCAGTCCGCTGGTCGCCAAGGAATTGGTCCATCGATGCCAGCCTCCGCTGCTCGTGGCCCGTACGCCCGAAGATAACGCGGCTATCTTATGGGAGCCGTTTCGTTCCGTTACGGAGCAGCTGCGGCAAGGAAACGCGCAGCCGAACATTTGCGAGCTCAAGGAATCGGGCAAAGCCTATTTCTCCGTGATCGAGCTGACCCATCTTGGAGGAGCGGTGACAAGCTATGCCACCGTGAGCGAATGTCTGGAAGCTTTTTACGGCGATAAGGCGGAGCGGGATACCGTTAAACAGCGGGTGTCCGATCTGCTCCGCTTCTTGCAGAACGAGCGCGGCAAAAACGCGAAGAAACTGGAGAAGCTGCAGGAAACGCTGGAGGAAGGACAAGATGCGGATAAATTCCGCATTTTGGGCGAGCTGCTCACCGCCTCTTTGCATCAGATTCAAAAGGGAGATACTACGATCGAAGTGATTAACTATTACGACGAGGAGCAGCGCCCTATAAACATCGCGCTCGATCCGCTGCTCACCGCCTCGGAAAACGCCCAACGCTACTTCAAAAAGTATACGAAGAGCAAAAACAGCTTGATTGCGGTGCGGGAGCAGATGGAGCATACGCATGAAGAAATCCGTTATTTGGACAATTTACTTCAGCAGCTTGGTACGGCCTCGCTGAGCGACATTGAAGAAATCCGCGAGGAGCTTGTCGAGCAGGGCTATATCCGCGACCGCAGCAAGAAGACGAAGAAGAAAAAGGCAAACCAGAAGCCGGTTCTCTCCTGCTTCACTTCGAGCGAAGGGATTCCGATCTACGTCGGAAAAAACAATACGCAAAACGAATACTTGACCAATCGTCTGGCCCATTCCGCCGATACATGGCTGCACACGAAGGACATTCCGGGCTCGCATGTCGTCATCCGCAGCCAGCAGTTCGGCGAGCAGACGCTGCTGGAAGCCGCCCGTTTGGCCGCCTATTTCAGCCAAGCCAAGGAATCGAGCCAAGTGCCGGTCGACTATACGCAGATCAGGCATGTCCGCAAGCCTAACGGCGCCAAGCCGGGCTTCGTCATCTACGATCATCAGAAGACGCTGTTCGTCACCCCCGACGTCGACGCGATCAAGCGGATGCCGGCGGCGGTAAAATGACGAGCGGCCCTCGTCCCTAACCTTTTCACAAAAAATCCGCAGCAACACAAAAAAACCGGAAGACTTCTTTCCGGTTTTTTCGCCGTTTCGAATGAGTCCGGCTTTCCCTCAACAATGTGGAGCTTGGCCGGCGTATTCAACGCTTCGAATAGGTTCAATAAGCGTCTGTACGCTCGGCAAGCACGAATATCGCCGTTCTACCAGCTCCCGCGCCAAGGCTCGGTCAGCTGTCGCAAATAAGCTTTCAGCGCGCCCTGAAGATCCTCTCTCTCCAGAGCCAATTCGATCGTCGCTTCGATATAACCGAGCTTGTCGCCCACATCGTACCGTTTGCCCTGAAGCGGATACACGACCATCTGCCGTTCCTTGTTCAATACCCGCAGCGCGTCCGTCAACTGGATCTCGCCGCCCCTGCCCGGCTCCAAACGCTCCAAAATCCCGAAAATTTCCGGCGTAATGATATACCGTCCGATGACGGCCAGATTGGAGGGCGCCTGATCCCGGTCGGGCTTTTCGATCAAATCATCAATAAGCCGATGCGAGCCCGATACCGCGGCCGGCGATACGATACCGTACTTGTCGACTTCCTCCCAAGGTACTTCCTGCGTGGCGATAACGGGTCTCTCCGTTGCGTCGAACAAGTCGATCATTTGTTTCAGACAAGGCGGCTCCGCCTGGATGATATCGTCCCCGAGCAGCACGGCGAACGGTTCGTTGCCGATAAATTTCTTGGCGCACAGCACGGCATGACCGAGACCGAGCGGCTGCTTCTGCCGGATATAATGGACGTCCGCCAAATTCGACACTTCGCGCACCATACTCAGCAGCTCCTGATTTCCTTTCTCTTCCAGCATCATTTCCAGCTCGACCGATTTGTCAAAATGATCCTCGATCGCCCGTTTGCTGCGTCCGGTGACGATCATAATATCTTCGATTCCCGAAGCTATCGCTTCTTCAACGATATATTGAATAGCGGGCTTATCGACAATCGGCAGCATTTCCTTAGGCTGCGCCTTGGTCGCTGGCAAAAAACGGGTCCCTAGCCCTGCCGCGGGAATAATCGCTTTGCGGACATTCATAAATCTCTCCTCCTTGCCGACTCTAGCCGCTCCAAGACGGAGACGTCGATTTTTCTTGCCCCGACAGGCGCGTGAAACACGACGCCTCCCCGTTCTCCGTGAAAATCGGAGCCGGCGGTAACGATCAGATTAAGCCGTTCGGCGATCTGCCGGTAATGCTCCTCCTGCTGCGGCGTATGGTCGGAATGATATGCTTCCAGGCCGGCGAGCCCTTGTCCCGCCAGCTCTTCTATAAGCTCATCCTGGTCGTACAGTCCCGGGTGCGCAAGCACCGGAACGCCTCCGCTCTCCAGAATCCACTGCACCGCAACAGCCGGACCGATGCGCGGGGGATTGACGTAAGCCGCTCCGTCCGCGCCCAGATAACGGTCGAACGCTTCTTTCATATCGGCGACATAGCCTTTGCGCACAAGCGCGTCGGCGATATGCGGCCTGCCGATGGTCTCGCCGTCTTTCTTCGAAACCTGCAAAGACGCGACGACATCTTCCATTGAAATGTCCAGACCGAGCTCGTTCAGCCGCTGCAGCATCATCACGTTGCGCCGGTCGCGAACGTCCCTGATCTCCGCCAGGCGCCGCAAAAATCGTTCGTCCTCAGGGTTGACGTAATACCCCAGCACATGAATATCCCGGCCCTTCGACATCGTGCTGACTTCCACTCCGGGCACCACTTCAACTCCGTAACGCAGGCCCGCTTCGAGCGCTTCCGCCACGCCCGCCACCGTATCGTGATCGGTGATCGCAATGGCGGCAAGCCCTGCTTCCGCGGCTAATCTTACGTTGTCGGACGGCGCTTGCGTCCCGTCCGAAGCAAGCGTATGGGTATGTAAATCGGCATACTTCATGTTCCGCTTCTCTCCTTTGTCTAACGAACCTGGATTCATGCCGCGTTCAACTCTATGCGCGGATTTTGCGTATCATTTCCTATATTATTATAGCCACTGGCTTAAATCGCGCTCGCGAAGAAACGAGACGAACGTTACCGCGGAAATCGGCAAAATGGTCGAGTTCAAATAAATCGCATAAAAGCTCCGCGAGAAGCGGATTCCTTCGATGTCTTTGACTTGAAGCACGCCGAGCGCCGCTTCATGCTTGACCGACGATTGGGATAATATCGAAATGCCGAGTCCCGCTTCCACGGCCGATTTCACCGCTCCCGTACTGCCCAGCTCCATAACGATTTTCATCTCGCCGGGATCGATGCCCGCCTTGGCCAGCTCCTCCTCCATCACTCTGCGGGTGCCGGAGCCCTGTTCCCGCAGCACGAACGAATATTGCAAAACGTCCTCAAGCTGGACGGACGGACAGGCGGACAGCGGATGCTCCTTCGGAAGAATGAGCACCAGCTCGTCGTTCATCACTGCTTCGACATGAACGTCCGGATGCTGCACCTCCGCCTCCACCAAGCCGAAATTCAGCTGATGGTTCAATACTTCCTCTAGGATTTGCCGGGTGTTGATCACTTTCATACTGACCGAAATGTTCGGATATTCCTTACCGAACGGACCGAGCAGCCGCGGCAAAATATATTCTCCGACCGTCATGCTTGCGCCCAAGTAGAGCCGGTCCTCCAGCATATGGGTGAATTTGGACATCCCGATATCCGTTTCCTTCATCAGATCGATGCTCCGCTTGGCGTAAGGCAGCAGCGTTCTTCCCGCTTCCGAAAGCTCGATTTTTTTGGTGGAGCGGTTAAACAGCTTCGTGCCGAAATATTCCTCCAGTGATTGCACCTGCATCGTAACTGCCGGCTGTGTCATATGAAGCGCTTGCGCCGCATGAGAAAAACTGCCTTTTTCCGCAACGGTGTAGAAAATATGAAGCTGATGAAAATTAAGTGCCATCGCCTACCTCCAGCCTGCTTGGTAGCCCCTATTATAGCAAAGAAACGCATCCCCCAAAAGCCGCTGCCGCCATTGCTGCAAAATTCGTCTGCGGCCCGCCGTTTTCCGAGTCGTCTGTTGCCCGCATCCGCCAAAACTAAAAAGGAGCCTTCCGGTTAGCGGAACGCCCCACAATCGATTCATAAATAAACTATCTGCGTTTGCGGCTGTTTTTGATAAGCGTCATTCGGCGGGAATGTCTCAGCCAGGAGTAGTAAGATTTCAAATCTCTCAATTCGATCGTTTCGGACATGCGTCCGAGGAAAGTGACGATCACCATCCGGTGCAGCGGCGGGCAATCCGTCGCGCCGTTTATGTCACAGGGGACGAATTCAGCCACCATCACAAGATCGTCCTCCACCAAATAGACGTCTTGCCCGTTTTTGTAATAGGATCTGATCTGCCCTTCTCTGAGCCGGCTCCACAAAAAATCGCAGATGTCGTCAAACCCGGTCTTTCGGCTTTCAACTCTATCGGCCCAACGGATTCGGGCATGATTCGTGATTACGATGTCCGCAATGTTTTTGTCGCCGAGGGCAACGAAGTACGGATCGCTGTTGCTTGTACGGTGTGCTGTTTTATCCCTCATAAATCACAACCCCTCACCCAGCAAAATAGTCCTTTTCGCCTATGTACAAAATAAATGCATGTATTTCCAATTGTACTTGATTTAAAAATAGATTCCAAATAAAAAAATCTTTAGAATTTCTTTAGAAAAAAGAAAAAGCCTCCGGAAACGGAGGCTTTCTACAACTTTTTTTGCCTTAGGCAGAAATCCGTAGGAGACAAAGACGAACGCTTACGCTGTTCCAACTCTCTATCGAATCTTCGGCCACTTTTTCATCGCGCTTCTAGAGGGTGTAAAATCTTGTTTTATCAGGCATATTACTACTATATTCCGTTTTGATTTCGTTACGGTAAGAGCGTTCGACTTTTTTGACGAACGGCAGCTTCTGCAGCTGCTTGACGGTTTCCTCCAGCTTGCTCGCATGAATATATAAGGCAGCGTAATGCAGCCGCTTAGAAATAAAGTGAACGCTGCCATAACGCTCCAGTTGCTTGGTCGCGGCTTTCAAATCGCTGAACCAGACAATCAGTCCGCTTCGTTCGGTAAACATGCTATAATACCTTCTTTCTATAATGGAGATGAAAGGATGAGGTCCATCATGATGGATTCGGAAATTATGGTCGAAGCGGTCCGCGGCGCATTGACCGAAAGCGCGCATCGCGGGCATCTCGCCGTCATTGATACGGAACGCCGGTGCGTCGCGAGCGTCGGAAGCCCGCTTCACTATACGTTCGCACGCTCGGCCGCCAAGCTTCTGCAAGCGATTCCGTTATTGGAGTCGTGCGGGGCCGCGCAGTATGCGTTCGACGACCGCCAAATCGCTTTAATCTGCGCTTCCCATAACGGGGAGGATGAGCACGCCTCCTGCGTCTTGCAAACGCTGCGTGCGCTCGGTTTGGATGAATCGGCTTTGCGCTGCGGCGTTCATGAACCTTACCACCGTCCGACGGCCGACCGTCTCAAACGGGATGGCGCTCCTCTCACCCCGCTTCGCAACAACTGCTCGGGCAAGCATGCGGGCATGCTCGCTCTCGCCCTGTGGCTGCAGGCTCCCGCGCAAACGTATACATCGGCCGATCACCCGGTGCAGCGGCTTATGCTGCAGACGGTATCGGAGATGTGCGGGCTGCCAGAGGCGCAAATTACGCTTGCCGTCGACGGCTGCGGCGTCCCCGTCTTCGCCATGCCGCTTGCGGCGCTGGCTTATGCCTTCGCAAGACTCGGCTCGCCGGATTCGTTGCCCGCCCAGCGGGCGGAAGCCTGCAGGCGAATCGTAGCGGCCATCGCCGCGCAGCCGTACTATGTAGCCGGCACGGGGCGGTTCGACACCCGGCTCGCCGAGGTTACCCGCGGGCGAGTCATCGGCAAGATGGGCGCCGAAGGCGTATACGCGCTGACCATCCCCGAGAGAGGCTGGGGACTCGCACTCAAAATCGAGGACGGGTCGGCCCGCGCGCTGTACCCCGCCGTGATGGAGGCGCTGATTCAGCTCGACGCTCTGCTGGATCACGAAATCGCCAGCTTAAGCGAATTTCACCGCCCTGCTGTTATAAACCGCCATGAACGCGAAGTCGGACGCCTAATTCCCGTGTTCAAGCTATCGCCCGGAATCAAATAGGTTAACCGCAGCTGGAGCAGCCGCCGGAACAGCCCCCGGTGGAGCAGCTTCCTCCTGAGGCAAGCAGCTCGTTGCCGGGCACCTTGATCGAATCCGACACGCTGCGGGCGATCATTTCCGACACGGTAAACAGAAGATCGTCCAGGCGACGCTCCGCCTCCTTGTACCGCTTGACCGACTCCAGGCTGTCGAGCTGCTCCTGAATTTGTTTGGCCTGATCGAGCGCGCTGTGATAATCGGGATGAAAATGCCCGAATCGCTGGCATTCCTCGAACAAATCCTTTTTTTTCTGAAACAGCCTCAGCAGCTCTTTCACCTGCGGGTCTTCGTCCTTAACTTTCTTCCAATATAAGTAATCGGCCGTTTCGGCCGAGCCGTTGATCATATCCCCCAAGTCATAAGCCTGCGTCAAAATGGCAGACATATCCAACGCCTGAGCTTCCATTACTGCCATAGTAGCACCTGCCTTATCCGTTTGTTTTGCATCTTGGTAGACAAGTCTATCATAACATACATTCGCCCGGTTTGTTGCATCAATATTTATCATTAATGCCAGGTAGGATGATCTTCATCTCCTGCACGTCGTCGGCAAGCCAGCAAACTTCCTGCAGCTCCGCCTGGTCAAGTCCGGTCATGCTCCATGTGCCGCGGGTTTCCTGCAGCTTGCGCGGCGCGATAAGCCGGTCTTTGCCGTTATGCCTTACCTGCAGGGCCGCTTTCCATTCCATAGCCTTCTCCACCATTTCCCTTCGCGTCGACGCGTGATAGGTCCGATAATCCTTCATCCAGCCGGTGGGAATCCCGTTCAAATCCGGATACAATTCGGCGACGTTCGGCAGCCGCTGCTCCATCTCAAAGTAGCCTATGGCATGTCGGGCGTAGATAAAACCTTTGTCCCCCGGCTCGGGCCTCCACGGTTCCTCCGGCGCCTTGCCGGAGCGAATGTTCTCCTTGCCGCCTTCTTCCTCCGCCTCGCTGGAATGAGATGCCGCTGCGGGATTGCCGCTCGATATGGCCAACTTGCCGGGCATCCAGCCCGCTTTGTCCAGGAGTCCGGTCAAGCGGTTAATCTGGTCCGGACGAACGATCCATACGCGTTCTCCGAGCTCCTCCGCGAGGCAATCGGCTGCGGCCGTCAGCTTGCGGACCGTATCGGCCGCCTCCTGGTCGCGGCAGCGCAGCAGCACCGCTTGCTCGAACTGCAGCCGACCGAACGGCTTCGCCCACTGCTCCAGCGTCAATTGCACGTTGTCGGGGAGCCCGTAATGAGCGTGATCCGCCAGAAGTCCGGCCATCTCTTCAAGACTGCGGCCACTTTCAAGCCCCCGCTGCACACCTTCCTTGCTCAGCTTGTAAATCGAGACATGGTCGGATTTGATATGGTCGGCGAAATACGACAGCTCCCAGCGGGCGGCGAGCGTCACGTCGGACGGAACGAGCACCTCGAAATCCGGCTGGACATACCAGCGTCCTCCGCCGGCATCAACTTCGTCGGACGAAAAACCGTCTTTCCCCGGCCGGATGCGCCACCGGTAGCATACCTTGCCGGTTGCCGTCTCTCCCTTCTCCAGCCAGCCGAACGCAATCAAAGGAAACAGCCATTGCCGCTCCAGCATATCGATGACCGCAGCGCCGTCTTCCTCGGCTGCATCCGACTGGACCAATTGATGAGCGAACAGCCACTGCAGCAGCTCCGCAGCTTGTATCCACTGGCCTTCCTGGCGCCGCTCGAGCCATAATGCGGCATGCTGCAGCCACACCGCGCCGGGGAAGGCGACAGGCTGCCAAATCCGGTATAAGACGGCCGTCTGCTCTTCTTCGCTTAAAGACAGCCAGCCGCTGACGGCGCTATCCTTAAGCGGCATTTCCTCTCCTTGCTTATCAAGCAGACCGAGCCGTGTCAAAAATTCCAAAATAACGGCGATAGAGTAAGGATACGTATCCGCATAAGCATATTTTATGCCTGTGCCTGTGAACCATTCGTCTTGCAGAGAGGACAGTTCGACCAGTTTTTGCAGCTGCCTCTTATGCAGTGCGCCGGATTTGGTGAGCCGGATCGGATGATCCCTGATAAAGACCAGCGTATAAAAAAGCTCCCTGGCAAGACCCGCTCCCCCCGTTACCGTTAGCTCCGCGGCCGTTTCTCCGCCCGAAGCCGCCGTTTCCTCCAAGAGAATCGGCTGCCATAAAGCCAGCGCGTCCGGCGACATGACGTACACATGCTCTCCCCACGATTTGCGGAACGTATAGCAAATTCCTTTTCTGAGTAGCAGCAAAAAGCCGACTTTCGCATCCGCCCCCGACATGACGGGCTGAGCCAGCTTCTCCAGCCTTGCCGCATCGAACGGCTCGCAGCCGATGCAGGAGACGATAAGCCGCAGCACTTTGCGCTCCCGCAGCGTCATTTGGTTATAAACCGTCTCCATAATCGCCGGATTCGCGAAAATTCGCTCCAGCGTCTCGCCCTGCTTCAGCCAAGGCGCATAGACGCTTTCGGCCTCGATTTGCAGGCGCAGCGTCTGCGGCATTCTAGTCAAAAAATAGGCGTGATTCATCTTGCTGCAGCCCCCTCTTCCTCCGCCCGATACGGCGGCTCTGTCCGATGCAGACCGGACGATCCTTGTACCGTTTCGTCAAGGACGCGCATCAAGCTATTGTCCTCCCGCTTGTCCGCGGCTTCGGCCGTCCTGTCTTCAATCGTATACCGGTAGCCTTGCTCGATCAGAAACAGCTGTCGGTTCAAGGCAAAATCCTGCTCTTTCGTATCTGCGGACACAATGGAATAGAAGCTGGCCTCATTGACTTCGGCTTTCGGGCGCAGAATGCGTCCGAGCCGCTGAGCTTCCTCCTGCCGCGAGCCGAAGCTGCCTGATATTTGAATCGCTACGCTGGCATCGGGCAAATCGACGGCAAAATTGGCGACCTTGGAGACGACGATCGTCCTTAGCTCGCCGGAGCGAAACCGGCGGTACAGCTCCTCCCGTTCCTCATGGGGCATTTGCCCGTAAATAAGCGGCGCTCCGATCGCTTCAGAAACTTCTTTAAGCTGATCGAGATACTGTCCTATAACAATGATTGAATCGTCCGCATGCTTCACAAGCAGCTCCCGCACGATCCCGAGCTTGGCCGGGTTTTCGCTGGCGATACGGATTCGCTGTCTGGGCTCCGCCGTCAAATAGCGTTCTTTTTCATCATCCGGCAGGGCAATCCGAATTTCGGTGCATGTGACCGATGCGATCCAGCCTTTGCCCTCCAGCTCCTTCCACGGCATCTCATACCGCTTCGGGCCGACCAGCGAGAATACGTCCTCCTCCCTCCCGTCCTCTCGTACCAGCGTAGCCGTAAGCCCCAGCCGCCGCGTAGCTTGAATATCGGCCGTCACGCGAAAGACGGGAGCGGGAAGCAGGTGCACTTCGTCGTACACGATCAAGCCCCAATCCCGTTTATTGAATAAATCCATATGAACGAACAAATCATCCTTCGATTTGCGGTACGTCAAAATTTGATAGGTGGCGATCGTAATCGGCTTCACGTCCTTCATCGTCCCCGTATATTCGCCGACCATCTCCTCGGTCACATCGGTTTTCTCCAATATTTCGCGCTTCCATTGGCGTACCGAAGTGCTGTTCGTTGTCAAAATAAGCGTGGCACAGCTGAGTTTGCCCATAGCCGCAATCCCGATAATCGTCTTGCCCGCCCCGCAAGGCAGCACGAGCACTCCGCTTCCGCCCTGCATGCTTCCCTCGCGGTAGAACGAATCGACGGCCGAACACTGATAATCGCGCAGCTGGAACGCCTTCCCGGCCGAGCCGTCCGACTTCAACCGGATCGGCAGCTCCTCGCCGCGGGTGTAACCGGCCAAATCCTCCACCGGATAACCGAGTTTGATCAGCTCCTGCTTCAGCACGCCGCGGAAGGAGGAAGAGAAGCGAAGCGTTCTTGCGTCCAACTGGCATAAACCGTAGGAGCGGAGCGATTTAAACGAAACCATCTCTTTGATCGCCTCCACATCGTCGGAGATAAGCAGCAGATCTTCGCCCATGCTCTCGATCCGGATCAGACCGTAACGCTCCACGAAGCGGCGTATGTCCTGTTTAATATGCGGCGGCACGCCGAACTTGGCATGGCGTTCCAGAAAATCGGCGATTTCCTCCGTCTTCATGCCGGCCGCGGCCGCATTCCACAGCGACAGCGCCGACATCCGGTACGTATGAATATGCTCCGGCGTTTTGACCAGATCCGCAAACCGGGACAGCCCCGCGCGGACTACGTCGAACTCGGGATGGCGCACCTCCAGCAATACGGTAAAATCACTTTGTACGATAAGCGGTCGTTTAGGATCCATCTGCATGTCCGTTCCCTCCCGAAGTTTGTCGTATTTTCTCGAATGCTCTATTCATTTTAGTATGAGGGAAAACAGGAAAAATTAAACATCGCCTTCATTATGAAACGATAAAAAGGGAGCGGCTCGGCTGAGCAGCCCCCTTCCTCGTATATCCCCTTTATTGAATCGATAAGCCGACCGTCTTCTCCCCGGCGGCTACATAATCCATGACATCCGTTCCGGCAAATTCGTAGCGGTTGATGAGAACATTATCCAGCAGCACCGATTCAAAGGCCTGAACCGCCTCCCGCATCTCTTCATCCGTGTCCATCAGCAAATCGATCCTTTGCTCGACGGGCAGCTCCAGCTTCTTGCGATAATCCTGCACGGCCCGCACCAGCTCGCGAACGAGCCCTTCCTGTTTCAGCTCGGGCGTCAGCGCCGTATTCAAAGCGACCGTCATCCCGTAGCCGGAAGCGGAAGCGAAGCCCGGCTTGGCGACCTTCTCGACCAAGAGATCCTCAAGCGGCAGCTCCACGATCTCCCCGTTCTGCAGCCTGTGAGCATAAGAGCCCGCCTTGACGATCGCCGCCGCTTCCGCTGCGTTCATCGCCTTCAAAGCCTGCTGCAGCTCGCCGACCCGCTTGCCGTATTTGGGCCCGGCCGCTTTCAAATTCAGCTTCAGCGTAACGTCGACCAGCCCGTTCTCGCTCGTCTCCGTCCGAATCGATTTGACATTCAGCTCCTCCTGAATGATCGGCGCATAAACCGTCAGATCGAGCGGCGCGTCTAACGCGACGATCAGCTCGGACAGCGGCTGGCGCGTCTTCACTCCGGTTTCGCTGCGCACGCTGCGGGCAAGCTCGACCATATTGCGCACGGTTTCCATGTCCCTCTCCAGCTCAGCATCGATCCGGGAAGCGTCCGCTTCCGGATAGTCTTCCAGGTGCACGCTCCCTCTGCCTCCCGCAAGATTACGATACAGATCGTCGGACAGAAACGGCGTGTACGGCGCCATCAGCTTCGCCAGCGTCAGAAGCACCTCGTGCAGCGTCTGGTACGCCCATAGCTTATCGTTTGACAAGCCGCTGCCCCAGAAGCGGTCGCGGGAGCGGCGGATGTACCAGTTGCTCATTTCGTCCACGAACGCTTCGATCGCCTTGGCCGGATTCAAGAAGTCGACCGCCTCCAGCCCTTTGCCTACGTCCTGTACCAAATGAGCGAGACGGGACAAAATCCACCGGTCCAGCCGATTGCCGCTGACTTCTTCGGCGTGCTCCTCCGGCTTATACCCGTCGATAGCGGCATACAGCGTATAAAATGCATGAGCGTTGACTATAGTATCGATCACCTTGGACTTCGCTTCGGCGACAATCTGCTTGGAAAACCGTTTGCTGTTCCACGGAGCGCTGTCCGCGAGCAAGGCCCAGCGGAATGCGTCGGTTCCGTAATCGCCGATGATTTCCCACGGATCGATGACGTTGCCCTTGCTCTTGGACATTTTTTGACCGTTCTCGTCCAGAATATGTCCCGTGGACAAAACCGCTTTATACGGCGCTTGCCCGTTAAACAAGGTCGACACCGCCAGCAGACTGAAAAACCATCCGCGCGTCTGATCGATCCCTTCGCAAATCATATCGGCCGGATACTGCTCGGCAAAGACGTCATCGTTCTCGAACGGAACGTGGTATTGCGCAAACGGCATGGAGCCGCTGTCGAACCATACGTCGATCACCTCAGAAGTCCGCTCCATCACGCCGCGCTCGCAGTGAGGGCACTTCAGCTTGATTTCGTCGACGTAAGGCTTGTGCAGATCAAGCTCGGCGGGCAGCTCGTTTACGGAGTGTTCGCGCAGATCGCGGATGCTTCCCGGCACATGCTGTCCGCCGCAGTCCGGACACTGCCATACATTCAGCGGCGTCCCCCAGTAGCGGTTGCGGCTGATGTTCCAATCGACCAGCTCCTCCAGGAAGTTGCCGAAGCGTCCTTCGCGAATATGTTCCGGATACCAGTCGACCTGCCGGTTGTTCGCGATCAGCTGCTCCTTGACCGCCGTCGTGCGGATAAACCAGCTTTCGGTCGCATAATACAACAAAGGCGACTTGCAGCGCCAACAGAACGGATAACTATGCTCCATGCGCTCCTTGTCGTAGAGCAGTCCGCGTTCCGCCAGCAGCTTGACGATATCGACGTCGCAGTCTTTGACGAATTTGCCGGCCAGGTCCGTCACCTCGTCGATATAGCGCCCCGCCGCGTTCACCACGCTCAGCATGCTGATGCCGTGCTTCATCGCCGCTTTATAATCGTCCTCGCCGTGAGCCGGCGCAATATGGACAATCCCTGTGCCGCTGTTGTCCGTTACAAAATCGCCTTCGATGACGACATGCGCATGCGGAACCTCGACATAGCGGAACGGCGGGATATAGCGAAGACCGACAAGCTCGGACCCTTGCAGCGTGCCTAGCTTCTCGTACTCGCCCTTCATCACGCTCTCCAGCAAATTGTCGGCGACGATGTAGACTTCCCCCTGCTGCCTCACTTTGGCGTAAGTGATGCGTTCGTTTACCGCAAGCGCCACATTGGCGGGCAGCGTCCAAGGCGTCGTCGTCCAGGCGAGGATAACCTCCCCGCTTGCTTCCAGTTTGAATTTGACCGTAGCGGTCAAATCCTTCACATCCTCATAGCCCTGCGCCACTTCATGAGAGCTCAGCGTCGTCTGACAGCAAGGGCAGTACGGGCTGACCCGATGTCCCTTGTACAGCAGCTCCTTCTTATGAATTTCCGACAGTAAGTGCCATACGCTCTCGATATATTGATTGTCGAGCGTTATATAAGGATGGTCCATATCTGTCCAATAGCCGATAGCCTCGGTCAGCTCGCGCCATTGCTTCTCGTACGTAAACACGCTGTCCTTGCATTTTTGTACGAATTCCGCCACGCCGTAGCGCTCGATTTCCTGTTTGCCGGAAATGCCGAGCTGCTTCTCCACCCCAAGCTCGACCGGTAAGCCATGGGTATCCCAGCCCGCTTTGCGAACGACTCGATATCCTTTCATCGTTTTGTAGCGGCCGATAAAATCTTTGATCACCCTGCCCAGCACATGCCCGATATGGGGAGCGCCGTTAGCGGTCGGCGGTCCTTCGTAGAACACGAAATTCGGTCGGCCTTCCCGGTTTGCCGTCGACTTCCTGAACGTTCCTTCCTTCTGCCACTGCTCCAGCACTCTTAATTCCCGGCTTCTCGCCTTTTCTTTCGGATCGACCTTTTGCATGAACGTCACCTGCTTCACTTAAATTTGAACAACAAAAAAGACCCGTCCCTCTGAAGGGACGAGTCTATAGCTCGCGTTACCACCCTTGTTCCGCGGCAGCTTCGCCGGAAAAGCGAACTGTCGCAGCACTCGTCAACGTACCATCATACGCGTTCCTTGTAACGGCGGACCCCCGGTTAAGCTTACTTGCGCCCGTTCGAATAAGCGCGTTTAGCTTCACTTCTCAGAGATGATTTTCGGCTGCGGCATGAACGCCGGCTTTCAGCAAAGCGCCGGCTCTCTGGGGATCATGATCGTGGCTTACTCTTTCTCGTCATCGAATGTAACTTATCGGTTATTGCATTGATCCATTTATAAAACATTTTGCCGCGGATGTCAAGTCAGTTTAAGCTCATATTACAAAAAAAGACAACCTCGGCTTGACCGAAAGTTGCCTTTTCATGAACGATTAATGAGTTCCTTTTACGTCCATTTCTACGGCTTTGACTTCTTTCTTGACCGTAGAGCTTTGAATGCGTTCTTGCAGCTTTTCGTAATACAAATCCTCGTTGATCGGAAGATCTACCCAGTTATCGATCCAGGAAGACAAATGCATGGCGTTGGACAAGGTCAACCCTTTGATGCCTTCTTCGCCCGGTGCAAGCAGCGGCGTTCCGTTCAAAATATGGTTCACGAAGTTTTGCGTAATGCCTTTGTGGCCCGGACCCGGAGCTCCGACAATCGGCACATCGCATTTCCAGCATTCCGGAGAACCGAAGCCGCCTTTATATTCGCGGTTGAATTCCGGCTCGGGTACGCGCAGACGCCAGAACGTCAGCTTGTTGTCCTCGATCACAATTTTGCCGCGGTCGCCCGATACTTCAAAGCGGTTCGTTCCCGGCGCTTCGCCCGTCGTCGTAACGAACAAGCCGGTCGCTCCGTTCTCGTATTCCACATAAGCGGTCACATCGTCTTCGACTTCAATGTTGCGGTATTTGCCGAACCCGCAGAACGCTCTGACGCGCTTAGGCATCATGTCGATCGTCCATTGCCACAAATCGAGCTGATGCGGGTCTTGGTTGATCAGCACGCCGCCGCCTTCGCCGGCCCAAGTCGCGCGCCAGCCGCCCGAATCGTAGTAGCTCTGCGAGCGGTACCAGTTCGTAATGATCCAGTTGGTGCGGCGAACTTCGCCAAGCTCTCCGGACGTGATCAAGTCTCTGAGCTTCTGATACAACGGATTCGTCCGTTGATTATACATAATGCCGAAGGCTTTGCCGGATTTCGCGGCCGCTTCGTTCATTTCGCGAACTTGTTTGGTATAAACGCCCGCCGGCTTCTCAACCAGTACATGATAACCGTGAGAGAATGCCTGCTTGGCGGATTCAGGGTGATCGTAGTGAGGCGTCGCCACAATCACTGCGTCGAACGCTTTGGATGCGAAGAATGCGTCCAAGTCGTCAAATAATTGAATGTTCTTGTCTCCATAGTTCGTTCGAACCCAATCCAGACGGGATGCATCCGTATCCACAATGGCTGTCAGCTCTGCGCCTTTGACTTGATTGCCCACCAAGTACTCGGTATGGCCTTTACCCATATTGCCCACACCGATCAATCCGATGCGCACTTTATCCATTCGTGTCCCCTGCCTCTCAATTCTTATATTCGAAAACGTATGTAAGCATTTTCGGTTCTCCTCTATTATATAATGCACACGTGAACATTACAATATGAAAAATTTTTCATAGCCAACAAAAAAGAAAACCGATCTTATAAAGACCGATCTTCTTCCTTTAATAACAGCAAGATAAATTATACCTGAATTTTGTCTTTCTCGGAAATTTGACTCAGCGCTTCGCCGGCCTCATCTTCGAACTTGTCGCGAACCGCCAGGTCGCCGATCGACACGATCCCTACCAGCTCCCCGTTTTCGCATACCGGCAGACGGCGGATTTGCTGCTTGGCCATCAATTTGGCCGCTTCATCCACCGTCGTCTCCGGCGATGCGCAAGTAATCTGGTTGCTGCTCATCACGTCTTTGACAGCCGTAGAGCCTTCCTTCTTGGCCGCATACCCGCGGATTACCAGGTCGCGGTCGGTAATGACGCCGATCAGCTTTTTCCCTTCTACGACCGGAATAAAGCCCGTATCTTCCTGCTTCATCTTGACGGCTACTTCATAGACGTTGTCCTTCAGTGTCACCGTCGCGCAATCCTTTGTCATTATTTCCTTTAAAGGTCTGCTCAAGGAAAATCCCTCCCGAAGAGTAAAGTCCCGGACAGACGCGCCGCAGCCGCCGGCTGGACGTTCTTCCGCGCAGACATAGATTTTCCCGAAACTACGGTGTCCATGCGCACAAGCGCTTAGCACTTATCGGCATTCCAGCCGTTTTGGCAGTCCGCCGCCATGCTGATAAACAATTTGGCCGCAATCGCCATGGAGCTTTCGTCAATATCGAATTTGGGATGATGATGCGGATGCGTAATGCCGAGCTCCGGGTTTCCCGCTCCGACAAACATGAAGCAGCCTTTGCGGTGATGCAGGTAATAGGCGAAATCTTCCCCCGCCATAATAAGCGGCGACGTCTGCACCGGGGCTACAGAAGCGCCTGCACGGTAGAAGCGCTCCACCTCGCCGGCATCGTTAACGACCGGCGGATAGCCGAGCTTATACTCTACGGCATGATCGGCGCCGAACATCCGACAGGTTTGCTCGACGTACGTTTCGAGTCTTTCCTTCACCTGCATGCGCAATTCCGGATCGAATGTTCTCACGGTGCCGATCAGCACCGCTTTCTCGGCGATGACGTTAAAGCCGGTGCCGCTGTGGAATGAGCCGACCGACACGACGCAGGGCTGCGTCGGATCGACGCTGCGGCTGACGATCGTTTGCAGGTTGACGACAAGATGCGAAGCGACGGCAATGCTGTCGATCGTTTCATGGGGGAGGCCGCCATGGCCGCCTTTGCCTTTAATTGTAATTTCGAACTCATCCGCGGCGGCCATCATAGCCCCCGGCTTGCTATAAACAGTACCGACAGGAAAGGGTGTCCATAAATGAATGCCGTAGACAAAATCGACGCCTTCCAGCGCGCCTTGTTCTATCATTGCATGAGCCCCTCCGGGACTCAGCTCTTCCGCATGCTGGAACAGAAACACCATATTCCCTTTCCACTCTTCGCGGTGCTCCGCCATAATTTTGGCTACGCCAAGCAAAGTCGCCGTATGCGCGTCGTGACCGCAAGCGTGCATGACGCCTTTTACCTTCGATGCGAACTCACAGGTTTTCTCATCCTGAATCGGCAGCGCGTCCATATCGGCGCGCAGAGCGATCGTCGGACCCTCGGCCCCGCCGCGCAGGCGTCCTACGACGCCGCCTCCGCCGACGCCCGTCTCCACGTCCAAGCCCCATTCCCGCAAATGCCGGGCAACATAGGCCGCCGTTTCCGTCTCCTGATACGAGAGCTCCGGGTGCTGGTGCAAATATCTTCTCCAGCCGACCATTTCCGGATATAACAGATCCACTTTTTGCAGCAAATGTTCCATGGCCATTACCTCCGGTTTCACTTTCTTTTCATTTTACCAAATGCCAAGCTTTCTTACATCCATGTGTCACAAGAATTTCAAATTTTTCTTGAGACTTCGCTTGTACATTTAGCAATAGGCTTGCACAAGTTTGGGAAACATACTATCATGAATAAAGAATTAGATAAAGTTGGACTTGACTTTCTAGGAGGGCTTTAACAAGTGATTATTGAAAACAACGGCTTAAAAGGGCTTAAAAGCGATCTTGCCCATCTGGACGAAGTTACCGCAAAGCTGGGCTTTGTTCGCTGGCAGTGGGAATATTACCGCGCCACTTATGATTTGAAAATTGAAGATAAAGCATCCCATAACGATTACTTCCTGCGCATGAACGCCCGTGTGGAGACCGGTAAGCTGGAGTCGCCCTATGCTATTCTTTACATAGAAGACGTTTACATCGGAAAAGCGACATTCCCGCACGGTCTTGACTACCAATCGCCGATTCCCGATTCGGTGTTGAAAATCGCCCAGCAAAAAATTTCGCAGCTGAAAACCGAATTGTCCGAGTAAAGCGGAGGTCATCATGACTTCCCCACGAAGAGGCACTCCGGATTTTTTGCTGTTATTTTTAACGTTTTTACTCGTTTGTTTCGGTCTGGCTATGGTATTCAGCGCAAGCATGGGATATGTACGAGTTGTACAGATTGATCCGGATACGAAGGTATCGGTTAACGACCCTTCGTACTTGGTTGTGCGACAAGCGATCTTCGTTGCGATGGGTACCGTAGCCATGTTTTTTTGCATGAACATCGATTTTCGCAAGCTGAAAAATTGGGTGCGCCCTTCCTTTATTGCGGTCGTAGTCATGCTGCTGCTCGTTCCCATTATAGGAAGAGAAGTGAACGGCGCCAAAAGCTGGTTTTATATCGGAGGCTTCGGGATACAGCCGGCGGAATTCGCCAAGCTGTCGGTTATTTTATACTTGGCTTCCTTGATATCCAAGAAAGAGGATAAATTCCAGGAGTTCCGCAGCGGGCTGCTCCCGGCGCTGGTCATCGTCGGCTTCATCTCGGCGCTGATCATGCTGCAGCCGGATTTGGGCTCGACGATGATATTGGTTATGTGCTCCGCCATCGTCATTATTGCCGGAGGCGCCAACTTCAAGCACTTGTTCTATCTGGGAACAGCGGGAGCCGCGGCCATTTCGGTAGTTGCCGTCGCGTCTTTGATGAAACCGGGCAAAAACTATCGTCTGGACCGCTTTACGTCCTTTATGAATCCGTGGAACGATCCGCTTGATACCGGATACCATCTGATCCAGTCTTTATATGCGTTCGGCCACGGCGGCTTCACCGGAGCAGGCTTCGGGCAAAGCATCCAAAAGCTGCATTATTTGCCGGAAGCGCACAATGATTTTATTTTTGCTATTATCGGAGAAGAACTGGGATTTCTCGGATCATCGCTATTCCTTTTGATTTATCTCGCTTTTTTATGGCGCGGGCTGTTCATCGCTCTGCGCTGCAGCGATACGTTCGGCACATTGGCGGGAATCGGCATCATCGGGATGATCGGGGTACAAGCCTTGATTAATCTCGGCGGCGTTACCGGCAGCATTCCGCTTACCGGCGTTACACTCCCGCTAATCAGCTATGGGGGATCATCCATGCTGGTGACGTTAGTCAGCATCGGTATTTTGCTCAGCTTATCTCGCGAACATAACAAGCCGGACAAAGAAAACGCAACGAAAAAGAGAGCCTAAGGGCTCTCTTTGTTTGTGTTTGCTCAAGGGTTGTGCGTCTTAGACCGATTCCTGTATGTAGAAAGGGGATTAACCACTCGTCTATGAGTTTGTCCGACGGAGTTGCTTTCGTGCATGGCAAATGAACAATGACTGCCTATTTTGCCGGACAAACTCCTATTTCACACGCTGCGGGTCTTCAATGGCGGCATTCTCTTCTTCACGGAATGCGACGCCTTCCACTTTCACGTTCACTTCCACTACGTTCAAGCCGGTCATGTTCTCCACCGCTTCGCGAACGTTGAGCTGAAGATCATGACAAACCTCTTGAATTTTGCTTCCATAGTGGACGATAACTCGCAAATCGATGGCAGCTTCCACCTGCCCTACTTCGACGGAAACGCCTTTTTGCACATTTTTGCCGCTGAGTCGTTTGGCCAAGCCTTCGGATATTCCTCCCGACATTGCAGCGATCCCAGGAGTCTCCAACGCAGCCAAGCCTGCGATTGTCGAAACGACATCATCGGAAATGCGAATGAGACCTGCTTGAATTTCTTCGGACATACGGATCACTCCTTAATGGGTTATAGTTCCATTGTAATGGCTTCCCGGCCTGAAAGCAAACTTGGCCGAATCTTGGCAAATTGAGCCGATTAGAGCGATTTAACAGCTCCCCCGTCGACATAAAACACAGATCCTGTCATATAGCTGTTGCGCGGCGAAAGCAGGTAAGCGGCTATCGTCGCCAGCTCTTCCGGCTCCCCGTAGCGTCCGAGCGGAATATCCTGCCGCAGCTTCTCCTGTACGGCTTCCAGCGGCACTTGATCCCGTTCTGCCCGGATGGAATCCAGCTCGACGATCCGGTCCGTCATAATTCGGCCGGGACAAACGGTATTGAGCAGAATGCCGTCCGGTGCGAATTCAATCGACAGCGTCTTCATTAAACCGACAACGCCCGTACGCAGCGTATTCGACAGGACAAGCCCGGGAATCGGCGTCTTGACCGAGGTGGAAGCGACGGTCACGATCCGTCCTCCTTGCCGGGCAAGCAGCGGATGGAAGCCGCGGATCAGACGCACGACGCTCATCATATTGCCGAAGAACGCTTTCTCCCATGCCTCATCGTCAAACGATAAGAAGCTTCCGCTCGGCGGCCCTCCCGCATTGCATACTAGCGCGTCGACCGTCTCGAAGCGAGCGGCGGCCGTCTCGACAAGCCTGGCAATATCCCCCGCTTTCCCGACGTCGACAGCCAGCGATTCCACTCTTACGCCGTATCGTTTATGTATGTCGTCCGCCGTCTTCCGAATCGCCTCTTCGCTGCGGCTGCACAGCAGCAGATCGGCTCCTTCCGCCGCCAATTGCTCCGCCACGGCCCTTCCCAAACCTTTGCTGGATGCGGTGACGACCGCCGTTTTTCCCCTCAGCATTAAATCCATTGTACGCACGCTCCTTGGGCTTTTTTTCGAGTTTACATCATCCTAAAATATGGTTATATTAGAATAGGTTTTGCTCATTTAGGTATACTCTACCATAAGAGGTGATCGTTTTGAATCGCATGTTTTCCATCGGGCTGATCGCAAGCTTCGTTCTCAGCGCGCTGGCCCATTACACCGGCATAGCGTCCGCTACAGTGCAGTTTATTATCTCTTGTATCGCCATCGTGTTCGTCGCCGGATTTCTCGGCAAAGCGACGGAAAGCGTGGCTCATTACGCCGGAGAGCGGCTCGGCGGATTTCTGAACGCCACATTCGGCAATGCGGCGGAATTGATCATCGCTATCTTCCTGGTGAAGGACGGCATGTTCGATATCGTCAAAGCGAGCATTACCGGCTCGATCATCGGGAACCTGCTGCTGGTGCTTGGTCTGAGCCTGTTTCTTGGCGGACTCAAATACAAAGAGCAGCATTTCAATGTCAAGCTGGCCAGCCATAACGGCTCGCTGATGACGCTTGCCGTCATCGCTCTATTCGTCCCCGCGGCGTTCGCCAAGAGCTTGACCAACTTCGAGACGTCCAACTTAAGCGTATTGGTTGCATGCATCCTCATCGCGGCTTATTTGCTGTGGTTATATTTCTCGATGGTTACTCATAAAAATGAACTTTCCGACGAAGCCGTCGAGCACGGCGAACCGGCCTGGTCCAAGAAAGCTTCCATTCTGTTCCTGATTATCGCGACGGCCATGGTCGCCTTCACCAGCGAATGGCTGGTCGGCACGCTGGAGACGATTACCCATCAATTCGGTTTGTCCGAGCTGTTCGTAGGCGCCTTCCTGATCGCTATTATCGGCAATGCCGCGGAACATAGCGCAGCGGTGATGATGGCGCGCAAGAACAAAATCGGAGCGGCCGTCGAAATCGCCGTCGGCAGCAGTCTGCAGATCGCGCTGTTCGTCGCTCCCGTTCTCGTGCTCGTCTCGCTGCTCTTCGGCAAAACGATGAACATCGTTTTCAGCACCTTCGAGCTTGTAGCGATCGGCGTGTCCGTCATTATCGCCAAGTCGATCTCCCAGGACGGCACGACCAACTGGTACGAGGGCGTTCTGCTACTCGTCGTTTATTGCATCCTCGGCATCGCCTTTTTCCTGGTGTAATCTTGTAATCCTGCCTCCAAAAAAGAAAAAAGAGTGGCCTTCGATGAAGAAGGCTACTCTTTTTTGTTCAAGGCTTCATATAGCTGTGCCAAGTTGCGCTCGAGCTTAACCAAGATCTGTTTGCCTACATTTTCCGTAATCAGCTCTGCCCTTATGGCAAAATCGATTTCTCTGGACAACCCGTACATTTGTGTATCTAACACCTCTTCATACAGAGGACATTTGCGTGTTGTTAAGTTTTCCATCTGTACTTCGATGAGCTTTTCAATTTTATCGGCATCCTCTTGGAGAAGATGGAGCGCTTTCTGCGATAGGCCAAGTAACAAATCGGATGATGACATCAAGCTTTCCCCCCTGTACGTACGAGTTCATAGCTTAATATTAGTCGAAAATGAACTAATACACAAGAGAGTTGACCACGTAGTTTCGTACTTGCCTTATATTTCCTGCTCAGCACCGCCAACAACGGGCTTTTATAGAACGAATCCCCCAAAAGCGACGCGATTTCCCCGAAGCTTATTCCGTCCGCATCCGGCTTCAACTGGCTCGGCGTCTAACCATTCCGCTGCGATCGTTCTTATAGTTAGACATTACTTTCGGGGGAGCCCGCGGATATCCATAGGAATTTACTGCGCAGCATTTCCTAAACAACAAAAAAACGGCATTTCCATCCTGAAATGGAAATACCGTCGTAGGCAGGTTTAGTCTTGAATGCTGTTGATTTGAAGATTGTGTTTGTTAAACACTTCAGCCATAGCCTTCTTGGCTTCCTCTGCATCCGGACCGTGAACGTGCAGATCGTAATTGCTGCTTGTTAGCAGCGTTGTGAACAAGCCGAGAATACTTTTCACGTCGATGTACTTGTTATCGTACTGTAAAACGATGGACGATCTGAATTTGTTTGCGGTTTGTGAAATTTCTACGATTGCAGCGTTATTGGCACTTGTCATATCTAATCCCTCCATGCGACTACTAGCATTTATCAAAAAGATAAATCGCTTTCTTTTTCATGATACATTGGAAAGGAATAACACGCAACAACTATTTCAAATGTTCCGGGTTCAATCCTTCCAGCTCGGGTATGACGAATCTGCCGTCTTTGCGGATCAGCACGTCGTCGAAGTAAATTTCCCCTCCGCCGTACTCAGGACGCTGGATTAGCACAAGGTCCCAATGAACGGAGGAACGGTTGCCGTTATCCGCCTGCTCATAGGCTTGACCCGGCGTAAAGTGCAGACTTCCGTCGATCTTCTCGTCGAACAGCGTATCCTTCATCGGCGTGGAAATATGCGGGTTGAAGCCAAGGCTGAATTCCCCGATATAACGCGCGCCTTCATCCGAGTTCAAAATTTCGTTCAAACGATCCGTGTCGTTGCAGGAGGCTTCGACGATTTTGCCGTTTTCGAAGCGGAACGTAATGTTCTCGAACGTAATTCCCGCTTTGACGGAAGGCGTATTGTAGCGGATGACCCCGTTAACGGAATCGCGTACCGGAGCGGTGTATACTTCCCCGTCGGGAATGTTGCGGCGGCCGCAGCATTTGACCGAGCCGATGCCTTTGATGGAGAACTGAATGTCCGTTCCCGGAGAAACGATGCGGACGCGGTCGGTCCGGTTCATCAGCTCCTGCAGCGGGTTCATCGCTTCCGACATTTTGGCGTAATCGAGATTGCACACGTCAAAATAAAAGTCCTCGAATTTCGCCGTGCTCATATTCGCCAATTGGGCCATCGACGGGCTCGGATAGCGAAGGACGACCCAGCGGGTTTTCTTCACGCGCTGCTCCAAATGTACCGGCTTGCTGTAATACATTTCGTACAGCTTCATCTGGTCTTTGGGCACGTCGGACATTTCGCTGACGTTGGAGCCGCTGCGAATCGCCACATAGCAGTTCATATCCTTCATCCGCTTCAAATCCATTTCGGCCCAATGCTCGATATGCTCCTTAGTCGCCGATTGCAGCAAAGCGCTCTGCACGGACGGCTCGATCAGCTCCACATAAGGCAGGCCCCCTCTGGCATAAACCTCCTCGACGAGGCATTTAACAATCTCGCGCTCCGCTCCGATCATTTCAATCAGAACTTTTTCGCCGGCCTGCACGTCCAGCGAATAGCCGACAATATTGCGGGCCAGCTGTTGTAAACGGGGATCACGCATGTCCATTCTCCTTTTCGCTTCAAGTTTGTTTCAACTTATTTTATTATTGCCGCTGTCAAACCATTTTTTCTTGTAGATGTTGCCGATGAGAATCAGAACGACAAAAATGAGCAGCAGCAGAAAGAGTCTGCCTTTATTGTGATGAAAATGCAACAAATCATGCCCGATGAGCGATTCCAAAAAAATCATCGGAAATTTGCCGACCATCGTACCGAGCACGAAATCCCGCGTTCTTACCTTCATCACCGCCGCCGCCAAATTGATTCCGAAGGAAGGCAGCACCGGAATGACCCTTGAAACAGCTATGTAAAGAAATCCGTTTTGCTCTAATTTTTGGTTGAATTTCTCGATATAAGCGTATTTTTCAAGCTTTTTCTCCACCCATCCTCTTGCGTAATTGCGAGCCACCAGAAATGTGCTTACAGCCCCCAAGACCGCCATCACATAATTGACGGCAAAGCCGAGCCATAATCCGAAAATCAGCACGTTGGCCCCGGCGACGATGACAAAAGGGATAAACGGCAGCACAGTCTGCAAATAAGCCAGCATCATCCCCGCCACATGTCCTAACAGTCCCCAAGATTGCAAAATGTCGGACAAATGCCTGACATTCCATTCGGCCAAAAAACATACCCCCTTCTTTCATTCTACCATTGTACCACTTTTCCGCTTCATTTCCATATTCGGCGCGCCATTGTCCGCTTTCTTGGAGCAGATATGCAAAATCAGTGAACCACTTGACATAGATAGGCAATTTTTATAGAATTAGAAGTCGAGATGATCGTCTTCCCGGCGACGGGACTCACGATTATGGTGGAGGCATGTGTCACCCTCACTGGTTTCATTGCTGACAAGACAGCGGCTGAGATTCTTGTCAGGTGCCGGACCGTTTCCGGTCTAGGGCTTTGAATGAAATCGGGCATATGTTTCACCCGAGGAAACCACCCACCATTTTATAACCAAAAGGAGCTCATTATACATGGCACGCTACACAGGTCCTAAATTTAAACTTAGCCGTCGTCTGGGTATTTCCCTCAGCGGCACAGGAAAAGAATTGAAACGTCCGTTCCCTCCAGGACAACACGGTCCGGGACAACGTAAAAAAATGAGCGGCTACGGCATTCAGCTGCAAGAAAAACAAAAGCTTCGTCATATGTACGGAGTAAACGAAAAACAATTCCGCAACCTGTTTGACAAAGCAACTAAGCAACAAGGTATCGCGGGCGAAAACTTCATGATCCTGCTTGAAAGCCGTCTGGACAACCTGGTTTACCGTCTTGGCTTCGCTAACTCCCGTGCAGGCGCTCGTCAATTGGTAGCTCACGGCCACGTTACCGTTAACGGTAAAAAAGTGGACATCGCTTCCTACCTTGTGAGCACTGGCGACGTAATCGGCCTTCGCGAAAGAAGCCGCGGCTTGTCTTCCGTTAAAGAAGCTTTGGCAAACCGCAACTACTTGCCGGCTTACCTGGAATTCAACGACGCTTCCGTAGAAGGTAAATACACTCGTCTTCCTGAGCGTTCCGAATTGCCTCAAGAAATTGACGAAAAGCAAATCGTCGAGTTCTACAGCCGTTAATAAAATTAACGCGCAAGATGCTACGACAAAAAGCCCAAAACCACTGTTATCAGCGGTTTCGGGCTTTTTTTATACAATAAACATTGCAATTTAATGCATTATAATGCGCCCATGCTCATCTCAATGCAACCTCCCGACATAATAACACGAACATATACTCCTATTCCACACAGAATAACGAACGAACACTTCCATATTGTATTTAACTTCATATCCGCTATAAATTCAACGATTTCCGTTGAAATTCGGTGATTTTCGTTGTGCCAACAATATGTAGGTGCCCTCATGTATTTCATCTATCGTTCTCCGTTATTTCAAACTTACACTCCAAATAAAGTTCTTATCAGAGTCTTTCTTATTCCATTCTAACCGTGCATTGAGCATGCCACTGTTTTCGTCTAGCATGATTTTTATGAATTCTTTATAATAACAAGGAACCAACTTATTATCTGCTAATGTTTCAATTTCGACCCACCTTGGAATATGCTTCTCAGGCTCTTTGGTAATAAGCTCACCGTGTACTTCATCGGTAACAAAGAAAAATGTTACAGCATGATCGTTGTTACTGTAGTTGATATATGAAACAACTCCTTTAAGAATGGGGCAATGTATCCTTAATCCCGTCTCCTCATCCATTTCTCGAATGCATGCTTCCTCAAGGGTTTCATGGAGCTCCAACCCACCTCCAGGTGGGGTTAATTGATTATAGTTGAAGTAGCTAGGGATCAGCTTTTCCATGAGAACTATATGTCCATCTTTTACTGCAACACATGCAACTCTGGTTCTTATTGACATTGAAATCCCCCCTCAACATTCCACTAACGTTCCTCGTTGGCCCTTTTGAACACAAAGGAGAAAAAATTCTGTCGCACTTTACTTAAGCCAGCCACTCCACATAATTATATGTAAAATTGTGTATTTATACATTATCAAATTTATCTTGAGCGCTGCAAGCATTAAATTAATCTGCCCTTCATTCAATAAGTTCCGTCCAGACCTGCTGACTTGCGAACTTCAATAGCAAAAAAAGCACTCTGCTGAGTGCTTTAATTTATGAGCGTATCTCGTTTATTTAATGAACCGTCCAATCCTTATTCCTAAATCATTTTTGAATGAGACGTTCAAAAATGATCTCGTATGAAGTAGGTTTACCATATCCATTATAGTTTGTCGGTAAAACCTGTACTAATTTCCATCCTTCTTTGGCATTTTCGTCAATTGTTTCTCGATGCTTTGCGGATGTGAAAATTCCACCTAATGATGTTTCTACATATTTGTATTCGTACACTCCAATTGCCACCTCCCTACCATGCTTTTTCACTATGGTACCATATTAACAGAAATAATCCACAAAGCACTTTCCCTCCTTAGTACCATGTGTTCGCTTCTTTAATGCCACCTTTATCTTGGCAAAAGGACGGGTATGGATGGAACTTCACAAAACAAAACATAATGAGCGGAGTGGGGCTAATTGATTTGGCAACGACCGCAAGCCCTTAAATATCAGGGATTTTTGTCGTCAGCGAGTTCTGCAGCCGGTAATCGATGACTTCAAGGCTGCCCTTCATTTTAATGGAAGGCGGCTTTTTGGTTGCTGAAGGGCAAACGGGAGCTCTCTTCCGCTTTGCTTGTCCCCTTCGTTCTTGCAGGCAGCATTCATAAACACTAAAAAAGGCCTCGTCCCGGCTCATCTTGCGATGAACGGGACCCGAGACCTTTCCGTTTATAGCTATGCAACTATCGCGAGCCTATCATGGCTTTAGCGCGTTTACACGAACTTGGCGAGGTAGTAATTACGCTTGCCGCGGCGGATGACGATATATTTACCTTCCATCCCGTCGCCGGCCGTCAGCGCTTTATTCAGATCCGTCACCTTCGCCCCGTTCACGGAAACCGCTCCGCTCTCGATATCCTGCTTCGCCTGGCGCTTCGAAGGCGCCGCTTTGACCGCCAGCAGCAAATCGATCAGCGCAATCTCGCCCGTCACTTCCGCCGAAGGTACATCCTGGAACGCATCCTCGATCTCGCGGCCCGACAGAGTGTCCACGTTGCCGCTGAACAAAACTTCGGAAATTTTAATTGCGCTCAGAGCCGCATCCGCTCCGTGCACAAGTTCCGTTACTTCTTTGGCCAGAACGCGCTGCGCCTCGCGCTTCTCCGGACTTGCGCTCACCTGTTCTTCCAGGCGGGCAATTTCCTCCGGAGCGAGGAAGGTGAAGTATTTGAGGAACTTCACGACATCGTTATCGTGCGTATTGATCCAGAACTGGTAGAACTGGTACGGAGACGTTTTGTCGGCGTCGAGCCAGACCGCGCCTCCGGCCGTTTTGCCGAACTTGGTGCCGTCGCTTTTCGTAACGAGAGGCATCGTCAAGCCGAACGCCTTGTTGCCCGTCGATTTGCCGATCAGCTCCAGACCTGCCGTAATGTTGCCCCACTGGTCGCTTCCTCCCACCTGCAGGGAGCAGTTGATATCGCTGTTCATGCGGAAAAAGTCGTAAGCCTGCAAAATCATGTAGCTGAACTCGGTAAAGGAAATTCCGTTGCTTAAGCGGGAATCCACGCTGTCTTTGGCCAGCATGTAATTGACCGAGAAGTTTTTGCCGATGTCTCGCAGGAAGGTAATGACGTTCAGATCGCCGAGCCAGTTGTAGTTGTTTTCCATCCGTGCCGGATTCACGCTCGAATCGAAATCCAGGAAGCGGGACAGCTGCTTTTTCAGCTTGTCGGTCCACTCAACGACGATATCCTGCGTATTTAACGAACGCTCCGTCGATCTTCCGCTCGGGTCTCCGATGAGCCCGGTGCCGCCGCCTACCAAAGCGATCGGCAAATGCCCCGCCATCTGGAAACGCTTCAAGCATAAAATCGGCAGCAAATGGCCGATATGCAAGCTGTCCGCCGTCGGGTCGAACCCGGCATACAGGACGATAGGCTCTTCGCTGATCTTTTTGGCCAATCCCTCTTCGTCGGTCAACTGATGAATCAATCCTCTGTAATTCAGTTCCTGTAAAATGTCCACAATGCTCTACTCCCTTTCGTAAGTAAAATAAAATACAAAAAGCCCTCTCATCCACAAAGGGACGAGAAGGCTGTTGCTCGCGGTACCACCCTAATTAAAGCATTGATAACGAGGCTTCTTCCGCAGCCGGTATCACCGGGGAAAAAGTCGTATGCTTTCACTTTGAAACGATAACGGGTCAAACCCGGCAGGAAGCTACTTGTTAAGGTCTAACGTTCCCTTCCCCTGCTCCGGACGGTAATTCGAATCAAGGTCAACTGCCGGTTCGCACCACCCACCGGTTCTCTGCAAGCTGAATTCCCGACTCTACTCGCGGCGGCGGCACAGCTCGTTCCTGCCCGGTCGCCAAGTCCTTCAAAGCATTTGTCGTATGCGATTAACCCAAGTTATATCACAAGATGGATTCGATTGTCAAACATGCGTCATTGAATCGTCAGCAACGCCAGTGTCCATGCGATGATCCTTTGTGCTATAATAAACTACGTATGTTTTCCAAAATCGGGAGGATTTTTATCGGCATGGAGATGGAGAAAAAAGAACGTAAGGCCGGAAAGATATTATGGAACATAGGCAAATACACGCTGATCACGCTCAAATGGATGTTCATAGCCGGCATCATTGCGGGATTTCTCGGAGGCGGAGCCGCATTCGGATACGTCTCTGCGCTGGTCAAGGACGACCCTGTCCGCAGCAAAGATTTTATGATGGAGCAAGTACAGGAAAATGCGATGACCGGCTTCGTCTATTTTAACGACGATACCGTAATCGGCCAGCTGCGCTCGGAGGAAGACCGCAGAATGGCCGAGCTGAAGGACATTCCCCAAATTATGCTCGATGCGGTGTTCGCCATCGAGGACAACAATTTTTACGAGCATCACGGCATCGATTTCAGGAGTACGGCGCGAGCGGTCGTACAGAAGCTGTTAAGAGAGAACGTCCAGACCGGCGGCAGCACGATTACCCAGCAGCTTGCCAGACGCGTTTTCTTGTCCCTGGACCGTGAAGACAGCCGGAAAGCGAAGGAAATTTTCCTCGCTCTGCGCATGGAAAGGCTCATGTCCAAGGATGAAATTTTACTTGCTTACTTAAACAAAATTCCTTACGGCAACGGTTCGACAGGCTATAATCTATACGGTATTAAAGCGGCGGCCAAAGGCATTTTCAACATTAACGATCTGCATGATCTCAATATTGCGCAGGCGGCGTATTTGGCCGGTCTGCCGCAGCAGCCGAGCAACTATTCGGCATTCACGAGCAAAGGGCAGTTCGACGGAGCCGCCTTCAAGCGTGCTGTCTCCAGAGCGCAACTGGTGCTGCGCCGGATGCTCGAAGAGGGTAAAATCAACCAGCAGCAGTATCAGGAGGCGCTGAGCTTCGATCTGCAAAGCTCGCTCGCCGAGCCGTCCAAGAAGGCGTATTCCACCTATCCTTATCTTATGATTGAGGTCGAAAAAGAGGCGGCCAAAGCTCTGCTTAAGGCGCAAGATCCGAAGCTTGCGACACAGCCGGATACGGATGCCTACAGTGAAGCGCTGAAAAACGTACAGGCGCAAATGTACCGCGGCGGCTATCATATTTATACGACGATCGACAAAGACATTTACGACGCGATGCATGTCATTTCCGAGAATCCCAAAAACTTTACTCCGGACGATCCGACCAAAGGGGTGGAGCAAATCGGCGCGGTCATGATCGACAACAAAACCGGCGCGATTCTCGGCATGATCGAAGGGCGCGATTTTTTCACGGAACAGCTTAATCATGCGACCCAAGCTTACCGTCAGCCGGGCTCGACCATGAAGCCGATTGCGGCCTATGTGCCGGCGATTGAGAAAGGCGCGATTCAGCCCGCCTCGATCATCGACGACGTTCCGATTATTTTGAAGGACGGCACGAAAGTCGGTTATCACATTCCGGAAAACTGGGATAACCAGTATCACGGCCTGATTACAGCGCGCCGCGCGCTGAACCAGTCGTACAATATTCCGGCCATCAAGCTGTTCATTGATGTCGTCGGCATCAAGAACGCCTGGGATTTCGCCAAAAAGCTCGGCATCACCACCATTTCCCCGGAAGATTACGTCGCCCAAACGGGGGTTATCGGCGGTCTGAAATACGGCGTATCGGTCAAAGAGCTGACCGGCGCTTACGCGGCGATCGCCAACAAAGGCGTTTATAATGAAACGTTTATGATCCGTAAAATTACCGATTCCAACGGAAAAACCGTCTTCGAGCAGGAGTTGAAGCCGACAACGGCGTTCTCCGAGCAGACGGCTTATCTGATGACGGATATGATGCGCACCGTTGTTACCGCAGGGACTGCGACGGATCTGATGAGCAAATTCAAGCATTACGGAAAAATCTCGATCGTCGGCAAAACGGGCTCTACGCAGGATGACGCGGACGCCTGGTATATGGGATATACGCCCGACATTACGCTCGGGGTATGGGCAGGCTATGACTCTCCCGCATACAAGCTGAGCAAAAAAACGGGGGGCACCAACCGCGCCAAAGATATATGGGCGCTTGCCATGGACGCGGCGATCGACAAGAAGCCGGAATATTTCCCGACCAAGCAGTTCAAGCGTCCGGACAATATCGTGGAAATGACGGTATCCAGTTTATCCGGCAAGCTTCCGAGCGAGGCGACGACCAAGGCCGGCAAGCTGGTCACCGATCTGTTCAACAAAAAGGACATTCCGACCGAAGAGGACGATGTCATGGTGAAGCTGCCGATCATTCAATACAACGGCATTAACTATATCGCCCAAGCCGAGACTCCGGCGGAATTCGTGCAGGAGAAGACGGTCATCAAGCGCCAGAAGTCGCTTACTTCGTTAATGCAGGAGCTTCAGGCCGTCGTCGGCAAGCTGCCCAAAGACCGCCAGCATTCGCTGGATGCGTACCGGCCTACCGATTACGAAGATGACGCGCCGTCCGAGACCGATCCTCGTGTCGATGACGGCAAGGCGCCTAGCGCCCCTACGACGGTCGTAGCGACGCATTCGGGCGACACGAGCACGATTACTTTCCAAGCGAGTCCAAGCGAGGATGTCGTCGGTTACAGGCTGTACCGTTCGGTCAATCATGCCTCCTTCCAGCGAGTAGGCAAAGTCGTGGAGGCTGGCACCGAAACGAAATTTACGGACCAGACTTCGGCTTCCGGACCGATCGGCTATTACATTACCGCCGTAGACGTTGCAGGCAAGGAGTCCGTTCCAAGCAAAGGCGCCTATACGGACGGCACCAGCATGGATCTGCTTTTCCTTACGCCGGATGAGAACGGCGGAATCGTACAGGGCGGCAGTCCTGAAGCAGGCAACGATGGAAAAGGTCAAAATCCGAATGAGCCGAATGAGAAAAACGATGGACCGGCCAAGGACATTCCCGCCGCTCCGTCGGGCTTGACGGTCAAATCTAGCGGCGCAGGGATATTGCTGAACTGGAAAGCTAACGCGGATAAAGATAAGGTCAAACAGTACATCGTCTACTACAGCAAAAAAGAAAACGGAGATTATGCAAAGCTGGGCAGCGTCAACAACGCTACTGAATTCAGGTATTACGCATCCGGCTATGAAGGTTACTACAAAATTACCGCCGTCAACGAGCTTGGCGAATCCAAAGCTTCAGCGGCTATCAAATATAAGAAGTAAAGGAACGCCGTGCCGGATCTAATGCGCCGCGGAAGCTCTCCGGTACGAAGAAGCAAAAAAGGATGGTTTACAGGCTCTTGAGACAACGAAGAGCTTCGTAGAACCATCCTTTTTTTGGGCTTGATGCGCCGTATGAAGAGCGCGAGCATAATAAGAAAACCGCTAAAAACACCCTGCTCGAAGGAGAGATCTTAGCGGCTGGCTGCGCTCTATCTCCGGCAGGGTGCTTAACTATTGACCGTTTATTTTTCTAATCTAATCTTCAATCGTGGACAGATCGCCTGTCGGCAAATTCAGCTCCCACGCTTTCAGCACGCGGCGCATAATTTTACCGCTGCGCGTTTTGGGAAGCTTATCTCTGAATTCGATCTCGCGAGGAGCGGCATGCGCCGACAATCCGACTTTGACGAATTTGGAAATATCCGCCTTCAGCTCTTCCGACGGCTCGAAGCCTTCGCGCAGGGCGATAAACGCTTTAATGATCTCGCCGCGCATCGGGTCCGGTTTGCCGATAACCCCGGCTTCCGCTACGGCAGGATGCTCGACCAGTTTGCTCTCGACCTCGAACGGGCCTACGCGTTCGCCGGCCGTATTAATTACGTCGTCGATACGTCCTTGGAACCAGAAGTAACCGTCCTCGTCACAGTAAGCCGAGTCACCGGAAATATACCACCCGCTGATGCGGAAGTATTCCTCGTATTTGGCCGGGTTGTTCCAAATTTTGCGCATCATCGACGGCCATGGCGTCTTGATCGCCAGGTTCCCCATCCGGTACGGCGGCAAAATGTTGCCCGCGTCGTCGATAATGGCGGCTTCCACGCCGGGAAGCGGCTTGCCCATCGAGCCCGGACGAATCGCCATGCAAGGATAGTTACAGATCAATTGTCCGCCGGTTTCGGTCATCCACCATGTATCGTGAATGCGCTGATTGTATACCTTCAATCCCCAGCGGACAACCTCCGGATTCAGCGGCTCCCCTACGCTAAGCACATGGCGCAGCGCGGATAGATCGAACTGCTTCGATACGTCGTCTCCAGCGCCCATCAGCATGCGAAATGCGGTCGGAGCGCTGTACCAAACGGTCACCTTGTACTTCTCCAGCGTTGCGTACCAGTCCTGCGGGCTGAAACGACCGCCGCGGATCACGTTGGTAACTCCGTTGAGCCAAGGAGCGAATATACCGTACGATGTGCCCGTTACCCAACCCGGGTCCGCCGTACACCAATATACGTCGTTATCCTGCAGGTCGAGCACGACGCGACCCGTATAATAATGCTGAAGCATCGCGTTATGGACATGGAAGACACCCTTCGGTTTACCCGTCGATCCCGAAGTGTAATGAATCAGCATGCCGTCTTCGCGGTCCACCCATTCCAGCTCCAGCTCATCCGAGGACTGCGCCATTTCTTTATGATAATCGACTTGGCCTTCGGCCAGATCAATATTATCGCCGACGAGAATCACATGCTTCAAGTCGGGCAGTTCGCTCACAGGTACGCGATGTACGAGAGCCGGCGTCGTAATGATCGCTACCGCGCTGCTGTCCTGCAGTCGGTCTCTGACGGCCGTTTCCATAAACGCTTCGAACAGCGGACCCACGACGGCGCCGATCTTAATCGATCCAAGCAAGGAGAAATACAGCTCCGGCGTGCGCGGCATGAAGATGAACACACGGTCGCCTTTGGCAATGCCCAGCTTGCGCAGCACGTTGCCGAAGCGATTCGACTGCAGCTTCATCTCTTGATACGTATATTGCTCATCCCGCTTGTCGTCGCTGTAATAAAGGGCGACTTTATCCCGTCTCTGCGAATCGGCATGACGGTCAATCGCCTCATGGGCCATATTGACTTTGCCGGTAGTAGACCAGGAAAATTGCTTTTCTATGGCTTCCCAGCTAAACTGGGCGCGCTCTTCTTCGTAATTTTTCATGTTCGATGTTTTGGAAACGGCTTCAATACTCTCAACGTTTGCGTGATCCATTTGCTACTACCTCCTAATATGTGCTATCAATAATTCCCATTTTCATTGAAACGCTTACATCCGAAGTAAGCAGTCTTCGATTTCCACAACGAATATTATACCACAGACTCCGCTTATTAGACTATTTCTTTTCTTGCCGCCGATTTTTTGGTATAGTATCAGACAAGCATGGGTGCGCAGGATAACTCAAAAAAACAATGGACAACAGTACCTCCGCTCGATCCGCAAGAAGGGAGACAACTAGCTATGGAGCATCATAAAATATATCATTCCCGCCGCGTCCCCTATCGCGATTCGCAGATTATAGTGGAAGGCCCCGTACCTCCTGCGCAGCTCAAAACGTACCGGATGCACCGCGATCTGGACGCGTTCCGGCGTCCCAAAGACCAGTTCGAAGCGCTGGTTGAAATAGCCGAGCTGCCGGAAGGCCGCATCATTTTATCCCGGCTGGACGATGAAATCGTCGGCTATGTCACATTTCATTACCCTGACGAAATGGAGCAGTGGTCCCAGGGCAATATGGAGGACCTCATAGAGCTCGGCGCCATAGAAGTGGCCGACGACTACCGCGGGCTCGGGCTCGGCAAGCGGATGATCCAGCTCGCCTTCGAAGACGGCCAATTGGAAAATATGATTACTTTTACGACCGAATATTACTGGCATTGGGATTTGGAGAAAAGCGGTCTAAGCGTATGGGATTATCGACAGATGATGGAAAAGCTGATGAAAAGCGTGGATATGGTCTGGTTTGCGACGGATGATCCGGAGATTTGCTCTCATCCCGCCAACTGCCTGATGGTGAAAATCGGCAAACAGGTTCCGCTTTCTTCGGTCGAACAGTTCGACCGTGTTCGTTTTCGGCAGCGGTTCATGTATTGAGCCGGCTGCAGCCAATTCCAACACCGTTTGAGAGGAACGAGCCATGGGGGCGGAAATTATGACAAAGTCATCACTCTTCGTTTATGACGAACATGAAACCGGCTATCGGTTTCATAACGAGCATCCTTTTAATCAAGAACGATTGCTGCTTACCGTAGACCTGCTTCGCAAGCTCGGAGCGCTGCCGGAGACGGCGCTGCGCCGTCCGGCAGCCGCCTCCGAGGAGCAGCTGCGGCTTGCGCACAGTACCGACTACATCGAAGCCGTGAAAGCGCTTAGCCAGGAGGCCCCTCAAGAGGCGTGGCTGAAGCAGGCCGCCAAGTACGGCTTCGACGACGAAGATACGCCGATGTTCAAGGGAATGCACGAAGTTACTTCGCTGCTGGTCGGCGCCTCGATCCGCGCTGTCGACGAAGTGATGAGCGGCCGCACCCAGCATGCGCTGCATATGGGCGGCGGGCTGCATCATGCGCTGCGCAATAAAGCAGCCGGCTTCTGCATCTATAACGACGCCTCCGTGGCGATTCAACACGCTAACAACCAATACGGTGCGCGCGTGCTGTATATCGATACGGACGTGCACCACGGGGACGGCGTCCAATGGAGCTTCTACAGCGAGCCCGAAGTGTGCACGCTGTCCATTCACGAGACCGGAAAATATTTGTTTCCGGGCACGGGCGCGGTCAACGAGCGCGGCGAAGGCAGCGCCTTCGGCACCTGTATTAACATTCCGGTCGAGCCGTACACCGAGGATGCGTCTTGGCTGGAATGTCTGGAAGAAGTGCTCGATAAAGCGGCGGCCCATTTCCGGCCGGACCTCATCGTATCGCAGCATGGCTGCGACGCGCATGCTTACGATCCGTTGTCCCATGTCCATTGCAGCATGGACATTTACCAAGCGATGCCGCGGCTGATCCACCGCCTGGCCCACCGGTACAGCGGCGGGCGCTGGGTCGCGCTCGGCGGCGGCGGCTACGACTTCTGGCGCGTCGTACCGCGCGCCTGGAGCCTGCTCTGGCTCGAGATGAGCGACCATCCGATGGTCGCCCGTCTCGAGCGCGAGCCGGCGCTTGAGCTGCCCGCTGCGTGGCTCGCGCGCTGGCAGCCCCACAGCCCGGTCGAGCTGCCGAAGACGTGGCTCGACGACAACAGCTGGACGCCGATGCCGCGGCGCACCGAGATCACGGCCAAAAATCGCCAAACGAAGGAACTGGCGATGCTCTATTTATCTTAACCGCGCGAGAGGCGCCGCTTTTACCGCTGCGCCTCTCGCCGTTTTATTCTAACATAATAAAAGCTTGTCGAGCCGCCGTTTCCCCATAGGATGAGAGCGGAACGAGTTAATATCTCCTTCGCTTTTACTTAACTGCATGTATCGAAACCCATTGAGGAAGGCCTGCCATCGAATTCAATTTCCAATTGCGCAAATCCTCCAGTTCTTGTGCTGAGAGCGAATCCCCTTCACTCGTTGACTCATCGACCCAAAATGAGCCATCTTCCGCAAACATTTCTTCGATATGCTTGACACTTAGACCTGATGAAATTATAGCATTGACTATATCTTGCATACGCCAATGGAGTCTTGGAACTTCATCATTAAGAAAAGGTCCCGCTGCATCATATGGCTTGACTAACGTTAGCTTCCCTTTATCCAGCTCAAAAGGGCGAAGGAACGGGTGTATATCGAACATGATATAAGCGCCGCCCTTTTTAAGAATTCTTCTAATGCTGCTGTACATGGAATTCAAATCGGTAATCCATACATGGACTCCATTGGATGTATATACAAAATCGTATTCATCGCTTTTCACGCTGCTTAGCCGCATGGTATCATCGCAAATAAATTCAATGTCCCAACCATATTTGCCAGCTAAATTCGAGCTGTGTTCAATTTGTTTTTCCGATATGTCGCACGACGTTACTTTCGCCCCCATCATATGAAGAGCGAACACGGCATGGTTATCCCCGCTTGAAGGAACAAGTACTTTCTTTCCCTTCAAATCCGGCAAAGCCGCTTTGATCATGGAGAATGTCGTGCGGTGAAACGCCGATTCGGGGTTTTGTATTATTTTTGCTATCGCCTTGTCTGTCCTGTACCTTTGATACCACGTTTCAGACCATTCATTCCATATTCTTTTTACATTATCCATGTCGATACCTGCCTTGAATTATTTGTTAACATGATGCGACTTGATCCTACTTTACTTTTTGGAGTAAATGATTTTTCTTATGCAAATATTTTCTGCTTCCTGAATTTTGGCCCCACTTTTTATGCGTTTCTTCGGGGAAGGGAATATACAGTATGCCGCCTTTTATATACTTCTGTATTTCCTTTACCAGCTCTTCAGAAAGGACGGTAACTGCGTTCATATACTTCATTTATAGCTCCGCTCCTTAAAATTTGGGTTTTAAGGAGCAAGCGATTAAAGGCAAACTTCTCCTAATTAATTTCGTCAGTATGGTTCAACTTTCCTGCCCTTGTTCATCATTTGGAGGGAAGCAGTAATTGTTGATAGAATAAAATATGAAGAGGAACAGGTAATAAAAATTTGTACATACGAGGAGATTAAAGCTATGGCAAAAAACAAATTACTACGAATGGATAATGTTGGCATCGTTGTAGAATCTCTTGATGACGCAATCTCTTTCTTTGAGGAGATTGGCTTGAAACTCGAAGGGCGAACTACTGTCGAAGGTGAATGGGCGGGTCGCGTAACCGGGCTGGGTTCGCAGTGCGTAGAGATTGCTATGATGGTTACCCCGGATGGCCACAGCCGACTTGAACTTTCGCGATTTCTCACCCCGCCTGCCATATCAGATCACCGAACTGCTCCTGTAAATGCTCTCGGTTATTTACGCGTCATGTTCACCGTTGAAGACATTGATGAAATGGTATCCAGACTCACTAAGTATGGTGCTCAGCTCGTTGGCGAAATCGTTCAGTACGGGGACTCGTATCGGCTCTGCTACATTCGCGGAAATGAAGGACTTCTAATCGGTTTGGCGCAACACGTATAACCACCGCATTCACGCTTCGGTCTGGGCGATCGTCAGTCACGTAAACAAGAAACGAGGAAGTCATTGCCGGGACACATCCGCCCCGGCTAACCGCATCTTGGCCGGCAGCAAGCTGCCTTAACTCGGCGGGACTTCATGCCAAAAACCCGCGGCAAAGGGAACGCTCTTGCGCTTCCCCTTACCGCGGGCTTTTTTATGTTTCGTGCTTATTAGAATTGAATATTCGCTTCGATAAACGATTTCAGCTCGCTGATCGGCATCCGCGTTTGCTCCATCGTATCGCGGTGGCGCACCGTAACTTGACCGTCCTGCTCGGACTCGAAATCGTACGTAATGCAGAACGGCGTGCCAATCTCATCGTGGCGGCGGTATCTTTTACCGATCGAACCGGTATCGTCGTAATCGACCATAAAGTGCTGAGACAAGTCCGCGAAGATGTTTTGCGCGCCTTCAGCCAGCTTCTTGGACAGCGGGAAGATCGCAGCCTTGATCGGCGCCAGCGCCGGGTGAAAATGCATCACCGTCCGCTTGTCGTCCCCTTCCAGCTGCTGCTCCTCGTACGCGTCAATCAGGAATGCCAGCGTAACGCGGTCTGCGCCAAGCGATGGCTCGATGCAGTAAGGAACGTAGCGTTCGTTTCCTTCCTGGTCGATATAATTGAAATCTTCGCCGGAATGCTCCATATGCTGCTTCAAGTCGTAATCGGTACGGTCCGCAATCCCCCACAGCTCGCCCCAGCCGAACGGGAATTTGAACTCGATATCGGTCGTCGCGTTGCTGTAGTGGGACAGCTCGTCTTCGGAATGATCGCGCAGGCGGATATTCGCTTCCTTCAGTCCCAAGCTAAGCAGCCATTGATAGCAGAAGCTTCTCCAATATTCAAACCACTGCAGATCCTCTCCCGGCTTGCAGAAAAACTCAAGCTCCATCTGTTCGAATTCGCGCGTACGGAACGTGAAGTTGCCCGGCGTAATTTCATTGCGGAAGCTTTTGCCGATTTGGCCGATCCCGAACGGCAGCTTCTTTCTCATCGCCCGTTGGACGTTTTTAAAGTTGACGAAAATGCCTTGCGCCGTCTCCGGACGCATATAAACGACATTGGAGCTCGATTCCGTTACGCCTTGGAACGTCTTGAACATCAGGTTGAATTGGCGGATGTCCGTGTAATCGAACGCTCCACAGTCGGGACAAACGATGTGATGCTCTTTGATCAAATCCATCATTTGGTCGAAAGTCATGCCGTCAACGACAATCTCAATGCCTTTTTCGGCAAGCGCGTTTTCGATAATTTTATCCGCGCGATGACGCGATTTGCACTGCTTGCAGTCGATCATCGGATCGTTGAAGTTTCCGACATGGCCGGAAGCGACCCACGCTTGCGGGTTCATCAGAATGGCCGCGTCCAATCCGACGTTGTACGGAGACTGCTGAATGAACTTTTTCCACCAGGCGCGCTTAATATTGTTTTTCAATTCAACGCCGAGAGGACCGTAATCCCACGTATTGGCCAAACCGCCGTATATTTCAGAGCCCGGGAAAATAAATCCCCGATGCTTCGCTAACGCTACAACTTGATCCATAGTTACTGTCATTGAATGTTCTCTCCTTCTATGTTCTACAGATGCTTAAGCATATGCTCAACGATTGCGTACGAATTCTCCGATGCTTGGACGGTAAATTCGGCGAAATTCACGTGCGCGGAACCGTCCGCCTTATCGGACATCGAACGGATGACGACATGCGGAATGCCGTTCATTGAGCAAACCTGCGCTACGGCCGCCCCTTCCATCTCCGTGCAGGCTCCCTGAAGCTCCGTATACAGCCGTGAAACGGTTTCGCGGCTCGCGATGAACTGATCGCCCGACAATACCCTGCCGACCTTCACGCGCCCGTCAAACAGCTCCTGACCCGCATGAACCGCCAGCTCGCGCAGTTTATTGTCCGACGCGAACAGCGACGTTTCCTCGTAAGGGATCGTCCCCCGCGGAAAGCCGAGCGCCGTTACGTCCATATCATGCTGCATGGATTCGGAGCCTACGACGATGTCCCCGACATTCAGCTCGGGATCGACCGCTCCCGCTACGCCCGTAAAAATGATAGCGTCCACGCCATATGTATCGATCAGTACCTGCGTCGTCACGGCGGCGTTCACTTTGCCTACTCCCGACTTGCACAGTACGATCGTTTTTCCGTGAAAGCTTCCTTCACGGAAATGAATCTTCGCTTTCTCCGAGTCGCGAACCTGCTGCATGTGTTGGACAAACAGCTCGATCTCTTCTTTCATGGCGCCGATCACGCCAATTTTCTGATAAGACAAATTCGCTTCCCCCTAATAACATCCTTGATCAGAGCATGCGGACCATGGACTACAAAAGAAAGAGGCTCATTAACGATGAGCCACCGAGTTTCTATGAATGACCTCATGCGGTAAAATCACCTGCATTTGCTCCGATGCATCCTTGGTTTCTTTATTCATCAGCTTCGTCAAGAGTCTCATCGCAACGGCTCCGATATCGTACATCGGCATCGCCACCGTCGTTAATTGAGGGCGAACCATCGACGCCATGCGAATGTTGTCTACGCTAATGACGGACATATCTTCCGGCACCTTCAAGCCGTTATCCTGCAACGTATGGATCGCTCCGATAGCCATCTCGTCCGTAGCCGCGAAAATAGCCGTTGGCCGCTCGCTCAGCTCGAGGAAATGCTTCGTTACTTCCAGCCCGGATTCGTAACGGTAGTTGCCGATTCTGACATATTCTTCGCGCAGCGGAATACCGGCCGCTTCCAGCGCCTTCTTATATCCTTGATAACGGGCGAAGCCGTTGGCCGGGTCCTGCAAAGTTCCCGAGATCATCGCGATATCGCGATGGCCGTTCGCGATCAGATGGTTGACGGCGTCGAACGCCGCTTTCTCATGATCGATATCGACCGACGCGATCGTGTTGTTCTCGTCGGTTGTGGCGCAAAGAACAATCGGCACGGCGGAAGTTTTAAACGCTTGAATATGCTCGTCCGTTACAACGCCGCCCATAAACAGCAGCCCGTCGACTTGCTTCTCCAGGAGCGTGTTGATGACCCGGATTTCCTTTTCTTTCTTCTTGTCCGCATTACACAAAATGATGTTGTAATGGTACATATTCGCGATATCTTCGATGCCCCGGGCGACTTCGGAAAATATCGAGTTCGAGATATCCGGAATAACTACGCCGACCGTAGTGGTTTTCTTGCTGGCCAAGCCTCTGGCGACAGCGTTCGGCCGGTATCCCAGCCGTTCAATGGCTTCGAATACCTTCTTCCGGGTTTGTGGCTTCACGTTAGGATTATTATTGACAACCCGTGAAACGGTTGCCATGGAAACGCCTGCTTCTCTGGCTACATCATAAATAGTTACAGTCACGGTCATTCTCTCCATTATATTAAAATGTATAATGCTGCGATCATATACTATTAAGCCTTATCATACGACAAAATACGGTTTTACGCAATGAATTAGGCATCGTCTTACCTGCTATAGTAACAAAAAAAAGCAAAAAAAGCCAACTGCGGCGCAGAAGGCTTAGAAAAAACCGTTTATCAACGTTTTTTACAGGAAATTTACGGCATACGACAGTTACGTTTTTCCCTGAAAGCAAGCGCAATAAAACCGTGCCTCTTCGGCACAGGCGGGTGCCTCGCTAAGGCTCCGTATGTATGGAGTGTCAGGGCAAGTCGTTGACCGAGACGGCGTGCTTGGCGATTTGGCCGAGCCGGGTGCGGATCTCCTCGGTCCAGGCTTCATCCTTCAAGGATTGAGCAAGCAATAACAGATCCAGCAGCTCGTTGATCCGATTCTCTATAATTTTTTCTACCGGATCTGCCGCATGCTCTTTTTCCGTCACCTTCTTCAACAAATAGGCGATTTCGCTAATGTCGTTAAATGACAGCTGCTGCTTTTCCGGCAGATGTCCCAGTTTCCCGATGATGCCGGTGAGCTCCGGCTTCACTTCTGCGAATACTTCGCTTCGCTGACAAGATTCGCATGAATAAACAGGAACGTTCTCGATTTCCACTTTGTTCTGATAGATGACAGTACGCAGCTTTATGCTCATCGCGCTGCCACACTTGCACTGCTTCTGCAACCTTACCACTCCTTCATTCCAACAACAACGCATTGTAGCGGCATTATAACGACCCCGTCTGGAACCGGCATCATCAGGCTCCATACGCTGCTTTATACGGCCGTAGCCCCCGTCAAGCGACTTCGTTTCGGATATTGACGATTAGGTCCGGGATCATTAGACTAATGCTCTTTAGAGTACAAATTCTACTTACGGATGCATTCTCCTGCTGGAACGAGGCTAGTAATATTAACCACACCGCTGCCTCTTGGCTCGGCGGGCAGCTGGCGGGCAGGAAGCGCATGAGAGAGCCGCGAGCTTTCGCCGGGCTTTTAACGCTTCGTAAATTCGGCAAGCACTCTCACGAACTCCTTGGTGAAAGCAGGCAGGTCGGGCGGTCTGCGCCCGGAGACGATATTGCGGTCCACTACGACCTCCTGATCGACCCAAACGGCGCCCGCATTTTCCAAATCATCCTTGATGCCCGGAGTGGACGTCATCGTGTATCCGGCGCAAATTTTGGCCGAAGCGAGCACCCAGCCTGCATGGCATATATGAGCAATCGGCTTCTCAGCCTCGTGGAATTCTCTTGTCAAGCGCAGCACGTCGGCATAGCGGCGCAGCTTGTCCGGCGCCCAGCCGCCAGGAACATACAAACCGATATAATCCTCCGATCGGACGTCTTCTATCGCGTATTCCGTCGTTAACGGAACGCCGTATTTCCCGTGATAGACGGTCCCCGACTTGGGCCCCGCCAAATGCACCTCGGCCCCCGACTCGCGCAGCCGAAGCACGGGATACCACATCTCCAAATCCTCGAATTCTTCATCTACGAAAGCAAGCACTTTATAGCCTTTCAATTCCATTGCCTTCACTCCATCCTTATAAAATTCTCTTTATTTCGTCAGCACGTCCTGCCGCAAATGGCGGTTGAGCACTTCCATGACGTCCTTGCTGTTCGCGCAGCGCAGCAGCTCGCTCCATATTCCCGCTCCTTCGCTGAAGCGGCTTTGCAGCAGGCTGTTCTTGACGCGCAGGATCGATTGGACCGACATGCTCAGCTCCGTAATGCCGAGTCCGATCCATATCGGCAGCGCGCGGATGTCGCCCGCGAGCTCCCCGCAGACGCTCACATGAATATTGGCCGACCTGGCGGCCTCCACCGTCGACTTCAGCATCCGCAGCACCGCAGGGTGGAAAGGATCGTACAAATGGGCGACCGTTTCATTCATCCGGTCTACGGCCAGTATGTACTGAACCAGATCGTTGGTTCCGATACTGAAAAAGTCGACCTTCTCGGCGAGCAAATCCGCAATGATGACCGCGGCGGGAACCTCGATCATGATGCCCACCTCAATCTCCTCCTGAAAGGGCATCCCTTGCTCTCTCAGCTCCCGTTTGGCCGTCTCCAGCACATCGTTCGCCTTGCGCAGCTCCTCCAGCGACGAGATCATCGGGTACAATATTTTGATATTCCCGTAATGGCTGGCGCGCAGAATGGCTCTAAGCTGCGTCTTGAACAAGTCGGTGCGGTCAAGCGAGATGCGGATCGCCCTGTAGCCGAGCGAGGGATTGTCTTCCTCCGGCAGCTCGATATAGTCGAGGCTCTTGTCCCCGCCGATATCGAGCGTTCGGATGACGACCCGGTTGCCTGCCATCTTTTCGGCGACCTGACGGTAAATCTCGAACTGCTCTTCTTCGAGAGGCAGACTGTCCCGGTCCATGTACACGAATTCGGTCCGGAACAGGCCGACGCTGGAGGCCCCGTTTTTCAGCACCTGATCGAGCTCCTTGACGGAGCTGATATTGGCCGCCAATTGAAAATCGACGCCGTCCGACGTTTGCGCGGGCAGATGAGCGAGCGTTTGCAGCTTGTCTTTGAGCTTTTGCAGTATCGCCTTGCGCGTCTTATACTCCTCGATCAGCGCTTCGGACGGATTGATATAGACTTTGCCTTCGTCCCCGTCGATGATGAGGTAATCGCCGTTTTGAATCGGCGTATTCAGCTTGCCTTCGAGCCCCAGCACATAGGGGACGCCCATCGCGCGGGCCATGATGGCCACGTGCGAGGTTTTCCCTCCGAGCATCGTCACGAGTCCTAGCGCCAGGTTGATGTCCAGATGGACCATTTGCGACGGAGACAGCTCTTTGGCGACCAGAATGTAGGGCTGGTCCTTCGGAGGGAATGTCTCCTCAAGCGCCCCCAGCAAATGCTTCAGAAGGCGGTTGCCGACGTCCTTGATGTCGAGCGCCCGCTCTTTCATATACTGATCGTCCAGCAGATCGAACATATTGACGAATTTCTCTATCGCCTCTTTGACTGCGACCTCGGCCGCTTTATATTGGCGCTGCATAATGCCCTGAACCTCGTTCATAAAGATCGGGTCCTCCAAAATCGCCAAATGCGCATCGAAAATCGATGTCTGTTCTTCCCCTAATACCGAGACGAATTCTTGCTTTATCGTTTCAATTTCATCCTTGGACGAACGAATGCCATCGTACAGCCTTTCGAATTCATAAGCCAAATCGGTGACATCGATCAGCTTCTCCGGAAAGTCCCATTCCCAGGTCGGAATGACGAAAGCTTTTCCCATCGCGATCCCTGATGAAGCTCCGATCCCCTCAGCCAAAAGTGTTCCCTCCCCCTGTAGCATCCTTCAAGACGACAGACATGACGGACGCCTGTCCTTTTTTAACCGTTTTGAACGGCGCGAAGCTCCAAGACTTCACTTTGTCCACATTGGTTATAATCATCGGCGTAGCCAAAGACTTGCAATTCTTTTTCACCTTCTGCAGGTTGAAGCGAATGAGCAGCTGCCCCGCCTCTACCTGATCGCCTTCCTTCACAAGCGCTGTAAACCATTTTCCCTGCAATTGCGAAGTGTCTATGCCGATGTGCAGCAGCACCTCAAGCCCTTCCTCCGTTTGAATGCCTACCGCATGCAGCGACGGATACAGAATCATAATCTTGCCGGATACCGGAGCGACGAGCTCGCCTTTCTCCGGCATGAACGCCACGCCGTTGCCGACCAGCCTTCCGGCGAAGATCGGATCGGGGACCTCCTCCAGCGGAATCATCCTGCCCTGCATCGGAGCGCTGAACAGCACGGGATGGACATCCTTCACCAGCACCTTCTTGATCTCCTCGCGAATCAGCTCCGAGTACGTGCCGAAAACGACTTGAACGTTCCCGCCTCCCAGGCGGATGACTCCGGCGGCCCCAAGATGTTTCAGCGCCGCAATGTCCATCAGACGGTCGTTCTCGAGCGTCAATCGGAGCCGCGTAATGCAGGCTTCCAGCTTCTTGATGTTGTTCTTGCCTCCCAGCGCCTGCAAAATCAGCGGCGAACGGTATGGAATATCTCCCGCCCATTCTTCGAGCTGCGAGCCTTCCTCCCTGCCGGGAGTCGGAATCCGGAAACGGCGTATCGCCCAGCGGAACAGAAAATAATAGACAAGGAAATAGCCGAGTCCGATAGGAATCAGCATCCAGCCGTTATGCGACAGATGGAAGTTGATCAAATAATCGATGGCTCCCGCCGAATAGGAGAAGCCGTGATGAATGTCCAGCGCATACGCGATCCACATCGACAATCCCGACAAAATGGCGTGAACGATGAAAAGATAAGGAGCGACGAACAAGAAGGCGAACTCTATGGGCTCCGTAACTCCGGTCAGAAAGGAAGCGAGCGCCGCAGTCAAGAACGTGGCGCGGATTTTTGGCTTCAAGTCCTCCCTCGCCTCGTGAATGATCGCCATCGCGATGGCGGGCAGAGCAAACATCATAATCGGATAAAGCCCGGCCATATAGATGCCCGCTTTCGGGTCTCCGGCAAAATAGCGCGGCAAATCCCCGAACACCATCTCTCCGCTCGGTTTCTCGTATGCGCCCAGCTGGAACCAGAAAAAGTTGTTGAACACGTGATGAAGCCCTGAAGGAACTAGCAGACGATGGATGACTCCGTACACGAACGTGCCGAATCCCCCTAATCCGAGAACGGCATTAGAGAGCGTTTGCATGAATAATTCCATATAAGGGCCAAATTGGATCGTGATCAAACTAAGCGCCAGAATGGATAATCCCATAAGCAGCGGAACCATGCGGGGCCCGCCAAAAAATTGAATCGATTCCGGCAATTGAATATCTTTGACGCGATGATACAAAATCGCGGCAATCAGCCCGATGAGTATCCCCCGGGGATTCCCAGATGGAACTCGTCCCCCATATAATGCCGGGTCGCCTGATTGAACATGATTTGCCCGATCAGCGCCGACATGCCGGCGATCCCTGCGCTCTCCGTCAAGCCCAAGGCGACGCCGACGGCAAAGATCATAGGCAAATAAGTAAATATCGTGTTGCCGAAAAACAGCATGAGCTCCCCGAAACGGGACATATGTACGTCTTGCCAAGGCAGCGTGCCGAGCCGCAGCAATACCGCCGCAACCGGGATGGTAATGGTCGGAAGCATGAGTGACCGGCCCAATTGCTGCAAATTCCCCATCCAGTTCAAACCAACCGCACCCTCCTTTCTATCTCGATGGTAAGGCCAATGTCCCTTTTTGTCAAACAACCCCAAACCAATTGTTCGGGGCTGCTTCGCATGATTTATGAAAAGCTTGGGAATTGGGAGGAATAGCCGCTGAACTGCTGCTTTGCTTGGGAAATTTCCTGCTTATCGGCCGCTTTCATCTTGTACCAGCCTTTTTCGAACATGAGATTGAACAGCTCCCATTGCGCCTCCTGCTGGGCGGTCAAAATCGACGCGACGCTCTTGCGCAGCTGCGGATTTTGCACTTCGCTCAGTCCCGTATTGAAGCCGGTCGTCAAATATTTTTGCATCGACAATATGTCATTTACGCGATCCCGGTCGTTCATCTCCGGGCCTTTCACTTGCGGGAGCTCGCCGGATTGCGGTTTAGCAATTTCCATCGTAGGCATAATGGATGTTCCCTCCTTATTTATTGCAAATGGTTAAGCAATGTTTGGTAATGATCGAGATGTTGGCGGCCCGTTTTTTCAATTAGCTGCTTAATTTCGGCATCCTGGCATTGCTCAGCCGATTCTTTGCATTTTTTCATCGCCAGAAGCTCCCAGGACAAGAAGTCCTTAATGTAGCTGAACTCCTTTTCCGATAGCAAGCTGCGGTCGGACGTCATATTTTGCTGATTGTTCACCTGTACATACCTCCTCCATGTGTAAAGCGGGCCGTGAGGCCCGCCATTTGCTAAAGCAGCTATTTTAGAATTGGTATCTGTTAATGTTCATGCCGGAAGAACCGAATTGGCTTTGCGCAGGCTGCGCCGAATCGCTTCTCAAGTAGGCGTCGTGACCTTGCTGATCTCCGCGGTAGTTCGCCGTATGATACGACTGCGGAGCTTGGAATTGGTTAAATTGCTGGGAAGATGCAAACGAGTTGCTGTTCATTCCCGTGTTATAAGAATGCATAGCGGAAGCGCCGATACCGTATTGGTTTTGCGCCGGTTGGGAAGAATCGCTTCTCAGGTAAGCGTCGTGGCCTTGTTGATTGCCGCGGTAGCTTGCCGTATGATACGATTCCGGGTGTTGTTGTTGATTGAACTGTTGTTGGCCGGAGAACGAATTGAAGCTGCTGTAAGAAGGAGCTTGATTCATGTAGCTGCCGCCAAATTGGCTTTGCGCCGGTTGTGCCGAGTCGCTTCTCAAGTAAGCGTCATGGCCTTGTTGATTGCCGCGATAGCTTGCCGTATGATACGACTGCGGGCTTTGGCTTTGGAAGCTGGAGAATTGCGCCTGGTTTTGATGTTGTTGATTTTGGAATTGACCGCCCATGCCGCTGTTTAAAGATTGGTTGTACTGCGATTGCACAAAACCGATCGGTTGGTATTTCGTCTCAAGCCCGCGGTATTGGGACATTACGTTCCCGGCACCCATTTGTGGCTGAAAGGAATTTTGCTGATAGCTTTGATACATGTGAAAAATCCTCCTTAGGAAGTTGTTAAAGTCTTCCGGGATCGGTTCATGTAACCGTTGCTCTTCCAGAAGCCTTTATTATTGTCTCTAAGGAGGATTTATTTTATTTATGGAAGCTCTTGGCTTTTCTAACGTCTTCCGCCGGTCGACTGAAGCACGATACGTTTCAATTCCGCTGCGGCCTGCAGCGGATTCGATTGCTTGGTAATGGCGGATACGACGGCGACGCCTCCCGCTCCGGCCTGAATGACGGAGGCGGCGTTGCCGCTATGGATGCCGCCGATACCGACGGTAGGAACGCTCCAGCGCCGGGCAATGTCGCCGATTAAGCCGGTACCGATCGCCTCTCCGGCATCCGGCTTGGTCGAGGTCGCATAGACGGGACCTACTCCCAAATAATCGGCTCCTTGAGCCATAGCCCATTCGGCTTCTTCCATCGATCCGGCGGAAATGCCGACGATCTTATCGCCGCCGAGCAGCTGCCTGGCCGCAAGCCCGGGAATATCGTCCTGCCCGACATGCACGCCGTCGGCGTTCAGCAGCACGGCCACATCGACGCGGTCGTTGACGAGAAAAGGAACGCGGTACTCGCGGCATAAATCGCGCAATTTGGCGCCCTGCTCCAAAACCTGCTTCAATGGAGCGTTCTTTTCACGCAGCTGGAGGATCGTCACCCCGCCTTCAAGCGCCTCGCGGGCAATCTCAAGCGCCGTTCGTCCGCCATGGCCTTCCAGTCCCATAACGAGATAAACGGGCATATAAGCGGAAATATGTTCGCGGTACACGTTTATCTTCCTCCGGGCAGCAGGATGGAGTCTTCCACTTTAATGCAGCGGTCCATGATGACTTCCAACCCGCCGGCTTTGGCAATATCTGCCGCTTCTTCATTAAAGATGCCTTGCTGCAGCCAGAACACCTTCGCCTTGATCTTAACCGCTTCTTCCGCAACCGGGACGACCGTCTCGCTGCGGCGGAATACGTTCACGATATCTACGGGCTCGGGGATATCCGACAACGACGGATAGCAGGTTTCGCCCAAAATGCTGTCGGCATTGGGATTTACCGGGATAATCCGGTATCCTTTCTTCTGCATCGCTTCAGCCACCATATACGAAACGCGGTCCGGCTTATCCGACAAGCCGACGACCGCCACGTTGCCCGCGCCGATCAGCAGTTCTTTAATACGCTCGCGGGAAGGATTTTCGAATGCCATGACAACCAGCTCCTTGATTTAAGATTGAGTGTAAGAAAGCGCCTGACGACCCATCGCTTCCCAAGTTTGTATAAATTGTTCTTTATCTATTTTCACTTTGCTTTTGCCGTTATAAGGGTCGTTGACATACACGTTCTGCTCGTCAAATCCGACCAACAGGACGGCATGCTCCATAAACGTCGTTTGAATAGGACCGATCGGCGTATCCCAGACGACCCATTTGCTCGGCACCCTGTAATCGATCGTGGTCCATACTACCGAAGGAATGCCTTCCCTCAGCTGCTGTTCCAGCTTCTCGAACGGTTTGCCCGTAAAATCCTGCGCCCCGGGAACATATTGGGCGAGCAGCCCGTACAAGGCGCTATGATAAATGCCGAAGCCTTTGGCGGCTCCCGTAACTTCGCCTACAAAGCCCGTGTTCGGATTGCCCCAATATGCGATGGAGCCGTCCGAATTCGTTTTGAAAGGCGTCGGGTCCTTAGGCATTTCGGAGGCAAGCTCCATCTTATCCTTCTGAATGCCGGCAAATTGCAGCAGCATCGTGAGACTGGTCACTTCGCAGCCTGACGGCAGCTCCGGATACTGCTTCACCGCCGGAGCATCCAGCATCGCCGTTGCGGCCGGAGGCGGCGTCTCTGGAGCAACAGCCGCAACTGCCGGAGCATGGACGTTCTGGGAAGGCTTATTCGCGCCCGTCTCGGCATAGACGACGGCCACCTCGTCTTCGAACCAAGCCTGCCCCGTTATTTTGGCATAGAGCAGCACGCCGAATACTCCGCTGGCAAAAACAAGTCCTCCGACCAAGAAAAAGCCGAACGTAACCTGGAGGCCCTTCCATAGTACCTTCAGTACCTTCATGAGGAAATCAACCCGCTTGTGTATGATGAAAAAACTCGTGTCGCCGCCTTTTGAAGCAAAGACAAGCGATAACTACCGCTGGACCAAACCGGCTCCGATTATTCCTTAACCAATTCGATGTGCGCGCCCAGCGAGAGCAAATGCTCAAAATAATGAGGATACGATTTGGCCACATGATGAGCGTCGTTGATGATCAAGCCCTGCTCGGAACGCAGCCCCACGACGGTAAGCGCCATAATGACCCGGTGATCGTAATGAGCGTTGATCTCTACTCCCCCCTGCACTCCTTGCGGACGGCCGTGAACGATGATCTCGCTTTGTCTTTCTTCGACATCCGCTCCGGCCTTACGCAGCTCGTTCAAGAAATCGGTAATGCGGTCACATTCCTTGTATCGCAAGTTCTCGACATTATAGAAGCGGGACGTGCCTTCGGCGAACACCGCCGCAGCCACCATAGCCAGCACGGCATCCGTAAAGTGGTCTCCGTCGAACTCCCCGGCTTTCAGCTTCTGATTGCCTTTAACATGCACAACGCCGTTTTCATGCGTCAGATTGACGTCCATCGCGCGCAGCACGTCGACGACGGCTTTCTCGCCCTGCTTGCTCTGCTCTTCGAGCCGGAGCACTTTTACGTCGGAGTTCGTAACGGCCGCAGCGGCCAAAATAGCCGCGGAGCCCGGGTAATCGCCCTGAACGACGTACTTTTGCGGCTGATACTTTTGCCGGCCCGGGATTTTATAATGCATCAAATCGTCGGAAGCCTCGATCTTGATGCCGGCCTGCGCGATAACCTCCAATGTTTGCCCGACGATCACTTTCGATTTCAGGTCGTGCAGCACCTCTATTTCGCTGTCTTCTTCAAGCAGCGGCGTCATAAAGAGCAGCGAGCTCAAAAATTGCGAACTCACATTGCCGGATACCCGGATCTTTCCGCCCCGCGGACGGCCGCCGCGGATCGTAATGGGCAGCTTGCCCTCCCGATGCTCGACCTCCACTCCCATCTGCTGAAGCGCGTCGATCAAATCGTCATGCGGACGTTTGCCCAAAGAATCGGGATATGTATTGACGAACGTAAGCTCCGGACAGAAAGCCGCAATCGACATCAGAAAGCGGAGTACCGCCCCGGCATTGCCTACGTTAAGCTCCTTGACATGCTTCGGATGTCTTCCGAAGCCTTGAATCGTCATCTTCTCGTCGTCTTCTTCCACGACGGCCCCCAAATCGCGGATGCAGCGGCGCATCGCATCGCTGTCTTCGCTGTGGGCAGGGTAATAGATCGTGCTTGTCCCTTCCGCCAATGCGCCGATCAGCAGATAACGGGTCGTATAGTTTTTTGAAGAGAGCGCATTAATCGTACCCTCTAATTGATTGGTCGGTTTCACAATAGCTTTCATGAATATGTATCTCTCCTGTTCCGCATAAAAAGTGAAGAAATCAATAGGTTGCTTTTCGGAAATACTGCCAGTTTACCATACCTTAGCAAAGGATGAAAACCGCAAGTTTGACACCGAAACCGGTTTCTCTATATGATGGATACAGATGCCCACACATCAAACTTGAAGCCTGATGGAGGTTTATTTCAATGCAAACCATTACCCCCGAACAACTGAAAAAACGTCTGGAGCAAGGCGAAAAGCTCGATATTATCGACGTTCGCGAAGACGAGGAAGTCGCTCAAGGCATCATTCCAGGAGCCGTCCACATTCCTTTGATGCAAATTCCCGACCGGCTCGCCGACATTCCCAAAGACAGGGAAACGATCCTCGTCTGCCGAAGCGGCAATCGCAGCGGAAGAGCCTACGACTTCTTAACGGCGCAGGGATTCGCCAATCTGAAAAATATGAGCGGCGGCATGCTGGAGTGGGACAAGCTTTAATTCGGCATAGCCGCGACGATTTCAGCCACAATCTCTTCTACGGACAAAGAGCCGGTATCGATCCGCTTTCCTGCGAAATCGTATGCGTGCTTACGGGTTTCCAGCAGCGTATGCACGCGCTCCTTCACATCGCCCTGAACTAAAGGGCGGTTCTGGTCCTGGCTGACCCGGCTGATAATCGTCTCGGCATCCGCTGTCAAAGCGACGACCCATCCTCTTGCTTGCATGACCTTGCGGTTTTGCTCCGCCAAAACCGCACCGCCTCCGGTGGCGATAACCTGACGGGTTCCGTCCAGCGTTATGGCGATCGTCTCGCTCTCGATGTCCCGAAATGCCTTCTCTCCCGCAGTCGCAAAAATATCGCTGATCGACATGCCCTGCCGCTCCTCAATCAAAGCGTCCGTGTCGACAAACTTCCATCCCAGCCGGGACGCCAGCGTCTTGCCTACCGTAGATTTTCCCGTGCCCATAAAACCTACCAGCACAATATTCGATGGTTCCAATACGTTCACACCTCTTGACAGCTCATTTCTAACCTTATCATCATATCATTATTTCAACTTAATGAATAGAAACTTCGACAAAATCATATGATGGATTGTGAATAAATTCCAGACGTTTCTGCTATCATGGTACTATGAATTGATTATAAGGAGAGATGAATCGTTGATGCATTCGGCCTTATCTCAGTCGCAGAATCCCGTTCCCAACGCCGCGCAGCGGAAGCTCGAACAAATCCTCGATCCCGCCCATCCGCTCTGCAGGGACGATGTCGTATGGATATTGGAATTTATTAAAAAAAAGGTGGCTGAAGAAGATCCGGCATTAGCGGACCTTTCTCAACCACGCTTATTGCAAAACTTTCGTTATTTCGCCGAAATATCTCTAATGCTGATCCAGCGGCGCAACGGCTTCGATCAGGAGGCGGACCGCCTGAAAGACTGGATCTACGAAGCATCCTTCGGCCTGCATCCTCCCAAGCCGAGCCGGAGAACAAGAAAAGATTAGTTCTCCATCCAGTTGAAGTGGAATGTGCCTTCTTTATCCAAACGCTGGAACGTATGCGCTCCGAAATAGTCTCTTTGCGCTTGCAGCAGGTTAGCCGGCAGACGCTCCGTACGGTAGCTGTCATAGTAAGCCAGCGCCGATGCGAAAGCAGGAACCGGAACGCCGCGCGTAACCGCAGCGGCTACAACCGTTCTCCATGCATCCTGATAGTTTTCAACGATGCCTTTGAAATATTCGTCCAGAAGCAGGTTTCTCAGCTCCGGATTGCGGTCGTAAGCATCCTTGATGTTTTGCAGGAAGCGGGCGCGGATAATGCAGCCGCCGCGGAAAATCATCGCGATGCTGCCGTAGTCCAATCCCCAGTTGTACTCTTCGGAAGCGGCTCTCATTTGAGCGAAGCCTTGAGCGTAGGAGCAAATTTTGCTCGCGTACAGCGCTTGGCGCACAGCCTCGATGAACTGCTTGCGGTCTCCGTCGAAAGCGGACGCTTTAGGGCCGCTCAGCACTTTGCTTGCCGCTACGCGTTCTTGCTTCATAGCGGACAGGAAGCGGGAGAATACGGACTCGGTGATGATCGAAAGCGGAACGCCGAGATCCAGTGAGCTTTGGCTTGTCCATTTACCCGTGCCTTTTTGTCCGGCGGAGTCAAGAATGACGTCAACCATCGCTTTGCCCGTCTCAGGATCTTTCTTCGTGAAGATATCGGTTGTGATCTCGATCAAGTAGCTGTCGAGCTCGCCTTTATTCCATTCAGCGAAAATTTCATGCAATTCGTCGGTGCTGACGTTCAGTACGTCCTTCAACAGTTGATATGCTTCGCAGATCAGCTGCATGTCGCCGTACTCGATGCCGTTATGCACCATTTTTACGTAATGTCCCGCTCCGTCCGGTCCGATGTACGTGCAGCAAGGATCGCCGCCCACTTTGGCGGAAATCGCCGTCAAGATCGGCTCCACCAGTTCATAAGCGTCCTTTTGTCCGCCCGGCATAATTGCAGGGCCTTTCAGCGCGCCTTCTTCGCCGCCGGATACGCCCGTGCCGATAAAGCGGAGACCGTGAGCGGACAGCTCTTTATTTCTGCGCTGGGTATCAGGGAAGTAAGCATTGCCGCCGTCGATGATGATGTCGCCTTGTTCCAGATGCGGAACAAGAGAATTGATCGTTGCGTCGGTGCCAGCTCCTGCTTGCACCATGATCAGGATTTTGCGCGGTTTTTCCAGCGATGCAACGAATTCTTCGATGCTGTATGTACCAACGAGGTTTTTGCCTTTGGCTTCCTCAATCAGCGCATCCGTCTTCTCGCGGGAACGGTTAAACACAGAAACCGTAAAGCCTCTGCTCTCGATATTCAATGCCAGGTTTTTACCCATGACAGCCAATCCAATAACGCCGACTTGTTGTTTGGACATTTGGTTTCTCTTCCTTCCTGATAATGATATAGTGTACGACTCGCTAAAGCGGCCCGAACCGGCCCGCCAAGAAGGAAATGAGAGCTCCCTTGCGGCGGCGGTCCGTTCCAACGTTTATTAAATCGTCATCGACCCGTAACCGCCGTCTACGCGAAGCAGCGAACCGGTAACGAAGCTCGAAGCTTTGTCGGAGGCAAGGTATACCGCTGCGCCTTGCAGTTCTTCCGCTTCACCGAAACGGTTCATCGGAGTGTGGCGCAGGATCGACTCCGTACGCTCCGGAGACAAGATTTTACGGTTTTGCTCAGCCGGGAAAAAGCCCGGAATGATGGCATTGACGCGTACGCGGGCAGGAGCGAATTCACGCGCAAGGAACTTGGTTACGTTGTTTACGGCCGCTTTGGAAGCGGAGTAAGTAAACACCTTGGACAGCGGAGGCTCGGAAGATACCGACGAAATGTTGATAATGCTGCCGCCTTCGCCTTTGTCCACCATATGTTTCCCAAATACTTGGCAAGCTAACACGACGCTCTTCAAGTTGACTTCCATAATGGTGTCCCACTCTTCCATCTTCAGCTCGAAGAACGGCGTCGTGCTGTTCATCCCCGGACAATTCATCAAGATGTCGCAGCGGCCTGTCCAAGCGAGAACGTCCTCAAGCACCTTTTGCAAATCCTCTGCTTTGGTCGCATCCGCCGTGAAACATTTGGCCTTGCCGCCCGCTTCTTCAATTCTTTTAGCGACCGCTTCGGATTTCTCCGCATTGCGGCCGACAACAGCCACGTCGGCTCCATGTCCGCCGAGCGCAACCGCCATAGCTCCGCCAAGCGTACTGTTTCCCCCGATAATTACCGCTGTTTTTCCTGTCAAATCGAATAAATTCATGATGAGCCTCCTCAAGGTATAGGTAATCCATATGTACCATCGGTTGACAACCGACATCGGCAAGTCCCGACGCAGCAGCCGCAACTCCTTGGAGCGGATTACTTCGCGTGCTCCTGCTGATACGCAGCAATCGCATCAAATTCATCCTTCAACTGATGGTACACACGATTATAAATATTTGTCAACTGCTTATACAACTGATAATTCCCGTCGTCCGTCCGGTGACTGTGCTGAATTTGCATCCAGTTGTGCACGGAGGAGAAGTCTTTGATCTCGCCCATGGCCAGCATGCCGAGCTGAGCGGCGCCAAGCCCCGAGCTTTCGATGGAGTTCGGTACGGCTACCGAGCTCCCGGTGACGTCGGCCATACACTGCAGCCAGAACGGGGATCTCGCGAACCCGCCGGATGCGCGGATTTCCCTCGTCGGGCCGGATAGCTCCTCAAGCGCCCCCAGTACCGAATGAATCCGGTATACGACGCCTTCCAGCACCGCGCGGATCATATGTTTCTTCTGATGGTACAGCGACAGCCCGAAAAATACGCCGCGCGCGTTCGCGTTCCAATACGGAGCGCGCTCGCCGGCAAGCAGCGGAAGGAAAATAAGCCCGTCCGAGCCGGCTGCTACTTCCTCGGCCAGCGAGGTCAGGTAGTCGTAAGGATCAAGCCCTCTGCGGCGACCTTCCTCGGCTTCCGCGGTGGCGAGCTGGTCGCGCACCCAGCGGAACATGATGCCGCCGTTGTTGATGGCTCCGCCCACAACCCAGAAATCTTCCTTCAGCGCGTAGCAGAACAAACGGCCTTTCGGATCGGTCACCGGTTCGCGCACGACGCCGCGCACCGCGCCGCTCGTGCCGATCGTTACGGCATACACGCCGGGCTCGAAGGCGCCGACGCCCAAATTCGCCAGCACGCCGTCGGACGCGCCGACGACAAACGGCGTATCGGCATGCAGCCCCATCGCCTCGGCATACTGCGGCTTCATTCCCGAGAGATGATGCACGGTCGATACCGGCTCGGAGAGCTGCTCTTCGCGCACGCCGCAAGCTTCAAGCGCCTGCTCGTCCCAGCGCAAATTGCGCAGGTTGAAGAGCCCGGTTGCGCTCGCGATCGAATAATCGACGACAAATTGGCCGAACAGCTTGGCAAAAACGTATTCTTTAATACCGATAAACTTATAAGCCTGTTCGAAAATGTCGGGACGATGATCGCGGAACCACATCAGCTTAAGCAGCGGAGACATCGGATGCAGCGGCGTTCCGGTATTCATATAAATCTGATGCCCGTTCAGTTCTTCCTTAAGCGTTTTGACGTAGGCTACGCTGCGGTTATCCGCGAACGTAATGCACGGCGTCAGCAAGTTCAAGTCGCGGTCTACGGCGATCAGGCTGTGCATGGCCGAGCTGAACGACACGCACAGCACCTGGCTCGGCAAAATCCGCGCTTTGGCGACGACGGCCTGAATGCCGCTGACAACCGCTTGAAAAATTTCATCCGGGTCCTGCTCCGCCATATCGGGTCTCGGCGTATGCAGGGGGTATTCGTTGGAATTCGAAGCTAGAACCCGGCCGTCCCGGTCGATGACCAGCGTTTTGGCGCTGGTCGTGCCGAGGTCGGCCGCAATGATATAAGGCTTTTGTAAAGTCAAACTCATTTCGCCAAATTCCCTTCGCTGTCAAATTGCAAGTCGTAAGGCTCGCTCAAAATCTCGATATCCGCATGAAGCTTCGCTTCCTCCAGCAAGTTGACCGAAATTTCGATTTCGCCCAAATGGAGCGTATCTTGAATCCGCACGAGCCTGCATTTGGTGTAATCCAAAATGTTGCAAGTTTTGACTCCCGCTTTAATCGCATAGAAGTCGTTATCGAGCGTAGTCGCAATCTTAGTCGGCGCGCACACGGTGGACGTTAAGCCGTTGACGAAGGTAGCGGCGCGGTCCATCTTGTCGACCAAGCGCTGCGTCGTGAAATCGGCCGTACCGACGCCGTTCGCGTTGCCCTTCGTTTCCGGGGTCAAATCGAGCACGATCATCTTCGACACGTCGGGACCGCCGTGAGCGTAAGGCGTCGGATAACGGCCCGTAATGTTCGGGTCCATCCCGTCGCCGCTGATGTTTTTGCCGATATAATCGATGACGAGCACGTCGATTTGATCGAACAAAATTTTCGGCAGGCGAGCTTTCGCTTCCTCCAGCAGCACCATTTCGCGGGATTCGATTTGTTCGGCCGGGAGCACCTCGATGCGGCAGGTCTGATCATAGGCGTTTTCCACAAGCGCGACGCCGAAAATAATCGGCAGCTTTTTGAGCATAATATTGGCCATGGCCGGAACGTTCTCCGCCATGTACTTAAAGCCGAGCTGATGGCATGCTTCCGCGCCTTTTTGCTTGCCGAGCCCGATGGATATCATCTTCATAATCCCGCTCTCGATACGGCCGCGGAAAGCGGTATGAGGCTTGACACGGTTGATGACTACGATCGCATCGGCGGTCGAAGCAATCTTGTCCACGTAGACGGGCAACCCGTTAGGCAGCTCGTCGAGCTTGACGACTTCCATGGAGGAGCGGATCGGGGCCCCCATCGTCTCTTCGGACACGCCGAGATGATGGAGCACTTCCTTCTGTCCTTCCGCCGTCGCTCCGCCGTGGCTGCCCATGCAAGGAACGATGAACGGCTCGCCGCCCGCGCGCTTGATGGCGTCGATGGTGACTTTGGTGAACAAGGCGATGTTGGCCACGCCGCGGCTGCCGACGGCAACGGCGACCTGCTGGCCCGGCTTGATGCGGTCGATCGTGCCCGGCTTCTGCAGTTCCTGCTCCAGCACCTCGGTCAAGTTATCGATCTTCGTGTCGTCGAACTTTTGACGGATGCGCACCATTTGCGGAATCGGAATTTCTTCAAGAACCTGTCTCAAAATACTCATGCTTCTTACACGCCTCCTGCGATCGTTTTAACGGAATCCCGTATAACGAGCTCCGTATGGATGAAGATGGTTTCTTTCTCGATATGCTTGTTTTCTATAAAAGTGAGCAGCTTGGCCGCTCCCTCTTTGCTGATTTCTTCGATGGGCCTGCGAACGGTCGTCAGCGCCGGCGTCACGAACGCCGAGAACAGCTGATCGTCGAAGCCGACGACGGATATGTCTCCGGGCACGGCGAGCTGCTTCTCGTTGATCGCTTTAATCGCGCCGAGGGCCATCTCATCGTTGCAGCAAAAAACAGCCGTCGGACGCTGCTTCAGCGTAAGAAGGCGCGACATGGCGGCATACCCGCTCTCCACGTCGTAATTTCCACGTTCCCTGTACTCGTCCCTTACGGTTACTTGATGCTTCTCCATCGCTTGCCTGTAGCCTTCGCGCCGCGCCTGCGTCGATTTGAAATTTTCTTTCCCTTCGATGATCGCGATGTTGGTGTGACCCTGGCTAATCAAATATTCCACGACGCGGTAGGCTCCCCGCTGGTCGTCGGGAATCAAATTCATCACTTGCCCATGCTCGATCTGCCGGTTGAGCACCACGAGCGGGATTTCCCGTTCCGTCACGTAATCGATGAACGGCTGGTCCGTTGCGCTCTGGCTCATGACGATGATGCCGTCGTAGCTTTTCCGGTTGATCTTGTGGAAGCTCTTATAATCGTCAATACCCCTTACGATCAAATTATACCGATCTTCGATCACTTCGTTAACGCCTTTGACCGCCTCGTATAAAAAGCCGGCCGACGTACCGGTATGAAGTGTTGAAAAAAACAATCCCAAGTTGTATGATCGATCAAGGACCAAACTTTTGGCGCTGTAGTTAGGGGTGTAATGCAAGCTGGCCGCCAGCTGCTGGATTCGCTCCTTCGTCTCCTGGTTGATCAGCGGGCTGTCGTTTAGCGCTCTGGAGACCGTCGTATGCGAGACATTCGCAAGCTTGGCAATGTCTTTGATCGTAACGCTCAATCCTACCACCTCCGTTTTATCATATCATACAGCTGCACACGTTAACAACGAACTTTTTTTGCGTTACATTGATTTGTTTTGCGTTTTTTCCCAGCAGCCGCGCCGCTTTGCGGCTTTGCCGGCAGCGCGCCTCATGGTCACGCAAGCCCCTCCGCGGAGGATGGCTTCATCCGAACCGGCAACAAAAATGGCCTGTGCATGAAACACAGACCATGTTAAAAGCGTATTCACATTTCCAGCTGAAGCATTTCATGCCTGAGTTCCATCAACCTTTCCTTGCATGTTTTCACTGCCTGAGCATCTCCCGTCTTCAGAGCGTCATGCAATGTAGCCAGCTCGTAGTCGAGCTCTAACCGAAGCACGGGAATCCGATCGTCGGGCCGCTTGGACCGAAACGCCTGCATCATTTCCTCCACCGTGACCACCGGCTCCTTCTGAAACAGTACTTTGTGCTCGACACCCGATATTTCGACCATCCGTATAATTTCACCGAACATAATATTTTCAATTAAAATTTGTCTGTCCTTAAACCGTTTCACCACCGCATGACCTCGCGTATCTCCGATCATTTTCTCCATTAATTCCGCCAGTTTTTCGTCCTTGAACGAGTAGTTGCCGACGATCTTATATCGTTCGCCGATGCGCTGGAATTTCAGCTTCACCAGCTTTCTCCCGGTGCGGATCGAGACAATGAACTGCTGGTCGCTCTCGTTCCAATATAACGAATACCCTTCCTGAATTAAGGCTTTAATGAAGTTACGGATTAGCCGACGGTCAAATCGTAACTCAAGGTTGCAGTATTCCACTTCATGACTTTTACTCACGGCAATCCCCTCCCAATTGATACGTAAGCCCCCGCGAACCATCCGCTCCTTCTCGGGTTCACCCTCTGTTCTTCGGATCGTTCCAAATGTTGATAGAATTTTCAGACAATTCAGTTACTTAATTCTATCTTATTATGAATCATATGATTTAGCAACTTGGATTATTGACTTTTTTTCGTTTATTTTAATCCATTTTTTTCATGCAAAAAAAACCCGCAATATCGGGCCTAAGCTTTGAAGCGGATTCAGGGGCTTTGCGGGGACGCCGTGGCGATTTATGCGCTGCCTGCGGCCGATAGGGATTTCCGGATACAATTCGTCTGCATAGGCGAAACAGGCGAACGCTGACGCCGCTCCGACCCCCTATCGGCTCTTAGGCCGATTTCTCGCAGGGATTTTTACGGATTGGCCGAATCCTCGGCCTTCTGGTTCTCTTTCTTCTCTAATTCGTCGTTCAAATCCGTCCGCGACTCCACATTGACCGTATACGTCAGATTGTCGCCGAAGCCGGATGTATCCAGCCGCAGAATGGCGCGGAAATAATGGCTCTGCGTAATGCTGTAGCCGTTGCCCCGGCCGTACATTGTCTGGTACACCAAATATTCGTAGCGGTTTTCGCCGTCGATCTTTTCAATCATAATCGGCCTTGTCGTGTAGCTGAAATCTTTGATTTTGAAGCTGGCTGTGCTCTTCACGTAGTCCTTCAGCTTGGCGGTCTTATCGGAATTCAGCTCTCCCGCGATCACATAGTTGTCCCTATTCGTGCGGCTCGGCGTCACTCCCTTGCCCCAACGCTTCCTGGCCTCGCCGTCGCTGACATACAACTCGCCGGTCAGCTTCTCCTTGGATTTCTTCAGCCCTTCCGTATCGATTCCCATCCTCCGGATATCGGACAGCCGGTAATACGGACCCGTGCTGCCTTCGGCGGCATATACCGTTAACAACGGGTAGTCGGATCCCAAATAAGTGACCATCTGCGAAGAAGGCGAGCGCAGCGTAAATTCCTCATAAGTTGTATTGGCATCCTCCGCGGGCTGCTCGGGATTAATCCGGCTGTTAATGTAAATCGTCTTGTTATCGCCCTTCCACAAAATATTCACTCCGAGCATATTGCCCAGCTCTTTGAGCGGTAAGTAGCTCTTGTCCTGATACACGAGAGTCGGCCCTTCAAGCTGGATCGCTTTGCCGTCGAGCACAATGCTGAAGTCCGGCCGCAAATAGGCTTCCACTCTCTGCAGCACATCCTCCGCATAGACGCCCGCGGTAAACGTACCTCCCAAAACCGCCCCCATGATCAGCACTCGTTTCCATCGTTTCATTGCAGTCAAACCTTTCTCGAAATTGGTAAATTCATGGTAAAATGCCGCAAGCGATCCGCCACTTATTCGCCACGAAACGACATTTCTCCTTTTTATGAAAACTTTATATTGACAAACATTTCAATTCCGATAAAATAGGTTGGTATAAGTTGATCCATTCCCGGCTCCGCACGATAGGAAGAATGCGGCGTCCGCTTGTTACAGCTTACTATTCGCAACATCTCACACAAAGCCGGTCGGAATGATGGATTATACATTTATCGGCATACCTTATCTATTTTATCGAATAAAAAGGCCTACATTGTTATAGGACATTGGAACCAGAAGCTGGATCTCAGGGGGAGTGAACGTCATTGATCGAAATTAAAGAGGTGAGCAAGACGTTTCATCAGCGTACGGGCGGGTCGTTTACGGCCATCGACAACGTATCGCTTACGATTCAAAAAGGGGAATTCGTCTCGCTGCTCGGCCCGTCGGGCTGCGGCAAGTCAACGCTGCTCAATCTGGTTGCTGGACTGGAGCAAGCCGAGCAAGGAAAGATTCTGGTTGGCGGCAAGCCTTGCAGCACGCCGGGACCGGATCGGGTCGTGGTCTTTCAGGAGCATGCGCTGTTCCCGTGGCTGACCGTGCTCGACAACGTCGCGTTCGGACTGAAGCAGAAGGGCATCGGCAAAAAAGAGCGAGAAGCGATGGCCATGGAGCAGATCAAAGCCGTGCACCTAAGCCGGTTCGCCGACCGCTACCCGCATGAATTGTCCGGCGGCATGAAGCAGAGAGCGGCCATTGCCAGAGCGCTGGCGATGGACCCGGAAATACTGCTGATGGATGAGCCGTTCGCGGCGCTCGACGAACAAACGCGGCTTATTTTGCACAAAGAGCTGGAAGAAATCTGGATGCGCACCCGCAAGACGATACTGTTCATCACCCATAACATCCGCGAGGCGGTTATCCTCTCCGACAGAGTGCTTGTGATGTCGACGCGTCCCGGAACGATCAAGAAGGAGTTCGCCGTCCGGGCCGCCAGACCGCGCGACTTGTCCGACCCGGTGCTCCACCACGTCGAAAGCAGCATTATGGACGCGCTGGCCGACGAGCTGGAAAAAGTGGTAAAGGAGGAAATGGGCGATGAGTACAGCATTAAGAAGAACGATCTTTCTGGTTCTGCTGTTGATAGCATGGGAAGCGGGATTTAGAATCTTCGATTGGGGCTGGAAATTCCCTTCCGTCACCCAGACCTTCCAGGCGTTCTACGACGGCTTCGTCCACGGCCAGCTGCTGGAGGCGACGATCGAGAGTATTCGCAGGCTGCTTACCGCCTTCATTATTTCTATCGCACTCGGCACGGTGCTCGGCTTCCTGTTCGCCAGATACCGTTTCCTGGACGATACGCTCGGCTTCCTGGTCGTCGCCCTGCAGACGATTCCGAGCATTGCCTGGCTGCCGTTTGCCATCATCTGGTTCGGGATGAACGATTTCTCCGTCGTGTTCATCACGGCGTTAGGGGCTACCTGGACGATGGCGATGTCGAGCCGGACGGGCATTATGAACATCCCCCCGCTCTACCTGAAGGCGGCGCAGACGATGGGAACCGGCAACGGGTTCAAAATGTTCTATCAGGTTATGGTGCCCGCGGCGTTCCCGCATATGATTACGGGAGTACGCGTCGCTTGGGCTTTCGCGTGGCGCGCGCTCGTCGCAGGCGAATTGATCGCCAAAGGCGTCGGGCTCGGCCAGCTGCTGCAGGACGGCCGGAACTTGGCCGACACGGCGCTCATGCTGTCGATCGTCATCATTATCGCGGTGCTCGGCACGCTGTCCGACCATTTTTGCTTCAAGCGGCTGGAGGACACGATTCTGATTCGCTACGGTTTATCGGGCAAGCAGAAGTAACTTGAACAAGACGGGCGGCGCCGGGCTAACCGGCGGAATCCGCTCCTTTTCCGAAGCCTTTATTCAAACTATTCGCATAAGAAAAAGGGGAGTTATACAATGAAAAAACAAGTATCCGTCCTTATCGCCATCCTTATGGTCGCCGTTCTGGTACTGTCCGCTTGCGGCAAAAAAGACGAAGCGGCCAAGGACGGCGCAGCCGCCGGAGGCAAGTCCGCACCGGCTTCGACCGTCAAGCTCGGCATCTTCAAGAACGTCACGCACGCTGCCGGCTACGTCGCTCTGGAAAAAGGCTTGTTCCAAAAATATTGGGGCGACAACGTCAAAATCGAAGTGACGCCGTTCGATAACGGCTCCGATTTCTCGACGGCGCTCGCAACGGGCGAAATCGATCTCGGCTTCGTCGGTCCCGGCCCTTCCACCAACCAATTCATCAAAAGCAAAAACTTCCGCGTCATCTCCGGCTCCAACAACGGCGGCGCGGTGCTCGTAGCGGGCAAGGATTCCGGCATCTCCAGCCCGAAAGATCTGGTCGGCAAAACCGTAGCGATTCCGACCAAAGGCAGCACGAATGAAATTTCGCTGCGCCTGCTGCTGAAGCAAAACAACCTGAACGTCACCACCGACAAATCCGGCGTGCAGATCATTGCCCGCGCTCCGGCCGATACGCTGGTCGCTATGCGTCAAAAAGAAATCGACGCTACGCTCATCCCCGAACCGTGGGGCACGCAAATGGAACAGGAAGGCATCGGCAAAATCATCGTCGACTGGGATAAAATTCCGCCGAACAACGGCAACTATCCTTTGACCATTCTCGTAGCGGGCGATAAGTTCCTCAAAGAGCACCGCGATATGGCGAAGCAGGCGATCCAAGCGAACGCCGATGCGATCGAGTACATCAAGAAAAATCCGGACGAGTCCTACGAGCTGATCAACAACCGCCTGAAAGCGTTGAGCGGCAAAGGCATGGACATTGCGCTGATCAAAGCCGCGCTGTCCCGATTGAACTTGACGACCGACGTCAGCAAGGAAGCGATTGAAGAAATGGCCAAAGTATCGATCGATGCCGGCTATATTAAAGACGTGAAGAAAGAAGAGCTTGACTTGAGCAAGTTTGTCGACCTCAGCCTGCTGGAAGAAGTCAAAGCCGGCAAATAAGAACGGCTGTCATGGCCGAATAACCGGCCGGTTGCCAACAACGGACGAATCGCAAAAGAGGAGCGGATGCCAAGATCCGTTCCTCTTTTGTTTAGATTAGCGCCCTCTGTATGAGAAAGCCCCCGCTTCCCTTCTTTCCCGTCAATACGCTTTGGACACTTCCACTTTATGCGTGACGCCATCCTCCGTAAAATACAGATGAACGCCGTGATCCTGATCGTCCATAAAATACGATACGTACTTCGGTTCCCCTTTGCGCAGCGGCACCAGCAGAGCGGCGATCCGATGGCTCCGCGCCGCCGGCGTCGAAGCTTGCAAATGCCACTGCTTGGCAAGCCCTTCGATCTCCGCCGGGTCGACGTCCGGGAATTCGTCGCTTTGCGTGAGCCGCATATCGCCGGAGGAGCAATACACGAACCGTCCGTCCAGATCCGCCTTCGTCCCCCGCATCAGGAACGATTGCGCGCCGAGCTTCATCGGATGCAGCGTATGCAGCAGCCAGTCGACGCTGCCCGGCTCGGACAGGTCGATCGTATCGACGACGACGACATACGATTCGTTGAAGAAATACAGCTCCCTGACATAGCGGTCCAGATAAGGCACGTTCTCCTTGTAGGCGGCCGTCGCGTTGCAGCGGGAGTAGCTGTATCCGGAATGCCGCTCCACAGCTTCTACGGCGCCCGAAGCGGCCATATTGAGCACCTTGTTCGTCCCCGCGTACTGACCCTGTCCGTCGATCAAAATATTGTTCGTCGAACGGGTCTGCCTGCGCCAATTCCGATGCATCGTGCTGCCGAAGGCGATGTAATAGCCGCTCTCGATGGCTAACGGCTCGCCGTAGGCATGCAGCAGGAAGCCGTTCTGGTCGCCGTGGCTGTGGCTGATCGAGCCGTAAGGGCTGCTTTTGGCCAGCAGCATAATATGGTCGTCCGGCCGGTCCATATGGGCGTGGAACGCGACCCAGCCGATATCGCGGAACCATTTGACCGGCTCGATCCGCTCGGGAGCCGCGGCTTCAACGGCCGGATAGTCGTGGCGGTACATCATCTCGTCAAACCGGAAATCCCACCAGCCGTAGTTATAAAATTTCATCTCCGAGTCCGTATCGATGGCGCGCGTTTGCTCGTAATACCATTGATACATGCCGTTGCCCGTAATGCCTGCGAACTGGCGAATATTGAAGCCGGTTTTCAGGCTGACCGGATCGCCGAGCGTGGACTGGTCGCCGAAGCTGGCGCGCAGCGTGTCCGGCGAGAAGCAGTACAGCGGGAAATCGCCGGTTTTTTGAAAAAACGGGCGAGCATAAAAATCGATCCCCGTATATTTTTTCAGCAAGTTCAGCGCTTCGGTCACAAAGGCCATCCCGGTCGTCCAATACATCGGCCCTTCCGCCCATCCCCCGTCGGCGCCTCCCCACGGCGTATACAGGCAAGCGTAATATTCAAGCGTATAATTGAGCCATTCTTTGGCCTTGTCCTCCTCGCCGAACATGGCGATGCCGCAAGGGGCGAGCACCGAGGACAGCGAACGCACCGCATGGCTGTCGAACGGCACATGATGGATCTTGGAGCGCTCGATTACATGGAACGCGACCTGCTCGGTGCGCCGCCGCAGCCTGCCGCGCACCTCCTCCCGCTCCGTCTCCGTCAGATGGCCGTAGAGCCAGTCATAGCCCCACGCCAGCGCGCCGGCAACCCGGAAGGCCGCCTCGTCGTTATAATCTCTGCTGGTAGGCCCCTGCACATCCCAGGAGGCTACATGCAGCAGCCACTCTTTGGCGCGCGCGATCAGCGCCGGATCTTCCAGCACGACTCCGGCGACGCTGAGGTGGCGGATCGCATACAGCGCTTCCTGGCAGTCTATATACATTTGACGCCACAAGCCGGCTACGCGCTTATTGCCCGGATAAGGAAGCGGTTCGGCGATTAGCTCGCGGCCGATCCAAGGAGCGACGGAGCGCTCGTAGAACGCGTCCCAGCCCGTCCCGGCAGGATCGGTCTGCACCTTGCGGCGGAACGCCGGCAGCTCCTCCGCCTGCAGCCACAGGCGCGGATGCGCCGGGGCAGCCTGCGCGTAGCGCTCCTCGCGCCCGGCAAGCGGCGTCTCGGGCAGCCCTGCCGGCACCGTGAAGCGGCGCACCGCGCTCCACTCGCTGCGCGGCGCGTCTTCGCCGCCGGCATCGCCATGCGCCGCCGCTTCCTCATCGCCGCTAAGCAGCAGCGCATAGCGCCAATAATAATCGCCGGGCGCAAGCGCATGATCCGGCGTATACAGATTGTACGGTACGGAGCGTACCGTCTCGGTCTCCTCCGGCGCAAATTGCGGCGACCGGGAAATTTGCAGCGTGTAGCGGTCATTCTCCAGCTGCGCGGGAATCCAGGTGAAGCGCGGCGGATTCTCGATCAGCCGGGTATGCTCGTCGGGCGAATATTGTACGGTCAGAACGCCGCTCTGCGGCTGATATAACGGTTGAGTCACGGTTGTATATCTCCCTCCATGCTCCGGCCTCCCGGGCCGGATGTCTGTCTCTTGCATCTGCTCGCTTCCCAGAAGCGTTATCTCATCAGCATGCCGCCGTTAATTTCGATCGTTTCCCCGGTCAAGTAGGACGCCAGATCGGATACGAGATAGAGCACGGCGCCGGCGACATCCTCCGGCGTTCCTTCCCGCTTGAGCGGCAGGCCGCTTACCGTCGCTTTGCGGGCTTCATCCGTCGTGAACGTAGCGTGGAACGCCGTCTGTCCGATAAACCCGGGCGAGACGATATTGACCGTAATGCCGTCTGCGGCTGCTTCCTTCGCCAAGCCCTTGGAGTAGCTGGCAATCGCCGCCTTGCTCGCGGCGTAGATGCTCGAGCCCGGACCGCCGCCGTTATGCGCGGCAACCGAGGACATGTTGACGATGCGGCCGAAGCCTTTGGCCTTCATGCCCGGCAGCACGCGCTTGCACATGAACACGGTGCTTTTCAGGTTGACGTTCATGATTTGGTCGTACAGCTCTTCGGTCATCTCGGTATTCGGGCAGCGTCTGACCAAATGCCCGGCATTATTCACCAAAATATCGACCGTGCCGCCCAGCGCCTCCTCAACGCCTGCGACCAGCCTGTCGATCTGCTCCGTATCCGACACGTCGGCCTGGAACAGCGCCGCTTGTCCGCCCGCTTCGCGAATCATCGCGACGGTCTCCTCTCCCTGCTCTTTATTGTTCAAGTAAGTCACCCCGACCTTGGCGCCGTTAGCGGCGAGCAGCAGGGCGATAGCCCTCCCTATGCCCGTATTCGAGCCTGTCACCAGTGCGATGAGTCCGTTTAACTGCGTATTCATCTTCATTCCTCCCTAATTAAAAAAATTAATTTGTTAGATTTGCATCTTATCGGGCAAATCGGGCATCGTCAAAATAAAGCGGCTGCCTTTGCCCCATTCGCTCTCCACCTGCAACCCGTACTGCTCTCCGAACACCATCTGAATGCGCCGGTGCACATTCATCAATCCGATGCCTCCCCTGCGTCCGCCGGAGTTGGGCTGATCTTCCGATAGCCGGTTCAGGCTGAGCTGCTCCTGCAGCTTGCTAAGCTGCTCCGGCGGAATGCCGGCGCCGTTATCTTCGACGGTGACCAGGAAGTAACCGTTTTCTTTCCGGGCGTCGATCCGGATGAAATGATGCGGCTCGATGCCATTGCCGAAGGCATGCTGGAAAATATTTTCCACAACGGGCTGCAAAGTCAGCCGCACCATCTTCTCCAGCAGCAGCGACGGAGAAATAACCACTTCGATCTCGAACTCGCGGTCGATTCTGTGCTGTAAAATAATCATATAATTGCGGACATGATTCAGCTCGTTCGCCACCGTTATTTCTTCCAGATTCGTCTGGATCGAATAACGCAGCATGAAGGCCATCGCCTCGACCATCTCGGTAATTTCGTGGGAATCCTGGACGATAGCGTAGCAGTTGATCGTCTCCAGCGTGTTGTACAGAAAATGCGGATTGATCTGCAGCTGCAGCGCCTGGAACTCCGCCCGGTGCCGCTCCAGCTCGCTCTCCTGAATCTGCAGCGCGTCCTTCTGCTGCTGAAGCTCGGCCGCATACACCTTGTCGATCATTTCCGACAGCCGGGTAACCATCAGATTGTAGCTGTGAATCAGCCCGCCGAGCTCGTCGGTGCGGTCGATTTCTTCGATGTGCTGCCAATTGCCCTTCTCCGTCTCGCGCATACTCTCCTTCAGCTCGCGGATCGGAGCGAGCATCGATTGCCCGAAGCGGAACGCCAGAAACAACGCCAGCAGCAGCGTGATCATGCCGACGAGCAGCGTCGTGCTGCGGATCGTCGAAATCGGCTTGCGCAGCTCCTTGACCGGCATGGAGACGACAAGCGTCCACTTGGAGTAGTCCGACTTGCGGGCGACGAACATCCGCTGCTCGCCGTTGTACGGCTCGACGAACACTTTGTCGGCGCTGTCGGCAAGATGCCGGGAAATCGCGCCCAGCACGGACTCATCGGGAGTGACAAACGGCGGATGATAGATCGGGCTTCCTTTGTCGTCCATAATAAAGAAGTAACCGTCCTTGCCGATATTGACGCGGTCCCAAATTTTGGCAAGCTCCTGCAGCTTGAATTCGATGGCTACGATCCCTTTAAATTCGGGTTCGTAAGCGGCTCCCCGAACTTTCCGCGCCAGCGTCACCACCGTTCCCTGATCCTCGGGCCGGATGCTCATGTCGAGCAGCACGATGCTGCCGTCGCTTGGAATCGATTGCATAAGCATTTGATACGTGCGGTCGCTAAGGCCTGTCTCCTGAATGAGAAAGTTCTGGTTGTCGTAAATGACCGCCCTTCCCTGCAAGCCTACGACATAAATCGAATTCAGCTGTTTGTACAGCGTCACGATCGACTGTACCGACTGGGAGGCGAATTTCTTAATTCGCTCCGAATAGTAGTAATATTCGTATGAATCGTTGCGCCCGATATCGAAAAACGCCCGGACATCGGGGTTCGACGAGAACGCGTTGTTCAACAGCTCATACGTTTGCAAATAAATATCGGTCTGATAAGCGGCGCTTTCGATCATTTGCTCCATGTACTGCTCCACCTGGCGGTCCAGCGCCCGGGATGACTGCAAGTACGACACGATGCCGAGAGTAGCCAGAGACAATACGATGATGATGGAAAAATAAACGTACATTTGACCTGAAAGCGTTCGCTTTTTCATGTTAGTCAATCCCCAACCTGCTTCGGTATTCGGAAGGCAGCTCGCCGGTATATTTCTTGAACGTCTTGGTAAAATGCGGATGATCGGCGTAGCCGACCTCGCCGGATATGTCCGTGATCCGGTAGTGCGGCAGAGCAAGCAGCTTCTTGGCCTTTTCCATCCGCCGGCGGGTGCGGTACTGCACGAACGTCTCCTGGGTCGACTGCTTGAACAGTTGGCTGAAATAGGACGGATTCAGCCCGATCCGGTCGGCAACCTCTTCCAGCGACACCTCCTCGTTCAAATGCTCTTCAATATAAAGCTTCGCTTCCTCCACATGATCCCGCAGCTTCCCTCTGCGCCTTGCCTTAAGCTCCTGCAGCATCAGCTCCAGATCGCTCTGAAAGAGGCTTACGGCCTCGCTCTCCGACTGCACCTGATCCAGCCGGAGCTTATCGGTGAAGACGAACACATCCCTGACGTTCAATCTTTTGATCAAGAGCGCCGAGAACTCCGCGAGCACCTCGATCGTCTGATATAACTTCAACCCGCAGGAGGCCAGCTCCTGCCTGACGAATCCGATAATTTCCAGCAGCCGATCGTGCTGCAGGTTCCACACGGCTTCTTCCGCCGCGCTGACCCACTGCTCCAATCGGGAGACGGAAACGAACGGCTGCGAGGCTTGCTTCGCATAAGCTTTGGCCAGCTTCTCCAAGGCCGCCTCCACCGATTTTTTGCTGATCGGCTTAAGCAAATATTCCTTTACGCCGTAAGACAAACACTTTTGCGCATATTCAAAATCATTGTATCCCGACACGACGACGATTTGTATGTCCGAATCCCATTCCGCCGTACGCCTGCACAATTCGAGCCCGTCCATCTTCGGCATCCGAATGTCCGTAAATAAAAAATGGGGCCGTTCCTCCCGAATTTGCTGCAGCGCATCGCATCCGTGCTCGGCAAGCCGCAAGCTGGCGATAGGCTGGCCCGATTGCTCGATCAGCTTTTGCAGCCCTTTACGGATCACCGGTTCATCATCTGCAATCAATATTCTGTACATGAGGCGCCCCCTTATGTTTCAATCTGCGGCTGTTACCGTCTGCAGCGTACATCTCGACGTACAAGCATGCTCCCCGCGCCGGCCGGCGTGAGGAGCATCGCGCCCGAATCGCATGGCCTGCCGGCCTATGTCCGCCCGAATTAACGGCGCGGCATGCTGATTGTTACGTTCGGGTCTTTGCTATTAAACTTCTCGGTCGCTTCCTTGACGACGTCTTTGCCGCCCTTGCTCTTCCATTCCTCGATCACTTTAGGCCAATCGGAGATAGGCTCCTTGCCGTATACCATCTTCACCATATGCTGAAGCACGATAGGCGCCGCATAGTCGGATTCCGGAGAAATGTCCGGATTGGCGATATAAGCGTCGAGACGCGGCTCGAACTGGATGCCGTCCCGGCCTTCCTTGGACAACATTGTATCATAGATGTTCATCAGTTTCTTGCCTTCTTCGGTCAAGCTGAGCGTTCCCTTATTATACGTCGTATCCTGCACCATCCACAGAAATGCTTGGCGGTAGCGCTCTTCATCGACAGCCTGCGGATCGGTCGGCGCCTTATAGTTGATTTTGCCGTTCTCCATCGTGTAATTCTCGCCCTCTACGCCGAAGGTGAAAAACTGCTCCGCTTCATCGGACAACATCCAATCGAAAAACTTGATGATGCTCTCGGGATTTTTCACATTTTTATTGATGAACCAAGCCCTCGTGACGGAGTTGTACAAGTAATACCCACCCTTGCCGTCAGGGCCGACAGGGGAAGGAATCAATTCCACCTTGGCGTCCGGCACGTTCGCTTTAAGCTGCTGCTCCCATTGCAGCACTTCATTGGCGTTCATCGTCCAGATGCCGGATTTGCCCGCCAAAATCGAGTTTTTATACGTCGTCGGGTTAATCGTAGCGAACTCCTTGTTGATCAACCCTTCGTCGTACATCGTCTTGTACGTTTGCAGAGCCTTCATCATGTTGTCGCTGTTGAAAAACTTCGGAACGATCTGGTCGCCCTGCTGCATCATCATCGACAAATACGGATAAGCGTCGAAAGGTCCGAAGAACGTATCGGCGTATTTGAAGTTTTCCCGTCCTTGATACGGATTCTCGACTCCCATCTCCTTAAATTTGCGCAGGACGTTCAAATAGTCGTCCACCGTTTTCGGGATCGGCAGACCGGCCTTGTCGAGCAAATCTTTGCGGATCGCCGTAGCCCGGCGAGAAGGATTGGACAGAAATTCGGGTATCGCATAAATTTTCCCTTGATACGTTTCCTTTTGCCACGCTTCCTTCGGAATTTTTTTCAGCAGGTTTTGACCGTATTTTTGCAGCAGATCGTCGAGCGGCATGAACACGCCGGCCTGTACGGAACCGGCCATTTCTTTCCCGGATACGCCCCCGCTGCCTTGCACGACGTCAGGAATATCGTTGGTCGCGAACATTTGCGTCATTTTCGTTTCGAATTCCTTATGAGGGACGAGAATGATGTCCAGGTCGGTATTCGTCTTCTCCTCCAGCCGTTTGACCCACTTGTCTTCGTTAATATTGGGCGATTTCTCTACGTAGTTAAAAGCGAGCGTCCGCATCGAGATGGAGAACTTCGCCTTTCCCGCCGGTTGGCCGCCTTCCGCCGCCGGCGCTTGTTCGTTATTGCCCGCGCAGCCGGCCAATGCCGATGCCGCAAGTACGGAGGCCATTCCGGCCTTGATCCATGTTTTCATTGTGTTTGCCCCTTTTCTGTCAGGATGTATACATTCAGCGCCGGAAACTTTTGTAACAGCGCTTTCAATATAGCTACATTGTAGAAGCAGCGGCCACGAGCGAACAATGGAATCGCTTTGGCTTCTATTGTCATTTTTTTAGAAACGGCTCTTCGGAAACGATCAGGACTTGATCGAGCCGATCATCATCCCTTTGACGAAATGCTTCTGCAAAAACGGATAAATGAGCACGATCGGAATGGTAGCGATCATAATCGTCGCCATCTTGATCCCTTCCGGGTTCGAATGGGCCAGCCCGCTGAACTGGGACGCCGAAGGATCGATATTGATATCGTCGGCTTCGATAAGCTGACGCAGCTTGACCTGCAGCGGCCACAAGGCCGGCTTGTTCACGTAATACAGCGCCGCCATGTACGTGTTCCAATGGTTGACGGCATAAAAGATGCCGAGCGAAGCCATAACGGGCTTGGATAACGGAAGCACGATGCTGGAAATCATCCGCAGCTCCGAACAGCCGTCGATTCGCCCCGAATCGATAATTTCCACGGGTATTTGCATGAAGAAAGCGCGCATGACGAAGAAATTAAAAGCGTTGATCGCCCCCGGGAGCAGCAGCGCCCACAGCGAATTCGTCAAATTCAAGCTTTTCATCAAAATGAAATTCGGAATGAGCGGCGCCGAGAACACCATCGTGATGAGCACGAAGAAGACGACATATTTGCGTCCCACATATTCCTGTCTCGACAACGGGTAGGCGAGCGAAGCGGTTGCGATCAAATTAATAAGCGTTCCGGCGACCGTAATATAGACGGTAATGCCGAGCGATCTCCAGATCGAAGCGTCGCTGAATACATATTGATAGTTAATCCAAGTAAAATCGACGGGAGTAAAAACGACTTTCCCGCTAATAATCGCTTCGGAACTGCTGAACGATTGTGCGAGCACATTTAAAAACGGAAGAAACATTACCAAACCGAGCGCGGTCAAAAACAATAGATTGGCTCCGCCGAACAGCTGCATGCCAACGCCCGTCTTTTTCATATCCAACATCTCCTCACCTGTAAGCGTCGCTTGTTTGCCGATCCGCCTAGCGGATCAATAGAGGCTCTCGCCTGTCGTTTTTTTGCTGAGCACGTTTCCGATGACGATAAGCAGCAGCCCTACGACCGATTTGAACAGACCGATTGCCGTCGTATAGCTGTACTGCTGGCTTTGCAGACCCGCTTTATAAATGTACGTATCCAGTATTTCCCCGTTGTTGATATTCAGCGGATTCAAAAATACGTATACGCGCTCAAAGCCGAAATCGAGGAATTTACCGATATGCAGCAAAAACATGATCATAATGGTAGGCATCAGCGAAGGCAGCGTAATGGACAGCGTCTGACGCCAGCGGCTCGCCCCGTCCACCTCGGCCGCTTCGTACAGATCGGGATTAATGCCGGCGAGCGCAGCGAGATAAATGATCGTGCCGTAGCCCGAATCCCGCCAAATGCCCGAGCCTATCAGCACCAAGCGGATGTAGGACTCCTCCCCGAGAAAGTAAACCGGTTCATGGCCCAGCCATGAGATGAACTGGTTCACGATCCCCGTCGACGGCGACAAGATGCCGATCGCTATGCCGCTGACGATAACCCAAGACAAAAAATGCGGCATGTACACGATCGTCTGCAGTATTCTTTTGTAAAAAACGATTCGCAATTCATTGAGCAGCAGCGCCAAAATAATCGGTGCCGGGAAGGCGAATACCAGGTCGTAAAGGCCGATTAACAAGGTGTTGTTCAAAATGTTCAAAAAATCGTAATGCTCGAACATCCGCTTGAAATGGGCCAGTCCCACCCACTTGCTCCCGGAAATGCCTTGAAAAATATTGTAGTTCTGAAAAGCGATCACCGATCCGAATAACGGGATATACTTGAAAATAATAAAGTAAGCGATTGCCGGCAATGTAATGAAATACAGCGTTTTATACTTCCACATGTAGCTGGATAAGCTTGCCCGCGTCATTGCCTTGTAGCTGATCCTGTCGGACGCCTGAATTTTGCTAGCCATACGGCCCCTCCTTTTAGTGTTTCTTCAGATGCGATCGATCGTGCAGCTTTATCCTACCGTGTTTAACCGCTTTCAACAATGGAATCCCTTTTATCGCAATTGTGTTTTTTTTAGGTCGCCCGCATGAGCCCGTTCGCCTCTTCCGATCCTCATATGGTATAGTAAATGCATATACATAGAGCAACTATTTTTCATACGTTCAGGAGGACCTCCCATGGCATTCCAAGGCTTTACTCAAGCAGATTTCGACGTATTTACGACTCCGGGGCTGGAGGCTCGAATGGAGGGCATTCAAGGTCTCATTCAACCGAAATTCAAGGCGATAGGCGACGCGCTGTGCGATGAAACGGCCGTGCTCGCCGGGGATGAAATGTTCCTGCATATCGCCAAGCACGCGAGAAGAACCGTCAACGCGCCGGTCGATACATGGATGGCGCTTTGCCATAATAAACGCGGCTACAAGCAGCATCCGCATTTTCAAGTCGGCCTCTTCGACGATAGAGTGTTCGTCTGGCTCGCTCTCATCTACGAGCTGCCGGAGAAGCAGGCGATCGCGCGGGCTTATTTGAACGAGCTGGATCGGCTCCGCGACATTATTCCAAGCGATTATAAGCTGTCGTTCGATCATATGAAGAAAGACGCCGTCGCCTTCGGCGAGCTTAGCGACAACGAGCTGCAAGCTGAGCTGGAGAGGTTCCGCGATGTGAAGAAAGCCGAGCTGCTGATCGGCCGCACCCTCTTGTCTTCCGATCCCGTACTGGCGGATGGAGAGCAGTTTCTCGACCTGGTCAGACAAACGATTCGAACGCTAATGCCTTTGTATCAAACGGCCCGAAATGCTTCCATATAGTTCCTTTTTGTATAATCCCGGCCAAAACTGCGCACGATTAACTTTGTAGCGCGACACAGCGAGCCGGAAAATTTATGTAATTCTAAGGTTGCGTTAAACTAACTTTAAGACATCCGGCACAGGCTATAGGTAGTTAGCCCATCTCATTTGAGGCTGACCTATCTTATTTGCGAAAGGGTGAACACGAGTATGAGAAGCTTTCCTACGAAAAAAGTGATCGTCACCGGTTTGACCTTCACGATGCTGCTCGGCGGTATGGCGCTGTACGGCTCCAAGCTGCAGGTATATGCCGACGCTCCGGCGAAGCAGCAGGCTCCGTCCGACCAGCGCAGCGAGAAGCTGCAGCCCGGCGAGAAAGGCTCGCATAAAGCGCTGCCGATTCTGGATGAAGCGGCGACGATTCTCGGGATGGAGCCGTCCGCCCTCTCCGCGGCGCTTAAAGAGAAAACGCTCGCCGACATCGCGAAGGAAAAAGGAATCAGCGAAGCGGATCTTATCGCCAAGCTGAAAGCCGTCCGCATCCAAAAGATCGACGAAGCGGTTAAAGCAGGCAAACTGCAGGCGGACCAAGCGGAGAAGATCAAAGCGAGCATGGACAAGCATCTCGCGTTTATGGTCAATCATAAGGGCGGTTTCTGGCACGGTCATCACCGGATGAAGCACCGCGCGCTGCCCGAACCCGCGAAGATCGCGGCCATTCTGGGCATAACGGAGGAGCAGCTCAAGACCCAGCTCCACGAAGGTAAGTCATTGGCAGAAATCGCCGCGGCCAAAGGGATCAGCAAAGATCAGCTTATCGTCAAGATCAAGGATGAGATGACGCCATGGATCGAGAAAATGGTCGAACATAAGCGCGGCGAGGCGCCGGACAAGAAGAAGGAAGCCAAGTAAGCCCGATGCTTACGATACAGATGCAGTAGCCGTTCCGCCGCTCAAACGGGAACGGCTTTTTTTCTGCAAATACGGCCAAAAAATGCGAAATATTTCACACTTCCGTCATTATTTTCGTTTATAATGAAAAAAAAGCGACCTATGTTAAGGCGGTGCCGGCTTTCATGTCCTTGAAACGCTCTTTCAATTTAATCTTTGCTCTTCTGACAGGCGCTGCGGTATGGTTAGGCGCTCTCTCGCTTCCGGCGGAGGCCGCTTCTCCAACGGAGGCTGCGGGCCGTCCGGCCGTTTTGCCCGAATTTCGCGATATCGCAAGCCATTGGGCGAAAGCGGAAATTACCGCTCTGCTCCGCAAAAATTACATTGACGGCTATCGTGACGAAACGACGGGCCAACTGGATTTCAAGCCGGATCAGCCGATTACGAGAGCTGAATTCGTGCGGTATCTCGTCAAAGCCAAGGAACTCCCGTTGTCAGGCAGCACCGAATCGGATCTAACCGACATCGGGAAGAACAAGGAAGATCTAGCCTATATCATGACGGCCGTAGATTACGGATTGGTCAACGGGTATCCGGATCATACGTTCCGACCCGATTCCACGATCAGCCGGGCGGAAATCGCCGCCATTCTGGAGCGCAGCGAAATGCTGAAATCCGGCAAGGAAACGGCGTTCCGCGATGTTCCGGCCGGACCAGAAGATGACGCGGGCCGAAGCGGTCGCCGTCATCTACCGATTGTTCAGTCGCGAGCAGCCGGACACGAGCGGTTAATCCTCCCGATGGAAAAACAATGAAAAAGCCGTCCAGGCTCATCATGTGAGCTTGAACGGCTTACTCTCGTTTCTATGGCTTAGGCTCGCTGCGACAATGGATTCGTTTCCCGGTCGACGACGATGAAACGGTACAGCAAGTACAACGCAGCGAGCGACAGTACGGCGCCGATATAAAACGGCAGCTGCTGGCTGTATTGATAGATGCCCGCTCCGAGCAGCGGCCCTGTAATCCGCCCGAGGCTATCCATCGACGAGCTGAGGCCCGACGCTACGCCTTGTCCTACCTTCGTTTTCTGCGTGATCAGCGAGGTTACGCAAGGACGAATCAGCGCATTGCCCGCCCCGAATACGGACAAATAAATCGATGCCGTGGTGAGGTTCATCGAGAACAAAATGAGCACGAAGCCGACCGCCGACAATACGAGGCCGAGGCCGACGACCTTGGCTTCATCCCCCCTCTTGATGAACCGGCGAACGACGCCCCCTTGAATTAAGGCGCCGACAACGCCGCTAACGGCGAACATGATGCCGAGATCCAGCGAGCTGGCCCCGATCTTGTCCTTCTCGAACAGCAGCAGCGTTGCCTCCAGGCCCGCCAGTGTAAACGATACGAAGAACGAAAGGGTATACAAGTATTTGAGCGAGCCGACAAAAGCGCTCCAGCGCGACGGCTTGTCCGCCTGAGGCTGACGCCGCTTGTCGCGGCTGAGCGATTCGGGCAGCATGACCAGCGCGAAGAAGAACGTAGCCAGCGCCAGCAGCGAGGAAGCAAAGAACGGCACCTGGAAGCCCCACTGGCTCAAAATGCCGCCGACCGCCGGCCCGAAGATGAAGCCGAGACCGATGGACATGCCGACGAGTCCCATTCCTTTAGTCCGGTTTTCCTCCGTCGTAATGTCGGCGACGTAAGCGACGGCGCAGGCGGTTGCCGCTCCGGAGAACAGCCCCCCGAGAATTCTTGAAGCGTACATTAGCGCCAGGTTTCCGTCGGCGATGCCGAACACAAAGAAGCTGGCGCTGAAGCCGAGCGTTCCGATCATAATAATGGGCCTTCTGCCGATCCGGTCCGAGATGCCTCCCCAGATCGGAGACATCAGAAATGAAGCCAGAGAATAGATCGACAGCAGCATGCCTAGGTGAAAGCTGCTGGCTCCTGATCCCGTCACCGCGTCGGGAAGCACCGGAATAATGATGCCGAAGCCGATAAATATCGTCATCAGCAGCACCATAATAATGGCCAGCTGTTTTTTCATAGTGTATCCAAAGCCTCCCAGTCCAAAGTATATAGCTATCGTATCATAACTTTTTTCTATAAGGAAATGAGCGGTCGCAAGATTAACAAAATGGACAAATCCGGGGGCATTTGCGCCTGCAAAACGGCTTTCGCGGCAGCGTTTTTCCCGGTATTGCAAAATCCGCTTGCATCCGCCCCCCGTATGGTTTAGTATATCTAAGATTGGGGTCAAATTTTGACCCTGATTATCTTTATTTTACTATGAAAGGTAGGCATGACAGTGGATCATAGTCGCACTCCTCTGTTCTCTGCTCTGAAGCAGCACGCAGAGCGCAATCCAATTCAATTCCATATTCCAGGCCATAAAAAAGGAGTCGGGATGGACCCGGAGTACCGGCAGTTTATCGGTGACAACGCACTGTCCATCGACCTTATCAATATAGCACCGCTCGATGATCTGCATCAGCCGACCGGCGTCATCGAGGAATCCCAGCGGCTGGCCGCCGACGCCTTCGGCGCCGATCATACGTTCTTCTCCGTTCAAGGCACGAGCGGCGCGATCATGACGATGATATTGACCGTCTGCTCCCAGGGCGATAAGATCATCGTTCCCCGCAATGTGCATAAATCGGTTATGGCCGCCATTATTTTTGCCGGAGCGAAGCCAGTCTTCATCTCTCCTGTCCGCGACGAGAATCTGGGGATCGATCACGGGATTACGACCCGCTCCGTAAGAAGGGCGCTGGAGAGACATCCGGATGCCAAAGCCGTGCTGGTCATTAATCCGACCTATTACGGCGTATGCGCCAACCTGAAAGAAATCGTCGAGCTGGTTCACAGCTACAACATGCCTGTGCTCGTAGACGAAGCGCACGGCGTGCTGATTCATTTCAGCGACAAGCTGCCGATGTCCGCCATGGAAGCGGGCGCCGATATGGCCGCAACCAGCGTCCACAAGCTCGGCGGCTCGATGACGCAGAGCTCCGTCTTGAATGTGAAGGAAGGACGCATCAACGCGCGCCGGGTGAAGACGATCATCAGCATGCTGACGACGACGTCCACCTCGTATATTTTGCTCGCTTCCCTCGATACGGCCAGGAGACATCTGGCTTTAAACGGCAAGCAGATGGCCGAACAGGCGATCGAGCTGGCTCATTACGCCCGCAGATCCATTAACGAAATTGCCGGGATGAGCTGCTTCGGAGAAGAGATTCTCGGCAAGGAAGCTACCTACGATTATGATCCGACCAAGATCAACGTCCATGTGCGTCATCTCGGCATTACCGGGTACGACGCGGAGAACTGGCTGCGCGAGCATTACAACATCGAAGTGGAGCTCAGCGATTTGTACAATATTCTTTGCCTGATTACCCCCGGGGATACGAAAGAGAATGTGGACACATTGCTTGAGGCGCTGCGCGAGCTGTCTCGGCAAAATTACAATATCCGTCAGGCGAACGAACTGGTCATTAAAATTCCGAAAATTCCGCAGCTTACGCTGACACCGCGTGACGCGTTCTATGGAGATACGGAAATCATTCCTTTCAAGGAATCGGCCGACCGGATCATCGCCGAGTTTATTTACGTCTATCCTCCGGGCATTCCGATTCTGCTTCCCGGGGAAGTCATCTCGCAAGATTTGATCGACTACATTACCGAGCATGTCGAGGTAGGCCTTCCGGTGAAAGGCCCTGAAGACCGCAGCATCGAGAATGTGAAAGTGATCGTGGAGACGCCCGCTATCTTCTAAACGGCGGCTTCCTTCAATGAAAAAGCCTCTCAAATCCGCCGGCAAGGCGACTGGGAGGCTTCTTCCTTATTAATTTGCTTCTCTCTCCAGCCATTCGATAACATCGGCCACCGCATGGTCGTCATGATGCTTGCATGTGCGATCGCATACATCCGTTAGCGAGGCGTGCGCATTGGCTACGGCGATGCCGACGCCGGCTCTGCGCAGCATTTCCAGATCATTGAGGTGATCGCCCATCGCGATGCACTTCGCCCGCTCAATTCCTTTCGCCGCCATCAATTCCTCCAACGCATGCCCTTTCGTCGCGTTCTCCGGCAATATTTCCAAATATTTATCGTCCGAGCGAACCCATGTCAGCTTCTCCTTGAACTGTTCGGTAAAAGCCTCCACCTCATCTAACTTCGCCGGATTCCAGGCCAGCAGCACTTTAATCCAAGGCTCCGGCAGCAGTTCCATGCTCTCGGTCGCCGGCCTTTTGAAATTTTCCATGCTGCGGTGATGATCCGTCACTTCGTTCTCGCGCAAATAATACGGCTCGCTGCCGCAGTAAATTTCCACGCCCAGCCCGGGAAAGCGGTCCATGACCTGCTGCAGCGCACGACGCGCCGCTTCGGGCAGCGTTCTCTGCCACACCACCTCATTGTTGGCAAAATCGTACATCATCGCCCCATTATATAAAATGGCCGGAGCGGTCAGCGGCAGCACGTCCGCAAAACGCCTTACGGAACCGGCGATTCTCCCGGTCGCAAGGGTAAACATCCCCCCCTGCTCGACAAACCGTTCGATAGCCCGCTTATTTTCCGGACTAATCATTTTACCGCTGTTCAATAACGTTCCGTCCATATCGGTAACGAGCATATATCCTGCGAATCTTTTGTTCATCGTCTCTTCCCCTCTCCTGACTCTTCCGACGGTTAACGCGGAAGACCATCCCTCCATAATGATACAACCGCTCATCATATTGTCAATCCATACCCGAAATGCTATGATGGTCATACGGTATATGAAAACCTTTCCAGTCCACAATACAGGCAGGTGTATAGGTAATGGCTCAAAGCGCTTATATCAAGTTTGTTGACGGCTCTACTCTTTCTTCCTTGACCTTGGATGAACTCAAAGAACAGCTGCTGCATTACGAGGAACAGCTGAACCTCACGGGCAAACAGTTAGGCTGGGATTACGGCGACGCAGGTTTCCCCTATACTATCGAAACCAAACCGGGAGCCGATGGCTCATGGTTTTACCTCAAAGGTAAAAACGCATTGTACAAATATATCGTTATGGGGGCCGGCAAGGAACAAAGCGGCGATATCGAGCGAAATTATGTGCAAGTGGTGCTTCCCGACGATTGTACGCACGGGGACAAGGCCAAAGGCAACGAGTTCTGCAAATATTTGGCCAAGCTTTGGAAGGCGGAGCTGCATTTGTTCAACGGCCGGATTATGTACTTTAATCCTCGTAAATAAGAGGGTTCTGCCTATGGCGGTACAATAAAAAAACCTTCCTGCAGGAAGGTTTTTTTGTTCGCCGCTAGCTTATTCAGCCTCTTGTTCTTCTACGATTTGATTGTAGATTTGAACGACGCGGTCCCATTCTTCTTCGTCCTCGATGCTGGCCAAGAACGCTTCGTCATCTTCTTCTTCAATCCGGAAAATAACGCCGTCAGCTTCAGGATCGTTACGATCCAGCAAAACCGCATAAGGCTGTTCGCCTGCTTCGAATGTGTATACCATCACCATTTCGTGCTCAACACCATCTTTATCTGTAACAATAAAAATATCGTCTTCGTGGTCGTGGTCATGATTACATGATTCGTCATGTACGTGATCGCTCATGGGAAAACCTCATTTCCTAAATTTAATAGTCATCCCTCGTATCGTAACATTTTCATGAACACAGGTCAACGCAAATGCAGCGCGGCGCCCGGATATCCATTATTCGGAAACGATCACTTTTTGCGATACGACCGTATAGTCTCCGTCTTCGTCCAGCTTAATAGAGAACTTGATCACGTAGTCTCCCGCCTCGTCGAACGATACGGAGAACGGCCACGGATACCAGAAGTTTTCTTTCTGTCCGTTGACGACCTTCTCATGCGGCGCTACCGCCTGCTCTCCGCTTGGCGTTTCAATCGAGATTTTAAAAGAATAGAAAGGCGTCTTCATACTGTCTACCTGAGCAAATACGGCAAAATCGATCTTCTTCCCTTTGGGCACCCTTCCGAAAGGAGATTTGATCGAATAGTCATCATTCACCTTCTCCGCCACGAACATATGAACGTTCGGCTTGTAAACCGATACCGTCTTGGTATTGTTATCCCAGCGAACGAGCGCTTGAAGCGACTCCGACAATGCGCGTACAGGGAGTACCGCACTGCCTTTAACTAAAAATGCAGGCACTTCACTATCCGTGAACTGCTTCTCCACATCATTGATCACCGTTTTTACTTTACTGTAGCCTTCAAACTCGCCCCAAACAGAGCTGGCCATTGCCCCCGTAGCTCCAAACAACGAAAGCGAGAGCACCAGCGTTAACATCCGTGGCACTTTAAACATTCCTGCAACCTCCATCGTGTCCTGTACTTTGTTCATATGCTTATACTCCGGCGAATGGAAAGAGTTGCGCTCATTTCCTAAAAAAACATAAACTCGCTTACCGGAATTTACTAGATATATTAAAAAAACAAGATCATTGCTCAAAATATGCCAACATATAGCTTTCTTCGACAACCGGAGACGTTAACGGAACAATCGATGCCCGATATTGGTTACGGGCCGATCGGCTGCGCTCTTCCTCCGCTTAGCAGCTCTTGAAGCTTCTCCTCGCACTTGCCCTTGAGGACGACAGGCATGATGGAGCAGTGAAATTCGTAACCACGAACCACATACATAACATGATAGTTACGCTCCGGCGTTAACTCCTCCAGAACGATCCGGCAGCCTTGCTTCTTCAAGCTGCGCTTTGCTTCCCTATGCTCCCGCTCCGCCGCCTTCGACAAATGCTCGAACACGCCGTTCCAGATCCGGGAGAGCTTCATTCCCTCCGCCTGCCGTCGATCCAGCTCCAGCGCTTTGAGCAGATGCAGCGTCACCACATATTGATAGACCCCATGTTCTATAGAAGGATTCAGCATACCCATTTACCCGCACCTCGAAAAGATAATGTATTAACTCGATTATACAGAACATTTGTTCCCATATCAAGCTGGTAAAGCTTGGTTTATCCGAATAAACATGGTATATTTCATCTATGGCATGAATTCTTCCCTAAGGAGATGGCTGCATGTCCGACGCAATCCGTATCGAATCGGAAATCGAGAGACTCAAACAACTTCTGGAGCAAATCGCGTTAAAACATCAATATAACTTCGGACATCCTGAAGTTCTTGCGCTCAGCCAGACACTGGATCGCGTTATTTTGCAGCAAATGATGCAGAAAAAGGTGAAATAATTAACATTTTACGAGGTTAATTTTTCCTTGTAATGAGGCTCCGCCGCATGGTAGTCTAAAAAAAGACACATGTGCTTTTCCAACAATGAGTGGAGGATCGTTCGTGGCTCTGCAAATCCAGATGATCGGCACGGGAAGTGCTTTTTCCAAAAAGTATTATAATAACAATGCCTTGATAACCGTCGACGGAAGCATGCTGCTGGTCGACTGCGGAGCGACTGCTCCGCAAGCCTTACATAAGCTGAATATACCCTTGGATCGGATAGACGCCATCCTGATTACTCATATTCATGCGGATCATGTCGGAGGGATGGAAGAGTTCGCCTTTCGCCTCAAATACGCTTATAAAAAGAAAACAAGGCTGTACGTGCCTTCCGCAATCGCAGATTCCTTATGGAATCATTCGCTTCGCGGCGGATTGGAAAATTTGGCCGAAGGCATGTCCGGCTTGGACGATTATTTTGACGTCGTGCTTCTGGACGAAGGCGAAGCTTCGGCCGTCTTCCCCAATCTCCAAGTGGAGCTGATTCGTACGGAGCATATTCCCGCGAAACCCAGCTACTCCTTGTTTATTAACGACATGCTGTTCTACAGCGCCGACTGCAAGTTTGACGCCGAATTGTTGACCCGGCTGTACGAACATAGGGGCTGCCGCTACATTATGCACGATTGCCAGCTTTCCTCCCCCGGTCTTGTCCACGCCAGTTTGGACGAACTGCTGACGCTGCCTCCCGAGCTGCAGCGAACGGTGCACCTGATGCACTATGACGATACGATGGAACAATTCATAGGGAAGACCGGGGAAATGACGTTCGTAGAGCAGCATAAATGGTACACATTTTCATAAGAGCATGGAACCATCCCCGTTTCGAAGAAACCCCGTTAATTCGCTAGAGCCGGCACGCCGCATTGCTGAAGCAGCAACCAAAAAACCTGGCCTCACTGTGGAGGTCAGGTTTTTATGCTTTAAAACATCGGGAGCTGATCCAAATTGTTCGTCGGATCGCCGTCGGCATCGCCTCGAATATAGAAATCGCCGTCTTTTCCTTTAAATACGTTTACCCCTTCGATATTTCCGCCGCGGACTTCATGAAGAGCCTGCTCGTATTGCAGGACACGGCCACTCGACGTTTTGAAGGCGGTAATGTCGCCGTCGCCGTTTTTCTGAACAGCTACAAAACTCTCGCGCTGCATGCTTCTCTTCCTCCTCTATTCGTTGGTTTCAAGCACCCCTCCGCTTTTTCGGAAAGGCTTATCTCCTATTTTGCGTCCATTAAAAAGAATTTATGCAAGAAAAGCAGTTTTTCCGCCTAAAGCAGCAGGATTTGTAAGGAAGATAGAGAATTCCATTAATAACCTTTCATTCCTACATTGTGATAAGGAGTATGAAAGCATGAGCTATAATTGGATCCTGCTACTATACGCATCCGTTATTTGTACCTCTTCCATCATTTTTGAGACGACGTCAAATCCATTGCTGCTCATAGTTATCGCAATTGCTTATTTCGGCGTTCATGTTATCGAGAACAAAATTGCCGGCGCTTCGCTGCTGCAAATAGGGCTGCTTATCGCCTTTCACTATGTCAGCGAAATGGATTTATGCTTGCCGCTTTATCTTGCCCAGATGGGCAAGCAGCTGATGAAAAACCATAACATGCGCTCAGTTACGGCAATCAGCCTGCTGTACGCGGTGTCTTGCGCGCTGGTGGCCGCCACTTACATTCCTTACTCCGAATACGGCATCTTCACTCTGGTGTTCAGCACGTTCAGCTGTCTCGTCTTTGCTTTTCTATTCAACCGCTTTATTCATGTAATGGAGCACCAAACGCAGGCATTGGACAACGAAAAGAAACGTTTGACCACGCACGACGCGCTGACCGGACTGTATAACTACGAGGAATGTCACCGGCAGCTGGAGCAGCTTGTCCAGGCGGGCAAATCGGTCGTTATCGTGCTGATCGATTGCAAAGACTTGAAATCGCTTAATACGATCAACGGGTTTCACGGCGTCAACCGGATTTTGAAACAGGCCGCGCAGCTGCTGCGGATCATGTTTCCCGAAGCTCTGGCCATCTCCCGCTACGGCGGCGACGAATTCGCCATCGTGCTGGAATACGATAATTCTCAGCATGCGATGAATACGATTACTCAGATGCTTGCTTCGGAATTTCCCAAGCTAACGGGCATCGAAATCAATTACGGCATGGCGTTTTATCCGGATGACGGGACGTCCAAGGACGATTTGTTTTTTAATGCGGAGCGCAATCTGTACACGATGAAGAGAGAATCGTGGCTCAAGCGCGAGGAACATATGCTCCGATCGGAAAAGCTGCGCGTCGTGGGCGAGCTTGCTTCCGGCATGGCGCATGAAATCCGCAATCCGCTGACGACGATCAAAGGCTTTCTGCAAATATCGAAGTCGGATAATTATAATATCCGTCCCTGGTACGATTTAATCATGGATGAAATTACCCGCATGAGCATGTTGACCGCGGAGTTTCTTCAATTCTCCAAGCCTCACGCCTCTCAATTCAAAGTACACTCGATTAACGACTGTATACATAGAGTCATCTCGCTACTGGATTCGGAGACTGCGCGGCTTGGACATCATATTGAGTTTAACGCTTCCCCGACCCCGATACATATGCTAATGGATCAAGATAAGATGCTTCAGCTGCTGCTAAACCTTATCAAGAATGCATTCGAAGCCATGACGGAGCAGGGTCAGGTGCGCATCCGGTTATATCAGGCCGATCAGCAGGCGGTAATCGAAATTTCCGATACGGGAGAAGGCATTCCCGAAACGGAGCTGGATAAAATCTTTCTGCCCTTCTACACGACCAAAGAATCGGGGACTGGACTGGGACTGTCGATTTGCCATAAAATCGTTCAAGATCATGAAGGGACTATGGAAGTGGAGAGCGAAGCGGGCAAAGGCACCAAATTTACGATCACCGTTCCCGTTTCCCAGCCGGAATCCTCCTCCGCCATGATGCCGGGAAGCAACCGGATGACGGTATAAAATCCGGACGCAAACAACCCTGCCGCTTGGCGCAAAGCGCTGCAGGGTTGTTTTTGCGTCTGCCCTAAGGCCATGGCAGCCATCTTCGTTTAGGGGGACGCGGTTCCATCACATAGCTGAACGCGCCGGTAAACATCCCCATGAGCGCCCCTCCCAAAACTTCCTCGGGCAGATGGCCCAATCGTTCCTCCAGCCGCTTCTGCCGCTTCGCTTGAATATAAGGCGGAGCGCTTTCCGCTAACTGCGCAACCGTATTGCCAAGCTCGTTGACTTCGGTTGCAATAATACCGGCCTGCCTGCGAATGCCCATTGCGTCGAACATGACGATCAAGCCCAGCATGCTGGCCGTAGCAAAATGAACGGAGGTGATCCCTCGTTTCAAGCCGACATAAGCGGCCAACGAAGCGACGCCTGCGGAATGAGAGCTCGGCATCCCTCCCGTTCTAAAGGCATTCGACCAATCCCAACGCCCGGTTTGCTGATAAGCCAGCGGAACCTTCGCAAGCTGGGCCAGCCCGATCGTAAAGACGGCGGTTGTTAACGCTCGGTTCATCTTATCCCCCCTAGCTATAGCATCCTAAATCGAGGGCCGTCTTATGCATCGTAAGTCTACTCGGCTTGGACGTACATGCCGCTTCCGTCTTCGTCCCAGCCGACGGCTACGCCGAACAGCTCAGGCAGATCGTCGACCGGCACGGCAGGCTCTTTGCCCATTTTTTTGGCGGGATGGCGGAGCTTGATGGTTTGCCCGTCTACATCGGCCTCTTCGGCATTCAGCTGCAGCTGCACGGTTCGCCGGTGAAACCGGAGATGCACCGGCTTGCCGTCGCCATCAAGCGACCGGTCAAGCGAACTATCCGGAGGTGCATCGTCGGAAAATACTTTTAACGGCACGTAGACGATCCCGTTCTCGTCATACTTTCTGACGGCTGCAGCCGGCTTTCCGTTCATAATCACGACGGCCATGGGCCATCGGTCCATTCCTTCGCTCTTCAGCATCCGCGGCAGCCCCTGCTTTTCCAAAGGCATTCCCGTCGCGCTCAATGCGCCCGATTCCGGATGGTACGCATACCAATTCATATAAAACGGCGTATACATAAGCTGATGGCTTTCGGGCTCCAAAGCCCATATTTGAATATGCGCATAGAAACGGTTCAGCTGTTGTAAAGCTTGTAAATCCAACACCGTTTCGACGGAGCCGCTTCCTTGGACGGCAAGCCCGGCGGTGAGGATGACAGGCATTCCTCCCTGCTCGCTGAAGCCTGCGACGCGAATGCCGTATTGCACCGTTTGAGCATCGTCCGCGGCAGCAGATGTGAATACCAGACGGTATAAGCCGCCTTCGCCTTCGCCGTCGGAAGCGTCCATAGGCTCCCAACGCTCAATTTGCGGCAGCTTCAGCGGCGTCCGGGGGGCCAGCCCCGCCGCCGACTCCCAGTAGCGGCGTACTTCGGGCAGCGTCTGCACCGCAGGGATATATTCGTTTTCATGACGCAGCAAATAGACGACATCCTTAGGATCATCGGGAATCGGCTTCGCACCGACGCCGAATAGCTGCACATAATCCTCTGCCATGATTTCATCGGGGTCCCATTTATGAATAAAAGGCAGCTTCGAACCGGCCCACCGGACAGGATAACCGTCCAGCTCCCTCAGCTCCGCCCATTCGGAATGCTCCGTCAGCTGGTTAGGATAGACGCCATCTTTTCGATAAAGCCAGTAATAGGTAAAATGATGGCCGTACTCATGAATAAGCGTGCGTTCGACGGGCAAGCTTTCCACTTCGTATAAGCTGATGGAGGCGGATTCCCGATCGTAAAGACCTACCCGCGAGCCGCTTTTTCCCACGCTCTTCTCCGGATACAGCAAGACCTTGTTTAAATGCTGCAGCTCTTCACCGTGCTCGCATTGGATCAGCAGCTCATAGAGGCTTCTCAGCCTATCCGTATCCCACATCGGGCTATAGCTTTCAAACTGAATCCCTTCGGAACTAATATACACCGCCTTCGGCTGCTCCTCCTCTCGTGCCCCGACGATGCTTGCTCCGATCAACCAGATTGCGATAAAAGTCCCTAACACAGCAAATTTCTTCAGTACAATCAACCCCATCGCAACATGATAACGCTTACAAAGTTCTTTGGAAATAATCATATCACAATTTATTTGACCCGTGTATAAAGTTTTTATATATCATTTGCCCGTCATTTCCGATACAATAAGTGAAGGCCATTTTTGAAGAAAGGTTTTGATCTTCTATGACTAGGGAAATTCATCGCCATGCGCAAATTGCGGCTTATTTGTCCGAAACTAACTTCTCGCTGATGGAGCGAAAAATGACGACAGAATCCAAAGAAACCGGAATGCATCTGTTCTGGGAAGGAGATCCGGCAGCTAACTGCTACTATATAAAAAAAGGCGGCCTTAAAATTTATAAGATTACCGAAGACGGGCAGGAGCTTATTCTTCATTTGCTGCAAGCCGGCGACTTCTACACCGAGTTCGGAGCCGTAGACGCCCGGTTCAGCTACAATGCGGAAGTGACCGCGGACAGCGTAATCGGCGTTATCCCTGCGACCGCCCTGGAGGAGCTGATCTCAAGCCGCGGCGACTTTGCCATTGAATTCATGAAATGGATGGGACTCATGCACCGGACGACGCAATCCAAGTTTCGCGATCTTATGTTATTCGGCAAAAGCGGCGCCATCGCCTCGACTCTGATCCGGATGGGCAATACTTACGGGGAGCCCTGCGAGAGCGGCATTCGGCTTCAGGTCAAATTCACAAAAACCGAGCTGGCTCATATGATCGGAACGACGCGGGAAGGCGTCAGCCGAACGCTAAGCGCTTATCAGGACCGGGGCGCCATCGCTTATGAGGACGGTTATTTGATCATTCGCGATTTGGCTTACCTGCGTTCCATCGTTCAGTGTCCGGACTGCCCGCCCGATATTTGCCGCATGTAGCTTCCTTTCACTTCCGGATGCCGCGCCCGTCGCCTCCGTTAGCCGTGACTCCAATCATCATGCCGAATGGAGCGCTCATAGGCGTGCACTTGCTGCGAGGCGGTCAATTCCGCTTCATCCATGCCTACCCACGCGATCTTATTCAGCAGCTCGGAAACCCGGCTCTCCCCTGCTCGTATGAGCTCGTTAATCGCTTCCAGACATCCTTGACGATAAACTCCGAATAGCGGACAGGGCTCGTTATTCCGCAATACGACGGCCGCATCGGCGCCTTGCATCCGCCTGCGTTCATTCAAGGTAACCGCCGCGGCCGCCGGCAATTGCACCGTCTCCGCTTCGCTGTCAACCACCCAAAGCGCATTCTTACGGCTCAAGGCGAACGCCGCATGCAAGCTGCTGATCGTTCCGCAGCCGGGCAAATACTCCGTAAGAATTCTAGTGGAACGCGGCACAATCGGCAATAATAGCTTAGGTGCGTCGGTCACAATGATAATCTCTTGGCATACCGTTTGCATTTCGCGAATCATTCCTTCAATTGCCCTTTCCCCATCGATTCGACGCAGCGCCCGGGCGATCGCCTTCTCTCCTCCGGCTAATATGACTCCGCTCATCATGGGTCTTTCACTTCCTTTCTGCACAACGTATCCTTATATTTCTACTATAACGGTTTAAGTGTGCCGTGCATGTTACAAAAATCACAGATTTAGGCGATATTTTACCGCCGGCGTGATTTTTATCACATCGCTTCGCATCGCTTTCCATTATGGTTATATCAAAGCAATCGGCCATGGTACGGACGATACAAAGGAGGAACGCCTGATGCGCAGTTGTTGGAAAAGCATGGAAGGAGTTCATAATACGGATTGTTTTTCGGAAGAGAATTTATCCAAATTAAAGGAAATTATGTACGATCATAAAGTGAGTGCGGGTTCTTACTTGTTCTGGGAAGGAGATTCTGCGGATAAGCTTTACTTTATGAATCAGGGACGCGTCAAAATTACGAAAACAAGCGATGAGGGAAAAAGCTTCATTTTGTATATGTACGGACAAGGGGATTTATTCGGGCAGCTCGACCCGTTCCAGCAATCGGTGCACAACTTCAACGCGGAAGTGATGGAAGACAGCAGCATCGGAATCATTCAGCAGAGAGACCTGGAGACGCTGCTGTGGCAGCATGGCGATCTGGCAATCGAGTTTATGAAATGGATGGGGCTGATGCATCGGATGACGCAGACCAAGTTCCGCGATCTGATGATGTTCGGCAAGCCGGGGGCTCTATGCTCCACCTTGATCCGTTTAAGCAACTCCTACGGGGTTCGGCAGGACAATCAGATTTTCATTACCAAAAAGCTGACGAACAGCGAGCTGGCCGACATGATCGGCGCAACCCGCGAAAGCGTCAACCGGATGCTCAGCGACTTAAAGAAGCTTAACGTCATTTCTATGGAAAACAATAATATCGTGATCGAAAATATCGACTACCTTCGCAACATTTGCCAATGCGAAAACTGCCCCAAAGATATGTGCCGTATTTAGACCCAAGTCAGCATCGAAAGAGGAAAGCTGGCTTCCGGGTCTTTTCCCATTTGGCCCCAGCCCATAATGCCGTTAATATACTTCAGCTCGAACTCCTCTTCGAAGTCTTCGACCTTGTAGCGGCCCGGCTTGAAATCGGCGGGGTCCAGCAAATAGGCTTTGGCCGTATAATACTTGCGCGTTAGCAGCTCCTTCTGGCTCGGAAATTCAATATGTTCCATGGCCGCCACAATTTCCGTCATTTCCGCTTCAAGCTCGACCGGAGACATTTGGCTGTACAGCTTCTTCATCAGCTCACCTCCCATTGCTTGCGAAGCAGTCCCAACAGTTCTTCTTCATGCTGCTCCAGCCACACGGTAACCTGCGCAAAGCTGATAATGTAACGATCGATCCCCTGCTCCGCGTCAATTCCGTCCCAGCAGCGTCCCAGGAAATGAATCACAAGCACCATGCTGCGCAGCAAAATGAGCTGAGGCAGCGTATCGATTTCATCGTCCTCCAAGCGAACGGATTGCCCGTAGCCGGCAATAAACGCCTGCGCCAGCTCCATTCCTTCTTCAGGGTAGAAGCGAATCAGCTCGCACATGTATACGGCTGCGTCCATCGCCCGCAAATCCGGGGTGACGAATTCGAAATCGAGAATCCCCGTCACCCGGTCCGACGCTACCAGCACATTGCTGGCTACAATATCGGAATGCGTTAGCTGGACAGGCAAACGGCATAGCGAGGTAATATCGTCCAGCAGCCGGTCGATCGCATCGCGCAGCAGCCGAATTTCCGCATACAAGGGGCCTTCGGCCATCTCCTCCAGCCAATTGTCCAGCTTATCCCTCGTCACTAGCGGATGTACCTCGTACAGCTCGTAGTAAGGCTCATAAGCCGCCTCCATATCGACCTGCACCTTAGCCAGCGCTTCCGTCAGCTCTCCCATTGCGCGCCCGACCGCTTCCGCATGGATGAGGCTCGCCAGCTCCGCCCGTTCTCCTTCGATATATTCGAAGAGAACGGCCACTTTGCCGGAAGCGGCCACGGCGTAAGAAGCCCCCTTCATCGTAGCTACGGGCTTCGGCACCTGATAGCTCAGCTTGACGCGCTGCAGTTGCTGCAGCACCGCCGTTTCGTAGACGATCTTGTTCATATCCGTATGATTGTCGTAAATTCGCAGTACATAAGTGCCTGAAGCGCGGTATACGAATCGCGTCGTATTGTTGACCCCGCTCTCCTTGGCCTCTGTCCGCCATTGCCCGTCTTCGAAATAATGAGCCAAAAGTTCATTGATAAGTAAATCCAACTCTGATGTCATTCAACCGACTCCTTATATATGCCTAACTGCAAACGCTGCGGCTTATGCCCGTATCCCGCTGGAAAAGCCCGCCGCTATATACTGTTTATCCGTCTCGGTCGACCATACCCAGCATTTGAACAACTGTCCGAACGGGTTCAGTTTCTCCTGAAGATCCTTCATTCCCAGCACCGCCGCCTCCGTGCCATACTGCCCGAAAGCGCGGAACAAAAATCGGGTTCGCTCTTCTTCGCTGCGCATGCCGTACAATTGCTCCAGCAGCGCCCGGTTGTGCTCCTCGAGACGGATCATATCCGTCCACACTACCAATCGGCCGTCCGGCTTCAATAGAGACGTCAGCATCCGGTTATAACCGGTCACCAGGCTGTTTCGCAGAAACTGGAGCGCTCCGATGATCTGCGGAACGCCGTCCGGACCGTACTGGTCCGCATACCCCGCAAATTGCGACAAGGCATGGATATAAAACAACTGTGTATGTACAGAGGAGGAAACCGCCAGCGAGAAGCTCCGCTTCCATTGCGGCAGCGCATCGCGATGCCTTACGCGGAATGCGCAGTCTTTAATATACGCCGCCACTTCCTCCGCAGGCGCCTCGTTCAGCAGCATTTCCTCCCACGTCTCGTAAAATTGAATTTGATCCAGACAAGTATAATCCACATTCGTTAACGAATTCAGCTTGCCGGAAATCGGAGCGCTGCTGCCCGGACCCAGCACTTCCTCAATCGCGTTGGCCTCCGTGTCGAGGACCGTAACCTCGACAAACCGGTTCGCCAAATCCGGCAAATCGACATCCCCATGAGTTCCTGCTCCCAATACGACGGCCTTATCTTTCACAGACAGCAGCTCCATGGAATGCTCCATTAGCTGGCGCACCAGGTGACGATGAGTCCCCCATTCCGCGCTTCCCCAATCTACCGTTTCTTCCCGTCCGGCCTGCTGTTCCTGCTGCACCTGAAATTGAATAGGTTGAAAAGACCGCTGAAACTCCTTCATCCTGTACCTTCTTTCGCTCGGTTGATATGCTAGTATTATAGCATATGGCCGCTAGTAGTGAAGGTTGAATCTTCATAAAAAGCTTTTGGAGACGGAGAAAAGAGTTCATTCTTTGGATAACAAAACTTTTTTCAAAAACTTTGTTGACAAATGTCTTGGAGCTTGGTATATTATTACTTGTCGCTGAACGAAGTAACAAAAACGACGAACGAACTTCATAACATGACTTGTTAGCTCAGCGGGAGAGCACTATCTTGACAGGGTAGGGGTCGCTGGTTCGAACCCAGCACAGGTCATAAAGAAAAACCCTTGATAATCAAGGGTTTTTTGCTGTTTAAAGAGCCGTTTTCCAACTTGAAATGAGCGTGATTGGGTGCCGTTTGGGTGCCGAACGCAGGATCCGCACGCCGCCCTCCCTCCCCCTCCGTAACAAAATTCATCGGCGCATTTTTAATTTCTTGCGCACAGCGCCTGCACCAAATCCATCCCATTCACATTCAATAGAATATGAAAGCTTTCATTGGTAGATTCGATTTACGGATCTACGATTTCCGCAGCCCTCTTCGCGATCGCCCCCATGAGGTCTGCTATTTTTATGAAAAGGAGTTGTAGCCCTTTGTATAAAGAGCCGTGGGTTTCGATAGTTATTCCTTGTTACAATTACGGTGAGTTTATTGAAGAAGCGATTGATTCCTGTCTGGCTTCCAGCTTTCAAGATTTTGAAATCATTGTCGTCAACGACGGTTCTACAGATGCCGGTACGACAAATATATTGAGCAACTTGCGCAAGCCGCGAACGAGAGTGATCCACCAAGCCAACCAAGGGCCCGCTGCGGCGAGAAATCGCGCCATACGGGAAGCCCGCGGTAAATATATATTCCCGCTTGATTCGGACGACCGGATTCATCCGACTTTACTCGAAAAAGGGATATGGGTGCTAGAAACTAGACCGGAAGTCGGCTTTGTAACGACTTGGCTCCAAACCTTTGGCGAATATAGAGAGGTGTCGGAGCTGCCTCCTTGCAATTTTTACGAGCTGCTGTTCAATAATATGGTCGTGGGAAACTCTTTATTTCGGAAAATGGCATGGGAGCAGGTCGGAGGATATAGCGAGAGCAAGGAGGTTCAGGGGTATGAGGATTGGGATTTCTGGATCAAGCTGTTCGATCACGGTTGGAAGCCGCATCAAATAAAGGAACCGCTGTTTTACTATCGCAAGCACGGGGAGTCGCTGCTCAGCCAAACGAACAAACGGCATCATCAAACCGTACAAGCTATCCGCAACAATCATGCGCATCTTTTTGAAGAAAAGCAGCTGGAGCTGCTCAAATGCAAGTATGCCGACGGAGATCCGGATTTACCTTTGGAGCTTGCCTGGCCTCACGGCCCAGACGCATATACCTTAAAACCGCGCGACGCTGCTAAAAGAAAAGTGTTGATCGTCACCAGCTGGCTGGAATTTGGAGGGGCTGAGAAAATAACCGGCGAACTCGTTCAAGCTCTGCCCGACCAACAATTTGAAGTGACGGTCGTTACAACCTTGGACTCACCGGCCCCCAGGTTCGAATATTCGCTGGAGCTGATTCGCGATATTTTTTATTTGCCCAATTACTTCAGCAAGCCTGAACATATCGATGCCTTGCTGCTTCATATTATCCAGACGCGGGACATTGAGGTTATCCTTATCAACAACAGCTTAGTCGGATACAACATGCTCCCAACCGTAAAGGAGCTGTTCCCGCATATTAAAGCCCTTGCAATACTTCACAGTTACGTACCCGAGCTTCCCTGGGATTTTGTTCGAAAATCGGTAGAAACGGACTCCTGCATTGATCAGTATCTGGTCAGCAAGCAATCATTAAAAGCGACGATGGAAACCATCTTCAGCGTCAATCCGAAAAAAATACAAGTTTTTGTCAGCGGCGTCGATACGGCTTTGTTTGCCCCGGGAAACGCGGAAAAAATCGCGAAAATTAAGCGCCAGCTGCAGCTGGAGGAAAATATGCAAATTGTGAGCTTCATTAGCCGTCTGGACTATGACAAAGAACCGCTCAAATTGATTTCCATCGTCAAACACTTGATGCGCTATGATCCTGAACGCCGCGTTTGCTGTATGATCGTCGGAGACGGTGTACGCAAAAAAGAACTTGCCGACGAGATCCGGCGGCAAAACCTGGATCATAATGTCAAATTCCTAGGGTATCGCAACGATATTCCTGACATGTTGAAAATATCGGATGTTCTGATCTCGACTTCCCCGAGCGAAGGAATACCCATTACCGGGTTAGAAGCGATGGCGACCGGAGTGCCGGTTATAGCCTTTGACGTTCCCGGATGGCAAGAGCTTATTCAGAACGGAAAAGATGGCATCCTAATTCCCCGATCCTCGGTTGAGGAGGAGCAATTTGCGCTAGCCATCCAACATTTGCTGGCCGATCCACTAAGAAAAACGAAATTAGGCATAGCGGGGAAACAAAAGGTTATGCGCAAACACCGGCTGGATCAATTTAGAGCATGTATAAGAGAGGCATTCGAACGCCCGCCTTCCTCTTCAGCCTTCGCTCAAGTCCAAAGAAGTCCGGCGCAAAGGAGCATTGTAACGATAGCGATAGTAGCGCACAATCAAGCCCACACCATCAAACAGGCGATCGACAATGTGATTACGCAAACCATTCCCAATTGGAAGCTGTTCATTGTTAACGACGCTTCAACAGATCATACCGAAGCCATAATTAGGCCCTATCTAAGAGATAGCCGGGTCCGGCTGATCAGCAACGAAGAAAGACAAGGATACGGCAAATGCCTTGACACGATGATTGCCAAAACGAAAACGCCGTATTTTTTGCTGCATGACGCCGAAGAATGGCTGGAAGCCGATGCAGTGCAGTACATGCTGGGGAAGGCTCTCATGCTTCCCGACCATGTTGCCGGTTTTTGCGGCAATGTTCGTATATGGATTGACAAAGCCGACCATAAAGAAATCATCAAGGGCGACCGTTTTTCCGATCCATGGGAGCTGTTGTTGGCCGACCCGTGCATTTGGCCCTGCTTCTTTCGCACTTCCGTGCTCAAGCGGCTCCAAGGACGGAAAGCGGATTTGGAAACCGATAATCAGTACTTGGCACAGCTCAGGCTGCTGATTCATTTGCTAGAGAGCTATGATCTACACTGGATCGATAACCTTGTGTCGAATCACCGGGTTCGTTACGATCGGACGGCTAGTAAACTGCGGGAGCTTTCCATGGCAAATCGCGCTTCCCTTAAGCTCGCTTTAAGGGATATAAGCCCCTACGGCCTCCACCAGTAAACGCCCCTCCTCTGTAATGTACTTTACTTCAATCGTCCGGCCAGGCTGAAACTGCGGGATGCTAATGATAGGAATCGCCGTTTTGATAACCGTATCGAACGTATCCCCATTTTCTCTAGTCACTGTCAAGCTTAACAGAACGATTGGCTGGTCATCCAGCTGCGACGACGTTTGTTCTATCGACCGGATGATCGCCGAAGCGGAGATGCCGTTTGCAAGGATATCCTTTTTCTTTTGTCTTTCGCCGCGCGCATTCCTTAGCGTTAAGAAAACGGTGAACAACGTAATCGCCGTCGTCAAAAGCGAAAAACCGACGATGATGATAACAAGCGTAGCTGTATTCATAATCGATCGCCTCCATAAAGTCGCGTTCAGCGGTAGTTATTAAACATTGTGATGGGGTAAAACAAGCGTTTTGCCAAGATGATTCGCCGTCTCGTCCGACGGTTCGCATAATATGATATAGGAATTCACATTCCAAGGGAGGTACGACATTGTGCTTCATACCAAAATAAAAACGTTCAGGCAACGAATCGGCAAAAACCGATACCTCGTCATCCAAATTTTTCAATCCGCCGTTGCTAAAGCCGAATCGGGGAATGTCCTGGCAAGCAACGCTGTCAATGTGAAGATCTATAAGCAGGCAAAAAACAAATGAATAACGGGAGGTGTGTTCCTTGCACAAAAGACATCATAAAACCAAAAAAGAAGGTAAAAACACAGTCGTCGTCAAACAACACTCCAGCGCCAGAACAGGTCAAGGAGGCAACGCGTTTGCCATCAATGCTTCTGACGTCGGCGTTGTACGCACCGATGTCGCTCCTGGCAGATAATAACCGTTCCGGGAGCGGGAGCGGCGCTCTCCTCCCGACTCTTTTTATTTGGGCGAAGCACCGGTCTGATCCGTTTCGGGTTCGGTCGTAACGCCCAATATATCCAGCATGAATACGAAGATCGGAATCCCGATGATCAGTCCCCAAATCCCCAAATAATGCTCTGAGAAAATAAGAACAAGAAACGAATAAAACATCGGCAGTTTTGTCTTGGACGACATCAGCCTCGGATTCAAAAAGTAGCTTTCTACCAGATGAATCAGGATGATCATAATAATTACATACGCTATCATCAGCAAGCCGCCGATCTGCAGCGCAATCAAGCATAAGGGAATCAATGAAATGATAACCCCCGCCACAGGGATGAGACTGAGCACAAAGACCATGATGGCAAGCGCAAATAAGTAAGGAAACCCTAAAAGCCATAACCCGATCGTCGTCAATGCCGTATTAAGGATAGCGATAAGAAACTGAGCTTCAATGACTTTTCCGAACGATACGATAAATTTTTTGCTGAAATATTCAACCTCGTTGTAAAACCACGATATTTTACTCGTCTTAAATTTGGACGTAAATTGCATAATTCTCGTTTTTTCCAAAAGAAAAAATAAACTGAACAAAACGGACAAAAAGAGCGTTTTCCCCCAATCGCTCAGCTTGAGCAAATAACCGAATCCATTTTTAGTATAAGCTTGAAGATCCAAACTGTCGATCGCATAGGAAACGTACTGGGATATGATATTGTCGTCAGGATAGTAGTACAGCGTAATGATTTTTTCCGATACTTCCTTGGCCTGCCCGATAATCTTAGGCCACAGATTAGATATTCCCGCGCTCATCAGCACGATCAGAAACACATAAATAATAATTACGACAACTCTGTAATTTAATCGAAAAAAACGGTTTAACCTGCTCGTTATATACGTTTGGAGGCTGTTAATAATGTAGGTGAGCAGGAAAGTGAGGAGAACTAAATTTAGCATTCCTTTGAGGAAAAACAAGGCCAACCCGATTAAAAACAAAATAGAGAATCTTCTTACAGTAACATGCGCAAACAAACTTTTCAAAAATTCCATCCGAAGAAAACTCCCTCATCCGGCAAATTTTCATGACAATCCTACGCCCCGGTTTCGCTATTCTTTATACGAAAAACAAGATGCGCAGGTTTCATTCCGTACATTACATTTGCGCGGCGTCCGATTAAGCTGCCGTATAGGTCATAGTCCATACACATTGGCGTTTATCCACATACAATAGTCATGTGACCATGGAAGGAGGCATATCAAATGGGTGGTGTAGACGGTTTTGGGTTCGGCTCTTCCGCTTCAATACTGGTTCTTTTTATCCTGTTAATCATTGTCGGTTTTGCCTTGATTATCTGATTCAGATAACTTGGCCCCCGCTCGATGCGGGGGCTGTACATAGGTTTCAACGCCAAACAGACCATTCTCTTGAAAAAGAGTGGTCTTTTTTTGTTAATTGTGTGTGAAAACAAACAGAAACATATCACAGTACTTGTTATTATTGGAATATGGTAAGCGATGATATCGAATCCGTATGTGGGCACTTGGATTCGATGGAGCTAGTAGTGCAACCCGACCACCCTTCTATTGAAAGGTGGTCTTTATTTTTATAAGGACAATCTAACCAAATCAGGAGGTCGAAAATGAAGAATCACTTAGAATGCGAACAAATTATTCTTCAATTGGGTATCCCAAAAGAAACCTTTGAATTGTGGAAAGCGACTTGCCTTATTCAGCATCCGCTTACAAATATGACAGCCGATACCCAAGAACAGGAAGCTTCTATAAACGTAACTACTGAGTCACTGTAAACGCCGGTTATTCGGAAAAATCGCCGGATTACCAAGCCCTCGGCTTCGTTTTAGGTCTTTGCTTATATTTGAAGAGCCGTTTGAACATGCCTGTATTTTGCTTTTCGCTCATAATTTTTTTGATTTCAACCATAAGCTCTTGCAGTCTTCTGGATTCCTGATCGTCAGGCTTCTTAAGCTGTTTGTATAACTCAGTGTGCATCCTGCCTCTACTCCACCTTTTGCAGGAGTGTCTTTATGGACAAATAAAGAATCGTACATAATAGAATGAAGCCAATACTATTCCAAACCAGTAACATAGTAACACTCCCTCTCTATCCTTGTAATACTATTATACTATACATTGGTATATTTTGTCGAATGATGTAGGTAATTTGACCTAAATTTTATTTTAGATTTCCGGCCCATATCCTGCGAGGAATAGCAGTTCTTCAACCGCTTCATACTTCAAAGCATTCGCAATAGAAATTACCGCTTCCCTTGTGGGATGAAATCTGCCGTTTTCTATTGAATTCATAATCGAGTAGCTGACGCCGGCTTTCTCGCCTAGCTTCCGCAGTGAAATATCTTGTTGCTGGCGCAGTTGCTTTAATTTAACGTGAAATTCCATAGATGAATGTTCTCCTGTTCCCCAATATTTCCGGGCACATCCGGCCGCTGATCATCAAAAACGGAAGTGCCTGCCACCCATGCTCCTGCCTTCATAACGCTCCCTGCAACAAAAGCCGCGCATCGTTTATCGTTCATCACGCGTGAAAGGAAATAGATTAGGCGCTCTGCAAATTCTTCGACTCGAGATTGGATCTGATCATCCGGATTCGTTGCTTTACATAAAAATCGTAAGCCGCCCCCTTCAGCGAATGGAGAGGGATGCTAAGCTCCGTATGATTGTCGATAATAACTAGCGAACCGTTATCGTAAAATTTGAAGGTCAGATCCGACCAGGTCGTATCAGCCGCATCCAGTATTTTATCAATCTGGCTATCCGTCAAATGATCGCTGTTATTAACCATCATCATTCTGTAATAGTCACGTTCAATAAACCTAACTTTCGTCGAATTCATAGCTTGCACCCCTCTCTCAATTTAGGAACGTTTGTTCTTGTTTCTATTATACCAAACATTTGTTCGCAGTCAATCATTAACAACAGTTTCATAGAGTTCATCTTATGCTAAAAATGCATATGATTTTATTTCCATTATGCATTTCACTTATAAACAAGGCTATGCTATGATGAGAACTAATTCTATTACGATAACGGCAGGTGGTCAGAATGAATCAGGATTTGGCCGTGCTCGGCTTCATAAGCTTGCTATCCTTGCTTTTTTACATCGGCAATTTCCTCTTTTCCCGCCGCAAGAAAAACGATAAGATCGTCTTCCTTCACGATTACAAAAAAATAAAAAGTCCGGATTTATGAACACTTCGGAATTTCGCGCAGCATCCTTATTCAAGCTCGTCCTGTTCGAACATAAGCGCTTCACGGTAGCTGATATACTGCCTTATTTTGTTGGCGGTTCGCCGCGAGATCGTTCCCTGCTCGTACAGCTTTTGAACTTCATCGCGCTCCGCCTGGACGGCGACCGTATGAAGCTCCTTTTTTTGTTCGCCGAACCGTTCGTCATGCGGATAGCCTCCGGACTTCTGCAGCCGTATTCGGGCTATGACATGGTTGTAGTGGGAGATCACTTCCAGAGCCACTTCCCGGTTATCGTCTTGAATCCGCCGTTTGATTTCGTCTACGGCCGCCTCCGATGTACGAATTTTCATTTCCCTTAACGAGTCGATCTCCTTTGCATCCAGCTTCATCGGCGCTTTCGCCGGGTCCGCTTTCGATTGAATCAGCATTTGAATGCGTTGTACCAGCAGCATCAGCATAATCCTCCACAGATGAAGCCTGTTGGCAAGGATCAGTTCCGTTTGCCCGAACCGCTGGCCGATCAGCGTCGCCATGTCGGGGCTGATTTCTTGATTTTGGGCCATCTCCTCCACCGTCTCCCGTTCTTTTCGCAAGGCGGTGAGGCGCAGCTCCGTTTCAACCTCCCGCGCACCCGGGCCGAGCTTCCGGTTTATTTTTTCCGAACGGACTTGATGAATCCACTTTTTATAATCCCCCGCCGCCGCGGCCGCCGCCTTCGCATTATGCTCCGTCCTCTCCTGATTGATCGCGTGCAGCGCAGCCGTCATAGTCCGGATTTGCGTATCGTTTTCTTCCTCTTGCATATTGACGTCCGCTTCCTTTCTCTTGGTAAGCAGCGGAAGAACAATGCTGGCCACAAGCAATGAAAATAAAATGACGCCGGCTGCCAGGAAGATGATCAAATTGCGCTCCGGAAACGGACTACCGTCCTTAAGCGCGAGCGGGATGGAAAACGCGCCGGCCAATGTGACCGTACCGCGGACTCCGGACAGCGAGGTCAGCACAATCGATTTCATCCCGGGAACGTCCTTCAGGATGCGCGTGTCCTTGCCGGAGGAGAATAGACCCGCCCCTCGCGTAAAGGCGAGAATCCACGCAAAGCGCAGCGCGATCAACAGCACCGAAATGACCGCGATGTACCCTAGCGCCTCATAGTTGCTGTAGGCGGCATCCCGGAATATAACGCTGCTTACGGCGGGAATCTGCAGCCCGAGTATGACGAAAACCAACCCGTTTAATACGAACAATACGACCGACCAAGTATGGGTCGAAACCATCTGCAGCTCGATCATCACCGATTGGTTCAATTCCTGCTTGACCGCATGTACGATCCCTCCCGCTACCGCGGCCAAAATGCCGGAAACCCCGCATTCTTCCGCAATCAAGTACAGCAAAAAAGGCGTCAGAATCTGGATGATCATATGTACCGTAATATCTTCCATTCCGAATCGGCGGAGCAGCAGCTGCAGCCCTACGATCAACAAGGACAGCAGCACGCCGAGCAGCAGGCCTCCAAGAGCAATGACCATGAAGCTCAGCGCCGCCTGCGGCAGCGAAAACACGCCCGTCACCGCAGCGGCAATAGCGAATTTAAAGGCGACGAGACCCGATGCGTCGTTCATCAGAGCCTCCCCTTCCAGCAGGCGCAATATCCGTTTGGGCAGATGAATCCGCGCGGATAATGCGCTGACGGAAACCGCATCCGTCGGCGACAAAATTGCAGCCAGCGCGAACGCGGCAGGCAGAGGAATCGCCGGAATCATCCAATGAATGACATAGCCTGCCGCCGCGACGGTAACGAAAACAAGCCCCACGGCGAGCAGCAAAATCGGAGCGCGCAGCTTCCACAGTTCCTTCAGCGGCGTCCTCTTGCCGTCGTTAAACAGAAGCGGCGCTACGAACAATACGAAGAACAATTCGGGATTTAGCGGAATATGCACCCCCGCGGGAAGCAAGGCCACACAAACCCCAAGCGCAATTTGAATCAGAGGCACCGGCACAAACGGAACGATCCGGTTGACGACATTGGATAAGCCAAGCAGCGCCAACAGCACCAATATGCCTAAAAACAGCTCCACTGCACATCCATCCTTCCTTTCATCATTATGCTCTCTCCTGCTCTTGTTAAATCATGTCAACGACTTGAAGCCTAAGCAGGAACAAGTCCCCCCCCAAAGTGACGTAATGCTCTGAAGCTTATTCCGTCCGCATCCGGCTTCAGCTGGATCGGCGTCTAACCATTCCGCTGGAATCGTTCTATGGGTAGACATTACTTTCGGGGGAGCCCACGGATATCCACAGGATATGGCTGCGCATCATTTCCTAAACGACAAAAAAGGTCCGCCCCTTTGCGAACCTTCCTCGACTTACGACTGACTAGACATACGCCTTGCCTCTCGTCAAAATGCACGGAACCCCTTTGCCTACAGCGCCGGGTTGGGACATTTTTTCCAAATATTGCAAGCCCCGCTCGCATTTTCTGCAGCGGCTGCACACATCAGAGGTGACCATTTTCATGTTAAACCGGTTTTTGTCCACATTGGAAGTCGGGGTTGTTTTCTTCTTAGCCTTTTTGCCACTCATAGCTCTCACCTCAACGAAATAGGGTGATGTATACTATGTAGCCAAAGACCCGATTGTACCTGCTCAAGAGGCCGCTAAGCCTCGCTTTTCGCAGATTATTTGCCGGCTTGGACACCTGCTTGGGAAACAGGGAATACGGCCAAAATCCGATTCGCGTCGAATACTCGGGGAGCCCGTCTTTCATAGCAGTAAGCCGTAATCTTCGCTTCGCCGATCGTACGGATGAAAATTTTACGCCGGGTGATTTTGCCGCTTTTATCCATATAGATCATTTCCGCTTGCCGCCCTGCATATCGTTCCAATTCCTTGAGCATATCGTCGCCTCCCGACCAAACATTCGTTCTTATAATTATTATATACAGAACAAATGTTCTTTATTCAAGAGGGAATAACTTCCTTTTGAAAAAAACTATGTCGTTTTCGTGTTGGACGATCCTCCTGCCTTGGTCAGGCCGCCCAAGCGATGCGTTTTTAGCTGCTCATAGACGGATTGCGTCGGCGCGACCCATACCTCTCCCGTTCCGGTAAAGGTCTGCAAGAGCCCTTCGCCGCTCGTTAAGGAACCGAAGATCGATTTGCTCGATTTCTCCACGCTATATTGAATATTTCCTTTACGCAGCAAAGCAAAATTGCCGTCGACCTGAAGCTTCTCGTTGTTCAGCTTTATTTTCACAATCTCATGGTCCGGAACAGGACTCGATAGCACGCATAACCCGCTGCCCGACAGCTTGGTCTGAAACAGGCCTTCGCCGCCTGCAATCGCAGAGGATAAGTTTTTCATTCGCTCCACGCCTACGCTAACGGACGCTTCGCATGCGTAGAACATCCCTTTGTCCGCGACTAGCTCCTCATCATGCAGCTCCACGAGCAAATAATGGCCGAAGCTGGGCTCCAAATAAATGTCTCCGCTGCCGCTGTATACCGGCTTGAACATCGATTCTCCCGTTAAACCGCTGGAGATGAATTTTTTGAGCATGCCGCCTACGCCGCCCGCATTGTTTTGCACATCGATGCGCCCTTTCATAAAATGCAGCGCCCCGGATTCCAGCAGCACGCTGCTGTTTTGAAGCGTTATTTTCACCTGCTTCAGCCGGCTCCCGCTCTGCTGCAGAAAATAAAGCATTTCCGAGCTGCCGATATCGTCGCTCCCCGCCAATTGCTCATAGCACAGCACCTCTATCCGGGTACGTTCGCTTTGCTTGGTCAACAACACTTGAGTCTGACTCATCATTTCATCCCCTCTCTATGAATCGCCCTCTCATCGTACCATAATCTGGAGGGCACAAATAGTATAAAATAACCCCACAAAATGGGGCCTTGGCTTCGAAGCTGATTCAGGTACTTTGCGGGGAACCCCGAAATTTATAAACTCTGATAAAAAAAGCCGCGATCCCTCAAGGACCCGGCACTTGTTACCGCTCCGCGTTCATCTCTCCCGATCAGACGTCGCGCTTACGCGGTGCAGGCGCTCCCGTCATAAACCGGCCCAGGCGAAACTTGCCTAATGCCGCGGCAGTCAGTACAGACAGCAGTGCGCAAAATATAAAAGCAATCACCGTGCGCAGCGATACGTTCCAGCCCGGGAGCAAAGCATCCGCCGCAAAGGTTCCTGCCGTCAGCATCAGCGCATGCGCCAGGTAAGCCCCGTAGGAATATTGGCCGAGGAGGTTGAACAGCTTCTTCAGCCGCCCGTTCCCGTACTGGTGCAGCCATACGGCCGCAATACACATGGTGACAACGGACAGCAGCAGAAATACCGCCATAAACGGCTGCACGAGCAGCGTATCGTTATATTGAATAACGTACCCGTCCTTCGTCCGGAAGCTGGCCATGATCTTGTAAAACAAGATGCACGATAAAATCGCGTAGAGGCTTAGGAAGACGCCCTGCCGCTTGAGCATCCATTGTTTCCACGCTTGCAGATTCAATCCGGCCGCCGCGCCCATAACAAAGTAAATAAAGAAATACAGCGCATTACGATCCGCATATTCCGTAAATAAAGGAGTCAGCACCGGTATGTGCAGCTTGGACGCCGCTTCGCCGATGACTCCGACTTTGGTCGTCAGCAGCACGTAAACGAGGCACAGCAGAGCAAAGCCGGCGCGCAGCGTCCAAGGCTTGGATCGTCTCCACAGCGGCAGAACCGCTCTTTGAATCGGCGGAAACAATAAGTACAGCTGTATGCTCATGACGACATACCATAAATGATACGAAGCTTTGCCCGTAAACCAATCCGCAACGACGATCTTAAGCCCTGACCATAGCCCCTCTCCTCCCGTCTGGAACCACAGCGCATAGACCGTTGACCATAAAATATAAGGAACAAGAATATCTTTACAGCGCTTTCCGATGAAAGACCAAAAACTCACTTCGCTCGTATAGTTATAAAAAAGCACCAATCCCGTTATAAAAATAAACATAGGCACGGCAAACTTAGCTGCAATAAGCAAAATGCCCAGCATAGCGCCGTCTTGAACGCCCGCCTCCGGCAAATAAGCGTAATGGCCGATCGCATGCTGCAACACTACGGCCAGAAAAGCGAAACCGCGCAAATACTGAATCTCTTCTATTCGTTCCCGTTTAGCCAGAATGTTCACTCCTCATCCCGCTTATCCGTTCCTGCGGGTCGATTCGAACATCTCGATCCATTCGCCGTCCGGACCGTGGAAGAAGAAATAACGGGAGCCGTTAGGCAGCGTCGTAATTTCGTTATCGATCAGCTTCACGTCCAGCGCTTGAATGCGGGCAAATTCCGCTTCGACATGATCTACCGTAAATGCGATATGATGCACCTTGCCCTCGACCGGCAGGCCGTCGTTGTAGCCTTCGATCAGCTCCAGCTCGGTTTCCGCGCTTTCATTGAAGCCGAGAAAAGCGAGCCGCATGACGCCGTTCGTATGCGTCAGTGTCCCTTTTAATGTCAACCCGATCACTTTTTCATAAAAGGCGATGGAATTCTCCAAGTTCGAAACCATAATGCCTACGTGCTCGATTTTCCTCACAGCCATCCGCCGCTTCCTCCTCATTTCATCAACTTATTATGCCGATTCTATGAATATAGTGTAATGTATACCATCGTCCATCTTAACGAAAAATAGAATGAAATACAATGATTGAAAATAACTCCCTTGTTCTATATACTAAAGATAAGCTACTATATTTTATTAAGGAGTGATCCGCCATGATTCAAGTATATCCCGCTTCCTCCCGGTACTCGGCCGACCACGGCTGGCTCCAAAGCAATTTCAGCTTTTCGTTCGGCGATTATTACGACCCGGACAATACCGAATTCGGACCGCTCGTTGTGTTTAACGATGACGTCATAGCCGGACACCGCGGCTTCGGAGCCCATCCTCACCGCGAAATGGAGATCGTCTCGATCGTGCTTAGAGGCCAGCTGCAGCACGAAGACAGCACAGGCCACAAAGCGGTTTCCGGATTTGGAGCTATTCAGCGGATGTCGGCAGGAACGGGCATCATTCACTCCGAAGTCAATCCCGGGGACGAAGAGGTTGCCTTACTGCAAATCTGGTTTAAACCCGATCAGCGCCAGCTCCCTCCCTCCTATGAAACGACCAGCTACGATCCGTCTTTAATGAAAAACAGCCTGCTTCCGATTGTGTCCAATCATTCCGGCCCGAATATCGCTCACATCCATCAGGACCTTACCTTGTACTTATCCGAGCTTGAGGCCGGACAATCGCTTGACTTCCGGCAAGAGGAAGGCCGTAAAATTTATGTATTCGTTATTGAAGGCTCCGTCGCGCTGAACGGCGGCGATATTTTGCAGCGGCGGGATGCCGCGAGAATTCACGGACTGTCGAAGCTCTCGCTATCCGCTGAGCAAGGGGCTACGCTGCTGATAATGGATTTGCCTTAAGCTTTATTACCATTTTGTAATCTGGGAGAGTGAACGCATGATGACTGCTAGCAGCCAAGCTCATCTGTACATTAAACACGCCGTCGGGAGCCGCATGCTGTTCGACGTAAGCGGAGACGGCAAGCCGTTTACGCTGGAGGAAGCTTCGGCAGGATGGACATTTCAAATCGAGGATGTCGATTCGGCGACCGCCGCTTTATTGGAGGAAAACGCTCAGGACCTCAATTTATTTTATTTCATACAGCAGCCGGGGGAGCCGATACAGAAGGCATGGTTTTACGACAAAGACAGACCCCGCATCGAGTATGATGCCGGTAACCGGCGCTGCACGCTTCATGTCGACTCCAGAATGGCCTACAGCAACGAAAAAGTATAATCTTCGCAGCTCCCGCATTCCTTCAATTCCGGCCATGCGGGAGTAGCAAAAAATCCTGTGAAGCAGCATGATCTTCATGAGCTTCACAGGATTTACTGTTGTATGTTGTATAGTTATGGTGCCGAAGACCGGACTCGAACCGGTACGGTAGTCACCTACCGCAGGATTTTAAGTCCTGTGCGTCTGCCAATTCCGCCACTCCGGCAATTGCACAGTAGTGCATATATGGTGGGCCCTGAGGGACTCGAACCCCCGACCAATCGGTTATGAGCCGACCGCTCTAACCAACTGAGCTAAGGGCCCACAATTATGTGTTTGGTTGCGGGGGCAGGATTTGAACCTGCGGCCTTCGGGTTATGAGCCCGACGAGCTACCGGGCTGCTCCACCCCGCGTCAGTTGATTAACTTGTCTTAGCGACGAACTCAATAATACAATAATCCTTTAAGAATTGTCAAGAAAAAAATAACAAAAATTTTTCAGACGATATACCGGACCCCGAACCGCCCCTTTTTGGAACGAAACACTTCCACTTCCTGCGGGCATTCGTACCCGTATATCCACCAGTCTTCTTCCATCCGTTTCGCCAGACAGCCGGCTTGAAACTTGCTTTCGTATAATTTTGCCCAGTAGATCCAGTTCATTGCGCTCACACCCCGATTAATAAAATTACTATAAATTGTTGCTGCTTCCAATCTTCTCTTTGTAGCATAACCAAAAAGAAGCTTCCTTATTTGATCCAGGAAAGCTTCTTGCCGATTTATTGGAAGTTCAGCCCTCATGGTCCTCTTCCAAAGGGCGCAAAGAGGCTTCGTCGCTGCGCTCGTCGTCGTCCCTCTGATGATGGGCAATGCGGCTGGAAGCCGACGCCGCTATGCTCGCCACCAAATCATCCAAGAACGTATGAACTCCCGATCCCGCCTTCGTGTCGAGCCGCTTAATGACGCCGATCTTATGTTTGTCCAAATATCCGAAGGTGGTAACTCCTATGCTTCCGTAACCGAATACCGACCCCAAAGCCAACGTTTCGTCGCAGCCGAACAATCCTTCATCCGACTCGATGATGGACTGGATAGGCTCGGATAACATTCCTTTCTCGGCCAGTTCATCCAGCTCGATACCGACTAAAATCGCGTGCTGCAGCTCTCGTTTTTGCAAGACGGCGCGTATCGCTTCCTCGCATGCCGCAAGCTGTAAATCCGGATTATAGGGGCTTTGCATTTGATAGACGATATCGGCGATCTCTTCCATTTGCACGCCGCGTTCCGCCAACTTACGGAGTACGGCGGCTCTCACTTCATGACTGTGAACCTGACGCTTCATATGAAATCGCCCCTTCGTGAAAACAATGTCCTATTGAATATCATATGTCGAACATGCATAAAATGTTTTCCACTTGGATGCTCAAGGGAAAAATCGCAAAAAGGACCTCCACTCTGCCATATAGCAGGGGAGAGGTCCTTAAATCGTTACCGTTCCATTTTCTTATAAGTTAAAATAAGTCCGGTATCCGGTATTATTGTTTGAATACGCCGAGCAATCGTTTGGAATCTCCGGCCTGTGTCGTGAATACCTCGAAAGCTTTGATCGTCAGAGGACGGTCAAGCTGCTCTGTGGTTGCATCGAAGTACATATTGTTCTCGCCGGTCACCAAGCGTCCGTTACCGATGAATTTCCCGGATGTGGTGCCGATCAGACGGCCAAGCGAATCGTACAGTTCAAACTGCAGCTTCGAGAAGCTTTGATCGATCTGTACCTGCTCGTCGCGGGTAATCTCCAGATCGAATCTTGCTTTGTATGAATAAGTATTATTGCCCGTACGATTATACAGCGGCGAAATCGTCCAGTACGACACTTTAACGTTGAATGGATACAGGTCGAATTGCTCGCCCGGTTCGGACTCTTGCAAAGCGACTTTATAGCCGGCAATCGTCGTTTTGTAAGGAGCCGCTTTTTGCGTGTCCTGAATTTTCAGCGCCAGACCCGATCCGGTCTCGGAAACTGGCAGCGTGAAGGAATAGCTCACGACCAGGCTGGAGTTCGGCAGAACGGTCGGCGTCGTAATATTTTGACGGCTGCCGCTATATGTGTAGCCATCGGCGCTTACCAAATCCGTCTGGAAAGCCGGAACCGCAATCGGCATATCGCTCTTGTTGGACAGCTTGAATTTGGCCGTCACGTTCTTGGAGCCTTCCTCTTCATTATCGTTCATATGGAATTCGACCATAGATACTTGCATATTCGGATGAATCAAATCGCTCAGGCTGTCGAACTTCATCGGAGATTTCAGCTCGTACACCGGATAGCTTTGCGAAGCTTGGGCTGCCGGAAGCAGCACATTCAATCGCCCTACATTATAATTGACCGTCGCAGCGGCCGCTGCGGCTCCACCCTCGGCGAACTTCTCCGGAGTGAGTACGTTCAGACTGGACAGAACGGTATCGTTATCGGTCGGGATGGCGAAATGAATATACTTCTGCTCCTTCGCTTCGAGGATAAGTCCGCCGTTCTCGACAAGTTTCCCTGCGTATACCTGCGTCTCCGATTTGCCGTCCAACGTGAAATCGGGCAGCGTTTCCCGCTGATCGGTCGGGTTCGTCACCAGCAGTTGAACGACCTGTACAGTTCCTTTATCGCTCAATTCTTTTTCAATATTAACCGGCGTATATTCGAGCGGGGAAATGAGGGACGGAATGGTAAACGTCTCGCCCCATTTTTTCACCGCAGTCGGATCGGTAATCGCCATATCGCTGCCCTTCCAAGATTGCCCGCTGACAGGTACGGCTACGATCAGCGTCTCTTTCTTCGGATAGACGTAATAATCGACATCCGTCCAATTGACTTCCGACAGCGCTACATTATCGGTGCGGTCGATGACGGCCATATAACTTAGCTCCGTGTTGGCCAGCGGCTGAATCGCCTTCGGATTCGATGCGCTCGGCTGCAGCGTATATTCGATGCCGTCGCTTGTCTTGACGCGAAGCTCATATTCCGGAACACGGGTTATGCCTGCTCCGGAATTTTTCATGCGGACGACGACGCCGATTCGCGTGCCCTCCGCCACCCGCTCGTTCAGCACGCTCTTGATTTCCACCTGCAGCGTATCCGTCAACGGATAGGAGACGGCCGCCGAAGCGGGCTGCACGCTTGTCTGCACCGGATCGGCAGCCAGGACGGCATAGCCTGTTGTCGTTATAAGAGAGGTTGTAATGACGACGGATGTTACGGTCTTTTTCCATTTCATTTTCACTGGGTTCTCCTCCTGTTAGCCGTTTATTTCGCCAGCTGCACTTTTTCTTTGTCCTTTAACTGATTTTGGCCGGAGACGACCAACTGCTCTCCTTCTTTAACTCCCGATAACACTTCCTGAATCGTTTCGTTCAAGCGGCCCAGCTGCACTTTGCGCTTCTCGACCGTATCTCCCGTCAGAACGAAGACGAACGTGTCTCCGCCTTCGCGAACGACGCTGAGTGTAGGTACCGTTACGACGTTCTGATCGCTGTCCTCGGTAAGCAATATTTGCGCCTTCATCCCCGGCTTCAGCTTCCGGTCGGGGTTCGCCACCTCCAGCTCCAGCGAGTACGATTTGGACTGCCCGCTCATTACATCGGCCAGGTAGCTCACTTTGGCTTTTTGGTTTTCGACGGCGCCCGGCACGTAGAAGGTCAGCTCCTCTTTGCCGCGAATCATCTTCGCCGCATCCTCGGTCAGTTCCGCCTTAATCTTGATCGGGTCCAGCTGCTGAAGCTGAGCCGCTCTGAACCCGGCCTGCAGCGTCATCCCCGTCTCGATCGGCAGATCGGTCAGCACACCGCTTACCGGCGCTTTCACTTCCATATTCTCCAGCGTGCGGTCCGCCTCGCGGATCGACAGATCGGAGCTTTGCAGCGCCTGCTCCACCTGCGACAGCGAATTCGTCGTATCGAGCGTCTTCAGCTTCGCTTTGGAGCTTTCCAAGTCGAGCTTCAAATTGCTCAATTGGCTCTCCATCTGCTCCAGCTGGAACTTGGTGACCAAGCCTAGATCATAGTCGTTGCGCATTTTATTATAATTTTTCTCCGTGTCTTTAATGGAAGTTTCCAACTTGGCAATTCCATTTTCCAAATCTTGTCTGGAATTGGCCAAATCTTCCTTGGACTTCGTTAGCTGCTGCTGCGAGCCTGTCAACGCAATTTGCGCTTTTTCTTTCTGCAGCAGGACGTCGGTAGGGTCCAAACGGAAGATGACTTCCCCCTTCTCCACTTGATCGCCGCGTTTCTTCAATATTTCCTTTACGTCTCCGCCTGCTTTGGTGATGACATCAAGCTGGATGGAAGAGGCCACATCCGCCACCTGCTCCAGCGGGTCGCCGATTTTATTTTTCTCGATTTTCGCCACCTTGACGGCTTTGATCTGCGCTTCCGCCGCATTTTGCGGCTGAGCCGCCGGCTGGGAGCTGCATCCGGCGATGAGCGCCGAGCTGATGACTACGGCACCCATCACTTTCGTACTCTGTTTCATCGTTTTTGCAATTGTCGGATTCATTGGACCATTCTCCTTTTCCCCTAACCCTGTATTAATTGGACGCGGACGCCGGAGCGGCTTCCACCGTCGTTTTCTCTTTTTTAAACATGCGTCCTACCCGTTTTTTCACATTGTCGATCATCATGTACACGACCGGCACGACGAGCAGCGTCAGCAGGGTCGATGTTGTCAACCCGCCGATGACGACGACCGCCAGTCCTTTGGAAATCAAGGTGCCTTTGGATAAGCCCAGCCCCAGGGGCAGGAGCGCGATGATCGTCGCGCCCGCCGTCATGATGATCGGTCTCAGACGCGTCATCCCCGCTTCCACCAAAGCCTCTTTGACGTCATGCCCCGCCTCGCGCAGCTGCTGCACGCGGTCGACCAGTACGATCGCATTCGTGACGACGACGCCGATCAGCATCAGGAAGCCGATCAGAGATGTGATGTTGACGGACTCGTGAGTGACCAGAAGGCCCAGAAGTCCGCCGATCGCTGCAAGCGGCAAGGAGAACAAGATCGCAAACGGCGCGCTGCCGTTGCCGAATGCCAGAACCATGACCAGATAAACGATGAAGATGGATGCGCCCATCGCCACGAACATTTGCGAGAAGCTTTCTTGAATATCGTCGGTAACCCCTTTGACCTGGGTTCTTACGCCCGAAGGCAGCTCGACGGTTTTGAGCGCATCGGATACTTGCTTGCTGACTCCCGCCTTATCCGCACTGTCGATTTTGGCGGTTACTTTGACGTATTGCTCCTGCATTTCTCTTGTAATGGCAACCGGAGCGTCGATCTGCCGCACTTTGGCCACTTCATTCAAGTTAATCGTCGCTCCTGTCGGCGTTTTGATCAGGAAATGGCCGACTTTATCGATGGAATCCTTGAAGGCCGAATCCAGCATCACCTTCGTTTTGAACGTCGTGTTGTCGAACTTCAAATCGCCGATTTTCTCCTCAGCCAGCCAGCTGCGGACCGAATCGTTAATTTGAGCGGAGGACAGTCCGTAAATCCGTGCTTTATTCTGATCTACGCTAATCTCGACCTCGGTCTTCGACTCGCTCAACGAATCCTTAATGTCCGAGAGCATCGGGAATTCCTTCATCTTGTCTTTGACCAGCTGCGCCCCTTGCGTCAAGGTCGCCAGATCGTCTCCCTTCAGCATATAGGAGAAATCGTCGCCTCCGGACGGCGGTCCCCCGGAAATAAGCTGCACTTCCGCTTCGGAGCCTCTGGGCAGCATATACAAAATGTCTTGCTTCAAATCTTTGACCAGCTGCTTCGCATCCGTCGCTTCGGAAGCTTCGGCGAACATGGAGCTGCGGTAAGGAATGCGGTCTTCACTTTGGTTGTAGCCGATCAGCGCATCGAAATATTTGAACGTAGGCTGACCCGCCGGATCTTTGGAAGCTTTCATCATCGCTTCGATTTCTTTGACCTTGGCATCCATACTTTCGATCGTCGTTTCGCGAGGCATCTTGATTGTAATTTGCATCAATTTATCCGTTTCGCTTTCCGGCATAAATGAAACCGCCAGGAACGGGACCGTGCCGATCAGCGTGGCGATCAGCAGCAATATGGCCATCAATACGGTTTTTTTACGGTGAATGAGCGACCACAGCAATGTTTTGCGATATATTTTAGAAAATCTGCCTAACTGTTCCTCTTCATGATGCTTAAACTGCTTGCTTCGCAAAACGAGCAGCTTGGCGAGCATCGGGATGACTGTCAGTGCCACCAGCAGCGAGGACATGAGCGCCACGACGAGCGTGATGGCGAACGGCCGGAAAACCTCTCCGAGCACCCCGCTCACGAAAGCGATCGGACCGAACACGCCGACGGTCGTAATCGTCGAAGAAGTAATGGCGGAGGCCACCTGACTCGTTGCCAGCTTGATGACCGATTCGCTGCGTTCCTGCGCTCTCTGCAGCTGGCTGTATATATTCTCGATAACGACGATACTGTCGTCCACGACGCGCCCGACGGCGATCGCCATACCGCCCAAGGTCATAATGTTCAGCGATATGCCCAATGGCGCCATAACAAGTAATGTAATTAATATCGATAAGGGAATGGAAACCAATACGATAAGCGTCATACGAACATTTCGCAAGAAAAGCAAAATCATAATCGAAGCAAGAATCGCTCCGAGTCCGCCTTCGCGGACCATGCCGTTGACGGATTCCTTAATATCCGTCGCGCTGTTATAAATCGTGTGGAAGGTAATGTTGGGAAAATCGACTTTCCATTGCGCCATCATTTTGTCGGCGTCGGCGCCGAATTCAACCGCATTGGCGTTTTTCGTCTTGTACAAGTTGATCCCGATGGCAGGCTGACCGTTCAAACGGGAGAGGAAGGTTGATTCGGTGATCGCCTCAACCTTGGCAACTTGCTTCAGCAGCAGCGTATCTCCGTTCTCCGTCGTTATTTTCATATTTTCCAGATTGTAGACGGAGTTCAAATCGCTCTTGACGCGAACCATCTGCGTGTTGCCGTTGAAATCGACGGAGCCTGCAGGGCTCGTGAGCAGCGCAGCTTTAATGCTGGAGGATACGCTGGCCGGAGTCAGGCCGTAGTTGTTGATGGCGTTGATGTCCATCTTCATGGTAAGGACCGCTTCCTGGTTGCCGATGGAATCTACGTGATCGATCCCTTTCAAGGAGTTGAAGCCGGGGAGAATGACGTCTTTATAAACCTTGTCGAGCTCCTCTTGACTCATGCCGTTCGTTCCGTAGGCCGACAAATAATAGACCGGTTCGGACGCGAAGCCGAATGTCTGCACCTTCGGTTTCTCCGAGCTTTGGGGCAGGGCGACATTGCCGATGAGGCTCTCCACATCTTTCTTCACATCGTCGGGCTTCTTATCCTGCTCCAGCTCGATGACGATGGATGAGAAGTTGTCGCTTGAGGTGGAGGTTAAATTCTTCATGCCCTCCAGCCCGGCGATCGCCTTCTCCAGCGGTTTCGTAACATCCTCAAGCACATCTTTGGGCGGCGCCGTATACTGCGTGTTGACAAGGACGACCGGAAACGAAATATCCGGCATACTCTCCACCTTCAGCGTCGTGGCGGCGTAGCTTCCCGCGCCGAACAGCAACAAGATGATAATGATCACAGCCGTGATGTTTTTCATCGAAAAATCGGTTAATTGTTTCATCTCTCTACTCCTCCATCACATTAACTGACCATTTAGACGGGGCTCATGAAAATACCCCTTCAATTTTCCGAAAAATTACGGGCATTTTTTTCAATCAGGCATCCTCGTCATTCTGAGGAAACAATTGCGCCTTCCTTCGGTTCCACTCCTCCTCCAGCCCGTCTAAGCGGCTTAAAAACATATCGTACATCGCGTGCATCTCGGTGAATCTTCGGCGGAAAGCGTCGCGGGACGTCCTCTCTTCGTCCCTTACCTCTTCCAATTGATTAAGTATTTGCAAAGTATGCTCGACCTTCTGCTGAATGCGTTTCATCTTCTGGATGTTATTCCTCATAGCCGTCATACTGATATCATCGGATATGTAATAATAATCTTTGCGGTCGTTGCTCGTCGGAAGCTTCTGGCACATCATATGCTTCTCAAGCGTACGCGCCTGCACGCTAATCGCCGCTTTCGTTACGCCAAGCTCTTCCGCCATTTCTTGAAGGCTTACAGGCTGGGGCGAAAATAACAAATGAGCGAAGATTTTACCGACCAGAGGACTGAACCCTTCCGCCTCGAAGGAAAGGGACATATGATCGGTAACGTTTTGTTTCAAGTCGGCAAAAGGCGATTGCAGTGGCTTCATAACGTTCTCCTCTATATGTAGATTATTATCGTTAAGAATGTTGTTAACGATAATAACATAAAATGTTTTGTAAATTATGTCAATAGCCCCAAAACAAATTTAACCAAATATTCATTTCTGCCTTACTGTACGAAGAAGAAAAAACCGCCCGGCTTATTCCATGATGCATTACGCACCATTGCGCGGGCGGTTTCGTATGCGGGCATAAAATAAATTAGTCCGTTGTCGAGAACCAGTCGATCTTTTGCGAAGCCAGCAGCTTCTTCTGTCCTTGGTAGGAATCGTATACACTCAATTTATACGTCTTCAATGTCTCCAGATGATAGATCAAATCGCGATCCTGCTCTTCGATGACGAAGCCGTCCCGCTTGCCCAGACGAATTTTCGTATCCTTCGACGCATCGGATGTCGTGGAATCGACGATATCGAAATCCTTGAAGTCGAATTCCTTCATAAACGTCTTGTTGCCGCTCTCGTCTTCAAGTCCGATGACCAGCTTGCGGCCCTCCGTATTTGTTTCCATCAACAGATTTTTGGTCAATTCATAGTTGAACGTCAGCTTTAATTTTTCGCTATCCAGCCATGTATTGATCTTGCTGATCGAAAGCGTGTAAGGAAGCAAATCGATATCGGCCAGCTTATCCTTCACTTGGTAATTTTCCTGCGGAAGCCAGAAGCCCGCCGCGTTGACGTAGGCGTCAGGCGTATCGGCGCTTGCCGAGAACTTGTTATCCGTTACCGCTTCTCCGATCATCGCGCTCATATTCGATGTCGGGAACCCTTTGGGCAATGTGCTGGACAAAATCAGCAGCGCCTTGCCGCCGGGAGTGATTTTGTTTTTGATTTCGGACACCGCAGCCGGGTACACGTCGCCGTCGAACGTTTTGAACTGGGCTACCAGCTTCGTCACGTCGGTATAACGCTTCTCCAGATTCGTAGCTTCCAACTGTACCGTGAATATATCGGCGGTATCGCCCGAATATGTTTTTACGTCGCGAACGGCGTAGCTGGTATTACGGCCGATGTTCATATTTTTGTACGTCTCGCCTACGTTAAGGAAAGTCATGTTCAACAGCTCGGAACGATGCAGAAATTCAAGCAGATCCTCCGCCTCATTCTCGCCCTTCTTCTCTTGCAGCACCAGCTTTACGGTTGAAAACTGGTACGTATACGGCATTTTCCCGATAAATTGATAATTCGCCGAGCCCCCGCTCGGAAGTCCGATTACTTTATCGGTCTGGATCAGCTTCGCTTCCACCTTGACCTTGTCGTCCAGCATAAAATAGCCCGTCAAGTCAGGAAGAGGCAAAGAATCGGAGCCTTTATTGAGGAGCATCAAGTTCGCCGATAAAATATCCTGATCTTCCATCGGCAGCCTCTGGAACGACAGCAGCTTGGACGTATAAGTGCCTTCCTTGTTCGAGAACTCATACTCCTTGCCCGTGTCCACCGTATCCGGATCGGTCACCTGCGGCAGCTCGAAGTAGGCGATCGGCAGGTTCAGCTTCAAGTCGGCAGCGTTCTGCGTAATGACCAGCTGCCAGCCTTCGCGCGATACTTCTATCGGCACGGAGCCGGTCAGCTGCACCTCTTTGTCGACCTGCGGATTGATCGTCAAATCCTTCACATTTTTGGCGTCGAGGGGATACATATACCCTTCGCTGGTCCGGATTAAATATTGGTACGAAGGCACGGCCGCGCTTCGATTGCCGACATTTTCCATCTTCAGCACGACTGTAGGCGTGTAATTTTTATCGTTTTTAGTCAAAAGCACCTTCTTGATCGTCGTTTTGATCTCGGTGCCGTCCATATCGATAATATGGGAATCGTCTTTCGGAGTCACAACGGTGTAATCGTCCGGAACGGCGATTTCTCCGATGCTCCGCTCGAAATTAGGCTGGCTGAAATCCCATTTGATAAATTCAAAAATAAGGTCCGTCAAATTGGTCGTATCGTTAACCGTAGCGTAAAAGCTGATGTCCTGGACGGATTTCGGCGTAATCCGGTTTTTATCCTTATCCTGGGGAAGCACCCTCACGGAAATCTGGTTGCCGGATTTCGTCTTCAAGCGCGGCCAGTAATCGATAAACAGCAAATCGCTGCTGCCCTCGTTATGGACGCTGACGGTAAAGGTAACCGTTTTGCTGCCTTTCTCCGGCAATATGGTCACATTTTTCAGTTCGAAATAGCTGCTGTCGGTTACCTTTACCTCGCCCAGCGAAGGGGCCGAGCCCATCGATAGCACGCTGGCGGACGGGGTACTGCCGTCGTCGGCGAAGGCCGGAACCGCCGTACTCCAGGTCAAAGCAGCGCTGAGCAACAGGATATGGGTTGTTTTCTTGTTTAATAACATGATGACTTATAACCTCCTGAAGAATTATAGAAATGCTCTCTTATGGAATCGGCGCCGCCCCCGGCTTGGCGTTAGCCTGCCGGAACGGCTTGAATGACTCCGCCGTTGCCGTTGATCTGCCCGTTAGGGCTTTCTTTGATTTTCTGCAGTAAAGCGTCGCCGTCGGTTTGCCATTTTTTGAGGGCATCCCTCACCTGCATCTTGCCCTGCGTTACATCATTGAACAACTGATGACCGATCTCTTGGACCTGCCCGATGTCCGGCTTCTCGCGGTAAATGCGGTAATCCTGCTGCGGAGCCGGCGTCAACGTCGTGAAAGCGTCAATATGGAACTGCACGCCGTCTTTCGGTTTAATGAACTTTTTGCGGGTCACGATATTGTAGGAGCTGCTCGACTTCAAACGGGCCCAATCCTCGCCGTTGACGAATTTGATGAACTTCCATGCATCTTCCACATTTTGCGCCTTCGCGTTAATGCCCATAATACCGTTCATTCCGATATAGCCGCCGACGTCCGGAGCTTCCGGATGAACGGGAAGGGTGACGACATCCCAGTCGATCGGAGTGAAGCCCTTGTAATTTTGCGCGTTTTTGTTGGCGTTCGTAATTTGGTTGATCTGCCCGTAATTGATGATGGACATCGCTACGCGGCTGGACAGGAAATCGTCGTAGGAAAACGGATTAAAGTCCTCTCCGCCTCCCATCATCCGGCTCTTCATCGCAGCGGGGTCCTGCTGCTCGGGGATGATCTTATCCTGCTTCAGCTGGAGCATCGTCTTCCACACTCTTTCCCATTGATCGGAGTCAACGGTCATTTTCTCGCCCTTATCGTCAAACATGGTGAGCTGCAGCGGCGCAGTGTACATCTGCATCGAATAATAAATATCCCCCATCGACTGCGTGCTGAAGGAAAACCCGTATTTCCGGTTTTCTCCCTCGCCCTTGGCAAGCCTTCTGCCCAGGTCGAACGCCTCCTCCCAAGTCATCTTATCCGTAGGATAAGGAACCCCGGCTTCGTCGAACATCGCTTTATTATAAATGAGCGCCGATGAATTGAAGGTCGGGGTCATCGCATACAGCTTGCCGTCGCCGACTTTCTTCAAGCCCTCGATAACAGCCGGCACCATATCCGACGTATCGAATTTATCCTTGGTAATCATCGGGTCGAGCTGGGTCAGCAAATTGTTGCTGATCAGGTCGGGCAGCTGCTCGTAGCCGACCATCACGACGTCGGGAGGATTATCCCCCTGCATCGCTTCCTTCAGCTTATCCATCGGGTCGACCGGCTTCTCATTCGGGTCTCTTCTTCCGTAATAGTAGCTGTCGTCCATCGTAGGGATAATTTCAATCTTAATATTCGGGTTGGCAAATTCGAATATTTCGGTGAACTGCTGGCGGAAGTATTCATCGTCCGGTCCGTAGCCCATGCTGGTAGCGATTCTCAACACCCGCTCCGTATTCGTATCTGCGCTTTTCGCTTTCGTGCACCCCGCCAGCGTCGGGATTATCAGCCCCGCGCTGACGGAAAGCAGCATCGTTTTCTTCATCCATGGTTTCATTGTGGCACCCCTCCAAATAATATCTTGCTGTTCGTCTTCCAATCACGGTCTCCCCCCGGTTCCCGCTATCGGATCTGCCGCGCTCCGGTCAATCGATCGCCTTCGGCGGACGGATAATAATCTTCTCGCCGTCGAATTCCATCGAAGCCTTGGATTCGATCTGCAGCGCCTGGAGATAAGCCTTCGGAATCTGCAGCCGACCCGCCCGGTCCAAAACGACGTACTCTTCATGGACGTCGCTCATCCTCGCAAGCCCTGCAGCCGCTTCCTCCTCGCCGCCGTCCAAATTCGGATTGCGCTTAATGAATTCGGTGCTCGTCATTCCGTCGCGTATCGCAACGACCCGGTCCACCTTGGCGGCCAGCGCCATATCGTGGGTGACGATCACAATCGTGACGCCGAGCTCGCGGTTCAGCTTGCGGAAGATGTCCATGATCATGTCGGACGTCTTCGTGTCGACCGAACCGGTCGGTTCGTCGGCAAGCAGCAGCGACGGCCGGTTGGCCAGCGAGATCGCGATCGCCACGCGCTGCTGCTCCCCGCCGGACAGCTGCTGAAGCTTATTGCCCATGCGCTCCTTCAGACCGACCCATTCCAACAGCTGCTTGGCGTAAGCGCGGTCGTACCGTCCGCTCAGCATCATCGGCATTTCCACATTTTCCAGCGCGGTCAAATATGGCACCAGATTGCGCGCGTTATTTTGCCATATGAAGCCGACCGTATTGCGTTTGTATTGAACCAGCTCCTCATCGGTAATTTTGAGCAGGTTCCATTCCCCGACTCGGACCTGACCGGCCGAAGGCCTGTCGAGTCCTCCGAGAATGTTAAGAAATGTCGATTTCCCGCTTCCGCTGTTGCCGATGATAGCCATCATTTCCCCTTGGGCGACGGAGATATTGAGACCCTTCAATGCGACAACCTCGATATCGTCGGTTTTGTATATTTTGACGAGCTCTTCGCATGAAATCATCGTTTATTTCTCCTCTCCGAGCTTCACGGCCTGATGGACGCGCAATCTGCGGATATGCAGGAATAACAGCGTCGCCCCGGTCAGCATCATAAAAGCTACGACAATGTAGAGCTGATCCGTATCCCGCGCATTGAACACGACACGGAACGGAGGCACCTGGGTTTTCACATTTTCCGCGGTCTGCAGAAAAGGCAAAAACACGTAGCTGGTCAGCTTGCCGATTCCGATCCCCAGAGCGATCGATAATCCGGCGGTAAAGCCCTGCTCCAGCAGCAGCATCCCCGTCAGCTGTCTGCGGGACAGTCCCATCGCCCGCAAGACGCCGAACTGAACGACGCGGCTGGATAAATTAAAGAACCAATATAAGATATAACCGATCAACGAAACAAAGACGGATACGAGGAAGCCCAAGCTTAAGATGCCGAATACGCCGCCCCGGGCCGGATGCTTCTTCTGGATGATCAGTTCGTTGCGAACGTCCTTGACGCTGGCGATGTCGATCTGCTTTTGATTCAGCGCTTCGAGCAGCGGAGCGACCTTGGCTCCTTCCTTCATCTTCAGCCATACTTCGTAAGGAGTGACCGGCGCCTGATCGTAAATATAATCGAGATTCGCGATGAAAAACGGCATCTGATCCGGATATTGACTGGGCCAATACGGCACCGTCGCCACAACGACAAACTCGACCAGCTGCTGCTGTACGGATATGCTGATAATGTCCCCTTCCTTGATATGATTCTTTTCGGCAAACGAAGTCGGGATAATAACGGCTTGCTCATACGTGCCCAGCAGGTTTAAATAATAATTCGGGTGGATCTTAAACAAATCCTTCCTGTACCAGAACACTTTGGAAAAGTCGGCATTATCGACCCCCATTAGCATGCCTTGCCCTAACGATTTGCCGGACATGACCACATTGCCTTTGGTCTTCAGCACGCGGGCCGCCTGTTCAACCCCTTCGAGCTGTTGAAAAATGATGAACGGAGGCTCGATATACCGCTGCTTTCCCGGAGGCTCTTCCATGCCGCTGCCTTGGCCTCCGCCCGGGAGTCCGCCGCCCTGAGCTCCTCCCCCTGCGCCGCTTCCGGAGCCGCCGCCTCCCGTATTGCCGCCAGCGCCGGAGCCGTTGCCGCCTCCTTGCCCTCCGGTTTGATCTTGCGGCAAATCGTCGGACACCGCAGTCCATACCGGCTGCATGATCACGTCCGTACCATAGCTGTAAAGAATGCGGTCCGTTGAGTTAAGATCGATCGTTCTTGCCGCGGATGAATTATATACTCCGAGACCGAGCGTAAGAATAAGCAGCAGCATGAGCGGATAATAAGCCATGGCCGAACGGGACAGCTGGGTGAGCGTCAAGTAAACCGGCACCGGCAAAAATCGTTTGCCTATCCAGTTCCACAGCCGCAGCAGCCATGGGAACAAGCGCAGAAAGAACAAGCCGAGCGCAATGATCGACAGCGCCGGGACGAAAAACAGCAGCGGATGCACCTGCAGCTGATCCGTCGTCAGTCCGGTTTGCACGGACAGTACCTGCCGCTGATCGAACAAATAGTAGCCGTAAGCGACGACGCCGAGCAGCAGCACATCCAAAAACCATTTTTGCCAAAACGGGGCGCGGTCCGCGCGCGCAAGCTTCTGCTTGTAGCTTACGATCGACGACTTGGCGTACACGACGGCCGGGATGACGCTGGCCATCAGCGCGATCAGCACCGCAACGCCTCCATAGATCAGCGCTTCGGCCGAAACGCCTACCGGAACGGACTTGCGGTCGACGAAAGTCAGAAAGCCGCTGGAGGAACCGATGCTTTTGGCCATAAACCATCCGAGCATCGGGCCGACGACCAAGGCGATGGCGCCGAGCAGCAAGCCCTCCAATATGTAGATGAAAATAATCTGCTTCGTGCTGCCTCCCCGGCTGCGCAGCACTGCGATGACGCTTCGCTGCCGCTCCAGCGATTGCCGCGCATTCATAACGATATAGTAGAATACCATCGCAATCATCGGCGCCGCCAGCGTAAACAGCAAAATTTGCAGCTGCAGGCTTTGCGTTTTGAATTCCTGCAAAATCGGAATAAACGACAAATCCACGCGCGTGTTTTTCAGCTTCTGATATAAAATAATGTCCAGCCTCTCCAGCTTCGATTCGAGCGGAGAAAGCTGACTCGTTTGTATTTCCTTCAAATCGAAGGCGTAATACCAGTTGCCTAAATTAAGCGGAATATTTTTTTGCTTCAATATGTAATCCTGAAATCCGGTCTCGCTCATGAAAAAGGAATTAATAATGCCTTCCATCCCTTGAAACCAGTAAGGGTCCTGATCGTCCTTGGGAACGACGGTACCTACCACTTTGATCTTCAGCGGCGCAATGCCGAGCCCACCGGAGATCGGATAATTGAACACGTCCCCGACATGAATGTCGTTGCGGTACATCGCTTCTTCCAAAATGACCGCCTCGACGACGCCGCTTTGCACCTTATCGGAAAACCACTCGCCCTGCTTCAGCTCCGTTCGCTCCTTCAGCTCGTTTTGCGCGAGCAGCGTCATCTGCCGTTTTTTGCTCGGGTCGACCTTCGTCGGATCTTCGGGCGTCAGTTGGGAAGCGCGGATCGAATAGCTTCTTACGTATGCGTCATAAGGGAATGCAATATCTTTGGGTAAATCGTTCGTTATGTATTGGTCCGCATCCTTGAGCGATTCGAGATCGGCCCGATCCGAACCGGTCGCCTGGTACCGGATTAATACGGAGCCTGCCGGCAGTCCGCCGCTCTTCTCCTCCAATGACTTGGAGACGACGCGCTTTAAGGAGCCGTCGGAATACATCGGGATGCTCGTCGTAAACGCCACGGCCATAATCAGCCCGATCAGGGAGCTTAACGTCAGCCAGCGCGTATTCCACATTTTCCGGTATAAAAATCGCAGCATCGGCATTAGCGTCCCACAACCTTCTGCCCCGGCGTTAGTCCTTTCAGGATTTCCACTTCCGTCGACGTTTGCTGGCCGATCTCGACATCCACTTCCTTCTTGTTCCCTTGATCGTCCACAACCTGCACGTAATTTCTGCCCGAGTACGATCGCAGGGTCGAGAGCGGAATAACGACCGCATTTTCCTTGCGTTGAGTAATAATGGACACGCTGAGCGGCGTCCCCCGGTTCAGGCCTTCAGGAAACGGATCGAGCTGAACGACCAAATAGTTGTCGATGGAATCCGGCTGTTTTTGCTGACCGCTGCCGTTCTGCCCGCCGTAATACCCGTTGTTTCCGTTATTGTTGTTGTCGTCCGTCTTCGGATTCGGCAGCTGCAGCACCTTGCCTTTATGCTGGCCAGCCGAGTTGATATCGACGACCGCCTCCATGCCGATGGCGACCTTCTTCAAGTCGTCCGCACTCAAGCTCGCGACCACGGTCAGCTGATTCAAGTCGGCTATCGTGGCTACCGCGTCGTAGGCTTTGGCGGTATCGCCCTTTTGCAAATAGAGGGATACGATCGTGCCGGCATAAGGCGCCGTCAGCTTGGCGTTGGCTATGGTGTTCTCCAGCTTGCTCAGATCCTCGCGCTTCAGCTCGAAATCGATCTTCGCCTTCTCGATATCCTCGGCGCTCATCTCGTCGGCTTTGCGCAGCGTCTCGATCATCGTCAGCTCATCCCGGCGGGTTTGCAGCCTTTTCTGCTTCAGCTGGCTTTCCAGCTCGGTGACGTCCAGCTCGGCAATTACTTGGCCCTGCTCGACGTGATCGCCCGTTTTGACATTAATCGCTTTGATTCTTCTGCTCTCTTCGTCGGTAAAATACAAATCTTCCTCTTTGGTCCCCATCAGTCTTCCCGACCCGCGTACCTTCGTCTCCAGCGTTTCGGTCTTCACCGCGTACTCCGGCTTCTTGGACAGCTTCGGGGGAGTTACGACAGGCAGCGTCTCCTCTTCCGCCTCCTTCGGCAGCAAAGAGCAGCCCGAGCTGACCGCCAAAGCCGCGGCCATGCATGCGACCAGCAGCGGCTTCGTCTTGCTCCTCCTCCTACGTGTTGATGAACTTTCCATCCACCATTTCGAATACATGGTCAGCAACCTCCATAATTGTCGGATCGTGTGTTGTCATGCATATGGTCACCTTCTCGGTCTCAATGATGTCGCGAAACACCGACATAACCTGGGCTCCCATTTGCGAATCGAGCTCTGCCGTCGGCTCGTCGGCGAGCAGCAGACTCGGCCGATGCGCTATCGCCTTGGCGATGGCGACGCGCTGCTGCTCTCCGCCGGACAGCTCGAACGGACGGTGATGCATCCGTCTGCTTAAGCCGACAAGTTCAAGGCAGTGCGCAGCCCGCTGCTTCCACTCGGATCGCGGCACGTCCGCCATACGGAGCGCCAGCTCCACGTTCTCCCAAGCGGAAAGCAGCGGCATCAAAGCAAATGATTGGAAAATAAAGCCAATTTCCTTGCGGCGAATTTGCGTCCGCTGATCGTCGCTGCACAAATGAAACGGGTGTTCCTTGAACACGATTTCGCCTTTGTTCGGCTGATCGAGTCCTCCGATCAAGTTCAGCAGCGTCGTTTTCCCGGAACCGGAACGCCCTTTCAGCATAATCAGCTTTCGCGGATAAAGCGACATGTTAATGCCCTTCAGCACGTGCAGTTGCTGCCCTCCCACCGGAAAGGAACGCTCGACTCCGGTTACCGTCAGCAGCGGTATCGTTAAATCGGCGGAGTCCTCCGCTTCCGCAAAGCTGCGTTCGAATGAAGACGGCGATGACTCGGCAATTGCTTCAGTATGTATCAACCGCGCGTCCGGCTCGCCATCGGCGGCGGCCCGAGGCTGTTCCTCGCCGCTGCCGTCGGCCGGCAAGCTTTTGTTTTTGGGGCGAAGCCAACCAAGCATGATGACCCTCCTACTAATTGTCAACTCGACTCTATGTATCTATCAAACCCAATACTTCCAAATTATAGACGAAGGATAACCGCAAAAGGTTACACTTTCCGATGAAAAAGTTTATTTTTCGAAAAACCGATGTGCCGGAATTGTAACTTCCGCGTAACCAAATATAGGATGTCTTTGGCTATAATGGCCGTATGACGATCTCATTCATACAGGAGGTATATACCATGAAAACGCCATTTAAATTATTGTCTTTAAGCATTGCCGGATGCTTGCTTGCATCGTATTCGTCCAGCGTACTGGCCGCTCCCGCTGCCGCGGTACCCGTATCCGCTCCGGCGGTTGTCTCCGCATCCGTTCCTGCGAATGCTTCCCATATTCAGGTCAAGCCGAATGCAACCCAAGAGCATACGAGCGAGTATACCGCCGATCTGAGCGTTCCGGTCATCGAGGGGATGAAGGACACCGCCTATCAAACCAAGCTGAACAACGACATTTCCGCAAGCGCGCTGAAAGAGCTCGAAGACTTGAAAGCCAAAGCGCACGAGGACGCTGCGAACAGCAAACAAAGCGGCTACGAGTTTCATCCGTACGAGCTGTATGTCAGCTACGAAGTGAAAACGAACAGCAGCGGCGTTCTCTCCATTAAAATGTCCACCTACGTATTCACGGGAGGGGCGCATGGGCTGACCCGAATCGATACTTATAATGTGTCGGACCGCAGCCAAGCGGACGCTATCGAATTGAAGGCATTGTTCGGCGATCAGTATAAGTCGATCATCAATGAGCGCATCCAGGCCGATATCGCCAAAGATCCGGGTAAATATTTCTCCGAGCCTTTCAAGGGGATCGCGGATGACCAGACGTTTTACATTGAGAACGGGGAAGCGGTCATCGTGTTCAGCCAATACGAAATTGCGCCTTACGCGTCGGGAAGCCCCGAATTCCGCATCGCCATTCCGGCCGAAGCGGGACTAACGGACTCGCTGATCCGCGTGACCTCCAAAAAAGTTCAGCAAGAAACCGATGAATATACCGCCGATCTAAGCATTCCCGTCATCTCCGGGTTGAAGGATAAGCAATATGAGGCGAAGTTCAATGACTTGCTGGAGCAAACCGCGATGAAGGATTTGGACAGCATCGCATCGCAAGCGAAGGAAGGCGCGGCCGACGCCAAACAAAACGGCTACGAGTTCCGCCCTTACGACATAACGGTTACATACGAGATCAAATCGGACGGCGGAAGCGCCAATAACGACCGGTTTTCGCTCAAGCTGTCCACTTATGTGTATACCGGCGGAGCTCACGGAGGCACCCGCATCGATACCTACAACGTCTCCGACAAAGAGACGGCATCAAGCATCGGGCTTAAGGATCTGTTCGGGGACAAATACCAGGACGTCATCAACCCGATCATTCAGGCGGAAATCGCCAAAGCTCCGGAAAATTATTTTGCGGACGCGTTTAAAGGGATCACGGATACGCAGACGTTTTACATTGAAAACGGCGAAGCCGTTATCGTGTTCGGCCAATACGAAATCGCTCCTTATGCGGCCGGAGCGCCGGAATTCCGTATCGCCGTCCCCGGCGGCCAACCCGGAAGCGCGAAGCCGACAAAGGCTGCTGCGAACGGTCAGGAGTTTGCTCTCGTCACCGGCAGCGACGACGTCGCGATGGCTCCGCTTCGCGGCATAGCCGAAGCATTGGGCTATACGGTCACTTGGTATGACCAATACCAGAGGGCGGAGCTGATCCGCGGAAACCAACTGGCCGTAATTACGGTCGGGGAAGATAAATATGCGGCCGATAAAGCGGACCCCGCAGCTTTAGGAGCGGCTCCGTATATTAGCCAGGAAGGCAGCCTGCTCGTTCCCGCCTCCTTCTTTACGGAAATTTTAAAAGCTTCCTCAACCGAAGAAAACGGTACGATCACACTCAGTCTGCAATAAAGGCCGCTGAGCCGGATGCTTTTAAAAGCCCGGTAAAAAGCGGGCTTCGCTAAGCGAGAGCAATCTGGAGAAGCTTTAGCGTTCGCCTTTGTTCCCGGATTTCCCCCGTTTCACGGGCTTACCTATTCAAGAAATCCGGGAACAAGAGCGATCCGAAAGATGCTTTCGCATGCGCAGTCGGCGTTCCCCCCTTTTTTTTAAAACAACAGCAAAAAACCTTTCGAGCCTGCAAGCCCGAAAGGTTTTTTTCAATGTCGTTTCAATCCTCTGGATGCCCGGCCGGCTTCGAACGGCATCCGTAATCCGCTACCGCATCGATCTGAACTTCTGCGAATGCTCCTTCGCCTGTTCCACCGTCGTAATGCGGTTGCGGCTCCATTCCAGTAGAATGCGGTCGATGTAGCGGAAGTGAACCTTGCCCGCAAACACCGCTTCCTTTAGTCCAGCCATAATCAGTTCTTCCGGATAGCGGTCCTTATCCAGCCAGCCCGTGATCGACTCCAGCTCCATCGGAGTTAACGGCCGCCCGAATTCTTTCTCGAACACCGAGAAAATATCGTTGCGGACCGCCGGCTCCTCGGGCTTCTTGCGCTGCTGTTCCTGCTCGTACCAGCAAGCGGCCAGTTTTTCGAACAGCGGATTAAAATTGTATTTCTCATAATGAATTCCGTTCTGGTGATCGACGGCCTCGTCAATCGCCAGCAGTCCGTCCTTCAGCAGCTTTTGCAATGAGGCGATAACCTTCTCCGCGGACACGCTCATCCGCTCCTGCAGCTCTTCCAGCGTAGGAAACTCCTTATGCTCCTTCTCCATAAACGCCATGACGTGAATCATCAACAACACGTCGACTTCCGTCAGCTTCAGCTGATGATAATGCTTCAACAATAAATAGGGTATCCCTATACTGCCTGCGCGCCAGCCGGCCATAAAAGCGGCCTGCAGCTCCAGCGCTTCATTGCCGTATTGCTTCATCCGTTTCACCTCTCCCAACAACAGCTTAAACCGTTCTATGCTATTCATGATGTTCTATGCCGCTGAGTGCCGGCTTACCTGCCGAACACGGCTTATCCGCATACCGGGAGGAAGTCTCTTATGGGTACAGGCGGTACAATAATCTCGGGAATGGAATCGTCTCCCGCACATGATCCAGCCCGCAAATCCACGCCACCGTACGCTCCAGCCCGAGACCAAACCCCGAATGCGGAACGCTGCCGTACTTGCGCAAATCCATATACCATTGATAAGCTTCTTTGGACAGCTCATGCTGCGCGAACCGTTCTTCCATCAACTCCGGATCGTCGATCCGCTGGCTCCCCCCGATAATTTCCCCGTATCCTTCGGGAGCGATCATATCGGCGCACAGCACCACTTCCGGACGATCCGGATCGGGCTTCATATAGAACGCCTTTATTTCCGTAGGATAGCAGGTAATAAATACCGGCGTCTCGTACTGCTCCGCGATGGCCGTTTCATGCGGCGCGCCGAAATCTTCGCCCCATTCGAATTCGTGGCCGTTCTTTTGGAGAAACTCGACCGCTTCGTCGTAAGTGATCCGCGGGAACGGAGCCTGGATTTTCTCAAGTTTCGACGTATCGCGCTCCAGCACCTCCAGCTCCCTACGGCAGTGGGCAAGCACGGATTGCACGATCGAGGATACGAATTGCTCCTGTATTTCCAAATTTTCTTCATGAGTGACGAAAGCCATCTCAGGCTCAATCATCCAAAATTCGATCAGGTGACGCCTCGTCTTCGACTTTTCCGCGCGGAAGGTCGGTCCGAAGGAATACACCCGACCCAAAGCCATCGCCGCCGCTTCCATATAGAGCTGACCGCTTTGCGTCAAATAGGCGTCTTCGTCAAAATATTTGGTATGAAACAAATTGGTCGTGCCTTCGCAGGAGGAAGGCGTCAAAATCGGCGGATCGACCAGATGAAAGCCGCGCTCATCGAAAAACTGCTGGATCGCCCGGATAATTTGCGCCCGAATGACGAGAATGGCCCGCTGCCGCGGCGAACGAATCCACAGATGACGATGGTCCATCAAATAATCGACGCCGTGCTCTTTGGGAGTGATCGGATAATCCGAGGAAATCTGGATAATCTCGACCCCGGTTACCGTCAGCTCGTACCCGCTCTTGCTGCGCGAATCCTCCCTCACGGTGCCGGTTACGTACAGCGAGCTTTCCTGCGTCAGCTTGCCCGCCGCTTCCCATACTTCCGGCGCTACCTCGCTCTTGACGACGACAGCCTGAATAAATCCGGAGCCGTCCCGCAGCTGCAAAAACTGGATTTTCCCGCTCGACCGTTTATTATGCAGCCAGCAGCCGATAGTGACCGTACCGTCTTTATGCCGGTCGACATCGCGAATCATCGATAATTGTCGGCTCATTGCAAGACCATCCTTCCTCTATTTGGACTTAAATGATTATACTACATTGGTGCGAGCTAATATGAGCTCATGCGTATCGCGGGCGATGACCAGCTCTTCGTTCGTCGGAATGACCAGCACCTGTACGCGGGAAGCCTCGGTTGTAATGCGCCGCTCCCCCCGGTCCCGGCTAAGATTGGCCGCCTCGTCAAACTCGATGCCGAGAAACGTCAAATTGCCGCATACGGCGCCTCGAAGCGCAGCCGAATTTTCCCCGACGCCGGCGGTGAATACGATCGCGTCCACCCCGTTCATCGCCGCCGCATAAGCGCCGATATATTTGCGCAGCCGGTATTCGTACATATCAAACGCCAGCTTGGCACCCCGGTCGCCCGCTTCCATAGCCTCCAGTATTTCCCTCATGTCGCTGCTAATACCTGATATCGCAATCAAACCGCTATGTTTATTCAGCATCGAGTTCACTTCCCCGAGCGTCAAGTCCTCTTTGCCCATGGCATAAGGCACGATCGCCGGATCGATGTCTCCGCTGCGTGTGCCCATCATAAGACCTTCCAGCGGCGTCATTCCCATGCTCGTATCGTAGGATTTGCCGTTCCATACGGCGGTGCAGCTCGCCCCGTTGCCGATATGGCAAGTAATCAGCTTCAGCTGATCGAGCGGCTTCTGCAGCAGCTTGGCCGCCCTGTCGCTGACATACGCGTGGGACGTCCCGTGGAAGCCGTAGCGGCGGATTTTATGCTTCCTGTACAGCACCATCGGAATCGGATACAAATACGATGCGGCCGGCATCGACTGATGGAACGCCGTATCGAACACGACGACTTGCGGCGTCTGCGGCAAATTTTCCTCCACCGCATTGATGCCGAGCATATGAGCCGGATTATGCAGCGGAGCCAGATCGAACAACCGCCGGATTTCACGCTTGACATCCTCGTCGACGATAACGGAGCTTGGGAACGATTCCCCTCCATGGACGACCCGATGGCCTACGGCATCGATTTCATCAATCGATTCCAGCACGCCGTGCCGCTTGTGCACGAGCATCTGCAGCACCTTGCGAACCGCCGTCGTATGCTCCAAAATTTCCGCCACTTCCTGCTCCTCCGGCTTCCCCGCCGGTTCATAGCAGACCAAAGAGGAATCCATGCCGATTCGCTCGACCTTGCCTTTGGCAAGCACCGACTCGTCGTTCATATTGAACAGCTGGAATTTGAGCGACGAGCTTCCCGCGTTAATGACCAAAATATTCATACCCGATCACCGTCCCTATCATAGCGGAAAAAGCCATGCCCCGTCTTTGTCCCGAGCTGTCCCGCGCGCACCATCTGCTTCAGCAGCACGGCAGGCCGGTACTTGACATCGCCGAATTCGCGGAACATGCGCTCCATCGCCGCAAGCACGGAATCGAGCCCGAAACGGTCGGCCATTTCGAGCGGGCCGTAATGGAACGAATAACCGATGCGCATCGCCGTATCGATATCCTCTGCGCTGGCTACCCGCTCCGACAGCGTATGCATCGCCTCGTTAATTAAGACGCAGATAAGTCTAGTCGTCACGAAGCCGGGAGATTCATAAACCTGGATTCCCCGCTTCTGAATCGTGTCCTCCGCAAACCGTTTGGTAAAAGCAAAAGTCTCCTCGGATGTCTTCAGACCCCTTACAATTTCCACCAAATGTATTTTCGATACCGGGTATAGAAAATGGAGCCCGATGACCCGCTCCGGCCTCTCCGTCACCGCAGCGATTTCCGTCAAGCTGAGCGTCGACGTATTGCTCGCCAAAATGACATGAGGCGGGCAAATCGCATCCAGCTGCATGAACAGCTGCTTTTTCAATTCCAAGTCTTCATTTATCGATTCGATCACCAGCTCGCATACGGCAAGCCGGTTCATATCGGTTTCCTTGTGGATTCTCGACAAGATCAGCTTCTTCTCCGAAGCGGTTATCGCCCACTTCTCCATTTGCTTGTCGAGGCTGGCTTCGATATGTTCGAAAGCCTGCTCCAGTTTCTCGGCGGAGCGTTCGATCAGCACCACATCCAATCCTTGCCATGCCAACATTTCCGCGATTCCTTGCCCCATTGTGCCTGCGCCGACGACGCCGACTCTGCTGCAATGCATGCCGTTCTCCCCCTTAACCGCTTTCGCTGCAGAAAGATATAGTATATCAACGGTTAATTACTCTATAATGATCAATCAACCTGTTAGAAATATTATACACAACCGGAAGCGGAAAAGAAAAAATATTCATGTGGCATTGTTGTGACGCAAAAAAGGCCCGATACCGCATTCTAGCGGTCCGAGCCTTCCGGATCATGCTTATGACAGGGAAATAACCTTCTTCGTGTCTTGCGACTCGAACGCAGCCAAAATGACGTTCAGCGATTTCAAGCCTTCTTCTCCCGATATTCTCGGCGGCGTCTTCGTCACGAGACATTGTACGAACTCGTCGATCACGCCGCTCGTCGTTTGTTTCTCGTTCGTCGCCATAGCGCCGACCTTGTACTTCTCGACCGATCCGTCGCGCAGCTCGACGATGACTTGATCGTCCGGGTCCGTCCCGATCTTCATGACGCCGTTCTCGCACCAGAGCACCGTGCTGTTGTCGCCGCCTTTATAGTATGTCCAGCTGGCGACCAGCGTGCCGATCGTCCCGCTCTTCATGCGCAGCACGCAGGTAGCGTTATCGTCGACATCGGTTCCTTCCTTGTGCAGTGTATTGACGAATGCGGCCACATCGACCACCTCGTCGTCAAGCAGCCAGCGGATCAGGTCGGACTTGTGAACGCCGAGGTCTCCCATGGCGCCCATAATGGCTTCTTCCTTGCGGAAAAACCAGCTATCGCGTCCGTCGATGCTCCAGCCCTCAGGTCCGGGATGTCCGAAAGATGTGCGGAACGTCAGCACTTTGCCCATTTTGCCGGACTCCAGCAATTGTTTGGCTTTGACGTGAGGAGGCATCAAGCGCTGATTATGCCCCACCATTAAGTAAACGCCGTTCTTACGGGCCGCTTCGATCATCGCCAATCCCTCGGCCTCCGTCGTCGCCATAGGCTTCTCTACGAGCACATGCGCTCCTGCATTGACTGCGGCGATGGCTACCGGAGCATGGAGTACGTTCGGTGTGCAAACGCTCACCGCATCCGGCTTCTCGGCTTTCAGCATCTCGTTATAATCGGTATAGGCTTTGGCGCCGTACTGCCCGGCGTAATGCTCCGCACGCTCCATGATCACGTCGCAGAAAGCGACGAGCTCGACATTCGGATTGCCCGCATACTCCGGAATATGTCTGTGTTTGGAAATCGATCCGCATCCAACAACGGCTACTCTAATTTTACTCATGGTCATCTGGCTCCTTTATCAACGGTTTCTATGATTAAAATTGATTCAAGTAGTTCGTTTGCAGCCATTTCAAGCTGGTGGCAACGCTTTCGAGAGGAGGATTTTGGCAGCGGTCCTGCTCGACGATCAGCCATTCGACGCCGGCATCGGACCCCGCTTGAATCGTGGACGGCAGATTGATCTCTCCTTGCCCCAATTCGACGGTATTGATCTGGTTGTTAATCATGCCTTTGAAATCTTTCAAGTGCAGGAGCGGCAAACGGCCGGCATAATCGGCAATGTATTGCAGCGTGTCAAGGCCCGCATATTGCACCCATCCTGCATCCATCTCCACCAGAATATGCTCCGGCGCCGACGCATACAGCGCATCGAACACATATTGATCGCCGATTTTCAGCTCGAACTCGAAGGCATGGTTATGATAAGCGAACTTCAAGCCTTTCTCGTTAGCGCGGCGGGCGGCTTGACCGAGGAAGCCGAACAAGCTTTTCCAAGCTTCCGCATCTTCGCGTTCTTCGGCCGCAACGTACGGACAAATCAAATATTCCGCTCCGATAGCGAGCAAATAATCGATTTCCTTGTCCAGGTCGGCGCGCATATTTTGCAAGCTGACGTGCGCTCCGATCGGCTTTAAGTTCAGCTCGTCCAGCAGCTGCTTCATCTCCTCGGCGGACAGTCCGCCGTATCCCGCAAATTCAACGCCTTCATAACCGAGCTCGGCCACTTTGCGCAGCGTTCCGGTAAAATCGCTCGCCATATCGTCGCGAAGCGTAAAAAGCTGTAAACCAATGCCCATTCTTCTCATTCGTTTTCATCCTCCAAATAAGTGATCTATTTGATACCATTTTAATCGCAAATCCCCTATAATGACTATGAACGATGTGCTTGTAACATGAACTATTTGGCTATAAAAACATAAAAGGAGCCACGCTGATGCACTCGCAAATTTTATCGAGCGGCTATTCCTATCATTCTCAACGGTTTCAAACCGGCTACAAGGAAAGTATGCGTCATTATTTGTTCCGCCTGCAAACCGAAGGATGCTGCCAGGCGCTCGTTAACGGAACGATGACGCGGATCGAGACGGGCGACCTGCTGCTCTATCAACCGGGGGATGTGTACGATTTGCGGGTGGAGGAGCATGCGAACAAGCTCGGGCAAACGATCGTCTCCAGCGGCGATTATTACATTATGTGCAAGGGAGAATGGCTTGCCGCCTGGTGGAGAAAAAGCAAGAAGCCGCAGAAGGTGCGGATCGCCGCCTACGAACGGCTGCTGACCTTATGGCGCCAGATCGTTCTGGAAAAACGGCGGATCGAGGACGAGAATCCGGAGCTCTCCGATTATTTGCTGAGGGCGCTCTGTCTGCATATCGACCGGGCTATCGTCGAAACGCGGACGCTGCACGGAAGCTCGTTTCTTGCTTCGCGCATGAAAAGCTTTATCGAGGAGCACGCGATATTGCCGTTCAAAGTGGAGGATGTGGCGGCTCATGTCGGGCTCAGCGTATCGCGGGCCGTTCATCTCTTCAAAGAATGCTTCGGCAAAACGATGATTCAATACGCTTTGGAAATACGGCTGTCCACCTCGATCGAGCGAATGAATTATACGGATATGACGCTGGAGCAGATCGCCGAAACGTCCGGCTTCGGCAGCTATTCGTACTTTCACCGCGTGTTCCGCGACAAATACGGGATGACGCCCAAAGATTTCCGATTCCGTCAGGCCAAGGGCTTATTCTCCGAAGAATTATAACGAAATTTTCCTTGGAGCCCGGCGGGGCGTTATGTTATGCTTAAACGGAAATTGCTCATTATGCCTTGAAAGGGTGAGAAGCCGTGTACGATTGGAATCGTTTTCTGGGCCATGTCCGCGTCATCAAATTTACTGCAGCGCTAAACGGGATCAGTCTGCCTATAAACGGTTGTGCGGATCGGCGTCTTCTTCAGCCTGCAGGACGGACATGACGAGCTTCATTGCCATGCAATGAGCGAACCTTTGTCATCCTTGGGCCGCGGAGCAACGATCCGGGGCTTTTTTTATTGCCGGGAATCCGACATGCGTCCTTTTCCCGAGTATGAATCGGGGTAACCCCGAAAAAAGGATGATAAAAATGGATCGTAACCAAACCTCGAAGAACAGCCCTAAGGGGCATGGCTTGTCAAGAAATATTCCTCTATTTTACCTATATCAGCTCTGCAATTCCTTCATTCTCGATCGCGGCATCTGGATGCTGTATCTCGTATCCTGCGGATTTTCCCTGGCGGAAATCGGCGTCATCGAAGCGCTGTACCACGGCGTCGTCTTCCTGTTCGAAATTCCTACCGGCTACCTGGCCGACCGTTACGGCAAAAAATCGAGTCTGCTTATCGCCCAACTGCTCGGCATGCTGTCCGCCGGCTGCCTGATGCTTTCATCCGGCGCTCCTTTTATTATCGCAGGGTTTCTGCTCGGAGGGTTCGTCGGCACGCTGCAGTCGGGAGCGACAAACGCGCTGCTCTACGAAACGCTGCAGGCCCAAGGCCAGGAACACCGGTTTAAGCAGCGGATGTCTTACGGTTCGGCCATTATGCTGATCTCGATGGGCATCAGCGGAAGCTTCGGGGGCTTCCTCTCGGATATGAATTGGGAATGGGTGTACGGAGGCAAAGCGCTCGTTCATTTGCTCACGCTGCTTATTTTGCTGCCGGTCATCGATCCCGTCACCTTATCCAACAAACCGTCACCCGCGGGCGGCTCCACCCGAATTCGCCTGCAAGGGGTCACCGAATTAACGTTTGCCGGTCAGCTGAAGGTCGGCTATTCATTCATCCGCTCCAACCGTCCGTTTCTTACGCTAAGTTTGTTCGGAGGGCTGCTCTATTCGATGGCATGGTCGATTACGTTCTACAGCCAGGTCTTGTTCCAAAACGTCGGGTTTCCCAATAAAACGATCGGGACCTTCAACGGCATCGAAACGTGGGTGTCCGCCGCCATTACCGCCGCAGCTTATCTCGTGGAACGGCGCATCGGCAAAACCGCTTCGCTCATCACATCGGGAATCGGCTTTACCGTGTTTCTGATTGTGCTCGCGGGAAGCTCGGGCGCCTGGCCCGTCGTCTTGTCCTTCTTCATGCTTTCGGTCTTTATCAGCTATCTGGAGCCGCTCTTGGAAGCTTATTTGAACGACCTCGTTCCCGCTTCGCTGCGCGCCACCATGCTCTCCGTATTCAGCATGATGATCTCGACGGGGATGATGGCTACCTTCCTCATCCTCGGCGTTTTGGCCGATCGCGGCGGCGTTTCGCATGCGATTCAGACGGTGCTCCTGCTCTGGGTTCCGCTGCTGATCGTACTGCTGCTATGGTGCTTGCGGCATATCCGCAAAGCGTGAAGACGGCAGCAGGTTATTGAAGGAGCCGGCCCCCTTGCCGTATACTTGAATCAGGAGCGTAAAACCGAATCCAAGCGCCAAAAAGAAGAAATGCAGGAGCGCAAATATGCGCTGAAGGTGCAGAAGGCAAAGCGAAAGCACCGCGGCAAATAAGCGCCGACTGCGGCGAAAGGCTGTCTTAAGGCAAATGAGCGCCGTAATCCCCGGAGAGGAACGGCAGCTCTTCTTCCCGTCAGGCAGCCTTTGCTTTGTCCCCGGCCGCTGCCGATTTGCCGCCAGGCGGGTGCAGCCTGAGCGCCCCCGCCGCACAGGAGCGCTTTACACTTTACAGCCCGAGAGAGCGGAGAACCTGCGGGGTCAGCCCTTCTCCGGCATAGGAGACGAGCGGCGAAATTTCGACGCTGCGGGAAGCCAGAAGCTCTTCGGCCGCGCCTGCCCGAAGCAGCCATTTGCGGTGCAAAGCCAGCGTCAGCTCTCTGGCCGTCGCCGGACTATCGGCCCCTTCTTTATTTTTGACGGGGGCGAATTCTTCTTCCCGGTTTACTTTAAGCACCGTGATCCGGTCTGCTAACGGAAACGCATCGAAGATAAACCGTTCGAATTTATAGGCATTCGGCCGATCCGGCACGATCCGCTCGCCGTCGCCGCCGATACAAGGTATCGCTTTATGCGCCATATCAAAGGGCAGCTCCGCATCAGCCGCCTTCTCGATAAAGTCGATCCGAAACAGCTGCATAGACACGTTACCCATACCGTAGACCAGCTTGCCGCTGCGATCCCGCTCGTTCATGACGCGCTCCGGAATCACGGTATACTCAACGACGGCCGGGTGCCCTCCGCGCCAGCACAGAATGCCGACCTTCTCTCCCGGATGCGACTTCTCCACCGCCTTGGCCGCAAGCGGGTGCCCTCCGCGCTCCGCCGCGCCGACGAACAACGGGTCCGCCACCCTGACGAGCGCATTGTCGACATTGTAATAAAACAGCCACCGGAGGCCGCGGAGCTTCATCTCCGCCAGCAGGCCCGAACGCTTCAACGCCGCGAAGCAATCGCCGTTGCCGCTAGGAGCAAGGATGATCTCATCTTGGGCCGCCATCACGATTTTGCCTTCCTCATCCAGGGCGGGCAGCGCTTCCTGCTGAAAAAAACGGCAGTGCTCCCGCGGAAATCCGAAATAGCGGGACGCTTCAAAAAAGCGGACCGTCTCCTCATGATTTTCCGGACTCGTCATGATATACCAAGGAATCGTCCTGCCCGCACGGCCGGACAAATTGAGCAGCCGTTCCGCCTGCAGTTGAAACAGCGATTTGCCGGAAGGCAATCCGATATCGTACGTTCCCTTGGGACCGTCATAGCCGAGCCGGCTGCCCTGCCCGCCCGCCACCACAATGGCTCCGACCTTCCCTTCGCGCAGCAGCGTCCAGCCGAGCTCTTCGATATTCCGCCTCTGCTCCTGCGTAAGCTCTTCCAGGCTCAAACCGTCCATCGGCGCCATATGCTCCCCGGCAAGCCCCTCCTCCGTGACCGGCTTGATCGCGCCCCGAATCGCATTCAGACGAGCGTAGTCGATCTGCAGCACTTGCTTCAGCAGCTTTCGCTTCGATTCATCCGGCAGCGTGTCGTAATAGCGAAGCAGATGTTCTTGCCCGTATTGACTTAATATCGCTTTCGCCTGTTCCAGTTGCCCTTCCACGAGAGCAGCCCCCCCTTATGCAGCATAGCATTGCCAGCCGTTTAAGACCATTTTACCATAAACTGGCGATAGGAAGAGAGCTTCCGTTCATTCCAGCCTCCGGAAACGGCTGCGCTGCGCTGCCCCAAGCAAGAACAAATCGCCCAAAAGTGACGTGATGCTCTGAAGCTTATTCCGTCCGCATCCAGCCTAAGCTGGATCGGCGTCTAACCCTTCCTCTGGGTTCGTTCTATGGGTAGACTTTCCTTTCGGGGGAGCCACAGGATATCCACAGGATACGGCTGCGCTTCATTTCCTAAACAACGAAAAAACTGCCCGGTTCCATGAACCGGACAGTCGTCGCGCAATGCTTATTTGTAAGCCAAACGGGCTTTATGTGCTTCCTCGTAAGCTGCAATTTTATCCGCATGCTGCAGCGTCAAACCGATGTCGTCCAAGCCTTGCAGCAGGAACTGGCGGCGGTGCTCATCCAGATCGAAATCGATGCTCAGGCCTTGATCGTCGGTAATCTTTTTGTTTTCCAGATCGACGGTCAGTTGGTAGCCTTCGGTTTTGGCCGTGCGTTGGAACAGCTCTTCCACTTGCTCCTCGCTCAGCTTGATCGGCAAAATGCCGTTCTTAAAGCAGTTGTTATAGAAAATGTCCGCATAAGACGGAGCGATAATGACTTTGAAGCCGTAATCCTGGATCGCCCAAGGAGCGTGCTCGCGGGAAGATCCGCAACCGAAGTTGGCGCGGGAAATCAATACGGACGCGCCTTGGTAGCGCGGCTGGTTCAAGGAGAACTCCTTGATCACTTCGCCCTGCTTGTCAAAACGCCATTCAAAGAATAGAAATTGGCCGAAACCGGAACGCTCGATCCGTTTCAAAAATTGTTTAGGAATAATGGCATCTGTATCTACGTTTACGCGGTCAACCGGACCTACGAGGCCTGTATGCTTGCTAAAAGCTTCCATGTCGTTATTCTCCTCACTCAAATAAATTGAATTAAGCTTCCTGCTTCACTTTGAAATCCCACTCGCGAACATCATAGAAATGTCCTTTGATCGCTGCGGCCGCTGCCATAGCAGGGGATACAAGGTGCGTACGTCCGTCGCGGCCTTGACGTCCTTCAAAGTTACGGTTGGATGTCGATGCGCAGCGTTGACCTGGTTTCAATACGTCCGGGTTCATCGCCAGGCACATGCTGCAGCCCGCATCGCGCCACTCGAAGCCAGCTTCGGTGAAGATTTTATCCAAGCCTTCTTTTTCCGCTTGAATTTTAACGCGTCCGGAGCCCGGAACTACGATTGCGGTCACATTCGAGGATACTTGATGACCTTGAGCTACTTTTGCGGCAGCGCGAAGGTCCTCGATGCGGCCGTTCGTACAGGAACCGATAAATACATAATCAACGGCCAAATCCGTCATCGGAGTACCTGGAGTGATGCCCATATATTCGATCGCTTTTTCAGCGGCTTTACGTTCGTTCTCCGTTGCGAAGCTTTGTGGGTCCGGAACAAGCGCAGTCACATCGGTACCCATACCAGGGCTAGTTCCCCAGGTTACTTGCGGAATCAGGCTGTCGGCGTCGAAATCAACCACACGGTCGTATACAGCGCCTTCGTCTGTAGTCAATTTCTTCCACTCGGCAACCGCTTCGTCGAATGCAGCGCCTTGAGGAACGTATTCGCGTCCGCGCAGGTATTCGAAAGTCGTCTCATCCGGAGCGATCAAGCCTGCTCTGGCGCCTGCTTCGATGGACATGTTACAAACCGTCATGCGCTCTTCCATAGACAGGTTGCGGATCGCTTCGCCTGTATACTCGATGACATAACCGGTAGCAAAGTCCGTACCGTATTTGGCGATAACGCCCAAAATCAAGTCTTTAGCCGTAATGCCTGGGTTCAGCTTGCCGTTGATGCGAACTTCCAGCGTTTTGGCTTTCGATTGCTGCAAGCATTGAGTAGCCAGAACGTGTTCTACTTCGCTAGTGCCGATACCGAATGCCAAAGCGCCGAATGCGCCGTGAGTGGAAGTATGGCTGTCGCCGCACACGATCGTTTTGCCGGGATGCGTCAAACCAAGCTCAGGGCCCATAACGTGAACAACGCCTTGATCGATGCTGTCCAAATCAAACAATGTAACGCCGAAATCTTTACAGTTTTGCGACAACGTGTCGATCTGCTGCTTGGAGATAGGGTCCGTAATATTGTAGCGGTCTTTGGTAGGAACGTTGTGGTCCATTGTAGCGTACGTCAGATCAGGACGGCGCACTTTGCGGCCTGTCAAACGAAGACCCTCGAACGCCTGAGGGGATGTCACTTCATGCACCAGCTGCAGGTCGATATAGATGATGCTAGGTTTGCCTGCTTCCTGATGAATGACATGATTGTCCCAAATTTTTTCAAACATTGTTTTTGCCATCAGTTTCACCTCATTGTCATGAATGCGAATCAATTCATCTCATGTTACATATACTAGCATTTCTTTATTCATTGATCCAAGATATAATATCTATAAGCTTGATAGGAAAATGTTATAATTGTGAAAACATAAATTCATCTTACTCTATCTTCTATTATAGCATTCGCCACCATATGAAAAGGAGCCATAAAATAATGGAACTCAGACAGCTGCAATACGCGCTGCAGATCGCCATTGACAAAAATTTTTCGAGAGCGGCCGAAAAGCTGCATATCGCCCAGCCCTCGCTCAGCCAACAGCTGTCCAAGCTGGAAAAGGAAATCGGCATCCTGCTCTTTCAGCGGACGACCAACTCGGTCGAGGTCACCTATGCCGGCTCCCTGTTCGTCGAAAAGGCCCAGGCCATTCTCGACATGGTCGAGCAGCTCAAGCGCGAAATGGAGGATATCTCGCAAATGCGCAAGGGCAAGCTCGTCGTCGGCAGCCTCCCTATTACGGGCGCTCACGTGCTGCCGCTGGTGCTTCCCGTCTTCCAGGCGCGATATCCCGAGATCGAGATTATGCTGGTCGAGGAAACGACGGCGAATCTGGAGCATATGACAGCGAGCGGCCAGATCGATATCAGTCTGCTGTCGCTGCCGCTAATGGACGATGCGCTGACCTATGAACCGTTGATCGAAGAGGAGATCGTGCTGGCCGTTCCGCCCCAGCATCGGCTGGCCAAGGCAGCGAAGGAAGTCGATGGAACCGTGCCTATCGAGGAGCTGCAGAACGAGCCTTTCATCGCGTTGAAGAAAGGCCAGGGCTTTCGCCAGATCACGCTGGAGCTGTGCCAGCGCTCCGGGTTCACCCCGCGGATCGTCTTCGAAAGCAGCAATATCGAAACCGTGCAGTCGCTCGTCGCCTCTGGCATGGGGATAGCGTTCGTGCCCCATATGGTATCGCGGGGAGCATGGAGCCAGCTGGCGCCGGGCTACTTGAAGCTGTCGCACCGGCCTACCCGAACGCTCGTCATCGCTTACCGCAAAGGGCGTTACATCTCCAAAGCGGTCGAAGCGTTCATGGGGACGTTCCGCGAGGTGGTGGAGCAGCAGTGACGCCGGTTCCGGACAGGCCTGCGTGTGCACGATACGATACGCATTCCGGAATGCGGCACAAGACGCATGGTCTACTTCCGGCTGCGCGCCGCCCATGAGGCGGCTTTTTGCGCTAGCCCGTTCACGAACTCCTGCTTTCCCTCCTGGTACAGCTTCGTATCGTGCGGAAATTGCTCGGCCAGCCGCAGCTTGAGCTCGCCGTACGCGGCCGCATCCTGCGGGTGCGCCGACAAGTAAGCCTTGAAATCAAGATGCGCTTGCACCGCCGGATGTCCTTCCTCGAACATATGCACATGATGCGTACGCCGGTCTCCGCCTTTCGTAAAATAGCGTCTTCCCGGTATGCCGTTCTCTCCTTTGGGTTCGAACCCGTAAGCCTTCAGCCGTTCATGACACGCATCCGCCGCTTCAATCCGCCGGAGGACAACCAGAATATCGACGATCGGCTTGGCATAACCGATGTCGGGAACGGAGGTGCTGCCGATATGATAGACGGCGACCGCTTCCTCTCCCAGTACGCTCTTCAAAAACTCGGCTGCCTCGGCATAACGAGCCGCCCATTCCGGCGTCCACGGCCGGATATCGGTTTGACGCATAGATCTCCCTGCTTTCTGAAAAGTGTGGCGAAAAAGTTAGCTGCGGTGCTCATTTGATCCTCCAATCGGCTTAATGGTACTGCGTCTGACGAGTGCGGCCCGTTTAAGTCCGAAACGTAAAGGTCGGCATCCCGCCATGGATGTCATAAGCTACTTCTCCCGAAGCGGAAGCCTCGATGACCGACCGCCAAAAAGCCGCCGCTCCGTGATTTTTCTCCAAATGAGCTACCTTCCATCGTCCCGGAAACGCGGTAAACAGCTTATGCGCCGCAAACCGTCCGATTCCCCGGCCGCGGTAAGCGCGCATGACGAAAAACTCGGCGATCGAGCTATGAAGCTCCTCACCCGCCGTTTCCTCCAGCTTTCGCACCAGCGCGAAGCCCGCCAGCTTGCCGTCCGCTTTCAGAAAATAAGCGTGCCTCCCCTCTTCCGTCCAGTAATGATCGATATAGCGGTAACCAAACAGTCCGTGCTCGTTGACATCGCCTCCTTCCTCGAACTCGCTCATATCATGCTGATACAGCTCCATCAAATGCTGCAGTATCGACTTCTCCTCATAAGATATCGGATGCAGCTCCATTCGCATGCGACGTCTCCTCCTTTGTTGTCATAAAGTAACATTAACAGGAATCGGCAAAAAATGAAAACAGGGAGCCCTGTCATCGGTCATTCGCTGGAAACGGATGAATATCGCTCCCCTTGATAACCAAAAAGCAGCCCTTTAAGAGCTGCTTCCGATATTGTAGCTTCCTGACTTGTTAATACAACGCAGGCCTGCGGTCTTCGAACACAGGAATTTTGCCGCGCACCTGGCTCACCAGGTCCAAATCGATTTCGGCCCGAAGAATCGCTTCGGATTCATCGCCTTCCACCAGCACTTCTCCCCATGGATCGATCACCATCGAATGGCCGAAAAACTCCGTCGTCCCGCTGACGCCGACCCGGTTGCAGGAGATGACGAACATCTGATTCTCGATAGCGCGCGCGGTCAGCAGCGTACGCCAATGATGCAGACGCGGGTTCGGCCATTCCGCCGGAACGAACAGCATTTGCGCGCCGCCCAGCGCCAGCTTGCGGCTTAGCTCGGGGAAGCGGATGTCGTAACAGATCATCATACCGGCAGGCACGCCGTCCAGCTCCAGCTGTCCGATATGTCCGCCTTCCTTCAAATATTTCTCCTCATCCATCAACCGGAACAAATGGATTTTCGAGTAGTCTCCGACTTGGCGGCCTTCGCGGTCAAAGGCATAGATCGTATTGTAAATAGCGTCGCCCTTCTTCTCGGCAATCGAGCCTCCGACGATGTTCACGCCATGCTTGCGGCTGAAAGCGGACAGCAGCTCAATCGTCCTTTCTCCGGCGGGATCGGCCAACTCGTGAATGCGGTCCAGCGCGTAGCCCGTATTCCACATTTCGGGGAACACGATCACATCGGGCTTCGCCGTTCCTCCCACCGCTTCGTTCAATAAAGTTTCCAGCTTGGCGAAATTGTTCTCCGGCTCTCCGATGGCGATGTCCATCTGCAGCAGCGCGATATGCCAACGTTTTTGCGTCATACCCAATCACCTTTCATTAGTTCGGTATCCCAATCATAGACGATGCGGGCGTGAACTTCAATGCTTCCGGGCGATCCAGACCGTCCAGCGATCCTTGTCCTCTATCGGCTGTTCGTCCTCGCAACCCGTCCGCTCCCGGATGTAATCCGTCAGTTGAACCAATTCCTCGTCCGACAGCTCGTGGAGGATCGTTCTTCCCGTTCTCTTGCGGATATCCGCGGCAAACTGATCGAACCTTTCGAAACGCCGGCGCGTCTCCCACAACGGAAGCTCTTGGACGGCGGAGAAGCCTCCCGCTTCGAGCGCTTGAACGACGGCAGACGATTCGTGCCGACGACCGGTTTCTTTGGCTATCAGCTTAGGAAATTTCTCAAAGAAATAGCCCCGGACATGCTCCGTACTGCCCTCAATCAAACTATCCTGCGGAGTGCGGTCTTGCACGATCAGCGTGCCGCCCGGCGCTAGAATCCGGTAAGCCTCGCGACAACAGTCCGCAAGCTCTTCCTTCGTTAAATGGTGAATCAGCGCACGTTCCAGCACGACGTCCAACGATGCATCCGGCAAGCCCAAAGCAAGCGCGTTCCCTTGTTGAAACTGCACATTCGTCAGCTTTGCGCAAGCCGCCGAAGCTCCTTCCAGCATAGCCGCGGAGAAATCGATGCCGACGACCGACTCCGCCCCAAGCAGCGACAGCGCCGCCGTGTAGATGCCCCCTCCGCAGCCGATATCGGCCGCTCTTGCTCCCGTCAGCTTCACGTGCGATCCGATAAGCTCCACCCAGCCTGGGTCCGCTTGCCGTCCCGTGTACATCTCCCGGTTGCTGCGGGCGTGAAAATTCATCGTCATTGCAATACGCCTCCTCTTTCACGCTTACGATGTTCCAGATTTAAACGGCTCTTTTGTTTCATACAATAAAACCATGAACCATTAAATGAAACCTGCTTTCTTTATATTACCATTCTTTTTCAATAAATAAAAGTAAAACGATCGGCGTTCTATACACTCCAATCGATTCGTGATACCATTAATTCTAGTCCGTTTTGAGATTGCCCGGCTATTACAAACTATCATTGGAGTGTGACACATAGATGAGTTCTGCTTCATCATCCAGTATTTCCGCATTTCCCATTCAGCCTGCCGAGCGTATGCAGGAGCTGCCGACGCAATTTTTCGCCAAGCTGGTAGGCAAAGCGAACGTGCAGATCGCCGCCGGACATGACGTCATCAACCTCGGTCAAGGCAATCCCGATCAGCCTACGCCTGCCCATATCGTCAAGAAGCTGCAGGAAGCGGCCGAAAATCCGCTGTATCATCGCTATCCTCCGTTCAACGGGTTTTTGTTTCTGAAACAAGCCGTAGCCCGGCGTTACAAGGAGGATTACAATGTGGATCTCGATCCCGAGACCGAGGTCGCCATCTTGTTCGGGGGAAAAACGGGGCTCGTCGAAATCAGCCAATGTCTGCTGAATCCGGGCGACGTCTGCCTCGTCCCCGATCCGGGCTATCCGGATTACTGGTCCGGCGTCGCGCTGGCCGGCGCGCGCATGTCGTTCATGCCGCTGCGGGAGGCGAACGCGTTTTTGCCCGACTACAGCTCCATCCCTCAGGAAGACTTGAACAAGGCCAAGCTGATGTTCATCAATTATCCGAACAATCCGACCGCCGTTTCGGCTCCGGCTTCTTTCTATGAAGAGACGATCCGCTTCGCCGCCAAAAACGGCATCGTGGTAGCGAGCGACTTCGCATACGGCGCCCTTGGCTTCGACGGCCAGAAGCCGGTCAGCTTCCTGCAGCAGCCGGGAGCCAAAGAAGTCGGCGTCGAGTTTTACACGCTGTCCAAGACGTACAATATGGCCGGATGGCGCGTCGGCTTCGCCCTCGGCAACAAGGAAATCGTGCGGATGATCAATCTGATTCAGGATCATTACTACTGCAGCTTGTTCGGAGGCATCCAGGAGGCGGCCGCGGCCGCGCTGACAGGACCGCAGGACTGCGTGCAGGAGCTCCTCGCCATGTATCAGGGCCGCCGGGACGCCCTCTTTGCGGCGCTTGACCGGATCGGGTGGAAGGCGAACCGTTCCCAGGGCTCTTTCTTTACTTGGCTTCCGGTGCCCAAGGGACACACCTCCGCGACGCTGGCCGACCTGCTGCTGGAGGAAGCGAAAATTGTCGTAGCGCCGGGGATCGGCTTCGGCGAGCATGGCGAAGGCTACGTGCGCCTCGGGCTGCTGACGCCGGAAGCGCGCCTGCAGGAAGCGGTGGAACGCGTAGCCAAGCTGAATTTATTCGGCTAGACGCCGCGCGCCGCGACCTTTACAAAACCGCCGTTTCCGTGCTATGCTAATAAGAAATCGAAACGTGATGATGGGAACAGTAGGAAGTCCATACGCGCTCAGAGAGTAAATTCCACCGGCTGCGAGAATTTACCGCGAACACTGTCCGAACCCGCCCCGGAACGGCCAACGACGAGTTGGACGGCTCTGCCTTGCCGTTAATAAGGTCTGGATTGAGTTGGATGTTTATCATCAATTAAGGTGGTACCGCGGAAGATTAAAGCTTTCGTCCTTAGAGGACGGGAGCTTTTTGTGCTTTCATGCGAAATATTTTTGAAAATGGGAGAAAGAAGTGATTCATCCATGCAGCAAACCATCGTGATCAAAATCGGCAGCAGCTCCTTGACCTCCGACGAGGGCGGACTGAACCGCAATAAAATCGCTTTTTTCGCTTCGGAGCTATCGAAGCTGCATCATAAAGGCTATCAAGTGCTGCTCGTCACATCCGGGGCGGTAGCGGCGGGCTTTCGCGAGATGGGATACATAAGCAGGCCGAAGCTGCTGCATGAAAAGCAGGCTTCCGCTTCCGTCGGCCAGGCGCTGCTGATGCAGGCGTACCACGAAGCCTTCGCTTCCCACAGCGTCGGCGTCGCGCAAATTTTGCTGACGCGCTCGGACTTCTCGAACCGCCAGCGCATTCATAACGCCTCCATGACGATTGAAGAGCTGCTGAAGCATCGCGTCATTCCGATCATCAATGAAAACGACACCGTCGTCGTCGATGAGCTCAAGTTCGGCGACAACGACATGCTCTCGGCGCTCGTCGCCAACCTGGTACGCGCTCGTCAGCTCGCGATATTGACGGATGTCGACGGATTGTATACGGACAATCCGCGCAGCAATCCGGATGCCAAGCGTCTCGGCCGCGTCGACGAAATCGGCGAGGAAATATACCGGATCGCCGGGGGCTCCGGATCGTCCGTAGGCACCGGCGGCATGCGCTCCAAGATTGAAGCGGCCCGGATCGCGACGCGCGGAGGCGTTCCGGTATTTATCGGCCGGGTCGCCGAAGAAGGCGACCTCCGGGCGGCCATCGAAGGTGACGGCAAGGGCACCTACTTCGTCACAAGCGAGCATAATCTCCCGATGAAAAAGCAGTGGCTCGGCTTCCACTCTTCTCCCCAAGGCCGCATCACCGTCGACGCGGGAGCGGAGCACGCCCTTGCCGTCGGCGGAAGAAGCCTCCTGCCGGCCGGGGTCGTAGCCGTTACCGGCGATTTTCACCCGGGCGACGTCGTCGAGGTCGTAAATGTCGACAATCAGACGATCGGCCGCGGCGTCGTCAATTACGCCAATTGGCAGCTGCAGGCGGTTGCCGGCCTCAGCACGGAAGAAGTGCAGAAGCGCATTGAGGTTAACCGGATTGAAGTCATTCACCGGGATGAATGGATCACGTTATCCGTTCATAAACAGATGTAACGAACTCCGGGAATATCCCGTCCATACCATCACGCGAGGAGGAATTTAAAGATGTCAACTCAACACACAGCAACTACGGCGAGCGAAGTCGTTCAGAAAGCGACGCTGGCCAAACATGCGGCGCCTCCGTTGGCGCTGGCTACAACCGAGCAAAAGAACAGCGCGCTCCACGCGATGGCCGACGCCTTGATCAAGGAGACGGCTTCCATTATAGCCGCCAATGCGGAGGATTTGCGACAGGGCAAGGAAAACGGCACCAGCTCTTCCCTGCTCGACCGGATCGCGCTCAATGAGCAGCGGATCGCCGGCATCGCGCAAGGGCTGCGCGAGGTAGCCTTGCTTCCCGATCCGATCGGCGACCAATTGGCGGAGTTTACCCGTCCGAACGGGCTGCATATCCGCAAAGTCCGCGTCCCTATCGGCGTCATCGGAATCATCTACGAAGCCCGCCCTAACGTCACGGTAGACGCCGCCGCCCTGTGCCTGAAAACCGGCAACGCGGTCGTACTGCGGGGCGGGTCCGCGGCTCTTCATTCCAATAAACGCATCGTCGAAGTGCTGCACGAAGCGCTCCGCGATACCGAGCTTCCGGCGGATGCTTTGCAGCTCGTTATAGATCCAAGCCGCGCCTCCGTCGACGAGATGCTGAAGCTTAACGGCCTGCTCGACGTGCTTATCCCGCGCGGCGGACATTCTCTAATCCAGAATGTCGTACGCAATGCGACGGTTCCCGTGATTGAAACGGGCGCAGGCATTTGTCATACTTATATTGACGAAACCGCACAATATGAGATGGCGCTGAACATCGCGCTGAACGCCAAGGTGCAGCGGCCTTCCGTGTGCAACTCGATGGAGACGCTGCTGGTGCATGAAGCCTTCGCCGAGCGGCATTTGGCACAGCTTGCGGAAGCATTCGGCGCCAGCGGCGTGGAGCTGCGCGGCAGCGCTTCGGCCCGGCTGCTTGTTCCTTCAATGAAAGAAGCGGCGGACGAAGATTGGGATACGGAATATAACGACTATATTCTCAATATCCGCGTCGTGTCTTCACTGGACGAAGCGATGGCTCATATCGGGGCTCATGGAACGAAGCACTCCGAGTGCATCGTCACGGAAAATCAGGAGAATGCTGCGCGCTTCCTGGAAACGATCGATGCGGCTGCCGTCTATCACAACGCCTCCACCCGATTCACCGACGGCTTTGAATTCGGCTTCGGGGCGGAGATCGGCATCAGCACGCAGAAGCTGCATGCGCGCGGTCCTATGGGACTGCCCGAGCTGACTTCGAGCAAATATTTGATCAGCGGCAGCGGTCAAATCCGCGGTTAACATAGAAGCAGGCTCGTCGAGCGCGCGCCTGCAATTTCTTTACGAGGAGCTACTTATCATGACCAAATCCAGCTTATCCAGCGCAAGCATCACCTTCGTCGGAGCCGGCTCGATGGCGGAAGCGATCGTCCGCGGGCTGACTTCGCAGCAGGACGGGAACCCGTCCCGCATTACTATGATCAACCGCTCCAACCAGGAGCGGCTGATGGAGCTTCACGAGCGCTACGGCGTCAGCTGCGCGGCAGACGACGCCGCCAAAGCCGCCGCCATCGCGCAAGCCGATGTGATCGTCGCAGCCTTCAAGCCGAAGGATGCCATCGAAGGCTTGAAGGCGCTCGCCCCGCAGCTGACTAGCGGGCAGCTGCTTGTATCCGTGATCGCCGGATTGTCGATCTCGACAATCGAGGCGGTCATCGGCGTGAGCGGACAGCCTATCGTCCGCACGATGCCCAATACGTCCAGCTCTATCGGACTGGGCGCGACGGGCCTCAGCTTCTCGGCCGCCGTCAGCGCCGAACAGCGGCAGCTTGCCATCGACATCTTCGCCTCCACCGGCATCGTTTCCGTCGTAGAAGAGTCGAAGCTTGATATCGTCACCGGCGTATCGGGCAGCGGCCCCGCTTACATCTATTATATGATGGAAGCGATGATCGAAGGCGGCATCCGCGGCGGTCTCTCGCCGGAAGCGGCCAGAGAGCTGACGGTGCAGACCGTGCTGGGCGCCGCCAAAATGGTCGAGCTGACCGGCGAAGAGCCTGCCGAGCTGCGCCGCAAGGTAACCTCGCCGAACGGGACGACCCAAGCGGCGATTGAGACGCTCGACCACCATGATTTCGCCGTGGGCGTAACCCAAGCCGTTCTCCGCTGCGCGGAGCGCGCGGCGGAGCTTGGAGACGCGATCACGTCCCAAGCCGCTACAGTTCAATCCAAATAAAGTAGGTGTACGTTTTGTCCAATTCTTATTGCGTTGCCACATATCGCTGCCATGATGAAAAAGCCGACTTCGCGAAAAAAGCGCAAGGCATCGCCGTCGGTTTGACCGTCGGCAGCTGGACCGATCTGCCGGAAACGAAGAAAGCCGAGATGCAGCGCCATCTGGGCCAAGTTGTCGACGTCAAGGTGCATGAGCCGGCTCCCGGCGCTCCCGCATCGGAGCGCTATGCCGATATTTCCATCGCTTATCCCGACGCCAATTTCAGCCGCGATATTCCTGCGCTGCTCGTCACCGTCTTCGGCAAGCTGTCGATGGACGGCAAGGTTAAGCTCATTGATTTGTCGTTCTCCGAAGATTTCCTATCGGCCTTCCCCGGTCCGAAATTCGGTATGCAAGGCGTTCGCGAGCTGCTCGGCGTCCATGACCGCCCGCTGCTTATGAGCATTTTCAAATCGGTGATCGGCCATGATCTGGATACGCTGCGCGAGCAGTTTTACTTGCAAGCCGCGGGCGGCGTCGATTTGATCAAAGACGATGAAATCTTGTTCGAAAACCCGCTGACGCCGATTGAAAAGCGCGTGGAGGCATGCCTGCAGGCGGCGGCTCAGGCCGAACAGAAAACCGGCCAAAAGCTGCTCTACGCGACGAACTTGACCGGACCTACGTTCGGCCTGCTCGATCAAGCCCGCAAAGCGGTTGCGACCGGTGCCAACGCGCTGCTGTTCAACGTGTTGGCTTACGGCTTCGACGTGCTAAGCGAGCTGAGCCGCCATCCGGAAATCAACGTTCCGATCATGGCTCATCCGGCGATGGCCGGCGCATATTATCCGTCGCCGCATTACGGCATTGCGGCCAATGTGCTGCTCGGCAAGCTGATGAGGCTCTCCGGCGCCGATCTCGTGCTGTTCCCGTCGCCATACGGCTCCGTCGTCATGCCGCGCGAAGAAAATATGGCGATCAAGGAAGTGCTGCTGACCGAGCGCGCATCCGATTACATTTATTCCCGGGACGGCCGTCCGCAAGGCGCGCTGCCGCTCAAAACGAGCTTCCCCGTACCGTCCGCGGGTATTCATCCGGGTCTTGTACCGCTCATCCTTAAGGACTTCGGCGAGCAGGTCATTGTGAACGCAGGCGGCGGCATTCACGGCCATCCGATGGGCACCATTGCCGGCGGACAAGCATTCCGTCAAGCGATAGCAGCCTGCCAAGCCGGGCAATCGCTTAGAGCGTACGCGGAAAACCATCCTGAGCTAAAAGCGGCTATCGACGCTTGGGGAATTCGCGAATGACCAAGAAGCAGATCATCTTTTGCGACTTCGACGGCACGATTACCGTCAACGACAATATCGTCGCCATCATGAAGCATTTTCAGCCGCCGGGATGGGATCAACTGGTCGAGCAGGTGCTCGCCAAGACGATCTCGATTCGCGAAGGCGTCGGCCGGATGTTCGCGCTGCTCCCAACATCGCGCAAGCAGGAAGTCGTCGATTTTGCGATAGGCAATGTGCGGATACGGCCGGGCTTCCAGCAGCTGCTCGATTACTGCCGCCATAACGGCATCGAATTTTACGTGACGAGCGGCGGGATCGATTTCTTCGTCTATCCCGTCCTATCGCAATTTCCGATTCCGAAAGATCATATTTACTGCAACGGCAGCGATTTTAGCGATAACCATATCCGAATATTATGGCCTCACGCTTGCGACGAGCATTGCCATAACGATTGCGGCATGTGCAAAACCGCGATCATCCGCCGCTATTCGCCGGAGCAATACGACCGCATCATGATCGGCGACAGCGTCACCGATTTCGAAGGCGCGAAGCTGGTAGAGACTGTATTCGCCCGCTCCATTCTCGTCGATCTGTGCAAAGATTTGGGGTTGAATTATTATGCCTTTGACGATTTCCACGATATCGTCAAGCAGCTTGAGGAGTTGAAAGTACAGTGAGCAACCTTCGTCTGGAAGAAAAGCAGCAGGCATTCGCCGAGCTAAAAGAGATTAAAACGATTTTGGCCGCCAAAGGCTGGTTTCCCGCAACCAGCGGCAACCTGTCCATCCGGGTCGGCGATTTCGCGCCGGAACAGTTCACCTTCGCCATTACGGCCAGCGGTAAAGACAAGTCGGTCAACACGCCGTCGGACTTTTTGCTGGTGGATCAAGACGGGAAGCCTACCGATGCGACAAGCCTCAAGCCTTCCGCCGAAACGCTGATCCATTGCGAGATCTATAAGGCTACCGGCTGCGGAGCGATTTTTCACGTGCATACCGTGTTCAATAACCTCGCCTCCGAGCTGTTCTGGGAACGCGGATCGATCCCCGTCGAAGGCGTCGAGTTGATCAAGGCATTCAATATTTGGGAAGAGGACGCGCAGATCGAGGTGCCGATTCTTCCGAACTATGCGGATATTCCGCGGATCGCCGAGCTGGTTCAAGGCGCTATCGTTCCTCGTGTGCCGGGGATTATGCTGCGCAAGCACGGCATTTACGCTTGGGGCGCGAACGCCTTCGAAGCGAAGCGCAACCTGGAAGCATTCGAATATTTATTCGAATACGTGTACCGCTGGGAATTGCTGAAAAAATAGCGAGTTATTAAAACGAAAAGGCGCGGCTCTGTTGAGAGAGCTCGCGCCTTTTTTGATGCAATCCTAAGAGTCTGTCCGACGGAGTGCCTTTTGTGCATAGCGAATGAATAATGACTGTATATTTCATATATATACCTTCCACGTCGTTCATCGGACAGACTACTCCTAACTTTTGAACCGCTAAAGCGGGGACAATCCGTCGCCCGGCAGGTATGCCGCTTGGCGGTCAGCTTAGCGCATTTTGGGCATCCGCCAGCCTTGGCCTTTGACGTATTCGAAAGCGACCTTCTGCGTTGACGTCTTGCTCTCGCCCGAAGGCATTTCAATCCCTTCGCGAACCGGCACCTCGAAATCGACCTCCGCAGTGCTGCCGATAACCGCCTTTTCCTTGATGCGTGCTTTATCCCAATCATAGATCGTCCCGCCGTCGGCCGCCTGCAGCGCCAGCTTGCCGTTGACCTCGGTCAAACCGTGCTCCTTGATGAACGTATCCACGTAATCCGGGGTAAACACTTCCCCCAAATACTTTTTCACCTCGGCGATCGTATTGAAGCCGCAAGAATAGCTGCGGCTCAGCTCGTCTCCGGGAATATGCACCGATTCATAATTGCAGACGGAATTGCCCTTCACGGGTCCGCCGCTCGCCACCTCATACACTCTCGCCGATTGGGCGATCAGCTCCATTACCTGTTGATCGGTTAGCGCCAGCGTCGGAATCACTTCGTCTTCAAGCGAATCGATATAGATGCTGTTCTTCTCCCCGTCCCATTTGACCTGCTGGCTCAGCGCCTGCGCTATCGCCCGGATAGGAAGGTATGTAGTCCCTTCGTAAATAAAAGGCTCCACGATTTGGCCGTCCGAATCTTTGGGCACGACAGGCTGGCCGTTCACGAACAGCTTGATTTGGTTATACGTGGCCGTTATCGGCTTGACCATCGGATTGTCGGCAAACACGGCAGAAGCCGACATCAAAACCGTTGCTGAAGCGGCTCCAAGCACGAATCCTTTCCATTTGTCTTTGAAGCTCATGCGACAACCTCCACCATCGTAGTTCATTCCATTGCCGTGTAAAATACGGCTCTCTATCAAAATAGTAATTCTATTATAAATTCCAAACGCCGGATCGTATATAGCCTCGGCCCGGCTTCTGCAAAAAAAACCCTCGGCTCCAATCTTAAGGGGCGCGAGGGCATTACCGTCCAGCCTAACCTGCTGTGCTGCTTATTTACCGTATTCGCTTGGGTTCAGCCGCCATGCTTTCAACACTTCGATATCTTCCTGACGAATGCTTCCCTGCTTCAGAGCGACGTCGACCAGCGTCGTATAGTTGGTCAACGTTTCAAAAGGAACGGCTGCGCCGCGGAACGCCTCCGCCGCTTTCTCGAACTGATAGGAGAAAATCCCGAGCACTCCGAGCGCATTCGCCCCCGCTTCATTGACGGCCAAAGCGACTTTCAGCGAGCTGCCTCCGGTGGAGATCAAGTCTTCGATAACCACCGTTTTTTGTCCCGGCTTGATTACGCCTTCGATTAAATTTTCCTTGCCGTGGCCTTTCGCTTTATCGCGCACGTAAACCATTGGCAGATTAAGCTTTTGCGCGACCCAAGCCGCATGAGGAATTCCCCCTGTGGCGGCTCCAGCGATCACCTCGACATCCGGGAAATTGGCGCGGATTAAAGATACGAAGCCGTCGGCAATCCGCTCGCGGATGTCCGGGTACGAGATCGTCAAGCGATTGTCGCAATAAATCGGCGATTTCAGCCCCGAAGTCCAGGTGAACGGCTGGTTCGGGCGAAGAGCTACCGCTTGAATCTGCAGCAGCGATGCTGCGATTTGCTCGGCTAGCTCCGGATTGGTCGTAATCGATTGGGTACTCATGGCAAATCTCCTTTATATTAAAATAGTCTCAATAATCGCTTCCAGCGCGCTTCTAGGGTCCTTGGCAGCCGTTATCGGACGGCCGATGACTACATAATCGGTTCCTTGGGCGAAAGCTTCCTGAGGCGTCATTACGCGCGACTGATCGCCGATGTCCGCGCCTGCCGGACGAATGCCCGGGGTTACTGTGAAGAAGCCGCTTCCGCAGGCCGCCTTAATCCGCGTCACTTCGAGCGGCGAAGCCACAACGCCTTGCAGCCCCGCGCTTTGCGCGAGCCGTGCGTAGCGCAGCACCGCTTCTTCCACGCTTCCGGCAACCCCTATTTCTTCGTTCATTACCGTCTGGCTGGTGCTCGTCAGCTGCGTCACCGCGATGACGATAGGGCGGCTCGCTCCGTTCATCCCGCCGAGCGCTTTGTCAACGCCCTCCAGCGCCGCTTCCAGCATCTGCTTGCCCCCGGCCGCATGCACGTTGAACATATCCACACCGAGCCGGGTTACGCTTTCCGAGCCGCCTTTTACCGTATTCGGAATATCGTGCATTTTCACATCGAGGAACACTTTGTAGCCTTTCTCTTTCAACCCGGCCACAAACTGCGGGCCCGCGCTGTAGAACAGCTGCATGCCGACTTTCATATAACACGGAATCCCTTGCAAAGCCTGCAGCAGCTGCTCGGCCGATGCGGCATCCGGATAGTCCAGAGCCACCATGATCCGTTCGGCGACGTTGGTTTGTGTTGACATCGTGTACCTCCCATAAAAAAGTTCGGTTTGGTCAAAAAGCGTACCACTCTTTTCGCCAACTCTTCGCGAGCCTAATCAAGGGATTAGCACAGCATCCCTCCGTTTGCAGTCCCGGGTTACTGTGCTAATCGATAGGTTATTTATTATGCGTGATGCGCAGGCATCGGTCTCGATTGGAAATTGATCGCTTCCAGCATATGCCACAGCGCTCTTACCGTATCCAGCGAGGTCATGCACACGACGCCGTTCTCTACCGCTTCACGGCGGATGCGGAATCCGTCGCGCTCCGGCGTCTTGCCTTTGGTCAGCGTATTGACGACGAAGTGGGCTTCGCCGTTGCGGATCAGGTCGAGAATGTTCGGCGATCCTTCGCTCAGCTTGTTCACATGAGTAACATGCAATCCGGCTTCTTCCAGCGCCTTGGCCGTACCGCCTGTCGCTACGATTTTATATCCGAGGTTGTAGAAGCCGGTCAATATTTCGATCGCTTCCGCTTTATCTTTATCCGCTACCGTGGCAATAATGGCGCCTGTCGGCGGAATTTTCATTCCGGAGCCGATCAGCCCTTTGTACAACGCTTTGGCAAACGTATGGTCGCGGCCCATAACTTCGCCCGTCGATTTCATTTCCGGTCCGAGCGTCGTATCTACGCGGCGCAGCTTGGCGAAGGAGAATACCGGAACTTTGACCGATACGTACTCGTCTTCCGGCCACAAGCCCGTCTGATAGCCCATATCGGCCAATTTCTCGCCCATAATGAGTCTTGTCGCTACGTTCGCCATCGGAATCTTCGTTACTTTGCTCAAGAACGGCACCGTTCTGGAGGAGCGCGGATTCACTTCGATAACATATGCCTGGTCTTGATAAATAACGAACTGGATGTTCACCAGACCTACGACTTGCAGCCCTCTGGCGATCTTCGTCGTAATGTCGATAATTTGCTGCTTGATGTCCTCCGAGATCGTTTGCGGCGGATAGACGGCGATGGAGTCTCCGGAGTGAACGCCCGCTCTTTCGACATGCTCCATGATGCCCGGGATCAATACGGTGTCTTTATCGCAAATCGCGTCAACCTCGACCTCTTTGCCGAGCATATAACGGTCGATCAGTACCGGATGCTCCGGATTGATTTTGACCGCATATTCCATGTAGCTCAGCAGCTCTTCGTCGGAATAAACGATTTCCATCGCCCGGCCGCCCAATACGTACGATGGACGAACGAGCACAGGGTAGCCGAATCTCGAAGCCATGCCGACCGCTTGATCGACGGATGTGACCGTGCCGCCCGGAGGCTGCGCAATGTTCAAGCCGCGCAGCAGCGCTTCGAACTTTTTGCGGTCTTCGGCCGCATCGATGTTTTCCAGATCGGTACCGAGAATTTTCACGCCTGCCTTGGCCAGCGGAGCCGCCAGGTTAATCGCCGTTTGACCGCCGAATTGAACGATAACGCCGATCGGCTTCTCATGCTCGATCACGTTCATGACGTCTTCGAAGAACAGCGGCTCGAAATACAGACGGTCCGATGTGTTAAAGTCCGTCGATACGGTTTCCGGATTGTTGTTGATAATAACCGCTTCATAGCCTGCCGCCTGGATCGCCCATACCGCGTGCACGGTAGAATAGTCGAACTCGATCCCTTGGCCGATCCGGATCGGGCCGGAGCCTAAGACGACGACTTTTTGCTTGGTCGTTTCCTTCACTTCGTCTTCGGTCTCGTATGTCGAGTAGTAGTAAGGCGTCGTCGCTTCGAACTCGGCCGCGCAAGTATCGACCATTTTGTAAACCGGCTTCAAGTTCAAGCTGAGACGGTATGCGCGGATGTCGGCTTCTTGCGTAAAGTTGAGCCCGTTACCCGCATTGCTGCGGATTTCGGCGATCGCGCGGTCCGTGAACCCTTTGCGCTTCGCTTGATACAGCAGCTCTTCCGTCAATTCGGGCTGCAGCAGCTGCTCCTCGAATTGAATCAGCCCTTCGAGCTTGCTCAAGAACCACCAGTCGATCTTGGTCAAATCCTGGATTTGCTGGAGCGTGTAGCCGCGGCGGAACGCTTCGGCGATCAGGAACATCCGCTCGTCATCCGGCTTCGCCAGACGCGTTTCCAGCGTCTCTTGGTCGAGCAGGTCGGTTTCTTTCAGATAGAGGCGGTGAACGCCGATTTCGAGCGAACGGATCGCTTTATGAATCGATTCCTCGAACGTGCGGCCGATGGCCATCACTTCGCCAGTCGCCTTCATTTGCGTGCCGAGCTTGCGGTTCGCCGCCGTAAATTTGTCGAACGGCCAGCGAGGAATTTTCGATACGATGTAGTCGAGCGTCGGCTCAAAGCATGCATAGGTTTGTCCCGTAACCGGGTTGATGATTTCATCGAGCGTATAACCGATCGCGATTTTCGCCGCCATTTTGGCAATCGGATAACCGGTTGCTTTGGAAGCAAGCGCCGAGGAACGGCTGACGCGCGGGTTTACCTCGATGACATAGTATTGATAGCTGAACGGGTCCAGCGCGAATTGCACGTTACATCCGCCTTCGATATTCAAAGCGCGGATAATTTTCAGCGATGCGGAACGCAGCATTTGATATTCGCGGTCGGACAGCGTCTGGCTAGGCGCTACGACGATACTGTCGCCGGTATGCACGCCCACCGGATCGAAGTTTTCCATGTTACATACGACGATACAGTTGTCGTTGGCGTCGCGCATCACTTCGTATTCGACTTCCTTCATGCCGGCGATGCTCTTCTCGATCAGACATTGGCCGATCGGGCTGTAGCGGATACCGGAGGCTACCGTCTCCAGCAGCTCTTCTTCGTTCGCGCAAATGCCGCCGCCGGTGCCGCCGAGCGTATAAGCCGGACGCACGATGATCGGATAACCGATCTCATTGGCGAAATCTACGGCTTCCTTCACGGTCGTGACGATGGTGCTGTCCGGAACCGGCTGCTCCAGCTCGCGCATCAGATCGCGGAACAAGTCGCGGTCCTCCGCTTTCTCGATCGCGGTAAGCTGCGTACCGAGCAGCTTCACGTTCTCGCGCTCCAGCACGCCGGCGCGCGCCAGTTCTACGGCCATGTTGAGGCCCGTTTGCCCGCCGAGCGTCGGCAGCAAGCCGTCGGGACGCTCCTGACGGATAATTTGGGTTACGAAATCGAGCGTGATCGGCTCGATATATACTTTGTCCGCCATGTTCGTATCCGTCATGATCGTAGCCGGGTTGCTGTTGATCAGCACGACTTCCATTCCTTCTTCTTTCAAGGCTTGGCAAGCCTGAGTACCGGCATAGTCGAACTCAGCCGCTTGTCCGATGACGATCGGACCGGAACCGATAACTAATATTTTTTTCAAGCTATTATTTTTTGGCATAGTGCAGTTCTCCTTTCGATGCAGGGGCAGCAGCGCCCGCAGGCTCCAGACCTTGCTTGGAAGCGGCGGAAATTTGCGCTTGTCTCGGAAGCGCCGGCTTCGCTTGTTTGAATTCGCGGATCATGGCAATGAAATCATCGAACAGATAGCTGGAGTCGTAAGGCCCCGGAGCCGCCTCAGGATGGTATTGGACCGAGAATGCAGCATGCTTCTTATGTTTCAATCCTTCGATAGTGCCGTCGTTGTTGTTGATATGCGTCACTTCCAGCTCCGTTCCGGCGATGGAAGCATCGTTAACCGTATAACCGTGGTTTTGCGAAGTAATGTAGCAGCGGTTCGTCTTCAAGTCTTTCACCGGATGGTTGCCGCCGCGATGACCGAATTTCAGCTTCTCCGTATCGGCTCCGCAAGCCAGAGCCAGCAGCTGATGACCAAGACAAATACCGAAGATCGGGTATTCGCCGAGAATTTCGGAAATCATTTTGGCCGCGTGAGGCACGTCCTTCGGATCCCCAGGGCCGTTCGACAGCATGATGCCGTCCGGAGCCAAGCGGCGGATTTGCTCGGCCGTCGTATCTTGCGGCACGACAACCACATCGCAGCCGCGGCTCGACAAGTCGCGGATAATGCCTGTCTTCGCGCCGAAATCGACGACGACGACGCGCTCTTTGGAGCCCGGGCAGCTGAATACGCTCTTGGTGGACACGCGGGAAACTTGATCGATCATCAGCGGATTCGCCTGCAGCTGCTCCATCAGCTCGGCGACCGATTTGTTCGATGTCGTCAAGAGCCCTTTCATTACCCCGTGATGACGAATACGGCGGGTCAGCATGCGGGTATCGATGCCGCTGATGCCGATAATGCCGTACTCTTTAAGCAGGCTGTCTACCGAATATTCCGCTCTCCAGTTGCTCGGCACCGTCTCATGCTCGCGTACGACAAAGCCGTGAACGAACGGACGGATCGATTCGAAATCGTCTCTCGTAATCCCGTAGTTCCCGATCAAAGGGTACGTCATCGTCACGATTTGACCGCAATACGAAGGGTCCGACAACACCTCTTGATACCCTGTAATCCCTGTATTAAAAACGACCTCACCCGTCGATTCGCCTTCGCTGCCGAATGCCGTTCCGGTAAATAACGTGCCGTCTTCCAACAACAACCTTGCCTGCATCGTCTTCAACTCCTTATCTTTGTGTACAATCCTATGTGTAAACCGCGTTAACCGCGGAGGGGAATAACCGTTTGATTTGTAACGCTTATGTGTATTCCGATTATTGTTCGGACCAGACGACTTTGCCGTCCACCATCGTCCAAGCGGGCCAGCCTTTCAGCTTCCAGCCGGTAAACGGCGTATTGCGTCCTTTGGAAGCGAACTCCGCCGGATTGACTTCCTTCTCCTGTTCCAGATCGATGATCGTCAGATCTGCCGTTTTGCCTACTTCAAGAGTGCCCTGCTTCAGACCGAATACTTGGGCCGGCAGCTTGGTCATTTTATCGACCAGGAACTGCAGCGTCCATTGTCCCGTAGCGACGAATTTGGTGTACAAGAGCGGGAACGCCGTTTCGAATCCGACGATGCCGAACGGAGCCAGGTCGACGCCGCGCGCCTTCTCTTCCTCGCTGTGCGGAGCATGGTCCGTGACGACGATGTCGATCGTGCCGTCCAGCAGCCCTTCGATACAAGCCTGTACGTCGCGCGGCGTGCGAAGCGGCGGATTCATTTTCCAGTTAGCGTCCATGCCCGGAATATCTTCGTCCGAGAGCAGCAGATGATGCGGGCATACCTCCGCAGTAACCTTGATGCCGAACTGCTTCGCATGGCGGATCAGGCGCACCGATTGCTCCGTGCTGACGTGGCAGACATGATAATGTACGCCCGTCGCTTCAGCCAGCAAAATATCACGGCCGACATGGATCGCTTCCGACTCGTTCGGAATGCCTTTCAAGCCGTGCTTTTTGGAAAAAGCGCCTTCGCTTACCCAAGCGCCCTCGACCAGGGTGTTGTCTTCGCAGTGGGCAATGACGGGCAGTCCGATCGACGCCGCTTTGGCCATCGCGTCCTTCATCATTTGCGCACTCTGCACGCCTACTCCGTCGTCCGTGTAGCCGATGACGCCGGCCGCTTTCAGCGCGTCGAAGTCGGTCAGCTCGCGACCCAGCTCGTTCTTCGTGATGCATCCGTAAGGAAGCACGCGTACGACGCCTTCCGTCTTGGCCTTGTCCAGCACATATTGAACCGTCTCCACCGTATCGATAACCGGGCGCGTATTCGGCATGCAGGCGATCGTCGTAAAACCGCCGCGAGCCGCGGAGCGCGTCCCCGTTGCGATCGTTTCCTTATGCTCGAAGCCGGGATCACGAAGGTGTACGTGCATATCGATCAGCCCCGGCGCAAGCAGCTTGCCCGCCGCATCCACGACCGTGTGGCCCGCCGTATCCGGCTGACCGCTTGCCGCGTCGATAATGCTCTCAATCGTATTGCCTTCCACCAGAATATGCCGCGTCTCCAGCTCATTGCCTGAAGCGACAACTTGTGCGTTTAAGATCCAGATTCCCATAATACCCTCCCTGACTTGTTTATTTCATACTATATATTTTGCTACTATTGTGCCCAATCGTTGTTAACTGGCTCGTTATCCGGCGGGATGACCGTTAGCTAAGCGCCCGTTCGAGCACGGCCATGCGGATCGGCACGCCATGACTCATCTGCGCAAAAATTTTGGACCGTTCGCATTCGACCAGCGCATCGTCAATTTCCACGTCGCGGTTTACCGGAGCCGGGTGCATGATGATCGCGTGAGGCGCCATAGCCGATTCTCTGGCTGCCGTCAATCCGTAAGCTTCGCGGTAGTCCGCCGTCGATTTGAACACATTCTCTTCATGCCGCTCCAGCTGCACTCTCAGCATCATGACGACGTCGGCTTTGATAGCCTCGTCCATCGTAATATACGGCGCGTATGCCGCCAGCTCGGGAGCCTGCATGCTAGGAGGGGCGCAGAAGCTTACCTTGGCTCCCATCGTCTGCAAAGCCCACAAATTCGAGCGCGCGACGCGGCTGTGCTGAATATCGCCGACAATCGATACGCTCAGCCCTCTTAGATGGCCGAAATGCTTGCGCATCGTGTACAGATCGAGTAAAGCTTGCGTCGGATGCTCGTTGCTGCCGTCGCCTGCGTTAATGAGCGGCACCTTGACTTTCTCGGCCAGCTCGGCCAGCAGCCCGTTCGGCTTCATGCGAATGACCCCTGCGTCGATCCCCATCGATTCCAGCGTCTTGACGGTATCGTAAATCGATTCTCCCTTCTGGACGCTGGAGACGGCCGCAGCGAAGTTCAAAACCTCGGCGCCGAGACGCTTCTCGGCGACTTCGAACGAAAACCGCGTTCTCGTGCTGTTCTCGAAAAACATGTTGGCCACAAACCGGCCTTGCAAATGATTCGCCAGCTTCACCGGATATTGTTCCCAATAAGCGGCGCGGTCCAAGATCGAAGTAATGTCCTCCGCGCTCATTCCTTTGGTGCCAAGCAGATGCCTCTCCGCCGCAACATTCAATTGTGTCATCCGTTTTGCCTCCTCTGTCCAGTTATGACGACTTGATCGGAACCGTCCACTTCGCTCAGCAATACCTCGATCTTCTCCAGACGGGAGGTCGGTATATTTTTCCCTACGTAGTCGGGCCGGATCGGAAGCTCCCGGTGTCCCCGGTCCACCAGCACCGCAAGCTGAATCATCTGCGGCCTTCCCAAATCCATCAAAGCGTCCATCGCCGCTCTGACCGTTCTGCCCGTAAAGAGCACATCGTCGAACAAAATAATTTTTTTATTGTGAATGTCCATCTCCGAGGCCGCTCCGGCTCCGGCGGCCGTTTGCTCCGTTTTTGCGGAACGGTCGTCGCGGTAGCGAGTCACGTCGATTTCCTCTACCGGAACCGGCACGTTCTCGATTTCCCGGATTTTTTCGGCGATTCGCCGCGCGAGGTAAATGCCCCGGGTCCGCACTCCAATCAGCATGCAATTTTCAAAACCTTTGTTTCTCTCCAGAATTTCGTGAGCGATCCGGGTCAGCGCGCGGCGCATGCCCGTCTCATCCATCAATACATGTTCTGTTTCCTGCACCAAGGTCTTCGACCTCCTGCCAAAAGTAGTTTGCCAAAACAAAAAACCTTGCACGGAGGCAAGGTTGTAGACACAAGGATAGAGCGGGCAGTAAGCACACGAAGCCTGCATGCAGCAGACCGCGGTTGATGCGGGTTCCCCGTTCTTCCAATCGTTCACCTTGCCAGCCTCTCTGGACTGAGTTTAAAGGTGCTATTCAGTTACGAGTATTATCCCACGTTCGACATCGGCTGTCAATAGCAACTGTCGATGATTGTCGAGCGGGCACATTGCTAGAACACGTCATTTATGCTATAAAGGAAAGGAATGATTTCGTTCGAAGCATCCCGCCTTGTGCGGGCGCGCGTTATTTTACATAAGGAGTTGGAATAAAGAATATGTTGGAAATGAACACGGAAGAAGTTATTAACTTTATTAAAACAAGCACGAAGAAAACCCCGGTGAAAGTATATGTAAAGGGCGATTTGGAATCGATCGATTTCGGATCGGCGATCAAATCGTTTATTTCCGGCAAAAGCGGCGTGCTGTTCGGCGAATGGACCGACGTGAAACAAGCGCTTGATCAAAACGAAGGAAAAATCGAAGACTTCGTCGTAGAAAACGACCGCCGCAACTCGGCTATTCCGACGCTCGACTTGAAAACCATCAATGCCCGCATTGAGCCCGGCGCAATCATTCGCGATAAAGTGGCTATCGGCGATAACGCGATTATTATGATGGGCGCTTCCATCAACATCGGCGCTTCCATCGGCGCAGGCACGATGATCGACATGAACGTCGTCGTCGGCGGCCGCGCCAAAATCGGCGCGATGTGCCATATCGGAGCCGGTTCCGTCGTCGCAGGCGTCATCGAGCCTCCTTCCGCTCAGCCGGTCGTGATCGAAGACGACGTGCTGGTAGGCGCCAATGCGGTTATTCTCGAAGGCGTGCGCATCGGCAAAGGCTCCGTCGTTGCAGCGGGCGCCGTCGTAACGGTCGACGTTCCCGAGAATACGGTAGTCGCCGGCGCTCCTGCGCGCGTCATCAAAACCGTAGACGCCAAAACAAAATCCAAAACCGAAATTTTGCAAGACCTGCGCACTCTGTAATTATCGGTGCCCGGCAATCGAAGCTCGGCGTATATCGCCGGGCTTTTTGTTTATTGCATAGCCTATTGTAGATTATAGATGGAGGCGATTCGCCAATGACAACAACCAAGACAAGCATCGTTGCCGATCCAAGCCCGTTCGTGTCCATTCGCCGAGAGCTGCATCAAATTCCCGAGCCCGGCTTCGCCGAATTCAAGACGCAGCAATATTTGCTTCATTATATTCGCAGCCTCCCTGCGGATCGCTATGAAATCCGCACCTGGAGGACGGGAATTCTCGTTTCGGTCAAAGGAACGAATCCCGTTCGCCGATTCGGCTATCGCGCCGATATGGACGGCCTGCCGATTAAAGAGGATACCGGCTATGCGTTCCGCTCGACCCATGATGGCTTCATGCACGCGTGCGGACATGATATGCATATGGCGATCGGACTCGGCGTTCTGACGCATTTCGTCCAGCACCCGATCCGCGACGATATCACGTTTATTTTCCAGCCGGCCGAGGAAGGTCCCGGCGGAGCCAAGCCTATGCTGGAAAGCGAAGAGCTGAAGGACTGGATGCCGGATCAAATCGTGGCGCTTCATGTCGCCCCGGAATACCCTGTCGGCACGATCGCCACCAAGCCGGGCATTTTGTTCGCCAACACATCCGAGCTGTTCATCGATTTGACCGGCAAGGGCGGTCATGCGGCATTCCCGCATTTGGCCAACGACATGGTCATTACCGCCTGCCAGCTCGTCGGCCAATTGCAGACGATCATCTCCCGCAACGTCAATCCGCTCGATTCCGCGGTCATTACGATCGGAAAAATCGACGGAGGAACCAAGCAAAATATTATCGCCGAGACAGCGCGGCTGGAAGGAACGATCCGTACCTTGTCCGCGGAAACGATGGCGCTGGTGAAATCCCGCATCGAATCGCTTACGGCGGGTATGGAAACTTCCTATAACTGCAAGATCGATATCGACTACGGGGCTAACTACCGCCAAGTATTCAATCACGAAGAGACGACTAGAGAATTTATGAACTGGGTTCAAGCTTCGAATGCGATGAACCTGATCGAATGCACCGAGGCGATGACGGGCGAAGATTTCGGCTATTTCCTCGAAGCGATCCCCGGGTTCATGTTCTGGCTCGGCGTCGACACGCCGTACGGTCTGCATCATGCCAAAATCGAGCCCGACGAACGCGCCGTCGATCTCGCTATAGCGACGATCAGCGACTATTTCACCTGGAAGTCCGAGTCCGGACAATAGTGCAGCAAAAAATCTCCTTATGCCGTAAGCGGCGTAAGGAGATTTTTTGCTAGCTGCTCGTTCTTCTGAAGCTTGCTTATCACTTCTTGAAATAGTTCATGACCCAGTTAATATGATTTTTATGATCGCGGACCTGTCCGTGCAAAGCGCCGAAAAACGTATCTTGAAGCTCGACCGTCACTTCGCCGTCCTTTTGCAAAGCTTCGTAAATATTACGCAGCTCCTCTTCGCTGTCCAGCTGCAAAATAATGTTCACATCGCGGCCAGCCGGAATTTCCCGTCCGAACGGATCGGAGAAATGGATCAGACTGCCGCCCAGATGCAGCTCGGCGTGAAGCAGCTTGCCGGCGTGCTCGTTCAAGATTTTGACGTCTCCGCCGAATACCGACTGATAGTAATCGACGGACTCCCGTACATTTTCCACAAAAACAAACGGACTTGCGCTTTTCATGTTCTTTTCCTCCCGCGGAATAGTAGTTTATCGGCTCGAATTATTATGCATTCGATGCAGTCTTCTCATTCTTCGCGCTAATTACGAAACCAAAAGGTTTCACATCTGCACATTTCGTATTATACGAAACCTTATGGTTTCATGTCAACACTTGTTTGTACAAACGAAAAAAACACCGGAGCCCAAAGCTTCCGGTGTCTGTCTTAAAACATAATCTATGATAACCCGCGGACGAACGTTCCGAACCGTTCCATTGCTTTCTCCAGCACTTCCATGCTGTATGCGTAAGAAATACGGATATAACCTTCGCCGTACACCGAGAAGGCATCTCCGGGAACGACGGCGACCCGCTGCTCGTCAAGCAGCTTCATCGTAAATTCCATGGAGCTTAAGCCGAACCGCTCGATCGACGGGAACATATAGAACGCCCCCTCCGGCTTATCCAGCTCGAAACCCAGCTCCGTCAAACGGTCGTACACAAAATCCCGCCGCTCGATATACGCCTGCTTCATCGGAAGCGCATCGTCTACCCCGTTCGTCAACGCTTCCAGCGCCGCATATTGGCTGATCGAGCTGGCGCAGGTTACGTTATATTGATGCACCTTGACCATATGCTGCGACAAGTACTCGGGCGCGAACGTGAATCCGATGCGCCAGCCGGTCATCGAATGCGACTTGGACAAGCCGTTAATGACGATCGTTTTGTCGCGCATATTGCCGATGGTAGCCAGCGACGTATGCGGCCCGTCGTAGATCAGCTCGCTGTAGATTTCATCGGAGATGACGAAAATTTGCTTCTCCTCCAGCAGCCGCGCCATGTCCGCCAGCTCCCGCGCGTTCAGCACGCGTCCCGTCGGGTTGGACGGATAGCACAGAATAATGCAGCGCGTCTTCTCCGTAATATGCGGCTCCAGCAGCTCGGCGGTCAGCTTGAAGCCGTTCGACCGGGTATCGACATATACCGGCTCTCCGCCGCATAACCGGACGAGCGGTTCGTAGCCGGGATAAATCGGCCCCGGCAAAATCACTTCGCAGCCCGGCTCCAAAATTGTGCGCAGCGTAATATCGAGCGCTTGGCTCGCTCCGGTCGTTACGATCACTTCCGTCTCCGGCTTGTAGTGAAGACCGTATTTGCCGTTCGCGAAAGCCGACGCCGCTTGCCTGAGCTCCGGCATGCCGGGGTTCGGCGTATATGTCGTTTTATGAGCGTCGATAGCCGCCTTGGCCGCCGTCATAATATGATCCGGCGTAGGAAAGTCGGGCTGGCCGATCGTCAGCGTGAGCGCATCCTTGTACGTGCTGACGAGGTTCGATATTTTGCGGATGCCCGAAATTTGAATATCCTTTACTTTGGCATTGATCAAATGTTCCATACTGGACCGTCCTTATCGATTTTTTAACGCATGCAGCAGATGCTGCATATCCTCCGGCAGCCCGGCCTCGAACTGCAGCTCTTGCCCCGTGCGCGGATGGACGAATCCAAGCACCGCGGCGTGCAGCGCCTGCCCTTCCATCGCGACCCCTTTGCTGCGCGAAGGCCCGTAAGCCGGATCGCCGGCCAGCGGATGGCCGATAAACTTCATATGCACCCGGATTTGATGGGTGCGTCCGGTTTCCAGCTTCAGCTCGACCAGCGTATAGTCGCCGAATCTCTCCAGCACGACGAAATGCGTGACGGCATGCTTGCTGTTTTTCTCCGTTACCGTATACAGCTTGCGGTCATGGGGATCTCGGCCGATCGGAGCGTCGATCGTCCCGTGATCATGCGCGACATTGCCGTGCACGACGGCGATATATTTGCGGTTCACGGAATGCTCCTTCAGCTGCTCCGCGAGCGAAACATGGGCCAAATCGTTTTTGGCCGCCATCAGCAGGCCGGACGTATCTTTATCGATCCGGTGAACGATGCCCGGGCGCATCACTCCGTTAATGCCGGATAAATCCCGGCAGTGGTGCAGCAGCGCGTTGACCAGCGTCCCGCTGTAATGCCCCGGAGCCGGATGAACGACGAGTCCCCGCGGCTTGTTGACGACGATCACATCGGAATCCTCGTACACGACGTCGAGAGGGATGTTCTCCGGCGTCAAATTCAGCTCCTCCGGCTCGGGAATGACAAGCGCCAGCCGGTCTCCTTCCGCCAGCTTGTAGTTCGCTTTGACGGGGCCTCCGTTCACCTTCAGATGCCCCTCTTTAATCCACTGCTGCACTTGCGTGCGCGAGGTTTCTTCCTCCAGCGATTCCGTAATGAATTTGTCGATACGCTCTCCCCGGTCCTCAGATCCCGCGATCCATTCCATGATGTTATCCGATTGTTCCTGATCCGAAACTGACGTCATCGTTTACGCGCCTCTCTTTTCTTTGCTCCAGCCGATGATCGAATCGACAAAGATTAAAATAACCCCTACGACAATCGCCGAATCCGCCACGTTAAAAATAGGGTAGGTGTAATCTACAGCCGTTCCGAACCAATTGAACTGAAAGCGGAATTGCAAAAAGTCCACCACTTCGCCGAACAGAGCACGGTCGATGAAATTGCCGAGCGCCCCGCCCAGCAGCAAGCTGAGCGCGAACGGCAGCAGTTTGCGGCCTTCCTTGCGCGTTTTCTGCAAATACCAGATCACTCCCGCGGCTACGGCCAAGGTAATAACGATGAAAAACCACCGCTGGTTTTGCAAAATGCCGAAGGCGGCTCCCCGGTTTCGGTGGGACGTAATTTGAAAAAACTCCCCGATCACCGATCTGGATTCCCCAAGCATCAGCCTGTTGACGATAACCCATTTGGTCGCCTGGTCCAGCAGCAGCACAATTAATGCATAAATGTAATAGATCAAGGCTACATCTCCTTATTGTTCTTCCTGTGATACAAGGATTTTCCTATGTAAAAAGCGCAGCGTTCGTAAAAAATAGGAGCATCGTGATTTCTACAAGGAGGCGTCTTCCATGACGAATCACCCGAACTCATTGAACTCGAAGCAGCTTCAGGAACTGAAAGACACCCTGGTTAAGGAGCGGCAATGGCTCGAAACGAAGCTGCAGGACAACGAGCATTTCGGCCTTAGTGAATCGCTGCGCAACCAGACCGGGGAGCTGTCGACCAACGACAATCATCCGGCGGACCTGGGCTCGGAACTGTTCGAGCGGGGCAAAGACATCGCGCTGCTCGAAAACAGCGAGCGGCATTTGACGGACGTCAAGGAAGCTTTGGCCCGGATGGAAAACGGCACCTACGGCTCCTGCTCGGTCTGCGGCGCTCCTATTCCGTTCGAACGGCTGCAGGCGATTCCGACTGCAGCTTATTGCACGGCGCACGTTCCCGACCCGCATTTATCGCAGCGCCGGTCCGTCGAAGAGCGGCTGCTCGCGCCTCCGTTCGGCCGGACCAGCTTGGACGAGCTGGACGAGCAGAACCAGTTCGACGGCGAAGACGCCTGGCAAATCGTAGAGAGCTGGGGAACGTCCAATACTCCTGCCATGGCCGAGAACCCCAACGTCTCGGATAATTACAACGACATGGAGATCGAGCCGGACGAGCATGACGGATATGTCGAATCTTACGAAAGCTTCATAGCTACCGATATGTACGGCCAGCACGTCACCGTCGTCCGCAACAAAGCTTATCATAACTATATGAACAGCGGCGAAGGCGAAGGCCTGCTCGAACCGGAGCATGAACTGGAAGACGACGACGGGCTGTACTAATAGCTGCGTTCTCCAAGCTGATACTGCACGTGCTTGACGATATCGGCGATATAGTCGCCGACGATCGGTATATTGAGCGCTCCCAGCAGCTTCAGAAAATACAAAATCGTCGTGGCAAAAACCGTAAACCCGATGGCGATCCCGACGCCGCGGGAAATGCCCGCCAATAAGTTGGTTAGAATAAGCCTCCTCGGATTGTTCAGAAGCTGCACGTAATCGGCAATCTGGATTCGTTCCATCTGGTTCGACATATGGGTTACCTTCTTGTTCATACTTTCAAGAAGCTTATGATTATTCCATTTTTCCTGATCGATCATCCCAATCCCTCCCGACTCATGAAACGTTAGCTCGCTTGCCGAAACACCGTTAATCAGCCGTACGTCCGAACTCTCATAACAAGCTGCCCGGCATAAGGCAAATTCGCTTATGCCGCGGCGGCTCATTATTTGATCAGGCTTTGGTCAGCTGAATTACTCCTGCGCAGCGTTTGCACAGCGTCGGATGCTCGTGGTCGTGACCTACTTCCGGGGTGACGATCCAGCAGCGTTCGCATTTGTCTCCTTCAGCCACTTCGACTTTTACGGACGCTCCTTTGAACGAATGAGCCCCTTCAGGCGCGCCGGTTCCCGGCTCGTGTACGAAGGCCGCGGAAACAATGAACAGCTGATCCAACTGCTCGAAGCCTTGCAGCAGCGCATAGGTCTCGGCATCCGGATACAAGTGTACGGCCGCGCCCAGCGAGTTGCCGATCGTCTTCGCTTTACGCGCTTCCTCGAGCGCCTTCAACACGTTGTCGCGCACTTCGATGAACTGCTCCCACTTGGTTTCCAGCGCCTCGTCAAAGAGCGACGCCTGCGGCGTAGGCAGCTCGGACAATTGCACGCTCGCCAATTCCGCTCCAGGGATGTACTTCCATACTTCATCGGACGTATGCGGCAAAATAGGCGCAATCAGTTTAGTTATTGCCGTCAGCACATCATATAATACCGTTTGCGCCGCTTTGCGTCCCGCATCCTCAGGCGCGCTCGCATACAACCGGTCTTTGCAGATATCCAGGTAAAACGCGCTCATCTCTACGGCGCAGAAATGATGTACTGCTTGGTATACGACGTGGAACTCGTATGCCTCGTAAGCCTGGGTCACTTTTTCGATCAACCGGTTCAAACGCGCTTCGGCAAAACGGTCGAGCTCGTTCATCGCGGCCGGAGCGACGCGGTCTGTCGACGGGTTGTAATCGTACAAATTGCCCAGGAGGAAGCGGAGCGTATTGCGGATTTTCCGGTATACTTCCGTAATTTGAGTCAAAATATTGTCGGAAATCCGAACGTCGGATTGATAATCGACCGAGGATACCCACAAGCGCAAAATGTCGGCGCCGAGCTTCTCGCATACTTGATTCGGATCGACCGTGTTGCCGAGCGATTTGGACATTTTGCGTCCTTCCCCGTCCAGCGTAAAGCCGTGGCTCAAAATTCCTTTGTACGGAGCCTGGCCTTTAACGGCTACCCCGGTGATCAGAGAAGAGTTATACCAGCCGCGGTACTGGTCGGAGCCTTCCAAATACAGATCGGCAGGCCACTGCAGCTCTTCGCGGGACTCCAGCACGCCGACGTGGCTGGAACCGGAATCAAACCATACATCCATAATATCCGTTTCTTTGCGGAAATGATCGTGACCGCATTTCGGACAAACGGCCCCTTGCGGAAGCAGCTCCTTCTCGTCTTTCTGGAACCAGGCATTGGAACCTTCCCGTTCGAAAACTTGCGCAACATGCTCAATCGTGTCTTGGTTGACGAGCGGCTCGCTGCAGCTGCGGCAGTAGAAAATCGGGATCGGCACGCCCCATACCCGCTGACGGGAAATGCACCAGTCTCCGCGGTCGGCAATCATATTATGCAGGCGAACCTCGCCCCAGTTCGGCGTCCAGTTAATGCGTTTAATTTCCTCCAGCATCTCCTGGCGGAATTTGTCCACGGAAGCGAACCATTGCTCCGTTGCGCGGAAAATGACCGGTTTCTTCGTGCGCCAGTCATGCGGATATTGATGCTGAATCGTGCTCATATGAAGCAGATGGCCGGACTCGGTCAATTTTTCCGTTACCAGCTTGCCGCCCTTTTCATAAAACATCCCTTCAAAGCCCGGCGCTTCCGCCGTAAAATGCCCTTGATCGTCCACCGGACACAATACGCCCAGATTATAGCGCTGCCCGATGGCAAAGTCGTCCTCGCCGTGTCCCGGAGCGGTATGTACGGCTCCCGTACCGGCGTCCAGCGTCACGTGCTCTCCGACCATGACGAGCGAAGTGCGATCGTAGAACGGATGCTGGCACAGCACATGCTCCAGCTCGCTGCCCTTGATTTGCGACAGCACCTGCACATCCGTCCAGCCGATTTCTTTGGATACGGCGTCCAGCAGCCCTGCGGCTACAACGTATTTTTTGCCGTTCACCTGAACGAGCGAATAATCAAAGTCGGGATGCAGGCTGATCCCGAGGTTCGCAGGCAGCGTCCAAGGCGTCGTCGTCCAAATGACGATCGACGCGTCTTCCGGCAGCTTGCCCTTGCCGTCCTTAACCTGGAAAGCCACATATACCGATGTGGATTGTTTGTCTTTATATTCGATTTCGGCTTCCGCCAGCGCGCTCTCCGAGGATGGAGACCAGTAAACCGGCTTCAAGCCTTTATAAATGTATCCCTTGTTCACCATTTCGCCGAATACGCGGATTTGTTGGGCTTCATATTTCGGCTGCAGCGTAATGTACGGATTATCCCAATCGCCGCGGATCGCAAGGCGTTTGAATTGCGCCTTCTGCTTCTCCACCCATTGCAGCGCATATTCTTTGCAATATTCGCGGAATTCGTGCACGCTCATTTTTTTGCGGTCCACCTTGCCGCCGTTGGCGATTGCCTGCTCGATCGGCAGACCGTGAGTATCCCAGCCGGGCACATAAGGGGCGTCGAAGCCCTGCATCGTTTTGAAGCGGACGATGATGTCCTTCAAAATTTTATTCATCGCGTGTCCGATATGAATGTCTCCGTTGGCGTACGGAGGCCCGTCGTGCAAAATAAATTTCGGCTTGCCTTTGCGGCTCTCCTGCACCATCCGGTAAATGTCCAATTCGTTCCAATGCTGCTGCATTTTCGGCTCCGCTTGCGGCAAATTGCCGCGCATCGGAAATTCCGTCTGCAATAAATTCAATGTTTTTCCATAATCCATTTTTACAATTCATCCTTTCTGTGGCCGATAAAATAAGCAACAAATCCCCCGATTATTATCGAAAGCAGTTTTCCCAAGCAGCAAAAAAGACTCCTCATCCCAATAGGGACGAGAAGTCTCGCGGTACCACCCTGATTAAGGCATTCTCCCGCAGGACGTCCGCATCGATTATGCGTACGCCGCCAGCCGGTCAGCCTTCACTCCATGATCTGTAACGGGATCAGCCGATTCTCTTTACTCTTCTTTTCAAGAGACGCTCGTGGGTGATATTCCTTCACCGCCCGGGACCGGGCTCCCACCAACATCCCGGCTCGCTGACCCTTGCGCAACATGAAGTACTTGTCCCAGTCTACGCTTTATCGTCATTTACTTTTACTATTACGGAGTATAACGAAAATACAAGACAGAGTCAACATAAGGCTCCGCAGAACGCGGAAGTCCTAAGAATGCTCGATCTCCATGCGCTCCAGGGAGCTCCAATCTTCTTTGCCGAGCAGTTCCAGCTGAGCTTCAAGCAACGTGCGGAACCGGGTACGGTATATGGAAGCCTGCTTTTTCAACTCTTCGATTTCCACGGCAATTTTTCTGGATTTTGCAAGCGATTCGTTGATGATGCGATCGGCGTTTTTTTCCGCTTCCTTTATGATCAGCTGCGCTTCCTTCTTGGAATTGGACTTGACTTCATCAGCCGCCTCCTGAGCGATAATGATCGTCTTGCTGAGCGTTTCTTCAATATTGGAGAAATGATCGAGCCGCTCCTGAATCCCTGCCAGCTGATTTTGCAAATCTTTATTTTCCCGAATAAGCGCTTCGTAATCTTTAATCACCAAATCCAGAAATTCATTGACTTCATCTTCATCGTAACCGCGGAACGAACGGCCAAATTCTTTATTATGTATATCCAACGGTGTTAAAGCCATTGCTGCACCTCCTGAATATTTTGCAACATCCGTAAAATGAATTCCTGTCAGACGCGTACTGCTATATTCGACAGTAGGCCGCATTTTCCTGCATTCCTGCACAAAAAAATCGGCAAACTAAACATATTTGCCGATTTTCACTCGAAACCTGCCCTTCTTGGTCACGCCTTCAACCTCCAGCACCTTAAACCGTCCGAACCCTTGCAAGGATACGACATCACCCGTTTTGAGCGGTTTGCTGGGGTCTTCTTCCTGCTTCCAATTGACTTTGCAGCGGCCCGCTTTGATCGGCGTCAAAATTTTGGCCCGGCTCAAATGGTACACATCGCTTACGATCCCGTCCAAACGCATGGAGGCTACCGATAAGCCGATTTCCTCCAGCTTCGTGCCCGTCGCGTTCAGCTTCTCCAGAGGCAGAACCTCGGTTTGCACGTGGACCCGGTGCACCTGCTGCAGATTCAACCGCATATAATCGGCGACCTCGGCGGCGACAAGGAAATGACAGCCGTGATCCGATACGTGAATGTCTCCGATCTTGTCTCTCTTCATACCCAGCGCCAGAATAGAACCCATATAATCGCTGTGGTCCAAATCCTTCAGCTTGTCATCCAAGGAAGTAACCGAGATCAGAACGATTCCCATATCCTCTTCCTCCAGCGCCCGGTAATCCGGAGCGATCAAGGCTCTTCTGCGCTCGGACTGCTCGTGGCCTCCGTCGAAACGTACCTGGACGTCCTGGCTTCGATTGACCAGAGTGGTTAAAATAAACGCCTGCCGAGGGTCCAGAAAATCCGTCAGCTTCACCTGATGCTGGCCGGCCCGCTCGACCCATTCGGCCGCTTTATCGACGAAACGGTGTTCATCCGGATGAAAATGCGAATAAAGTTGGTCTGTGCTCACCTGCATCACCTAGATAAAAAAATTGACGACGGCCCGGATGCCTTCGCCGACAAAACGCAGTGCGATCAAGGCGACGATCGGGGAGATGTCGATCATTCCTCCGATAGGCGGAATGAAGCGGCGGAAGATCGACAAATACGGCTCGCACAGCTTGCCGAGTATTTCGCCGACAAAGCTGTCCCGCGCGCTTGGCAGCCACGACAGCAGCACGTAGGCGATCAGCATATATGTATAGATTTCAATGAGTGTGTAGATGTAACCGTCAATAGAGTTGTACAAGCTGTTCACCTCGATTTCAATTAATGTGAGTACCCGTCATGATTTATTATTTCCGAGATCGAGCCGTGAATTTCAACGGTATCCGGGGTGCATAAAAAAATGTTCGGCCCGATTTTGGAGATGGACCCGTTCAGCGCATACACCGTTCCGCTAATAAAGTCGACGATCCGGGTAGCCTGATCGGGACGTACCAGGTGCAGATTGACGACGACAGGCCGGCGGGAACGGAGATGGTCGGCGATCTCCTGGGTATCTTCGTAAGACTTCGGCTCGTTAAGTATCACTCTGACGTTTTTTTGCGAGTGGATGCTTACGATATTTCCCTTATTTCTACGTTGCTCCGCAGGATTGGTTTCAGGCTCCTCGACCGATTGCTCGACGACCCGCTCCCTTTCAACGACCTCTTCTTCATCCTGCAAGCCCAAGAAGTTCATGAATTTGTTCATTACGCCCATATTCTCTCCTCCTAAGAGTTTCGCCGCAGGCGAAACTTACTTCGTAAGCGATACTTTGAGTTTCGCCGCAGGCGAAACTTACTTCGTAAGCGATGCTTTGAGTTTCGCCGCAGGCGAACTTATTCTTTGCCCACCAGGATAGATCCAAGACGAATCCAGGTAGCTCCCTCTTCGATCGCCACTTCGAAATCGTTGGACATCCCCATCGACAAATGGGGCACTTCATAGCCGAGCGCAAGCTCCCGATTCATTTGGTCGCGAAGCTCCCTTAGGCCGCGGAATACAGGCCGCGTCGCCTCCGGCTCCGCCTCGTATGGCGCCATCGTCATCAATCCTACGACACGAATGTGCTTGAGAGGCCGGATCGCTTCGACGAACGCCGGCAGCTCCGCGGGAGCCAGCCCGAACTTCGTGTCTTCCCCGGATACGTTCAGCTGAATGAAGCATTGCGCCGTAATGCCGAGCGCAGCCGCCTTCTTCTCCACTTCCTTCGCCAGCGACAGCCTGTCCAACGAATGAATATAGGCGAACTTCCCTATAACATCCTTCACCTTGTTTGTCTGCAAATGGCCGATAAAATGCCATGTTCCCCGATCGCCGAACGCCTTCCATTTGGCCTCGGCATCCTGCCAGCGGTTTTCGCCGACATGCTCCAGGCCGTGCCGGAACACTTCGCCCGTCGTTTCCATAGAAACGTATTTGGTTACCGCGATAATCTGCACATCCTTGCGCTCACGTCCGGCACGCGCGCATGCTTGAGCTACTCTGTCTTCTACATAAGATATGGACTGCGACAATTGCAAAACGTAAGTCACCTCTTCATTAAAAAACCTATTTATCCCGTCATCGATTCCCGAAGCTATTCGTTGAAGCCTATCCATGCGGCCATCCGGCCCGTAATTCCCGCTTCTTTCCTATGAGAGAAGAACAGATCGGTACGGCAGCTTGTGCATAAACTACTCATTTCGATATGAGACGGCAAAATTCCTGCTTTTATCATAATTTGTCGGTTCATTTGTTGCAAGCTCAAGCTGTACTTGCGGTTTTCTCTCTCTCGGTAAATCGCTTCGCCTCCGTCCGCAGGCTCATTCCCGACGCCAAGCTCGTTCATCGCCGCGCGAATGCGGTCCATGACGGTATCGTCTACCTCGTAGCAGCAGGAATGAATCGACGGACCGATCGCGGCGAGGAGATCCTCCGGCTGCGTCCCGTAACGCTCCCGCATCGCCTCTACGGTCATCCGGGCAATCTGCAGCACCGTCCCTTTCCAGCCCGCGTGAGCGAGCCCTACGGCCCTGCGAACCGGGTCAAAAAACAGCAGAGGCACGCAGTCCGCAAACAGCGCATGAAGAAACAATCCCGTTTCATTCGTAATAAAAGCGTCTTTAGCCTGAATCGCCTGCTCCCTGGATTCGATGCCCGCCCCGGCATGCTCCCGAGTCACCGCTTGCACTTCATTGCCGTGAACCTGCTCGGCATAGGTGCAATCCTCAAGCCGGATATTCAGCGCTTCGGCTACCCGCCTTCTGTTATGAATGACATCTTCGGGAGCGTCCGCCACATGCAGTCCGCAATTCAGACTTCCGAACTGCCTCCTGCTCACGCCGCCGTGACGGGACGTAAACCCGGCCGTCAATCCTGCATACCGGTCCATCCACCCTTTTACAAAAAAAAGCTCGCATCCGTTCTCCAATTTTTGCAGCACAAACGGTTCCATGCTTCATTGTCTCCCCTCGTCCGGGTTTCCTTATTCTCACTCTCTTATCCAGTATACCATGAAGGAGGCCGCAATCCTCAGTTTCTTCGCATCTTTTGCCGGGGCGGTCCGCCGAGACGACAAACAGCACACATGCGTTAGCGCGCCGTACGTGATGGCGGACGCCAAACCGCTTGTGTGCCTGCTCGCAAGAACCGCTCTGCCCGAGCTGCAGGAAGAGCGGAGCTGCTATCCACGATACTGCCGATTGTATTCGTACGTCGTATCCACTTCCTCCTGCTGCCGGAAGCTGCGGACATCATCGAGCTTCACCAAAACGACATCCATTCCGATCTTAACGATGTTCTTCCATGGAATCACCACATCGGTTGTCCCGCCGAACAAACCGAAGAACCGGCTGTTGTTCGGCACTACGATCGATTCGATGCGCCCTTGGCGGAGGTCGAGCTCCAAATCGCTAATTTGCCCGAGTTTTTTGCCGTCCACTATATTGATTACGTCCTTGGTTTGAAAATCTGATATTTTCACGCTGCAACCACCACGTATTCTCATGGATTATGGACCGGGATACCAGCCTCTATACATACTATATGTGGGCGCCCGGCAAAATGTCCATTTCGCTGCAAAAATAACGCCTGACCGAACGCCTCCTCTTTTCGACTGCGACAAAAAAAAGACCTGCGCTCCGGATAACGGAGTCAGGTCCGCATGTTATAAATAGCCTGTAGCTTAATATGCCGCGGTCAGTTTTTCACATGCTTCTGCATTTGCGAAATGGCCGATTTCTCCAGCCGCGATACTTGGGCCTGCGAAATGCCGATTTCGTCCGCCACTTCCATCTGCGTCTTGCCGTCGAAAAAGCGCATCGATAAAATCATTTTTTCCCGGTCGTTCAGCTTCCGCATCGCCTCTCTGAGCGCAATGCCTTCGATCCAGGAAACGTCTTTGTTCCGGTCGTCGCTGATTTGATCCATGACATAGATCGGATCGCCGCCGTCGTGGTAAATCGGCTCGAACAAAGAAACCGGGTCCTGAATCGCATCCAGCGCGAATACGACGTCTTCTTTAGGCACGTTCAGCGCCTCCGAGATTTCATAGATCGTCGGTTCGCGGGAATTTTGATTCGTCAGACTGTCGCGAACCTGCAGCGCCTTGTAGGCGATGTCGCGCAGCGAGCGGGATACCCGTATCGGATTGTTGTCGCGCAAGTAACGGCGAATTTCTCCGATGATCATCGGCACAGCATAGGTAGAAAATTTTACATTTTGGCTTAAGTCAAAGTTATCGATCGCCTTCATCAGTCCGATACATCCAACTTGAAACAAATCGTCTACATATTCGCCGCGATTGTTGAAGCGCTGTATGACGCTGAGCACTAAGCGCAAATTGCCGTTGACCAATTTCTCTCTTGCCGTTCGTTCATTATTGGATTGCAGCTGAACGAATAATTCACGCATTTCCGCGTTGGTAAGAACAGGTAGCTTTGCAGTATCTACACCGCAAATCTCGACTTTGTTTCGGGTCACCGTGATTACCTCCCAAGGAGAAACATTACTGTTAATTATCTCCTCAGGCATCGTTTTTATGCGTCCCCCTTCCCTCTGCTCCGTCGCCGGAAGGGTCGTAAAGAAGAGCGAAACCAATCAGAACAAGCACGGATTCGCTTTCAAGAAACATAAAAAATATTTTTTCCAGTTTAAACCATTTTATTGAATTCCTTGCGCAGCCGTTTAATAATGCGCTTCTCCAGCCGGGATATGTACGATTGGGAAATGCCCAGCATGTCGGCCACATCCTTCTGCGTCTTCTCTTCCCCGTCCTGCAGCCCGAAACGCAGCTCCATAATCGTCCTCTCTCTCTCGGACAGCTTGTCGAGCGCTTTATGCAGCAGCTTGCGATCTACCTGCTCCTCGATATTGCGGTAGATCGTATCGTTCTCCGTCCCGAGCACGTCGGACAGCAGCAGCTCGTTGCCGTCCCAATCGATATTGAGCGGTTCGTCGAAGGAAACCTCCGTACGAATTTTGCTGTTGCGGCGCAAATACATCAAAATCTCGTTTTCGATACAGCGCGAGGCATAGGTCGCGAGCTTGATCTTTTTTTCGGGGTCGAACGTATTGACCGCCTTGATCAATCCGATCGCCCCGATCGATACGAGATCCTCGATGTTAATGCCGGTATTTTCGAACTTGCGCGCGATATAGACGACCAGACGCAAATTGCGCTCAATGAGCATGGCGCGGATCGCGGCATCTCCTGAAGGAAGCTTCTCCAGCAAGTATTCTTCCTCTTCGCGTGTAAGCGGTGGAGGAAGGGCTTCGCTCCCGCCTATATAATAGATTTCCTCCCCTTTAATCCCGAGAAACAGCAAAAGACGGAAATAATAGATTTGCAGAATGAGCTTCAGTTTCAAGAGCATGTTCGTTTTTCCTCCTTAGCATATTGCGGTTGGTTTCCTTCGGATTTCCTTTTATCGGCTTGTCAGATGTCGCAGGACCGGGCCCTAAGAGCTTTCCAGCAGATGAGGATGTATGATAGCCTGATAAGCATTATCGGCGCTTAGCTTGCCTCCGTCCAACCCGATCAGCACCTTCATCGCTTCAATCCGGCGGTTATTATGCGTGATGACGACGCGGTCCGGTTTAATCGCCAGCATAAATTGCGTGCTGCGGTTCACTCCGCGGTAAGGGACGAGCCGCAGCCGGTCCTGCCACTCGAACTCATCGGTGCCGATCGCCGTCACGATCTGATCGACCTCCGCCCGTTCAATCCGCTTCCTCCAAGCCTCGGGTATTTTCTCGCCCCATTGCGATAGCTCCATAACCATAACCGGAGTTTTCGTCAAAGGGTCGTACAGCTGGTTGCCCGTATCGATAAGTCCGGTGCAGCTCGACTCGAACTGATCGATATGCACGTCTACTTGGGCAAAGAAAGCGGTCATTTCCTCTTTCTTTTTCGCAGTTTGCTGCACATGACGGTACAGCCAGAAAGCGAAGCACAGGACGGCTGCGAGAAACAACAACCCGATTTGCAGCCTGTGCTCCACTCCGCCCGATTGCGTAAATAAAATGCCGTTTATCACCTCGCCGGACGACATCCAGAAATAATGCACTCCTACGACCGCTCCGGCGGCCACAAAATTAATAATGTAAAAAGCGCCCACATTCCGCCAAAAGTGCTGCACTCCTCCGTATCCGAACGCTGTCAGAAGCATGATCAGAGATAAGATGAATTTAACGGCGAACGTATACAGAAACGATAGCGGCGGAAAAAACAGGAATACAACGTATGCGGCTCCGATGCAAGCGGATAAGAGCAGTCTCCACCACCGAAAGGAAAGCCGCCTGGATTTGGCCGTGACAAGCAGCAGCGCCGCGTCGATAAGCAGGTTCACGAGGAAAATGATATCGATATACACAATCATCTTCCCGACCTCCCGCATGCAGCCGTTGCCCGCCGCCAGTTTCCAGCGAATGAGACAAGTATATAGTAAGCTTATTCCAAAGTCTGTCTAAACTTGCCGATTAGACGTCACTATTTTTGTCATATCATGCGCGCGCCGGCGGCGGGAATTTTGCAGCAGACGAAAATGGCCCGACAACGCGCGAGGCTGTAACGAAAAAAAGGGAGGCCTCAGCCCCCCATGCGGAATGTTTATTATGATCCCAAATGTCCAACGAATTGGACTCCGAACTGTTTGCAAGTTTCCTTCTCGTCCTGCGACGGCGACAGCTCGACCTTCAGCCCGTCCAGCACGACTTCGGCTCCGCGTTCCTGCAGCTTGGCGATCAGCGTATCGACCGCAGCTCCGTACTCGGAATAAGAGGAATCGCAGGAACCGAATACGGCGGCCTTCTTGCCGCTCAGATCCAGATCGTCCATCTCTTCGTAGAAGTCGAGAAACTCGTCCGGCAGATCCCCGTCCCCCCATGTATATGCACCCAGCAAAATGCCTTCATATTCTTCAAGCACGCCGGCATTGACATCGATCACATTTTTCTGGTCAAGCTCTGCACCGGCTTCTTGCACGCCCTCGGCGATCGCGTCGGCCATATCCTCCGTATTTCCCGTCATGCTGGCAAAAACCATAATAATCTTCGACATGTCCATTCCTCCCGAAAATATAAGCTCATCTTTTTATGATAATGATTATCAGTATCAAATACATGTAAATGATAATCATTCTCATGATAAATGTCAATACATTACTATGAAAAATTTTCATTATCGCCCATAACGAAAAAACCCCTTGAATCCGCTGGTTCAGGATCAAGGAGTTTATAGGCCGTACGGCTTATTTATCGAAATTGCTTCTTCCGCGGTTACGCAGGAAGGTCGGAATGTCCAGTTGATCGTTGGAGGTTTGGCCTCCTCCGAACGGACGCAGATTATTGACGCGGCTTTCGCTCGACGCCGTTTCCGAGGAGCTCGTCGTTCCGCCCATCGGTCTGCGCGATTGAGGCGGCGCTTCCGGCTTGTTCTCAAACCCGGTCGCAATAACCGTTACTTGAATTTCGTCTTTAAATCTCTCGTCGATGACGGCGCCGAAGATCATGTTCACTTCCAAATCCGAAGCGGACGCCACGATATCTGCAGCTTCATTCACCTCATACAAGGAAAGATTCGCTCCTCCCGTAATGTTCATCAGTACGCCGCGCGCGCCGTCGATGGAAGTTTCGAGAAGGGGGCTTTGAATCGCCTTCTTGGCGGCTTCCGCCGCTCTGTTCTCGCCTGTCGCTACACCGATGCCCATCAATGCGGAGCCGCGCTCGGTCATGATCGTTTTCACGTCAGCGAAGTCCAAGTTAATGAGACCGGGAACGGCGATCAAGTCGGAAATCCCTTGAACGCCTTGGCGAAGCACGTTATCCGCTACGCGGAACGCTTCGAGCATCGGAGTTTTCTTATCTACGATTTCCAGCAAGCGGTCGTTCGGAATGACGATCAGCGTATCGACCTTCTCCTTGAGCGCTGCAATCCCTTGCTCCGCCTGCATCGCGCGCTTCCGTCCTTCGAACGTAAAGGGTCTCGTTACGACGCCGACCGTCAGCGCTCCGCATTCCTTGGCGATCTCTGCAATGACCGGCGCGGCACCGGTACCGGTGCCGCCGCCCATGCCCGCAGTGACGAACACCATATCCGCGCCCTTAAGCGTATTGAAAATCAGTTCTCTGGATTCTTCGGCGGCTTTCTTGCCTACCTCTGGATTCGCGCCCGCCCCTAATCCGCGGGTCAGCTTATCGCCGATTTGCATTTTTTGGTCCGATTTGGACAAGTGAAGCGCCTGGGCGTCCGTATTGACGGTAATAAACTCTACGCCCTTCACTCCATTGTCGATCATTCGGTTGACCGCATTGCTGCCGCCGCCGCCGGCACCGATTACTTTTATTTTAGCTAAACTATCCATGTCCATATCAAATTCAAACATAGCCTTCATTTTCCCCCTCATTAAGCTTCATAAGTCAGGCGCACCTTTAAATAAACTCGCTCAACCAATTTTTGAATCGTTCCATAGCCGAGGGCTTCTGCTCGCTGGCAACGGTTGATTTTTTGGGATTGGAAACGGATTTTCTTACGGCACCCATTGGCTTCGCAGATTTCAAGTACTTAGAAGCGTATTGAATAATCCCAACCCCACTAGTATAAGACGGGTCACGTACCCCGATGAAATCAGGCACGGCAATTCTGACAGATGTAGCTAACTCAGCTTGAGCGACAGCCAGCATGCCAGGCATTGAAACGGTTCCACCCGTGAGGACGTATCCTCCCGGAAGTCCCGAATAACCTAGGCGCTGCACCTCAAGATGAATCAAATGAAAAATTTCCTGCACGCGGGGTTCTACGATATTGGCCAGATCCACTTGCGAAAATTCCTTATCTACATTGCTTCCGATCCGATTCACCTTGAATACTTGATCTTCAGCCGCATGTTCGATAACAGCACATCCAAATTTCAGCTTGATCTTCTCGGCAATGTCCACCTGAGTACGAAGGCCGATGGAAATATCGTTCGTCACGTATTCTCCGCCGATCGGAATCGTCGAAGTGGCGACCAGATTATTTTGCTCGAATACGGCGATCGTCGTTTGCCCGGCCCCGATATCGACCAGTACGGTACCGACCTGTTTCTCGTCTTTGGACAGACATAAATGGCCGGCCGCAAGCGACATCAAGATCAAGCCGCCCACCTTCACTCCCGCCTTCTCCACTACCCTCAGCAGGTTATGTATTGCCGTTTTTGCTCCTGTAATAATCGTAGCTTCGACTTCCAGCCGAACGCCGATCATGCTGCGCGGATCGTGAATTTCATCCAAACCGTCCACTAAATATTGATTCGGTACCACGCCAATGATTTCTCTCTCCGGAGCCAAAGGTATCACTTTAGCGGCTTGAATAACCCGCTCGATATCTTCATCCCCGATTTCGCGATCCTCATTGGAAACGGCTACTACGCCATGGCTAGATTGCAAAGCAATATGATTCCCGGAAATTCCAACGTAAACCTCTGCTATTTGAATACCGACCATTCGTTCCGCATGATCTATCGCGTTGCGAATCGACTGTACGGTTTGATCGATATCGACAATGGCTCCCTTGCGAATACCTTCCGAGTCGGCAGATCCAACCCCTATTATATTAATGGCGCCGTTAACGACTTCCCCAATAATAGCACGAACTTTGGATGTACCGATGTCCAAACTAACAATGATGTCATTGCTGCTCAACCTGTGGCACCTCCTATGTCTTGTATTAGATATAAGCTTCGATGAAAAAGAAAGCTTCTGTACTTATTCCACACGGTTAGGGTTTTCCCTCTTTTTTCACAAACTTTTTTCAATAAACTTGTAGCCAAATATACCATAAACTCAATTCTATCATTATTTCCAAAGATTGAGTAGTGTGTTTGTATCAATTTCGCCCCGTTTCTTTATCAGATGTTTTCGTGTCTTTGCCTGCCGGCGCATTGTCGGACTCTTTTTTCGAATCGGCGTTATTGCCCGAAGCCGGCGGCGTTGGCGTTGGCGTCGGTGTTGTTGTTGTCTTTTTGTCCGTCTTGCCGTCTTGGCCCGCGCTGCTTTTGGCATCTTTGCCGTCTTTTCCGGCCGTTTTGCCCGCATCCGTGTCGAACGGAGCGTGCGTGTCCGCCTCCAGCAGCTTCAGCACGCCCGTGCTGATCTTGTTTTCCTTCAGATCGGCGATATACGTATCCAAGTATTTGAGCTTTTCGGGCAAATATCCGATCGTCGTAATGACTTCGAACTGCGATCTCGTATACATTTTGATCTTGTCGGGATACGATTCCGAAGGATCGGGCTTGATCTCGGATATATCCGTAAGCGCCGACGGCGAGGTCGAGGCGAGCGCCTGGCACAGCTTGTTCTTCAGCTCGGGACTGGCCCCCCAGCCGGTCAAAATGGGCTTGTCCATCACGAAATTGATGTCGCCGCCGACAGGAACGACGCTGCCGTCCGCAAGGATCGCCTCGGGCTGGTTGGCGTCTCCGAATTGATAGGCCACTCTCGGATATTCCTTGACCTGAATGTGAATGACGCCCGGAAAATGCTTCGTCGCTTCCACCGATTCTACCATTTTCAACGACTTAACCTTCTGCTCGATGGCGGAGGAAGATACGGAAAAAAAGTGGTCGCCCGCATTGACGCCTGAAGCCCCCTGTATCGCTTCGGCCGTCAGCAATTCCTGCCCATCGACCTGAATCTCGGATATTTTACTTAAGGACGATTGGAAGAATAGAATGCACAGCAGCGTGATGAAAAAAAGAAATAGCAGGAACAGCAGCCTTTTGCTGCCTCGGGATCGTTTTTTGGGCTTCTTGATGACGGGCAATCTTTCTTCTGTATGCAAGGTTGTCCCTCCTGAGAGTTTTTGCGTTAGCAAAAACTTACTTCGTAAGCATTGAGCTAAGGGCTTTCCGAAGGAAAGCCTACTTCGTAAGCATCCGCTTTGAGTTTTTGCATTAGCAAAAACTTACTTCGTAAGCATGAGCTAAGGGCTTTCTGAAGGAAAGCCTACTTCGTAAGCGAAAACTATGTAAACCGCCGACATCCCCGTCTAAAAAAGAGGGGATCATTCAGCGGCAATGGTCAAAAGGAATTCGTATAATATTTCAAAAGTGCTTATTCGCTGGGAACCGGTGTGACGCGATGGATGCTTGCGCCGAGCCGCGACAGCATCTGCTCTATTCGGTCGTAGCCCCGGTCGATATGGTGGATTTGCTCGATCACGGTCGTTCCTTGGGCAGCCAGGCCCGCGATGACCAGCGCAGCTCCGGCGCGCAGATCGGTAGCTTCTACGGTCGCTCCGTACAGCCTCGGCACCCCTTTGACGAAGGCCGAATTCAAATCGAGGCGGATATCGGCTCCCATGCGGGACAGCTCGTCGACGTGCTTGAATCTGCCTTCAAACACCGTTTCTTTCAAAATGCTGAGCCCGTCGGCCAGAGAGAGCAGTACCATAATTTGCGATTGCAGATCGGTAGGAAACGACGGATGCGGCGAGGTGACGATGCGTTCGACGGCCCTCGGCCTCGTCAGACAGCTCACATTCATTATATCACCGTTAATCGCAATTTGAACACCTGCGCGCTTGAGCACGTGAATGGCCGATGTCAAATGCGCGGGACATACGTTTTCAAGCGTGATGTTGCCCCTTGTGACCGCCGCTGCGATCATCATCGTTCCTGCGACGATACGGTCCGGAATGATGCGATAAGTACATGGAGTCAATTCCGTTACGCCCTCGATCGTGATCGTATCGGTGCCCGCTCCAATAATGTTAGCCCCCATCGCATTCAGGAAGTTTTGCAAATCTTGTATTTCCGGCTCTCTGGCGGCGTTCGATATCGTAGTAAGACCTTTGGCCATCGTTGCGGCCATCATGATATTTTCCGTTGCGCCCACGCTTGGAAAATCAAGCACAATCTCTGCGCCCCGCAGTTCCTTAGCCGTACAAACGATCGTGTTGCCGGCCTCTTCGATTTGCGCCCCGAGCGCGGTAAGTCCGCTGAGATGTAAATCTATTTTTCTCTCTCCTATGGCGCATCCGCCCGGCTGGTAGACTTGAACCTTGCCGAAGCGCGCCAATAACGGCCCCATCAAGAAGATGGAGGATCTCATCTGGCTCATCAAGCTTTCCGGAATATGGTGCGAATGAGCCGTGGACGTATTGATCGTTACCGTATCCTGATGATAATCGGTCCGGCAGCCAAGAGCCTTCAGAATGTCCAGCATGACTTCGATATCCGATAGATCGGGCACATTGCGAATCATGGCGGTTCCTTCCGCCATCATACAAGCCGCCATGATCGGCAGCGCGGCATTTTTCGCTCCGTGAATTTTGATGGCTCCCGATAGAGGTCTCCCACCTTCGATAACCAACTTTTCCAAAGTCCCACCTCCGATTTACCGCTCCCCCACCACCAATACTTCGGGAACAAGACGGATCCCTTTTTTCTCCCAAATGATCCGCTGTACTTGTTCAATGAGGGTGAGCACATCTTGAGCTGTCGCTTGCCCGGTGTTGACAATGAAATTGGCGTGCAGAGTTGAAACCTCGGCTCCTCCGACTTTGAAACCTTTCAAGCCCGCTTCCTCCACCAGCTTCGCGGCAAAGCCTCCTTCCGGATTGCGAAAGACGCTTCCTGCGCAGGGCAGTTGGAGCGGCTGGGTCTTTTGGCGGCGGTCCTGATAAGCGGCCATCGCTCCGGCTATCTCGTTTCTGTCGCCGAATTGCAGCTTGAATACGGCCTCCGTTACGATTCCCGGCCGCTTCTGCAATACGGAATGCCTGTAGGCGTACTCCAAATCAGCCTGCTGCATCGTCACCAATTCTCCTGTCGGGAGCAGCACCTCAGCTCTTAACAGTATGCGTGACACATCGGACCCGTGAGCTCCGGCGTTCATGTAGACGGCGCCTCCCACCGTTCCCGGAATGCCTCCGGCGAACTCCAATCCGGTCAATCCTTCCTTGCTGGCCATGCGGGACAGCTTCATAAATGAATAAGCGCCTCCGGCATGAACCTCCTCGCCCTCTATCCTCAGCGTTTCCAGCGCGGGGCCAAGCTTGAGTACGATGCCTCGTATCCCTTTATCGGTGACCAGCATATTGGAGCCGCGCCCGATGACGGTCCAAGGCGTCTGATGCCGATACAGTAGCTTGACGGCTTCGACAAGCTGCTCTTTGCTTTGCGGGATCAGCAGCGCATCGGCCGGACCGCCGATCTTCCAAGTGGTATAAGGCGCGAGCGGCACATCCGGACGACATGTTCCGTATGCCCCGCCAAGCAATTGCGCAATGACCTGTTGCAATGGGAAAACCTCCTTCACAGAACGACCGGCTTCCGGTACCGTTACGCCAGCTGCTTTTCGCCTGAATGCGCGCGATGCGTTTCTTTTCAAGCGGACAGCTTAAGGCGCTGTCGGTGTACCTTCATAAGCTCGGGTGTCTGTCACGGTTATAGTGTAGTTTATGTAAGATCGGAAATAGTGTGACAATAGCCCAGACAGTTTCTTCAAAAGGAGACTCGTCACTTCAAGCTGCTAGCTTGGATCAGCTCGATAATCGCCGCTGTGGCGCCGGCCTGCTCATTGGCGCGGATGTTCGCCGCCATCTCGCTGCGCCCGTCATACACGGCGTTCACGCCGCTAACGAGCGTATCGACGGAGAGCTGTTCTTCAAACAGCACGCGGGCGTAGCCCTTTTTCTCGAACGAAGCCGCATTGAGCAGCTGATCCCCTCGGCTTGCCTGCCGGGTCAGCGGGATGAGCAGCATCGGCTTGCCCAGAGCCAAAAACTCGAAAATCGAGGTCGCTCCTGCGCGAGACACCACAAGATCCGACATGGCGAGCAAATCGGCCAGCTCTTCATTGACATATTCGAACTGACGGTACCCTCTCCGCTTCGTCAGCGACTCGTCCAATTGGCCTTTGCCGCAAATATGAACGATTTGATAACGTTCGAGCAGCGTACCCAGCGATTCGCGGACGGCGGCGTTGATTTTCTGCGCGCCCAAACTTCCGCCCATCACGAGCAGAACCGGCTTTTGCTTGTGAAAATCGCACAGTTCAAGCCCTTTGGAAGCTTTTCCCCGGAGAATTTGCTCGCGTATCGGCAGGCCCGTGCAGATGCCTTTGCCGCCTTTGATATGCTGCAGCGATTCCGGAAAATTGACGCAAATGCGCTGAACGAACGGTATCGATATTTTATTGGCCAGCCCCGGCGTCATGTCGGATTCATGGCTGATGACGGGAATCCGGTTCAGCCAGCTGGCGATGATGACGGGCACCGAGACGAAGCCGCCTTTGGAGAATACGATGGAAGGTTTCAGCCGTCTAAGCAGCAAGTAAGCTTCGCCGATTCCTTTAACGACCTTAAACGGGTCCTTGATGTTTTTCAGATCAAAATATCTGCGCAGCTTGCCGGAGGAAATATGATGGAAAGGAATGCCTGCATGCTGGATAATTTCTTTTTCGATGCCTTCTTTGGAGCCGATATATTGAATATCCCAACCGAGCTGTTTCAATTTCGCTATGATAGCCAGGTTAGGAGTCACGTGCCCTGCCGAACCGCCTCCTGTAAAGACGATGGTTTTCAAGCCGTTCACCTCGCGTAACGGGAAATATTTAATAAAATTCCTATCGATGTCAGCATTAACGTAAGCGAGGACCCGCCCGCGCTAATGAGCGGCAGCGTAATGCCGGTGACGGGAAACATGCCTATGACGACGCCGATGTTAATGACGACCTGTACGGCGATCATGCCGACGATGCCGGTCGCAAGCAGGCTCCCGAACGTATCCGGCGCCGTAATCGCCGTGCGCATTCCGCGCCATACCAGCAGCATAAATAAAATAAGAACGAAAGAGCCCCCGATAAACCCGAGCTCCTCGGCGATAATGGAAAAAATAAAATCCGTTTGCGGCTCCGGCAAATAGCTGTACTTTTGCCGGCTCATGCCGAGGCCGAGACCGACCAGGCCGCCCGGCCCGATCGCGTAGAGCGACTGGATCGACTGGTAGCCCGCTCCAAGCGGGTCCTGCCACGGGTCCAGGAAAGCGGTGATCCGCTTCAACCGGTAAGGCGCCGCAATGATGAGCCCGACGAAGCCGGCGACTCCAACCATGCCAAGATACGACAAGTGCATGAGGCGCGCCCCCGCCGTATAAATGATCAACAGCGACGCCCCGACCAGCACAGCCCCGGTTCCCAGATCGGGCTGCAGCATGATGAGGCCGAAGGCAAGGCCCACAAGCCCCAGAGGCGGCATCAGCCCTTGGGTAAACAGCGTAATTTGCTTTTGCCGTTCGGACAGCAGCTTGGAGAGGAACAAGATCATTCCCATCTTCATGAACTCCGACGGCTGAATGCCGAACGATCCGATGCCGAGCCAGCTCCGGGCCCCGCCCCGCACGACGCCGATGCCGGGAATCAGCACGATCAATAGCAGGACAAAGCAGACGATGAGGCCGATCTTGGCGTATTTTTTCCAAACCCAATAATCTACGTTCATCGTAAAAACCATCGCCACGACGCCGAGTACGGCGAACAGGAACTGCCGCTTCAAATAATAGTACCAGTCCCCAAATTCATGAAACGCCAGTACGGCGCTGGCACTGTAAACCATCACTACGCCGATGACTAGCAGCATCAAGGTACAAACCAACATTGTCACATCTGGAGCAGAACGTGCTTTTGCCATACGCGCCACCTCTTACCTCGCAAAATGGTAGGGTAGGCTTGTATGCCCCCCTCTTAAAGGTTATGCACGGACTGCCTAAACATGCTTCCCCTTTCCTCATAGGAAGGAAACATGTCCCAGCTGGCGCACGCCGGCGACAGAAGAACGACGTCTCCCGCCTCGGCCATGCGGAAGGCTTCGCGAACCGCCTCGCTTACCGTATCCTGCACATTGTTAGCAGTATCGACCGTTTTCACGAGACTCATGCCTGCGAGCTTGGCAACATTAGTTATTTTCTCTTTCGTTTGACCGATGGCGACGAGCCCCTTGACTCTGTCTTTAAATACGGGCAGCAGCTCCATGTAATCCGAACCGCGGTCCAGACCGCCGGCGATCAGCACAACGTTCTGCTCGAACGACTCTATCGTTTTGATGGTAGCGGCCGCATTGGTCGCCTTGGAATTGTTATAGAATATGACACCGTCTTTGGTGGCGACATGTTCGAGCCGATGCTCCACCCCGTGAAATTGCTTGAGCGCGCGGACGATCGCTTCGATCGGCGCTCCCGCCGTCAAGGCGGCGCATACGGCGGCCAGCGCGTTCTCCACATTGAACGAAGCCGGGATGCCGAGCTCCTTCACCGGAACGATCAGATGATCTTCCCCGGATTTGTCGCGGTACACGATCTGTCTCTGCTCAGAGGGAACGTCGGCGGCAAAAGACGGCCGCACGAAAACGCCGTAATCGAGCTCCTCCATAATCGAGAAGGGCAGCACCTGCGCCTTCGCGGTCTCGGCGATTTGGCGGCAGACAGGTTTGTCCCAGTTCAACACAGCGGTGTCTTCCGGGCCCTGATTAGCTAACAGCTTGGCCTTGGAGGCGATATAATCGTCCATCGTGCCATGGTAGTCCAAATGCGTTTCGTATACATTGAGCAGGCAGGCGATCTGCGGTTTGAAATCGCATGTACCTTTTAGCTGGAAGCTGCTTAATTCAACGACCATGGTGTTGTCCTCTCCCGCCTCCAGAGCGGCCTCGGTCAGCGCGCGCCCGATATTGCCGGCTACGATCGGCTTCATTCCCGCTTCTTCCAGCATTAGGCCGATCCATGTCGTCGTCGTCGTTTTGCCGTTGGAGCCGGTAATGCAAATCATCGGCGCCTGACATACGTGATAAGCTACCTCCACCTCCGTAACGATCTCGATGCCAAGCTCGAGCGCACGAACGATAGGTTCAATAGTATAAGGGATGCCGGGATTTTTGACAACCAGCTTCACGCCTTCGTGAATGAGCCCGGACGGATGACTGCCGCAAATAACAGAAATACCCAGAGCCGTAAGTTCATCGGCCTCGGGGCATAGGTTCCGTTCTTTTTTATCATTTACCGTGACAATAGCGCCCAGTTCGTGAAAGAGCTTGGCTACAGCGACTCCGCTGCGGGCCAAGCCGAGAATGACTACTTGTTCGTTTCGATACGATCGCGGATGGTTCATATGCTACAACACCTCATTCAGATAAAGTCCGATTCCCGCAAGCACGATGCCTGTCGCCCAGAACGTAATGACGACGCGCCATTCGGACCAGCCGACCAGCTCAAAATGGTGATGGATCGGGCTCATTTTAAATACCCGTTTGCCTCTTGTTTTAAATGAAACGACTTGAATGATGACGGACAGCACTTCCACTACGAAAACGCCTCCGATCAGCACCAGCAAAATTTCGGCCTTGGTCAGTATCGCCACGACCGCCAGCCCGCCGCCAATGCCGAGCGAACCGGTATCCCCCATAAACACTTTGGCCGGGTGTGCGTTAAAGACGAGAAATCCCAGCACGGCTCCGACCATCGCAGCCGAGAATACGGCCACATCCGGCTGCGTGTTGTTCAACGCGATGATGGCGTAGGCGCCGAACGCGACCGCGCTCGTTCCGGCCAGCAAACCGTCGAGGCCGTCGGTGAAATTAACCGCATTGGACGTGCCGAGCATCATGACGATAACAAATGGATAATAAAGCCATCCCATGGGAATCGTATAATCGATAAAAGGAATGCGCACGTCGGTGCTGTGCCCGATTTTGGCCAGCAAAATACAGACGATGACCGAAACGATCAGCTGACCGAGCAGCTTTTGTTTGGCTGTCAGACCGAGCGAGCGTTTCAGGAAAATTTTGATATAATCGTCCAGGAAGCCTACCAGACCGTAACCTAAAGACGCGATCAGCAGGATGACCATCTCCATGCTCTTATCGGCAAAGCGCAGCACCGCCAGCGCCAGCGCCAGAAGAATGATCGTTCCGCCCATCGTCGGCGTGCCCGCCTTCTTGAGATGCCCTTGCGGTCCGTCCGTGCGGATTTGTTGGCCGAATTTAAGTCTTCTAAGTATAGGTATGCATAATGGCCCCATTATGACGGCGAGCAGAAACGCCGCCCCCAATGTGATCATGACCACTTTAAAATCCACGATTAAGTCCCCCTAAGAACTTTCCGAAGGAAAGTTGACTTCGTAAGCATCCGCTTTAGAACTTTCCGAAGGAAAGTTGACTTCGTAAGCATCCGCTTTAAAACTTTCCGAAGGAAAGTTACTTCATAAGCCTATTTGATTGTATTGCCGCTATAACTGCTGCAGCAGCGAGACGACCTGCTCCAGCTTCATGCCTCTTGAGCCTTTGACCAGAACGACGTCCTCGGGTCCGACGAAGGAAGCGACCGCCTGGGCAAGCCTGCTTTTGTCGTTGAAGACGACCACATGTCCGGGCGAATATGTCCGCGCCGCTTCCTCGGCAATATGCCGCGCCAGCGTCCCGAACACGTACACGCGATCAATCCGTTTAGGGTCCAGCAATCGTCCGATCTCACGGTGAAACTCCGCTTCCTGCTCCCCAAGCTCCAGCATATCGCCCAGAACGACGGCTTTCCGCTTATAGCCCTGCAGCTCCTGCAGCAGCGATAAGGCCGCATTCATCGACGTAGGGCTTGCGTTGTACGCATCGTTAAGAATCGTCAGGCCCGAGGGAGCCTTCAGCATTTCGATGCGCATGCCCGTCATCACGCTTTGCTTCAGCCCTTCGGCGATAACTACCGCCGGTATGCCGAAATGAATGCCGGCTGCAACCGCCGCCAAAGCGTTAACGACATTGTGAAAGCCAAGCAGCGGAATATAAAAGGAAACACCGTCAAACCGCCGGATGCCGAAATGAGTTCCCGACTGATCCATACGAACGTCGATCGGGTACAAATCATTATCTTCCTTTGCTCCGAATCGCACGCGATGGTAGCGGCTCGCCTTCATGCCGCCCTGCGCAAGCTCCGGGAGCACCTGCTCGATCAGCGGCTCGTCGCCGTTGTAGATCAAGGTGCCGTCCTCTTGCAGCCCGGCCAGTATTTCCGTCTTCGCCCGGGCGATTTCTTCCCGGCTGCCGAGCTGCAAGAGATGGGCTTCGCCGATATTGGTAATGATCACCAGCTCAGGCTCGGCAAGCTCGGATAGAAAACGGATTTCGCCGCGCCCGCTCATGCCCATCTCCAAAACGGCGATTTCCGTATTCTCGTCAAGCTGCAGCAGCGTCAGCGGAAGGCCGATATGATTATTGTAGTTGCCTAACGTTTTGTGCACTTGAAAGGAAGAGCCTAGTACCGAGGCCGTCATATCCTTCGTCGTCGTCTTCCCGTTGCTGCCCGTAATACCTACAATTCGCACGGGCAGCTCCAAGCGGTACGCTTTGGCAAGCCGCTGCAGCGCCTCAAGCGTGTCGTCGACCACAATGAGCGGAATGTCCGCTGGTCGCGGATGACGATCCTTCTGCCACAGGGAAGCGACCGCTCCTTTGGCTGCGGCGTCCTTCACAAACTGATGCCCGTCGAACGATTCGCCGATGAGCGGCACGTACAGATTGCCTTCCTGCAGCGTCCGCGTATCTTTGGAAACCCCGTGGACCGTAAGGCTCTCCGCTCCGGCCGTCAAGGCGCCTCCAGCCATAGCCGCTATTTGTTCTAAAGTTCGTTTAATCACGGAATCGTCCCCTTATCGCTTCTTTGGCAACCTGACGATCGTCAAAATCATGCTTCACACCCATGATCTCCTGATACGCTTCATGCCCTTTCCCCGCAATCAATACTACATCGTCAGGGGTTGCCCGAGCAATGGCTTTTTCGATCGCTTCCCTGCGGTCGGCAATCAGCTCGTAGCGCTCGGCCGGCATTCCGGACTGCTCGATCCCCGGCACGATATCGAGCAAAATTTGTCCGGGATCTTCCGTCCGCGGATTATCCGATGTGACGTACAAATAATCGCTGTATTTCGCCGTCACCTTGCCCATGAGCGGACGCTTCGTGCGGTCGCGGTCTCCGCCGCAGCCGAACACGCATAAGACGCGTCCCTTGGTAAATTGCTTGACGGTAGACAGAGCGTTGTCCAAGCCGTCCGGCGTATGGGCGTAATCGACAAGAACGAGGAACGGCTGACCCGCATCGACGACCTCCAGCCGTCCGTCTACCGCATGAACGGCCTCCAGGCTCGACTTAACGGCGTCCAGCTCGATTCCTTCCAGCAATGCTGCCGCAATCGCAGCAAGCGAATTGTACACATTAAACTTGCCGACCAGCTTCGTCTGAAAATCGGCGGTTCCTTTGAACGTCACGCAGCGAAACCGCGTTCCTTTGGACGAAATTTCAATCCGCTCCGCCCTCACATCCGCTTCCGAGTCGATCCCATAGGTAACGACCTGCGCCGCCGTCTGTTTGGCATATTCGGCCGAAGCCGGATCGTCCGCGTTCAGCAGCGCGAACTGGCGCTCGTCGGAGCGGCCGGTGAATTCGTTGCCGAGCCGCGAAAACAGCAAGCCTTTGGCCGCCTGGTACCGTTCCATCGTTCCGTGATAATCCAGATGATCCTGGGTTAAATTGGTAAAAACCCCCGTCCGGAAGCGGCAGCCCTTCACTCTTCCCAAATCCAGCGCATGGCTCGACACTTCCATAATGCAATAATCCGTTCCGACATCCGCCATCTGTCTAAGATGGCGCTGCAGGTCGACCGCTTCAAGCGTCGTTCGTTCCATATCGGTCACTTGCGAACCGATTTTCATCTGAATCGTGCCCATCAAGCCGGTGCGAAAGCCTTGACCCGATAAAATAGCGTCGATCAAGTACGTGCTGGTCGTTTTGCCGTTAGTCCCGGTCACACCGATCATTTTCATCTCTCGACTCGGATAACCGTAGAAGTGACAGGCGATGACCGCCATCGCATACCGGCTATCCTTCACTACAAGTTTCGGAACTTCCACATCGACATCATGCTCGACCACCAATGCTGCGGCCCCCGCCTGCACCGCTTTGGCCGCATATTGATGACCGTCCGTGACAAGGCCGGAAATGCACAGGAACAGATCGCCGGGCCGAACTTTGCGCGAGTCGGTTTGAATACCGGTAACCACCGTTTCCCCGTCACCCAAAATATGGCTGACCGCTAGCTGAGAAGCCAGTTCCTTAAGCTGCATGAGTCCCCCTCCGTTTTTTACACATGGTATCTATTATGGACAAAAAAAGCGCCGATGAAAAGCCCAAATTTTCATTTTCAGCAAATTGTTATTTCTGAGAATCCGGATTCGGAGCGGTGTCGGACAAATAGATCCGGATCGTCGATCCTTGCTCCACTTTCGCGCCCGCTTTGGGCACCTGATTGACGACGTAATTGCCTGCTCCCGACTTCGCCAAAAGGAAATCGGAATTCAAATCCTCGTAAATGTCGGTTACGCTCATACCGACCAAGCTCGGCACGACGACCGTCTTCGTATCGCCGTAGACGTACTTGCGCTCAAGCTGGTCTTTGCGCTGAGGCACGTTCATATACTGCAGCGCATCCGCCATGATGTTCTTGACCAAAGGAGCTGCGATCACTCCCCCGAATTGAATGCCTTGCGGGTTATCGACAGCGGCGTAAACGACGATTTTCGGGTCATCCGCCGGTGCGAAGCCGATGAAGGAAACGATATGCTCGCTCGCCGAGTATCTGCCGTTAATGACCTTCTGCGCCGTACCGGTTTTGCCGCCTACGCGGTAGCCCTCGATGAAGGCGTTGCGCCCCGTGCCGTTCGCCACGACGCTCTCCAGCGTTTCTCTGACCTGCTTGGAGGTCGCCTCCGAAATGACTTGGCGGACCATCTCCGGCTTCTCGGTCTCGACAAGCTGCCCGGTTTCCGGGCTGTACCACGCTTTGGCGACATGCGGCTTGAACAGCTTGCCGCCGTTGATCGCCGCCGATACGGCGGTAATTTGCTGAATCGGCGTCACCGACACGCCTTGACCGAAGGAGGTCGTCGCCAGCTCCACCGGACCGACCTTGGACGGTTTGAATAAAATCCCGTTTTCCTCCCCGTTCAGATCAATGCCCGTTTTTTTGCCGAAGCCGAAATTGTTAATATAGTTGAACAATGTATCCTTGCCGAGCCGCTGTCCCATCACGACGAAGCCCGGGTTGCAGGAATTTTCGACGACTTGCAGGAATGTCTCGCTGCCGTGCCCGCCCCGCTTCCAGCAGCGCAGCCGGGCTCCCGCAACTTCGATCGCACCCGGATCGAAGAACGGTTCGGTGAGCGATACCTTCTTCTCCTCCAGCGCAGCGGCCAACGTAATGATTTTGAAGGTGGAACCGGGCTCGTAGGTCATCCAGATCGGCAAATTCCTGTCGTAGCTTTCCTTCGGATACTGGCGGAAATTGCCGGGATCGAACCCCGGTCTAGAGCCCATCGCCAAGATCTCGCCGTTGTTCGGGTCCATCATGATCGCAATGGCGTCGTTGGCTTGATACTTGACCATCGCCTGGTCCAGCTCCCGCTCAAGCACGGACTGCAGATGATTGTCGATCGTCAGCTGCAAGTTCATGCCGTCTTTCGGCTTGACGTATTCGTCCGAAGAGTTCGGCATCTGCCGGCCGGCCGCGTCTGCAAGATAAGAGATACTGCCTCTCATGCCGGTCAGCAATTTGTTATACATCAATTCTATGCCCGTCAATCCCTTATTATAAATATCAGTAAACCCAAGAATATGAGCCGCCAGCCCTCCGAACGGGTAATATCGTTTATTGTCCTCGGCCACGACAATTCCCGGAAGGTTGAGCGACTGAATTTCTTGGGCTTTTTCCAGCGTAATTTTGCGGCCTCCCGGCTGAATGCGGACGCTGGATTGACGCGTCGTAATTTGCTTCAGCACGGATTCTTCCGTAATTTGCAGCGCCGAAGCAAGCTGCGCTGCGGTCGCCTTGGCATCCTTGATCTGCGCCGGAATCGCGTAGATGGTAGGGGAGCTGATATTGTAGGCGAGCTGCACGCCGTTGCGGTCCCAAATTTCTCCCCTTTTGGCCTCAAAAGGAATATTGCGGCGCCATGAATCTTCCGCCATTTCGGACAGCTCGGGACCGAGCCAAATTTGCACATATCCGAGCCTCACGATCAAAGCGACAAAAAGTATAGTTCCTACAATTAAAGCGGCGAATAGCCGTCGACGTACGGTTACGTTCGATGCCCTCATGACCGTTCTATCCCCTCCCGGAAGGTAAGTCTAGACTGTTTCATATCCAGACTATTCGGGACAACCGGGGGATAGAACAAGCTTATCGGTTTTGTTGGACAACTTTTTTGTCGGGCGTATCCTGAGCCTTGGACGAGTCGCCCGATTTGGCGGTGCCGGACGCTTTATCCTTCTTGCCGTCGGACGAATCCGCCGGAGGCGGCGTCTGCAAGAGCTCGTTGTACGGCTTGAGCTGAAGCGTGACGATTTTGACGTCGCCTTCGCTCTCTACGGTCTGCGAAGCGACATAACCTTCACCCGTCGACTGACATTTCGCATTCAGGAACGAACACACTTCCAGCGCATCCCGGAGCGATTTGCCCGTTAAATTGGGAATCGTAAGGTCATCGCTTCCCTGCATCGTTACATAGATTCGTTCGGCCGCTCCGATTTCAGTACCTGGCGCGGGAGATTGCTCGACAATCTTCGTCCCTTTGCCGATCGCTTCAATCGAGACGCCGTACTTGTTCATCGCGATTTTGGCCTGCTCCATCGTCATGCCCGCCAAATCGGGCATCATTACCTTGATTTCCTTCTCCGCCGATTTCATCTGCTGCGCCGAAGACGGAATTCCCATATACCGCAGCGTTTGCGAAACGATTTCCTTGAAGGCTGGGAGCGTGACGTCGCTGCCTAGATGGAAGTCCCCGCCTACGTCAGGCTCGTCGGCAATAATGGTGACGAGAATTTTCGGAGCTTCAACCGGCGCGTAGCCGATAAAAGACATAACCCATTTATCCGGGGCATAACCTTTTTTACCGGGCTCGACTTTATTCGCCGTTCCCGTCTTTCCTGCGACGCGGTAGCCTTCGATCGCCGCTTTTTTCCCCGTTCCGATTTTCTGGTCGCTGACGACCGTCTCCAAGTACTCGCTGACCTGCTTGGCCGTCGCTTCCGACACCACTTGACGGATGACCTTCGGCTCGATCGTGCGGACCACTTCCTTGGTTTTCGGATTGTACACTTCTTTTACAACATGGGGCTGCATCAGCTTGCCTCCGTTGGCGATCGCCGCATAGGCCGCCGTCTGCTGGATCGATGTCGCCGTCAAGCCTTGACCGTAGGTCGCCGTCGCAAACTCGACGGGATTTTTCATAGCGACCATGCCGGCGACTTCTCCCGGAACGTCGATGCCGGTTTTCGCGCCGAAGCCGAACTTGTCGATATATGATTTAAGCTTGTCTTTACCGAGCTTCTCATAGCCGAGCTTAACGAAGGCTACGTTACTGGAACGCTTCAAGCCCTCCAGGTAAGTAATCGGCCCCCAGCTCGTATTATAGTCGTGCAAAATGTTCCCCGGCACTTTAATGCTGCCCGACATGTACGAGTCGTTGGGATTAAAAATACCTTCCTCCACGGCTCCCGCCAAAGTGACCAGCTTGAAAGTCGATCCCGGCTCGTATTGCGAGGCCACGGCATTGTTCTGGAAGTCCTGCGGCTTCGAATTCCAATACTGGTTCGGGTTGAAGTTGGGATAGCTTGCCATGCCGAGAATTTCCATCGTATTCGGATCGGCGGCGATGGCCGTCATGCTTTTCGGATGCCATTGGTTGTACGCCTTCTCCAGCGCGCTTTCTATGTAATATTGAATGTTCTTATCGATCGTCAGCCTAACGTTGTTCCCGTCGATGGCCGGGACAAAGGATACTTTGGAATCCGGCAGTTCGACACCGTTCAAATCCTTCTCGTAGGTCAATGAACCGGGGACGCCTTTCAGATCGCTGTCCAGCATCGCCTCCAGCCCCATGACCGCTTTGTTTTCTTTATCGCTATAGCCCAGCAGCTGCGCCGCCATCTTGCCGCCGGGATAAAAGCGCTTCGTATCCTTGAGCAGGTAGACGCCGATATTGCTCGCGTCTGCCTGTTTTTTCCATTCCTCCACCATCTGCTTGATCTGCTCGGCAACCTCGGCGTCGATCTTCCAGCCTTCGTTGCGAATTTCGACCTGCGGATTAGGTACGGAATAGGTTTTCACAATTTTGGAACGAATTTTCTCCTGCAGCGCCGCCAAATCCGCAGGATCGTCGGATGTGTTCAGCACGGACGCAAGCCCTGTAGTTACCGCCGAGTCCAGATGGTATTTGCGGATCATATCCGGATTTAAAGCGATGGTATAAGCCGGGGCATCTTCCGCCAGCACCTTGTCGTTACGGTCGGTTATCGTACCGCGAACCGGGCGGAGCACTTCCTCCGTCTCCCATTTTTTCTGGGCCTCGGCCAACAGCCACTTGCCCTCTATAATTTGAACCCAATACAATCTCCCCACTAAAGCAACAAAAAGGAGGGTAAATACCCCCCCGATAAGCAGTGATCTCAGCTTCGCCCTTTTGTTCATAGTTCACTCTCCCAGTCAGATATTACGGAATTACTCCGGTTTACTCTGGTTGGCGGCCGTCGCGCCGGACGGGCTTGCGGAATTCGGTCTGGCTACCTTGCTGATTTGATTGTCCTTCGCCGGAACCATACCCATCTTGGTCGCTTCCTGTCTCAGCCGGTCAGGACTGGACAATCCGTCCATCTTATGCTTTAAAATGCTATTTTCGGCCTGCAGCTTTTGAATCTCCGTCTCGAGCTTTAATATTTTCGTATTCATTTCATAGATTTGGGCGTAACGCCAAATGATCAGGCTGGCAACGACAACGCAGACGACAACGGTAAACAGGTACAGCAGCTTCTCTTGAACCGGAAGCGTTTTATTGCGGTAGACGACCTTTTTCGTCTCCTTGACGCTAACCTTTTGACCCGATTTTTGCTCGACGGCCAAATTCCCATGAATGTATGCAGGCATATGTATGATTCTCCTCCTTTGCAGCACGCAGCTAAATGGTTGCACTTCTAACGAACGGTAACATTACAGCTTTTCGGCTATCCTCAGCTTCGCCGAACGCGCGCGAGGGTTCGCTTCGAGCTCCTCGGCGCCCGCTTCGAGAGGCTTGCGGTTGACCAGCTTCACGATGCCTTTGTTGCCGCAGACGCACAGCGGAAAATCCGGCGGGCACGTGCAGCGCTCAACATATTTGGCGAACGTCTGCTTACAGATGCGATCCTCCAGCGAGTGGAACGTAATGACCGCTACCCGCCCTCCCGGAGCAAGACTGCGGATCGACTGTTCCAGCGCTTCCTCAAACGCGCCCAGCTCATCGTTGACTGCGATGCGCAGCGCCTGAAAGCTTCGCTTCGCCGGATGCGGCCCGGTGCGGCGCGCCGCCGCAGGGATGCCTTCCTTGATCAGCTCCACAAGCTGGCCGGTCGTCTCGATCGGCCCTTTGGCGCGTGCCGCTGCGATATTCGCCGCAATGCGGCGGGCGAACTTCTCTTCGCCGTACTCGAACAAAATGCGGGCGATCTCCTGCTCCGGCCATTCGTTCACAATCTCCTTGGCGGTGAGGTCGGCCGTTCGATCCATCCGCATGTCCAGCTCGGCGTCATGATTGTAGCTGAAGCCGCGATCGGCTTCATCCAGCTGCGGCGACGACACGCCAAGGTCGAATAAAATGCCGTCTACCTGCGGCTTCCCGTCCCGGACAGCCCGCTCGACCGCCCCCAGCTGCGCCTCGATCTCGCGGAAATTGCTGCGGATCAGCCGCACCTTGTCTTGATATGGTTCCAGCCTGATCTTGGCGTTGGCAAGCGCCGCGTCGTCCTGGTCGAACGCGATGAGCAAGCCGTTCGGACCTAAACGGGAAGCGATCTCAGAGCTATGTCCTGCTCCTCCGAGCGTACAGTCGACGTAAACGCCATCCGGCTTTATTTGCAAGCCTTCTACGGCCTCTTCTTTCAATACGGTGATGTGATGAAACATGCTGCATAGCCTCCTGTGTTGTTCATTCGGGGTTTACAAATCAAAGTTAAAGTCAACAAGCTTCTCGGCGATTTCGTTAAACGACTCTTCCGATTGTTGGGAATAGGATTCCCACATTTGCTTGCTCCAAATCTCGACCCGATTGGAAACTCCGATGACGACGCAGTCCTTTTCCAATTTGGCGTGCTCGATGAGGTTGTTCGGCAAGTTGACTCTGCCCTGCTTGTCCAGCTCGCATTCCGTCGCCCCAGAAAAGAAAAACCGGGTAAAGGCGCGGGCATCCGATTTCATTAGGGGCAGCGCCTTCAGCTTCTGCTCCAGCACGCTCCACTCTTCCTTAGGGTAAACGAACAAGCATTGGTCCAAGCCGCGGGTTATGATGAAGGAAGGCCCGAGGGATTCACGAAATTTCGCCGGCACGATCATGCGACCCTTATCGTCGACGGTGTGCTGGTATTCTCCCATGAACATGCCTACCCTCACCCCTTTCCACCACTTTACCCCACTTTCCACCACTTGTATAGTTACATTTCTCCACCAAAACAAAAAATCCTGCAACAGCGCAGGATTTCTCAAAATATTTTCATTCTCGGTTTTCATCCGGTTCTTCCAGTTCCGACTTGGTTCGCGCCAGTTTCCCGTTATCCTCCGACAGTTTGCCGCGGATTTCGAGCAGTTTCTTGCGTCTTCGGCGCCTGACCGCAAACACGGGCACGGCAATGACCGCCAAAACGAGCAGAACCGGGAGCAGCGCGGCGGCGGCAACGACGATCCACTGAAAGATTACCGACAAAATGGCGGCGCTGCCGTGAAGAGCCTCTGCGGCTCTCTTCGTTAAGGGCCCTCCATCCTGCGCCCCTATGACCGCGGGGGAGCCGATTTTCTGCGACAGCCGAAGTTCCACGGTCGAATAGGACACATTCTGGTCCAAATACCTCATTCTGCCCTTGATCCGTTCGATTTCTTCCTGGACTTTGCCCAGCTCATTGGAAAACGCCAGCAGCTCGTCGGTTTTCGTGGCCTTTTCCATAAAGGCGATCAGCCGGCTCTCCACGACCTGCTTCGCCTTTAGTCTCGCGGCAAGGTCCACATACTCCTCGGAGACGTCTTGGCCGCGGACGTTTTTCTGCGAAGTGGAATGGATTTTCTCTAACTGGGTCAACAGGGAAGTGAATCCTCCTGCCGGAACCTTGATGACGAAATTGCCGTATTTCTCGTAAGCCGTTTCATTCTGATCGAACTGCAGCACATAGCCCCCCGCTTGCTTGACCGCCTCTTCGATTTTGCCGCTCGCTTCTTCGTACTGCTCCACCTGCATGGTCAAGCTCGCCTGATAAATAATTTTGCGGTCGAGCGCATTGACATCCGCAGCAGCCGCATTGCCGTCAAAGCTGTCGGCCGGGCGGGCGCCGCTCTCTGTCTGCGCAGCCCCCGCCTGATCGGCTGATGCCATAGACGTCGCTCCCGCTGCGGGCGCGGCGCTTTTGGCGTCGGCGGCGCTGGACTGCCGCACAGCCAACGATTCCGTGCTCGCGGCGCTTTTGTTCGAATCCGCCGCGCCGCAGCCGCTGACGGCCGCAGCCAGCACCAGCGCCGCCGCCCAGCACGGCAGCCGCAGCCGCCATGCCGTCCCCTTTTTGCTGCTCCTCTTCGCCCCGCTTCCGTTCCATTGCATTCCCATTCCCCCTGTAAATTTCCGATTGCGCTGCCGAACGGTTTCTCCGAACGCGGCGCTATCTTCCATAACGTGGATGAATCTGGAAATGTTGCATGGTTCCCGGCAAGAACCAATCCCACAAAAGTGACGTGATGCTCTGAAGCTTATTCCGTCCGCATCCAGCCTAAGCTGGATCGGCGTCTAATCATTCCTCCGGGATCGTTCTATGGGTAGACTTTCCTTTCGAGGGAGACCACGGATTTCCACAGGATATGGCTGCGCATCATTTCCTAAACAACAAGTCATAACCACCGGCTTAGCCGGTGGCTTCCATCAGCCCTATAAGGGCATGGTACTAGCACGCGCCTAAGAAGGCGCACTGAAAGTCTGCCAACCGCGAGCGGTCCCGGGCTTGCCCCTCAAAGGGGCTCTTTTATTTGCCCTTTCCTACCGACTCACCCGTAAACGGGTCGAACAATTCTTTCATCGTGATTTGTTCGTAGTTCTTATCCTCTGTTAGTTGATTTCGAATGTATTCGGCTATCGCTTTCCTGTTTCGCCCTACCGTATCCACAAAATAGCCTCTGCACCAAAATTGCCGATTTCCGTATCGATACTTCAGGTTCGCAAATTTATCGAAGATCATCAGCGAACTTTTTCCCTTTAAGTACCCCATAAACTCCGATACACTCAGTTTCGGTGGAATACTCACCAACATATGGATGTGATCCGGGCACGCTTCCGCTTCGTGAATCTCCACCCCTTTGCGCTCACACAACTCCCGGATGATCTTTCCGATCTCTCTTTTTAATTTCCCATAGATGACTTGCCGTCTATATTTCGGTGCAAATACAATATGGTATTTGCAGTTCCAGCGGGTATGTGCTAGACTGCTCTTATCCATTCCCTTGTCCTCCTTGATTTGATGTTGCGGTTGGCAGACCGGCTATCATCTTATCATAAAGGTCAAGGGATTTTTACTCATAGCTATAAGCTTTCCCGAACCCCCAGTCGAACTGGGGGTTTTCTTAGACAAAAATACAGCCTCTCCGCCATTCGGGAGAGACTGCATCTATTCGGCGGCGCCGGCCGGCGATTAATGCTCGGCCCAGCTGTCCAGGTACGTTTTTTGCTCTTCGGTGAGCGAATCGATCGAGATGTTCATCGAAGCCAGCTTGAAGCGGGCTACCTGCTCATCCAGCTCGTAAGGTACGTTTACGACCTTCTTGCCGATTTGCTTGTAATTGTCGTTCACATATTTAAGCGACATCGCTTGCAGCGCAAAGGTCATATCCATAATTTCCGCAGGGTGTCCGTCGCCTGCGGCGAGATTCACCAGGCGGCCTTCGGCGATCAGGTAGAACTTGCGGCCGTCCTGCAGCGTATACTCTTCGATATTGCGGCGCACCGTGCGCTTGGACACGGACAGCGCGTCAAGCTCCGGCTTGTTGACTTCCACGTCGAAGTGGCCGGCGTTGGACAAAATCGCTCCGTCCTTCATTACTTTGTAGTGCTCGCCGCGGATGACGTCGCGGTTGCCGGTTACCGTGACGAAGAAATCGCCGATTTTGGTCGCTTCTTCCATCGACATGACGGCAAAGCCGTCCATATAAGCTTCCACCGCTTTGATCGCGTCGATTTCGGTGACGACGACGTTGGCGCCGAGCCCTTTGGCCCGCATCGCCACGCCTTTGCCGCACCAGCCGTAGCCGACGACGACGACTGTCTTGCCCGCCACGACGAGGTTCGTCGTCCGGTTAATGCCGTCCCATACGGATTGGCCCGTGCCGTAACGATTATCGAACAAATATTTGCAGAACGCGTCATTGACCGCGACCATCGGGAACTGCAGCTCCCCGTCCTTCTCCATCGCTTTCAGGCGCAAAATCCCGGTTGTCGTCTCTTCCGCGCCGCCGCGCACGTTTTTAAGCAAATCCTTGCGCTCGGAGTGAAGGATGGATACCAAATCGCCGCCGTCGTCGATAATTAGATCCGGCTCGGTTTCCAGCGTCTTGAGCAGCAATTCCTTATATTCCTTCGGCTCCGGATTGTACTTGGCGAATACCGTAATGCCGTCCTCGACAAGCGCCGCGCACACGTCATCCTGGGTCGAGAGCGGATTGCTGCCGCAAATCGTTACATCGGCACCGCCGGCCTTAACGACCTTGGCAAGATATGCGGTTTTCGCTTCCAAATGGAGCGAGATCGCCACTTTCAAGCCTTTGAACGGCTGCTCCTTCTCGAATTGCTCGCGGATGCGGTTCAATACGGGCATGTGAGCGTTAACCCAATCGATCTTCAAATGGCCTTCCGGCGCCAAAGACAAGTCTCTAATAATGCTGCGTTCCTTCGTATTCATTCTTCATCCTCCTAATCTAAGTTACACCATGCTTTTAAATGTAAGGTGAACAAGTCCGCTTCGGTGCCCATTCGATCTTCCAATTGCTGTTGAAATCGGATTTTTGGATGGTTGTTTCCTTTTATTATTATGAAGAAAATCCGATTTCAAAGGCGAACGCTATCGCTTTTCCAGATTCAAATGGCCCCTCCGCTCTTTTTCACCATGCTTCCAAAATCTCGCTTACAAGTAACAAACCTTGTGCAGCCCGTCGAGCTCCAGCTCGCCTTCGATCAGCTCGCGCAGCCAATCGCTGCCGTACTTATTCAAGTAAGCGATAATGTTATAAACCCGCTCCTGCGGCTTCCCGAGAGGGAGCACGGACAAGGCGATGCGCTGATATTGGCGCAAAGAAGCCTCGTGCTGGGATTTCACGGCGTCGGCGGCCTTATGTTCGAGGAAATCGATCTGCTCGATAATTTTGTTCATATTGGTTTCGCCGAGCTTGCCGAGTCCGCCGTTCACGCCGGCAATCAGCTCGACGAGCGGCCCGTAGCTGCTCTTGAACTGCGTTCTGACCTGCTCGAACCGCTCTTCGAGCTTCAACTGATCCTGCTCGCGCAGCCACTGCTGCTGCTTCTCTTCCAGACGGTACAGCACATCCTCAAGCGTAAGCCCGTATTTCTGCATATTTTTCTGTACGATGCCTTCCAGCAGCGTGAACTCCATGCGCGGAACGACAATCGGCATCTTCATGCCCGCCTGATGGAACGCCTGCTTCGTCAGCGCCCAATAAGCGATCTCCCCCGGGCCGAGCACGGTCCCGAGCACGGGAAGCACGTAGTCCTGCATGAGCGGCCGCGTCAGCACGTTGTTGCTGAAGCGCTCCGGCGACGTTTCCGTCCAATCGAGCAGCTGTCCGAGCGAATAGCTCCGCTCCGCTTTCCTATCGGTGAAGCAGCCGTCTTTCCCTTCTGCGGCATACAGCAAAACCCGCTCGTCCTGATCGAAAATGAACAGGTTGGCGCCCCGTTCGTTCATCTCCACCTGCGCTTCGTAGCCGAGCGCTCTCACTTGTTCTTTCCCTTGGCGGTAAGCCTCGCCGAGCGGCGCGTTATTTTCCAGGATGCTCCGGAACATCGGCGCCTCCGCCCGGCGCAGCGCCGGATCGTCCGAATCCAGCAGCACTAAGCCGTAGGAACCGAAAAGCTTCGCCAGCAATTGCCCGAAGACGTCCACAAGCGTGGAGGAGGATGCGACGATCGCCCTTACGGCGTCCATCCAGCCGTCCTTAAACTCCGTCGGGATCAGCGAGGAGTCGAGCTGCCGAAGCGCTTCCTCCCACTGCTCGGCGGCGATTTCCAGCCGGCTTACGGAGCTGCGCTTGCCGCTCGGATGATCGATTTTGATTTTGTTCACCTGCAGATCCTGCGACAAGGAATACATATGATTGACCTCGTCAAAATCATGATCCTCTCCGGCAATCCAAAATACCGGGATGACGGGGCGTCCCAATCTTTGCGAAGCTTCTCTTGCCGCGCGAATGATCGTAACCGCCTTATAAATGACCAAAGCCTGACCTGTAAACAGCCCGGCCTGCTGGCCGCCGACGATGCACAGGGCGTCGTTCGAACGCAGCATCTCGATTGCGTCGAGCGCTTCCGGAGCGTTGTTAAGACGCCGGTTAAAGACCGATAACACATCGGCGATCCGGTTCCGGTCGGCCGCAAAGGCCCGGCCGTTATCCAGCCAATCCGCCCTCTCCGCCCATGACGAGCCGGTCCATGGATTATAATCGAACAAGGCGCTCACCTTGCCGTAATCATGAACGTAATCCTCTGTGATAGGCTGGCTGGATTTCCAATGAATAGATTCAACTTTCAACACGGCAGCCGCCTCGCTTTACACTAATAATATGTACCTCTTGATTGTACACATGTTCGGCACAATCGTCAAAACGGAAAACGCCCGATTGCAAACGGAAAGCCGGTCCTCCCGGCAAACGGCAGCGTTTGCGGGCGGTCCGGCTTCCTATATAAATAACGATTAGTACAAGTGACATGCGACGTAATGATTAGGCTCCACTTCTTTGAATTCCGGCATCGCGGCCGCGCATTCCGGCATCGCCTTGGGGCAGCGCGTCCTGAACGGGCAGCCGCTCGGCGGGTTCAACGGGCTCGGAATTTCGCCTTCGAGAATAATTCTTTCGCGCGTGCGCTCGATCTCGGGGTCCGGAATCGGGATCGCCGAGAGCAGCGATTGCGTATAAGGATGCAGCGGCTTCGCATACAGCTCTTCCGAAGTCGTCACCTCGACCAGCTTACCGAGGTACATAACGCCGATCCGGTCGGAAATATGCTTGACCATGGCCAGATCGTGAGCGATGAACAAATACGTCAGACCGTGCTCTTTTTGCAGCTTTTTGAACAAATTGACAACCTGTGCTTGCACCGATACGTCCAGAGCGGAGATCGGCTCGTCGGCAATAATAAACTGCGGTTCGATCGCAAGCGCCCGGGCGATGCCGATACGCTGCCGCTGACCGCCGGAAAATTCATGCGGGAAACGGCTGGCATGCTCGGAGTTGAGTCCGACGGCATCAAGCAGCTCGAACACGCGTTCCTTGCGCTTCGCCCCGCTGTACAGCCCATGGATGTCGACGCCCTCGGCAATGATGTTGCCGACCGTCATCCGCGGATTCAGCGATGCATAAGGGTCCTGGAATACCATCTGCATTTGGCGGCGGAAATCGCGCAGCTTGCGGCCGCCTAGTTGGTGAATATTTTCACCATTGAATAATACTTCTCCGCCGGTCGCTTCGTACAGCCGGATGATCGTACGCCCTGCGGTCGACTTGCCGCAGCCCGATTCGCCTACCAGACCGAACGTTTCGCCCCGTCCGACAGAAAAATTCAAATTATCGACAGCTTTTAACACACCGCCGTTGGCGACGTTAAAATGCTTTTGCAAATTGCGTACTTCCAAAATAGGTTGTTCGCTCATCGCGATCCACCTCCCACTTCTTGCGGCCGTTCCACTTTCGGCGCATCGGGATGAAGCAGCCAACAGGCGGCCGAATGCGTATCCGTAAGCACCGTATGCTCGGGATCGATTTCGAGACAAGCTTTCATGGCATAAGGACAGCGTGCCGCGAAAGCACAGCCTTTCGGCGGAGCGAACAAATCCGGAGGCGTTCCCGGAATCGGCACAAGATCGCTGTCGGTATCCTGGTCGAGACGAGGCACGGATTTCAGCAGCCCCCATGTATACGGATGCTGAGGGTTGTAGAACAGCTCGTCGACCGTTCCCTGCTCCACTACTTTTCCGGCATACATTACGATAACGCGCTGCGCCATCTCCGCCACGACGCCGAGATCATGCGTAATGACGATAATCGACGCCTCCGTCTTTTCCGATAATGATTTCATCAAATCGATGATTTGCGCTTGAATCGTTACATCGAGAGCGGTCGTCGGCTCGTCGGCGATCAGCAGCTTCGGACTGCAGGCGAGTGCGATCGCAATCATAACGCGCTGGCGCATCCCGCCGGAAAATTCATGAGGATATTGATGAATGCGTCCTTCCGGATTGGAAATACCTACCATTTTCAAAATTTCAATCGCGCGTTTATTGGCATCGGCGCTGTTTATTTTTTGATGCTTCATCAATCCTTCGGTAATTTGCTTACCGATGGTCATCGTCGGATTGAGCGAGGTCATCGGGTCCTGGAAAATCATGCCCATCTCGGACCCGCGAATTTTTTCCATTTGTTTATTGGAGCATTGAGTGATTTCCGTCCTGCCATCGAATCGGATGGAGCCTCCCTTGATGACGCTCGGAGGGGACGGGATCAGCCTCATTATCGTTTGAGCGGTAACGGACTTTCCGCAGCCGGATTCGCCTACGATCGCAAGCACTTCTCCTTTTTTCAGATGAAAGGAAACGCCGCGTACCGCCTGGACTTCGCCGGCATAAGTGCGGAAGGATACCTTGAGGTCTTTGACCTCTAATATATTTTCACTCATGATTGGCACCTCCTGCGGATTATTTTCTCATCTTCGGATCCAGCGCATCGCGCAGACCGTCGCCGAGCAGGTTGAAGCTCATCAAAATTAAACTGAAGACAATCGTCGGAAAAATAATACGGTGAGGGTACAACCGAATCGCGCTTGCGCCGTCGGACAACAGCGCGCCCAAGGAAGCAAGCGGAACGCGAATGCCCAAGCCGATAAAGCTTAAGAAGGCTTCCGTAAAAATCGCCGACGGAACGATAAACGTAATTTGTACGATGATCAGACCGAGCGCATTCGGCACCAAATGCTTCAGAATAATGCGGGCTCCGCTCGCTCCGAGTGTCCGGGCGGCCAGCACGTATTCCTGTTCCTTCAGCGTCAGCACTTGACCGCGCACCAGACGAGCCATCGGAACCCATCCCGTAATCGCATAAGCGATAACGATGGTTTTAAATCCTGGACCGATGACGACAATAAGCAGGATGGAGATCAGCAGAAACGGAATGGAATAAATAATCTCGATGATCCGCTGCATCACATCGTCTACGCGACCGCCGTAATAAGCGGAAATCCCGCCGTACAATACGCCGAATATAAGATCGAGCAGTGCGGCTACAATCCCGATGGCCAACGAGATGCGCGTTCCCCACCAGACGCGGACCCACAAGTCCCGACCGAAGTCGTCCGTACCGAACCAATGCTCGGAAGACGGAGATAAATTTTTAATATCGTAATTTTGCGTTGCATAATCGTAATGAGAAAAAATCGGACCGAATATGGACAAAACTGCCAGAACGATCAGCGCAACCAAGCCGAACATGGCCAGTTTGTTTTTCTTCAATCTTCTCCAGGCATCCTGCCAATACGTCATGGACGGCCGCACGATCACTTCGCCACGGTCAGTCCCTTTCGCTACCGGCTGAAACATATCCTTCGATATTTGCATCACTTGGAACCTCCCTTGGTCAGACGTATACGCGGGTCAACCAAACCGTACAAAATATCGGTCAGGAACAAAACGACGACTAACAGGAATGCATAAAAAATCGTAAGTCCGGTTATCATCGTATAATCGTTCGAATAGATCGACTGTACGAAATGTTTGCCGAGCCCCGGCACGACAAAGATTTGTTCCACGATCAGCGTCCCTGTAATCAGGTTAACGAACACGGGACCAAGTACGGTGACAACGGGAAGAATCGCGTTGCGCAGCGTATGGCGTACGACGATGGCTCGCTGCGACAAGCCCTTGGCCTTCGCCGTTTTAATATAATCGAGGCTGAGCACGTCAAGCATTGAGGTTCGCATCAGACGCGCCATAATGGCAATCGTACCGAAAGACAGCGAAATCGCAGGCAGTATCCGGCTGGACGGGCCGGTCCACATTCCGGCGGGCAGCCACCCTAATTTGACCCCTACGAAATAAGACAATAAGGGCGCAAGCACGAAGGATGGGACGGAAATGCCGACGACGGCGGTAAACATAGCTCCGATATCCCAGCCTTTGTTATGATTCAGCGAAGCGACAATACCAAGAGTAAGACCGACAATAATGGCGATAAGCAGCGCCCACAACCCAAGCTCCAGGGAAGCGGGAAAGCCTTGCGCGATAATCTCCGTCACTTTACGGGTAGGAAACGCGTAGGACACGCCCAAATCACCGTGGATGACGTTATTAAGATATTTCAAATATTGCTCCCAGATCGGTTTGTCCAATCCATATTGAGCGTATAATAGCTGCTTCTGCTCTGCTGTAAGTTTGAGCGTTTCTTCACCGAAAGGATCACCCGGCAAATTTTTCATCAGCACGAAGGTGAACGTGACGATCATCCACAAGGTAATCACCATATAGACCAAACGGCGCAATGTATAGCGAAGCATAATACACCTCCTGCACTTAATTGAATACCTGCGTTAAACAGTCGGACCCGCTGTCTTAAGGAGCCAAACTGCTTCGCAAGCATAGACGGCCCGAATATGATCAGGACTATGTTTGCGAAGCAGTTCCGCTTGTTCCTTTTTCTCTTCAAAACAAAAATGAAACGGGACCGTTCTAAACGGCTATCAGAACGGCCCCATCCCCGGGCGAAATCAGCCACTACTTCATTGCTTTATTATTTAATGGAAACCCATTTCAGTTCCCATTCTTTGGACATCGCCGGAAGAATCAATCCGTCGACATTCGTTCTCTTCGCATAAGGTCTTGTCCGGAAATAAAGCGGAGCAAGAGGCATATCGTTCATTAGAAGCTTCTCGGCGTCAACCAGCATTTTGGAACGCTTCGCCAAATCCACTTCCTTGTCCGCGCCTTTGATCAGATCATCGTAGGCCGGATTGCTGTACTGCATGTAGTTAAACGATTTGTTGCCGGTTACCCACATATCCAGGAACGTCATCGGATCGTTGTAGTCGGCTCCCCAAAGCGCGATCAGCGCGTCGAAGTTGCCTTCTTGCATGTTTTTGACGCGAAGCGCGAACGGCAGCGGTTCGCCGGTAACGTCTACGCCCAGATTTTGCTTCCATTGGGCTTGGATAAACTCGATTGTTTTCTTCGACGAATCCGTGTCGTCGGAAGTCAGCTTAAACGGAGGCAGGGATGTCATATTCAATTCCTTCAAGCCTTCAGCCAGCAGCGTTTTGGCTTTAGCCGCATCGAACGGAGGCTCGGTATCTCCGGCAACTTTGCGGAACTCCTGCTTGTTGCCATCCAAAACGGTTCCCGGCACAAGACCTGTAGAAGGAATCGAAGCTCCTCCGAGAACGACTTCGTTCAACGCTTTACGATCAATTGCCATGCCGAGCGCCTGACGAATTTTCGCGTTGGCGAATGCAGGCACTTTATTTACCTGGAACATCACGTAAGACGATACGAATTCTTTCTTCAGAGCCAGATCAGGCTTGCCTTGGTACATCGCGTATTGATCGCCTTTCAGCTCCGTCAAATCGACCTGGTTCGTTTCGTACATGTTCAGGGAAGTGCTCGCTTCTTTCACCACGTTAACGGTAACCTTGTTCAATTTTACGTTCGCCGCATCCCAATACTTGTCGTTTTTCACCAATACGAGCTGCTGCTCATGATCCCATTTCTCCAGCTTGAACGGACCGGCTCCGATCACCTTATCTGCGTCAGCGCCGTATTTATCGCCTTGCGCTTTTACGAAATCAGGCTTTTGCGGGAAAAAGATCGGCATCGACAACTGGTCGGTGAAGAACGCGATCGGTTTCTCCAGCGTAATTTCAAGCGTTTTGTCGTCTGTGGCTTTCACGCCGACTGCCGCTTTCTTCGCTTCCACTTCTTCGGGCTTCGCCGTATTCAACGCAGCTCCGCCTTTAATCCACGACAGCATGGACGCATATTTCGCCTTAGTAGCCGGGTCCAGCGTACGCTTGTAAGCATATTCGAAATCGCTGGCTTTCAGAGGCGTACCGTCCGCCCAAGTCAAGCCGTCGCGCAAAGTAATCGTGTAAACCAAACCGTCGGCGGAAATTTTCGGCAGTTCCTTGGCGAGCGCCGGCTGCGGTTTGCCATCCGCATCCAAACGATAGAGCCCTTCGTTCAACGCATTGATGATCGTGAAGGCTGGATTCGTGGTCGCGATCGAACTATCCAGCGCAGGCGGCTCGGCGGAAAGGTTAATTCTCAGTTCTTGTGCCGGCGCTTGTGTACCCGCCCCCCCGGCTTGATTTTGGTTATTGCTCGAACAACCTGCCGCAGCCGTAACGAACATCGCCGTTACAGTCGCCAAGACTAGAAGTTTTTTCAACTTCATAGACATCCTCCTCATAATATATGTAATTATATGGCATCTCTGTTTGTCATTTTTTCAGCATGACTCAGAGTTTACACCCTTATTTCAATTATGAAAATAATCAGACTATGGAAAACGATGAAACCGTTGCCAAAGAGTAATTATACAACCCTAGGTCAATTAATACTAAAATAATTTTATCCCTCGGTCAATTAAAAACGTGCAAAGGCACGCGCCAAAATAAGCCAGGACGCAGGCTCCGGGGAATAATCGGGATTATTATTTCCTGAATTGCTGTCATTATGCAATGGACGGGACAAACTGACCGCAAACCGGGCAGACCAAGGCCCCGCACACTTTTTTTCGAGGATAGGCAGAAAGCAAGAAGATCAAGGCGTCAAATCGTAATTATAGGGCGTCTCCATGAGCTTCTTCACTTCAAACAAGTCGCCCGTTTTGCCGAGAGCCCACATCATTTTCGGAACGATCGCTTCGGTATTCATATCGCCGGAAATAATGATCAAATTTTGTGCGACTTTGCGTCCGACCTCGTACAAGCTCAAATCCTCGCCTTCCTCCAAGCATTGGGTCGTAATAACGACGGCAACCCCGGAAGCGATGAGTTCTCTGATCTTGGGAAGCAGGTCTCTGCCTTGGAAGGGAATCCCTCCATTGCCGAAGCTTTCGATAATGACGCCTTTGTACAAATGCTTGATCAAGTCAAACAATTCCGGCTTGGTGCCGGGTACCAGCTTGAGCAGAAACACATCGGGGCAAAGCGAAGTATCGAGCTTCAGCTTCTTATTCGTCTTGGGCTTCGCGCCGACATATTTAATCGCCGTATCATGGATATGAGCGATGTAAGGATGGTTGATGCTTTCAAATGCGTCGTAGCTTTTCGTTCTGATCTTCACGGCCCTTGTTCCCCTGATGACTCTTCCGTCAAAGACGAGAAATACGCCGCTCACATCCTCGCAGGCAAAGCGGATCGCATCGATAATGTTGCGCTTGGCGTCGGTTTTTTTATAGTTAATGGGCACTTGAGATCCGGTAATTACGACAGGCTTATTGACATTGTGAAGCATATAAGAAAGAGCCGCCGAGGTATATGCCATCGTGTCGGTTCCATGGGTAATCACAAAACCGTCGTACTGCTCGAAGTTGCTGTGAATCGCTTCGGCAATCTTCACCCATGATTCGGGCTGCATGTTGGAGCTATCGATGTTCATAAGCAGCATGCTGTCCATTTGGTAGTCCGGATGTTTGTCCTGCAAAAAACTGATGATATCCTTGGCATCCATTCCGGGAGCCAATCCGTCCTCGCCTTGAACCGATGCTATGGTTCCACCAGTGGCCAACAATAGCAATTTCTTCATGAATACACCTCTAATAATCTATCGTACGCAAATTGCGACTTTCCTAGCTTATTATATGCAGGCAAAATGAATAAATCAAGCGAAATTTACGCGATTCGCGAACAACTATCTTGAGTATCCGAAAGGCGGTGTTATAATGAGATTTGATATAAGGGGGAAATCTGATGGTTCTGGATCGATTAATTGAGCTTAGAAAATGTAAGCGCTGGTCATTGCAGTATACGGCGGACCGGCTGGGCATCGCCAAAAGCACATACGCCGGCTACGAGTCGGGCTACCGCGAGCCGTCTTTGGAAGCGATCAAGCTTCTTGCGGATCTGTTTGGAACCTCTGTCGATTTTTTACTAGGCAGGGAGTCCGTTCAACCCCCTTCTGATCCGAACAAAAACATTTGCGAGCCTATCGAGCTGGTAGGATTGGAATCATCCCGTTTCGCGGTAGACGGTAAACCGCTTTCCCGGGGAGAGTTGAAGCATTTCATCGCTTTCGTAAGAACTTTGCGGGAAATGGAAGGAAGCTAGACAACGGGGCAATTCATTAAGTTCTCAACGAAAAAAGGGGCCGGCTTCCTCCGGATTTCATTCGGGGACGGCCGGAGATTCAGCCTGATTTCTATCGCGCCTGCCGAGAGGTTCAGCTTGCTGCGATATATTTGCCGATGCCGATAAACAGCAGCAGGACATAGCTCGCCGATAGCACGACAAATCCGATACGAAGCAGCGATCTTACGATTTTTAAAGGATCGATCTTGCCTCTTAGTCTGCTTTGCATGCTGCCGAGCAGGCCTCCGACGACCAGAAACAGCAAAATCACGGCCCATAGGCCGAATCCGGATTGGAAGATATTGCGCGTCATTACCGTTACGGAACCGATCAAAAATAAAGTCGTAATGTCGACCGCCATATATGTCGCTTTCTTCTTCTCCTTCGTCAAGCCGTAAACGATCCCCCAAGCCGCGAAAAAGCATACGAACGGGACAAGCGCCAAAAACGTATAAACGGTTTGCAGCCATGCTATGAATCCGCTCACGGCAGACCTCCTGTTATACTATAATATAGCCCACTGCTGCTCGATCGCCCGAACGAGCTGATACACCGCCGCGTGCGTCGGCAGTTCCATTCCGATCCGGCGCGCTTGGGCCAGCAGCCCTCCGGTAATAGCATCCAATTCGGTACGCCGGCGAGCCCGAATATCCTGCAGCATGGACGACGAATTGGCCGCCGTAAGCCGGCATACGTCGAGCAGTTGATCCCACAGATCGTCCGCCAGTCCGATCCCGAGCTGCTTCGCCAGCCCGGCGCCTTCCTCGTACAGTCCGCGCATGAGCGGCATCGCCGCGGGCAGCTTCAGAAGCATCCCGTTAGGAATTTGCAGGATGGCGGTCAGCGGATTGATCACGGCGTTGATCATCAGCTTATTCCAAACTTTGCTATTGATTTGGTTCGACAGAGATACTGCGAATCCTGCATCCTGAAACAGATTTTGCAGTTTTTTTTGCATTGCGGCGCTGCCTGTCGCCTCCCCTTCTTCAAGGCTGCCGAGCCAGGTCGATCCCCGCCCCGTATGCTCCACATGTCTCTGGGAATGCCGCAGCGCCCCTTCCGTAGTTACGGCAATCAGGATTTGTCCCGCAGAAATATGGCGGCTCAGGACATCCGTATGACCGATTCCGTTCTGAAAGCAAACGAGCCGGCTATCCGGCTTCAACTGGTCGGCCAGCTCCCGCGCCAAGTCATCGGTGACCGCCGTCTGCTTCACCGTAAGCAGCACAACGTCCGGCGGCCCATGCTTGGCGGCGCCGCCGGACGCCAGCTCGTCCGCCGCGAAGATGCGCGGCCGGGCCGTAACGGACAGCGGCTCGCCCGCATCGTCCCGGTCCGTGAGCAGCAGCCCTTCGCTTTCCAGCCGTGCGGCCTGCTCGCCGCTGCGGGCGACAAGCTCGACATTCGTTCCGCGGACGGAGAGCGAAGCGGCGAGCAGCATGCCGAGCGCTCCCGCTCCTACCACTCTGACTCTCATCATTCCCTGTATCCCCCTGCTCTTTCTTAGATTTACGTTAGCTTCATCATACCAGATTTTTCTTGCCGCAGACAAACCAAAGCCCCGCAGATGCTCCCTGCAGGGCCTTGGGATAATCTTATTCTATTCTTTCGAGATTACCGTTCGCGTCCATCTTGAATCTGGCTTTGTTCTCGTCTTCCTCTTCAACAAGAAACGCCAGCTTGCGGGCGCGGTCCATAATTTGTATGAGCGCTTTATAATCGTCGTTAACCACCCGATAATCCGTTTCCACCTCGTTGACCTGTTTGTTCAGCTCATCGTTCTCGCTGCGCAAACGGTCGAGCTCATCCTGCTTTTCGCTAAGCTCTTTCTCCAAATGGCGAATATGGCGCGACATTTCTTGATAAGTGCCTTTCCATTGACGCAAAAAGCGGATGACCGCATCAATAGAAATAGATTCTTCCGAGAAGCTGTCGCCGGATTTCGCATGCTCCGCGTGCTCCAGTACCGCAGAACTGCTCGAAACCGCCGCAAAAGCGGTATGCTTTTTCTGCTGGTTTCTTTTTTGGCGCTGGGCTTTCGCTATTTGTATAGCGGCCTCGTATTTTTTCCTTACGAAACTATTCCAGCGGAAGCCGCAGGCGGCCGCAGTTCTGCCGATTTTTTCACCGACTTCCTCGAAAGCGGTCAACTGCGTACTGCCTTCGCGAATATGACGCAAGGTCACCTCCGCCAAGATTAAATCATCTTCATCGCTCCAAGCATCTTGTCTAATGGCTGTCATACAAGAGCAGTCCTCCTAACCCCTGGGGAATCAATCATCCATTCATCTATCGAAAGTAAGACATGGAATGTTGCTTTACTTAATCTCTATGCCCATAGTAGAGTTCATAGAATCGTTTTCTACTATTTTGTATTGCCATTTTTCAATGGACTCATACATCTTTTCATGCCGGCCTGGGCAAACTGAAACCGAAACGGGAGAAAATGTTTTAAAATCGTCACGTATTGGACGTTTACACTATGGAAAGCAACCGTTATAATGTCTATTAGTAAATAACGCCAATGAGAAAACCGTCCGTCGATGTCACTCGAAGATGAACAACCGCGTTTTAAGGTTGGTTTGTTAAACGCTTCCGTAATTTTCGCAGACTCGCGGAGCCGGTTTCTTACGCAAATTTTTAAGGGGGATGCAGAATGGATCGCATGTTTCGCGTGCTTGGCTTCTGGACATTGGTTATCGGTTTGATGGCGCTCGCCGGCGATATGGTTCCGATGGCTATGATCTTTTTCGCCCAGACGGTTCTCTTCGTTTTGCTGGGATACATGAAGTTATCCGAGCGTACCTACATACTGCTGTTTTGGGGCTACATGATTTTGTCGTTCACAGGCTTCACGTATTGGTCATTTTTCAAAATGTCCATTTAACGATCGTCCCCGTAGTAACAGCATTCCGGAGAAAACCGGAAAAAAAGGTGATCCGCTTCGAGAAGCAGGATCACCTTTTTTCTTGGACGAGCACCTTGAACAGCTCGCTCATCTGATCGCTCAGCAGCAATTGACGGATCGCCCGGTTTCTCTTGGCCTCAGGGCTGAAAGGATCGGGGTTCAGCGTATTTTGCAGCTTGTGCAAAATTCCGTTATCCACCAGAAACTGCTTCTGCGTCTTGTACTCCTTCAGCCGCAAGCCCGATCGTTCTCCGGCTTCGATCAGCGCCGTGAAGTTCACATGCGCCGTCATGTCCGTCTCTCCGGGCGCAGCGTAAGGATCGTCCGAGGCAGCATGACGCCGGTAGCAGAGGAAGGTGCCCTTCATCCGGTGCGGGGCATAAAGCTCCTCGGCCGCGTCGCCGTAATCGATCGTAATGATCTGACCGCTTCCGAGCGCAGATCCCGCTTCGGCGATCCAGCGCGAACCGTCCAGGTTCACTTCCGCCAGCTGCCCTTCCCGCAGCACTGCTCCCTGGGCCGCCAAATAATCGGCGACAGGCTTCTCCGCCTCGCGCAGCGGCTTCTCGGCAAACCGGTCTCGTCCCTCATCCCATTCTACATACAGCTCCATTAGCCGCCCTTGCAGCGCCTGAATGCGGTGAACCGGCATTGCGTCGACAAGCTCATTCGAAATAATGAAAGCGCCGTTCCAAGGCGCCCCATTCAGCCACTCTTGCTCCGTCATCCAGCGCACGCGATCCCGATGCCCGCTAAGCTCCTCCTGCTGCATGGCAAGATGTACGGGACTTTTCTCGATGGAAATGTACGTAATCCCGGCATAAAAGTCAGGATATGCGGCCTCCAGCCTGTCCAGCAGCTGCCTTGCAAGCCGTCCGTTTCCTCCGCCCCATTCCGTTATCGTTGCCGCCCCTCCGGCGTCCCTTACGGCCGTCTGGGAGGCGATATAATCGGCTAGCGTCTCGCCTATCAAGCCTCCGATGGAAGCGCTGGTGTAAAAATCGCCGGATCGGCCGATTTTGACCCGATCGCTCGAATAATAGCCGCATTCCGGCTCATAAAGACACATCTGCATATAATCGCGAAATCGTATCGCCTGGTCTGCGCTTCGTCCGATTCGTTCCCGAATCGCTTTTACTAGTTGTTCGCTGCCGTACACCCGACTCCCCCTTCCCCCGCATTCCGCATGAATCACTTAGACTGTTTCGGCCGCTTCGGCCGCTCTTACATCGCACTTCTAGACTAAAGACAAATAAGACCAGAGTCGGTATAATAGAGGTTGGTTCAGAAATCATCCGGAAGGGGCTTTTATGTTGTCTTTTTACCGCAAGTTTTCCATTTATATCGCCTTGGTTGCGATGACGGGCATTGCCCTGTTCCTGACCGGCTGCACGGACAATAAGCAGTTGAAGCAGGACCTTCTGCAGGCCGCGGCCAAACAGCAGGAAATCGTAAACTACCGCTTCCAAGGGTCCGTCGAGCTGAAAGCGGACGCCGCGCTGTTCGGACAGACCAGCCCGATGACGGCGACGCTGTTCGCTCTGCTGAAGGATAGCCAAATAGATTATAAAGGCGTCGCCGCGCTGGAGCCTCCCCGTATGGAGGCCGACCTGTCGGTTACCCCTGCAGGCGGAACCGCCATCGATATTCCGGTTCTCATTAAAGATAGCAAATTGTATTTCCATATGCCACCATTAAATAAGCAGGATGAATACATGACGCTTCCCATCGCGCCTCCGAAGGACCAGGCGTCCGGGAGCGACGCATCCGGCGCGTTGAAGAATACCGGCAGGCTGACGGCCGAAATAACCAAACAGCTGCTCAGCGGCGCAGACCCCGATTGGCTCCAGACGACGAAAGAAGCCGTGACGCTGCAGGACGGAAGCCCCGGCAAACAAATCGCCTTAAGCGTGACGCCCAAGAACGAACAGGCCGTCGCCGATTACCTCAATCAGAGCGTGCTGCCCTCGTTGTCCGCCCAGCTGAAGACGAACGGGCTTGCCTCAGACGCCTGGAGCTCGGCCTTAGGAGCGATCAGACTGCGTGCCCCAAGCTCCATTGAGATGCGAATCGATAGCGACGGGTTTATTCGCGAGCAAAAATGGGATTTGGTATTTACAAGCGGCGGCAGCGCCAATGAACATCATCTGATCTGGACGCATGACTTATCCGATATAAACCGGAATCCGGCCTTCGCACGAGAAGTTCCCGCCAAGCAAAAATCGCTTGAGGAGCTCCTCCGGTTTCTGAAGCCGGCCGGCGCGGCGCAAAAATAAACGGCCGTTCTACTTCTTCTTCGGAAGAAGTATTTTTTTAACCTATCGCACATAGAGTTGTGGTAATCTGAATTTGCACGATTCAGCATGATTCAGTACTTATCCGGAAAGGAATAATCCGATGAGGCCCTTTCAACGAGCAGCCTGCATCTTGATCTGTCTTGGTCTATGCCTGTCCTCTCCGCCTTTCGTTCATGCCGCGGTCACTTCGGAAGAGTCGAAGCAGCTGCTTCAAAAGGGACTGACCGTCTATGAAATCGATCAGGAGCTTGCACGAATCGAGCAGCAGCAGCAAAATTTGAATGCGCAGCAAACGTCGACGCAGCGGCAGTTGGAGCAGCAGCAAGCGTTGTCCGGCGAGACCAAGCAGCATGCCGGACGCGTTCTGCGCGCTTATTATATGGGAGACCGGGATTCACTGTGGATGCTGCTGTTCTCCGCCGGCTCCTTCAAGGACGCCTTGATTACGCTCGAATATTTGCAGATGATCATGACGAGCGACCGCGACGCTCTGCAGAAGCATTTGGACAATCAGAAGAAGCTCAAAGAACTGACAAGCGAGCTGCAAACCTCACAAGCCGAGCTCCAGCAAGCTAAGGATAATTATATGGCACAAAAGGAACGGTTGACGGCGCTCCAGCAGCAAATCGACGCCGACTTGGCCAAGCAACCCGATGCCGCGCCTACGCTTTTGCAGGAGATGACGAACCTGACCTTGCAGTGGCAGCAAAAGGGAGCTCCGCTGTTTAAAACTTATTTTCTCGCGCTCGCCCAAGCTATGAAGCAGCTGCCCGAGCTGGTAAGCGCAAGCGACAGCGGCGGCGGGAAAAATACGCATCTGATCATGAACGGCTTTCAGTACACGTTTCAGATCACCGATGAAGAGCTTAACACCTTTTTGCGCGCCAAAAACCCGATCTTCCAAAACATGAGCTTTCGTTTTACCCGCAGCGACATTATCGCTACCGGCCGTCAGGACGATATGGAAGTAACTATAAAAGGCTCCTACGATTTGGCCGTCAAGAACGACGGCAAAACCAAGTTTATCCGCTTTACTATACAACAACTGCAGTTCAACGGCTTCGATCTGCCGCAATCGACGATCGACGCCATGATGAAAGACTTCGACTTCGGCATTTATCCGCAAGCCTTCGCTTCTTTTTTACAAGTGACCGAGGTTCGCCAGGAGGAAGGAAAGCTGAGCATTCTGCTCAAGCTGGCTTTATAACTTATCGATAAGCGAGGAATACGCCGGTGGAACCTATTCGCACATTCGGTCTGGACATGGATTTACCCGAAGGGAGGCGGCCGGGCATCGATACGCAAATCGTCGCAGAGCTCGCCGAAAGCTCCCCGCCCATCGACAGAGACAAGGAACTGCTTATTTTCGGCAGCCGCCGTCAGCAAGAAGAAGCCCGCGCCGTTATGGAACGGCATGGGGTTGCTTGCGAGAATTTCGACTTGCTGCTCTTTCCGGACGGAGCCGAGCTTAGGCCTTCGTTCACGGATTATGGGTTTACAAGCAGCCAGGGAAGGCGCATATACGCCTATGCCGATGCCGTCTTCCTGTACACGCTCCGCTCTGGAGGGCCGCAGGCCGAGCCTTCTCAAGCGCTGCTGCAGATGGAAGAGCATCTGTTAGCCTCGTTTGAGCAAAACGGCGAAATGTGCTGCGCGGCGGACATTCAATCGGACGAGCTGATGGAGCGTATCGCCCGCGCCTACGGCTGTGAAATTTCGCCTCTGTCGGCGGAAAACTAACCTTCTTCCGAAAAAAGACGCAAGGAGAACGGCCGGAATATTCGGCTGCCGCTCCTTGCGTCTTCTTCTTAGCTCGATTACAGTAAATCCGCCGCGAGCTGAGCCAGATGGGAACGCTCCCCGCGCTCCAGCGTAATGTGCCCGCTAATATTTTGGCCCTTGAAACGCTCTACAACGTACGTGAGGCCGTTGCTGGAGGCATCCAGGTATGGATGGTCTATTTGCTCCGGATCGCCCAGCAGAACGATTTTACTGCCTTCTCCGACCCTGGAGACGATCGTCTTGATCTCATGTTTGGATAAGTTCTGCGCTTCATCTATAATAATGAACTGGCCTGGAATCGAACGGCCGCGAATATACGTCAACGCTTCGACTTGAATGCTGCCGAGTCCGGCCAATATTTTATCGATATCCCCCGACTTCTTCGTATCGAACAAAAACTCCAGATTGTCGTAAATCGGCTGCATCCACGGACGCAGCTTCTCTTCCTTCTCGCCCGGCAAATACCCGATATCTTTGCCCATCGGCACGACCGGTCTGGCAATCAGCAGCTTTTTATACTTATGCTCGTCTTCGACCTTCATCAGGCCGGCGGCCAGCGTCAGCAGCGTTTTGCCCGTTCCCGCCTTGCCCGTCAGCGTAACGATCGGAATATCGTCGTTCAGGAGCAGCTCCAGCGCCATCCGCTGCTGCGCATTGCGCGCGCCGATCCCCCAAACCGGATCATTGCTCAAAAACAGCGGCTCCAGCTTCTTCCCTTCGGCATTGACTTTAAGCAGCGCCGACTTGGACGTTCCCATCTCGTCTCTTAGGATGACGAACTCATGCGGGTGCAGCGGGTATGCCAGATTGAGAGAGCTCACGCTCAAGTAACGATACGTGTAAAACTCGTCGATGATGGAAGGATGCGCATGAATGGTCAAATACCCCGTATACATATCGGGCATATTGACGATCCGGTCGGTCAAATAATCCTGCGCGGTCAGCCCCAGCACATCCGCCTTGATCCGGACGAGCGTATCTTTGCTGACGATGATGACGGGCCGCGGATGCGGTTTCTCCTGCTCTTCCAAATGATAGTTTAAAGCGACCGCCAAAATGCGGTTATCGCTGGTCACTTCGGCGAATACTTCCTGAAGCTTGGCAAAGCTCCGATGATTGAGTTCTACCTTCAAGCTGCCGCCGCTGGGAAGGCTGATGCCTTCATACAGCCGTCCCTGAGAACGGAGCCCATCCAGCATGCGCGAAATTTGCCTGGCGTTGCGCCCCAGCTCATCCGCGTTCCGCTTCTTCGTATCGATCTCCTCCAATACGATCGCCGGAATGACCACCTCGTTATCCTCAAAAGCAAATATTGCGTTAGGATCCTGCAACAGCACGTTGGTATCCAATACAAAAATTTTTTCCATTTGAGTCCCTCCCAGATCTGGTGTTTGGTTGCCGTTATACATAGGAAGCAACTAGTAAGGACAAACTAACCAAAGCAATTAAGGGATAGAAAGGACGATCGATAATGAGAGTGTTTGTCTATTGTATTGTGCTGTTGTCCGTATTGGTAGGTTGTAACCAATCACCAAAGAATGGAGCTTCCCCCTCTCCGACGAATGATACGAATCGACAAATTCAAGTGAAGCAAACGGCGCCTCAGAAAAAGGAAATCATCGATTCCCGGGCCGTCTCCGAACGTTTGGAGCAAATCGCCACCAGCATCCCGCAGGTTGAAAGCGCCAATTGCGTCGTTTTCGGAAACACGGCGGTTGTAGGGATCAATTTGCCTCCGGAAATGGACCGTTCCAAGGTTGGAACTATCAAGCTTTCGGTCGCGGAAGCTTTGAAAAAAGATCCTTACGGAGTCGATGCCATCGTTACGGCGGATATGGATTTGTCGCATCGGATCCAAAGGATCAGAGATCATGTGATGAACGGCAAGCCGATCAGCGGATTCGCAACGGAAATGGCGGAGATTATCGGCCGGATTATGCCGCAAATTCCCCGGGACGTAGAGCCTGCCCCGGCTCCCGAAAGTACGGAACCGCAGATGCCGAATGCCAATTTGTAGCGGGATATGTTGAAAAAGCCTAGAATCGACAGCATTCTAGGCTTTTTGCATAGCATCAAAAACTTGCGCGTCCAGCTTCTCGGCGGCGCGTTTGTCATAGGTTTTCTCATATTCGGGCACAACCGAAATACGCGAGCCGTAGAACATCGCGTCACGCACCGCGGTAATGTCCACGTCAAAGCATGCCAGCTTAAGCGGCACATCGGCCAGCGTCTCCGCTACCAAGCGCGCTTTGCCGTAAATGGCATGAACGGAGCCTTCGCCAATGTATGTCACATTAACGAGCGCATGGTTATTAATATTGCTTACGATACGGGAGCGACGATCCACAGCAAAACGGATCGTTCCCGAGTCTTTGGCGTAAATCCAGGAAACAGCGTTCATGCTGGGCGAGCCGGATTCGAAATCCACGGTGCTAAGCAATGCAAAGGCTTCCTTCTGCAAAGCTGCTGCCAATGGCTCCGGCAGTACTGTGATCGTTTCTGCCATGATTACCCCTCCTGCGTCTATTCTTAGAATTTATGCCGTTTGGGTGACACCATTATATCACAGGAATTGCTTGGCAACCACAGGCAGTTGCTGCTAGTGAGCGAGATGCGGTTCGGCGCTTCAGCGATGGTCGGACACTCCTTTCGGACGATTTATTTTAGTTTATCGAAAGTGTCCGTCATATATGTCACTGATTGTACTTAGGATTGGAATTAATATCATGCAGCAACTGCTCGGCGTGTTCCTTGTCAAAGAACAGCTTCTTGCTCGTTCCTTGCGCTTCGTAGTCAATATGTATTCTGGTTTCGTCTTCCGATGTCTCAAACCAAGCGATAGCGTGATCTTCGCGCAAAATCTCCTCGAAAAACATCCGCGTATCCTTGGCCGCTCGATCGTCGGGCCGAGCTTCTTCGACTATTTTCATCTGCAGCCAATTAAAGAACGCATCCTCAAGTTTCAAGTTCGTTTTTCCTCCTAAGGCTCAAGAAATAGGGCGAGAAACACGGTCTACTGCACCAGCAGCATGACGGGCAGCCCCTGCTCATTCCATTTGTTCATCATATGCAGCCACCCGGCGATACGTTCAGCTCCTGTCTCCCCTGCGGCGCGCTTTGCGGCCGTTTGCAGCCAGCCGGACATCTCGGAGGCGGAAGGAAGCCTGTCGATGTAAGCCAAGGCGCAATGCGACAGCGCAAGCCGCTCATCAAAAGCGATCTCCTCTGACGACGAAAGATCGAACGGCAGCTCATCCACGCCGCATGCCAGCTCCGCTTCCTCGCTCAGCAGCAGATTCGCTTTGAACGGCACGAGCATCCGCGAATGCACCGCTTTGACAAGCGCGAGGAAACGTTCCCGGTCCTGCTCCGGACCCAGCTCGATCCGCTCTCCCGGCATGATCGTACGGTCTGCGCAAAACTCGACCGGCGTTAACCAATAGCTTTTCATACGCCCCTCGCTTTCCCCGCTATACACAGGCTCTGCTTTTTTTCGCTATTCCTGCTTTTTCTCGCGATCTTGAATAAAGTAACGGACTCTCACCAGAAGCATTAAAGCGACGGCTACCGTCAGACTCGGAATAATCGGCAGCGCTCCCAATTGGAATAACAGCAGCAGACCGGCGCCCAAAGCGAGCATGATGTAAATGACGGCTTCTTTCAATATCGGGAGTCTGCGCGCTTTGAATACCTTATTATACACATAGGAAATCAACACAAAAATGATAATGTAGGTAATGAACGGATGCGCTCTAAACCATTCTGTCACGAGAGACGACCTCCTTCTAAAATTCTACAAAGAAAGCCCTGATTGCTCAGAGCTTTCTTTGCGAGTTATATCATTATGCGTTAGCTTCAGCCATTTTGCGGTGCTTCTCGGCGCGCTCGCGCTCGCTTTTGTTCAAAATCTTTTTGCGCAAACGAATCGATTTCGGCGTAATTTCGCAATATTCGTCGTCGTTCAAGTATTCAAGCGCCTGTTCCAACGAATACAAGCGAGGAGTTTTCATTTTGACCGTATCGTCTTTACCAGCGGAACGAATGTTGGTCAACTGCTTTTCTTTGCAAATGTTAACGATGATGTCGGTATCGCGGGTATGCTCCCCGACGATCATGCCTTCGTAAACTTCCGTGCCCGGCTCCAAGAACAGAATGCCGCGATCTTCCACGGACAGCATGCCGTACATCGTCGACGTTCCGGTTTCGCTCGAAACGAGCACGCCTTCGTGCCGTCCGCCGACGCCCGCACCGTAATAAGGGCCGTAGCTGTCGAACGCATGGTTCATGATGCCGTAACCGCGCGTCAGCGTCAGGAAGTACGTACGGTAGCCGATCAAGCCGCGCGCCGGAATCAGGAACTCCAGGCGGACGTTGCCGGAACCGTTGTTGACCATATTGACCATCTCCGCTTTGCGCGTTCCGAGGCTCTCCATTACGGCACCCATGCTCTCTTCGGGAATATCGATGATCAGTCGCTCAAGCGGCTCCATCTTTTGGCCGTCGATGACTTTGATGATCACTTCAGGCTTGGATACTTGCAATTCGAAGCCTTCGCGACGCATATTCTCGATCAAGATGCCGAGATGCAGCTCTCCGCGGCCGGAGACGATAAACGCATCGGGGCTGTCGGTTTCGTCGACGCGCAAGCTGACGTCGGTTTCCAATTCCTTGAACAGACGCTCGCGCAGCTTGCGGGAAGTGACCCACTTGCCTTCGCGGCCTGCGAACGGGCTGTTATTGACAAGGAATGTCATTTGCAGCGTCGGCTCGTCGATTTTGAGCACCGGCAATGCTTCCGGATTAGCCGGATCGGCGATCGTTTCGCCGATGTTGATATCCTTGATGCCGGCAATGGCAACGATGTCGCCCGCGCCGGCTTGCTCCACTTCGATTCGCTTCAAGCCCTGGAAGCCGAACAGCTTCTCGATCCGAGCTTGCTTGGTGACGCCATCGCGGTTGATAACGGCGATCGGCTGCCCTTGCTTCACGACGCCGCGATTCACGCGGCCGATAGCGATGCGGCCCAAGTATTCGTTATAGTCCATCAAGGTGACGAGGAATTGCAGCGGCTCCTCTACACTTTCGGTAGGAGACGGAATATGATTGACGACCGTGTCGTAAATAGCCTGCATGTTGTCATCCTGTTTCGCCGGATCGGATTCCAGACTGGAGGTGCCCATCAACGCCGAAGCGTACACGACCGGGAAGTCCAGTTGATCGTCGTTGGCTCCCAGCTCGATAAACAGGTCAAGCACCTCATCGACAACTTCAGCCGGACGGGCGTTCGGACGGTCGATTTTATTGACGATAACAATAGGTGTCAGGTTTTGTTCCAACGCTTTGCGCAAAACGAATTTCGTCTGCGGCATTGTGCCTTCGAAAGCATCGACGACGAGCAGAACGCCGTCTACCATTTTCATAATCCGTTCGACTTCGCCGCCGAAGTCCGCATGTCCCGGGGTATCCACGATATTGATCAAATAATCCTTATATCGAATTGCCGTGTTTTTGGCCAAAATGGTAATGCCGCGTTCCCGTTCCAGATCGTTGGAGTCCATCGCGCGCTCCTGAACCGCTTCATGCTCGCGGAACGTGCCTGATTGTTGAAGCAGCTTGTCTACCAAAGTCGTTTTGCCGTGATCGACGTGTGCAATAATCGCAATGTTGCGTATTTTATCTCTTGAATGCATGTTTTCCCTTACCTCTCCTTAATTTGACCCTGCCGCATTCGCATTAAAACCGCTGCGGGCCGAGGTCCGTTCACAAAACAAGCGTCGGACATAAGCGCCGACGCTTGACATTTACGTTTATTATACGGCTAATCGGCGCAAAAGGCAAGGTAAAACGATAAGTTTGTAATGCCATTTACAACCTTTTTACTTTTGGATCGATCAGGAATGATGCGGCTTCGGCTTTCCGATGATTTTTTTAATCACCCCAGCGCCGATCACGATGACCGTCGCCGCGATCGGGACGATCCAATGCGGAACGCCGGACAGCAGCAGATGGGATACGGTTTCGTCCTTGACGAACATCTCTCCAGCCGTGTACCCGAGAATCCCCGCGCCCAGAAACACCAGGATCGGAAACTTGTTCAGCAAATTCATAACGAGCGTGCTGCCCCATATGATGATCGGCACGCTGAGGCCGACCCCGAGAATAATGACCGTAAGATCGTTATTCGCTTTGGCGGCGATGGCCAGCACATTGTCAAGACTCATGACGAAATCGGCGACGATAATCGTCCAAACGGCCTTACCGAGCGTGGAAGCTTCTTTGATGTTAGTATGGCTGTCATCGTCAATCAGCAGCTTGATCGCGATCCAGGTCAACAGCAGCGAACCGGCGGCCTGAATATACGGCACCGTCAATATGTACACGGCGATGACGGTCAATACGAGGCGGAGCGCAATGGCGCCGAAGGCTCCCCACCATATTGCCTGCTTCCGTTGGCTTATAGGCAAATTTTTGCTGGCCAGCGCAATGACGACCGCGTTGTCTCCGCTCAGCACGATGTTAATCAACATAATCTGCAAAAAAAGTAAAAACCATTCTAACATGTCTTCCAACCCTCCAAGTTCGCTGTCAACCCGCAATCCGTTTATTAGTTCATACGGAGCCGGCCTCGATATGTTTCAAAATCAACGTATAAATTTCCGCCGACCGCTTGCTTCGATTAGAAATAGTCGGAGAATGCCGCCTGCTTCCCTGCTCCGATCCACACCGTCTGCGTCTCGGCGACCGCCTTGTCGATTTCCTCCTGAAGCCAGTCCATATGACCTTCAATGCTCTCGACGACGCGCAGGTTCGGATTCGTGCTCGGAGAGGGCGGCAGAAACAAGGTGCAGCAATCCTCGTGGGGCTGAATCGAGATCGTAAACGTATCAATCATTTCCGCTACGCGGATAATCTCCTGTTTCTCCATGCAAATCAGCGGCTGGAGAACGGGCAGACCTACCGCGCGCCCGATGACGTTCATGCTGCCGAGCGTTTGGCTCGCCACTTGGCCGAGACTTTCTCCCGTAACGATCGCCGAAGCTTTCTGCTCCTCGGCCAGCTTTTCCGTAATCCGGAACATAGCCCGTCTTAATATAGTAATCAGCAAATTCTGCTTATATGCCTGATGGACACGGGTTTGCAGATTCGTGAAAGGCACGAGATGCAGCTTGATGTCGCCGGCATATTCGGCGAGCTTGCTGACCAGCTCCTTGACCTTCTGCTGCGACTTTTCGCTGGTAAACGGATAGCTGTGAAAATGCACCGCTTCAAGCTTTAATCCCTGCCTCAAGGCCAAATAGCCCGCTACAGGGCTGTCGATGCCGCCGCTTAGCATCAGCATCGCCTTGCCGTTGGTGCCGAGCGGGAATCCGCCGACACCCTGGATAACCCGGGAATAGATAAGCGCGCGCTGCTCGCGGAGTTCGATCTTCAGTTCCGCCGCCGGCGCGTTCACATCGACCTTCAGCTCCGGCATCGCTCTCAGTACCGCTCCCCCGATCCGCTTGTTCATCTCCTGCGAATCGTACGGAAAACGTTTATTGACCCGCCGCACCGTCACTTTAAACGTCGCCGGAGCCTCGTCCAGACTGCCCATCGCCGCCAAAGCGGCAGCTTCAATCGCTTCAAGCTCCAGCGGCGCGGAATAAACCGGGCTGAATGAAGCCAGGCCGAGAATATTGCGGAGCCGCTGCTCGATGTCCGCGTAAGACTCGCCGTTCAGTTCCACATACACTCTGCCGAAGTCTCTGACAAAGGTCAGCTTCTCATAAGGCCGCATGGCCCGCCTGATTTGCTCGTATACAGCCTTCTCGAATCGGTGCCGATTTTTTCCTTTTAATGTAAGCTCTCCGAGCCGGAGAACAATGACATCCGGTTTCATAATGACCTCCGTCTTTGCTGCGTCTTCATAGCCGGCTTCAATTGCTCTACAACTTTTCCGAGCGCCGAGCACAGCCGCTTCGCATCATCCATCGTCTGATCCAGCGAGTAGCTGATGCGGATTCCGTTAGCGGCCGTTTGACCGTCATACCCCATCCCGAGAAGCACTCGGCTCGGCAAACTCGCTCCCGAAGAGCAGGCCGACCGGGTCGATACATAAATATCATGCTGTTCTAAAGCATGAACAATAACTTCGGACTTCATACCGGGGAACGTGAAGTGAACGATGTGCGGGGCCATATCCTCCGCCCGCTCCGATCCGGTCAGCGACAGCTCCGGGATAGCCCGTATGCAGCTGACGATGCGCTCGCGCAGCAGGGCGGTATGCCTGGCAAAATCAGCGCGGCGTTCGCAAGCGATCCGCACCGCCTTCGCCATGCCGACGATTGCCGGCACGTTCTCGGTTCCCGAGCGCAAGCCGCTCTCCTGGCCGCCGCCGACAATTTGCGGCTGCAGCTCCAAGCCGTGGCGGCAGTATAGAAAGCCGATTCCCTTCGGCCCGCGGAGCTTGTGAGCGGAGCAGGAGAACAAGTCGATCCGCTGCGCGGCGGGATCGATGGGAAGCTTCCCGACGGCTTGCACCGCATCGACATGAAACAGCACTTTGGGATGCCGCTTCAGCATCGCCCCGATCTCGCCGATCGGCTGCAGCCGCCCCATCTCGTTATTAACGGCCATGACGCTCACTAGAACGGTATCGTCCGACAGCGCCTTCTCAAGCTCCTCCAGCTTTACGCAGCCGGTCTCGTCCACGGGCAAATACGTAACCCGGAAGCCCCTGCGTTCCAATTGTCTGAACGTTTCGTATACGGAAGCATGTTCGATCGCGGTCGTAATCAAATGGCTGCCTCTGTGGCGGAATTGTTCAGCCGCTCCTACGATCGCCAAATTGTTGCTTTCCGTCCCTCCCGAAGTGAACCGTATTTCGTCCGGGCGCACGTTCAGACAGCCCGCAATGACCGTCCGTGCTTGCCGAAGCAATTGTTCGGCCTGAATTCCGATACGATGCAGGGAAGACGGGTTGCCGAAATGCTTCTTCATCACTTCGGCCATCGTATCCGCTACCTCGTCATAAGGAGGCGTCGTAGCCGCATAATCCAAATACAGCATGCTGATAACCTCCCAATGTTCATAAAAATAAGACCTAGCTTGCGCCCCGTTTCAAAGGACGCTTAAGGTAGGTCTTTGTTATGCTGCGTTAAGCTTCGTAATTACGCTGCAATCTAAGCACCTTGCTCACGTAACCTTGCGTCTCGCCGGGCAGCAGATGCATCTTCGACATCAACTCTTGATCGCTCGTTATCCCTAAACGGTCGATTCGTCCCGGGCCTGCATTATAAGCCGCCAACGCTACGCCGCTGTTCCCGTTATACTTGCGCAGCAAATCGGATAAATAGCGGGTGCCGCCTTGAATGTTTTGTTCGGGATCGAACGGATTGCTAACGCCCAGTCCTTGGCTCGTTCCATCCATCAGCTGCATTAATCCTTTGGCTCCGGCGCGTGAAACCGCTTGTGAGTTAAACGAAGATTCCGCATCGATGACCGCCTTGACCAAGCTCGGCTGAACGCCGTGATTGCGGCTTGCCGCTTCGATAATCGGTTCCAGCTCTCCAGCCGATTGCGCCGCCTTCATCTGCGGAGCCGCAGCAGCGTACGCGAACGATGGATTGAAGCTTGCCGGCTTAAGGGAAGTTCTTGCGCTTGCTCCCGCCGCAAAGCCCGGCTCTGCCGTCTGCGTGTCCAATCCTTGGGAAGTAAGCAAGGAATTAAGCAAATCGGCGAAATCGGAATTATCGTCGCTTTCCGCAGCCGAATCGCCTGAAGACAGCAGACTCATTTTGCCCAGCAACTGCAATTGGAGAAGATCTTTTAAAGTTCTTGGATCAATGTTCATAGAAAGATGACTCCCTGATCAAAGTTTCAAAACTTATTGTACACTGTTTTGGGCTCGTCATCCAGTTCTTTTTGTCTTTTCCTGCCGAAAAAAAAGGAAGACAGGCCCAGAGAGCCTGCTTCCGCTGTACGGAAAATCGTTATGAATACGCCGGGGCCAGTAAAAAATAGCTTGCCATAGAAACAAGTCCAAGAGCGATCGACCATACCCCCATAGCTTTCCGCCCCTGATTATACGAGAAGAATCCGAGTACCGCGGCGGCCCCGCCGAACAGCGCCGGGAACATGAACAAGGAAAGCACGCCTAATGTTAAGGCGGAATATCCGAGCCATCGGCTTTGTTCTTGCGACTCTTCCTTCTCTCGGGCAGCATCGCGGCGGCTTCCGACCTCGACAAGCTCAACAGGCGCCTGTACAGGGGCTCCGAACGGAGCCGTAAGCTCGGCGGCATATTCCTCCGAATGTTTTGCGGCGGCCTGCTTGTGCACAACTTTCATGGAGCTCTGAGGACGGGCGGAACGGTTTTTCTTGTCCCTGCTTCTGCTGTTATGACCTGCCATACGGCATACCTCCCTCATGCAGCTGATAGCCGCTTATTTCTTCGGCTTGAACGTGTGACAACAGGTGCTGCGCACATCTGCCGCCTTGTCCTGATGGCCTTGGAAATCTTCAGCGAACTCGGAGCTGAAATCGGCATGGGCATGCTCGTCGACCTCGATCATAATCGAGTTGGCCGCACAGTTGTTTCCTTCCGCCCAAAACGTACAGTTGGATACACTGCATTTGACATCTGGCATGTTTATCACCCCTTACTTAGGAGTGCCCGGCAGAGGGGGGATGCTATACTAACGGTACAGCTGGGAATATAGCACAAGGTACATGGCGTGCGACCAAAGCAGCGGACTGGCAGGCGGTCCCCATCGGTTCACCCATCCCTCGTATGTGTCCATGGAAAGAAGCGCATTCGGCACCTGCTCCGGAAGCCTTCCGAGTTCATCCGCTTGCCGGGCGATCCACGCCAGTGCGGCTTCCGCTTCGTCGCGGCGGTTAAGCTCGGTCTCAATCCACCCTAACCACGCCGTCAGCAGAATCCATTCCCCGCCTCCGTAATACTCGTCGCCTGGAAAACGCCGGACACCGCCCTGAGGCGTGCGCAGATCCGTCCTGATTTTTTGGATCGTCGCCGCCATCACCGGATCATCCGCGGCAAATACGCCAAATGGACGGCACAGCCACATCAAGCTCGCATCCACTCCGTCATGAACGAATTCATACCTATCTTCGCCGGGTACGGGGCGCAAACTTTTCACAATATGGCCGCTTTCGGGATGTACGCAGCGTTCCAATAGAAACTGGCGAATATTATGTATCGTCTCAGTAATTCCGGGAATCTCCAGATAAGGCTCGATAGCGCTCAAACCGCCGTAAATGCAAGCCAGCGTCGAAGGATGCACCTGATCGTTGCGCTCTTCCCAGCAGTCGAAATTCGGCAGCTTCCAAAAAGCGCCTAAGTACCGGACCGTCAGCTCTGCGCTGACCTTGTAGGTGTCGGGAAGGGCCGACGCCCCCGCAGCCCGTAAATGCTCGGCAAGCCCCCACAGCCACGTTCCGTAACCGTCGAGCTGGAAATGCCCCCATTCCGAATTCTTGTCATCGCGGCCGTCCAAATGATAGCGGGTATGCAGAAATTCATGCTCCCCTATCGCTTCTCCGCGGGCATGACGCTGCAGCAGCTGCTCGATGTGGTCTTTCTGCCGCGCGACGACGCGGTTTACCCATCCGTGGAACAGCTCCGAGCTTGCGGTCTCACCAGCCGTATCCATGGCGTTTGCGATAAAGCTGCCGTCGCGAAGCCAGCTGAAGCCGTAATGAACGAATAACGGGCAAGCGATATAACCGCCTGAAGAATGCTGATTATACCGAATAATCTGCTTGCTGATTTCGGCGAGCTCATGGATCGTTAGCTTATTGGTCATGGAACCGACTCCCCTCTAAACAAAAAGAGATGCGTTTGCAGCATCTCTAGTAAGTATTTTCCAATTTGCTTGTTTTATACCCGTTCGCCCTGCATCCGCTTTTGCGTAATGTAGTCGGTCTCGTAGTAAGCCAAATCTTCGCGCAGCGTTTCGAATATTTTCGAAAGCTCGATCGTCAAATCGCGCACCGCGCGGGTCGGTTTTTTGCGGAAGCGGATCGCATCTTGTCCCGTATAAGCATAGCGTCCGTCCTCGGAATAACATTCATTCTTCGGATAGAAGAAGTTATTGACGCAGCTGTGATACACTTCGTAAAGCACCTTCTCCGCATATTCCACGTTAAAGGTCGGACGGCGCAAGCTCACGCCCAGCTTCTCGTATGCGACTTCGCTGAATACCAACAAATGTCTTATGTCGGACAAATAGCCTTTATAAAATTCCTCCATCGTGGAATCCATCTCAGAATTCAGCTGCTGCAGGGAATGTTCGTTCAAGAACGTTTCCATTTTAGCGATCGCATCGCTTAGTTTGGATTTCGTAGTTTCGCATACATTTTTAACATTAAAATTCGCCATAATCACAAGACCTCCTGTATTTAAAACAAAACATTTGGTTGAATAAACGACTTTCTTTCTCCATCCTACCACAAATTGTAGTTAAAAGTAATATGGAAAATGACTTAACATGAGCTAAGGGGAAGATTTCCGGTTGTAAGAACAATACCCCGCGGAGACTCTAACGATAAACCTATAAAAAAGGAGTCAGTCCGATGTGGAAATATGCATTATCTTTCGCTCTGCTCATTGCTTTCGGCGCGCTTCTTTTTCCCCGCAATGAAGGCGCGCCGCGCATCGCCAGCCTTTCCCCCCAGGAGGAGCTGAAGGTCAAGCAGGCTACCTTGTCGCAGGATATGAAGCTGACCGACGACTTATGCCGCACGCAGTGCAGCCTGGAGCTGCGGAGAGTGCTTAACGTAAGCGAAGGAGCGCCGTTAGAGAAAAAACAACAGGAGCTCGTTGCTTTGCAGCAGCAGCATCCGCACATGGAGCAGCTTATTTGGACCCAGCGTTCCCAAACTGTCGATAAAGGCATCCAAGCCGGAAGCCTCCCCGATGCCCTGCGTACTATGACGGAACCGAAGCTCCGGGAAGCAAAGCAAAAAACGGACCGGGGCGAGAGCTATCAATCCCTTCCCTTCCAATTTGACGGAGATACGTATTTCGTGTTAGGGGTGCCGTCAAACAGCTCGGAAACCGCGCTGCTGGGCGTTGTCAAACAAAGCATTCTCAAACATGTGGAAAATCATCAGCTGAAAAACCTGCGCATCGTGACGTATCCGGCTGACAATCATTATAAAATCGAGTCCGTCGATTCCCGTACGCTGCGCGATGTGAAAGTCCGTCATCCCGAAGAAAACGAAGGTACCAGCCATTATCACGTCAATCAGGTCGTCGTCAGATTCAACCAGGAGCCGACACAGGCCGATTTAGCCAAAATCGATTCCGAAATCGGCACTTCCCATTATCGGAAAATCGGCTACACCTATATATTCGAATCGAAGCAGATGGAAGCCAAACAATTGATGAATTACTTCAAGAAATGGAACGTCGCTTATGCGGAGCCGCATTTTCTGTATTTAACCAATAGCGAAGCGGTCGATTCCGCCGTGAACGCCGATACCGCGCGGAAGGAAGCGCAAATATCGGACGAGCTCAAGCCTAACGATACGCTGTACCAGCGTTACCAGTGGAATTTGCCGAATATCGAAACGGAGCAAGGCTGGACGATTTCCAAAGGCTCCGATCAAATCAAGGTCGCCATCGTCGATACCGGCGTCGATATCAATCATCCCGATCTCAAAGACCAGCTGATCAGCGGGTACAATGTCGTCAATACGGACGCGGCGCCGCTGGACGACGTCGGCCACGGCACGCATGTCGCCGGAGTCATTGGAGCCGTAGTCAACAACAATATCGGAGTCGCCGGCATGAGCTGGTACAACCGGATTATGCCGGTCAAAGTGCTTGATCAAAGCGGCGCAGGCAGCACCTATTCCGTCGCGCAAGGCATCATATGGGCCACCGATCACGGCGCCAAGGTCATCAATATGAGTCTGGGCAACTATGCCGACGCCAATTTCCTGCACGACGCCATCAAGTACGCCTATGACCACGACGTCGTCCTGATCGCGGCCAGCGGCAACGACAATACCGAGACGCCGGGATATCCGGCCGCTTATCCGGAGGTGTTCGCCGTGGCGGCCACCGATTCCAACAAGAACAAAGCTTCCTTCTCCAATTACGGAGACTATGTCGATGCAGCCGCTCCCGGCGTAAGCATTGCCAGTACGTATCCGCATAATCAATACGCGGCGCTGTCCGGCACCTCAATGGCGAGCCCGCATGTTACGGCGCTTGCGGCGCTGATCCGCTCGGTCAATCCGGACTTGAAAAATACGGAAGTGATGCAAATTATGCGAGAGACGGCACAAGATATCGGACCGAAAGGAAAAGATAAGTATTACGGACACGGCTTGATCGACGTCGTAGCGGCTTTAAAAAGGGCCGAAGCGACCAAAAACCCGCAATCGATGCAAAGTCCGCAGCAGCCCGAACCCGTATCTACGCTGCCGGAATGGACGCAGCGCTTGCTTGATCGTCTGTGGGGAAGATAATCCCTCCTAACAGAACAAATCCCCCAAAAGCCATCCATGCCGCCGACGCGGCACCACAGACAATGGAAATGGGGTACCAAGAGTAATTTCCAGGGTAGTGACGTGATGCTCTGAGGCTTATTCCGTCCGCATCCAGCCTAGGCTGGATCGGCGTCTAACCATTCCTCTGGGATCGTTCTAGGGGTAGACATTACTTTGGGGGGAGCCCCTTTGGATATCCACAGGAAATTTGCTGCGCATCATTTCCTAACAGCACAAAAACCGCCTTCGCAGGCGGTTTTTCTCGGTTCCAGGAAAGCTTGCCGTAAGCCGGGTTCTGTACTTCCAGTGGTCGTAACGGGTACCACCCTCCCACCGTTGAAGCGACAATCATCTATCTAGGCCGGACATTGCTGCCCGGCTCAAGCGACCAACCCGAACGCGTCCCGGGCTAGGACTCATCTCCCGAAGAGATTTGCGTTCCACTAGGTCTTGCTCCAAATGGGGTTTACCAGGACATATGTCACCATATCTCCTCGTGGTCTCTTACACCACGGTTCCACCCTTACCTGTGCGAAGGACCGAAGTCCTCGCCATCGGCGGTCCATTTCTGTGGCACTAGCCTTCAGCTCGCGCTGACTGGACGTTATCCAGCATCCTGCCCTACGGAGCCCGGACTTTCCTCTCGTGATTTCTCACCAGCGATTGTCTGTCAAGCTTTCCTGATGTGCATTTGCTAGTATACAGCGAATCGCCGTAAAAAACAACCGTTTCGTTATTTCCAATGAAGCCATTTTTCGAACCTTTGCCATTTACACGAACTGAAACGGCTCCGTATCGATCTGCGAGGCGAATACCGCCGTATCCGATTTTTTCTCCTGCAGTCTGCGCTGCAAGTAACCGGCTACGCCCTGCTTCATAATTTTCTCGACATTATGCCCGGGATCGATCAATGCCATCCCTGCCGCGAGCGCATCGTGAGCGGTATGATAATCGATATCGCCGGTAATCAGCACGTCGGCCCCGGCAAACTGTGCGTGACGCACGTAACGGCTGCCCGAGCCGCCGAGCACCGCGATTTTGCGCACTTCCTTGTCCGGGGAGCCTACCAACCTCAATGCTGGCACGTCATAAGCCTGTTTGACCTGCTCGCACAGCTGGCGCAGCGTAACGGCCGTCTCCAGCTTGCCGACGCGGCCCAGGCCGAAGGTGCGGCCCTTCAGATCGAGCTGATACAGGTCATAGGCTACTTCCTCGTACGGATGGGCCTTCAGCATCGCCTGGATCGCTTTTCGCTCGATGCTCTGCGGAATGATGGTCTCAAGTCGCACTTCCTTGACCTGCTCCAGCTTCCCCTGCTTGCCGATGAACGGCTCGCTGCCTTCCTCCGGCACGAAAGTGCCGGTCCCTTCGATATTGAAGCTGCAATGGCTGTATTGGCCGATCCAGCCCGCTCCCGCCTGAAATAACGCCTGGCGCACCCGCTCCAGATGATCTTCGGGAATAAAAACGACGAGCTTCTTTAGCTTGTCGGTATGAATATCCTCAAGAGGCGACAGCCCGGTCAGCCCCAGCGCTTCGGCCATCAGATCGTTGACGCCGCCTTCGGCCACGTCGAGATTCGTATGGGCGATATACACCGCAATATCGTTCTTGATTAATTTCTCGTACAAGCGGCCTGCGGGAGAATCCGTCTGCAGATGGGCAAGGGGCCGGAAAATAATCGCATGGTGCGCGATGATCAAATTCGCCTGCAGACGAATCGCTTCCTCGACGACTTCATCCGTAACGTCCAAAGCGATCAGCACGCCGGTAATTTCCTTATTCAGCGTGCCGAGCTGAAGACCGATTTTATCGTCAGGTACGGCATAATGCTTTGGAGCAAGCTCCTCCATCAGTTGGATGACGTTTTGTCCTTTTGCAAACATGTGAGTACCTCCTTAATCCGTTTCTTCTCCAGCTCAAGCTCCCGCTCCTTAAGACGAGCTTCCGGCTGGGACGACAGCGCAAGCTGCCGTTCAATCATCTCCAGCTTCGCTATTTCCAGCTCCCATTTGCGGAACCATACTTCGTCTTGAGCTTGCAGCAAGTAAGGCCCCATTTTGAGCAAAAGCTCGCGGCCGATTTCAAGCCCGCCGTTCGGCCCGTTTAGGAGCCGCGGCGCATATAAACGATCATTGGAAGCTTCTGCCGGCTGTGCCGATGCCGCGACCAAGATTTCGTAAATTTTCCCGTCTTCCTCCAATATCAGTTCCTTCAGCAGCGTCCATTCATGCGCGAGCAGCCAGCTGCGCACGTTCTCTTCTCCGACATTTGGTTGAAGCACCAGCAGCTTTACGCCCGCCAGCTTTGCCTGTCCCGCCTCCAAAATGGCGGAGATCAAGGCGCCTCCCATCCCGGCGATCGTAATGACGTCCGCTTCTCCCGGCGCGATAACGGCCAGCCCGTCTCCCAGACGCACGTCGACCGTGCGCTCCAATCCGGCTTCGCGGATCTGCTTCGACGCCGCCTGGAACGGCCCGCGATTGACTTCCCCCGCAATGCCCTTGACGATTCGCCCCTGCTGCGCCAAATAGGCCGGGAGCAGTGCATGATCCGAACCGATATCGGCAAGTCTGCTTCCCGCCGGAACTTGCTCGGCTATCCACTCAAGCCGTTTCGACAATTTCAACATGTTAAGCAACCCACTCTATCCATTTTTTTCTGAAACCAAATAAAATGCCCGCTTCAAAAAAGATTTTACCTACGAGCGCCAATTGAACGATTTGTTCTCCATATAGTTCGGCATACAGCATACCATACAATTCCGGCATAAACCAAACGATACAGCTCAGCATCAAGAATACGGTGCCGATCTGCTTGCTCCTTTCGTGAAGCATCCAGCCGAGCCAGCCAAACAATATGCTAAGAGGCACCCAGCTCAGCTCCAGCGTCGCCCAATTCAGCGAGTCGAGCTGATAATGCAGAAGCCAGCCGTAGCAAAATACGAGTACGACCCAGCCGCTTAATTGAAACAGCATGAACCTTGCCATAAGCCCCGTGAGCAGCCATACGAGACTGCATAGAACGACATAGCTGACGACGATCACAGGTGCGTGAATTTGATGCAGCTCGAGCATAAACACGCCTATAAACAGCAAAAACAGCGAGGCCATTCCGAACAATATTTGCGCCCTTACAGGCTCCTTGGATCTTTGCAAGCTGCCGATCGCATAACAAAGAAATAAGAACAATAAAGAAACGGCGATTTGCATTGGTAAATCAAAAGCGGTAAAATTAAGAGCAGCTAAAGAAATAGCGGCCAAAATCCCGACGAACAGTACCCATATCTTCCAATTACTGTTTCTGATCGTATCGGTCGAAATGCCAAGAAATCCTCCGGACGGTTTCCCGGAACCTTCCTCCAAATATAAGTTTAGCAAAAAATCGCAATAATGTTCCGGCAGCAGCTTGCTTTTACGCCACTGCTCGATTTCCCGGATAATGATCTTACGTCTATCATCCATTTGTTCTTGTTCACCTCTTACTGAATCGATATCCTATTCGTCTTACCTGTTTTTATTTATCGGTTGAGGTGAAACAAAAAATTAGACCTGACTGCAGCGGGTGCAGAAAGGTCGATAAGGGCAAAGCTTTATTCAAGAAAATCCTTTAATCGTTTGCTGCGGCTCGGATGTCTCAGTTTACGCAGTGCTTTGGCTTCGATCTGACGAATCCGTTCACGCGTGACGCCGAACACCTTGCCTACTTCCTCCAAGGTGCGGGTACGCCCGTCATCCAATCCGAAGCGCAGGCGAAGTACGTTTTCCTCCCGCTCGGTCAGCGTGTCGAGAACGTCTTCCAGCTGTTCCTTGAGCAGTTCGTAAGCCGCTGCGTCCGCAGGAGCAAGAGCTTCCTGATCCTCGATGAAATCACCCAGATGCGAATCGTCTTCTTCTCCGATCGGAGTTTCCAATGATACGGGCTCCTGCGCGATTTTCATAATTTCACGAACTTTATCCGTGCTAAGATCCATTTCCTTGGCGATTTCTTCCGGCATCGGCTCGCGGCCGAGCTCTTGAAGAAGCTGTCTTGAGACGCGAATCAGCTTATTAATCGTTTCCACCATATGTACCGGAATCCGGATCGTTCTTGCTTGGTCCGCAATCGCCCGGGTAATGGCTTGACGAATCCACCAGGTCGCGTACGTACTGAATTTATAACCTTTCGTATGGTCGAATTTTTCGACCGCTTTGATCAGACCCATATTGCCTTCCTGAATCAAATCAAGGAAGAGCATGCCGCGGCCTACATAACGCTTGGCGATACTTACGACAAGCCGCAGGTTTGCTTCCGCAAGCCGGCGCTTCGCTTCCTCGTCGCCAAGCTCGATCCGTTTCGCCAAATCCACCTCATCCTCAGCGGATAACAGCGGGACTCGACCGATTTCTTTCAAATACATGCGTACCGGATCGTTGATTTTAATGCCCGGAGGCAGCGACAAATCGTCGTCAAAATGAAAATCGTCATGCTCCTGATCCATCCGGCCGAGTTCATGCTCTTCGTCCGATTCGTTGCCTACATCGATTCCAAGCTCGGAGAGCTGTTCGAAAAACTCGTCGATTTGCTCAGGATCCTGGTCGAAAGGAGCCAGTTTCTCCATAATATCTTTGTAGGTTAAAGAGGAACGCTTCTTGCCCTGCTCAATTAGCTGCTCCTTGACTTGCTCTAACGTCAACTCTGTCTCTATCTCCGTGCGTTGATCGTTCGCCATAATCCAACTCCCTCCTCCCTAGAGTCATCTTCCTGCTTGCTGGAAGCTTCAAGATGATTTCAACTGCTTTTCTAGGGAAATAATCTCAATGCCTATTTGTGCGGCCCGTGTAATATCCCCTGAACGTTCTGCGCGAATCATTTCTTCTCTTTTTCGCTCGATTAGCTGCTGCTGCGGGTATTTTTTTATCTCCCGGATGTAATCGTCAATGACCTGATCGTTGACCCCGTGTGAATTGCCCATCATCGCTAAGGAACTTGCCAAACTTTCCAGGTCCGCTTCTTGAAGCATAGCCATAAAGCTGCTCGGATTCGGTTCGAATCCTTGTGCGTAATAAGCATACAAATAAGCAGCCAATGCCGCATGAGCATCAACGTTAAACTGATCCCCCAGCTCCCGCTCTACGTAATGCGCCACTTCACGGTCATACATCATGATGGCCAAGAGCTGACGCTCCGCATTATGATAAGCACGATATAAGGAAGGACTCCGTTCCCGAGGTGTTCCGTCATTCATAACATTATTCCACGCTTTGTCTTTATTATCCCCGAACTTGTTGTTTTTTTCCGCTTGGAGTCTAATTTCGTTCAAGGTTTGCAGCGCCGATTCGTAAGAATAAGGAAATTCGGTTACAAGATCTCTAACGTAATGCTCTCTTTCAATAGGCGAAGGAATATCGGCAATGATTTTGAGCGCTTGTTGAATGTAACGAAGCTTCTCGCCATCCTCCTGCAGTTTATAATTTTTGCGAAAATAAAGAAGTTTATATTTGATCGACGGTACGGCAGCTTCAATCACTTCCCGTACAAATCGTTCAGAACCTTGACTTGTAATATATTCGTCGGGATCTTTCCCGCCGGGGATCATCGCTATTTGAACCTGAACGCCCGCTTTTTCGAGAATCGGAATGCTTTTGTATGCCGCATTCTGCCCAGCGGAATCCCCGTCATAAGCAACGACGACCTGATCGGCCTGTTTGCGTATGACATCCGCATGTTCATCGGTGAGCGCGGTTCCCATCGTAGCGACCCCGTTCGTAATGCCGCTTTCCCAAGCTTTAATCACATCGACATAGCCTTCGAACAACACCAGCTTACGCAGCTTTCGAATGGCCGGCCTTGCCAGATGCATATTATAAAGGCTCCGGCTTTTGTGAAACAATATCGACTCGGGACTGTTCAAATATTTGGGCTGCACGTCCCCCATCGCCCTTCCGCCAAAAGCGATGAGCTGTCCTTTCCAATCATGGATCGGAAACAGAATCCGGTCGCGAAATTTATCGAAGTAGCCTTGACCGTCCTGTCTTGACGAGATCAAACCGCCCTTTTCCATCAGAGGCAGCGGAAATTGACGTCTTTCAAGCAGTTGAGCCAGCGTATCCCACTGGGGGGGAGCATAGCCGATGCCGAACGTTTCTATCACCTTGTCGTTCAAGCCCCGCGACCGCAAATACTGCATCGCCTGCTTGCCTTGCTCGGTATTTTTCAAAATATACTGATACAGCTTACCGGCAAGCTCGTAGGCTTCGAGCAGCTTCGTCTTCTCCGGATTTTGCTGAACATGGCCGTCCGCTTGCGCGTAAGTGCCGATATCCAGATTGGCTTCTTTGGCCAAGCCGCTGATCGCTTCCGTAAACGTATAGCCTTCGATCGCCATCAAAAACTGAATGACGCCGCCGCCTGCGCCGCAGCCGAAGCAGTGATAAATTTGCTTTTCAGGTGTGACGGTGAACGACGGCGATTTCTCCGAATGAAAAGGACACAGTCCCTTCATATAGTGGCCTTGTTTGCTCAAATGCACGTACCGGCCGACTACATCCACAATATCATGATGCTTCAAAACGGCCTCAATGACTTCTTGCGGGATGCGTCCGTTACTCATCCTATCCACCTTCAATCAAATTAACACGTAATAATATTCGCTATCTCTGTGAAATCTCCTGCAAGCTTCGCAAAAGTTTTGTCAAAGAATGTTGAAAAAAATGTCGATCCTCGTCGGTAAACGGTTTCGGCCCTTTGGAATGCTTGCCGCCGCGCCTTTGCTTCGCCTGCTCGTGCCTGCGGTCCAGTAAAAAGTCAATCGTCCGGTCGTTGAAATGCTGTCCGCGATTGGATAAAGCGATAGCCTTTTTCCCCAGCGCCAGCGCCGCCAGGCCGAAATCCTGCGTCACCAGAATATCTCCGGGGGCGATCCGGTTCGCTATGTACAAGTCTACCGATTGATCGGAACGGTCGACCTGAACGATCTGCACGCCTTCCATAGGAGCGAGACGGTGATCGAAGGAAGCGACCATCATCACATCGACATGAAATTGCGCAGCGGCTTTGACGATTTCCGACTTAACCGGACAAGCATCGGCATCCACAATAATTTTGAAAGACATAGTCTTTGTCCCACCGAATTCGTTCTAAAGTACCACCGTAATATTATATACGATGAAGAAATAAAAAATCCTGCTTGCATGACGGGAAAAAAGAGCTATCTTCCTTGAAGCAGTTCTAAGATCATGCTCGCCGTTTCTTCGACAGCTTTATTCGATACGTCAATGATACGGCATCCGAGCCGCTTCATGATGCGGTCGGCATATTCAAGCTCCATGTTGATTCTTTCGACATTGGCGTACGTGGCATTCTGCGGCAGGCCGAGCATTTTGAGCCGTTCGGAGCGGATCATGTTCAGCTTCTCCGGATTGATGCGAAGCCCGATAATTTTTTTGTTCGATACGGTGAACAGCTGCTCCGGCGGCTGAATTTCCGGTACGAGCGGTACGTTGGCTACTTTATATTTTTTATGGGCCAAATACATCGACAGCGGAGTCTTGGACGTTCTGGAGACGCCTACAAGCACGATATCCGCTTGCAGAACGCCGTTAAAATCGCGGCCGTCGTCATATTTCACGGCAAATTCGACCGCCTCTACCTTCTTGAAGTAATCTTCGTCCAGCGGATGGATCATCCCCGGCTGATGACGCGACTCCTGCTGCAGCTTTTTCTCCAGCGATCCGATAATCGGGCCTAGCAGATCGATATAGGGCAGTTGATGGCGGAGCGCCTGCTCCACCAGATAATCTCGAAGCTCCGGGATAACGAGAGTGAATACGATAATGCCGTCCCTCTGTTTGGCAGTTTGGATCAATTTGTCGATGCCTGCCCGGTCCTCCAGAAACGGAACGATGCGCATATCCATTATTTGCGGATAGAACTGCACCATGGCCGCGCGAACGACCGCTTCCCCCGTTTCTCCGGCCGAATCGGATGCTACATAAATAATGGGATTCGCTATTCCCGTCATGCTGCACCTACTTTCTTTTGACAAGCTACTAATAATACGTATGTACTAGCCGTTTGTTGCGAAAATCTTTTGCAGAAGACGATAGTGTCTCTTCAAACAAAAAATTCCCGCCGCTTTTAGCCTTGGATGACCTTAAGCCGGACGAGAAGTCGCCTTTAATGTTAATATATTATATTATCAAACCGCAATAAAAATGTCAAAGCATTATACGCCGTATTTCTCCATTTGATCGAGAAAATGACGCGATTTTAATTGAAGTCCGATATGAGTATCAAAATAAGTGCGCATCAGCTTCTTTAACGTTTCTTTCGTCTCCGGCTTGACGTCGATTTGCCCTAACCGCCGGATGTCGGTATGGGCGAACAGACGCAAGAGCTTCCAGCCGCCCGGCGACAGCGGCACGGCCCCCGGGTCCTTGGCCCGGCAGCGCTCGCATAATATTCCGCCGAGACTGCTGCTGAAGCGCATCGCTCCTTCGGCCGACCGGCACGATACGCAAGCGTCCAGCTCCGGCTGATAGCCGGCTTGCATCCATATTTTCATTTCGTACATAAACGAAATGATCTGCATATCTTTGTCTTCATCGATTCCTTGCAGTCCCGCCTTCAGCTGCTCAAATAAAAAAGCGTTAGCTTCTTGATCGGGAAGCATCCGATCGGTCAGCTCCGCCATATAGGAGGCATAGGCCGCCTTATGCAAATCCTCGCGGATGCGGTGATGGGACTCCACAATTTCCGCATGATTCAGCGTTCCGAGCTGGCCCGATTTGAAATACAAATAATCTCCGCAGGTGAACAGCTGGGCTACGGAGGCATAGCGGCTCTTTACTTTTTTGGCGCCTCTGATAATGACGGCTGCCTTGCCCAGCTCCCGGGTAAATAAAGTTACGATCTTGTTGCCTTCCCCGTAATCCATACTGCGGATCACAATTCCTTGAACTCTGTACTGCATCGTCCTCTCTTCTCCCATGCCAAGCAAGTGCAGGCTATTGTATCCCTTCCGTTGTCTCAAGTAGGGGATCTTCTTCCGAATCGGGCTCGGAATGATGTTCATCGTTAGATACTTCTTTGTAAAGCAGGTAGGCGTCCACATCGCCTGTCATTGAAAAATACTTCCACGAAAAATCTCTCATGTGTATCCATCTCCTCTCCTAAGTGCGTGCTGTAGGAAAGCTGCTTGTAAACAAAGGCTTTTAGATGAACAAACCTGTCGACAAGATATAGGATGATACGAAGAAGACGGAAGTATGCCAAGTAATAACTGGATTGAACGCCGTTCTGCCTTTAGTCGTTGCGGAATCCGAGATCGCGGAGCACCCGCTCCTGATTTCGCCAATCTTTTTTCACTTTAACCCACAGCTCCAGGAACGTTTTCGAGCCGAGCAGCGTTTCGATATCGCGCCGCGCCTTCTGGCCGACTTCTTTCAGCAAAGCGCCCTTCTTGCCGATAATAATCCCTTTCTGCGAGTCGCGCTCCACATAAATAACCGCCGAAATATGGACGACGCCGTTCTCTTCGACCTTCATATCCTCGATGGCGACGGCGATCGAATGAGGCACTTCCTCGCGGGTCAAGTGCAATAATTTCTCGCGGATAAGCTCGGCGCAGACGAATTGCTCCGGATGGTCCGTCACTTGATCCGCCGGGTAGTACTGCGGTCCTTCCGGCAAATATTTGACGACCTGCTCCAGCAGCGTATTGACGTTATTGCCTTGAATAGCCGAGATCGGCACGATTTCCGCGAACGGATACAGATCTTTATAAGCGGTAATGACGGGCAGAAGCTCTTCCGGCTGAACCTGATCGATTTTGTTCATGACGAGAATGACCGGCGTTTTTACTTTTTTCAGGTTTTCGATAATAAAGCGGTCTCCACCGCCGAGCCCTTCGACGACGTCGATCAGAAACAAGATCGCATCGACCTCGCCGAGCGTTCCCTCCGCCACCTTCATCATGTAGTTGCCGAGCTTGGACTGAGGCTTATGAATGCCGGGCGTATCGAGGAAAACGATTTGCGAATCGTTTGTCGTATATACCCCGTGAATTTTGTTCCGCGTCGTCTGCGGCTTGTCGGACATAATCGCGATCTTTTGCCCGATGACGTGGTTCATCAAAGTCGATTTGCCCACGTTAGGCCGGCCGATAATGGCGACGAACCCGGATTTGAATGCTTTTTTATTAGCGGTCGATGTCATTTCAGTACAGTTCCTCCATTTGTCAATCAATTGCAATGATGATCTTTCTTCGGCTCCCCGTTCAGTTCGAGCGTTTCCCGTCCGAGCCAAGGTCATCCTGGGTAAAAGCTCCCGGCAGCAGCGCGGCTACCGTCGTCTCGGTAATGTCTCCGCGGACGTTAGCCATATACACAGGCATATCCGGCGGACACAGCTCGATCAGCACCTGACGGCATACGCCGCAAGGGGTGATCGGCTGCGCGGTATCGCCGATAACCGCGATGGCGCGGAAGGAGCGCGGCGCTTCTCCGTCGGCAATCGCCCGAAACAGCGCGGTTCGCTCGGCGCAATTCGTAGGGCCGTAGGCGGCATTCTCCACGTTGCAGCCCAGATGCACGTTCCCTTTGCTGTCCAGCAGAGCGCTGCCTACCTGAAACTTGGAATACGGCACATAAGCTTTCTTCATAGCCTCTTTGGCCATGGCGACCAACGCATCTCGCTTCATCTCAACCAACCCCGTTTTCGTTTGATGTGCTTGCTGCAGCTCTACATATGAACCAAATAATAGACGAGTACCGACACAAAGCTGCCGATCACGGCTCCCAGCGCCAGCGACGGGAAAGCCCGGCTTCTTTTATCGTATAAAACCATCATAACCAAAAAAGCCAGCAAATACGCCAGAAGCGCTACAAAGGCAACCGTAACGTAACAAGTGATAAAAGTTGCGACGGCAAATGCTATGGCCGAAAGCAAGCTCGGCTGCACACGGTTTCCTTTGCTTGAAAATCGCGTCTCCACAACGGTAACCGTCAATATGACAAGAATTAGCAAAATCCAGACCATAGCAGCGGAAAAGCTGTGTCCCTCGATTCCCTTCGCCTCGCGGAACAGCGCGTCGATCGGCTCATAGAACACGATCATGCCCACGATAGCGGCAAAAGCCGCAGACACCAGTACGGAGGCTGCGGCCACATCCTTGGCTATTTTAGCCAGCGGATGACGGTCGGGCATGGCAAGATCCACGGCTTTTTCCACTGCGGTATTGATCAGCTCGGTGACGATCATCAGCGTCACGGCGAGCAGAATAAATAAAATCTCCAGCTTATGCAGATGGAAATACAAGGCCATCAGCAGCACGACGAAAGCGGCGAAAAAATGAAACTTCATATTGCGCTGCGTGGATAAAGCGTACTTCACTCCCTCATACGCGAACCGAAAGCTTCGATGCCACTTCACCTTAGGTCTCAACGAATCAATCCCGCCTTTTGCAATATTTGCTCCTGCTTCGCAAACATCACTTTCTCCTCTTCCTCATCCTGATGATCGTAACCGATCAGATGCAGGAAGCCGTGCACGAACAAAAATCCGAGCTCGCGCTCCACGGAATGGCCGTAGTCCTCGCTTTGCGCGATGGCCCTCGGAACGGAAATGATAATATCCCCGAGCGGCTCCTCGTAAGACTCTTCATCTTCTTCGTCTTCACCAGTCTGGGCCGGCTCGCCGTCAAGAGCCCGAACCTGCTCCAGCTCGTCCTCGGACACGAAATCGTCTTCGTCGAACACGATCTCGATCTCGTCTTCGCCCATCTCCTGCATCGCGAACGAAAGCACATCCGTCGGCTTGTCGATGCCGCGGTATTCTTTGTTCAAGCGATGGATTTCCGCGTCGTCGACGAATGTTAGCGCAACTTCGCCGTCCGTAACGTTCTCCGCTTCGCCGGCCAAGCGCAGCAATTGATGCAGCTTGGCGGCCAGCTCATCCGAAATCGCATATTCATTTTGTTCGTTATTCCATTCCAAGCGCAAACTCATTCGTTCTGACTCCTTTTCACCTGCTTGGACGCGTCGTTCTGATTTTGCGCCTGCAGATCGTTCGGATATTCGATTCTGGAGTGAAAAATGCCAAGCAGCGTTTCATTCAAAATTTTGGCAATTTGATCCAGCTCTTTGATCGTAAGATCGCATTCGTTGAACTGACCGTCATCCAGCCGGCTTTTTATAATTTTGCGCACCATCGAATCGATCTGCTCCAGCGTCGGGCTGCGCAGCGACCGCACGGCCGCTTCCACGCAATCGGCGATGCCGACGATCGCGGCCTCCTTGGACTGCGCCTTCGGACCCGGATAGCGGAAATCCGCTTCCTCCACAGGCTTCGGGTCGTTCTCCGCTTCGGCGATTTTCTTCGCCTTATGATAGAAAAATTGGAGAAGCGTCGTTCCGTGATGCTGCTCCGCAATGTCCCGAATCGGCTTCGGAATGTGATGCTCGCTGAGCATTTCCACTCCGTCCCTGGCATGGGCGACGATGATGGATTTGCTGAGCGCAGGGTCCATCTTGTCATGCGGATTTTCGATGTTCGACTGATTTTCGATAAAATAGTTCGGCCGCTTCGTCTTGCCGATATCGTGATAATAAGCCCCGACCCGGCACAGCAGTCCGTTGGCGCCGATCGACTCGGCCGCCGCCTCCGCCAAATTGCCCACCATAACGCTGTGATGGTAAGTGCCCGGCGTCTCCGTGAGCAGCTTGCGCAGCAGCGGATGATTCGGATTCGACAGCTCCACCAGCTTCAGCGGGGACAAAATGCCGAACGCCGCTTCGAAAAACGGCAGCAAGCCGATGACGAACACCGCGGTCAACAGCCCTCCTCCCACAATGAAGGAGAAGGCGAACAGCACGCTCTTTTTCGTCTCGTGATCCTCGATCAGCATCAGCGACCCTACGAGAGCCATGCCGAGCAGCGCCACGATAACCCCTGCCTTCAATATGGAAGAACGCTGGCTCGCGCGCTGAATCGAAAAAATCGCCGCGAACGAGGTCACAAGGGTAAGCAGTCCGTAACGGAAATCGAAGGCCTGCAAATGATCCGTATTGAAGATGACGCTCGCAATGACGCTGAACAACACCGCCGCGATAAACGCCAAATTGGCGTCGAGCAAAATCGTAATCAGCATCGCTCCCATGGCGGTCGGCGCCAGGAAACCGATATACGGATAATCGAGGTTTTGCACGAGCGAGAACAGCTTCATCCCGAGAATATTCAAAAACATAATAAGGACAAGCATCAACAGCTGCACGTTGCTGTGGCTGATCGACAGCGCGCTCTGCTTCACGAACATGAAGATAACGAACGTAAACATGACCACAAGCAAGGCCAGTCCGAGCTTCGGCGCATAGCTTGTTTCATCCTTCAACATTTCCAGCCCGCTAAGACGCTGATATATTTCCTCGGAAATGATGTCGCCCTTTTTGACCAGCACATCGTTTTTATTGATATACACCGGCTTCACGTTGTCGCGGGCATGCCCCTTCGCTTCGTCGGTGCCTTTTTGATCGAAAAATTTGTTCGGCGTAATCGCTTCCCGCACCAGCTCCTGCACCATTTCGCGGGCCGTGCTTTTGGTCAGCGTCGACGTATTCACAAGTTCGGCGACCTTGGCCCTGGCCGTCTGAGCGTCCATAATCTGGTCGTTCATCAGGCGGGTGACGATCTCCTTGGCTACCGGCTCCATCGCGGTCAAGTCTTCCTTGGATACGCGAGGCATCTTGTAATACGTCTCTTCCGGTATGCGGTACTGCTGTTCGGTAATTTTTTGCCGCATTTCCTGCAGCAGCGTATCGTTATATTGTCCGCTGTCCGTGTACAGCTTGATCTGTCTGTTCACATGGTCGTCAATCAGATTCGGAATGACCGTTTTGAAAATATTGACCTTGTCGCCAAGCGTCACTTCCGTATCGGCATTGATTTGCTGCAGCTTCTCGAACATCGCTTCGATGATCAGCTCGTTCTTCAGCGAGACGATCCGGTAGACAGGCTGTACGCGCTGAGCGGCATCCTCTTTGGCCTTTTCGGTGGCGATGGCGTTCTCGATGGCCCGAGGGGCCAAAATATCCTTCTCCGCGACCGAGCCGAGCGTGATGTCGTACGTCTGCGGAATCAGCCTGCCCATCAGCGCCGTATAAAAAAGGAGGGTTAGCACTAAAAACAGAAGAAAGCGCACGAGGGCGCTGTATTTCCAGCCTGCAAGCCGGTATTGAAGCTTGCCTTGGATCGAAACCTGGTTTTTCATCTCGAAAGGTCATCCCTTTCACAGCTCTTCCGTGGGCGCCGGAACCTAAGCAGGCACAGGACCGAGGCGAGCTATTTTTCTTTATCCTCATGGTAGGCGACGATAATTTTTTGAACCAATGAGTGTCTGACGACATCCGCTTCGGCAAATTCGATGAATCCGATTTCTTCAATTCGTTTCAAAATGCGGTGCGCTTCCACGAGTCCGGACGACTTGCCGCGCGGCAAATCGATTTGCGTCACATCGCCTGTAATGACCATCTTCGAACCGAAGCCGAGACGGGTCAAAAACATTTTCATTTGCTCCGGGGTCGTGTTCTGCGCTTCGTCCAAAATGATAAAGGAATCGTCCAGCGTCCGGCCGCGCATATAGGCGAGCGGAGCGATCTCGATAAGCCCTCTTTCCAGCGACTTGATGACCTGTTCGGGCCCTAATACATCGTTAAGAGCATCATACAATGGACGTAAGTAAGGGTCAACCTTTTCTTGCAAATCGCCGGGCAAAAAGCCGAGACTCTCTCCCGCCTCCACCGCCGGACGCGTCAGAACGATCCGCTTGACTTGTCCCAGCTTCAAAGCCGCAACGGCGAGCACGACTGCGATATACGTTTTCCCCGTACCGGCCGGACCGATGCCGAAGACGATATCCTTCTGTTTGATCGTGGAAACGTACTGCTTCTGCCCGATCGTCTTCACGCGGATAGGCTTGCCTTTGTGCGTGGTGGCGATCTCCCCTTTGAACAAATCCAGCAGCTGGTCCGCCTTCATCTGTTTGGACAGCTCAATCGCATAGTGGATATCCCGTTCGTTCAAAATGTAGTTGTTGCGCACCAGCTCCAGCAGCACCTCGAAGAGCTGCAGCAGCGATTCCGTCTCTCCCGCTCTTCCCTGGATGACGATTTCTTCCTCGCGGGACTGAATTCTGGCGTCGGTCTGCTCCTCGATCAAATGCAGAAACTTGTCCTGCGGGCCGAATAAAGCGAGCCCTTCCGCCGTGTTTTTCAAAGCCACTTTCACAATCCGTACATTGTCAATCAACAGGCCTCTTCTCCTTCAAGCGAACACATTATGATACGATAGGTTGCTCCTCAGTGATAGATTCTTCCACTTCCAAATGTACTTCCATATAAACTTTACCATTCTCCGTCTTTTCATGCAAAATTTTTTCATTGACCACCTTGGCGTCCTTGCCCGCCGCCTCGATAATCGCCTGCTTCGCGTGCTCTACACCCAGTTGTCTCGCTTCCTCTGGAGTGATCTGCTTCTCTCTTACGTTCACTTCCATAACCCGCTCGTTCAGCCAGCCCAAAGGCAGGACGAAGTTTTTCCACTGCAGCGTTTTCCGATCCGCGATCGTTTCGGACTGCTCGAAGCCGGGCTTGCCGTAGCCTGTCAGCTGCAGCGCCCTGCTGCCGATTACCAGATACGATCGATCCTTCGTTTCCCCCGTATACACTTTATAATGCTGCACCAAAGGAACCTCGACCTTGGGCGTATACCATACGAGCCCTTTCACCACGCCGGAGGCGACCACCGTCTGCTGGTTGACTTCGTCGCCCAGAATGCCCGAGATCAGGATGTCCCCTTTTTTCACATACGTATTCGGCCTGACGGCCGGCCGCCCCTTTTCCGCCAAAATATACGTCACCATCGCGTTCTTGGATGCGACCAAATGGCGCGGGCTCAGCAGCGGGGGCTTGTTCGGAATCGTCGCCTCCACCACCTTGATCACGATATGCGTACCGTGAACCTCTACGCCTACCCAAGCCGTGCCGGGTATTTTGCTCTGCAGCAGCTTGGACAGCACGTCCGCATCCTGCAGCCGGTTTTTCCACTGCCATTGGTAAATGCCTTCGCCCTTGGCCGCCTGCAAAATCTGCTGCGTGCTGATCGTCTCGTTGCCCTCGACCCGCACCTGCCAAACGACGGAAGAGAGCAAGTACAGCCCGACGATAAAGCCGACGATGCCTACGGCAAACAGCTTGCGCTTCTCCAGTTTGTCCAACAAAAAAGGAACGCCGTGGCGCCGCTTCACATGCACCCGGCAGCCTGTCTCCTTCAACAGCGGACGAAGCCGGAAAAAATCTTTGATCAGTATATGCATTTGGGCATGCGACTCGTCCATTATGCGAATATCCCATGCCGTCATCCGTTTATCCGTCAAGCCGTTCACCAGCTTCTCGATGCGTCCCCCTCTAACTTCCACCAGCACATAACCTCGCAGCGATAAGAGAAAAGATGATTTCAATGACATGCACCTCTTTACGGGATAAATTTAACGTCCTCTATAACCCCTTCTATAAATACCTCTTCCGGTAAAATCGCTCGAATCACCAGCTCTCTTCCCCTTACTTCCAAGCTTCCTTTGGAAAGCGCCAGCTTCATCAGCTCGCCGGAAAAGTGCAGCACGCCGCGGTGATTCTCGATATACAGCTGCATGTTGCCGATCAGCGTCATTCGGGGCAAATCAAGCACCACGTCCTGGGGAAGGTCCAGCAGCTTAGCGGTCAATTGATTGAACTTGCGGGTCAGACTGCGCATACATTTCCCCCTTAAAGTTGGTGTAAGCTTATCAGTTAACTTGCTTTCGCCATGCCGTTCAAAGCACCGCTAACGCAGCACAGGCTATTTACACCATATGCTGGAAGCGGGCGAATTATGAAAGAGCACAGCAATTCCTGTTCATATCCCGAAAGCGGCGGCGTCTCTTGAGAAAAGAACAAATCCCCCAAAAGTGACGTGATACTCTAGAGCTTATTCCGTCCGCATCCAGCCTAAGCTGGATCGGCGTCTAACCATTCCTCTGGGATCGTTCTATGGTTAGACACTACTTTCGGGGGAGCCCCCGGATATCCGCAGGATATGGCTGCGCATCATTTCCTAAACAACAAAAAAAAGCACCGGCCTCCAACCTGTTCAGGTTGAAAGTCGGTGCTTGCGGCATTACTTGCCGTAAGGCTTTTTGGCTCTCGGAGGCCCCAATATTTCGGCCCAGATAACGCCTTGCGCCAGTTGGCTCGCCGAAGGAGCGACAGTCGGTTGCGCCGGCTCCGCCTGTGAAGCCGCGGGCACGCTCTGTAATCGCCTGGGAGCGGCGGAAGAGCTTGCTTTGGAAGTTAGGCCTTCCGCAGGCTGGTAACCCCTCCCAGCGCCATTCTGAGGCTGCTGAGAGGATTGGGACGACAAGGCGGCGCCTTGGTCGTTCTGCCTGTTGTTCGCAGCAGACTTCTGCATCGTCTTGGTTACCGTCTGCTTGACCGTGCGTCCCCAGCCGCCCTCTCCGCCTCCGAAGGAAGGCATCCCTTGCTTCGACGCTCCGCCAGGACCCGCCTTAGGCGGGCCGCCGGCAGGCGGCTTCACGGTTCTGGCAATCGTCCTGAGGACGATGTACAGAATAACCACGATATACCAGTTGCTGAGCAGAAATTGTATCAGCTTCATGCTCTCACCCTCCTTGCGATCATGGAGGAAGCGTTACTCCTGATCTTCATGTTTGCCGGTCTCATTCATTTTGCCCAGAGAAGAGCGCATTTGCGTATCGGCATCGATGTTTTTCAGGTTCATATATTCCATGACGCCGAGCTTGCCGCCGCGGAGCGCTTCGGCCATCGCCAAAGGCACTTGCGATTCGGATTCGACCACCTTGGCCTTCATCTCAACGACGCGGGCCTTCATCTCTTGCTCCTGGGCGACGGCCATAGCGCGGCGTTCCTCCGCCTTGGCCTGGGCGATGCGCTTATCCGCTTCCGCCTGCTCGGTTTGCAGATGCGCCCCGATATTTTTGCCGACGTCGACATCCGCAATATCGATCGATAAAATTTCGAAGGCGGTCCCGGCGTCCAAACCTTTGCCGAGCACCGTACGGGAAATCATGTCCGGATTTTCCAAAACGTCTTTGTGCGAACCGGAGGAGCCTACCGTCGTAACGATCCCTTCGCCGACGCGGGCGATAATCGTCTCTTCCCCGGCGCCCCCGACCAAGCGGTCGATATTCGCTCTTACCGTTACTCTAGCAATAACTTTAACCTCAATCCCGTCTTTGGCGACGGCCGAAACCGTAGGCGTTTCGATAACGCGCGGATTGACGCTCATCTGTACGGCCAGCAGGACGTCCCGGCCCGCCAAATCGATGGCTGCCGCGCGTTCGAATTCCAGATGAATGTTCGCGCGATGCGCGGCGATCAGCGCGTTGACGACGCGGTCTACATTACCGCCCGCCAGAAAGTGGCTCTCCAGCTGATTGATCGTAACGTCGATCCCCGCCTTGGTCGCCTTGATCATCGGATTGACGATACGGCTTGGAATAACGCGCCGCAGCCGCATCGCCACCAGCGTAATAATACCGATGCGGACGCCCGAGGCGAGCGCCGAAATCCACAGCATAATCGGCACAAAGCTTAAAAATACGGACAGCGCGATAATAATGATCGCCGCCAGCAAAAGGAAATACACAATTGGATCCATGGGTTGAACCTCCTAAAAGTTTTTTCGCTAGAAAAAACTAGCTTCGTAAGCATTCGCTTTGAGTTTTTTCGCCAGAAAAAACTGGCTTCGTAAGCATCGCGGAGCTAATGCATCGTTCCGCCGGCTTCGCGCACGACAATACGCGCTCCGTCCACTTGGACGATAACCACCTGCTTGCCCACGGCGATAAACTCGCCGGAGGTGACGACGTCGATTCGCTCGTCGCCGATATAAATCGTTCCGGCCGGACGCAGCGGCGTGATCGACGTTCCCGACTTGCCTACCAAATCGGTGCGAATAGGCACTGAATTATAACCTTTTTCCGACCTGAGCTCCTCCTTCAAAATAAATCGGTTCCAAACGCCGCGGTCCTTGAAGATCCAGATAAAAATCCCCACGACGATGACGGCGAGCACGAACGCGACGCTCAAGTGCAGCGCGGCCTGCTTCGTATTGTAAGCGGCCATGACGACGCTGCTGAACAAACACGCAATGCCGATCAGCCCCAAAATCCCGAAGCTCGAAACGAAAATTTCGATAACCAGCAGCACAACGCCGATAATAAAGAGCGCTATGTCCTCCACCCCCGCGAACCCGACGATATAATGCCCGAAGAAATACAAACCGAAACCAAGAAGACCGATAATGCCGGGCAAACCGAAGCCGGGAACGAACAGTTCGATGGCGATGCCGGCAATGCCCAGAAACAATAGCAGCATCGATACCCACGGCTGCGTCAGAAAGCGCGAAAATTTCTCGGCAAGCGACGGTTCGATGTTGAGCACCGGATGATCGGCAGCTTTAATGAAACCGATAACCTCCTGCATATTCGATGCCGTCGCTTCCGCGTACCCTACCTTTACCGCCTCCTCTGCGGTCAGCGACACCAGTTGGCCCTTCGGCACGGTCCGATTAATCGCCTTCATGTCGACACCGACGTTTTTATCCACCATCGCTTCGGCGATTTGCGGATCGCGCCCCCGAAGCTCCGCCGCGGAGCGCATCTGGCTTGCCCAATGAGCGATAACTTTGACGCTCTCCACTTCATTGCCGCCTGCATCCACAACGGCCGCCGCCCCGATCGTGCTGCCCGGCTCCATCACAATCTGATTGGCGTTCAGCGCAATGTAGCTTCCGGCCGAGACCGCTCGCCCGTGATCATAAGCGACCGTGGGCACCTTGCTCCCTTTAATCAGCTCGCCGATTTCCTCCGCCGAGTCGACTCTGCCTCCGAGCGTGTCGATATCGAGTATGATGCATACCGCGCTCGAATCCTCGGCTTCGCGTATCGCCCGCTCCAGAAACTTCTGAAGCCCCGTCTCGATCGTCTGATGGACGGGAATGACGGCTACCGGAGCGGAAACGGGAGGGGCCGGCGGAGCTTGATTGTCTGCGAAAGCCGTTGCATACGGGAGCAGCATAAGCAGACCTAACAGCAGCAGAAAGCAAGACCTTAGCGCCAGCTTTCCGGGTTTGGCTTTGGACATCCGTCTGAGACCTCCTTCAACCATTTTCCAAATCCATAACATACTTACGTAAAGCATAACGGATTCGATTCATTCTTGCAAAAATTTCCTCCGAGAACGCTGCGAAGCCTATAGAAAAAGACACCCCCGAAACGGGAGTGTCCTTACCTTACTAGCTATGATAATAGTTGTTGAACGGCTTGATTGACAAGTTTGCCATCAGCCCGTCCTTTCACCTTAGGCATTAACGCACCCATGACTTTTCCCATATCCGCTTTGGAAGAAGCACCCACTTCTTGGATGGTCTGCTGTACAATGGCTTTTACTTCTTCCTCAGATAACTGTTGCGGCAAGTACTCCATCAGAATTTCAATCTCTGCCTTAACGGTTTTGGCCAAGTCATCACGTCCGGCCTTTTCAAATTCTTGGAGGGAATCTTTGCGCTGTTTGATCTCGCGACTCAGAACATCAAGTACTTCCTGGTCATCTAAGGTTTTACGCTGATCTATCTCAATATTCTTGATAGCTGCACGAACCATACGGATTACGGTGAGTTTAAACTTGTCCTGGCTCTTCATCGCAAGCTTCATATCTTCGTTTAGTTTCTCGCTTAAGCTCATCGATTAAGCCTCCTAGAACTTTCTCTTACGAGCAGCCTCTGACTTCTTCTTACGTTTTACGCTTGGCTTCTCATAATGCTTGCGTTTTTTAACCTCCGCTAGTACGCCATCTTTTGCGATGGAGCGCTTAAAGCGACGAAGTGCAGCATCTATAGTTTCATTTTTGCGAACTCGAGTTTCTGACACCAGTTTTCCCTCCCTCCGAACAGACCGTCCAAGACGAAAAAAAGCAGTTCATCAAACCTCATTATAGGGTATACACAAACTAGGTGTCAACCTAGGGAAAAAGATTCTTTACTTCCCAACGAGCGAACCCAGTTTTTCACCCGCAAGCAGGTGATAATGAATATGATAAACTACTTGTCCCCCGTCCTTGCCGCAGTTGTTGATGAGCCGATATCCGCTATCCGCTACACCTTCCTGTCTGGCAATATGTTGGGCGGCGCGATGAATTTCACCGATCAAGCCCCAGTCGCCGGGCTCAACGTCGTTCATGGTTGCTATGTGTTTCTTCGGAATGATCAAAATATGTACGGGAGCGGCCGGCTGAATATCGTGAAACGCCAGTACGTGCTCATTTTCATACACCTTTTTGGAAGGAATCGATCCCTCAACAATTTTACAAAAAATACAATCCATGACGGGTTTGTCCTCCCAGCTACCTAAACTTTGACGGCTTCTTTTTTACTTATAATACTATACCTAATTTTGAGAAAAAAAGAAACTCCGCGCGAAAGAAAAATACGAAGTTTCTTTTCTCGTTTTGAATTCAGACAAGATTCGACTTCAAGCGATCCGTATCCGACTTTTTTCTGCGCTCATAACGCAGCACTTGGAAAATAATAAACGCCGCGACGACAAGCTGCGGAACGAACGTCTCCCAAGTCGGGTACACGCCGAGCCAGCCCCAGGACGGAATGAATCCCGGAACATGCGAGGAGAGCTTGCCCGCAACCTGGAGCGAATGGACGCTTTCGCCGAGAAACTTGATCACCAGATAATAGATCAGCGCCGTAGCTCCGAGGAAGAACACCCGGATCGGCAGCCGGATGCTGCCTTTGACGATGACAAACCCGATCACCGCCAGCAAGAGCAGCGCGGCGCCGATCCCCGCAGCCAGCTGCCCGCCTTCGATGGCAGGAGCCATGCCGATATAAAAGATCGTCGTCTCCGCCCCTTCCCGCAAAATGGCCAGGCAGGCCACGACAAACAGCGACCATAAATTGCCGGTCATCAGCGCGACGCCGACCTGCTTCTCGATATATTTGTTCCATGCGCTGATCTGCGATTTTTTGTGCAGCCAGGCGCCCACCGTCAGCATCAGCACGACGGAGACAAGCCCCGTTACGCCTTCCAGCATTTCGCGTGTGCTGCCCGCGGCTACGTTGGCGATCATATAGTTGAGCAGAAGCGCGAGAGCGCCGCTAAGCAGAAGTCCCGTAAGCGCGCCGAACCAGACCCAGCCCTGCTTGGCGGCGTTGCCCGTGCGATGCAAGAAAGCGACGAGAGCGGCAAGCACGAGCAGTGCTTCCATGCCTTCCCGCAGCAAAATCAGCCCGGCGTCCCAGGCGGTATAGCTCGTTTGCGAAGCGAAAGGCTCAAGCTCCGTCTGCATCGAATTGACGATTGCGGCCGCTTCCTCCGTACGAGGCGGGGTCGAGAGCAGCCGGCTCAAGGCCTCCGTCATTTCGTTCTCTACGTTCGTATACACGTCCGGAGCGCGGGTACTGACCGCTCCTTCGACGGACGGCCACAAGGCGATGAAGCTCTGCAGCTGCTGAACCGCTTCGGCCGTATGGCCCGAGCTTAAGCTGCCGTCCGCTTGGCGCAGAAGCGCCAGCGCGTCTCCGATCGTCTGCCCGCCGGCAGCGGAAGCCTGCTCCTGCAAGGTTCCGTTCGCATAATCCTCTATCGTCTTGATCAGCGTCGTAACGCCGTCGGCCGCCGAATCGGCTTTCGGCGGATCGGCCTGCACGGAGACTCGGGCCATCGCCGAGAGCGTCTCGATCTGTCCGTAGACTTGCGTATTATCCGCACGGATCGCGTTTTCTTTCCTTCCCCATTCCTTGACAAACTGCTTGAACGCGGTTTGCGCCTTGCTCCAATTGTTCTGCCGGATCGCATCCAGACATTGCTGAAGAACAGGCAGCAGCGACCGGGCGGCCTGCTTGCCGTCCTCCTTCTCCGCACCCTGTTCCTGCTCCGACACATAACTGCCCGCCGCCTTAGCCAGCCTGGAGACCGCCTGGTAGGCTTCATCCGGCTGCTGCTGCGCATTGCCGAGCGCCTTCTTCGCTTCGGCGGCCGCCGCGCTCACCTGATCGGCAAGCGCCGACGATGGAGCCTTCAGCAGGCTCCATTGGGCTTCGAATTGCTCCAGCTCTTTGGACGCTTCGTCCCAATGACGGTCGCCGGCTTCCACCAAAGCCCCTCCCACGATTGGCAGCAGCTTCTCCAGCTCGGAATTTTCGGCCGCGGCCCGGACTGACGGAGCGAGCAGGGCAAGAAGCAGCAGTATGACGCCGACCGCCGCGACGAAGCGCGGCCGTTGTGTTTTACTTATCATGGCGCTTCCACCCTTTGTCGCACATAGTTTTCTCTCTCACAGTATCTCACAGTAATCCTTCTCCCAGATAGCCGCCCTGCCGCACTCCGGGAAAACAGGCGAATGCCGCGCTTCCCATATGAAAAATATATTCGTTCAAGGCGTCGTTTTTAGCTAAGCGCTGCTGAATAGGAATGAACTGCTTGCGCGGATCGCGATTATAGCAAATAAAAAACAAGCCTGCATCCAGCTGGCCGGTTTGCAGATCGATGCCGTTCGAATAAGAATAAGAGCGGCGCAATATTTTCTCCTGCCCTTCGCCGTGCGCCAGACGAATATGGGCGTTGGCCGGAATAAGAGGGCTGCCGTCGGGTCCCTGCGCATCGAGCCTCATCGGGTCGAACTCGTTCTGTTCCCCCAAAGGCGCTCCGCTCTTTCTGTACCGCCCGAAGGTCGATTCCTGATCCTTCAGCGTCGAGCGGTCCCATACTTCAATACGCATCCGAATGCGCCGGACCGCCATATAAGTTCCATTCCGCATCCAATCCGGCCCGTCGGACGGCTGCACCCAGATAAGATCGTTCATGAGCTTGGCGTCATTCGTATCCGGATTGCCGGTGCCGTCCTTGAAGCCGAGCAGGTTGCGCGGCGTCTCGCCGCTGTTGGAGGCGGTCGCCGTCCGCTGGAACCCTTCCTGCGTCCATTTGAGCACCGCCGTGCCGCGGGCGATCCGAGCCAAATTGCGCACAGCGTGAAAGGCCACCTGCATATCGTCGGCGCATACTTGCACTCCGATATCTCCGCCGCACCATTCCGGGCGCAGCTTCTCGCCCGCAAACCGCGGGAAATCGACGAACGCTTCCGGCCGCTTAGCGGACAGCCCGAATCGCTCGTCGAATAAAGTAGGTCCCGCTCCGAACGTAATCGTCAATTGGTTCGGATTCAGCCCTGCCGCTTCCCCCGTATCCTCCGGAGGAAGATTCGGTTTGTCGTTGTCCGGGCCGACCATCCGGCCTTCGGCCATATTGGCGGATGCTTCGGTCCAAACGCGAAAAAGCTTCGATACTTCCTCGACGCGTGTCGTCGTTAGATCAAAAGCGGCGAAGCAGATAAAATTTTGCGGCGGCGTCAATATGCCCGCCTGATTCGTTCCGTAGAACGGGATGCTTACATTGCTCAGATCGGCCGGAACTGCGGCGCTCTTCGCGGTTTTGCCGGTTACGGCCAGCATGCCTCCGACTCCGGCGGAGCCGAGCAGAAGGCCTAGGCCTCCCGCTCCCGCAAGCTTGAGTATATCTCGTCTGCTAATGGCGCGTCCGGCCCCGGAATCGCCCGTATTCGTCTCGTCGTTCCCGCCTTGTTTCATTCGAATATCGTCGGCCATCGTTTACGCCCCCAGCAATTTACCCATATTGGACAAAGGTTCGGCCAAAGCATCGATTTGTTGGCTTAATTTTTTCGTTTGTTCGGGTTTAAGCTCCGTATAGAGCACGTAGCCGCTGCCTTTTTTGTATGGAGCCAGCCCGTCATTCAGTTCTTTGAAGCGGGTTTCGATCGTTTGCGTCAAAGCGGGGTCTTTCTTCTGAAGCTCCGGCTTCAAAATATCGAAGATTTTGGCGGCGCCTTCGACGTTAGCTGCAAAGTCGTACAAATCGGTATGCGAATACCGCTCTTCCTCGCCGGTGACTTTGGAGGAGGAAACCTCGTTGAGCAGTTCTACCGCTCCGGTAACGAGCATATTGACGTCGATGTCCACCGTCTCCACTTTGGCGCGCAGCAGCTTGCTGTTGGCCAGCAGCTCGTCGGCGATCGCTTCCTGCCCCTTCGTCGTCTTATCCTGCCAGAGCGATTTCTCGAGCCGGTGGAAGCCTTTCAAATCCTTCGGATCGATATCGTCTTCGCGCCCGTCGATATCCGGGTCGAGATCGCCCAGCGCTTCGGCAATCGGTTCGATCCGTTCGTAATACATCCGTGCCGGAGCGTACAGCTCCTGGCTTTTATTAAGATCTCCCGCCTTTACCGCGGCGACGAAATCGCCGGTTTGCTTAACGAATAAATCGCATTGCTCGATGACGAACTTACGATAATCTTCCGTCGCCTTTTTGAACGAATCGTCCGAAGCGGCTGCAGCCGGCTTCGCCGCATCTTCCTTCACGGCCGGCGACGGCGACGGGGCGGTCGCCGATTGAACGTTGGCCTTGTTATCGCCGCAGCCTGAAAAAATAAGGGAAGAGCCGAGCACTAGCGCAGAAACAAAATAGCGGGTTTTCATAAATACATTTGCATCTCCTTCGGATATTTAACTAGTAATGATAATTATTCTCAAGATAAATTAGCATAATTGAGAATTATTTTCAATCGTTTTTTTCACACACATAATGCAAAGGCTTTCCTGCGCAAAATACATAATCCGGCAGTACGGGCAACGATCTCAGGCTTATCGCAGCAAGAACGGTAAAGCCCGAAAAAAGAAACGGTTTTCCAATGCGGCTTCGGCGCCGAATTTAAACCGACTGCACTTCTAGACTGTCAGTCTAATATTATGTATAATAGGAGCCGAAACGAGTTGTGAGGTGAGTCGGGATGAGCCGATTAATGCGGGCCGCAACGAGAAAAAAACGGGAGTTCATGATCGAGGTCGCTCTGCGGTTGTTTATTGAGCGCGGATATGAACAAGTGTCCGTTGACGACATCATCGCCGCTACGAATACGTCAAAAGGTACCTTTTACCATTATTTCGCAGGAAAAGACGAAATATTACGGGAAATTTTCCGCAAGCAAATGGGCACGATCAACGATTGGGCGGTCAGAACCCCGTCTCAGGTTCAATCCTTGGAGGGACATGTCAACAAGCTGTTTTTAGACCTGACGTCCAATATTGAGTCATACCCGCGGCTGGTACGCAGTTTGATCGCTCTTTCCATGCAGAACGAGGCGGTGAAAAGCATTGAGGAAGAACAATACCGGCTATTGTTCGACCGGCTGCTTCGCTGGCTTCCCGATGCGAATAAGGTCAATCTGCTCATCGCCGCTTATAGAGGAACACTATGGATGTGGTGCTCGCAAGAGCAGACAGATTTGCACGGAATGATGCGCAGCAACCTGGCATGGGTTTGGTCAGGTCTACGTTCGGAACAACAGGAACTATCCATCTCGGTAGAAACGGGGCAAGCCGCAGTTCATCCATTATGGCTTGCGCACAGCGCTAAGGAGGAAAAGAAAATGAAAGTCGCAATTATTGGAGGCGGATTGGCCGGTTTGACGGCAGCCGCTTATTTGTCGGAGCAGTACGGCGTGGAAGGAATTTTGTTTGAACGAAGCCCGCAGTTGGGCGGCCGGGCTTTTACGTACGAAAAAGCCGGGTTTACGCTGAATTACGGAGCCCATGCCATCTACGGCATCGACCGCCACGAAATATCGGCGATGGAGCGCGAGCTCGGGTTATCGTTCAGCTCCAAACAGGTGGATAAACGCAAGGTCATGTATGCCAAACACGATCAATTGACCCCGGCTCCGCTCGATTTCGTCAATCTGATGAAAACCGAGCTGCTCACCTCAAGACAAAAAGTCCGCTTCGTCGGCGAGATCGCCGCGATTATCGCCCATATTCATAATGTGAAAAATTACGAAACGCTCGGCGATTACTTGGCTCAATCCGACGCGGACGAAGACGTGAAAGAGCTGTGGGAGCATCTGGTCTGCTCCAACTTCTTCATCACTCCGGAGGAAGCGCGCAAAGTGCCGGGTCCGGTCATCAGCGAATATTATCATAATCTGTTTCTCTCCAACCGTCCGGTAAACTATATCCTCGGCAGTTGGGCCGTCATTACAAACCAGCTTCGTCAAAAAATCGAAATTTCCGGACGCTGGGAGCTTGCTCTGCAGGAAGGCGTGGAAGCGATTCGCTACGAGGACCGGAAGTTTTATTTGAAAACGAAAACCCGCGAAGAAGGCTTTGACCGCGTTATTTTTGCCATGCCGGTGCAGCAAATTTGCAAGCTGATGAAGGGGACTCCTTGGGAGCCGTTCCTCGCTCCGTTCGAAGGAAGCACACCGACGGAGGTCATGGTCTACGATATCGGTTTGAAGCGGGTCGTGACCCGTCCGTTCTCTTACATTAGCGATATGGATAACAAACTGTTTATCAGCGACGTGTCCGCGACGGATCATACGCTCGTTCCCGACGGAGGGCAGCTGCTGCAAGGCATCGCCTACCTCAGCGACCGGTTTGCCGACGAGGAGGAGCGCAAAGCGTATTTGGACAGCAAAACGAAGCAAATGGAAGCTTTGTTCGATCACTACTATCCCGGCTGGCGCGACGAAACGGCTGTAAAAAGGGTATCGAAAAAAGCGATGGTCTCCAGCGTCAAAAATATCGCTACTAACCAGCTGCTGCCTACGCGTCTGGATCATGTTCCGTTTTTCTTCTGCGGCGACGGCTGTGAAGGAAAGGGCGAGCTGGCGGAAAGGGCGTTCTCCAGTGCACGCCAAGCGGCGAAAGCGATTATCGAGGAATTGAAAGTGCCTGCTAGAGTGTAAATCCGAAGAAGTTCATAATATAAGCGACAGCGGCTTGAAGCCACTCATGAATATGCCGCAACAAGCCTGCGGCCGCTTGAACAAGCCAACCCGATTCTGACGAATCGGGTTGTTTATCGTGGTGAGATGCGGACGGCGGGGCCGCGGAGGAAATCGGGGCGCTGCCGCTGCTTGTAGCGGCAGCCTTGCCGCCGGAGCTTTGGATCGTAACGGTTCGGGTCGTACCGTCCCACTGTACGGCGCCCCCGAACGCTTCGCCTACAAAGCGGGCCGGAGCCATCGTGAAACCGTCAATCAGCTGAGCCGGCACCTCCAGTTCTACGGGCTGGCCGTTTCGGATTGCCTGACGGTCTCCGATTTTGATGGAAACGGTCGTCTCCCCTTTGCGCCCCGTGGCGGTCTGCGTGGCCGCATCCCAGGTGACGGAAGCTCCCATCGCTTCGAAGATGGCCCGCAGCGGCGTCAAGGTGCTGCCGTCGCGGACAACCGGAGGCCGCTCATAAGATTGCAGCTTCCCGTTCAGCATGACGGACACCTGCGACGAGAACGGCAGCGACTTGGACGCCGCCTTCTCCCCGCTGCGGTTGTAAACCGTCAGCTCCAGTCTGGAGCCTTCGGGCACTTGCCCGGCATTTATATCGATGCCGAACGGAGGTTCCGTCTGCGAAGCGATCTGCTGCCCGTTGACGGCATAATCGATGCGTCCGATGTAAATATCCGGTATTTTTACCCATGGCGTAATCCGTGTTTTTCCCTGAAACGTATTGCCGCCTGTGCCAAGCTGAACATGGCCGACGCCGTCCGCCGGCTTAGCCCCCTGCTCGACCTTCGTCAAATAAAACGGCGCGGAGATCATCTTGCTGTACAGCTGCTTCATGGCCTCGTTGGCGCCAAGCAAATAATTGTTCCGCGATTCCCGGTCCTTCAAATCGACGTTAAAATAGGTAATCGACTTGAGGCGCGGATACTTGAGCGGCATAATCTCATACAGACGGTGCAAATTGAGCAGTCCGTAGTCGGTGAACGATTCGCCGGGAATATACGCATAATGCGATACGGCCGTTTCGCTGATCATCAGCGGCTTGCGGTCGGAGTACGTCTTGTACAGGTAGTCCAGCCGTTCGATTGGACTTGTGGCCTGCATGTTCGCCTGCTGCGGATCGCCGTTCTCATACGGCTCGGTGTACATGCTCACGCCGACCCAGTCTACATAATCGTCGCCCGGATAATAGACGTCCATGGAATAAGCCGGCACATCGCCCGGGCTCCATACCATGGCGACATTAGGCGCTTCCGCGGCCATCACGTCGTGAACGAGCCGGAATTTCTCGATGTATTTCTGCGGATCTCCGTGCCATACGACCCAATCTCCGTTCATTTCGCTCGCGTACCGGAGAAAGATCGGAATTCCGGAAGCCTTGGCCGCTTTCGCCCACTGCCGTAAGTAGTCGTTATCCTGCACCGAGTCGAGGCCCGCGCTCGGCTCCCAAGCGATCTGCAGCGCAGCGCCCGCTTCCTTCGCCCTGGCCGCATACTGTGCCGGAAACGGCTTGCCGACCTGCGAATAGGCCAAATATAAGGCATGCTTCTTGCCGTAGATCGATTCCGATTTGGTGAAATGGTTTTGCATCTGCGGGTCCTGCTCGGAATACATGCCGATATACATCCCGTATTCAGGCTCGAATTTGGCCAGCTTGCCGTCAGCCGGAGCGCCCTGGCGCTTCAAAGCTTCCTCATCCGCCGTCGTCATATAAACGTCCAGGACGGTGCGTATTTGTTCGGCCCGCTGCAAATCGACGGCGCCCCAATCTTTGCCGAACAGCCGCCAATATTTATCCTCCAGTTCATAATAATGAACGGCTTGCCCGTAATCGCGAACGCTGTCGAAATATTCGTCCAGCTTGCCGCAAAATAAAGCCGCGCTCTGCCAGTCTTCGATCGAAGCGTAATGCTCGACCAGAAACTCCCAATGAGGCACGGCCTCCGCGGGGTTGCCGCGCTGAACCGCGGCGTCGGCGGCCTGCCACCGGTCCCAAATGGGATCAGCCTGTGCGGTCCCTGCTCCGAGCCATAAACCGGCGGCCACGGCGGCTGCGGTCAAAGCCTTCAAGCCGCGGGCCGCAAACCGATGAAATCGAGTAATCATCATGCTGTCTCCTCTCTTGCCTGCGGAAGGAGCAGGCATTGCCGGCTTGCGCCGTCCTTCCTTGTTTCGCCTTATGCGCGCCTTCTCCTGCGCAGCGGTTTATGGGCGGAAAAGCCGCAAGAGAGGCGGAATGCCGCTGCAGGCCGAACATGCGGCAGGCGCAGCAAGCATCCGTCTAACAGGCGGCAGAGCGCTTCTACGCGGCACAAGGCCTAGGCGGACTCATCCGCATCGTCTACTCTACAGCGTCTCCAGGAACACGCTGCTGCCCTTGCCGCCGGGCTCCGCCGGCTGTACGACCAAACGTCGCGGCAGCCGGGCGCGCAGCTCCGGAACGTGGCTGATGACTCCGACGGTCAGCTTGTCCATATGCAGCTTCTCCAGCGCAACGATCACCGTCTCGAGCAAATCCTGGTCCAGCGTGCCGAAGCCTTCGTCCAGGAAGAAAAATTCGAGCGGATACTGCCCTTTGAGCTGAATTTGCGCCGACAAGGCCAATGCCAGCGATAACGACGTAAGGAAGGTTTCTCCCCCGGAAAGAGTAGAAACCGGTCTTCTGACGCCGCCGTTGGCATCGTCGCGGATAATAAATCCTCCCGATGAGTCCACCTCTATCGCATATTTTTGGCGTGTCAGCTGCCCGAGCCGCTCGGAAGCGGCCCGGCTTACCTGCATCAGCTGCTCTTCCGCCAAAAACTCGACGAAGGCGTTGCCCCGCAGCACCGATTGCAGCTTGCCGAGCAGCTCAAGCTCGCTTTGTCTCGCCGCCCGCTTGCTCTCCAGCTCGTTCCAGCGCTCATGCTTCGCCTTCAGCGACTCGAGATCGCGTTCCGCCTTCGCCCTCGCCTGCAGAGAGGCTTCGTCCTGCCGTTTGCGCCCGGCCAGCTCCTCTTCAAGGAGGTTCCACTGCTCGTCCGTAATGCTCCGGCCGCCCAGCTCCTCCGTCAGCTGGCGCCGCCGCGCCTCCAGCTGATGCTCCTGCTTGCCGTAATCCTCGACTTCCGAGGCCCATTTCCGCTTCACCTCGTCGTCCAGCAGCGCGGACTGCACCTGCTCCACGGACGCAAAGCCGTGCGCTTCGGCTTGACGGCTCCACTCTTCTTCGGCATATGCGGCCTGCTCGGTCGCAGTCTGAACCGCCTGAGCCGCAGCCGCATAGACTTGCCCCGTCCGCTGCCCGGAAGCCTGCGCCTCTTCAAAACTGCGCTTCGTTTGGTCATGCGCCGCGCGCAGCCGCTCCAGTTGTCCCGCAGCAGCGGCCAGCTGCTGCCCGACATCTTCGCCGCCGGCCCATTCGCGCAGTTTCGCCGATTTTTCATCGACCTGCTGGGTCATATTTTTCAGTTCCGTCCGCAGCTGCACCGCCTGCCGGTCGAAGCCGCTTAACTGCTCCTGAATTTGTCCGATCAGAGTCAGCTTCTCATCGATAAAGCCGACGCTCTTCTCCAGCCTTTGCCGTACATCCTCCGCTTTGGCCAGCTGCAGCTTGAGCTGACCGGCCGCCGTCTCTACCTCGGCGTAAGCGATGCCGGCAAACTTGCGGTTCCACTGCTCCGTCAGCTCGGAGACCGTTTCCTGGAGGCTCGCCGTTTTGTGCTGTACCCCCGCCAGTAATGTATGTAAAGCTTGCTGCCGCGACTGCTGCTCGCCTGCGCTGCGATCGATGTCCGCCCGCAGCCGAAGCAGCTCCTGCAGCTTCCGCTGCATGCTTTGATAATCCGTATTCATCGCCCTGATGCGGCTCTGAGCCCGATCGATCGCAGAGGCAACATGCTCTTCGGATACTTCGGATGCTTCGGAAGCCTCAAACGACCGGAGCTCAAGCACGTCCGCGCCGCTCGCAGCCTCCGTCTCCGCTTCCGGCGCCTCATCCCAAGAGAGAATCGCGGCGGCTGCCTCTGCCAGCCATTCGCGGGATTGCAGCTGCGAAGCAAGCGGCTTCCACTGCTGCACGATGCCGCTCAAGCCCAGCAGCAGCTGGCTTACCGATAGCTGTCGCTGCCTTGCTTCGGCCTGCAGCCGCTCCAGCTCGGCCACAGATGCAGCCGATGCTTCCCCCGCTGCCGCTTCATGCAGCGCCAACGTCCCGGGATGATGCTCCGAACCGCACACGGGGCACGGATCGCCAGGTACAAGCTGCGCCGTCAGAGCGGCGGCCATCGCCTGCAGCTCCGCCTCGCGCCCCTTCGCTTTGCGCTCGGCCAGCAGCAGCGGAATCGCGTTCTCCGCGCGCCTCAGCTGCTGCTCCTGTTCCTTGGCCGCTGCGTACGCGGCGGACACTTCCTGCAGCCATTCGGCGAGCTGCATCCCCCATTGCCGCTCCCGCTCGCCTGCGGCGCCCTGCTCTTCGCGCAGCTGCGCAAGCTCGCGCTCGTGCTTCGCCAGCTCCGCCCGCTGCTCGTCCAGCTGGCGTCGCCACTGCTCCAGAGCGCGCTTCTCCTGGAGCGCTTCGGCAAGCCGCTCCCGCTCCGCGTCGGGCACTTCCGCCTGCTTCAGCTCGGCCTTCAGCTCCGCCTGACGCTTCACGGCCTTATCGCGCAGCTCCTGCTCGCGCTTCAGCTGCTCCTGCGCCGCGGCGAGCGAAGCCGCCGCCTGGGCCTCCCGCGCGCTCAGCGCGCCAAGCGCCTCGCGCTGCCGCGCCAGCTCGGCAGCCAGCGCCTGCGCCTGCTGCAGCTTGTCGAGGCGCAGCAGCAGCGGCGCCTCCTGCGCGGCCAGCGCCTCGCGGGCGGCGGCGTGTGCGGCTTCCGCCACGGCGAGCGCCTCCTGCGCGCGGCGCTGCGCCGCTTCCGCGGCCGCGGCGGCCTCGCGCTCGCGCGCGAGCCGCGCCAGAGTCAGCTCGCGCTGACGCGCGTACGGCTGCGCGAGCTCGGCCTGCGCGGCGCGGGCGAGCTGCGCCTGCAGCGCCTGCATCTGCGGCGCGCGGGCGGCGTGCTCGGCGCACCTCGCCTGCGCCGCGGCGAGCGCCAGCTGCAGCTCGCGCACTTGGCGCTGCTCGGCTGCGCGAGCCTCGCAGGCGGCCAGCTGCGCACGCGCTTCCTGCGCGGCCGCCGCCGCAGCCTCCAGCGCGGCGGCGGCGGCGTCCAGCGCCTGCTGCGAGGCGTCGCCGAGCCCGAGCTGCTCGGCCTGCAGCTCCTTGATCGCGATGTCCGTTTCCTTGAAACGGACGGACGTCTTGGCGCTCAGCTGGTCGCCGTACGGCTCCAGATGGAACAAGCGCTGCAGCATCTGCCTCCGCTCGCTGCCCTTCAGCGCGAGAAATTCCGCGAACTTTCCTTGCGGAAGAACGACCGCCCTCGTAAAATCCTGCATCGACAAGCCCAATATGTCCTGAATCCGCTGATTGACCTCGCCCGCTTTATCGGCCAGCACAACCGTCTCCTCGTCCTGATAGCGGATGAGCCGGCTTACCGTGCTGTTCACCGATACGTCCCCGCTCCGCTTGAACTGGCGATCCACACGGAACCGCTGCGTTTTCGGGGCGTGACCCAGCTCGAACGTAAACGAAACCGACAGCGTCTGCTCCGCATGATTCATAATGCCCTGCGTCCCCCCTGCCGCCCGCTCCACCTTGCCGAACAGCGCCAAGGTCATCGCATCGAGAATCGTCGATTTGCCGCTGCCCGTCGGCCCGAAGATGCCGAACACCCCCGCGTCGCACAAGGCGGTAAAATCGATCTCCTGCGGTTCGCGATAGCTTTGCAGCCCCGCCATTTGCATATGTATAGGTCTCATGTCCCCTTGTTCCTCCTCTCCAAACCGCTTTGCTTCCGGGCAACAGGCCGGGAACGGCCGCCCGCTATTGTCCGTGCGGCTCTTCTATGCCGCCAAGACGTTTGCCCGGCCGCGATTGCGGTTCATCCGTTTTTGCTCCCGAACCGCTGCGCGGCACTCATAGGATGCCATCCGGGTCGGTTATTGCGCCTCCTCCGCTTGCGGCACCTCCAAAAGCTCAAGAAACAGCCGGACAAGCTCCTCCTCCGGCTCCGCTCCTCCGGTCTGCCGCGCATAATAGCGGCGGAACAGCTCGTCCATCGGCATGCTGCGGATCGAGACGGCGGAAGCCGCGGCGGCCTCCATCTCCGGATAAATCGGCCGAATGTTAACGATCCCCTCATGCGCTTTGCGCAAGGCGTGGATTTGTTCCATCGACATCGCTTCCGTCATATGAATTTCCAAATCGATCCACGCCTGCGCGTCGCGTCCTTCCGCGAGCCAGCCGTGCACCTCGGAGAGGCCCTGCGCCGCCTTCCACCTCACGAGCGGCCTGCCGCTGGACAAATACAGCTCCTCCATAGACGGAAGGCCTCCCGGCTCCACGTCGAATACGGTAACGGATTTGGCTTGGCCCGCTTCCGAAAAGCTGTAAGCGAGCGGCGAGCCGCTGTAGCGCATAAGCGAAGGAGCCTTTATATTTTGCGGCCGGTGCAAATGGCCGAGCGCGACGTACTGAGCTCCGACGTCGAGCGCCGCCGTGTCGACCGTGTAAGCTCCGCCCACTTGAATCGGCCGCTCGGACTCGCTTTCGGCGCCGCCTAGCACATAAATATGACTCATCAGCAGATTGACCGTATCGGGTCGGAAATGCTTCGCCTGCTGCGAAGCGATATACTTGACGCGGTCGGAGTAGGCCGCCCGCAGCATCTCTTCCTGCGCATCGTCGGACAAAAGCTCTTTCAGCCGCGATTCCGAAGGATACGGCAGCGAGAACAGGCAAGCCAGTTCCCCCGTCCGTTCGATTTGTATCCGTTCGATCCGGTCCTCCGGAAGCCCGGCCAGACGAACGCCCAGCTTTTGCGCCAAAGGAGCGGCGGCAGCCAGACGATCGGGATGATCGTGATTGCCCGCGATGACGGCGACGGGCCTGCTGCCGTTATCCGCCAGCCTCGCCAGCGCGTCGTAGAACAACTGCTCGGCCGCTGCCGGAGGATTGACCGAATCGTATACGTCCCCCGCAAGCAGCACCAGATCGATCCGCTGGTCCTTCGCCAAATGGGCCAGCTCGTCCACGAACGCCTCCTGCTCGGCCAACCGGCTCCGGCCTTCCAGCGTCCTGCCGAAATGCCAATCCGCCGTATGTAAAACCCGCATAACCTCTCTCCTTTCTAACGTACGTTTACATTTCCAGCAAATGCGGTCCGTCGAATAAAAAGATATACGCTCCTGTGACCGGCTTCTTCCATATTCTCTCAATTGCTTGCCCGTATAAGTCCAGCTGCAGCCGATAGCGTTCGCGCACGGCTTGAAGAGCGGCTTCCCCGCCGCCTTTCAGATGGTCGGTTTTGTAATCCAGCAGCACCAATCCGTCCTGCTCCTCGAACACGCAGTCGATAACCCCCTGCAGCAAAATCGTCTCTCCTGCCGTCGCCTGATCCGCTCCGGCATAAATCTCGCCGGCCGGAAGCCCGTAGCTGAACGGCACCTCGCGATGGACCGAAGGCGATTTCAGCATTCGTTGTCCTAACGGGCTTCGGAAAAAGGAGACGACGACATCCGGGTCCACCGCCTCCCGCTGCGCTTCCGTCAATAATTGTTTACGCAGCATCTCGGCTAAGGTCTCACGAATTTGATTGGCCGTCGGCTCCTCGTCCAACCGGATATATTGCATAACCGAATGGAATACCGTGCCCCGCTCGGCGGCGGTCAGCTTGCTCTTCTCCATAAACCGCGGTCTGCGGACAATGGCCGGCCGGTACTCCTGCGGCGTTTCCTTCTGCAGCCCCGCGAGCATCGGCGCTTCCGGTTCGCCCGACATCATCTCAAGCAGCTTATGATGCTCGGACAGCCGCTTCAGCTCCGTCACCGATGTTTTGGACAGCAGCGACGACGCCTTTTCATGGGAATAAGCCCATGAGAGCTTGGACCAGACCTGAGCTTCAAACCGGTCCGCTTCTCCTTCGGGACCGTCCTCTACAGGCTCCAATCGAAGCACCGCCTGCCTGCGTTCCTCCGATACCTCCTGAACGGCCGCAGCCTCGGCGAGCCCCGCATACGATTCAGGACGCAGGAAGTGAACGAGCCACTGAGAACGATCCTCCGTCAGCCACGCCGGACAGCGATACGTTACTCCGGCTCTTTCCCTCAGCCTTTCACCGTCGGGATGCCGCATCAAAGCCGGGCCGATCCAGTCGAGATAACTTTTCGCCTTGACGGTCAGATCATCGGGCAGCAGCATTCCGTCATGCTCCAGCACCCTGGCCCAGCTGTGCAGCAGCTTGTCCGTTCCTTTGACCGTAGCCAGCAAATAGAGCTTTTCCCTGGCCCGGGTCAAGGCGACATACAGCACCCGCATCTCCTCCGCCAGCATCTCCATCTTCATCTTTCGGCGTATAGCCAGCCAAGGCAGCGTCGGATAGCTGATCCGCGTCTGCGCATCCATATATTTAGGGCCGAAGCCAAGGTCTTTGTGCACCATAAAGGGATCGCTCAAATCGCGCTGGTTAAAGCGCTTGGCGGCCCCGGCTACGAAAACGACCGGAAATTCCAGCCCCTTGCTCTTATGGATCGACATGATGCGCACGACATCCTCCTGCTCGCCGAGTGCGCGGGCGGTTCCTAAATCTCCGCCGCTATCCTTCATCCGCTCAACGAAGCGAAGAAAACGGAACAGCCCCCGGAAAGAGGTCGCTTCATACTGGCGGGCCCGGTCGTATAGCGCGCGCAGATTCGCCTGCCGCTGCGCGCCGCCGGGGAGCCCTCCGACGAAATCGTAATAGCCCGTTTGGCGGTATATGTTCCAAATCAGCTCTGACAGCGGTCCCTGCTTCGCCGCCTCCCGCCATCCTCGCAGCCGGTTTGCGAACCGCACCAGCTTGGCTCTGGCATCCGCCTGAACGGCATCGTCCGGACGGCTCGCCGTCCGGTATGCATTTCCTGCGCTCTCGCTCGCCGCAGCCGTTTCCATCCAGGCTACCTGCAGACCGGAATTGTTCTCGCCGGCTTCCTCCTCCGGGATCGCGGACAACAGAGAATTCCCTTCGGACAGATCCGCAGCCGATGACGACGCTTCGGGGTCCTTTATAAAAGCTCGTACGGCGTCATAGAAGGAGCCGTACTTGCCCTCGATTCGGATGCGCGCCAGCTGCTCCGTATCCAACTGGACGATTGGCGAACGAAGCACGGCCGCAAGCGGAATATCCTGATACGGATTGTCGATCACTTTCAGCAGCGACAGCACCGCCTCAACCTCCGTCGCCGAGAAATACCCCGTACTCAGCTCTGCATACGCGGGTATTCCCTGCAGGCGCAGCTCCTCAATCAGCACCGGCGACCATTGCTGGGTAGCCCTCAGCAAAATCACCATATCGCGGAACGTAATGTCCCGTCTGCCGCCCGTCGACTTGTCGAACACTTGAAATGCCGGACCGCCGCCGGTTCCGAGCAATTGATGAATTTGCGCCGCTATCGCGCGCGCCTCCAGCTGGACGGTCTCCAATTCCTTCGCTTCGCTCGCCGGGTCCAAGCCTTCAGAAGCTTCCCCGTTCTCATCCGCCTGCTCCGCCGTTGGCGCATAACCGCCGTCGCGGTCTCCGGCATCGGCGCCTTCGGCTTCAGAGCGATCGATAATGATAAACTCGGCGGCTTCCGGACCGTTGGACAAGCCGGGCCATTCGGGATAATACGACGCCCCGTATTTCAGTTCGGCGCGCTCGTCATAGGCGATTTCGCCGACGGTCTCGCCCATCAGCTGCTTGAAAATATAGTTGACTCCGTGAACGACCGACAGCCGGCTGCGGAAGTTTTGCGCCAGATCGATGCGCTGTCCGGGATCGGTTCCGTCTTTTTGATAATGCTTATATTTCTCCAGAAACAAGCCGGGCTCGGCCAGACGAAACCGGTAAATGCTCTGTTTCACATCCCCGACCATAAACCGGTTCCCCGGCCCTGTTCTCGAGATTAAAGCAACGATCGCTTCCTGTACCCGGTTCGTGTCCTGGTACTCGTCAAGAAGCACCTCGGCGAAATGCTCCCGGTAATGTAGCGCCGCCTGGGAGGGCTTCAGCTCTCCTGCCGCTTCTCCGTCCTCGGCCAAAATATCCAGGCAATAATGCTCCAAATCGCCGAAATCGACGAGCCCTTTGGCCTTCTTCGCCTCCTGATAACGCCGCCCGAACTCGATGACCAGCTCGACCAGCGCCTTCATGAGCGGAGCCAGAACGGATAATTCCTCGTCATACTGCTCGGGCGTGCGCTGAAACAGTTCTTCGCCCAGCTCCGTCAGCTGTTCTTTCGCCTGATTTCGCAGCTCTTTCACTTGTTCCTGCAGCGCCTTATCGTACCCGTCGCCTCTGCACGGCTTCAGCTTGCCGAAGGAAGTTCCCTGAAACGAGTCGTACAGATGCTCCCAAGAGTAGCCCGCCACATCCTGTAAATACCGGACCGCCTCGAGATCCTCGCGGAGATTGACCATATAAGGCTCCGGACCCCCGGGCTGCTCCGCCAGCCGCATCGCCTCGCGCAGCGTCGAAGCCACCCCTTCCAGCTCCAGCTTTACCGAGGCCAGCAGACTAGGCAGCCACGGATTCGGCTTGCCGCCGGCCCGCACGAACAGCTCCGCCATCTCCCTCAGCCACTCTGCGGGTCTCGGATGGCTGCGCGATTCGTCATACAATCGCTGTACGAGCCTGTAAACAGCGTCGTCGCTCTTCTCTCCGCCAAACCATTCCACCAAACGCCAAAAATCTCCGCCCTCTTCAGCCAAGCCGTACTGCTCCTCGAACAGCTCCTCGATGAGATCCTGCCGCATCAGCTCGCTTTCCGTTTCGTTCGCAATGCGAAAGCCGGGGTCCAGCGCGATTTTCTGATAGTGGGTATGAATGACTTCCAAGCAGAAGGAATGCAGCGTAGTAATCGAAGCCCTGCCGATCAAAGCAAGCTGTCTGCGCAGATGATCCGAGCCCGGATTACGCTCCAGCGCTTTTTCCAGCGCCTCGCTGATGCGATGCCGCATCTCGGCCGCAGCCGCATTGGTGAACGTAGCCACAAGCAGCCTGTCCACATCCACCGGTTCCCGCTCGTCGGAGATGCGGCGTATGATCCGCTCGACGAGCACGGCGGTCTTCCCCGAGCCTGCGGCCGCAGCCACCAGCATATCATGGCCGTGAATCGCGATGGCATCCCATTGATCGTCCGTCCAGACGGCCCCTTCCGGTTTAGGTATCCTGTTCATCATCCGGCTCGCCTCCCGTCATATCCAGATTTTCGAACCATTCCAATTGCTCCATATCCAGCGTCTTCTCCCCGCTTGCTTCCGCCGCAGCGGCTTTCGCTTTTTTGGCGCCCGCTCGGGCCGGCCGGAACGGCACGATACGCGGAGCAGGCTCCGCCTCCACCCGTTCTTTCATCATCTCCATAGCGCGCTCCTTGCCCATAGGCTGCAGCACCCTATAGCCGTTCGCTTCGAATTGCGTATCGAATTGACATACAGGCTTAAACGAGCAGTGGGCGCAAGCCGTCTCGGCGCCCATCCGGTACGGCTGTATCGCGACGTCTCCGCCCGTCATCGCCTCTCCGATACCTTTCATCGTTTGCCGTACATAATCCCGCAGCAGCTTCCACTCGGCATCGTCGGCGACCGACGAAGATTTATAGAAGCTGCCGTCGTTTTTGAGCGCCACCGGAATAAGCTGCGAATGGCCGCTCGCTCCGCTTAACGTGCTGTCCATCATTCGCGCCGTTTCCGCATCCGCCCGGACAAGCCCTCTCGTCTTGAATTTTTTGCGCAGCTCATCGTCCGCTTTCTCCGCCGAAATCCGGTTTTTCGTCTGCAGCAGCGGATTATGTACATGGAAATACAGCACTCCCGCGGGCTTCGCTTCCGTACCCAGCCACGTCTTGGCATGAGTCATAATGACGTCGAGATAAGTCAGCATCTGCAGCGATAAGCCGTAGTACACCTCGGCCAATTGAAGCGCCGTCGGACTCGATTTGTAATCGATGACTCGCAGCAGCGTTCCCTGATCGGTGTCAGCCCGATCGACCCGGTCTATCCGTCCGCGCACATCCATCCGAATGCCGTTCTCCAGCTCATAAGATAACGGAGGAATCGGCTGTCCCGCCCCGAACCCGATCTCCAGCCCGATCGGCTCGAACTGCCCGAATTTGGCGTGCTGGCCCAGCATGAGCGCCGTACGACCGATCACCTGCTTCAGCTTGCGCGCAATATAATGATAACGGCGGGAGCTGAGCAGAATTTCGCTCTGCAGCCTCGGGGCGAGCGTGTCGACGACGCTGCCCGCCGTGACCAGACAATCTTCGGCCGTCAGCTTGCCCCATTCGTTCCCGTCCTTGGTCACCTGCTCGGCGAACAAGCTCAGCGCCGCATGGAACAGTTGCCCGATATCGGGCGCCTCCAGCCGGAATATTCGGCGTTCCTGCAGACGAAGCCCGTGAGAAGCGAACTGCGAGAACGGACAGGCTACATAGCGCTCCATCCGCGACACGCTCGTCAACACATGATCCCCGTACAGCAGCTTGCTTGTCAGCGGGCGCAGCCCCTTCGCTTCGTTCGTATACAGAAGCGCCTGCAGCATAAGCCGCAATCGGGCGCTCCAGCCCGGCTGCCGGACGAACCAGTTGTAAACCGACCACCATACCGGCGACATCGGCTCGCCTTTCATCCATTGCTTCAGCTGCACTATCAGGTAGGACATCGCCTTGTGCGGATGCGACACATAATCGAGCTGCTCCGTCATCGTCATGGATGAAGCCGGCTCGGCCATAACGAGCCGCTCCTTGACCGACGGGAACATTCGCTTCATATGCCGGATGACATCGGAAGCCAGCAGCGACTTTCCTTCCTCGTCGGCCAGCGGATAACTGAGCCACAGGCAGTGCGAAGGCGTGCAGAAAGCGCAATAGATGAGAAACTGCTCGTCAAGCAGCTTCCTGCGGCTTCCTTCCGCCATCGGCAATCCGAGCGCGGTCAAGTTCTCCCGCTCCGGTTCGCTCAGCACGCTGTCTTCTTTCATTTTGGCCGGGATGACGCCCTCGTTGACGCCGAGCACAAATACATGCTTCATACGGCCCGTTCTCGTCCGGTCCATGCTTCCGACCAATACCTGATCCAGAGACGGCGGCACCAGCCCCAGCTTAATGCTCTCCATCCCGGTTTCGAGCAAGCCTGCGAACGTTTCCGCCGACGCCGTCTCGTCTCCCAGAAGCTCGACCAGCTGATCCAGCATGTCGATGATGCGGTCCCATACCTGCGAATGCTCGCGCGCTTTCTCCGGCTTGCCTTCGCGCACGGCCTTCTGGCTCCAGCTCTCCAGCCGTTCAGGTACCTGCAGCTCCGTCAGGAGACCGTACAACGCTTTAACCTTCTCGGCTATCGTCTTCGCCCGCTTCATCCGTTCCTGAAACGCGTGGAGCGGATCGGCGATTCTTTTCCGGCAGGCGTTCATTTTACGCAGGAAGGCCGCTTCCGAATCGGTTCCCGCCCCCTCGGGCTGCTCCAGGCTCGAGCGCATAGAATACGTCCACGGCTTCCCGTCGAACCATTTCGCCCCGCGAATGCCGAAGGCGAGAACATAGTTTTCCAGCTGATCCATCGCATGACGGTCCGGCGCATTCTCCTCCGCCTTCTCATCATGCTGCAGCGGGAGAAAAAAATCCGTCTTCACACAGCGGAATACGGCGTCGTATTTCCAATAATGCAGGATGACTTCCATCGACGAGCGGATAAGTTCAACCAGCGGATGATGCATCATCGTCCTCTTATTGTCAAAGAAGTGGGGGATGCCGTAGTCCGTGAACGTCTCTGCAATCAGCTCGCCGTATGCCTCGACGTTGCGCACCGTGACCGTCATGTCCCGAAAGCGCAACCCTTCCTCGCGGACGAGACGGATCATCTCGCGGGCCGCTCCCTCTACCTCCGCCCTCCGGTTGACGGCCGCCGTCAGGCGTACGCCATCGATTGCGGAAGCCGCATTCGCCCCCGTCATCCCCGGATAAGGCCGTTTGACCCGCTGCTCGAAGGCGCCTTCCATATAGGCCAGCATCGGGCTTGCCGCAAATCGCGCCGGCGGAGAGCTCCCGAGAATCAGCGTCTCGCGGATCGGCACATGCAGCGCCTCCAGCCGTTCCAGCAGTTGAAGCATCGTTCTCGCCGTAGGATGAAACAAATCCAGCTCATGCGGCTTTTCCCCAAGCCGGTACTCCCGGTCGAGACAAAGCGTCAAGGCGACTTCCCGGCAGCTGGAGGCGAGCTGCTCAATGACGGCAAACTCCTGCGGCGTGAAGCCGTGGAAGCCGTCGATCCAGCATTCGGCCCCGCGGATATACTCGGACTGCGGAAGCTGCGCGGCGAGCAGCGTCAAATAATCCTCTCCGTCCAAATAAGCTTTGGACAGCTCCTGCTCGAATTCCCCGTAAATCAGCCGTAAATCATGGAGCTTGTCCAGCATCGATGCGGGCTGTTCCTTCACGGCCGAGCTGTCCATAAACGCCGACAAGCCGTCCGTCGTGATGCAATACCGCTTAAACTCCTTGAACAAATCGCTTACCTTTTCAATGAACCCCATCTGCTCCGCCGTCGCGGAGAACAGCTTCAGGCTGTCGCGATGTTTATGTAAAATTTTATAAATGAGCAGCTTTTTCCCCGTATCGTCGATCGGCAGCCGCGCCGTGCCTCCCACTTCCTGCATGACCCGCCACGCCAGCCTGCGGAAGCTGAGCACTTGAGCGCGCAGCGTTCCTCCGAGCTCCGGAGCGGATGCCAACGCATACTCCGCTTGAAAGGTAGCCTGCTCCGGCACCAGCAAAATGAGCGGCCGCCCGCTCGGCGACTCGATTAGCCTGTCTTTGACGCTGCGCAAACAGTATTCGCTTTTTCCGCTGCCGGCTCTTCCCAGCACAAACCGGATTGCCATGCCTGCAACCTCCTTATGTATGCCGATTTCATATATAAAAACTCGAGTGCTCGCGATTAGGAGCACGTATTCGCCATTTCCCTAACTCTACTATTCTATCAAAAAAAGTCTTTTAAAGGGAAAGGGATGTTTTGGTTTAGTATAGCATAACCGGCCGAGCTAAAACATACGTTCCCTTTTTTTGCAAAAAAAATCGCCCGGACGGCTCCGGACGATCTTGCTTGTTTTAAACCATGCTTCGGTACGTTTACCGCAAATAAGAGACAAGCGGTTCCATTCCCGCTTCGCGGATGCATCGGACGACCAGCCTGGCAATCTCCACGCCTCCGGCTTCGCAAAAATGCGTATTATCCTGAGCGCCTTCCGGCAGGTTCGGATATTGGCCGGGCTCGGCCCACATGAAAATCCGTTTCGTTGCCTCTTCGCCCATTTGCTCGAATAACGCTTGGCTATGGGCTGCCAAGTCCAGGAAAGGGACCTGCTCCGCTTCCGCCAGCCGCCTCATCGCGCCGATATATTCGCCGTGCGTGTTTTCGATGCGGCCCCTGCTGTCGAAAAACCGTCTATGCATCGGAGCCACCAACACCGGATAAGCCCCTCGCCGCCTCGCGCCGTCAATATATTCGCGCAAATATCGCGGATAGGTCGACTCCGGCTTCGTGCCTCCTTCATTGTCCTTCTCGTCGTTATGGGCAAACTGAACGAACAGATAGTCCCCCGGAACGATTTTATTCCAGATGTTGTTCAGCCTGTTTTCCGTAATAAAGCTTTTGGAGCTTCTGCCCGAGCGCGCATGATTCGATACGGCGATATTGCCGTTAAGCAGGGCGGTAATCATTTGTCCCCAGCCCGCATAAGGATACTGGCCGGAAGGCTGGTCCGTCACCGTAGAATCGCCCGCCAAGTACATCGTCGGCAGCTGGACGCGCTCCACCTCGACCGAACGCACGCCCGACGCTTCCCCAGAGAACGCAAGCTTCAGCTGCCCGTCGGCGACATGCGCGGCAAAGCTTTTCGTGACAAACTCGCCGAGCCCCGTCCGGATACGGTCCAGCATCAGGCTGCCGAGCCCCGCCTTCACGGTCGTTACGCTCTCCCCGCCGGCGCGGCCCAAGGCTACGGACACCCGATAATTTCCGTAAGGCACGTCGATGAGCAAGGTGGGCACCGCTTCCGGAAAATAATCTCCGGGCCAGGAATCGCGTAAATCCTCGTTTTTGGACGGCTGCACCGAACGCGCGAAACCGTACCCGGTTAACGGGCTGTACGGCGTGAACGGGGCCAGCTTAATGGCATCGTCCGTCGCATGCTCTTGATCCAGTGAGAATCGGTAATGAACGTTCATGGAATCCTCCTACTATGCCAAGCGCGGCGCGGAATTATTGCTCCAGCCACACGGTTTTGCCGGTGTACGGCTCTCTTTTTCCGGGCAGCTGCTGCATATCGGGATAACCGACATAAACCAGCCCCACTATTGCCTCCGATTCGCCGAGGCCGAACGCCTGCTTCATCCGCGGATGGTAAGCGGGTTCCCCGGAACGCCAGATGGCGCCGAGCCCAAGAGCGTGAGCGGCAAGCAGCATGTTCTGCACGGCGGAGTGCGCGGCGGCGAATTCCTCCATCCGATTGACCGCCTGCGAGCTGGACGGAGAGACGGCGACGGCGATGACGACAGGGGCGCGAAACGCCTTGTCTCCCGCCTTGCGGCGCAGCGTCTGCACTTCCTCCTCCGTTCCCGCTTGCAAGGTCTCGGCGGCGATATCGGCGTAAGCGTCGGCCAATGTTTGCCTGCCCGCGCCGGTCATGACGAAGAAACGCCAAGGTTCGGTCGCATGATGGCTCGGCGCCCAATTGGCCGCTTCGAGCAAAGTTTCGATCCATTGTCTGTCGACAGGCTCCTGCTTCACTCTGCCGACGCTGCGGCGGCTGCGCAGAGCTTCTCCGAGAGACATGGATAAAGATATGGTCAACGGTTCTGCCATCCTAAGTACCACCTTTTCTTGAGACTGGGAAGAACATCCTATACGCTTTCAATTAACAACATTGAGAATAGTTATCATTTACATTATAAGTGCTGCGCTTCACAAATTCAATAGCCCGCTTTTGTCTGAAACGGTAAAAAGCCGCCGCCAAGACCCGTTCAGCGAACGTCTTAGCGACGGCATCCGTCCATGCGCGTAAGCTTATTTGCTGCGCACTTCAAATATCGCGAATTTCAAATAATGGCCTTCGTCCACGCCCAAAATGCGGGGATGATCCTTGCCGGCGCCGCGGAATTCGATCAAGCGCAATATTTTCTTGGCATCGGCCGCAGCCGCATGAATCGTCTCCAGAAACAGCTCAGGCTTCATATGGTACGAGCAGCTTGCCGTCACGAGATAACCGCCTTCATTTACCAGCTTCATCCCGTGCAGATTAATATCTTTATATCCCCGGCAAGCTCCTTCCACGGCGCTCCTCGTCTTGGCAAACGCGGGCGGGTCGAGAATGACCACATCCCAAGTCTGGCTTTTTGCCGTCAGAGGCTGGGACGTATCGACCTTCTTCTTGCCCGCTTGCGCCCGTTCGCTGCGCTGATCGAGGGCTCTGACCTGCTCGCGCAAATATTCGAAAGCATCGGCAACTACGAACTCGACCCGGTCGTCGAAACCGTTCAAGGCGACATTGTTGCGCGCGCTCTCGACGGCATGCTCGGAGATGTCGAGGCATGTTACCTTCTTGGCGCCGTATTTGCACGCGTTCAGCGTGAAGCTGCCGGTATGCGAGAAGCATTCCAGCACGGTCGCTCCGTCCCACCAAGGGAACGTAACCGGCTTGCCGCTCGCGTTGACCGGTATCCGCACCATCCCGCCGGAGCCGTCCTCGGCAGGCATGTCTTGAAGCGCAATCCCGCTCCGCTTGCCCCATCCCTGCATGAGAGGGGCGATAGCCGCGCGATTTTCACGCTGGTCGAAGAAATAACCCGTCTTCTGGCCCTGCATAATATCGATATCGAGCAATAGCCCGTTTTCGGTAATCCGGACATGCTGCGGACATTCCCCGTACAGCAGCCCCGTTCTTTGCTGCATCCCTTCCAGTTCGCGCACCGAGACATCGCTGCGCTCATAAATCCCCGCCGGCTTCACCACTTCTGCCAAGGCGGAAATAATGTCATCCCGAACGCGGTCCATGCCCAGCGTCAAAATTTGCACGACCAGCACGTCTTCAAACCGGTCGACAATGAGTCCGGGCAGAAAATCCGCTTCCCCGTAGACGAGCCGGTACGAACGCGCTCCGGGCAGGAACCGCTCCCGCTGGTCGAGACAGCGGCGGAACCGCTCCGCAAAGAATGTCTGAGTCATCTCTTCGATCGGTTCATAGGAGACAACCCGCACGACGATTTGCGAAGCGGGGTTCCAATACCCCGTTGCCGCATACTGCCCGGCATGATTATAAATATGAACCACGCTTCCGGGTTCGGTCTCCCCTTCCATCCGCTCTACTTCGGTTTTAAATACCCACGGGTGGCCGCCCTCCAGCCGTTTTTTTCTTTTTTTATGCAAAAATATAGAAGCCAACGTATTTGCCCACTCTCTTTGTATATAAGTTGAGGAATTGCTATGAAACCCGGCAAAGCTTCCGCGTAACCGGGGCTTTACCGGGCTTTACGGCAATTAGGTTACCTCGTACCCCAATGTATGCAAAGCTTTTTTCAAAACCGAATCGTTATTGCCATAGCCCGAATGCGTCTGCTGATGCCACGCTTCCAGCGGATGAAGCCATTCTACGCCGCGGATTTCCTCGACCTGGGCCTGCAATGATCCGCCGGTCGCCTCCACCAGGAAATAATGCACTTCCTTGTCGACCAGCCCTACCCCCGACATCGTAAATTGATATGTAATCGTTTCGATGGGCTCCACAATCGCTCCGACAATGCCCGTTTCCTCCAAGATTTCTCTCAGCGCCGTCTGTTCCACCGTTTCTCCCGGCTCCATTTTCCCTTTGGGAAGCGTGATCTTGCCATAGCGATCCTGAATCATCTGTACGTGAATTTCATTTCCGTGTTTGCGGAATACAACCCCTCCTGCTGAAATTTCCTTCATGCGGATTCACCCTTTCCGGTTAGTTGAGAAAGAATAAGGATTTCATCCTTCATAAGGAATGAAATCCTTGATTCTGTACGAGTCGCTTCAAAACATTAACGGCAGCATGCTCTACGGCACCGTCTCAGACGATCATCGCCCGGGACAGCTCGGGCGCTCGCACCAGCTGGCCGCGGGATTCGTTGACGCCCGCTTCCGTCAGCTTCACTTGGCATACGCTGCCGATCATATCTTCGCTGCCTTCGAATACAAGCTGCACATAATTATCGGAGTACCCCATGATTAAGCCGCTGTTTTCTTCGCCTTTATGAGCGCGCTCCGGGATAACTTCGAGCACCTGGCCGATCTGCTGCTTCGCGTAAGCGAGCTGCATGCGCTCGGACAAATCGATCAGCTCATGAACGCGGGCGTTCTTCACTTCCTCGTCGATCTGATCTTCCATTCTGGCCGCCGGAGTGCCCGTGCGTTTGGAGTACGGGAATACGTGCATTTCCGAAAACTGCATCTGCTCCATGAAGCGGTAGCCCGCACGGAACATTTCCTCGGTTTCTCCAGGGAAGCCTACGATGACGTCGGTCGTAATCGCTACGCCCGGCATAATGCGGTGAATTTGTTCAATTTTGCGGCCGAACTCGGCGGTCGTATATTTACGGCGCATTCTTGCAAGCACCGAATCGTCTCCGGCCTGCAGCGGAATATGAAGATGGCGGCACATTTTATCGGAGCCCTTCAGCGCCTCCAGCACCCCTTCGTTGATCTGGCTCGCTTCGATCGAGCTGATCCGAATACGCTTCAGCCCGTCGACTTTATCCAAATCCCACAACAGCTTCGCCAAGCTGTAGTTCTCCATATCTTCTCCATAGCCGCCGGTATGAATACCTGTCAGGACAATTTCCTGATAGCCCGCATCGACGAGCATGCGCGCCTGCTTCAGCACGCTTTGCGGCTCCCGGCTTCTCATCAGCCCGCGCGACCACGGAATAATACAGAACGTACAGAAGTTGTTGCAGCCCTCCTGAATTTTCAGAAACGCCCGCGTCCGGTCGGCAAAATCAGGCACGTCCAATTCTTCGAATTGACGGGTCTTCATAATGTTGCGCACCGCATTGATCGGCTGACGCTCCTGCTGAAGCTGCTTCACATAAGGAATAATCTTGTCCCGGTCCTGCGTCCCGATGACAAGGTCCACGCCGGGTATGGCCATAATCTCGGCAGGAGAAGTTTGCGCGTAACATCCGGTTACGGCAACGATCGCCTCCGGATTGCGGCGCACGGCGCGACGAATCATCTGCCGGCTCTTCTTATCGCCCGTATTGGTAACGGTACAAGTGTTAATAACGTATACGTCGGCGGTCGACTCAAAGTCTGCCTGTTCATAGCCTTCGTGCTTGAACAACTGCCAAATCGCTTCCGTATCGTAAAAGTTGACTTTACAGCCTAACGTATGAAACGCAACTGTAGGCATCTTCGTTATCCTCCCATCTCTCCGGTTTCGTACAATATGCAAGTAAGACCGACCATCGCGGCCGTCTCCGTGCGCAAAATGCGCCGTCCCAAGCTGACGGAGCGGCAGCCTGCCGCTTCCGCCGCCTCCACTTCCTGCTCGGTGAAGCCGCCCTCAGGCCCGATAATCAGCAGCAGCTTCACCCGCTTCGTTCCGCCTGAATCGCCGCCAAGCCCGGAATCTGAATCTATACGAAACGCTTTGCCTTTGGACAAAGCTTCTTGAATCTGCGTTCTGAACTGCAGCCCTTCCTGCTTCTCATAGCATATCCATGCGGCATCCGCTTCTCCCGCCAGCTTCAGCAGCTGCTTCCAGGCAAGCGGCGCTTCGACGGCAGGAATCCGGTTGCGGTGGGCCTGCTCGGCCGCTTCCTTGGCGATCTTTTGCCAGCGCTCGATCCGCTTGCCTTCTTTTTTGGCGTCGAGCTGCACGACGGTGCGTTCCGAAACGAACGGAATAAACCGGTCTGCGCCGATTTCCGTCCCTTTTTGAATGACGAGCTCCATCTTATCGCCTTTAGGCAAGCTTTGCGCAATCCATACTTCGACGGAAGGCTCGTTGTTCATCGCAAGCCGCTCGACGATATCGGCAATAACGCGGTCCTTCTCGGGCTCGCGCAGCTTCACCAAGGCTTCCCGGCTAACGCCGTCGCTGACGATCAGTTGGTCGCCCGCCTTGCCTCGCATGACGCGAACGATATGATGAGCATCGTCGCCGGTTATCGTCACGAACGTATCGGCAAACAGCTCAGGTGCAATAAAGTAACGCTGCATCGTTTTCTCTACTTTCTTTCTATGGTCAATATGCTGCAAAAATAAAAAACGTCAACTTTCATCATACAACTTTTTTTGTAAAAAAGCCACTGCTTACAGCATTCCCCAGCGTATTCCGCAAGCGGCGGGACGCCGTCAGCCCCATAGCGCTCCCCGGCCAAAAATCCATTCCGCTATTTGCTGAAACACCATCAAAATATTGCCCTGAAGGGCAAATACCGGACCGATCGTTATCGCACGAATCGGCGGAATGAAAAACATCAGCAAAATCGCATAGAACAGCCACTGCTCGTAAGCTTTAATTCTCATCATGATCGACGTCGGAAGCAGGTCTTCCAAAATCCGGTATCCGTCTAGCGGAGGCAGCGGCAGCAGGTTTAAGATGAACAGAAAAATATTTTGCATCACCATTAAGCTGAAAAAGATATGAACCGCCTCGGTAACGCCGGTCGACGTATGGTCAAGAGCATGAAACTTTAACAGCAGCAAATAAAAAACAATTAAGCTGATGAAGCCGAGAATCAGATTGCTGACCGGTCCTGCCAAAGAGACGATAATGCCCATCAAGCGCGGGTACTTAAACCTGGAACGATTGACAAGCACAGGCCGCGCCCAGCCTACCCCGATAATGAGGAAAAAAATCATGCCGAGCCAATCCATATGCACTCTCGGGTTTAACGTGAGCCGGCCCATGGAACGGGGAGTCGGGTCCCCGAACCGGTCGGCGAAAAAAGCATGTGCAAATTCGTGAATCGTGAAGCCGATCAGCAGCACGATAAAAACGAACGGCAGCTGCTCGACGGGATAAGCCAGAAAGGAGCTCCAATTCATCGGCGGCACCTACAGCTTCCGGGCGATGATAACGACCCAATCCTGGTCTTCATGGCATTCGGTTACGGTGAAGCCAACCTCGGCGAGTCCTTTTTCCACATCGTCCTGTTTACTTTTGATAATCCCCGACACGACGTAAGTCCCGCCGGTTTCCAAAACATCGTAGACGTCCTTCACAAACAGCAAAATAATTTCGGCTAAAATGTTGGCGACGACAATCCGGACCGGCAGCTTCACGCCGAGCGCGCTTCCCGCATCGCCGGCCGCACTCTCGCGAAGCACGCCCAAGAGGTCGCTCAGCTTGACGGTAATTTGCGATTCCAGTCCGTTCAGCCGCGAATTCTCCGAAGCGCTGGATACGGCCACCGGATCGAGATCCAAAGCCAGCACATGCTTGGCACCCAGCTTGGCCGCCGCGATGGCGAGCACGCCGGAGCCCGTGCCTACGTCGATGACATCCTCGCCGCCTTGAATGACCTTCTCCAGCGTCTTCAAGCATAGCGAGGTCGTCGCATGCGTCCCTGTGCCGAATGCCATCCCCGGGTCCAGCTCCAAAATGATTTCCTCCGGTCCCGGCGTATATTCTTCCCACGTCGGTTTGATCGTCAGCCGCTCGGAAATGCGCAGAGGCTTGAAATACTGCTTCCAGGCGGTAGCCCAATCTTCGTCGTCGACTTCCTTAAGCTCATAGGTCGGACTGCCCGTATCGATATCGAATTCGGCGAGCTGCTCGACGGAGCGCTGCAGCGAATCCATAATGGCATCCATATCCGTGCCTTCGGAGAAATAGCCCTTAATGACGGCGCGGCCTTCCGGAATATCGTTCAAGGGCAGCTCATACCATTGCCCGAGAGAGGTGTCCCTCTGTTTGTTCAATGTGCCGGACTCCTCTATGGATACTCCGCCCGCTCCTAATTCATGAATAAAGTTGGTGATCATTTCGATCGCTTCTTCTGTCGTATTTACCGTAATTTCATGCCAACGCATGTCTGAATCCTCCCTAAACGTTCGACTAAAGCAATGCACATAATTCCCAGTATACAATAATTCGGGCCAAGAACATAGTCCGTCTCTCCTGCGCAGCCTGCCGCAGCAGGCCTATCCGCAAGCGGACATCCCCCTGCCGCCGCGTTAACGCTTGCAAGATTGTCGATGATGGAATGAGAAAAAGCACCCTCCAATGAAAGAGAGTGCTCTATTTTCAGTGCTATTCCTGAGCCGCAGCTGCCGCCTCAACCACTTCGAACCGGTTGACGGAGCGGAATAACCGTTTGCTCCCGTTCTTGCCGCTAATCGTAACATGGTCGGAAGAAAATCCGGTTACTTTCCCGGGCGGATAAATGTCCATTCCGCCTTGAGTCGCCTTCACGGGGCACCCCATCTTTTGAGCCGTTTCAAAATCATGATCATCCACTAATACATATCCAGCCTGCAATTTGACTCCTCCTCGTATAGTATTTCTAGAACCAAGTTTTAAGCCGATTTCCAGTTCCCATGGGAACTGGCCGCAAACTTTTCGATTTCCAGTAAATCGCACCTTGAAAATTGCAAAAGGGACTGGACTTTCCCGCATGCCTCTGGACAATAGATCATAGGGATCTATCGGGGAAATTCTTTCTCCTCCTGTAGCACGTCTACATTTCTAAGTCTGTTTCTCCGGTACGCGTCTGAGCTTCTGACCCGCTGGCCGTTCCCTTCGGCACCCCGTGCCTGGCCTAGCAAGCCAGGGCAGCTCATGGACCGAAGCGTGTTCTTATAGGCGAGGGTGATTGATCTGCGCGTGCGCCGGAGGCATCCCGGAGAGTCTATTCCCTGCATCCCTCATCGAAAGGAGGAAATTCCATTTGACGCTTTTTGTCGGTATTGACGTCAGTTCGAAAGAACTGGAAACGTGTTTCATGAACACAGACGGGGATAAGCTCGAGACCCTCACAGTGAAAAACAATCTGGAGGGGGCTGCTCATCTGCGAGATCGCATCGTTGCCCTAGCGGACAAGCACGCGGTCTCCGAGATTCACATTGGGCTTGAATCGACCTCGGTCTACAGCTGGCATCCCGCCATGTACCTGCATAGTGACCCTACACTCCAGGAGCGCCATACCAAGGTCTTTACCATGAATCCAAAGTTGGTCAGCAAGTTCCGAGAAACCTATCCCGACCTGAATAAAACCGACCGGCTTGATGCCTGGGTGATTGCGGACCGTCTGCGCTTCGGGCGGCTGACAACCACCATTGTCATGCAGGAGCAGTATGTTGCGCTCCAGCGTTTAACGCGCATGCGGTTTCACTTGATCCATAACCTGACGCGCGAGAAACAGTACTTCTTGCAAAACCTGTTCTACAAGTGCAATGCCTTCACGACCGAAGTCGAGAGCTCGGTGTTCGGCCATGCCATCCTTGAGATGCTCTCCGAAAAGTACAGTCTGGACGACATCGCGACGATGGATGTCGGCGATCTGGCCGACTACTTGCGGGACAAGGGGCGCAATCGCTTCCCGGATCCCGAGAACGTCGCGCGCTGCATTCAGAAAGCGGCCAGAGCCTCTTACCGGCTGTCCAAAGTCGTCGAGGATTCCATTGATCTTGTGCTGGGTACATCCATTCAAGCAATCCGGAGCATCCAGGCTCAGCTCAAGGATTTGGACAAGGCGATTGAGCAAATTCTCGAGACGATCCCTGGCTCCCTGTGCCTGCGTTCTGTTCCCGGCATTGATCGCGTCTATGCCGCTGGCATCCTTGCCGAGATCGGTGACATCGAGCGCTTTAGCGACCAAGCCGCTGTCGCCAAGTATGCTGGCCTCACCTGGCGCAAGAGCCAGTCTGGCGCCTTTGAAGCCGAAGACACCAAACGGATTAAATCCGGCAACCGATTCCTTCGCTATTACCTCGTTGAAGCTGCCAACTCGGTAAAGAACCGCGATGAAGAATTCGGCGAGTACTACCGGAAGAAATACAAGGAAGTGCCCAAGCACCAACATAAACGCGCCCTCGTCTTAACCGCAAGAAAGCTTGTGCGTCTGGTCGATGTGCTGCTACGCAACGGCCAACTCTATACGCCACGGAAGAAGGCGACGCCTGCGAAGGATTAACGCCTCCTTTGCTAAAGTCCCTGGCATAATTCCCAGTTAAAATCTGGATATTATCTCGATTTTTCGCTGGGTTTAGTTTGAGCTGTCCTTTTTTCGGCACTCCCAGCTGTTACAGCCAAGAAAATTTCCAATTCGACCGATTCGGGGACTTGACATCATACCGCTGGACTTTACAAACTAATGATAACGAATTTTGAGGAAAAGGTAAACCTAAGCCTATGGAAGGCCGTTTCGAGGCCGGGGTTCCAGCCTGTTGAAGACCCATTTTATCAAAAAAAGAGCTCCCCCAGCGGGAAACTCTCGGTTTCTGGCGCGGCAGCCTTAGATTTTACCGCCGGCTTCTTCAATGACCCTCATCGCCTTGTCATAGTACTGTTCGTCAATGACGACGGTGAGCAGCGTGTCCATCCGGTCCGTGCCGCCGAAATCCCCCGAAAACACTTCCTCCATCGGAGCGCTCATTCCGCTGGCGTCTACGCTCGCCGCCGACAAAATGCCTTCGTCGATCCCTTCTCCTTCCTGACCCAACGTTAAAAAGGAGAGTCCCGGAAAGCTTCCGGTCAAAGGATTCATCGATTCGCTTACGCCCGTTCCGTTAATCTGATGGATGCGGTCTACGGAAACGTCGATCGCTCTGAGCGCCTTCAGCTTCGGTACGATGCGCTCCGCTTGCTCGGATGTATGAAAAAAGGCCAATATGTTTTTTTCAGCCACGATTTGATCCCCTCTCTGCCCATACGAGGGTCAGCTAAGATTGTTGACGCGCATCCGCTTGTTCGGCGCGTTGTCCCGCTTCCATATCTTCCTCGTCGGCAAATTCGGCGTTATATTCTACATCTTCCTCTTTGGCGATCGGCAGCTTCTGATTTTGCTTATGGCCTTCGTTCGATTTTGGCATAGCGGCTCTCTCCTCGCGTTATGTTATAGAATGCTTCTCCTATTGTCCGCAAAAGCATGAAGAATATGCAGGCACTGCGGCCAAGCAAGCGACGGCTTCATATCACCCCCGGCAAGGAAAAGGGACATCGTTCATCAAAGCGCAAAAAAGCGCACCGAGAGGTATAGGCCTCCGGGTGCGCCGATGGAGCGAGCAGCGTTCCGCAGCCGCTCAACCGAATTACCGCCGGCTTGCGACGACGTTAATCGCCAAGAAACGCTTTTTTCATTCGTTCAAAAATCGTTTGCTGCTGCTCATGCGTATGTTCTCCGCTTTGGCGGGCGAATTCGCGCAGCAGCTCCCTCTGTTCCTCATTCATATTGGTCGGCGTTACGACGACCACCTTCACATGCTGATCCCCTTGACCGTAGCCGCGCAGCCGCGGCACTCCTTTGCCTTTCAGGCGGAAGTACGTATCCGTCTGTGTGCCGGCAGGGATTTTCAGCTTGACCTTTTCGGTCAGCGTCGGGATTTCAATCTCATCGCCGAGCGCAGCCTGAGTGAAGGTCAGCGGGATTTCGCAGTAAATGTCGTCGCCTTCGCGTTCGAAGAAATCGTGCGCCTTCACGCGAATAACGACGTACAAGTCACCCGCAGGACCGCCGCGAGTACCCGATTCCCCTTCCCCGGATACGCGCAGCTGGGCTCCGTCGTCCACGCCGGCAGGAATATTCAGGTGGATCGTCCGCTGCTTCTTCACTTTCCCCGCGCCGTGACAAGTGGAGCATTTGTCCTTAATAATGACGCCCTGGCCGTTACAAGCCGAGCAGACCCGGCGGTTTACGATGCGTCCGAAAGCCGTATTTTGCACAACTTCCTGCTGGCCACTGCCATGACAAACGGAACAAGTATCCGGCTTCGTTCCCGGTTTGGCTCCGTTTCCGTGGCAGGTGTCGCAAGTTTCGGTACGCGGGATGTGAATATCCGTTTCTTTGCCGAATACCGCTTCCTTGAACTCGATGGTCAAAGTATATTGCAGATCGTTCCCGCGCTGAGGGGCGTTTGGATTGCGCCGCTGCCCGTTTCCGCCGAAGAACATGTCGAACAAGTCGCCGAATCCGCCGAAATCCGCATTGCCGCCGCCAAAGCCGCCCATCCCCTGATTCGGGTCCACATGGCCGAAACGGTCATATTGCGCCTTTTTCTGGTCGTCGCTAAGAACGTCGTACGCTTCTTTGGCTTCCTTGAACTTCTGTTCAGCGTCGGAAGCTTTGTTTACGTCAGGATGGAATTGACGGGCCATTTGACGGTAAGCCTTTTTAATTTCATCCTGCGAAGCGTCTTTGCCTACCCCAAGTACCTCGTAATAATCGCGTTTGCTCATAGTTCCACTCCCATTCTTAAAGCCATGAAAAGTCCCCGGACCAGGAAGCTATTCCAAGTTCGAAGAACCCCCGTGTTACGCGCGCTGCGCCAGTAAAAGGGCCGCATGCGCATAATTGGTGCACAACATAGGGAAAGTCAAAGCCGGCAAGCGGCTTTGACCTTCGATCCCGTATAGATTGCAGCGGATATTAGCCTTGCTTCTTGTCGTCGACAACCTCAAAGTCAGCGTCTACGACGTTGTCTTTTTTCGGTGCGCCTTCTCCGCCCGCTGCGCCGGCTTCTCCCGCTTGCGCTTGTTGGGAAGCTTGCTCATACAGTTTCACGGAAAGCTGCTGCACGACTTCCGTCAGCTCGTCGCTCGCCGCTTTGATTTCGTCCAGGCTGTCGCCTTCCAAAGCTTTTTTCAATTTTTCTTTAGCGGCGTTCGCTTTGTCGATTTCGGCTTGATCCACTTTATCTCCGAGATCTTTAATAGTTTTATCTACAGAGTATACCAGTTGATCCGCATTGTTGCGAGCCTCTACCAAATCTTTACGCTTACGGTCTTCTTCCGCATGGGATTCGGCATCCTTCATCATGCGGTCGATTTCATCTTCGGACAAACCGCTGGAAGAAGTAATCGTAATTTTTTGGCTTTTGCCTGTGCCTTTATCCGTAGCGTTGACATTTACGATCCCGTTCGCGTCGATATCGAAGGTAACTTCGATTTGCGGAATGCCGCGCGGAGCCGGAGGAATGTCGCCCAGAATAAAGCGGCCCAATGTTTTGTTATCGTTAGCCATCGCGCGCTCGCCTTGAAGCACGTGAATTTCTACGCTAGGCTGATTGTCCGCATAAGTCGTAAACACCTGCGATTTGGTCGTAGGAATCGTCGTATTGCGGTCGATCATTTTCGTGAATACGCCGCCGGCCGTTTCGATCCCGAGGGACAAAGGAGTTACGTCGAGCAGTACGACGTCTTTCACGTCGCCTGTCAATACGCCCGCTTGCACGGCAGCGCCCAGGGCAACGACTTCATCCGGGTTCACGCCTTTGTGCGGCTCTTTGCCGATCAAACGCTTCACCGCTTCTTGTACGGCCGGAATCCGTGTGGAACCGCCGACAAGCACGACTTTATCGATTTGGCTTGGAGACAAGCCGGCATCGCTCAGCGCCTGACGAGCCGGTCCCATCGTTCTTTCTACGAGGCCAGCGGACAGCTCTTCGAATTTGGCGCGGGTCAGGTTAAGCTCCAAGTGCTGAGGCACCCCGTCCACAACCGTAATAAACGGCAAGGAAATCGTCGTCGTAAGCACGCCGGAAAGCTCTTTTTTCGCTTTTTCGGCGGCGTCTTTCAAACGCTGTACAGCCGCTTTGTCTTTGCTCAGGTCGATACCTTGCTCTTTTTTGAACTCGGCTACCAAATAGTCGATGATCACTTGGTCGAAGTCGTCGCCGCCCAAACGGTTGTCGCCGCTGGTCGCTTTAACTTCGAAGAAGCCGTCGCCCAGCTCAAGGATAGATACGTCGAAAGTACCGCCGCCCAAGTCGTAAACAAGGATCGTTTGGTCTTCGGATTTCTCCATGCCGTAAGCCAAAGCCGCCGCCGTAGGTTCGTTGACGATCCGCAGCACTTCCAGACCGGCGATTTTACCGGCGTCCTTCGTCGCTTGGCGCTGGCTGTCGTTGAAATATGCCGGAACCGTAATAACCGCTTGCGTTACGGTCGTGCCCAGATACGCTTCCGCATCGGCTTTCAGCTTTTGCAAAATCATAGCGGAAATTTCTTGCGGCGTATATTCGGCGCCGTCGATCACTTCTTTATGATTGGTCCCCATATGACGCTTAATCGAAATGACGGTGCGGTCCGGATTCGTGATCGCTTGGCGTTTGGCCGTTTCGCCGATGACGCGCTCTCCGTCCTTTTTGAAGCCTACTACGGAAGGAGTCGTACGGTTGCCTTCCGGGTTAGGAATAACAACGGCTTCGCCGCCTTCCATTACGGCAACACAAGAGTTTGTCGTTCCCAAGTCAATACCGATAACTTTACTCATGTTGATAGAACCTCCTTTAAATGTTCAAGCGATATAATGCCTCGAGTGCCTCTTTAGCCGCCGATCCGCCTCTAGGAGCTGACCTTAACCATAGCCGGGCGAAGCACCTTGTCTTTAAGCATGTAGCCTTTCTGTACTTCCTCGACAACGATTCCTTCCTCATGCTCGTCGGAATCTACCTGCATGATAGCCTGATGGAATTCAGGATTGAACGGCTGCCCTACGGCTTCCATAGCTTGCAGCCCTTCGCCTGCCAGAACCTGTTCGAATTGACGGAATATCATATCAACGCCCTTAAGCAGCGCATCGTAATCGTTGTTGTCTTTTCCCGCGACCAGAGCGCGCTCGAAGTTATCCACCACAGGCAGAAGCTGCTCAATCAGCTTCAAGGAAGCATACTTCGCAAACTCTTCCTTTTCTTGACGCGTCCGTCTGCGGAAATTATCGAAATCCGCTTGCGTGCGCAGAAAACGCTGATAGTGCTCATCCGCTTGCTGCCGAAGCTTATCCAGCTCGCCGGATTGTTCGGAAACCGCTTCTTGCGCGGCTTCGGCAGCTTCGCTTGCTTCTGTATATGTAGCGTCAACCTGTTGCTCGCTGTCCGCTTGATCATCCAATGGTTTGTTTGTTTCAGTACTCAATCTTATGTCACCTCCTTATTTGGACTCCACCTATCAATAGGTCTATTGTAACCATCCCCTGCCGGGAGTAGCCTTTCAAGATCTGTTCACCGCAGGTTGACTGGATAATAACTAGCGCTTGCGCTTCATTCCTCCGAGCGAGGCTGTTTCATCTTAATTACCGTATGAATCCGCAGCACCGCCGCGGCAACCTCGCCCGCAGCCTGCAAAGCATGAAGCTTCACCTGCGCAGGGTCCACGACACCGCGCCCGATCATGTCGACAACGGCTCCGGTATCGCAATCGATGCCCAGCGCGTCGGAGCCTGCGTTAATCTGCGCCGCCTTCACTTCCTCCACCTTCTCCAGCGGATTGTAACCGGCGTTGACGACGATCTGGGCGAGCGGCTTGCGCAGCGCCTGGGCTACGGCGGCGACGCCGAAGCCCTCCATCCCCTGGATCGTCTCGCGCAGACGATCCAGATCATAGGCGGCGGCCATCTCGGCCGCGCCGCCGCCCGGCAAGCATCCGCCGCGCAGCGCAGCCTGCACGGCGGATGCGGCGTCTTTGGCGATTCGCAGCCGCTCGCCGACGACCTCGCTCGTGCTGGCGCCGACGACGATCGTCACCTGCGTCCGCCCTTTGCCTTCGGCCATGCGGACGCATTCGAGGCGATCGTCGTACGAGACGCGCCCGGCGAAGCCGAGATAGCCTGCCAGCTCGGAGGCAGGCTTGCGCAGCCCGCTGCGGCGGATCGGCCGCGCGCCCGTATATTCGCACACGAGCCGGATATCGTGGCGCGGCACCCGCTGCACGACCATGATGCCGTGGTCGGTGCAGAACTGCTCCGCCTCGGCGTTGACGCCCCGGTCGGCGATAATCAGCCCGACCTGCAGCTCGACGAGCTTCTCCAGCGACAGCCGGAATTGCTCCTTAAGCTGCATCTGCTTTTGGAAGCCCGCCTCGGTCATCAGCGCTTCCTCGTCGATCGTCTCCGGCTCGAAGGCATCCTGGAATACCAGCACCGACGCGGCATCCGGAGGGAAATCGAGCTGCGCGTTAATCGGCTTCTTCTGAATCAGCAGCCCCGGCCATACCTCGCTGACAGCCCGGCTGTGGGAAATAACGACATCCGCGTAGCGGAAGCTTTCCTCCTGCAGCTTATGCACGCCAAGCTTTCTCGCTCCCTCCAGGATCAGCTCCGCCAGGTCGCCGTGTTCGCGTCCCGCAATATAGCCGATCCTGTACAGCAGCGGGTCCTTCAAGCCTTCGATGCGCCGGCTCCGGGCGGCAAGCGACTGCAAAGCGGCCGCCACGCCTTCCTGAATCCCCTTCACGACCTTGGCTACCGGCACACCCCGGGTCACCTGCGCGACCCCTTCGGCTACCAGCGCGCCGGCCAAGACGGTAGCGGTCGTCGTCCCGTCTCCGACCTGCTGCTGCTGCGAGCGCGCGACCTGAATCAACAGACGCGCCGCAGGATGGGTAACATCCATCTTCTCGAGAATCGTGACGCCGTCATTCGTAATAATGACCTCGCCCTGTCCGCCGACAAGCATCGTATCGAGCCCCTTGGGCCCGAGCGTACCTTCGACAGCCGAACAAATCGCCCGGATAGCCCCGGCATTATTTAGCAGCGTTGCATACGTATCGTCGCTCTCGTGCGAAACAGGCTTTGTTTGACTCATCTGTACCACCGCTCCAGCATCAGCGTCATATCCTTGGACAAGTAATCGAGCAGATTAATCACTTTACCGTAATCCATCCGCGTCGGGCCGAGAATGCCGATCGTTCCGAGATGCTTGCCGTCAAACGAGTACGACGCCGTAATTAAGCTGCAATCATTTATGGCTTCAACCGAATTTTCACTGCCTATTCGAACCTGGATGCCGGCCGGCGTGCCTGTAATCAGTTTGGCGAGCACCGGCGTCTCGGCCAGCAAATCCAGAATGCTTTTTACTTTTTCCATGTCCTGAAACTCGGGCTGCGTCAGCATATTGGTCGTCCCGCTCAAGAAGATGCGGTCCTCTTCTCCCTGATCCACAACGCCGTTCAGCATCGCCATCAATTCCTGATAGCCCGTCACATAGCTGCGCATTTCTTCTCCGGCTTCGGAGAACAGCTTCGACTTGAAATGAATGAGCGGTACATTGCCGAGCCGCGCATTCAAAATATTAACGAACTTCTCCACCTCGGACATCGAGATGCCTTCGGGAATCGTTACCGTCTTATTCTCGACATGCCCCGTATTCGTGACGATAATGGCGACGGCCGTCCGTTCGTTCAGCGGCACGATCTGCAGATGGCGCAGCGTCGTGCTGAACATCTCCGGTCCCATCACGATGGACGTATAATTGGTCAGGTTGGACAACATCATCGCTACATGTTGAACGACTTGCTCCATCTCCTGCATTTTATCGGCAAAAAAAACTTTCAGCGCCTCCACCTCATGCTGGGCGAGGCTGCCGAGCTTAATCAGATGGTCCACATAATAACGGTACCCTTTATGCGAAGGAATCCGCCCTGCGGACGTATGCGGCTGTTCGAGATAGCCCATCTCTTCCAGGTCCGACATTTCATTACGGATCGTGGCAGGGCTGAATCCCACATTGCCGCGTTTGGAAATACTGCGGGAGCCCACCGGCTCTGCTGAACGAATATAATCATCTACGATGGCACTTAAAATATGACGCTGGCGCTCGGTCAACATATTCAACCCTCCCGAAAATCGTAAATCGTCGAAACCTGCTTTTCCCACCCGTCGTTAGCACTCCGAACTGTCGAGTGCTAAATCATAATACAAAAATAACAGACCCGAAGGTCTGTGTCAAGTCAATCGATCCGCTTCAGAACGGCTATTTCGTCGCAGCAATGCTGCTTTTTGCAGTGAATGCAATCTGTCCATACCTTTTCCGGAAAAATCTCTTTCTGCACGACGGTAAAACCGTTTCTTTCGAAAAATCCGACCTCGTAGGTCAAAGCCATCACTTTGGGAATTTCCTGTCTTCTCGCTTCTTCTATTAGAAAGCTCACGACGGCCTTGCCTATGCCTTGGCCCTTGTAACCGTCCGTTACGCCGAGGGAACGAATCTCCACCAAATCCTGGCCCAAGCGGGTCAAAGAACCGCAGCCGACGAGCCTGTCTTCTATAACAGCCACAACAAAGGTATCGATCTGTTCGGCCAGCGTTTCGCGCGACCTCGGCAGCATGATCCCCTGCTCTGCATAGCCCTGTATTATGTCATAAAGAGTATCGATATCCTGCTTTGTTGCTTTTCTGCATGTGACTGCCATAGAAAACCCACCATTCATGTAATAAATTCGATATGAATAAATATACAACAAGACGTATAAAGTTTTCAATATAAAAAAAACTTCGATTCGAAGTCTTTTTTACAAAGCGTTCCCTTGCGGAAGCGACGGCTTTTCATGCCGTTCAGAGCGGAAAGAAAATATGCCGGACGGCGGTCTCTATGTCAGTTGTACGTTTCTGAATTTCGTTTCTGAATTTCTATACGCTCAAAAACTCTCCGAACACCTCGTTGCCGTAAAGCACTCCTTTATCCGACAGCTTGTAGCCGTCCTCCGTCTCCTCCAGCAATTGAAGTCCGAGCAGCTTCTTCAGCACGTCCCCGAACACCGATTCCAGCTCGCTGCCGAACTGTCTGCGAAAATCCGATCTCGTTACGCCGCGCAGCAGCCGCAGCCCGACCATCATGAAGTCTTCCATCGCATCCTGCCGGCTGATCTCATATTCCTCCAGCAGCGGAAGCCCCCGCCGCGTAGCGTCGATGTAAGGCTGAACGCCTTTGATATTGACGTGTCTGCGTCCGTAAGTATAGCCGTGCGCGCCTGCGCCGAGCCCGTAGTAGCTGCGGTTGAGCCAGTACATGCTGTTGTGGCGGCTTTCGTAGCCCGGCTTCGCAAAATTGCTGATTTCATACTGCGTGTACCCCGCCTGCTTCAGACGCTCCATAATGAGCAGAAACATATCCAGCTCCTCGTCTTCTTCGGGCAGCGGAAGCTGATTTTTTTGATACAGCGTATGGAACAGCGTGTTTTCTTCCACTTTCAGGCTGTAGATGGAGTAGTGCGGCAAATCCAGCGCCAGCGCCTTATCCAGCGTGTCGTGCATCGTCTGTACCGTCTGCTTCGGCAATCCGAACATCAGATCGATCGACATGTTGGTAAAGCCCGCCTTGCGCGCATTTTCCAGACTGCGGTATACGTCGTCCGTGTTATGAATCCGGCCGATTCCCTCCAGCAGCGCGTTGTCGAACGACTGGACGCCGAAGCTGATCCGATTTACGCCGCCTTCCTTCATCGCCTGAAGCTTCTCCAAATCGGTCGTACCCGGATTCGCTTCCATGGAAAACTCGATTTGCGGCGACTGCCGCGGGAAGTAGGCGTTGACCCTGCGCAGGAAGCTTGCCATCTGATCCGGCAGCAGGACGGTCGGCGTTCCCCCTCCGACGAAGATCGTCTCGATCTCCTGCGGCGGCACCGCGGCGACGGTCCGCTCCATCTCCCGCTCCAGCGCGTCGAGGTAATCCATGACCGGCTGGCCTTTCAGCACATACGAATTGAAGTCGCAGTAATGGCATTTGTTCGTGCAAAAAGGGATATGAATATACACCGCTTGCGGCGTTTCTTGACGTTGAATCATGAAGCTCCCTCCTTTCCGTCCCAACGGAAAAGCAGATGCGCCGGTTCGGCGCACCTGCTGGCTTGTCTCGCTCTATTTATTCGTCGATGCGCAGCACGGCCATGAACGCTTCCTGAGGAACCTCCACGCTGCCGACCTGCTTCATCCGCTTCTTGCCTTCCTTCTGCTTCTCCAGCAGCTTGCGTTTACGCGAAATGTCGCCGCCGTAACATTTGGCGAGCACGTTTTTGCGCATCGCCTTGACGGTTTCGCGCGAAATGATCTTCTGCCCGATCGCCGCCTGAATCGGTACCTCGAACATTTGACGAGGAATCAAATCCTTCAGCTTTTCGCAAATGATCCGTCCCCGGTTATAAGCGCGGTCGCGGTGAACGATAAACGACAGCGCATCCACCTGCTCGCCGTTCAGCATGATGTCCATCTTGACCAAATTGGATTTTCTGTATCCCGACAGCTCGTAATCGAAGGAGGCGTAGCCTTTTGTGCTCGATTTCAATTGATCGAAGAAATCATAGACGATCTCGGCCAGAGGTATTTGATACGTCAAGGTGACGCGCGTCGTATCGAGATATTCCATATTGACGAATTCGCCGCGTTTGCCCTGGCAAAGCTCCATAATCGCTCCGACATAATCGTTAGGCACGATGACCGCCGCTTTAACATAAGGCTCCTCAACGAAATCGATCTTGCCGACTTCAGGGAATAACGAAGGATTCTCGATGTTCATTACATCGCCGTTGGTCAACGTAACCTTGAACACAACGCTCGGGGCCGTCGTAATAAGCGGAATATTGAATTCGCGCTCGATCCGCTCCTGGATGACGTCCATATGCAGCAGTCCGAGGAAGCCGCAGCGGAAGCCGAAGCCTAGGGCCGTGGAGGTTTCAGGCTCAAAGCTTAGCGACGCATCGTTCAGCTGCAGCTTCTCCAGCGCTTCGCGCAGATCGTTGTAGTCGCTCGTCTCGATCGGATATAATCCGCAAAATACCATCGGGTTGATTTTGCGGTAACCCGGCAGCGGCTCCGGAGCGGGATTCTTGGCATCGGTCACCGTATCCCCGACCCGCGTATCTCCGACGTTTTTAATTCCCGCCACAATAAAGCCGACATCGCCGATATCCAAGGAATCGACGACCGTCATCCGCGGCTTGAACGCTCCGACCTCGATCACCTCGAACACTTTGTCCGTCGCCATGAATTTGATTTTGGAGCCTGCCCGAATCGCTCCGTCGAGGACGCGGACGTATACGATAACCCCTTTATACGGATCGTAATGGGAATCGAAAATGAGCGCTTTGAGCGGCATATCCGGATTGCCGGTCGGCGCAGGCACCTTCTGTACGACCTGCTCCAAAATTTCCTTGATGCCGATGCCGGCTTTGGCCGAAGCCAGCACCGCTTCGCTCGCATCAAGTCCGATCACATCCTCGACTTCCTGCTTAACCCGTTCGGGGTCCGCGCTGGGCAGGTCGATTTTGTTAATAACCGGAAGGATTTCCAGGTTGTTGTCCAATGCCAAGTACACGTTGGCCAGCGTCTGCGCTTCGATGCCCTGCGCCGCGTCTACGACCAGCAAAGCCCCTTCACAGGCGGCCAGGCTTCGCGACACCTCATAAGTGAAGTCGACGTGTCCCGGCGTATCTATCAAGTTCAAAATATATTCTTCTCCGTCATCGGCCCGATAGTTCAGACGCACGGCTTGCAGCTTGATGGTGATGCCCCGTTCCCGTTCCAGATCCATTTGGTCGAGCACCTGCTCCTGCATTTCGCGGGACGAGAGAGCTCCCGTATACTCCAGAATACGGTCGGCCAACGTCGATTTACCGTGGTCGATGTGAGCTATAATCGAGAAGTTTCTTATCTTTTTCTGTCTGGCTTGAATATCCATCTGCTCGGACCCTCACTAACCTACAAATTTACAATACCTCTAATTATAACAGTTGTGAAGGTGCGCAGCAATGGATGACCGTCGTCTTTTCGGACTTACTCCGTTATGGCGTCGAATAAAGCGACAAACCAGCGTATTCCGTGATAAGTGATAATTTGCAGCAGCTCTCCGACTTTATTGCCAAACCGGTTAATACCGGACGCCTCGGTAATTTCCTTGCGGGGCTCGGCCGCTTCGGACGCCGCCTTATCTTTAGCTTCCTTATCCGCTTGCTTGGCGGCGGTTTGCGTCTTGCCGGCCGCGCCGGCTTCCCGGCCTTCGGGCTGTTTGACCGGCGCCGCCGGCTGCAGCGGACGAACGATAGCGGCATCCTGACCGGTGATCGGACCGTGAACCCGTTCAACGCCTCTGGTCGCCAAATCTACCCCGAAGAAAATGCTGAAGCCGATTCCGAGCACCACAAGCAGCAGCCTCAAATACGTTTTTCCCATCGCACTTACGCCCCCGACTCTTTACTCGCGGATGAACCCGCTAATTCGTCTTTTTGCCGCCGTCCTTCGCATCGCCTTCGGCTGCGCCGCCGTCCACCTTCTGCACGTTGAGCACGACTTCGGTAATGGCGTCGGCCAGCAAATCGGCCGTCCGATAGCATTCCTCGAGCGAATTGTCTACGCCGCCGACCTCGATCAGCACGCTGTTGGCAGAAAAGTTCTGGTTGTATACCCCGTTGCCTTCCGCCGCTTTGGCGAAAATGCCTTTGGACAAGCCCGGATATTTGTTCTCCAGCGCCTGGTGAATTTGCGACGCGAACTGCTCGTTTTCTTTCCAGTCCGGATTTTTGCCGCCGATAATGAAATAAAGCTGTGCGTAGTCTTTGCCGTTGATGGTTACCGTCGTTTTATCCCTGCGCTGGGAATCGCGGTGGATATCGAAATAAAACTTCAGATCCGGATGCGCGGCCGAAGCCTCCTGCAGCGTTTTAAGAGAATATTTATAAGAGTACGGATAATAGAAGTTTTTTTCGGTCGCCGGATAGTTGATATCCGAATGCACGGCTCCGATGCCGTCCTGCTCCAGCTTTTGCGCAAGCCTGAGTCCGACCAGCGTCACATTTTTCTTCGGATCGTACGCTTTGTCCGGGTCCTTGACGCCGGGAAGATCGGGCAAATACGATTCCTGATTGTGAGATTGATAGATGAAGACGACATTTCTTCCTGCCGTCCGCGGCGGCTGCGCCGCTTGGGCGGGAATCGCGGGGCCTTGTACGGCCGCTTCCGCCGGAGCCGTCGGATTCGCCGTAATGGAACCGGAGCCGCCTTCGCCGTTGGTGGGAATGGCGTCTCCCTTCGGCCCGTAATCCTCGGACCGTCGTCGCGGGTCGCCGTCGTTTTGCGGAGAATGACCGAACGATCTTCGGCCATGCCCGGCATTTCTCTGGCAATGAACGTTTTGGGATCTTTCAAATTAAGATCCGTTACGAGCGAGAACAGGAAGCCGGCCACGTTCGATTGAGAGAAAGTGAACGATTGCTTGTCCGACTTCATTTGCGGCAGCTCCATTCCCAGCATATCTGTAAAGAAATGGCTTGAAACGGATGCGGCCAGCCCTTTCATCGACGAAGTAGGCGTCGTATTGGCCCATTTGGACTGCGCATATCCCAGCATGCCGAGAATAATGAAAAACAGGATGCAGCCGGTTACGAGATAGCTAATGATGCGAAAGTAGATTCCCAGGTCTTGTCCCGCTTTGCGATATTTGCTTAAGTTGACGGTTACTGCAGTCCATTTCATTGAGTGGTTACCTCCTTAGAGCTTTCCGTTAGGAAAGCTTTCTTCGTAAGCGTTACTGAGCTTTCCGTTAGGAAAGCTTTCTTCGTAAGCGTTACTGAGCTTTCCGTTAGGAAAGCTTTCTTCGTAAGCGTTACTGAGCTTTCCGTTAGGAAAGCTTTCTTCGTAAGCGTTGCTGAGCTTTCCGTTAGGAAAGCGAATTTGGTTAGCGTCGCCGGGCTTTTTGCGAAAAATAGAAAGCTATGATCCTATCTGCGGCCGTTAGCCGATCTCTAGTAACAAATCTATGAGCTTGATCCGGTTGATAGAACCAAAACTTCATAGAGCCGGGAGCAAGCCTTTCGCGAAGCATGCTCCCGGCGAACTGCCCGGAACGCAAAAAAGCGCCCCGGCATCGGTTACGAATAACCTTACCCCGGACGCTTGGATTCCTTGCATAAGCTCATGAAGTCTGGTGAAGAACGCCGGCCGCTCGTGCGGGAACGTCTTCCGATCAGATCGCTGCCTTCCTGCGCTGTTTCCAACTCTGTACCGGCTCAGCGGCCGCTTTTTCAACACTTCTAGTGAGTATAGGCTGACACATTGTCGGCATTGACGGCATCGTGCAGCGCCGCATTCAAGCCGCTGGCGATAATGTTAGCGATATCCTCGATAAACTGGTCGATTTCCTTCGGCGTAACGAGCAGGTCATGTCCCAGCGGATTGAGCACTTCCTTCACGAGCTCCAGCCGTTCGTTCTCCTGCATATTGTCGAGCAATCCGAGAATGGTGCCCGTATTGTCGGTTTGCTTAAGGAAATGATTATGCATCATATCGAACGCGTTGTTCACGATCGTGGAAGCGAAGACGACCGTCGGAACTCCGATAGCGATAACCGGAACCCCCAGCGTATCGACGGTCAGCCCTTTGCGTTTATTGCCGATTCCCGATCCCGGATGAATGCCGGTATCGGCAATTTGAATCGTCGTGTTGACCCGCTCCAGCGAGAGAGAAGCCAAGGCGTCGATGGCGATGACCAGATCGGGATTCGATTTTTCCACAATCCCCTGTACAATTTCTCCCGTCTCAATGCCTGTAATGCCTAGAACCCCGGGAGCCACGGCGCTGACCGGACGGTATCCGGGGCTCACTTGGCCGGGCATCAGCTCAAAATAATGGCGCGTAACCATAATATTCTCGACCACAATCGGACCTAGAGCATCGGGAGTGACGTTCCAGTTGCCCAGCCCGATCACGAGCACCTTCGCCATAGGAGGAACGTTCAGCTTCGCCAAATAGCCTTCGAACTCCTTGGCCAGCACCGTCGCGACCCGATCCTGAAGATCGCTGTCTTTCTGGCGCAGCTCGGGCACCTCTATCGTAATGTAATGGCCGGGGAGCTTGCCGATCGCACGCGCGCCTTCCTCGGATGTTATATCGATCGTGCTGATTCTGATTCCTTCGTGATTTTCTACGGCCCTATGTACGCCGGGCATGATCGTTCCCGATGCGGTAGCCATATCGTGAGCCTCGAGAGCGAGGTCGGTTCGGACGGAATAAGCGCTTAAATCCATGGCTTATGTCTCCTTTCAGCATAAGTATGCTTGTTTATTGTGTGACAAAGCCAAAAACACTATACAAAACAATTGTCAGACACGCCCAATCACTCTATTGCATTTTGATATGGGGCATGTTAGAATATCAAGAGTTGTCAACAAAAAAGCACCGAATGTATTGATGCAAGTTGTATTAGGAGGTGAACGTCAATGCCGAACATTAAATCCGCGATTAAAAGAGTAAAAGTAAGTGAAAAGCGTCGTCTTCGCAACGCATCTCACAAATCCGCTCTTCGCACTGCAGTTAAGAGCTTTGAAACTGCTGCAGCTAGCAACAATGTGGAAACTGCACAAGCAGCCTTGATTGCTGCCAGCAAAAAGCTGGACAAAGCAGCAACTAAAGGTTTGATCCATAAAAATGCCGCTGCCCGCAAAAAATCTCGTCTGGCTAAAAAGCTTAACGCGATTTCTGCACAGGCTTAATGACCGAGAAAAACGGCCGATTCCTCCGGGAATCGGCCGTTTTTCTTTGATTCATTAAGCGATCAGCTTGAGCAAAAACATTTCCAAACCGAGCACCTTGTCAATTTTGCCGCTCTTCATCTGATAATCGAGATCGGACAGCTGATCCAGTATGCTTGCAAGCTTCTTCAGCTCGAAGCGGCTGGATTGGCCGGAAGCTACCTTGACCGCATAAGGATGGAGTCCAAGCTGGGAAGCCATCTGCTGCTGCGAATACCCCTGCTGCTGCAAATCCTTCACTTGGAACATAATGCGGAATTGTCTGGCGATCAGAGACATGATCTTGATCGGCTCTTCCTTTCGGCGCAGCAGCTCCGACAGCATCGTAAACGCCTTCTCCAACTGGAGCTGTACGATATGCTCAATTAAAATAAAAATGTTCTGCTCGATGCTTCTCGTCACGAGCTGGTCCAGCGCGTCGGCCGATAAGACGCCTCCGCGTCCAACGAACAAAGCGCATTTCTCCAGCTCGCTGGACAGCGCCTGCAAATTCGTCCCCGTATACAAAATGAACTGCTCGATAACGCCCGGAGCAAATGTAAATCCCGCCTTCTCCGCCTCCTGCCTGACCCAGCCTGTCAAATCATCAGCCGACAAAGAAGCGCAAGGCACCAGACAATTCGCTTCCTTCAGCGACTTGACCAGCTTCTTTCTCTCATCGAGCTTGTCCGCATTGACAGTGAACACGATAACCGAGAAGTCTGCCGGCGTCCTCATATATTCCGTCAGCCGCTCCGGTTTATGCTCCACCTTCGAGCTATCCTTCGCACCGGTCAGAAACAGCGCGTTGGCGGCGATAACCAGCTTTTTCGGGACCATGAAAGGAAGGGTCTCCGCTTCCTCGATCACCGTATCTAGCGGCGTTTCCGCCAAGTCGTACTTCGTTACGGCGAACGATTTATGCTCAGGATCGACAAGCTGTTCGGTCAATCGGTCGGTCAGCGCATGAATCAGGTAAGATTCGGAGCCGTAACAAACGTAGACGGGGGCGATTTTTCCCTGCTGAATCTGTTTCATTGCCGATTTATAATCCATCTTCGTTCCCCTATCTCTTATGTAGCTTCGTAGTAGCATTGTAACAACAACAAAGGGATTACGTCAAAACCTGCAGGTTTTGCACATAATCCCTTTGCACGAAACCCCATCTATATAAACACTAGGAGGAAAGCTCTAGAAACCTTCCCCGTGGTGGTCATACGACGCGACTCGTTAAACTTATCTTACAATCCTATTGTATTCTCCGGACGCCGGTTTGGTGAAGCCGGCATCCGCAAAAAAGTTATTTTTTCGTTTCCGTCTTGGCTTTGAGATCGACGACAAAGATCGTCGTTCCGGCATCATTGCTCACTTGATAGGTCAAGCTGTTATCCGAAATCCACTCCATCAGGTCCACCTTGTCTTTGTCCGTCCATGTCCGGGACGTAAACACAGCCTTGCCTTGGGCGTCCTTGACAACCACTTGATGCTGCTCGTTGACGGAAGCCGTAAAAGTGTTGGCCGGGGAAGACAATGTATGCTCCTGCGTTATCGCGTTGACGGAAAACAGGCTGTTGATCTTTTTCTCCTCCGGCTCGGGCTTGGCTTTGGATGCGTCGCCGGCCTCCGGCTTCGCAAGCGCCCTGCCGCTATCGGCCGCAATCGACTGCGCGCCTCCCGCGGCGATGCCGGCTGCTGCCGGAGGCCCGGCCTTGACGCTGCCTGCCGCTGCATTCGAATCGGCCGCAGCTTGACCGGCCGCTCCGGCATTGCCGCCTGCCCCGCCGGACTCCGATGGCACAGCCGGCTGCGGGTTGCCCGCCGATGCGGCGGGAGCGGTTCGCGCGGATACCGCAGGGTTTTCCGGCGGTTCAGCCGCCGCGCTATAATTGCTCGTGCCGCCTGCCTCCGTTTCCGGATTGCCTCTTGCGACGTTCTTCTTCGCATCGTCAGACAACGCATCGCCCGACACCGAATCTTGGGCGGCCTTCGTCTCCGATTCGGGAGGGAGCGAAGAATCGAGCGGGGCTGCCTTTTTCAAATCGGCAGCCGGCGCACCGGTCGGCTGCGGCGTATTGGCGGGCTTATCCTCCGTTCCGCCGCCGGAGGCCGGGTCCAAAGCTTCATTGCTAGCGGTTGCGGAAACTTCCATCCGATCCGGCTTAGGACTCGCGGAATCGGCGGCTCCCGAAGCGCCTCCCGCCAACGGCTGCGTCGCGCTGCTCTCTGCGGCCGCCGAATCGGGGGCTTCCGCTCTCTTCAGCTGGCTGGCCGTTCCGCCGCTTTGCGGCGCGCTCTGCCGCTGCATCAGCATTTCCCCCGCATCCTTCATGCCCGCATGCTGTTCCTGCTGCTGGAATACGAAAAATCCGAGCACCAAGCCGGCTGCCACGACTCCTCCGACGACAGGCAGTGAAACATAGCCGCGCAGCCGCTTGCGCCAGCCGCTTGTCTCCTTCGCAGCCGGGTTACGGGGAGCCGACGAATCCTCCGTCCGCCGAGCCGAGTCCGCCGCAGGGAACGGCACGGCCGGAACGCCCTCGTCAATGCGCTGCAGCTTCGGCATAATAGCATCGACCAGGCTGTAGGCGGGCTTCACCTTAGGCAGCTGTTCAAGCTCCTCCGACAGCGCCACCAAGCGCTGGAACAATTCCGTGCAGTCCGGGCACTGCTTCAAATGTCCGAGCATTTGTTCATATTCCAATTCATCGAGATCCTGATCGAGGTATCTCTGCATGAGTTCGATCACCTCTTGACACATCATCCCGCACACTACCTTTCTGAACAATTCACAATTGATATTTTACAAGTACGAAGCAGAATCAACTGATCAGGACGAATTCGGAAAACCCGTCTGCGACTTAGCCGCGGACGGCGTCGCTTTTGGTTTTTTTGTAATCCTGCAGTAACGTCTGTAACTGCTGCCTTGCCCTGAATAAGTAAGACTTCACCGTGTTGATGGGCAAATCCAAAGATTCGGCTATTTCGTTGTAAGAAAAATCCTGCAAATATCTGAGTACAACAACCGAACGATGATGTTCCGGCAGCTTATCAATTGCCTCCTTAATATCTTGGGCAATATACGCGGACATAACCTCGTCTTCTACCGTTTTATTCGCAGTAAAGGTCAGTTCGTGTTCATCGATGGAAACGGTGGGCTTGGATCTTCGGAATTTGTCGATGCACAAATTGGTGACGATCCGCTGCACCCACGTTTTGAACTGAGCCTTTTCCTCATAAGAGTTGATTTTAGTATAAATACGTATTAACGCTTCCTGTGCGGCATCCATGGCGTCCTGCTCATTGCCCAGAATGTAATAAGCAGTTCGGTACACATGATTTTCTATTTCACGCAGTAGGGTAATTAGAGCGTCGCGATCGCCCGACTGGGCAGCCTTTATCAGTTCTGGCGCTACCACTGGGATCCCCCTCTCTTGCAACTATATAAACGTAAGGACGTTTCAAAATGTTGCACCTCTCTTAAAACCTGTATTCAAGCCGCGCTTAAAAGGGTGATGAAAAAGTCCGCTGCGTTGCCCATTTGATCTTCCCGTCGCTGTTGAAATCGGATTATTGGCTGGTTGCTTCCTTTTTTCAAGGAAAAATCCGCTTTCAAAGGCGAACGCTATCGCTGTTCCAGATTCAAATGGCCCCACCGCTCGTTTTTCACCGGACTTATAAAGCCGCTGCGGAACCCTATTAGTACAGTACCATATGTTAGTCATTAACACTACGAAAAAAACGGCTGACCTGCCCGCATAACAAAGAAGAAGCCTGCCGATCTTGGGGCTTCTTCCTGCCTGTATGTCAACGTAACCTCTCCGGCCCGTTTTTTATGAAATCAGCTTTAAGCCGACTACCGCAGCGATCACGCAAGCGATGAAAAAAATTCGTTTGCCGTTCTTCGATTCCCCGTACAGATACATTCCCAGCAGCGTGCTTCCCACCGTGCCGATTCCCGTCCAGACCGCATACGCCGTTCCGATCGGGATGGACCCGAGGGAACGCGACAGGAAGAAGAAGCTGAACACAAAGCAAACCAGCAGCTGTGCGACGGTTTTTACATTAGCCGAACGGTTCACCTGCTGCAGGCAGACGAAGCCGACGACTTCGCAAGCGCCTGCGCATAATAAAAAGATCCAGCTCATCGTTTCGCCCCCGCTTTCGCGTTCTCGCCCTTGCTTTTGTCATTATCCGTTACCAGCTTAAGGCCAATGACCCCAAACAGCAGCAGGGCGATCAGAGCAAGCTTATCCAAGCGTACGGGTTCTCCCCACCATATCATTTCGGCTGTGACGGCGCCCGCGGCTCCGATTCCGGTAAACACCGCGTACACCGTACCCGCAGGCAGCGTCTTGCAGGCAAGCAGAATCAAAACGAAGGAAACGGCGATGGCGAAGCCGACCAGCAGCCAATCGACCGCGCTATCGGCATTTTTCATTCCCGAAATCCAGCAAACCTCAAGCAATCCTCCGATCCAAATGTAAATCCATCCTTTGTTCATTTCCGTATCCTCTCCTTTTCCCCCGGCGCGTATCCGAAAAAGCTATAACGAAATGCCCCTCCAGTATACTTTCCACGACAATTCGAACGCATTATCGAACGAATGCGGCGTCTCGTAGACCAACTGCGCCATAAGCCCGTCAAATAACGTAAGGAATGCGGCGATGCCTTCCTCGGGAGTTACCCCGAGCTCGGGAGCCGATGAAAACGCCGCTTGGAGAAGCGATTTCAAATGCAGCAAATGGATGTTATATGTATGGGTAAAATACACTTCCAGATGCTTGGGCGGAATATAGGACATCAGAAACATAAATTTATATTTCTTGTTATGAACATATTTATCACGGTACTCCTGAAGCAGCGAATGCAGCAGCTGCTGCAGCGGGGAATCCTTCAGTCTATCAAAAAACTGCGTCAGAAACTGCACGTCCTCCTGAATAACCTCCTGGTTGATGGTCAGGACCAGCTCATCTTTGCTTTTGAAATGACAGTATATCGACTGCTTCTTGATTCCGACCTCCCCGGCAATTTCCGAAAGGGACGTGCCTTCGAAGCCGTTCTCCGTGAACTTCCGCAGGGCAACCTGCTTAATGCTTTCCGCACTCATTCTCTCCAACCCCCAACCTTACTCACGTAAGGTAGTATAATCCCATCAAATTCTTACAGTCAATAGATCAAAAGAAATTTCACCTTACCTTCGTCAGTTTACACATGTCCACCCCGGCCGGATTAAGCCCCCTTCTCCTTCGTCCGGAATCGGCTGGCGCAGCAGATGCATATAACGTTTCCACAAATTTTATTGTCAGGTTCACCAATGACCCGTGTCGCATTTTGTTGTAAAATGGTCTGCAAATGGATTCGTCTTACACTATGGGAGGGGACCGACATGCCGCAGGGCCATGTAGACCGCATTTTTTGGATTGATACCTTGAGCCGAATCGCTCAACCGGTACTGCACCATTTGAATAACCGCCAGCTGAAAGAAAAAATGCCCGTTGAGGGAAAGCTCGACGACCGTCCTATGTACACCTATCTTGAAGCGCTGGGACGACTGCTGACCGGGATTGCGCCTTGGCTGGAGCACGGCAGCCGCGAGGGCGAGGAAGGAAGATTGCGCGGGCGCTACGCCGAGCAGGCGCGCGGAGCCATTGACGCCGCTACCGATCCGGCATCGCCCGATTTCATGAATTTCTCCGAAGGCTATCAGCCGATCGTAGACGCCGCCTTTTTGTCCCATGCCATTCTGCGGGCTCCCGAGGAGCTGTGGAACAAGCTGGACGGCCGGGTTAAGGATAATGTCGTTAAAGCTCTGCAGTCCACTCGGACTCGCAAGCCCTACTATAACAACTGGCTGCTGTTCGCGGCCATGATCGAAGCCGCGCTGTTCCGCGCCGGAGCCGAATGGGACCGGATGCGCGTCGATTACGCCTTAAGACAGCATGAGCAGTGGTACAAGGGAGACGGCGTATACGGAGACGGCCCTGATTTTCATGCCGACTACTATAACTCCTTCGTCATCCAGCCGATGCTCGTCGATTTGATTGAAACGTTTAAAAACGAAGATCCGTTCTGGGCTTCCATGCAGGAGAACGTGATTCAACGCGCAAGACGGCATGCCGTGCAGCAGGAACGTCTCATTTCGCCGGAGGGCACCTTCCCCGCTGTAGGACGGTCGCTCGCTTACCGGTTCGGGGCTTTCCAATTGCTCAGCCAGATGGCGCTGCAGCATCAATTGGACGCCACTCTCGTTCCCGCACAAGTGCGCTGCGCTCTAACCGCGGTCATTCGCCGCGTCATCGACGCGCCGGGCACATTCGACGAGAACGGCTGGCTGACCATCGGCTTCTGCGGACATCAGCCGGAAATCGGCGAGACGTACATTTCCACCGGCAGCCTTTATCTGTGCTCCGCCGTATTTCTGCCGCTCGGCTTGCCGGCGGACGACCCGTTCTGGCAAGGGGAAGCGGATTGGACCGGCAAGAAAGCATGGAGCGGTCAAAGCTTCCCTATCGATAAAGCTCTCTATTGATCCGCCTCATTCCGGCGGATTAGTTCCCCGCACACCAAAAGCAGCGCCCGCAAAAAGCGAACGCTGCTTTTTTCATTGTTTAGGAAATGATGCGCAGCAATATCCTGTGGATATCCGTGGGCTCCCCCGAAAGTAATGTCTAACCATAAAACGATCCCAGCGGAATGGTTAGACGCCGATCCAGCTGAAGCCGGATGCGGACGGAATAAGCTTCAGAGCATCACGTCACTTTCGGGGGATTTGTTCTGTATATTCGTTTTTCCGCTTTGCCTTGACGGCGGTCTTGCGCTCGGAAACGAGCACCCCCAGCAAAATAAGCACGATGCCGATCCACTGCACAGCGTGAGTCGCTTCATGAAGCAGCAGCGCCGAGCAGACGATGACGACCGGCAGCTCGACGGAACCGAGCACGGCGGCAAGTCCCGTTTCGATCAAAGGGGCCCCTTTCGCATACAGAAACGGCGGCAGCACCATGCCGAAGACGCTGAGCAGCAATCCCCACTGCCATAATCCTTGGCCGAGCGAGCCGTTCCACAAAAATTGCGGAGGCATCAATATAAGCACAATCGCAGCGGCACCCGTAATCATCCACGCGCTGCGGAACAAAGCAGGCAGATGCGTCGCGATTTTCCCGCTGAAATAAATAAACAAAGTATAGCAGCAGGCGGCCAATAGTCCCAGTCCGATTCCGCTTGCTCCGGGACTGTCCATCGTGCCCGACAAGATGCCGGAAGCGAGCACCGTGCCGAGCAGCGTAAGCGCCATCGCGATCCATTGGAACAAAGTGGGAACTCTCCGCTCCGTAATCCAATCTAACAGCATCCCCATCCAGGTGAACTGGAACAGCAGCAGCACTGCGAATGACGCATCGAGAACTTGCAGCGATTGGTAATAAAAATAACCGGTCAAGCCGGTAAACGTGCCTCCCGCTATCAGCTTCAGAACGATCCCGCCCGAAATTCCTTTCATTTGCCAAAGCTTCGGCAAACTGAGCAGCCATAAAATGATAAATCCGAACAAAACCTGGCTTCCCGTAATTTCCGCAGCCGAAAACCCTTGCTTGTAGCCGAGCTTAACGAATGTGGACAGCACGCCGTACGAGGCTGCGCCCAACAAGACGAGCCAAATGGCTTTCCAACGATGTTTCGACGCCATTGCCTTCCCTCTTTACCTAAAGTCCCTCACCCGCCCGCGTATGCCTTTAAAGAAGGCTCGCACAAACAAACACTATACGGCAACCCGATCATTTAATCAAGCGGATTTCCGCCGGTTTTCATAATCTGCGACCGAAGCTTCGTGCGCACGCGGATCACTCCGTCCTTGACGCTCATCTGTACCTCTCCGTCGGCATCGGTCCTTAGAACAGGAATCCCTCTCTCCCCCAGCCTGGCAATAACCGTCGGATGAGGATGTCCGTATGTATTGTACTGACCGACGGAAATGACCGCATATTGGGGCCGCCACGCATCTAACCAGGCATCCGTCGTCGAGGTTTTGCTGCCGTGATGGGCCACTTTCAGCACGTCGACGGGACCCGTCCCGGGAAACAGCGGAGGAGTCTTGTCCGTCGCCGTTTCTCCCCTTATCCGGTCCTTCTCTATCAGCTCAAGCACCTTCGTTTCCGACGGCTTCTCCATATCCCCCGTCAGCAGCCATCTCGTCCCCTGCATCTCCATCAGGAACACGACCGATTCCGTGTTCTGCTCTTTCTCTACCCGAATCCCGCCGTCCGTATAACTTGCAGGCAGCGGATACATAAAGCGCAGCCGCGTATCCTCATCAACCTGCAGAATATCTCCAGCATAAACCTTTACCAGCGTAACTCCGTTTGCCAGCGCGGTCTGAAATAACGTCTCTACACCGGGATTCGGTTTGATCGTGCCGTTAAAAAGAAGCTGCTTGACGGGGATTTGCTCCAATACGGCCTGCAGGCCGCCGATATGATCCGCATCCTGATGGGTCACGATCAAATAATCGATCGCATGGATTCCCCGCTGCTTAAGCAGCGGTACGAGCAGCTTGCGCCCGACCTCATACGGATCGGAGCGCTGCTTCCACTCATTTCCAGGCTTGTGAAACGACACGGTGCCTCCCCCGTCGACCAGAATGACGCTGCGGCTTCTCGGGGAACGGATAAAAATACTGTCACCTTGACCTACGTCGATGAAATGAACCTGGCCTTCCTGCACCCAGCGATCCGGTTCGTACGCGTACGCAAGCATCCCGCAAACCATGCATACGGCGAGAGGAAGCCGGCAATAGCCTGCTTTGGCAGCGAGATTTGCCGACAGCCGTCCGGCTTTAGCCTGCGTCCCCTTGGCGCTTAGCATCGGGCCGCTCTCTGCCGCGCTATTCCCTGAATCTCCGTTCCCGCCGCGGAGAAGCAGGCTGTATACAAGCAGACTCCATACCGCGTAGTAGCCGATAATCCATACGATGCCCGGAGTGGGCCAGATCGTCTGGAAGAGCTGCCACCGGCTGAGCGCGGACACAACCCAAAATAGCCATTCGTTAACTTGGGCCACGATCCAAGCGAGCGCCTTGCCTGCCGGCATCCAGACAAAGCTAACGAAGAGTGCGATCGTCCCTCCAGGCATCGTAAACATGCTGAAGACGGGCACCAACACGAAGTTCGCCGCCAGAGACAGCAGGGAAAATTGATTGAAGTAATAAATCGAGACGGGGAAGGAAACGATCTGGGCGACAATCGTTATCGAGAGCGCGTCTCTCCATGCCCGCGAGCGGATCGGCATCAGCTTGTTCGCGTACGGCACGCCGACGATAAGCCCGATCGTAACCAGAAAAGAGAGCTGGAAGCTGACGTTCATCAAATAATACGGCTCCCACAACAGCATAAGGAGTCCGACGAGCAGGACGGTGTGCAGACCGTCCTTTAACGTTTGACGGTAAGTCGCATATAAGCCGATGACAGCCATCAAGCCCGCCCGGATGATGGACGGCGCCGCTCCGGTCACCGCAACGTAGAGCGGAACCGCAATCATGGCCGTAATCAGGTACGTTTCCCGCGTAAATCCAAGCTTGCGCATCGTCCAGAGCAAGCATGCCAGAAATATGGCTACATGCAAACCCGATATAGCGATAATATGGGTTAAGCCCAGCTGGGAAAATTGCTGAAACTGCTCGGGATCGATATCGTTCGTCAATCCGATCAGCATCGCTTTCATAAATCCCGATTGCGCTGCCGGAAACAATCTCTCCATTCCGTCCCCCAGCATCGAACGAAACCAGTCGATCCAGCGGAGCAGCTGCAGCCAGCTCCAATGATCGGGTGATGCCGTCTGAACTTGAGCAGCCCCCTTCACACTTACCTGCCAATGAATATGCTGAAAGCGCAAATATCGCCGGTAGTCGAAGCCGTCAAAATTTCTCGCTTCGCCCGGGGTTTGCAGCGTTCCCTGCAAAATGACGCGATCCGCCCGCTGCCACGTTTTGGCCGCCGCCTGTTCATCCCGGGACAGCAGCTTCACCGATACGGCGAAGCGCTCACGCCGGCTATCGGCGGATTGAACGGTGAATGCCGCCTTGTCCCCGTCGACCTCAACCTGATCCGCTATGACCCCTTCCAGCGTAAAGGCTTCCGCCTCCTGCGAAATCGCCTGCGGATTCAAGGAGCTGACGTTGCGCCCGTCGTAATCCGCATAATAACCGGCGGCCATAACGACGACGAGCGCTCCGCATACCGCCGTCTTCCCCGGAATCGGCAGCATCCATAGAGCGACGGCCGCAATAGCGGCTATCAAGGTCGTATATAAGGAAAGCCACGATATGCCGGACAACGAATAGGCTATCGTATATCCGAACGTCCAGAGCAGCGTTATCGCCACGACAGGGCGGTTTCTGATCATTTTCTCTCCCCCCAATAAACGACAAAAAAAGAACCTCTTCCGCTTAAAGCGAATAGAGGTTCTTCCTCAAAACTTTCGTTTAATGCTGAACTTCCGTCATCGTCCCGGCCGGGGGCTCGTAAGCTTCCAGCCTGCGGAAGATGATGCCTTTCTGCTCCATCAACGCCTTAACCTTATCTGAATCCTTAGGATAAGGGCGATGGTAGACGATTTCGCTAATGCCGCTGTTAGCCAGCATATTGGCGCAGGTCCAGCAAGGCTGATCCGTCACATAGACGACCGAGCCTTCCCGGTCCTTCGGATCGGTGAACAAGAGCAAGTTTTGCTCGGCATGGATCGTACGTATGCAGCGCTGCTTCTTAACGACCTGCTCCTTGCCGCCGCTCTCCGCCAGCTCGTATTCCTCCACCAGCATGCAGCCGGCTTCAGAGCAATCCGGTACGCCCATGGGCGCGCCGTTATACGCGGCGCCGAGCAGCTTCTTCCCCTGCACCAATACCGCTCCGACATGTCTGCGGCTGCATTGGGATCGAGTCGATGCCATATACGCCATGTCCAAGAAGTAAGTATCCCAATCTTTACGAGTCGTCATGTGATTTGATCTCCGTTAATTAATTCTGGCTGGCTTCAATTGCCTGACCCAGATCGTATAAAATATCTTCGATCGATTCCGTTCCGATCGACAAGCGGATCATCCCCGGCGTTACCCCTGCAGCCAGCTGCTCCTGCTCGGACAGCTGCTGGTGCGTCGTGCTCGCAGGATGAATAATAAGCGATTTCGAGTCACCGACGTTAGCCAGGTGAGAGAACAACTGCACGTTGTCGATTACTTTGCGGCCGGCTTCAAGGCCGCCTTTGATGCCGAAAGTCATGATGGCGCCTTTGCCTTTAGGCAAATATTTCAGGGCGAGCTCGTAAGACGGATGGCTCGGCAGACCGGCGTAGCTGACCCACTCCACCGCGTCGTGCCCTTCCAGAAACTCCGCAACCGCTTGCGCGTTCGAGCTGTGGCGTTCCATACGCAAATGCAGCGTCTCCAGCCCTTGAATCAGCTGGAAGGAGTTGAACGGCGAGATGGCCGCTCCCATATCGCGCAGCAGCTGTACTCTCGCTTTAATCACGTAAGCGATCGGCCCTACCGCATCGGTGTAGACGACGCCGTGATAGCTCGGGTCCGGTTCGGTCAAGCCCGGGAACTTGCCGCTTGCCTTCCAGTCAAACCGGCCGCCGTCGACGATAACCCCGCCGATGGACGTGCCGTGGCCTCCGATAAATTTAGTCGCCGAATGAACGACGATGTCCGCGCCATGCTCAATCGGGCGGCACAGGTAAGGGCTCGGGAACGTATTGTCGACGATCAGCGGAACGCCGTTCTCATGGGCAATGGCCGCAACCGCTTCAATATCCAGCACGTCGCCCTTCGGATTGCCGATCGTTTCCGCGAACAGCGCTTTCGTCTTCGGCGTAATGGCTTTGCGGAAATTTTCCGGATTGGACGGATCGACGAAATGGACTTTGATGCCAAGCTTCGCCAGCGTCGTCGAGAACAGATTGTAGGTGCCTCCATAGAGGCTTGCCGCCGAGACGATCTCGTCGCCGGAGCCGGCGATATTCAGAATCGAATATGTAATGGCAGCCTGGCCGGAAGCGGTTGCAAGCGCTGCAGGCGCGCCTTCCAAAGCGGCTACTCTCTTCTCGAATACGTCGGTTGTCGGATTCATAAGACGCGTATAAATATTGCCGAATTCCTTAAGCGCAAACAGGTTGGCGGCATGTTCCGTATCGCGGAATCCGTAGGATGTCGTTTGGTACAACGGTACGGCGCGCGACAGCGTTGCCGGATCAATCTCCTGTCCGGCATGCACTGCCAATGTCTCGAAGCCTAGCTTACGTTCTTTAGCCATTAGATGGTATTCCTCCCCAATTGAAGTTTGAACCTGTACTCTCTACTATTTTCTCATATATTGTAAGAAAACGAAAGTAGGTTTCATAGATTAAAATTCGACGGTAACATACGGGCGCATTTTGGCCAAAAGCTTCTCCCCGATCCCCTTGACCTCAAGCAGCTGGTCGACCGAGCGAAAGCTGCCGATTTTATCGCGGTAAGCGATGATCGCTTTGGCTTTGCTTTCGCCGATACCGGGAAGCGTATCAAGCTGCTGTGCGGTCGCCGTGTTCAAATTAATCTTCGCTCCGTCCGAAGCCTGCTTGGACGCTGCGCCCGCCGCGGCGTCTGCGGAACCTGCGGTCTCCGGAGCTGGCGCAGCCGGCTGCTTGCCCGTCCCCGAAGATTCGGAGGGCGCCGCCGTCCGTGCTCCTGAGTCCGCCGAGGCTGCGGGTCGCTTGGCCGCGGGCTCCGCCTGCTCGTCTGCGCCGCCTTGCGGAGCCGCCAGCAAATCCCGCATCTCCTCGTTAGCCAGACGCCAAGACGCAGCTTCGCGAGCCGTCTCTTTCCAAGCCGTATACCCAAACCATCCTGCCAGCGCAAGCGTCAGCGAAACCAGAAAAAGAACCGTTCCCGTCTTCGTCTTATTCGCAGCCGAATTCAATTGTCAATTCCCTCCGTTTCATTAGGCTTAACTATGCCATGCCTTGCCCGATCCGCCGCGGAATCCTATTCTTCATGTCATATTCTCCGGTTAGCTCGAATAGGGATTAAGAAGGCTGCACTTTTTCAGGGGGGATCGTCATGAGAATTGGATTCATAGGCACGGGCAGCATGGGAAGCACACTCATCGAAGCATTCATCCAGTCCGGAGCTCTGAATCCGGATCGGATCATTGCGACGAATCGAACCATAAGCAAAGTGGAGCGCTTGGCGTCGGATTACCCGGGCCTTGAGGCAGCCGGGTCTAATATAGAGGTAGCGCAAAACTGCAGCATTTTATTTCTGTGCGTCAAGCCAACCGATTATAAAAACGTCATCCATGATATCAAACCGGCGATTCGGCAGGAGCAAATCATCGTCTCCATTACGAGTCCCGTTCTCGTTCGCCATTTGGAGGAGCAGCTTCCGGGCAAAATAGCCAAAGTAATTCCGAGCATAACCAACTATGTGTTCAGCGGAGCCACTCTATGCATTTACGGCGACAGGCTGGAATTCGAAGACAAGGAGCTGCTCGAAAATCTGCTGTCCCATATTAGCGCCCCCATCCAGGTTTCAGAGGAACACACGCGGATTTCTTCGGACCTATCGAGCTGCGGACCGGCCTTCCTCGCCTTTTTCGTACAGAAATTTATTCAAGCCGCCGTCGAAGAAACGGGCATCTCCGAAGCCGAAGCGACGCAGCTCGCAAGCGAGATGGTGCTCGGTACAGGCAAGCTGCTGACTACAGGAGGCTTTACTCCCGCTTCGCTGCAAAAAAAAGTATCCGTTCCCGGAGGCATCACCGCCGAAGGACTCCGTATGATGGAAAAAGAGTTGTGCGGAATGTTTAATAACCTTGTCCGCACAACTCATGCCAAATATGAAGAAGATCTGGAAAAGGTGGAAGCCCTGTTTAAAGATATCAAGGACGATTAAACGCGATGCTTTCACGCTTTTCCCTCTATGAACCGCCTGCTTTCAAGCAGTGCGGTTATTTTTTAGTATTGGACGCCAAGCCCGCGTCCCCCAATCCAGTTACCCTACGACGATGTTAACCAGCTTACCTTTTACCGCAATCACTTTACGGATGGTCTTGCCGTTCATCGCTTCCTGCACTTTGGAAAGCCCTGTCGCAAGCTCCTGCATCTGCGCCTCGTTCGCATCCTTGGATACCATGACGCGTTCCACGATTTTGCCGTTCACCTGCACTACGATTTCAATCTCGTTATCGACAGTCCACTCCTCGTCGTATTCCGGCCAAACGGCATATGTGATCGATTCGGTATGGCCCAGCTTCTCCCACAGCTCTTCAGCCAAGTGAGGTGCAATCGGGGACAGCATTTGCGTGAAATGCTCCATCGCTTGCTTAGGAAGACGATCGGTTTTGTAAGCTTCATTGACGAAAATCATCAGCTGGCTGATCGCCGTATTGAAGCGAAGCGCATCGAAATCTTCCGTAATCTTCTTGATCGTACGGTGCCATGTGCGTTTGAACGAGTCGCTGCCCAGCGTTTCATCCGCGCTGATTTTGGACGAAAGCTGTCCGTTCTCTCCGATGAACAGACGCCAGATCCGGCTCAGGAAACGGAACGAGCCTTCTACGCCGTTCACATTCCACGGTTTCGTCGCCTCCAGCGGCCCCATAAACATTTCGTACATGCGCAGCGTGTCGGCGCCGAACTCGTTCACGATCTCATCCGGATTGATGACGTTGCCGCGGGATTTACTCATTTTCTCGTTGTTTTCACCTAGAATCATGCCTTGGTTAACCAGCTTATAGAACGGCTCCTTCGTCGATACGACGCCCAGATCGTACAGCACCTTATGCCAGAAGCGAGCGTACAGCAGATGAAGCACCGCATGCTCGGCGCCGCCGATGTACAGATCGACAGGCAGCCATTTTTGCTGCAGCTCCGGCGAACACAGCTCCTTATCGTTCTTCGGGTCGATGAAGCGCAAGTAATACCAGCAGCTGCCCGCCCACTGAGGCATCGTGTTCGTTTCGCGGCGTGCCTTCATGCCCGTTTCCGGATCGACGGTCTCCACCCATTCGGTCACGTTGGCCAGCGGAGACTCGCCCGTTCCGGAAGGAGCGATTTGCTCAACGTCCGGCAGCAGCAGCGGAAGCTGATCCTCAGGCACGGTTTTCATCGTTCCGTCTTCCAGGTGAAGAATCGGGATCGGCTCGCCCCAATAACGCTGACGGCTGAACAGCCAATCGCGCAGACGATAGGTCACTTTGCCCTGTCCTTTGCCGCTTTGTTCCAGCCACTCGATCATAGCCGCAATCGCCTGCTCGTTGTTAAGTCCGTTCAGCTGCTCGGAATTGACATGCTCGCCGTCGCCGGCATAAGCTTCCTTCGTCACGTCGCCGCCTTGGACCACCTCGATGATCGGCAGGCCGAACTGCTTGGCGAATTCCCAGTCGCGCTGGTCATGACCCGGCACCGCCATAATCGCTCCGGTACCGTAACCTGCAAGCACGTAATCGGCGATCCAGATCGGCGTTTTTTTGCCATTCACCGGATTGATCGCATAAGCGCCCGTGAATACTCCGGTCTTCTCTTTGGCCAGGTCGGTACGCTCCAGATCGCTCTTGCGCGCCGCCTTCTCCTGATATTCCTTCACCGCATTCGCTTGCTCCGCGGTCGTAATGCGCTCCACCAGCTCATGCTCGGGAGCCATGACGCAGTATGTCGCCCCGAACAGCGTATCCGGACGCGTCGTGAACACCTTCAAGTCGGCATCCGCGTGGCCTTCGATGGCGAACGTCACTTCCGCTCCCTTCGATTTGCCGATCCAGTTGCGCTGCATATCTTTAATCGATTCGGACCAGTCAAGCTCCTCCAGATCTTCCAGCAGGCGCTCCGCGTATTCGGTAATCTTCAGCACCCATTGACGCATCGGCTTACGGATAACCGGATGGCCGCCGCGCTCGCTCAGACCGTCGATCACTTCTTCGTTAGCCAGCACCGTTCCGAGCGCAGGACACCAGTTGACGGGCACTTCGTCTACATAAGCGAGCCCTTTTTTATACAGCTGGATAAAAATCCATTGCGTCCATTTATAGTACTCCGGATCGGTCGTGCTGATCTCGCGGTCCCAGTCGTACGAGAAACCGAGCGATTTGATCTGCCGGCGGAAATTGTTGATGTTCTTGATCGTAATGTCGCGGGGATGCTGTCCCGTATCGAGAGCGTGCTGCTCGGCAGGCAAGCCGAAGGCGTCCCAGCCCATCGGATGAAGCACGTTATAGCCGCGCATCCGCTTGTAGCGGGATACGATGTCCGTAGCGGTGTAGCCTTCCGGGTGGCCTACGTGAAGACCTGCTCCGGACGGATACGGGAACATATCCAGCGCATAAAATTTGGGCTTGCTGTCGTCGTCAAGCACTTTGAACGTTTTGTTCCGTTCCCAATGCCCCTGCCATTTCGGTTCTACAACCAGCGGGTTATACCCCTGCTGTTCCTTTACTTCCTGTGTCATACGATTGTGCCCCTTTCACCCATTCAAACTTCAACTCATTTGCATGTGGTTTCATAAATGCTTAAAAAAATACAAAAGCCTCTCATCGCTAGCGCAACGCTAGGGACGAGAGGCGTGCTTCCCGTGGTACCACCCTAGTTAACAGCGGGCATGCTTTACCCGTGTTCACTCTTCCCCTTAACGCGAGGGCGACGATCAGGCTAAGTTCTGATGCCGGTAAACGAGGCCTTGGACAAGCCGCCGCGCCGGTAACGAATTTCACCTTCTGGCTCCAAGGCGAGTTCGCTCCTATCATCTGCCAGCTTCCACCAAACCGCTGGCTCTCTGCAAGACGATGCGCAAGAGCTACTATTCCTTATCACAGCCGCAATATACATATAAGGCGATTATATGCAAAAAACGGCAGCGATGTCAAGTCCATAGGCCGTCTGAATACGCTTTAGGCTCTTCGCCGCCGCCCGCACCTGAACATACGGATTAGCTTTCACATAAAATGGAAAAGCTAGAAATACACAAGCGACGCCGAACCGATTGACGGACTTGCCCTTAAGAAGCCGTTCGTCCCCAACGCACGGCAGTCGGTCGACCTCTGCCTTCGCTCTCATCCAAACCGAAGGCATCGCTTGCCGCACATTCATCCGATTCGAGGTGTACGTCCCATGACAGGCATCGTTAACGGCATCGTGCTCGCCCTCCCCTTATGGGGAATTATATTCGCGATCGTGAAGCTGATCATGAATATGTAGCTTATGCACGATCGCAAACCTTCGTACCGCCCCTGCTACTTCCGCGCTACGAAGAACGCTCTTTGCGTCGTTTCCGTGACCGATTTCCATAAGAAGTCCGCATAGCAATCGACTTCCTTGAACCCGGCAGAAAACAGCTGCCGCTTCAGCCAGTCCAGCGGGTACGCCCTCTGCACGTGGACCTCGTCCACCCGGCGAAAGCGCTCCGTCCCGGCGGCTTGCCGTTCTTGCTCCGCTCCCGCCGCGTCCTGAACGAAGATCGTCAGAGCATGCTCGATTTCACAGCGTTCTTCGTCAAACTCGCTGGTCCAAATATACGCGATATCGTCTTCATTCAGGAAAAACGGCTGTTCCTCCGCATAAGCCTCCAGCTGGTACGGCGTATGGACGTCGAACACGAACAAGCCGCCGTCTTTGAGCCCTGCGTATGCGTTGGCGAATGCTTCCGTTATGTCTTGCTCTTCGAGCAAATAATTCAGACAATCGCATAACGAAATGACCGCATCGACCGGCTTCAGCAAGCCCCAGTCCCGCATATCCTGCTGCAGCCAGGTCACTTCGCCCTTGCCGGAGAACGGCCGCTCCCGCTGCGCTTCGGCCGCTTTCTGCTGCGCGACGGCCAGCATGTCTTCGGACAAGTCGATGCCGTATACCGCATATCCCTGCCGGGCTAGCGGAATCGCGATGCTGCCGGTACCGCAGCCCAGATCGGCGATTTCCTGCGGATGCCCGTACTTGTCCCAGCAGCGGTCCAGGAAATCGAGCCATTGCGGATAAGGCATTTCCTCCATCAATCGGTCATAATGATACGCAAACAATTCATAGGCCACGGCTATCAACATCCCTTTGTTTATGTAAAATGCAAAAACCGGCATTCCCGTCCTTCTCCGCCCTTCCTCCTAGGTGGCAAAAAAGTCCCGGGATTGCCGGCGGCAGCAGTATCTTCCGTTATTCTTCGATCTGCTGGTCTTGTTCCTGCTTCAAGTGCGTCCAGCTTCCTTGCTGGTACACCAAGCCTTCCTTCATCAGCTTGCCGATCGCCCGCTTGAACGCCGATTTGCTGATTTTGAACCGTTGAAAAATAAGGTCGGCCGGCGTTTCGTCCGAATACGGCATCGATCCGTTCGGACGTTCCTTCAAAAATTGAAGCAGCCGCTCCGCATCCTCGTCGCGTCCTACTTCCTTCGGCGCGCGCATCGTGCAGTTCACTTTACCGTCGTCGCGAACATAGCTGACTCGCACCTCGATTTGCTCGCCGAGACGAAGCAGTCTTGTCCGTTCCGAGGCATGAATCATCCCGATCGCCCCGAATCCCAGCACGCCGCCCTCGCACACGACGAAGGTGCCGATCTGCAGCGTCTTGTACACTCTGCCCTTAACCAAACTGTTTTTCCAGCTCGTCGGAGCGTGAAAACATAGCGGCTGCAAGTCCGGCTCTCCGGCCAGCTTGGCCACCAGCCGTCCCTGCCGGTCATGAGCCAGCAGTACGAACACTTTGTCGCCGACCTGCGGTCTGAGCTCCGGCAGCTCGGGAAGCTCGCGGAACGGCAGCAGCAGATTGCGTCCGAGCCCCATCTCCAGGAAGCAGCCGAAGCGGCGGTGGATGTCGACGACCTCCAGCAGCGCCACTTCGCCGAGGCTGATGAGCGGAGTGCGCATCGTTGCCGCGAGCCGGTCTTCCGTATCGAAGAACAGGAATACGTCGACCTGCTGTCCGACGGCAACTTCCCCTTCGATTTCACTGTAATGAAGCAGAACGTCCTGAGCCCCATCGGTCAAAAAATAACCGTGGGGCGATACTTCTCTCGCTACTTCAAGCTTAACCCGGGTCCCCGCTTCCAATCTCATACTTGCTCAACCACTTTCGCGTCGGACCACAGCCGTTCGATATTGTAATACTCCCGGTCATCGCGGTGGAATACGTGAGCCACGACATCGCCCATATCGACAAGCACCCAGCGTGCCGTATCCATTCCTTCCATACCGCGCAAGCGCGCGCCCTGCTCCTCGGCCTTTTTGCGAATTTCGGTTGCGATCGCTTGCACCTGCGTCTCCGAGTTGCCGTGACAAATGACGAAATAATCGGCAATCAAAGAGATCCCCTGCAGATTCAAAGTCACCACGTTCATCGCTTTCTTGTCGTCAGCCGCTTCTACTACAAGGGCCATCAGTTGTTCCGGGGTTATGCTCATTCATGTTCCTCCTCTTTCTTTTTCACCGTTAAATCCTTCTATTGTACAATATCCGCCTAAGACGATATTGGTTCCGCTTTACCCGACGATTTCTTCGATCAGGCTGTTGCGCGCGATGATCGTCAGCGGATATACCTTTTTCCCTTTGTCCAGCAAAAACCGGATCGTTCCGTCAAAACCGGCAATGAGTGCCTTCTCTACACTATGTTCGGCGATTTCGCGGATATTATTCACGCCCGGAAAATCGCGCCCCGGCTCGATATAGTCGGCCAGACAGACGACCTTCTCCAGCAGCGACATGCCCGCCCGGCCCGAGGTATGGTATCGTATGGCGTCCAATATCTCCTCATCGTCGATCCCGTAATCCCGCTTGGCTACGAAAGCGCCCGCGGCGGCATGCCACAGTTCCTTGTCATAGTCCAGCAGATCGGCGGATAATCCGTTGTCGCGGATGACATCCCCCTGATCCTTGACCGGCCAATACTTGCAAACATCGTGAAGAATCGCCGCCAAATAAGCTTTCTCCGGATCGCAGCCGTACCTGCGCGCCAACATGACCGCCGTCTCCATAACGCCGAGCGTATGTTCCCACCGTTTGGAAGGCATCTGAGCTTTGACCGATTCCATCAGCTGTTTACGATCCATAGATACCGTTCACCTCGATATAATCATTTACGCTGTCCGGGACCCTATACCGTACCGGCAGCCCCCGGCTCAGACGCTCGCGGATGTTTGTGGAGGACAGCTCCATTAAGGGCATCTGCGCCATGATGAGCGCCTCGCGGACAGCTGCGGGCAGGCTGGAAATCTCCACTTCATAGCCGGGCCGCTGCAATCCGATAAACGAAACGAGCTGCACGAGCTCGCCGATTTTATACCACTTGGGCAAATATTGCACCATATCCGCGCCGATAATGTAATAAAAATGAATGCCGGGATATGTCTGCGTCAGCAGTTTGACCGTATCGATGCTGTAGGAGACTCCGCCTTTTTTCAGTTCCAGGTCGACCGGCTTAAAGCGCGGATTGCCCTCTACCGCCAAAGCGACCATCTCCCACCGCTGCCGCGCCGAAGCGCCGGGAGCCTCGCTCTTATGAGGAGGAACGTTCGTCGGCATAAACCATACTTCGTCCAGCTTCGCCTGCTCGCACGCGCTTTGGGCCGCTATCAAATGACCGGTATGAATCGGGTCGAAGGTTCCTCCCATGATCCCAACCTTCATAGCTACACCTCTTTCGCGACAATTATCGGCCTCTCTCCCGGTCAGACCGGCAGCTCGATCTTCTTGTTGTCACGGGATTCCTTATACAGGACGATGATTTTGCCGATAACCTGCACAAGCTCGGCACCCGCTCCTTCGGCCAATTGCTGCGCCACTTCGCTGCGGTCCTCCATACAGTTGTTCAGCACGGTCACTTTAATCAGCTCGCGCACCTCCAGCGCTTCCTCGATATGGCGGATCAGGTGGTCGTTGACGCCGCCTTTGCCTACCTGGAAGATCGGATTCAAATGATGCGCCATTGAACGCAAATATCGTTTTTGTTTGCCTGTTAGCATGATGATTGCCTCTATTCTACTGTATTATTTCTTTAAACGAACGACTGCTCGACGACCCGGCGCATCGCCGCGATCGGCGCAGGCACGCCGGTCCAATATTCAAATGCGTATGCGCCCTGATAAATAAACATGCCTAAGCCCGGATGAATTCGCGCCCCTCTGGCCTCCGCTTCGCGAAGAAACCTCGTGACAAGCGGGTTGTACACGGTATCGCTGACGACGACCCCGCTGCGGATCAGCGACGCGTCCATCGGCACGCTGTCTACGTTAGGATGCATCCCCGCCGGCGTAATGTTGACAATTAAGCTTACTTCGCCCGCCGCTTCGCCCGCCTGCTCCGAGGAGAGGCCGGTCGTTCCCGTGAACTCCGATAGCGAGGCGGCAAGAACGACCGCCTTCTCCGGATTGCGGTTAGCGATGTATATATGCTTGGCCCCCTCCTTCGCCAGCGCGTAGCCGACGCCGCGAGCCGCGCCTCCGGCCCCGAGAATGAGCACCTTCTTGCCGGAGAGCTCGATGCCGGTCTCTTCCTTCAGCGAACGGACGTAGCCGATGCCGTCGGTGTTGTAGCCCGTAAGCTTGCCGTTATCGTTGACGATCGTATTGACGGCCCCTATAACCCGGGCGCCTTCGTCAATCTCGTCCATGTAGTCCATCACTTCCACCTTGTGCGGAATCGTGACGTTGACGCCGCGGAACTGCAGCGCCCGAATACCTGCCACCGCGTCCTTCAGCTGTCCCGGTAAAATATGAAACGCCGCGTAAGCAGCGTTGATTCCCGCTTCCTCAAAAGCACGGTTAAGCATAATCGGCGATTTGGAGTGACGAATCGGATCGCCGAAAACGCCGTACATAATCGTGTGACTGTCCAATTTCCCCATAGTTTCAACCCGCTCCCGCTTCCATATTGGCGTTGGCGCGCAAGCCGCTCGGCCGCGGACCGTGCGGCTTCCCGGCGCGCATCAAATCATCGATTCCCTGACGGCGACCTTCACTCCGCGCGGCGCGTGAATGACCAGATCCGCTCCGGCATCGCTGTTCGCCTTCACCCAGCCAAGGCCCGAAATCGAAACGTCGTACAGCTTCCCTTTCGGAATCCGTACCGTATGCTTGACCAGCTTCGGCAGCAGCTCAAGCTCTTCCCGCGCCGGAGGAGCCAGCATCTCGCCATTATGCTCCTCATACAGCTCATCGGCCCTCTCCAGCTTCGTCCGGTGCACGTTAAGCGCATTGGAGACGTAGAAGGTGAACGATTGCCGCGCTCCCTGCACGAAGTCGAACCGGGCCAGACTGCCGAAGAACAGCGTCTGCTGCTCGTTGAGCTGGAATACCAGCGGCTTGAGCGGCCGATCCGGCATCACTTTTTGCAAATCCCGCTTGCTGACAAGCTCCGTCAGCCGATGCTTGTACACAATGCCCGGCGTATCGATAACGAACGTGCCGTCGTCCAGCGGAATTTTGACCAGATCGAGCGTCGTGCCCGGGTACTGGGAGGTTGTCAGCTCGGCATCGAGATCGCTGTAATCGCGGATCAGCCGGTTGATCAATGTCGATTTGCCGACATTCGTCGCCCCGACCACATAAATATCGCGGCCGTCCCGGTGCTTATCCAGCGCTTCGACGACACGCTCGAAGCCCATATTTTGCTTGGCCGAGCAAAGAACGACTTCGACGACCTTCAAACCGAATTCCTTCGCTTGTCTTTGGACCCAATTGACGATTTTATTGTAATTGGTCACTTTCGGCAGCAGGTCGATTTTGTTCACGGCGAGCACGACCGGATTGTTGCCGACAAAGCGCGGCAAGCCGCTGATCAGACTGCCCTCGAAATCGAAAATGTCGACGATGTTCACGACGAGCGACCGGGTGGTCCCTACATGGCTCAGCAGCTTCAGGAAATCGTCCTGATCCAGGGTGATGCCGGATACTTCGTTATAGTTTTTAATGCGGAAGCAGCGCTGGCAAATGACCGGCGTCCGGCTAAGCGCTTGCTTCGGGACGTACCCGAGCGCGCTTTGGTCTTCCGTCTGAAGCTTGACTCCGCAGCCTGCGCAGGCCGCTTGGTCCAAATGGGTTTCTGTCATGGTGTACCTACTTTCTTATCCAAGTTAAAGCGGCTTTTTCCAAATTCCGGTTAACGACCTTCGTGAAAAAGCCTTCGTCTTTGCGCGCAATCGGCAGTACGAGAATCGTATACAGCCCCATCCGGTTGCCGCCGAGCACATCCGTCATCATCTGATCGCCAATGACCACGGTTTGCTCGGGACGCAAATTCATCAAATGCATCGCCTTATGAAAAGCCGCGCGGGTCGGCTTCTTTGCCCGGTAAATAAAAGGAAGCGACAGCGGTTCGGCGAACTGGCTGACGCGAAGCTTGTTATTATTCGATACGATAATAACCTGAAAGCCGATCTGGCTGACGACCTTGAGCCAATCGATGAGCTCCGGCGTCGCAAGCGGCGCCTTGGCGCCCACCAGCGTATTGTCCAGATCCGTAATGATGCCGCGCTTGCCCTGCTTCCACAATTCATTCAGATCGATATCGTAAATCGTATTTACCTGCAGTTGCGGAACTAGCTTTTTTAGCAAAAACATTCACCTCTAGGAACGAGCATATATACGCAAACTATACCATATTTGTCCTTTTTGTTGCAAAAGAATACAGTGACCTATAGCGCGCCGCGCTTCGATTCGTTCTCCTATACCAAAAAAAGCACCCGAGCAAGTCGGATGCAGGCTGTTACGATTCGTCCATTTCCCTTTTCAGCGCCATCAGGTCTTCCAATCGCGAAGGCTCTCTCCGGAAATATTCGACCAGCGTTTCGATGCAGGTGATCGAATCCCAGCTGAGATGATGCTCAATGCCTTCTACATCTTTATAGATCGTATCTTCCGATACGCCGATCAACGTTAAAAACTGTTCCAATAATTGATGCCGATCCACCAGTCTCTTTCCCATTTTTTGCCCTTTGGATGTCAATACGAGACCACGGTATTTTTCATACACCAAATAATTGTCTTTATCCAATTTTTGGATCATTTTCGTCACAGAAGAAGGATGAACTTCCAACCCTTCGGCGATATCGGACACGCGCGCGTATCCTTTCTCGTCGATGAGCTTGTAGATCCTCTCCAGATAATCCTCCATGCTCGGTGTAGCCATACGCTTTCCTCCCGTACATCATCAAACCATGGCGCAAATCCGCTGAATTCTTGCCCGTCCATATATGAAGAGACAAGCGCTTCTCCAAGGTGCATTTTCCACGTGTGAGCAGAAGCATTCTGGATCAAACTATGGTCGTTATAAGCGCCTTTTACTATAACACAGCCGGGTTATCGAAGCAAGTCAAGTCATGAAATTGTACCAAGGCCCGCATGAAGGAGGAATCGGCATGGCGGTCGCAACGGAAAGTCCCGCGATGCGGCAGACGGAAGTATTCGTACCGGAGCTCGTTTATTTCGAACCGGATGCGCTGAATTACCCGAAAGGGCAAAAAATATGGCAATGGGCCAAAGAGCAAGGCCTTCCGATTCATATGACTACCTCTCATAACCGGATTACCAACCTGCCGGGAGACAGCGAGCTGGAAAAATACCGCATCGCCAAAAGAACGCTCGTCGTAGGCATTCGAAAAACGCTGAAGTTCGACACGTCCAAGCCTTCGGCGGAATATGCGATCCCGATCGCCACCGGCTGCATGGCCCACTGCCACTACTGCTACCTGCAGACGACGCTCGGCGCGAAGCCGTATATTCGTGTCTATGTCAACACCGACGATATTCTTCAAGCCGCCAAGCGCTATATTGACGAGAGGGCCCCGGAGATCACCCGATTCGAAGCTGCGTGCACATCCGATCCGGTCGGTCTGGAGCACATTAGCGGCTCGCTCAAAGAGCTGATCGAGTTTATGGGGCAGGAGCCGCTCGGCAGGCTTCGTTTCGTGACGAAATTCCATCACGTGGAGCCGCTGCTCGACGCCAAGCATAATAAGCATACGCGATTTCGCTTCAGCGTCAATGCGGATTATGTAATCAAGCATTTCGAGCCGGCGACCTCCAGCTTCGGCGAACGAATTACCGCCGCGGGCAAAGTGGCCAAAGCCGGCTATCCGCTCGGTTTTATTATCGCCCCCATTATTTGGCATGAAGGCTGGGAAGAAGGCTACCGCGAGCTTCTGGGCAAATTAAAAGAGGCGCTTCCCGAAGAAGCTACCTCTGATTTGACCTTTGAGCTGATCCAGCACCGCTTTACGAAAACGGCCAAAAACGTCATTTTGCAGCGTTATCCGAAAACAAAGCTGGAGCTTGACGAAACGAAACGCAAGTACAAATGGGGGCGCTGGGGCCAAGGCAAATATGTATATCCCGATGAGCAGGCCACGGCGCTGCGCGAGTTTATTACGGAGCAAATTTTCGAAAAATTCCCTAACGCAACGATCGATTATTTTACCTAACCGGTTTAAAACTTCAAGTAGTCGGGGGTAATCTGATTCAGCCATATGGTAATGCGGGTCATTTGATCCGTGTACAGCAAAATCGCCATCAAGATCATCAGGCCCCCGCCCGCTTTCATAATGTTGCCCGAATACCGCAATATCCATTTGGTCGTTCCGATGAAAAAAGCGAGTACGAAAAACGGAATCGCGAAGCCGAGCGAATACGCCGTAATCAGCGGCAGCCAGGAATCGGGATTCGTAGCGGCCAGCGCCAAAATCGCCGATAAAATCGGCCCGATGCACGGTGACCAGCCCGCCGCGAAACCCATGCCGATCAACACCGATCCGACATAGCCCGCAGGCTTGAACTTCCACTGCAGCTTGCGCTCCTTCATCAGCCATTGCGGCTGAAAAATGCCGACCAGAAACAAGCCCATCGCAAAAATTAAAATGGCAGCGATCTGCCGAAGCAAGTCTTTAAAATCGATGAAAAAATTCGATACGAGTCCCGCGCCCCAGCCCAAGCTGTAAAAAATAATCGAAAATCCGACGATAAAACAAAGCGTATGCAGCACCGTCCTGCTGCGCACGCCGGCTTCGCCGCCGGCATTTTTCAATTGGCTGACGGAAACGCCCGTTATGTAGGATAAATAAGACGGATAGAGCGGCAAGCAGCAGGGGGAGATGAACGAAGCTACGCCTGCCCACAGCGCGATCCACATATTGATTTCCATGCCTGAACTCCTTTCTTTCGGAGCCTTATAAACGCAAACCCCGTTTCACGAACATGCTGATGATCAACAGGCCGATCAGGAACAAGACGATCGTCGCTCCCGGAGCCAGACTCCATACGCCCGCGGCGACCAATCCTCCGACGACCGCAATCTCCGAAAACAACACGGCCCAGAAAAGCGAGTTGCGGAAGCTGCGGGCCACCAGCAGGCTGCAGGCGACCGGAATCGTCAGCAAGGACGAGACGAGCAGCGCGCCGACGATCTTGATCGCGACCGTAATGACGAGCGCCGTCAGGATCGTAATCATCATGTTATAAAATTTGAGCGGAAGACCGCTTACCCCGGCCGCATCCTCGTCGAAAAACATCAGGAACAGCTCCTTGTAATTGACCAGGATGACGCCGACCACAATGACGGTCACCGCCAGTACGACCCATAAATCTCCCGTATCGAGCGTATAGATGCTCCCGAAGAAATAACTCATCACGTTAATGTTAAATCCTTTGCCGAGCGTAAACAACAAGGTCGCCAGCGCTACGCCGCCGGACATAATGATCGCTATCGATAGCTCCGCATACGTTTTGTACGCTTTACGCAGCCATTCGATGGCGAAGGAAGCCAACACGGCGAACAACAGCCCGACGCCGATCGGGTACACATTGAGCAGGAAGCCGAGCGCGATGCCGGCAATCGATACGTGCGCGAGCGTATCGCCGATCATCGACAGCCTGCGCAGCACCAGAAACACGCCCATCATAGGAGCGGCCAAACCGATCAACAAGCCTCCCAATAAAGCCCGTTGAAAAAAATATTCTGTAAAAATATCCACCTGATTCTCTCCTAGCTTCAGCTTACACCCGTTTGATCAAGACAAGACTTCGATTTGCTCCCGCAGCTGCTGAATCGAGTGGGTCAAATTCGTTTCGCTGCAATTTTCCGGCGCATGGGTATGCTTGACGTAAAACGAAAGCGTTCCGCTCTTCTGTACGGGTTCGCTTCCAATATAAGATTGTACCATATCCATGTCGTGGGAAACCATAATAAACGTAATATGGTGATGCTGATGCATATGGCGGATCATCCGGAAGAAACCGGCCTGCGTTTCCGCGTCGATGCCGACCGTAGGCTCGTCCAGTATGAGCAGCTCCGGGTTGTTGATAAGCGCACGCGCCAGAAAAACCCGCTGCTGTTGGCCGCCGGACAATTGGCCGATCCGCCGGTCCGCCAAATCCTCGATGCGCATGACGTAGAGCGCGTCCTCGCATTTCTGCTGGTCGGCTTTGCTCATGCGGCGGAACATCCGCTTCTTGCCGTACAAGCCGGACATGACGACCTCGCGCACCGTGGCCGGGAACAGCGGATTGAACGCATTTTTTTGCGGGACGTAGCCGATCCTCTCCCAGTCGCGGAAGGAGGAGACAGGCTCGCCGAACAGACGGATCTCGCCTTGCGTAGGCTTCAGCAGCCCGACAATCATTTTGAGCAGCGTCGTTTTCCCCGCTCCGTTAGAGCCGATCAAGCCGACGAAATCGCGCTCCAGCACGGAGAAATTAAGTTTTTCTATCACTTTTTTATTTTCGTAGAAAAAAAAGACGTCATCAATCGAGACAATGCTCCGATGACATCCTGCATTCACTTGGTCCATAGCTGCAAGCTCCTTTTATCGCAGGTCTTACTTCTATTGTAATGCTTTTATTAAATTATTCAAATTGCTCTCCATCAGAGAGATATAATCGGCTCCGGCCTTCGCCTGAGCATCGGTCAGCCCTTCGATCGGGCTCAGCACCAGCGTCTCGACCTTGGCGTCCTTCGCCAGCGTCTTCGCCAGCCGGTCGGATACGAGCTCTTCGAAGAAAATGTATTGGATGCCGTTCGTGCGGATAAACTCGTTGATCTCCTTCAAATCCTTGGAAGTCGGCTCGGAATCGGGCGACAAGCCCATGATCGCCTTCTGCGTAAGGCCGTATTGCTTGGCCAAATAGGCGAACGACTGATGCGTGACGACGATGTCCTTCTTCGGCGTTTTGGCCAGCGCTTCTTTATATTTGGCGTCCAGCTGATCGAGCTGCGCCGCGAATTTCTCGTAATTGGCCTCGTAGTCCGATTGCCCCGCAGGGTCCGTTTTCACCAGCTGATCCTTAATATTGAGCGCAATCTTCTTGGCGTTGACCGGACTCAGCCATACATGGGGATCGTACTGCGATTCGTTGTGAGCTTCCTTATTCTTTGCGTCATGATCGTGATCGTGGTCTTCTCCGGATGACGCCAGCAGCTCCACGCCCTTGCTTCCTTCCACGACAGCGACCTTCGAGTCTTTCGGCAGACTGCCCAGCGTATCGTTCACCCAGCCTTCGAATCCGGCGCCCAAATAAACGAACATTTGCGCTTTGGACAAGTTCTGCATGTCCCGGCTCTTCGGTGTCCAGTCATGCGGCTCGACGCCCGTCGGCACCAGATTGATGACGTTGACGCGGTCGCCGCCGATCTTTTTAGTGAAATCGTACAGCGGATAAAAGCTGGCTACGACGTTGACCTTGCCGTTCATGAGCGTCGCCTGCGATTTGCCGCAGCCGGCCAGCATTATCATCGTAAGAAATGCGAGTAAAACGGGTAAAACAACTTTTTTATTACGCCATTGCATAAATATAGTTTCCCCCTGCTTGTAAATCGTAAACTTTTTTATTAGACGAATTCGATTATACGTCCGTCCTCCCTGCCGTGTCAACAGTTAATAATGTTTACGATTAACCGCTCGCAAATATGCCGGATTCAAGAAATGGCCTCCGCCATAACGCAAATAAAGCATCCGTCCCTCCGGCCCTAAGACCGGTGAAACGGATGCTTTCATTGTAAAGGTGAAAAAGTTCGCCGCGGACAGCTACTCGACGCGCACCGCCTGCATTTGCGCTTTGATGCACAGCTCGGCGGCCTTGAAGGCATGCTCCTGCGTCATCGCCTTCTCCGTGCGGTTAATACAATCGAGGATCAGCTGGCCGAAGAACGGATAGCCGACTTGACCTTTCAGGGAGAAATGCTGTTCGCCTTCTTTATTGACCAGATACAGATGGTCGCCCTGCGGATCGCGGGCAATATCGATATATTTGCGCAGCTCGATATAGCCGTCGGTGCCCAGAATCGTCATCCGGCCGTCGCCCCATGTGCCGAGGCCGTCCGGAGTGAGCCAGTCGACGCGGAAATAGTTCGTCGCGCCGTTATCCGCCACAAGGGTAGCGTCGCCGAAATCTTCAAGCTCCGGATAATCCTTGTTATTGTAGTTGGCGATTTTGCTGTGCAGCACCGTCGCGTCCTTCGCCCCGGTGAAGAACAGGAATTGCTCGATCTGATGGCTTCCGATATCGCACAGAATGCCGCCGTATTTGTCATGCTGGAAAAACCATTCCGGTCTGGACGGCGCGTTCAGCCGATGCGGACCAAAGCCGATCACTTGAACTACGCGGCCGATCGCGCCCTGCTCGATCAGTTGGCCTGCAAACACCGCGCTCTCGACGTGCAGACGCTCGCTGTAATAGACCATATACTTCTTGCCGGTTTCCTTCGCCTTCGCTCTTGCTTGCTCCAGCTGTTCCAGCGTCGTGAACGGAGTTTTGTCGGTGAAGTAGTCTTTGCCGTGATCCATGACGCGAACGCCGAGCGGACCGCGCAAGGACGGCACCGCCGCCGCTGCGACCAGCTTGATCGAAGGATCGTTCAAAATCTCCTCTTCGGAAGCGGCCGCTTTGGCTTGAGGGAACTTCTTGATGAAAGCTTCCACCTTCGCCGGGTCCGGATCGTACACGGCGACAAGATCGGCTCCCGCTTCGACCAAGCCGTTACACATCCCGTAGATGTGACCGTGATCCAAAGCCATCGCGGCAAAGGCGAATTCGCCTTGTCCGACCACCGGATTCGGTTTGCCTTGCGGCGCGTAATTCATTCCGTCTTTGGTTTGCATAGATTAAGCCTCCTGTTAAAAGAGTCATAGATTATTCATAATGTTAACGTGAACAATCCTCATTTTACCACAGATCCGTTAGGAAGTGCATCAGAAATTGTCGCCAAAGTCAATTGATCTCCGTGCGATGCCGCGAGAATCATTCCCTGCGACAGTTCGCCGCGCAGCTTCACCGGCTTCAAGTTCGTCACGCAGATCACTTTGCGGCCTACGAGCTGCTCCGGCTTATAAAATTTGGCGATGCCGGAGACGACCTGGCGCTGCTCGTACCCGAGGTCGAGCTGCAGCTTCAGCAGCTTGTCGGCGCCCTTCACCGGCTCGGCGGCCAGCACCTCGGCGACGCGCAGATCGACCTTGAAGAAATCGTCGATGGAGATTTCCTGAACGCCTTCCGGCGCCTCCGGCTTGGATGCGTCCGCAGCGACCGCCGCTTGGCCGGCAGCTTCCGCCGGCGCGGGAGCCGCTCCTCCGCCCATCGCTTGGGCGATATAAGCCGCTTCCTTCTCCGCTTCCAGCCGCGGGAACATCACTTCGCCTTTTTCGACGCGGGTGCCGCTAGGCAGCGTGCCGAACTTGTGAATCGTATCCCAAGCCGTCGGCGCCCCTTCCTGAATGCCGAGCTGCTGCCACATCTTGCGCGGCGTCTGCGTCAGGAACGGCTGCAGCATCACCGAGACGATCCGCAGCAACTCGGCCAGGCAGTAGAGCACCGAGCCAAGCGTGTCGCGCTTGCTCTCGTCCTTGACCAGCGCCCATGGCTGCGTCTCGTCGATATATTTGTTCGTGCGGCTGACCATTTGCCAGATCGCGCCGAGCGCTACGGAAAACTCCATTTTCTCCATAGCTTCTTCCACTTTTTGAACCGTCGCGCTGATCGTATCCAGCAGAGCGCCGTCGAATTCGGTCGCTCCTGCGATATAAGGCGGTATGCTGCCGCCGAAATACTTGTCGATCATAACGACTGTGCGGCTCAGCAGATTGCCGAGATCGTTGGCCAGGTCGAAGTTGATCCGCTCGACGAAGCTTTCCGGCGTGAACGTCCCGTCGGAGCCGAACGGCACTTCGCGCAGCAAATAGTAGCGAAGGGCGTCCAAGCCATAACGGTCGATAAGCGTTACCGGGTCGACCACATTGCCTTTGGATTTGGACATTTTGCCGTCCTTCATCAGCAGCCAGCCGTGGCCGAACACCTTCTTCGGCAGCGGAAGATCGAGCGCCATCAGCATAATCGGCCAATAGATCGTATGGAAACGGACGATTTCCTTGCCGACCAGATGGACGTCGGCCGGCCAGAACGTCCGGTATTTGCTGTCGTCGCCGCTGCCGTAGCCGAGCGCCGTAATATAGTTGGACAGCGCGTCGATCCATACGTAGATGACATGCTTCGGATCGTTCGGCACCTTCACGCCCCAATCGAACGTCGTCCGCGATACGGCCAAGTCCTCCAGTCCCGGCTTGATAAAGTTGTTGATCATCTCGTTTTTGCGCGATTCCGGCTGAATGAAATCCGGATTGTCTTCATAATACTTCAGCAGGCGGTCGGCATATTTGCTCATCCGGAAGAAGTAGCTCTCCTCCTTGATCAGCTCGACGGGCCGCCCGCAGTCCGGACACTTGCCGTCGACCAGCTTGTTTTCCAGGAAGAACGATTCGCAAGGGGTACAATACCAGCCTTCGTAAGTGCCCAGATAAATGTCGTCCTGCTCGATCAGACGGGCGAATATTTTCTCGACCGATTGCTTGTGCCTTGGTTCGGTCGTCCGAATGAAATCGTCATAAGAAATGTCCAGCTTGCTCCATAGCTCCTTGATACCGGAGACGATGCCGTCGACGAACTGCTGCGGCGTCACGCCTTTCTCCTGCGCCTTGCGCTCGATCTTCTGGCCGTGCTCGTCGGTGCCCGTCAAATACATGACATTATAGCCGCGCAGCCGTTTGTAACGGGACATTGCATCGCCGGCCACCGTCGTATAGGCATGGCCGATATGCAGTTTGTCGCTCGGATAATAAATCGGGGTCGTAATGTAAAACGATTGTTGTTCCTTGGTCATGGGAATCGCTCCTTTTTTCTTTGTACAAATAAAAAAAGCCTCGTCCATCTTGGGACGAGAGCTTGTGCTCACGCGGTACCACCCAACTTCCCCCGGCTTTCGTACCGAATGATACGATAGCTCAAGGCTCAGCAGTCATAACTTGCGACTTTCCGTTAACGCCGGAACAGCGAAGAGGGCTTGCCCGTACGGCACTCGTCCGATTCCGCGCTCGCCTTCCTGTCCTCCCGGACCATCTTCCTATGCTTTCCGTCGACCGGCTCTCAGCTTCCCGGCTCTCTGTACGACCTCAGGCAAAGTACTCATCCGTTCATAGGGCATATTCTTTATGCAGTTAAGCCAAATATAGCGAAAAGTACTAACCTCTGTCAAGTCCGTACCAGGCGGCGCGATGCGGTTATCGCCCGCGATGTCCGGCCCGCCGCCGCACTCCGCTTCTATTCCTCTTGCGCCGCATCGTTCCGCGGCTTCTCCGGTTTGCGTTCCGGCTCGGGAACATAATCGATGCCTCCGGGATGAAACGGATGGCATTTGCATATTCGTTTGACGGCGAGCCAGCTTCCTTTGACCGGCCCGTGCAGCTCCAGCGCATCGAGCGCATATTGCGAGCATGTGGGGTAAAACCGGCAAGTAGGCGGCTTCAGCGGCGAAATAAACTTCCGGTAAAAGCGCACGCCGCCCTGCAGCACTCTTTTCATAGCAATCGCCCTCCGATGGGTAAGCGGTCTTACTTCGTATGATGCCCGATCGGAGGACGGGAGTCAAGCTTACTTCTTCATGGCCGAAACGTCCTTCTCAGCCCCTTCCTGGGCTTCCCGCAGCGCGCTGACCGGATTCGTGCCGCCGGAGACGATCTGTGAAAAGGCCGTGTTCATCCGCTTGGCTATCGCATCGTCATACTTGGTGACGTAAGACGGCCGGGCTCTCTCCTTGGGGAAAAATGCGCCGACGTTTTTCCCTTTGAAGTTTCTCCCGCTTGCAGCATCGGACAGCTGCCCGAACGCTTGAACGACCTCGGGAGTGCGGACGATCGGCAAGGTGCCCGCCTTCGATATTTTCATCTGGTATTCATCGGACGTTAACGCCTCAAGAACCTCGAACGCCTGCTGCTTATGCTTGCTCGTGCTGGAAATGTTCATATACGTGCCGTAATCCTGCGGTCCGATGCCCGGCGCTTCCTTGAAGGTCGGCATGCTGACCATATCCCAGCTGTCGAAATCCCAGCGCCCGATCTGATACGCCATCATCGCCACATTTTTCTCCTTCGCGAACATATCCGTCGTCGCTTTCTCATTGCCGGGAATTTGCGCAAAGCGGGTGAAGTTTTCCATGAACAGCCTGAAGCGGTCGTCCGACACCTGAACGCTCTGCGAATCCGGATTGTAATAAGACAGCGACAGCTGGTTCGTATTGTACATGAACGGGTAGCGCGTAGCGAATCCGTAGTAGGACGTTCCTGCATCCGTCTGCGTCAGCTGTTTGGCCAGCTCGTACGTTTCGTCCCAGGTCATGCCGTCCTTCGGATACGGAACGCCGAACTTGTCGAAGATGTCTTTGTTGTAAAACAGCGCCGTCGGAGCGCTCGCAACAGGGAAGCCGTAGACGCCGCCTCCGAATTGCTTCTGAAATTCGATCGCGTTAGGCACAAGCCGGCTCGTATCGTAGCGATTTTGCTTGATCAAATCGCCGATATCGTACAAAAGCCCCGTGTCGGCCAGCACCGGGAAGGAGAAGACGGAGCAGAGAATCAAATCGACGTCCTGCCCGGAAACAAGCAGCTCGTTCGCCGTCGTTCCCTTGCCGGTGGCGATGAACTTGATTGTGACTTGAGGGAATTTCTCCTTAATTTCTTTGCCGATATCGCTATCCATGAACGCCTCCGCCGTTGCGGTGGAATTGGACGCGTTATAGACGACCAGCTCAACAGGCTCTTTGCTGTCCTGAACCGCGGGCTTATCCGCCGCCGGAGCCGGCTCGGACGCATCTCCTGCAGCGCCGTTGCAAGCGGTTACAGCAAGGCATAAAAAAATAGCGGCGAGAGAAGCGGCTCCTTTTTTTCTATAACCGGTCCCGGACGATCCGTCATGCACTTTCCTCTTTTCCATGGCTAACCAAGTCCCCCTTTGAATTCGACGGCAAGGAGGAGGCGCGGGCTTGCCGCCCGGCCGTCCGCATGGTCCGCGCTGTCCGCATTATCCGCCTGCGCCTGCCGGCGAAGCGGCCCCTGCCGTCTCTTTGCTTCTTTATCTTCGTCGTTCTTGCAAAATTGTTTGTCGTTCCGCCTTCATTTGGCCCGGCTTGCGTCCGCTCAGATCAGCTCAAACGGATCGTCAAGCTTGGCGAGCCATTGTCCCAGCTCCCGTTCCAGCAGCACCGCCGGCCCTTCCTTCGGAGCCTGGTCGAAGCGCAGCGGGTTCAATTGATACGGATCGCTCTCGTTATCGAAGCAGAGCCTGGTCAAGGCGGCGTCGCCGAAGCTGCGCTTGGCCACATACGTGTACCGGTGCGTGCGAACGCCTCGCCAGCCGTAAGCGTTGATCTCCAACCCTTGTTCCCGCGCCTTCCGATGCTCCTCGACGCTTCCCGGATAATGGCATATGAAGGCCGACGCAGGCTCCTTGCCTCCTTCTCCGCGGAATACGGCGGAGCAATCCGTCCCCTGCACCTTCTCCGGTACCGGAACGTTCATCAGCCCGAGCAGCGTAGGCACTAGATCGGGGCTGTTCAGCAGACAATCGCTGCCGCCCGAAGGAATGCGCCCCGGATAACGGATAAAGAACGGAATGCCGATCGATTCCTCGTACCATACGTTCTTATGCTCCAGCCAGCCGTGCGAGCCCATCATTTCTCCGTGGTCGGACGTCAGTACGACAATCGTATCGTCCGCGAGCCCCTCTTCCTCAAGCGCGGCGAGCAAACGGCCGAACTGGTCGTCCGTCGCCGTCACCGCGGCGTAATAATTGCGCAGATGCTGCTCCGCTTGGGCCAGCCCGTCGCCCCATACGTTCGGACGGTATTTTACCGGCTTATCGGCATACATCGCTTTATAGCGTTCCGGAACCTGCTCGAACGGCTGATGCGGCGGATTCCACGACACAAACAGGCAGAACGGCTGATCCGGATCGCGCCTGCGGATATAATCGATCGCCACGTCCGTTTCATGCTCGGTCGACCAGACGTTCGGCTCGATCATCTGCGGCGTATCCTGCCAATAATGCGGATGCATATGGCGGTCGTAGGCGTTGTAGGAATACCAGAAATCGAAGCCGAACCTGCGCGGGCCGGGCGGTATGTAAGCATCCCAGTGGCGAGCTCCCGAAGCCGGCTCGGGCTCTAGGGACTGCTCCGGCACATCGAGATGCCATTTGCCGATATAGCCGGTCTGGTAGCCCGCTTCCTTCAGCACGCCTCCGATCGTCAGCTCATCGTCGTTCAGCTTGATCGGCAGTCCCAGCTTGCAGTTGCTCGTCACGCCCGTCGATAGCGGATAACGGCCCGTCAGCATAACGGAACGGTTGGGCGAACAAAGCGGAAAACAGCTTATCGCATGATTTAGCGTCAGACTCTCTCCGGCGAACCGGTCGATATTAGGCGTGCTTACTTCATCCTCGTTAAACAAGCCGACGGCCTGTCTTCTCCATTGATCGGGGAATACGAACAACAGATTCGGTTGTTTCTTGTTCATTTCTCATCGTCTCCAAACTGAGTTGTCTTGTGCTCCCGGCCCCTTGCGGCCGGCGCCGCATCCGCCGGGTCGGATGTTGCCCGGCTAACTCTGCGCATGCTGCGCAATCAAGCGGTTCAATTGCTCCCGTTTGGCGAGCAGCCATTCGGCCGAACGCGGATACTCGCTGAAAGTGATCGGCTGTTCGAGATCTTCCTCCAGCAGCGCGACGACGCGTTCTTTGCCGATATAGCTTTCGAGCAGCTGCAGCGCCCGCAAATCCTGCAGCGCTTCATAGAACACTTCCATCCGAATCGATTCGATCGGACCTTCCTCGCCTGGATAGACGAGGAACGCATCCCCGGAAGGGAAAGAATGGTTCGCATCCGTATTGACGAACGGATTGATCGGCTTCCTCGAATACTGCGAAAACCAGAAATTGTATCCCCAATGCAAAAATCCTTCGGCCCCGAATTTGTACAGCTGCATGCCGATAATCCGGTTTCTTGCCGACGGCATATTAAAAAAACGGTTCGACACGAGATTGCGCTGCGATACGCAGTAGTACGTCCAGAGAGGCTTAACGCCGTTTTCTATAAAAGGCTCGATATGGTTGCTGGCCGGAATCGGCCGTTCGACCAGCCCTTTCTCATAGAACGCGTAATCCGACAGCGCGTCGATAATCGGAAATCCTTGCAGATGCTTGCGCGTAAACTCGCTGATCTTCTGATACTGCTCCATATCGGCCATCCGCGGTTCGTCCGAGTTATGGAAGAAGCTTCTCTGCTCCAGGCCGTTCTCGCGGATAAAGGCGACGAGCTCGCGCAAAAATTGCTCCAGAAAGCCGCGGTAAGCTTCGCCGTTCGCATCCGTATCCCAGCCGAAAATCCGCTTGTATTCACCGTCAACGTCAGCCATAATTTTAGGCGCATGCTTCGCCCCCCACTGAGTAAACAGATGGGAGAATTCGAAGTAACGGATTCCCCGCTTGTCGCACAGCTCGACCCAGCGGCGAAGCTTGTCGAAGCCGAAGCGGTAGGATGAGCCGGTTTGCTCCACATCGACGAGCTGGACGGTAGGACGCTCTCCTCCGACAGCGGTATCGAGCGGAGGCGTGAACACCGGCGTCAGGATCATATTCACCCCATGGCGCACCGCCGTATCGACATACCGGTCGATCAGCTCCCAATGCCGTTCGGAGAATACTTCCACCCCATACTGCACCGCCAGGCAGTCCGTATGGAACCACTCCGTATGAATCAGCTTTTGCTCCGGCAGCATGGCGCCGATAATCTCCAGCACCATTTTCTCCGACGCCAGACATTCCCCTTGCTCGTTATCGAACCGTACCTCGATTTCATACTGACCAGCCGCTTGACTTCCGTCCAGCGAAACGGTGACCCATAGAGCCCGCCATTGGCCGGGGAACAACGTCAGTCCCTCCTGCTCGTCGATCGGGTAAAGCGGGTCCGGATACAGCCCCGGCGTCGTGCGCAGCACATGGCGATCGGCGTCATGCATCCAGGGCAGCTCGGAAGGCGCCAGGCCTACCGTGCGGACCGAGATCGCATCCGCCAGCTCCGACCGTACGCTGACCCGTACCGCTTTCATCAACGACGGCGAACGGTAAGCAATTTGATAGGCATACGTTTCATTACTGAATGCGCTTGCTTTTTTCAACAGAGGATCGATCGCCTCTTCGTCGGCAAACACTTTGGACAAAGAGCTAATGACTACGGTGTTCAATAAATTCGACAACCTCTCTTCCCCCTCGCTGTATCCATTGGTCAAGCTGCAGCCGAATAAGCCGAGACTTGCGGCCCTGCGCTTCATCCGCCGATGCCGGGGTTCGCTGCAGCGTTGCAATGTTAGATTAATAAGAACGTATTCATTTGTCCATAAGCGAAATTTCCCCGCATATGCGAGATTTGCCCTATAGCGCCCGGCGCGGGCTAGACGTGCGCCAGGCTCGGACTAGGCATGGGAAATTCGAGGCATCGGCATCGGTTCCTTGCCCAGCTCGGCCCAGATGTACCGGAGCATCAGCTCGGCTTTAAGCTCTTTGCACGATGGTTCGTCCCACAGATTATGCCGCTCCTCGGGGTCCGTTTCCAGATCGAACAGCTCGCCGTAGGTTTGGTTATAGTAAACGGTTATTTTATACCGCTGGTCGACGTACGTTTTCTGATGAATCGTCGTCGGCTCATGATGAAATTCGCAAACGATATGCTCCCTTGCGCTAAGCTGCGGATTCGCCCATACGGCGCTTTGATCGATTCCGGTCATCGCGGGAGGGACAGGCAGTCCCGCCATCGACAAAAACGTCGGAGCCAGATCGACGAGCGATTGCATCGAATCCGACGCGGCGCCGGCAGGCACGCGCCCCGGGTAGCGGACGACGAACGGCACGCGGATCAAATCCTCGTAATGAAAGCCCCCTTTGGCCTGGAGTCCGTGATGCCCGAAAAAGTGGCCGTGGTCGGTCGTAAAAATAACAATCGTATCCTCGCTCAGCCCGAGCTCGTCAAGCTTGTTCAGGATCGAGCCGATGTACCGGTCCATGAAGCTGATCATCCCGTAGTAGACGGCAACCGCCTTTTTGCGCTCCGCCTCCGTCATCCGAACGTGAGAATGATAGCCGTGGATGCCGAAGCCCGTCTCCTTGTAAGCGGAGAAATCCGGCTCCCGCTCCTGGGTCATGCCGAAGTGCGGCGGATTGTGTTCATGTTCTCCCGGCGCGCCCTCGGGTATCGTGAGCAGATCGGGGTCGTACATGTCGCACCACGGCTCGGGTACCAAATAAGGCGGATGCGGGTCCGGGAAGCTGGCCCACAGGAAGAACGCGTCGTCCTGCTCCTTGTACTGCTGCAGCAGCGCGTTCGTCCGCTCGGCAATCCACGTATTGTAGTGATACCGCTCCGGAATCGGCCAATGAAACTGCTCGTTTGCATCCATCGTTCCAATCGGCGGGGTGAAGTAATCTCTCCAGTTCGCGCAGCCGTTCTCCTCCATCCACAGCGCGTAATGCTGCCCGACCAACCATTCGTTCGCATGGTTGCGCAGCATCTCCGTGTGCTCGAAGCCGTAATACGGGCCTGTGAAATCCCGCCAAAAAGCGAAATCATGCAGCTTCTCGCGCCCCTCCAGCGAGGAATATTCCTCCGTCGAACCGATGGGATGAAAATGCGCCTTCCCGATCAGCGCCGTCCGGTAACCGCCCTCGCCGAGCAAATCTCCGACCGTCACGCGGTCCTCCAGCAGCTTTGTCCCCAATGTCCAAGCGCCGTGCTGGCTCGGGTACATCCCCGTCACGATCGACGCTCTCGTAGGCGTGCAGGTCGGATTGGGACAATAGGCTCTGCCGAACGTCGTGCCCTCGCTCACAAGCCGGTCCAAATTCGGAGTTTGCAGCTCCGGATTGAACGCTCCAATCGTATTCCAATGCTGCTGATCGCTTGTTATAAGCAAAATGTTAGGCCTGCGCTTGCTCATGCCTTGCTCACCATCCAAACTTGTTATTTTGTATATTCTACTTCTTACTATATAAGTTTAAACTCTTTAAATACAATGGCATGGTGTAACAATTATTTTGCATTTTGTATATTGCCTTAATCAAATCCCGACCGCACTTCCGCGAATGTCAGGCGATAAAAAAAGCTTTCCGCTGCTCCTTGAGGGAGGGAAGCGGAAAGCTTCAAGTTATGGCTTTTATTCCGTTTCATATCACCCGGCGCAATCGTGACGCCGGCCGATCGGTTCGGTTATTTTAAGACCGGGTCAGCTGCTCCACGATCCAATCCAGCTCCGCATCGAGGGAGATCGGATCGTTAAACAGCGAGGAACGCGGATCGAGCTTAAATACTTTGTTATTTTTGACGGCGGGAAGTCCCTTCCAGACGGCACTTCCGTATACGACCTCCGGATCGGCGTTGTCTCCCGACCAGGCGCTTGTGAAAATATAATCTCCGGCATAGTCCGGCAGCATTTCGAGCGACAGGTTGGCGTAGCCTATGCCGCTGTCGATCGCTTCCTTCTGGATCGGCTGGGGCGCCTTCAGCTTAAACTCGCCGTAGATAATTTCGCCGCCTCTGGCATAGTTGTGTCCGAAGGCATAGATGCCTTTGGCATACGGCTGCAGGATCGACACCGTCTTGTCTCCGACGGCCGCCTGCACCTTCGGCTTGGCTTCGGCAATTTTTTTATCCCAGGCGGCAATCCATTCATCCGCTTTGGCCTCGCGGCTGGTCAATTGGCCGAATTCCTTCAATTGGTCCCGGAACGTTTTCTTCCCGTACGGAATCGGAATCGTCGGCGCGATTTTGCCGAGCTGCTCAATATTGTCCGCGGCTGCGTACGTAACAATCAGATCGGGCCTCAGCTCCAATATTTTTTCCAGCGATGTGCCTTCGCCTAGATTTTCGATTCCGTCAAGCTTGCCTTGAAAATAGGCGTTGGTAAAAGCATTATCCGTTACGCCCACCGGTTTGATCCCGAGCACCAGAAAATCGCCGAGGTAGCTGTCCGCCAGCATGACGACCCGCTGCGGGTTCTTGGGAACCGCAATATCCCCGTTATCGGTATGATACACGGCCGTTTCATTATCCTGCTCCGCTTCTCCTTGAGCCGATCCGGTATCCGGAGCTTTCCCGCAAGCCGTCAGCATGGCGGCAAGCAAAATCGCAAGGACGATCATATTTAGTTTCTTGGCTGCGCTCATTGTCATTGTAAATTCTCTCCTCTTACAGGTATTTCAATAATGATAATCATTATCACCGTAAGATTATAACATTACCGGACATCAATTGCATCTCCAAAAATACTGCCAAAAATAATTACGCCGAGCGAATCGCTCCAAAGCCAAAGACGAAAAAGCGGCGCCCATCGTCCGCCGACGATGAAGACACCGCTTTTCGCTTGCTTGTATGAACGTCTATTTGAAGGCCGGTTTGCCTTTGCCCGCCGTTCCTGCGAGGGCAACCTGCCCTCCTCCTCTAACCGCTTCGCGCGCGCCGTCGAGCCGCGGGTCGACATAGCGGACGAACCACTCGTCGAGCTCGGCCTTCAGCTCCGCCGCCCGTTCCCCGCTTGCTTCTCCGCCATGTTCCAAAAGATTGACGCGTTCATCGGGATCGCTCGCAAGATCGTACAGCTCATGAGGACCGTACGGATACCGGTGCACATATTTCCATTCGCGATTGCGAATCATCCTTACCGGTCCGTATTCGTCGAAGACGAAAATATGCTCCCGTTCCTTCATCGATTCGCCGCGCAGCAGCGGAGCGAAGCTGGCCCCCGGCAGGCCTGCGGCGCCGGGATGTTCGATCCCTACGTATTCGAGCAGAGTCGGCATGAAATCATAGCCGCTCAGCATCGCAGAGCACACCTCTCCTTCGGCCAGCGTGCCCGGATGACTGAAAATGGCGGGAACTTTGACCGAGGTGTCGTACATATTTTGCGGGAACGTTCCGTTGCCTTTGCCCCAGAAGCCGTGATGGCCGCAGTTAAAGCCGTTGTCGCCCATAAAGACGATCAGCGTGTTTTCCCTTAAGTCCTTCTCTTCCAGCTTGTCGATCAGCCTTCCAATCTGCGCGTCCATGGCCGTCACCGCGGCGAAGTACCCCTTCAAATTTTCGCGCCAATCGCTGCCCCACGGGGCGTCGGGAATCGTCCACGGATGAGCCGGCTCCTGCGGACACGACTCGAACGGGCAATCTTCGTACAGCTTGACGTATTCCTCCGGATGATTGCCGATCCATGGACTGTGCGGAGCCGTATAATGAACGCTCAAATAAAACGGCTCTTCCTCCGTCTGCCGATCCAAAAACTGCAGCGCATCGTCCGTAATCACCTCGGTCAAATAGCCGGGCTCGACGACAGGTTCGCCGTTACGGATCATCGGCGCATTGTAATACGGGCTGCCGCCGGATTGGTGAACGAACCAATGGGAGAAGCCTTTCTGCGGATGAATGCTGTCGCCGAGATGCCATTTGCCGCTCAAGCCGCAGCTGTATCCGCCTGCGGCAAGCAGCTCGGTATAGCCTGTCTGCCCGTGCAAATATTCGATAGCTCCCTCGCCCATGCTGCCTTCGCGAATCCAATCGTGCACGCCGTGCTGGGAAGGAATCCGTCCGGTCAGTAAAGTGGCCCGGGCCGGCGAACATACCGGCGACGTGCAGAAGAAGTTATCGAAACGAATCCCGGTCGCGGCGAGCCGGTCCAGGTTCGGCGTGCGAATCTCGCTGTTCCCGGCGCAGCCCATAGCCCATGCGCCCTGGTCGTCGGACAAAATGAATAAGACATTAGTACGATTCATCTTGGAAGTAGTCCTTTCATCGGATAAGATATGGATGATTCTAGCCTCACTATATCGTCATACCGCAGGCGGAACAATGGCTAAATGTGTCCTCGGCTTTGCATTTTGTAAGGTTATGAGTATACTGAAGAAAACATTCGGAAGTGGGACCCATGAAAGAATACACTCAGGAATATGCGGAAAATATGTATTTCACACCGGACGAGACGGACATGTCGCTCGGCCTTTGGCTCGTTCGGCTGGGGCGCAACAAAACGAAGCCCAGCTATAACGCCGGCCCGAGGGCGACCGATCATTTCAGCCTTCATTTCGTCCAGCAAGGCTCCGTACTGTTTCAATACGAGAACAACATCGTCCAGCTGCATAAAGGAGACGTCTTCTGTCTATTCCCGCAGCGGATATACAGCTACAGGCCGGCCGATCCCGCCGTCCCGCTGGAGATGGCTTGGGTCGCCTTCGACGGAGATCAGGCGGCAGCCCTGCTCTCCATGATCGGGATTCACCCCGGGCAGCCTTACGCCAAGGGCGTAGGAACGACCGAGGTGGCGCTTACCTTGCAGCACTTCTGGTCGGCGGGCGCGCTTCGTCCCGGCCGGACGAGGCTGCGCTTTCTAAGCCTGCTGTACGAGCTTATCGATTTGCTGGACCAACGTCCTGAAGCGGACGGCTCGCCGAAGCACCGGCAAAAGGACTGGGTCAAGAAAAGCCTCGACTATATGAACACTCATTATTCGGAACCTATCGATGTCAACCATATTGCGCAGCATGCCGGCATTCACCGGACGTATTTTTCCAAAGTGTTCACCCAGCATCTGGGCATTTCTCCGCTCAAATATTTAATGAGGCTGCGGATGAACAAAGCGATGCAGCTGCTTAGAGAAACCGGCTTGACGGTTACCGAAATCGCTTTAAGTCTCAGCTATTCGGATACGGCTACGTTTTCGCGCGCGTTCAGCCTTTATTTCGGCGCGTCTCCGTCTTACTGCCGCAAGCATAGCTCGGCTCTCCCGCAACAGGAGCTGGAACAAGATCCCCCCGCAAGGTGAGGCCTTGACTTCGCTTTCCTTGCAAAAAGAAGACCGGGCGCGAAGACGCCAACGTCCTCCGCTCCGGTCTGCGGCCCGCGGCCCTCGGAGGGCCTTTTATGACGTCCGGCGTACGGCAACTTCGCACAGCCGACCGATTACTTAAACAAAAAGGACGGCAGCTCGGACAAATCATCGATTACCGCGTCCGCTGTTCCGGGAGCGTCGTAATAAGGGTCGCGCTTCCACACGCCCTTCATCCCTACGGCCTGCGCCGCTTGAACGTCGTTGACCGGATGATCGCCGACGAATACCGCGTCCTCCGGCGTAACGCCAAGCCGTTCAAGCGCCCGCAAAAAAATCGCCGGGTCCGGCTTGCGCAAACCCTCCCGCTCGGAAATAAGCAGCGTTCGGAAATAATCCTGTATGCCTAAGGCCTTAATATTGTTCATTTGGAACGCCGTGAATCCATTCGTTATCATCCCAAGCGCGATTCCTCTGTCGCTCAGCTCGTCAAGGAGACGGATCATATTCGGAAAAGGGACGCAGCTGTCCGCAAACCCGGCAATATAATCGGCTAACAGCTGATCCGGCGTCAGCCCGTGTATCCCGAACCGTTCGGCCATTTCCGCGTAGACGCGATCCTTCCAGACGTATCCTTTGGCATCCAGCGTAATGAACGCGGAGCAATACTCCTCCGCGTCAATATGGCCGACATGCCGGTGGAGACGCTCGTGCTGCCGGCGAATAAACTTGCGAACCGAGGCATCCCGGTCCAGCAGCGTTCCGTCCAGATCGAACAGCACCGCCCGGATCATAGCGCAGCCTCCGCCTGCAGCCCGCTGCGGACAAGCTGCAGCAGCGCTTCCTTGCGGTCCGGCGGACAAGCGATAATATACGGCTCGGCGTTCATCCCGTCGAAGGGGTTGCCGTCGAAATCCATGACGACCCCTCCCGCTTCTTGGACGAGCAGCAGACCCGAATACAAGTCGTCGCCTTCCGAATTATACAGCACAATGCCGTCGATTTGACCTCGCGCGAGCATGACCCATTGCAGCGTCGGCGCCCACAGACGAAGCAGCCGTTTGCTGTTTTGCTCGATATGCAGGCGCAGCCGGGAAGCCCGGTTATCCTGCTGTACCTGATGGCCTTGAATCCAGCCTATTGTCATTCGCTTGGAGGCAGGCTTCTCTTGTATCCGGAAAACGGTTTCATTGCAGACTGCGCCAGCCGACCTCCTGGCCGTGTAAAGCTTGTCCTGCATCGTATCGTAAATAATCCCGAGCATAGGCATGCCTCGGTAAATCAAAGTAATCGAGACGCCGAAAAGCGGCATGCCGACGGCGAAATTATTGGTGCCGTCGAGCGGATCGACCAGCCACAGCCAGTCCCCCTCGACTCCGGACCAGCCGGATTCCTCGCTGCGTATTTGATGCTCCGGAAACATCCCCCGGATGCTGTGCAATATGACCTGTTCGGCAAGCAAATCCGCTTCCGTAAGCAGATCTCCGCTCTCGTCCTTCTCCTCGACCTTGAAGCCCCGCTGAAACAAATTGCGGGCTACGGCCCCCGCCGCTTTCGCCGCCTGCGCCGCAACCTCTTCCGCTAACGTTAAAATCTGCTCCACCGCTGCTTTCATCCTCCCCATCCGATTTGGCTTGCCAAACTACATGCCGACGAATCCGGCCTCTGCGTTCCCCGCCGTCCACTCCGTCGATTCAATTCGCGCGCCGAGCGAGCGGAAGCTTCCGACCGCATCCTCGTAACCTCTCTCAATATGCTCCACTCCGGTGATTCGCGTCGTCCCCTCCGCGGCGAGTCCCGCCAAAATAAGGCAGGTTCCGGCCCGGACGTCGGTCGCGTGAACCCAGTTGCCGACAAGCGGCACGCCGCCTTTAATATAGGCGCTCTCCTTGCGCACCCATACATCGGCGCCCAGACGCTTAAGCTGATGAATATGATTGAAACGTTTGACAAATACCCGCTCGGTGACGATGCTTTTGCCGGGCGCCCGGGTTAACAGCGCCGTCAGCGGCTGCTGCAAATCGGTCGCAAAAGCCGGATACATCCCCGTTCTTACACGGGTCGCGCGCAGGCGGCCGTCCGAATGCGCCGTGACGCTTTGGTCGCCCGTTTCGATCTCCAGCCCGATTTCTCTTAACTGCGCCAGGCAGGAGCCCATATGCTCCGGTATGACATTAGCCACAGTCACAGACCCGCCGTTGATGCCTGCCGCCATAAGGAACGAACCGGCAATCAGGCGGTCCGGAATGACGGCGTACCGCCCGCCTCCGAGGTAAGGCACGCCTTCAATGCGGATTTGGTCGGTTCCCGCGCCGACGATTTTGGCCCCGAGCTGATTGAGGAAATTGGCCGTATCTACGACTTCCGGATCTGTCGCCGCATTGCTCAGGCGCGTTCTGCCTTTGGCTCTCGCCGCCGCCAGTATGACATTGATCGTAGCCCCCATAGTGATCGTATCGAAATAGACATCGGCTCCGCGCAGCTCTTTCGCTTCGACGACATAATGATCGCTATGAAATGTAAATTCTGCGCCGAGCGCGCGCAATCCTTTAATATGCTGATCGATCGGCCGGGATACGAAGTCGTCGCCTCCGGGAAATCCGATCGTCACTTTACCGAACTTGGCCAGCAGCGCGCCGACGAAATAATAAGAGGAACGGTAAGCGGACGACTTGCCCGGATCGATGGTCGCGCTGTGAATGAATCGCGGATCGATCAGCATGTCCCCCATAGGCGTACGCTCTATGGTAAGACCGATGTCCAAACCGATTTGGCGAATGATGCGGACATCGTTGCTGCCCGGGATTCCTTCCAGAGTTACCGTAGCGTCGGCCAGACAAGCGGCCGCCAGCAGCGCCTGCGAACTGTTCTTGGAGCCTTGAACGGTTACGCTGCCGTAAAGCGGACCTGATGTTTGCACTTGTATCACTTTCACAATCGTTCCTGCCTTCCGTAAGGACGCTTACTTTAAGAAGCGAACCGTCCGCCCCGTCAAGACGGGATGCGTCAGTCCTTCTCCAGGACATACCCGCTGCCGCGGACGGCGCTGATCGTAAACGTATCTTTCCCGTATTTTTTGCGAATCCGATATATTAAAGCATTCAATTCATCCATACTGACATCCGGCACGCCGCCTAAGCCCAGCGTTCTTTCCGGCCACACCGTTTTCTTGATTTCGTCGAACGGCACCAGCTGATTCGCCTGATCGTACAGCAGCTTGATCAGTCCGTATTCTTTCTCGGACATCACAATGCGCTGCCCTTCGACCGTGCACTCCCGTTTCTCCCAGTTAATAGAGAAGCCGAGCTCTTGAAAGTTGAACTGCTGCGTATAGCTGATCGGCTCGAATTCCAGCGTCTGATCCGCAAACAAATAAGAGAAGTGGATGACCACCATCCCTTTGGCCAGCTTGATGATGTCGAATGCCTGCAGCGTATGCGGCGTATGCGGCTCAATGAGGACGCCGTTCACTTCCGTGCCGTGCCTGCTGCCCATGTCGTACAGCACCGCCTTGTCCCTTTCCCTGCGAATCATCAGATGCTTGCGGGAAATAAACGCGTTGGAAAAAGCCAGATCCGGCGTTTCATCGTTGGACGAGCGCCCGACGACCCAACTGTCGGTATTCAAGTTGATGCAGGTCCCCGCACGATGCGGCTCCCCTCTGATGATATACAGACAGGCGTAAGTGTCCGACTGGCTTGCCTCGGCTGATTGCCGCTGATTGGTTCTGGCGGCCGAAGAGTCCGCTCTATGTACCCGAATATCGTTTACCATCATTTCATAACAACACCTTTATGAGAAAACTTCATGGAAAGGCCGCTAAAAAAGCGTTCTTCATCATCTTACCCTATTTTGTCCGGCAATGGTAATGCACCTTCCTGACAAATCGCTCACTTTTCGCTGACGCGGCCGGCTAATCCCGGCGCATATCGCCTGCGAGCGGAAAAACGCGTAAAGAAGCCTATTCCATTTTATACGAGACGGCGGGCCAAAAGGTTGCTGCCGAACGGAGAAATCCCATATGTTCCCATATGGGTTCGCGATTTGCCCGGCTTGCCGCGCCCGAGACCGGCTGGCGGAACAAATCCCCCAAAAGTGACGTGATGCACTGAAGCTTATTCCGTCCGCATCCAGCCTAAGCTGGATCGGCGTCTAACCCTTCCTCAGGGATCGTTCTATGGGTAGACTTTACTTTCGGGGGAGCCCACGGATATCCACAGGATATGGCTGTGCTTCATTTCCTAAACAACAAGAAATACGAGCCTTGGAGCAAATGGCTCCAAGGCTCGCATATGTTTCCCGCAGTGTACCCGTCATCCCCTTCGTCTTCACACGCTTTGGATCGTGCCCGTCTCCACCGAACGATGAATCGCATGCACGAGTCTAGTATTCAGCAACCCGGCATCGACTCCGCTGTCCGGCTCGGTATCCAGCCGGATATTATCGATGAACGAATGGAGCATAAAGCTCGGCGCGGAAGTAAACTGCCCGTTGATCGGCGTCCCCAGCGTATGCATATGCCTGTAGTCGGAGGTCGCCTTGCGCACCATCTGATCGGACAGATCGACGTACAGCGCGCCGTGCTCGCCGATAATTTCATACTTGAAATCGTAGATCAGCGGCATCGATTCCGGCAAAATCCAGCTGGTCGTAAACGTGGCATGCGTATCGTCCTCGAACGTGACGACCGCCTGGATCGCATCGTAGGTATCGATCCCCATCGAGACAAGCTTCTTCTTCGTTCCGACCGCATAGACCCTGGTAGGCTTAACGCCCTTGAGCCACAGCGCAATATCGGTCGCATGCGGGAACAAAAACCAGCCTGGCGTCGAATTCTTCGACCATTTGAGCATTTGGGTCGGCACATAGATCGTATCGTTCAGACGGGAGTTCACGGTGACGATCTTCCCGATCTGCCCTTGCTCGACCGCTTCCTTCACGGCAGCGAACGGGGCATTCCAGCGGTTCTCGAAAGCGACCAGACATTTGACTTGCGCCGCCTTGACCGCTTCCGCCATCTCCTCCGCTTCCTCGACGATCGTTGAGAACGGCTTCTCGACCATCATATGGATGCCTTTCCTGGCGGCAAGCATCACCGGCTCGCGGTGAAGAAAATCCGGCGTCGCGATGACGATCGCATCCAGCTTCTCGCGTTCGATCATATCCTCTACGCGCAGATAGCCGGGCACGCCGTATTTGCGCTTGTTTCTCTCCAGCGTCTCTTCGAACGCATCGCTGACGGCCGCAAGCTCCGCATAAGGATTTTGGCGAATCGTATCCGCAAACAGACTTCCTCTAATGCCCATTCCGACAATTCCGAACTTAATCATAGATATATACCGCTCCTTATCCAATGTTTTTCGCATAAACGTCATTTCACCGCTCCGGCGGTCATCCCGCTGACCAAATATTTTTGCAGCGCCCAGAACGCGACCACGATCGGAAGCGTTGTCATGACCGAGCCGGCCATCAAGTAGTCCCAGTTGACGACATACTGCCCCTGAAAGCTGGCGATCCCGACCGACAGCGTCCATTTGCCGTAGTCGCTCAAAAACGTTTGGGCGAACAGAAACTCATTCCAGCTGGTCAGAAACGAAAAGATCGCCGTCACGACCAGTCCCGGAAGCGTCAATGGCAGAATGATCCGGATAAACGTTACCAAGCGGCTCGCTCCGTCCACCATGGCCGCCTCGTCGATCGAATAGGAAACGCTGTCGAAATAGCCTTTCAGCATCCAGGTGCAGAACGGTATCGCCACGGTGGAATAGGCGATCACAAGCCCGATGTGAGAATTCAGCAGCTGGTATTCCTTCATGATGATGTATAACGGAATAATGAGCAGCGAGCCCGGCAGCATTTGCGTAATCAGTATCAAATAGCCGATAGCCATGCGCCCGCGATAGCGGAACCGGGACATCGAATATCCGCCGAGGGCGGAAATGATAATTGAGAATAGCGTAGTCAGCAAGGAGACGACGGTCGTATTGTAAAACCATTTGACGAAGTTCAGGTTATCGTCCGCGGACGGGTTCAGCATCGCCTTATAACCGCCTGTATTGATAGCCGAAGGCAAATAGTTCAGCGGCATACTGTAGATGTCGCCGGGCGGCTTGAGCGAAGTCGCGATCATCCATAGAAACGGGCCGACGGCAAATAAAGATATCAGTACGGCGCAAACATAGATCCATGCTCGGCGCAGTTTCTTCACGTCGTCTCCCCCGCTTTCGTCGCTTTCAGGTAGATCAAAGTAAAGACGATCGAGACCAGCAGCAAAATCATACCGCCCGCTGCGGCCACGCCGAAATTAAACGTCTTGAATCCGACCTTGTAAATAAAAATCGTCAATATTTCCGTAACCCGGCTAGGGCCGCCGCCCGTCAGCACATACACGATGCCGAAATCTTTGATCGTCCAGACGACCAAGAGGAGGAAGACGACCACGGATACCGGCCGCAATAGCGGCAGCGTCACGCTGCGGAATTGCCGCCAAATACCGGCGCCGTCCATCGTCGCCGCTTCGTACAAATCCTTGGGAATGCTCTGCAAGCCGGCCAGCAGCATGATCGCCGCAAAAGGGAAGCCTTTCCACACATTGACGAACATGGCCGCGCCGAGCGCCGTGCGCGAATCGCCCAAGAAGGCGACCGGACTCGATAATATATTCATTTTCAACAAAATATCGTTGATCACTCCGTATTGATAATCGTACATCAATATGAACACGAGGCAGGTTACGACCTCCGGAACCGCCCACGGAATAATGACCAGAGCCCGCACCAGGCCCCTGCCCCTGAACTTCGTATGAAGCAGCAGAGCCGTTCCCAGGCCGAGCAAATACCGGAGCGCCACCGTGACGACAATGTACAAAAACGTAATATAAAGCGATGTAAAAAAATAGTCCGACCGGAACAAGCCGCCATAGTTGTCCAGCCCTACGAAAGGATGTCCGCCCTTCGGCTTCGTGACGAGCCAATATTGAAAGCTCATGAGCATAGCCTTGCCGATCGGATACAGCAGTACCAGGACGATCGCGATCACGAGCGGCGCAATGAACAGGTAGCCGACCCGGTTGTCGCGCCATCTTTTGAATTCCCTCTTCAATAAGGAAGGCTGCTCGTAACGTGGTGCCGCTTCTGCATGTTTCATAAGACCCTCCTTCTCTTCAGCTAATCCCGTTCTCTCCGGCAAGCGGCGGGCGGACGCCATCACAGCAGAATGTGCGGACGCCCCCGGACATGCCGTTTCCGGTTAATTTAACGCTTCCTTCATCTTCTTGGCCGCTTCATCCAGCGACGCCTTCGGATCTTTCTTGCCGACGAATATGTCCTGCGCCGTGTTGACGATAATTTGCGACAGGCTTCCCTGCTCCGGAATCGGAGGGTCCATTACCGCAGGTGCGTAGCGGTCGTTAAGAAATTCCATAAACTGGACGGCCAGCGGATTATCCTTTTTGTAAGCGTCCGTCGCCACATAGTCCTTATTGCTCGGAATCATGCCCGAACCGGCGATCACTTGCTGCGCCTCCGGGCTCGTCATCCACTCCAGAAACTTCCACGCTTCCTCCACATGCTTGCTCTTTTTGGAAATCATCGCGACGGAAGGGTTAGTATGCGGATTCGGCTTGTAGTCCTTGCCCTTGTACTGAACCACCGGCTGCGGCAGCAAGCCCAGATCGTCCATCAGCTTCGCGTCCCGCTCCTTGGTCATCCCGATAAACCAGGGACCGTCCATATTCATCGCCGCCTGGCCGTTCCAGAACATTTCCCGCCCGACCTTCTTGTCGCGAGTGCCCGGCGGCGTAGCCTGCGGATTGTTCATCAAATCCTGCCACCATGCGGCGGCCCACACATTCGCTTCGCTGTTCACATGAATCCGGTCGGCCGTATACGGTCCCGCCTCGCCGTCAGGGAAGAAGATGCCTCCCGAAACCGGCCTTGCGACCAGGCGGTACCACTCGGAAGCGACGAACGGATGAGAGCCTACGACGCTAGCGAAGCCGTATTGATCGAGCTTGCCGTCGCCGTTCGTGTCGACGCCGAGCTTGGTCGCCGCATTTTTGAAATCCTCCAGAGTACGGACGCTGCCCGGATCGATGCCCGCCTTTTCGAACAGCGATTTTCGATAAAAAATACCGGTGTTTCCCCAAGCGTAGTTCGATATCGCATAGTAGGAGCCGTCTACCTTGCTGAGCTCCTGGCCGACCAGCTTCTTCTCCGGATCCTTGCCTTTGATGTAGGAATCGAGATTGACGAACGCGCCTCCGTCGACCAGCGAATGATAGGTCGCGATGTTTTCCGGGTACACCTGTACGATATCCCCTTGCGTACCCGCAATGACCTCCGTCGTTAACTTGTCCCAGAAATTTTCGTAATCTGCCCCGTGAACTGTAATCTTCACGTTCGGATTTTTTTCGTTGTACATCGAAATCAGCGTATCGATCGCCTTCTTATGAGGCGCTTCCGCATACAGCGAAGTTTCAAACGTCAGCGTAACGGTTTTCTCGCTCCCCGCGCCGGACGACGGCTTACCGCCTTCATCCGAGCAGGCGGCAAGCAGCCCGCCTGCCGTCATCATAAGAGCAGCCGCTGCGGCTGCACGCTTGCTCCATACCGGTGCCTTCTTGCGTTTCATCATGGTCATGCATTTCCCCCCGCCTTAGTTGTCATTCATAGTTCGGCCGTTTGTAAAGCGTGTGCGGCGCCCGCTTGCATTCATCGCCGTCGATCGACTTGCCTTAATCTTAAATGCAGCCGCCGCCTAGCTCAATGTACACTTTTCGGCGATAAACTAATTGTCATTCCGCGCCCGGACATCGCCGCCGATGGGCAGGAAGCACTGCAGCGGGCGCAGGCCGTTGCGGCAAACAAAAAACGCCTCCTCGGCCCGTACGCATTTGCCGTACGAATTAAGGAAGCGGCTTCGAACGCAATAAATTTTTTTCGCCGATAAACGTTTTTCAATTTCCTTTGCGGTAATCGCCGGGAGACATGCCGGTCATCTTTTTGAAGGTGCGAATGAACGAAATCGCGCTGGAATACCCGACGTTTTCGGCGATTTCCTGAACGGTCCGATCCGTTTCCGTCAGCATTCTTTTGGCATGCTGCATGCGCAGATCGATCATAAAGTCGACGAACTTGACGCCGTACGCCTCTTTGAACGCTTTGCTCAAATATTTCCCGTTCATTCCGAATTTCTCGCTCAAAAAATCGAGGGACAGATTCGGGTTCATCACATGCTGCTCCAAGTAAGCCTTCACCTCGTGAATCGCAAACTGCGGATGCTTCGCTTCCCGCAGCTCGTCCATTTGCAGCGCAAACCGCTCCAGCACGGCGGGATAGCCGTCCTCAATCTCCTCCAGCGTTTCGAAGGAATCGAGCAGTCCGAGCAGCTTCGGATAGGCGTCCTTCTTCCACCGCTCCTGGAGATGCGCGCCCATGGCGCTCACGGCGCGGTCCAAATGAAACGTCAGCGACCGCAGCAGCGTGACGACATCCTCCCGGGACAGGACGCTGCGGTACATTTCGCGAAACAGCGTCTGCAGATCGCTTCGCCAGCGGCCTTGCGACATCCGGTAATCGCCGGCGATATTCATAATGAGCTGCAGCTGCTCGTTCGCCTCGCCCTTCGACGGAAGCCGCTCGTGAACAAGCAGGCCGTTGCCGCCGTATATCGTTTTGAACCGCAGCGCCTCCTGCGCCTCCTTGAACGAATCGCGAAGCCCTTCCGGACGGCCGGTCAGCCCCCCGATCCCGATCGTGACGGTCAACTGAAGATTGACTTCCATCCAGCTTCTAATTTTCTCAAACATCTCGATATGCTCGATCGACGTCTTCGTCCCATCATCGATACGCAGCACGCAGGTTAATTGATGCGACGCCGTCCACAGCGTCCAGACCGTCTCCGTTCCGGAAACCGCCGTTTCCTCGACCATCTTGCTGATGACAAACTTGAACAGATTTTGATCGCGGTGGCTGTATTCCTTGCAAAATTCGGTATACTTGTCGATCTCCACGACGAATACCGTCTGCATTCCGAACGTGGCGGGCATCATCAAGCCGTCGGCCTCGCGGCTCCATTCCTCCGCGTCGACCCGTCTGGTCCCTTCCAGCAGCCCGTGAATGAAATAATTTCGGCGCACGCCCAAATCTTGGTAATACTGCCGCTCCCAATGATTGGATTGCTCGATCATATTGTCCAGTGCAGACTCGATAAACTTGAATTCATTGGCGTTCGCCCCGCCGCCGATAAATCGCGCCTTATAGTCCAGATACAGCTGCAGCCGGGAAACGATCAATTCGATCGGCTTGTAATTGCGGCGCGTGACGTAGATCATCCAGGCAATCGCACCGAGCACGACCAGTATGCCCAGCGAAATCCACACGTTGTACAAGCCCAGCACCAGCCCGATCAAGCCTTCCCGGCGTATGCCGCTATCCATCCGCCACCCTGTGTAATCGGATACATAACTTGCGTACACTTTGCCTTCTTCAGGGGAAAACGCGTCGCCTGCGGCCGCTTCCATCAGATCGCTTCCTTGGCGATCGTACAGCCGGACGAAGCTGACTTCCGGATTGTACATTTGGCGGGCGATCGCATGCAGCGCATCCGTCCTTACGTTAAGCACCAGCATCCCTTTCTCTTGGGAAAACACCGGAAAGCCCCGTGTCAAGCTTACGACCTGGACACCTTCTTCATACGCAAACTGCTTAAAAGCCCGGGAATCGGACCAGACGCTGTTGGGCGCCTTGCGCATCCGGGCGATGAACGGCTCGTCCGGATAATCGCGAAGCGCATAGGAACCGATATTGCTGAGCACGGTATCGTCGCGGAAACGGATGACATACATCGAGTCTATCAGCGGGTAGGTCACCTTCAAATCGCGCATCGCGTTCATGACCGCCACATCCAGCTTCAAATCGTCCGCGCCGCCGGAGGAAAAGTAACGCGCTACGTCGGAATTGCGCAGCAGCTCCAGGGTCACCTTCTCGTCGATCGCCTTTAAAGAATAATCGATATAACGGATCGCCTGCTGAGCGACAAAATCATTCGCTTTGATCGTTTCTTTCTTGTTTTGCTCGCTTAACGTTTGAAAAAAGATAAAAAATAAAAAAGCCGTGACGACAAAGAAAACGGGAATATAAGAAAGCAGCAGGCGATAAAACCATTTCTTGCTCATCGGGTCTCACTCATTTCGGAAACTCAGTGTATGAACCAAATTATGCGTACGTCCGCCGGTGAAGTCAATAGCCGCCGTATGCGGAAGGGCTGGCAGATTCGGATTCGGCGCGTTCCGTAAGGCTCCGAAGGCAGCAGGAGGCCCCGCTTGTTCGCCGACAAGCGGGGCCCTGTTCGTAAACAATGCTGCGAGCTTGGCTTCTATCTTCTGCCGGCGGCCGCGGCCGCCGATTCCGGTTAAGCGATGGAGGTCGGAGCTCCGAACGGCGACCTGTAGCCATTGATCGCGCTCAAGACGCGCTGCGCCTCCTCGTCGCTCATGGAGCCGTACCGCTCGACCGCATCGACGATTTTCGGGAACAAATGGATGTCCCCCGCGCTGGCGAAGCCGGCGACTCCCTTGAACGACAGAACAAAGTGCACGCAGGCGTCGATAATCTCCTGCCTGTCGAACGGCTCATACCAGGTCGCGTAGGCTCTGTCCTGCTCCTCGCCCCAAGGGCCTTTGGCGATCGCCTTGATAACCCGGAGCGCCGTGTTCTGCCTGCCCGCTTCCTCCAGCAGCGCATCGAAAGCCTCTCTGTATTCGGGAAGCGAATACAAGTGATAGTTAAGCGGCAGCAGCACGGTATCGAACGGGAATCTGCGCAGCGCTTCCAGATGAGTGACCGGAGCCTGATGCCCGTGGCCGGTAATGCCGATGGCCTTGATCACGCCTTCGTCCTTCGCCTCAAGCAGCGCTTCGAGGGCGCCTCCCGGAGCCGTACATTTGTCCAGCTCCTCGATCGTGCCGACGGCGTGCATTTGGAGCAGATCGAGCCGATCCGTCTGCAGCCGCTCCAGCGAGCGGTAAATTTGCTCCTTGGCCTTCTCCTTCGTCCTCTCGCCCGTTTTCGTGGCGAGGAAGATTTCGCCGCGAACCCGCGGCATCCACGGTCCCATGCGAAGCTCGGCATCGCCGTAGCTCGCCGCCGTATCGAAATGGTTCACTCCATGCTCCAGAGCGAATGAGATCGACGCGTCCGCCTCCTCCTGAGTCACCTGCCCAAGACTGGCGGCGCCGAACATGACGACGGAGCTCATATGCCCCAAACGGCCTACTTGACGTTGCAGCATAACAATTGTCCTCCTTATAGAGTGTGTTGATGCGGGCGAGCCCGCTTAAGACCTTGCGGCTCCCAGGGCGCTCCGCATGCTGAGAATATATTTGGACGTATCGAGAGGATTTACGCCCCTTCTCTGGCGCTCGACGACGGTGCCCGCGGGACATTCTCTATAGCCGCTGAACCGGGTAGCGAAAGTGCCCCGTCCTCCCGTGAGCATGCTGAGCTTCACGGGAAATTCGAGCGAGCTCGAAACAGGTACCGTCCCTTCCACGTTAAAGCGCTCCCCGGTCATTTCCGGATAATCGAACTCCGCCCGCATGAGCGTCAGCTCATGTAAAATTTTGCCGCCGGCTTCTTCCGGAGCCGTAATCCGAAACTGCACATACGGCTCAAGCAGCGTTGTGCCCGCCCGGGCCAAGCCGTCCATAATGCCCATCGGCGTAGCCAGCACGAAGTCGAGCGGATGCGTATGCCATACGTGATGTTCCCCTTCGACGAGCGTCACCTTCAGATCCGTCACCTCCCAACCGAGCAGCCCCTGCTGCAGTGCTTCAGGCACTCTGCGGGCAACCTCGTTCTGGTACCCGGGGAGAAGCCGCTCCGGCTTGACAACGGAGCTGTAGCTCAGCCCGCTCCCGCGTTCCCCGGGCTCAATGCGGAATTTCAAGATCGCCCAGCAAGGCTTGGGCATCGTATAGGCGACAAAGCCGTAGCCTTCGGCCGACGGCGTCTCCTTATAGATGACCGTAGGCTTGCCGAACGCGGCGCTCAGACCGAAGCGGCTTTGCAGCACATGGGTCAGCACCTCCAGTTGGATCGGCCCGATAATTTTCATGTGCAGCTCTCTCTCCAGCGGATGCCATTGCAAATCGAGCAGCGGGTCTTCTTCGGTCAGCTCCTGCAGCGCGGCGACCAGCTGCGGGTAATCCGCCGCCTGCGCAGGGCTCACCTGCACGGTCAACAGCGGCTCCGTCAGCCGATGCTCGGGTGATACCGCGTCCGGGCTGCCTATAATATCGCCGATCCGTACGCGGCTGAGACCGCAGACGCCGGCAATATCGCCCGCCTCCAGCACGCCGACGTCCTCCTGGTGGCCGGCGTGGATTTTGCGGATTTGCGTTACTTTCTCGTCCGTGCCGAGCGTATAGTTGCGGATGACGTCGCGGTTCACGATCCGGCCCCCGTACAGCCGGACCATAGCGATCTTCCCCATCGCTTTGTCCCGCTCGAGCCGGAACACAATGCCCGACAGCGGGTCCTCCGCCCTGCCTGCCGGAGCCGGAAGCAGCTCCACTATCGCATCCATCAGCTCGGGGATGCCGATGCCTTTGCCGGCTGCGCTGTACAGAAGCGGCTGCACCTTGCCCTGCCGGGTAAGCTCCGTCAGGCTATCGATAAGCCTCTCGTCGCTGACAGGCATGCCGCCGACATAATCGTCAAGCAGGGCTTCGTCCTGCTCCGCAAGCCGCTCCAGCAGCGCATCGTAATCCTCCTGGAGATCGTCCGCCGCACGGGCAACGGTTCCGTCCCCCCGGCGGTTCCACAACCGCAAAACCGAACGGAAGTCCTCCTCTGTACCGGAATACCGCTGAACCGGAACGATGCCGCCGGACAAAAAGCGGTTTAATTCCTTCAGCACGCCGGTCGGATTCGCTCCCACCCGGTCCATTTTATTGATGACGATGAGGGTTGGAATTTTTAGTGCCTCAAGCGCCCGCCACAACGTCTCGGTATGCGCCTGCACGCCCTCCACCGCCGAAACGATCAGGATGGCGCCGTCCAATATGCGCAGCGAGCGCTCGACTTCGGACGAGAAATCGACGTGCCCGGGCGTGTCGATCAAATTGACCGTGCAGCCCTTCCATTGGAACGCCGTCGATGCGGCGCGGACGGAGATGCCCCGCTCCCGTTCGATGTCCAGCCAGTCGGTCTGCGCCGTACCGGCGTCGACGCGGCCGAGACTGCGGATGCGGCCGCTTTCGTACAGTATGTGCTCGGTCGTCGTCGTTTTCCCCGCATCGACATGGGCGACGATGCCGATATTTCTTATTGCCGATTGATTGTGATCCATCATGATGTGCCGCTTCTCCATTCTCGACTCGGATTCCGTTTGCCGATTCTCGAAGCGCAGCCTTCACCTCATCTTTCTTCGGTGCGGTCGGTCGCCGGCGGCGGCGTTACGGACAAAGCGGATATTTCGCCGCGCCACTCCGGCGTCATCGCAATATCCAAAGCCGCAAGCGACGGCTCCAGCTGCTCGACATTGCGCGCTCCGATAATCGGCGCCGTAACGGCGGGATGAGACATCACCCACGCTACGGCAAGCGAAGCGGGATGAAGCTCCCGTTCAAGCGCATAGTCGGTAAACTTCTCGGCCGTTTCGTAATACTGCTGCTCCGCGTACCGTTCGATATAATTTTTCTGCTCCATCAGCCGTCCCTGCTGCGGCCTGCGGTCGCGGCCGTACTTGCCGGTCAGCAGCCCTCCGCCGAGCGGGCTGTAGCTGATGACTCCGATTTGCTCGGATTCGGCCATCGGCAAAATCTCGACCTCCGCCTGCCGCTTCGCCAAATTGTACATCGGCTGGATGCACTCGAAACGGGCCAGGCTCTCCTTGGCGGCGATCCCCTGCGCTTTGGCGATTTGCCATGCCGCCCAATTGCTTACGGCCGGATACAATATTTTGCCTTGGCTCTGCAAGTCGTCGAGGGCGCGAAGCGTCTCTTCCATCGGCGTCTTCGGATCGAAATGATGGACGAAATACAGATCGAGCCGGTCGGTTCCGAGCCGCTTCAAGCTTTGCTCTACCGCAAGCATAATATGTCTGCGCGACAAGCCGCGGTCGTTGACCCCTTGCCCCGTAGGGAAGCAAACTTTGGACGTCAGGACGATCTCGTCACGGCAGTCCTCGATGCAGCGGCCCAAAATCTCCTCGGAAACCCCTCGGTTATATACGTTCGCCGTATCGAAGAAGTTGATGCCCGCTTCTCTGCAGCGGTTAAACATCGCGCGGGATTCCGCCTCGTCGGCCGGCCCCCCGAACGACATCGTCCCGAAACATAAGCTCGATACCTGTATCCCCGTTTTTCCCAATGTGCGGTATTCCATCTCCTAAATCTCCTCCCTATCGTTAACGGTCGTCTTTTTTCCGTAATATCGCTAAAGCTCAGCTTCAGCTGTTTAACTGCGGCGAACCCGGCATCAGCTGCATGAACTCGATCCGGTTGCCGTCAGGGTCTTTGGCCCAGCATTGATAGTTGGTATCTTTCCCCATTTTCGGTTCCACGTCCAGCGCAATGCCGTTCTTCTTCAAATGCTCGGCGACGGCGTGAATATCCTCCACCTCAAGACACAGATGATTGAAGCCGATCGGCTTATCCACCGGAGCCGGCTTGTTCAGCCCGCCGTAGAACAGCTCGATAAACTGGCCTTCGCATACTTTCAGATAGACGATCCAAGGCTTGTCCGCCGCGTCGTGCAGCTCGAAAGCCTTTGCAAAACCAAGCACATTGCAGTAAAAATGCAGCGATTGCTCCATATCCTTCACAGTAAGCGCCAAATGACCGATTCGTTTAATCAATTGCCCCAGCCTCCCCGCTAATAATAGAACCTGTTACCATCATATAAAAAATCGCCGCGAAATATAAGGAGTGAATAAGTTTTCATTTAGTTACGTTAAGGTAAGTAGGGTCCGCCGCCCCGGCCGATGCAAAAAAAATCCCAAATCCTGCCGCGAGGCGGGAGATGAGATCTTTTTCCGTGAAGCTTATCCCTCGGAGGATTCGGCATATTTGGCCGAATAAGCGTGATACATCCGCCAGCCCGTAAGCAGAGCCGCCACCAGGCAAATGCAGGAGGAGACGATAAATACGGTGTGCATCCCGCTGAGAAAAATATCCGGACGGCCGGGAATAAGCCCCGTGACCCGATGACCCGCTTTGCTGCTCATAACATGGAACAGCAGCGTCGTCGCGATCGTAATTCCTACGACCATCCCCACATTGCGGACGAGCGAATTGATGCTGCCCGCCGAGCCGAGTCTGGTGCGCGGAACCTGCGACATGATCAGAGCGTTGTTGGGAGATTGAAACAGCCCGCTGCCGATGCCGAGCATCGCGATCCACAAGCCTACGACCGCCAAATGACTGCCGTCATGCAGCGCGGCCAGCCCGAACTGGGCGATCACCATCACGATCAATCCGGCAAAAGTTAGCGGCTCGGACCCTATTTTATCGGAAAGCGCCCCGCTGACCGGAGCGACGATCACCATGCAGATCGGGAACAGCATCAGCAAAAAACCGGCCGCGAACGGAGACAAATTCAGCATGTTCTGCGCATAGAACGGGGCGATAATATTGAAGCAGAAATTCGCCGAAAAGACGAGAAACCCGCATAAAATACTGACCGAAAACAGCACATTTTTAAACAGCGACAGCTCGATAAGCGGCTCCGTCCGGGTACGCTCCGCACGCAGAAACAGCGCGAACGCAATAACCGCAACGAGCAGCGAGAGAACAATCCAACGATTGCCGTATCCGGCCTGCTGACCGAGCAGCAGCCCCGTAAACAGGGTAACGATAAATACGGCGAACAGCAGACTGCCCGGAGCGTCGATCCTCGACTTCACTTTGACCAGATCGGCGGGGAGCACCTTCCATCCGATCAGGATGGCGATAAGGCCGATCGGCACGTTCACCCAAAAAATATATTCCCAGCCCAGCGAGGAAATGATGATGCCGCCGAGACTCGGGCCCGCGATGCTTCCGAGCGAGACGAAGGTGCCGATGAACCCGAGCGCCTTGCCGCGCTCCTTCGCCGGAAATATGTCGGTTATGACCCCTTGGCTCGTTGCCATCATCATGGAAGCTCCCAGCGCTTGAATAACCCGCGATATGATCAAGAACGTAAGCGAGCCGCTAAGTCCGCACAACAGCGAGCCTGCGATAAAAATATAGGCGCCCAGTTTGAACACGCGGATTTTGCCGACCATATCCCCGAGCTTCCCGAAAAACAGGATCACGGTGCAAATCGCCATCAAATATCCTGTCGTCACCCATTCAATTTGGGCGATCGGCAGCCCTAACCGCTCGGACAGAACGGGCAAAGCGATATTGACAATGCTGCCGTCCAGCGTGGACATAAACGTAAATAAATTAAGGACGATCAGAATAATCCAGCGTTTCTGCTGGACGGCGGCATCTTCCTGATAGGTTTTAAAAGACGGATTCATAAGTAACCTCCTGAACTTCGGCGTATTTAATTAGTTGCAGGCTCAACCAATTATTCGTAATCACTTTACCTCATATTAGTTGCATGCGCAACAATGTTCAGATAAAATATTTTTATAGCGTTTGCTTTTCTCGAACGTTCTCGGGATGTCATTTAATTTTTCCCAAAAGAGGTATACCTATGAAAAAGGAACCCATCGGCAAGCTTATTTCTTACATTCACCGTTCCAGTCAAAAAATACTCGCCAAACGGCTCGCTCCTCACGGAATCGGAAGCGGCGGGCAGTACAGCTTCCTGAAGGCCGTTCTCCACAGCCCGGGCATCAATCAGGATCAGCTTACCCACAAGCTTAAATTCGATAAAGCTACCACTGCGCGGTCCATCAAGCAGCTGGAGCAATCGGGGTACATCAGCCGGACTCCCGATCCGAACGACCGGCGGTCCCAGCTTGTCTATCCGACGATAAAGGCTAAGCAATTCGCCCCCGTTTTGCAGTCGATTCTCGATGATTTCAATCAGAGGCTTGTCTTGCACTTAAACAAGGAAGAAGAGGAGCTGCTGCTCGGGCTGCTCCACAAAATCGGCCGCAGCATCGAATCGGACGACGAACCGCAGGGTTAAGGATCGGCGTATTTCCCGAAACTGCAGATCAAGGAAGGACAAAGCGAATTATGGATATTAGACAACTGCGCTATTTTATCGCCATCGCCGAAGAACGCAAAATCTCCGCCGCGGCCCAAAGGCTGCATCTGTCCCAGCCCCCGCTGAGCCAACAGCTCAAAGCGATGGAGGAGGAGCTCGGAACCGTCCTGGTCGAGCGAAGCGGCAAGCTGCTGGAGTTAACCGAATCCGGCAAAGCGTTGTATCGCTACGCTCTGCAAATGACGCAGCTGATGGAGGAAGCCGTTTCCGAAGTGAAGGAGGTCGGCAACGGCGTCAAAGGATGTCTAAACATCGGGGTCAACACCTTGTCCTCCGTAGAACTGCCGGGACTGCTCCATCAGTTTAAGCGGCTCTACCCCCATGTTACTTACAAAATTCAGCAGAACGAATCTTCCCGGCTGTGCGATCTGGTGAAGAGCCGCGCGCTGGAGCTGGCGCTTATCCGCTTGCCCCTGCAATTGGACGACTTCTCCGTATTCCACCTGCGCAACGAGCCGTTCTACTTTATCACTTCGCTTCAGGCGTTTTCCTCCCGCAAGGAAGCGGCGCTTTCCGAATTGTCGGGCTATCCGCTAATACTGCCCAGCACCGAAGGCTTAGGGGTGCACTATTCCATTCTGATGGCGTTCTCCGAACAGCACATGAAGCCGAACATCGCCGCCGAATGCTCCGACATCCCGATGCTGCTCCGTCTGGTATCATCCGGCTTCGGCTCGGCCCTCGTGCCCGCAACGGTCATTGCCCAGCTGTCGGACCCCACAATCCGCGCCGTTAAAATAACGGACCCGCCTTTGTCGGCGGCGGCGGGACTCATCTGGCTGAAAGGACACCATCTATCCGCTGCCGCGCAGCACTTTATCGAGCTGCTTATGAACAAATCCGGGGATGCTTAAGCGTTCGGACGAAAAAAATGATGCGCGGCTGGTTCCCGTGGATGACCGGAAGCTTACGGTCTAACCGAAGCAAGAACAAATCCCCCAAAAGTGACGTGATGCTCTGAAGCTTATTCCGTCCGCATCCAGCCTAAGCTGGATCGGCGTCTAACCCTTCCGCTGGGATCGTTCTATGGGTAGGGTAGACTTTACTTTCGGGGGAGCCTCCCGGATATCCACAGGAAATTGCTGCGCATCATTTCCTAAACAACGAAAAAGAGCGACGTCCTAAGCTGCCCGCCGCTCTTCACCGATTCAACGTCTTTTGACGGAGCCGCCGCGCCGAACCGGCTTGCGCCCTCTGCCGGTTCGGAGGCTGGCCGTCGTGGCCTTGGCTCCGCCGAATGCTCCGATCATTTTAAAAATCGGCCCCATCTGCTGAAATAACTTGAACACTTGCTGCGCTTTGGTCATCATCGAGATAATGCCGTCAATGCCGCCGAAGCTGCTTAAGAGGGACGCCCTCTGCTCGGCTGGCGCCGCCGCCGGAGCCGACGAAGCTTCTTCCCTGGCTGGAAAGCCGCCCATGGCATTGTCCTGCCCCAAACCGCCGAAGCCCTGCAAGCCTGAGGAGGTCGAAGGCAATATGTCGCTGTCGGAGAAGGAGTCCTTGACCGACCTCGGACGTCTCGCTTTCGGTTTCGGCGCACTCTTCTTGACGGATCTCAGCGTTGCGCTGCGCGTCCTGGACACGTAAACTTTTTTCATACCCATCCCATTCCTTTGCAGTGTGCTCAGTTTCGTTGGCTGTGACCTGGCTGCCGCCAGGTACTGACATCCAACTTGTCTATGCTATACACTATGCGTCCGCTCGGCAAATAGCATGGGTTAATGAACCCGGTAAGGCTCAATTGTGCGTTTGTCCTTCACGAAGCTCCTCCCGATGAAAAAAGGCATACCCGCCGCTTGTTCCCCGTAAAATAAACTTGAGAACAAATCCCTCCAAAGTGACGCAATGCTCTGAAGCGTATACTCCTGCAGCGGCGGATCAGAATAACGAATTGCAAGCGATAATTAACAGAATGACGCCGCTTAAGAGCGTGCCGAATTGCCCCAGCGTGAAAGATCCGATATGGATGCCGGCCGCTTTGCGTCCCAACACGGTGCCCAGCCATACGGTAGCGAAGCTTCCCACGGCAGCGGCCAAGGAGATCGCTATGGGAGACAGGCCGATCAGCCCTGCGCTCAAACCGTTCGTCACCGCATTGGCCGACAACGCGATGCCGAGCACGGCGGCCTCCCCAAGCCCGATTTCCCCGGACTTGTCAGTATCTACCGACTCCGGGTTCCGGAGAATGCCTGCGAGCGAATGTCCGCCGGAGCCTGCGGTCTCTTCTTGTTCGGCGGAGTCGCTGCGCTTGCGCGGAAACGCCAGCACTATGATTCGTATGCCGACAATTACCAGAACGAAAGCGCCTGCGATCGCGGGAAACATTCCCGGCAAAACTTTTGCCAGCCACTGCCCTCCCCAAATGCCCGTCATACTGCAAAGAAAGCAAATGCCCGCCATGAGCAGATTAGATAACAAACCTATGCGAATACTTCGAATTCCGTAAGATATTCCGACTCCCAGATTATCCAGACTTGAGGAAATCGCAAAACCCAATATCATCATCCATACCATTCGTGCTCCACTCCCCGTTTATTTATAGTGCATTGTACGGTTCATGCTCGCAGAGCGTGCTTATCCCTCAACAAAAATGTTGAGAAATCTCAACACGTCCGAAAACGTCGGTCCATGAGGAGGGTATAAACGATGTTAAACGAAGAGATGGGGCAGCAGCTTGGAGAGATGCTCAAAGCTTTACTGAAGGAGAAATCTTTGTCGATGCGCAAGCTAAGCTCTCTTACAGGCATCGACACCGCAACCATTTCGAGAATTATTAACGGAAAGCAGAGGGCCCGTCTGGATCATCTGCAGCAGTTCGCCGCTCATCTCGGCATCTCGGCGCAGCGGCTCTCGCAAGCGGCGGGGCTTTCATTCGATATCGGACAAAGCCAGCCGGAGCGGCCTTCGGAGCTTCATGCTTCCGTAGACAGCATCAGAGAGCTGCTGCTTTCCCATAACCTGGTAGACTCCGATTTTACGACAGAGCGGGTCCGCAAGGAGCTCGGCAAGTACGAGCAATACGCTTTGACGGAGGAAGGACGGCGAATCATCGTCGAAGATTTCCGTTCGAAGGTCGACAGCGTGAACAGCGCCGGACCTTTCATCGAGCAGTTGAGGCAGATGCATGCCCTATTCTGTCAAAGCGATCTGACGTCAGAGAGGCGAGCCGTCGCCGGAAGCGCTCTGCTCTATTTCATTTTATCTGCGGACATTATTCCGGATTATGTGTTTCCGATCGGTTACCTAGACGATGCCATCGCCGTGCAAATGACGCTGGACCGGCTAGCCCGGATGGAAAAGGAGGCACCGCCGGATGCGGAGGATGGTTAGCGTCAGCTCCCGCGCAACAAAATAACCCCACAAAGTGGGGCCATGGCTTCGAAGCTGATTCAGGTACTTTGCGGGGAGCCCCCGGATATCCACAGGATATGGCTGCGCATCATTTCCTAAACAACAAGAAAAGGACGGTCCGCCGGGTCCCGGAGGCCATCCTTCTTCTTGTCTGCTGCTATTGCTTTCCGTACGCGCTTCCCGCTTCAGCTTTGCTGCGGCACCGTGACCCAGCCTTTATAAATCGAATAGTAGAACAGGAAGGTCGCGGCCAAACCGAGCACTAGCATCAAAAATCCAAGCTTAGGCTTTTTCTGAAAAAACAGCACCAGCGCGCCGCTAAAAAAAGACCCCATCACCAAAATAAACAAGATGAACAACACGATCATTGCAGCGAATCTCCTTTGACCTTCGTTTCTCCTGAATCCTAGGAATACGAATCTACTTTACCATCTTTTCGGTATAAAATCCAAAGCTTCGTATCCGTTAGCTCAAGCTTTCGGCCATTTTCAGCAGCCGCTCCTTGTCCAGCTCGCGGCCGGAGATGCTGATATAAACGTTGTCTTCCATCCAGTTTAGCTGCACGTAGCGATCCTGCGAAGTCACCAGCAGCCCTTTACTCCCCCGGACAGGCAGTTCCTCCGTGCTTGCCGGCATAAAAAAACCCGACGACAATACGCTGCGGGGCTCCATCTTCACGAAGCTGACTCGGAGCAAATAGCCTTCCTCGTTCGCATACTCGAAAATAATATGCCCCGACCGCTGCTTCCCGCGTTCTCTGCCCCATACGCTCGCTTCCTGAAACGTATAGCCCGGTGGAACAAACTTCGGAACGAGCAGTTTAAAGTCGGCGTAAGCGGCCGCCTCTCCCTCCGCTTCCGTCATTCGCAGAGGCGGCTCTGCCTCGCTTACGACGGATGGGCCGTAAAGCGGAGCCTCGTCGTCTTCCTGCCGGAAAGCTGCAGCCGCAGCCGCTTCGGCCGCCTCGCGGCTCGGTGAGGCGGTGCCGAACATAAAGCCGCCTGCCAGCAAAATAACGGCAAAGCCGCATACCGCCGCGGTAAGGCGCGCCCTCCTGCGCCGTTTCGCTCGCCCTTTCAGCAAGGGAGCGATATCGCCCCATGCTTCCAGCAGCGCCGCGTGCGGATCGCCAGCCTCGCGCTCGGCCGCCGGCGCGCCGGCTCTACGGCGCTTCACGGCTTGCTCCCGCGCCATTTCCTCCAGCCTGCGGGCAATCCGCCCGCCGTCCATTCCCCTGAAGCGGCCGGCGGCCGCTTGCAGAAATACGGCTTTGACCGCCTGCCGCGCCGCGGGACGCGGCAGCTCCCTCATCGGCTCCGCCCGGGAAATGACCTCAACGAACTGCTCGAACAGCGCATATTGCACACGCTCCGGGCAAGCCGCGATATTTTGTTTAAACAGCAGCAGCCATCCGTTCTCCATACAATCCCCTTCGTTCTAAGGTTTGGCCAGCAAGCCGTCCGCAATGCGGCCCAGCTCTTCCGGCTTAAGCGAGCCTCTCACAATCATATTCAGCTCGCCGCGATTCACCTCAATGTCCGCCGTACCGTCGGGAAGCTCCGTTACGAACCGCTGTCCGTCCGGGTCCTCCGCATGAGCGCTGAACGCCCGTTTTCTCAGCAGCACCGTCAGCGCGGGCGTCTCTCCCTTATCGGCATACACCAGCTTCAGCGCGCTGGCCTTCGCCTCCCCGCCGGAGAAATGAAGCGTCGCTGCCTGAAGCGTCAAGTCGCCCGGGATCGCATCGAGAGAAGGAAGCTCGAACTGCATCTGTTCCTTCGCTGCCTCCAGCGTAACGGTCATCCTCCGGAAAGCCCCTTCCTGCGGCAAATCGCGGTTATCCACGTAAGGCTCTTCCCAATCGTCCGGCGGCGGCGGCGTTTTGGCTCCTTCGGCCGACGGGCGGTCGGTGCTCCCGATCTGCATGCTTACCGTGCCGCCCTTCATCTTATAGGCCATTTCGAACATCGGCCTGAACGCTTCGGTCGTCTGCAGCGAGTGGAACAGGAAAGCGCCGGCCAGCAGCGAAGCCGCCGCGAGGGAGAACCATCTGGCGCCGCGCATCCACCTTGCTCTGCGCCGCTCCCGGACAAGCCGCTTCTCCATCCTTGTCCATGAAGGACCGGCATCGGGAACGACGATGTCATTCTCGCTTTGTCGGACCGCTTCTTCCAATAACCTGTCAAATTCGGCGTCAAAATCCGATTTGTTCAAGGCTCGTTCACCTTCCATTCACGCTGCAGTTTTTTCTTGATGGCTTCCCTGGACCGATGCAATGTCTGCCTGATCTTCTCCTCCGAAACGCCGAGCTGCTCCGCCATTTCCTTGTAGGACAGGCGCTCCAGCCAGCGCATGCGGATCACCTGGCGGTAGATCGGTTTCAACTGGTGAATACACTGAATAATCGCTTCTTCGAGCAGCTTCGCTTCCACTTCGGCTTCCGTGGATGAAGCCCGTTCCGCCATCAGCGGGACCGCGTTTTCTATATAGACGTCATCGGAAAGCAATTCGTCTTGTTTTTTTTTATTTTTTCGCAAATAACTTATCGTAGCATTGCGGGCAACGGTGCGCAGCCATGCGTTCAGCCTCGCCTCGTCGATATCGTGGGGACTTTTGCGGATAATGAGAATGAACGTTTCCTGAATAATATCTTCTGCCGTCTGATGATCCTTCACAATATACATAATCATAGGATAGACCAGGCGGTAAAATTGTTTGTACACCTGTTCCTGCAGCATCGGATCGAGGGACCTGATGTCACCGGTCAGCAGGAGCAATATCGATTTTGACATGGTTCCTCCGAAATAAGTACAAGTGCAGGAAGCGAACGTCCTGCGGAAAATACGCCCTATCGTTTGGACAATATTTCCTTTTTTGATCATACAATGGATGTGCCGCTATGAAAAGCACTTTTTCAGAAAAGGCTGCGCGGCCCTTGAAAAAAAAACGGCCGGGCCCGGGAATTCCCCGGACTCGGCCGCCTGGCAACCGTATGGACGAATAAACCGTTTAATCGCGTCCGCCGCGCTCGAACAAAGCCAGATACGCGCCGTAACCTTCCTGCTCCATCTGTTCTTTGGGAATAAACCGCAGCGAGGCCGAATTGATGCAGTATCTTAACCCCCCCGCATCCTTCGGGCCGTCCGGAAACACATGCCCCAAATGCGAATCCGCTTCTCTGCTGCGCACTTCCGTGCGTATCATAAAGTGGCTGTAATCCTCTTTTTCCTTCACATTCCCGGAAACAAGCGGCTTCGTGAAGCTCGGCCAGCCGCAACCCGAGTCGAATTTATCGAGCGAGCTGAACAGCGGTTCTCCCGAAACGATATCCACGTAAATGCCTTCTCCGTGATGATCCCAAAATTCATTTTGAAACGGCGGTTCGGTCGCATTGTTCTGCGTCACCTCGAACTGCATCGGAGTGAGCCGTCCTCTTAAGCGCTCCTTATCCTGCGGCGTATTCCAATGCTGCTCGATAAAAGCGTCTCTCCCCGAGCCTTTGCGGTACATTTTATAACGAAGCGGATTTTTCTGGTAGTAATCCTGATGGTACTCCTCCGCTTCGTAAAATTCCCCGGCAGGCACGATCTCGGTCGCGATCGGACGGGAGAACCGCCCACTCTGCTCAAGCTCCTGCTTGGACGCTTCCGCCTTGCGGCGCTGCTCCTCCGTATGGTAAAAAATCGCGGTCCGGTACGATTCTCCCCTGTCGTGAAACTGGCCGCCTGTATCGGTCGGATCGATCTGCTGCCAGAAGGTGTCCAGCAGCTTTTCATAAGGAAATACGATCGGATCGAACGTAATTTGCACGGCTTCGGCATGTCCGGTCGTCTCCGAGCAAACCTCCTGATACGTCGGATTCGGCTTATGTCCTCCCGTATAGCCGGAAACGACCTTTTTAATGCCCGGAAGCTGGTCGAACGGGGTGACCATGCACCAGAAGCAGCCGCCGGCAAATGTCGCCAGCTCTTCGCGATGGTTGTGATTCGTTTTCTCTTCCACTGATTCTCACTCCTTATCTATATGATACAATCGTTTCCCCTCAAAGCTTGGTTTACTTATCCATCATACTAAAAAAGTGCCCCCAAAGTGAAGTGAAGCGGGAGCACCTTCATAGGAACGAAGCGAATGATCCGAAGCCCGCCTGCGGCTTACAGCGGGAACGGCGGCTCGATTTCCGGATCGAGTTCAAGACGGACCAGCATGCCTGCCTGCACGAGCCCGGAGCCGAATCCGTACAGCAGCGCCAGATCGCCTTGTCTGATCTTGCCGGCGCGGATGCCCAGATCGAGTGCCAGCGGAATCGTCGCCGCCGATGTGTTGCCGAAGTATTCCAGGCTGTACAATGCCCGCTCCGGCGGCAGTCCGAGCCGCTCGCAGATCGGCTCGATCATGCGCAAATTCGCGCTGTGCGGCACAAACCAATCGACTTGGCCCAGATCAAGCGAAGCATTGCTCAGCACCTCCCGCACGCCTTCCGGCACGGTACGCACAGCCCATTTGAACACTTCCCTGCCGTTTTGCACGAGCAGCTGCTTGTCGATGAGCTCAACGCCGTTTATGCGGTTTGCGATCCGCGTCTGGTACACATGAGCGCCGCCGCTTCCTTCGGTGCTTAGACGGGACGATAAGAAGCTTGAGCGCCGCTCATCACGCTCGATCAGCACCGCCCCCGCCCCGTCGCCGAACAACACGCAGGTCGTCCGGTCGGTATAGTCGGTAATTTTGGTCAACGTCTCGCCCCCGACGACGAGAATTTTGCGGTGCAGCCCGGATGCGATCAGCCCGTTGGCAAGATGCAGGCCGTACACGAAGCCCGCGCATGCCGCGCTAACGTCCATCGCCCCGGTGGACGGCGAAACGCCGAGCTTGTGCTGCAGCAACGACGCCGTGCTCGGAAACGGAAAATCCGGCGTGCTTGTAGCCGCGATGATCATATCGACATCGTTCACGGACTTGCCGTAACGCCGCATCAGATCGCGTACCGCGGCAGCGCACAGATCGCTCGTATACTCATGCGGAGCGCTGATTCGGCGCTCGCGAATGCCCGTGCGCTGCACAATCCATTCGTCGCTCGTATCGACCATCTGTTCCAGGTCGTAATTCGTCAAACGCTTCTCCGGCACAAACGTGCCGATGGCCGTAATTGTGGCATGACGGATTTCCAAGGCGCATCATCCTTTATCATCAAGTATTAGTACTTGGTACTAATTTTAACGAACGCGAAGCTCCTTGTCAATCCTAACCAGGCTTTCACCTATGCAGAATATACGGGTATCGGCCCGGCGCATGTACTTGCGTAAACGACAAAACGCCGGGAGCTCTCAAGCTCCCGGCGCAATAGCCGGATCGGCGCCGTGATGCGGCCGCCGCATGAACGTCCGACGGGACGCGCTGCAGTTTGCAGCCCGCCCCGCTTCTCGTTTACACAATCTGATAATTCGGTTTTACGCTGCTGAAGTTCGGATTTTCCCCGCAAACCATCAGCCCCATGCCCCAATCGAAATGGACGTTTCTCACGGGCAAATCGGATGCCTCGCGGTATTGGAACAGCACATTTCGGCGGGGGCGCTCGCTGCGGTTGCAATCGGAGCCGTGGATCGTCAAATAATTGAAGAAGAGCACGTCTCCCGCCTCCGCCGGGCAAGGCGTTCCGCTGGAAATCGGATGCTCCTTATGGTTCAGGTAATACGTTCCGATATGAGGGAGCGGTCCTGCCTTGTGAGAGCCCGGAACGACGCACAGGCATCCGTTTTCCGTATCCGCACGGTCCAAGTGCACGCTGGCCGCCAGCATCGTGTGGTTCGTATGCGGAAAATACGGATAATCCTGGTGCATCGGAAACGCCGCTCCGTTCTCCGGCGGCTTGACGAGCATTTTCGTATGATGCAGCAGCACGTTGGGCCCGATCAGCTGCGACAAAATCGCAGCCATATTCGGGTGAATCGCCGCCCGCGCGAAGGCCGCATCATGATAATGCACGTCGTGGAAGCCCTTAAGCACGAGCTTCTTCAGCTCCTCTGGGGGCAAGTAGTCCCCCTGCCAGGCATGGTTCTTGTCGTACTTCGAATGCGCCGCACGCTCGATGATTTTCCCGGTCGCCCGACGCATCTCCTCCACTTCCCGTCCGTCGAACACTCCTTTCACGAGCAAATACCCGTTATCCCGGTAAAATTCCGCCTCATCCGCCGTGATCATGCTTCATCCTCCCCGCTTTTTCGATTGGACTATCCTTTGATTCCCGTCAGCGTAACCCCTTCGATAATGTACCGTTGTCCGATAATATATACGATCAAAACGGGAATAACGGCAATGGACGACCCCGCCATCATCAGGGTCCAGTCGGTAATGTACATGCCGCGAAACAAATTGAGCAGCAGAGGCACCGTAAATTTGTCCGGGCTGTTCAGGAAAATAAGCGGGCCGAAGAAGCTGTTCCACATGCCGAGGAACGTGAAGATCGCCAGCGCCGCCAAGGCCGGACGGATGAGCGGAAGAATGATGCGCCAGTAGATCGTCCAGCGGTTCGCGCCGTCGACGATGGACGCTTCCTCCAGCTCGTCGGGAATGCTCTTCATAAACTGGCGCAGCAGGAACACGCCGAAGGCATCGAGCAGCGAAGCCGGCACGATCAAGGCCAGATGCGTGTCCAGCCAGCCGAAGCCTTTCATCATCAAGTATAAAGGAATAATCGTCACCTGATGCGGAACCATCATCGTCGCCAGAAACAGAACGAAGAGCGGCTCCCGCAGCGGGAAACGGATTTTGGCGAAGGCGTACGCCGCCATGGAGCAGGTCAGCAGCTTGACTGCAACCGAAATGAAGGCGATGTAAAAGCTGTTCAAGTAAGCGTGGCCGAACGGCAGCGCTTCCCAAGACCGTTTATAATTGCTCCACTCCCACGGATCGGGAATCCACTTGGGCGGAATGAGAAATACTTGCGAAAACTGCTTCAGCGAGCTGAGAACCATCCATAGAAACGGCCCCGTCATAATGACGGCCCCGACGATCAGCACCGCGTGCAGCAGCACCTTGCCGACCGGGCTTGTGCCGCTGCGGTCGCGCCGCAACGCCGCTGCGGTCGAACGGCCCGTTTCGGCCGTATTCCTTTGCGCTTGAATCTCCATCAGCGTCTCCTCCTCTCCCGGTTTCGTTTATCCGCCATAATGAACCCACCGCTTCGACATGTACATTTGCAGCAGCGTCAGCGTCAAAATAATGCCGAATAAAATGACGGCGGCCGCAGCGCTTTTACCGAAGGTGAACTCGACGAACGCCAGCTGATAAATGTGGTAGACGATCGTGTAGCTGGCTTTGGCCGGCCCTCCGCCCGTCATGACGAACGATTGATCGAACACCTGGAAGGAGCCGATGATCGACATAATGGTCGCAAAAAACGTCGTCGGAGAGAGCAGCGGAAGCGTAATATGCCAGAATTGGCGGAATCGGCTCGCCCCGTCGATTTGCGCCGCCTCGTAATAGCTGGACGAAATCCCTTGAAGTCCGGCGAGGAACAGCACCATATTGCCGCCGAGTCCCCACCAGACGCTGAGCATGGCGATCGACGGAATGACAAGCTTGCGGTTCGTCAGCCATTCGGGACCGACGATGCCGAACCACTGCTTCAAATATACGTTGATAATGCCGAATTCGGAGTTCAGCAGCCACAGCCAGACAATCGATACCGCGATGGAGCTCGTAACGACCGGCATGTAGTAAAAGAGCCGGTATACGACCTTGCCCCGCACTTTATTCAGCGCGACCGCGACGAGAATGGCCAGAACAATGCCGGTCGGCACGACCAGCAGCGTATACCATGCCGTGTTGAACAGCGCCAGCTTAAAGTCCGGATTATGAAACTGGGTAACGAAATTATCGAGTCCGATAAACTGCTTTTTGCCGAAGCCGTCCCATTTCATGAGGCTAAGCACGAAGGCGGAGACAAGCGGGATAAAGGCAAATATGAGAAGTCCGGTCAACTGGGGAAGAATGAACGCATAGCCCCAAATCCCTTCCGATACGCGTTTGTTCATAAGTCATCAGCCTTTCGTTGAAGTCTGGAAGGAAGCCGCCCGAAGCCGGGTCCGGCCCCCTCCCTGCGAAGTCGCATGCCGTCTATTTGCCAGCCTTATAATCGGCTATTTTCTGGTTCGCTTTAATCCCGACCGATTTTAACGTCTCGTCAAGTTTGCCGTCCTTGAGCCACAGAGCTTCCATCTCGTCCTTAATGATTTGGGTCAAGCCGGGAATTCCCGCTTCGAACGGCGTGAGCGCATAGCCGATGCTGCGCGCGTCCAGGAAGTACTGGGCGTGCTCTGGCAAATTGCCTTCCATTACGACCTGATCGGCGCCCTCTACGGAAGGAACCGCGTTACCGCCTCCTTGCAGACGGTAAACTTGCCCTTCCTTCGATACGAATTCGCTGATGAACTCATACGCTTCCTTCGGATATTTCGTACTCTTGTTCATAACCATATAGGCAGTGGCGACGGCCGCAGGCTCGATCTTCTTGCCGGTGTTGGTCGGATAAGGCACGATGTCGAATTGCAGGTCCTTGCTCTGCTTGAATATCGGGAGATACCAGCGCCCCGCCGACACGAAGCCAACCTGGTTGGACATAAACATCGCGTCGCCTCCCTGCCCCTTCGGCAGCGTTCCCGCAAACGTAATGTTTTTCGCCTGGATGTTATCGTAGAGGAATTTGTACGCCTCGACCGTCTTCGGGTCCTTATCCGCAATAAATTCCCCTTTATCGTTGTACACGTTGCCTCCGTTGCTGCTTACAAAGCTGTAATACCGGTTCCAATCGTTATCCAGCACGAAGCCGTGCTTGCCGTTCGCGCGCAGCTTCTCGAGCATTGCTTTGAACGAATTCCAATTCCATTGACCTTTTTCATACAGCTCCGCAGGCAGCTCGGTCACTCCCGAATCCTTCAGCAGCTTCGTGTTATACCAAAGAATCATCGGATTACAGTCCACCGGCACTCCGTACACTTTGTCGTCCTTTTTGGCTGCGCCCCACAGACCTTTGAAGAAGTCGGCCTCGCGGATTTTGCTGTCCGAGCTCTTGTCCATATAAGGGGTCAGCTCGGCGATCGTCTGGTTATCGATCAGCTTCACGATCGTCCCGTCCCCGGAATAAAACACGTCCGGCGCCGCCCCGCCGCTAAGCTGGGTCAATATTTTCTGCTCGTAGTCACTTGGAATTGGGATTAATTCAAATTCGACATTCGGGTGCTTGGCGTTGTAATCTTTGGTGAACTCCTGGAATCTGCCCAGCTCGCCCGGATTGCCCCAGGTAGACCATTTCAGCTTGATCTTCTCTCCCGGCTTCGGCGCTGCGGCCTGTCCTCCCGGAGCTGCGCTGTCGCTGCAAGCTTGCAGCAGAGGCAATAAAGCGATTACAGTCGTCATCATAGCAACGGACAAGGTTGTCTTTACTTTCATTTTACTCATCCCCTTCTATCAAAAATATCGGCTACCTTTTTATTATAGGACGCGAAATTTGCGGATGTAACCGCTTTTATTCCGAAATGGTGGAGCCTTTTCCGAATATTTTCATTTCAGCCCCCCCGGTCGCGGAATTCCGCTGGCGACAGCTTCATCATCTTCTTAAACAGCTTGCTGAAATATTTCACATCGTTGAAGCCGGACATTTCCGCCACTTCGTATACTTTGAGCGTCGTCGTCTGGAGCAGCACGGTGGAGCGCTTAAGCCGCAGATGGATTAAATAATCGATAAAATTTTGCCCTGTCACCCGCTTGAACATTTCGCTGAAATAGTTTTTGCTGACCGACACATGGTCGGCTACATCCTGCAGGCTGATGTTTTTAGTGAAATTGCCCTGCATATATTCGATCGCCTTCGCGATAATCCGGCGGTGAAAGCCGAACTCCTCCTCAATCTCGTCCTCCGATTTCCACAAGCTCTCGAACACCGACCATAAGAAGGACTGCACTTCTTCAACGGATTCCATCATCCGGAGCGCTTCCGTCTGTTCCGCCGGAACGTAGCGGTTCCCCTTGCACAGCTGGTATAAAGACAGCAGCTCCTGCGCTTCCCTCAGCACTTCGACCGGCGTCTTGTTGTCGCAGGTCCAGCAGCCCAGCAGGCGCTTCTGGCACTCTGCGGCTTTGTCCTTCCAGTCTTCGGATATCGCTTCCCGCAGCGCGTTCATCCCGGCCTCCGTGTTTCCGCTGCGCGACGGGCGCTTCGGAGAGACCATCATGGAGCGGATGCCTCCGGGACCGAAGTAAAAGCGCAGAGCGGCCTTGTCCAGCCCTTCCCGGTAAGCCCGCTTCAGCCCGCCGCTTCCGGCGCTGCAGAAGCTGACCCCCATCGTAAACGAGTATCCCTTGTCCGCAAGCATGCGGTGGAGCCGCTCCAGCCGTGCCATCCAGCTCTCCTGATCGCCGCCCTCATCCGGCACGGCGAGCACAAGCTGGTCCGAGCCGACCCGGAATGCGGCTCCCCGCTCCAAATGCTCGTAGCAGGAAGCCTGCACTTCCTCCATGACAATCTCAATAAACAGCCCTCCTTCCTCGGCGCGAAGCTTGGCCGCCCCATCCAGCATGCAGACGACGATTCTGTAGCCTTCGTTCAGCCAGGCGAGCTCCGCCGTGCTTTCCTGCTGCGGCTCCTCGCCCGCCAGCAGCTTCATCAGCTGCTTCTCCAGCTCCTGCCGCTTGCCCGACAACTCCTGCCGCAGGATCAGCTCGGTCCGCTTGCGCTCCTCGGCAATTTGCTCCTTCAGCTTGCCCAGCACCGCTTGCAAATCCTCCGTTTCCAGCGTCGGCTTGAGCAAATAGTCGGAGGCGCCGAGTCGGATGCCTTCCCGCACATATTCAAAATCGTTATGGCAGCTGAGCAGCACGACCTTCAGCGCCGGATATGCAGCCCGCGCCCTGCGCATCAGCTCCAGACCGTCCATCACCGGCATGGCGATATCCGTAATCAAAATATCCACTTCATGGCTCTCCAGCCACTGCAGCGCGGTTTTCCCGTTCGACGCCTCTCCGACAAGAAGAAACCCGTTCTCTTCCCATTCGAACGTCGACCGGAGCCCGATGCGCGCCATCGCTTCATCATCGACCAACAGCACTTTGTACATGGTCATCCTCCTTTTGAATAGGAAAAATCAGCTGCACCCGCGTTCCCAGCCCTTCCTCGCTTTCCACCTCCACACCGTATCCCGTTCCGAAATACAGCTGCAGCGTTTGATGCACATGCAGCAGGCCGATCCGGGTCATGCCGCTTGCGCGCGTCGTGCCCGTTCCCGACAGCAAATCGGGCAGCTTGGCCTTCGAAATGCCGATGCCGTCGTCCCGAATGACGACAACCGCATCGCCGCCTTCGCGCGAGACGGTCACTTCGATGAACCCTTTCTCATCCTTCGGAGCGATGCCGTGGAAGATCGCGTTCTCCACGATCGGCTGCAGCAGCATGCGCGGAATCGTAATAGCTCTCAGCTCGGGCGGACATTCGATATTCAGTGTAATCCGATTGTGATACCGGTATTGCTGAATGATCAAATATTTGTTCAGCAGCTCGAAATCCTCTCCGAGCCTGACGAAAGAGCCATTCCGCTCCAGACTCGCTTCGAGAAGCGGCACCAGGGTGGAAATCGCGTTGGCGACATCCTCCGTCCGCTGCAGCTTCGCCATCCATCGGATCGAATTGAGCGTGTTGTACAAAAAATGCGGATTGATCTGATAGCGCATCGCCCGAATTTCCGCCTTCTTCTTCTCCCGCTCCTCCTCGGCGATCCGGTGAATCAGCACGCCGATCTGGCGGATCATCTTATTGAAGCTGCGGCTTAGCTGCCCGATCTCGTTGCGGCCGCCAAGATCGGAGCGCACGCTTAAATCCCCGGCTTCTCCCCGCTTCATCAGCTTGCTTAAATAGACGAGGGGGCGGCCGATTTTATAGGCGACGTAATAGCCCATAATCATCGCTACGACAATCGATGCCAGAGCGCTCCAGATCGTCAGATCGCGGATTTCGATGGAGCCTGCGATCAGCTCCTGGATCGGCACGATGCCCGCCACACGCCAGCCGTTGCCGAGCGAAGCCGGGATGACGAGCATATCTTTGCCGTTCAGCCGCATCGTCTGCGTCGTCGCCGGCATCGCCAAGTCGGAGCTTTGTCCGAAATAAGCCGAATCCGGATGATAAGCGAAACGGTTGCCCTGATCCACCACATAGGTGTAGCCCGTCCGTCCGAACTGTATGTCTGCAAGCGCTTCCGTCAAAATATTGCCTCTAACCTCGATGAACATGACTCCGATAATTTTGCCTGTGTCGACTTCCTTGATCGTCCGTCCGAGGCCGAACACCGGAATGCCCATATCGATGCCTTTTAAATATGAAATATTCGTCAGTCCGAACCAGACCGCATTGCCGTCGGCCTCAAGCACTTTACGGTACCAATCCGTTTGCCACGGGTCGACGACGCCTTGGAAGGTGGAGCTGACCACCGAATTATTTTTGTTGATATCGAGAAGATAGATGTCCATAATTTCCGGAGAATTGGTAATCAAGGAGATGATAAAATCTTTGGCGTCATTGTTCTGCTTGAAGCTGTCGTAAGGGGTCGCCGCATTTTTGCCTTGAAGGGCATCCTGGATCGCTTTGCTGCCGAGCAGCCGCATCGATACGTTGTCCAGTCCTTTAAAAATAAAATTCAATTTGTCGCTGACCTGCTTGATCGTTAGCGACGCCACGTTGCTAACCTGCTCCTCGATCATGTTGGCCGATTTTTCATACGACAAATAGCCTCCGATCAGCACCGGCACAATAATACTGACGAAGAACAGCAGAAACAATTGAACGGCAATGGAATGCAGCTTGTTGTAAAACCGGCTTCCGTGCCTCAGGTAAGCAGTGAATCGGCTTCCTTTCATCGCAACCCCCCGTTTCCTTAATTGTTGCCTTTTGCGTTACGGCCTGGGACAAGCTCGCTGCAGCCAGCCTGCGGCTTGGCGGCGCTTCCGAGAGAAGCAGGACGTGCCCGGACCGGAACTAAACGGCCTAAACAGTCTTATTCGTGAGTGCGGAAAAGAATTCCTGCTCTCCTGCGCATCATTCGCCTCATTTTGACCACGGCCGCCGGACGCACGGTTTCATCTTGCCACCCGAACGCGGTTTCTGCTATCTTGAATTTAACCACGCTTTTAAAAGGGTGGTGAAAAAGTCCGCTGCGGCGTCCATTTGATCCTCCGATCGCTGTTGAAATCCGGATTATTTAGATTTTTTTTCCAGATTCAAATGGCCCCTCCGCTCTTTTTTCACCACGCCTCTAAGAATTCGGAAGGAGAGCGACCCGATGAATATGCCAAGCAAGCCCGCGCCAGGCTGCAGCGCCCCGCATATCGTAATTGCCGGCGATTTCACCGTGAAGGCGGGCTGGACGCTCGGGCCGAGGGCGCTGACCGATTACGAGCTCGTCTATTTTCCCGTAGGCTCGGCTGCGGAATACCGGCTGGACGACCGGACGTTTCGGTTGGAGGAGCCCTGCTTCATCTTGACCCGTCCCGCCCAGACGCATACTTACAGATTCGACCCGGTCCAGCCGACCCGGCATCTGTTCGTCCATTTCATGATGGATACGCTGACCGGTTCTCACGACCTGTCTCCGCTCGTTTCGCCGGACGGCCCTTCATATTTGCCGGCCGGCAAAGCCAGTCTGCTGCCCTCCCTGCTGACCCATATTTTACATCTGGCCGCAGCCAGACCGCCAAGCTGGGAGAGCCGATGCAATCTGCTGCTGTACTCCCTGCTCGCGGAGCTGGAGGAGCTTGCGGGATCGGCAGCCGCCGAAGCGGAGGAAGCGAATCCGCTTCCCCCGCAAATCGTCAAAGCGCTGCAAACGATCGATCAGCATCTTCATCTCCCCCTATCCGTCGCCGCCATAGCCGACAGCGTAGGATGGACGCATGAGCATTTCACCCGCATTTTCGTCAGGCATACCGGCATGACGCCGCAGAAGGCGATCTCCGAGCGCCGCATCGACAGAGCCTGCCAGCTGCTGGTTCAAAGCCACGATACCGTGAAGCAAATCGCTTTTACGGTCGGTTTTACGGACGAGCATTATTTTTCCCGCTGCTTTACCCGGAGCAAGGGCATGACCGCATCCGAATACCGGGAGCGATTCTCCGATCCGCGCGCACAGCATCTTGCCCCTGCGGAAGCGTACCGCACGCCTTATCCGGCGAATAAACTGCTTCATAGCGCACAGATCAAATAAATCCACCTTAATCCGGTTTGTCTGAATGGAAGCTTCTTCCCGCGATTGCCATAATGAAAGCAAGCGCTTCATCAATTAGAGGTGTGGTGAAGAAGTGGCCGAAGAGTCGATAGTGAGTTGGAACAGCATAAGCGGTCGCCTTTGTAGACGGATTTTCCCCGCTTTAGCGATTCAAAATGAAAAAAATCCGGCTACAAGAGCGAGTGGAAACTTCTATCGACCGCAGGCCGCTTGTTTTTCACCACCCTTTTAGATCAGGGAGGGAATCCAATATGTTAAGCTATGCCGGAATTAAAAACCCTTACGCCATCGGCACATACGGGGTGGAAAAAAACGCCAAGGCGCTTCAGCGGTACCGCTTCATCCATGAGTCGCTGCTGCGCATCGCCGCCGGCCATCTGCCGGCCCGCGAGAACTGGGATTTGAAGGTCGCGCTCGGGAAGCATCTGTATGAGGACGCGGAGGCCGCCGACCGGCTGCGCGTGCGGATTACGGAGCTGAGAACGTCGTCTGCGGTGCTGAATCACGAGCCCGACGCCGCATTGTCGCTGCTAATGGAAGAGCTCATTCAAGCGCGCAATGATCTGGAGCTCGCCATTGGCATCTATGAAGTCGTCAAACCGGCGCTGCTGCAGGTATACCGCAATCATCTCGCCACGACGCAGCAAATCGTCGACCAGCCGACGATCCGTCTCCTCCGCACGGTCGTTCTCGATTTGGAGGAGCAATTGGCTTGGGGCCAAGAGATGATCGGCCACCTCCAATCGTCGGGAATCTACGACGATCAAGGCGGCGAATTCAAAGCCCGGCTGACCGGATTCCTGCAAGCCGCCGGCGGCATCGACGGCTCCCAGCCCAAGACGGCGGCGCTGCCGCACCGCTGGCGTTCGCAGCAGCCGTACACGCTGCCGCTGCGGTCCGTCCGCGACCCGAGGAATATGGGCCCCGCGACTTGGGCGCGGACGAGCGTCGCCGTCGCCCCGGACGATCCCGTCCGTCAGAAGCTGTTCGACAAAATGCGCGTAAGGCAGGAAGAGATGACGGCCGCCGAGCTGATCGCCGCCGTGCTGTTTTCGCAGAAAAATATGCCCTGGGAGTTTTATCGCGACCTGGCGCGCCATTTATGGGACGAAGTGCGTCATGCGCTGTTCGGCCAGGCCGCGCTCGAGAGCGAAGGCGTGGACTGGATGAGCCGGCCGCAGTACACGTCCGATTACGACGTCAATGCCCCGAAAATTCCCGGCGCTCAATACGCCTGGCTGTCCATCGGCATCGAAGAAGGCGCCATGAAGCGCCCGGGCAAAGCGGGCGAATACGAATTTTGCCGCGACGAGGCGAAGCATCCGCTGATGGCGCAATTCCAGGATTACGACTGGGCCGACGAGGTTGTGCACGCCAATCTGGGGCGGAAATGGACGACCGATTTGATCGGCGAGGACATCGGCTTCGTCCGCGAAATAGCGAAGCAGGAGCTGGACCATTTCTGGAAGGAAGTGCGCGAGGCGGAGCGGCAGTGGAAGGAGCGGGAGGAGTCGATTTCGTAAATGTACTGAAGCAAGCAAGGACCTCAACCCCGTTTGGCAGCGTGCCGGCGGAGTCGAGGTCCTTACGTTTTTGGGGAGCCGCCCCCGCGACCGGTCGGCATCGTGGGCTGCGCTCTCGCTTTTACGGACGATCCCGGTTAAATGGACGTGCCGCCGTTCGTCCTGCCGCTCGCTGCATCCCCGGCAAGCTTTCTCTTGACGAGCAGCAGATGCTCGCAGACAAGCGCCAGCTCGCCGCGCTGGTTGAACACCTCCACCAGCTCGCATACGATCCCGTAATCGGGACGCTTGGGGTAGTCTCTTTTTTCCTTGATCGAGGCTTTGGCGTATATCGTATCGCCGATAAATACCGGTTTGACAAAACGCAGCCGGTCATAGCCGTAGGAGAACGCCTCGGGATTGATCTCCCCGGCCGTCATGCCGACGCCCATGCTGAAGATAAGCGTGCCGTGGGCGATCCGCTGCCGGAACTCCTGGGTCAGGCACCACTGCGCATCCATATGATGGGGATAAAAATCTCCCGTCTGCCCGGCATGCAGCACAATGTCGGCCTCCGTTACCGTGCGGCCGGTCGTCTGCCGGACGGCTCCGGTCTCGTAATCTTCGAAAAACATCGATCGGCTGCCCATCGCGCTACGCCTCCTTCTTCTCGATCAAATGCTGCCACGCATCGGGGCTGCGGTAGCGCACCGTCTGCAGATGCTCGCAGTACAATACGAGCTCGCCCTCGTTCTTATACACCTCGTAGCTGACTTTCACGAGCCCCATCTCCTTGTACTTGGGACGCTTCTCCATATGCGTTCTGACCGTGTAGATCGTGTCGCCGATAAATACCGGCTTAATAAACCGCAGCTTATCGTATCCATAGCTGAACGTGTGAATATTGTTATGGGCCATCAACCCGAGTCCCATGCTGAATACAAGAGCTCCGGCCACGAGCCGTCTCCCGAACGCGCCTTCCTCCCGTGCGAACATGTCGTCGGCAACATAAGGATGCAAATCCATCACAAGCGCGTTAAACTGCATGCTTTCGCCCTCGGATATGGTGCGCCGGATCGAACGGATCTTCTGCCCTACCTCAAATTCCTCGTACATCCACGATTCCGTATGAAACACGGGCAGTTCCTGATGCGGTCTGACGCTTCGTTCGTTTTCATTCATGCTCGGTCGCCTCCAGCCATTCGTTGATCGATTCATTATGCTCTCCGATGCGCGGTGAGCCTTGCGACGAGGTATATACCGCCCCGTCGATCCGAATCGGGCAGCGCGTCGAGCGCATAGCGGCGCCGCTGCCCCTGTATACCGTCTGCGTCATACCCAGACGCAGAAACGCCTCTTCCCGGCGCAGCTGCTCCCAGGTCAACACGCTTGAGCAGGGATACCCTGCGGCTTCCAGCCGTTCAAGCCACATCGAGGTCGTACCTGCCGCCAGCCGTCCGGCGATCAGCCGGTTTATCTCCTCCCGGCGCTCGTACCGGGAGGCTTCGTCGGCGCAGCCGGCGAGGCTCCCGCAGCAATCAAGCGCCTTGCCCAATGCCTCCACAGAGCCTGCGCCTAACGCTATGTATCCGTCCGCGGTCGGATACATCCCGTACGGTGCGGGCATCCAGGCATGGGCGCCGCCCGTCTGCGGACGCTGCGGCAGCCGCTCTCCGCCGTTCCAATAGACGACAAGCTCTGCCGCCTGCAGATCGAGGATCGACTCCAGCAGGCTCACTTCCACGCGGCAGCCTGCTCCCGTCATGCTCCGCCGGAACAATCCGGCGAGCACTCCCTGCACCAGATAAGTCCCCGCAGCCATGTCGACGGCGGCGAGCCCCAGCGGCTGCGGCGGCCGGTCGGCCTCTCCGTTCAGCCACGCCAAACCGGAGAGCGACTGGACAAGCAGATCCTGTCCGGGCTTATCCTTCCACGGCCCCTCTGCGCCGTACCCCGTGATCTCCGCATAGATCAGCGCCGGATTCCGCTCGCGGACCGCATCGTAATGCAACCCCAGCCGTTCCATGACGCCGGGCCGGAAATTCTGGATCAGCACGTCCGCGCGCTCGATCAGCCGCCGCACTCGATCCCGGTCCTCCTCCCGCTTAAGATCGGCGGCGTAGCCTTCCTTATTGCGGTTGATGGAGTGGAACAGCGTGCTGTCGCCGTCCAGCTCCAGATCGGAAATATATAATGTCCTGCATATGTCTCCCGTGCCGGGCTTCTCGATCTTGATCACCCGCGCCCCGAGATCGGCGAGCCGCAGCGCGGCCGACGGTCCCGACAAAAACTGGCTGAAATCGAGAACGAGTATCCCTTCCAGCGGCTTGGCGTTAGCGCCTCTGTTCATCTGACGGCCGCTCCTTCCCCATTAAGACGGCGTGAATCCGAATTCTGCGGCAATCTTACGGCTGTCCTCTCCGACGCGCGGCGCCCCCTTGGGCGACTTCAGCCTTATGCCGTTCATCCGGATCGGGCAGCAGGTCGTCTTGAACGCCGTCCCGCCGGAAGCCCGCGTTACCTGAAGCATATCCAGCGCCTTGAAGGCTTCATGCTCCGTTAGCTGCTCCCATGTCAGCACATCCGAGCACCAATAATCCGCAGACTCGAGCAGCGCCAGCCATTCCCGCGTCGGCCGGCTGCGCAGATGAGCCGCCAATATCGTCTTGATCTCGTCCCGGCGCGCGAACCATTCCTTGGGGTCGGCGAACGCCGACAGCTCCCGGCAGCCGAGCAGCTCCCCCAGCTTCAACACGGACCCCATCGCAAGCGCGATATAGCCGTCCTGCGTCTCATAAATACCGTAAGGCGCCCCCAAGTACGCGTGTGCGCCGTTAATCGAGCTGCGCTGCGGCGGCCGGCCTCCGTCGTTAAGATACGTCGTGAACACCTCGAATTGGAAATCGAGCAGCGATTCCAGCAGGCTTACCTCGACCAGGCCGCCTTCCCCGCTGCGGCCCCGCCGCACCAGGCAGGCGAGAATCCCCTGCACCAGATGCGCTCCGGCCAGTATATCGGCTACCGCCAAACCGAACGGCAGCGGAGGCTGATCGCTGTCTCCGTTCAGCCACACGAGGCCCGACAGCGACTGCACGAGCAAGTCCTGACCCGGCTTATCCCGCCACGGCCCCTCCTTGCCGTATCCCGTGACGCTGGCATAGACGATTCGCGGGTTGATCGCCTTGACGCTCTCATAGTCAAGCCCCAGCTTCTCCATCGTGCCCGGCCGGAAATTTTCGATCAGGACGTCGGCTTGCCCGATAAGCCGCTTGATGTCTTGCAGCTGCCCGGGATGCTTCAGATCGGCCGAATAGCTTTCCTTATTCCGGTTGATCGTTTGGAACAGCGCGCTCTCCCCGTTATAATCCAGGTTGCCGATATACAGCTGACGGCATAAATCGCCGGTGTCCGGCCTTTCGATCTTGATGACCCTCGCTCCGAGATCCGCCAGCCGCAAGCCCGCAGACGGACCGGATAAAAATTGGCAAAACTCCAGCACGACCGTTCCTTCCAGCGGTCTCATAGCGCTCCCTCCCTCCGCGAATCGCGGTATAGGTCGTTCAGCTTCTCCAGCACGCCCCCGGCATCCCCGCCCTGCATCGCATAGCGGCGGACGAAATCTCCCGCGCGGTCCTGGAAATGCAGATACCCGCTGTAACGGGGACGGAGAAAGGAGCGGTCCAAAGCAGTCAGCGTCCGCTCGAAATATCCGCCGCAGCTTCGATTGACCGCTGCGTCGGTCCAGGCCGCGCGATGTCCAGGCTGACCGCCGCTTTGGGCATAAAGCGTCCGCTGGGCCGCCGGATCAGCCGTATACATCGCATACTGAAGCGCCTCATCCAGATGCCGGCAGCGGACGGATACGGCAAGCCCGGTGCCTCCCAGCGTCGTGCGCAGCTTGCGTTCGCCGAGCCGCACCGTATCGGCGAACGTGATGACGTTAGCGGCATAGCCGGGACGCGAGTAGTTGGAATATCCGTAGGCAAACGGACAATAGGCAATGTCGCCGCGAACGGCCATCGCTTCATACAGCTGGATCGGATTCCACCCGAACATCTCCTGCGGACAATATCCGGCCAGCTCCTTCAGCCGTTCGAGCGCCTGTATCCCGATCTCGCATGACACAACTTCACTGTCCCGCAGGAACGGGTCTTCTCCGAGACTGGAGCACAGCATATAAAAATTCATCAATGTATCGATAGGAATACCTGGAAATGCTACAAGCCCGCGCTCGGCCAGAGCGAGCAGCTCCTCCCATGTCGTCGGCGGCTCGGCTGCTTCTCTAGCCATAATATCCTCGCGATACGATGCCACCGGGGTCGCCGCATCTATCGCCAGAGCGCTTTGATAACCGCCGAAGTTATAGCTCTCATGGGACCTGCCGACCGAATGGCGGCCCTGATCTTCGAGAAACGAGGCAGGCAAATGCCGCTCCAGCGGCACCAGAATACGCCGATCGGCAGCGAAGCCGGCCCACGGATGGTCGATCACCAGCAGATCGTACCGTTCCGCCAATTGCTCAATGGGCGCATCCGCGAACTGCTGCAGGGAACGCTTCTCCCATACGATCTCCACCCCCGGATTCCGCTCGGCGAACCGCTGCGCGGTAGCCGCCAGCGGAACGAAGCCGCGGCTGTGATGCCAAGTAATGCCCTTTAACACAATGCTCATCCTGCCGTCCCTCCTAACCGTAATTAAATCTGATCGGATAATATGGTTTGCGCTCACTTGCTGTTCATCCGGTAATCCTGCGGCGTGCTGCCGAAATGCTTTTTGAATATTTTGATAAAATAATTCGGATTCTGATAGCCGACCTCAACGGCGATTTCATAAATTTTACTCGTCGTAGCTTTGAGCAGATGAGCGGCCCGCTCCATCTTCAGGCGATAGATGTAGTCGCTCAAGTTTTCCCCCGTTTCCAGCTTATAGATGCGGGACAAATAGGCCGGATGCATCTGCAAATAATCGGATATCGACTGCAGCGATACGTTATCGGCCAGCTGGGCCTGAACGAACTTTTGCGTCTGGCGGACGGCCGATTCGCGGGCGTTTTTCGTTTCGCTGCTCGTATACCGCTCGATGTGCTTTAGCACGGCCTGAATCCAGGCGCGCAGCGATTGGACCGTCCTGCACGGAGCCAGCTCCCTGCCCCTCGCATACTCGCTGCCGATCAGCTCGGCGAGACGTTTGCCGCTCTTGTGGGCAATGAAGGAGAACGCCGCGAACACCGAGAAGAACACTTCGGTGATATGCTCCGCCGATTCCGACCAAGACTGCTCCAGCTCCTCCAGAACGGACTCCAGCTTCCGCTCCACCGCATTCCAGTTTCCCGCCTCCATTAAATGCACCAGCATCGGCGGTTCGTAGAGCCGGTATAAGCTGTGCATCTCCGCGGTTTCCGTCTCCCCGATCGTATATACCGGAAGGTCCTTCTCGCTGCCGAACCGTTTGCGGAAAATCGCCAGCGAGTTATGGTATACTTTCGCGAGCTCCTCGGGAAACCGGCCCCAGGCGCTGACAAGCACGGAAACGCTCCGTTTTAAATAAAGCTCGATGTTCAGCTGCAGCTGGTTGGCGAGACGCTCCATATGGTATTTACGCTCCCCGCCGCCCTCCGTATCCTCATCAGCGCATAGCCCCTCCTTCGGCGCAGCCAGCACGACCAAATATTCGTGAACGTCCTGGCTGATCCATACGTGAAAATATTCCTCGAACGTCTCCTCGGCCAGATTGCCGATAGCAAACTTCATCAAAGACATCTCGAACGGATCGTAGTCGGCGAATTGCTCTTTATACCGGATGAGCAGCAGGCAAAAATCGTCCTGCGGCCGTACCGGAATCCCCAGCTGCGTGAGCTTTTCGGCCGACTGTCCTCGGGTCGTCCGTTTACCCTGCAGCATATCGTTCAGCAGCTCGCTCTTCAGCTTCGGCAAATGATCGTGCAAGGCCTTCATCGCCCGCTGATACGTCTCGTTCGCTTCCCTCTCGTCATGAATCAGCCGGACAACCTTGGCGACTCTTTCGATCAGCTCCTCGTCCCGAATCGGCTTGAGCAAATAGTCGCAAATCTGGTTTTGGATCGCCTTCTGCGCATACTCGAATTCGGCATAGCCCGTCAGCAGGATGCACTTCGTATTTTTCCAATTCCATGTAATTTTCCGGATCAGCTCCAGCCCGTCTACCCCCGGCATACATATATCGGTTATGACCAAATCGATCGCATTCGTCTTGAGAATATCGAGCGCCTCCGCAGCGGAGAACGCCTTGTACACCTCTCCGATCCCGATCTCCTGCCACGGAATCGTCACGGCCAAAGTTTCCACCACATTCATCTCATCGTCCACAAGCAGCAATTTGAGCATCGTTCTCCTCCTGAATCCGCGTTATCGTTAGGAACACATCGCTTTCAGGACCGCGGCGGTCAAGCGCTCTCCGCCTCCCGCTCAGCCCATTTCAGCACGATTCTGAGCCCTCCCGAAGGAGACGCGGACAGCAGCAGCCCGGAGCTTTCCTTGAACTGATACAGCAGCCTCTGATGCACGTTCCATAAGCCGCAGCTCATCTCTTTATCCATCGGAAGCGATATTTTATGCTGCAGCTCCGCCAGCTTCTCGGGGACATGCCGATCCCGTTGTCGTCGATCACGATTTTGTTTTCTCCCCACTGCCGTTGACCGGTAATCGTCACAATGCCGTACCGCTCGCTTTTGCCGATTCCGTGAATGATCGCATTTTCCACGATAGGCTGGATCAGCAGCCTCGGTATTTCGAGCTGAGCCATCGAGTCGGGTATGTCGATTTCATAATGAAACCTGTCCATGCGCAGATTCTGAATGTTCAAATAGTTCTGAACCAGCTTCATCTCTTCGTGCAGCGTCGTCATCGTATTCTCCAGCTTCGTGATATGGCGGAAATAATCGCCCAGATTGACAACCATTTCCGTGGCCGCATGCTTGTCTCCGACCGCAATCGTATTTTTAATAAAAAACAGGCAGTTGTATAAAAAATGCGGGTTGATTTGCGACTGCAGCTGCTTCAGCTTCGCCTCCCGAAACCGGATATGCTCCATGTAAACCTTTTCAAGAAGCTCTTGAATTTGGGCCGCCATCTCGTTAAACCGGGCGAATACATACTCAAATTCGTTATTCGGGCGATGATTCAGACGGAGGGCGTACTTGCCGGCCTGAATCCCTTGAACTCCGCGCAGCAGCAATTGGATCGGAATTTGTACCTGTTTGTACAGCATCAGCGCCACGACGACGCTCATCGCCAGCAGCAGCGCGATCGAGCCGTAGAACAAATTCCGGCTTTTGACGATAGGCGATAAAATTTGCTGCAGAGGCAAGTAATCGACGACATACCAGCCCAGGCTCTTCGATTGGACGTAGCCGACCAAATATTTCTCGTGCCTCAGCTCAACGATCCGGTGCCCCATGGGACTTAACTGCTGTCCGTTCAAGTAAGACGTCAATTCGCCGATCAACGCCTCATTCGCTGCGCTGCTGACGATCGGTCCGGTGCCCGGAGAATATAAAAAAGGGTCCCCCTTGCCGTCCTGCTTATAGTCAGCCAACATATTCATGACATTTCGCCGGGAAAATCGCACCTCGGTCACGGCCTCGGCATCCTCCGGATTTTTATAAGAAATGAGCGGACTAAGAATGAACTTGGCGAAATACGAATCGCCGGCGGGCAGCGCATGGTATTCCCAATCGGGCTTGATGCTGCTGCGGAAAAAATCCGGATCGTACACGCCGTTATAATCGCTGGATATGGCTTGCTTTAAACCGGGCAAATAAATCGTCAGCCGATTGGACCAGCTGCTTGTCGCGCTGAGCAAAATCAGCTTGCCGACAATCGCTTCCTGAAGCTGCAGCTGCTCGTATTCTTTCGTCGTCTTGAGCAGCTCCTGTATGCTGCGGTCTTTGCTGACAATGATAGGAATGATCGACAGTTGATCGATCACGCTGTCCATTTGGGACGTAAAAAACGATATGCGGTTTAAATTGGAATTCTGGATTTCTTCCTCCACGACTTCTATCGATACCCGATTCGAGAAGCCGTAGAGCAGCACGATCGGTATAAGCAGCAGTACAATGAACAATACCATTTTTCTGAAAATGTTCATTTTCAATCGCATCCCGTTCCCCCCCCCCCCATGATCTGTATACTGAGAGTGTAACCGAAAACAACGGCTGCGGGTATAACGATTTGCTCGGTCTGCCGCTTACCCTTTTACCGCGCCCGCCGACAATCCGCTGACGATATATTTTTGCGAGAACAGGGCCATAATCATCACCGGCAAAGTAATGACGCAGGCTGCGGCCATCAGCGCGCCCCAGTTAATATTGGAGGCGGATATGAAGTTAAAGACGGCGATCGGCAGCGTCTTGGTTCGTTCGCCGGCAAGAATCAGCGAGAACATAAAGTTGTTCCAGGAGAAAATGAACGACAGGAGCGCCGCCGTAACGATGCCCGGAACGGAAACGGGCAGGACGATCGACATAAACGCTCTGAATTTGGAGCTTCCGTCTATCCACGACGACTCCTCGACTTCCACCGGAAACGCTTCGAAGAACGGAATCATCACCCACATGATGAACGGCAGTCCGATCACCATATGGCTTACAATCAAGACAGTGAACGTATCGACCATATGCAGCTTCGTAAACAAAATGTACCAAGGGACAAGAAACGTGATGCCCGGAATCATCTTGGCGACCAGAATGACGGTGCCGAGCGTATGCATCCGATATTTGGCTATCGAATAAGCCGCAGGCAAGCCGAGGATGAGGGCGAACGCCGTGGAGCCCAGCGCCACCAGAAAGCTGTTCAGCAAATAGCGGAGGTAGTCGTTGTCCCGAAACACCTCGATATAGTTTTTGAACGTCGGCTTGAAGAGAAAAATGTGATCGGCAGACAGCACCTGAACCTGCGTTTTGAACGAAGCCATGAGCATCCAAATAAACGGAAACGTAAACACGAGAAATACCGCCAGCGTTAAGACGAGCTGGTAAATGGCCGGCCAAAGCCTGGTTTTCATCCCGCTTCACCTACTCTCTTGCGGATCGAGATCAGAAGCAGCACGATGAACATAATGATGGCGAAGAACAGGATGAGCAGCGACGAGGCGGCGCCGAGCTTGAAATATTGAAACGCCTGGGTGTAGACCATGACATTCAGCGTTTCCGAAGCGAAATTCGGGCCGCCCTGGGTCGTCGAATAAATCGTATCGAACGTTTTGAGCAAGTCGATCATGCGCAGCACGACCGCTACTATAATCGTCGGGCGCAGCATCGGCAGCGTAATATGGATGAATTTCTGGAAGGACGTCGCTCCGTCCACATCCGCTGATTCGTACGGCTCGGACGGAAGCGTCGTCAAGCCGGCGATGACGATGAGGGCGATCATCGGCGTCCACTCCCATACATCGATAACAATGAGCGAAGGGATCACCTGATCTACCGCCCCCAGCCAAGCGAGCGGCTTCATGCCGAGCGTCCTAAGCAGCTGATTGGCCAGCCCGATGGAGGGCTCGTAAATAAGCAGCCAAATCAGGCCGATTGCAACGGGAGTGGCCACCATCGGCAGCATCAGAAACGTCTTGACCCATTTGGCCCCGATAAAATCGCGGGAAAATAACACGGCGATCAGTACGCCCAGCACCGTCTCCAGCACAATCGCCGGAACCGTGAAATAAAAGGTGCGCCATACGGAGCCCCAGAACCGCTCGTCGGCCAGCAGGGCGGCATAATTGTCCAGCCCTACCCATCGGGGCGGCGTAATCGCCGACATGCTCCATTCATAGAAGCTGATATGTACCGTATAGGCGAGCGGAAAAGCAATGATGAGCACGATGAACAGTGCGGCCGGCATTATGAATATCCATTTCATGTTACGGTCTAACCAGCCGTATCCCATGAGCAACCGCTCCTTTCTCCGGCCGATCCGGCTAACCGGCGAAGGCGGCAAGAGGCCGCCTCCTGAGGTTAACCGCAGCGCGCGGTTTCTTTAACAGTATAGAAGGCATACATTTCCGGGGCCCAACAAAATCTTTGAATGGACTTCGGAGCAAGGCTCCGCGGTGCGAGATTATCTCATTTGGTCTTGTCCTTGTCGATAATCGCCTGAAACTCCGCATTGGCCTGATCGGCCGCCGCTTTAATATCTTCGCCCAGCGCGGCTTTCACCACGACGCTGCCGACCGCGTCGCGCGCCTCGCCCACGCTGATCACCTCCGGCACGTTATGCCCGACGCCGATTTTCATCGTCTCCTGAATCGCTTCGGCAAGATCGGCCGGATACGTCTCGATGCCCTCCTTCGTCGTCCATAGAGAGCTTCTCGCGCCGGGCGCTCCCGCGCGCTGAGTCTTCAGCACGTTTTCCTTGTTCGTCGCCCATTGGATGAACTCCCACGCCGCGTCTTTATTGGCCGATTTCGAGTTGATTGCAAGCGACCAGGCCGTGATGTTGTATGGCTTGGCCCCGGCGTCGCCGGCCGGAAATTTGGCGAAACCGATCTTATCTTTTACCAGCGATTTCTCCGGATCGGTCGTGTTTTTGTACACGGAAGCGGTTTCAGCATAAAACGCGGCTTTGCCTTGAGCGAAGATAGCGGATGCTTGCGGCCAAGACATATTCAGCACCCCCTGCGGCCCGTAATCCTTAATCAAAGTCGCATAGGTTTGAAAACCCTTGATGGCCTCCGGCGTGTTGATCGCCGCCTTATCTCCCTTCATAAAGTCGCCCCCCTGCGAAAACACGAACGAGGAGACGGCCGTGACGAGGGCGTTTCTTTGACCGCGGCCGACAAAGCCGTAGAAATCATGGGCCGGATCATGCAGCTTTTTGGCGGCCGCCGTCAGTTCGTCCAGCGTCGCCGGTACGGCAATTCCATTTTTCTCCAGTATATCTTTGCGGTAGTACAGCACGAATTGGTCCGTAAAGACGGGAATCGACTCGATCTTGTTTTCGATCGTGGCCGCTTCGATGGATGATTTGGCGAAATCGGCGAAATCATAAGCCGCATCCTTATTGACATAATCGTTTAACGGCGAAGTCCACCCGTTCTTGTGGTACAAAATTTTATCCATATAAGGGCGGTACATAAACACATCGGGGCTTGCCGCATTCGTCGTAAATTGAACGGCCAGCTTTTGCTGCAGCTGATCTTCGCCGATCACTTGAAAATCCACTTTCATGCCTGTAGACGCTTCCAATTGTTGAATCGAGCCTTTGATCGTATCGCTCCAAGGATGATTCAGCGCAAATACCGTCACCTTCTTGCCCGCAAACGGCTTGTCTGCGGCCGCCGCTCCGCCCGGTTTATCCGGCGCGGCCTCCTGGCTCGGACTGCAGGCCGACGCGACGCCGACAAGCAGCGTCAGCAGCAATGCGGCGGCTGTGGTTCTCGAATGCTTGAACATATGTAGCCCTCCTCGTATCTCATATAATAATGAAAGAGCGGTTTGCCTTTTAACATGGCGATTATTTCACCCGGTACTTGTCAAAATACTCGGGAATCACCTCGGTCGATGCGCCGGGCATTTGCGGGAGCACATAGTATCCGTCCTTGACGGTAGCGGGTTCGACGAAAATATCCCGAATCCAGGGGATGTACTCCAGCATGACCGCGTTGGACGTAGCGGCCACCAGATGCTGATGAATCTGCCCCATATCGCCGACGTGAGGCACGATCGGCAAATCGTATGCGGCGGCCAAACCGGCGACCTGAAGCCATTCGGTAATACCGCCGACGCGCGTCGTATCGACCTGCACGTATTCTACGGCCCCTTGATGAATATAGTCGCGGAAAGCATATTTGCTGTACACATGCTCCCCGAGCGCGATCGGCACGTTGAGCTCGTCGGCAAGCTTTTTATGGTTCATCACGTCATCCGGGTTCAGCGGCTCCTCCAGCCAGAACAGATCGAACTCCTCCAGCTTCTTGCCCCAGGTCATCGCCGTCGTAATATTCCACATCTGATTGACGTCGACCATCAAGATCACATCGTCGCCTATCGCTTGGCGAACGGCGCGAACCCGGTCATAGTCTTCGCGCGGGTCCGGCTTGCCGACCTTCATCTTGACTCCTGTAAAGCCCTGCTCGACAAAGGCTGTGATGTCCTGAAGCAGCCGCTCCTTCGGCCAGTTTAACCAGCCTCCGTTCGTATTGTAGGCTTTGACCGGTTTGCTCTTATGACCGCCCAGATACTGCCACAGCGGCCTGCTCGCCGCCTTGGACATCAGATCCCACAGCGCGATATCCACCGCGGCCAACGCCATATGGGTAATGCCCGCCCTTCCGATCCAATGCATCTTGCCGTAACGCAGCTCGTCCCATATTTCCCTCACCATATACGGATCTTTGCCGAGCAGAACGGGCGTATAGTACCGGTCGATCGTATCCGTAATCAGTTCGTCCCCGTAGGCGCAGGTCCCCGTGTATCCATATCCGGTTATTCCTTCGTCCGTATAAATTCGGACTCCCGGCAGTCCCCAATGGGTAGGCGCGTTGATCGCGTCCGTAATCGGCGGGCTGAGCGGAACGTGAAGAATAAAGCTTTCCACCTTCGTTATTTTCATTGCGGCATTCCCCCCTTGTCTGGTCGATCTACAGCTCAATTGTACCTTGCTTTAATCGGCAAGGGACAGGGCAATAATTTAAGCATTATATACGATTTTTTTACCACATCGGCATGTTCAAGTTCTTTACGGGCTAAATCGCGTAGGAACCGCATGCCTTGCCTCCGTTCATATTTGTTCATATTTTTTTAATACAATGATCTTTTTTTCCACACAGAACGGTCATGTTTATGCTGTACATTGTTCTTGTGCAGGAGCAGCAGGCTGTGGCGGCGGCAGAATCCCCTACCGGCCGCAGCAGGCCAACCGTTTGTCATCATATTTTTAATTCCTGCGCAAAAAGTAAATGTTTGGAAGGAGATGTTACTTTTGAGAACACTTTTATCGAATCGCCTGACCGTGAGAAAAACTTTGACCCTAGCTTTAAGCATGGTGTTCATTTTCGCAATGATTACAGGATGCTCCGGCGGCGGAGGCGAAAGCGGCAGCGGAGGCGTCAAGGAGGATACGGGCAGCATGCCGACGACAAGCTCTCCGTCCGGCGGTCTGGATTCATCCGGCTCGTCCGGTTCGTCTGGATCATCCGGTACATCTGGTTCGTCCGGTTCTACCGGCGCAAGCGGCGGTTCTTCGAGCTCCAGCACGGGCGGCGCAAGCAGCTCGGGAAGCTCCAGTCTGGGCGGTGCGGGAAGCAGCGGAAGTGCGGGTAGCACAGGCAGTACGGGAAGTACGGGCAGCACAGAAAGTGCAGGAAGCGCGGGCAGCTCAGTCGGCTCGGGCTCGGGAGCAACCGGCGGCAAATCTGCCGATTCCAGCCCCGGAGGCGATTCCAAAAGCGGCGACGATCTGAAGACGCCGGATGAATCCACTAACAATCCGAAGCCTTAAACGGCTTTTCATATAGATCTTATCGCGCCTTTCTTCCTCCGGGGAGAAAGGTTTTTTTTCGCATGGAACCCCCGCAAAACCGGTTGCATCCAACGAAGACTATAAGTAAACCAAAAAACGAAGAGGAGAAGCTATGAACCCTTGGAAGGTATTGGTTGTTGACGACGATCCGAACGTACGCGAAATCATTCGCCTTTATTTTGAAAAACAGCATATCGATATGATGGAAGCGCAGGACAGCTTAACCGCGCTGGACATGCTTGATAAAGAAGCTCCCGATATCATTATTCTCGACGTGATGATGCCGGTGATGGACGGCTATGAGACATGCCGGGAAATCCGCAAACGGTTCGATATCCCGATCATTATGCTGACCGCCAAGGGCGAAGAAATCGACCGGGTGCTCGGCCTTGAGCTCGGCGCCGACGATTACGTCACGAAGCCGTTCAGTCCCCGGGAGCTTATCGCCAGAATCAAGGCGATTTTCCGCCGAATGCAGCCGCGCAAGCTGCAGGATGAAGCGGAGCCGGCGCAAAGCCTGGAATTTGACGGGCTGTCCATTTATGTGGACCGGCGCGAGGTCGTTGCCGGCGACGGCGAGAAGCTGAGCCTGCGGCCCAAGGAATTCGATTTGCTCGCCCATATGGCCAAATCGCCGGGCAACGTCTTTACGCGCGAGCAGCTGCTGGAGCAAGTGTGGGGATACGATTTTGCCGGGGATAACCGGACCGTGGACGTTCATGTGAAGAAGCTGCGGGAGAAGCTCGGCCCGCACAAAAACGACTGCATCGTGACGGTCTGGGGCATCGGCTATAAATTTGCGGTGGAACCATGATTTTCGGGATTAACAAAAGCATTTTCCGGCGCATTCTGTTCAGCAATATGTTCACGGTGCTGCTCGGATTGTGCGTCGTCGGGCTGATGATTTCCTTTTTGACCAAGGATTATATTATCGATTCCAAGAAGGACGAGCTGCTGCGCAAAGCCAAGCGCGTCAACGTTGCGGTGCAAAACGTCCGTCTCCCGGACGATGGGCTGAAGGACCTGCTGCTTTTCTTCGACCAATCCTACGACACGCGCATCTGGTTGTTTGACCTGCAGGGTAAAATCGTCGCCACCTCGGCCAAAGACGAGGTGTACATCGGCAAATCCGTAGACGCCTCAATCGTCGCCAAAGTAAGCAAAGGCGAGAATACCGTCATGAATATGGAATTCGAGGGACTGAAGGAACAGATGCTCTCCGTCGTCGTCCCCTGGGGCAAAGACAATCAGCTGTACGGCGGCATCGTTCTGCACGCCCCGGTCACCGGTATGAACGAGACGATCACAAATTTGCGCGAAACGATACTGTGGGGCACCCTGTTCGGCCTCCTGCTCTCTGCGGTCATCGCCTCCTATTTATCGTGGACGATTTCGCAGCCGCTGCAAAAAATCGACCGCGCCGCCGCCAAAATCGGCATGGGCGATTACAGCGAACGCATCCGCATCCAGTCCAAAGACGAAATAGGCGAGCTCGCCTCCACGATCAACCATATGGTGGAAAAATTGGAGATCGTTGATCAGGAGAAAAAGAAGCTGGAGCACATCCGCCAAGATTTTCTCGCCAACGTCTCGCATGAGCTGCGAACACCGTTAACGGCAATGCAGGGCTTCCTGGAGGCACTGCAGGACGGCTTGATCGACGAAGCGGCCAAGCCGCGTTATTACGGCATTATTTATAACGAGACGCTGCATATGAATCGGCTGGTCGACGATATTATGGACTTGATTAAGCTGGAAAATAATGAAATTATGCTCTCCCGCTCCCCGGTCGATATGGAGACGCTGCTGTCGCAAATTGCCTTCAAATTCGAGCCCGAGGCAACCGACAAGCAAACCGAAATCGAGCTTGCGATTGCCGGTCCGCTGCCGAAAGCCTACGCCGACGCCAACCGGATGGAGCAAATATGCAACAATCTGATCAAAAACGCCATCAAATTTACCGAGAACGGACGAATTACGATTGGCGCCGCCTATGAGCAGCCGTATATTCATCTGACCTTATCCGATACGGGCATTGGCATCTCCACGGACGATCAGGAAATGATCTGGGAACGGTTTTTCAAAGTCGACCGCGGCCGCTCCAAGAAAAATCAAGGAACCGGCCTCGGCCTCGCCATCGTGAGGGAATTGGTCGCTCTGCATGAAGGAAAGATCGAGGTTCGCAGCGAGATCGACAAAGGCACGACGTTCGACGTCTGGATTCCGACGGTGGAGACGGTGCAGAAATGAGCCGCTTATCCTGTTTCTATAGCTGAAGAAGCCTGAGCCGCAACGGCCAGGCTTTTTGCTGCTGCCGTCGTCCCGGCGGACAGGCGGCGTCGTTACTTTTTCAAGATGCCCAAATATTCCTTCCACGGCCCGACGTCCGCCCTGTATCTCTCCGCCATGACTCGAACGATTTGCGCCATATGGGTTAAATCATGGACGACCCAGGTGGACACAAGCTCCCGCAATTTCACGCTGCCGAAAGCCGGATGCGAGCCCGTCAGCTCCAAATGCCGCTCCGGATCGACAAGAGCTTTCAACTTGGCTATGTTATGCGACCGGATCGTTTTAAATTCGCGCAGCGTCTGCTCCCATGACGCGGATTTCGGTTCATGCAAATGCGAATACCGGTCAAACGGAGGGAACGGTTTGCCGTCGCCTTCTTGAAGAATAAACTCCAGCCGCGGCATCCAGTTATGCTTCTCCCCTTCGATGAGATGTTCGATCACTTCCGTAGCGGTCCACGTGCCTTCGCCTTCATTGCATTGCAGCCACCCGGGGGACAAGCCGGATAAAAAATATTCCAACGTTTGCGGCGTCCGTTCCAAAACCTCGATCGCTTCTTCCATCGTAAAATTCATAAGCACGCTCCTCTCCCCAAATCAATCATGAAGCAATATTATCATAACAGCTGGGCGGCTCGAAGAAAACTGCTCCCCGCTCGCCCGATTGGTCTTGGCTTCGACTTGATTTATAATGGAGGAAAAGGAGATGATGATCCATTGAAAAAGCAATTGATTCAACGTCTGACCGCCTATGCACAAGTCGATTCGCAGTCTGACGCCGGCAGTACGACCTGCCCTACGACGCCGGGCCAATTAACGCTCGCCCGCATGTTAGTCGACGAATTGAAGGGCATCGGAATGTCCGAAGTGACGATGGATGCCAACGGATATGTGATGGCTACGCTCCCTGCGAACACCGTCAAGGAGGTGCCGACCATCGGCTTTATGGCGCATATGGATACGGCCACAGATTTTACGGGAGCCGGCGTCAAGCCCCGAGTCGTCGAGCATTACGACGGGAAGGATATCGTCTTGAACGAAGAACAGCGCATCGTGCTGTCCCCCGCAGATTTTCCCGCGCTGGCGGGCTATGCCGGGCATACTCTCGTGACGACCGACGGAACGACGCTGCTCGGCGCGGACGACAAGGCGGGCATTGCCGAGATTATGACGGCGATGGACTTCCTTCTGCAGCATCCGGAGATCAAGCACGGCCGGGTCCGCGTCGCCTTTACCCCGGACGAGGAGATCGGCAGAGGTCCGCACCGGTTCGATGTGGCGGCGTTCGGCGCTTCCTGCGCCTACACGGTGGACGGAGGACCGTTAGGCGAGCTGCAATACGAAAGCTTCAACGCGGCGCAGGCGATCGTCACCTGCAAGGGCAAAATCGTACACCCCGGCACGGCCAAAGGAAAGATGGTCAATTCCGCCAAGATCGCCATGGAGTTCAACGGCAAACTGCCGGTTCAGGAAGCGCCGGAGCATACCGAAGGGTACGAGGGCTTTTTCCATCTCATCTCGGTGCACGGGGATGTGGAAGAAACGAAGCTGCATTATATTATTAGGGATTTTGACAAAACCGCCTTTAACAATAGAAAGCAGCTGATGACGCAGATAGCCAAGGAGCTGGAAGCGCGGTACGGACAAGGGCGCATTTCGGTAGAAATCACGGATCAGTACTATAACATGCGGGAGAAAATCGAGCCGGTCCGCGGCATCGTCGACATCGCCCGCGAAGCGATGGAAAGTCTGGGGATCGCGCCCGTCATCGAGCCGATTCGCGGCGGAACGGACGGGTCGCAGTTGTCGTATATGGGGCTGCCTACGCCGAATCTTTTTACAGGCGGAGAAAACTATCACGGGCGGTATGAGTTCGTGTCCGTCGACAATATGGAAAAAGCGACGAACGTGATCGTTGAGATTATACGGCGTTTCGAGCAGCGCGCTTAAGACCGGTTTCGATCCTCGACGCCGAGGCGCATACATAACGGATACGGCGGCGAAGTAAGCGCAAATTTACCGTAGAACTGCATGCCCACGCCCTGCGTCCCCGGAATTTCGCTGCTGTGTGACGGACGACGAATCCGTTCACGCGATCCGGGGATAACAGGGCTCGCCGTCCCGCGGCCAGCGCAGCAGGCGTATGTCGCCGCGCTTTACCGCCGAATGATACGGACGATAAATCAAACTACGCTAGCAGCAGGTAGCGGATATCCGGTTCGATGTCCGCAGGCTCGATCGTGCATTCGTACCTGCTCTTCACCCGGCCCCTCCGATCGATCAAAAACTTGGAGAAATTCCATTTGACCCCGTCGCCCTCATAGATGCCGGGGTATTTTTCCATAAGAAACTCCCGCATCCAACGGCCTTCGGAGGTTTGGGGATCAAACCCTCGAAACGGCGCTTGCCCGGTCATATATTGAAATAAAGGATGCGCATCCGCTCCGATCACCTCGATTTTTTCAAATAGCCCGAACGTCACTCCGAATCGGCTGTCGCAATACGTCTGAATTTGCGCATTATTTTCGGGCTCCTTATCGTTGAATTGGTTGCACGGAAACCCGAGAATTTCCAATCCCGCTGCGCGATACGCGTCATAAAGCTGTTGAAGCCCTTCGAATTGTTTGGAGTATCCGCACCGGCTCGCCGTATTTACGATAAGAAGAACCTTTCCGCGGTAAGCCGACAAACAGACGGGTTTGCCGTCGATCGTTCGAGCCTCATATTGATAGACAGACATGGCTTAAATCCCCTTTCAATGGCGCTAGTGTTACAACTTATCATAAAGGCAAATTGTTTATTCGTCTAATATATAATTGAAATTGATTTAATAGGTAATTGCTATAAGTTTCGCATAATAAAAAAAGCCCCGGTCCAAACGGAACTCAGGACCGGGGCCGCTTATGGCCTTTATACTATTCCTCGTAAATTTTGGTCAGCAAAGCGCCCAGCGCTTCCATAGCCTGCTCTTCCTGCTCGCCGTCAACCTCAAGCAGCACTTCGTCATTTTGAGCGAGTCCCAAAGTCAGCATGCTCAGCGAGCTTTTGCCGTTCACTTTTTTGCCGTTTTTCGTCAAGTTGATTTTACATGGAAATTCGCTTGCTTGTTGAACGAATATTTTGGTAGGGCGGGCATGAAAGCCCGACGGGTTCATCACGGTAAACGATTGAGACAGCATTTATGCTTCACTCCTTGTCAATTGTTGAACGAATTGTTTGACCTCCGCTTGGCTGCGCATCGCCAGCGCCTTGCGGGCATGATCGGCCCATTCGGTCTGCGGCAGCTTGCCGATCAGCGCTCTGGCCGGCAGGATCGATCCGGCGCTCATGCTGAACTCGTGCAGTCCGAGCCCGAGCAGCAGCGGGATCGCCGTTTCGTCTCCGGCCATTTCCCCGCACATGCCGACCCATTTGCCTTCGCGCTCCGCCGCGCGGATAACCATATCGATCAGGCGGAGAATCGCCGGATGGCTGGGCTGGTACAAGTACGCAACCGTCTCGTTCATCCGGTCCGCCGCCATCGTATATTGAATCAGATCGTTCGTGCCGATGCTGAAAAAGTCGACGTCTTTGGCGAAGCTGTCCGCTGCGAGCGCAGCCGCAGGCACCTCGATCATCATCCCGACTTCGATATGCCCGGCAACGGTCACGCCTTCGCCGAGCAGCTTCTCCGTCTCCTCCTGCAGCAGGCGCTTGGCTTCCCACAGCTCTTCCACAACGGCGATCATCGGAAACATAATTTTCAGCTGCCCGTAGGCGCTGGCCCGAAGCAGCGCCCGCAGCTGCGTGCGGAACAGATCTTGACGGTCGAGGCACAGCCTCAATGCCCGCAGCCCGAGAAACGGGTTGCTCTCTTCAGGCAGCTTCATGTACGGAAGCTTTTTGTCCCCGCCGATATCGAGCGTGCGGATGACGACCGGCTTGCCGTTCATTTTCTCCAGCACATATTGATATACTTTAAACTGCTCTTCCTCGGTAGGCAGCGCGCTGCGGCCCATATACAAAAACTCGGTGCGGAACAAGCCGATTCCTTCCGCTCCGTTATCCAGCGCTTTCTGCACATCCTCGACGCTGCCGATATTGGCTGCAAGCTCCACTTGGCGGCCGTCGGAGGACAGCGAAGGCTGATCGATCAATTGTTTCAGTTCCGCCTTGCGGGCGTCGTACTGCTCTTTTTTCCGCAAATACGCCTGAAGCTCTTGCTCATCCGGATCGACGACAATCCGTCCTTCCACCGCGTCCAATATGACGGTAACCCCGCTCGCAATTCCAGCCGCCGCGGCTCCCGCGCCGACAACCGCCGGAATTTCCAACGAGCGTGCCATAATGGCGGAATGGGACGTTCTGCTGCCGATTTCGGTGATGAAGCCCATCACCAGATCGGGATTGAGCTGCGCCGTATCGGACGGCGTCAAATCCTCGGCGATGAGTATTGCCGGCGCCGACAGATCGGCAACCGAGCCGTACGATTCTCCGCGAAGGCGGCTGAGCACGCGGCCGGATACGTCCTTCACGTCGACCGCGCGCTCCCGCAGCAGCTCGTTATCCATCGCCATCAAAGCTTCGATGAAAGTTCCGGCCACTTCATAGAGCGCATAATCGGCGTTGACCGATTCGTCTTTGATTTTATCCGTAACGGCATCGATAAGATCCGGATCTTCCAGAAGCAGCAGATGCGCCTCGAAAATTTCCGCTTTCTGCGCGCCGAGCCTGCTCTCCGTCATCTCCCGGATCGTCTGAAGCTGCTCTTGCGCCTCCTTCACGGCCTGCGCAAAGCGCGCCGCCTCCTGCTCGGGATCGGCCACCGAGCTGCGGACAGGCGTTTGCTGAACGGTTTGCAGCCGGAACGCTTGCGCGACGGCTATGCCCGGCGAGGCCGCTACCCCTGTCAAATGATTCGACATTTCCAACCGCTCCTTCCTCGAGTTAAAGTGTATTAGACGGCTTCCACGCCGAGTATTGTTTCATAACCATCTCATGAACCGGATGATCTTCCGGTATGCTTGTATACCGTGTCAAAGCCGCGCCTGCGCCGAGCTCCTTTACGGCAGCCTGAAGCTCCGCCGCTTCCGGGTCGTCGGCATAGTCGAAGCGCAGCGCCGCCGCCATAACGCCGGCCAGACGCACTGGCTCGATACCGCCCGCGAACGCCTGCAGCGCCGGGCGCACCAGTCTGTCGTTCGGCGACAGCTTGCGGATCGGCGAACGGCCGACGCGGACGACTTCATCGGTCAAGTACGGATTGCGGAACCGTTCCATAATTTTCGCAATATAGCTCGTATGCTCTTCGGCGTTGAAGGAATATTTGTACACGAGCATTTTGCCGGTTTCATCCAGCGCCTCGCGAACGTGCCGGGCTATCGCCTCGTCGGCCATAGCCTCCTGAATCGTCGCTATTCCTTGCAAATAACCGAGATAAGCGGCGCTGCAATGGCCGGTATTGACGGTGAACAGCTTGCGCTCGATGTAAGGCTCAAGCTGCTGCACATAGTGAACGCCCTTCACCGGCTCGAACCCTTCGAACATGGACGAGCGGTCGACGACCCATTCGTAGAACGGCTCAACCGTAACATGCAACGGGTCTTCATGGTGCTGGAGCGGCACGATCCGGTCCACGGCCGCATCGGGGAAGGCAACGCGGCTGTCCGCTTGCTGGCGCTCCTCTTCGTTAAGATGCGAGTACACATGCTCTTTCAGCTGCGTGCTGCCGCCGATCGCATTCTCGCAGGCAATAATATGCAGCGGCGCGGCGCCCGCCGCAAGTCTGCGGCGTATGCCGGACGCTATATTGCCGGCGATGAATTTCAATATGTTCACGCCGACCGCCGTCGTGACCAGATCCGCTCCGGCTACCGCCGCGGCGACTTGCTCGGCGTCGTTGCCGCTGATCGCCGTAACGCCGCGGACCGTTACCGTATCTTGCGACTCGTTAGCGAGCGAGACCGTATATTCTCGGCGCTCCCGCAGCAAGCCCACAAGCGTCTCGTTCACATCGACGAAAGTAACTTCGTAACCGGAGTCGGACAGCAAGAGGCCGATAAACCCGCGGCCGATGTTGCCCGCTCCGAAATGAACCGCCCTCATCATTCCATCCCGCTTTCAAAGATGGCGAGCAGCTCCTCGGCCGTAGAAGCCTTCAAAATGCCCTCCAAATTATCGTCATCCGAACAGATCATCGCTACGTTGGTCAGTATTTCCAGATGGTCGTCTCCGTCCGCCGCGATACCGACCAACAAATAGGCTTTCTCCCCTTCGCCGAAATCGACGCCTTCCGGGATCTGCAGAATCGACAACCCCGTCGAGCGGATAAATTGCTTCGAGTCCTGCGTTCCATGCGGAATAGCAAGTCCCCCGCCCATGTAAGTGGATAACGTCTGTTCTCTCTCGATCATTTTCTCGATATACGGAAGCTCGGCATGTCCAGCGTCCACCAACAGTTGTCCCGCCAAGCGGATCGCTTCGTATTTGTCTTCGACCTTCACGTTCAATCTGACTTTCTCTTTGGATAAAACACTCATGGTTATCTCTCCATTTCCCTTTATATTCTTCGTCGTTATTGCGTTTTATCGATAAAAAAGCGCGCCAACTCCTCGCTCAAAAACCGCTTGATCTCCTCCGGCTCCCCGCGCTCCAGCAGCCCGATCATCTCCGGAACAAGCAGCAGCGCGCTGATCTCGCTGAGCACTTCAAGACTCTCCTTCGCCAGCTCGCGCGGTCCCAGCATCAGCAGTATATGCCGGACTTCCGTCGGCCCTTCCGCCTCCAGCACGATAGACTCGCTCAATCGAAATAAGGTTAGCGACGGCCAGCGGACATATTCGCTCCGCGTATGAAACAATGCCACCGACGTATCCGGAATGAGCTGGCTTCCCAGCTTCTCTCTCTCGACCAGTTGATCGGCGACAGGGCCCGCTTGGTCAAGTACGCCCGCTTCCTTCACATAAGCGCACAGCTCAAGCACCACATCCCGCAAGCTGGCGGACGGCCCCCCGGCAAGGTGCACCCGGAACTGCCCGATCAGCCGGACGATTTCATCCAAATACGCTTTGAGCTTGAGCAGCCGCTCCCATGTTCCTTGTCCTTCGTTTGCGGCCGGCCGCTTCGCGGAAGGGGTCTTTTTCAGTGTAATATCCTGGATGAACCGGCGCAACCGCTCCGCTTCCTCTTTGGTCAACAGCGGGCTAAGCTTAATATACTGATCCGCTTCCAGCGGCAGATCGACCGTCGAGACAATCAGATCGTACGTCTCTCCCGGCAGCCGCGCAGCTTCGTACCATGATACGTTGCCGACAATCTCGATCTGCGGAAATTGCTTGCCGATCCGAATCGCCAGCATCTTCGAGGAGCCGATTCCGCTGGTGCACACCAGAATGGCCCGCACGTTGCGGCGAAATTGATTCAGCCTCTCCAGGGAAGCGCCGAAATGCATAACCAGAAAGCCAACCTCTTCATCGGGCACGGCGACATCGGTAATGACGCTATCGACCCCTTCGCGTAAAATTCCGAATAAGTAGTCGTAATCTTTTTTGATCTGGGCAAGCAGCGGGTTGCGGATATAAGCGCCGTGACGAAGTCTCTCCAGCGCGGATTCCAGATGGCTCAGCAACCCTTCCCTGAGCGTACGGTCTTCGGTTACGTTAACTCCCGTCCGTTCCTCCGCGTAACGAATCAGCCTGTTCATTTTATCTATCAGGCTAAGGTCGTCCTGCGGCAGCAAGCCGTTGATTGCGCCTGCCGGGCCCAGCGTCGCTTCGCGAAGCAGCTCGGCAATATAGGCCGTTTCATCTTCGGTAAATTCGATCCCGAGCCTCGCGGATAGCGAAGCAATGATCGGCCTCGCAAACTCCGGCACTTCGCCTGGCGGATGCGAGCCGCCCCGCTTCCTCGATTTCATCCTAATCCCCTGTTCGATCCGCTTAACCGCGGTAGACAGACGGACTAACAGCTCCGTGTAGGCGCCCTCAGCCAAATCGGCGTTTCTCAGCCGCTCCCATTCCCACAGAGCGTTCTCAATTTCCATCAGAAACGGTTTGCCGACCATATTCAGCAGCTTTGCCGTCGCCGGGCGCACCGTCCGTCCGGTCGGCCCGAATAAATCGGAATCGTCCAGATGCTCTCCGGCCAAATAGCCTATAGCCTTCTGCTTGCTTGTCTCCGATCCGTTGATTTCGACCCCGTAGCCCCGCCTTCGCACCAGCTGCAGGCCGCGCTTGCCGATCCAAGACTCCAATTCGTCCAGATCGTGGCCCACGGTAGGCATCGTCACTTTCATGTCGTGAGCCAGCGTAAACAGCTTCACCGGCTCCTGAGCCTCGAGCAGCGAGCAGAGAATCCACACTTTGCGGTCCTCCGCGGAAAAATCAACCGCACTTGTACGGGACAATCTTTCGCGGAATGACTCCAGTTGTTCCGGGTCATCCGCATAAATTTGAATGCCGATGCCGGATTTCTTATGAAGCTTCAATCCGTACGCTTCCACGATCTGCTCCACCTCGGACAACTCCCGGTGAACCGTTCGGGTGCTTACATTGATTGCCGCCGCAATCTCACCGGCTGTAATCTCGTCCTTCCGGTTCAGCAGGAGCTCCAGTATTTGGCGATGTCTGCTGGAAACGTTCAACATGGGCATCTTCCTCATACATAAAATGGCATAACTCCGGCGCTGACGGCAGCGGCGAACAAGCTTTTTCCGAACTGCCGCAGGCTCTATCGCATTCACCGTACGGCGAACGACAAACCTTTTTTTTGAAATCGGCTGCCCTGCTCTTGTTCACCGCGCTCTCGCACCGGTGTTATGCGCTATTATACAATCAGCTTAATCGTTGGACCAATTCGTCGTATTCCGGGCTTTTCAGGAAATTATCGATCGAGATGTGCTCGGCCTTCGGCGCCTGCGCCTTGGCTCGATCCGTCAGCGATTTATGCGTAATGACGATATCGGCGTCGCCCGGAATTTCACTGATCGCGGTGTTGATAACCGTTACGTCCACACCCGCCGCCTTCATTTTTTTGCGTAGAATCGAAGCGCCCATGGCGCTCGAGCCCATACCTGCATCGCATGAAAAGACAATTTTGCGGACATCTTCTTTGGCGAGAACCGTACCTGCCGAGCTTGCCGCAGCCGGAGCGGATGGGCTGGCATTGCCCGCTGCTTTCATCTGCTTCATTTTTGCCGACGCTTCTTCCAAATCGCCTTCGTCCTGCTCATCCTTACGCGTTGTTTTCAGCAGCAGGGCGGCGACTAGGAACGAGACGATCGTCGCTGTAATCACCCCGGTGAATACGGCCAGCAAGCCGCCTTTCGGCGCCATCGCGATGTAAGCGAATATACTTCCCGGCGACGGTGTCGCAACGAGTCCCGCATGGAACAGCGAGAAGGTGAATGTGCCTGTCACGCCGCCGGCCATAGCCGCCAAGATCAAGCGGGGGTTCATCAAAATATACGGAAAGTAAATTTCATGAATCCCGCCGAGAAAATGAATGATTGCCGCTCCGGGAGCGGATTGCTTAGCGGTGCCGCGTCCGACCAGCCAATAGGCGAGCAAGATGCCAAGTCCCGGTCCGGGATTCGATTCGAGCATAAAAATAATCGATTTGCCTGTTTTGGCCGCTTGATCGAGCGCGATCGGGCTAAGTACGCCGTGGTTGATCGCATTATTCAGGAAAAGCACTTTCCCCGGCTCGATCAAAATATTGGCCAGCGGCAGCAAGCCCGCGTTAACGAGAACCTGTACCCCTGCGGCCAACGTTTTACTGATGACTTCTACGACAGGGCCGACCCCCGTGTAGGCGATGAGGGCAAGCACCCCGCCGATAATCCCCGACGAGAAGTTGTTGACGAGCATTTCGAAGCCGGAACGGATTTTGCCTTCGATCGATTTGTCGAACTGCTTCAAAATCCACGCCGATCCGGGACCGACGATCATGGCTCCGAGAAACATCGGGATGTCGGCTCCGACAACGACGCCCATCGTAGCGACGGCGCCGATGACGCCTCCGCGCTGCCCGTGAATCATAGTCCCTCCGGTATAACCGATGAGAACAGGCAGCAAATACGTGATGATCGGGCTCACCAGCTTAGCTAAATATTCATTCGGGATCCAGCCTGTCGGAATAAATAATGCCGTGATTAATCCCCAGGCGATGAAGGCGCCGATGTTCGGCATAACCATCCCGCTCAAAAAACGCCCGAAGCGCTGCACCTTCACCCGAACTCCGCCGGATGCTTGCTGTGCTGCTGTATTCATGTAGGATTCCTCCCTTTAAGTTTTGAAATGCCGCTGCTTTAATAAAAATTTGTGCAAGCGTTATCTGTCTTTATCGTAAGCCACGGCGGTTTGTTCTTCAACCTAAGGATAAACGTGTCCCGTCATCAACGCTGTTGACACTTTTTTAATTTAGCATGTTCAACTTTTGCAAAAAATACTGTATGAGGCTTGAGCCGGTAGAGTACATTAACGTCGAAACCTACTATCCAACGTCTAAACAAAGGAAAGATCTCTCATGAAAATACGGCAAAAGTTTCTCGGGAAACACCTGTTTGTCTGGAAACGAATATTTTGCTTGCTGGCAGCGGTGCTCTTGACGGCAGGCTTTTGCGGAGAAAGCTATGCTGACCCGGAATCGGCGCCCGTTCATCCCGTAAAGGCGGCGTTTGTGCGTAAAGGCAATCTATGGGTCAAAGCGGGAACGGAGGAAAAGCAGCTGACGGACCTGGGAGGCGTATCCGGTCCCAAATGGTCTTACGACGGCCAATGGATTGCCTACAACCGTTCGCAGAACGGAAGCGATCAGGAGGTATGGCTCTATAATGCGAAGGATGGCCGCCATGAGCAGATCTACGCGCGCGGCGGGACGAATCTGCAGTGGTCCCCGGTGCGCAATATGCTGGCGTTCCAAGACCAAACCGTGCTGAATATTACGGATACGGACGTCTTACCCCGGCAGCATTTTGACAATGTGGCGCTGGGGGTGAACAATTATTCATGGCTGCCCGACGGCTCCGGTTTTCTGGCTTCCACCGCGGCTGACCGTCTGCCCGACGGCTGGACGAACCCGGTGCTGTACTTGATTCCTTACGACGCCAAAATGGACGATAAAAAAATGAAACGATTTTTTACGATTCCTTCCGAACTTACCGGAGGCAGCGTCACCGTGCTGTCGATCGGCACGTCGATTTTCAAATGGTCGGCCGACCGGAGATGGATTTCATTCGTCGTTCACCCTACGGCTTCCTGGTCCGCCGATAGCGATATGTTATGCTTGCTTTCCGCCGACGGCAAACGCTTTAAGCCGGTGGATGAAATGCTGGCCAACTCCGGTTGGTTCAAGTGGGCACCTGCCCGCAGCCGATTGGCTTATATTCAAGGCGGTGGCCGGATGGCGCTGGAGAATAAACATCTGAAAGTGAAGGAGCTGCCGGCTTTGCACCTGCCGGCGCTTACCCCGAAAGGCTATGCGGACGTCGGCTTTACTTGGGTTACGAGCGAGAAGCTCGTCGTATCCCGATCGGCGGAGAGCGCATGGCAGCAGGACCCGTCGCAGCGCCCGCTGCCGGCGCTTGTTCAGCTGAACATTCAAGATCCGCAGCAGCAGCCGGTATCCTCCCCGCCTGCCGGTTACGGAGACTACGCTCCTCAATATCTGAAGAGCAGCCGCCGGCTTGGCTGGGTGCGCTCAAACCGGGAGAAAGCCGGCGTAATGCTGGGCAAGGATAACGGCGCGGAGGCGGTCTTATGGATTGAATCCGTGGATTTAGGCTCGAATTATTACGAGCAGTGGGATTGGAGCGAGGTGCTATGCTGGTATGACGGCACTTCTTCTTGAGAAAGACGCCTTGCCTCACGCGGCGCCCGCTCGTCTAAAAGCCTCTGCGCAAGCGATTTGACGAAGACTTAGCTGCAGGCGCTGCGCATTATGATTATGCTTAAGGCTTATTGCTTCTCACGCTCCAGCGAGATCAGCAAAACTGCGGTATCGTCCGAATCATTCACATACGTGTGAACGCAGCCGCCGCGGAACCGGATCGCATCATGCGGGTGCAGCTCATGCTCGACATCGGAGACGATGATGCGGGCGATACCGGACATCAGCGCAGCGGTTTCCATGACGTCGGCCGGATGATAATCGGAAGAATACTTGCTGCGAGGCGCCAAATAGGCACGGTATATTTCCGTTCCTCCGCTCATCGATTGGGGGAACATCGGCTCGATCCGCCACGGCCCGTCCGTGAACTGCATTCCTGAGCCAGCACGGGACACCTGGACGACCGTCTCCCCGGCGAACAGCGAAAACATCGGCACCGACAAACCGTCGGCTATTCTCCATAGCACGGCCAGACTCGGATTTGTCTCTCCCCTTTCGATTTTGCCGAGCGTCAGCTTGCTGACCCCGGATTTCTCCGCAAGGTCGTCTAGACTCAGCTTCTGCTCTTTGCGCAGCTGTCTAAGCTGGTGGCCGATCCGGCGGACCATCCCCTGCACTTCTTGTTCATCCTGTTCTTTAGAAATATCCAAAGGTTTCCCTCCAAATAAATTATAATTTACTTTTATTCGTTATAAGTATATTATAGTTTATTATCACATGCAATAATCGTTGATCGATTTGTTGTACAAAGGAGAGGAACTGCAATGAACAACCCCAAATCTGCTGCAATCGGGCAAGCCCATGCAGCAACAGGCATTCGCAGCGGCAGCCTGCTGCTCATGTTCGGCGTCATCCTGATCGCTTCCAACTTGCGCGCCTCCATTACTGTCGTCGGACCGTTAACGGCATCGATCCGCGCCGATACCGGCTTGTCCAATGTGCTGGCCAGTCTGCTGACCGCGCTGCCGCTTATCGCTTTCGCCTTGTTGTCTCCGCTCGCGCCCGGCATCGCCCGCCGCATCGGCATGGAGAAGACGCTGTTTATAAGCATGGCCGCCTTAACCGCGGGAATCGTGATCCGCTCGCTCCCTTCCGCAGCGGCGCTGTTCGCCGGAACAGCCGTGCTCGGCGCCTCTATCGCTATCGGCAACGTTCTGCTGCCCGGCCTGATCAAACGCGATTTTCCCGGCAAAGTCGGGTTGATGACAGGTCTGTACTCCATGTCGATGAGCCTTTGGGCCTCCTTGTCTTCCGGCATCAGTGTCCCTGTCGCCAATGGCCTCGGTCTCGGCTGGCGAGGCTCGCTCGGCTGCTGGGCCATCCTCGCCGCAGCGGGTCTAATCTTATGGCTGCCTCAGCTGAAGGCCTCCGGCGCAGCCGCCGCTGTCATCAAACGGGCCCGAACCGGCAGCTTGTGGAAATCTTCGCTGGCTTGGCAGGTCACGCTGTTCATGGGACTGCAATCGTTAGCGTTCTACGTGACGATCGCCTGGCTCCCGGCCATCTTGCACGACCGCGGCATGAGCACCGGAGCCGCCGGCTGGATGCTGTCGCTTATGCAATTCGTCAGCCTGCCGGCCTCCTTCATTATGCCGGTGCTTGCCGGACGCCGCTCCAGTCAACGCGGACTGGTCGTGTTCACGGCGCTGGTCGCGCTGCTCGGCTACTGCGGTCTGCTGCTGAGCACGTCTACGTCGCTGGCTCCGCTGTGGATCATTTTGATCGGCATCGCACAAGGCGCAAGCATCAGCTTGTCGCTCGCCTTATTCGCGCTGCGCGCCTCGAGCGCGGCCCAGGCCGCCGAGCTGTCCGGCATGGCTCAATCGTTCGGCTATTTGCTCGCCGCCGTCGGACCGATTTTGTTCGGCTATCTGCATGATTTGACGCAGTCCTGGACGGCGCCTCTGCTTGTCCTTGTCGTTTCAACGATCTTGTTCCTGCTGATCGGGCTTGGCGCGGGGCGCAGCGTTCAGCTTGGCGACTCCCGACCGGCCGCGAAATAAGCCGCCGTGCTTACAGTCCATAGCTTATAGGAACAAATCCCCCAAAAGCCATCCATGCCGCCGACGCGGCACCACAGACAATGGAAATGGGGTACCAAGAGTAATTTCCAGGGTAGTGACGTAATGCTCTGAAGCTTATTCCGTCCGCACCCAACCTACGCTGGATCGGCGTCTAACCCTTCCTCTGGGATCGTTCTATGGGTAGACTTTACTTTCGGGGGAGACCACGGATTTCCACAGGATATGGCTGCGCATCATTTCCTAAATAACAAAAAATCGCCCGGTAAGCCCGGGCGATTTTTCTATTTATCCATCCGTCATTTTATTAACCGAAAAACCGTTCCAGCTCGCTGACGAGCACCTGCTTATCGTTCTCAATGACCGTTTGAACCTGCGGCTTGTCGAACAGCTGCTGAATTTCGGTCGGGAACGGCTGCTCAATGTCGATGAGCGCAATCGCTTCGTTGAACTTGGCCGGATGCGCCGTGGCGAATACGACGCAAGTCTCCTGCTCCCCGCTGCAAGTTTCGTAGGCTTTTACTCCGCAGGCCGTATGCGGGTCGAATAAATAGCCGGATTGCTTGTAATATTTATCGATAATCTCCAGGCAATCCGCACCCTTCACTCCTTGGGCTTCGAAGTCGAGAGCCACTTTGCCGAGCAGCTCCGGTCCGATCTCCAGCTGGCCTTCGGCACGGAAGCGGTTCATCAGCTCGGATACTTTGTCCGGATTTTGGTCGTTCAAGTAGTACAAATACCGCTCGAAGTTGCTGGCGATTTGAATATCCATCGAAGGGCTGTACGTGCTGTAAAACTCGCCCGGTTTATACATGCCTTCTTTAACGAAACGCTCCAAAATATTGTTTTCATTTGTAGCCAGAATGAGCTTGCCAATCGGAAGTCCCATTTGTTTGGCCAAGTAGCCGGAAAAAATATTGCCGAAGTTGCCTGTCGGTACGCTGAAATTGACCTTCCCGACCGGTTTTGCTTTGGCGATTTGGAAGTAAGCGTAAAAATAATATACCGTTTGGGACAAAATGCGCACGAAGTTAATCGAGTTGATCGCGCGCAGATGATATTTATGCTTAAAGTCCACATCCGCGAACAATTCCTTGATCGACTGCTGGCAATCGTCGAAATTGCCCTTCACGGACAAGTTCAGCACATTCTCATCCTGCACCGTCGTCATTTGCAGCTCCTGCACCTTGCTAACCTTTTGATGCGGATGCAAAATGCAGATGCGGATGCCTTCTTTGCCTCTTACGCCTTGGATAGCCGCCGCTCCCGTATCTCCGGAGGTCGCGCCCAAAATATTGATAATTTCATTGCGCTTCGTAGCCACATAGGAGTACAGGTTACCCATAAATTGCAGCGCGACGTCCTTGAACGCAAAAGTCGGCCCTTGGAACAGCTCCAGCACGTACAGCGAATCGTTAATTTGCTTCAGAGGCGTTACGGCCTCGTCTCTAAAGGTGGAGTAGCTGTCATAAACGAGCTTCTTCAAATCCTCGTAAGGAATTTCATCGTTCGTATAATAAGAGAAAATTTCAAGCATTAAGTCCTGATAGGACAGCTCCTGCCATTCCTTCAGCTTCTGTTCCGAGATGTTCGGAATTTCACTTGGGATCACAAGACCGCCGTCATTGGCCAGCCCCATCAAAAAGGCATCGATAAATCCGCACTTCTCCACTTTTCCTCGCGTGCTTATATAATCCATACTAATCCCCTTCACGTATGAAAATTCACTTTATTATATCAAAAACTTGTCTAGGAATGAAGGAAAATACGGATTTTATCGACAAAACCGCGCTCCGGCGGCCGAAAAAGGCGAACAGCTCGTTTTTTTCCGAAGAAAAGACGGATAAAATCCGGACTGGCAACGAAAAACATTATAACCTTGGGTCCGAAACGTGGTATGCTTGTACGAGGAGGTGAAGTGTATGAATTATATTGTGATAGACCTCGAATTTAACGGAAGGAAGCATTACGATATTTATCCTATGGAAATTATCGAGATTGGGGCCGTCAAGCTGAACGACCGGCTGGAAATCGTCGATACGTTTCAAAGCTATATCAATCCGAATTTTTATATTAATAGATTCGCCTTGCAATTTTGCGGAATTACGAAGGAAACGCTGCACAAGAGCGCTCGCTTTCATCAGGTGATCCGGGAGTTCCGGGCTTTTTGCGGAGAGGAGTATACCATTCTTGCTTGGGGCGGCGGTGATTTCTTCCATTTATTTCTTGATTGCAAAATAAATCAGGTCAGTGGCGATTGGCTCGTCAATCTGCTTGACGTAACTTCCTTCTTCGAAGGAGGACTGCAGCAAGCGCTGGTCGAGCACGAGCTTGAACCGGTAGGGCAGCATCACTCGGCGCTGGACGATGCGCTTAACACCGCGCGGCTGCTGCAGCTTAAGCCGGATGTTATGCGTTCTGACGCTTATTTTGTTCCTAATCATTTTAAGCTATGCACGGGCGGTATCAAAAAGTGGATCACTTTATCGCTGGACAGCGCTCTGGAACAGGACAAGCTGCTCACCTGGAAACAGTTTGCCGGTAACGATAAAGCCAAAACCTACTTTAAAATCATGAGACTGGACGCCGAAGAGATTGAAATGGTCCACGAGCTGTTCACCAAATTTTTCAACATGAAATACGGAAGAAAAGCGAAAACCATGCAGCAGTTGGCTTAAGCTTAACACTTATAGCAGTTGCAGCCGTCTCGGCCCAAAACCGTCCTTTGCCAAGGACGGTTTTGCCGTATAAAGGGGACGCTTGCGGCTAAGCCCCGGTCCGGGCGGCGCACGAAAGGCAGATGCCGGGTCAAGCCGTTCGGGTCGCTTAAGGGAGAGAGCGCGAAGCAGATGGGCGCAGCTCGCCTTATGACGGCATGCCGCTTAAGCTCCTGCCCAGGCCGGCCGCGCCGATTATCCCGGCATCGTTGCCAAGCTGCGCTTGGACGATATCGACCTGCCGGCGCAAAGGCTCGGCGGCGTAGCGCGCGAACGCCTCGCGGACCGGCGTCAGCAGCGTCTCGCCGGCGCGGGACACGCCGCCGCCGATAATGAAGCGCTGCGGATTCGTCACCGCAGCCGCCATCGCCATCGACAGGCCGAGCGCATCCGCGGCCTTGCGGACGATTCGCACCGCCGCGCCGTCTCCGGCTTCGGCGTGGACGAACACATCCTTGGCTTCCAGCCGCGCCAAGTCAAGCCCGGCGAGCGTCGTGCCCTCCCCTCGCCCGATTGCCTCCCGGGCCAGCCTGACGATGCCCGTGGCCGAGGCTATCGTCTCAAGGCAGCCTCGCAGCCCGCAGTTGCAGGGGGCCGCCTCGGCTTCCGCGGCGATTCGCAAATGGCCGAGTTCTCCCGCCATGCCGCCGAACCCGTGGACGAGACGGCGCGCTTCGACGATGCCTCCTCCTACGCCGGTTCCGACCGTATAGCACACGAGATGGTTCACCCCGCGTCCCGCGCCGTGGAGCGCTTCTCCTAGCGCCGCCAGATTGGCGTCATTTTCGATGGCAACGGGCTTGCCGAACTGCTCCGACAATATGCGGGCGATCGGCACCTGCTCCCAGCCCAAATTTTCGGCCAGCGCCACCACGCCGCTATGGATGTCGACGAAGCCGGGAATCCCCGCTCCGATACCGGCTACGTCCGACCAATGACCCCCCGCTTCGTCAACAGCCCGGCGAACATATTGGTCGATGCGGCGAACCGCTTCATGCAGCCCTTCCGCTCCTCCTGTAGGCCCTTCCAGCTTATGCAGCAGCCGGCCGCCGGCATCGCATAACCCGACTTTCACATTCGTTCCGCCTATATCGATTCCCGCATACAACGCCTTCTTCATCTATCGGTCCCCTTCGAATGTGCGCGCCGTTACGCACGGAATGTAAACACATATTGTCCTGCGGCGCACCGCTCCTTCGGCTTCATGACGATGCGATATACCGTCTCTCCCCAAGCTTGCAGCAGCTTCTCGTCCGTAATGACGCGAGCCTCGATCACCGCCTCCAGTTCGCGGTTGTCGTATTGACAGACGAGTCCCTTCCCCTCCGTCGTCGGCAGCCAGATCGTTCCGTCCGCTTGCAGCCCGGGCTCACGCCCCGTCAGCAAATGGAGAGCGATCTCACCGGCTTCCGAAGCAAACCGGTATGTCTCGGTTACTTGTACGGCGGGAGTGCCGCCGCGCAGGAGAGCGACCGATCGGCGCCAATAATCCAGCCCCGCTTCCGGCGGATAGGCGCCGGCGATGTCGAGCTCAAGCGACGTTGTCTGCCCGTCATCGGCAAACCGGCAGTCGGAAGCCCGATAGCCTTCTCCGGCGCCCTGACGCACGCCCGCAATCTCGGGCAGGTTGTGATAAGAAGACTGCATCGTCCAAATATCGTACCGGTTCGGTCCGAACGTCTCTTTCGTATAAGTCTCTACACCCAGATCGATGATGCAGGGCTCTCCGTCATAATAAATAACAAACTGGCCGACATCGTTATGGTTGTGGCTTTCGTCGTTGTGTCCGCCCTTTACGGCAACATACAGCCCTTGCTCCGGGCTCGCCGCTTCCCGGGCAATCATCACCTGAATCCCTTCCAGCCACAGGCTGCGCGGATATGCCGCCGCCCGTCCATGCTCCAGCAGCTTGCTGAAATTAAAGAGCGCAGGAACTACCCGTAAAAAGGAGAAAAACTGCATCTGCTTGACTCCCTCGGTCCCCCATCGACGGGCTATCGTATAGCCCAAATCCATTAGATCGCTCTGCCCCGTACGACTTCCGAAACGATAGATCAAATCGCCTTCAATCGTCACCTTATGCGGCCCGTCGGCAAAGTTAAGCACATACCGGTCATGAATATGCGCTTTGAAAATATACGCGGCAATATTGCGGATCAGCGGCTCGCCGTAGAGATCGATCGTTCCGCCGGTGGCAACAAACAGCTGCTCAAGACAGTCGAACAAGGAACCCGCCGCTTTGTTCCAGTAGCTCGGCCCCTCGTCGCAGCCGCCGTCCGCATGATACGTAAGCAGAAAGCGGTCCAGGCTGTACGCCGCCTTTTCTACGGCCCGGATGCGCCGGTCGTCATCCTCCTCGACGAATAATACGGCGCTGAGCACGTTGGAGGTGATCCAGGTCGTCCAGTTGTACAGCTTCACCGATTCGTCGAAGCCCATCCACCACATGTCCGTCCTGCTCGCGTAAGGCTCTAAAATGCGCTCGCGCAGCTCCATTGCCAGCCTTTCTTTAACAAGCGGCCCGTAATGCTCCGTTAGCGCATCCCCCAGCAAGTAATACGTCCATGCCAGGGCGTTGCCGGTCTCGGCGGCGAACAGATCGATGTCGTGACGGGCCTTGTCGGCAACGGGAAGGCTGCGGTCATAGAAATGAAAATTATGGGCCGAGATGACCCAAGACGTCTCCTCGCATATACACCAAATGCCGTTGACGATATCGTCCAGAAAACGGCCTTTATTTTCGATGCATTCGGCTAACACGAAAGTAGTGAGCGCTCGTCTCCGGCGATGGTACGGCAGATCGTAGCGCGTCCGGTTGCCGTTTCTCCAAAACTCCATGTACATCACGGCCGTAAGCGGAGGATAGGCGAACGGCAGGCTCGCTTCCGCCTCGCGGACGATGGAAGCTTTCAATGACGCGGGAAGCTGCTCCCAAGGCTCTCTCTCTTCCAGCCGCGGAAAAGGCTTGTACTCCTCCTTGCCCAGCAGCCTCCTCTTCCAATCGTGCAGGTTCAGTTGTCGACGTATCATAGATGCACTCCTGTTCTTCAATGAGCTTTGGCTTCGGGAAAAGGAACCGGATAGTTCGGATTTACGAATCCGCTCGATTTGGGATCGCCCGTCGTGAACTCGGCAATTCCAAGCCGCTCCTTCATCCTAGCCTGAAACGATTTGGCGCGAAGCTCCGTTTCCTCCGGGTCGCATACCGAACGCAGCCTCCGTTCGCATGCTTCGAGCGCCCGTTTCGCTTCATCGCTCATCGGCACAGCCTCCGCCTGGTTGAACATTTCTTCCGGATCGTTCTCCAGATCGAACAACTGCGGCGTATAGCCGTTGAAGTGAACGTACTTCCAGCGATCCCAGCGAATCATATACATGCCGACCGGCATTCCGTGCGCGTGGTATTCGCTGAACACAAAATCGCTGCGCTCCACGTCCGCCCTGCCTGTCGCCAGTCTCCATAACGACCTGCCCTGCACCCCTTCGGGAACGGGCAGCGCAAGCGCCTCGCATAGCGTCGGGAACAGGTCGACAAGCGATACGAGCGTATCTGCCGTCGCCCCCTTTTTTACGCCGGGGCCTTTCATAATAAGCGGTATATGGGCGGACTCTTCATACATGCAGCATTTGAACCACAGCCCGTGATTGCCGAGCTGCTCCCCGTGGTCGCTCGTGTAGATGATCAAAGTGTCGTCGTACATTTCGAGCTCCTCCAAAGCGGATACGATGTCGCCGATGTTCTCGTCCAACTCCGTCGTCAAGGAGAAATAGCCTACGTGGGCTCGCCGAATCGTCTCCTCGTCCGCCGCATCGCAGCGGAAATAACGGCGCATCGCCTGCAGCGGCTCGTTGAGTTCGTCAAACGGCCCTTTCGTCGCCTCCGGGATTTGCTGCACCAGCGGATCATACGTATCCCAATGCTCCTGTTTGACGAAGAACGGAAAATGCGGATGGGAAAAACCGACGTACATAACCCATGGAGCCGCCTGAACCTTTCTTTGCTTCAGCCACTCGATCGCTTCATCCCTTATTCGCTGATCGTTCGTGCCTTTGCTGCGGATGCCGATGTTCCGGTAGCGCTCCTCCACCTTAGGCTTCGGCTCGCAGGTATCCCGGAAATAAGCGCCGGTATCAATATTTCTACGGAATCCCGGCCTTGGGGCAATCAAACCTTCATAATGTCCCTCCGGATGAAAATCAAGCTTGCCGAAGCTGTGCAGCTCGCGCCCGTGCTCCGCCAAATAAGCGGAAATCCCTTTCACTTTACCGTCATAAGGCGTAGCATTATCCCAGGTCCCCAGCTCATTCACATACTTGGATGTAAAAAAACTCGCCCTCGCCGGAGTGCACACCGGACAATTCGTATAGCAATTCGTAAATCGAGTCCCTTCGGCGGCAAGCCGGTCCAATACGGGAGTCTGTACCAAGGGGTGGCCCGAGCAGCCCATTACCTCCTGGGAATGCTCATCAGACATGATAATGACAATATTCATTAGCGTAATCCCTGCCTCTCGTCGGTTAACGCCTGTGCGGCGTCGCTTAGAGTCCAGTACCGTTTTTCGCAAACATTATGTAAAGGCTTCCATTAGATCATAAAACGGCGCCTAACTATTGTCAATATTTTAACATAAGATAACTCTACATATTTCGTAACATGTTTAAATTGCAGGTTGCTTTGTTTAAAATTAAACTTACAATTTATAAGCTTGAACGAAAAAAGGCCGATATACGGCCTTTTTTCAATCGCCTCCCTCATTCGGCGGTATGAATTTGTGAAAAATCTTCATTCTAACCGTTGAGCAAACATCTAATAAATTTCTTTCGTAAACATTTCAACAAATGTTTGCAGACTCGTCAGTTATCACTGCCTTCATTCGCGGGAAAAGCGGAGCACATACAGTACGACGGCGAATTCTCCCGCCAAGCCGAGCGATTGCGCCAGCGCGCCGACAGATCCGCCCCAACCGGGCACCTTCCATACGAGCAGCAGCAGAGCCAGCAGCGTTACCAGCACATTGGCCGCCTGCGACCACACCATGCAGCGGGTTTGCCCCTTGAGCATCACGATACCGTTGCAGTAATCGAGCCACGGGAATACCAGATTCATGATCATAAAAAAGCGCAGCGCACGCAAGCTTTCGCTCATCAGCTCCGTCCCCGCCCTCACTCCCATCACTTGCTCCAAAAACCAAGGGCCTGCCGGCGTGTAGGCAAGCACGGAAATCAATAAAGCCGGGCATAAATTCATCATCCAAGCGAATTGATACACTCTGCGCGCATTGACATTATAGAAGTTAAGCACAATCTGATGCATATAGGAGAAGAAGCTCTGCATCAAGTGCGCGAGATTGACCGCAATCGCGAACGAAGCGATCGCCAGCTCCATCCTTCCCGTTTTTCCGAGAAAGGCGTTAATCGCAGGGTCGATGAGCACGGCAAGAAAGGAAGAGTACATCAACGGGCGGTAAAACCGGAAGATAGGCCCCTTATCCGCGATCGGATGGCCTTCCAGCTTCTCGGGAATGACGCGCTTCAGCAGCGACCTTCCTTCCAACACGCTGATGAGGCACTCGATCGCCATGCCGAGCAGAAAAATCCACGCGCCTACCGCTCCGCTGCTTACTTTGTCCGTGGCTACAAAGTAAGCGGCCGCCATAAACATGCCGATAAGCCGAATCCCCATCCCGATCGTAAGCCATTTCGTGCGCAGATTATAAATAATAATGCCGTGAAACAAACAGCGCACGCCGGAGAAGATGATGACGATATTGAGCAGCCGGAATATATCGACAATCTCCGGCACTTGCTCCGCCGCCGCCCCGAACCCATGCAGAAACACCCAGGGCCCGAGCGGAGTATAGCCGATCGCCGAGCCGATGATAAAACTGCACAGCAGCAAATAAACGGCGATGGACGACATCGCGCGAAACGAAACCCGGTCCCGCACCAGCGCGGAGCATGTCTGTCGCAGCAGAATGGCCGGCCGTTCGATCACGTCCATTAGACTCATCGCGATCGTGTAGCTGGCGATGAGCAGCTCGGGATGCGCGGAGCGGGCCAATGTCCCGTTAATAATGACATGCGAAATCATGACCAGGCTTGCCGACGCGCCGAGCGGTACGAAGAAGGCCAGCAGCTTGCGAAACGGCAGCGGCTGAAGCTGATGTATCTTAAGACCCGCCTGAGGCGGTGCTTTACTTATTTCCATACATAAGACTTCCTTTCTAGAAGCGTGGTGAAAAAAGAGCGGAGAGGCCAATTGAATCTGGAAAAGCGCCAGCGGTCGCCTTTGTAGACGGATTTTCCCCGCGTGAGGGGTTAACAATGAAAGAAATCCGGCTGCAACAGCGAGCGGAAACCTCTATCGACCGCAGGCCACGACGAAATCACCACCCTGCTAGAAGAGGGTCGGAAAAGCCGCGGCTCCGTAATCGCAGTTCGGCTGGTTACTCTTACCCTATATTCCATAGCCTCCTGCCCGAGTCCTTCTCCGCCACGGACAAATCCGTTCAACCAAAAATAAGCCCGGCATATCTTATAGATACACCGGACTTATTGGCTCTATGATGGAATGCTCATCATCAATTAGGAAGAGAACTGGAAGTACTCGTCCGCGTTGTTGTACGAAATATTGCGAACCATGTCGCCGAGCAGCTCCAGGTCGTTCGGAGCTTCGCCGTTCTCCACCCATTCGCCGATCAGATTGCATACGATGCGGCGGAAATATTCATGTCTCGTATACGACAGGAAGCTGCGGGAGTCGGTCAGCATGCCGACGAAGCGGCTGAACAACCCGAGGTTCGAGAGAGCCTTCATTTGTTCGATCATGCCGTCCTTCGTATCGAGGAACCACCAAGCGGAGCCGAGCTGAATTTTGCCCGGAATGCCGCCGCCTTGGAAGCTGCCGATAATCGTGCCGAGCACATAATGATCCTTCGGATTGAGCGAGTACAGAATGGTCTTAGGCAGCGAATCGTCGCCGTCGAGAGCGTCCAGCAGTCTGGCCAGCGGGGAAGCGAGCGAGCTGTCGTTGATCGAATCGTATCCCGTATCCGGGCCGAGCTTGCCGAACATCCGGCTGTTGTTGTTGCGCGCCGCGTTGATATGGAACTGCATCGCCCAGCCCAGTTCGGCGTACAGCTTGCCGAGGAATACGAGCGTATACGTTTTATACTGCTTTTCTTCTTCAAGGCTGACGGCTTCGCCTTTCAGCGCCTTGGCGAAAATCGCTGCCGCCTGCTCCTTGGTCGTTTCCGCATAAGCGACGTAATCCAGCGCATGGTCGGATACGCGTCCGCCTACGGAGTGGAAGAAGCGCACTCTGGATTCCAAAGCCGCCAGCAGTTGATCGTAGCTGCCGATAGCTTGTCCGGCAACCTCGCCCAGCTTCGCTACCCAAGGCAGGAACGTCGCGCGATTGATCTCAAGGCCTTTGTCCGGACGGAACGAAGGCAGCACAAGAACGTCGAAATCTTTGATTTCTTTAATTTTAATATGATATTCCAGCGAATCCGTAGGATCGTCCGTCGTACATACGACTTTGACATTGGACTTTTTGATCAGGTCTCTCGCGCCGAAGCCTTCGCCGCTTAATTGAGCGTTCACTTTTTCCCAAATGACAGGAGCGTTTTTCTCGTTGATCAGATCGTAAATGCCAAAGAAGCGCTGCAGCTCAAGATGGGACCAATGGTACAGCGGGTTGCCGATCGTTTGCGGAACGGTTTTGGCCCAGGCCAAGAAACGGTCGTAGTCGCTTGCTCCTTCGCCGCCGGTAACGAATTGCTCCTCGACGCCGTTCGCTCTCATCGCTCTCCATTTGTAGTGATCTCCGTACAGCCACGCTTCCGTAATGTTCTTGAACGTTTTGTTCTCATAAATTTCCTGCGGGCTCAAATGGCAGTGATAGTCGATGATCGGCATATCCTTGGCGTAATCGTGGTACAGGCGGACGGCTGTTTCATTGGACAACAGGAAGTTTTCGTCAAGAAATGGTTTCATGGGACATCCTCAATCCTCTCTTGTGGAAATAGTTCGAATCAATGCCTAAGCCGAAACATGCTACGCACGCTCCGGCTTGAAATGGGCGGTTTACTTGCCGAGCAAGTCCAGATGCTTGCCGATATGGGAAATCAGCGATTGCTCGAACGCTTCTTCCTGATCGCTCAAGGTGCTGTAGAACTCGTCCTTAAACAAGGATTTGCCTTCCGCATCCTTCGCTTGCAGCAGGATACCGTAAGTAATATGGATCAATTGGCGCGCATTGTCCTCGTTCATATAAGTATCGGCCAGATCGGCGTCGGCCACTTGATCGAGCGGCGCGATTTTGCTCAAATCGGTTGTTACATGGTAGTAAGCCGTAGCTTCTTCGAAGTGCTCCAATGCGTGCTGGTGCATTCTGCGGTACAGGCCCGGATTCACTTTGGCTACCGTTCTTACCGCTTCGAGCCAGTTCGTGCCGGCCGTTTTCACGTGGAAGCGGCCTTTGGTATGTTTGCCGATGATCGGGAACACGCTGAATTTGTCGCTGCCCGAGTGAATGCTCAGCTTGTAGCCGAAGTCGTCGGCGATGCCGGCATGAATGATCAGCTCTTTCTCGAATTGCTCGATGTCGCCGATGTAGTCGATGCCTTTTTGGAATTCGCCGATAAAGCGCGGCGCCATGCTGTAAATCGTAAGTCCGCGGGCATACAATTCCTTAGCTACAAGGAAATGCGATTCCGGCGCGGTCGGCGTAGCCGTCTCGTCGATCGAAATCTCGAAGTCGATTTCGCGGTCGGCGGTTTTAATGTATTTGTTGTAGATATGCTCCATGAAATCGATGGCAGGTCCGTAGATCAGCACGTTTTTGGCCAACGTTTCTTGGTCGAACGTTACGGAAGTTCCCGCAATCGTGAATTCCTGATTCAAATAACGGGATTCGTAATGCTTGCGCACGTCTTCGGGCAGCGCGGCGTATTTGGCCGCTTGCTCCGCGGCGGACAGCCCTTCGATCGAATTGTCGATATATTCGGAGCAATCCAGCGTCAGCATCGTGAAGCCGAGACCGAGCGCGAGCTCGATGTCCGCTTCTACCTTCAAGTGGTCGCCGTCGGCGCCGAAGCCGTCCTTGTAGCCTTCCTGGAAAGCGGCGAAGCAAGCGGCGTCGACGACTTGCTTGTAATCGCGTCCCGTCAAATTCAGCTCGCGGATACTTTGCTGAGCCAGAATCGGACGCACGTTTCTGCCGCGAACCGTCTTAATATGGCCCGGCGAAGCGATGCCGAGACGGTCGCCGAGACCGATCGTCGCGATTTGCGTACCGAATGCGCGAGGCACGGTGTAATCGAAATATTTATTAATAACCAAACGGTTTTCATGAGTCAACGGGCAAGCTTTCACTCCGCCTTCTACGCTGCCTTGCAGCTCGTCGAACAGCGGGCCTTCGCCTACGGCCAAAATGTACTTCGTTTGGTTGTCCTTAATCATAACCAGCTTAACATTGCCGGATTCCGACAATGAATGCGGATACACTTTGATACCTTCAGAAGCGCTGATATTGCTAACGTTGCCCTCTTTCACTGCTTGGGCGATCGTCTGATACTTGCTCATGAAAAAAGCCTCCTTGATTAATGTGATACTCCGATCATAACGCAAAATCATACCATTATCTTCGCCAATTTTGCCTATTTTCCACAGACCTATGCATATCTTGCTATGAAAAAGTATCATTCTCTGCTACAATGAGAGAAATCTTGAAATCGGGAAGTGATCGAGCCATATGAGCGAAACGGTATCCCTCACCTACGGTGCGGAAGAAGGCGATTTCTATATACAGCACATCAAGCGAACCGAGCCTTTCGAAAGAACAAACCATTACCACGGCACCTACGAGATTTATTATTTACTGTCCGGCCAGCGCAACTATTTTATTAAAGACCGATCCTATATGATCGCACCGGGCGACCTCGTCTTCATCAACAAGCATGACGTTCATAAGACGTCCGATGTCGGCCAGCCGGGCCATGAGCGCATCGTCATTAATTTCAGCGATTCGTTCATCGGCACCGATCATCCGTTCTATCATCCTTCGCTGTTCGGCGTATTTCAGCAGCCTGCCCATGTGCTCAGTCTGAATTTGCAGGATCAGATTTTCGTGCAGACGATCATGAACAAGCTGACCAAGGAGCTCAACGAGAAGCAGAACGGATTCGAAACCTACATTAAACTGCTGCTCGTCGAGCTGCTGCTGTTCTCAAGCCGTTACGCCGAACGTTACGAATCGGTTCCCTTCGAGCACGCCAGCCCGCTGCACAAAAAAATATCGGAGATCGTCCAACACATTAACAGCCATTACCAAGAGCCGATGACGTTGTCGGGAATCTCCGAGATGTTTTATATGAGTCCTTATTACATGAGCCGCGCGTTCAAAGAAATTACCGGCTTTACGTTTATCGAATACGTCAACATGACCCGGATTCGCGAGGCGCAGAAGCTGCTGCGGGAGTCGAACCGCAAAATCATCGACATCGCCGACAGCGTCGGCTTCGAGAATATCGCCCATTTCGGGCGCATGTTCAAAAAGCTGACCAAGCTGACCCCGCACGAATATCGCAAGCATCAGCAGTAATGCCTGCCCGCTCGCCTCGCTGACGCGACGAACGGGAGCATCGGCTAAGGAGACGCAAGCGCTGCCTGCCGCGAGCTTCCGATGCTTCTGGAGAGTCGCGCTGCAATGACGTCGACGGCGCAAGCCGAAACCGTCTTCCGCTTGCTCGCTCGGCGGGGATTCCCCTCGTTACTAGGGTACACGAGGAGGAAGCTTCTCCCCGCGCAAACGGAACCTTGGCGAAAATCCTTCTTACGCCCGCTCGTCCGGCTCCTTCAACCCGGGCATACGCGCCTCCAGTCTGGTAATCAGCTCTCCGTAAATATCCCGCAGCTCGCCGATCGTTATAAGCTCCGGCGTATTCGCTTTCTCTTCAGGGGAATGCTGCCGCAAAACTGCGTCCATCCCGTCATAATTGAATTTCAAATCTTTGTACGTTTGCTCCAGCTTCTCCAAAATAACTCCGATCAATGCTACGTACTGCTCCAAGCTTCATTCCACCTTCTCTTTTTGGCGCGGCGCCCCGACGCTATTAGGACGCATCCTTTTCCACGATATCGACGGACCGGATCGTCACTGCTTCCACGGGAGCGCTCTCTTCGCCCGTCTGCTTCTGCTTGCCGACCGGCGTGGCCGCAATCGCCCGCACCGTATCCATTCCGTCCGTAACCCGGCCGAAAATCGTATAATTCGGCATTTGATTCAAATAATCGCTGTCCGGTCCCGTACAGATGAAAAATTGGCTGCCGTTCGTATCCGGACCGGAATTGGCCATCGCAACGACTCCCGGCTCATAGCGGAACGGAGAATTCAGTTCGTCCTTGAATTTGTATCCCGGACCGCCGGCTCCCGTACCTGTCGGGTCGCCGGTTTGAATCATGAACGATTGAACGATCCGATGAAACGTCACATCGTTATAGTAGCCTTCGCGCGACAGAAAAACAAAGTTATTGACGGTCACCGGAGCCTCATGCGGGAACAGTTCGATCGTAAAGTCGCCTTTGTTCGTGTGAACCGTCGCCTCGTATGTTTTCGTCTCATCGATAGTCATCTCCGGAGGCTGCGCGTAAATCTTACTGACAGCCGGAGCTTCCTCAACCGCCTCTGTTCCATCTTCCCCTGCCGAGCCGTTAGACTGGCTTGACGAATTGCCCGCGCCTGCCGGGCTCTCAATCCCGTATCCCTCTCCTTGCTCTACTGCGCCGCCATCCACGCTGGCATAATGGATAAGTCCTGCCACGATCAGTAGCGCCATTAAGAAACCTTGTCCCACCTGAATTCTCCTCTCAAGCTCTTAAGAGCGTATCCTATCAATTCCATCTTAAATCTCCCTTCCAATCATTTCAAGACTTATGCCGCCGATCGATCCGAGAGCTAAACGGCAAAAAAGCGCAAGGCTGCCGTAACTCGCGCAGCCCTGCGCTATGAATGATCGAGTAATAATTAGTCGAACGACACCAGATTGGCCACCTGCACCGGAAGACCCGTGCGAAGCGACTGGTTGCCCGCAATGCCGGTAAGGATCGACATCGCTCCGTCCACATGCGAAGCCGCGCGGTTGAAGCGGTCCGGAGCTTTCACGCCGAACAAATCGTTCAGGAGCACCGGATCGCCGCCGCCGTGGCCGCCCTTCGTTTCCTCAACCTTAACGTCATACGGCGCGTCGAACATCGGGAATACGGTAATTTTCTTCCCTTTCACCGCTCCTTCGAGCGCTTGCTCGCCGCCGGAATTGACATAGGAAGACTCCACGACGTTCATTTCGATGCGGCCTTTGCTGCCGTTGAAGCAGACGCGGAATCCTTCCCAAGGCGCATAAGCGTACAGCGAGTAAGTCAGAATCGCATTGTTGCGATATTTGACCATGACGCCCATCGTGTCCTCGATATTGATGCCGTCGCCGAAGACGCTTTGGTCGCGGAAGTAGCCGTCTTCTTTTTCCGCATCGAGATACATCGATTTGAGGTTCTCATTTTCCTCCAAATGCAGCGCGAACGGATCGTTCTTGGCATACTCGCTGCCGTAAGCGCGGGAATAAAACTCGGTGACGCCGCGCTTCTCGGCGTTTTCGCGTCCGTAGAACATCAGATCGCCCAAGGCGAATACCGTCTTCGGCTGCGTGCCGAGCCAGAAATTGACCAGATCGAAGTGATGCGTCGATTTGTGCACGAGCAAGCCGCCGCTGTTGCGCTTGTCGCGATGCCAACGGCGGAAGTAGTCCGCGCCGTGCTTCGTGTTCAGCAGCCATTCGAAGTGAACCGAGTGAACGTCGCCGATGGCTCCGTCCATAATCAGCTCGCGGATTTTCGTATTGTGCGGAGAATAGCGATAGTTGAACGTGACGCGTACGTTGCGGCCTGTCCGTTTGATCGCATCGAGAATTTCCTGGCATTTCACCTCGTCGACCGTCATCGGTTTCTCCGTAATGACGTCGCAGCCAAGCTCCATAGCGCGGATAATGTACGTATGATGCGTGCGGTCCACCGTCGTTACGATCACGATATCCGGCTTCTGCTCCTCGATCATCCGGTCGAAATCGCTAGATTTATAAGTAGGAAGCGGTCCAACGCCGAACGGCTCCAGTTTTTGGTTGGCTACATTCATCCGGGTTTGGTTAATATCGCAGAAAGCGACCAATTCGGATGTTTCTTTATAATCGCGGGCGATGGAAGTGTAGAAGAAGCTTGCTCTTCCTCCCGTGCCTACGAGTGCATAACGTTTACGTGACATCTATATTTCCTCCCTTGTCTGTGTTATTGTGAGTATAGCGCAATAAATATACGAAAACAGCACGAAAATTGCTTACATTTTATTTTTTCAACATATTTTGCACATTCTATCATTCCGCTTCTATCGGACTCTTAAGGAGGTCGCCAGAATATGAAACCGCTGCCGCCCCAAGGCACGCTGCCGGAGAAGGGCTTTTCCTTCTCCGAAAAAGACGGCTTTCATCTGCATCATTCGATACGCACCGATACGTTCAACATGAAACAAAATCATTCCCATGATTCGTACGAAATTTATTATATGCGCGCGGGCGAGCGATTTTATTTCATTAAAGAACGGTCATATCATGTGAAAAAAGGCGATCTGGTGCTGATTCAGCCTAATGTGCTGCATAAAACGATGGAAGCCGGCTCCCCGCAGCATGAGCGGATATTAATCAATTTCCGCGATTCGTTCGTGGAACCGGTTCAGTCGATGCTGCCCGGGCTGCTGAACGTATTCGAGGAAGGGCCGGTGCTTCACCCGGATGCGCGCGAGCTGATCGCGGTCGAATCGGTTATGGAGAAGATGCTCCGCGAGCAAAAACAACAGGAGAGCGGCACCGAAGGCTATATGAGGCTGCTGCTGGGCGAGCTGCTGCTCATGATTCAGCGGCATATCGAGCAGTCGGACAGCCGCAGCAAAGTATCCGATCATCCGACCACGCTGCACCGCAAAGTATCGGATATCGTGAAATATATTAACGAGCATTTCCGCGAGCCGATGTCGCTGAAAGGACTGTCCGCACATTTTCATATCAGCCCGTATTACTTGTGCCGCATCTATAAAGAAGTAACCGGGTTCGGCGTCATCGAGTACGTGAACAGCCTGCGCGTGCAGGAAGCTCAGCAGCTGCTCAAATCGTCGCGCATGTCGGTCACCGACATTACGGAGAAGGTCGGCTTCGACAGCAGCACCCATTTCGGCCGCATCTTCAAATCGGTATGCGGCATGTCGCCGCTGCAGTACCGCAAATGGGCCGGCAAGTAGCTGGTTCGCTTTGAAAACGGATAGAAAATAGGAGTCGAACCGTTTCTACTTTTAACGGACATGAGGGAGCTAAAGTCGTCGCAAACGGATGCTTTTTAAACGTAACGGACGTCATAGCGCTTACATAGCTCCGAATTGCTTTCTAAGGCGGCATTGTCAACAAATAGCTGCATCTGTGTCCGTTAGAAATCCAAAATGGCCGATAGGGTAGATATAACGGCCGCTGTGTCCGTTGCGAGTGTACTGCGTTAGTGCTCGCCTTTGCAGACGGATTTTCTCTTAAAAAATCGGCGACAACCATTCAAAATTACAACAGCGATTGTAAGATCAAATGGCATCGCAGCGGATTGTTCCATCACCCTTTTAGAGGGTCCGTTGAAAAAACAGCCGTCGTCAGCGAAGGCAATCCGGAGAAGCGCAGCGTTCACTTTTGTCCCCGGATTTCAAGCCTATCAAGATGACGAAGTCATCCCCTTCTCTGCGGGAGGGCTCCGCAAAAAGCGCAGCGGGATGCCCACGGCGCACGGAAGCGGAACAAATCCCCCAAAAGCCATCCATGCCGCTACGCGGCACCACAGACAATGGAAATGGGGTACCAAGAGTAATTTCCAGGGTAGTGACGCGATGCTCTGAAGCTTATTCCGTCCGCATCCAGCCTAAGCTGGATCGGCGTCTAACCCTTCCTCTGGGATCGTTCTATGGTTAGACATTACTTTCGGGGGAGACCACGGATATCCACAGGATATGGCTGCGCATCATTTCCTAAACAACAAAAAAGACCGGACCGCATCAAGCTGCAGTTCCGGTCTTGCTTCGCTCTATTCGGCAAGCGGCCGTCGCCGCTTCCATTCGTTCGACGCCGCTACATCAGATATTCCGGGTTCAGCTGCTCCAGCTCCGCAATGACGAAGCGTCCATCCTTACGGATCAGCTTGTCGTCGAAGTACAGTTCTCCGCCGCCGAACTCAGGCCGCTGGATGAGCACCATATCCCAGTGAACGGAAGAACGGTTGCCGTTATCCGCTTCCTCATAAGCGTTGCCCGGGGTGAAATGAATGCTGCCGTCGATTTTTTCATCGAACAATATATCTTTCATCGGATATTTGATGTACGGATTCACGCCGATCGCGAATTCGCCTATGTATCTTGCGCCGTCGTCGGTATCGAGAATTTCGTTCAGCTTCTTCGTATTGTTGCTTGTCGCTTCAATAATTTTGCCGTTTTCGAACCGCAGCACCACATTCTCGAACGACGTTCCCTGATAAATCGTAGGGGTATTGTAGGACAATACGCCGTTAACGGATGTTTTCACCGGTGCGGTAAACACTTCGCCGTCGGGGATATTATTTTTGCCTGCACAAGGAATCGCCGGAATATCTTTGATGGAGAAGGTTAAATCCGTGCCGGGAGAGACGAGGCGCACCTTATCGGTACGGTTCATCAGGCTGACGAGCGCTTCCATAGCGCCGCCCATTTTGCTGTAATCGAGATTGCACACCTGAAAGTAAAAATCTTCGAACGCTTCGGTGCTCGTATTGGCAAGCTGAGCCATCGAAGGATTCGGGTAACGCATCACGCACCATTTGGTATGATTGACGCGCTGATCGGTCACCGGCCGCTGGTACTCGGTTACGTAAAGCTTCATCTGCGCTTCCGGCACGTCCGACGTTTCCGTAATATTGCTGCCGCTGCGCATGCCGATATAAGCCTGCATCCGCTTCATCCGCTCAAGCTCCAGCTCCTTCAGCATTTGGAACTGCTCCTTCGTGCCGTGCAGCATCAAGCTGCGGGTAACGGCGGGATCGCGCAGCTCGATATGCGGATGCCCTCCGGCCGCATGCACTTCCTCAATGAGACATTTGGTCAATTCTTGATCGGGCAGGCCGATCATTTCCAGTAAAATATGCTCGCCGGGCTGAAGATTTACGGAATAGCGGATCAAATTATGCGCAAACACCTTTAATCTCGGATCTCTCATCGGTCCATCACTCCTTATTATTAGAAAAAACGCTGCACCTCGCAGGGCCGCCGCTTCCATCCTGTAACACCTGTCTGCATAACAAATGTAACCAATTTCACGTAAAACTTCAAACCCCGCTCACGTCCCGACGAACGAACATACCGAAAAGAGACGGGCGTCTGTCAAGGTCCCGTCTCTCTCGCCTGCTCCTGCTTAAAACGCCGGCACAACCGCTCCGTTATATTTGCTGTTAATGAATGTTCTTACTTCCTCGGAGTTCAAAGCTTTGGCCAGCTTCTGGATCGCATCGGAATCTTTGTTATCGGGGCGGGCGACCAAGATGTTCACGTAAGGCGAATTGCTGTCTTCGATGAACAGCGCGTCCTTGGTCGGCGTCAGCTTCGCTTCAAGCGCATAGTTGGTGTTGATCAGCGCCAAGTCGACTTCGCCCAGCACCCGCGGCAGCATCGCGGCTTCCAGCTCCTTGATGTTCAGCTTTTTCGGATTGTCGACGATATCTTTCACCGTACCGTTGACGCCTACGCCGTCTTTCAGCTTGATCAGCTTGTTTTTCTCCAGCAAAGCGAGCGCCCGGCCTCCGTTGGACGGATCGTTCGGAATGGCGACGGTGGCGCCGTCCTTCAGCTCGTCGATTTTTTTAATCTTCTGGGAATAGCCGCCGAAAGGCTCGATGTGCACGCCGGTTACTTTCACCAGGTTGAAGCCTTTGTCTTTGTTTTGCTGCTCCAGATAAGGCGTATGCTGGAAAAAGTTCGCGTCCAGCTGCTTCTCGGCCACCTGCACGTTAGGCTGCACATAATCGGTAAATTCCTTAATTTCCAGATTGACTCCCTGTTCCTTCAATTTCGCCTTCACCGAATTCAAAATTTCCGCGTGCGGCACGGCTGTCGCTCCGACCTTCAGCGTGACTTCCTTCGCCGCCCCGCCCGCTGCCGCGCCGTTTGCAGAAGACTCGGCGGGAGCCGCCGGCTTCGAGCCGCAAGCTGCCATCGTCAAAGCAAGCACAACGGATAATACAGATACCATTGCTTTTTTCATAAGTATGTTCCCTCCGCCAATCCATGTATTTGTTTATATAAGAAACACGTCTATAGAAGGACGCCCTTCTATTTCCGCTGATAACTCCGTACGAGCCGGTCTCCAAGCATTTGCAGCACTTGAACGAGCACGACCAAAATAACGACGGTCACGATCATCACGTTCGTCTGAAACCGCTGATACCCGTAGCGAATCGCCAAATCCCCCAGCCCTCCGCCCCCGATGACTCCGGACATAGCGGTATAGGAAACCAGCGTAACGGCCGTAATCGTAATCGCTGCAATGAGCCCCGGCCTCGCTTCCCGCAAAAGCACCTTCCCTACAATCTGATTGTAAGTAGCCCCCATCGACTGGGCCGCTTCAATGACGCCGCGGTCCACTTCTCTAAGCGAAGTCTCCACCAATCGGGCAAAGAACGGCGCCGCCCCGATGACCAGCGGAGGAATCGCGCCGGGCACGCCGATCGAGGTGCCGACCAGCAGCTTCGTAAACGGAATGATCACAATCATCAAAATGACGAACGGAACCGAGCGAAGCACGTTCACTACGAAAGATAAGATACCGTATAATGCCTTCTGCTGCAGCAGCTGCCCGCCCGAGGTCAAAAATAACAATATGCCCAGCGGCAATCCGATAAGCACGGTAAAAAACGTCGAAGCGCCCAGCATCGTCAAAGTATCGAGGCAAGCCCGGCCAATCTCCTCCCAATCCAAATCCCAAAAAGACGGCTTATCCAACGGTCAGCACCTCCACATCAAGCCCTTGATCCCGCAGCGCCGTCAAAGTCCTGTCCGCTTCTTCGCCGGCGGCGTGAAGCTCCACGATCAATTGGCCGTAAGGCGTATCCTTCAAGCGGGAGATCGTCCCTTGCAATATCGCAAACGGCACATTCATTTCTTTCATCGTTTCATAGAGCACGGGTTCGTAAGTTTGCTTGCCGATGAACGTAATTTTCACCTGCGTCCGCTTCCCTCTTTCCTTGTCGATGAGTCCGGCATAAGCTTCGGAACCGTCCGACGCTTGCGCGACAAAGTCTTTGGTCGTGCGGTGCTGAGGCTTCAAGAAGACGCTGGCGACGTCCCCCGATTCGACAATCATTCCGCCGTCCAGCACGGCCACCCGATCGCATATGGCGCGTATCACCTGCATCTCGTGGGTAATAAGCACGATCGTAATATGAAGTTTGCGGTTAATTTCCAGCAGCAGCGCAAGAATCGATTGCGTCGTTTGCGGGTCCAGCGCCGATGTCGCTTCATCGCATAACAATACCTTCGGATTCGTCGCCAGCGCACGCGCTATGCCTACCCGCTGCTTTTGGCCCCCGGACAATTGAGCGGGATGCTTATCGGCATGATCTTCCAGCCCGACGAGCCCGATCAGCTCCTTCACGCGCCGCTCCGTCTCCGCCTTCGGCTGCTTGGACAAGCGCAGCGGAAAAGCGATATTGTCATGCACCGATAACGACGACAGCAGATTGAAATGTTGAAAAATCATTCCGATCGAGCGCCGCCGCTCCTGAAGCCGATGATGAGGCAACGACGTAATGTCCGTTCCGTCCACCATAACTTGACCCGATGTCGGCCGCTCAAGCAAATTGATCGTGCGGATCAGCGTGCTTTTCCCGGCTCCCGAATGCCCGATAATGCCGAAAATTTCCGCTTTGCGCACCGTCAGATCGATATCCTTCAATGCTTGAACAACCCCTGCGCCGGAGCCGTACGTTTTATTAATTTGCCGTAACTCAATCATCGCTTTCACCTTCTTTCCGTTTCACGAGGCCCCCAAAGTGCATCCATCCTATTTATGTGAACTAAGGCGGCCGCCCCTTTCCTTAACGACAAAAAAACCCTGAACGCAAGCGAACAGAGTTGGTCTTCATTCGTGCGTCCTCTCATCTCCCGGAACCCGCTATGCGCGCTCCGAAGGAATTGGCACCGGACTTCCACGGATGGTTCCGCAAATGGCACGCATGACATCGCGCACATTCGGTCATCCTGCTGGAACGGTTGCCGGGCTTCATCGGGCCTTATCCCTCCGCCACTCTAAATAAGAAGTACATTTTTTCGTATGAAATTGTAAGCCTTGCTTAGTGTAATCCATTCTCGAAGTATATGTCAACTTACTTTTATTTACATTCTATTTCTATCAAATAATGATTAATTCTAGTAAGTACATCTTTTTATTATTAATCTTTGGTTAATAATAGTTTAGCTCCCGGCTCCGAAGAACCGGGAGCTTCCCATTGTTGCAGCCCGCCGCTTACAGCCATTTTTGGATGACATGATCGTAGACGACTAGCTCCTCCGGTTTGAAAAAGAGCGCAATTTCTCGCTCCGCGCTTTCCGGCAAATCCGAGCCGTGAATGACGTTGCTCTCGGTACGGACGGCAAAATCGCCGCGAATCGTACCTGGAGCCGCCTCCGGCGGTCTCGTCTTGCCCATCATCGAACGGGAGAGGGCCACAATCTGTTCGCCCTGCCATACCATCGCAAACACGGGGCCGGAGGTAATGAAATCGACCAATTCCCCGTAAAAAGGTTTGCTGGCATGCTCGGCATAATGGGTTTGCGCCAGCTCCTCCGATACTTGCATCAGCTTCGCGCCGATCAATTGAAAACCTTTATCTTCGAACCGTTGTACGATCTTTCCGATCAATCCGCGCTGTACCCCGTCCGGTTTCACCATTAACAATGTTCTTTCCAACCTGCAGCACCTCGCTTAGCCATCATCTGTATATCCGAGTGGATTAGTCATTATTTCCATTTTACCAAAAAATTATAATGCGCGACCGCACAGACGTTAGGCGGAATAAGCCGAATGCTGCTGCGCAGAAGCCTCATGATCGGTCGCTTCGCCGTAAGCCATGGTCAGCGCGGCTTGGGCAGCGGCAATTCTCGCCAGAGGAACCCGGTAAGGCGAACAGCTCACATAGTCGAGCCCTTCGGCATGGCAGAAGAAGATCGATTCCTTATCCCCGCCGTGTTCGCCGCATACTCCCATTTTCAGCTGCGGCTTTACCGCTCTGCCCTGCCCGGCCGCCCAGCGAATCAGCATTCCAACGCCCTCCTGATCAAGCACCTGGAACGGATTGGCCGGCAGCAGCTTATGCTCCACATAATGCGAAAGGAACTTGCCTTCCGCGTCGTCGCGGCTGTAGCCGAGCGTCATCTGGGTCAAATCGTTGGTGCCGAAGGAAAAAAAATCGGCATGTCGGGCTATGCTCGCCGCAGTGATCGCCGCTCGCGGAACCTCAATCATCGTGCCTACGCGGTAAGTGAAGGGACACGGCCTGGAGCCCAATGCCTCGGAAGCCGCGCGGTCGACCAGCTCCCGCATCAGCTTAAGCTCGCTCGCATGGCCGATGAGCGGGATCATGATATCCGGACGCACGTCAATACCTTGTTCCGAGCAGTGCAGCGCCGCGCGGAAGATCGCCTCCGCCTGCATCTCGTAAATTTCGGGATGGATCAAGCCGAGACGGCATCCACGGGTACCGAGCATCGGGTTCATCTCATGCAGGCTGCGCACCTTGCGCAGCAGCCTCTCGACCCGCTGCAGCTCCTCTTCATCCGCATCCTGCCGCAGCGTTAGCTGCGAGCGAAGGACCGCCAGCTCCTCCAGATTCGGCAAAAACTCGTGCAGCGGCGGGTCGAGCAGCCGGATTGTCACCGGCAGGCCGTCCATCGCGCGGAAGAGGCCTTCGAAGTCGCTCTGCTGCATCGGCAGCAGCTCCCGCAGCGCCTCCGCCCGCTCTTCGGGGCGCTCGGCAAGGATCATTCCCCTTACGACCGGTATGCGGTCGGGAGACATAAACATATGCTCGGTGCGGCATAAGCCGATCCCTTCCGCACCGAAGCCGCGGGCTTTGGCCGCATCCTCCGGCGTGTCCGCGTTCGTGTACACCGCGAGGCGGCGAATCTCGTCCGCCCACGAGAGCAGCTGCTCCAGCTCTGCCGTCAGCTCAGGCTCCCGCAGCTGCACAACCCCGCGAATGACGCGCCCGGTGGCGCCGTCAATCGAGATCCACTCGCCTTCGGCGATCGTCGCCGCGACCTGGTCCGCTTGGGCGACCTCGAAGGCCCGCTCGCCCAAGCGGATGGCCTCGCAGCCGCATACGCACGGCTTGCCCATCCCGCGGGCGACCACGGCGGCGTGGCTCGTCATGCCGCCGCGGCTCGTAAGCACTCCCTCGGCGGCAAGCACGCCGTGAATGTCTTCGGGCGTCGTCTCCGACCGCACGAGAATGACCTTCTTCCCGGCGCGCGCCCAGGCTTCCGCCGTGTCGGCGTCGAACACGGCTTGCCCGGCGGCTGCGCCCGGCGAAGCAGGCAGGCCGGAAGCCAGCACGTCCGGCCTGCAGGACGGATCGATCGCGCGATGCAGCAGCTGATCGAGATGGAACGGCTCGATGCGCTGAATCGCTTCCTCGCGCGTAATTACGCCTTCGCCTACGAAGGCGACCGCCAGCCGGACGGCGGCCTGCGCCGTTCGTTTGCCGCTGCGCGTCTGCAGCAAGTACAGCTTGCCGCGCTCTACCGTAAACTCGATATCCTGCATATCGCGGTAGTGCCCTTCCAGCTTCTGGGCGGCCGCGATCAGCTGCCCGTAAGCTTCAGGCTGCTCTTCCTGAAGCTTCACGATCGGCTTCGGCGTACGCACTCCGGCGACGACGTCCTCGCCCTGCGCATTCATCAGAAACTCGCCGTACAACGTCCGCTCGCCTGTTGACGGGTTGCGGGTAAACACGACCCCGGTGCCGCAATCCGCCCCCATATTGCCGAACACCATAGATTGAATATTGACCGCCGTCCCCTGCTCATCGGGAATGCGGTGAATATTGCGGTATATTTGCGCGCGATGATTGTTCCACGAACGGAACACCGCCTCCACGGCCAGCTCCAGCTGCTCATCGACCTGCTGGGGGAAGGCGCGCCCGGCATATTTGAGAATAATGCCCTGGTATTCGCCGATGAGGGAGAGCCAGCCTTCCGCCGTCACTTGATGGTCCGATTCGACGCCAAGCCGCTGCTTCATGCGCTGAAGAAGGAATTCAAAATGGTATCCTTCCAGATCGAACACGACATTGCCGAACATTTGGATCAGACGGCGGTAGCAATCATAGGCGAAGCGAGCGTCGCCCGTAGACCGTGCCAGCCCTTCCACCGTCTCGTCGTTCAGCCCGAGGTTGAGGATCGTATCCATCATCCCCGGCATCGACGTTACCGAACCGGAGCGGACCGAAACAAGCAGCGGACGTTCGGTATCGCCGAACCGTTCGCCCTTCGCTTGCTCCAGCCGGCGCATCGCCTCCTGCACCTCCGGGAACAAGCCTTCCGGCATCGTACCGCCTGCGGCGTAATAAGCGCGGCATACGTCCGTCGTTATCGTAAACCCCGGCGGCACCGGCAGCCCGACTCTCGTCATCTCGGCAAGATTCGCTCCCTTTCCCCCTAACAGCTGCTTCATACTGGCATTTCCCATCTCAAACGGCACTACTCTCAACATGCTGGTTCCTCCCGTCACATAATTGAACTGCTTTGGAATGATGTGGTATGAATTCACTAATACACACGATATCATACACAATATATATTTTCAATAGTGCGTATTAATATAAATTAATACATGATATATGGGTCAAATCCATATTTTTATGTTACATCATTCCAAGCCGCGTCTTATATGACCTAACAATTGAGCAGCCGTATCCCCATCCGCGCCTAAAATGCCGCCGAAAAGTTCGTTGGTTCCAGCGAAACCGGCTCGAACCAGACATCCCGAAACGGAACCCACCCCAGCGCATTGAGCGATACGCCGCGCAGCGACGGATGATACAGCGTTCTTTGCTGCCAATGATACAGGAAAAACACCGCAGCCCGGCTCTTGACCAGCTTCTCCAGCCGCTTTAGCCCCTCGCTTTGCCCGCCCGGACCCGACTCGCATTCCGCAGCGTAAATCTGCTGAAACAGCGGACGCATCTCTTGCAGCAATTCGTCGCTTAAATGCCGGTGCACGAGGCTGTTATCGGCCATAAACAACTCGATCACCGACAATACAAGATCATCGTCCAAAATGATCGTGCCCAGGCACATATGGCTTCGTCTGCCCCCCTTGATGCGGCCGCAGGAATCGTTGTCCAGCGTCTGGACGCAAACGTTGACGCCCATCTCCGCGAACAGCGCCGCCAGCGCCCCCGCTTCCTCGAGATAGGCTTGCGACGCCCCGAGCACCAGCTCCTCTCCGTCATATCCGCTTTGCCGAAGCAGCTCCCGTGCCAGCTGCGGGTTATACAGCGTCTCTTGATCCGACGGATGATGTTCGTATATGAACCAATCCGCCAATCGGGCGTCTTCGGGAGTGTGCAGCAGTTCCAGTTTCTTGCGGTCAATGCCGTGCACGACCGCCTGCCGGAAGCATAACTGCCTTTGAGGGCCCTGCATTCGCAAATTGAAGGTCAGCATTTTGCTGCCTCGCGAGATCATCTCGACCTTATTCCACCGTTCGTGGGAGTCTTCCTCACCGGGCGTACGAATCCGGTACATCGTCCGTTCATACCCGCTCGCTTTGCACTCCAGGTCGGGCGTGTACCATATTTCGAGCCGGTCGAGATGCGCCCTTTTGTCAAAATACCGGGGGAACGCTTCGCATACGAACATATTGGCATCATGCTGCACGACTTGAAAAGGTCCTGTACCGACGGGGTGGCGCTTGAAAGCGGCCCCTTGCGACGACACCAAATCCTCCGGCACGATGGAGGCTCGGTCAAAGCTGAGGAAATGCAAGAACAGCGAGTTGGGCTGAGCCAAACGGATGCGGATCGCATACCGGTCCAGCGCTTCGATGCACACAACGTCCTGGAACATCCATCTGTACGGCGAATCGACATGCTCGTCGCGGATGCGGTCCAGCGAAAACTTGACATCCCTTGCCGTCAACTCGCGTCCATGATGGAACAAAACGCCTTTGCGCAAATAAAAGATCCATTCGGTCTCGTCTTCGCTGCGAATCCAGAAATGCGCGATATGCGGCTCGATCGTTCGAGTGTGATGGTTGTACCGGACGATGCCGTCAAAAATTTGCTTGGCCATATGCGACTCGACGACAAAGGTGATGAACGCTGGGTCCATACATAAAATCGGCTTATGATACGGAATCCGCAGCGTATCGGTCCGCTCCTCGTGATGCTGCTCCGGCCGGTAGCCGAAGTGGCTGTCCAGCCAATAAACGAACTGGTCTCGCAACGACGGCAAATAAGCATGCTCGTCGATACAGGCGAAAGCCTGCTGCAGATCGCCCCGGGCTACATGCTCCTCCGCCATTTTCAACACCAATGACTCGCGCGTTACCCGAAACGCCATTCTGGAACGATGCCCCCTGCCTCGTCCCGGTATCCAGCGAATCCACGACAATTCTTCCATTTTTTTCAATATAATATTGACATTTCTGCCGGAAAAATGAAGCCAGTCCGCAAGCTGCTGCAGCGTTACCTCCGCTTCCTCTCCTTCGGTTGCATTCGGAAGCTGCCTGCGGATCGTCAAGTAATATTGTTCTAACATGATGTCTACCTCCGGTCAAAAAAGATGAAGAAATTGTGTAACATTCTACACTTTTTATTCACCTTTATCCAGCTATAATCAAAATTACAAAAAAAGGAGTGGAACCCTATGATGAACATATTCGATCTGGAAATGCAGATGAGGGAGAATGGGCGGAATATCGAGCGGACGGCTTTAAGACCTTGGACAGCGCAGCTTCGGCTTCCTATGCTGGATTTGGCGCTGGGGACGGCGGCTGTCGGGGCGTTAAGCGCCATGTTTTAAAGGAGCAGGCCGGCAGTTGTACGGCGACCGCTGACGCTGACGCAGCTCTCCATCGGCTATCCGTCCACTTTTTCACCATGCTTTTGAACGCAAAAAGCGCCGGCCCCGGAGAGAAGCTTCTCTCGAGCCGACGCTATTCAATTGAGCGGATAACGACAGGCGTTCGCTCCTAATCCAGCTGTTTTAAAAATTCTCTCATGAATCCGGGCAGATCGGGCCAGGCATGTCCGGTGACCAAATTGCCGTCGACATGCAGCGTCTCCTCCGTATACCGCGCGCCCAGCTGTTCGACGTCGAACCGGCAGGCCGTGTAAGCGGTCATCGTGCGCCCTTCGAAATAAGACTTGTCCTTCAGCGCGCCGAGCACAAGCGCCGCATGGCAGATCGCGCCGACCGGCTTGCCCGCTTCGAAGAAATGGGCCAAAATACGCGGCACATGCTCGTCCAGACGAATATATTCCGGCGCTCTGCCGCCCGGGATAATAAGTCCGTCGAACTCTTCCGGATTGACGTCGGCGAACGACACATGCGAATCCAGCTGATATCCCGGCTTTTCGGTATAAGTATCCCAGCCTTCAAAATCATGCACGACGGTTCTGAGCGTCTTCTTCTTCGGAGAAGCGATCACCGCTTCATAACCGGCTTCCAGCACCCGGTAATACGGATAATACACTTCCAGCGATTCTACGGCGTCGCCGGTAATAAGGAGAATTTTTTTGGACAAAGGTATCCCTCCCAAATTTTGTACTCCATTCCATTGTGGGGCAAGCTGCCGCAATTGTAAACAGGTGGAAATTGTCGAACGCTGTCTGACGGCGTTTTTTATTCGTAAGTTTTGCCGGCAAATGTTGCAACAATATCGCGAATCAGCATAAACGCATCTCCGTTAGTCAACGCGGCAGGCTGTTCGATAGCCTTGATCGTCTCCTGGCGAATCCATCCGCGCTCGGTTAAATGCCGAATCGTTTTTTCTTCCAGCGTTTTCAGCCCCATAGCGTTCCCCAGCGTCAGAGCCGCTTGTTCCAGCGTTAACGGCTGCTTGGCCGGATCGGTCATTCCTTTGAGGGCTGCAGACGGCTCGCCTTTGAACGCATCGGGATGCGCCTTGCGCACAGCCAGCATATTGTTTACAAACCGCTGCGCATTCGATTTGTCGTCCAGCTTCCACTGCATATTGTCATAGCCGCCTGTCGTAGCGAACATGCTGACCGCCGCCTTCAGGCCGGGATACGCCTTATGCTTCGTATATGCGGGAGGGTCGAACTTTTGCATGCTCAGCTCCACCTTCCGCTGCCGCAGCTTGTCCTGCATCGTCTTGACCGCATCGGCCGATTGAGAGAGCTGGCGGAAGGAAATGTTGTTCTCGATGGCCGTTTGCGCCGCAACTCCGGCGGCTTGTGCCGTAGCCATTCCGAGCGGGATCACCCGCGCGCTTCCGTGCGGCAGCGTATCGAAGCTGGCCGCGCGCCCGACGACAAGCAAACCGTCGACCTGCTTGGGAACCAGACTGCGAAACGGTACGGCGTACTGCTTCGGATGCATCATGACCGCTCCCGGGTCCTGATAATTGGTGCTTTGAATATCGACCTGGTAGGAACCGTAAGCGATAGCATCCCATTGATCGCGGTTGTCGAGCAGATCGGCCATCGTCAGACGGTATTCGCCCTGAATATGGCGGCTTTCCCGGACATACAGCTCCGGCGCCGTTCCCGCCAGCTCCAAATCCTTAAACTCGCTGAAATGCTCCTTCATATACTGCACGATATGCGGCGCTTCTTTGCGGCCGATTTCCATGCCTTCCTGAACGGATTGCGGGTTTAACGGATCGACGCCGAAAATTTGCATCGCATTAATGAGAATCGTGCCGTCATTTTGTCTGCCGATGTTCAACCCGCGCATCCGCACGCGCTCTTTATTCGTCGACGCGTACTCCTTCATCTCCGGGAATCCCCAGACGCTCATCGCATCCATACCGGTATCCTTGTGCTTGCCGAATGACTGCCAAACCTCCGGCGTGACTCCGCTCAGCTTCATGACGAGCGTTACGGCCATCTGGGACTGCTTGTCCCCGATATCCTCCCGCCCCCAAGTAAAGGGCACTCCGGCCGCCGCGGCCACATCCGCGTCCTGCGTCGCATCGATAACCGCTTTGGCGCGCACAGTCTGCTTGCTGCCGTCGGCTTTGACCAGCTCGATCCCGGCGACGCGCTTCCCGCTTCCGGATGCAGACGGCTCCGTAATCGGGTTCATTTCTTTAACCTTCATCAGCAAATCGATATTCGGCTCATGCCGTACCATATCGTAAAAGACATTCGCCGCCGTATGCGTATCGAACGAAGTGCCCTCAACCTGATCGTACCATTCCTGAAATATCCCTTTATTCAAAAAGTTATGCTTGCCCGGAATCATCGAAGCTTCCGGCGCGTAGTTCAGATCGAGCGTATTCAGCCAGCCGATCGTCATAAGCCCGCCGAGAATGTCGCGGTTGCGCCCGTCGACAAGCAGCACCTTCAACCCGCTGCGCGCCGCCGAAATGGCGGCCGTTACGCCTTCCGGATCTGTCCCCGCGACAATGACGTCGTATTCGCCTTTCAGCTTTTGGACGGATTCGACGACCTTCAGAGGCTGCTGCTTGGCAGTATCGGAAGCCCCGCCGGCAGCTTTATTCCGCACCTCGTTCAGCATCTTGCCGGAGGAGCCCCCTTGTCCCCATACTAACCACGAGAACCAAGTGGCACCTGCCAGCAAAACCGCCGCTACCAACATTCCTAAACCTTTAATTCCGATACGCATGATTCCACTCCCACTCTTTTTTCTCTGTCAATCCATTGTCCATTGTAATCGGGCTTTATCAATTTTTTACTAAATATTCTTTAAGAATTATTAAGATCCCGCAGGAAGCGAAGAAAAACAGCGATAAGCGCAAAAAAATAACCCTAACCTCAATGTTAAGGTTTATAATTATGGTATAAGTTTCTTTAAGCTTGCCTCGAAGGGAGCACGACCATGAAAATAAGCGAGCTGTCCAGGTTAACGGGAGCCAGCGTCCGATCTTTGCGCCATTATGAAGAGCAAGGCCTGCTGACCCCGCGCCGGCTTGATAACGGGTACCGCGAGTACCACGACCTGGCGGTCGAACAAGTCCGCACCATCCGGTTTTATTTGAAGCTTGGTTTAACGACGGCGCAAATTTCCGGTTTTTTACACTGCGTCATGAAAAATAAAGAGGCTTTCTGCGAAGAAGTGCTGCCCGTATATAAAAAGAAGCTGCGGGAATTGAACGAACAGATTGAACTATTGACCGCCATTCGCTCCAACCTCGAAGAGCGCATCCGCTCCATTCATGATGAAAGAAGCGCATTACAGGGCTTTGACGAAAAATAATTCGCCGACGTCCCCCTCGTTGATCCCGCTGATGATTCCACACTCGCGAAAGCCCATCCGCCGGTGCCACTCCTGCGGTTCCTTCTCGTTAACCTGCGAGGAGCTGTACAAGGCGGACTGCCCTTTGCTCCTTAGCCGGTCCTCGAGAAATTGCAGCATCCCGCGGCCGACGCCCTGCTTCTGGCAATCCGGCCGGACAATAATCAGTCCGATATACGGCGACTTGCCCCATAAATGCTCCAATCTTAAATAACCGATCAATTCCCGATTCATTTCCGCCAGCACGATCTCCTCATTGGCCAGCTTATAGGCAAGCAGCTGCGCGCTGATACTTTGATCGCCTCCGGCGACGTTCTCAAAATCATGCTGCTTTGCAAATCGGACTGAGAATCGCATCGTGTTCCTCCTTTTTTATTAAGTATGCACATGCCAAATTCTACTTTTTTCACTCGTTTAAAAGGGTGGTGAAAAAGTCCGCTGCGGCGTCCATTTGATCCTCCAATCGCTGTTGAAAACGGATTCTTTGGATTGTTTTTCGTTTTTCTGCGGAGAGAATCCGTTTTCAAAGGCGAACGCTTACGTTTTTCCAGATTCAAATGGCCCCTCCGCTCTTTTTTCACCAGGCTTTTAAATGTCGGGTACAGTTATACAGCTCGCATTCCCATTGATCGCCTTCAGCTTGCTTGAGAATGGTCAGGGACGTATTATTCAGCGGATCTCCTGTAGGAAGGCCGGAGATCAGCCTGTTCAGGCTGTGTCTCAACACCGCTCCGTGACTGACAACCAAAATCTTCTCTCCCGCATATTTACGCGCAAGCTCCCTTATGCAGCAGCTGCCGCGCTCTCCCCCTGCCGCTCCGCTCTCCAGCCCCAGGTTCATCTGCCTCCAACCGGCTCCCCAGCGCTCCACCCGTTCTTCTTCCGTGTAGCCTTCAACCTGTCCCCGTCCCAGCTCGCGGAGACGTTCGTCCAACCCCGCTATCGCAATCCCCAGCCTGCCGCTGATGATCTCAGCCGTTTGCCTCGCCCTGCGCAGATCGCTGGAGACGATGACCGTCCAATCCTCCCCGCTCAAGCGCTCCGCAAGCAGGTGCGCCTGAGCGATGCCTTCTTCATCCAATTCGTTATGAGAATGGCCTTGTGTTCGTCCTTCCTTATTCCAATAAGTAACCCCGTGCCGAATCAAGCCTACGCGCGTCATCCTATCCCCGTCCTTGTCTCTTTAATGGGAGCATCGCTAAAAAAGTGTGGTGAAAAAGATGCCTTGTATTAGCCTATGCTTCGTTTCATTCCGATAGCCGCTGCAAAAAAATTTGCATTTTTTTCAGATTTTGTGACTTTTTCAACAGAATCTGCTAAAAAGAAATGTTACAATAATCTAAAAACCAATGAAAAAGGAAGTTATAGCGATGCCGAAGAAAGTTCTCAGGAGTCAGTCAGCACATTATCCGTTCCCTGTGTTATTGAACAAAACGAGAGTTCTAACGCGGGAAGGCAAGGGAATTGTCATCGACAAGCAAACCGAATGGATTTATGTACAACTCGAAAAGAACGGTTCGATCATCAAAACGAGCATATTTTTAACCGAACTTATTGAAACCGCCTAAAGGGCGGTTTTTTTGATTGTTTAGGAAAAGATGCGCAGCCATATCCTGTGGATATCCGGGGGGCTCCCCCGAAAGTAATGTCTACCCATAGAACGATCCCAGAGGAATGGTTAGACGCCGATCCAGCTTAGGCTGGATGCGGACGGAATAAGCTTCAGAGCATCACGTCACTTTTGGGGGATTTGTTCTTTTATGCCATTTGTAAATTTCGGGGTTCGCCGGCTCCGCCAGGGATCAGCCGCTTCGGGTACTTGCCAGAAAGCGGGCAACGGCGTCCTCGTTATTGCTTTCGATATGATGCGTCGCCCGCTCCCGAAGCCGCTCGTGGGAATTGCTCACCGCAACCCCCGCATCGGCCGCTTCGAACATAGACAAATCGTTGAGATTATCCCCGAAACAGACAAGTTTTTCCATGCGCTGCATGTTCTTTACATATAATACCGCTTCTTTCTTCGTCGCGCGGCAACTGGCGATCTCCAGCCAATGATAATCCGGGGCGTAAATATCCGGTCCGAAATGACACTGACACGCCACTTCAGAAGCATAGCGCCGATAGGCGGCCTCCAGCCTGCCCGGCGTATCGATGGCGTTCACGCTGACGATATGCTCCCGCAGGCAATCCTCGTAATCGTCAATTAGCATAAAGCGCGAATCGCCTTGGCTTAGCCGGCCTTCTATGTAAAGCCGTTCGCTCTCGTTAAACATTCCTCTGTAATAAACATGAGGCGACCCTCCAGAATCCACCGTGTACACAATCGGATTCAATCCGTGCTCTATATATGTACGAACAATGCCCTCTCCAACCTCGGAAGGCAAGTAATTACTCCTAATCGTTTTCCTTTGCCGCCAATCGTAGATGAAGACGCCGTTCATCAGAACGACCGGAAGCTGCAGCTGCAAGCCCTCCAATATATGTTTGACCGAATCGATGGAACGTGCCGTTGCAATCGTAAATTGGAGCCCTTCCCGAATAAGCCGATTCAGCGCTTCCAGCGACGATTCGCTGATTTGCTGCCGGTCGTTTAACAGCGTACCGTCCAAATCCGATACGAACAGCGTTTTCTTCCAATCCCATTCGGCAGTCCGTGTCTCCATCAGCTCAGCCTCTCTTCTTTTTTCGGCAGATGCAGCACCATCAATTCCATGTCGTAATACATATCGTTATATTGCAGCGCAGCGGGCTCGACTCCGTATACGGTAAAGCCCATGCGGTCATACAGCTTCCGGGCGGCGGTGTTGGATGCGGTCACTCCAAGCAGAATTTGCCGCAGCCCCTCCAGCATACCGGCTCTTCGAATCAGCTCCTCCAATAATTGGAAGGCGACCCTTTGCCCTCTGTAAGCCGAATCGACGTACATGCCCCATATATTTCCCTTATGCCTCAGCTTCGGAGAGGCTTCCCTCACGAAGCCGGCCATCCCGGCAAGCCGTTCGCCGTCAAACGCTCCCAGCACGAAGTTATCGTCCAAGGTTTGAATTCGCTCCTTCACCGCGTCCAGCGACTGCCGGGCGAATGTCTCATAGCTCGCCGAGAACGCCTCCGGATAGCTGCGGAGCGCTTGAAGCCTCAGCTCGCGAAACTGGGCGGCTTGTTCGGGTATAATATTGGTGATTTTCATCGCTTTGGCCTCCAAATATTAAGCAAATTTATCCATAGCTTGCCGTTTCCATCAATTAATTTTTGTGCTATGAAACAATGCTTTGAGCAGCAATAACAAAACCGCCCCATGGCTTATCGCTCCCAACGCTCCTTCCGTCACGGAACCGAGCAATCCGAACAACAGCCATAACGCTATCGGCGGCAGTTGGATGACCGCTAATAAGGAAGCTATCATCCGGGCCGCAGGATAGAGCCTTTCTCCTGCGATCCTATAAGAGTGGTGAAAAAGTCCGCTGCGGCGTCCATTTGATCCTCCAATCGCTGTTGAAAACGGATTCTTTGGATTGTTTTTTCGTTTTTCTGTGGAGAGAATCCGTTTTCAAAGGCGAACGCTTACGCTTTTCCAGATTCAAATGGCCCCTCCGCTCTTTTTTCACCACGCTTCTATAGCTGCACAGCATAACCGCCAGAAGGCTGCAGCCAAGCAGCGACGATGCACACGACCACAGCCGCACGGCACCCCATTGCGAGCCTTCCTCCATGCCGAGAAAACGAAAAGTAAACCAGAGCGAATTTGCATACAGATAGCTCACGGCAATCGCCAGAATCGCTCCCATGCCCAAATAAACATCCGCCCGCACCGGCTTGCCCGCCCATTCCAGCCATCTTGGATTCATTGGCCCCGCAGCTGCTTCGCCAGCCGTTTCGGAGCCGTACGGTAAAATCCTTCTTCGATCAATTGCTTCGTTTCCTCCCAATCGATCCGCTCTATATTTTGTACGGATACCCAGCCGTGATGCCCGATATAAGGCGTTTTGAAATAATTCGTCCCTTCCTGCCGGAGCAAAATGTCCTGAAACGCGGGGGTGCTCTTGATCGCCAGCGTGGGCAGCCCTTCCTTTTGTCCCATCATGACGAACGGCTTATCGCTCACGCGAAAGGAAGTATGGCCGAAAGCGTCGATCTTCTCGGCCACCTCCGGAAATTCCATACAGACGGCGCGTATTCGCTCCAGCAGTTGAAGCGCCTCGGGCGAGTTAAGCAAAGAATGGTGAGTCATTATCCTGTCCTCCGTTCATAGCAATGATTTCTTTTACTACGATGATCGGCGCCAATTACAATTTATATACGACGTTGCCCTCTCGATCGACCGCTTCGATAACAGGCCGATCGGCCTTTTCCTTCAGCTTCACGTACCATACCGCAAGCCCCTTCGCTTCCGGCCGATCCAAATACGCATCAAGCCGAACCATCGCGGCGCGCTCCCCGTTGACAAGCACGGCGTCGGCGGCCGTTGCGTCGGCCAGCCCGAAGAACACGATATTATTTTCGTTGCTCCCACCCCTGAGAGGCTTCTGCCAAGGCTCTTTAAGGCCGAAACCGGTCCCTGTCGTGCGGGACTTGACCTTCCAGCCAAACAGCCCTTTCACCGCATGAATGCCTACCAGAGCCAGTTCCTTATTGACGCCGAAATAAAACGCCTCCGAGCCGATTTCGTAGACGGGAATAAGCTCCTGCCCCTGAACCCGCAAGCTTTCGCTTACATCCTTATCGAATGCGACGGCGTCCGACACGCGCGGAAACGATGCCTTATACTCCTCCAAGAAAGCGGCAGCGATGAATAACAGCACGATGACGGCGGCGGCGATTCTTCGCGCTTTCATGAGCTTATCCCGTTCATCAACTCGCAGACCCATTCATAGCACTGAGCCAGCTCTTCATCGCTTATTAAAGCCGAATTATGCTCGAACAAAATTTGCACGGCGGGGTTTCGCGCTGCGATAATCCGCAGGTAGTCCTCCATCGGGGCCCATCCTTCCTCCGGCTTCTGAGCGGGATGCACCGGATAATGGTTGAACCTGACCCGGCCCTCCGCGATGTTCGTGTTGCTCAAGTGAATGAGCTTAGCGTATGGCGCGTAAGCTTCCAGAACCGCCTTGGCGTCGAAATAAGGATCGACCCTCTCCTGCAAATACAGCCTGCCGGTGTCCAGACACAACCGGATGCCGGGGTATCGGCACAGCAAGGATTCGAGCAGATCCGTCCCGTAAAGGTATCGGTTCAAACCGTCCAGTTCCAGCACAGGCGTAAAATCATATTCCCGGCTTTTTCGGTCCAGCCATTCGAACAGCTGCTCGCTCCCCTCCCGCAGAGTCTCCAGCGAGTACTCGCTCTCCCATGCATATTCGCTCCGGTCGGAGAACCGCCACAAGGTCCAATCGACCCTGTCATCCATAATGACGGGCTTCGGATAATGAAAGAGCACATAATCGGGACGGAGCCGTCGCAAATAGCTCAGCTCCTGTTCGACGTCCGCATAGGCCGCTTCCCGCGTCCCTTTGTCATCGGACAAGAGAAGCGCGTCCCTATGCTTATACCGTCCCGCGCGCAGCGGAAAATGAATGCCGATCCGAAACCCGTGATCTCCCGCTTCCTTCAGCAAATGCTCGGCATCCTCCTCCCGCTCGAACAAACAGGCTTCGATTCCGTAAAATCCGGGCTTAAAGTCCCGGCGGAACTTGTTATAGTCAAAGCGGCCGTACTGGCCGATCATAAAACGGTTCAATCCGCACATCCTCCGTTCGTACCGGTATCATTTCGTTTGGGCGTAACTGTCCAGCTCATGATCTTCGATCAGCTCCATCGTCGCTCGGCGGTTCACAAACCGTCGAATATGCCCGCTAATGTTCGGATACAGGACGATGGAGTCCAGCTCCGATAACGGAATCCACTTGACGGCGCTTTGCTTAGGGTCCGGCTGATCCGGCAAGCGGGGCACGGAGCCTTCCTTCAAGGTGCATTCGAAAATAATCGATAAGTTGTGAGGCGAATTCGGGTGATCGCCCGACTGCCGGTGCGGCGCCATCTCGTACACGAAGGCGATCGGCCCGACTTCCGCCTCCGCACAGGTCTCCTCCAGCACTTCTCTGGCCGCCCCTTCGGCGAGCGTTTCTCCAGGCTCGGCTCCTCCCCCCGGAAGGTTGTAGTGCACGCCGTGCTCGTCCGTATATTCAATAAGTAAAATGCTGCCGTTCTGAATAATCAGGGCCGTAGGTCTAACGCGAATATGATAGGTCATCTGTAATATCCTCCCGTTTGCAAATAGATTTGATTTGCCGATATGTCTCCTGCAATAAGACGCCGTTTAGAAGTCCGGTGAAAACCGAGCGGAGGGGCCATTTGAATCTGGAAAAGCGTAAGCGTTCGCCTTTGAACACGGATTCTCTCCACAGAAAAACGAAAAAACAATCCAAAGAATCCGTTTTCAACAGCGATTGGAGGATCAAATGGACGCCGCAGCGGACTTTTTCACCACCCTTTTAGGAATGCCCCGCAAACGTCGCTTCCTGCGTGAGCCACGCCGATTCCTTATAGGCCTGATCGATTCCGAGCCGGCCGGCAAGCTCCTTGGCCACACGCTTATACTTCAGCGAGACGGTGCAGGCCCGCTCCAGCGGGAAGGGAGTTAACGCAATCCGTTCCCCATCCGCCCCCTCGGCCATCAGCTTATCGCCGAGCCCGAGCGCCTCAGACAGCTTGAATCCGAAGCGAAACCACGGATGCTCATGCTCCTTGTCCGCTCCCGGTTCGTTCATACAGACATACAGCGAAAGATCGTCGCACAGCTGCAGCAAGCGAAAATGCTTCTCCGCCTGCGCTTCATCGCAGCTAAGCGAGTTCAAGATACGCTCTTGGCGCAGCGCTTCTTCACGGCAAAAATCGATGCATGCCTGCCGTTTCGACTGGCGCAAATCTTGGAAGGACGCGAAATGCTTGCTGCACAGCAAGGCGGCGTATGCACTCATTCGTTCTATTTCGTCGAGCCCGACCCGGTAGCACAGCAGCTTGGGAAGCAGCGGATAATCCGTAAAAGAAAACGGACTTTCGGCCCGGTCGTTCCAGATAGGCGCGTCATCCAGCCGAATCCAGCTGCGGTCATGTTCGTAGACGGCAAGCAGCACATCCTCTCTTAACGATTCGTCCCCAAATAGATCCGCTCCCAAGTGCCCGGCGATTTGGCCCGATAATCTGGCATGTTCATGCTGGGCAATCAATATAAAAGCTTCTTCTGTTTCACGAATAATCATCGTACACGCTCCTTATCCCGCAAACTTAGCCGATTCCATCACTTCCCTGGCCTTCGCTATAATTTGAGCACGCTCCCCCGGACCTTCCAGCCTCTCGATCATTTCAAGCGCGGTAGGAAAGTTCATGATGACATATCCGGTCTTTTCGAATCCTTCCGGCATTTCATGAAAGCGCTCGATAAAAGCCAGAAAAAATACCGTATACGTCTCCGTCTCGTTCCAATACCAATGGGCAAAAGGGATTCTCCGCCGCGTCAGAACAACGCCCGCCTCTTCCATCGCCTCGCGGTCCAACGCCTCCTGAACGGATTCGTTCCCTTCCAGTCTTCCTCCGACCGTGGTCAGTCTGCGTTCTTGCCGGTCCCATACCATCAGCAGATTGCCGTCGTCCGTCATCGGCACGCAGTGCACGCCGGCCACAGGCTTGTCGGTCGGGAGTTCCTTGCTAAACCTTAACATTCCTCCGCCTCCTTCAGCCATCTTCCAAACATATATGACTATTTATATGCTACCACAAAATACCATTTTCTTCAGCCCTAAATACGGCGATGAACATGACAAGTTCGCAACGCTCCAATTTCAAAGGCGGACGCTGACGCTTTTCCAGATCCAAATGGCCCCTCCGCTCTTTTTTCGCGAGGATTCCAGAATTAATGCAAAAAAACCGTTCTAATTATGAACGGTTTTACGAGCAACACTATGAAGTTTTGTTTCATTCGCGGCTTTCTGCATGCCAGACCTGCGCCCAAAGCTAGCTGCCGCTTCGTGCAAACCCTTCCTCACGAAGATACTCCTCGGCTTCCTCATAGGTTTCGAAGGCCGATTCCAGGTTGTGCCGATCGTATAAATACCACAGCTCGTCTTCGTAATACAACCGCAGCGTGTGGTTTTCCGGGCCGATCCACAGCTCTTCGCCGCCTTCGGCCGGTTCAGAGGAAGATCGCTTCGCATTCTGCGGCGTACTCGGCGACAGCGAGCGGATGGAAGCCGTCAGCAAGCCGCGCAGCTCCTCTTCGGAGAAATCGCGGATATTGACAAGCCCCTTCTCATCGGTCGCATATCCCTTCAGATGACCGGCGTAAACGAAGCCATTGCCGTTTTTATGCAGATGGTAGACGACGTTTTTGCGGTCGTAGGCGCTGTCTTCATACTGAAAATTGACCCGCCCCAACGAAACGTCCTTGCGCTGCAGCTCCGGAAACGATTCGACTACGGCCAGTTTTTGTTCAAAAGTAAGCATTCTTTTCCTCCTGATATCCTACTAAGTCGATTTGTTGATTATAGCACAGGATGCTGCGAACACCAATGAAACCGGCACGGTCCTTCTCCGGAGTGCGCAAGAACGGCTGTTAACCGCCGCTTTCGCGGGTTGGCAAGCTTCCCCGGTTGGTTTATGATTAGCAGAAAGACGCTCTATGCTATAAAGCACAATAAAGAACGAAGGATGGATGAAAATATAATGGACAATAAAGCTATCGCCGCCTTATGGCGGCAAGTCAAGGAAATGAAGCCGCTCGTTCATAATATTACCAACGTAGTGGTGACCAACTTCACGGCCAACGGGCTGCTGGCGCTTGGAGCCTCGCCCGTCATGGCCTATGCGAAGGAGGAAGTCGCGGATATGGCGGCTATCGCCGGAGCTCTGGTTCTGAACATCGGAACGCTGACCGCCGAAGAGGTAGAGGCGATGATTATCGCCGGCCAATCGGCCAACGAGCACGGCGTTCCGGTTATTTTCGATCCGGTCGGCGCCGGGGCGACCGCGTACCGGACCGAAACGTCGCGGAGGCTGCTGCGCGAAGTGAAGGTCGCCGTGCTGCGGGGCAACGCCGCGGAGGTGGCCAACGTCGTCGGCGAGAGCCGCGCCATCAAGGGCGTCGACGCCGGAGCCGACGGAGGCGATGCGGCCGCGTTGGCGAAGCGGGCGGCGCAGCAGCTCGGCTGCATCGTCGTCGTCACCGGCGAAGAGGACATGGCCAGCGACGGCGAAGTCACCTACGCGGTGGCCGGCGGCCACCCGATCTTGACGCGCGTGACAGGCACGGGATGCCTGCTCACCAGCGTGATCGGCGCGTTCGCCGCCGCAGCCGCAGGAGCCTCGCGCCCGCTCCTTGAAGGCGCGGTCGCCGCGCTGGCCGGCTACAGCGTCGCCGCCGAGCGGGCCGCAGGCGAACGCCCTGCTCCGGGCAGCTTCGCCGTACGCTTCCTCGACGAGCTCGCCGCGCTGAGCGGCGAAGAGCTCGAACGCTCCGCCCGGGTGAGACGCGTCTAAGCGTGCCCGTATCAAGCGCGAATTCCGCTTCGGCAACGCCTATCCTCTTGACGCGGCCGCTTCCTAATCGACCGTGGCCCGCACCAAAGGAGACTGCATCTCATATTCTCCATTATCGGTTGCTCATTGGCTGCGTCATGACAACGACAAACCCCGGAACCTCATCGGTTCCGGGGTTATTTATGGACGGGCAGCGGCTTATCCGGCCCATGGGTGTCCCGTAAGCGATGGCTGCGGCTATTTACGCAGGCTTGCGTCCCGTCAGCAGCAGCATCAGGAAAGAGATGGCGATCATCGTGACGGTCCAGGACCAGGCCATCGGGTTATTGCCGGCGTCCACGGCCACATAAATCGCCGTAGGGATCGTCTGCGTCTTGCCGGGAATGTTGCCCGCTATCATCAGCGTAGCCCCGAATTCGCCGAGCGCCCGGGCAAAGCCGAGAATGTAGGCCGTCATCAGGGAAGGAAGCGTCATCGGCAGCGTTATATAGCGGAACACCTGCCATTCGCTCGCTCCTATCGAGCGGCCGGCATCTTCCAAATCCCGGCTGACCGAGGCAAAGCCCACCTTCATCGTCTGGTAGACGAGCGGAAAAGCGACGACGACCGCTGCAACGACGGCAGCCCACCAGGAGAAAATAATCGGCGCGGCAAACAGCCATTCGATGAGCTGCCCAAGCCAGCTTTTGCGGCCGAGCAGCACCAGAAGCAGGAAGCCGACGACCGTCGGAGGCAGCACAAGCGGCAGCATAAAGCCGGTTTCCAGTACCAGTTTTCCTCTAAACGATCTTCTGGACATCCACCAGGCCGCGGCAATGCCAATAACGGTAACGATCACGCTGGATAGCAGCGCCACCTGCAAGGACAGCTTGATCGGCGCCCAAAACTCGCTCGCATTCATAAGCTCCACCGCTTACTTGGAAGCGGCGGGCGTAAAACCGTATTTGGCAAAAATATCTAACGCGTCCTTCGACTGTAAATAGGTGTAGAAGTCTTCGCTCTCTTTGCCGTGCTTGGTCGCCTTAACGATGCCGATCGGGTACTCGACCGCCGTGTACGTCTTCGGATCGACGGCAAAGGCGATCTTCACCTTAGATGAGGTGAGCGCATCCGTCTTATAGACGAATCCGGCATCGGCATTGCCGGTTTCTACGTACTGCAGCACTTGTCTAACGTCTTTGCCCTGTACGGTTTTGGACTGCAGGCCCTCCCAGAGCTTGGCGTTCGTCAATGCTTCCTGTGCGTAGCTGCCTGCAGGTACGCTCTCCGGAATTCCGATAGCGATCTTCTTCACCTCGGGCTTCGTCAAGTCCGCCTCTTTGGAGACAGCGACCTTCCCGTCGGCCGGAACGACCGCGACAAGCTCATTGGTCAGCAGATTGTTCTGCTTCGCGGAGTCGATGAGCTGCTTGTCGACCAGCGCCTTCATATTTTTCGTTGCGGCGGACAAGAACAAATCCGCAGGAGCTCCCTGCTCGATTTGCTGCTGCAGCGAGCCCGACGCTCCGAAATTAAAGTTTAATTTGATATTGGCATGCGCCGCTTCATATTTGCCCTGCACTTCTTTGAGCGCGTCCGTCAGGCTGGCCGCCGCGGAGATCGTCAGTTCCACCTTCTCGGCCGGAGTCGGGCTCGTTTGGCTGACTTGCGAAGGAGCCGCGGCGTTTCCGCCTGCAGCAGGCTCTTGCTTGGTTCCGCATCCCGAGAACGTCAAGGCCAAACCGACGACGACAGACAAAACCATACTACTTTTAACTTTACCCCACATATTTCTCTCACCCTTTGTTATATTTAGATATATCTAATGAAAAACAATACTCATTATACTTGTTTGCTGAGGCACATGTAAACCGTTGACCGATAACAAAAAGGTCATTTATGTTACAATAGATTGCAGCCGAGGCGATCGGGTTAATTCATGCAAGGAGGAATCTCATGACCAGCGACATATCCTATACGACCGAAGAAATCGCCAAATTGTTAAAAATATCCAAATTAACCGTCTACGACCTGATTAAAAAAGGAGAACTGCCTTCTTATCGGGTGGGCAAGCAAATGCGCGTCGAAGCCGCCGATCTCGAAGCCTACAAGCAGCGGGCCAAAACCGTTCCTGTATCCGGACAAGGACAGTCTGCGGCGGCGAATGCCTCCGTCTCGTCGGCACCCGCTCCATGGGCCGGCGGAGGCCGCCCCCTTGTCATTACAGGCCAAGATATTAGCCTCGACCTGCTCGCCAAGCATATGGAGAAGCAAATTCCCGGAGTGAGACCTCTACGCTCCTATGTAGGCAGTCTGGACAGCCTGATCTCGATGTACCGGGGCGAGTCGGATATTGTGAGCACCCATCTGCTCGACGGAGATACCGGAGAGTACAACATTCCTTATATCCGCAAGCTGCTCGTCGGCTCGCCCTATATCGTCGTCAATCTAGTGTCTAGACGCGCAGGCTTTTATGTTCAGCGGGGCAACCCGCTCGATCTGCAGCATTGGAGCGATCTGCAGCGGCCGAAGCTGCGGCTCGTCAACCGGGAGAAGGGAGCGGGAGCCCGCGTCCTGCTGGACGAGCAGCTGCGCCTTCACGGCATTTCGCAGGCTGCGCTGGACGGATACGCCGAAGAGGAGCTTAGCCATATGGCGGTAGCGGGCAGAGTCGCCGCAGGCGATGCCGATGTAGGGGTCGGGATCGAGAAGGCGGCCGCTATCGTCGGAGGGATCGACTTCATTCCGCTCATTCAAGAGCGGTACGATCTTGTCATGATCCGCAAGCCCGACAACCGGGCATGGATCGACGCCGTGCTGCGTATCCTGCAATCGGAGGCTTTTCACAAAGAGCTGCGCACGATTTCCGGCTATGATCTGACGTTGACCGGACAAGTCTTGTACGAAGCTTGATTTCTTTTTTAGGGAACGCCAAAAAATCCCCTTCGGCCGGCAGCGGCAAAGTCCGTCGTTCTCGGAACTTTTTGCCTGTGCACCGCAAGGGGATTCGACTCTAATCAAGCCCGCTGTCCCGGGCCAAAAACGTTCTAAGCTTCCGTGCCGAACAGCCCGAAGTAATGCTCCGTCCGCCCGACCCATTCATGTTCTCCGCACTCGATGCGGCGCTTCAAATCGTTCAAAGCGGCTGCCGCCTCAGCGCCGTCCTTTTCGCTAAGCTCTCCTTGGAGCATAGCTTCGCGCCATTCGTCTTCATCCAGCACATAGAGCGCCCGATTCGGGAGCAGCACCAGATCGAGATACCAATCGTAAATCACCGGGATGCCTTCGCTATTGAGCTCCATCGATTGAATAATATCGAAATACCACTGTACGACGCGGCCTCCCGCATCTGCCATGACCGTTAAGCTGTAGTTGGCATCGGCAGGGAACAGCATCAGCCAAGCGTATCCGTCGTCGGCAATGCAGACGGTATCGCTCTCTCCGTAAGTGACGCGCAGCGGCTCCCGCACCTCGTCCAGCCGCAGAATCGCAATGTATCCGCGAAATATGCCGTCATCGACATAGCTCTGCTCGTACCGCTTCCGGACAACGCGCCCCCAGCCGGGACGGTTGGCAATCTTCCGTTTCATCCCTGTCCCCCCTTAACAAAACGTCGGCAAAGCGCCGAGCGTTAGGTCCGCAGGATTGTCTCCGAATGATTACGCAAATTTTCGAATACCGGACGCTGAACCGTACTGATGTCCGACATATCGATGTCCTCAAGATCGATCCTCCCCCCGCTTACTTGGCGCGCAGCAAAGATCCGATATATGCATGCGCGTTATCGGTCAAATATTCGGCCGCCAGATCGAGCTTTTTGCTCTGCAGGAACATTTTGACCAACGTGCTGCTGGTGTTCAAATGCTTGGTGGTCGGAGTCAAATATACCGTTTCGGCCAAGCACGCCTTCCGGTTGTACTGCTCCAGCTTAATCTCGTAATCGAGGTCCGTCGACCCGCGAATGCCGCGGATAATGGCGTCGATGTGATTTTCCTGGATGTAATCCGCAATAATTCCCGGATACTGCACGACGCTCAGCGACTGCTGCAGATGGTCCGTAGACAAGCGGATGATCTCATACCTCTCTTCCGCCGAAAACATATAATTTTTCGAGCGGTTGCTCGCAACTACGACGTCGATATGGTCGAACAATCTTGCCGCCCGTTCCAATATATTCAGATGGCCGAGAGTAAACGGATCGAACGATCCCGGATAAATAGCTTTCATAACAGTCTCCTCCCTGCGTTGTCCTCATTCGCCTACGTCGAATTTGCCTTCCTCGATCTGTTCTTTCATCAATTCCAGCGTCTTCAGACTGCCGAGCAAATAATGCTGCTTCTCCTTCGTATCGACTACGCTCACGGGCGTATCTTTAATTTGCTGAATTTTCTCCTCCAGCCAGGCTATCATGATTTCTTTTCTCATCTTCAAGTCCTCCGTGTCGGGATTATAAGTCAGAATATACCTAATCCGTTCCATTTTCAACCGCTGCGCCCGGCATCACCGCGACATAAGTATTCAGCGCCCGAATAATCACATCCGTATGCATACCGGTCCGCTGATGAATACGCCGGGCCCACTCTCCAGTTTCCTCCATCTCCAGCTTGCTTTCCCGGATCAGCCCTTCGCTGCAGCTCACAAAGCTGTTCCAGCGGTCGAACTCCCAATGCCGCACTTCGTTATGCTCGGTAAAACGCATTTCGACCAAAGGATATCGGAGCAAGGATTGAGAGGTATTAGCGGCGGCTATAAATTCGTTCATCTCGATAGGCTCCAAGGAAAATGTCTGCTCGCTGATTTTGCCGTTCGGGCGTATGTAGGTGAACTTCGCTTCATTCCGCCCTGCGGGCAGCTCTGCTTTTATCCTCCCGCCTGTGACAAATCCGTCCAGCTCATCCTGGGTAAAATCTTCGCATGAGGCGTCAATCAATATCGGCTCGATCCATTGATCACCCAAATCGCAAAAATATGTTTGCCCTCGCTCGCCCACTGCGATCACCGCGACATGCGCTCGGGGCGTATGCAAATGATGACCGATTGGATAAGACTCGATGCCGTTCTTGCCAAATTCGTGCATAAGCCACAGCGCCAAATCAAAGCAGTTGCCGGACGTGCCGAACTGCCGCCGGTGCTCTTCCATCATTTGAACGGTCCGCTGCCTGCCGGGGGCGCCTTGAGAAATGTGCCATGCCTTCGTCAACGTCTCCATCGGATGATGATCGAACTGTCTCCAAACTTTAACGATGTCCACAGATGCTCTCATTTTTCGTTCCTCACCGCTTCTGTTATTGTACCCGCTCTCATTTTACCATATTATGTAACCGTTATGCGAAAAGAAAAAGCCCTCCCGTTTGCCGTCGGACAAACAGAAGGGCGCTCGCGGATCGCGCTAAACGCAGGCCGGAATTTGATGCACGTTAACGGACAATTCCGTCAGCTGCCTAATCGTATCGGCATCGGTTTTCTCATCGGTAATCACATGCTGAATCTGCTCCCACGAAGCGACATGGGCCAGCGATTGCAGGCCGAATTTGCTGTAATCCGCAAGCACGTAGATCGTATCGGCGATGCCGATCATCTTTTGCTTGATCAGCGCCTGCAGCTCGTTGAACTCGCTGAGCCCCCGCCGCAGATGCAGCCCCTTACAGGATATGAACGCCTTGTCGACGTGATAGGTGCTCAGAGACCGCTCGGCCAGCGGGCCCACATAGGATAACGACCGGGGAGAAAGCAGTCCTCCGGTCGAGATGACCTTCACCTTTTCTTTCGTGCTCAGCTCGATCGCTACCTTGATTGAATTGGTCAGCACCGTCAGCGGAATGTCCGGCAAATGCTGGGCCATATACCATGCGGTAGAGCTGGCGTCGAGAATAATCCGGTCATGCTCGTTAACATGGCCGACCGCCGCTTGGGCAATCCTCCGCTTCTCGTCCGCATTGGTCGTTTCCCGCTCGATATACGGCGTTTCCGCCTGGGAGGAAGGAATGCTGACCGCCCCGCCATGGCTGCGCAGCAGCTTTCCCTCGCTTTCCAGCTTATCCAAGTCGCGGCGGATCGTCTCCTCCGTCACCTCGCATATTGCACTAAGCTCCGTCACGCGGATACTGCCCCGTTCGTTGACGAGCTGTACGATTTTTTGCCATCTTTGGGCTACAAGCATCGTGATCCCTCATTCATTTCTCGTTATCATCCAACATCGGACAAGCGGCTAGGCCCGCTTCCCGCGCGCTGCGCGCTTGATTCGAATTTTCCGGCAGTATGCCCGGCAACGAATTCCAATGACTAATATTGTACAACAAGATCGCCGATCGCACTAGCTTGATCAGCTCCCGCAGCAAAGATATTTTTGGAAAAAGAAGGATACCCAGCGTCCGATTTCTTTTGTATAATAATACAAACGCAAACAAAACCAAATTCGCTGAATCGAAGGAGGCCTACGAGAACACGCTATGGCACAAGCGCATAAGATCAACGACGGTTCGGGCCGCAAGCCGCGGCTGGACATCCAGCAATCCTGGTGGGCTATGAACGGCGTCGGAAACGGCGAACGGGAATGGACCGTGGAGGAGAAGTTCGAGAAGATTGCTGAAGCCGGCTTTACCGGCATATTGAGCGGAATTCCGGCCCCTGAAGAGCAGGATCGCTGGCATCGCCTGCTTGAGGAATACAACCTCAGCTTCGGCACGCATGCTTTCCCATACCGAAGGGAAGATCTCACGCCGGTGCTTCGGGACGCCAAGCAATTCGGCGCGCAGTATGTCAACGCTCAGGTGATGGACTCCTTTGTCATCGGGGACGAAGCGATCCGCTTGCTGCAGAGCTTGACGGAAGAAGCCGCCGTCCACGGCGTCCCGTTCATGGTAGAGACGCACCGGGCCCGCGTCACGCAGGACCTGCACCGGACGGCCGATTATGTAAACGCTATCCCCGGCCTGCGGCTTACTATCGATTTCTCGCACTATGTCGTGGCGGGAGAGATGACCCATAGCGGCATCATCGAAAAAGCGGAGCCGCTGCTCGATACGCTGCTGCGCCGCACATCCGCCCTGCACGGACGGGTGTCCAACGGGGAGCAGGTTCAAGTCGATATCGGACCGAACGGAGAGCATGGCATGGTCGAGCATTATCTCAGATGGTGGTCCAAAGGAATCGCTTACTGGCTTCAGGAAGCGCAGCCCGGCGACGTGCTGCCGTTCGTCAGCGAGCTCGGCCCTCCGGGTTATGCGATTACCTCCGACGGCTACTCCTGCGGCCGCGCCGAAATATCCGACCGCTGGCAGCAAGCGCTTGTATTTAAGCGGCTGGCCGAGGAAGCTTGGCGCACGGCAGCCGGCGAAGCCTAATCCGTCTATTTCTATTTAATTAAGACTTATCCAAGCAGCGATGCGATGCAGCAGTCCAAGCGCAAGCCCGCCCGCAATATGGAACATGCGGCGGCTTGACTTGGGCTGTTTGTCTGCCGACCCGGATGCCTAAGCGTGCGGAGAGGCTGCCGCCGGATTCCAGCCGTCCGGCCCGCCGAGCACCTTCTCCGCCGTACATTCGCGCGCCTCTTCCTCCGTAAGCCGACCGGACCAGCCGACCCTCGCTTCAGGGTTCGCTCCATCTCCGCGCGAGGCATATTCGCCATAACGGGATGTGCGCTCTCGCGCCGGATCATTCCAGTTATGCCAGCCTTCCGGCTTAATCGATCCGTCCATCTCCGTGCGAATCCAGACGACGCGGGCATGCGGCCGCCACGGCCTGCCGAGATATACGTCGGAGGCTCCCGGGTCCGACGTTACTTTACAGTCGAGAAACACATAGCCGTGTTCTTGATGCTCGGGCGTCGAGGCCGCCGTCAAGTAGCCTCCCTTGCGCTTGCAATGAATTTCGCAATGGGAAAATACGGCGCTGGCGGGTCCGAAAATAAAGTCGACATCCCCCTCGATACGGCATGACTCGTAGTACTGCCTGCTTTCTCCCGTATACAGCGTATCTTGAAAGCCGAGGAACGTCACCTCGCGAAATACGGCTCGGTCTCCCGTTACGAATGCAGCCACCGCCTGCCCGGCTCCTTGTCCTGAGCCGTTGCGAATCGTCAGCCGTTCAGCGGTAAAATCGTCGCCGTGAAAAAAAGCGCTGGCGCTGCGGAACGTGCCGAGCGGCTCTCCGTCCGTTCCGATCGTCTTAGCACGATCCGAATAGGTCAGCACGACTCCGTCCCGGCTCTCGCCGATGAAATGCAGCCGGCATTTCTCCTTGGGAACGGTCAGCTTCTCCTCGTACACTCCGTTCTTGATATCGATGACGACCGGCTCCCTGCTTCCTGAAGGAGCCGCATCGACCGCTGCCTGAACCGTCGGGAAATCCCCTTCCCCGTTAGGGGCCACCACGATTCTCATGATTTCCTCTCTCCTTCCCCTGAACGAAATCTTCTACAAACGTATTATGCTCACAATCAAACTCAAGTTTCTTCTCTAATTCATGCTCGATTGCATCAAAACTTTCATATTCTTGTCCTTGCATAAAGACGGGAACCGACGCCGCCCGCTAGGCAGCTTCCGGTTCCCGTTTGACTTCGCTGGTGCAAATGTCTTTAGCCCTTTGCTTCAGGCGCCGCCGCAGCCGCTTCTACCGTCAGCTTCCATTCCCCTTCGAGCGAAGCTTCCCCAGCCCGCAGGAGAATGCGATACACGGCATCGCCCCAGACCGGCTTCATCCGGGCATCCTCCACCGCGATGGCTTCCGCCGACGCATGCAGACGCTCAGCGTCATAATGAAGCAGCAGACGCTCGCCATGCTCGTTCTCCAGCTCGATCACGCCGTCCTCGCGCAGCAGCGGCCGCTGCAGCGACAGCAAGCTCAGCACGATGTCGGCCGTGGCCTCCTGCAGACGGTAAACGTCCTTGATCTCCACCTCTGCGCAGCCTCCGGCGCGATGCAGCGCGCACGTGCGACGCCACGAGACGATTCCCGCTTCTTCCGGATAGGCGCCGGACAGCTCCATGGAGACGCGGGCGCGCTCATCGTCAGCGCTGTACTCCACGCCGGTCGCCCGGTACTCCTTCCCGGGCTGCTGCTGGACGCCGTTAACCGTCGGCAGGCTGTGGTAAGCGGATTGCATCGTCCATATTTCGTAACGCCGCGGAGAGAACGTCTTCGCCGTGTAGCTCTCCACTCCGGCATCGATCAGAAACGGATGGCCGTTGTAGTAAACGACGAAATGGCCGACATCGTTATGATTATGGCTTTCGTCGTTATGCCCGCCCTTGGCGGCCAAATACAGCCCCGCGCTGCTATCTCCCCGCTCCCTTGCGGCAAATATATGCGTATCCTTCAGCCACACGTCGCGCTCATAAGGAGGAGAAACCGGCTCCCGCAGCAGCTCGTTGGCATCCATCAGCTCGGCGACAATCCGGTGCAGCGAAGGAATTTTATCGCGGAAGAACCCGTTGCCCTGGAACGCATACGCTCCAAGCCGGCTCATCCTGGCATCGCCGATCCGCTTCCCGTAGCGGTACACCAAATCTCCCGCTATCGTGAGCTTGGCATCGCCGTCAGCGAAGTTGACGAAGTGGTTGCCGTCGATATGCACGCGGTAAATGTACTTGCCGATTTCTTGAATGAGCGGCTCGCCGTAGAAATCGATTTGTCCGCCCGTCGCCTCGTACAGCAGCTCCAGACAGTCGAACAGCGAAGCGCCCGCGCGCCCCCAATAGCTGGCTCCTTCGTCGCAGCCGCCGTCCGGATGGTAGACGCCGACGAACGCGTCGAGACTGCGCGCCGCTTTGGATACCGCCCTGCTGCGCACGAACGGATCTTCCTCCAGCACGAGCAGCGCCGCCAAGCAGTTGGAATGAATCCACGGATTCCAATTGTTGACCGTGCGGTCGATGAAGCCCATCCACCAGAAGTCCTCCCGGTCCAAATACGGCTCGATGATGCGCCGGCGGATCTCATGGCGGATGCGTCTGCCGATCATCGGCTCCTCCCGTTCAAGCTGTGCGTCCAATAAATAGGCGGTCCATGTCAGCAGTGCTCCGGTCTCCGCAGCGAATAAGTCGATCACCTGCTCGGTCACATCGGGCAGCGCAAAGCCGCGGCTTTGCAGAGATATCGACATATGGGCGGGAACGACCCAATAGGTTTCTTCGCATAAGCACCAGATTCCATTCATGATCGGCTCCATGAAACGTCCTTGCCCTTCGAGACATTCCGCTACAACCAGTTCGGTAAGCGCCCTTCTCCGCTCGAAATAAGCGGCTTCATACTTGGTGCGGTTGCCATTGCGGACAAAATCCATATACCGGACGGCGGGCAGCGCCGGCCATTCGAACGCAAGGCGCTCCTGCGCCCATTCGATCCATTGAGCGCGGATACTGTCCGGCACCGCCTCCCAGAATGCCCGTTCTCCCGCTTTGGGAAACGGATGGAACTGCGCCGCCGACTGCAGACGTTCGGCCGCATACTCCTGTGTCACCGTTGAACTGAACATCGTTTACCTCATCCCCTCAGGATCGGAATCGTGGCCGCTAAGCCTACTGTCATTGTATCCTTAACTTTCGCTCAAAGCCTACTATCATCTGAAAAGATTAATAGAATCGCCGGGCAACAAGCCGCTTCATCCATAATCACAAGAAATGATTATCGCCCCCGGAATCGCCCCCCGCCCCCGCCGCTGCGGGCTTTCCTCCCATGCAAGGTGTCAGATGAAATGATTGTTTCTTTTTGCCGCACCGTCTCCTACAATGATCGCAAGAGGCGCAGTTCTACCAGCCGTGCAGCCCACTTAAACAAGGAGTGTGAATATATGAAAGCGGATACCGCAGAGACGAGCCTTGACATCTCCCCTTCCGCCAAACGAATCCGACCCGGTTGGAAACAGCATTTGATGGATTGGGACTTGTATTTACTGCTGGCCCCCGGCCTGTTCTACTTTCTCATCTTCAAATATTTGCCAATGTGGGGAATTATTATCGCTTTTCAAGATTACAGCCCGTTTCAAGGGATTTTGAACAGCGATTGGGTCGGATTCAAACATTTTATCCGGCTGTTCCAATACGACAAGTTTTGGGAAATTTTTCGCAATACCATCTTAATTAGCTTGTATAACCTGATCTTCTTCTTTCCGGCCCCGATCGTCATCGCGCTTCTTCTTAATGAAGTTAGAAGGTCGTGGTTCAAGCGCTCCGTACAGACGATTATTTATTTGCCGCATTTTATTTCGTGGGTCGTCGTCGCAGGCATTACCTACCTGCTTCTCGGCACGCAGGGCGGAATCGTCAACGAAGTGATCAAGGCGTCCGGAGGCGAAGCGCTCTCCTTCCTGACAACGCCGGACTGGTTCCGCTCCCTGCTCGTCTCGCAAAGCATATGGAAAGAAGCCGGCTGGGGCACGATCATTTTCCTTGCCGCTCTGTCCGGCGTCGATACCCAGCTCTACGAAGCGGCGATCGTCGACGGAGCCGGGCGCTGGCGTCAGCTGTGGCATATAACGCTGCCGGCCATTCGCAGCACAATCTTTATTTTGCTCATTTTGCGGCTCGGCAACATCCTCGACGTCGGCTTCGAGCATATTTTCCTCATGCTGAATTCCACCGTAACCAGCGTCGGCGACGTGTTCGAAACCTATGTGTACCGGGAAGGACTAATCGGGGGCAAATTCAGTTATACGACCGCCGTCGGACTGTTCAAATCGTTCATCGGTCTGATTCTGGTCGTCGGAGCCAACTGGCTGACCAAAAAATTCGGCGAAGAAGGCGTCTTCTAAACTGGGAGGGAACTACATGCACACCAAACCGACATGGGGCAGCCGATTGTTCGATGCAGCCAATACGCTGTTTCTCATCGCCTGCTCGCTAATCACGCTATTTCCGTTTCTGTACATACTCGCCACCTCTCTGGCTCCGCTGCAGCAGGTGCTGCGCGGGGGCGTCATCCTATGGCCGGAGACGTTTACGTGGGACGCATACCGGACGATTTTCTCGAACACTCATTTTGTACGCTCATTGTATACGACATTTTTCATTACCGTAGTCGGCACGTTCACCAATTTGCTGCTGACGACGTTTATGGCGTACCCGCTGGCCAAAAAAAGGCTCAAAGGGCGCGGCGTCATCTTGTTTCTCGTCGTTTTCTCCATTCTGTTCAACGGCGGATTGATCCCGTCCTATATGATCGTCAAATCGCTGGGATTGATCAACACGGTCTGGTCGCTCATCATTCCCGGCGCAATCAGCGCATTCAATCTGATTATTATGAAAAACTTTTTCCAGGCCATTCCCGAGGAGCTGGAGGAAGCGGCGCGCATCGACGGCTGCAAAAATTGGGGCGTACTGTTCCGTATCGTACTCCCCCTCTCCATGCCGGCGCTGGCCACCTTTACGCTATTTTACGCCGTCGGGCATTGGAATCAATTTTTTGCCGCCGTCATGTACGTAACCAAGCCGAACTTATGGCCGATTCAGGTCGTCTTGCGGCAAATGATTATTGAAGGCTCCACCCAGGATTTCGAGGTCGCGATGGGAGAGCTCAAAATCATCCCCACCACGATCAAAATGGCGGCGATCATCGTCGCGACGGTACCGATTTTGTTCGTGTACCCGTTTCTGCAAAAGCATTTTGCCAAAGGCGTGCTGCTCGGCTCCGTCAAAGGCTGAGGAAGGCTCGAAATTTTTGTATTCCGTATTCGGCTAGCGGTATCACGGACGCAGCTTGACGAAGTGCTTCAAGCGCAATCGAATAGGCCGACGCGGCCCTCTCCCGCCCACGCCCTTCTCACAGCTATCGCAAGGAGTTCCGCGGCCTTATTCACTTTGCAGCCGGCGCGTCCTGTATGTATAAGCCCCATATTTAAGGAGGTCATTATCATGACAAACAGATGGTCCAAATGGTTATCCGTCTCTACCGTTACCGCGTTTGCGGCGACAACGCTGCTCGGCTGCTCGATGGTTCCCGGCGCCGAAGACAATCCTCCTGCCGCTTCCAAAGAGGGCGCCTCTGACAGCGGAGGTACGAAGCGTTTGAAGATCAGCATGATGTTCCCGCTGTACAACGAGCCGCCGCAAAAAAACGAGGTTTGGAAAATGATCGAGGACAAGTTCAACATCGAATTCGAGCCGATGGCCGTCCCTAACAACAGCTATGAAGACAAGCTGAAAGTAACGCTCGCGTCCGGAGACATGCCGGACATTATCCTGTGGACCAAATATCCCGACCCCGAGCTGAACACCTATGTGGCTCAAGGCGCCTTCGCCCCGCTGGACGATCTGATCAAGGCATCGCCCAATATTATGAAAACGCCGCAGGGCATTTTCGACAATATCAAAATCGACGGCAAATTGTACGGCGTTCCCAGAACCCGGGCGCTGAACCGTTCCGCGGTCATGATCCGCAAAGACTGGCTCGACAATCTCGGTCTCCCCGTACCGGCGACGATGGACGACGTATATAAAACCGCGGTGAAATTTACGACCGACGATCCGGACAAAAACGGCAAAGCCGATACGTTCGGCATCGCCTTCGGGGAGAACGTCTCGCATATGGACCCGCTGTTCATGGCCTTCGATTCCGGCGCCGGCTGGCGGGTGATGGAAGACGGGACGCTGATGAACGATGCGATCACGCCGGGCAAGAAGCAGGCGCTGGAATGGCTGCGCAAGCTGTATCAGGACGGCGGGCTGGACAAAGACTTTGCCGTACTGAAGAACACGCAAGTATGGGAGAAGCTTGAAGGCGGCAAAGCCGGCATTCTGCTTGGAGGACAAACCAGCGATTACGCCCGTTACGTGGAAAATTTGGCTAAAGTCGATCCGAAGGCCAATCTGATTATGATCAAGCCGCCGGCAGGTCCGACCGGGAAATTCGGATACAGCGAAACGTCGGGCTTTTTCGGAGAGTGGGTCATCCCCGCCAAAACCGACAAGGACAAGCTGAAACGGATTATGGAGCTGCTCGACTGGCAGGCCGGCGACGAAGCCTATAACTTGAAGCGGTACGGCGTGGAAGGCGTTCATCATACCAAGAACGCCGACGGAACATACAAAATTAACGTAGACAAATACAAAGCCGACGGCGTCGATGCCGTCATCGCCCATAACCCTTACGATCCTTACAGCTATGTCGTCTCCTCCGCTCCGGCCGCCGTTCAGAAAGCGCAGAAAGAAAATCTCGATCTGGTCAGGGATATGGGCATTAAGAATCCGGCTCTCTCCTTCGTCGCCCCGTCGGCTCCGGATAAACAGAGCGACTTGAACAAGCTGCGCGACGAAGAATACGTCAAACTGGTGATGGGCAAAGTGCCGATGGACGATTTCGACCGGTTTGTCCAGGAGTGGCTCGATAAAGGCGGACGGCAAATTACGAAGGAAACGAACGACTGGTACAAAACGCAGAAAAAATGACGGCACGGCAGCATCCGTGTTCCGCCATAGCATGATAGTAAAGGCCGGACGTAATCTCATACGGCAGCAGCGCCCCTCCTGGATGAAGCTCTGGTGAGGGGCGCATTATGCGTTCGGATGCGGGTTCACAAAAAAATTAGGGCTTGAAGCCTGTTTTCTTCTCCGCCGGGAGGGAAATGGATGCCCTGCACGAACATATATATCAATAATTATGTGGTTAATAAGGCGGTGGCCCCTGATGCTTACGCTGTGGATTCAACGCATTTGGACGTTCGGCCCTGTGCGGCTGAAGGTCATTATGACGGCTTGCTTGCTGGCTGTCGTGCCGATCGCTATTCTGGGCACAGTTACTTATATGCTGGCCAGCCACAGTCTCTTTCAGGAGATCGGGCAGGCGAATCAGGAAACCGTAAAGCAAGTTCAGGAGCGGATCGACGACAAGCTGATCAACCTCGATAAGGTCGTGCTTCAGCACGCCTTCAATCCGGTGTTCAAGGAATTTTTATCTCAAGAGAATCCTTACGGCGATCCGCAGCTGTTTAGCTCGGTGATGGCCATATTGAACTCGATGGAAGGTCTGATCAACGACAGCGACGGAGTTTATTTGTATATGACGCGTCAAAATCTGATCGTCAGCCCAAGTCAAGGATTGGCTGAAGCGAGCAGACTGCATCCGAGCGTGCTGGAAGCCATTCGATCGCATAAAGAAGCGTTCTTCTGGATTGACCGCAAGCGGTCGCAGCCTACCGTAACGCGGGGCGGCTCTCATGTCGTTACCTTGGTCCGCAAGCTGCCCGCCTCCGTTGTGGACAAGCCTCTCGGGTTTCTGGTCATCGAATTGAACGATCGCGCTTTCTTCGATGTGTTCACCCATATGCAGTTCGGGCGCAGCGGGGAAATGATTATCGTCACGCCTTCGGGCAATATTTTATCGGACTGGAACAAGCAGCTGCTGCAGCCCGACTCCGATGATCCCGTCATTCGGCGGATCGCTGCCGCCTCTCGAGACGAGGAGATGTTCACCCTGCCGATAGGTCGGCAGGACATTTTGTTCAACTATCTGAAATCCGACTATAACGGATGGCGGTATTTATCCGCCGTACCGCTTAAGGAGCTTACCAGCAGCATCCAATGGATTAAAAACGCGACGCTCGCCGTAAGCTCGCTGCTCGTGCTCATCTGCGTCATTGCGGCCGTAACGTTATCCGGCTCTTTCCTTCGCGTGCTTCAAGGCATATTGGATATGGTCCGCAAACGCGGCGGCACGCTGTCTCCTCCTCCGCATGCGACCAAAAATGAATTTAGCCTGCTGCGGCACTATATGGAGTCGCTCCACTCCGCCAACCGCCATCTGGAGCTGCAAATGACCGAATCTCTTCCTCTGCTGCGCGCCAGCTTCCTTCAGCGGCTCGTGACGGAACCGATGCAGCCTGACGAAATCGACGAAAAGCTGCGCTACTACGGGATCGATATGCCGGCTCCGTATTGTACCGTAATGTGCCTCGAACTCGACCATCTGCGCGGCCATACGGAACGGGATCTTCACCTGTTTTCGTACGCCGCCGTGAATATCGCCAAGGAACTGCTCTCCCGCTGCGCCCACGGCTTCGTCTTCCAGACGCAGACGGACGATATAACCGTCGTGCTGAATCACGGAAGCGATGAAGCCTCGACGCACGAGCTGCAAACCGCCGCCTTCAGCTTGGCGGAGGAACTGCGCAGCGTCATCCAAAGCGTCCTCAAGATCACCGTCACGGCCGGAATCGGCCGCTGTTACCAAGGCAGCTCGCAGATCAAGCTCTCTCATAAGGAAGCGCAAGAAGCATTGCAGTACCAGATGATACACGGCAGCGGCAACGTGTTCTACATCGGAGCCGTAAGTCCGCAAGCCGCCTCCTACGAATATCCGATCGAGCAGGAGCAGTTGATCTTGACCGGCGTGAAGCTGGGGCAGCTGGAACAAGTTTGCGATCAACTGGACGAGTTCGCCGCTCGGCTTACAAATGCTTCCGGAGGAGCCAACTACGACCATGTGCAGCAAGCCTTCGTGCAGTTGATCGCCGCCTCGCTCAAGACGCTGTACGAGCTCGATCCGGAAGAAGGACCGAAGGTGCTGCATTACAACGCCTATCACCGGCTCGGGCGGATGAAAACGAGCGAAGCGATCGTCAAGTGGCTTAAGGAGGAGCTGTACCCCGCCCTGCTTCAACATATTACGCAAAGACGAAGCTTGCGCCAGCGCCATACAATGGAGAAGGTACTCAATTACATTCACGAGCATTATCAGGAAGATTTGACCCAGCCGCTCCTGGCCGAACTAGCTTCGATGCCGACCTCCCAGTTCAGCCACTTGTTCAAAGTCGAAACCAGCATGACGTTAACCGACTACATTATCGCCTTTCGCATGGAGAAGGCGAAGGAGTGGCTTAGAGAGTCGGATTGCAAAGTCGCCGAAATCGCCGATCGGCTGCGCTACAACAATCCGCAAAATTTTATCCGCTCCTTCAAGCGGCTCTGCGGCATGACTCCGGGGGAATACAGGAGCAAATATTCAAGCAAGCAGCAGGCGGCTGCGACTGCCGAAGGATGAACGTCCAGCCGTCGGCTTCCTAAGGCTTTGTATCCCGGCAGGAACAAATCCCCCAAAAGTGACGTGATGCTCTGAAGCTTGTTCCGTCCGCATCCAGCCTAGGCTGGATTGGCGTCTAACCATTCCTCTGGGATCGTTCTATGGGTAGACATTACTTTCGGGGGAGCCCCCGATATCCACAGGAAATTGCTGCGCATCATTTCCTAAACAACGACAAAGAGCTTTCGTGAACGCCAAATTCACGAAAGCTCCTTGTTCGGGAGACGGCCCGATTATCCGTTATACCCCTTCTCTCCGAATGGCTGCAGCCGTTCGATCCATTTGGCTTCGAGGGCAGCCAAATCGTCGGCGATTGCTTTGGGGTTTGACTTCGGTTCTTCGATCAGTTCCAACACTTCGAACGTGAAAGAGTCTTCGCCGAATTCCTTCCAATCCTGTTGCAGCCGTTTGTTGCGGTGACCCTTCATTTCCAGCTCAAACCGCGTACGGTCCCAGATGGCGTCCAGATTGACGCTGCTTCCAACCAGCATTTTGCCGTCCGCCTTGTTGCGGATCGCATAAACGCCCATCGGCCGATTCATCTCTTGATAGGCTTTTACCAATTGTTTGCGCCGCTCCGCCGACAAGGCCGGTGCGCCCTCTTTGACCCAATATGCGCTCCCGTCGCTCTCGCGTTCCATAAACCCGTATTCGATCAAATATCTGCGCAGCGTCACATAATCGTGGTAAGCCGCCAGGAGCACCTCGTTAACCTCTTTCTCCGAGTACGTTCTGCCCCGATCGAAACGTCCGATCAAATGGCACAGCACCATAAATTTGCGCTTCTCCTTCGATGGAAACCGCGCCAGCGGACCGTCCGGCCCTTCCTTAAAATACGATAAAATCGCCGTTTGAAGCTCCTCGTCCCGGACGTCAAACCGATCGTCGCGAATGGCTATCGTGTGCTCGATCGCAGCCGCCCGCCTTTTGCCTGATTGCTTGTCCTGACCTTTATCGGCGTTAAGCTTCTGCTCAAGCAGGTCCATAATGACCAGAAACAGCTTCGCCTGTTTTTCCTTCTCGCGCAGCGCAAAACGATGATTGCGAATCGTCGAAGTGCTGCCCCCGTCCATTTTTTGCACAATTTCGTTATCGCTGTACCCTTCGTAGAACATAGCGAGCAAGTTTTTTTGCAAATCGGACAGCCCGGTCTGCTTCTTGCTTAGGCCAAGCAAATAATCGAACATCGTTCCATGCTCTTCGGCAATATGCACGGCGGTAAATTTCTCCGCCTCGTACATCGTCGTGCCGTCCGAATAAATAATCCCCTTCTCGAAGGAGCTGCCGCAAATAAGGCAAATGAACCGTCCGCTCGCTTCTTCATAACCGTATCCGCGTTTCAAATCTGGGATCGAAGCCTGCCAAAAAAAATCCGAATGATCCACGATCAAACATATCTCCATTTCATTTATATTTATATAGACATCTTATCTATCCGTTTAGTTAGTGTCAAATCGGCCTTTCGGATTTCTCGCGGACGCGCAAACAAGCGGCCTCCAAAACCGCTGGAGAACCGCTTGCTTTCTCAACCGAATTTCTTTTATTGCCCGCCGAGCTCGGCGGATAAAACGATCGGCGCACCGCCTCCGATTCGAATCCGTACTTGTTGCGCGGCGCTGTCGTAATCCGCCTGAAGCGGCTCGCCCTCCGCAAGCCCCCTCACGGCGCGGAATATCGAGATGAAGACGGTTTCCCTCCCACGTCTTCTCCGCACCAGCGAGCTCCGCTTGCCGACCGCCGGCATCGCTGTCGTCTCCGCCAAATAAAGCTCCTCCGCGTTCTCCGCGGCCAAGCCGATCAGCTGCAGCCGGTCGCCGCTTCCGCCGCTGTCGTCCCACGTCCACTCCATCGACCAGCGGCTGCCGTCCGAATCTGCGCGCCGAACGTCGCGGAAGAAGGCGTAGCCGTCCTCGGTCCCCAGCGCGGCTTCGGCAGCGGGGCTCCACTCAGGCGAGCCCGCTCCCGCAGCCGGCCGCCCTTGCGTATGGATAATCCAATCCACCTGCTGCTCCGCCTCGCATTGGACGTGGAATACGTCGAGCAGCACGTCGGCGTGAAGGACGACTTTGCGCCGCAGACGCGCTCCGGGATAGGCCCCGTCGACGGCCATCACCGCTTCCAGCGTCCCGTCCGGATGCGCCCGCGTCCATTCGACGACGCCTTCCGCTTCCGCTTGGGAACGCCCGCCGATCGCTACCGTATTGTGAGCGGCGGTCTGCTTGAAGTAATCGAAATGGATCGAATTGCCGTACGGCAGCATGCCCGCGTCCGTCAGCCAAGGATGCCCGCCCGCATAATACAGCAGGTTCAACTTGTCCTGATGGCCGTGCCATCCTCCGTGTTCGCCGTAATCGATCGTCGCGACCCGGCCGAGCTCCGGCGACGAAGCCTGCCGCTTCATAAACAGCATGCCGGCCTTCTGCAAGTGCACGAAGCCGTCGTCCGCTATCTCCGCTTGGTTCCGGCCGCCCTGCGCCTCCTCGAAGCCGAACAAAATGCTGTACAGCGATTCCCTCGGGCCGCGGGCGACGATCTCGCTCCCCAATCCGAAATACCGGTTCGCCATTTCGTACAGATGCGCGTACCGCGTCAGACTCACTTCCCCCGAATCGTGAATCGGCGGCAGCGTTCCGTCCGGCAGCATGCATTCGAGCGGCGCGCGGAACATCGACTGGAATCTCGGCTCCTCGTACAGCCGGAGCCCGAAGCTCTCGCCCGCGAGCACGATCAGCGTCTGCGCTTCCAGCGTATAGAAGTGGTAGCCCCACGCCCCTTCGTACCAGAAGCCGTCCTCTCCCAGACTGTTCGCCATCTGAAAGTAAAACCCGTTCTCCGGATCGTGAACGGCCTGACGCATCATCTCCTCGTCGCCTAAAGCGGCGGCGACCAGCGCCTTGGCCGCATTGTGATACGTTTGCCAATTCGATATGCCGGCCGGGTTGTTCGCGATCACATCGAGCGCGGGAAGCAGCAGCTGATCGGCGATCATGCGGCTCTCCTCCGCCGTAAATACCCCTTGGCGCTCTAGGATATGATAACCCTGCGCCAGCAAGCACAGCCAGCTCGCTTCCGACAAAGTCTGGCACATGACTTTCCCCGACGTATGGCCCGCTCCGCCGTACCGGTCATGCAGCGGATACCGGTCGTACTGCCGCGCGTAAATCAGCAGCACGCGCTTAGCCCATTCTCCCCAGCGTTCTCCGCCTTCCATCGCATATATCAATGCCGCATTGCGGCATATTCTGCCGTAATTCCAATGCTCGTTGGCAATGGCCACCTCATCCCACGGCGATCCGCTCCAAACGCTGGAACAAGTCGGGCAGCGATGATGATGACGATCTATCAAGACGAGCCGGTCCCCGTCGTTCGGACAGTTGTAATCGTGGCTCCAGCCGCCTCCCGAAAGCGGGATGTCGATCGGCTTGTCCAACGCAGGCTCCGCCTGACGGCGGAAATGCTCATAGGCGTTCATCGCCTGCGGGTAACGCTTACATTTATCTTGGACTCGGCTGAAAAATTCCTTGCTCCACATAGGTATTCCCCCTTCAAGTCGCTAATCCGGCCCGTCCTGCTCCTTCGGGCCGGCAAGCTCGCATCTGTTGCCGCACTGTTCATGCTACCAGAAAGCTCCGGGGCAAAGTTTCGGTCTATTGCGAAAAAATGTCGCTACTTTACGTTTCACAAAGACCGTTTCAGGCCGCTGGTATGAAAAGGAATTAAAAATCCTACGATAACATCGCTTTGCAGTATTGTGTTTTATAAACGGATGTCATATAATCACTTGTACGATTATTAATGGAGTGACCACACAGTGACCTTACTATATAATGAATCCTTACATATGAATGAAACGGTACATACATCCGAAGCCTCCGAGGACGAAGGGCTCCCGCCCTTGTCCGCCGCATTTGCCGAGGAGCCTTCCGCCATCAGCCCTACCCTGCAGCGCATTCTCGATTACTTGTGTCCCTGTCCGGCGTTTATCGCCGATCGCCGCTGCAACATCATAGGCTGGAACAAGGCCGCCAGCGCCGTTATGCGCAGCCTCGGCCCGATCAGCATCGAGGAGCGCAACATCGTGTGGCTTTCTTTCATGAAGCGCGAGCTGCAGGAGCTTGTTGTCAACTGGGAAGATTTCGCCAAAGATTTCTTGTCCATCTTCCGCAATTATTACGGTCAATACGGAGCCGATCCTTGGTATGCCGAATTCGCCGAGCAATGCGGCAGGCTCAATCCGCAGTTTACCCAGTTGTGGCAGCGCAGCGATCTTGTCACGACGCCGGTAACGGTTCGCGAGTTTAACCATCCGGAAGCCGGCAACATGCACTTCGAAATTACTTCGTTCCAGGTATACGCCCATGCCGACCTTCGCTGCTGCGTCTATACTCCATTGCCGGAATCGGAGACCGAGACGAAGATGAAGCAATTGCTAAGCGCCATCTGAGAAAAACGTCTTTCGACGTCGCAGGCCGACCTGCGAATTATCGCGCTTTCCTTCGCTGTGCGTCATCGCCCTCCAAGTACTCTGCTAAGCGAATAAGCCGCCGTTAAGACGGCAAAACCGCCTGTGAACCGGCCGTAAGCCGGATCGCAGGCGGTTTTGCTTTCTTATGCCGCGTACGCCTCTCCTCTAACCCGGAGAGACGGCCTTCTCCTCGCCTTCCTCGCGAAACCATAAATGCCGCAGTTCCCCGCTCGTCTCAAGAAGCCGTTCAAGCGTACCCTCGGCCTCGATGCGCCCGTCCTTCAGCACGATAATATGATCCGCATGGGACAGCGCCGTCTTGCGGTGCGAGATGACCAGGCATGTCGCCTCGCCCTCGCGCTGCTCATAGATACGCTCCCACAGCTTGCGTTCGGTTTCGACGTCCAATGCGCTCGACAAGTCGTCGAACACGAGCAGCTCGGCGTCGCGGACGAACATGCGCGCCGCTGCGGTCCGCTGTGCCTGACCGCCGGAGAGCTTCACGCCGCGCGGTCCGATGATCGTATCCAGTCCTTGCCCCAGTTGACTTATATCGCGTTCAAGCACGGCCGAATGAATCGCCTCCTGCAGCGGAGCCGTCTGCCGATCCAAGCCGAGAAGGATGTTATTGCGCAGCGTGTCGCTGTACAGCCTCGGCACCTGCGGCGTATAGGCGCTGTGCGGCGGGGTGAAGAATTCGCCGGGCTCGGTCACCTGCTGCCGGTTCCATTCGATGCGGCCTTCGTCCATCGGCAGGAGGCCGAGCAGCGTACGGACGAGCGTCGTCTTGCCGGAGCCGATGCGGCCCGTAACGACCGTGAACGATCCGCGCGGAATGCGCAGCGTGATATTCTCGATCCCTCTGCCCGTTTCCGGATACCGATAAGTCAAACCGCTCACCTCCAGCAGCTCCAGACGGCCGCCTTCCGCATGAGGGCGCGTGACCTCGAAAGCGCCTGTCTCCCGAAGCTCCGACCGCAAATACAAAGGATGATACTCGGTCGCCACCGCCAGATCCGCCCCTTGCATCAGCCGCTCCAGACGGTCCTTCGATACCGTGCATTGCTTGAAATATGTCAGAAACTTGCCGAAGTTCTGAATGAACTGAGTGACGAACGTCAAGTAATAGACGAACAATGCGAAATCGCCGACCGTGAAGCTGCCGCTGCGCATCGACTGCGCCGCCAGGAGCAGAATCAATCCGGTCCCGATGTTAACCGTGTTGGAAAAGACCGAATCCAGCATTTGCGTCAGCAGCTTATCCTTCAGCATCGCCTGCCGGCGGTTGTCGTTCAGCTCCCGGAAACGGCGGATTACTCTCCCTTCCGCTCCCGCCACCTGAATCGACTGAACGGTGCTGAACATTTCGCTGATCGCACCCGTTACTTGGCTCGTCGCCTCGCGGCTTGCCGCCCGGTATTTTTGCAGCAGCGTCGTCGAGAGCTGGGCGATCGTTACGACGAAAACCAAGGGAAGGAACACCCACAGCGTCATCGTAGGGCTAATGCCGTATAAAATGACGAAGGATACGACCGCAAAACAGGTCATGCCGAACGCATCGACCGACCAGCTGATCGTCTCCTCAACCTGGTCGACGTCATCTCGGAAGCTGCTGATGGCTTCTCCGGGGGAGCAAGGAATCGCCTTCGCTCCCGGCTCCTTCAAAATATGCTTCAGCATGTTTCGGCGCAGCAGCGCTCCGATCCGAAAGCGAAAGCTGATATCGGTGATGAAACCGAAAATAATCAGGAACGACTTGCCTATCGCCGCCGCCAGCAGCAGCGCGATCAGCGACCAGACGCCGAAGCCGTACGCGCTTTCCCCCGACAGCGTATCGAAAAACTGCTTCGTCACCCACCCCGGAACGATAGGAGCCAAATAAATGAGCGACCAGGCGATCGCATTGATGAAATACAATAGCGGACGGTACTTCGTCAGCCGCCATAAAAACCGAAACGTGCTCATGCCAGCATTTCCTCCATTCCGACCTGAAGCATTTGGCTGTATTTGGACTTATGATCCGACGCCAGCCGTGCGCGATCTCCGAATTCAATGACGCGGCCTTGCTCCAGAATGAGAATTTGATCGGCCCTCTGGATCGTGGCCAGCCGGTGCGCGATAATGATGCAAGTACGGTTCACCAGCAGCCGGCTGATCGCCTGCTCGATCTTCTGCTCGGTTGCCGGGTCCAGCCGGGAGGACGCTTCATCCAAAATAATAAGGCCGGGATCGGACAAAAACACGCGCGCGAACGATATGAGCTGGGCCTCTCCGGCCGACAATCCGCCGCCCCCCGATTCCAGCGCGCTGTCCAGTCCGGACGGCAGAGAACGGAACCATTCCTTAAGCCCCAGCTCCTCCAGCACATGAATAATATCCGTATCCGCAATATCTTCCCTGAAGAAAGTCAGATTGTCGCGCACCGTTCCTTGAAAAATCTCGATGTTTTGTGTGACCATCCCGACCCTTTCCCGCAGGTCGCTCAGCTTCGCGTCGCGAATATCGACATCTCCGAACGAAATGCCGCCGCTGCGCACATCGTAGAAGCGGAGCAGCAGCCGGGCCAGCGTCGTCTTGCCGCTCCCCGTGCGTCCCAGCACGCCGAGCACCTTGCCCCGCTCCAGCCGGAAATCAATGCCGTCCAGCGTCGTTATGTCGTCCTCATAGCCGAAGTCGACTTGATTGAAGCGCACGGATAACGGCCCCGCAGGCAGCGGCAGACCGATCCCGTCGCGGATCGCCGGCTGTGTGGCGAGCAGCTCGCGAATGCGTATGATGCTTGCGTCCGCTTTTTGCAAATCTTCCATTTGCGTGCGGATTTTCTCGATCGGTTTAGCCATCAGCTCGGTATAATAAAAGATCATATAGACCGTTCCGAGCGTAATGGAGCCGTGCTTCCAATAATAGGCGCTTAGCGCGAACGCAATCGCGTTGCCGATGGCGAAGACGACGAGCGTCGTAATCCACATGCTCGCCCAACCCATAAAAGCTTTCGTGCGAAGCGGCAGCCACTCCCGAATTAACCGGAAGAAGCGATGCATGACGTAATCGGTGGCGCCGTTCGCCCGCGTATCCTCCGTGCCTTCGAGATGCTCTCCCAGAAAGCCGTAAAATTTGGAGCTCATCTGCCGCAAATTACCCCAATGCGGAACAGCGAACTTACGTATATATTGAATGGCGTATATAGCGGACACGACGAACAGCGTCATGCCGAGCCCGATGACGAAGCCCTCCCGGAACAGCAGCACGAGCATGCCGACGACAAGCAGCATGTTGCTGAGCAGCGTGACGACGAAGTTGGAGAAGAAGTTTGCCAAGTTGTTAATATCGCCGTCCACCCTTTCGATAATGGCTCCCGAGGTGTGCGCCTTATGGAAGGACATGTCGAGCTTCATGCAATGCTCGGCGACGTCGCCCCGCAGCTTGTTCGTGGCGATCCAGCCGACGTTTTCGCCGATATAAGTCGCGATAACCGTAATGACCTGCTGCAGCAGCGATACGCCGATGAACAAGCCTGCGGCATACAGCAGCGGCTTCACGCTCTCCTGCGTCTTGGCCGTATCGATGAAATAGCGGATAATTTGCGGATTGATCAGCTGCATGACGATCCCCGCTATGAGCAGAACGGCGAGCCACGCGATACTCTTCTTCTGCGGCCGCAAATAGCTTTGCAGCAGCCCGGCGTATTCTTTTGCCGGTATTTTTGCTTTCATAACCTGAAAATCCTCCTCTATCTGCGCCTGTCTGGAAAAAAAGGGTATGCAAGTAACTTTAGTAGATCGCCGCTGCGGCGTCAACGTATTTTTTGATTGAAAATGAATCTTGGCATCGCTTTCAATTTTGATGTATCGCCTGCCTCGTTCATGCTATAATAGGATCAATTTGGTTGGAATAGGAGCCATGCCTTTATGTCATTCAACTTACGCCGCTATCCTCCCTGGGCCAGGTGGACCGCATTGATTGCAGCCGCCGGACTGCTCGCCGTGCTGCGCAGCTCCTCCCCTTGGGAGGAACCCGAGGAACCCGATCCCCGCAAGCCGCTGCAGCTGGAAATATCGACGGAAGACTGGAGCCGCGAGCAGTTAAGCCGTGATCCCAATGTGATCGTCGTCCTCAGCGAAGCGTTCTGGGACCCTACGGTCATCGAAGGGCTCAGCTTCAGCCGGGACCCGATCCCTACGTTCCACGCCCTCCAGGAAAAATATACGAACGGCCGGCTGCTGTCCCCCCAATTCGGCGGCGGCACCGCCAATGTCGAGCTCGAAGTACTGACCGGCAATTCCATGCGTTTTCTGCCTGAAGGCTCTATCGCCTACGAGCAATTTATTAAGAAGGACGTCGACTCGCTGGCTAGTATCCTGGGCCGCCGGCAATATACATCAACGGTCATAAGCCCGTTCTACAATTGGTATTTCGACAGCCGCAACGTATACCGGCATTTCGGTTTCTCGCGGTTTATCAGCTTTGAATTTTTCAACCCGAACGAATATGTGGGACCGTATATCGGCGATCACGCCGTAGCCAAACGGATCATTGAGCAAAGCTCGCTGAGCGAAGGGCCCGATTTTATTTTTGCCAATACGATGGAAAATCACTACCATTACTTTGCCAACAAGTTTAAAAGCAATACCATCGACATCAAAGATACGAACGGCAATATGTCCCTAGAAGCGTTGGCCATCTTGGAGACTTATGCCCAGGGAGCCAGCGGAGCGGACGCCATGCTGCATGAGCTGGTTGAGCACTACAGCCGCGTGAAGGAACCGACGATTATCGTCTTCTTCGGCGATCATCTGCCTTTTCTGGAAAAAGATTATTTCGTCTACCGCGAAAGCCGGTACATATCGGGCGAGAACGATCCGGATTTTCTGGACAAAATGTACAGCACGCCCGTGCTCGTTTGGAACAATTATTTGCCGCAAAATAAGGAAACGCTGCATATGAGCCCTTCGTTTCTCGGGCCGTACGTGCTTCATTTGGCCAAGCTGGCCGGCAGCGGGTATACGGACTTTTTATACGACTTATACAAGCGCATTCCGATCATTCCGCCGAAGTCTTATTATGAAGCTATGAATATCCGCGAGGCGGATTTGGCGGAGTATGAAGCCAGGCAGCGGCAAATTCTCGCTTTGGACGAACAAGCGCCGGACGAAAGCGCGGCTCCCGCGAATGATGCCAATTATACGATGGGATATGGCGCACCGTCGATCGCCTCCGTAAGTCCCGCATCGATCCGAGCGGGGGACGGCAAGCTGCCGGATCTGAGGAAATCGGCCTCCGTTACGGTCCGCGGCGGCAAATTCGGCATCGGTACGATAGTCTTCGCCGACGGTCGGCCGCTGCCTACGACATGGCTATCCGAAGAAGCCGTAACGGCCGAAATCCCCAAGAACATGTACGATAAGCCCGGCAGCCTGGAGCTGCAGGTCAAGGTCGTGGACGAGAAAGAGACCGTCCTGGCCGAATCGCAAGTCTACCTGCTGAGCGTAACGAACCAGAAGCCCTGAGCGCCCGCCCTCTTTGTTCGGAGAGCGAGCCTCGGGGCTTGCTTATGCTGAAGCATACAGCAGATAGATTACGGCGATCTGGTCCCCGGCGTTCTGAGCTTGCGGTATTCCGCCGGCGTCATCCCTTTGGTTTCGCGGAAAATCCGCGAAAACGTATTGTAAGATCCGTAGCCGGTCTCCATAGCAATATCCGAAACGTTCATCTCCGTAGAAATTAACAGGCCGCAAGCCTGGCGAATGCGCACCTCGTGCACGAAGGCGAGAAAATTTTGTCCGACTGTTTTTTTGAACAGCTCGCTTAAATAAGGAACGCTAAATCCAAACCGCTCGGCCATCCCCGATAACGTCAGCTCGTCCTGATAATGGTCGTGGATATGGCGGATTACCTGCCAGATGCTGCCTCTGGGTTGGAGCTGAAGCTTGACGCACGCGGCGGCCCGCTGCCCGCTCCGGCCCCATTCCCTGCGCCGGAAGCGGTCGAACCGGACCAGCACTTCCGTTAGCTTAGCCTTGATTATGGCATTCTTCCATAAGCCTGCACCTTCATATTCGCTGCGCATCTCCTCCAGTATCGAGCGGATCGTCCCTTGCTCCCGTTCGTCCATCTGCGCAAACGGGGGCAGCAATTCTTCCGTATAATACGGGTCGATCCCCGGCAGCTCCTCCCCCGGAGCATACAGATGGATGCCGAAGTTGCAATTGTATAAGCGAAGCGGCGCCCCCGGCTCCGATATGATCTCATGGTACTGGTACGGCATGACCAGCGTAAAGGCGCCCGGCACCATAGGATGCTCCACGCCGTTAATCATTTCGGAGCCCCGGCCTTCGATAACATAGGAAAACTCCAAAAAATCATGCCGGTGCGATTCGAACCCGTGCTCCAGCCGGTTAATTCTGAGATGAAACGGAAAGGCCGAATCCATATTCGGGTAATGGGTCAAATATTTCGGGATGATCGCCATGTTATCAATCTCACTCCTGCTGAAAAATTGGGATAACGTTCGTAAAAAATGGGACGCATTTTATACGCTTCCATTTTACTATAAAAAGGAACGCGCCGGCGCAAATTCTGTTATTGCTTGCTTCGCAAAAACTCTTAGCCGATGCTTTCGAAGCAAGTTTTTGCTTCGCAAAAACTCTTAGCCCACGCTTTCGAAGCAAGTTTTTGCTTCGCAAAAACTCTTAGGAGGGTCCACCCATGAACTCGAAAGAACAAATCCGCCTCGGAATTATCGGCGCGGGAAATATCGGCAACGTACATATTCAAACGTTCGGCCAACTGCCCGAGGACGCCTTCATTGAAGCCGTAACGGACTCGTATTATCCGCTGGCGCAGCAAAGGGCCGCCCAGTACGGCATCCCGAAATGCTATCAAAGCGCGGAGGAGCTGATCGCCGATCCGGCCGTTGATGCCGTCGTCATCGGCGTGCCGAACCAGTGGCATGCGCCGCTCGCGGTCCAAGCGCTGCAGGCGGGCAAGCATGTGCTGCTGGAGAAGCCGATGGCCATCGACGTGCCTTCGGCCCGGGAAATCGTCAGAGCGCAGCGCGAGAGCGGCAAGGTGCTGATGATCCCTCATCAGATGCGCTGGGAATGGCTTCCTCTGCAAATTAAAGAGCAGGTCGATAAGGGGGCGCTGGGACATATCTATAACGCCAAAACAGGCTGGTTCCGCCGCAAAGGCATTCCCGGCTGGGGAACATGGTTTACGCAGCGCGAGCAATCGGGCGGCGGACCGCTGATCGACATCGGGGTCCATATGCTCGACCTGGCCTTCTTCCTGATGGGCAATCCTAAGCCGGTGTCCGTATACGGCTCCGCTTATGCGGAATTCGGACCGCGCAAACGCGGGATCGGCACTTGGGGCACACCGAACTGGGACGGCCGGTTTGACGTAGAGGACTTGGCTACCGCGCTCATCAAGATGGAGGACGGGAGCACGCTTTCGCTGGAAGTCAGCTGGGCCGTCCATATGGATACGGACAGCCAGCATTTTATTCATTTGATGGGCACCGAGGGAGGAGCGTCCATACGAGGCGGCCAAGGCAAGCTGCTTACCGAAACGTTCGACCGTGCTATCGAAACGAGCCTGGTCACTCCGGAGAAGGACGAAGGCGGACGCGTCCGGCTGAGCCGCCATTTTATCGAATGCATCCGCGAAGGAAAGCAGCCGGATACGTCGGCTATGACCGGATTCACGAACAATCTCATTTTGGATGCCATCTACGAATCGTCCAAAACCGGACATGAAGTGATTCTGGACTGGAATCTGTAGCGCTTTAAGCGATTTTCAACCGTTAAGAGGAGGCCATTTCCATGTTAAAAGGGGTAACACGCGCCGGTATCGGCCAGGCAGGCTCCATCGAATCCTTTATACAAGCCGCCGCCGAGCACGGCTTCGAGGCTGTCGCTGCGGAAGGCAAGGAGCTGGAGCAGTGGATAGCGGACAAAGGCTTTGCCGGAGCGCAGGCTTTTCTGAAAGAACACGGCGTCCAGATCGGTACGATCGGCCTATCCGTGCAATGGCGGACGACGGAAGAAGAATTCCGCTCCGGGCTCGCCAGATTGGCCCAGGATGCGGAAGCGGCCGCCGCTCTCGGCTGCACGGCATGCTGCACTTACGTGCTGCCGTCGACAGACTACTCCGCCGCCCATTTCATGGCGCTGGCTACGCGCCGGCTGCGCACATGCGCGCAGATACTGGCCCCTTACGGCATCCGGCTCGGGCTGGAATTTGTCGGCCCTCATCATTTGCGGACGCGCTGGAGAAATCCTTTCATCTGGGGACTTGCGGAGACGCTGGACTGGATCGACGCAATCGGCGAAAATAACGTAGGACTGCTGTTCGACAGCTATCATTGGTATACTAACGAGCTGGGTGTGGACGATATATTGCAGCTCGATCCTTCCCGGATCGTCCTCGTTCATATTAACGACGCTCCGGCTGTACCGGTAGAGGATGTGCTGGATAACGACCGGCTGTTCCCCGGAGAAGGCGTTATCGATCTGGCCGGATTCCTCGGCGCATTGAACCGGATCGGCTATCGGGGAGTGATTGCGCAGGAAATATTGACGCCGCAGCCGCTCACCGAGCCGAGCAGCGTTCTGCTGAAGCGCTCGCAGGAAGCATTCCGCCGCGTTTATGCGGCCGCCGGTCTGGAATAACCCTTCGGGAATCGGCCGGCCAAGTAAGCAAGCTGCTGCTCGCCGCAGCTGCACATAGCCTTGTAATAAGCCCCGGCGCGAGCCGGGGCTTTCTGCGCAATATTTTCGTTCTCCACACGCATTCGCTCATCTCCAGAAGCGTTCTCGCTATTTCGCGCTGCCTGCCATCTTGCGGTCATAGGCCGCCTGATAAATTTCCAGGTAACGGCTAAGTCCCAATTTTTCCAGCGACTGCACGTAATCGTTCCACTCCGCTTCGATGTCGAGATCGCCTAGAACGGCGCGGGTCAAAAAATCCTCGCGGCACCTGTCGATCGGCTTGCTTAAATCAGCCAGCTCCTCCGCTTGATCGCTTGTAAAAAACAAAGGCGGCACGATCTTGTTTTTCTCGATTCGGTAAGGCTCGTAGTTTTTTTTCGTTTCCTGATACAGCACGACTTCCAGCGGGTTGTCCGGGTCCGCCGCCTGGCTGAGCCGCCACTCGTTGGAACGGTATGAAGGCCCCGTCTGCGACCAATGAACGTTCTGCTTCTTCCCGGGAATCCCCGGCAGCTTCAGCTGTCTCCATCTGGCATGATGTCCGTCGATTCCGACGTCGTCTTCCTCAGCCCAGCTCCATTCCTTATCCGGTCGCCCTACGTTGCTCCGGAAGGTCGCCTCCCCGCTGTAGAGCAAATCCGCCAAACGAAACGCCGCCTCCGGGCTCTGCGCCTTGTTCGTAATGATGAAAGCGCCCTGCGTCACCGCCCCGTACGGATTGTATACCGCCGTTCTCCAGCCTCCCGGCCCTTGCAAAGGGGGAACCGTCACGTACTGCTTCCAGCGGCTCTTATCCATATCGCTGAAAATCGCCGGATTTTGCGCGGGTATAGCGCCAATGATCGCATCGTTGGGATTCTCCCCAAGCTGCTTCAATTGCACCCTATCCTGGGTAAACGTATGGGGAGCCAGCAAATCCGCTTCGTACAGCCGATGCAAATATTCAAGCCCCTCCTTCCAGCCCTGCTGGTTGTATGCGACATGAATGCTGCCGTCCTTTACGAACATGTGGCTGCTGTCGCTCTCTATGAACGACTCCATCAAAAACGACTCGATGCTGCCCGACGGCGTGTTCGTAGCCCCGACGAGCGGAAGCTCGTCCGCCTCTCCGTTGCCGTTAGGGTCCTTTTCCTTAAACGCCTTCAGCACGTCGAAAAATTGCCCGGTCGTCGTCGGCATGGCCAGACCGAGCTTGTCGAGCCACGTTTGATTGATCCACATCTTCGTTCCTTGCGTGCAATGGTAGCATTCGTTCACCAGCGGAAGCCCGTAAATATTGCCGTCCGGCGTCGTTATCATATCGCGGACATACGGCGCTTCCTCAAGCACCCTCTTCGTTTCCGTCCCGTACTTGTCGATCAGCTCGTTGAGCGGAAGGAAGACGCCGTCCTTGCCGTACAGCGCCTGCAGCACCGGATTGACGTTGAGCCCGAGGAACACGTCCGGATAATCTCCGCTGGCCAAAGCAAGCGTCATCTTCTGCTCCGCGCTCTTGGGAGGAACGACCTCCCATTCAATGCGCAGGTTCGTCGTCTCTTCGATCCATTTGCTGAATTCATTGGTTGCGAAGTTGTCCACCCGGTTGTTATCCATAACCATGATGCGGATCGTGGCCGGCTGCTTCGTAATCGGGAATATCCCGGCCGGACTTACGGCGACGGCGGCGTTATCGTCGTCAGGCTGCTCCGCCTCATGCTTGCAGCCGCCTGTCAGCAGAAGCGTTCCGGCTGCCAGAGCAAGCCATGCTACTTTTGTGCTATGCATGCAACCTACCTGCCCTTTTCCAAGATGAAATGCATTCTAAAGCTGTCCTTACCCGGTTGACGCCTCCAGGGGCCGGGTCGGCCTGCCGTTCTTCCCTCCATCGTCAGCGGGCAGCGCCGGCTGCAAAATATGGGCGGGGCGCTTGTCCGGCATATGCAGCGTCACCGTAGTTCCCGCTCCCGCAGCTCCCCGAACCGTAACGCCGTAGCGGTCGCCGAATACCATGCGGATACGGTTGTGCACATTCAACAGGCCGATGCCCCCCTGCTCTTCGCCTCCGCTTCGCTCGGGCGGACGCTCCAGGAGAAGCCGCTTCTCAAGCTCCTTCAGCCGCTCCTCCGGGATTCCGATTCCGTTATCGGTAATCGTGACGAATAAATCGCCGTTGTCCGCCGTCATCCCGATGCGCACGTAATGATGCTCTTCAATGCCATCGGGGAACGCGTGCTTGAACGCATTTTCAACGAGCGGCTGCAGCGATAAGCGAACCATCGTTTTGAGCAAATATTCCGGCGGAATGTCGACTTGCAGTTCAAACTCTCTCTCGAACCGGTAATTCATAATGGTCATGAAATGCAGTACATGCTTCAATTCACTCGCCACCGTGATCTCTTCCAGATCGGCTCTCACCGAGTAGCGCAGCATGTAAGACAGCGAACGGACGATATCTTTAATTTCGTTCGAATCCTGAACGACCGCATAGCAGATCACCGTCTCCAGCGTGTTATACAAAAAATGCGGATTGATCTGCAGCTGCAGCGCCTGGAATTCGGCGACCTGCCGTTTCAACAAATGCTCCTGGTTTTTCAACTCGGCCGCATAAACTTGATCGACCAAATCCGCCAACCGCGCTACCATGACGTTGTAGCTGCGAATCAAACGATCCATTTCATCCTTATCCCCCGTCATCGGCACTTGGGTCCAGTTTCCTTTCTCCGTCTGCCTCATCCCGTTCTCCAGCCGCCGGATGGGCCGAATGATCGTCTGGCCGAACCTGTATGCCAGTATCAAGGCGACAATCAGCGCGAATGCGCAGGTAATAAGGGTTGTCTGCCGGATGTTCAAGATCGGCTTTCTCAACTCGTTCACCGGCAAGGAAGCGACGAGCGTCCACCCGGAATAATCGGAACGGCGGCTAAAATTGGCCCGCCCGCTTTTCTTGTCTATAAAAAAGCGGTTCGCATTATCTTGAAGCTGCGTATACAGCTCGCCTTCCAACTGCTTTCCGATTTTGGAAGAGGACGGATGGTACACGATGCGCCCCCGGTCGTTGACGATGTAGAAATAACCGGTATCCCCGAGCTTAATTCCTTTCCACAGCGTCGTCAGTTCTTCTATCTTCAGTTCGACGCCGAGAATCCCCTTGAACGCTTTGGAGGTTTGCCTGCCGGAAATTTTGCGAGCCAGCGCAAGATTGCCGTTCGTGAAGCTCCAATCCATAATCGTCAGGCTGCCGTCATCCTTGGTCATCTCCTTCAGATCGTCCAAGCTGTCGGATAAGACCGCGTCGTTAACCGTCAAGCTCGGGGCGTTCACGTCAAATACGCTGCTCCCGTTATAACCGACCAGATACATTAAGCTGATCTCGGGGTTATTGATGAAAATCGGCTGAATGACCTTCTCCTTAATTTGGGAAGGCAGCGTGAACATCGAATAAAAGCTTTTATCGTTCGTGTCCAGAAATTCTTTTACACTGGAGGAAGAAAGTGCGGATAAGGTCGCCCGCTCATAATTTTTTAAATATAAGTCCGTATGATGCATCGCGTTGTCGACAATTTGGGTCAATAGCTTCTCCGTCTGCCTGTCCAGCTCCTTGGACGACTGCTGATACAGCGTAACGCCGATAATGGAGGAGGTCAACGCGATCACTATGGCAAAATAAACGAATATTTTTCCGGCCAAGCTGGATTTCATGTTATTTGATCCCTAGCATTTGTCTATATTCCGTCGGGGAAATGCCGGTCATTTTCTTGAATATTTTGGAAAAATGGGGATAGTTCTGGTACCCGATTTCCATTCCCACATCCACAATTTTGTAATGCGGCAGCTCAAGCAGCCGCTTAGCCATCTCGATCCGCTTTCTCATCCGGTATTGAACGAACGTTTCATTGGTCATCTTTTTAAAAAAATAACTGAAATATGTCGGCGCGAGCCCGACTCTTTCAGCGACCGCCTCCAGGCTGATCTCCTCGGCGATATGATCGTCGATGTAGGATTTCGCTTCCTCGAACACGCTCTTCTGATTGCCTCCGCGCCACTGCGCAAGCTGGCCGCACCAATGAATCAGCTCCGATTCGAGATGCTTAAAGAGCTCGTCCCGGTTCTTGGCAGACTTCGGCGGCGGCGTATCGGCAAATTGGTATAGCTCGCGGGCATTCAGCTTCTTGACCAGCGCCTTCAATACATCGGCTATCGTCTGCTCAAGCTGCTCGGTGTCGAGAGCCCCGCATAAGTCATCCCCGCTCCAGCGCAGCAGAAGCCGGTCAATGCCCTCGAAATCGGCCGACCAGATCGCCGTTTCCGCCTGCTCCAGCCATTCGCTATACGCGGATACCGATAATGAATGCACTTTCTCCTGATACAGAAGACGGTCAAGCACCGGGTACAGCTCCAATTCGGTTACCGGCTTCAGCAAATATTCCTTAACCCCGTACGTCAAACATTTCTGAGCATAAGTAAAATCCCCGTAACCGGAGATAACGACGGTTCTAATATTCAGGTTCATCTCGGCGATGTGCCTGCACAGCTCCAAGCCGTCCATTTTCGGCATGCGAATATCCGTGAATACCATATCCGGCTTCTGCTTGCGAATCTCGGCCACCGCCTCCGCGCCGTTCGGCACGGCATAGGCATGTACCCCCTGGCTGTAATGCTTGATCAGCTTCGTGAGCCCGGCCCGAATCATCGGCTCGTCATCGACGACAAGGATTTGCTTCATGACATCCATCCCTTCCCTTCCGTCAAATTGTTTGCTGTCAACCCATTCGAATGCCAAATCTTGCTGTAACGCGCTTCACCTCGTTATAATGCAACCGTGAAAGGTCACATCAATAAAGCGCTTACTAAATTTGCGGAACGGCTGCCTTTTCCTTATTTTACTACAAAGATGCTCGGTATGACACCCTCTTATCCCCAAGAACAAATCCGCCAAAAGTGACGTGATGCTCTGAAGCTTATTCCGTCCGCATCCAGCCTAAGCTGGATCGGCGTCTAACCCTTCCTCTGGGATCGTTCTATGAGTAGACTTTACTTTCGGGGGAGAACCCGGATATCCTCAGGTTATTGCTGCGCATCATTTCCTAAACAATAAATAAACCCCACAAAAGTGGGGTTTCGGCTGCGAGGCGTATTCAGTTGCCGTGCTAAAAGCAAAATCGCCGTTAGGAAGCGGATTCGGCCGCAGCCGTGTCGGATGCCTGTTTGGCCCTCCGCTTCGCTTTCGGCTTGGCGGATTTGCCGGACGGAGCAGGCGGCTCCGCCGGCGTCACAGCCTCAAGGCTCGCTTGGAGCGCGCTCATCAAATCTAGGATGCCGCTCTGCGAAGCGGCAGGAGGAGCGGTGCGAATGTCTTCGCCGGCCATTTTACGTTCGATCGCGTCGATCAGTCTTAGGCGGTATTCATTCGGGTAAGCAGCCGGATCGAATGTCCCCGATAAATGGGAAATAAGCATCTGCGCCATCGCCAGTTCCTTCTCTCCGACAGATTGCTGCTCCGGCATATTCGGCACCTGCTGCACCTGCCGAACTTCATCCGGGTAAAACATCGTTTCCATGACCAAGCATCCGTCGCATATGCGGATGGCGGCCAAACTAACTTTGGACCGTATCGCGATTTGGCCTATGGCGATTTTTCCGCTGCTTCTCAGCGCTTCGGCGAACAGCGTATACGCGCTTGTCCCGAGCTCGCCCGGTCCCAGGTAATAGGTTTTATGATAATATACCGGATCGATGTCGGACGGCTCTACGAAACGGACAATCCGAAGCTCTTTATTCGTCTCCGGCAGCAGATCGTCAAGCTCTTCTTTCTCGAACAGCACAAACCGGTTTTTCTCGATCTCATAGCCGCGGATGATCTGCTCCCATTCCACATCCGTTTGACATGCGGGACAGTGCCGCACATTTTGCACAGGGGCGCCGCAGTCCCGATGCACATACTTCATGGCGATCTCCTTCTCTTCCGTCGCGGAGTACAGCTTAACGGGAATATGTACGAGCCCGAAGCTTACCGCTCCCTTCCAAATCGTATGCATCGCATAAGAACCTCCATCCGAAGTGAATTCTATTACTATGATCTCCACTTCATAGAGAAACTATACTTTGCTATAATCGGGCTTCCGGCTGCGGAGCGGAAGCCCGATGTTGAGCGGCCTGCGTCCGCTCGCCGTTTTAACCGATCGCGAGCTTGACGCCGGCCAGCACAAGGCCGATCAAAAACCCGCAGATCGCCCCGTTCACCCTGATCCACTGCAAATCTTTGCCGACTTTATCCTCCATAAGGTTGATGAGCGTTTCGTCGTCGAACCGGTCGATATTTTCCTGAATCAGCGCTCCGATTTTATGGTGATTCGCCTCGATCATGCGGCCGATTTGCTCCCGCAAACCGAGCTCAAGCTTATTTAGCAGCTCGTCATCGGACTCGATCCGCTGGATGATCCGCGAGGCGAACGGCAAAACATAAGCTTCGGCGTAGCCATCCTCCCGAACCCATTCCAAAGCCCGGACATGCAGCCGCTTCAGCAGCTCAAGCAGCTTCTCCTCCAACTGAAACTGCGTCAGCAGCTGCTCCTTCCACGCATCGAGCTCCGAAGCGATATTGTCCCGGTGCGCCGGATTGTCCAGCCAAAACCGCAGCGATTGCAGCACCGCCTTGCGGTTGGTGTTCTCCTGCATTCGCAGCCCTTCGATGCCGCTTAATATAAATTGCTGGATTAAGCTGCCGAGCTTCTCCTCGTTGAAGTAACCTACAAAAGCGTTCAGCGCGAACTGCATCAGCCCGTTCGTCTTCAAATGAGTTAACGCTTGCGCGGCCATCGCTCCCATCCGGTTGCGGATCTCTTCCTTCATGACAAGCTGCTCCGCCAGATCGAGCACGAAATCGAAAACCTTCTCGTCGTATCGTCTCGAATACACCTGTTCCAGCAAAGCATTGACGATGCTGCGCGTGTCCAGCGATTCGACCAGCTTGCGGATTTCCCGCTCTCCGTAAGCGGCGAGCTTCTCCAACGGAACCTGCTGCAGAATGAATTCGCTTATGGCGGCGATGCCCGCCTTGGCGCTATCGGTGGATAGCTGCTCCTGGGCCCCGCGCAGCAATTTGATGACGAGCGGAACCTGCGACAGCTTGTCCACGATGCTTTGCTTGCTCAGCAAGTCGTTCTGAATCGTCGATATAAACGCCTTGGACACTTTATCGCGATTTTTGGGCAGTAAGGCCGTATGCGGAATCGGGATTCCGAGAGGGTGACGGAATAAAGCCGTAACCGCAAACCAGTCGGCGAGCCCGCCTACGAGCCCCGCTTCGAAGCCGCTTTGCGCAAAGCCGATCCAAGGATTCGTCCCATCTAAAAATAAAGTTCCCGCGAAGCCCGCAGCCATGACTCCGAGCGATACGGATGCCGTATGTTTGGAATTTCCACTCACTTGTCAATTCTCCCTTTTCTAAGAAGCCGAAAGCTCGGCAATATCTGTTTTCTCTATTATAGAACATGTCCGGGCAAAAAAATCAAATGATTGCCATTTATTTTATCGGCACGCTTAAAAATGCGGCAATTTCGTCATGCCGCCCGGCATGCGAAAAGGCAGCCCCGTCGGGGGCTGCCCGCTCATCCAACGTTTACGCCGCTTGCGACGGCTGATTTTTCAAACGGTATTTCTTATTCAAATTATACCCGTACAACGCGGCAAGCAGCTGCTGGAACAGCATGCCGGCAATAACCGGGAGAACGACCGGCGGAGGAAAGAAGCTGATGGCGAGCACCGCGCCCGCGCTCAAATTACGCATTCCGGAATTGAACGTAAGCGCTACGGTCACATCCTGATCCCACTTCATCGCACGGGATATGAGCCAGCCCGCCAAATAGCCGACAGTGGCGCAGACAAAGGCGACCGCGATAATTTCGATCAGCTTGGCATTCATCTCCCGCAAATGAGGCGCTACAACCGAGCTGTTGATCGCGACGACGATAAACAAGCCGATTTTGGTAAACGGCGCCAGCCTCGGCCCCCATACGACCTTCACGCCGCCTTTGGTAAGATGATTCAAAATCATCCCCACAATGGAAGGCACTACAACCATCCACAGCAGCCCGTTCATCATCGCCAAGACGTCCAAATGGACCTTGGCTCCGACGATTACCGACAGGCTAAGCGGCACGATAATCGGCGACAACAGCGTATCCAGCAAAATAAGCGCCAGCGTCAAGGCGATATTGCCGCCATAGATCGTTACCCAGACAAGGCTGACGACTCCGGTCGGAATGACGAACAGCAGCACAAACCCCGTCTGCGTCAGATCGTCCCCCGGAAATACGAGCGAGCCGGCAGCCCAGCCAAGAATCGGCATGGCGATATGCAAAATAAGAAATGTCGCGATAATTGGAAGCGGATGCATCATTACTTTCCCTAAATCCCGGAAGTTCGAACCTATACTGCCGGCGAACGTCATAATGGCAAAAATCCACGGAACGAGAAAGCTTAACGTGTGCAGCCACGTCGCGCAGAGCAGCCCGACGGCAACGGCCGCAGGGGTCAGCACCGGCATAATCTTCTCCAACGCCTTATTCAGTTTGATTAACATTAGCAGCCCTCTTTTGTCTAGACAGAATGTGTCCCATATTAAAGCTTATTCTAGCATAATATTGCCGCTATAGGGCGATTTCCGGAACAAATAATTCGTTTTCTCTTTGAAAAACAAGAAAGAACCGCCGACTATTTTTCGCTTTTAAAATCCGCCGCGCTCCATAACAATATAATAAAGGCTTGACCCCTTGCAAAAAAACAAACCGTTCATCCGAACCGTAAAGGAAGTGAATCCGATGCTTATCGTCAGTCTGACTATTTTTACCATGACCTTCGTGATTGTCGCCGCGCTCTGCCCTGTTCTGATCCGCGGTTTGAGGACGCTTCGGTTGACCCAGCCGATTCGTTCGCAGCTTCCGGCAGATCACCAAGCGAAGCGCGGAACGCCGCTGATGGCGGGCATTATTCTCATGATAGGCAATGTCGTGCTGCTGGCGACGCATCCGGGGATCTCATTATTTTCCTCAGCTCCGTCTATTTGCTATTCAGCATCATCGGCTGCATTGACGATATGAAAAAAGCCGTTTTGCAGGACCCTGGCGGAATAAGCGGCTCGGCCAAGCTTCTGCTGCAAAGCGCCGCCGCCGCTGCGATGCTTTATTACTACAGCCAGTTGACTCCGCTCGATACGACCGTGCGTCTTTTATTTTCTTCCGGGCTTGAACTGCCCCCGATCCTATACATAGCCGTTATTATGCTGTTCATTATCGGTACGGCCAACGCGGTAAACTTTACGGACGGCTTGGACGGCCTGCTGATCTTCTCGTCGATTCCGACGTATTTCTTTTTCTTTGCCATCTCCTCTTCATGGGAAGTACAGCTGTTCTGCATCGCCATGATCGCCGGTTTGCTCGGACTGCTCATCTACAATATGTATCCGGCCAAAGCTTTTATGGGAGATACCGGCTCTCTGGCCATCGGAGGATCGCTGTCTTTTCTGGCCGTTATCGAAAAAGTCGAGATTCTTGTGCCGATCCTGTTTTTTGTTTATTTCGCCGAGCAGCTGTCGGTCATTTTGCAGGTCTGGTATTACAAAAAAACGCGGCTGCGCCTGTTCAAAATGACGCCCGTTCATTATCATTACAGCTTGAAATACGGCTGGAGCGAAACGAAAATCGTCTGGATTTTCGGAGGCGTATCCGCTCTCTGCTCGCTGATCAGTTGGCTATTGTGGGCTTATGCGATGTGATGCCAAGAGAAAAGCCCCCCATACACAAGAGGTATGAGCGGCTTTCGCTGCCAAGACAGTCCAACTTAATATTTCACAAGGGAAACAATATCGATAGCGCCCAGCTTCTCGCGGCCGTTGAGCTCTTCCAGCTCGATCAGGAATGCGGCTCCGATCACATCGCCGCCGAGTTGGTTCACCAAATTGATCGAGGTAGCGATCGTGCCTCCCGTAGCCAGCAGATCGTCGGCAATCAGCACCTTCTGTCCCGGCTTGATGGCGTCGTCGTGCATAGCCAGCTTGTCTTTGCCGTATTCAAGCGCATAGTCGGCCTCGATGGTTTTTCCGGGCAGCTTGCCGCTTTTACGAATCGGAACGAATCCGACTCCCAGCTCGACGGCCAGAGGCGCGCCGATGACGAAGCCTCTTGCTTCCGGTCCTGCGATCAGATCGATCTGCTTGTTTTTCAGCTGACGCGCAAGCTCCTGGATGACTTCCCTATAGACAGGCCCGTTATTAAGCAGCGTAGTAATATCCTTGAAGCTGATGCCCGGCTGCGGAAAATCCTCGATGACGCGAATATACTCTTTGAAATTCATATGATTTCCTCCAATGATGGTTTCATCTGTTTATGCTTGCCGCTTATCCATTCGTGCAATTCTTGAGCACTGGAATAAACCAGCGTCTGTTCGACGTCCAAGCTATGCTGGCGCTGCCGGTATAATCTTGATGCCGTCAGATCTTTCTTGGCCGGATTAGATACCGCCCTGTACCCTTCCGGACGGCGCTGGATGAAGCCGAGCTCTTCGAATACATCCAGAATAAATTGAATCAATTGCTGCGATTGCCCCGATCGTCTGGACAATGCTTCCGTGATATACGAGGCCGGAAACGCTTGGTCCCCCAGTTTCAGCACGGCGCCGTAGACGGTTTTAAATATGTCGCGGTTCGGAAGCGGCCCCTGATTCGCCGGAGAACCCGAGAATACGGCATACCAGCGCTCGGCGCCCGACGCCGAAACGATGACCTGCTCGAGCGCCCCTAGCTGTGCCGGCAAATCGTATAATACCAAATCCTTGACAGCGGATAAAGGCTTGCGCCTGGCGTGCTCGTTAAGCGGAGAGCCTTGTCCTGTCGCCGGGTCCATCCCCCATACCGGATAAGTGTTCATAAATTTCATTCTGACCTGTTTATCTTCCGGATGAAACGTGATGACAGCCGGCTGTCCGCTGCCTTCCTCCGCTTCTGCCAGAGGACTTACGCGGCTGTTCAGCTCCCTAAGCTTGAATTCAAGCTTGCTTGAAGCTCCCCGCCAGTCGAACAATTGCACGTGCGGAACGCGAATGTCCTGAATCATAATTTGCGGCTTACGCACGCCGTTCCATTCGTTGATGGACAGTTCTCCCAAGATGTCCATCGATGCGGACGGAGAAATCCAGGGGAGCGCCGCGCTTTTGTTAAAACCGACGGCATCGAGCGTTGCCGCGGCTTCACCGCCGCCTTTGATCAGCGTCATCTTAACATGCTGCTGCTCCTTGCCGATCGTCCGCAGCTCTTGACAGCGGATGTTCGTAAATACGAACTTCGGCTGCGGGTTCCCCATGCCGAACGGTCCCAGCTGCTCCAGCTGGCGGATCGTCTCTACGCCGACCTCGTCCAGAGCGCATTCCATATCCGCATGCAGCAGCGGAACGAAATCGCCCGGCTTCAGCCATTCTTCGGCCAATACGTTGAGGCGTCGCTCCAGCTCCGGAAGATGGTCTTTGGATAAGGTCATCCCCGCAGCCGCTTGATGCCCGCCGAAATGCTCCATCAAATCGTGACAATGGCTGAGCGCCTGGTACAAGTCGAAGCCGGCAATCGAACGGGCGGAGCCTTTGGCAAGCCCGGTTTCCTTATCGATGCCCAAGATGAGGGTCGGGCGGTAAAAACGGTCCATCAGCTTCGAGGCCACGATGCCGATGACGCCTACGTTCCAATCCTCGTGAGCGAGCACGATAACTTTGTTCAAACCGCCGGACGCTTTGCGCTCCTCCATCATGCTCATGGCCTGCCTGGTCATGTCGTCTACAATGCGCTGGCGTTCCTTATTGAGCGAGTCCAGATCGTAAGCGAGATGCTCGGCTTCCTGCTCGCTGTCCGTAATAAGCAGCCGGACGGCGTCGTCCGCATTGTTCAATCGTCCGCTTGCGTTAATACGAGGCGCGAGCGAGAAACCGATATGCGTAGCGTTCACATCTTTCATTTGCACGCCGGACACGTCCAGCAGCGCGCGGATTCCCCAGTTGGCCGAGGATTGCATCCGCTTGATCCCCTGCTTGACGATAGCTCTATTCTCGCCGAGCAGCGGCATCAAGTCCGCTACCGTTCCGATAGCGGCGAATTCGAGCAGCTCCTCGGGCCAGCGCCCGAGCAGCGCCTGAGCCAGCTTCAAGGCGACGCCGACACCGGCCAGCTGCTTGAACGGATAAGGGCATCCCGGCTTTTTCGGATTAATGACCGAGTAAGCTTCGGGAAGCACTTCCGGCGGCTCATGATGGTCGGTGACGATAACATCAATGCCCAGCTCTGACGCATAGGCGATCTCTTCCACCGCGCTGATTCCCGTATCGACCGTAATAATGAGCGAGATGCCTTCCTGCTTCGCCAGATCGACGGCCGGCTTGTTCATGCCGTATCCTTCATGCACGCGATGAGGTATGTAATAATCGAATGAAGCGTCCAGCGTTCTAAGTAAATGTACCATCAGCGTCGTGCTGCTGACCCCGTCTGCATCGTAATCGCCGTAGATGCGGATTTTTTCCCCGCGCTCCAATGCCTGGCGTATGCGTACTACCGCTTGTTCCATACCATCTAAAAGGAACGGATCGTGGATATGATCCGTTCCTCCAAATAAAAATGCGGCAGCATGCTCTTGATCCGTCATCCCACGGCTTATAAGCAGATGGGCCAGCAATGGAGAAATCTCCAGTTGCCCGGCCAATTCCTCTGCTTGCTTTGAATCCGTCTCGCTTATTTTCCATCTTGCTCGTGATTGCAGCATGCTGTCCCTCCTAAGGGCTTTCCTGCAAAGAAAGCCATCTTCGTAAGCATAATCCGGGCTTTCCTCGCAGGAAAGCCGTCTTCGTAAGCATTAACTTTGAGTTTTGCCGGAAGCAAAACTTGCTTCGAAAGCTTTTATCTAATATAGCACACTTTAGTGCAGCAGCGTCGGATATTCATCTTGACTTGAATCCGCATTATTCTTATAGGGATATCCGCCAGCGTACGGATTTACATGAATCAATACGTCGGCAATATGCGAGAAACGCGACATCAGCATATGCTTGGCCCGCTTGGCGAGATCATGCCCTTCCATTACCGAAATTCTCGGGTTTACGCTTATTTTAACGTCAACAATGACATAATGTCCATGTTCTCTTGCCCGAAGCTCGTCAACTGCGATAATTCCCTTTACAGCCTGTACCGTACGAACCAGCTCGGCAACGTCCTCCTGCTGCAGCGCGTGATCCGCGGATTTTTGAACCGTTTGTCTGATGCGGTCCAGTCCTGTTCGAATAATCAGTACGGCGATACAGAGTGCGGCTATCGGGTCCAAATAATACAAATGTGTATTTCCCAGGTAATGACCGAGAATCGCTCCCCCTGCGCCGACAAGCGCGACAAGAGAAGAATAAATATCCGAACGGTGTTTCCAGGCGTTTGCCATTAAGGATTGGCTTGAAATCCGTTTTCCGAGACGATACTTATATTGGAACATCGCTTCTTTCACGACGATCGCTACGGCAATAGCAATGAAAGCGATGGGCTTAGGCGCCGAGAGGGAGTCCGCCAGCATGACTCGAACCGAGGACAGCGCCGTCTCCAAACCGATTAAAAGAAGGATGACTGAAATAATAATAGCAGTAAAAGACTCCGCCTTACCTTGCCCGTACGGATAATCTTTGTCCGGAGAACTCTTGACAGTCCGAAAACCCGGCATGGCGACGATAGAACAGGCCGCTTCCGTTGCGGAGCGAAGTGCATCGGCCACCAGCGCCTTGCTCCCTGAAATGACACCGAAAACTCCCTTCATGACCGCGAGCACGATATTGCCGACAATACCGATCCAAGCGCCAAAACGCGCCTGTTGAAACCGTTCATCAGACATGGAGCCACTCCTCAAGTGAATTGTAAAGGCCGCGGAAACGTAATTTCGCGCGGCCGGCTATTATTCTTTTACTGCAGCTGCCCTAGTTTTAGAACCTAAGGATTTGTTTTTAAGCAAATACCACAGCGGTGTGGCAATACATACGGAGGAGTATGCGCCTGATGTCAAGCCGACGATTTTGGCCAATGCGAACAGCTTGATGGACTCGCTTCCGAAGATGAACAAACATACCGCGGCTATCAAAACCGTAATAACCGTGTTAATATTACGGGCCATCGTTTGCCATATGCTTGCGTTCAGCATATTGGACAAATCTTCGCTGGACTTGATTCTGGAAAAGCGCAAATTTTCCCGGACACGGTCGAAAATAACGATCTTATCGTTGATCGAATACCCGATCGTCGTGAGTACGGCAGCCAAAAACGGCAGGTTAACCTCAAGCCGGAAAATTGCAAATACGGCGATAACGATAAACGCGTCATGCAAAATCGCAATGATAGCCGCAACGGCGAACCGCCACTCGAAACGGATGCTGACATAAATACATATCGCCACGCTGGCGATCGCTACCGCAAGCATCGCTTTATAGCCAAGCTCCTTAGCAATATCCGGCGATACCGTATTGACTTCCTGCGATACTTTATCGCCAAAAGCCGTCGTCATGGCCGTACTGACCTTCTTAAGCTCATCTTCGGACAAGATCGTATCGAACCGCGCCGATATATGATCATTGTTGCCGCTGATGGTCGTAATCGCCGGCTTCACGCCGGCGCCTTCAAATGTTTGATCTACCTTTTCCTTCGTTACGGCTTGTCCTACATTAATATCCAGCGATGTACCCGCTTTGAAGTCGACGCCGTAATTCAGATTCATAGCAACAAGCACGATCAATCCGATTATCAGGATGGCAATGGAAGCGATGAAAAACTTATTACGGTTTTTCATGAAGTCAAAGTGATTTTTATAGTCCACGAATTTCCGACTCCTTTACACCGTAATAAGCAGGTTTCTTGAAGAGATTGCTCTTGATAACCAGATGAATGTACCACCGCGATAAGAAAACGTTTGTGAGAATACTTAAAATAATACTCATAATCGTCGTCAAGGCGAAGCCCCGTATCGCTCCGTTGCCGACATAATACAGCACGACGGCGGAAATCAGGTTCGTAATATTGGCGTCCATAATCGTGCGGAACGAATGCTTGGAGCCTGATTTCAAGGAAGACAGCAGGCTCTTGCCGCTGCGAATTTCTTCTTTAATACGTTCGTAGGTGATGATGTTGGCGTCGACCGCCATCCCCATCCCGAGGATAAACGCCGCGATGCCCGGCAATGTCAGCGTCGCTCTCATGAGCCAGAACGCCACAAGCAGCAGGAACATGTAGGTGATCAAAGTAATCGCCGCAATTAGCCCCGGCAGACGGTAGAACACCAACATGAAGATAAGGATCAACGCTGCGCCGATCAAACCGGCTTCAACGGTTTGCTGCAAGGACAGCTGGCCGAGCGAGGCGCCTACCACCTGCGTATATTTTTCGGTTAATTTGAGCGGCAGGGCGCCCAGGTTAATCGTGTTCGCCAGACTGTTCGCTTCATCGAACGTATAGTTGCCTGAGATCGTAGCATTTCCATCCTGAATGACGCTGTTGACGACAGGAGCGGAAAGCTCGTTTTCATCCAGATAAATAGCCAGAGGCTTCCCGAGAAGCTTCTCCGTTACTTGCTTGAATTTGTCCGGATCTTTCACTTTGATGCTGATTATAGGGCGGTTGGATTGGTCGAACTCAACTTTGGCCGCGCCTTCCACGAAATCGCTGCCCAGCATCTCTTTAGTGCCGTCCGGTCCCCGGAATGTCAGCTCTGCGGGCTTCTTGATCTTTTTCCGAACCTCTTCTTCGTTTTTGACGTCGGCCAGACGCACGCGAATGCGGTCATTGCCCTCCGTCGTTATTTCCGGTTCGGCGATACCGAGGCTGTCCGCCCGTTTCATCAAGCTGTTGGCCGTTTGTTTAAGCGACTCTTTCGTCACCGACTTTCCTGCTTCGACCGGCTCGGCCACATACAGGATTTCGAACCCACCTTTTAAGTCTAGACCGAGTTTAATGTTCTTCACTAATCCCGGAGTGAAGTAGGCGACAAGGCCGAAAGTAATGACCACGACCGCCAAAAAAGCAACTATCCGTTTCATGTGGTTAACGATCTCCTTCCATACTCAATATTCCTATTATACCCACCTGCGAAAAACGAGTCAATTTGGCGATGAATGACGCAAAAAATTCCCGTTTTCCCGAAGAAGACCGGAATGCACAACAAATAACCCTTTCTTCATTGGAAAGGGTTGGTCTTATAGATGCTCATCGTCATCCAGTTCATGAAGCTCGTCACTTTCAGCGATAAAATATCGTTGACCACTCTGTGCAGCGGCGGCGATCCCGTCTTGCGGTATTTGTCGCTGACACATTCCCAAATGTCCTTGCCGGTCACATGCTCGTATCCGATCATTCTGAATTCCTCGGCCTTGCTGGTGCAAATGCTCTCGATGACTTCGTTCAGCTCATCATCCGACAGCATTTCGATTTCGGCTTCGGGTTCATGGCCGGGAGCTGCGTCAAGCGCCGTTTCAAATCGCGATTCGAATTCGGACGCTTCCTCCACCGCCAAAACCGCCGGGTCTTCCAGCGAGACGGCGGCCTCCTTTAGACTATCTCCTTCTTCGCCGGAGCCCGGCTCAGCCTCCGCTCCCGTCCCGGTCGGCTCCGCCGCTCCGGCCGCCTGCTCTTTCTCCGCACTTGCCTCCGACATCGCATCGGAAGCCTCTGCATCCCCGTCCCGCTGTGTATTCCGTTCCTCGTGATCCATCACTATCAACCTCCTCGCGGTTCAGCATCGTCGTTAATTAATTCGATGCGCAAGGTGTATTTCCTTCCTTACGGCAAGAGGAAATTCCCGGTGCCGGAACCTGCGATGAGCCCCCGTCGCCGCCGGCGGCCCTCCCTTCCGTCCAGGCGGTCAAAAAAAGGCATGCATTGGGACAGGTCCAGCATATTCTTTAATAAACTATAAGGGAGGAAGTAGGAATCCAACGTGACCAAACAATCGTTTATCAAAGGCACGCTCATTCTGCTTGCCGCCGGAATCATTAACCGCATTCTCGGATTCATCCCCCGGATCACACTGCCGCGCGTCATCGGCGCCGAAGGCGTCGGGTTGTATCAGATGGGATACCCGTTCCTGATCGTCATCTTGACCCTTATTACCGGGGGTATTCCGATTGCGATCGCCAAGCTGGTTGCCGAGGCGGAGGCGGCAGGGGACGAGGGGCGGATTCGCCGCATTTTCCGGCTATCCATGCTTCTCTCCTTGGCGCTCAGCACTTTGTTTACAGCAGCCAGCCTGCTGTCGGCAAGGTGGATTTCCACCTATTTGTTAACGGATTCCAGAGTATACTACACTTTCATGATGATGACGCCGATCATACTGATCGTCGGAATCGGCTCCGTCTATCGCGGTTATTTTCAAGGCAGACAGAACATGATTCCAACGGCGCTGTCGCAAGTCGCGGAGACGTTCGTGAGGATCGTAACCGTTCTGGCCTTCGCTTACCTGATGCTTCCTTACGGTATCGAATATGCGGCGGCCGGAGCGATGGCAGGGGTGCTGGCGGGAGAAATATGCGCCCTGCTGGTCCTGTACGTTCTATACCGCCGCAGCCGCCGCGGGGGCTCGCGCTCCATGACAAGAGCCAAGCCGGATCTATTGTCCGCGATCAGCCGCCGCGCGGAGCTGAAGCATCTTTTGAAGCTGGCGTTCCCGATCACGGGCAGCAAGCTCGTAGGCTCCTGCTCTTATTTCTTCGAATCGATCGTTATTGTCCGCAGCCTTGCGCTGGCCGGCGTCGCGACCAAAACGGCAACCGCCCAATACGGCGCCCTGCAAGGAATGGTCATGCCGATCCTCATGCTGCCCAGCGCTTTGACCTATTCGCTCTCCGTCTCACTCATTCCGTCTTTATCGGAAGCGGCGGCCCAAAACGATTTGAAGACCATTCACTCCCGGCTCCATCAATCGCTGAAGCTCGCGCTGGTAACCGGCGGCCCGTTTGCGATGATCATGTTCGTGCTTGCCGAACCGCTATGCTATTACTTTTATGGACAAAGCCAAGTCGCATCCATGCTCAAAATGATGGCGCCGATCGCCTTGTTCATTTATTTCCAAGCTCCTTTGCAGGCTACGCTGCAGGCGCTGGAGCGGCCGGGCAGCGCGCTCGTCAACACATTGACCGGCTCCGTCGTCAAGCTGTCGCTCATTTATTGGCTGGCCAGCAAGCCGCAGTTCGGGATATTGGGAGCCGTTATGGCGATCAATGTCAATATTATGCTTGTAACGATTTTACATTGGCGCAGTGTGTCCAAGCTGCTCCGGTTTCGTATGGATTGGAAAGACTTCTTGAAGGTCGGCCTCGCCATGACGGTGTCGGGCCTCGCATGCCACGGTTTGATGTACTATCCTTGGGTCGAAAATGAAGCCGTTCGTTTTATCGCATCCAGCGGCATCGGCCTGTTACTGTACCTTATGTGCTCCGTCATGCTTAAGCTTATCGACCGCAACGATTTGCTTAGGCTCATCTGGATCGGCCGCAAATTCGTCAAATAGCCCGTTATCTTTTCTTGTCGATAAACCATTTGCCGCGGTGATCCACCGTACAAAAAAACACGTCTTTAAAATCGTTGATGCCCTTCGCTTGAAGCTGGCTTTTCAGCCAAAAACGGGTTTTGCCGAGTTTCGTCAAACTATCGTCCTGAACTTTGCCGTCCATGATAAGCGGCAGAGGCAATCCTTCATAACGGATCGTCGCTTGTGCGGCTGCAGGCTTGCCTGCGGCCTCTTCTTTTTCGACGACAGTCAGCTTTCCCGACGGCTCCAATATGGCGAATTCCACATCGGCCACATCCACGATTTTATTTTGCCGCAGCTGCAGCAGCAAATCGTCCAGATTGTAACGATGCTTTTTCATCACTTCCCGGTTCAGCTTTCCGTTCTGAATAAGGAAGGCGGGCCTTCCTTCGACGAGGCGGCGCACTTTTTCGTTTTTCAGCGAAATATAAGCTATCCCCAACTGGACGATTACCAGCGTGACCATCGGAACGACTCCTTCGAGCAGCGGCTTATTCAAATCCTCCAGCACGAATACGGCGATTTCCGCAATCATGATGGATATAACCAGATCAAATAAAGACAGCTTCCCGATCTCCCGTTTGCCCATGATCCGCAAAGTAAGGAGCACGATGAAATAAACGAGAACGGTGCGCAAAAAAAGGGCCAAAATCTCCATGTTATCCGTGATCCTCCTACGATAGTAGTAGCAAAGACAGGACTGTTACCCATGGGTATTTTGACCTTTACTCGGCGGTGTCATGCAATCCGCAAGCTTACGAATTGTTGGCAAATGCGGGCTTAGAAAAATACGGCTATGACATACACCGTCGATATAAGCAGCGACAGCAAAGTAAGCGGTATGCCGATTTTCATAAATTTGGCGAACGGGATGCCGCGGCCTTCTTTCATGGCGATTCCCGCGGCAATCAGATTGGCGTGCGACCCTATCAGCGTTGCTCCCCCTCCGAGACCGGCTCCCAGAGCGAGCGACCACCATACCGGATTGAGCTGCCAACCGAAAGCGAGCTCCATATGAGCCCCGATCTGCCGGATCAGCGGAATCATCGCCGCAACGAGCGGAGCTTGGTCCACCGCCGCGGACACGATCCCGGATACCCACAGAACAAGCAGCGACACGAACATTAAATTGCCGGATGTCAGCTCCATCGTCTTGACGGCTAATGTCTCCCAAACTCCCGTGTCGGCCAAGCCTCCGGCCAAAATGAATACTGCGATCAAAGCCCCCGCCGTCCCCCACTCGACGGAATGAACCGCCTCTTCCGCTTCCGTCCTGCTTCTTACGGTCAGGGTAACTAGCAGAAGCGCTCCGATCAAGGCAATGGCGGCCACAGGCATTCGAAGCGGCTGATGCAGCAGGAACGCTATCAGCGTAAGAGCCCACACGATCCATACTTTAAGCAATAAGGAACGGCTTGGCATATAAGCGGAAGCATCCAAAGACATGAGCTCGTCTCTGTTTACGGCCGTCTCCTTCCACTCCTTGGCGTAAACTCTCCACAGCACAAGCAGTTGAACCGCCAACAGAAGAACCGATAACGGAGCCAAATGGAGTAAAAATCCGTTGAACGTAAGTCCTGTCAGCCCGGAAGAACCGAGCAGCATATTTCCCGCGGAACCTATTAAGGTGGCTGTTCCTCCGACGGTGCCCGTCAACATTTCAGCAACGAGAAAAGGAAGGGCGCTAATTCCCAGTGCGCTTGCGATGCGGATCGTCACAGGCACGAGCACGATCATGGTGACTACCGGATCTACCGCCGCCGAGCCCGCAGCGGCAATCACAGACAGAAGAACGAGCAGCTTCGGCGCGCTGCCCTGCGCTTTTTGCGCCGATTTCAGCGCTATGTACTGAAACAATCCGGTTCTTGCCGTGACGCCGGACAAGATCATCATTCCGATCAGCAGACCGATCGTTTGCCAGGCGATATGAGTCCGGTACGCGGACGACAAGGAAACGATGCCGAGCGCCAGCATCAGCACGGCGCCTCCCCACGCAGCGGCCGCCCGATGCACCGTTCCCGTCAACATAAGACCGTATGCGATAATAAAAATAATAACGGCTGCAATGATTTGCCACGCAGCGGCAGGTTGAATCGCATCCATAGATATCTCCATCCTTTCTATTCGTAGTCACGCTGCTCCGCTTTCCCGCATAGATAGGCGATCAGATGTATCCGCCATTATACTTGATCCGCCTTCAGGCGTCCAGAACAACATGTACTAATTTTATGTACGCGCCCATACAATGATGATAAATGCTCTTGAATGGGGGAGTCGAAAGATGAAGCAATCGCCTCTTTTATCCGGCTTGATGTATTCTATGATCTTCATGCTGCTAGGGACGCTGATGATCTCTTTGCTGATGCTGGCAACCAGTCTCCAGGAATCCTCCTTGTTCGGCTATACGATGTCCATTCATGGCGTAGCCATGTTCATCGGAGGCATCGTATCCGGCAAACGAAGCGGAACCCGCGGCTGGTATCACGGAGGCATACTCGGCGTCGTCTATTGTATCATTGTATGTATAGTCGGATTTTTGGCCTATGATTCCGGGTTGACCGAGCAAACTCTCTATTTGCTAGGTTTAACCTTCGGCGCAGGCTCGCTCGGCGGCATTCTCGGCGTCAATATGAAAAAATAACGGCAACGAAAAAATGCGAGTCTCCTTCTACGGGAGGCTCGCATTTTCGTGTGTGAAGCTTGAGAAAGCCGGCAGCTACTTCTTGTCTTCGCCGGAAGATACCGCGTTCACAGCCGAACGTTCGAACGTCAGCTTGGTTACATCGTTGACGCGCAGGATGACCGTATCGTCAGACAGCTCCAAAATCGTGCCGTGCAATCCGCCGATCGTCACTACTTTATCGCCCTTCTTCAAGTTGCCGAGCATCATGCTGCGGGTTTTTTGGCGTTTTTGCTGAGGACGAATCAATAAGAAATACAGCACTACGAACATCAATACCAACGGACCGTATGTATACAAATAACTTTCGATACCGGCCGTTTGAGCCGGCTCATTTGCCGCTAACCACATTTGCTTTCCCCCCTTTCCTTATACTATACGTTTAAAACCCTTTTCCGTTTTCATCGATCCCGTATTTTTCAAAAAAATGATCGCGGAAATCTAGCAGCCGGTCTTCCTGAATAGCTTGTCTTACTTGACGCATCAGCTCCAGCAAGAAATGCAAGTTGTGATACGTAGTAAGACGAATGCCGAACGTCTCGTCCGCCTTGATCAAATGGCGAATATACGCGCGCGAATAATTGCGGCATGTATAGCACGAGCATTCCGGATCGAGCGGTCCGAAATCTTCGGCATATTTCGCATTCCGCACGACAAGCCGTCCCGAACTGGTCATCACGGTACCGTTGCGGGCGATGCGTGTCGGCAGGACGCAGTCAAACATATCGACGCCGCGGATCGAGCCTTCAACCAGCGCGTCGGGCGACCCCACTCCCATTAAATACCTTGGCTTTCCCGCAGGCAGCAGCGGCACGGTGTAATCCAATACTTCATACATCAAATGCTTCGGCTCGCCTACGCTTAATCCACCAATAGCATACCCCGGGAAATCCATGGAAGTCAACTCGGCGGCGCTTTGTTTGCGCAAATCTTCATACATGCCGCCCTGCACGATGGCAAACAGCGCTTGGTCCTGAGGCCGCGCGTGCGCCTTCAGACAGCGTTCCGCCCAGCGCGTCGTCCGCTCAAGGGATTGCTTCGCATAGCTGTGCTCGGCCGGATACGGAGGGCATTCGTCAAAAGCCATCATAATGTCGGAACCGAGGGCATTCTGAATCTCGATCGATTTCTCCGGCGAAATGAAGAGCTTGTCCCCGTTCAAATGAGAGCGGAATGCAACGCCTTCCTCGGTAATTTTGCGCATCTCGCTCAAGCTGAACACTTGAAACCCGCCGCTGTCGGTCAAAATCGGGCGGTCCCAGTTCATAAACCGGTGCAGGCCCCCAGCCCGCTTCACGATATCGTGTCCCGGACGCAAAAACAGATGATACGTATTGCTCAAAATAATATGGGCGTCCATCTGCTTCAATTCTTCCGGACTCATTGTTTTGACGGTAGCCTGCGTGCCGACCGGCATGAACGCCGGCGTGTCGATGACGCCGTGCGGCGTATGCACCCTGCCTAGACGGGCCCCGGATTGCTTGCAAGTTTTAATATGTTCATAGGTTACTGCTGCCAATGAAAATCACTTCTTTCTATATATCCTGCTGATTAATAAATAAACATCGCGTCGCCGAAGCTGAAGAACCGGTACTCCCGTTCTACCGCTTCGCGATATGCCGCCATTACATGCTCTCTGCCCGCCAGCGCGCTAATCAGCATGAGCAGCGTCGACTTCGGCAAATGAAAATTCGTCAGCAGCGCATCGACCATCTGGAATTCATAACCGGGGTAGATAAAAATATTCGTCCAGCCGCTGCAAGCCGCAAGGCGTCCCTTCTCCGTGCTAACCTTCGCTGCGGTCTCCAGCGTGCGGCACGACGTCGTGCCGATAGCGACAACTCGCCGTCCGTTAGCCTTTGCCGCATTAATAAGCTCAGCCGCTTCCGCGCTTACTTCGTAATATTCTTCGTGCATGCTGTGCGCTTCCACATCTTCCACCGAAACCGGACGGAACGTCCCGAGGCCGACGTGAAGCGTAATATAGGCTAATTGTATACCTTTTTGTTCCAGCCTATTCAAATAATCGCGCGTAAAATGAAGTCCCGCCGTAGGAGCCGCTGCGGAACCTTCGTGCCGGGCATAAACGGTCTGATACCGCTCGCGCTCGGGAAGCTGCTCCTTAATATACGGTGGAAGCGGCATTTGTCCCAGACGGTCCAGCAGTTCATTGAATATGCCTTCGTACTTGAAGCTGAGAATCCGGCCGCCCATCTCCAGCTCTTCCTCGACCGTAGCCGTCAAAAGGGCCGTTCTCGGCCCGCCTGCGTCGTCGTCGGCCTCTCCGAATTCAATGACGGAGCCTATCTTCAGCCGTTTGCCGGGCTTCACCAGCGCCTCCCAGCGGTCTCCCTCCAACTGCTTGAGCAGCAGCACCTCCGCCTTGGCCCCGGTATCCGCCTTGATGCCAAAAAGCCGGGCTGGCAAAACCCGCGTATCGTTCAACACGAGTACATCCCCGGCTTCCAGATAATCGATCAGTTGTTCAAAAGTTTGATGCCGGATCGCTCCGGTCGTTTTGCTCAATGTGAGCAATCTGGATGAAGTGCGCTCTTGCAGCGGAGTCTGCGCAATTAGCGACTCCGGCAATTCATAATCGAACCATTCTACTTGCATTGTCGTCATTCCTTGGTTATCGAGACTCCTACGTAGTAGGTCTGCAATATTTTTTTATAGTCGTAACCGAGCTCGGCGTAGCCTTTGGCGCCCCATTGGGATAACCCTAAGCCGTGACCGTAACCGGTTCCTTTGAAAATATAGCGGGACTGCTTGTCTTTGAGCCGGGCTTTGTTGTCCCCGTTCATAATGAACAGCTGCGCCGCCGTTTGCTGCTGCGGCTTATCCGAGCCGGAGGCGACATAAATCCCGGGCGATGCAGGGGACTGACTGCGCACCGTATTGCCCGCTCCCAATATAGTATACCTTCCCGTATCTTCAATATCAAACCGGGTGCTGGGCAAATTGTTCAGCAAAGTGCGGTATGCGTCCGGGTATGCCGGCTTCATCACCTGACCGTTGGCGGCCATCTCGATGACGCGTCCCGATTCTCCCCGTTTGGATACTTCCAGCTGATCGAGACTGCCGGCAATCGGCTTCGGAAGCACCGAATTGACCTTATCCTTCAACTTGCTTGCGTCAAAAGGCCCGCGTATCCACGAATAAGCATTCGATTCGACGGCCTGATCGATCACGACGAAACGGTCGCCGATATCGACCTTGAAGCTGGCCGGGTTGGCCGCGTTATCGACGTAAGGGGCCGGACGTACGCTGACTCCCGTACCGTTCGATTCGTAATAAGGCAGCCCTGCGGCATTTTTTTGCCCCGTATCGCGGGCATAGTCCGAGTGAATATAACCGGACTGACCGTTCGGAAGCACGATGAGGTACCATATCGCCTTTCCTTTTTCGGCACCATCGTCAGGACTCGGAGCGCTCTTCAAATAATCGACCTTATTGCCCCAGACTTCGCTCGAATCGGCCGTCATTCCTCCCGCATTGGAATAAAACAAAGGTTCGATCAAGCCGCTCTTATCCGTCAATACTTCACCGGTCGTAGCCTGCACCGCTTCGGCCGCCGCCGCAAATTCGGCGCCCGCTCCCTGATAAGCCTGGTCTTGAGTCGAATCGGAAACATGGGCGATCGCATATTTCATCCCCTGCTTCAACGCATAGGTTCGGGCCGCAACGGCCTGCGCCTTCAGAGCTTCCTTGGGCCAATCCTTGCTCAGCTCCGAGCTGATGACCGAAACCAGGTATTGCTCGAACGGCAGCTCATTAATGACCGCAAGCTTCCCGTTATACGGGGAAATCTCCAAAGCTCCCCGGTACGCCCTTCCGAACCGTTCCTTCACGGTCACGGTCCCTTGGCCGCCGGCGGTGACCGCAAGCTTGGCGCCGGCTCCGCCGGCCATATAGTGCGGCATCGGCGCCGGCGGCTGCGACGTTACGTCCAGTTGGTTCCGCTTCAATATGTAGGCTGCCGAGGCATCAAGCGGCTGCAAAACGGCCGACGGCAGCGACGAGCTCAGCTGCTGCTTCACGGCGGCAAGCTCCTTCTCGTCGGCCGCCGCCCCGGCCAATACTGCGTAGGCAGGAGCCCCCGCCCCCGCAGCGATATAGGCGACGCCGGCGTCGAAGCCCGCTGCGCCGACGGCTGCCGCCTGCGCGTCGGCTTCCGCTTCGCTCGCGTAAACGCCGGCATTCCAATGAAGCGGGCCTTTTACGCTTGGCGCAAAGCCCTTCAGAGCGCCGCCTGCCGCCGCGTCCGCCGAAGCCTTGCTCAAAGCGGCCGCCGCCGCTTCCTTGGTGGCGTAAGGTCCGAGCGTCACCTGATATACCGTTTGGCCGAGCTTGGAAGCCGCCAAAACGACGGGACTTTCGTTAGAGGCGGTAAGCTTGTCTACCAGCGCCTTGGCGGATGCGGCGTCCGAGCCTTCCCACAGCAGCGCGCGGTAGCCGTCGAGAGAAACGGCAGCCGGCGTTTTGCCGTCGACGGCAAAGACCGGCTTATCGGCTCCCGCCGCGCCCCGATAAGCGATATTCAGCCCTTGATCCGAGGACAAGGTGACATAAGACGCAGTGACGTTATATTTGCCCGTGTCCACAAACAGGGCGACTCTTATCGAATCCAGCTTAGGCAAAGCGGCAGCCGCATAAGCCGGCTGATTAAGCTCCGGGATTGTCGCCGAAGCTCCCCATCCCGCGCCTGCGATGCATATGCCGGCGATGATTTTATACATAGAACCAAGTGAAGGCCGAAGCTTCCTCATGTTCAGCGTTCCCCTTTCTAACGTTGGATGAGCGCACTCTTCCCTTCCACTTGCCATACAAGCGGTCAGTTATTGCCGTCAGGCACCGGCAGCCCCAGATGACGATAGGCCAAATGCGTTGCCATACGGCCTCGCGGCGTGCGCTGCAAAAAACCGATTTGCAGCAAATACGGCTCGTACACATCTTCGATCGTCTGGCTTTCTTCTCCGATCGTCGCCGCAATCGTATCGAGTCCGACCGGCCCGCCCTGAAAGCTTAGTATGATGGCCCGCAGCATTTTGTGGTCGATCTCGTCGAGGCCCAGATGATCAATCTGGATGCCGAGCAGCGCTTTCTGCGCGATGTCGAGCGTAATGATGCCGTCGCCCTTGACCTGGGCGTAATCGCGCACCCGCTTCAGCAGCCGGTTGGCGATGCGCGGCGTTCCGCGCGAACGCTTGCCGATCTCATCGGACGCCTCGCCGACGATTTGCACCTGCAAAATATCGGCCGTTCTGCTGACGATATAAGCGAGCTCGTCTACGGTGTAATACTCGAGCCGGCTGACGACGCCGAAGCGGTCCCGCAGCGGCGCCGACAAGAGCCCTACCCGCGTCGTAGCCCCGACCAGCGTAAAGGCCGGGAGATCGAGCCTGACCGAACGCGCGCTCGGCCCTTTGCCGATAATAATATCGAGCGCAAAATCCTCCATAGCCGGGTACAGCACTTCCTCTACCGTGCGGTGCAAGCGGTGAATTTCGTCGATGAACAGCACGTCGCCTTCCTGCAGGTTCGTCAAGATCGCCGCCAAATCGCCCGGGCGTTCGATCGCCGGCCCCGATGTCGTACGCACGTTTACTCCAAGTTCGTTGGCGATAATGTTCGACAGCGTCGTCTTGCCGAGCCCCGGCGGCCCGTACAGCAGCACATGGTCCAGCGCTTCCTTGCGCATCTTGGCCGCTTCTATATAAATTTTCAAATTTTCCTTTGCCTGCGTCTGCCCGATATATTCGGCCAAATAGCGGGGGCGCAGGCTCAGCTCCATTCCCTGATCTTCCATCATCAGGTTCGCGGATATGATCCGTTCATCCATGGTGAACCTCCTTTTACTTAAGCGACTGCTGATACAGCGCCTGCAGCGCCAGCTTCATCACCGCGTCGACGGCTTCGCCGCCCTGCAGCTTGGACTTGATCGCCTGGCCGGCCCGGTCGGCCTCCGCTTCCGTGTAGCCGAGCGCAATCAGCGCCGCCTTCGCTTCGCTCCATGCTCCCGTGCCCTGCGGCTCGGCCGCCAGCCCCGCTCCTGCCGTAAAAGCGGCGAAAGGGTCCTTATCCGCGGATATCGCTCCCAGCTTATCCTTCAGGTCCAGAACCATCCGCTGAGCCGTCTTGCGTCCGATGCCGGGCAGTTTCGTCAAGAAGCTCAAATTCTCCTGCTGAATGGCCGTGGCGATAACCTCGGGCCTTCCTCCGCCGGCAAGCACTCCGATCGCCACCTTAGGTCCGATGCCGCTGACCTCAAGCAGCAGCCTGAACAGCGATTGCTCCTCGCGGGATATAAAACCGAACAACAGATGCGCATCTTCGCGCACATGATAATGAATGAACAGGGTCGTCTCCTCCCCTTCCTTCAACTGCGCCGCATACGGATTCGGGCAAAAGACGCGGTAGCCCACGCCTCTGACGTCCACAACGACATATTCCGTTTCCCTATGTACAATAATGCCTCTCAAAAAATCGATCATCGTTTATGTACCCCGTTTACTTTTTGTTCGAACGTCGAGGTGTGGGCATGACAAATCGCCACTGCCAACGCATCCGCGACATCGTCCGGCTTCGGAACGGCTGACAAATTCAGAAACATGCGCACCATTTCCTGCACCTGCTTTTTCTCCGCCTTGCCGTATCCGACAACGGCCTGCTTCACTTGAAGCGGCGTATATTCGCCTATCGGAATATCCTTCTGAACGGCGGCCAGCATCATCACCCCGCGAGCTTGCCCCACCGTAAACGCCGTCGTGACGTTCCGGTTAAAAAACAGCTTCTCGATAGCCACGGCATCCGGTTTGTACTTCTCGATCAGCTGCACCGTAGCCTCGTACACCATTTTCAGCCGCAGCGCCCCGTCCGTATGCGCTTCGGTCTGAATGCTTCCGTATTGTACCGGCACAAGCCGGGAGCCCTGCTTATCAATAAACCCGAAGCCGACAATCGCGATCCCCGGATCGATCCCCATAATTCGCAAAACGCGCACTCTCCCATCCTGCCTAAAAGCGAACATATGTGTTCCCATGCCATTATAGCAGATATTACCGCGCATGAACACGCCCCAAAAGGCTCAACAATCGCTCTGTCCGCAGCCGAAAAGAAAGACGCCTCCGTCATTAAGAGACGAAGGCGTCTTTAGAAGCGCGGTGATTTATGCGCGGCTTGCGGTCGATAGCCCGCTGAGAATCGGAAGATGCTTTCGCAAGCGCAGCCGGCATTGTTCACCACCCTTTTAGTGCTTGGGCGTTTCCTCGACGGCAAAGTCCGCAAAGGTCGATAGCACGCTGTTATACTCGTCCAGGTTGCTTACGGGAATGCCCCGGTACAGCTGCTTGACCGTCTCGCTCGGCAGGCTGCTCTCCAAAAACTCGATGTTCAGCTGGAAAAACGTGCGAATTACCTGTTTTCCTTCCGGCACTCCTTCAAACAGGGAAAGATTCCCTTGAGCGTCCAGCCCGAAGTAGGCGTTGGTCTTGCACTGCGGAGACAAATCGTCCACCCGCTCCGTAAAATAGACGCGGCCGTCTTCTCCGAGCACAACCGTTAAGGCCGGATGCTTCTTGTGGTAGTCAAAAATTTGCGAAGCCGACATGCTGCCGAGCATTTGCAGCTCATCGCCGCAAACATATGCTTTTTTGGTAAATGCTTCGCGCTGACCTTCCATTTGCTTCAGCATAGCCTTAACTTCTTCCTCCGATTGTTCCGACGGTTTAACCTGCCGCCCGAATACGGATTGATCCGCTCCGGACCAGCCCCGCTCCTCAGGCGCCGTCATCGAGTGCAGCAGCGCGGCCGCCGCCGTGCTTAATCCCGCCAGCAGCAGAACAGCCGCCAAAGTTAACCAACGACGCTTCCAGCGCAGCTTTTTCTTTATTTTATTCAGCAAGCTCAGAAGAATCATTCGAATCCCCTTCTAACGTCAGTATGATGTTTTTACTATTTTTCCCATGGATACGAATGATTATACCGATGCCGAATAATCGTCCTTTCTACCCTCCGATCCCCTTGCTCTGTACACGCCGAAAAGGCCGAAAGCGTTTCGCTTCCGGCCTGCGGCCTATCATGGTATTTTTCTGATTACAGGTTAATCCACGGCGTTTTCTGGGAGGTCGATTTGTTCGATCCCGAACGGTTGCGGCGCGTATTTTTCACCAGCCGGCTAATGGCCGCTTCCGGGGATTTACGTTTTTTTTTGGCGTTTTTCGCGGTCGTCTGCTCCGCCTTGCGGGAGATCGTCACCTGTGAGTCATACTCCTCTTGCTCTTCATCGTCGCGGCCTTTGGATTTGCCTGAGGGCCCTTCCTCGAAAGGAGCCGAGAACGGCGAAACCTGCTGACCGTACATAGGATAAACCGGTCCGGGAAATGCGGTATTCATCGCCGGTTCAAACGGATAACAAGGCGCTTCGGAAGTTGGACTCACCGCCGTCGGATAAGGCGCGTTCGGGAAGGGCATTCCCATGTTGGGAAAAGGCATGCCCGGGAACGGCTGGCCTGCCGACTGAGCCATAAACGGATTCTCCATTTGAGGCCCGTAACCATACGGCATCGCCTGATCAAAAGCGGGCGATACTTGGCCTCCGCAGCCGCAGCCGCCTGCATTCGGTCCGAATTGCGGATACGAAGCCATTGGCGCCGCGAAGTTTTGATAAGGCATTTGATTGGCCGACGGCATAGCCTGCATAGGCGGGAATGGCGGCTGCTGCTGCGGCCAAGCGTTGAAATTCGGCTGATTGTACGACATCGCTTCTACGGCAGGAACCTGGAACTGCTGAAACAAATTCGCAGAAGGCTGCTGGAACGGCATATTCGGCGTCGCCTGCGGCATCATACCGAATGCGTTATCGGTAAGCGGCCCCGGCGGCGGCCCCCATTGCTGCGGCATGGTCTGTTCGCTTTGAACATATTGCGGCTTTTGGTTCGAGCTTGGCATGAATGTAGATTCCGGACTAAATGTCGGAGCCTGGTTCATCTCCGGTTTACCGGTCGACTCCGGCATAAACTGCGGACCTTGGTTCATCTCCGGCTTGCCGGTCGACTCCGGCATAAACTGCGGACCTTGGTTCATATTCGGCATCGCCGTCATCTCCGGCATAAACTGCGGAGCCTGGTTCATCTCCGGCTTGCCGGTCGACTCCGGCATAAACTGCGGACCTTGGTTCATATTCGGCATCGCCGTCATCTCCGGCATAAACTGCGGGCCTTGGTTCATATTCGGCATCGCCGTCATCTCCGGCATAAACTGCGGGCCTTGGTTCATATTCGGCATCGCTGTCGCTTCCGGCATAAACTGCGGGCCTTGGTTCATATTCGGCATCGCCGTCATCTCCGGCATAAACTGCGGGCCTTGGTTCATATTCGGCATCGCCGCCATCTCCGGCATAAACTGCGGACCTTGGTTCATATTCGGCATCGCCGTCGACTCCGGCATAAACTGCGGACCTTGGTTCATATTCGGCATCGCCGTCGACTCCGGCATAAACTGCGGACCTTGGTTCATATTCGGTATCGCTGTCGATTCCGGCATAAACTGCGGGCCTTGGTTCATATTCGGCATCGCCGCCATCTCCGGCATAAACTGCGGACCTTGGTTCATATTCGGCATCGCCGTCATCTCCGGCATAAACTGTGGGCCTTGGTTCATATTCGGCATGACAGGCATTTCGACATTCGGCTGCGGCACTTCCGTGATCGGAGAAACGTTCGAATTCGGAGCTTCAGGCGCCGGCGTTTGCTCTGCCGGTTTCGTTTCGATAGGAGCCGTATTCTTTTTGTCCGGGTGGTGGGGGTACGGATACGTATTTTGGTTCGATTGCTGATTATGATGGTGATGATGCCCGCCGCCCGTTTTCGGAATAAATACGACATCTCCCGTCATCAACACATTCGGATTTTTGAGCTGCGGATTAGCCGCAATCAAATCATTCAGGGGAATGTTCCATGCTTTGGACAGCTTCCACAGCGTATCCCCCTGTACTACCGTATGTTTGTAAAGATAGTCGCTCGGCGGTTCCACCGGCTTCGGAGCATTGGGGATTTTCACCTTCATGCCCACATCAATGACGTTGGGATCAGCGATTTGCGGATTCAGCTCGATCAACTTATCCAGATCAACATTATACTTTTGTGCGATTTGGTAGAGGGATTCGCCTTTCTTCACCATATGGATTTTCAATGCATAAACCTCCTTAACATGTTCTTGGAGAAACGCATCTTCCCGCGCGCTTCCTCTAGCGCTTGCGGACTGCCGTTTCTCTTTTTCGCATAGCACCACGGGAACTGCCTAAGAGCTCTTAAGCTGCCATTGACGGAAATAAAAGCCGTGCATCGCGCGTGCCAAAACAAAATAACAATACAGTTTATGCAAGTCGGTAGGCATTTGACCATAATCGCGGGAAAAAAATAAGCGTGCAACGGAAGAACGCCCCTAAAAGCGGCGCAATGCTTCGAAGCCGATCCGTCCGCATCAAGCTGCGGCTTGATCGCCGTTTGACCGTTCCGCCGGGATGATTCAAACGGTTGGCCACGCCTTCCGGGGAGAATCCCCGGTTAGCCTCAAGAATCCGGCTGACATCGCTTTCCGGGCAACGCAAAAAAGAGCAGCAACACCCTGCCGCCCCTGAAGGAGCGAAGGTGCTTTCTGCTCATTGTATGCTTGTAAAATCGGCTTTATCCCTTTTCTTCTATACCTTGGAGCCCTCGGGCTCGTACGAATAGGTGGGATAGCTGCCCAAGATCCGAACCTGACAACCGATCGCTTCGATTTCCTGCAATGCCGCAGGCAGCAGAACCGAATCCATAGACGCTTCTATATCGATATAAAAATAATAAGTTCCCAGCTTCTTCTTGGTTGGTCTCGATTCGATCTTCGACAGATTGATTCTTCTCCAGGCGAAAGCCGACAGCAGTTGATGCAACCCGCCCGGGTAATCGTCCGGCAGCGTCACGATAATCGTCGTTTTGACCATCGCGCTTGTCTTCTCCGGCAGGCGAAGCGGCTCCGAACCCACCAGAACGAAGCGGGTAAAGTTATTATAATGATCCTGCACTCCCTGCGCCCACGTATGTAATCCGTACAGCGCGCCGGCGCTGGCGGGGGCCAGAGCGGCCACGTCGGAACGGCCCAGCTCCTTGACCATGCGGGCGGCTACGCCGTTGCTGCCCACCTGCTCCAGCTCGACATGGGGCAAGTATTGACGCAAAAATTGCCGGCATTGGGTCAGCGTAACGCCATGGGAAACGATCTTCTTCAGTCCGCTGCAGCCTGCTTCCAACGACGCTCCGAAGCCTGCAACGCCAAGCAGATTGATGGAAATCGGGTACACCCATTCCGCTTGCATCGGCAGCTCAACTTCATGCACCAGCCAGTCCAAATGGAGGCTCACCGAACCGTCGAACGTATTCTCGATGGGGATGACGCTGTAATCGGTTTGTCCGTTGACGGTGGACATAAAGACATCGTCTATGAGCTTGCAGTTCACATAATCGAAGTGATTTCTACCCAAATAATAATCCGCCGATTCTTCCGTGAACGTGCCCGGACCTAAAAGCGCAATTCGCTTCATGCGCGGACCTCTCCTTTGATGTTTTCGAATAATGTACAACTTTCATCAAAGTGTGTCAACACCTGTACGCCGCTCTTGTCCGGCTTCAGCCACATGAGCGTGGCTTCGATGCCCTCGTCCTTCAGCGTGCCGAGCAGAAACGCCTCCAGCTCCGCCTTGCGGGAGCTGCCCCGCTCCACGAGCGCGAGCATCGTCGGGCCCGCGCCGCTCAAGGCTACGCCGAGGGCCCCGTGATCCGTCGCCTCGGCCAAAATTTTGGACAGGCCCGGCACGAGCGGGGCCCTGTAAGGCTGATGCAGCGCGTCCTTCATCGCGCCGGCGATCATATCGAGCCGCCCGGTGCAGAAGGCGGCCACGAGCACGGACGAATGCCCTACGTTGTAGACGGCATTCGCCAGGCTCTGCTCGCGCGGCAGCACTTGCCGCGCTTTCTCCGTGAGCAGCTCAAAGTGCGGGATAGCCACCAGCGCTTCCAGCCTGTCGTCGGGCTCGACGCGAATATGCTCCGCGCGCGCGCCGTCCCAGAAGGCGACGACCAAGCCGCCGAACAGCGCCGGGCCGACATTGTCGGGATGCTCCTCCAGCGCCGTCGCCATCTGGAAGAGCGTGTCGTCGGACAGCGGGCTGCCGATGAGCGCATTGGCCGCCGCCATCCCGCCGATGATGGCGGAAGCGCTGCTGCCGAGGCCGCGGGTGAGCGGAATGTCGCTGTACATCGAAATTTCCAGCTCAGGATGCTCCACACCCGCTTTAGCGAATACTTGCTGGGCCACTTGATAAACCAGATTCGACTTGCCCGTCGGAAGACCCGACATTTGATCGCCGATCAGATGAACGGCCGTCTTATCGGCAACGCCCATTTCAATCCACATATATAAATCGAGCGCCATGCCCAGCGTATCGAAGCCGGGTCCGAGGTTCGCCGTAGTGGCGGGCACTTTGATTCTCACCTTTTTACCGATTATGTCCATGAATCGTCCCATACCCTTCAAGCTTTTTTGCCGGCCGGAACCGCCCTTCGCCTCGCTCCAACGCAAGCTTCAGGCCGAGATTGCCGTCCGGCGGTTTTCATCTGCGGATAATTCTAGCTTCATTGCTTTACGGTTTCTCCCGCTTCTCGGTCATCGCCTTTGCCGGAGAATCAGCCTTCAACCCGGTAGACGCTCTTGATCGAATGAACGACATCCATCGTCTCGAACGCCTTGAGCACGTTTTTCATTGACGCCTGATTCGCATCATGCGTGATAATGATAATCTCCGCCTTCGGATTCAGCTTGTTCGGATGCTGCAGCACCGATTCCAGGCTAACCTCATGCTCGGCGAATACCTGCGTAATTTGCGCCAGCACGCCCGCCTTGTCCTCGACATGGAGCAAAATAAAGTTTTTGGACGAAATTTGCTCGTCGGTTTTCAGCTTCTTCTCCTTATACGGAGTATATCCGCGCTTTCCGTTGATGCCGAGCTTCAGATTGCGCACGACGGCAACCAAATCCGCTACGATCGAAGTCGCCGTAGGCATTTCGCCGGCTCCCGGTCCGTAGAACATCGTCTCGCCGACCGCTTCGCCATAAACATATACCGCGTTGAATACGCCGTTCACGGAGGCCAGCGGATGCGACTGCTTCACCATGGTCGGCTGCACGCTGATGCTGATATGGTCGTCCTGGCGCTCGGCGATGCCGAGCAGCTTCACTTCGTAGCCGAGACGTTTGCCATAGGCGATGTCTTCCTTGCTCACTTGGCTGATGCCACTTACCGACACGTCGCTCAAAGCGACGTTGGCATGAAAACCGAGCGTGCCGAGAATCGTCATTTTGCGCGCCGCGTCGAAGCCTTCTACGTCCGAGGTCGGATCGGCTTCCGCATAACCGAGCTCCTGGGCTTCCTTCAGCACATCCGCATAAGCCGCACCCTCTTGGCTCATTTTCGTCAAAATGTAATTGGTCGTACCGTTCACGATGCCCATAATTTTCGTAATCCGGTCGGAGGAGAAGCCTTCCACCAGGGTGCGGATAATCGGAATGCCGCCCGCTACGCTGGCTTCGTAAAATACGTCGCAGCCCTTCTCCGACGCTTTGGCCAAAATTTCCTGGCCGTGCAGCGCCATTAAATCTTTATTCGCCGTAACGATATGCTTGCCCCGCTCCAGCGCTTCCAGAATGTACTGCTTCGCCAGGTCGACGCCGCCCATCACTTCGACGACAATATCGATCTCCGGGTTGTCGATAACCTCCCACGGGCTTTCGGTCAGCTTATCCGGGCTGATGGCGATGCTCCGCGATTTATTTTTATCCTGAACAAGAATTCGAGAAATTTCCAGCGCTGCGCCGGTTTGGCTCTCCAAGTCTTGCTGATGCCCTTCCACTATACGGACGACGCCCGTTCCGACGGTACCTAGCCCGAGTAATCCTACTTTGATTGGTTTCATATATCGTCTCCTCCTTCATCTCGCTTGGCGATAGCCGCTTTTTCACCATTCTCCTAAGAGTCTGTCCGACGGAGTTACTTTTGTAGGTCCCTTCGGAGTAAGACTCGGTTTTCAAATGATTTTTCATCACGATTTGAGTATAATCACTGTGTCTTTCTTTGCCTTTGTGGGAGTTACGCCGCTTTTTTACGTTTTTGGGCAGACCTCTCCCGTTTATACACCGTGGATGGTTTGGGATATTTGGCAGAATGAAGCTTTCTTAAATTATAGCTTAAAGCCAAAAGGACGAACTCACCCTCAACCTTATCTTCGCCACGGAGGTGAAACTGACGAAAGCCCTGACATTCTTTCATTTGCCCCCACGCGGGTTCCACGATGGCTTTACGTAACCGGTAAATGTCTTTACCGGCATCGCTTTGCACTTTGGTTCTCATGGCTTCTCGGATCGGATCGCCTTCATTGCGTTTGACCCTTCGTTTACCGGATCCGGACTTAACGCAGTCCTTTTGAAACGGGCAGGTCAGGCAGGCATCGCTCATATACACCCATTGAGTCGCTTTTTGAGGATCCTTTTCATAGTATGTGTACTTGTGGATCAGCGTTTGTCCCGCTGGGCACACATAGGTATCCGTTTCCGGGATATACGTAAAGTTGGTTTTATCGTACGGATTCCCGTGCTGCTTGTTTTCACGGGTTGCCGCGATGTAGGCGTCGGTCTCGGCCTTCGTCGCCGCCTGAATGTTGTCCGCACTAAAGTACCCTGCGTCCGCACTCACTTTCTCGGGCACCTTTCCCGTTATGTTGCGGATGGAACCGAGCACCGGCTGGAATTGGTGTTGGTCGCTGCTGCTAGGGTTCATCTGCAGTCCGACGATGAATCCCTGATCCGCATCTACGGCAATTTGCGGATTATATCCTTGGATGACGCCTTGGGTTTTCGTATCCATGATTTGGGAATCTGGATCGGTAAAGTTAAATTGATCTTTGTCCGGTGTCTTCGATTCCTCTACCGGTTTGCGAGTTTCCAACTGTCTGAGCGCCTCTCTGATTTTTTCAAGTCGGGATTGGCGATTGGTCACCGATTCCGGCAACAGCGAAAGGGGCTCTTCGTTCTCTTGGTCGTCTATCTGGCCGGCTTGCTCGAGAGCTTCGCGGATTTCCTTTTCCAGACGCTCGATTTCCTGGTTCATCCGATCTCGCGACATCGACTTATGCTTCGATGCATGGGCTTTCAGCTTCGAACCATCGATGCTGACATGACCGAGGGACACGTACCCTAGCTGTATGGCGATGTGTACCACTTGTTTGAAAAGTCCCGGTAATGATTCGAGGTGATCCTTTCGAAAATCGCTGAGCGTACGGAAATCCGGTCGATGGCCGCCACATAGCCAACGAAAAGGAATATTTTCATCCATAGCCTGACGAAGGGTCCGGGAGGTGAACACACCCGTAGCATAGCCATAGAACCATAACTTCAAAAGCATGGCGGGGTGATAGGCTTCTTCTCCGCGATGGGAATACCGATTTGTCATGACCGTGAGATCTAACTGATCCACGATGTCGCTAACAAGCCGCACTAAATGATCTTCAGGGATCCAATCGCTCAAATACATCGGAAACAATTCACCTTGTTCCGTGGAGTAAGATTTAAATTTTGCCATAAACCACACACCCTTTTTTACCAGATAAACAGATTACAGTTAAGTTTCGCGACGAAACTATGCTTTTCCTGTTTCGTCGGACAGACTCCTAAAGAAGCGTGGTGAAAAGCCCCTGCGGTGCCCATTTGATCTTCCAATCGCTTATCCCTGGCCAACCAAATGAGCCCTTGTCACGCCGTCCTGCTCACGTAACCGATCAAGCAGCCCCGCGACGGTCTCGGCCATCTGCGACGTCTCCACCGAAATGACGACGTTGGCCACGCCCTGCAGCGGAATCGTCTGGTGAATCGTCAGCACGTTCCCTTCCAGACCGGCAATCATCGCCAGCACCCGGGACAAGATCCCCGACCTGTGCTCCAGATCCATCGAGATCGTCACAATCCGCTCCCGCTCCAGCTTGTTTAAAGGGAAAATACCGTCCTTATATTTGTAAAAGGCGCTGCGGCTCAGCTCCACCTGTTCGACGGCATCGTGAATCGTCTTCACTTCGCCGCGTGCGAGCAATTCCTTGGCCTGCACGGTCTTGACCAGCGCTTCAGGCAGTATGTCTTCCCTGACTAAAAAATAACGCTCATGTCCTTCAGGCTTGGTCTCCGGATCTTTTTTATCCAGCACGTTAACAGTCCTCTCCAAAAAGACGATTGTTTCTTCATAGTGGACATTATAACGAAAATGTCGGATTCCGGCAATAGGCTTTTTCCAAGCCGGCCGACTTTCATAAAGTTTCCACATCTGTACCCTGTCATGCCTAAGCGATTCATGGTAAGGTTTGATGAGACACGCCTCTATAACCGGGCTGTCAGCCGCATCCGCATAACGATCCCATCGACGCAGTAAAGGAGAGGAGTTTCTTGATCCGCGCAAGAATGATGGCAACGGCCATGCTGTTTAACGACGGCGACCTGCTGATGATGAAGCGATCGCCGACCCGTACTTTAAATCCCGGCATGTGGGCTGTCGTAGGCGGCCATATGGAGCCGGAAGAAATCAACGATCCGCTGGACGCCTGCCTGCGGGAAATATATGAAGAAACCGGACTGCAGCCGTCTGAGCTTACCGAGATGAAGCTGCAATATATATTGATCCGCCAAAACCGCCAGGAAATTCGTCAGCAGTTCATCTATACGGCGCAATCGGCGCGCAGGGATGTGCTGCAAACCGACGAAGGCATCCTGTACTGGATTCCCCGCGAACAGGTGCTGCAAAGAGAAATTCCCTTTATTTTCCACACATTGCTCGAACATTATTTCTCCCACGGACCCGCGCCGCATATTTGGATCGGAACCGCCGGGATATCCGCCTCGGCATCGCCTACAGTCCATTGGACCCCGCTTGTCGATCCCGTGATGAACTGAGTAACGGCTTTGCGCGCCTTACGGCCGGCTTATTGAACGCGCGACGCCGCTGATTCGCCATGAAAAATGCTCCTCTTACGGCAGCAGGCTGAATTGTAACCTGTCTGCTTAAGAGGAGCATTTATTTTTTCATACGCTTCTTGCCATTATAAGCGGTGTTTGGGGGTTTGAAACGGCAACGGGCCCTCGGTTCCGGAAATCCGGCCATGACGGTGGAGGGACGGTAAGCTGCATCTCAAGCGAGCTATGACACCGTGTCGAAGCCTGCCTGTACGGTTACGGCGTTACCGTTTATTTGGCCTGCCTTTTCGGGCTGAATTGGCTTTTGCCGCTCAGCTCCCGCCACTTATCCAGCAGCTTCAAGGCTTCCTTGCGCGCAAGCAGAGAACGGGCTAGCTGGAAGCCTTCTTCATAGCTGCCTACTTTATCGAACCAATACAGCCTTAGGCCCGCGTTAAATATAACATGCTCGCGTTCGTTGCGCACTTCGTCCGAATCGTCGCCCTGTATAACGCGGGCAAGCAGCCGGAGCTGCTCGTCCTTGCCGCGTTTCTCGAACGGATCGCCGCGAAACCCGAAGATCGTCGGGTCCACGCTGTTCGATTCGTCTCCCCATGGCGTCACCTTGCGGATAGAGCTCGTTTTGTAAATCGGCAAATCCTCGGACCCTTCGATGCCCTGTACGATAAAAGCCGTCTCGAAGCCGGATTGCGGCAGCAGACGGATCAGATGGGTCATCGCCGTCTTATGGTTCACTCCGATAATGATGTTTTGGGAATGGACCGGATTGATGACTTTCTCCACCGTATTCAAAAACGTCCTCAGTCCGATTTGCTCGCGAACATGGCGGATGCGGCCGAACGGAGGACAGATCGAATCCGTCCGCATGAAGCCGATATGCAGTTCGGCGAATATATCTTCCCATTGCTTGGCGTCCAGCTCCACTTGAATGCCGAGCCCCTCCAGCAGCTCTTTTAAGGATAATCCCAGCTTCGGAGGAAGCGAATCGCTGCCGTGGAGCACCTGCGGAAAGCCGACGGAAGCGATAAGCAGGCTGACCGGAAGCGTGATTGGGAAGTAGCGGCGCCCGTCGTAAGGGCCGGCGCAGTTCAACGAATCGGAGAACGAGCGGTACGGCAGCGAGTATTTGCGGAACACGTCGATAAATCCCATCATTTCCTCGTCCGCTTCGCCCTTCATTCGCATCGCCATTAAAAAAGCGGCGGTTTGCGCATCCGTCGACTCGCCGCGGGCGATCGCATGGGCGGCGGCGACCGCCTCGTCATAGCTCAAATGGCGCGAACCGAGCTTGCCTGCGCCGACCGTGTTTATCCATTCCTTCATGCTGTCACCTCATTTCAAATCTGCGGAAGATCGCCGGGACTCGGCAGACTTAGCCATACTAGGCATAAACTAACATATAACCGGATATATTATGACATTAAAATCGGGATATGGCCCTACTCTGCAACTTTTTAAGCTCGACTTCATACTAAACTCCCTGTTCCCCTGCTGCTTTCCCCATAAAATCGCGTCTTGTATATGTTAGAATTGTTCACATTATACACTATACATGCGAAATTCGTGTTGTTCAATGCCTTTTTCGATAAAATTTGATTGTTTCTGCCGGTAAAATGATTAATAATTAAACAAAAAAAACACCGACCTCACATTATAGTAACATGAGTGTTGGTGCTTTATCATTTTGTTATCCGTTCAGGGCTATTCTCTCTCGACGAACTCAAACTCGAAATCGCCGATCCGCACGATTTGTCCGTCCTTGGCTCCGCGTTCGCGCAGCGCTTGGTCGATCCCTTTTTTCCGCAAAATCCGGGCAAACCGCAGAACCGATTCTTCGGTCGTGAAATTCGTCCGCTTCATGAGCTTCTCGATGCTCGGACTCTCTATAACAAAATCCTCATTGTCTTTACGGATCGTGAAATCGTCCTCTTCCTTGGAAGCAAGACGGTATACTTTCTTCTCCGCCAGATCGGAGAGCTCTTCGACCAGAGGCATTTCCGGAATCGTCTCGAGCAGATCGGCCACTTTGTAGAGCAGCTCCTGCACGCCCTTCTTCGTAACCGCCGAAATCGGAACGATCGTTGTCCCCGGCTTTACTTCGTCAAGCCGCTTCGTGAATTCGTCCAAATACAGCTCCGCATCCGGCATGTCCATTTTGTTGGCTACGACAATTTGCGGGCGCTCTTCCAGCTTGCTGTTATACAGCTTCAGCTCTTCATTGATTTTTTGCCAGTCTTCAAACGGATCGCGTCCTTCCGTCGCCGCCATATCGATGATATGAACGATGACCCTCGTCCTCTCGACATGGCGCAGAAACTCATGCCCTAGGCCGACGCCTTGATGGGCTCCCTCGATCAGGCCCGGCAAATCCGCCATGACGAAGCTTCTGCCGTCTCCGACGTCCACGACGCCCAAATTAGGCGTAAGCGTAGTGAAGTGGTACGCGCCGATCTTCGGCTGCGCCGCGGACACGACCGACAGCAGCGTAGATTTCCCGACGCTGGGAAATCCGACCAGACCGACGTCCGCCATCACCTTAAGCTCCAGCACGACCCAGTGCTCCTCGCCTTCTTCCCCGTTCTCGGCGATTTCCGGGGCCGGGTTATTCGGCGTAGCGAAACGGGTATTGCCCCTTCCGCCGCGCCCGCCTTTGGCGATCACGACGCGCTGGCCGTGACGGGTCAAATCCGCTATGATTTCCTGCGTATCGTCGTCGATCACGACGGTTCCCGGAGGCACCTTGACGATCATATCGTCGGCGTTGGCCCCATGCTGGCTTTTGTTGCGGCCCTTCTCTCCGCGGTCGGCTTTAAAATGCTTCTGATAACGAAAATCCATCAACGTCCGCAATCCTTCGTCCACTTGAAAAATGACATCCCCGCCATCGCCGCCGTCGCCGCCGGCCGGACCGCCTTCCGGAACGTATTTCTCTCTGCGGAACGCAACGAGCCCGTCTCCTCCGTCACCGCCTTTAACGTAAATCTTCGCTTTATCTACAAACATGAATCCACCTCTTTATGTATTTAAGGACAGCGCAATCTTGACAACTGCCTGATTAGTTTCCCACTGTAAGGTCTCCCAATACTCCGCCGGTACCGACTGCGAACGGACACGTTCCAGCGCGGCGCCTAACGTTGCCACTTCCACCTGCCCGTGATAATCGAACGTTACGGACAATGTGCCGGGCGTCTTTTCCAGCCGAAGTATTAACCGGTGCGCCTCATCCATTGCATATTTGCGCGCATTCTCTTTGAAAGCATCCATGACGCCCGACATCAAATTATTGATCCGGCGAGTGTCCACCGGAAGCTCATCGAGATGAATTTCCTGATCCAGCCGAATATCCAGGCCGACCTCTTTAACCTCGGTTTGAAAAGAAAGCAGGTATACAACCAGATCGGGCACGCCCAGTTTGGCAATATAGCTTTCCTGCTGCACCTTATGTTTTATTTTTTCCATAAGGTCCGCCAATTTATCATATTTTTTTAATTTCACGTAACCGAACAGCACCTGAATCTCATTCATCCAATCATGACGGTAATGGTTTAACAAACGGATGAAACGCAGATTCTGCTCCGTCTCCTGCTCCTCGCTAAGCGGCATTCCTGTAGGGAGACATGAAAATCCCCTATTCGGCTCGTTATCGCGTTCATTCGATATCATTCCCGTAACCTCTCCGATCCGCACTTGATCGTAACTCTTCCAGTATAGCATGTTGTACGAAAAAGATCACTGCTCGCCACCTTGTTCCTCACCAACTTCATACCTTCGAGTACTCTCGATCGATTGCAAAAAAACCCCAGCGACACTGAATCGCCGGGGTTATCGTCGATGACGTATTAAACTTCTACAGCCGCAGCCACAGGAGCAGCGTCAACAGGGTAGACGCTAACTCTCTTACGATCACGACCCAGACGTTCGAATTTCACAACGCCCTCTACCTTTGCAAACAACGTGTCATCGGAACCGATGCCTACGTTATTGCCTGGATGAATTTTGGTGCCGCGTTGGCGAACCAGGATGCTTCCCGCAGTAACGGTTTGACCGTCAGCGCGTTTCACGCCAAGACGTTTCGCGATACTGTCGCGACCGTTCTTCGTGGAACCTACACCCTTCTTGGAAGCGAACAATTGAAGATTTAATTGTAGCATGGTTGTCTACCTCCTTCTTCATTATTTGGATTGTTGCAAAGCTATATATTCACCATACGATTGTTCGATCGATTGCAGCATAGCGACCATCGATTCCAGCAGCAGTTGCACCTTTTCGCTCAATGCCTCGTCCAGCCGCTCGGGAACTCTCACATCCAGCAGACCGTCTTTCATATCTGCCTGCAGCTCGACTCCAAGCACCGATTCGACGGCATTAACGGTGCCCACGGTCACTGCGGACACTCCAGCGCAGACAATGTCCTTGCCCGGATTGTCAAACAGCGCGTGGCCCTTTACCCGGAACGACTCGATCCGGCCGCCCGGCCTCCGTTTGATCGTTACCCGAATCATATCCTTATCCCTTAAGCGTTGATTTTTTCGATCACGACTTTAGTGTAAGGCTGACGGTGACCTTGCTTGCGACGGTAGTTCTTTTTCGCTTTGTATTTGTAAACGATGATTTTCTCACCTTTACCGTGCTTTTCCACTTTTGCGGATACAGCAGCGCCGGAAACAACCGGAGCTCCAACCACCAAACCGCTTTCTTTGGATACAGCCAATACTTTGTCGAAAGTAACGGACTCGCCTTCGCCAGCGTTCAGTTTTTCGATGTAAAGAACATCGCCTTCCTGAACTTTGTATTGCTTACCACCCGTTTCAATAATTGCGTACATTTCGTTGCACCTCCCTCATGTCTCAGACTCGCCTAAGCTAGGTGACTCATTCCGGCAAGGAATGCGTGCTTCCAACCCGCTTCGCGCGGTTACAGCATGTTTTGCAACATACCTGAATATTCTACCATAGAGGATAAATGATTGCAATGCCTATATGGACAAAACTTATTTGTTCGCCACCCAGCCGCTGCCTTCACATGCCGTACATCGGCGCATCGTCAGCTTGTCCTTGCCGTCGCGCACTTTTTTGCGCGTCATTTCGACGAGACCGAGCCGGGTCCAGCCTTCAATGACCGTTTTAGTCCGGTCCTTCTTCGATTCCTGCTCCAGCTTATCCAGAACATGCTGGCGGTGGGCAGGCACGTTCATATCGATGAAATCGATAATAATCAATCCGCCGATATCCCGAAGCCGCAGCAACCTGGCAATCTCCTGCGCGGCCAGCGCATTCGTATCTCTGGCCGTCTGCTCCAAATCGACGCTGCCGGTATACCGCCCCGTATTGACATCGAATACCGTGAGAGCTTCCGTGTGGTCGACGACGACGTATCCCCCGTTATCGAGCCATATTTTGCGTTTAAAGCCGTTCTCCAGCTGTTCCTTCACATGAAAGCGCGAGAACAGCGAGGCTTGCTGCTGGCCGTAACGTTTGACCCTGTCGCACAGCGTAGGGGATACCGGACGAATCAGCGACAAAATGGAGTCGTGAGCCTCTTGATCGTTAACGAGCAGCTCGCTGACATCGTCCCGGAATACATCGCGTATCCAGCGCGGCAGCAGCCCGAAATCCGTATACACTTTCCGCGGCACATTCCCCTGCTGCCTGGAAAGCTCTTCTACGGCCTGCCAGCGTTTTCTGAGATCCTCCAGATCGGAAGCGATCAGCGACTCGTGAACGCCCTCCGCAGCCGTTCTGGCTATAAATCCCTCGCCCGGAATCAGCCGTTTCTCCGCCGCGTGCTTCAGCCGCTCCCGCTCGGTCTCGTTCTCAATCTTGCGCGACACTCCTACGTAATCGGCGCTCGGCATATAGACCCCCCACCGGCCCGGGATGGAGTAATGGGTCGTCACCCTCGCTCCCTTGTTGCCGACAGGCTCTTTGACCACCTGAACAAGCAGCGCTTGTCCCACCTGAACGAGCTCCGTAATCGGAGGTTTTTGCTTCGGATGCTTTTCCAGGTGTGCGGGAAGAATGTCATCAATATATAGAAATGCGTTTTTTTCCAATCCGATATCGAGAAAAGCCGCCTGCATGCCTTGCAGCACGTTCACGACACGGCCCATATACATATTGCCGGCCAAATGCTCGGCTCCGCGAAATTCACTGTCGTACTCTACCAATCTGTCGTTCTCCATAACTGCCACTTCGATTTGGTCCTGTCCGCATTGAACAAGAATACGCTTCATGTTTTTCCACCTCGGACTTCATTTTACATGAAAAGCTCGGAAATCGCACTTCCCCGCTTCGATTCATTGAAATACGTCTGCAGCAGCGGCTGTTCGGGAAGCACGACGCGTATCGTCCCACGCTCATCCATCACGTAAACGAGATGGTACTTCTCCCGCATAAACAGGCGGACGATATCCGTCACTTTGCGCTTTCCGTGGACGACGATAGGCCGGGCGAGCGTCCCGCTATTCATCAGCCGGTTCAACGAATTTTCCCGGTGAATGAGGAAGCGCATAAAATGATAGGACAAGCCTTTGTATGCGTACCAATTGGAATAAAATAAAAACAAGCCGATCATTAGCAAATTCATCTGCAAGCCGCCGTACAGCATATGCAGCACCGACGCCGCTATCATGAGCCCGCTGAAAACAAGGGAGACGACGCAGCTAAGCGCGATAACCCGCTGATAAGGAAGCCACAGGCTGAGCAATGACTGCATAAGCTTCCCTCCGTCCAACGGGAGGATCGGAAGCAAATTGAACAAAGCGACGAACACATTCGCCTGAATGAAGTAGGCGCCCCATTCGCCGGAGATAAAGCCTGCCGATTGCAGCGCAAAAGCCGCTACGATCATCATACCATTTTGCAGCGGACCTGACACCGTTACAATAATTTCCTGCCAGACCGGGACGCTGGCCATTTCTTCCACGACCGCCACCCCGCCGAACGGCAGCAGTTGAACTTCTTTGACGCGCCAGCCGAAATTTTTGGCCGCTACCACATGGCCCCATTCATGAACGAGCACAATGACGAATAAGGTAGCCGTCTCTATAAAATACCCCGCAAGGACCGATAATAAAATGACGATGGAAAACAGCGGATGAAACCGCAGTCTAACCCCGAAGAGCGAGCCCCATTTAATCAAAATTCACCACATCCGCCGGATTGACGAACTTATTATCCTTGGACACCGCAAAATAGAAATACCCTGTCTGCTTGCTGCTATTTTTGGACACCGTCCCGATCGTCTCACCGCCCTTGATCCAGTCGTTAAGCGCAACTCTGCCCTGCTCCACCCAGCCGTACACGGATTGCATGCCGTTGGTGTGACGGATAATAATCGTATAACCGGTATCCTCTTTGTTTCCTACATAAACGACAAGTCCCGTATCCATCGCGGCCACCGGGATATCCGGCTTCGTTTCCACCGTAATCCCCAAGTGGCTTGTCTCATAAGGAGCGATAATTTTGCCTTGAACCGGTGAAAAATAATGCTTCGACACCGCATCCACCTTCTGCGCTTCCTCCTGCTTGATGGAGTTCAGCGCCGGCAGGAGCGACGGCGGCCCCCCGAATTGGCGCTCGTACCAAAGCGCCACCGATTGAAACTGGAACGATTCGTTAAGGGCCGAGCTGACCCACGCCTTGCCCTTGTTCGCGAGCGGATCGTTCCATTGGAACAATCCCCAAATGAGCGCGAACAATACGCAGCTGGCGACCAGCTTCCAGCGCAAGCCGCCTTTGGGAGGTGCGGCCCTGCTGCCGCCCGAGCGGTAATCGTCGTATTCGTAATCCTGCCGACCCAAATCCTGCTGCCATTTCCGCTTCCATACGTATTCGGGATCGTTCCACTGGTTCTCCTCGCCAAGCGGCGTCCCCCGCAGCTCCTCCGGCCTCTGATCCTGCAAGCGATATCCATCTTGAGGAGAAGGCTTCGGGGGAAAAGCGGCCATGGAAGGAACGCGGCGATCCGCCCCTTCCTGCAGCTCTCTTATGCGTTCCAACCTTCTTTGACGAATATTGTTTTTGGTGTTCATGCTTCGATTCCTCCCCGAAATTAGCGCCGAACCTTCATCGCCAGCCGGATACAGTCCGGGCTTGTATACTCTCATCTTATGAGCCGGGACAAGCGATTATGAGAGAAAAGCTATTTATCGATGCAAACCGGGGAATAGCGACCTCCATACCAATACAAAAAAAACACCCTGCGCAGCGCACAGAGTGTTACTCATTTTTCAATAGCTCGGCTCCTTCTCCTGATGAACGCGAATGCTCATCACCAGAGCGATACTAACCATATTAATCAGCAGCGACGTACCGCCGTAGCTTATAAACGGCAGCGTAATACCGGTTAGCGGCATAATGCCGATCAGCATGCCGACGTTCTCAAAAATCTGAAAGACGAACATCGAAACGACGCCGACAATGATATAAGCCCCCGCCTTGTCTCCGCATTGAATCGAAATTAAAATCATCCGGTAAATCAAAATAAAATACAGCAGCAGAAGCACGGAAGAACCGACGAATCCAAACTCCTCGGCCAATACGACAAAGATGGAATCGGAATAGGCGTAAGGAATGAAATGTCTGTGCACCGATGTCCCCTGCAAATATTTTTCTCCGGTTAATCCTCCCGAGCCGATCGCTTTTATCGAGTTGTCGACCTGGAACTTCTGGTCTTTGGTGGCGGAATCGGGGTCGATGAACGTATCGATCCGGGCGACCCAGTGCCCCTTGCCCTGCTCGGTAAAAAACGTTTTGATCGGATCATGGTAGTGGACGAACAAATAAAGGAACAGCATCAGCCCTGCTACGGCCAAGGCTACTCCGATCAAAAAGTGGAAATATTTAACGTTCCCGATCCACAGCATGCCGACGAAGACGACGAGAAAAATGATCGCATTCCCCAAATCGGGCTGGATAAGCACCAAAACGAAAGGCACAATCACGATGGCTCCGACCGGGACGACATCCTTCCAGAAGAACAGCGGATCGCCTTCCCTTCTGGCCAAAAAGGCCGCCAACCCGATAATGAGCAGCAGCTTCATTAATTCGGCCGGCTGAAACAGCAAGCCTCCCGGAAGCGAGAACCAGCTCTTCGCCCCGTTAATTTCCATGCCGAATTTATATACCGCAGCCACCAGAGCGAGCCCTGTAATATACAGGTAAGGCGATATTTTCACCAGGGCGCGATAATCCGCGAAGGTCACGCCGATAAACGCTAAAATGGCGATAATGTAAATCGTAACGATTTTTTTCATGTCAAATACGATATTCGGATCATCGAGCGTCGCGCTGTAAACGAGCAGCGTGCTGATGACCATAAAGGCCAGCAAAATGACTACGATCGGAATGTCTATTTTCTTCAGTTTATGCAGCAAACCCGATCATCCCATTCCCATAAACTTCTTCAGCTTGTGCAGCACGCCCTGTTTCTCGTCCATAGGCAGCAAAGGCACCGTATCTCCCAAGATGCGCCGCGCGATGTTGCGATAGGCGATAGCGGCCCGGGAACTAGGGTTCATCACCGTCGGCTCGCCCATATTAGCCGCCTTAATGACGTACTCGTCGTCCGGAACGATCCCGAGCAAATCGATGGCCAATACGGAACAGATTTCATCGATATCGAGCATTTCGCCTTTTTTGACCATATTCGCGCGAATGCGGTTAATGACCAGCTTAGGGGATTCGATTCGCTCGTTCTCAAGCAATCCGATGATCCTGTCGGCATCCCTTACGGCGGCATTCTCCGGGGTCGTTACAACGATCGCCTTGTCGGCACCCGCGACGGCGTTCTTAAACCCTTGCTCGATTCCCGCAGGACAGTCGATAATGACGAATTCGAAGTCGCGCTTAAGCTCAAGAACGATATCGCGAACGGCTTCCGGGGAGACGGAATGCTTGTCTTTGGTCTGTGCGGCCGGCAGCATGTACAGCTCGTCGAAGCGCTTGTCCTTGACCAGCGCCTGCGCCAAACGGCAGCGGCCTTCCGCCACGTCCACCAAATCGTAAATAATCCGGTTTTCAAGCCCCATGACGACATCCAGGTTTCTCAGGCCTATATCGGTATCCACCATACATACCTTTTTACCCTGCAGCGCCAGTGCCGTCCCGATGTTGGCGGATGTGGTCGTCTTGCCGACGCCGCCTTTCCCCGAAGTTATGACGATAGCCTCTCCCATACGGTCCACTCCCTCTTCTTACTGCTTTGCAACCATCTTATGCATATGGTGTATTTTATCTATTTCCATCTTGCCGTTCTTGACGTAGGCATACTCCATGAACGCTTCGTTAATGCCCCATTCGTCCGGCGGCCTGCTGATGACCGAAGCGATCCTAAGCTGCGTCGGCCGAAGATGGGACGCGGCGATAACCGTCGATTCGTCGCCGTCGAAGCCGGCATGGGCCAGCCCCCTCAGAGAACCCATAATATAAATGCTGCCCGAGCTAATAATGCTGCCGCCCGGATTCACATCCCCGAGGAACAAGAGATTGCCCTCTTCCGTCAACGTTTGCCCGGAACGGACAATGCCTCTCACCAGCTTGATTTCCGGCATATGGAAAACGGACTCCATCGGGTCCGCAATTTGCGATTCAATCGATTGGATCAGCAGGTTCCCCTTTTGCGAGATGATCGAGCGGATCTGTTCCTTTTCCACATCCGACGCGGCCCGCTTCCCGAGCTTCACATGCACGTGAATAATCGGGCCCGTCAATATTTGCTGATGGGTTTTCTCCAGCTTATGCTGAAGCTCGCTTAACACTTCTCCAAACTCGCAGGTGTCGTCGAGCAAAAAAACAAGCCCGTCCTTGACACCTTTTATCGTCACATGATGCTTAACTGCGGCCATACACTCCTCCAACCTCCCAGCCTATACATTTCGGCTTTTTTCAGCAGATCTCCTTCTTTTTCGCTGAAAATTATTCCTCCGAGGCGGAAGACCCGCTGTGCATGCCCTCAAAAAGCTTTCTTACCGGGACATACACGATTAGGGCAAAGAGAAGATTGATCAGAGCGCTTGGGAGCATCTGATGGAGGAAAGCCCATTGCAAATCCAGATGCGTTGTCTGGAACAAACGGTACAGTCCGTATACGATCAATTCGTAAGCCAAGTTGCCGAGAACAATAACCAGCATGCTGACGACAATATTGGAATAAAGCCTGCGGTGCGTGAGGCCCGCCAAATAACCGGTCAAGCCGAGAGCGAACGAGATCGGCCCAAGCATAGGCGAGTAGTACATGATATCCTGCAGCAGGCCGAAAATAAGCCCGTACCAAAGCGCGGTATGCCGATTGACATAGAGTCCGATATAAAGAACGATAACCAGTATAAAATGCGGCGCCACGTAAACTCTGGATTGCCATACCCCGGGAATTAGCCATTGCAGCAGCGTTCCTTCCAAAATAAACAGCGCCCCGAGGATAATCCATAACCACTTCCGCGTCACTGGGTTTCCTCCTGCTCCGGAACAATGACTACAAATACTTCTCTCAGATGGTCGAATCGCGCGTAAGGCTGAATCTCCGCTTCATGGGAAATGCCGAAGTTGCCGGGCTTCCGCGAAATCACCTTGCCTACCGGAATCCCCTTCGGAAACACTTGGCCCAGTCCGGATGTGATGACTTCGTCCCCGACCTGCAGCTTATCGTTCGGGTCGATTTTGGTCATGATCAGCTTCTGGCTGGCAGGATCGTAGCTCTCGATAATGCCGAACGACTCGTTTTCGCGATTTTTGATCGTGACGGAAATCGCCTTGGACGTATTGGCCGTATCGTCGACTCCGCTGAGCAGCTGAACGTTCGAATAAAACGAAAACGTCTGCATGACCCGCCCGACCAGACCGTCTACCGAGACAACGGCCATATTCGGCTTGACTCCGTCCTTCTCTCCCAGGTTGATTCGAACCGTATTGTTCAGAGCGTCGGGGCTCAGCGCAACCACTTCGGCAATCCGGAACGTGTAGTTGTTGGCTTGCTTCTGCCGTTCGGTAAAGCCGAGCGCTTCCTGCAGCCGTTTGTTCTGCTGCTCAAGATCGTTTAGCCGCGTCGTGTCGCGCGCATATTTCGTCAACGTCTGCTTCAATACTTTGTTTTCGATAAAGATCGTACGCATTTGGTTCATATCCTCAAAGAAACCCGCTATATAGCCAGCGGGCTTATAAAACAATCCTTGTGTCCATGAAATCGTATCGCCCAAAAATTTCTCCGGCCAGGTCGTTTGCTGCCGTTTTCCCAGCGTCAAGCCCATCAGGGCGATGAAACAAATGAGGCCAAGCATTAGGATGAGCAGCCTCTTATTCCCCAATAATTTCAAAGCATACACCTTCTAACCTTTACCGCTTCATATTTTTAACGTCTGGATTTGCTCGTAGGACCCGATTTCATTTTGAACAGGTGGATGTTTTCAAGCGCTCTTCCCGTACCGATAGCTACGCAGTCAAGCGGATTTTCGGCAACCAGCACCGGCATTCCCGTTTCGCGGGACAGCAGCTTGTCCAGATTGCGCAGCAAGCCGCCGCCGCCCGTCAGCACGATGCCGCGGTCCATAATATCGGCCGACAGCTCGGGAGGGCATTTCTCCAGCGTCACCTTCACCGCATCGACAATGCTGAATACGGTATCGCTCAGCGCCTCGGTAATTTCATCGGAAGTCACCGCCATCGTCTTAGGCAAACCGCTAACCAGGTCGCGGCCGCGAATTTCGAAGCGAACCGAAGGGTCCATCGGCAGCGCCGACCCGATCTCCATCTTGATCGATTCCGCAGTGCGTTCCCCGATCATCAGATTGTAAGTCCGTTTAATGTATTGCGTGATGGCATCATCCATCTCATCCCCCGCAACGCGGATGGAGCGGCTCGTTACGATGCCGCCGAGCGAAATGACGGCCACTTCCGTCGTTCCACCCCCGATGTCGACGACCATGCTGCCCGTCGGCTCCCACACCGGCAAGTCCGCGCCGATCGCAGCCGCGAACGGCTCCTCGATCGTAAAAGCGTCGCGGGCTCCCGCCTGACGGGTCGCATCCTCCACCGCACGCTTTTCCACGGCGGTAATGCCGGAAGGCACGCATACCATGACGCTCGGATGACGCTGGAACAGCCAGCGGTCCTTTTGCGCCTGGCGTATAAAATATTTGATCATCGTAGATGTCGTGTCAAAATCGGCGATAACCCCGTCCTTCATCGGACGGACTGCGCGAATATTTCCGGGAGTACGGCCAATCATCATTTTTGCGTCGTTGCCTACGGCCTCGATGGATTTGGTATCGGTGCGCAGCGCCACAACGGACGGCTCCCGCACGACGATGCCTTTCCCCTTCACATAGACCAATGTATTTGCTGTGCCCAGATCGATCCCCAGGTCTTTCGTAAAACCACCAAACATTTTTGGTACTCCCTTCCTTTATGACTGCACGTCCAAACAAACTGCAAAAGACCCGTTTCCGACACATCTTGCATGTATAGCGATCCGGGCAAAAGCTGACATTCTCTGTCCCGTATTAACCTTCATTTTCTTTAAAAATGAGGAAAATTCCTCATCTGTAACTATTATATTACATCAAACCTTGCTCCTTCAAACTTATGTAACGGCGGTCGCCGATCACGACATGATCGAGCACGTCGATGCCTACGATATCGCCGGCTTCCACAAGCCGCTGCGTCATTTGAACGTCTTCGGAGCTTGGAGTAGGATCGCCGCTCGGGTGGTTATGCACGCAAATGATCGAAGCGCTGCTTCTCTTGATCGCCGCCCGAAACACTTCCCTCGGATGCACGATCGATGCGTTCAAACTGCCCATCGACAGCGTTTCCTGCCCAATAACGTGATTTTTTGTGTTTAAGAACAAGCATACGAAATGCTCCTTCTGCAAATAACGCATTTCCTCCATCATTAAACCGGATACGTCTTCGGGCGAACGAACCGTGACCGTCTCGGTCATCCCGCTGCGCGCCAGTCTTCGCCCAAGCTCGATGCCCGCTTGAACTTGAAGTCCTTTGGCCTCTCCGATTCCTTTGATCTCGGTTAATTGCTGCAGGCTCATATCGACAAGGTTCCGCAATCCGCCGGCTTGGCTCAGCAGCCGCTGCGCCAAATGAACGGCCGATTCCTGCACGGTTCCCGTACGTAGTAGAATAGCTAACAACTCCGCGTTACTTAATGCTTGAGCCCCATACTGCATCATGCGTTCTCTTGGTCGTTCTTCGTTTGGGACATCGCGCAATGTCAAATTGGGCGATTCCATTCATTCCCCTCTTTCGTTAAAAAAGTCATTGAACCCTCATTATAGCATGACGAAGACTCAAATAACAGCAATGCCAAAACCGTTCAGCATATCGCTGAGCAGCGACAGCGGAAGGCCGACGACATTGAAATAATCGCCCTCGATCCGTTCGACGATCGTGGCTCCGAGCCCTTGAATCGCATAAGAGCCCGCCTTATCCATCGGCTCGCCCGTATCAATATAACGCTCAAGCTGGCTCCTCGTCAACGGCTTCATGTAAACTAATGTGACCTGATGAGAAACCGCCTCTTGTCCCGACTCCAGATCGATACAGGCTACGCCGCTGTATACCCGATGAGCTCTGCCCTGCAGCGCCGTCAGCATGCGCAGGGCGTCCTCCTTGTCCTTCGGCTTGCCGAGAACGGCGCCGTCCAGCACGACGATGGTATCGGAGCCGATCACAATGCCTTCTCTCTTGTTTTCTTGCTTATACATTTCGCAGACAGCCGCCGCTTTGCGACTGGATAATTGTTCCACGATGCCGGCCGGGCTAAGCCCCGGCTCCGTATCTTCGTTCACGTCGCTCACGCGGATTTCGTAAGGCAGCATGAGCGATCTTATCAATTCCTGCCTGCGCGGCGACGAAGACGCGAGTATCAATTTTTTTTGTCCCGAATTCGACATATACAATCTCCTTGGTTTCGAAAAGTATGGAGGCGAGTCCCAGCCATTGGCGCGGTAAACAAATGACCCTTTCGCTCGTTTGTTCCCGAATGATTCAAACCGAGCCGTCAGGCGGCTACAGCTTCCGGTAAATCCAGAAGGACGCCGCCAGGCCGAGCAGGCTGATCAAATTCAGCTTCAATTGGATGTGAAAATCGTATTTTAGCACAAGCAGATCCGCCCGCGGCTCCCAGGCAAGCTCGACGGACTTCGTCAAAAACGACAGTCCGGGCACAGGCGCCAGCAGCTGGCCGACCAGCGCTCCGGCTACTAATCCTATGATAAGCAATAAAATAAAAGTAAATGTATTCTTTTTCATTCCGAATTCCCGTTCCTCTACCGAAATGTATGCTCACTCCGTCATTATAGCATAGATTTGGAGAATGTTACCTGCTTACAACGGGCATCGGCGCCTTGTACAATGAAATGAGGAGGGATTCGTTTTGAAGCGTCGGCCATTGACTATCATCTTGTTTTTCCTAGCGCTGTGGATGACTCTTCCGACCTCGTCCTTCGCCGCAAAAATCGTTGTGGATGCAGGCCACGGAGGCTCCGATCCCGGGGCTGTCGGGGTAAACGGCCTGTATGAAAAAACCGTCAATCTCGATATTGCCCGCAAATTAAAGGATTTTTTGACCCAGCAGGGCTATGAAGTGGCTATGTCGCGGACGGACGATACTTACGTATCTTTAAAAGACCGGGTCGATTTTACCAACGCGCAGCATGCGGACCTGTTCGTATCGGTTCACGCCAATTCTTATTTCGATCCCGCGAGCCGGGGCGCTATGGTCTTATATTACGACTCCGCCTATCCTCAGGCGGATTACCCCGCGAGTCCGCAAATGGCGGCATTGACGCCAGAGAGCCGGAAGCTTGCGCAGTCCGTATTGGACAAGTTTGTTGAGACGACGGGCACGAGCAGCCTCGGGCTGATGGAAAGCTCCGTCTACGTCGTGCGAATGGGAACGATCCCGAGCATCCTCGTAGAGACGGCGTTTCTGTCCAACGCGCAGGACGCGGATTTGCTCGCTAGCGACAAAGCAAGAACGCAGATGGCCAAGGCAATCGCCCTTGGCATCGAAAATTATATGCCGCTTGACGGCAAATCGGCCGTGTTCACCGATATTCGCGGCCATTGGGCCAGCGAGCCGATCACCCGGCTGCAGCAGCTCGGCATTATCGACGGCGTCGGCAGCCAGTTTCAGCCGGATCGCGAGCTGACGCGCGCGGAATGGGTTACTTTACTGGACCGCGTCTTCGACTTGTCGAAGGCCCAAGCTTCCGCCGCGACCGGCCAATGCGCGGCAAGCGGCACCGTAACCGGCGAGGTGTACGGTCCGAACGCCTGCAGCGGCGTCGCCGCGACGGAACGCTTCAAGGACGTGGCCCCGGGACACTGGGCCTATGCTACCTTGAACAAGGCCGTCAGAGCCGGCGTGCTGGACGGCTACGCGGACGGGACGCTCCGCCCCGACCAGCCGGTCACGCGCGCGGAGGTGGCCGCGATGTTCCAGCGGCTCGCGCTGCCGCTGGACGGCACCGCCGCTGCGGGCACGGCGCCGCAGCCGTTCCGGGACGTGCCGCCCGAGCACTGGGCGGCGCAGGCGATCGCCGGCCTCAAGCAGGCCGGCTGGATCGACGGCATGACGGCGGACCGGTATATGCCGGACCGCCGCATGAATCGCGCCGAAGCGGCGGCATTGCTCGACCGCTACGTGCAAAGCGAAAAAACCGCGTCGCCGAAGTGACGCGAAGCTTCAGGCAGCTTGCCAGGCGCTCGCGCCAAGCCGCCTTAGGAACAAGTGACATTGATGCTCTGAAGCTTATTCCGCCCGCATCCAGCCTAAGCTGGATCGGCGTCTAACCATTCCTCTGGGATCGTTCTATGGGTAGACTTTCCTTTCGGGGGAGAACCCGGATTTCCACAGGATATGGCTGCGCATCATTTCCTAAACAACCAAACAAAGACGAACGGGCTGCCGTCAGGCTGATCCCGTTCGTCTTTGTTTGATTTGCGCTATGCCGCGCGGCCCTTCGGCGATTCGTCATCGCCCGTCTTGCTTACTGCACAGCAACCGCGGCCCGCAGCTCCTTCTCCGCCACGACGTACTGCATCAGCGCCGTCTGCGCCTGCCACATGTACGCTGCCGCGGGATTTTTCCTGTATTCGTCGACCGAGACGACCGCCGTCTGCATCGCCGTATTCATTCGCTGCACGATCGCCTTGGCATCGTCGGCCAGTCCTTCGTTTACTTGAGCGTTCAGCCCGATCCAGGCCTGATGCGCCGTTTTGACCGATTGCACGGCCGCCGCATCGGCGGGGGTCGGCTTCGCTTCCGACAGATGAGCTACGGTAAGGGGAGCGATTGTTTGCAGCAGACTATCCCCTTGGTTGATAAAGCTTGGAAGCGCGTCGGCCGTCTTGCCGCTCCATTTCGCTTTGCTCACGGCGGGCAAATCGACATTTTTAACGATGACATCGATATTTTTCTGCTTGAACTTCTGGGCGAGACCGAGCGCTTCGTCCCGAGTCATCGATATCCCGACGTAAACGGGATATTTGTCTCCGCTGTCGCGGACGGCGACGAATCCTTGCTTCTTCAGATCGGCCTGAGCCGCATCGGCGCTTTGCGGCGTGCTGAATACGCCGCTTTGCAGGAAGCTGTAGGTTTTGGCCGGAATGGTTACCGCGGCGCCCGCCGCGGCCGATGCCGGAACCGCAGCCCCTGCCGCATCCTGCTTAACTCCGCCGCCGGCCTGATTCACTGCGGCGGGTTGGCCGGACAAAGCGTCCTTCGCGGCTTTTTCCGGCGAATCCCCGGAGAACATCGACAGCACGAAAAATCCGAAGGCGATGCCGGTTACAATCGCTCCGGCTACCGAAGTCGCTACTTTCAGCCAGGATGTATTCGGCTTCGGCGGACTCGATACGAAGACAGGGTCTTCGGGAATATACCATTGATGATCGCGAATAGGCTCCTGAGGCGGCACATAATCGCCGCTTCCAAACGCTCCGGCGTCCCTGTCTCTTCCTTCCGAATGCTCCTGCGGCTGCGACCTGTTCGTCTTATGATTGGCCGATTCCCGGATAATCCGCTCCACTCTGTTCGTCTCCGTATCGAAGGAGCTCTGCCAGCCGCCGTAATCGGTCGTATACGGATTCAGCTGCTGGGCGTCGATAAGCGGCGCTTTGCGCTCCGTTTCGGAAGCGGTTGTCGTCTGCATTCCGTATACTTTGTCCAGATTCGTCAAGCTCTCCGGCTGGCGCTCCTCCACAACGCGGTATTCCTCTACATGAAGAGGAATGACCGGCGGTTCCTCTTTCACCGTCCGCTCGGCGTTTTGCTTCCGTCCAGGGGTAGTATGATCAAATCGAAACGTCATTTTGCTCCTGCTCATTTCTACTTCTCTCCCTTGTCCCGTTTTCGTATTACTAGACTATGAGAGAGTCGTCCTAATTAGAACAGGCAAGTCCGATTTCGATGGATCGCCCTTCAGATCTTAGTTGGCCGGAGGCGTGAATACGCGCTGCGAGAATTCGGTATCGAGCACGAAGAACGCGTTGCTGTCCTTATCGATCCGTTTGAGCTTGTGGATGATGCTGTCAAACATCGCTTCCTCCTCCACCTGCTCGTCGATAAACCATTTCAGAAAGTGAATGGTCGCATGCTCGCGCTCGTTCAGCGCAATGTCGGACAAATGGTAAATCCGTTTCGTTACGGTCTGCTCATGCTCGTAGGCCTGCTCGAAGGCGTGGAGCATCGACCGGTATTCGTTATGCGGGTGATCCATTCCCGTGATCGTCGCCCGACGGCCGCGGTCGTTCAGAAACTTGTATATTTTCATTGCGTGAAAACGTTCCTCTTCCGCTTGCACGATAAAAAAGTTGGCAAATCCGTCCAAGCTTTCGCCCGAGCAATAAGCGGCCATCGCCAAATACACGTGGGAGGAATAAAATTCAAAGTTCATTTGCTCGTTTAGCGCTTCGCTTAATGCATCGTTTAACAAACTAACACGACCTTCCTTAATGGTTTGGTATTCTACCCTATTATACATAAGCCTTTCATCCGATCAAATACCGCAGCTCGTCATACAGCTTATCGGCCGAGGAGGCGCAGACGATTTTCGTCTTGCCGACCATCACCATACACTGCTTGGAGCAGAGCTTGCAGTTGCCCAGACAATCTTTCTTCTTCTGCTTAATGTCCGGAAATTCCTTCTTGATCGTCTTATATACGCTCTTGGAGCCCCGTTTTAAATTGCGGCAGCAGTATTTGATCTTCTTCATAAGGCTTCCCTTCTTTTCCTATATTTCATTCAAATGATAATAGTTCTCATTATCATTGTCAATCGGTTCGGAGACGGAGACAAGCCAATTTTTTTAGGCGTCGAAACAAAAGAAAAACCGCATCGGAGAGTGACCTCCTTGCGGTTATCGTCTTATTGCGAGCTTGCTTTCGCTTCCAGCGCTCTGGCCAACCCGTCGGCGGCCTTCCATATGTCGCCTGCGCCCATAGTCAGCACCAAATCTCCGCGCTTCACATGAGACAGCAAGTAGGTTTGCACCTCTTCCTTGCTCGGAATGTAGCGCACGTTCGCATTGCTGTTCTGGCGGATCAGCTCGACCAGCTTCGCCGAGGAAATGCCTTCAATCTGTTTCTCTCCGGCCGGAGAGTATATATCCGTAATGATGACTTCGTCCGCTTCCGGGAACGCGCGGCTGAACTGCTCGAACAGGAAATAGGTTCGGGTATAGCGCTGCGGCTGGAATACGGCCGTAATTTTTTTCCCTGTCGCTTTGGCCGCGCTGATCGTCGCTTCGATCTCCGTCGGATGATGGGCGTAATCGTCGATCACGAGGATGTCGTTCACCTCGCCCAGCACCTGAAATCTCCGCTTCGCGCCGCGGAAATCGGTAATCGCCTCGGCCACCTGTCCGAACGCAAGTCCCGCCTCCATGCAAGTAATCAGCGTGGCGAGCGCGTTGTACACGTTATGCTTGCCCGGCACCGACAGCTTGATCGTTCCGAGGTGCTCTCCCCGGCGAACGACGTCAAAGCGAACCTTGCGGTCGCCCAAATCGATATTGCGCGCTATATAATCGGCATCCTGCTCTTCTATGCCGTAAGTAATGACCTCGCTTTGAATATCGGGGATCATCTGGCGCAGGTAAGGGTCGTCTTTGCATACGACCGCATTGCCGTCCGCCTTGACCTGGCTCAAAAATTGGGCGTACGCTTTTTTCAAATTTTCAAAGTCGCCGTCATAGTTTTCCAGATGGTCGGCTTCGATATTGTTCACAAGCGCAATGGCGGGATGATACTGCAGAAAAGAGCCGTCGCTCTCGTCGGCCTCCGCCACGACCCAATCGCCTTGTCCCGCTTTGGCGTTGCTGCCCACGTTCATAATTTCTCCGCCGATAATGTAGGTCGGATCCTGCTTGCACTGCTCCAGCACGAGAGCGATCATCGACGACGTCGTCGTCTTGCCGTGCGCTCCCGCTACGGCGATTCCCTTCTTGGCGTTCATTAATCGCGCCAGCATTTGGGAACGGTGCAAAATCGGTATGTTCAGCTTCTCGGCTTCGGCTATCTCTACGTTGTCTTTGGACAGCGCGGTCGAATAAACGACGACATCCGCCCCTTTGACATGATCGGCCTCATGACCGATAAACACTTGAGCTCCTTTGGCGACAAGCTTTTCCGTCAGCTCCTGCCGCGCCAAATCAGACCCCGAAACATGGTAGCCCATTTCCAGCATAACCTTGGCGATAGCACTCATGCCATACCCGCCAATACCGATAAAATGGATGTGCTCTGTTGTATTCACGCCGCTCTCACCAGCCTTTTTCAGAATCGGATTGATGTAAGATCCAGGAACGAACATCTCCTATTAAATACAACGTGCCGGAAACGACGGCCAGGTCGTCCTTTGCCGTTCTGCCTTTTACCTGCTCCAGCGCCGCCTTCCAATCCGGTTCCACGATCACGTCCACATCGGTTCGACCGATCTCCTGTAAAAGCGTTCTGGCCAGCTCGGCTAGCTTAGCAGCATCTTCCTTTTTGTGCCAATCCGGCTCGGTAAGGATGAGGGTATCCACCAATGGCAGTATATGCCGCAAATATTCGGAATGATTCTTTGTCGAAAGCATTCCCATAACGAAGTGTAGTTTATTGTATGTGTAAGTTTCCTTAAGCGCCTGTGCTAGTACTGCCCCGCCTTCGGGATTATGAGCCCCGTCGATCAAAATGCGCGGAGTTTGCGAGATCATCTCCATCCGGCCTGCCCACCGCGTATCCTTGAGAGCCTTAACCAGCACATCGTCCTCCACGATCAGCGCATAATATTGGCGCAGCAGCTCCAGCGCCATGACCGAAACCGCCGCATTCTGAAATTGATGCCGGCCGTTCATCGAGATGCCGAGATCCGGAATATTGCGGAACGGGCTGTAAAAATGGAACGTTTGATCGTTTTCCCGCGAAGACAACGCTTCGTAACGGAATTGCCGATCCAGCAAATAAAGCGTGCTGTTTTTCTCCTTCGCCGTCCGATCCAGCACTTCGACCGCTTCGGGCTGGCCGACCGCGCTGACGACCGGGACGCCGGGTTTAATAATGCCCGCCTTCTCCGCAGCGACTTTGGCGATCGAATCGCCCAATATTTCCATGTGGTCGTGCCCGATGTTCGTGATAACCGACAGGATCGGAGCGACGACGTTGGTGGAATCGAGCCGGCCTCCAAGGCCCGTCTCCCACACGACGAAGTCGGGATAAGCGACATGAGCGAAATATTCGATGGCTACCGCCGTGGATACTTCGAACATCGTCGGCTGGCCCAGCTCGCTCGCGGCGATTTCATCGGCCAGAGGCTTGATCTTGTTAACTACGCGCACCAGGTCCTCATCGGGGATATTTTCGCCGTTCAGGCGAATTCGGTCCGAATATTTCTCAATGTAAGGGGACGTAAACGTCCCCACATCGTATCCGCTCTGCTTCAGCACTTCCGTCAGGAAAGCGCAGACCGAGCCCTTGCCGTTCGTTCCCGCTACATGAATGAATTTGAGGCGGCGTTCCGGATGATCCAGAAGCTCCATCAGCTTCTCCATCCGCTTAAGTCCCGGCTTAATTCCGAAAGGGATCAAATGGACGATCCAATTGACGGCTTCCGCCGCGGTGCGAAAAGCGCCTGCCGTTTGTTGCGCTGTCACGTTCGTTTCGCTCACTTCAAACTCACCCTCTCAGTTCTGCCAGACGGGCGTTCACTTTATCCCGCTTGTCGGCATAATCGGCCAGCTTCGCTTTTTCCTCGTCGATAACTTTGGCCGGAGCCTTCGCTACGAAGCCCGGATTGTTCAGCTTCTTCTCAATCCGTTCCACTTCGCCGTGCAGCGTCTGCAGCTCCTTCTCCAATCTTGCCAGCTCCTGCGAAATGTCGATCAGCCCGGCAAGCGGCAGATACAATTCGGCGCCGGTTACGATGCCTGTCATGGCTTTGTCCGGAGTGGCGATTTCCATGCCGATATCAAACAGCGACGTATTGCAGAAACGTCTCACATACTCTTCGTTCCGTTTCAGAATAGCTAGAGTGTCTTCGCTTGCCGGTTTCACCAGCAGCTCGATCTTTTTGCTCATCGGCACGTTCACTTCCGCCCGGATGTTACGGACCGTACGAATCATATCCATCAGCAGCTCCATTTCGCGAACCGCATCGGGCGCTTCCAGACCCGCTTCATATACCGGCCATGGCGCCAATGTAATCGTGTCGCCTTCATGCGGCAGATGCTGCCATATTTCCTCGGAAATAAACGGCATGAACGGATGAATCAAACGCTGAGTGCGGTCCAGCACGTAAGCAAGGACGGATTGGGTCGTATGCTTCGCCTGTTCGTCGGCGCCGTATAAGGACAGCTTGCTGAACTCGATATACCAGTCGCAAAGATCGTCCCAAATAAAGTTGTACAGCAGTCGTCCGGTTTCGCCGAACTCGTACGAATCGATGAGGCGGGTAACCTCCCGCACGGTTTCGTTCAAACGATGCAAAATCCAGCGGTCGGCCGTGCTCAGCGAACCGGTCAGATCGATTTGTTCGGCCTTGAAATCCCCGAGATTCATCAGCGCAAAACGGGATGCGTTCCAAATTTTGTTGGCAAAATTACGCGCCTGCTCGACCTTTTCCCAGCGGAAGCGAAGATCCTGCCCCGGTGTGGAGCCGGTGGAGATCATAAAGCGCATGGCGTCCGCTCCGTACTTCTCGATCACTTCCAGCGGATCGACCCCGTTGCCGAGCGACTTGGACATTTTGCGGCCTTCCGCGTCGCGTACGAGGCCGTGCATCAGCACATCCTTGAACGGAATTTGGTCCGTAAATTCGAGTGCGCTAAAAATCATCCGCGCCACCCAGAAGTAAATAATATCGTATCCCGTCACCAGCAGGCTGGTCGGGTAGTAACGTTTCATATCTTCGGTTTCATCCGGCCAGCCGAGCGTGGAGAACGGCCACAATGCGGAGCTGAACCAAGTATCGAGCACATCGTTGTCCTGACGAAGATTCGCGCTGCCGCAGGAGCACTTGGTTACCGCTTCGCGGGATACATGCATTTCACCGCAATCCTCGCAGTACCAGGCGGGAATCCGATGCCCCCACCAAAGCTGGCGGGAAATACACCAGTCGCGCACATTCTCGATCCAGTGCAGGTAAATTTTCTCGAACCGGTCCGGAATGAAGTTAACGCCTTCGCCGGCTTTTTGCGCTTCGATCGCACGATCGGCGAGCGGCTTCATTTTGACGAACCATTGGGTGGACAAGTACGGCTCGACAACGGCGCCGCTGCGCTCGCTGTGTCCCACTTGATGAACGTGATCCTCGATCTTGATGAGAACGCCGGATTCCTTCATGTCGGTGACGATTTGCTTCCGGCATTCGAAACGGTCCAAGCCTTTGTACTTGCCGGCGTTGTCGTTCATTGTGCCCGTATCGTCCATGACGAGAATTTGCGGCAAATCATGGCGTTTGCCGACCTCGAAGTCGTTCGGATCGTGGGCCGGCGTAATTTTCACGGCGCCGCTGCCGAAATCTTTCTCGACGTACTCGTCGGCTACAATCGGAATTTCCCGGCCGATGATCGGCAGCACGAGCATTTTGCCGATCAGATGCTTGTAGCGGTCGTCCTCCGGATGAACGGCGACGGCGGTATCTCCGAGCATCGTCTCCGGCCGCGTCGTCGCTACGACGATCGATTCGCCGCTGTCTTTTACCGGATAACGCAAATGATACAAATGACCCTGAACTTCTTTATATTCCACCTCGATATCCGAAAGCGCCGTGCGCGCCGCCGGGTCCCAGTTGATAATATAGTTGCCGCGGTAGATCAGCCCTTTTTCGTACAGCTTGACGAACACCTCGCGAACCGCTTTGGACAATCCTTCGTCGAGCGTAAAACGTTCTCTGGAATAATCCAGCGAGAAGCCCATCTTGGCCCATTGCTCCCGAATGGTGTTGGCGTAGGTTTCTTTCCATTCCCACACTTTCTCAAGGAACTTCTCCCGACCCAAATCGTATCGGGTTACGCCTTCCTCGCGCAGCTTTTGCTCCACTTTCGTTTGCGTCGCAATGCCCGCATGGTCGGAGCCGGGAAGCCACAGCGCATCGTAGCCCTGCATTCTTTTGGTGCGGACCATAATGTCCTGCAAGGTGAAGTCGAGCGCATGGCCGATGTGAAGCATCCCCGTTACGTTCGGAGGAGGAATGACGATCGTATACGTTTCGGCGTCCTGCCGCTGCCCCGCTTTAAAATATTCGCCTTTCAGCCAATAATCGTACCATTTTTTCTCCGCTTCCTTCGGATCGTAAGTGGTCGGCATTGAAGTTGCCGATCCCTGCGTTTGTGCTGCTTTGGTCTCTTCCATACGTATAAACCTCCATTTATCAAGTCATTCATAACTATTGGTTTCGGGCATTCACGGTGAAGCCGAAGAACCGGCCGTATGCGCCGTTTCCCAAAACAACAAAAAAATCCTTTCGCCGCAAAGGACGAAAGGATCTGCTTCCGTGGTACCACCTTTATTCCGCTTGAATAGCGTATTGGATTCGCGCTTGCCTCGCTTATGAGGGCAAAGCGTACAAAAACGGCTCTCCATGCGGCACTTAACAGGTAACGGCTGCGGCCGGCAGTGTCTATTCGCATAAGACGCCCGAAGCTTTCGCACCTTCTTCTGAAATGTAGGCGACAGGCCGATTGGGTCTCTTATGCTTTGAACATTGCAACTCCAGGGCGACTTCGGCCAGTTACGTCCTGCGGAATCTTCCAGCGTAGCAATTCCGCTCTCTGAAGGGTTGGCTGCCTATTATTCCCTCTCCAAGTTGTTAAGATGTATAATCATTCCTATGATAAACAACATTGCACATAGAGTCAATACGGTAGGCGTCTATAAATATCGTTTGTTCTCATTATAACCAAATAACACCTCCATCAAACCCGCAGCGGGCCGACGAGGTGTTATTTTGAGCCGCATAATCTTCGCTTTGAATCGATTACTTCGGAATGTACACGATTTGCCCTTCCGACAAGTCATTCTCGCCAAGCCGGTTGAACAGCGCGATCTCCCGAGGGTTCAGATCGTAACGCTTCGCAATCGTCTCCAGCGTCTCTTCTTTCTGCACGATGCACAGCCGCAGCCGCTTGAATTCCTGCTGCTCCTGTCTAGGACCGCCGAGGAGCCGCTTCCATTCCAGCTTGTCGCCTGTCGGAGGCGCGGCAGCAGGAGCCTCTTCTTCGGGTCTGGTCTCGCCCTTGGACGATACGGCGTTTTGCAGCAGTGACGACAGGCCGGCAGACTTGGAAGACTCCGCGCTTTCCGTCTTTTTGCCGGAGAAGGCGATCTTCATTTCCTTCTTGTCTTCCTGCTGGCTAAGCGGCTGGAGCGGCTCGTTCTGTTCGCTTTGTTCGTTCGGCTCGTTCGCCTCCGCAGCCTCCAAGCTCTGGTTTTGGGCGGCTTCGGCATCTGCGGCTTGCTCAGACTCTTTCACCGCGGAGAGCGAGCCGCTTTCGGCCGCCGACCAGCTTTCCGACCGGTTGCTCCGCTCGGCGGCAGGACTGCCCTTCGGCTCCGGAATCGGGTTCGCGGCGGCATAAGACGACGGCGGGGAAGACCACTGCTGCTGATTGGCCGAAGGCTGGGCGGCAAAGCCGGACGCCTCCGTTCTTTCCGCCCCGCTCGGTTCCGCCGTCTCTCCTTGCGCAAACGCCGCTTCTTCGGCAAATCCCGGCTCCTGTTCAAACGGCGGCTCTTCCTCCTGCAGCGCCTCTTCAAACCGCTGAGCTTCCTCGGGCGCCTGCTCCCGAGCCTCGTGAACGAATACGACCTCCTCTTCCTCCTCGCCCCAGCTGTCGGCGGAAGCGGCCGATACGACTTCAAGACCGTTCAGCGAGAGGACGCCGGTAATATTCAAGCTTCTCGTAGACAGCAGCTCCACGTCGAAATTTTCAATTTCTACCGCAATATCTTCCATCCGCTGCACGCGATTCATAGGAAGCGTAATTTCAACGGGAATCAGATGCTCCAAAGTTCTATTGAAAGCATCCTGTTCGTCCACATAGGTGCCGGACAAGAGCAGGTTGCCTCTGAGCAGCGCTTGATCCCCTTGCGGGAGCACCTGAATATGCGGCACCAGCTCGACTCCCTCCAGCTCTTTGATGCCTGCCACGCCTTCCGATAAATGCACTCGTTCATAAATGTCAAACCGCAAACCGCTTTGTTGATCAGCCAATGTATTGCCCTCCCTTTCGTAAAGCTAGTCTCGCAAACCGCATCCGAAAAAATGGGTCAGTATCACTTATCTATAGGATTATATGGTTTGCGCGGGAGGAGCATGACTATATTTTTTTCAAAGTATTATAAAGGACCTGCATATCGGCCGGCCATGGAGCTTCAATATGCAGCGGCTCCCCTGTGAACGGGTGGCTCAGCAGCAGCGTTTCCCCGTGCAGCGCCTGTCTGCCGATGAATTCTTCGGGCCCGCCGTACAGCGCGTCTCCCCAGATCGGATGACCCAGATGGCTCAGGTGAACCCGGATTTGATGGGTGCGTCCCGTTTCCAGCCTCAGGCGGACAAGCGCCCCGCGGCGCCACTGCTCGGCTACTTCGTAATGGGTCACCGCCCGCTCTCCCGTAGCGGATACCCGCCTTCGCCCGGCATGATGCCTGTCTCTGCCGATCGGCGCGTCGACGACGCCTCGCCGCTCCTTCCATCGTCCTTGAACGATGGCGGCGTACCGCCGTTCAATACGCTTCTCCCGCATCGCCTCGTCCAGCGCCAGCTGAGACCACTCCGTCTTGGCATACAGCACCGGCCCGGTCGTATCCTCGTCCAAGCGATGAATATGCCGAACCTTGCACGGCTGTCCGGTCGATGCATAGTGACTTGCGACGGCATCCGCCAAGGTCGTCTCTTCCCGTTCTTTGGACGCGCCCCCGTCCCCGTGCACCTTCATTCCGGCAGGCTTATGGACAACCAGCAAAAAATCGTCCTCGTACAGCACTTCTATCGGAACCCAAACCGGCATAAGCTCAAGCGATTCGTCGGGAAACAATCTGAGGCGCGCTCTGGTTCCTTTAACGGACACGCCGCCGCTTCTGATTAAATTGCCGAGAAATTTATCGGACATCGGCAAATAGCGCTTCAGCTCGTATTCCGACTCCGGAACTTGCGGAAGCCTCAGCTCCAGCCATTCTCCTTTTCGTTGCCATGGAAATATCATCTGTCAAGCTCCCTTGTGAACAGTTTTTCATTACGCCGGCGGCATCCCCCGTCTTCCGCGAGAAACAATCCTGCCGGAATAACGACGGACAGCTCGCCCTATTGTAGCAAATTGCGCGCTTCCCCTCAAAGCCTTTTTCCCAACCGGCACGGCTTTCCTTCCGCTATTCAAGCCTATCGGAATATGATAGAATAATAGAGTTAAAAACCAATGATTATGTTTATATTTTAAACAGGAGTGGACAAAGTGAGCACTGCCCAACAATGGCTTGAGTCTGGAAGACAGCAGCTTCGCGATTGGAGCTGGATAAAAAAATCGTTGATGCTGATTGCCGTACTTACGTTTCTTACTTCAAGCTTTATGTTTTGGACCGGTCCGGGCACGGACATGCGTATTTGGATGGCCCGTACGGTCATTATTACCCAGCACCGCGACTGGGCGTGGCTGTTTGTCGGCACGGAGAAGCGGGACGCGCTGATTCAGGAAATGATCAACAACGTCGAAGATAATGCCAAGGAAAAGCAGCTTCCCGGCTTGATCAAAACGACGCAACAGCGCATCCGTTCAATCGACGAGCTGATTAAAGTCGAAGATATTTCCGGCAAGTTCTGGAAAGGAAAACGGATGTATGTGTACGATCCCAAATCGATTCGCCTGATGACGCCTGCGAAGTCCGGCGAAGGCGAGAAAATCACCTCGATGGTGAAACGAACCGGAGCCGTGGCCGGAGTGAACGCCGGCGGCTTCAACGACCCGGAAGGGCTCGGCAACGGCTTTGCGGCGATCGGAGCTATCATCTCCGGCGGCGATATCATTTATACCGACCAGGACGGCAGCGTTCCGCAGCATATCGTCGGCTTTACCAAGGACGGAACTCTCGTCATAGGCAAATACGATATGTTCGAGCTGCGCGACATGGGCATATCGGAAGCGGCGTCCTTCTATCCGCGCGTCATCGCCAACGGCAAGCCGCTGCCGATTGTCGACAACAGCCGCGCTCCGCGGACGGCCGTCGGGCAAAAAGCGGACGGTACCGTCATCTTCATCGTCATCGACGGCCGCCAAGCGCAAAGCGTCGGCGCGACCTTGAAGGAGGTCCAGGATTTGTTCATGGAGGACGACGTCATCAATGCCGGCTTTCTTGACGGCGGAGCTTCATCCGAGCTGGTCGTCAACGGCGAGCTGGTTACAAGCCCTTCAAGCCGGTACGGCGAACGGCGGCTGCCATCGGCGTTCCTGGTGTACGATCATCCCGAGAACGTCGTCGCCAATCGAGTCTGGGACGGTCTCGACAAGATCGATCCGGGCGGCTCTTACGATCATCCGGATTACTTGAAAGAACAGGCGGAGCTGAAAGCCAAGCAAAAAAATAATCCGACACCTACTCCAACACCTTCGCCGACACCGTCTTCATCGCCAACGCCATCGCCGGGCAAGACGGACACGGATAAATCCAAGACGACGGATGCCAATCGGGAAACCGGTAATGGAGCAGGCAAGGCGGGGACGGCAACCGATAATAAAGGCACGAAGCCTGGAACGGATGCCGACGCCAAAGATAACGGCACGAAAGACGCCGGGGCGAAAGATACTGCCGACGGCGCCAAAGACACGAATAGTTCGAAAGACACGAATAGTTCGAAAGACACGAATGGTTCAAAGGATACGAATGCTGCAAACGGAAGCAAGGAAACGGTCCCGCCGAAGACGGAAACCGGAGCGGGCCAGAACCAGAACGGAACCGGTTCTAACTCGGGTACAGGCGCCAATCCGAAGGATAGCGACAACGGCAAGACGCAGAACGGCGGCTCTGCCGGTGCTGGCGGCAATAACGGCGCGGACGGTTCTACCCCGCAGCCGACCGGTACTCCTACTCCTGCTGCTACGCCTTCTCCTTCACCGACTCCGGCTGGAGGCAAGAGTACGGAGCAGGAGCCGAAAAACAATGATAGCACGGGAGCAAACGGCGGAACATCGGGCTCCAAATCCGGTGCTGCCGGCGGCTCAGGCGCGACAAGCGGTTCAACGGTCAATTCATCGTCCGCAACCGCAACGCCGAACCCTAGCCCGTCCCCGGGAGGCAAGACCGAATAAGGCGACCGGCTGAGAACAAGAAGGAACAAATCCCCCAAAAGTGACGTGATGCACTGAAGCTTATTCCGTCCGCATCCAGCCTAAGCTGGATCGGCGTCTAACCATTCAGCTAGGATCGTTCTATGGGTAGACATTACTTTCGGGGGAGCCCCCGGTTATCTACAGGATATTGCTGCGCATCATTTTCTAAACAACAAAAAAGAGGCCCTTCCTAGACGGAAGAGGCCTCTTCTTACGTTCTACAGACTCTTGAGCGCTTCATAGTGCGCCGCAATCGTCGTTTCAATATCTTCATCCGTATGAGCCGTCGACACGAACATGCCTTCGAATTGCGACGGAGCGATGCTTATTCCTCGGTCAAGCAAAGCCGCGAAATAGCGGTTGAACTTGTCCAGATCGGAGGTTTTGGCCGTTTCGTAGTTAATGACCTGCCGCTCCGTGAAGAACGGGCAAATCATCGAGCCTACCCGATTGATCGTGCTGGCAATGCCGATTTCCCGGGCGTTGCCGAGGAAGCCTTCTTCCAGTCGCGCCGCCTTTCGCTCCAATTCCTCGTAAACCCCCGGCTCACCCAGCAAACGAAGCGTCGTATATCCCGCCGCCATCGCAAGCGGATTTCCGGACAGCGTGCCTGCTTGATAGATCGGGCCGCTGGGCGCGATATGCTCCATGATATGCCGTTTGCCGCCGTACGCGCCTACCGGTAAACCGCCGCCGATGATCTTCCCAAGACAGGTCAGATCCGGATCAATGCCGTACAAGCCTTGAGCGCTGTGCAGGCCGACGCGGAATCCCGTCATCACCTCGTCGAAAATGAGCAGGCTGCCATAGCGGCTCGTTATATCGCGAAGCCCTTGCAAGAAGCCGGGCAGCGGCGGAACGACGCCCATATTGCCTCCGATCGGCTCGACGATGACGGCGGCGATCTCTTCGCCGAACTTTTCAAATGCCAGCCGCAGCGACTCCAGGTCGTTATACGGAACGGTGATCGTATTCACTGCCACGCTTTCGGGCACGCCGGGGCTGTCCGGCAAGCCGAGCGTAGCCACGCCGGAGCCGGCCTTAATCAGCAGCGAATCGGCATGTCCATGATAACAGCCTTCGAACTTAACGATTTTCGACCGCTGCGTATAGCCTCTGGCGAGCCGCAGCGCGCTCATGGTCGCTTCCGTGCCGGAGTTGACCATCCGCACCATTTCGATCGAAGGAATCCGTTCAATGACAAGCTTGGCCATCTCCGTTTCCAATTCGGTCGGAGCCCCGTAGCTGGAGCCCTTCTCGGCCGTCCGTTTGATCGCTTCCACCACTTCCGGGTGGGAGTGTCCTACAATAAGCGGTCCCCACGAACCGATATAATCGATAAACTCGTTACCGTCGATATCGTAGACCCGGGAGCCCGCTCCCCGCTCCATGAAGAGGGGCGTCAATCCTACCGATTTAAAAGCGCGCACCGGGCTGTTGACACCTCCCGGAATGACCTCCTTCGCTTCGGCAAAAGCTTTGGCCGAGCGCTCATCCACACGTTTACGCAAGCTCATTTTGCTACCCCTTCCTTCACATGAAAATGACTTGTCAAGCCCGATTGGCCGAGATATAATTATCCGAAAGCTGCGGACTTGTTCCCCATAAATAAGCGAGGCGAAATCATGATCGAACTTTTAAATAAAGTGCCGCTTTTTTCGAAGCTGAACCATCAACAACTGGAAGCTATCTCGACCATTTGCACCAAGAAAACGTTTAAACCCGGCACAGTGCTGTTTAATGAAAAGGAGCCCGGCTCCATTTTCTACATTTTGTCCAGCGGTTCCATTAAAATTTATACCGCAACAAGTTCCGGAGAAGAAATGATCTTGTCGCTGATGAAAGCCGGAGACAGCTTCGGCGAGCTCTCCCTGATCGACGGCAAGCCCCGCTCCGCCTCCGCACAGACGCTCGAAGAAAGCGTGCTGATCTCCATTACGGCTCCAAGCTTCATCGGATTGATGAAGACCCATTTTGGCATTTCCCTCGGCATTATGCAAGAGATGTGCAGCCGCCTTCGCGATACGAACCAGCATGTGCAGGATCGCACGTTTCTCGATGCCAGAACCCGCGTCATCAAAAGCCTCGTTACGCTGGCTAACAAAAACGGAACCCGCACCGGCAACTCCATAACTATCAAAATGACGCTCAATTACGATGAAGTCTCGCAAATGGCGGGAGTACAAAAGCCGATATTGATGCAAGTGATACGGGATCTTCAAGATAAACGGCTGCTCAGCCTCAACGGCCAGGAGATGCGCCTCGATCTCGGTCAGCTAAGGGAGTAATCGCTCCGGCGTCAAACGTCGAATTGGCACCGCAGCTGCCAATCCGAGCTGCGAGCCGCAAGGCGCAGGCCCGCTATGTAAGCGGGCCTTGATCGTCTTGAGTGCGTTACTTGCCTTCGCATAACTGATAGATGACGTCGCTGAGCGTCTCCATATAAAGCGGATCGGTGTTCAGAGACGGGGTGCGCTCCAGATGGATTCCGAGCTCCTTGGCCGTCTGCTGCGCCTCGATATCGAGATCGTACAGCACTTCCAGGTGATCGGAGACGAAACCGACCGGACAAACAAGAACGTTCTGAACCTGCTCCTCGTTCTTTATCGTATGCAGCACATCCAGAATATCCGGTCCCAGCCACGGCGATGCCGTTCGGCCCGCGCTCTGCCATCCGAACTGCCAGTTGTCGACGCCGGTCTGTTCGGCAACCGCTTTGGACGTTGCAAGCAGCTGCTCCGGATACGGATCGCGCATTTCAACAATTTTTTCCGGCAGGCTGTGCGCCGTGAAGATAACGCGAATGTCCGCTTTGGGCGTATCTTCGAACCGCTGCAGCGTTTCCGTCACGCGGTTCGACAGCGCTTCGATCAATTTCGGATGCAGATGATAGCTTTTGACGAACTGCATGGAAAGACCGAGCTCCTCCGCCTTCTCCTGCGCTCGCTTAATGTAGCCGCCCACGCTCATGACCGAATAATGCGGCGCCAGCACGATGCCGACCGCCTGCCGAATACCGTCTTTCGCCATCTGCTCCACCCCGTCCTCAATGAACGGCGCGGCATGCTTAAGCCCTTGATAACAGACGAATTCCACTTGCGGATGATCGGCGTTGAGCCGCTCTTCCAATGCTTTCACTTGTTTGTTCGTATTTTCGCGAAGCGGGAAAAAGCCGCCTACAATCGCTTCGTAACGATCGGTCAATTCCTTCAGCTGCTCCGGGCTCGGCGGATTTCCGCGGCGAATATGGGTGTAGTAAGCTTCAACCTGGTCCAGGCTTTCCGGTGTTCCGTAAGACATCACCAGGACGCCGATACGTTGTTTGGACATTTTAAACACCACTTCCTTGTTTCAATTGGGCAATCGCTTGCTTGGAATAAGTATGAACGTAGTCCGTCAGCTCCCGCAGCTTGTCGAGCGATGCTTCCGGGAACAATCCGTGTCCCAGGTTGAACACATAGCCCGGCTGCTGAATGCCTTGATCGATAATGGCTTTGGCCTGCTCCTGAATAACCTCCATCGGCGCCGTCAGCACATAAGGGTCCAAATTCCCCTGCACCGCAAAGGCCGAGCCGACTCTTCTCCGTCCTTCGGCTATCGATACGCGCCAATCCAGCCCGATGACGTCGGCTTTGACGTTATGCAATAGCGGCAGCAGCTCCCCTGAACTGACGCCCGGGAAATAAATTTTCGGCTGCTCCTGGTCGCTCAGCTCCGCAAAGATCCGTTCGATCGTCGGCAGCACGTATTTCTCGAAATCTCTCGGCGACAAAGCTCCGATCCAGCTGTCGAACAACTGCACGGCTTTCGCTCCGGCGGCAAACTGCGCTTTCAAATAAGCGATAACCATATCGCCCAGCTTATCCATCAGCTGAAACCATACCGCAGGCTCGCCGTACATAAGCTCTTTCGTGCGGATGTAGTTTTTCGACGGCTTGCCCTCGATCAAATAGCTTGCTACGGTGAAAGGAGCCCCGGCAAACGTAATCAACGGAACCTGAAGCTCAGCTACCAAAATCTCGATCGTTTTTATAATGTGGGATAAATCCTGCTCCACTTGAATCGGACGAAGCTTAGCCACGTCGGCCGCCGTCCGAACCGGGTTATGAATCACCGGGCCAACGTCCTTCACGATGTCGAAATCAATGCCGATTGAAGCAACCGGATTCATAATATCCGAATACAAAATAGCCGCGTCAACCCCCAGCTTCTTCACCGGCATCATCGTCACTTCGGCAGCCAGCTCCGGCTGCTTGCATATTTCCAGCAAGCTGTATTTCTCCTTAATCTTGCGGTATTCCGGGTCGTATCTTCCCGCCTGTCTCATATACCATACAGGGAGAGTATCTACCTCTTGTTTTTTGCACGCTCTAATAAAAGTGTCGTTATAACTCATTGGTTTACCCCATTTCCGTTTACTCCTAAGACCTACTACTCATTATGCCCTATTTGGCAGGCTCTAACAACTGATTGCCCCCTATAGATTCCGACAAAAGTATGACAAGGACGCACCCGCCGCGCCGTTAAAAACCGATTTTCTCATAGGAAAAGTATTCATTGACCGCTCCCCGATTACCCGCGGTTGGGCAGCGCCGACTGGCAGACGCGACCAGCCTGGAGGAAAAGCGAAAAGAGTTTTTTAACCGAACGTGCCGGCTAAAAAACTCTTCTCCTGGTCGTGCTGCCTTATCAGAGGCTTCCTTCGCGAAGCCATTTGGCGATATCTTTGGCAAAGTACGTAATGATCAGATCCGCTCCGGCGCGTTTGAAGCCAAGCATCGTTTCCATGACGATCGACTTCTCGTCCACCCAACCCTGAAGTGCCGCGGCTTTGATGAGCGAATATTCGCCGCTGACATTATAAGCGACGAGCGGCAGATCGAATTGATCGCGCAGCAAACGAATGACGTCCATATAAGCCATAGCCGGCTTCACCATCAGGAAATCGGCGCCTTCCACGACATCGGACTCCGCCTCGCGAAGCGCTTCGCGCACATTGGCCGGGTCCATTTGATACGTTTTGCGGTCGCCGAACTTCGGAGCGGAATGCGCCGCTTCGCGGAACGGACCGTAATAAGCGGATGCATATTTGACCGAATACGACATAATCGGAGTTTGATCGTAGCCCGCTTCGTCCAAGCCTTGGCGGATCGCATAGACGAAGCCGTCCATCATATTCGACGGAGCGATGATGTCGGCTCCGGCTTCTGCTTGGGACACGGCCGTTTTGACCAGCAGTTCAAGCGAAGGATCGTTCAAAATTTCGGCGCGCTGCGTCTTCTCATTCACATGAACGACGCCGCAATGGCCATGATCGGTAAATTGGCACAAGCAAGTGTCGGCGATGACCAGCAGCTCCGGGTACAGCTCCTTGATCTTGCGAGTCGCTAGCTGGACGATTCCGTTATGGTCATGAGCCGAAGTACCGTGAGCGTCTTTATGCTCCGGCACGCCGAAAAGCATGATCGCTTGAATGCCGAGGCCAGTTACTTCTTTAAGTTCTTCTTGCAGCAAATCGAGCGATAGATGATACACTCCCGGCATTGAGGATATTTCTTCTTTCAACCCGGAGCCGTGCGTTACAAAAATAGGATAGATCAGATCATGAACCGAAATGCTGCTCTCTCTCACCAGATTGCGCAAAGCTTGAGAGCTGCGCAGCCTCCGGTTGCGAACGATAGGATAACTCATAGCAGATTCCTCCTCATCTTCTTGTTAGTAACTATGAATGCAATATACCAGACTTGTCATTACTATTCTTTACGCATACAAACTCTGCACGAGAGAAGCTACGGTAGCTTCCTCCGCCACGTAATCGACGGTAAGACCGGCTTCCCGCGCCGTCTGCGCCGTCATCGGGCCGATACAGGCGATCCGGCATGACTGCAGCAGCTCAAGCGGCTGCTCCGCCCCCAGCTCGCGCAGCGCCAGCAGCAAATTCGTCACGGTCGAAGAGCTCGTAAACGTTATAATATGAAGCGCCTTCTGCTGAAGCAGATCGATCACCTCGGCCCCTCCGCCCGTATCCAGCACCGTTTCGTAGACGTCGACTTCGGTCACGTCCATTCCGAGCTGCTTCAGCCGCTCGGGAATATACGCTTTGGCGATGTCTGCGGTAGGAAGCAGGACGCGCTGCCCCGGCCTCAGCTCTTGTTCGATCGATTCCAGCAGCACGTCGCCCTGAAACTTCGCAGGCAGCAGATCGACCAACAAGCCTCTGCGTTCCAGCGCTTCGGCTGTCTTCGGGCCGACGGCGGCGATCCGGGCTTGATACAGCATGCGGATATCGATCCGCTTCTGCTGCAGCCGTTCGAAGAAATAATCGACGCCGTTGACGCTGGTAAATAGCACCCATTCGAACTCCGGCAAGCGCTCCAGCGCCGCATCCAGCGCAGCTCTCGCTTCCTCGCTGGAAGGGGGCTGGGTGCGAATGACCGGGAACTCCACCGCTTCGCCGCCCAGCTCCTCGATTTGCTGAACGAGCTCGCTCGCTTGGCTGCGCGCGCGAGTGACCAGAATGCGCCGGCCGAACAGCGGCTTCTTCTCGAACCAGGCGAGCTTCTCGCGAAGCTTGACCACTTCGCCGACAATGATGACGGCCGGCGATTGAAAATTGGCCGCGCGCACCTTGTCCACGATATCCGTCAACGTTCCCGTCAGCGTCGCCTGCTCCATCCAGGTTCCCCAGCGGATTAACGCTACCGGAGTGGCGGCGGACTTGCCTCCGCGGATCAGCTGGCTGCAAATAAACTCCAAATTGGCCACGCCCATAAGAAAAATCAGCGTTCCCGACGCCTGGGCCAGATTGTCCCAGTTGACGCTGCTGTAAGTTTTGTTCGGGTATTCATGCCCCGTAACGATAGAGAATGAAGAAGTAAAGTCGCGATGCGTAACCGGAATTCCCGCATAGGCGGGAACGGCGATCGCCGAGGTGATGCCCGGCACAATTTCGAAGCCGATGCCGTTATCCGCAAGCAGTTCCGCTTCTTCGCCCACGCGGCCGAATACGCTCGGATCGCCGCCCTTCAGACGGGTGACTACTTTGCCCTGAAGCGCCAGATCGACAAGCAGCTGATTGATTTCGCCTTGCTTCATCATATGCTTGTCCGGCAGCTTGCCGACAAAGATTTTCTCTGCGCCCGGCTTCATATGCTTCAGCAGCCTAGGACTGGCCAGACGGTCGTATACGACGACGTCGGCCCGCTGAATCGCCTCCAGCCCGCGCAGCGTAATGAGCTTCGGATCACCGGGACCTGCTCCTACGAGATAGACGACGCCTTTACTCACCTCTGCTCAACCCCTCACCATGGCCAATATGTCAACAGCGCCTTGACGGATCAGCGTATCCGCCAGTTGGCTTCCCAGCTTATCCGGGTCCGTGCCGGTCATTGTTTCCTTAAGCATTTGCTTGCCGTCCGGCGAGCCCACCATCCCGGTCAGCGTAATGACCGGATTGCCGCCTTCGTCGCCGAGGCTGGCGTAAGCGCCGATCGGCACTTGACAGCCGCCGTTCAGCCTGCCGAGGAAGCTCCGTTCCGCCGCTACGGCCAGCGCCGTCGGCTCGTGGTTGAAGTGCTTCAAAAGCTCAAGCACGAACTCGTCGTTGCCGCGGCATTCGACGCACAGCGCTCCTTGCCCGACAGCGGGCAAGCTAAGCTCGGTCGGCAAGTACTCGCTGATGCGGTCCTGCCAGCCGGTCCGGTGCAAGCCGGCGGCCGCGAGCAAAATCGCATCGAAGCCTTCGGATTCGAGCTTCTTCAATCTCGAATCGATATTGCCGCGGATCGACTCGATCTGAAGATCCGCGCGGTAATTTTGCAGCTGGCACGAGCGGCGCAGGCTGCTGGTGCCTACCTTCGCTCCTTGCGGGAGCTCATCCAGCGTCACCCCGCCGCTCGTAATCAAGCAGTCCCGCGGGTCCTCGCGGTGCGGTACGGCGCCGACGACCAGTCCTTCCGGCAGCTCGGCCGGCATATCCTTCATGCTGTGCACGGCCATATCGATCTCGCCGTCGAACAGCGCCTGCTCGATTTCTTTGACGAACAGCCCTTTTCCGCCGACTTTGGATAAGGTGACGTCAAGAATCCGGTCTCCTTTGGTGACGATTTTTTTCAGCTCAAATTCGCACTCGATGCCTAGCTTTTGGCACAGCTCGCGCAGCTGTTCCACAACCTGCCCCGTTTGCGTCAGCGCTAATGCGCTCTGCCTTGTACCTACGACGATTTTTCGCATGCGGTCAGCTCCTCAACTTTGAAATTATTCTATGTACTCCCGAATCGTGCGCCCTATGGCATCCATGCCTTGTGCAGTCGGTTCCAGACCGATCCTCTCCAGCAGCTCCGCCTTAGCCCTTTCGTCGAATCGTCCCGAACGAATCCAGGACAGCAGTTCCCATTCCAGCATTCGCTTGAACAGCTCTTGGCGGCGCTGCGTATCCGGCACGACCGATTGAATCAAGACGCGCAGCTCCTGCAGCAGATCCAGATACTGCTCGTATTCCTCGCCGAATGCCTGCTCCAGCTCCCGCTTCACCTTCTTGGCGACGGCCGGGCTGGCTCCGGCGGTCGACACGGCAATCAGCAGCTTGCCGCGGCGCACCGTCGCGGGGACGATGAACCCGCTCCGTACGGCGTCGTCGGCTACATTAACCAGCTTGCCCTGCTGCTCCGCTTCCAAACGTACCGCCTTATTGACATCCGGCCGGTCGGTAGCGGCAAATATAAGATAAGCGCTCCGAATACACGACATTAACGGCCGGTAAGGCTCCGCTATGAGCCGGAGCTTCCCTTCTTGCTGCCATTGCCTGAGGCGGCTCGTCGCCTCGGGACTTACGACCGTCACCGCGGCCCCAGCTTCCAGCAGCGCCTGCGCTTTGCGCTCCGCTACCGCACCACCGCCTACGATGACGCAAGGCTTGTCCGCTATATTGATCATTAAAGGATAATAGTTCGGTTCTTTCCCGGACACCGGCTTCCCCCGTCCTTCGCGCTTTGCTTCTTGCCAGAGGCCTTACATTACGACCATTGATGGAATGAAGAGTAAAAATTCGCAAAGACAAAATTGAGCGCCATAATAAAGAAGGCGGCCAAATTCCACAGCGCCAGCTTATACCCCGGTGTCTTGAGCAGCAGCCGTTGAAATAAATAAAAAATATAAGCAAGCAGAACAAACCATGAGTTAATCACCTTCGGGTCGAAGAACAGCGTCAAATCATGCTGCAGTGAAATCCAGACGACGCCTAGCGACATGCCGAACAGCAGAAGCGGCGTTCCGATCACTACCGATACGAAGGAATAGTAGTCCGTCTTGTCCAGACTCGGCAGCCGCTGCATCAGCTTGGTCCATTTCTTTTCTTTGAGCTGGCGGTGCAGAAACAAATACATGCCCGAAAACACGGCCGCTACGACGAAAGCGACGTAACTGGCAAGCGAGAAGCTGATATGGATGAACAGCACCTCATCGTTAATGTTCCAGGAAGCGAGCGTCGGCGATACCTTCGGATTGCTGAAAAAATTCAACGCCAGCACGGTAAAGCCGATGACATTGACGATAAAAACAAACAGCTCGATACGAAAAAAACGGTTCACTACGAGCGAGACCGTCACTAAAAGCCAGGATAGCATAAACAGCGTTTCAAACATGGAAAATGCGGTCGAACGGTCATGCCACACTAGGTTAACGACTAGATAGACCGTTTGCAGAATCCAAACAAAAGAAAGCAACCCTGTCCCCATCCGTTTTGCGCTTCGGTTCGGACCGACAAAGTCCGAGAAGTAAAACAGCAGGCTCAGGGCGTATATATATATTGTGGCATCGTACAACCAGCTTTTCGTGACCATGGCACCTCTCCCAACTACGTTTTGGCCAAGGCATCGGCAGGCTTCATGGAAACCTTCGTTAACAGCTCATCCTTCCAACGCTCGTGCGTTTCGCTCAGCTCCTGCTGGCGGGCGGCCTGCTCGGTACGCTCCTGCTCTGCCAATTGCTCTTCCAGCGCGAATATTTTGGTGAAATACTCCAGCGCTTCGTCCCCATGGCGTTCGGCAGCCATTTCTTTAATCCGGTTGACAGGATCGCGCAGCATTTGATTGACGATGCTTTTCGTCAGCTTGCGAATGACCTTCAGCTCCCGCTCGTCCAAATCCGGCAGCTTCTTCAGGAGGCTGTCCATCGTCTCCTCATGAATCGAGCTCGCCTTCGTCTGCAGCGCCTGAATGAGCGGTCTTACACCCAGCGTGCGCGTCCATTGGTCGAATGCGGCCATTTCGTCCACAATCATGTCCTCGATCACCAGCGCGGCCTTGCGGCGTTCCTGCAGATGATTGTTAACGATCGACTGCAAATTGTCGATGTCATACAAAAATACGTTCGGCAGCTCGCCGATGGCCGAATCCAGATCGCGCGGAACGGCGATGTCGATCATAAACAGCGGGCGCGAACGCCGCTTTTGCAGTACGGCCGCTACCTGCTCTTTGGTCAGCACGATATCCGCAGAGCCGGTAGAGCTGATGACGATATCGACTTCTTCCAAATAAACGAGCAGCTTGTCCATGGAGCCCGCCACTCCTTCAAACTTGCCTGCCAGCTCCTGCGCTCGGCTCAAGGTACGGTTGACGACGATGACCTTATCCGCGCCGTTGGCGTACAAATGTTTGACCGTCAGCTCGCTCATCTTCCCGGCCCCGATGATCATCACCTTCTTGTGATCGTAGCTGCCGAAGATCCGTTTGCCCAGCTCGACCGCCGCGTAGCTGACGGAGACGGGGTTTTCTCCGATCCCGGTCTCCGTATGCGCGCGCTTGGCGAGCGTAACCGACTGCTTGAACAGCGTGTTAAACAGAATGCCCGTCGTCTTGCACTGCTGCGCCAGCAAAAAGGCGTCGCGGATTTGGCCTAAAATTTGCGTTTCCCCGATAACCATCGAATCCAGACCGCTGGTAACCCGGAATAAATGCTCGATCGCTTTTTCATTCTCGTAAATGTACAAGTGCTTATTGAATTCCTCGCGCGGTACGCCGAACCATTTCTCGATAAATCCGCGCAGGTAATGGCCGCACAAATGTTCCCGATCGACAACCACATATAACTCCGTACGGTTACAGGTGCCCACTATGACACATTCCATGATGCTTTTCGTCTCTTTGAGCTCGCTCAGCGCCACTTCAAGATCTCCGTCGGCAAAAGTAAATTTTTCGCGGATCGAAACCGGCGCCGTACGATAATTCAAGCCCGCCACAACGATATGCATGGGTGTCCACCTGCCTTCCTCTTCGTAATCTAGAAACCATTATAGCATATATTGCCGATGGCTCCGACAAATTTTTTGTATAATATGTGAAAGCGGCCCTGCGCAAACCGACACTATTTCCCTTATTTTCTGCTTTTTCTCGCGGCTTTATACGGACATTTGCCAAAAGTGGCAGCGGATTATTGCAGCAGCTTTTTGCGCAGCAGCTCGACGATCGCTTTGTCGTCTTTTTGCAGCCTTTGGTTTTGCGAGGAGACGATCTCGTCGCGGGATGACAGCAGCTTACCGTAAGCGTCGTACAGATCATCGAACAGCTTGCGGGCATCCGTCAGCGTCTGCGCTTCATCGGCCTTCAGCGGCCTCTGTCCGCCGATTTGCAAACGGATCACATATTGCATAAGCTGAGACAGTCCGCCAAGCGGGCTCAGCTCCGATTCGCCGAAGGCGAGCACCAGATGCTGGTGGGTGAAATCGGCGGTATAAATCGCCTGTCTGAGCGGACTCAGCCCCTCCGTATCCTGCACCTTCTCTATGTCGTGCAAATAACTGCTGAGCAGTTCCATCTGGAACAGCGAGACCTGATACAGCAGCTTGCCCGCATCCTGCTTCTCGGAGCGGCTCCCTATCATTGCCGTGATTTGATAGAGCGGCCACACAATAAGCACAGCGACGATCAAATATAATGTAAGCTTCCGTTTCCATCTCATATGTAATCCCCCCGTCGGCTGACATACAAGCTTTACTTGTTCATTGTATGGGGGGATCTTAAAACAAATAACCACGGATTACTCCGCGGTTATCTTTTCTCATAGCGAGTTTATTATTTTGTCAATGAAACCTGCTGGATATCCGGCGTTTCAACTTGCAGTTCACCCATACCACGAACCAATTTCTTGGCATGGATCGTCTCCGGTTTTAGCACGGAAACCATGTAATCAATAGCGAGCGCGGGATCTACCGTTTCGCCACATGTATAGCAATCCAATGCGGCAAAACCTTTCTCAGGATACGTATGAATGGAGAGATGACTTTCCGACAATAATACTAGCACCGTGGCACCTTGTGGTTCAAACTGTTTGGATTGTACCGACATCACTGTCGCTCCGCATGCCTCTGCAGCTTCCACCATTTGCGCTTGTAACCATTCTGCATTGTTGAGAAGATCAAAATCGACTCCCCAAGTATCAACAGCAACGTGTCTTCCGAAAGTAGAATATTCCACTTTTCGGTCCCCCTTCCTAGGAATAAAATGTTTGAAAATTTCATCCGCTAGGACCTACGTCATTCACTTCTCGAGGGAATAATCTCTCGCAACATTCAATGTCCTGAGTGAATCCTGGTTCCTATTTTGTTTTCAACGAAAATAAAAATAACATCTATTCGGCAGAAAAGCAATACTTTTTTTTGCCATTTGCCTATTTTCTTTGCTCCGACTCGCACATTGACTAAGATATGTCATAGACTCGTCTCAGGTGTACGGAAAAAGCACCGTTTTGGCGCGAAAAACAAAAAAACTTTCCCGGAAATGGCCCGGGAAAGTCAGAATCTTATATAATTACGCTTCAAGTACGAACAATCGATGCGTCAACTGGTATAAACGATCGTCGATTTGTTCGCGTACGGCAGGGTCCCCCATGTCGTTTCTCAAATCGAGCATTTGATTGATCTGAATTTTAATAGATTGAATTTCTTGTTCCACTCCATCCTTGCGGAACAGGCGCTCAAGCATGCCGGCCGTGTCCTTGTATTCGTAAATCACTCGGTCCGACTGACCTTTGCGTTCTACAATTTTGACGACGGAGCCGTGCTCATACTCGTAAATCATCGTATACGTTTCGTAAATGCGATGAACGGTTGCGCTTCCTTTGAACGTGGAAACGGCTTTTCTCATGGTATTAACCAGATTCTTGTCCGTAATACTGCAGGTACCGCGGCAAACATACGTGTTCATTTCGCGTTCGAACGGCAGGACGATTTCTTTCCCCGATTCGTTATCGAGCAGTACCAGCTCCTGATTCCCGTTTTCAAGCACTTTGACCTGTAAGGAGGCTTGATGATCGACAAACAGCTGAATAAACATGGCCATCTCGGCTTCCGTTAACTGTAGGCAGGTTTTGACGTATTGGGTCGCTAACCTCTTTGCCATAAAAATCCCTCGATTCTTTGTTTTCGAAACATAAAGCCAATCAATATTCTCTTGTTCTATATACATTATACTACATAAATATTTAATATTCCTGCCGCCAATCCAGCTAATTTCGTTAAAATTCAGAAAAAACTGCTTTCTGACCGGAACGATTCCACTTTTTCATATAAATCCCTCTGTTTCCCTTGGCAGTTTATACATTTCCCTTGCCGGCGAGCCGACGGCAAAAACCTGACGGAGCATTCACCGTCAGGTTCTTATGACATACTATATTACCCGCTTGCAGTCCGAATTTAAGGCGCCGGGGACATTGCCGATCACGATCAACCTTCCTCGGATTTTTCAGCCGGCTCTATTGTACCGGCAAACGCCTCTCCCTCTGCGGCCGGCTCCTCCGCCGTCTGATCGGCTCCCCAGCCGATCTGCTGCTCGATCAGCTGCCACAAATCGTCCTTGCCGACTCCAAGCTCGGAGGAAAACAGCACGAGCCTGTCGCTCTTCTCCATTTGCAGCGTTTCCTTAACGATCTTCACATGCTTCTGCCATTGTCCTTTGGAAATTTTATCAGCCTTGGTCGTCACGACGCAAAACGGCACGCCGTTATGCTTCAGCCAAGCGAACATCGCCTGGTCGTCCTTGGACGGAGGATGGCGCAGATCGATAACAAGCAGCACGAGCTTCAGATATTCTCTATGCAGCAAATACTCCTCGATAAATTTGCCCCAAATCTCCCGTTTGGACTTGGATACTTGTGCATAGCCGTAACCCGGCAAATCGACGAAAAATAAGTCCTGATTAATTTTATAATAATTCAACTGCTGGGTTTTACCGGGCTTGGAGCTTGTCCTCGCCAAGTTTTTGCGCTGGATCATCCGATTGATCAGTGAAGACTTCCCCACATTCGAACGCCCTGCCAGAGCAATCTCCGGCAAGGCGTCTGGAGGATACTGACTCGGACCAACCGCGCTGATAATAAATTCAGCTTGATTGACCTTCATAATCGCTGTCACTCTTCCTTAACTATAGAGGCCGCAGCCTCCTATTTATACCCCGACGGGTTTGACCAACGCATGCTCAAGCACTTCGTCCATGTGAGACACCGGAATAAAGGTGAGCTCGCGGCGTACGCTTTCGGGGATTTCGTCAATATCTTTCTCATTGTCCTTAGGAATAATCACTTTGCGAATGCCTGCGCGATGTGCGGCAAGGCTCTTCTCCTTGAGTCCGCCGATCGGCAGCACGCGGCCGCGCAGCGTAATCTCCCCCGTCATCGCTACCTCGCGGGATACCGGAATGTTCGTCAGCGCGGAGATCAGCGCCGTTGCCATCGTAATACCCGCAGAAGGTCCGTCCTTCGGAATTGCGCCTTCCGGAATGTGGATATGAATATCCACCTTTTCATGAAAATCTGGAGCTATTTGCAGCTGCTCGACTCGCGAGCGCGTATAGCTGAATGCAGCCTGCGCGGATTCCTTCATCACGTCGCCCAGCTTGCCCGTAAGCGTCAGCTTGCCGCCTCCCGGCATGACGGTTACTTCGATGACCAGCGTATCGCCGCCGACCTCGGTCCACGCAAGGCCGGTCACCGCGCCGATCTGATCGAACTCCTCGGCGACGCCGAAGCGGAATTTCGGTGGCCCGAGGAACTCCTTGATACTATCAAAGTCGACATGAACGGTATTGCTTTCCCCGGAAACGACCTGTTTGGCCGCTTTCCGGCACACTGCGGATATTTGCTGCTCCAGATTCCGTACTCCCGCTTCCCTCGTATACTCGCGGATAATGCGCATCAGCGCCTGATCCTCAATTACGAGCTGATCCTCCTGCAAGCCGTGATCCTTTTGCTGCTTCGGCAGCAAATAATTGCGTCCGATATGCAGCTTCTCGATCTCGGTGTAGCCCGGAATATACAGCACTTCCATCCGGTCCAGCAGCGGTCGCGGAATATTGTGCACCACATTCGCCGTCGTCACGAACATGACGTTCGACAGATCGAACGGAACCTCGATATAGTGATCGCTGAACGTGCTGTTTTGCTCGGGATCGAGCACTTCGAGCAGCGCCGAGGCAGGGTCGCCGCGGAAGTCCATCGCCATTTTATCGATCTCGTCGAGCAGGAATACCGGATTCGATGAACCGGCGTTTTTCATCCCTTGAATAATCCTGCCGGGCATTGCCCCGACATACGTGCGCCGATGGCCGCGTATTTCCGCCTCGTCGCGCACGCCGCCGAGCGAGATGCGGATGAATTCCCGCTTCAGAGAGCGGGCGATCGAACGGGCGATCGAGGTTTTGCCGACCCCCGGAGGCCCTACAAGGCAAAGAATCGGCCCCTTCATCTTCTTGACCAGCTGCTGCACCGCCAAATATTCGAGCACGCGCTCTTTCGGCTTTTCGAGACCGTAATGATCCTCGTTCAATATTTCTTCGGCGCGGTTAATGTCGAGGTCATCCTCCGTAAAGGTAGACCACGGCAAGCCGAGCAGCCAATCGATGTAGTTGCGGATGACGCCGCCTTCGGCGGAGGTCGCCGGCATTTTCTCCAGGCGGTCGATCTCCTTCTCGATCTTCTCCTTCACCTTCTCCGGCACTTCGGTCTCCGCCAGCTGCGCCCGCAGCTCCTCGACTTCGCCGGCGCGGCCTTCCTTATCGCCCAGCTCCTTCTGGATCGCCTTCATCTGCTCGCGAAGATAGTATTCCTTCTGGGTCTTCTCCATTTGCTTCTTGACGCGCTGGCTAATCTTGCGCTCCAGCTCCAGCACTTCGCGCTCGTTATTCAAAATGCTGAGCAGCTTCTCCAGCCGGTCCTTCACGTCAATCGTCTCAAGAATTTCCTGTTTGTCTTTAATCTTTAAGGATAAATGACTGCAAATCACGTCGGCCAGCCGCCCCGGCTCATCGATGTCGGACACGGCGGCCAGCGTCTCCGGCGTTACTTTTTTAGACAGATTGATATAATGCTCGAACTGGCTCAGTACGGTGCGCATAAGCGCATCGATCTCCGGGTCGGAGTTTTCCTGCTCGGGAAGCTCCTTCACCTGAACCTCGTAATACTCTTCGTTGGCCAGAAATTCGTTAATTTCCGCCCGTACGACCCCCTCGACAAGCACTCTTATCGTTCCGTTGGGAAGCTTCAACATTTGCCTTACTTTAGCAATCGTTCCGATGCGATATATATCTTCCGTGGTAGGTTCTTCAATGTTGACTTCCGATTGCGAGCAAAGAAGTATCATGCTGTCGTCCACCATCGACTTTTCCAGTGCTCTGACTGACTTTTCTCTGCCGACGTCCAAATGCAGCACCATGCTCGGATATACGAGCAAGCCGCGCAAAGGAAGCAAGGGCAAACGCCGCACCTTCGATTTGTTCGGTCCCATCCTGGAGCACCTCCTAAAGAACTTTGCTTCAGCAAAGTTGACTTTCGCAAGCACAGCTCGTCATAGCGATTCTTGCTTAGCCAGCATTACCCATTGCTGTAGTTAACATTTTAGCAAAATTGATATGAAAACACCAATCGGCATGTCAACTTTTATCGCACCGCAAAAAAAGAAGAGCTGAAGGATAGTATGTCACTCCAGCCCATCGGCATGCAATACCGTTACAGAAGGGGGCGCCAGCAAATCCTGCTGCATTCCCGGATTCTCGGCCTGTACGGACAGCTCGATCCCGAGCGCATGATGCAGCACCTCTTCTACCGATTCCACCGGGATCACTTCGAGTCCGTTTAGCCCGGCGAAAATTTCCTGCCAGTTTTCCTTCGGTATGATCACCTTGGTCGCTCCCGCCTGGAACGCGGCCTCCACCTTGGCGACAACGCCGCCGACCGGCTTCACTTTGCCGTGAATGCCGACTTCCCCCGTCATGGCGATATGGTTATCGACTGGAATTTGCTTAATGGCCGAAGCGATTGCCGTCGCCATCGAAACTCCAGCCGAAGGTCCGTCAATCGGCGTACCGCCCGGAAAGTTAATGTGCAAATCGTAATTATAAGGATTGATCCCCAGTCTGCGCAGAACGGTGAATACATTTTCGACCGAACCGCGCGCCATGCTCTTGCGGCGAATCGTCCGGGCGCCGCCTCCCATCTCTTCCTCGTCGACGACCCCGGTGATCGTGAAATGGCCCGTTCCCGGCTGGACGACGGGGATCGCGGTAACTTCGATCTCCAGCAGCGTGCCCAGATTCGGTCCGTAGACGGCAAGTCCGTTCACAAACCCGATCTCCGGCTTCAAGCCGATTTTGCGTTCCGGTCTCGGAGGAATTTGCGAGCTGTTGACGACCCATTCGACGTCGGACACCGAAATTTCCTTTCGCCCGTCCGTAAGCGCCATTCCGGTGGCCAATTGCACGATATTGACCGCTTCCCGTCCGTTGGTCGCATGTCTTTTCACTACGTCGATCGCCGCCGCATTATCCGGAAAGCCGATTTTCTTCAATGCGTTATCGGCGATTTGGCCGATTTCATCCGGGAGCAGCGGGCGGAAATAAATTTCCATACAGCGCGAGCGGATCGCCGGCGGCAGCTCATGCGGACTGCGCGTCGTCGCCCCTACCAGACGGAAATCGGCAGGCAGGCCATGCTGGAAAATATCATGAATATATCCTGGAATGTTCATATCCTCGGAATTGTAATATGCGCTCTCCAAAAACACTTTGCGGTCCTCAAGCACCTTTAATAATTTATTCATTTGATGCGGATGTAATTCGCCGATTTCGTCAATAAACAGAATCCCGCCGTGAGCCTTCGTTACCGCTCCGGCCTTCGGCTGCGGAATGCCCGCCACACCCATTGCGCCAGCCCCTTGATAGATCGGATCGTGCACCGAGCCGATCAGAGGGTCGGCGATTCCTCGTTCATCGAAGCGCGCCGTCGTGGCGTCCACCTCGGTAAACTTGGCGTCCTGGCGAAACGGCGAATCGGCGTTTTTCTTTGCTTCTTCCAGCACGACGCGAGCCGCGGCGGTTTTGCCGACGCCCGGAGGGCCGTAGACGATTACATGCTGCGGATTGGCTCCGCACAGCGCCGCCTTCAGCGCGCGCAAACCTTCCTTTTGCCCGACGATATCGCCCATCGTGGACGGTCTCGTTTTCTCGGCAAGCGGTTTATTTAAAGAAATGGAGCGCAGCTTCCTCAGCTTCTCCAGCTCTTTCTTGGATTCTTTATCTACAGCGCTGCGGTTCGATTGCTGATTGCGCAGCAAGTTCCAAAAGTACATACCGATAACTACGGCAAAAAACAGTTGGATAATCATCAAAATAACACTGATATTCATTAGGTACCCCTCCTAATCGTTTTTTAACCGGCAAAAAATTCTTCATACGTTGTCGGTTTATGTTAACGCCGGCGCTTGCGAAGAAATGGTTTCGCTTGACACGAGCAGATGTTTCGCATACTTGGTAGTATTCCCCTGTTAAGGGCGGGTTAATCCGCACTTGAGAAAGTTTTCTGGGTAGTATGAGATGGGCTCGCTTGAGAAAGATAATGAAGATGTGTTTTAGATCTTTTTATCGTTATTAAGGAGTGGGAACCTATGCGGCGTCTTTTCATCGGAGTTTGCTTGTTTTCCGCCATGTTATTTATACCGCCCCAGACGCTTGAAGCCAATCCGAATCCGTCTCCCGTCAGCGAAAATCCGATCGTAACGGATGTCGACGTATTGATCGACGTGGGTCATGGAGGGGTGGACAGCGGCACGACTTACGGGGAATTGCTCGAAAAGGACATCAATCTGCAAATGGCCAAACTGACGTATCAGGCTCTTCGTAAAAAAGGCTATAACGTTCTGGTCAACCGGGTGGACGATTACGCTCTGAGCGGCGAAAACCGCTGGTTTCGCTCCCGTTCCCGACATCTCAAAGATTTGGCTCAGCGCAGCCATCTTGCCAACGAAATTCACCCGCGCGCCGTCATTAGCCTGCATGTCAACTGGGCCGCGCGAAGCAGCAAAACGGGCCCCATCGTCCTCCATCAAAAGTCGGATGAAAGCAAACGGTTAGCCCATTGCCTCCAGTCTTCGCTGAATCAGCTGTATGGTACGAACGAAGAGATGGTGTACGGAAAAACCTTTTATTTGCTCAAACATGTGCAAGTGCCCGCCGTCATTGTGGAAATGGGCTTTATCTCCAATGATCGGGACCGGACGCAGATGACCCAGCCGAAAAAACAGCGGAAATTGGCTGAATCCATTGCCGCAGGCGTCATTCAGTTTCTGGAGCATCCTGCGGAGCACTAAGCATCCTTGGCGCATTGTATAGAAGCGGCAGTCGGCCCGAGAATCCCTGCCGTGCCGCTCTTTCATTGCACAAACAGCCGGTCCTATTGGACCAGCTGAGATACTTTCACAAATTGGGCTCTTTGCTGCAGCGAAGGAACGGACTCTTTAAGAACGGACGCGGTGTACTTGCCGGGAGGGCCGACATGGCCGATAACGACAGTGGTATCGTGGCCGTCCACATATTTTTGCACTTTCAAAGCTTGCTTCGCAATATGGTCGCGCGTGTATACATCGTCCATAAAAATATTATTTTCCAATGTCCTCACGCCCACTTCTTTGGCGGTCTGCTGAACGACGCTTTTGGAAGTGGTCTTGCTGTCCAAATAAAACAGATGCTTCTCTTTGCACACTTCCAATACAATACGCATGACCCGCGGATCGGCGGTCACTTTGGAGCCCATATGATTGTTGATTCCAACGGCAAAAGGGACTTCCTCAATCGCCGCCAGCATTCTTCGCCGAATCTCGTCGTCGGACAAATCCGTTGTAATTGCCCCAGGACCAAGCCAACTCTTCTTCCCCTTTACCGGCTCCATCGGCATATGGAGCAGCACGTCATGCCCCAGCTGATGCGCCCACTCCGCATCCCGCTTGGTCGTCGGCAGAAACGGCATCACCGCCACTGTAAAAGGAATCGGCAGCTCCATCATTTCCTTCGTGCCCGCCATGTCGTTGCCCATATCGTCAATGACGACGGCAATTTTTTTCTGGACTGCCGCCGGGGGAGACCCTTCAGCCGGCTCACCTTCCGCTCGGATCGCCCCGTTCGGTCCAAGCAGCAAACAAATCGCCATAAAATACATAACAATCCACTTCACAGTTGCATTCATGTTTTCGTTTCCTCCTGAGTATTAATGAAGCTTTTTCCTACGTACGACAACTACAACTACATGCTCCCCTTGTTATTTGTAAGCTGCGGTAAACTTATGCATCATTTGGAAAAACGAAATGCAAAAACGAATCCCTCCAACCACCGATCGGTTGAAATCCGGGGAGAACAAATCCCCTAAAAGTGACGTGATGCTCAGAAGCTTATTCCGTCCGCATCCAGCCTAAGCTGGATCGGCGTCTAATCATTCCACCTGGATCGTTCTATGGGTAGACTTTCCTTTCGGGGGAGCCCCCCGGATATCCACAGGATATTGCCTTGCCGCGCATCATTTCCTAAACAACAAAAAAGCAACGCCTCCTGAAATGGAAGCATTGCTTTTTTAACATTGCTATGTTTAAGCGTTTTGCGCCGTATGATGCTTTCTGCCCGGAATTTCCCCGGTTCTTTCATAATGCTCGACGATCGTATCGATCTCGCGCTTCAGCTCCGCCAGCAGATTGGCTTCAGGAACTTTACGGATCATTTCTCCATAACGGAACAGCAGTCCTTCGCCACGGGCTCCGGCAATGCCGATATCGGCTTCCCTTGCTTCGCCCGGTCCGTTAACGGCGCAGCCGAGCACCGACACTTTAATAGGCACTTTGATTTTGGAAATGTATTCCTCTACCTCGTTGGCGATGGAGAACAAATCGATGTCGAGACGGCCGCAAGTCGGGCAAGAAACCAACGTAGCGGCATTCGTGATCAATCCGAACGTTTTCAGCAGCTCGCGAGCCACTTTGATTTCTTCTACCGGATCGGCGCTGAGCGAAATACGCAGCGTCGAACCAAGGCCCATGCTAAGCAGCGCCCCGATTCCCGCCGAACTTTTGACCGTTCCGGAAAACAACGTTCCGGCTTCGGTAATGCCAAGATGAAGCGGATAACGAAACGCTTCGGCCGCTTTCGTGTATGCAGCGATCGCCATCGGCACGTCGGATGCCTTCAGCGAAACGATAATATCGCGGAAATCAAGCTCTTCCAAAATATTGATATGATACAGGGCGCTCTCCACCATCGCTTCGGGAGTCGGATAACCGTACTTCTCCAACAGATGGTTTTCCAGCGAACCGGCATTAACCCCAATGCGAATCGGAATCCCGCGCTCTTTGCATGCCTTCACTACCGCTTCTACCTTCTCGCGGCGCCCGATATTGCCGGGATTAATACGCACCTTATCGATTCCGTTCTCGATGGCCATCAGCGCCAGACGGTAGTCAAAGTGAATATCGGCAACAAGAGGAATTTTGATTTGTTTCTTGATATCTTTAATAGCTTCGGCGGCTTCCTTATTGTTGACGGTCACACGGACCAACTGGCAGCCGGCTTCTTCAAGACGGTGGATTTCGGCAACGGTCGCTTTTACGTCGGCGGTCTTGGTCGTACACATGCTTTGCATAATGACTTCGTTGCTTCCGCCGATCGTCAGGTCCCCCACTTTAACGGGGACGGTTTCCGTTCTGTGAAACATGTAGCGATCTCTCCCATGATACCAAACATCCTCCGCTCCGAAACGCCGCCTGCCCAGGCTTCGTCACGGATTGGAGGAACGTAGTGGTTAATGAATGACTAAATCGAAAGCCTCAAGTCTCCGGCAATCTGATCGCAATCAGAATCGCGGCCGGCTCTTAAGCGCTCTCTTCTTTTTTCTTCACGGCGTTGTCGCCGCTGGCCGTAATTTCCGGCGCGATCTTCGCTTGAATGACATCTTTGGTCACGACGCAAGTAGAGTTTTCTGTCCGCGAAGGAGCCTCGTACATGACATCCAGCATAACGCTCTCGATGATCGCTCTTAAGCCGCGGGCACCGGTATTGCGCTTGATCGCTTCGCGCGCGATTTCTTCGAGCGCTTCCGCGTTGAACTCAAGGTTTACGTTATCCATCTCAAGCATTTTTTGATATTGCTTGACAAGGGCGTTTTTCGGCTCGGTCAAAATGCGAACCAAAGCGGCCTCATCCAGCGGCTCCAGGGTCGAAATAACCGGCAAGCGGCCTACGAACTCGGGAATCAGACCGAATTTAAGCAAGTCCTCAGGCAATACCATCGACAAATATTCTCCCGGCTTCAAGTCGGCCTTATGTCCGTCCGTACCGAAACCGATCACCTTTTTACCTATTCTGCGCTTAATGATTTGCTCCAGACCGTCAAAGGCTCCGCCGCAAATAAACAGAATGTTGGTTGTGTCGATCTGGATAAATTCTTGATGCGGATGCTTGCGTCCTCCTTGCGGAGGAACGGAAGCGACCGTACCTTCCAAAATCTTCAGCAACGCTTGCTGTACGCCTTCCCCGGATACGTCGCGGGTAATGGACGGATTCTCGGATTTGCGCGCTACTTTATCGATCTCGTCGATATAAATGATGCCGCGCTCGGCTTTCTCCACATCGTAATCGGCGGCCTGAATAAGCTTCAGCAAAATGTTCTCTACGTCTTCGCCCACATAGCCGGCTTCCGTCAAAGAAGTAGCGTCGGCAATAGCGAAAGGCACGTTGAGGATTTTGGCGAGCGTTTGCGCAAGCAGCGTTTTACCGCTGCCCGTAGGCCCGAGCAGCACGATATTCGATTTTTGCAGCTCCACTTCTTCTAGCTTGCTTTGCTGCGAATTGATCCGCTTATAATGGTTGTAAACGGCGACGGACAGCGATTTTTTCGCTTGGTCTTGACCGATTACGTATTGGTCCAATATAGCGCGGATTTCCTTCGGCTTCGGAACATCCTTGAGGTCGAGCTCCTCTTCATGCCCCAATTCTTCCTCAACGATTTCGGTACAGAGTTCGATACATTCGTCGCATATATAGACGCCAGGTCCTGCAACCAGCTTGCGAACCTGCTCTTGGGATTTGCCGCAGAACGAGCACTTCAGCTGTCCTTTTTCATCGTTAAATTTAAACATGGGATCACTCCTTATCCATTCAATTCGTTACGAGTGATAACCGCATCGATAAGCCCGTATTCCTTGGCTTCTTCAGCGCTCATGAAATTGTCGCGGTCCGTATCCCGCTCGATTTTCTCCAGCGGTTGTCCGGTGCGTTCCACATAAATTTGATTCAGCTTTTGCTTGGTTTTAATAATCCAATCCGCATGAATCTTAATGTCGGAAGCCTGGCCTCTCACGCCGCCCAAAGGCTGATGGATCATCACTTCGCTGTTCGGAAGGGCAAAGCGTTTGCCTTTTGCGCCCGCAGTGAGCAGCAAGGAACCCATGCTTGCCGCCATTCCGACGCAAATGGTGGAAACGTCGGGCTTAATGAACTGCATCGTATCGTATATCCCCATTCCAGCGGTCACCGAACCGCCCGGAGAGTTGATGTATAGAGAAATATCTTTCTCGGAATCCTGCGCGGACAAGAACAGCAGCTGCGCAATGACGAGGTTGGCAACATCATCGTCAATGGCACTGCCGATAAAGATAATGCGGTCCTTCAATAGGCGGGAATAAATGTCGTACGAGCGCTCCCCGCGTCCTTCTTGCTCAACAACCATAGGTATCAGACCCATTGTTCCAACCCCTTTGCTCCAAAGTGACTTGCAAAATACATTGTAACACGTTTAAAAGCATTTCGCTAATTCCCCCCGCCTGCCCGCTCAAGCCATTGGGGAAGCGAGCGCCTTGGGCGCCGGAAAGCAGCGTCCTTCATGCGTCATACGCATGATGGTAAAGAAAACCTCTATGTATTTTCGGCCTTGCGATATGTAGTTTGAAGCAGCCCGCTGCCGGCTTGCGATCCGCCTTCACTTCCCTCAGCCTTAAACGGCAGGGTCGGATCCGGACGCTTGGCGTTTGCTGTCTATCGCCGACGCAAAGCGTGTCCAACTACAGCTGGACGCTAGATCAAGCCGAACTTTAAAAGCCTGCACGGCTGCGGAGCAACCGGCGCCTATAGAGAAAGGCACGCATAGGGACACGTGCCTTTACTACTTATGAGGTACGGGAATCGCTTATTTGCTGTTAGCCAGCAAGAAATCCACCGTTTTCTTCACTACAAGATCATGGCTCAGATCGGCCAGACTGCCGTTAGCCGCCAAAATCGCGCGGAGTTCTTCCGCAGAGCGTTGGTACATTTTCGCCATATTTTCCAGTTCGGCGTTAACTTCCTCTTCGGAGGCTTCGATGTTCTCGGCTTTAGCAACAGCTTCAAGCACAAGATTGTTCAGGACGCGCTTCTCGGCGTCACCTTGCATTTGCTCTTTCAGCGTGTCTTGGCTTTGGCCTGTGAACTGGAAGTACAATTCAAGGTTCATACCTTGAGTGCGCAAACGGTTTTCAAATTCCTTCACCATTTGCTCCGTTTCGTTCTCGATCATGACAGGAGGAATTTCAACTTTTGCCGCGGCCGCTACTTTTTCGACAACTTCCGCTTCTTTTTTGCGTTGAATTTCGCTTTCCTTGCGCTCTTTCAATTTGCTTTCCAAATCTTGCTTGTATTCTTCCAGCGTTTCGAATTCGCTCACGTCTTTAGCAAACTCGTCGTCCAGCGCAGGCAAGTTTTTGCGTTTGATTTCGTGCAAATGAATTTTGAAAACGGCTTCTTTGCCTTTCAGTTCTTCGGAGTGGTAGTTTTCAGGGAAAGTAACGGTAACGTCTTTGTCCTCTCCGATATTTACGCCAACCACTTGCTCCTCGAAACCGGGGATGAAGCTGCCGGAGCCAAGCTCAAGGGAATACTTTTCGGCTTTGCCGCCTTCGAAAGGAACTCCGTCGACGGATCCTTCGAAATCGATGGAAACGACGTCGCCGTCTTGCGCTGCGCCTTCTTCAACCGGCACCAGCTCGGCATGACGTTTTTGCAGTCTTTCCAGTTCTTCGTTTACTTCCTCCGGAGTTACTTCAGCGCTTTGCGCTTCCAGCTCGATGCCTTTGTATTCGCCAAGCTCGACTTCAGGCTTTACGATGACTTTCGCTTTGAATTTCAACGTTTGGCCTTTGCCGAATTGCTCAACGTCCACTTCAGGACGATCGACAGGAGTAATGCCGGTTTCTGTTACCGCTTCAATGTAAGCTTCAGGCACAACGATATCAAGAGCTTCTTGATACAGGCTTTCAACGCCAAATTTAGCTTCAAAGATAGGACGAGGAACTTTCCCTTTGCGGAAGCCCGGAACATTTACTTTGCTGACAACTTTTTTGAATGCTTTGTCCAGTGCGGCGGCCACCTGTTCCGCTTCCACTTCAACGTCAAGAACTCCTACGTTCTTCTCTATTTTTTCCCAGCTTGCTTTCATTTTATGCTTTCCCCTCCAAAAATTATCCATCGCAATTTTCACGTTCTGACGAATGAAGGCCCGAATGCTTGTCCCCGATCGTCAATATAACCATTCTATTATAACATATACCCTCCGCATTTCAAGTTTCGGTTCGCCGAAAATAATTCAATCCGCCAATTTGCCGGAAAATACGGCCGCCGCAAACTGCTGCATGACGCGATAGGCCTGCTCCCATTGAAACACGAGATCGTTCGTTACGCCATACAGCTCAAATATTTCATCCTTGTCGCCGCTGTCGAACAGCCGCTCCAGCAGCACCAGATGCAGCGCTGCGGCCCAGGCGTCCACACTGTCCCGCTCCATTCTCAGCAGCTGCCGGTACTGCGCCGTACCGTACACATAGGCGAGAAACTCATTCCACGTCTCCTGCGCAAAATAAGCGAGCGCCGGATGATTGGTATGGCTCATTTCCTGAATACGATCCCTGATTTCGTTAATATGCGACGGAAACTGATCGAAATCTGCCGGCGTCTCTTCGACATCCGCAAGCACGATTTCGCCATTTTTCGCAAAGCGGACCGTGCCCGTCATCCCTCTGAGCTTGAGGGTCTGCAGCGTTTTGTATTGAATCAGCGGATGCAGCTCTTCCGAAGAGAGCCAACGGCTGAGCCTGCCGTTAATGTCGGGATGCTCCAGGTATGCAAGCTGATCCAGCGCCAGCAGCTGATTGTCCACCGAATCGGCGCTCGTCAGCCGCTCCAGCAGCCGGAGCGCATAGCCGCTGTCCTCGCGTTCCCTCTCGGCCATACGCTCGCGGAACAAATCGGCCTCGGTCAGCTCGGGCTCGTCCTCTCCTGCTTCCGCAGGCAGCGCGGAGTCTGGAAACATTGTCTGCAGCCACTGCAGCAGTGCTTGCCATTCTTCCCGGACGCGCTCCTCGCGGCTTTGACAGGCAAGCAAAAAACGGAGCAGCTGGATCGCTTCCCCGTATCGTTCCGTCTCCAGCATCCGCGTCAATTCAAACTGGTAAAACTCAACGGTCTTTGGGAATAATATGACGTTATCACTTAATTTATCGGTCAAAAGCGCACCACCTAACTGACTTCCGGGCAAAAACCTCGGGCTCGAATTCATCGCCTTCGCCTGCTCCCATCATTGCTCGGCAGACGTTTTTCTCATGAAAGTCAGTTTACCCCATTCATGCCAATAAATCAAAACCGGCGAATGAAGCCTTCCGGCTGTCAACAAAAAAACAAGCGAAAGGAGATTTCCTTCCGCTAATGCAGGAGCAAAGCCGCGCCCTAGTAAATCTTCATCGCCGCCTGGATCAGCTTGGCTTTAATGTTAGGATCTTGATCGATGAAAGCATACATGCGGTCTACCGCGTCCTTGTTCTGCAAGTAATCCTTTTCGTTTTGAATCTCTTGATGCGACCATTCAAGCAGCACTTTCTCGGCGGCGCCAAGCTCGTTTAGAGCGGTATGCAATCCCGTCTGCTCGATCAGCTCTTCCAGCTTCTCTTGATTCACAACGCCAAGCAGTTGAACGGTTGCCAGCTTATTTTGAAAAGCCTCGTTCACTTTCTCAAAGTGCTCTTTGGCCTCTTTGTATTGGGTTTGTGGCTTGGATAGTTTGGTTTTCTTCATAACGTATGACCACCTCTTCTTCTTGATCGGTTCGGTCGGCTTTGCAGCTTTCCGGCAACATTGCGATAAATCGTTCTTAGCCCGATATCCGTTAGCACCGCATCGGCCATATTGGCCAAGAAGATAAACAGAAGCGTCGCTTGTGAACCTCTTCTTCCCTTCCCAACCGCCATATGGTTAGAGTGGGACAATCGCTCTTGTTCTATTCATCCTTACGCGGACTTGTATTGGACCGCTAACGCATAGTGTAAACGGTATTTCGATTTTTGTCTATCTTTTCCTACAGGCATGGACAGACATTTTCTCCCGAGACAAAGCATAGCCTTTAACATCATCCTACCAAATGTCGACACGCTTGTCCCTGCTTCAGAAACAAACTATCGAGAGAGGAATGAAGGCCATGTGCGGAATAACGGGGTGGATTGATTGGCAAAAAGACTTAACCCAGTATCCGTCCGTCCTGGGATGCATGACAGATAAGCTGACGGACCGGGGTCCGGACGCCTCGGGCACTTGGATCACTCAGCATTGCGCGCTCGGCCACAGGCGGCTGAGCGTCATGGACCCCGAGAACGGGGCGCAGCCGATGATCCGTAAAGTCGGCGAAAACACCTTCACCATCGTCTATAACGGCGAGCTGTACAACGCTCCTGAGCTCAAAAAAGAGCTGGAGCTGCGGGGCCACGCCTTCCGGACGACATGCGACACGGAGGTGCTGCTCGTCTCGTTTATCGAATGGGGGCGCGCCTGCGTCGACAAGCTGAACGGCATTTTCGCGTTTGCCGTATGGGACTCGCTCGAACAGACGCTATTTCTCGTGCGCGACCGGCTGGGAGTAAAGCCCTTCTTCTATTCTTATTCGAACGGGCGTCTGCTGTTTGGGTCCGAGCCGAAGGCGATTCTTGCCCATCCCGACTTTCCGGCGCAAATCAGCGGCGACGGGCTGGCTGAAATATTCGCCGTCGGACCGGCACGCACGCCCGGGCACGGCGTCTACCGGGACATGTCCGAGCTGAAGCCCGGCCATTGCATGACGGTCGACCGCAGCGGAATGCAAATCCGCGCGTACTGGAAGCTCGAAAGCAAGCCCCATGAGGACGATGTGGAGGCGACCGCCGAGCGCATACAAGAGCTGCTCAAGGATACCGTCATCCGCCAGCTGGCTTCGGACGTTCCCATCTGCACTTTATTGTCTGGCGGGCTCGACTCCAGCGCGCTGACGGCCTTCGCCGCCAACTATTATAAGGAAACCGGTGCGGGCACAATTCACACTTATTCCATCGATTATGTCGATAACGATAAGCATTTCAAGGCCAATGCGTTCCAGCCGAATTCCGATGCGCCATGGATCAAACGAATGACCGAGTTTCTGGGCAGCCAGCATCATTTCATCGAATTCGACACCCCCGAGCTCGTCGAAGCGCTGAAGACCGCCGTATACGCCCGCGACCTCCCCGGCATGGCCGATGTCGACGGCTCCTTGTATTTATTTTGCCGCGAAATCAAGAAGGATGCGACGGTCGCGGTCTCGGGAGAAGCGGCCGATGAAATTTTCGGAGGCTATCCGTGGTTTCACCGCGACGAGGCGCTGAACGCCGGAACCTTCCCCTGGTCCCTGGCTTTGAAAGACCGGGTGAATCTGCTGTCTCCGGATTTTGTCCAATGGGTGAAGCCGGAGCAGTACGTACAGGAACGATACCGCCAAGCGTTATCTGAAGTGCCCCGGCTGGCGGGAGAAGACCAGCAGCAAAACCGGATGCGCGAAATGTCCTATCTGAACATCACCCGCTTCATGCCGACGCTGCTCGACCGCAAGGATCGGATGAGCATGGCGGTGGGGCTGGAGGTTCGCGTTCCGTTCTGCGATCATCGTCTGGTAGAATATGTGTGGAACATTCCATGGGAAATCAAAACGTCGGGCGACAGGGAGAAGGGCATTCTCCGCAGAGCGCTGCGCGGCGTGCTGCCGGAAGACGTGCTGACCCGTAAAAAAAGCCCGTACCCGAAAACGCATAACCCGAATTACCTGGCCGCGGTGAAAAAATGGGTGCTTGAAATTTTGGACGATTCCTCGTCCCCGCTCCTGCAGTTCATCGACGCGGCCAAAATTCGCACCTTGGCCGAAGGGGACGCCGCGCAGTTTAACCTGCCCTGGTTCGGCCAGCTGATGACCGGACCGCAAATGTTCGCCTACCTCATTCAAGTCGACACTTGGCTGCGCCATTATAAAGTGTCGGTTCGGTAAGAGCGGTCCGCAGCGCGTCAAATAAGGATTGGACGGACGGCAGATCATACCTGCCCGTTCGGACCAATCCTTATTTGCGTATACAGAAGGCGGTTCTTCTCCGCCCGATCATTCCGCTGTCTGCCGCGCCGCGCCCATCCGCTCAAGATCGCTCCACAGAGCGCGGATCGCTTGGCCGCGGTGGCTAATCTCGTTTTTCTGCTCTACGGACAGCTCGGCCGTCGTCTTCCCCAAACCCGGAACGAAGAAGAGCGGATCGTATCCGAAGCCGCCGTCTCCGCGGGGTTCGGCGATAATTTGCCCCTCGCAGCTGCCCTCTACGGCGCTGACGACGCGCCCTTCGGCATCGACGAGAACGATGGCCGATACGAAGCGCGCCGGGCTCAAGACGCGCGGTCCTCCGCCTTGGCCGCCGGACTCGTATGCCGGCAGCTCGGATAGCCGCTCCAGCAGCTTCCGGTTGTTCGCCTCGTCATTCGCGGGCTCTCCCGCATAGCGCGCCGAGTATACGCCCGGCTCGCCGCCCAGCCTGTCGACGCACAGGCCGGAATCGTCGGCGATCGCCGGCACCTTAAGCCGCAGCGCAACGGCGCGCGCTTTGATCAGCGCATTGGCCGCGAAGCTGTCTCCGTCCTCGATAATCTCGGGAATTTCTTCATAATCCAGCAGGCTTTTCACAGCGATGCCCCGCTGCCGGAACAGCGGCTCCAGCTCCTTGACCTTTCCCGCGTTGCGGGTAGCCACGACGACCTCAGACCCTAGATTCAGCATGCGCGGCTCTCCTGATCCGTTCGGCAATGTCAGATCCCAGCGCCTCGGTCTGCACGGCGATCATAGACTGAATGCCCGTCTCGGCAAGCGCCAGAAGCTCGTCGAGCTCACTGCGCGAGAACGGGGAGTCCTCGCCGGTGCCCTGCACTTCGACGAATTTGCCCAGCCCGGTCATGACGACGTTCATATCCACCTTGGCTTTGGAGTCCTCCTCATAGTTCAAGTCGAGACATGCCTGGCCGTTTACGACGCCTACGCTGACCGAACCGAGAAAATCGGTGATCGGATATTTGGACAAATTCCGATCCTTGACAATCTTGTCAATGGCGAATGCCATGGCGACGAAAGCCCCGGTAATCGAAGTCGTGCGCGTTCCCCCGTCGGCCTGAATAACGTCGCAATCCAGCGTGATCGAACGCTCTCCCAGCGCCTCCAGATTCACTACGGAGCGGAGCGCCCTGCCGATCAGACGCTGAATTTCCATCGTCCGTCCTCCAAGCTTGCCCTTGGCCGCTTCGCGCTGATTGCGCACCTGGGTCGCTCGCGGCAGCATCGAGTATTCCGCCGTCACCCAGCCTTTTCCCTGGCCTTTCATAAAAGGAGGTACTCTTTCTTCGACGGTTGCCGTGCAAATGACCTTGGTTTCTCCCACTTCGATCAATACCGACCCTTCGGCATGCTTATTATAATGGGGCGTAATGGTAACCGAACGGGTTTGGCCCGTTTGTCTGCCGTCATTTCTCATCATTTGGTTCATTGCCTCCTTCATGCTTGTCACGGACGAGTCCATTTCGGCCGAATCCCGCCTATCGGGTTTAACTTATATGTATCTGACCCTAACCATTGTACCAGAGTGATTGGGCGAGTTCCAATAGGCCGTCCTTTCCCTTTGCGCCGCGGGAAAAAGAAGAGGGAGCCGGCCGGCTCCCTTCTGCGTTACCATTACATTTTTTGCGGGTTGATCGTCGTCGGACGGCTGACCGGCTTGGTGTAGCTTTGATCGTCGCTTGCGCTTACTTTGGCATCGCCGTTGACCGTGATTTGGACCTTGGTCTGAGCCCCTTCATTTTCCGTGAGCGATAGCACCACCGCTTTCAAAGCGTCGGCCGGCGCTTTTTTGTCCGGTCCCAGCACCTTGTCGGAGAAATCTACCGTAATGACGTCGCCCGCCATATTGACCTGTTTCAGCTCCGCTCCCGGCGTCATCACCGCCGAAAGCCCCTTTTTCTCGTCCGGACCTGCGATTAGCTGCTCCACAACGGCCTGGGCGACGTTATCCGTACGCTTCACCAAACGGGTGACCGGGACATAGTATTTGTAGTTGTCCTGGTTTTGCCCTAGGAAGTAGAGCGTCACCGGCGTCGATTGCCCGTAGTCCACTCCCTCCGGCTTCTCCAGATTAATGCCCATAGCTCTGGACAGCGGCTCATCCAGCGGCGTTCCGCCTACCGGCATCTCCTTCAAATCTTTGCCTTCCACGCGAATCTGCACCTTGTCTATAGCGGAGAAGCCGGTTAAAGTCCATGTGACGGCCTCCAATATCTTACGTTCATCCTGCAAATTGTAATCGGTAAATTCCTTGGAAAAATCGACGATGGCCATCTGCTGATCCTTGACGACATTAATACCTTTCACTGTCGTCCCTTTGGGGAGCAGCGCGGTAAATCCGGCCGGCAGCTGGCTTGCGGACGGCCCGTCCTCAACCATCGCCTCCAGCGCCTTTTTCGCTACTTCAACCGACTTTTCCACATTGAGCGAAACGGGGGCTACAAGCCCGTTAGTGTCCCTGGCATACACGGTAACCGGCGCAGGATTTTGGATAGCCGGCGCCATCACAGCCTTGGCCGTATCGGCGCCGGCATCGGCTCCGGTCGGCGGAGGATCGATCGACTGCGATTTTTCCTTCGTTCCAAGCGCCGAGCAACCTGAGGTCAGCAGTACGACAATCCCCGTTACAGCCGCCCACCGTGTCCATCTGTACTGTTTCATGGATGATTCCTCCTTGAGAATAAGGGTTGTTTGTCCTGTCTCTTTACTCCAACTATACGAGAGGGAGACAAGTTTTATGACAACAATTTGTCCTTCTTCCTTTACGGTGAATTCAGCGCCGGCTTTGTGTTAAAATAATACTGGGCAGCCATAATTTAATTATTGGCCGCACGGGGGCTGAGCCGCTGCGCAAGCGGCGCGAACGGACACCGGGAAGGCTGCCGCTCCCGTCTCGCAAGCCGGGGCATGTATCAGGCCTCGCGGTACGGTAAAAACTATTTTCAGCTCTAGCAGAAACGAAATTTAAAAGGAGGGTTATCCATCATGCCTTATAATCTCGATTCCGGTAAAGTCGCCGAAGCAGCCAAAACGTGGCTAACCCAAAGAGGGGTTCGCCTGGAGGACATAGCTGAACTGACCTACTTTTTGCAGAAGGATTACTTCTCCTGCCTGACGATGGAGCAATGCATGGAAAGCGTCTGCCGGGTCGTCGAGAAGCGCGAGGTGCAGAACGCCATATTGACCGGCATCCAGCTTGACATGCTGGCCGAAGAAGGCAAGCTGCTTCCGCCGCTTCAGGAAATGCTGGAAAACGACGAAGGCCTGTACGGCTGCGACGAGGTACTGGCTTTATCTATCGTCAATGTGTACGGAAGCATAGGCTTCACGAATTTCGGTTATATCGACAAGCTCAAGCCCGGCATCCTCAAGATGCTGAACGATAAAAACGGACCTCATAAGCATACGTTTCTCGACGACATCGTCGGCGCGATCGCCGCGGCGGCGAGCAGCCGCATAGCGCACCGCAAGCAAGCGGAGAAGGAAGCCGAGCAGCAGCAGTAGCCGCTTGATGTTCAGCACTTTTAGAAAAAAAGGATGCGCCCCCCAGGCCGCTGATGTTGAAGCCTGAGCGGTACATCCTTTTTTTCGTTTCCCGCGTGCGCCGCATAGCCTGCAGTTTCCCTGCATTACCACCCCCACTTTTGCAGCGCCCAACGAGCGATGAATATCGCTGCGCCCATCGCCAAGTTGATCCAGCCGACCCAGCGGGCCGCCCTCGCTTCTTTGGCCAATGACGCCATTTCATAGCCTTTCACGTCCATGAACAGGACATAAGCACCCGTTAACAGCAGCAGCGGCACCGAATAAATCATATAACTGGAATAGGCTCCGATCACATTACCATCCCCTTCGGGCAGATCCGGCGGACAAGCATCGGGATTGGCTCCCCCGCCGCCTTTATCTGGCCTTCATTCCTACGCGCCGGACTTTCGAATATACTTTGATTTCCATTTGAACCTCCGGGTACATCTGCTGCCACTTCTCCTTGGTTTGAATCTCCCGGTTCCAGAATACCGGCTCCTTGGCTCTTACGTATTCTCCGAATCCGAAAATATCCGAGCCTTTGTTTTGCGTTTTTTTGATCAGACCTTGATACGCTTTGATAAGCGATTTTTTATTCTCCTCTTCAATTCTCTGCAGCAGCTCGGAGTTGTTGGCAGCCAGACTCTCGCTGAGCTTCTCCTCCAGATTCGTTTCCGTATAGACGCTGATGGAGAAAAAAGGACGTCCGTTCCGGATCTTAACGTCGATTTTGGATTGGCGGTGAGTCGCAAAGATCGTGACCGTCTTGGCCGGATCGCTGTCCAGATTGATGAAGGCCCGGTAGCCTGCCGGATTAAGCCCTTTAATGCCCATATAAGCTGCGATTTCAAAAGGCTCCGATTTGTCGAGCATCTTGTCGTTCTTGAAATAGGCCATGCCTTTCAGCTCCACGCTTTGCGAGCCCGTCAACTCGATATAGGGGAGAAACGCCTCCTGCCCCTTTTTGGAGCTGTTGCTCCAGAAAATACCCAGAAAATCGTTCGGAAACTTCCCCTGCTTGACCGCTTCGTCCAGGGTGGAGAGCAAATACAGTGTCGGCACGCGCTCCAGCTTCGGAGCCGCTCTCATCATCGGTTCGGCGTCGCCTTTGCTGACGGCCATCCAGGCGGTTCTGCGCACTTCCGGGTTGCGGCGGAAATAATCGTTCAAATTTTGCAGCCCCAGCTTGGCCACCTTCTCGGAGACGACAATAATCCGCAAGTGCCCGAAAAACAGCCTCGACGAAATTTGCTGCTGCAAGTTCATAATGGCATCGTCAATCGTATGGCCAACCACGCTGATCACCCACACCGTTTCCTCCGCCCCTTTCCCGACTGCCCCGGACTCGCCGGGACCGAGCGGAATTTTGCCGGGCAGGGCGATTTGAACGGCGACGCGGATCATGTTTTTGTTGGGCGCCGGGAATTTGCCGCGCAGATGCGATATTTGATCCTCCGTATTCGCGTCTTTGATATCGGCCGAATCCACCGAAATGCCGAGCACCATGGCGCGGTCTTCAATCTCCAAACGGTCCCAGCACCCGGTAAGCAGCGGGAAGGTGAGCAGCACGGCCGCCGTCAGCTTAACGATGTTCGTCCATTGGCGTTTCTCCACCCCGATCCCCTCTTTTCTTGCGGATGACAGCGATGATCAGCAGCGTTCCGGGATATGCGATCGTAATGAAGAGTCCGATACGGCTTACATACTGAATGATTTCGTACATTTGCAGTATGCTTTCCGGCAGCATCGCCATGATGAAAACGAACGGCAGCAGCGAATACGAAAACAGCTTGTGATCGCGCAATCGAAGCAAATTGCTCATCGCACGGATCGTTAAATAATAGCTGGAAATCAGCGTTGTAAATACCGCGGTCACCCATACCGCGAGGAAAGCCGCATCCAGCCGTTCAAGAATGTTGGCCGGCAGCGACGTCGTCTTCGCCAGCTCCAACGTCGGCCACAAGAGCAGCTTCGTCTCTTCCGCTCCGAATACCCCGATCGTAGCGGTCACAATCGTGATATACAGCCCCCCGATATAATCATCGCCCAGACGCTGGCTTTCATCGCCATCTTCGGCTCGCGCATCGCCGGAATGACGATGGTCATGATGAAGGAGCTCTGGAATAAGGCCGCTACGGTAAAGACGCTGGTCAGCATCGGAACGGACGGACTCTGCCATACGGGCAGCAGATTGATCAAATCGGCATTTTTCAGCGACAACGCGACGATAAGCAACGCCGGAATCAACAGGATAGGAAAATAAAAATTATGGATATAGGCGAAGGTGCGCATATCGTGTCGCGTCGAAATGGCGGACAGCAGCAGCATGACCACCACCGTCACTTCCAGCGGCGTCCGCTTCAGTACGGACGTGATAACCACTTCCCCGAACTCGCGCGCGGCGAGCGAAGTCAATATGGCGAAAAAGAAGATAATGCAAACGCTGCCGATCGCGGCCGGCCATTTGCCGATAATCTCCTCGCTGTATAAAATGATGGACTTGTCCGGGAAACGCATGCCAAGCAGCGTAATCAAACACAGTCCGAGGAAGGCCAGCAGCGAGGCAACCAATGTAACTAGCGGAGCGGCGGAATCGGCTTCCCTGACGGCAAACAACGGGAGCGGTAGAATGCCGACCCCAATGATCGTACTGACAAGAACGGTCGTTGCCTGGAACGTGGTGATCTGACGAAAATATTTCATTATCGGCCGCCCTTTCCTCCGTCTTTGCTGCTCGTATTGTTCGGGTCCAGCACATTATGGGAGCTGTTCATAATATCATCCATTACATCGGGGTCGATTCTCCTCTTGTCGATCGTTTGCAAAAATGTCGGCCTCTTCTTAAACCACCACAGCGGACCGCGGATCAACAAATCCTTCATCCCTTGAAGACTGCCCGGAACCAGCGGACTCAGATAAGGAATGCCGAACGACTTTAATGAAAGGAGATGATTCGCGATAAGGATCAGCCCGATCATAATACCGTACAGGCCGAAGATGCCGCCCAGGAAAATAAGCGGAAACCTGAGCAGCCGCAAAGCCAGCGCAGCGTTATAAGCCGGCGTTGCAAAGGAGCCGATCGTCGTCAATGCAATGATGACGATCGTAATCGGGCTGGCGAAACCCGCCGCTACCGCCGCTTGCCCGACGACGAGGACGCCGACAATGGACAGCGCGCCGCCGACCTGCTGCGGCAGGCGGATCGTCGCTTCCCGCAGCACTTCCATCGAAATCTCGATGATCAGCACCTCGATGATCGCAGGAAACGGCACGCCGGCCCGGCCTCCGGCCACCGCCACCGCGAACTCCGTAGGAATCAGCTCCGGATTGAACGAAATGATAGCGACGTACAAGGAAGGAAAAATCAAGGAAAAAATCAGAGCGACCAGCCGCGCCAGACGAATCGAGCTCATCATCAAATACCGTTCGTTATAATCCTCTACCGTCTGATAAAACTGGCTGAACACCGTCGGTACGACCAAAGCCATCGGCGAACCGTCGACAAGAATCGCTACCCTCCCTTCCAGCAGGTTGGCGGCGACTTTATCCGGCCTTTCCGTATACTGCACTTGCGGAAACGGCGACAGATGATTGTCCTCGATGTACTGCTCCAAGTATCCCGAATCCAGCACGGCGTCGATATCGATCTTGGACAGCCGGTTCTTCACTTCGTCCACCAGCTCTCGATTTGTAATTCCTTCCATGAAGCAAATCGCGACCTTGGACTGCGTTCTTCGGCCGATTTCCATCGTATGCAAGCGTAAATCCGGCGTCTGCAGCCGGTAGCGAAGCAGGGCGATATTCGTTCCGAGCAGCTCGATGAACCCTTCGCGCGAGCCGCGGATGACCATCTCGGTAGCGGGCTGGTCGATCGAACGCTTATCGATGTTGCGCGTGCCAATTAAAAAAGCCTCATCCAGTCCCTCCACGACAACAACGGTTTGCCCGCATAAAATCGCTTCGACCAATTTGATGAGCTTGTTCTCCAGCTTGCCTTCGCTGTGATATAACGTTTCGTTCAGCAGCACGTCCGTGAGCCTGCCGGGCGCAATGGGCTTATTCTCCAAATGAGCGGGCAAGTACATGAGCGGCTTCAATATATCGGTGTTCACCAAGCCCTGATCGATCATATTGGAGAAGTAGAACATCACCGCTTCGTAATGCCCGAAGACGCGGAAACGGCGAATGACAAAATCGTCATTCTCTCCTAATATGCCGATGATAAAGTCAAGCGCATCGTTCAAACTGCCGTTAATTTTCTCATGCTGATGAGTCTCCGTAATCCGATCGGAGATTGTAACCAAAGGCTTGGCTTCCTTCTTGCGCTTGAACCATTTCAAGATGGACAAACGGGCTCCCCCCTCACGCTTCATGCTGTCTGTCATTCACCCGCGTTACAGTAATTATTCCCATTATGCCCGGGAAGCAAACATCCCCCCATGCGAAGTTAGCCCCCCTATAGGACCGGCTCGGTCTATCGCGCGAACGCATCCCTAAGCCATGGAGACGGCTAGCGCATAGGAACAAATCCCCTAAAAGTGACGTGATGCTCTGAAGCTTATTGCGTCCGCATCCAGCCTAAGCTGGATCGGCGTCTAACCCTTCCTCTGGGATCGTTCTATGGGTAGACTTTACTTTCGGGGAAACCCCCGGATGTCCACAGGATATGGCTGCGCATCATTTCCTAAACAACAAAAAAACATCCGCAGCTCTCTGTTAGAAAGCCGCGGATGTGCCATCCGTCGTTCATATCGTTTGAAAAATGTCCGTCGCGCCGCGCTCCAGCTGCTCCACCCGCTGCGCGTCGCGCAAATAAATGAGATGCGCCAGTGTCTCGGATAAGGCAAACCGCAGCTGATGCAGCGTCAAACGGTCGCCGAAGGTTGCCCGGCACACTTCATACGCCGTCATGGCTCCCTGCTCCAGCAGGCTTCGCATCTGTTCCAGCCGGGCATCATGATGCTCCAGAAGCTCCCGCGTCCGCTGCCCGAACGTCTGGAACGGATCGCGATGCCCCGGATAAGCCGTCGTCACGTCGTATTGTCCGATCACCTCAAGACTTTGCAGAAAGCTCTGCAGCGGATTCTCGTCGATACCGCCCGGCAAATAGCTCACATTAGGAGAAATACGCGGAATGACGTGATCTCCGCAGATCATGTCGCCGCTTTGCCTGCGGTAAAAGCACAGATGCCCCGCCGCATGGCCCGGCGTATGAATCGTTTCGTATTCGTCGTCCCCGAGCCGGATCGGCTCTCCGGGAGTAATGAGCGACAAAGCGGGCTGAGGAGAAACCATAGAGACGAAATCATCCATATGCGCCCGCATCGGTTCCGCCAGCTCGTCAGGCAAGCCATGCGCCGCGAACAGCCGCAGCAGTTCGTCCGTCATCGGCTGCGCTTCTCCCCAGAGCCTCTTCACCTGTCCGCAGCCGACTGCCGAGAGGCGAACCGGAGCGCCGGAGCGCTCCTGGAACCACCCGGCCAAGCCGTAATGATCCGGGTGGTGGTGAGTCAGCACAAGCTGCTCGATATCCGCGAAACCGAAGCCCAGCTCCTTCATCACCGCCTCCCACATCTCTTCGGCGGCCTCCGTATGTAAGCCCGGGTCGATCAGCGTATAGCCGTCCTTACCGCGGATCAAATAAGCGTTGACCCAGCGCAGCGGAAACGGCAGCGGGACCTTGACTTGAATAAACGTGTCCTTATGCAGCGTATATAAGTTCATGCCTTGCCGACCTACCCTTTCCTGCGCCCGACGAATATCATTCTCTGGGAAGTTTCGCGATCATAGGGGGAAGCGTTGTAATCCCCGTATACGTCGGATACTTCCAGTCCCGCACGATCCAGCATCGCCAGGAACGGCTCCAGTCCGTACAGCTTGACCTGCTCCAGATAAGTTCTCTCGGGAGAGCCCTGTTCGCTCACGACGATCGTCTTGCGGACGAAGCCGTCCTCGATGCGGCGGGTTTCCTCAATCGTACAAAAGCCTTCTTGGCGGGATGAGAACGGAACCAGATGCCGTTTTACATAATCCGGATTCATAAAATCGACGATGAACTGGCCGGACGGGGCAAGCAGACGGGCGATTTCCCCCAGCACCCGTTCGTTTTCCTCGTCTTGCTCGAAGTAACCGAACGAAGTGAACAAATTGACGACCGCGTCGAAAGACTCCTGCAGCGGCACTTCTCTCATATCCCCTTGCAAAAAGCGGACCTGACGGCGCTCATTGAGCCGGTCCGCTTCAGCCAAAAGCACGTCCGACAAATCGATGCCGGTAACGGAATACCCGAAGTCGTTCAAAGCCATCGAATGTCTGCCCATACCGCAGCATAAATCGAGCACCTTGGCACCTTGAGGAAGCTGCAGCCATTCGATCATCTTCTTGACCTCTTGGTAAGCTCCTTCCACATCGCGGTGTTTGTATACTAACAAATAGTCGTCTCCAAAACTTTTTCGATACCAATCCGACATAGTATTCTTCAATCTCCTTCCCATCCTTGCAGCGACGGTCGCTGTGCCCGAAGGCGCCACTTGAACCGCATTGCTACTATCTTACCAAACTTTCTAAGGATGTCACAATCCGCGGGACGGGAATTCATCGTCATTTTTCTGATTGGGGCGATCAAGCGGCTATGGTGATGCGCTAAAGACTGGTGTATAATCTAACTTTATAGAAGGTATGGTTCCTAAAGGTTGTTCTCCCGGAGGTTAAGAATGAGCTTGCTACCTATTCAAGAGAAAATCGGCAGCCGCAAGCATAAGGAAATTTACGAGCTTGTGCGTCGTCAAGGCACCGTGTCCAAAATCGAGCTGCTGGAACAAAGCCAAATGACCGGCAGCACGCTGACCCGCACTTTGGAGGAGCTGACCCATCAGGGCTGGCTTGTGGAAGCCGGCTTCGGGGAATCCACCGGAGGCCGCCGTCCGATTCTGTATCAAACGAACCCGACCGCAGCCTATGTGTTCGGGCTGGATATTTCACGCATGAGCTCGAAGCTGATTCTTTGCGATCTGCATATGAACAAGCTGGATGCCGAAAGCTGGTTGATGGACGAGCGCATGACTCCGGACCGTTTGCTCCGCGACATCGCCGATGCGGCCGAACGGATGCTGCACAAGCATCAGATCGCAGCGGACGCGGTGCTCGGCATGGGCATCGGCGCCGTCGGGCCTTTGGACCGTACGACGGGAATCATTCTGGAGCCGCTCTACTTTCCGGCGGCAGGCTGGCGTCATGTAGAGGTGGCGCGCTACATGCAGGAGAGGCTGCGCATCCCGGTGCTGCTCGACAACGGAGCCAACACGGCTATCATCGGCGAATCCTGGTCGGATCGCAACCGGGATTACCGTCATTTGCTCTATGTGCATCTCGGCGTAGGAATCCGCTCCTCTATGATGGCCGGCGGCAAAGTCGTTTACGGCGCCGTCGATATGGAGGGCTCGATAGGCCAGATGATCATTCAAACCGACGGGCCGCGGATCGGCAATCACGGCAACTTCGGCAGCCTGCAGACATACGCCTCCATCCATGCGCTGGAGCAGCAGGCTCAATCGCGGTTGAAGCAAGGTAGAGAAAGCTCTCTTCGCTATAAGGAAGCCGATCCGGAGAAAATCAACTACACTCATCTGCTGCAAGGGTTAAAGGAGCATGACCCGCTAACCGTGGAAATTTTTTCCCAAGCGGCGACTTACTTCGGCATCGGCTTGTCCAATCTGCTGAATATTTTGCATCCTGAGAAAGTCATACTCGGCGGCTCCTTGATCAGCAGCGATCCCAGCTTTTTCCAGATAGCGACTCGCGTGGCCATTCGCAACACGTACTACTATCCAGCGTATCAAGTAGTATTCAGCCAGGGACATCTGGGGGAAGAGGCGCTGGTTACCGGGGCGGCCATTATGATGATCAATCAATTGACGGAACTATGAGCACATCCGGCGGTTCGCACAAGCCGGCGGCCGGATGCGCTTCGCCGGAAATCGCATGACTGTGAAACCGCAAACATTACTTAGCCTAGGAGGAACTCGCTATGAACGAACAGACGAAGCCATCCTGCTGCTCCACCAGCCGAAGCGAAGCGCAAGCCGCTCCGCAAAGCATATCTGCGGACAGCTTGAAACGATTCGACCAGCAAGACAGCCGCTTGACTTCCCCTAATCCCCTGGAAGGGATGATCTACTTGCCCGGAGGAGAATTCCTTATGGGGACGGACGACCGGGAAGGCTTCCCGCAGGACGGCGAGGGGCCCGTGCGCCCCGTTACCGTCGCCCCCTTCTACGTCGATCCGTGTACGGTCAGCAACGCCGAATTCTCCCGATTCGTCCAAGCAACGGGCTACAAGACGGATGCGGAGCGCTTCGGATGGTCTTTCGTGTTCCATCTGTTCGTCTCGGAAGAGACGGCCGCCAAAGTCAAGCACGTCGTACAGCGCACGCCGTGGTGGTGGAACGTCGAGGGCTCGGACTGGGCCCACCCGGAAGGCCCCGATTCTTCGATCGAAGACCGCATGGATCATCCGGTCATCCACGTTTCCTGGAACGACGCCGCCGCTTATTGCAAATGGGCGGGAAAGCGCTTGCTGACCGAAGCCGAATGGGAGTACGCCGCAAGAGGCGGACTTGTGCAGAAGCGCTATCCTTGGGGCGATCTCCTGAAGCCCGACGGCGAGCATCTGTGTAACATTTGGCAGGGGAAATTCCCGGACAAAAACAATATGAGCGACGGCTACGCCGGAACGGCTCCGGTCCGCTCCTTCAAGCCTAACGGCTTCGGCCTCTACAATGTGGCCGGCAACGTATGGGAATGGTGCGGGGACTGGTTCAGCCCGACCTGGCATATCGAAGGCCCCCGGGTCGATCCGAAGGGACCGGATCGCGGCACTTCGCGCGTCATGCGCGGCGGTTCCTATCTGTGCCATAAATCGTACTGCAACCGCTACCGGGTCGCCGCACGCAGCTCCAACACGCCGGACAGCTCGGCGGGCAATATGGGCTTTCGCTGTGCGGCCGATGCGAAATAAGCGACAGCCGAAGGAGCGCCCGGCGATCGCCGGGAAACGGCTTGCCTGTAGTTAAGCTTTCGGCAAACATAAAAGCCCTGTCCGATTCCTTCCTCCTAATTGCAGGAAGAAGATCAGACAGGGCTTTTTCGGCCAAGCTGTTATTCGCCGATCAGGCGGTAGAAGCTTCGTCTTCCACCGGTTCGCCGTGAAGCTCGCGGAACAGAGCGACCAGCTTGCCGTGCTTGCGCAGCGATTTCTCATGAATCAGATTCAGCTTGCCGTTATCCAAAATGCCGAAGCGGTCGATCAAATGCTCATTTTCATGAGACCAGTCGAACCCTTCGAAAATGCTGAGACACGCAGTCCAGTTTTTCGTATATTTTCCGTCTTGGAACAGATGATTGTGCGCGTACAAGGCGATGCTTTCCTGCATCGCGCGGCTTGCCGAGCTGTACTGCGGCAATCCCGGCTGCTCCGGCATCAGCGGCAGCAGCGTGCTGTAAAACTGATGCAAAATTTCAATATAAGCCGACGGGTCCTGGCGAATTTTGCGGACCATTTCGTAGGACGGCTGCATTTTGCCTGTAAACAGCATGGTTGCCGTCGAATACAGCCAACTGAACGAAGTGAAGTTTTTGTTGTACGAAGTCAGGTTCGCACGTCTCTCCACTCCTGCCGCTTTCAGGAATACGTTATGATCAACGACCTGCTGAATAACCAGATTGAGCGGATCGATGCTGTCGAATGAATGGCCGAGCTCCTTGCTCACAAGCTGAACCTTGGAGTTAATGTCTCCGAACAACTGCTTCTCTTCCTCTTCGCTGAGACCGATATAAATTTGAACGGCCAGTTCGCTCTCCACCAGTTCCAGACGGCGGCGCTCGATCTGCTCGACGAGCCCTTCCATCTGCTCCAGCTCTTGCTTAAGCTCCTCGTTATCGGGGGAACGGCGCTGCTTGATTTTTAGTGCGGCCGCCTTCTTCTCATGGCTGCGCACTTCCTTAAGCATTTGCTCATTCACATAGCCGAGGGCCAAAATCCGGTGCTGCCCATCCAAAATGCTCAGCTTGGAGCCGGGACGCAGGTACAGACCTTTCTCCGTCTTGGCCAGCGAGCTGACCTCACGCAAAGACAACGTAACCGGTCCGAAAAAGACGCGGTCCAGCTCGCGTTCTTGCAAATAATTGGAAATTTTACGGCGCTGTCCGGCGCTCAGCTTCCGCTGCACCATCGGATCGATCGTCGTATAATTCAATAAATCCTGCACTTGGATGGCCACTGTGGCCAGCCCAAACTTCTCGCAAAACGGGTGAATCGTCATATTCAGGCAAAGTCCGTCCATTAACCGGCATCCTCCTTATCGCGAATCAAGAACAGATGGTGCTCCTGATAAAAATCCTTAATGTATTGGTAAGCTTTCATGATACGCGAGCGTCTGGGAAGACGGTCTTTCTCGTCGCCTGCATAAATTGCGTCCCAATCGATATGCGGTAAAATTTTCATCGCATAATCCAATGCGTAACGGTTGAAGCTGCCCGTCTTCGTCGCTTCATCATGGAAGAACATCGCCAGAGCGATCTGCAAGTTCTCCGACCAGCAAAGAACGCCTTTCTCCGGCTCAGGCAAATGGCGAAGCATCGTATCGAAATAATAGGAAGCAAGCTTCATATGCTCCTCGATATCCTGATCTGCGAAATAGTAGCCGTTGTTGCGGGCGGCCGACTTCAGCCTGCCCTCGAACAAGCCGCATAAAATTTCCACGAGCAGGTGGTACGAGAACAGAAACTCGGGTCCCTTGCCCCGTTCGGTGAACATATCGACGGAAATGGCTCTCATGGCCGGCGCCTGCTCCGCAAGCTGGGTCGCCAGCACATGGTAAAATCTCCGCTGTTCGCGCAGCACGGCCAGGTTGCCGCCGATTTTACGCGGGAGCTTGTTGATATCGGAGAACAATTGACGCTCCTGACGGGCGTTAATGTCCAAATAAATCATCGTCGACATCGGGAAGGTGTACAGCTTGCTCAGCTTTTCCGTAATTTCCTCCATCCGGTCGTATTCCCGGCGGTCTTTGGCACGGGCCATATTGCTTTGCAGCGTTTCCATAATACGGCGGAACGCTGCCAGCCGATGCTGCCCGTCGACGACATACAGCTTTTCTATCGCTTGCAAACGGTATACTTGCTGATCGGCGTCATATTCTCCCGCTCCTCTGGCAGACAGAATAATCCCCGGAAAATAAATGCCCTGCTGATGATCGAGATACAGCATGATGTAATCCATCAGCTTGGATAGATTTTGCGGAACGATGGCGCGCTGCACCTCAAGGTCGACCTCATAGATCGAAAACAGCTTGCTCATCGGCAAAGTAGTGGACAAGGTCGTTTGTCCGAACGTTCTGGAAACGGCTCCCGGGATCTCGATGTAGGATGATGCTTTCTGCTCCGCCAACAGTTCCGACAGAGATGAAATTGGATCCATTGTTTCTTTCCTCCTCAGCTTGGAATGTTGCTATAGATATATATTACTATAATAGGTTCATATAGTTCCATTATACACCGAAATATCATGAAACATTCAGTATTTAGGCAGAATATTACTTGATTTCTAAAAGTTATTCCGAAATAAAGCATGATATTCTTGCATTACTGCTCTTGACATTTGGAGCAGAACGAAAAAGCTTACCCGCACCGCCTCTAAACGATATAGAAACGGCCTGGCAAGCTTGGAAAAAAGGAAAGAACATCCCCGGCGATGACTTGATGCTTCTAAGACGATTCCGCCCGCATCAAGCTTCGACTCGGCCGGCGTCCAGCCTCTCTACGGGGCAGACAGCTCTCTTCTGCCTCGTTTGCGGGCTGTGTGACTGTACAAAAAGCGAGCAGCAATTTCAACGGACACAGATGAAGTCAATCCCGGCCTTTTGGCGCAAGGTCCTTTAAGTCAGCGCCCGTCCCGTTCTTCCAGCGCCTCGGCCATAAAATCGACCAGATGCACGGCCTTCATCGTGCCGCCGAGCCCTGCGCGCTCGATGCCCCATTTCATCTGCAGCAGGCAGCCCGGATTGGCCGTCACGATATACTGCGCCTCCGTATCGCCCACATGCTCCATTTTATGATCGAGCACGTCGGCGGACATTTGCGGCTGCGTCAAATTGTAAATACCCGCCGATCCGCAGCAGCGATCCGCCCCGTGCAGCTCCCGCAGCTGCACGCCCGGCATCGATTGCAGCAGGGTGCGGGGCTGCTGCTGCACCCGCATCACATTGCGAAGGTGGCACGAATCCTGATACGTGACCACCTGAGCCTGATCCCGCTGCAGCTGGCGAAGCGGCAGCAGCGGTTCTCCCCGCTCGACGAGCAGCTCCGCGACGTCCTTGACCCGGCGGGCGAAGTCTTCCGCCCGCTCCGCATACCGATCATCGCCATGCAGCAGATGATCGTATTCCTTCAGGCTCGCGCCGCAGCCGCCGGCGTTGCTCGCCACGAAATCGACGCCGGCTGCGGCGAAGGCGTCGATATTCTCGCGGGCGAGACGGCTCGCCGACGCCGTTTCGCCCGCGTGGGCATGCAGCGCTCCGCAGCAGGTTTGCGAGGTCGGAACGACGACCTCGTAGCCGGCCTCGCGGAGCAGCTTGATCGTGTTCACGTTCGTCGACGTGAACAGCACATCCATGATGCACCCGCGGAACAAGCCGACGCGGGCGCGCTTCGGGCCGTCCCCGGCCGGGGGAATCACAAGCAGGCGGCCGCCGCCTTGCGCCGATTCCCAGGCGGCCGGGAGGCCGAGCCCGGCCCAGGCGCGGATCACGCCGTCGCCGGAAGCATCCGGCAAAATCGCCTCCATCTGCCGCATATGCTCGGGAAACAGGCGCATGACGCCGCTTGCCTGCGTCAGCTTCCGCAGCCCCGAGCGCTGATACAGCTTCAGCATTCCGCCGAGCACCCGCATCCTGCCGTGATGAGGGAACAGACGCTCCATAAACAGCGTCCGGATCGCCTTGACATGCCACGGATAGTCCGTCTCGGCAGCGATTGACTCCCTCGCTTGCTCGATCAGCTGCCCGTATTTGACGTCCGACGGGCAAGCCGGTTCGCAGGCACGGCAGCCGAGGCACAGATCCATCTGCTCCTTGAATCTTTGGTCCGGCTCCATGAAGCCGTCCGCCACCGCCTTCATCAGCGCGATGCGGCCCCTCGGCGAAGCCGCTTCCAGGCCGGTTTCGTTAAAGGTCGGACAGGCGGTCTGGCAAAAGCCGCAGCGCATACAGTTCGTCAGCTGATCCGTATCCAGCGTCAGCTTCAGCCGTTCGGCCAGCTTGTTCTCCGGACGGCGCTGAGCCGGAGCGCTTTGCGTCCCCAAATTCGATGCCGTCGCCATCTTACGCCTCCCTCCCGTCCGGTCGATCCTGCCCCGCAGCCGTTTGTCCGCTTGCGGAGCCGTCGCCTTCGCCTTCGTTCTGCGGCTCCGTAAATACGATCCGTTTGCGCGTCTCCGCAAACAGCTTGCCCGGATTCAAAATATGATCCGGATCGAACGCATCCTTCAGCCGCTTCATAATATCGATTCCGGAAGCGCCGACCTTCCATTCCAGGAAAGGCGCTTTGACGAGCCCGACGCCGTGTTCTCCGGTAATCGTGCCGCCCATGCGGATCGCCGCTTCGAATATCTCTTCGAACGCCTTTTCCACGCGGTGAATTTCTTCTTCGTCGCGGGCGTCGGTCATCGCCGTCGGATGGAGATTGCCGTCTCCCGCATGACCGAACGTGCAGATCTGCACGTCGTATTTGGCGGCGATGCGCTGCACCTCCAGCACCATCTCGGCGATTTTCGAGCGCGGAACGGTCGCGTCTTCAAGAATCGTCGTCGGGCGAAGCCGCGAAAGCGCCGCCAGCGCGCTGCGCCTCGCCTCCATCACTTTGGCCCCTTCCTCCGGCGTGGCTGCCACCTTGACCTGAATGGCCCCTTCCTTGCGGCAAATGTCCTCGATCAGCCGTAAATCGCGCTCGACGATCGTCTCGTCGCCGTCCTGCTCGATGGCCAGAATCGCTTCCGCATCGACAGGCAGGCCGATCCGGGCGAAATCCTCGACGACGCGAATCGTCGCTTTATCCATAAACTCCAACGTACAGGGCGTAATCCGGTTCGCCACGATTTGCGAAACCGAGCGCGCCGCAGAGCCGAGATCGCTGTACATGGCGACCATCGACCGGCGAAATCCCGGCTTCGGCACCAGCTTTACCGTCGCCTCGGTCAAAATGGCCAGCGTGCCTCCGGAACCGACCAGCAGGCGGGTCAGATCGTAGCCGGCCACATCCTTGACGAGCTTGCCGCCGGTCCGCAGAATGTCGCCGTTGGCGAGCACGGCCTCCAGGCCGATGACATAGTCCTTGGTCGTCCCGTATTTCAGTCCCCGCAGTCCTCCGGCTCCCAGCGCGATATTGCCGCCCATCGTACATATAATCATACTGCTCGGATCGGGCGGGTAAAACAATCCGGCCGCCTCGACGGCCGTATGAAACTGCTTGGTGTTAAGCCCCGTTTGGAACGTGGCGGTCAAATTATCCTGATCGATCTCGATCAGCTTGTTCATTCTCGTCATGACCATGACGATGCCTCCCTGTACGGGAACGACGCCGCCGCACAGATTGCTGCCCGCTCCCCGTCCGATGACGGGAATTTTATGCTCGGCGCATACTTTCATCAAGCCGGACACTTCTTCGGTAGAAGCGGGAAATACGACGCCGTCCGGCATGGACTGGTAGAGCGGCGTTGCGTCATAACTGTAGGAAACGAGCGACTCCGAGTCATCCTTGAACCATTTCGGGCCGACAATAGCTTGTAATTGCTCGCGAACGGATTGCTCCAGCACGGTAATACCTCCTGCATTCATTTGTGTAATCTTGCCGATTCTTATATAATTTTAATCAGGTCATCTGATGACTTTATTATAAAAGCAGCTTTTGCCAAGTGTCAATCGGATCATGCGGCCCAAACCGCCTGTAGCCGAAAATCCCGGTACAAGTACCGGCCGCGCTTATGCTTTGCCTTAACGTCCACCGCGGCCAATACGCCTGAAGCACTGGCGCCACGCCCCCGCCCCGACCCGGGAACGTTCGCTGCGCTTTGCCGAGTTCAGCAGGGTGCCCGCGTCAGTCTGGCAGCCGGCAGCATGGGCGCGGGTTGCTTCCATGCCGTCAAGTGCAGTACACTGTGCACTAGCCGCGCAGCCGCAAGCGCCGCCCCGGACGCGGGTCCGCTCCCGCTGCAGAACGCAGTTTTTGTTTTTTTATTGTTCCGTCTAATTACAACCGCCCTTCCGCCAGCAAAGCGGCCGGGAAATGATATAAGGATGTGCATAGCCATGATGATTCGTAAAGCCTATGAAGTAGTAGCCGACGCCATTCGGGAACGAATAAGGCAGGAAGAATGGCCGGTCGGCAGCCGGCTTCCTTCCGTGGAAAAGCTGGCCGTCATTTACGGCGTCGGGCGTTCGACGATCCGCGAAGCGCTAATGTCCTTGAAAGCGCACGGCTGGGTCGATATGCGGCACGGAGGGGGGACGTTCGTGCTGCAGACAAGCGAGTCCCAAGCGCTCTGGCAGCCGCCGCAAATCAGCGATGTGCGGCAGCTGAAGGCATGGCTCGAATTACGCTTTATTCTCGAAACCGAAAGCGCCGGCCTCGCCGCCTCGCGCAGGTCGGAAGCGCAGCTCGGCGAGCTGGACGACGCTTTGCAGGCGATGGCTTCCACCGCCGACGAAGAGGCGCTTGAACAGGCCGACATCCGCTTCCATACAGCGCTCGCCGGCGCCTCGGGCAATCCGCTGCTCCAAGGGGCGCTCGAATCGCTCTTCTCCTCGATGGGGCCCGTGATGATAGAAAGCCGCAGGCTCTGGCTGTTCGCCGAGCAAAGCGCGACGGATCGGCTCTCCGAAGAGCATCGGCATATCGTCGAGGCGGTGCGGAGTAGAGACGCTTCCGCGGCCAAGCAGCGAATGGCGCAGCATCTGCGTAAAGTCGAGCAAGTTTTGGAGCGCCTGAACGATTTTCGGGGTTAAATCCGCCTGCCTTTATGGCAGGTTTTTTGCTCGGCCTTTACCTATTTTTTAAACTTTTATGTTGACTAAATATGTTAACTGGACCATAATGAAAAATAGAGTTTGCACTAAAATTTTCAATTCGGAGGTAGTTAAGATGAAAATTGTAGCTATTGTCGGAAGCATCCGGAAAGAATCGTATAATCTGAAGCTCGCCAAGTACATACAACGGAAATATAAGGACCGCTTTGAGCTTGAAATTCTTAGTATCCGCGAATTGCCGTTCTACGATCAGGACATTGAGAACGAGCCTCCGGCCGTCGTCACGGAATTCAAAGCCAAAGTGAAGGCTGCCGACGCCGTCCTCTGGGTCGTGCCGGAATACAATGCGACGATTCCCGGCGTATTGGGCAATGCCATCGATTGGCTGTCCCGCGTAGATAAAGTTATGAACGGCAAGCCGTCCTGGATCGTCGGCGCTTCGATGGGCGTCCTCGGCACGGTCAAGGCCCAAGGCCATCTGCGCGACATTTTGTTCGCTTCCGGCGTAGGTTCCCCGCTTCTGCCCGGCAATGAAGTGTACGTGGGCGCGGTGCACGAGAAAATCGACGCCGAGGGCAATTTGACTCACGAACCGACAGTGAATTTCTTGGATACCGTTGTCGGAAATTTCATTACCTGGTATAATCAACAAGTTAAGCTTACTGCAGCTAAATAAATTTCTTTGTCTAAAAGGACCTATCGCTTCCATCAACAGGCATCCGCTTTTTGATGGCTAGCGATTTTTATTTTTTCGAGAAGGAGTGGGCAAGCGATGATTGCAACGCCACGGCTTATGTTCCGCAAGTATACGCTGGAGGACTATGCCTTTTTGCAGCAGATGACGGCGGATGCCGAAGTAATGCGGCATATCGGGAGGGGAACTCCATGGTCTCCGGAGGAAACGCTGGAGAAGCTGCAAGTGTTCATCGGGCGGTATCAAGCCTCGGAGGGACTCGGGCTGATGGTAGCGGTCCGAAGAAGCGACGGGGCGCTGATCGGGCATGCCGGACTGGTTCCCCAGCTGGTGGAAGGCCGCGAAGAAACGGAAATCGGCTATTGGATCAGCCGGGACTACTGGGGTCAAGGATACGCTTACGAAGCTGCCGAAGGCTGGCGCGATTATGCTTGGCGCCGTCTGAACAAGAGCAGGCTCATCTCCATCATTCAGCCGGACAACCTCAGGTCAGTCCGGGTAGCCCGCAAGCTTGGCATGACCTGCGAACGAACCATTCAGCACAAAGGTAAAAACGTTTGCATCTATTCCATTCATCCATCCTGACGGCAGCTTCCGCGGCCGCAGGATGCCTCTGCAGCCCGGTCAGCTTACGCGTCCGCCAAGCCGTTATTGCGCCGTGTAGCCTCCGTCCACCAGCAGGCTCGTGCCGGTAATGAAGGATGCGTCCTCGCTCGCCAGGAACAATACGGCCTTGGCGACCTCCTCCGGCTTACCCAGCCGCCCCATCGGGTGCAGCCCGACCAAATGCTCGGTCATCGCCGCGTCGCGTCCGGCAATCAGCGGAGTATCGATATACCCGGGGCATATCGCATTGACGCGGATGCCTTCCTTGGCATAGGTGACACCCAAAGTTTGCGTCAGCAGCTTGACGCCCCCTTTAGCCGACGAATAGGCGGTTACGCCGGCTTTTCCGGCATGGCTGTGGATCGAACCGCAGTTGACGATGACGCCGCCTTGGCCCTGCTTCAGCATTTGCTCGATAGCGTATTTATCGGATAAAAACACTCCCGTCAAATTGATGTCGATCGTTTTTTGCCACGCTTCCAGACTAAGCTGATGAGCCGGGGCATCCCTCGCTATTCCTGCGTTGGCGAATAAAATGTCCAGCTTACCGTACGCCCGGACCGTCTCCTCGACCATCCGCTTCACCTGATCCTCCCGGGTAACATCCGTCTTGACAAACATCGCCTGATAACCGGATGCGGTGAACTGCTCCGCCAATTCCTTGCCTCTATCGGAAAAATCGGCGATAACCGTCTTGGCTCCTTCGGCCGCAAACAACCTCGCCGTCACTTCCCCGATTCCGCTTGCTCCACCCGTTACAACGGCTACTTTATCGGCAAATCTCATTTGCGCGTCCTCCTCGGTTTTGTTTTGGTCGGCTTCTTGCATCCGCCATAGCTATTATTGCCATTTTCGGACATTTGCCGGCATGGAAAACTTAGCTTATATGGCTATGCCGGCGCGCAGCTCCCTTGGAACGCGCAAGCTGCAGAGAACAGCGTATGGCCGTTTTTCGCACAATCGTTTGTCTGTGCAAATCCGCGCTTTGGAAAAACGCATCATCCCTCATCACCTGCTCCATGCAAGCGAGCGCCGCCTGCATCGCTTCCGCTTCGCATTGCAGCAAATAATAACAGCTCCGATAGCAGAGCAGCTCATACGGTTTTACGATCAGGGCCCGCCGCTCCCATTCCGTTTCCTTGCTTCTTTGCCGACTCATCCCGGAACCCCCTCCTTCTTGTCCGAAGGCGCTTCAACAGCCTCGGGCCCTCTGCCTGCCGCCGCGGCCGCCCGCTTCCCGGAAGGCAGTCCCGCAAAACCGTATTCCAGCAGCTTCTGCGAATCGAGCCATACGTCGCTCTCCGTCGATTTCAGCACGACGGCGATCAGCTCGCGGCCGCCGCGGCTCGCCGATGCAACCAAACAATAGCCGGCTTCGTCGGTAAATCCGGTTTTGATCCCGTTCGCTCCCCGCATGTAATAATCGCTGCCCGCCTGCAGCAGCTTGTTGCGGTTGGCCAAGACGAGCCGTGCCGATGACGAAGAGACGGTATGCTCCGCCTCGCTGACAATACTGCGGAACTCCGGCACGCCCATAGCGGCTCTGGCGATGACTGCCAAATCCCGGGCTGTCGTATAATGCTGGGGATCGTGCAGCCCGTGAGGGTTGACGAAATGCGAGGAGACCGCTCCAAGCTGCGCCGCCTTGTCGTTCATCAGCGAGGCAAAATAACGGATGCTTTCCTCCGCGGACAAGCTGCGGCCCGTTTCCTTGCTCGCTATGTACCTCGCCACCGTCCGCGCAGCATCATTGCCCGAAGGCAGCAGCATGGCTGACAGTAAATCCCGCAGCGACAGCTTCTGCCCTTTCTTAAGTCCGGCCGTGCTTTCATCCGCCGTCCGGAGATCGACCTCGTCGCCGACAGTAACTCTCTCGTTAGGCTCCGCTTTTTCCAGCGCCACAAGCGCCGTTACGATTTTGGTCGTGCTGGCCGGATACAGCCGCCGGTTTTCATTTTTATCGAACAGTATTTTCCCCGTCTTCTCGTCCATCAGCAGTCCTGCCTCGCCCTGGATCTCCTTTGCGCCCAGCGCGTCGCCCGCGCCTGCGACTTCCCGCCAGTAGCCCTGCGCGTAATGAAAAGCGGACAACACCGCTGCTTTCATATGTGTACGGTCGGCTCCCGCCGCGCCCAACGCTACCAGCGTAACGAGCAAACCGAATACGATGAGCCCTTTGATCATCTGTCGTCTCTCCTTTTTGCCGCATCCATTTTCATTCGTACCGGTATAAGTATAAAGCACTCTTTTTAAGGAGCCGCTAAGCAAAGATTAAGAACTATTAAGACGCCATTAAGGGAGAGTAAAGAGCGACGTTCCGCGCTGCATCAGATCCGGCCGCCGCCGCTAATGCCGGAACTCGCCTTAAGACGGCAAAAGCACCCCCTCTTAAAGATGAGGGGATGCTTCTGCGCGGGAAATGTGAATTTATGCCGCTATCGCGCCGCATGGATAGGCAGCTGCACCTCGAACACGGTTCGCTCCTCGCTGCTTGCGACGTCCATCGTTCCGTTATGCATATCGACGATGCTTTTGGCTATGGCCAGACCGAGACCCGTCCCTCCCGTCTCATCCGAGCGGGACTTCTCTACGCGATAGAACCTTTCGAAAATATGCGGCAAATCAACGGCAGGAATCGGAGGACCGTAGTTGATGATGCGGACGACCGCACGGTCTTGCGCCCTGCGCAGCTCGATGTCGATCCGCTTGCCGTCCTGGCCGTATTTGATCGCATTGGCGATCAAATTCTCGAACACGCGCATCAGCTTATCGCCGTCGGCGCGCACGAGCATCGTTTCATACTTCGTATGGAGCATGATCTCGATCCGTTTCTCATGAAGCTGCAGGGAAAATTCCGCGCTGAGCTGCCCGAGCAGCTCCACCAGGTTGATTTCCGATATACGCAGATTGCCGTCGCCGTGACTCATTCGGGTATACTCGAACAAGTCGCTTACCATCCGGCCCAAACGAAGCGATTTTTCGTAGGCGATGTTGACGTAATAGCGCAGCTCGACCTCGTCTCTGTACCGGTCCTCCTCAATGAGCCGCAAATAACCGATAACCGAAGTCAGCGGCGTGCGCAAATCGTGGGATACGTTCGTAATCAGCTCGTTTTTGGTCTGTACGGCCAGCCGCTCTTCCGCCAGCGAAACCTTCAGCTGCCGCGACATGCGGTTGATGCTTTCGGCCAGCTCTCCGAGCTCGCCCCGCGATTTCTCGGGAATCGTCAGATCGAAGTTGCCATGGGACATCTGGTGAACCGTGTTCATGATCCGGGCCAAATAAGCGACCGTTCTTTGACTGAACACAATCAAATACAAAATAAAACAAACGATACCGAGCGTGATCAACGTCTCCTGAATCCCGTACCGGTCATACAAAATCCGCACGACTCCGTAAATAAAGCGGTTATTTTTATACAACAGCAGCAGCAGCTCGACGAATTTATACATCACATATACCGTGACGACCGACGACAACGCGCTCCAAAATATTAATTGAATAATTTTCCAGCGGATCGTAAAATACGGATTATTCTTCAATTTTGTAACCGACCCCCCATACGGTTTGAATCAGCTTGTACCCGAGCACCCGCTCCAGCTTATCCCGTAAATTGCATATGTGCACCATCACCGAGTTGCCTACCGCGTAATACTGCTCCTTCCATACCAGTTGAAAAATATCTTCGGCGCTGAACACTCTGCCCGGGTGACTCGCAAGCAAATATAAAATATCGAACTCGCGGTTCGTCAAGCTGACGGGCTGCTGGTTAACCATGACGGTATGGGCGCTCTTGTTGATTTCCAGCGAATGCAGCTTCAGCAGCTCTCCCGTCTGCGGCTTCGTATCGGCCGAGTTATATTGAAACGAGCGGCGCAGCAGCGACTTCACCCTTGCGGACAGCTCCATCGGATTAAACGGCTTCACCATATAATCGTCGGCGCCGGTCATAAGCCCAAGCACCTTGTCCATATCCTCCGCCTTGGCGCTCAGCATCAATACCGGAATTGTCCGCGTTTCCCGCACCCGGCGGCATACTTCCATCCCGTCCAGCTCCGGCATCATCACGTCGAGGATGATCAGATCGACTTCATGCTCCGCAAGCAGCTGCAGCGCTTCCAGCCCGTTCTGCCCCTTCAGTACCTGATAGCCTTCGTTAACCAAATAAAGCGAGACCAGATTCGCAATTTCCTTATCGTCGTCTACTACTAATATCGTTCTCATCATGCACCTTCCCGGCTCGTCGCCCCTACGGATGTTTATATTCCTGTTTCATTGTAGCGTTCAAAGTTTAAGCATTACGCAAGCATTCATTAAGAAATCATTAAGCGGCTTTTAAGAGATTACATTTTATTCATTATACTCATTGTAACGCGGTTATGCACAAGCCCCCGCTCACCTTTACTCCCAATTTCTTCCTGACATGGAGGAAAACATCCCCACTTCCCTTTCCTTGAAGACAAATCTCTCCTTGTTCAAGCATTATCCAAAAAATAAGCCAAACCCAATGGTTCTTCCCTGTTATCCTATGGTAGAATCATTCTAGTATTTTGGTGCCGAGGTACTTCAATCAGCCTCCTTCCCGTTATCCTATACCGTTTCATTCCAAGGAGGTAGCATTATGGAAACCGCATTCGACTTCTATCTTAAATTGGCCGACGGCGTTATTATTACCGACCGCGAGCACCGCATCGTAGAAGTCAACTCCAAGTACGAGGAAATGACCGGTTATACCCGCGCTTATATGATCGGTCTGCGGGCAAGCTTTCTGAGATCGAGACTAACCCCGCGCAAAACTTATGAAAGCATGTATCAGTCGCTGCAGATGAATTTGGCCTGGTCGGGCGTTTTTATTAACCGTAAAAAAAACAAGGACATTTGGCATACAAATATTACGATCACTCCGATTCTGCACAAGCAGGAAACGTATTATATCGGCGTCGTCCGCGATTTGGATCAAATCCCGCAGGGCAGTTATTTATCGGAGACGCGCAAGCTGAAGCTGCAGAGTGAAATTTTGAAGGTGCTGGCTATCTCTTGCGAAATTCGCGATCCGCATATCGAGGAGCATTTGACCCGGGTGCAGCAAGGCACCGAAAAGCTGCTGATCGCTCATAACGAACGCCTGAAGCTCGGGTTGTCCGAGGAATACATACAGCAAGTCGTTAACGCCAGCATTATGCACGACATCGGCAAATCGGGCATTCCCGAAGGCATCTTGTACAAGCCCGGAAAGCTCAACTATTACGAGCGGCACATTATGGAGACGCATCCTTTGATCGGTCTGGAGATTGTCGGCAAAATTTCGCGCGAATTGGAGGACGATATTCTTCAAGAGGAACTGAAAATTGCGGAGCATATCATTCACTACCATCACGAAAAATGGGACGGCAGCGGTTATCCAGCCGGACTGAAAGGCGATGAAATTCCATTTGAAGCGCAGGTGGTCTCTATTATCGACGTCTATGACGCGCTGACAAGCCGGCGGGCCTATAAGGATGCATGGCAGCACGAAGAAGCCGTCCGCTTTTTGCTCGAGCAGAAAGGCGCCGCCTTCAACCCCGAACTCGTGGACACCTTCCTCTCTATGGGCGAGCAGCTGTAGCCGCACCGCCGCAACTCGTTCAGAGCCGAAGCGCCGCGCGTTATGATACGAAAAACCCCGGCAGCGGCTTCTTGACGGAAGTCTGCCGGGGCGGCGGTTACAGCCAGTAATCATCAATGATGTTCGTGCCTTGCATCCATTTCGCGATCTTGCCCTTCGGCTGATACGGGGACAGCGGGTAAAACGTATTTCCCTCGCACTCATCACAGGTCGTTTTGTAACAATCGGCTTGCTCTTCCAGTTCAATTCCACAGCGACAGCAGCGTTTGACGGCATACAATTCTAAAGGATTCATCGGTTCTACACCCATAGACGACACTCCTTTGCTCGCGTATAAAACAAGTATACACGAAAACCGCTTTTTTGTTACCGCTTTCATACCGGTTTTGAAAAATGTAATCTGGCTGAAATATACGTACCCTCTTCCTAACATTCCGTTACCAAATTTCCCTAATCTCCATGACATATTCCAAATGACCTATAAATTGGAAGAAATGCCCTATTATAAACACTTTTAAAATATGCCAAAAAATATTTAGGTATTATATCTTTTTTACATAGGAGGATAAAAATGAAATATTCGTTATGTGTTGTGTTGACCTTAATGATTTTGTTTAGCACGTTCGCTTCCACATCGCTTGCCGCACCACTTCTCTGCAAGAAACAAAGCAAAATGCTCAGGAAACCAACTAACAAAAATGTTGAAATTGGCTATAAACTATATTCCGTTGATGAAAACAAGCACACCAAGCTTATTGAATCAAAATTGCCCGTCTCCGCATTATTTTGAACAAATATCCAGCAAAAACTGCGCTTGGACCGAGGGATGGGCGGATTTTCTACCACTGTATATTAATAACGACTCCAGATACAACTGGTCGCCTACACCAATGGACTACTAATCCACGCTTTTAAAGGAGGGAGCGATGCTGTTACCTTTTCGATTCATATACTCCGTTTTCATATCAATTATGATATTCGGACTATTATTGGGGTGCCAAAATAAAAGCCTGCCTGTACCTAACCCAGGATCAATAATAAAGATTACAGTAATGGAATACAAATCAAGAAAAGTAATAACAGAACATACTGATCAGAACGAAATCATAAAAATTACCGATAAAATAAATTCGGCAAAAAAGAACGGTCTAAGTGAGCCGTTACCTTCTCCCAAAAACATCATTGTATTCGAAAGTCATAATAAGAAGATCGAATTTGACTATATACATTCATTAAGCAAAGATATTCTAGTAGAAAAGGGAGCACAGTATCAGTGGGAAATAGCTCCTATTAATGATTTAATCTTTTGATTTGTACTTCTACCCTGATCACGCAGAACGGGCCCATTATGGAAGCCTGTTAAGTATACATCTAAGGGAAAAAGGGTAGCGGCGGACGCCGCTGCCCTCCTCTACATAAAGGAAACTGCGTTTGAGTTAAGAAACCCGGTTACTTTGCAGGAAACTAACCTCTCACCTACTGTTTGCCTATGCTACCCGCTATAAGTCGTCTCCCGAATACAAGGGCCGCACCCCGCGAGCGCTTCCGTCCGCCCCGCTTTAATGGGCGCCCGTTTGCTGGAACTCAGTTCCACAAGGGCCCGCATCCTCATTCGCTTCCACCGTAACAGCCGTCCCGTCATGCCGGTACAGCGGCTTATAATATTTGCCGATCTTCGTCGTCGCCGCGTCGGAGTAATGACATATGAAGGCGCGCCGGAACCGGTCCGCCGAGCTGTTCGGGTAAGAACCGTGAATTACGCTGCCGTTAAAGAACAGCACGTCGCCCGCATCCATCCTCGCCGGGATCGCTTCGCGGCCTTCCGGCACATCCACTTCCTCTTTGGTAAAAGATACCGCCGGGTCCGCTGTGTGCGGGCATTCGATATCGATCCGATTCGTCTGCGGAACAAGGAACAATCCTCCGTTCTCTTCATCCGCAGGATCGATGGCGGTCCACGCCGCGATGCAGGTACCCGGCTCCACCTTCAAATAAAATTGGTCCTGATGCAGCGCCTGCCCTTTGGCTCCCGGAGGCTTGAAATAAAACATGCTTTGCGCGGCCAAAGGATCGGCTCCGAACAGATCGGCCAAAATATTCATCACCTTCGGATGAAGCATATACCGAAATGCGATCTCGTTCACCTTGTGCGGGTGCATCATGCGCGGATACTGCTTCAGAATATCGCCGTCCGCTTCCTCCGCGGTCATCGGCTGGAAACAGCCGGGGATCGGCCCCGCCGCATGGAGTCTCATAAATTCGTCCATAATGATCTGCGCATCGTCTGCAAGCAAACCTTTCACGATCAAATATCCCTCTTCATCAAACTGCTTTTTTTGCTCCTCACTGAGCACGCCGCCAAGCGCCTGAGTTGACATGGTTCCTCTCTCCCATCCATAATAACCATAATGATTTCATGGCTTCATTATAAGACGCCAATGTCGACGGAGGAATGGAACAAATGGCTGAAAACCTTAACGATCCTGCTGCCGATCTCATGGAGACCGCCGCTCCGCCGCCGGGAATTCTCGTCTCCGGTCATTTCCGTCAAGCGCACGGGTACCAGACGCATCGGTCTTTCGGAACGAAGGATTGGCTGATTACGTTTACCTTGTCGGGGACGGGACATTATTGGCTGGACGGACGGCTGCAGCCCTGCGAGCCGGGAGATATCGTGCTGCTCCCGCCAGGCACCCCGCACCATTACGCTACGCCCGAAGGCAGCGTATGGGAGTTTGTGTGGGCTCACTTCATGCCGCTGCCCCATTGGTCGGAATGGCTGACGCTTCCCTCCGAGGCGGGAGCGCTTCACATGATCCGTATCGCGCAGCAGAGCGTGCGGGAACGCATCCGGGAGGCGTTCCAGCGGATGATCAGGGACAGCCTGGACCTCGATTATTACCGTTCCCGGCTGTCGCTGAATGCGATGGAGGAAATTTTGCTGCTGGCCCAGCAAGCGGAGGCCCGGGTCAAATCGGGGCAGATGGACCCGCGGGTCGAGCAGGTGCTCAGCCATCTCAGCCAGCATATGAAACAGCGTCACAGCGTGGAAGAGCTCGCCGCAAAAGTCGCCTTGTCCCCTTCGCGGCTCGCCCATTTGTTCAAGCAGGAGATCGGCGAATCGGTGATCGATACGCTGCTGCGGCTGCGGCTGCGTCAAGCGTCGCGGCTGCTGGAGTACACGACGATGCCAATTGCGGAAATTGCCGATGAGGTCGGCTTTCACAATCCGTTTTATTTTACGAAGCAATTTACCGCCTACTATGGAAAAAGCCCTTCGCAATATCGCAAAGAGGCGCGCAAATCGGCGGCTGACGAGAGCCATTGAGCAGGCGGGCCGGGAACCCGGCTTGCAGCTGCGGCGGCGGGATCGAACATGCGCTGCAAGCACCCTGCAGCGCACGTTTCCCCCGGGTTTGCCGCTTGTGCGGTGCCGCTCCCGCTGCCGCAATGTACAAACGGCGGAGCAGGCGCGCTCCGCTTCGTCTTCATTTCCCGTACGGTTTCAAGTTCGATACGGCATCCAATTGGCCGCCTGCTTGGATACGCAAATTTGATTCGTAATGGCGATACGCTGCAGCTTCAGCTGCCGGATAAGCCGGTGCAGTCTCGCTTGCGTCTCTTCGTCCGGGCCGTCCTGCAGCTTGTTATAAGCCTGCAGCAGCTGCAAATTGACGGCGTCGAACTGCCGCCACAGCTCTTTGCGGTTTATGCGATACATTTCTTGACGAACGTGCTCCTTGTAATGCCTGAGCGTCTCGAGCAGCTCGTCGGCCCATGCCTGATCGCCCAAATGAACGGCATAACGGTACAGATCCAGATGATCGTCGATAAACGACCGGGTAAATTCATCCATATACGATTTCATTGTATAATCCCCCTCTCTTGTTTCGCCTCTCATTCCGTCGTTGCTTCTCACTGCGAGTTATATAACGTCAAGCCCCCGTTTCATTTCTGTTTTCAATTCCCTACAAGCTTACTTGGTTTTAAAATTTAACATGTTCGCAATCATTTGTAAAGAGGTTTTTCCGTCATTTTCCATATGTACAAAAAGACGAACCCGACATAAGGTTCGTCCTCTACAGCTATGCTTGATTCGTATTTTCGCCGAGCAGCAAATTCGCCGCAATGGCGAGCGTTTCCTGTCTCTGCTCCAGCAATGCAGCCGTATCGAAGCTGCCTTTCTGCAAATCTTTGTCGATGAGCAGCAGTATCCATAGGGAATACGCGAGCGCATAGCGATAATAATGGTTCCGGAACGTATCGAACTCGCTGCTCCAGCCGAGCTGCTGCCGGCGGGCGTAATAAGCCGCAAGCACCTCGTTTCTTAGTGCCCCGCTCATATCCGGCTTGCGGTAGTTCGGGCTCGTCATATCAAGCAAATTGTATAAATCCCAATAAACGGAGTTGATCTGCACATATTCCCAATCCAAGACGATCAGCTCATCCTTGCGCAGCGATATGTTCAGCGGATGGTAATCTCCGTGCGACACCACGGCTTCCGAATCCGCGACTTCATCCGGCCGAGCTGCGATTCGCAGCGCTTCGGGGATCAGGGAGACCGGGAAAGACGCTTCCGTCAGCACCCGCTCCAAGGCTTCGCGCTGCCCCCAAACTTCTTCGCTCACCTGCTCGACGCGCGGCGTATGTCCGGAAAACTCGCTCGGCACGCTCTCTATCGGCAGCTGCTGCCAATACGGGATCGCCGCCGCCGCGCGGACCAGCGTTTCCCGGTCAAACCGATGCTCCAGCGGGCCCAGATCCTCGTAAACCGCCCAATATCGGCCGGCATCGAAATGCGGCGCATGAGCGTGCAGTGCCGGATAGCGCACGGGAATATGGGGCAGGATGTTCCGGTACACCCATGTCTCCCGCCCGACGGTTTCCGGATTCGTCAGCGGTTTAAAGATAAAACTGCGGCCGCCGTCCCGATCCAGGCAAAACCGCTCCACCGCTTTACCGTTGCGTCCGACGTACAGCGTTTCCCGGCTCGCCAGCTCACCGGAATCCAGTACTCCCTCATGCGAAACCAAATGATCGAACCGCCCGCTCTCCATCTGCCGGTCACGCCCTTTCTGCGGCCCGCTCTTCCGGCCGAGATTTTTTCCATGCTTACGATCAATATATGCCAAATAGGACAGCGCATCAATAGATGATTTACAATTTCTTAAAATAATGAGCCTTTCACTGAAAATGCTCCGGCAGCCACTGCCGCGCCGCCTCCAGCAGCTCCGTATCCGACAAGCTCGTCGTGCGCCCGTCCTTATACTGCTCCGCTACCCAAGCGGTCATCTTCTGAATCGCCTCGTGCTTCTTGTCGATGCGCTGCTCGCCCGTAAGCTTCAGCTGCTTGTTCACCCAAAAAGCGACTCCCGCCGCTCCCGCCTTGTCGGTCACTTGAACCCCCAGCGGCCGGTTCAGCAGCTTATCCGTATCGAAAATGTTGTAAATCTCTTCGTTCTTGATCACGCCGTCCGCATGAATACCCGCCGCCGTCACATTGAACTGCTTGCCTACGAACGGAGTCATCGGAGGGATGCTGTAGCCCAACTCGTTCTCGAAATAGTAGGCTATTTCCGTAATGACCGTCGTATCCACCGATTGATCTCCGGTCAATCCCATGTACTCGAACAGCAAGCCTTCGATCGGCGTATTTCCGGTCCGTTCCCCGAACCCGAGCAGCGTCCCGTTAATGCCGCCGACGCCGTACAGCCAAGCCGTAGCCGCATTGGTCAGCACTTTGTAAAAGTCGTTGTGCCCGTGCCATTCGAGCTGCTCGCTGCGGATGCCGGTTTCTTGGCGAAGCGCATGCACCAGACGGGGAACGCTTCTTGGAAGCACCGCACCCGGGTAAGACACCCCGTAGCCCATCGTATCGCACAGACGGATTTTGACCGGAATGCCGCTTTCGCCGGACAGCTGAACCAGCCTTTGTACGAAAGGGATGACAAATCCGTACACATCCGCCCGCGTGATGTCCTCTAAATGACAGCGGGGACGAATGCCCGCAGCCATCGCCGCCTCGACGATATCCAGATACTGAGCCATTGCCCGTTCCCGGTCGAGCCCCAGCTTTGAGTAAATATGGTAATCGGAAATCGAGGTGAGGATGCCCGTTTCTTGAATGCCCATATCTTTTACAAGCGCAAAGTCCTTCTTCACCGCCCGAATCCATGCCGTCACTTCCGGAAATTTGTAGCCTCTTGCCATACATTGGTAAGCGGCCTCCCGGTCCTTCTCGCTGTAAAGAAAAAACTCCGACTGCCGGATGACGCCCCGCTCTCCCGACAACCGGTGCAAATAGTCGAACAGCGTAACAATCTGCTCTACCGTATACGGCGGTCTGGCCTGCTGCCCGTCGCGGAACGTCGTATCCGTAATAAAAATATGTTCCGGCATCGCCGTAGGCACCTCTACACCGTCGAACAGCACCCTGGGAGGAGCGGAATAAGGAAACTGTTCCCGAAACCAATTGGCCTGATTGTTCATTCGCAACACAACCTTTCCATTTTGTAGTACATTTAGTGTAACCAATCATTTTCTATAAGTAAAATCGTTCATTTTTATTTATGCGATAAATTTCATTAATAATGGTTTTCGATGCCGTTTTCTTCAATGTAAAAAAACCTTTGGAAGCCTTCTCTCTTAAGAGAATGAGACTCCAAAGGTTTGGCGTAGATGCTTCCCGTCCCGATTCGTTAAAATCCGGGGACTGTTCAGGACGTTGATTTGACCTGTTCCTCGGCGATTCGCTTAATGATCTCGTTCCGTTTTCTCAGCAAGCGGGTCATGTAGCTCTCCAGAAACAACCGGTCGGCCGCCTTACCCAGCACGCCGAGCGGCGACGTGTAATCGAAGCTGTCGAGCATCAATGTTCCTTCCGGCTGCGGAACGAACTCATGGACATGATAGAACCGCTGGAATGCGCCTTGCACCATCTCATCGACAAAGCGGCGCGGCGCCTCCATCTCCGTAATGCGGGCAGTCAGCCTCTGGCGCACGCCAAAATGGACGGCTTCCCACGTCACCGTCTCGCCGAGCTCAATCAGCCCGCCGGTTCTTCCGGCCACGGCTTTCTCCCCTGTCTGCGACATCGACTGCATATGAATATCGATGCTTCGGGACAGATCAAAGCATAACTGCGCCGGAGCGTGAATCATCAAGGACATTTGGATTAGCGGCATTATGCGTAAGCTCCTAAAATGGTAGTGATTTAGTCGTGGCCTGCCTGCGGTCGATAGAGGTTTCCACTTGTTCACCACGTTTCTAAAGATTAGTGAAAAAATTCGTTGGGGGGCAATCGAAATACGCCGGATGAAGCTGGACGCGTAACTTTCTGCTTTACGACCTGTAAAGTTCAAGCTTGTCCAAGTCCAAGACAAAACCGTACGTTTTCAAAATATCTAGTCCGATCAATCCCTTATGAGACTTAGGCAGCACGCCCACATCAATCTCGATTTGGTCCGTCCTAAATCTGTCAATTTGGATATAGTCCATTATCTTCGTATAAAAAGGAACTGTTCCTCCAAGCCCGTAAGCTTCGTAGACAGGATCACCATTCTCATAAGTTACGCCAATCGATTCGAGCGCATCCGGACTGAAAACCGTATGCGACGAGCCCGTATCAATGACAATATCGGTGAGCTCCAAAACTTTATCGCGATAGCAAATCTTAACAGTGGCGGTCAGTAATTGTCCGTCATAACGAAGCCTCATGAGCCGCGCCTCATTCTCAGAAGCGGTTCTTTGCGCAAATGAATGATGCAATTCTCGTTAGCGGTATGGTAGACAAGATTGCCCGGCTCCACATGGAAAAACGTCTTGTTCGCTTCCTCAGCGGGAACTAGCCGTATCAATGCAACCTCGGTGACAATTTTTTTGTCTTCCTGTTCAGTAAAGTCAAGTATGGAAAGTAAAACAAACTGATCGGGATACAATTCTCGAACTTGCTGCCATTTCATAGCTAGACCTCCCCTGCATTTCTTGTATCTATTTTACCACAATTTAAGTTAAGCTCCACTGAATGGAGACATTCTCTTTATCTATCAATCGCTTCAGCTAACGCCGCAAAACCAAAGAGCCCTCTCCAGCGCTTTCCCTGAAGGGAAAGCCCGTAAGAAGGCCAAAAGTGGATTAAAATAGTGCAAAGCGGGATGCCAAACCTAATCAGATGGTTAACTCCCCAAGCTTGATCAGCTCGACAACTGCCTGTGAACGACCTTTCACATTCAGTTTTTGCATGACGTTGGAAATATGGTTACGCACCGTTTTCTCGCTGATAAACAGCTGCTGTGCTATATCCTTGGTAGTTTTGTCCTGCACCAACAGTTCGAAAACTTCGCGTTCACGATTGGTTAGCAAAAATTTGCTTTTGTGGTCGCTGCCCTTCAAGTGTCACCCCTCCTTGCTCGGGTTTTTGTATCATTACAAGGTGTAGGGATACAGTCAAAGTTAGTTTATGAGCGGTATGCATCAATGGTGCAGTAGCCGATAAAAATGGGCGTTAGCGCCATTTGGAGCTGTTTTTGACGGTTGTCTTATCTGCGCGTCCAAGCTTCCGTTTCCCTCCCGCCGAAGCGCTCCTGCAGCTGTGCGTCATAGCGTTCGACAATGCCTTTCCAGCCGTAGCTGCTTTCAATCAATCTACGGGCATTGCCGGAGAGTCTGGTCCGCAGGTCAGGCTGTTCAAGCAGTTCTATGATCCGTTCGGCAAAATCATCCGGCCGGTCTGCGATCAAGAGATGTTCTCCGCTGACGGTATCTAGCCCTTCGCATCCGATGGACGTCGATACGACGGGGATTCCGCTGGCCATCGCCTCCAAAATTTTCAGCCTCGTCCCCCCGCCCATCCGCAAAGGACATATAAATACGGTGCCGGTATATAGAAATTCCCGCATGTCCTCTACTCTTCCGGTGACCACGATCCGCCGATCCTCGTTGCCGATTTGCAGCACGGGAGCGGTCGGTTCTTTTCCCGCTGCTATGACTTGAAGATCCGGGTAACGATCTGTGAGCCGTGGGAACATGTCACGGTAAAACCAGAGCATGCCATCCTCGTTCGGAAACCATCCCATATGCGCGGTGAAAACAAGAGTCAGCGGCTTCCTGCCGCCGTCTGCCGGCGGTTGAAAATACTCCGTATCCACGCCGTTGGGAACAACGACCGTTCGATTTGACAGCTCGGGGCGTTTCTTGAGCAGCTTATTTCTTTCCAATTCCGATACCATGACACATAAGTCCTGCTCACCCATACGGTTCCACTCGAATCGCTTGAATCGCAAGTAATCGAGGCTGTTCAGCAGCTTCTCCTTCCAGCTGTAACCAGGCCATTCATAGGCGATTCGCTGTCTATGAACCTCGTGCTCGATATTATGTTGAATAAGCACTTTTCCCAGGCCCCCGGGCTTTGGCGTACGATAGCGGTACACATCCATATAAGAGTGCTCGATTTGGAGAAGATCGATCGGATAGCGGGCCAGAAAATCGTCGATATGCTGTTGAAACTCCCTGGAAGCATACTTGGAGAAATATTTTCCCGGCAAGCTTGCGGGTAACGGTACAAGCGCAACATCCTCGCAGTAATCGAGAAGCTCCCGTTTATACTCGTACTCATCCGGATTTTTCAGAAAGGAGATCAGGTACATACGATGATAACGGGATAACTCCTTCAGCACCTGAAAAACCCGCAATCTTCCTCCGCTGACGGGCGGATAAGGAATGTCGGTGCTTAGCAGCAGTATGTTCATTAGGCGCCTCCCCCTTTTTTGAATGTTTGGAGTATTTTCTTCATAAAGGCGGAATCCGGTGAAAAAAACACCAGGCTCGGCTCTTGAGCCTTAGGCTGCTTGAGCTGCCTCCCCGCTTCAATAGCTTCACGATATATGCTCATCGTTTGCCCGTACAACGTATGGAAAGCCCATTGCTTCCTCGCCCAAGCGCCCGCATTGACTTCTAACCTGCAACGAAGGCAGGGATCGTCCATAGCCTCCATGATTTTGTCAGCCAGCTGCACTGCGTCTCCTCTCTCAAAAAGCAATCCGGTTTCTGCGTCCGCGATCATTTCGGGGATTCCCCCCGCATTGGAGGCGACAATGGCTTTGCCTGCGGCCTGCGCCTCAATGACGGTAAAGGGCTGGTTATCTGATAGCGACGGAAGCACGACGAGATCCGCCTTCTTCAGAACAGCCGGAACGTCCGTACGATTGCCCAAGAAAAAAAAGCAGTCCGCAACGTTCATTTGCATACAATACTGCTCAAGCTCTTCTCTAAGGTAGCCGTCGCCGATAAGCCAGCAAACGAAATGATCCCGCCGCCCCTTTACCCTACTCAAAGCTTCGATAAGAGTTCGATGCCCTTTCACATGCACCAGCCGCGCGGGGCAGGCGATGACGAAGCGGTCTTCTGTATCGGGAAGAGGCGGGTCGGGTTCTTCCAGCAGCCTTTCTTGAAAAGAGGCCAGGTCGATGCCGTAGGGAATGACTCGGAATTGATCCTCCGACTGTGGATAATGCTGCAGCAGCTGCCGTTTAAGCCAGTCGGAGGCAACGATCGTTCGGCTGGATGTCCAGGAGCCGAGGTATTCCTCCTGCTCCGCATATTTCCCCGCCAGGCTGTCCGCACTGGATATGCGGCCTTTCAGTTGATGCTCGTCTGCCAACGAGGAGTGAATGGATGCCACCAGAGGCACGCTGTCCGGCTTAACGCTCCATAGCGCCCGGGTTGACAACTGATCCTGGGCATGAATGATATCGTATTGATGCAGATTCAGATAAGACAGCGCCAGTTCAAAAATGCATCTTTCCGTTTCCCGTTCAAAAATCCACGAGTCGATCTGCGGAAAATGGCTTTGAAAATGATGCCGCGCTTCTTCGCACACGGTTTCCCAAAGCTTTAATCCGCCGATCCTTTCACCGGTATTTGCCAAGTAGACGCCTCCGCCATCCGGATGCCGCGCTAAAATATCGACGTGATGCCCGTGCTCCCCCAGTATTTTTGTCATCATCTGAATATAGGTGTTTGCTCCTCCGACGTGGGGAAGCGCCCAAAAGTAGGCCAGTAAAATTTTCATTCGTCCTTCATCCTTTGTCTTAGGAGTCAAGTCAACCGCATGATGAACGCCCTGTCCGGAATGGAGTAGCCGGGGGAAGGCTTCCGGACAGCCTTTCCCATAAGTCCGTATCTCCAGGCTGAAGCCACGATGGGATTGAGAAATGGAAGATTTCGGCTGCCGGGTCTGCGTCGGCTGATGGAGCTGCTCTCAAGCCGTAACGATGGCTTGCTTCCCATTCTTCCATGGTCTGCCGCTTGCCGGAGTTACCCGCAGCAGCAGCAGCCTGCCGGTATACTTCCATTGTCTCTGCAAGCATTCGATCGGCAGACCAACGAGCCGTTCCCCATACCTTCGCGTTCGTTTGCAACCGCTCGCGCAGCTCGGGTTGATTCCAAACCTCGGCTATTCGATCGGCCAGCTCCGCAGCGTTCCGCTTCCGGAAGAGCAGCCCGGTCACTCCGTGCTCGACCATTTCCGGGATGCCTCCGGCATCGGAAGCTATCACGGCTTTGCCTGCCGCCTGTGCTTCCATAATGGAGTAAGGATGCATATCGTGCAGAGACGGAAGCACCATCGCATCCGCTTGATTCAAAAGATCGGGAACGTCGGAACGGTTGCCCATGAATAAGACTTGGCCGCTCACCTGTTTTTCCTTGCAATATTGTTCCAGATCCTCTCTTAGCGTACCGTCTCCGATCAGCCAGCAGCCAAAATCGCTTCGCCGCTCTTTCAGTATGCTCAGCGCATCGATAAGCGTTCTATGATCCTTCTCAGGAACAAGACGCGCAGGGCAGGCGATAACAAACGACTTATCGCGCGGTTCTGCCCGCGTGCCTGCTTCCTTATTCATACGGGCATAGAAGGACGGCAAATCGATCCCGTAAGGAATGACCGTAAACCAGCAGCTGGGGCAGCCAAACTGCTCGCCGGTTTCCCGGACCTGCCAGCGGGTTGGAACGATGGTCCGGTCTGACGAGCCGTGTCCGTAATACTCCTCCGCCGCAGCATATTTCCACATCAGGCTCTCTTTGCTCGCGATCACGCCTGCGTTCAAATATTCTTCGGCTACGATGCCGTGAACGGTCGAAATTAACGGGATATGATCGGGCTTGATCCGGCTTAAAGCCCGCGCCGATACAATGTCCTGGGCGTGAATGACGTCATACCGGCCTACACCGAGCAAAGATACTGCAAGCTCGAACGTATACCGTTCAATTTCTTTCCAGCGAATATAGGAGTCGACATGAGGCAAATAGGTTTCATAGTAATAGAACAGGATGTTGAAGATGGAGGCTTTGATGGTCTGTTTATCTACAGACTGGCCGGAGCGAAGAAGGTAAATGGATTTCATATCCGGGTGATGAGCCAGTACGTCTACATGATGTCCGTTCTCTTCCAGCTTTTTTTGCAATGTCCGGACATACGCGTTCACGCCTCCCACATGAGGCAAGCGCCAGTAGGTCGCAAGGAGAATTCTCAATCATTACCCTCCTTTGCAGCCAGCCACTTCATAAACTGTATATCCGGTATCGAATAACCGGCAGGAAGATGCCGGAGAATCGCAGGCCAGGGTCCGGTATCCCAGCTTCTGTCCGTCTCGAACAGAAAGAGGCTTGCCGGCCAAACCGATGCTTTGACGGCGTTCGGTTGAGCGGGTTGAACCGATGCGCGCGCTTGATCATACACTTGCATGATCCGGCGGTATAAAGAGTCCGAGGACCAGCGCTTGATCCCTCTTGCGCGCGCGGCTGCCTCCATCCTCCGCCGCAGCTTAGGTCGATTCATGATCGTCAGCAGTTTGTCGGCGAGCTGGGCGGCGTTTTGTTTTTCAAACAGCAGCCCGTTCTCTTCATGCCTGATCATTTCCGGGATTCCTCCGGCATCGGATGCAACAACGGCCGTCCCGGCAAGATGGGCTTCCATAATCGCGAACGGATGGTTTTCCTGCAGTGAAGGGAGGATCATAATGTCCGCGCGGTGCAATAGTGCGGGAACATCGGCCCTGTCACCCAAAAAGATAACGTGATTTTCCAGCTTTCTGGTCAACCGTTCCTTTTCAAGCTCCGCTTGCAGCTCTTTTTGGTAGCACCCTCCAATAAGCCAGCAGACGAAATGGTCCTGCTTTTCTTTCAATAGACTTAGTGCTTCCATCAGCGTTTTATGTCCTTTAATCGGGTCTATTCTGGCGACGCATGCCATTACAAATGTGCCGGGAGGCGGCTCTATGGAAGAATCCGGTTCAGCCTTCATCCGCCGGAGAAACTGCTCAACGTTGATCCCGTACGGGCTTATTTTCAACCGTCTCTCCGGAATACGGAAAACGTTTCGGAACTCATTCTTCATCCACTTTGTCGGGACGAGAGTGCAGTAAGGCGAAACGACGCCCAAACGCTCCTGCTCCGCCATATATTTCCATTGCAAACTTTCTTGGTCCGTTATCCATCCGTAGTATAAAAGCTCCTTGGTATAGATGCCGTGGATGGTGGCGACCAGCGGAACTTGCTCCGGTTTCACTCTTCGCATGGCGCGTGCGGATATAACATCCTGGGCGTGGATAAGATCATATTGATGCAAACGGAGCAAGCTGGCCGCCAATTCGAACGTATACCGGCCCATCTCTGCGTTCAGCACCCAGGGATCGACATTCGGCCAGTGTTGCTTAAAATAACGCTCGGTTTCTCCGTAAACGACATTCCTGATTTCCGTCTTGTCGATCGTCGCACCGCCGTTAACCAGATAGACGGTCTGTTCCATACTCGGGTGATGGGCCAGCACATCCACTTGGTGCCCATGTTCTTCAAGCTCTGCTTTTAGCACGTTGATGTAGGTGTTCAGGCCTGTAAATGTCGGAAGTGAAAAATAGGTCGTTAGCAGTATTCTCAACGAAGCTCCCCCTCTCGTCCGTTTGTTCTAATTCACCCTGCGACAAAGCAGGAAAAACTGGCGATCCCTTCGGGCATCCCCAGCTCGTTCATGTGATGAGTGCTCAGGGGTAGGCGGACGTTTGTGTCCCGTCATGGTTGTCCCTCCCGCTTGAACGCCATGGAGATCCGGCAATCGTATTCTAGGAGTCTGTCCGACGGAGTTACTTTTGTAGGTCCCTTCGGAGTTAGACTCGGTTTTCAAATGATTTTTCATCACGATTTGAGTATAATCACTGTGTCTTTCTTTGCCTTTGTGGGAGTTACGCCGCTTTTTTACGTTTTTGGGCAGACCTCTCCCGTTTATACACCGTGGATGGTTTGGGATATTTGGCAGAATGAAGCTTTCTTAAATTATAGCTTAAAGCCAAAAGGACGAACTCACCCTCAACCTTATCTTCGCCACGGAGGTGAAACTGACGAAAGCCCTGACATTCTTTCATTTGCCCCCACGCGGGTTCCACGATGGCTTTACGTAACCGGTAAATGTCTTTACCGGCATCGCTTTGCACTTTGGTTCTCATGGCTTCTCGGATCGGATCGCCTTCATTGCGTTTGACCCTTCGTTTACCGGATCCGGACTTAACGCAGTCCTTTTGAAACGGGCAGGTCAGGCAGGCATCGCTCATATACACCCATTGAGTCGCTTTTTGAGGATCCTTTTCATAGTATGTGTACTTGTGGATCAGCGTTTGTCCCGCTGGGCACACATAGGTATCCGTTTCCGGGATATACGTAAAGTTGGTTTTATCGTACGGATTCCCGTGCTGCTTGTTTTCACGGGTTGCCGCGATGTAGGCGTCGGTCTCGGCCTTCGTCGCCGCCTGAATGTTGTCCGCACTAAAGTACCCTGCGTCCGCACTCACTTTCTCGGGCACCTTTCCCGTTATGTTGCGGATGGAACCGAGCACCGGCTGGAATTGGTGTTGGTCGCTGCTGCTAGGGTTCATCTGCAGTCCGACGATGAATCCCTGATCCGCATCTACGGCAATTTGCGGATTATATCCTTGGATGACGCCTTGGGTTTTCGTATCCATGATTTGGGAATCTGGATCGGTAAAGTTGAATTGATCTTTGTCCGGTGTCTTCGATTCCTCTACCGGTTTGCGAGTTTCCAACTGTCTGAGCGCCTCTCTGATTTTTTCAAGTCGGGATTGGCGATTGGTCACCGATTCCGGCAACAGCGAAAGGGGCTCTTCGTTCTCTTGGTCGTCTATCTGGCCGGCTTGCTCGAGAGCTTCGCGGATTTCCTTTTCCAGACGCTCGATTTCCTGGTTCATCCGATCTCGCGACATCGACTTATGCTTCGATGCATGGGCTTTCAGCTTCGAACCATCGATGCTGACATGACCGAGGGACACGTACCCTAGCTGTATGGCGATGTGTACCACTTGTTTGAAAAGTCCCGGTAATGATTCGAGGTGATCCTTTCGAAAATCGCTGAGCGTACGGAAATCCGGTCGATGGCCGCCACATAGCCAACGAAAAGGAATATTTTCATCCATAGCCTGACGAAGGGTCCGGGAGGTGAACACACCCGTAGCATAGCCATAGAACCATAACTTCAAAAGCATGGCGGGGTGATAGGCTTCTTCTCCGCGATGGGAATACCGATTTGTCATGACCGTGAGATCCAACTGATCCACGATGTCGCTAACAAGCCGCACTAAATGATCTTCAGGGATCCAATCGCTCAAATACATCGGAAACAATTCACCTTGTTCCGTGGAGTAAGATTTAAATTTTGCCATAAACCACACACCCTTTTTTACCAGATAAACAGATTACAGTTAAGTTTCGCGACGAAACTATGCTTTTCCTGTTTCGTCGGACAGACTCCTTGTACGCGGACGCCAAATTCGCCGTATGCGTTCTCATGCGGCGCAGCCCGAGCCGGTGCCGGTCAAAATTATTCGGATTGCTCTCCCCGTCGCGCCGTATATACGGCAGCCCGTCCGCGGTTTCGGGATTCGGCCACCAATAGTCGCCGTTGGAATAAAAATCATGGATGCCGCCTTCGCTCATCGGGGCGACATCATCCGTAATATGCACGGTATCGGCGTGCAAAGAAGCCTCCGCCTGCCGGAGCAGCCGTCCGCGGTCGATGAAAGCGAAGCGCTCTTCTCCGCGGCCGTTATAGTCCTCCGTCGTTCTCATCATGGCTTCCCCTCTCCTTCGTTTCGCAGTCGATCATCACGTGAATCGTATCGCCTTGATGACGGTTTCGCAGCTCGAAAGCGCGGGCGACGTCTTGTAGCGGGATGACATGGGTAATCATTTCCTCCGTATTGACCAGGCCGTCCAACACCAGGCGCAGCCCCTGATCGAAATAGCGGCGGTTGTCGATATCCCGCTTCGGCTCGGTGGACATAATGTCCAGCCTTTTTTTATGAACCTTGAAAAAATCGACCGGCTTATGGCATGTGCCGATACAACCGTACATCACGATACGGCCGTTCTGGGCGGCGGCATCGATCGCGTCGACCATCCCGTCGCCTTCGAGCAGGCAGGGGATCACGACATCGAACCCGTCGGGGAAGTCGTTCCCGACAATATCCATCGTACGCGCATCGGCCGAAGGCAGCTTGTAAGTATGCGTCGCTCCGTACTTGCGGGCAAGCTCCAGCTTCTCGTCGAACAGATCGGTGACGACCAGATTGCGCGGGCTGAACAAGCTGACCACCTGCGTCATCACGAGCCCGCTCACCCCCTGGCCCATGATAAGAACGTTTTTATGAGGGGAGATGTCCCCAAGCTCGGCGGCATGGATGATTCCGGGAAGCACTTCGATCAGGGAGCCCTCGATGAGCGGCAGCTCCTTCGGCAGCACTTTGACGGAGAACGGCGTGCAGCATACGTATTCGGCGAATGCCCCCCATATATAGCGGAGAGCGACATGATCTCCCTCCCGAAGTCCGATAACGTTCGGACCGACCTTGTCGATGATGCCGGCGACCTCATGCCCGAGACGCGTCGGATAAGAGATGAACTCCGGCTCTCTTGCTCCGCGGAACACCTCGACATCGCTCCCGCAAATGCCGACCCATTTGATTTTGACGCGAATCTCGCCTTCGGCCGGCTCCGGAATGAGCGCCCGCTTAACCGTAATACTGCCGATTTCTTCTACGACCGCGCACAGCTGCGTATCATCCCCGCAGGAGTCGACCAGCTGCATCGGCGGAACGGACATTTTTCTAACCATTGGATTAGCCCCTATCCCTTATAAGTTTCGATCATTTCAAATTATAAAGGATGCCGCTTGAGGCGAGTATGGATAAACTTCATCTGTTTATGGTCATTATTCAGTTCGTACGGACCGCGAGATAGAACGGCCGCAATAAGCCGCAGGCCTTACATTAAGGGACAATGCGCCACACATTCGCAAAATCTTCATCCAGAATAATGTCCTTGCCGACAGCATGAATTAACGATTCGCGGTATTGGGACGGCGACTGGCCGAGACGTTTTTTTACGATTTTCGAAAAATACTCCTGCGTCCACCCTACCTTCTCGGCCACCTCGGTGATCGGCAGCGACGTAAATTCCAAATATTCCTTGGCTTTTTCCAGACGGATTTCCTGCAAATATTGGATCGGCGTCATCCCCGTCTTGTCGCTGAACCGCTTGATCAAATAATTAGGGTTAAAGCCGAAACGTCTCGCCAGCATATCCAATGTGATTTTGTCGGAAAAATGGGCTTTCATATATCGGACGACCGGCTCGTCATTGCCCGCTGACGGGAATGCGGCATACGAATCGCTCCAGTCGGACTTCTCATCCAGCAGCATCGTGACCAGCGTGCCTTTCAATCCCGACTCAATGCCGAGCGGATGATGCGCCTTAGGATTTCTCATTTGATGAAGCGACATTTTATGCCACCGCTTGAGATCGGCCAAATGCGCGCCGGCGCATAGGCAGCTAGGCTCCGCTTCCTCCAGACACTCCCGGAGCTGCCGGTCCAGCAATTGAAACTTGTAATCCAGCGTAATGGCGGGGCTTGTAAAACGGAAGCTGTGTGAAACCCCTTTCAGAAACAAAAAAGCAGACCCTTCTTTGGCCTCGCAGCTTTGTCCCCCGATCACCGTCTGGCCTTCCCCGGACAAAACGACCAGCAGCTGGTCGTAATCCGAGTGCATATGCGATTCAACCCGGCTGCCCTGCGAATAATCGATCCGCGCCGTCCAGAGCAGCTTCAATTGGGAGTCTCTAAGTGGTTTCATCATTGGCCCCCGTCCTGTTTTGACATTCAAATTCGGCTCTGTGATCCGTCTAAGCCATATTTTATAACAAATCTGCGGCAGAAGCCAGAAAGCCCGCTCCCCTCAAGCGCATAGGAAAAGCTGCCTCCCCATACAAATAGTACGAAAGCATAGCAGGAAGCGAGGTGGACTTTTGGACTATCGCATCATCCGTTCGGAGACGGCCGCTATGGTAAATCGGCTGAAGCAAATGCAGCGGCCTGACGGCTCCTGGCGGCTCTGCTTCGAAATCGGCACGATGACCGACGCGTATTTGATCATTTTGCTTCGCGCTCTCCGGCGCGACGACGCCGAGCCCCTCATCCGCAAGCTGACGGAGAGAATTGTCGACAAGCAGGAAGAAAGCGGTGCCTGGAAGCTGTACTATGATGAACAAGAGGGTAACCTGGACGCGACGGTGGAAGCCTATTACGCGCTCCTCTACAGCGGCTATATAAGCCCCGAAAGCCCGAGGCTGAAACGGGCGCGGCAGTTTATCGTCTCCCGCGGCGGTCTGTCCAAAGTGCGCGCGATGCTTACCCAAGTCATGCTGGCGGCGACCGGTCAGTCACCGTGGCCCGATATGCTCAAGGTGCCGGTAGAGCTGCTGCTGGCGCCGCCGTGGTTTCTGTTCAGCATTTACGATCTGTCCGGGCATGCGCGGGTACATCTCGTTCCCGTCATGATCATGGCAGGCGCAGGGTTCGGCCTGCGGCACGAGCAATCGCCGGACTTGTCCGACCTCTATATCGGAGGCAAGCAGCCGTTTGAGAGCCACGCATCATGGCTGCCTGCGCTGCACAAGCTTTTGGAGGCTGTCCCGCCGCTTCACTTCCCGATCCATCAAGCCTCGCTGGCGGCGGCGGAGCGGTTTATGCTGGATCGCATCGAGCCGGACGGGACGCTGCTGACCTATTCCACCGCCACGATGCTGATGATCCTCTCCCTGATCTGTCTCGGCTACGACGGCAAGACGTCGCCGGTGATCAAGAAAGCGATCGGCGGGCTCTTTACCCTGCTGTGCCAGGACGAACGGAAAGCGCATCTGCAGGTGTCTACCTCGACGGTATGGGATACCGCTATGTTAAGCTGCGCTCTGCAGCAGGCCGGCGTTTCTGCGGCTCACCCCGTCGTGCGCAAGGCGGCGGAATATTTGCTGCCCCGCCAGCAAACCCGCTATGGAGACTGGGCGCTCCGCGCCCCTCATACGCCTCCCGGCGGTTGGGGCTTCTCGGATATCAGCACCTTGTACCCGGATATCGACGATACGACGGCGGCGCTTCGGGCAACCCGCGCTTATTCGGGACAAGGAGGAAACTCCTTCCTGCAGCCCAAGGCGGAGCAGGCCTGGCATAAAGGAACCGCATGGGTTCGTTCCATGCAAAACGATAACGGCGGCTGGCCCTCCTTCGAGAGAGAGCCGCACCCGCAGCTGCTGCAGCTATTCCAGTTTGACAGCGCGGAGGATATCGCCGTCGATGCGTCGACGACGGATTTGAGCGGGAGAACGCTGCAATTCTGGGGCGACGAGGCCGGCTTGACCCGTTCAGAGCCGTTTATCCGCAAGGCAGCGGATTGGCTGCTGAGTCAGCAAAGGCCTGACGGCAGCTGGTTCGGACGCTGGGGCATTTGCTATATTCACGGCAGCAGCGCCGTAGCGACGGGCTTACTAGCCGTCGGCTTGCCTGCGGACCATGCTGCGATACGGCGGGCCGCCGGGTGGATCGAGAGCGTCCAGAACGAAGACGGCGGATGGGGGGAATCGTGCCGGAGCGACAAAGTGAAGCGTTACGTTCCGCTTGGGAATAGTACCCCATCGCAGACCGCCTGGGCACTGGATTTGCTCATTGCCGTTCATGACCGCCCTACCCCGTCCATCGAGCGGGGCATCATGCGCTTGATCGAGCTGCTCCGCCAGCGCGATTGGCGGTTCGACTATCCGACCGGCGGCGGGCTGCCGGGAAGCGTCTATGTCAACTACCACAGCAACAACTACATCTGGCCGCTGCTGACGTTCTCCCGTTATTTGCGCCGGTATGGCGGCAGCATCGATCCTATGTAAACGAGGCGGCGGTGCGCTGCGGCTTCCCCGTCCGCAGCAACGGCAAAAAACCGCCTTCGACGATTGACGCGAAGCGCGGTTTTTCGGTGTGGGACGCCTGCAGGAGCTTAAGCTTTAGGAAACTGTCCGGCGGAGTTCTACATCGGACAGACCTTAGTTCATCGTGCGAGGCGACGATTCCAAGGAAGCTGCAGGCTCGACATAAGCGGTGCAGTATTTGCAGCGGATCGCCTGCTTGGGAATTTCCGATAGGCATTCCGGGCATTCCTTGGTTTCTTTTTTCGGGTCCACAGGCTTGTCGTCCTGCTTTTTGCGCAGCCGGTTCAACTGCTTGACCACAATGAAGATGACGAAAGAAACAATCAGGAAATCGAGCAGCGTATTGATAAATACACCGATGTTCAGCGTCGGAGCTCCCGCCGCCTTGGCTTCGGCCAGCGAAGCATAGCTGTTGCCGTCCAGGCTGACGAATAAATCGGAGAAATTGACCTTCCCGAGCAGCAGCCCGATCGGCGGCATCACGACATCGTTGACGATGGAGGTAACTACTTTACCGAAGGCGCCGCCGACGATAACGCCGATCGCCAAATCGATCATATTGCCTTTCATCGCAAATTCTTTAAACTCTTTAATCATTTTTGAAGCCATATGGAACTCCTTTATCGTTTTTTTCTACTATCATAACCGATTTTGTCCCATTGGTCGATCATTCAAAGCAAGAATGAGATGTTTTTCACAAAACCGTTTCCCATCTGCCGGTAACTATCTTCCGTAAAATCAAAAAACGGAACCCGAATGACAGGTTCCGTCCTCCATTGTCCCGCTAACAACTTAGCGGCTTGCTTTTTTCTTGGAAACAGCCACAATCAGCGCGACAATCCCCAAAATGAGCGCGATAATTGACAAGTACAGCGGCGTTTGCGATGCGGCCGATGCCGCAGAAGGCTGCCCGTCGTGTCCGCCGCCGGCCGTACTGCCTGCGGAAGCCGCCGTATTGCCATGGCTATCCGTAGCCGCCCCGTCCGGTTTGGCCGATACTTTTGTGACGGAAGCCGGTTTATCCGAACCGTTCGCGCCGACCCATTCCACAACGCTGCCATCCTTGTAGGTTTGATAAGCTTTCCAGGTAATGCTGCTGGCGTTATCGGCCACTTTGCCTTGCATGTAAAACTCTCCGAATTCCGTTGAAGACAGACCGTCGCCGGTAGCCGTCCAGGTTACGCTTGTAATTTTGCCGGAAGCGTCCTTCGTCAGATCGTATTTCCAGCCCGGCTTCGGCTCAAAACGGCTGATCGAAACGGAATCGATCGGAATTTTCACTTCTACCTTTACCGTCGGAATATCTTTCTCCGTCGGCACGCGTACGGCAAATTTCTCATAAGTGCCTTGAACGGTTTCGGACGGAAGCACCGTCACGTGCGCGCTCGCTATTCCCCCGCCCAGCATGGTAAACAGCAAGCAGATCATTAAAATAATACTCGGTTTTTTCAACATGTTCTTATCTTCCCTTCAGACGTCATTATTGCCATCAAACAGGCTGTTTAAAAGTCCCCTTCCGGCCGGAAGCGGGCGGCCTTTAAACTACTCCCCTAATGTACAGCAAATAAAAGCATCTGAATATGACCCCATCGGGCTATTTGCGGGATTGTTTTTGACTATACTGTGTCAGCCCCTGACGGATCGCATAGGCGGTCAATTGAACCCGGTTATCGAGCGACAGCTTAGCCAAAATGTTTTTGATGTGATTTTTCACCGTATTCTCGGTTATAATGAGCTGCTCCGCGATTTGCCGGTTGCTGAGCCCGCTGGCGACGCACATCAGAATCTCGCCTTCCCGCTGGGAAAGCACGTTCGGCTTGGTTTCTTCCACTGCCTGGGAGGGAGACGAACGGAATTGATGAAACAGCCGATCGGCCATATGCCGGGAAATTTCGCTGTTATCGTCCAAGAGACCGCGCAAATAAACGATCCAGTCATCCGGGTCCATATTTTTGAGCAAATATCCTTGCGCGCCGCTTTGGATCGCCGTGAACAGGTCCGCGACATCGTCCGAAACCGTCAGCATAACGATGCGAATATGCGGATGCTGCTGCTTGATTTTGCGCGTCGCTTCAAGCCCCGTCATGCCCGGCATCTGAATGTCCATCAGGACAAGGTCCGGCATCAGTTCGCCGCATAAGGCAATGGCCCGCTCTCCATTGTCCGCCTCTCCTACAATCTCGAAGCCTTCCTCGCCTGCGAGCAGCGCACGCACTGCTCTTCGGGCCAACGGGTGATCATCGGTGATCAGCACCCTGTAGTTCATGGCGTCACTCTCCTTTGCATCGGTCCTGAGACGACCAGCTCCGTTCCGCCCTGCGGCGGCGTCGTCACATCCAATTCTCCTCCCAATTCGGCGGCATGCTTGCGCATAAAAGACATTCCATAGCGGTTCGAGTGCGCCTCTTCTGGCATCTTCAGACCGACTCCGTTATCTCTGACGCGCAATTGCCACCGGCCGCCTTCCTCCATTACTCCCAGTTCAATTGAAGCGTGGTCCGCCTGCGAATGTTTGCGGATATTGGTGAAAGCTTCGCGAATAATCGCGAACAGCTTCACCTCCGCCGAAGTCGTCACAATGTCTTCCGGCACTTCAATTCGCTGCTCGACGGCAATGCCGGTAATCCCGCTCCATTCTTCCAGCCATGAACCGAGCCGCGCGGTAAACGTGGCGCCTTCCTCCGGATTTGTCCGCAAATTGAATATCGCCTGCCGGAGATGGTGGTCGATTTCCGAGACGGCCGAACGCGCCTCCTGAATTCGTCCTTTTTTCAGCTGTACGTTAAGGAAAAACAAGATTTGCGCGATGTTGTCGTGCAGCTCCTGAGCCAGCCGCTCCCGCTCTTCGTACACAGCCCTCTTCGACTGCTCGGCCGACAGTCTGGCGCTGATGCGCTGAATGCTGTGAAACATCCAGGAAGCGAACAAGTACGAAAGAAACAGCGTAAGAATCGTTATGTACAGGTTGCCGGTTTCCATGGACAGCTCGTCAAGCAAAAAATCATGGCGAATATACTCAAACCCGCCTATAATGACCGGCGGTACAATAATAGTGAGCAGCTTTAACGTGCGTAAAGACATGCTTTCTTCACCTGCCTTCTCCCCTCATAAACTGCCGCTTCCCGCTCATAAAACCGCTATGAAGCCGGAAGCGGCGCTTGCATCCGCTGTTAGCCTGCTATCATTATACACTGAAAAAAAGCGGAATGCTTTCGGGAATCGCACAATCCTGGCACCCGGCATAGAGGAAGCTCGGCGGCTGAAGCTACAGGTCCTGCGTTATTCTTTTCTCACGCTGGCGGTAAATTCCGTCCAAGGGTCATGCACCGTAATGATCCGGTCGGCGGTCTCGGTATGACCGTTCGGCCAGACTGCGGTAAACCGGAATACATAGCTTCGATCCGGCAGCGTCTCGAAATCGTCCCGCTTCATCTGCCCGCTCCACTGGACGTTCCCTGAAGAAGGAAGCATCGTTTCGTCCAGCTCCGTATAGGACATATGAGCCTGAACCGCACCCGCGGGCTGGTTCGTCACGGCCGCCAGCACGAATGCTTCACCCGACCAAAACATATCGTAAGGGCGCGGCCTCTCCGGGTCCCCCGTCTTCTTGCGGTTGTAGCTCTGTCTGTTCTCGTTCCAGCTATCCGTATGGCGTACGAAGCCCTCTACGTTTAGATCCCCCACCGGAACGACCTTTGTCACCGTATCGGAAGCGCCGTGTATATCGGTTGCGGTCAATGTCACTGTGTAGTCCCCGGGATGATAATCCGTTATATTGCCCGGGATGACGGCGTCTTTGGTCGTTGGTTCGGCATAGTAAACAGGTCCGTTAATTTGCCACACGAACTTGAGCTCATCACCGTCCGGGTCGGTTGAACGGTTGATCAGGTTGACGGTATCCCCTTCAAATGCCGGCTTCGGAGTCCAGTCAAAATCGGCATTAGGCGGCCGGTTAATCATCATCCAAGTTTGCGGCGACCAATTGGAAGCCGCGTCGTACTGATCCCAGACCATTACGCGGACCCTTAGCTTCTGACCTGTCGGCAGCTCGATTGGCACTTGCATACTACCGTTATTAGACGACGTATGCTGCCACACTTTCCCGCTGTCGTAAATGATATTATTCGCTTCATTCGCGATCTGGATTTGGTAGTAATCGAATATGGCTCCCGCATCGGGATCGGTCTGCGTCCAGGTTAACGTCGGTGTCCTCGTATTCACGATATTCGGGTTATCCTGCGTTCCGTATGGAAAGCTCATATATGCCGCCGGCGGACTATTGGTGGCCATCCAGCCGACGTTACTCCATCCGGACCAGGCTTCGCCGTCGCTTACCCTGACTTGCGCCTGATATTTGCGTCCCATCGTTAACAGGTTGTCCATTGTCCATGCCCAGCTGCCAGCTGTCGTACCCATCAGTTTATTGGTCACGCATTCGACGCAGCCGCCCCATTCATCTTTCACGTTCAGATCGAACAATTCAAAAACGGTATTCGGATCAGGGTCGGATTGATTCCATTGAATCGTTGGCTGCAGGCTGACCGGCGTCGGATTGCTCTGGCTGCCTGTCGGGAACGTTAGGGTTACGCTTGGCGGATGATTCGGCGCCGCTTGGCAGCCGCTGCAAATATCGATCGTTTGCTCATACCAATCGGACCATGCATTGTATTCGTCCGCTACGGCCATCGCCACAATATACGTTCCCGTTTCGGTCGGGCGAATCAGCTTGCCATCGACGCGTGTGCCCGATGGTGTAACGTAGTAAAACTTTTTCTTGTAAATCCCGTGACTCGTCGGATAGTCCGCTTTATTCTGGCAATTGCCGGAGTTGTAGCAATGGTCCGGATCGTAGCTGTAATCGGTCCATTCAACTAATTTGGTTCTGCCGTTTTGCAAGATTGTGAAATTGGAAATCGGTCTGCGATGTACAATTAAATATTGCGTATACCAGTCCGAATATTTCGAGTATGCTTCAAACATCAAATCGCCGTTTGCAATTCGATGGTCCGGATGCGGATCGTCCGGTACGCGATAGTCGATTTTGTACCTCCCCACTTTATCGAACGTTAAAATTTGATTTTGGACCGTTTTTCCGTTATACGCAGATAGGCCGGATTTGCCGTCTCCTACATCCAGGAACATCGTCGTATCGACGTGCGCGTACATCCATTGGGTTCTTGCGTCCAGTCTCGGGTCTTTCTCCGGATCGTCATATTTCACATCGTACGACACGGCTGTATCGACGATAGCCGTTCCCGGCGTTGCAAAGCTGCCGTCGGCATTGCTCCATTGATAGGTAATCGATCGGAACTGGCTGCTGTCCGCCGTAGAGAACGGCCCCAGCGTCCCCGATCCGAACATGCCGTCGGTCGCATCCATGACCAGAGTGTTATTTTCATACACTTTGATTTGGTTGCCGGAAAGCTTAATCTTATATGGAATCCACGCATCGTTCGCAGCGGACCGGTTAATTCTTTTGAGCTCGGTTTTTCGCCCAGCCGCAATTTTGAGCAGCCGCAGGCTGGATTGTGTCGATTCCAGACGATACATATTTTGATAGTTTTGAATCCGGAAGCTCATGCCCGCAGCCATGTTCGGATGATCCAAATGAGTTTTCATGCTCCAAAGAATCGTCCCGTTCGTAATTTGCTGCGATGACGTATTGACAAGCTGGCCGAATGTAAATGGTTCGTTGGAGCGGTCCGGCTGCCCCTCGCTCGGATTGAAGTTGTAAACATAAATTTGACCAGAGTCCCGGATAGCATATTGATTATCCGATATGATTGTTGCATCGATTGGCAAACTGCTGTTGGTTACAGCCGTATTATAGCTTAATTCAACCAGCGTATTGTTTTTCCAGCCGTATCCGTTCTGATAGCTGTTGTAATCGAAATTTTCCAAGTGTGTAGCAGCGGCGCCCGTTTCCGCCCCCGTCGAGAGATTAATATAGACGGTTCCCGATTTGGTCATATAATCGTCCCAATCATAATAGGACCAATATAGACCAGCAGTATTCCCATCCTCTGATATACTGGTCAGGTTGACAATGTCGCCTCGACCAACAACCCGGACCGTAGTGGGTATCCCCGTATATGCATCGAAGCGGTATATCTGGAACGACCCGTTCAACATTTGACCTGCATAGTAGTTTCCTTTGGCATCCATTAATACTCCAGTATGGCTGTCACTCCCTGTTGTTGACCCTAATTTTTGGTCAGGTATTGATTCTTCGTAATAATGCAAGGGTGGTGGCGATGCTGCAACCTGCATTTGCGGGAATGCCGGAATCGAGTCATAGGATATTGTGCTATACGGGTGCACTTTATCTGCAGCCGTATAAGATGTGATCGTTCTTGCCGTCAAGTTAATTTCCTTGTAATCATCAACAAATTTTAGCCTTGAGAACAGATTGGGCCGTGTTCCGTCCGCCCATTCCGCTTTCTTCCCGCTGGCTTTATAACCTGGACCTGAACCGTACGTCACCACTCTGTCCCCACTTGCTGCGACGCCTGTATTTCCGCTCCGCAGTGTAGCCAAACTCCAACGAGTCCACTTCTGCTCATATCGGTAAAGGCTCGTTGCCGTTCGCGGTCCGTCCGTCCATACGATCATAAGCTCATCGGTTGCATCATTAAAATACACTTGGCTATTCTGGTCATACGTAAAGTAGACCAGTTTTATAGGTGAATGGTTTGGACTTACCAAGTAAAGATCAAGATGCGATGATAGGTACTCTCTGGCGATGTATTCGTCATTCCCAATAGCCACAACGTTAGGCTCGATAAAAGTTCCACCAGTTAAGAGACTTTTTCCGTTGAGGCCCATATTTCCGTTCCCCATCGGTAGTGAATAATACTTTGGACCTTTTGAGCTATCTTGAGATCGTTTACTGCTCACCAATTCCCCATTTGGACCTACCGACCACGATTTGTACATACTGGACTTGTCCAAGCTGGTATTCGTCCAATTGACTAAATCGGTTGCTTTAAACCCTGCCACATTGACGGGCATCGGCTCGCTAGCCGTTCCGGTCACTGTAAATTCCACGCTCGGGTTATCGTTGATGACCTGAACCGTGTAATCTCGATACGCCGACTTGCCGTACCATTCCGGCTCCTTGGCATAAACGCGGAAGCAATAATTCCCTACGCGGTTCGGGTTAAACGTAAATTCTTGATTATTGTCGGAGTAATTTGTCTCATTGACATTACATGCGCCGTTGTTGGACCAATCATACCCGCCCGTTACTTTGTAAATTTCAATGCCGTCGCCGTCCGGACTGTACGACTTGTTTTTAAACTTCTGCGGCCCGCGGCTCATCGTGCTTAAGTATTGGAAGTCGATGATCGGCGGATCGTCTGGCGTGACCGTTATATAGTGATAATCCGGCGCGATGGATTTTAGCCCCGTATTATCAAAAACATGAAGTGTGACCGTTACTTTCCCTGTCTTCGCGAAGGAGCTGCTGATGCCGTCCCAGGAAGAAGTCGTTCCATCAGTCCACACAGCGGAGCTCTTCCATTCGTCGCGGGCATGATCAATGGTACGTCCCGTCACCGGGGAATAACTGGCTAACGAATCGAGCGGCGGATTCAGAGGCCGATTCTCTTTGACGACCGTCGCTCCGTTGATAACCGGTATGGGCGTCGGCCCTTGCACATCCAGGAAGGCGCAAGAAGGTCTTTCGGGCTCATTTCCCCGTATGTCTTTAATAGTAGCACATACTTTATGAGAACCTTCCACACTTGCCGTAATATTGCGATACGAATTCGCGTTGTAGGGCTCTTTCCATCCGGAAGCTGCCGGAAGCCCTTTAATCCAATCGGTATTGCCTTCGCTGAATAACCATGTTCGGAACGTTTCATCGCCGTCCGGATCTTCTTCTTTTTTAACCTTCAAATCAACGATATCGCCCACCACTGCTTCGGTAACTTCTTTCCCGTTTTTGTACCATGCGATTTCGATGGTTGGCGGATGGTTATTCGGATCGGTTTTAATTTCGAACGTTTTCGGTCCGATCGGATCGGATGAACCGCAGGTTGTGTTGATTATCATATACACAGTGACAGTCCCTTTCCCGATGCCGCCGCCGTACGTCATGTATCCTGAATCGTAGACAAACCAATAATTGGCGTCCTTCGGACTTAACCCTCGCGGGTAAAACCGTAAGCTTCCCTGAGTAAAGGTAAATTCGTGAGAAACGTAAGCGCAGCCGTTGCCTCCGGTTACGGAGATATTTTCTGGCTGCACCAGGTTATCGTCGCCAAAGTAAATGACCGGATTCATGATCGTGAAATCCCCGGTAATTTTCAAATCGGGCGGTTTGGGCTGTGACGAATCGCAGCCGCCCGCGGGCTTGGCTTGAAAAGTTTCGGTACGAGAGTTGTTGCTTTCATCATCTTCAGCTATCGCATTGTCGCTATCGACATAGACGGTGATTTGCTTTTCAACTTCGGAGCTGAAGGTGTAGTTGAAGGTTCCCGCCTTAGTTTCGTTCAATGCTAAGCTGGAATAGGAATCTGATTTGATTTCTGTTCCATCTACTCGAACACTCACCTTAAATGGGGTATTGACAGCGGGTCCCACATTTTTAATGGAATATTCGAAGGAAGCCTGCTGTCCTACAGCGATACAAACATTTTTAGAGGCCAACCCTGTTACAGTGAGGTCCGGCTTGGCCGGAGGCGGAGCTGTGGTAACCCGGATCGCCATCGCAGGATATTTATATACGTGACCAACCACGTTGAGCTTCCACGAGTTATACCAGCGGACAACAACTCCGTTAGGGTTTGAATAGTCCGGTGCTTCGTCTGGTGGAACATCAAAGATTGCTTTGTAGTTAAACCGGTAATGAAGTGTGTTCGGATCGATATGTCCGGTGGTAGTGATATACTGAATATTGTTTTGCTTCAAATTAAACGTACCATTCTGGTCATCAAACGTAAATGTTTCATCGAATTTCATGTCTAATACATATTTTGGATTGATTTCAGTAACTCCATCTGGAAGGAACAAATGAATGTTCGAAGCTGAAAGATATCCTTCTCGGTAATCCATTGCAACGTTACAAGGAACGGTGAGAGGATAGGAAGACGGCAATCCTCCACTTGTATTTTCAGCAGTAAATCCACTACACATTCCACCAGGTGGAAGATCGTAGATATCAGTGGTATTGATATAATGCCTGTGAGCTACACCATCCTCTTTATCGTCGTAATCGTACATCCAAATATTCTTTTTCGTTGGGTCGCGGAACCATTCATAATAGCCTTCATCAATACCCACATAGGAATTACCATTCTTAGTACTAACATTAATAGTCTCAATGGGTTGAACAGACTCTGGAATTCTATATAGATTCTCACCCACATTGATTAATTGTTGTAACGCAGTATTGCTTTTCTTATCAATTAGTTCTACCTTCTGTATAACTTCATTGCTACTGTTTGGGACAGTAACATCAAGGGGTTTTATGCCATTGGTACCAGATATGAAATATTCGTTTGTAGAAATTCCCGGAATGATTGTTCCTGAAGTAAAGTTTACTTCTAGGTCTTGCGAACTTGCGGCATAAGTGTTACTTGAAAATTTTAGACCCAATGATGAAATAATCATCATTAATAAAAAGCAAGACAGCATTTTTTTCATTCAAGTTACTCCTTTAAAAAGCTGTACTCTACCTGTGAACGATATATTAATTGATTCCCTCTTTCACCCAATTCCTGAGCAGAGCTTCTCAAGATACTAAAGGATAGTCCATTTTCCGCAAGTTTCCCTTTAGGCAATAGCGCACCGCAAACGATATGGAAATCATGTGGCCCCGGCTCCAATTTGCTCATATGACCTGCAGCTAAATATGGGCCATCCCCCGTCTGCGGGGCATAGGCAGTTACGTTATTTAACACTCCATTCTCGTCTACATTATTTGGGCTATCAGAAATGGTTGGAATCGATAAATTCGCAAAACGAAAAACCGGTGAATCTATATCCCCTTTAACCACGATATGATTAAAAGAAAGTAATGCATAACTGTTGCTTGGAGCCTCTTTTTCTACAGTGTAAACCAGATTATATTTCTTAACCCAAATCATGTTCTCCGGAATAAGCTCCCGATTCGGATCGTTCGGATCGCCCATATCAACTACGACATACTTCTCTACTTCTGAAAATCCATTTTCCCCATCGTAGCGGAGTTTCGTCGTATCAAATGGAATGCCGTGCGCATCCCCCCATCCGAAATACTGCGGAAGCATCGTCAAAATATTCGTCCTATGCCAATAAATCTCCGCCGCCGAAGTAGCATACTTATCCGTCGGCAGGCTGGCTCCTTCCCGAATCTTCATGATCCTCCGGATGACCGTCACGGCTTGAGCGCGCGTTGTCGGCTGATCTTCCCCGAGAGTGCCGGCTTCGTCCATGCCGGTAATGATGCCTTTCGATGTGGCCAGGTACATCCACTTCTTCGCATCATAGTTCGCTTCCCCGGTAGCGCGGACGGCGATCCGAGCCATTTCCTCGCGGGTAATCGGCTCGTTCAGCTGATCGGCGGCGAATTCGCCCGTTTGGTGAATCCCGTTCACTTCGGCCGTCTTCACGTAAGGCTGGAACCATTCCCCCGCGGCGTCCTGCTTTTTAAACTTGAGCGCATCGACGACCAGCTTCAGAAACTCGACGCGGCTGACGTTCTGATCCGGCCGGAACGTGCCGTCCGGGTACCCGTCGACGAATCCGTCCTTCAAGGCGAATTCTATTTGATCCTTGGCCCAATGGCCGTTAACATCGCTTAATGCCGGCGCGGCGTTTGTGCTGGATATGGATATGAATAGGGATAAGCCGACGATCATACCTGCAATTGTTTTTTTCACTATAGTTCTCTCCTTTTTTATAACAAGCTGTTAGATGGTTATTTGCTCTTTGCGTTTCCTGCGTAGATGATATGGGTCGGGCCCTCCGCTCCGATGCCCTTGAAGACCACTCTGACTTGACGGTTAGGATCTGGGGAAGCCAGCTGCCCTTTGGGCAGCACCTCATAGCTTGTGAACGGACGGATGACCTGCTCCCCTGCATTGCCTGTTACCGCTCCGCCGTATTTTAAGGAAAACCGGTTGTTCCCGATAGGCGTGTAGTGATCGGCCGGAGCCACTTGATACGGATGGCCTTGTGCCCGAAGTTCTCCTGTATCGTCATACAGTTTATCCATGAAAGAAGCATAGCAAGGCTTAACGGCATTAGACTGAGCCGGAAAGCTTTGAATCCGCAGCGTCTGCTCCGACACAAGCACATAGATGCCGCTTTCGCCGACATCTTTTATTTTTTTCTCAGCGGTATCCGCCCATTGCAGGTCATCCGGCACAAGGAAACGGTTCGGATCATGAGGATTGTCCATATCTACGACAACATAGCGGTCGAGGGAGCAGGTCATATTCCCGTTCATGATGGAATGTGTCGACAGCTCTTCGCGGTAATCCGCACCGCCCGTCTCGTCGAAATATTGCGGCAGCGCGGATAACAGATTCGTTCGATGCCAATACATCTCCGCTTCCGCTATGACGTATGCATCCGCAGGGAGGCTGATCCCGGCGCGGAGCTGCTTGATTCTCCCTATTACCGTCACCGCCTGCGCGCGCGTCGTAGGCTCGTCCGGCGCCAATGTTCCCGTTTGATCCAAACCGTTAATAATCCCCTTCAAGGCGGCAAGGTACAGCCACTTTCGAGTATCCGTCTGATCAATCCCTATCGCCCGCACCGCCATCCGGGCCATTTCTTCGCGGGAGATCGGATCTTCGAGCCGATCCTCCGGAAATTCCCCGCTCTTGTAAATCCCTCGAGCCAAAGATGCGTTGAGGTACGGGGTATACCATGCGCCGGTGGCTGCCTCCGGTTGATCCCACTGGAGCGCATCCGCCACCAGTTTAATAAACTCCGCCCGGCTCACATTCTGTTCCGGTTTGAACGTGCCGTCCGGATAACCGTCCACATAGCCCTCCTGAACCGCCGCCGTAATCTGCGGCTCTCCCCAATGATCATGGATGTCGTCGAGACTGCTCGCCTCAGCCGTTCCGCTCCCCGCTTCCTGCAACAAGGCCGCCGCGACGAGCACGGACAAGGTTAGTTTCATCAACCGGTTCAAATGATCTCTCTCCCTTACACTTTGGTGTCTGCTTTTACTGAAAAAAACAAATACAAAAAGCACCTCCAGACATAGGAAAATTCCCTTTGAATGGCGGTGCTTCCGGCTTCTATTATTATGAAATTATAACACATCAATGCCAAAACTTTCCTATGCAGTTCGATTATACTAGATACCCTCCGTTTTTGGCAACCACTATCCGAATAAGTAGTTCTTAAGAACTACTATCATCAAAAATCATAACTGCTGCAATAAAATCAGCCCTACCAAATGATCGGCGCTGTCGTTGATACCGTAGAAAAACAAATCCCTTACCTTCGGGCTCGGGGTCAGCAAGTAAGTATCGCGGTACTGCCGGATGGTTTCCCGCTCCCAGCGAATCATTTGCCGTAATCCGTCCGGATATGTGTTGTGAATAAACGGCTCCGGCTGCACAAGCGGTTCCGTGCCTTTAAGCTCGATGTATAACGCCTCCAGCAAAGCAAAATATTTCTTCTCTTCCGCCAGCATCCGCTCCAAGTCCAAGGCGGTCTCCTCGTCAGGAGACATCTTGACCAGCGACGCATAAGCCCGAATTAATGTAGCCGTGCGATTAACGCTCCATTGCAGTTGGGACATAAAACGGCGCACGTCCCGGTACTGCAGCTTCGCAGATAAGGAAAAACTGTCATCGGCAGAGGGGGATTTGATCATCATCCGGCTTCCTCCATTCCCAATCAAAGGTAGGCAAAACGCCATACTATAGCCTATTCACTACAGCTCGCCCATGTGCGCCCCCCTATTATTTATTTGCCGGATTCGCGTTTTCCGCTTCGTTTCTCCGCGCTCAGCAAAGTACGGTTAAGCCAGAGCGCTCCCGGATGTCCGCGACGAAATTTGCGGATTCGGATGCCAGTGAGTTTGACGGCCAGCTGCTTTTGGTAGCGACTGATTGCGTCGATCTGTTCTGCCACGCGTTCGGCGGATGCCGCCGGGATTTCCGAGACATCCGCCATGCTTTCGATGATTCGGGCCAGCGCTCTTTGACTGCGGGCAAGAGAATGCAAAATGTGCAGCTTCAATTTATTTTCTTCATAATGCCAGTTCATTTGGAGCCGCCTCCGAACGGAAACAAATCTCCGACGCCCGCTTCCCCGCCTGAATCTGAGCTTTCTTCGTCGTCTCCTAATAAGACGGACATATTTTTCGACAATGCTTGCTCCATCCTCGTCAGACCCTCGATCACTTCGATCAATTGCTCATGAACTTCGATCGCCCGTCTGACCTGCTTGCTGTGATCGTCAAACTGCTGGGGAGAAACATGGTTGCAAATCCATTGGCAGGAACGGGTCGCTTCCGCCGCTTTGGCTTCCAGAATCAAGGCGATGTTGTGATGAAATTTAACCGCAGCCTGCATCATTTTATAATAGGAATCGCTTCTGCTCAATGTTAGTCCTCTTTTCCGTTAAAAGATGTTCATTCTTCCCCGTCCGGCATGTCAACTTCCTTCATCACATAAGACAAGTTTTCGGCTAAGGCTTCCTCCAAATCGGCCAGACTGCTTAAATAGACTGCGATATTTTTGGCTACGTCCAAGGAATGCTCCGTAAGCATTTCGACGCCATCGACATTTGGATACTGCTCGGCAATATTATGAACCAATTGCGACATATGAACGGCGACATGCCGCTTGGCTTCGAGGATATTGGCCATCTCCATTTGCGAGGAGGCGATATGTTCCAACATTTTCGTAATTTGCTTATGCATCCGATCAACCTCCCGGAGGTATAAAGCTGCTCTCTCACAACATATGCAGCCGAAGATTGAAAGACCACAGCATTAGCCTATACAGACCGTATTGAAGGGGCGTCCGACGCTAAATATGCGCTTGCGGCTCCATGCCCCATTTCTCGATAAACTTTTGGCGATTTTGCAAAATGAGATGCTTAACGGATTGTTCGTCTTCTTTGCGGAAGCTCGCGCTGCCATGATGATAAATAAAGCAATCTCCGGCAATCATCAGCCGGTAACCCGCTTGGCGGGCTCGGTGGCAATAGTCGTCATCCTCATAATGCCCCGGGGAAAAACGCTCATCCAGCAGACCGACCTTATGCAGCAGCTCCCGGCGCAGCAAAAAGCACAGCCCTACAAGCCTTTCCACCTCCATCCATTTCCCGGGGTCCGTCTGATTCATCCGCTCCGTCATATCTTCTACCGTGGTAAAAGTCTCCCCAAGCATCTGCTTGCCGCTTGCATAATTGGTCATCGGCCCGACGATGCCGATATTTTCGCTGCTGTACAAGCATCGCAGCATGTTGGAAAGCCCGTTCTTCGTCATCAGCGTATCGTTATTGAGCAATAGCAGCGCGTCTCCCGTAGCGATGCGCAGCCCCATATTGCAAGCGATCGGGAAGCCGCGATTCCAAGGAAGCGAGATCAGCTTCACATCGTTCTTCAAGCAATAGTCGACCGAGCCGTCGGACGAACCGTTATCGACTACAATGATCTCATAAGGCGTTAGAGTATGCTGGCGGATGGATTGCAAGCACGGCTTCAGCCAGGGGAGACCGTTATAGTTAGGTATAATGAAGCTCGTCTTCTGCATTCCCTTCTACCTCCAAGCATAGGATCGTTTACGCATCGTGTCGGCAAAAGCCATTCGTTCTCCCTTCAAATCGCCGATCAGTTTAAGGGCTTCGAGATGGTCGCCGACGATCAGTTCAGCCACATGGTTCATGGGTCCTATATTGTTGTTCCTCACCCGGTTGCGGCGCACGACATCCACGCTGCACGCCGATCTGATTTGTAGACCGTGATGAACAGCCAAGGCTTGGGCTTTGGGAGGGACCATTAACGATGCAATGCCTATCGTTTCCACTGCCCTCCGGGACAGAGCATGCGGCACCGCCGTCATGGAATTGGCTTGCAAATCATTGCGCCCCAGGGCGACGTTCAAAAACTGCTTCATATACGTAACCTGGTCTCTGTTATAAAACAGCCCCAAAAACGGGGAAATATCGTTCAAGGCCACATCCGTTCCGCGATCGACGGCGCTGATGAAAGGAAGCAGCCGCTCTGCGGACAGCTGAATGTCGCCGTCCAAAAAAAGCAATATTTCGGACTGCGCCATCTTAGCCCCTACGGCGCGGCCTACGTCATGACCGAGCGGTTCGGGATAGAACAGCACGGTTGCGCTAGGATGCTCGCGAGCCTTCTCGAAGCTGCGGTCGCTTGAACCGTTGACAATGACGTAAATCTCTTCGAGCGGAAGCCGCTTCAGCTCGCTCATCACGCTGCCGATCGTCCTTTCCTCGTTCATCACCGTCACTATAGCGGCAACGGATTTGCCCGTCGGCATCATCAGCCAATCCCGCGGAGGCTTTCTCTTGCCCCGGAAATAGCCGTTCACATACCCTTTGGCCGCCTCTTCATAGCGTCTCCAGCCCGCTCCGATCCGGCCCACGCCGTTTGCCCTGCGCAGCCAAAGCCGATTCAGCGCTTGGATCGGATTCGGTTCGTTCTCGACCGTATAATCGGCTGCGTCTTTCCGCCCCGCCCGAAATCCCGCCTGAAAGGCTTGAGAGAATATGCGGGGCCTGAACGGACGGCGCCGCCGCTTTCCCGTTCGCTGGAACCGCAGCGGCTGCGGGTGGGCTTTCGGCTTGCCGCGCTTCCGGTTGCCCGGGCCGGCGACTGGCAAACGCCTTGAAGGAGCCGGCTTCTTCACTATTGCTTTTGAACGCTGCACAAGCAGATCACCTCACCATATTCCGGTTTCTATTCAAATCAGTATGCAGCCCGCGATCGTTCGTAGACTGCGTATACCAGCGCAGCGCCTCCAAGTGATCGCCTACGATCAATCTGCCGAGCGGGTCCGCCCGGTTGCCCCGCCGGCGAACCGGGTTCAGCAAGCCAACGTGAATAAAGTGGACGGCCTCCACCCGCAGCTGCTTTTGCACGGCCATCGCTTGCGCTTTGGGCGGGACCGCAAGATTCTCGATCCCTATGGCGTCTAGCGCTTTGCGGCTTACAGCGTGGGGAATCGTCGTCATCGACGCTCCTCGAAGATCGGCTCTGCCGATGGCCGTATTCAAAGCATGCTTCGCCAGCACTACCGGATGAGCAGAGGAGCGTAAACGAGTCGGGCCTATATATCGGTTTAAGGCAACGTCGACGCCGCGCTCTACCGCATAAATAAAGGGGCGCAGCTTCTGTGCAGGTATGACCATATCTCCATCCAAAAATAGCAGCACGTCGCCGCTGGCATACCGCGCCCCCACGCTTCTGCCGACGTCATGACCGAGCGGCTGTTCATAGAAAATGACGCGGGCGCCCGATACCCGGGCTATGTTCTCCGAGCCGTCGGTAGATCCGTTGACGACGGCTATAATTTCTACGCCGGGCTGCAGCTTCTTCGCTTCCCGGATGACGCGAGCCAGCGTTCTTCGTTCGTTCATGACGGGGATGATGACGGACACTTTCAAGCGGGGCCGCTTGAATCTGGGGGAAGAGGGAGTACGTACTGGTCGCATTCTATGACTCAACTCCAATCGCTGCATTTGTTGTGCAAAACAACTCCACATTATTTTATGTACATTTATTATGAGAGCGAGGGCTAGTGCACATAGCGAAGAAAATTGAGGCTGCGGAACATATGAAAAAGAGAGCCGAGATTTATCGGCCCCCGCGATTCACTATCTTCTGCACATATATTCAAACGCCGCCCGTTCGAAAAGCTCTACGCTTCGCTCCCATGTCCACTTCTCCGCTTCCTTAAGCCCGTTGGAAGCCAGTCTGCGGCGCAGCCCGGAATCGTCGACCAAACGTATAATGTCCTCTCCCAGACGGTTGTCTGTGGCGTAAGAGAGCAGGCAATTGTGCTCATGCCGGCAATATTCCATATTGCCGCCCGAATAGACGGCGGCGAGCGGCGTACCGCATTTCATCGCCTCCAGCGCCGGCAGAGGACACGCTTCGTGCACGGAAGACGTTACGAAGATATGCATTTGATTATAGTGATAGCACAGCTCGGCATCACTGGCCGGCGTGTAGAACCGGAATTGCCCCGTTTCGCGCAATTTCATAAGCGCAGGCGAGGTGAATACGTCGCGCGGAGGACCGATCAGATTTAACTCCACCTGCGGCCGCTGCGCTTTAACGAACAGCATATGGCTAATCAGCGCCTCCTGCTGCCGATGCCAGGCATCCCCCCCGTCCGGCTTGCGAATGACGGCGCCGATCTGCAGCGGCCCGCCGTGATCTCTAATACTGTACGGACGGAAGATTTTGCTTACTCCGATAGGGATGACTTTCGCTTCGACGCCGTGATTCAAGTAGACCAACTCCTGCTGATACCGGGATAACACTAGAAGATTCGGCGTCATCTGATAAGTTGGGAAAGAAACGGCCTGATCCGGCAAAAATAACGGTTCGTAGCATAAACTCAAACGCATATGAATTCCCTTCCCCTGCTCCGACGCTCTCTGCACGGCTTCCACCGTCGTGTAAAAATTTGAGACGAGCACATCCGCATAGGGAAAGTCGTGCTCCGTCATCGTATCGCCGGCGGTACGAATCAACCGGGCGTTCAGCGCAAAATCGATGATTCCGGCAGAAGGCATCACAACCGTCACTTCATGTCCTTTGCGGATCAAGCCCTGCATGATCTCCACAAGCATCCTCTGGGCTCCGCCTTTGGTTAGGGTCATAATCGCAAATGCAAATCTCATCAGGTTACCCTTCTTCCCTATGGTCTGATTATATTCATCCAAAATCCGCTGCAGCAAAGCCTTAGCGGGTATATTGCAGCAGCGGGGGCTCATTGCAGCAAAATTTCGATGTTCGCCCGTCCGGCCGAAGATATTCTAACCGCCCGGGTCTTGAAACCGTAAGCCTCGCTGAAGCAGCCCAGCTCGTAGGCGCCCGGCTGTACGCCCGGCAGCGCGAATTCCCCGTTAGCTCCGCAATGCATGCTTCGGAGAACGACGCCGGATGCGTCCAGCAAATGTACGCGGGCATCGGAGACGGCGTATCCGGAGCTTGCGTCCTTAATGGTTCCTTGCAAAGTCATCGTAGGTACGACAAGAGCTTCCTTCGTTTCCAAGAGCATATCGCGGTAACCGCACTCCATTTTATCGATAAATGGTTCCGCTGCCTTAGGTGCGCGTTTGCCGCCGGCTGCGTCCATGTATGCCCGCACAGTCCGATCGATCATGACCGCATCGTTCCAACGCTGCTTCGAATGCTCTCTGGCCGTCCTTGACAGACGCTCCCGCAAGGCGCAATCGTCGGCGAGGAGCAGCAGCTTCTCGTACAGCGCCTCGGCGTTTCCCGGCTCGACCAAGTAGCCCGTCACCCCCTCTTCGATCATTTCGACGATGCCGCCGACGCTGCTCGCCACCACAGGCTTACCCAGACTTTGCGCCTCGATAACGGAGAAAGGCAGATTATCCTGCAAAGAGGGAAGCGCCACAACATCTGCGCAAGACAGGAGGTTGGGAACATCCGTCCGTTTTCCCAGCAGCTTCACATGATCCCCGAGCCTCATCTGCCTGATTTGCCTTTCGAGCTCTCCTCGCATCACCCCGTCTCCAATAAGCCAGCATACGGCGTCCTTTCTCCGCTCGATCAGCCGTTTCATCGCTTGCAGGAGATGCGTTTGTCCTTTGATCGCAACGAGGCGGGCCGGGCAAGCTATAATGAATCGATGGCCTTCGCGCTCGGGAGAGCGTTCCTGGGCATCTTCCTTCGGCAGCGGATGAAAGTCATGCTGGCTTAACCCGTAAGGAACGATATAAGTATTCGGATGAGCGACCTGAAACGTCGACAAGCACCGGGACAGCCAGCGGCTCGGCAAAATGAGACAGTCCGGCGTCATGGCCCCGTAGTACTCCTCCAGCGCCAAATGATGGCGTTCCAGCCTGGAACGGACCCGAATTTCTTTATTCGCTACCCATTCCGTCGCCAGACATCCGTGAATGGTGGCAACCAGCGGTACGCCGGAAGGCTTCGCTCTGGCGAGCGCGAAGGTCGAAATAATATCCTGGGAGTGAATCACATCGTACCGATCCAACCGCAGCTGCCGGCATGCCAGCTCGAAGGCGCGCTTCTCGCTCTCCCTCCACAGCATCCACGGCGAAAGCACGATATCCCGGTCCTTGTATTGCCCTGCCGTCTGCGCCTCCGCTGCGGCCAAAAGCGGCGCTTTTTCCACTTCCTGGCCGTCCTTGATCAAATAATATTTTGTTAAATCCGGATGCTGGGCGAATATGTCTACTTCATACCCTCTTCTCTCCAGGCCGTCCCGTAAAATCTCAAGATAGGTCCATACGCCTCCAATATGAGGAAGGGGCCAGTAGGTTGCCAACAAGATTTTCATCCGAGTCTCTTCCTTTCATCTCTAATCGTGTCTAAAGGTTGAAGCGCTGCCTTTCAAGCTCTTGATTTACTATATTCCGTTTCTCGCGTCTTGCTTTCCGCTCATTGCTAGAGCCGCTCTCCTATTGCCGATGAAACTTCGGAGGCGCCGGTTGAGAAAACCGCGTTCAAACTTAAAGTTTCCCCTGCGATAAAAAAATAGCCACTAGACTAAAGGTCCGGTGGCTAAAACAAGCTATTTATTTATCTTCCTTCGGCAAGTCGGCGTCGTCATGCTCTTCATCATCCGTATCGTCCAGGGAAGGACCGAATTCGGGCACATCGAGCGAATAGTCATAACCCGCCGGCAAATAAGGAGTTATGTTGTCTCCTAACAATCCGGTTCCCGGGCCGGTTCCAGGACCCGTTCCGGGGCCTGTATACAAGCCGGAGCCGGGAGCTTTGTTCAGCCATCTGAAGTACGGGGCCGTTGCGAAGATCCCTTTCTTCTCTTGTTCCAGTATCCATGCCAGCTTCTCTTCGTCGGTCAAGTCGGAAGGGACCATGCTGTGATAGATAGGAGGAATTTTGGCCATCTTGGCTTCAAGCCGGTTTGCATTATCGTTTTTTTTCACGCGGGACAACTCCTTTGTAATATATTACGATCTTAGTATATTCCCGCCGCAAGAATCGGTATGGACAACTGTTCGAAGGCAATCGTCCGTTTTCTGTCTACTCACACAAAAAATCTCTTATTCGCCGCTTCCTTCCGCCTTCGGCTGTACTTGCTGCGCTTGCGGCATGGGCGGCGTCTCCGGCGGCGACATCGGCTCATAAGACGGAGGAGTGACCTCCTGCGCGATAAAAGAAATCAAACTGGCATCGAGCAGCGGGCCTACGGCCTCATCCGCTTCGACCTGCTGCATCGCAGGGGATGACTCCGGCATCGTCTGCATGTCCATTGCACCGGACAACACATTAATAAATGCCGGGTCGGGTATCAAATAATCTGAGGGCAGATTCTCCCTTACGGCGTCCCATACTTGCGGTTCAACTTTAATTTCCGGCTTGGGAATATCGAAGGAAAAGATCGGATCGTACAATTCTCCCGGCACAAGGCCGTCGCTCTCGACCGGTTGTTCCGGCGGCGCTTGAACGGGAGGATCGGGTATCGCAGGGATTGCCGGCGGCAAGATCAGCGGCGTAATAGCTTTCCGCACACGGCGAACTTTTCGTTTGCCCGCCCTTCTAGCCGGAAGAAGCGATGCTCTTTTCCGCAGTACGGTAGATCTGCTTTTGCGTCTTTTTTTCAATACTCTCTTTTGCGGAGCCTTCCCTAACGCGGTTTTGTTCCTTTTCCGTTTTTTAAATGGCAGCACATTCTTTTTGGCAGTCTTTTTCCCGCTTTTTTTTAGAGCGCCGTTCTTTCCCTCCACAACGCCTTTCTTCACGGCAGCTTGACTGTTGAGAAGAACCGTTCCGCCCGCCGCTCCGGCTTTGCCGCCTTGCTTTCGGAGCTTTCCGTTCTGGAGCTTTCCGTTTCGGATCTTTCCGGCAGGTGGGGCGGCCGCATATCCGTTTCCTTTTCGCAGTGAAAGTTTATCTGCCATGGGTGTTACCTCCTCGTTTTAATATGCGTCCATGGGTCGCCGATTCGTAAACGTCCAATGTCGCATCCATCATAACCGGCAGCGACCAATGATGCAGAGCCCACCGCTTAGCCTGTTCGCCCAGCCGCCTTCTCAGCACATCGTCTCCGAGAATCAGGTGCAGATTGTTGAACATGGCCTCGCTCTGGCCAGCCGGAGAAACGAGCCCCGTCTTGCCGTGAGCCACCATTTCGGGTATTCCCCCGGCATCGGAGACGACAACGGCTTTCCCCGCAATTTGTGCCTCCATGACCGAGAAGGGCAGATTGTCCTGCAAGCTGGGCAGCACGAAGACATGAGCCTGTTTGAGCAGCGCAGGCACGTCGGATCGGGAGCCCAGAAACTGGACATACGGGTCCAGACTCAAGCTGCTGCTTTGCTGCCGCAGCTCATGCATTAACGGTCCGTCGCCCACAATCCAGCATACCCAGTCGCTGCGGACTTGCTTCAGCCTTGCCAAAGCCGTCAGCAAATGCTTATGCCCTTTTACCGGCACCAGGCGCGCGGGACATATGATCACCTTTTTATCCTGCGGTCCCCTAAAGGCCGTCCACTGCTCCATCCGCTCTTGAAACGCCCCGATATCGATGCCGTACGGAATGATTCGCAAATGCTCGCCCGGCACTTTAAATTCGCTCATGGACAATCGTTTCAGCCATCGGGTCGGAACGATCGTAGCGTCGCTCGATATCGCCCCGTACAGCTCCTCGGCAGCTGCATATTTCCAGGGCAGGCTTTGCTTGCTCGTAATCTCCCCGGAATAAATGAATTCCGTCGCCAGACATCCGTGAATGGTTGCAACGAGAGGAGTTCCCTTCGGCTTGGCGCGCCAGAGCGCCCTGGCGGATACGATATCCTGAGCATGGATCAGATCGTACTTATTTAATCCGAAGGCGGCGGCGGCAGTTTCGAAGCAGTACCGTTCGATGTCTCTCCACCGAATCCAGGGATCTACATGGGGCATGTACTGTTCGTAATAAGCGTATACCTTCTCGTAAATCAGATTTTTGATCTTGCTTTTTTCCAAAACCCTGCCGTTATTCGGCATATAGTACTTTTCCATGTCCGGATGATGAGCAAACACATCGACCTGATGCCCCATCCGCTCCAGCTCTTTCTTCAAATTGTCAACATACGTCGACACCCCTCCCACATGCGGGAGATAAAAATAAGTGGTTAGCAGTATATTCATATCCCCATCCCTTCCTCACGAAGAAGCCCGATGTATTCTATGTTCCGGCCCCTGTATTCGAAAGGTACAAACATCCAATGCGCTAGGATAATATCTTTGCCTGCCGGGTAACAGGCGAAACACTATGCTGCGACGCTGCCGGCGCATAGACATTCTACTATTTTTTCATCTAGGAGATATTAATCTATTACCGGAAGAAGCTCATATACGTATGCTATACAAGAAATGACGAAAGGAGTACAGAGATGAATCAGAAGCGATTTCATATTGCCATTGTCGGATTAGGCTACGTCGGACTTCCTCTGGCGCAATTGTTTTTGGAAAAGGGGCATACCGTCTACGGTATCGATGTCGACTCAAGCAAGATTCAGAAGCTGCAGCATCGGCAAAGCTATTTATCCGATTTTTCCGCAAAAGAGATTCGAAGGTTATTTGCCGACGGTACCTTTCACGTAAGCGAATCTTTCGATGCGGTCGGCCAAGCGGATGCGGTCATCATTTGCGTTCCTACCCCGCTGGATCAAGACAGCAAACCCGATTTGACCTATGTCAAACATGCGGTCCGCAATATTATGCCCCATTTGCATAAAGGGCATTTGGTCGTGTTGGAAAGCTCGACTTATCCGGGGACGACGGAAGAAGAATTGCAGCCCCTGATAGAATCGACAGGAATGGTTGTTGGAGTGGACGTGCACTTGGCCTACTCGCCGGAGCGTATCGATCCGGGAGCTCGCCGGAGTCCGCTGCATGAAATCCCCAAAGTGCTAGGAGGCGTATCCGGCCAATGTACTTCTTACGCCAAACAAATCTATGAGAGTGTTTTCCAAAATGTTGTCGTCGTCTCCTCTCCGAGGGTCGCCGAATTTACGAAAATACTTGAAAATTGCCAAAGGCTCGTCAATATTTCTTTCATGAACGAGCTCGCGATGATGTGCGAAAAAATGAACATTAACCTGTGGGAAGCCATCGACGCCGCAAGCACCAAGCCGTACGGCTTTACCCCCTACTATCCGGGCCCCGGAATCGGCGGTCACTGCATACCGGTCGACCCGCTCTATTTGCTGTGGAAGGCTAAGCAATATGATGTGGACCTGCAGTTTATCGAAGTGGCGCATAAGGTTAACGAATTCATGCCGGAGTATGTCGTGCAGCGGGTGACGCACAGCCTTGCAGGTAAACCGCTAACGGAGTGCGGCGTTCTGGTTATCGGAGTCACTTATAAAAAAGACGTCAACGATCTGCGCGAATCTACGGCGATTCCGATTATAGAAAAGCTTATGAAGCTAGGGATCAAGGTCAGCTTCCACGATCCGTATATTCAGGAGATTCGCGTCGGCGGTCAGCCTATGAAAGGAAGTCCGCTGACCAAACGAAATATCGAGCAGCAGGATTGCGTGCTGATCCTCACCGATCACTCGGGCATTCCTTATGATGGAGTTGCGGCTCACGCCAATCTGGTTATCGATACCCGCAATGCGATGAAGCATGTCGGCGATCGCGATCATATCGTCACAATCTAGGAAGAAACCACATGAATGGGGTGATAGAGCGAAATGAATATTCTCGTAACGGGAGGGGCCGGATTCATAGGTTCTCATCTAGTGCATCGTTTAATAGAGTTAGGACATCATCTATGGACATTGGACGATATGTCGACAGGCCGGCTGCATTTTTTGGACGAAGCGACGGAAAGCAATCGGCACTCGATGATCCACGGCTCGGTCACCGACAAAGCGCTGCTTGAGGGACTGATCGAACGCTGCGATGTCGTCTTCCATTTGGCCGCCGTTCTCGGGGTCAAAAACACCGTCGAAAATCCGTTGAAGGTCATTGAAGGCAATATCGACGGTACGCGGAACGTTCTTGAGCTGGCCATGAAATACGGCGCGAAGGTCGTCTTTGCTTCGACATCGGAAATTTACGGCAAAAACAGCAAGCTGCCGTTCAAGGAAGATTCGGACCGCGTGCTTGGCGACCCTTCGATTCACCGCTGGTGCTATGCGACGGCCAAAGCGATCGACGAGCATCTGTGCTTCGCCTACGCGGAGCAAGGGCTTCCGGTCACCGTCGTCCGCTATTTCAACGCGTACGGCCCGCGGCAAACCTCCTCGCAATACGGGGGCGTCGTGCCGCGGTTTATTAAAGCGGCTCTTGCGAGCGAGCCTTTGGAGGTTCACGGCGACGGATCGCAAATCCGCTGCTTCACCTTTATCCGGGATACCGTCGAAGGGACTGTCGCCGCAATGGAGCCTGCAGCTAACGGCCTGGCGTTTAATATCGGCTCGGAACGCCCGATCGCGATCGTCGATTTGGCGCATCGCATCGTGAAGCTGGCAGGCTCGTCTTCCCCCGTCGTATTTATTCCTCATGCCCAAGCATACGGTCCCGGCTTCGAGGATATGGCCGCCCGCATTCCGGATATATCGCGGGCCAGACGAATACTTCAGTACGAACCGTCCGTATCGCTGGAGGAAGGTCTGCAGCTGTCGATCGATTGGTACAAACGGCAACAGAAAGCGGGAGGATGAACTATGAAGGCTATTGTTACCGGCGGAGCCGGGTTCATCGGTTCCCATCTGGTCGAAGCGCTTCTCGCCAAAGGGATCAACGTGCAGGTCATCGATAATTTAAGTACCGGAAATCCCGATTACTTGCCCCCCGGCGTTCCTCTGCATCGCATGGATATCCGGAGCGAGGATGTGCGAGCGCTCTTGCTGCGCGAGCGCCCCGACGTCGTCTTTCATCACGCGGCCCAAGTCGACGTCCAGCGTTCCGTATCCGACCCCGGAGCGGACGCCTCGGTCAACATCGCGGGAACCGCCAATCTCGTTCACGCCTGCGCGCAGGCATCCGTGCAAAAAATCATCTACGCTTCCTCCTGCGCCGTCTATGGAGATTTGCAAACGACGCTCGTTCATGAAGACGATCCTACGCAGCCGATCTCCTTCTACGGCATATCCAAGCTGGCGCCCGAATCGTATTTGCGCGTATTTCACAGGCTGTACGGATTAAACTATACGATCCTTCGATATGCCAACGTGTACGGCCCGCGGCAAACCCCCAAAGGAGAGGGCGGCGTCGTTGCGATCTTCCTCGACCGTCTCCGGAAGGGTCTGCCTCTGATCGTCTACGGAGACGGAGAGCAAACGCGCGATTTCGTTTATGTCAAAGATGTAGTTAAGGCCAATCTGGCCGCCATTCACCGGGGAGATCGGCATACCGTGCAAATCGGAACCGCTGCGAGCGTCTCGGTGAACCGGCTGGTGCAGCAGCTGCAAGCTTTGCACGGGGTTCCGATCGCCGTTATGCGTGAGCCGGAGCGAGCCGGGGATATCCGGCACAGCTGCCTGAGCAATGCGAAAGCGTACGAGCAATTGGGCTGGACGGCCGATTACGATCTCGTTCAAGGCCTTAAGAGCACGTACGAATATGAAATGCGTACCGCAGAATAACGCGCTAAGCCCGGTCCCGTCAGTAAAACCTCCTGACAGTGCCGGGCTTAGATCGTTCTGCCGCTTAGCTAGACTTGCCCGCCAAGCTTATGAATATAGTCGGTCATCGAACTTCGATAGCGCCCGCGGGTTTGCTCGACCTCCAATTGGATGCTCGGCCAATGCCGCACCGTCCCCATCTGGGGGTGCCAGCGGTATCCGATCAGCGGCTCGTCTACAAAGGCAAACCGGTAACCGGCCAGCATGATGCGAAACCACAGATCGTAATCATGTGTATATGGCAGCGCTTCGTTGAATAAACCGATCTCCTCCAATAACCGGGCAGACATGACGACCGTGCAGCCGTTAATCGGATTCAAGGTCAGCATGGCAGAGCACAATGCGGCTTCATCCGCAAAACGCGGCGTGACATCGGTCTGTGTCACCAGACCGTTCTCATCCATCAAGTCGAACGAGCAGAAGCTGATCTCCGCTTGGCGTTCAAGCATAAAAGGGATTTGCACGGCCAGTTTATGCGGATAGAACAGATCGTCCGAGCTCAGCCAGGCGATATAGTCTCCGGAAGCCCGGCGAATGCCGTAATTTAATGCGCTGGCCGTGCCTCCGTTCGGCTTGCGCATATACAGGACGCGGTTCATCAAAGGGACAATTTTTCCGATCTCGCCGTACCGGTTCGACCCGTCGTCCACGACGATGATTTCGACGTTCGGATATGTCTGCGCAAGCGCGCTGGATATGGCCTGATAAGCGTACGGATCGTTGTAGAAAGGAATGACGATCGTCACTTTGGGATTCATCGGGCCCATTCCCCTTCCTGCGCATGCCCGTCGATCCAGTCGCGCAGTTCCTTCAGCATTTCGGGATAACCCGGAACCGGGTACTCCAGATCGGCGCGTGTGCTGCGCAGCGTCCGGTCCAGCGATTTGGCGCCGCGAGGCTCAAGGCAAACATCCCTCTTGCCGAAGACGTCTTGGATCAGCTTCAGCAAACCGTACTTGCTGATTTCGTACGGAGCGGTCAAATGCACAAGTCCGGTCAAGCGATCTCCGCGCTCCAGCGCATGGCGGATGAATTTGGCAAGCTCCAGCGTCGTCACGCCGTTCCAGCGCACCCGAACGAAGCCTTGTACCGTCCCGCGCTGCTTCATAAACCATTGCATCAGCCCGATCCCGTTCCGGCGAATTTCCGGTCCGATGATCGACGTGCGCACGGTCAGATGCGGAGCCCGCAGCACCTCGCCGAGCGCCTTCGTTCTCGCGTATACCGTCGTGCCGTCGGGCACGCGGTCTTCCTCGTAGGCCCCGGCCCCGGAAGCATCGCCGGAAAATACGCAGTCCGTGCTTATATGAATCAGACGCCCGCCAACCCGCTCCGCAGCTTCCGCGAGCAAATGCGGCAGAAGACCGTTAATACGGTACGCTTCCGTCACCTTTTGCTCGGCGTTATCGTTCAATATGCCGATGCAGTTGACGACGACATCGGGCCGCACGGCTTCTATCAGCCTTTTTACGGCTTCGTCGTCGCTCGCTTCCAAGTACAAACCGCTCCCCGGCCTATCCCGCAAAAGCTGTTCCCGGATCGTATAGAACACGTCGCAGCCGGTACGCTCGGATAAATATCGAACGAGCATATGGCCGGCCATTCCGCCGCCTCCGGTCACAAGAACTCTCATGGCAAAAAACCTCCCTTCAGCAGCATCCGTTCAATCTCGTGAAGGTTCATCAGACTTTGTCCCGAAGCGTAGCTTCCCGCAGCCGCCCGCGGAAATCGGGAGTAATATTTCTGAAGCCCCGGGATATCCAGCGGCGGCAAAATGACCATGTATTCGTCATCGTATAAAACCGTGTTATGCGACTCGTATTCGGAATACAAAATTTCTTCTATTTTCTCCCCCGGGCGCACCCCCAGCTCAACCATATCGACGTCCTTTTTGCCCAAAGCCTCGGAGAGCACCGCAGCTAAATCGACAATCCGGCAGCTGGGCATCTTCATCACGAACGTTTCCCCTCCGAGACCTTTTTCCGCGGCATGCAGCAGCATCGCTATCGCTTCCTGCAGCGTCAGGAAAAAGCGGGTCATCGCCTTGTCGGTGATGCCGATTTGATTTTTCTCCACGATCTGCTTGCGGAACACATGAATAACGCTGCCGTTCGTGCCGAGCACATTGCCCCCGCGGACGCAGACGAATTTCGTATCGGCGCTCGACAAATTCGCCTGCGTTATCAGCTTCTCGCCGATCGCCTTGGTCATGCCGTAGAAATTGACCGGGCTCGCCGCTTTATCCGAGGACACATAGATTACTTTCTTCACTTTCGCTTCGATAGCCGCCTCGATGACGTTTTGCGTCCCGGTCACATTCGTCTTCAGCGCTTCGAACGGCTGGTCCTCGCAAACCGGTACATGCTTGAGCGCAGCAAGATGAAACAAACAATCGACGTCCCGGCATGCTTTAAGCAGAGCCTGTTTATCCCGAATATCGCCGATGCAAAAGCGAAGCCGCGGATCGGAGAACGTATTCTTCATCGCCACCTGGTTCGCTTCGTTGCGGGTAAATACGATAATCTCCAGCGGATCGTATTTGCTAAGAAGCTGGGCGGTCAGCTCATATCCCCACGAGCCTGTACCGCCGGTAATTAAAATTTTGCGGCTGTCAAACATCGCTACATCCCTCCCAGTACAAATTTGACGACTTTATCGGATACGGCGGCATCCAGATAACCTTCCGGGCATACCCAATTTCTGGATAGGCGAAGCGCCAGCTTCACCGCGCCGACAATATTCGCGGCATCGACGCCGGCGACGATATTGCTGCCGCAATCGACCGTTTCCGGGCGTTCCGTGCTGGTGCGGATCGTTACGGAGGGAACGTGGAATATGCAGCATTCCTCCTGCACCGTGCCGCTGTCGGTCAAGACGCACAGAGCATGCTTCTCCAGATGCGCGAAATCGATAAATCCGAACGGTTCGTGAAATTCGACCAGCGGGTGCGTCGCAAGCGGGACGGAGCCGCCGATTCTCGCCCTTGTGCGGGGATGGGTGCTGCAGATCATGCGGTATCCGAACGACTCCGCGACCCGGTTAAGTCCGTCCATAATCCCTTGCAAGCGAAACGGATTGTCGACATTCTCGGCTCTGTGGATCGTGACGAGAAAATAAGGTTCGCCTCCAAGCCCCAGCTGCTCGCGGATGCGGCTTGCTTGAATTTGCGGCTCGTAATGCGTCAGCACCTCATAGATCGGATTGCCTGTCACGACGATGCAGCGGGCGGGAATTCCTTCCCCGAGCAGATTTTGCTTGCTCTGCGAAGTGTAGGGCATATTGACGCTGGAGACGGCGTCGATGACACGCCGATTTTTCTCCTCCGGCACATTCCGGTCGAAGCAGCGGTTGCCGGCTTCCATATGGACGACCGGAATATTCATCCGCTCGGCCAGGATGGCGCATAACGCGCTGTTCGTATCCCCGAGCAGCAGCACCTTATCCGGCTTTTCAGCCAGCAATATCGATTCGACCTCCCCGAACATCGCCGACAGCTGGCTGCCGAGCGAGTATCCCTGAGGCTTAATTTGGTAGTCCGGGTAACGGATGCCCAATTCCTGAAAAAAAATATCATGCAGCGTCGGCGTCAAATTTTGCCCGGTATGCACGACGGCATGCCGGTCCGCCAACTGATCGAGCTTGCTCATAATAAGGCTAAGTCGGATCATCTCGGGTCTGGTGCCGAGAATGGTGACGATGTTCACGGCAATCCCCCTTTCTGTTCGAATGTTGCGCCTGATGCCGGCAGATGCTCCGTTAACGGCTCTCCCCGGGGCATGAGACGCACTTGTTCATCGTCAAGCGTTACCGTCCTGCCAAGGTCAAAGCCCCGTATTTGCGCGCTGAGCGGCGAAGTAAACGGATAAAGACAGCCGTCCCGCAGCAAATAAATCGTCGCTTCGGTGCCGCGAACCAGCATGACCGAAGGACGATAGAGATGCCAAGGCGAATCCGTGCTGACGGGCGCGCCGGTCGGAAAGCGATGCAGCAGCTCATCCGGCACGAACCGGACATCCGACCATCTATATTGATAAAATTGGAACGCTTCTTCCGAAACGAACGGCCGCTTCCTGCCGTGTTCGAGAAGAAATACCGTCGGCGCGGTCTCTCCGCGATAGACGGCATTCATCTGCAGCTCCGGCAGAGAAGCGCATTGGCGCGAAGCCGCCGTTTCCTTCAGCTTCGCATGAAACCGCTGCAGCAGTCCGTCCAGCCGCCTCCGGTACGAGCGGATGCCGAACGCCGACTCCACCGCTCGCCGGATGTCCGCTTGCGCTCCCGCCTGCGCTTGCATCCGCTCCCGAACTTTGGCCGTCAGCCCGGCCACATCGCCCGCTTCCGCCAGCCATTCCCCGTATCCGGCGGCATTCAATATTTCCTCCAGTCCTCCCGACCGGTAGGCCACTACGCTTTTGCCGAAGACAAGTCCTTCCATAGCCGTCATCCCGAAGCCCTCCGGAACGAGGCTCGGCACAACGACGATATCCATAGCCGGGAACAGCGCCTGAATCCGCGCTTCAAACGCGATGTGATGAAACCGCTCGCCGCAGCCCGATTCGTCCATCAGCCTTTGACACCGCTCCATATACACGGCGTCCGTCGGCGTCCCGACGATCAGGAAGCGAACATGGGACGCTTGCTCCGCCAGCAGGACAGCCATCCGGATGAAATGGTCCAAGCCCTTCTCCGGATGCAGGCTCGCGGCGATATAACCGATAAGAAATTGGCGCTCCCGCAGTCCGAGCTCTTTCCGCTTGTCTCGGCGATAATCCCTCCATTGCTCCGGCTGCAGTTCATCCTGCAGCCACGTCGGCGGCAAGTAAACCAATTTATCGCTGAGTCCAATGGCGCGGAAAGGACGCAGAGCCGTTTCCGAAATACCAACGATCCAATCGGAATAGTGGTGAATAAGCTCTGCGGCTTCCGTAGAAGCGCTGTTCGCCCCGACAACCTCCGTAATCAGCCAGGCGACGGGAATTTCCAGTCGTTTGGCTGCGATAGCCGGCAGCGCATTGACGCAAGTGCTGACGGCTACCAAATCGGGCTGATGCAGCAGAAGCAGGTTCGTCAGAAGGGCATGCCGCTTCTGCTCCAGCATTCCCTGCACCTCCTGCGTCAGGCCTGCTTCCGATTCGTATACCGGCCACACGAGAGGAATATCGCATACGAGCGCAGACAAGCCTCTGCGCGCCGCCTCTTGGTACAAACGGCCTTGCTCGGGAACGACCAGCGTACAGTCAAAGCGCCGATTCGCCTCGGCCGCCAGCATCAGCAAATATTTCTCCGCACCGGTTATAAAGCGGCTTCCGCCAATATGCGAGAAAAGCATCATCTTCGGTCTGCCCATCCGCTCACCCCTAAATGAAAACAACCGTTTGCATGGCCGTCCCGATCAGACCGCCTCCTGAAGCCCCGCAGCGAAACCGGCATGAAACCCTTCGTTATAGGCCTGATCGAAGGCTTTATTGAAGGCTTGCGCATAGCTTTGCGTCTCCTGCGCTCCGCCCCTCCGGCGTTTGCCGGACCGTCTAACCGTCTTTCTCTTGCTTAACCGCGACATGGACTTGCGTGGCAGCCTGCCTGTTTTGCTGCGGCGGGATTTCGGCCGAACTCGCGCCTTCGCTTTTCGCTTGCCTCTTCCTGCCGCCGCTATCGTCACAGTCGCAGTCCGTTTTTCCGCTGAAAGCATGTTCATCCCTCCCTGAACAATTTGCATTATCCGAACAATATTTGCAGCAGCTGCGCCACGCGGTGAGGATACGTATGCTCCCGTATCGTTCGCCTGAGCGCGTTCAGCGCGATCGCCCGGCGCTCTTCTTCGTTGCGCAAATAGTAATCGATTTTGTACTTGAGCTCGTCGACGGAAGAGTAGGTGACAATTTCCGTACCGGGCGTATAAAACCGGGCCAGATCGTGGCGCACATCCGTCAGCTGCAGCGTTCCGCAAGCGGCGATTTCGAACGTGCGCGGATTGGGCGAAAGCGCCCCGATCAGCCGGCTGTTATTGTTAAAGCTGGCGTCATCCGTCGCCCGATGCAGATTAATGACGATTTTGCTGCCGTTATAGAAGCTCGCCGTTTCATCGGCATTCATCCATTTGTTCAAGTCGATTTTCGAAGCAAGCATCCGAAAATGACGCAGACGATCCCACCATATCCCCGATATATATACATGCTTATCCTTCAAATAAGGCGCCATCCGGTCGAAATAAGCGACCCGGTTCCAATAAGCGGACCCGATAAAACTGATGTCCCGGCGAAATGAGGTCGGAATCGGCTTCGGTCTGAACAGCCTTGTATTGGCCGCAAAAGGCAAATAATGAACTTGCCTGCAGCCGTTTTGCTTATAGAAGCCGACGCATTGCAGCTCCAGCGTAAAAACATGATCGTAATGCCTCACCATTTGTATCGTCATATCGGTATAATAAGGGTCATCCGTGAGCCATATTGCAGTGCTAATTCCTGCGGAACGTATCCGGTCGAGCTGCACCCCCGGAACGTTCATTCCTTCCAATACGATGACGGCGTCCGCTCCGCTTTGAATGGCAACGGACGCAAAGTCCTGCCCCGGCTGCACGACGATCAGCTCGCGTACCAGCCCGCGAAGCGCTTCGATCACCGATTCGTCCAAAGGGGAGTACGGGAGTCCTTTCCCGGACGTAACAAACGTCACCCTCTTATCCCACCATCCCAGCGAGGGAAGCGGATGTTGTCTGATGATCGCCTCGCAGCGTCCCAGATGATAACCGTAATCCGAGCCGGTACGGTAGCCCTCGGCCCAGCCGCTGCTCCAGCCGGCCCGCAAGTGATCAGGGCTCGGAGCAAGCTTCTTCGCTGCACGTTTGGCCATACGTTTGCTCTCCTCCTCCTTCCAAACGGGGTATTAGTAGCCGAGCATGCTCAGCAATTCATCCATACGGGTCATGAACGAATGATCCCGCAGCGTCCGCTTGAGCGCATTATAGGCGATTGCTTGGCGCTCCGATTCATGCGACAAGTAATACTTCAATTTGGCGATCAAATCTTCCGGAGAATGATACACGATAATTTCCTGGCCCGGCACGTACAACCTGGGCAAGTCGCTTCTTCCGTCCGTCAGCTGAAGCGCGCCGCAGGCCGCCATTTCATAAGTGCGCGGATTGACGGAATGAGCCGGTATATTCCGGCTGTTCCTATTATCCGTTTCATGAGAGTGAAACCGGTGCAAATTGATGACGATCTTGGCTCCGCTGTAATATTTGACCGTCTCCTCTATCGGCACATACCCGTCGCGTATGCGATGCCTAAGCAGCTTATGCTGAACAAGCCGATCCCACAACCCGCCGGCAATGACAAAGTCGGTTGTCGCCAAGAACGGCGCGATACGGTCGAAGAATGCCGCCCGGTTCCAGAATGCCATCCCGATAAAGCATATATCCGAACGGTATTCCGGACCGCTGTGCTGCGGACGGAACAGCTCCGTATCGGCCGCCAGCGGCAAATAACCGACCTGCCTGCAGCCTGCGCCGGCGTAAAACGAAACGCAGCTCTGCTCATGCGTAAGCACGACGTCGTAAAACCGAGCAATAGCAGCCGTATCATCCGTAAAGTAAGGATCGTCGACGAACCAGATGACCGTCCTAATCCCGAGCTCGCGAATCCGGCCGACCTGATACCCCTGATCGTTCGGGAATACATGAAGACCGTTTAAAACCAGCAGCACATCCGGGCGCTTCTCCTCGGCAAGCGACAGCATCTGCTGCGGAGTCCCGACGATCAGTTCGCGGACGCAATGCTGGAGTCCCCCGATAATCCCGTGATCGATAGCATGAAAGCCTTGCGGGATGTACAGCACGCGCAAGTTTCTCATCGCCGGCGCAGCCGGTCTTATTTGCGCGCGTATCGCTTCGCAGCGTCCCAAGTGGTATCCGTGCGACCATCCTAACTGTCTTCCCGCTCCTCTGCCCGCCTTTGCGCCCGCAGCCGTTCTGTCTGCATCAGGCGAAGCGGTTGCTGCGGCCGGCGTTTGTTTTTTTCCACGACGCAAGCGGGCTCACCTCCCTCCTGTCATCGAAACTTGGTAGACCAGTCGAAGCCTATCGCAGGGTCGTCGTAAGCAATCCGGTATTCATCCGGATGATTCGCGTCGTAGGCAAGATTGGTAAAATAGAGAATGGTTGCCGGCCCGCCGCCGAGCACCCGGTATCCGTGAGCGACTCCTCTTGGAATAAACAAGAGATACGGCTGGTTTTCCCCCATATAGTAAACGTCCGTTTGCCGGTACGAGGGCGAATCCGGGCGCATGTCGTGAAGCACGACCTGCGCATGGCCGCTGGGGAAATACCAGATATCATCCTGCAATTGGTGGTAATGAAACGCTTTGATGACCCCGGGAAACGACATGGACATCGATGCCTGGCCGAACCGCTCGAACATTTCATCGTCATTGCGCAGCAGCTCCATAAAGTATCCTCTGTCATCGGAATGTCTGACCAGGCTTTTGGTGTACACACCGTTAATCTTGTTCATTCCTCTGTTCCTCCTTTTCTTTATCCGGCAAATCATGCAATAAAAAGCTTTGCAGCGCATCTTGCCATAATCGGAATCGGGGGAATCCTTTGGTGCGAATGGAGATATCGTCCAGCGCCGAGTTTTCCGGCCTCGCCGCAGGAAGCTTGAACTGGTCGGCGCAGACCGGCTTCAGCCGAACATCGCTGTGCCCCAGAATTCGTATGATTTCCTGGGCAAATTCGAAGCGCGAGCACATCCCCCGGTTGGAAGCATGATAGACGCCGTAGTGTTCCGTCGCTATCAATTGCCCGATAAACGCGGCCAAATCGCGCGTATACGTCGGCGAGCCGAACTGGTCGCTCACCATGGTCAGCTCGCTGCGCTCCTTGGCCAGCGCCATTACTTTAGTGACGAAGTTGCTTCCGTAGACGCCGTACAGCCAAGAGGTGCGGACGATAAAATAGGAATCGCAAATGAGCTGAACGAACTTTTCTCCGTGCAGCTTGGAGTGTCCGTATACGCTGAGCGGATTCGTTCGGTCCTTCTCACCGTACGGTGAGCCTTTGGTCCCGTCAAATACATAATCCGTGCTTATATATACCATCTTGGCTCCGGTTTGACGGGCAGCCATCGCCACATTGCGCGAACCGTAGGAGTTAACCATATAAGCCTCTTCCGTCCGGCTCTCCGCCAAATCCACCTGCGTGTAGGCAGCCGCATGGATGACGGCATCCGGCCCGATCTCGCATGCTGCGGCCAGCACGGCGGCTTCATCGGCAACGTCCAGCTCTTTGCGTGTTAAGGCAACCACTTCATGCCGATCGGAAAGCACGCGGATCAAATCGCGGCCAAGCTGCCCTCCTGCCCCTGTAATGAGCAACTTCATCCGCCGTCCCCCCCGTTCGTGCGCTGTGAAGCGCTGTTTGGCCGGGAACCCGGCAGCTTGCTCCACCAGGCTTCATGATGCAGATACCATTCCACCGTCCGCTTCAATCCTTGATCCAGCGTACATTGCGGGCGCCAGCCTAGCTCTCTCTGGATTTTTCCCGAATCAATGGCATATCTGCGGTCATGTCCGGGGCGATCGGCAACGAATTGAAGCAATCTGTCCGGCTTGCCCAGCTCCGCCAATATATGACGGGCGATTTGCAGATTCGTCCGCTCGCTGCCGCCGCCGACGTTATACACTTGACCGGGCCGCCCTTGGCGGATCACCCGTTCGATAGCTGAGCAGTGGTCTTGAACGTACAGCCAGTCGCGGACATTCAATCCATCTCCGTACACGGGCACCGGCTCATCGCGCAAGGCTCTTGTGATAATGGTAGGAATCAGCTTCTCCGGGTACTGATAAGGACCGTAGTTGTTGGAGCAGCGCGTAATGACGACGGGCATTCCGAATGTTTCGTAATAAGCCCGTGCCAGAAAATCCGCTCCGGCTTTGCTCGCCGAGTAAGGGCTGTTGGGAGCAAGCGGCGTCGTCTCCGTAAACAAACCGGCGCTTCCCAGTGTGCCGTATACTTCGTCCGTAGACACCTGGATGAATTTGGATACCCCATGCGTACGCGCTGCTTCCAGCAACGTCTGCGTTCCCAGCACATTGGCGCGCACAAATGACTGCGGGTCGGCAATACTGCGGTCGACATGCGATTCCGCCGCAAAATGAACGACGATATCGATCTTTTCCTCTTGAAACGCTTCGTTTACCTTCATCCGGTCGGCCACATCTCCGCGAATGAACCGGTACTGCGGAAGGCCGCTTACCGAAGCCGTATTCTCCGGATTGCCCGCGTAAGTCAATGCATCGTAATTCATGATGCGGTCTTCCGGATGTCTCTCCAGCCAATACAACACAAAGTTGCTTCCGATAAACCCCATGCCTCCGGTTACAAGCAGCGTGCTCATAGGCGGTCACGCTCCAGTAATTTCATTCCCGCGTCGAGCAAGGACCGATGCGTCCCGGCATCGACCCACCATCCCGATAGCAGGCTGTGCGATAAAGCGCCTCGCTCGGCATACACATTGTTCAAATCGGTAATTTCAAGCTCCCCTCGGGCGGAAGGCTGCAAGGTTCGAATAATATCGAATACTTGATCGTCGTATAAATAAATTCCCGTGACCGCATAATCCGAAGGCGGGTTCGCCGGCTTTTCCAAAATTCGCGCGATACGTCCCTGATCGAATACGGGCACTCCGTACCGCCTCGAATCCTTCATTTGCTTCAAAAACACATGCGCTCCCGTGCCCTGGCTCTCGAATTTTTGTACCTGCGCGTTCAAGGAATCCTCGAATAAGTTGTCGGCCAAAATAAGAAGCAGCTTCTCTCCGGGCAGCGTGTATCCTTCGGCCAAGGCCAAGCCTTGAGCAATGCCTCCGGCATTTTCCTGAATTTTGTAACATATTTCCACTCCCCACTGCTGTCCGAGGCCGATATAATCCATGTACAATCCTGCCGATTGTTTCCCGATAATAAGCAGCACTTGTTTAATACCGGCTTCGGCCATTTTTTCGATGGCGTAATGAATCATAGGATGCTTACCGACCGGCAGCAGATGCTTGTTAACGATGCTCGTCATCGGCCGCAACCGCGTCCCGGTCCCGCCTGCCAATATAACACCTTTCAATATTGCTCCCTCCTTCGCTTATTCAGCTTCTGGATGAATTGCCATGCTGATATCATATGCTCTTGCCGATATACACTAATGGACTTATACCGCATTACCGTAAAAATTGGCTGCTGTCCATCTTGGACAAACGCCAAAACCGCCCGTAAATGACGGACGGTTCTTTGTATAATTTCAATTGGAATCGATAGGATGTATTTCCTGACCGGACAAATACTGCTCGATAACGGCGGGATGCTTGCTCTGAAAAGGCTCCGTTCGAATCTCGTACTGCTGCGTTCGAAAGTTCCAGTCGGGCTCTCCCGTGTTATCGTACCGATTGACATCTCCCCTGCGGTTATCGTTAAATTTAATGCGGGGGCCGATCGCGTAATGGTAGTGATAAAGCGGAATGTCGACATGCGCGCGCGGGAGATAAAAGATTCTTCGCCCGTTCAGCTCCATAAAGCAATGTCTTTTCTTATCCTCGTAGCGTATCCCGATATGATGGCGCCACATTCGAATAATGTTGTTGGACCAACGCTCGTCTCCTGCAGTATTGACGCGAACGGTATACGGGTCCTTCCAAAAGTTAACGAACGGAAATTCGAAGACATCGACGTCCGTGCGCTCCATCATTTCGGGAAGCGCTTCGCAAATCCGGTCGTCGAATACTTCATCCGCATCCAAATTCATTACCCAATCCCCTGTCGCCTGCTCCAGCAAAAAATTGCGCACCTTCGGCTGATCCCAATCCTGATACGGCAACCCGGTTTGAGGCAGCGAAAATACTTTAATGTTATAGTGCTGCTGGAACCGTCGAATCCATTCCATGCTCCGGTCCGTGCTTCCTCCGTCGGCAATCAAAATTTCGTGGGCGTACGCCGTAGCGCTTTTCAAATACATCGGCATAAACGTCTCTTCGTTTAATATAGGCACAATAATGCTCAACTTCACCGTCATCACCCCTGCTTGATCATTGTCCCTTATTATTCTATGATCTTGCATCACGAACGGAAGGGCTGACGTTCGGAAATGGAATTAAAGGCTGCCCCCATCCTCAGACTTGTCTCCTGGAGATGATCCGCTCCAGCCGGAATTGTTCCCCGGGATCGAACTTCCGCCCACTCTTCTCGACAACGGCGTAACCGTCAAACACCTGCAAGCTCGAGATATAGGCGGAGCTTGAGCTCCCGACGGCTTCCGCCAGATCGAATATAAGTCTTGTCAGCTCGATTTTATCCCGCCAGATCGAGTCCTCCCGTTGGCAAGCGGCGCTATGCGACCAGTTCCAATCCTCGATAATATATAGTCCTCCCGGACGGAGAAGCGGGAACAGCGCTTCGAAGCTTTGCTTGGTCGCCTCATACATATGCGATGCGTCGTCAAAAACGAGATCGATGCCTTCCGGCAATTCGGCCAGAGCGATTTGTCTTAGCCGGGCGGTATCGGCTTGGTTCGTTTTCCAATACGTTTTGATCCGGTCGCTCAGCCCATTTTGGGCGATATAGCGTCTGAAATAATCATTTTCCTTGTTTTCCCGAAGATCGGCGCCGACGATTTTTTTCGGTTGAAAAATTTCATGCCATAAGGCGATGCTCCCTCCCGAAAACATGCCCAGTTCGAAAATATAGCTGGGGGTAAAGCCGCTTTTTTGCCCGAAATACGCTTTATAGCTGTCCATTAGCAATTTGTTTTTAATTAGTAACAGACAGTCGTCTCCGAGCTCCCACGTCGCGTCATTTTTATAATATTGCAGACGAAACACAAGATCGTTCATCAGCATTCTGTCCGGAAGCCATGACATCTTATCGAAGTATGCACCCATTTGCCATCCCCTCTCTGGAACTATTCCCAGCAGTATATGACGAAACTATCGATTCCGAAATAAACTATCAACCCGCACATCCGTAATCGGGCGCGCAATCTAGTGATACTTGCTGTTCCTTCCTCATCATTTCCTTGTATATAGTAAGTAGAGAACATATTTCAGGAGGGAAAAACAATGAATCAGCTAGAAAAAGTATCCTTTGCGGATTCCAATACTGCTTTTTATGTGAATTCCGGGGAGCATCGCGGAAAACATTTGGCGAAAATAGGCGGGATCTCTCAGCCTGCCGTAACCGGCTTCTGGAGAAGATCCGTCCGGCAGTGGAAGCCGACGATTTTGCTGGACATCGGGGTCAATTACGGAGAAATTATTTTTTCGACGACTTATCCGGACCATGCTTTGATCATCGGGATTGAAGCGAACCCGCAGCTTGCCCCCATTATTGAGAAATCGCGGCAAGAGCATCCGAATCGCGGGCAAATCCGGATGATCTACGCCTTGGCCTCAGACTGCGAGACGGAGGGGCAAAATTTTTATGTAGATAAATATTGGTCGGGAACCTCATCGGCCGTTCCGAATGTGAACCAGCATTTATTTGAGGTTCATAAAGTGAACAGTATTAAGGTAGATTCGCTGTTTCTAAACCGTCCGCTTGCCGACGAACGGCTGCTTTTCAAAATTGACGTCGAAGGCTATGAGGGACATGCGCTTGCAGGGATGAGCCGTCTGGTCAGCGAATGCGGAAGCGTGTTAGGCAACATCGAGTTCAACAACAGCTTCCTAGAAAAAGCCGGCGTCCGCATCGAGGAGTTTTTTGCATTTTTGAACGTCCATTTTCATGTTTACATTCATACGAAGGGAGACAGCTTCATTACACTAAACCGGTTAAATATGCAAAACCTTCAATCCTTCTTCAAAAGGGACGATATCGACACTCATCTTCTGTTAGCCTCGAAGAACGAAGATGTGCGGCAGCTCGGTTTCCACATCACGCCGGTCGATTTGTAAAAACGCCAAAAAGCCGGCCTCCCGATGCATGATCGTCATCCGGGAGCTGCCGGCAGCTTTATATTTATAAAGTCTCACTTAATAGTGCAGTTATTTGCCGCATCAGCTTCGCCATATTATCCTCGCAATAGACGAAGGAATCCGGAAGCCTAAGGGTCATCCCCGGGTCTTGACCATGGTAAGAAGTTCCATCCACGGCATGGAAGCGCGAAGTCCAGGACAGGCCGGCGGGGTTCGTATATCCGCAGTACACGATCAGATCGAACATCGTCTCCCGGAACAGATCGATCCGGTTCGTTAAATAAAAGGACGGCCCGACTTTCCGCGTACCGACAAGCGGCTTGTCATGGTACGTGTCTGCATAGGTAATGACCAAGTAGCTATCATCCTCGATCAACGCTTCCGCCATATACTGCCAGCGCCTTTTAATGACCCGCCACTGTCCGTCCCCCAGCAGCAAAATGCTCTTCTTCCCCGACTGACGCACTTTCTCGGCGATGGCCGCCGGCTCGAAGATCTCATGGAACGGCGTCGCCGGAGGCTTCGGCGGTACCCACGTAAGCCCCCATTTTTGCTCGAAGTATTGCTTGTTTTTATTCCATAAGGCGGCGTAGCGCTCACTTTCCATTTTTTTGAAGGAGATGCTGCCGTGATGATATACGAAGGCATCTTCGATTATCGCCAATCGATACCCGGCCTGCCTCACTCGGACGCAATAATCGTCATCCTCAAACATCCCGATTTCATACCCGCAGTCCAGCTCGCCTACCGTTTCGTACACCTCTCTCTTCATCGCCACGCAAAAAAAGCCGAGCAAATCCGTATAGCGGATACGTCCTTTATAGAAGTAATAAAAATCGGCCAGCCAATGAGGATCGGCACCGTGAATACGATCTCCGACAAAATGATCGAGCATCTGGTCGTTCCCCACATGATTGGACATGGGAGCGACCATGCCCAGGTCCGGGCGATCCCGCAAAGGCTGAATCAAGCGGGGCAGCCAGCCGGGCGGGACGATCGTGTCGTTGTTGAGCAGTACGATATATTCCCCCGTCGAGGCATTGCAGCCCAGTCCGTTTCCTCCGGCAAATCCCTTGTTGTCCCGAGAATGAATAATTTTGAGCAGGGGATGGGTCATCCGGGACAGCGCGCTTCGCGTTTCGTCGTTGGAATTATTGTCCACTACAATAACTTCCAGATTCGGGTAATCGGTGTTTTGAAACAGACTCTCCAAACACTGCTTCGTATAAGACCATTGATTATAGCTGACGATGACAATGCTCACTCTCGGATAAAACAGCCGATGAATCGCCTTATCGAGCTCCTTGTATCTGGTATCCCAAGTATTGGCTTGGGCGAATTGCTTTCTTCCCGCAACATGCGTTCTCTGGTTTTCGGACAAAGCTTGAACGACGGCCTGTTCGAACTGTTCCGGAGTTTCGGCGGTGTAGACCAGCCCGCCCGCCGTTTCCAGCTCCGGCAGCTTTACGGAGACGACGGGCTTACCGGCTGCTAAATATTCATACATTTTTACCGGGTTGGTGGCCAGCGTCAAATTGTTCACGAGAAAAGGAATTAGGCATACGTCGAAGCGGTGCACATACCTCGGCAGCTCATGATAAGGCTTCTCTCCCGTTAAGATCACATTATCCAAATGCTGAACAACCGAGACGTCGCAGCCGAACGTATGGCCGATCAGGACAAAGGTCCAATCCCGGTTCCGGCTCGCCAAATAAGCGATTAAATGAATATCGAACCAATCCGCTATAGCTCCGTAATAGCCGATCACAGGTCCCGCGAGCCCCGCGACTTCAGGAGCCGGCAGTTCCGGAGCCCGGGAGAAATGGCGGTAATCCACCGCATTTCGTATAAGCGTCGTCGATCGATTAAGCCGGGCGGCATAGTCGAACAAACGCTGCGACGAAGTGACGACCATATCGGCGTCTCTGGTCAGTTGCTCCTCGGCAAGGAGCATCTCCGAAGAATTGCTGCTGAACCCCGCATGATCGTCCATACAATCATAGATGACCTTATTGCTCTCTAAACTGAAAGCAAGAGGCGCCCAGAAGGGCAGATCAATGATCGAAACCGTATCGTTCATTTGAAACAATTGCCGCAAATATTCGATGGACCACCTTAAATACCGCAAATCGGCCGGATCTTCTATTTTATCCCGATACAAATTCAACGGATGACGGCTGCAAAGCTGTACCCGCCAAATCTGCTCGTCAAGCCGTTGAATCGTAACGGCCCTGGATATGTCTTCGAAGGAGGCGTCCTCTTGCTCCAAGGCGCGCATGACGGTGGAAAAATAAAACACCCGATGGCCTTGACGGGCGAATTGAACCGACAATTGTTGAGGTCTCTGCCATCTGAAATTCCAATCAATGACCGGAAATCGTAAAACATCGTAGACCTTCCCGGAATGCTCATCATTTCTCGCTAAGCTTTCACCCGCCTCCGTCTGTTTTTGCGAAAGAGGGCGATCCTCGTGCATGACCGATTGGACAATCGCCGGACGGCCGTTTTGGTCTTGGTTCATCAGAGAAACATTCCTTCCTTTAGCAAAAATGTGACGCCAGACTTCTCCCGCATCCAAACGCGCCGAGCTTTGACGCTTTTCCTCGGGAAAACTAGGCTGGGGGATTTTGGGGTCACTCTAGTTTACATTATGTTAGACTAAACCGGTTTGTACATTTGCTTGGCAAAAATAGTCAAACCCCCTCTCTCCTCGGTTTGTCCGGTCCGCTGTCCGCTTGCAAATTCAAGCGACTACATTAACGCTTTCATGAAAAAATAGGTTGAAATCCGCTCAAAAAAATAGGTAGATTCATTATCTTTGAAATAGATAAGGTACCTTGCCAACACAAAGGACATAACGTAAACATGTAAAGTCATTTTATTTAAGGAGAGTGAGTGTCATTGTCCCTCGTAAAAAGATGCATCGTCATTACCAAGAAGTGCGTTACGAAGGTACAACCGCGAAAAAAAAAGCCGCATAAACCCTCAAAGCCGCTTCTTCAACGGTTCAGGGAACTCAGTAGACGGTTTAGGCTGTTTAGACTGCTGGTCATCCGCAGAATTAATCGGCTTACCCGCGCAGTGAACCGGGTTACCGCAGCGGTCAACAACTTGCAGGAAGAAGTTTCCGCTTTAGTTGCTTCTAATGAATCAATCAAAAACCTTCTACTGTCGCGCGTCGGCACAACGGTTTCCATCGAAACGATTTCCGGTCCCGTTTCGGGCAAACTGCTTGGCGTCGGTAAAGATTTCGCTCAAATTCTTGAGCCGACAGGGGATAATGTTTTGATTCCGATCATCAACATTACTTCGGTTAACTTATAAAAAGGAAGTGAGAATATGGATTTTTTTGAGGCTCTGACCGGAGCCATCGGTGCGACCATAGAAGTTTTTTCTCCGAATCGATTTATCGAGGGGACGCTGGTTCGATCTGGAGAGGGTTCATTCGACGTGCTGGTCACTAGCGGAAGCTACGCTACGCCTACAACGACGGAAAGATTTTTCATTCAAAATGTAAGTTATGTAAGAATACACTCTTAAAATCGGCAAGCCAGGCGGGAAGAAGCTTACTCACTCTTCCCGCCTGCTTTCCATTCAGCCTGCTTCATCCACGCTTTCCACGCTTCGTACCGTCCGCTCATGCGGTGAGTTATGCTTCCCCTTCTAAGCCTTCGATGATATAGGGGCGTCCGGACATAACGGACAGGATACCGGAAGGAGATGCGCAGCAATATTTGAAAATCTTCGTACAGCCGGCCTTCGAAAGGATCTGTCGTTAACCAGCCTCCTAGCTCCTTCAGCACTTGCACGCGATAGAGCCTCGGGGCAAGCGGCCTGGCGGTCGTCAGAAGACCGCTCGCGGAAAATACCGGCATCGACCCGCCTTCCCGTCCGTAGACGAGCTCCTGATTAGCCCGCTCATGCCATTCAACATGATCGGCATACCATGCTCCTGCGCCGGGCATGCCTTCCGCATGATCCATAAGCCTTTGCAGACATTCGGGCGCCAGCCAATCGTCCGCATCCAGCTCCAGCAGCCAATCCCCCCGGGCTGCGGATAAAGCAAGATTAAGACAATGCGATTTGCCGCGATTGCCGTCGTTGCGAATAATCCGCACATTCGGAGCGGTTAACGGCTCAAGCCGGCTTTGGGTCTGATCATCCGAAGCATCGTCGACGACGATTAATTCCCAATACGGGTAAGTTTGGGCAAACACGCTGCGAATTGCCCAGCGAATATAATCGCCGTCATTATAGGTGCAAATCACGACAGTTACCGTCGGGTAAATATGTTGGCTCGGACAAGTCCGCTCTCGGGCAGTCAATGCCGGATACACCCATTCCCATTCTTTCTCGGGCCGCCGCCATCCGGGTATGCTCCGCCGATGAGGATGCCAGCCGTCGCCGGACAATTCTTCCCACTCCCAGGCTGGACTCAAGCGATGCTGCTTTTCCAGCAAAATAAACGATTCAAAAGGAAATTCTTCCTTCGCGGCAAAACCGGGAGAAGCGTCCGATCTCACTGCATCGGTTCTCCAGACTAGCGGCCCCCTTGGAATATCCGGCAGGTGCTTGCCTTTGACGGTCTGCTTCACCAGCATGCCTGCGGTTCGGCCTGGGCATCTCTCCATTCGCCGCTCCATTTCATGCAGAAGCACAGGACTGAACGTTTCTCCGGCGTATAATGTTATAAAAAAAGGATCGTCTGATGCAGCGATAACTTGATTCATGACCGTCGCCGGGTTGGCGTCGAGGAATATCGTCTGACAGCCGTCGGGACATACGGCGTCAAGACTTCTTTGCGTATGCTGTGCAGCCGGGTGGTGACGGGAATCCAGAATGAAGACGATCATGGGAAGCCTGCTTTCCATAGAAAGTTACCATGTATCTTATGATTCCCGATAAGAAGTGGTTCCTTCGGCATATGCATATAAGAGGAGATTTATGAAAGGAAGGGGCGATCGTTCGTGAGCATCATTATTTATCCTCCTACTATCGACTGGGGCTGGATGAAGCAGAGGCCTCAGCATTTGATGAGCCAGTTGGCGAAGAAGGGACATCATGTGTACTTTTGCAATAAAACCCAGACGAGGCAGGCCATGCAGGAGATCGAGCCGAATTTATTTCTCGTTCACCATCATCGGGACTGGCTGGAGCATACTTGGCCCGGACTCCGCCAAACATACGGAGAAACGGTTGGCGTATGGTCGACCCTCCCCTCTCAAGCTTCGGAAATAACTATATATTCGCCGGATTGGGTCGTGTACGATTGCGTAGATGAATTTGCGGAGTGGCATCGTTATGAACAGGACATGGTCCGGCTCTCCACCTGTATTGTTTGCACTTCCGAGCGGCTGTACGAACGTCTGCGCCGAACTTATCCGGGCATGCGCATCGAAATGATACGAAACGCGTACGACGAGCAAATGAATCTTCATCTCCCTCCCCCCGCTCTCGGCGGGCAAGAGGAAGAATGCCGCGAGTGGAACGAAGACAAGGAGCTGATGTCCTCCGATACGAAACGGATCGGATACATCGGCGCTTGGGCTCCTTGGGTCGATGAATTGCTGATTAAAAAGCTATCGCTTCTCGGCAATGCGCAAATGATCGTCATCGGCCCGGAATACGGCAAAAAATACGACATCATCGGCCGCTCCCACCATGTTCGCTTTCTGGGTCTTAAGCCGCATTGCCTGCTGCCCGGCTATATCCGCCGCTTATCCGTATGTATCATTCCTTTCCTAATAACGCCGGTGACGCTGGCCACGAACCCCGTCAAAGCCTATGAATATTTGGCCGCCGGAAAGCCCGTGGTGAGCACCAACATGCCGGAATGCCGTCTGATGAGCCCGCATATCGACGTGGCCGACAACCACGAGCAATTCATCGACGCCGTCATCCGCCGGCTGCGTGACCCGGGGGATGGCGCTGTCAGAACCGCCTATGCGCTCGAACATACTTGGACCCGCCGGGGAGAGCAGGTTCAGCGGCTGCTGGCGACATTCTGAACGATTGCCGGAAGCGGATGCGCTTCACGCTCTACAGCTTTTGCACGGAAGCGAGCACCTGCTGCAAGCAATCGCTCAGCTCCTGCAAAGCGCGGTCCATCTCCGCTGCGGCGGCGGCGGCCGCCAGATCCGGGCTCGCCGCCGCCCGCTTCAGCGCCGATTCGACCTCTCCGGCCGCCGCGTACAGCCTCGCCGCAGACAAATTGCCCGCGGCTCCCCGAAGCGTATGAATGAGCCGCTGCGCCTCCTCAAGCTCCTCGTCCTCCAGCGCCTGCTTCAGCTTCCGGGAGAAATCGTGGTAATCCCGCTCGAAAATTTTGATCATTTGCAGCAAAATGCCCGGTTTGCCGCTAAGGCGGGCGAGCGCTCTGTCCACGTCGATTCCTTCGAAGCGGGGGAGCGGCTCGGCAGTCTCGGATGCGCTGTCCTTGCGAGGCTGCTCTTCATCCGAGTCGCGCAGCCATTTGCGAATCGTTGCGAACATCGCCTCGGACTCGAGCGGCTTGGTGATAATGTCGTTCATTCCGATGCGCAAATACGTTTCGTGATCGTGACGAATGACATTGGCGGTCATTGCGATAATCGGAATATGGCAAAGCCGGGGATCTTTGCGGATGATTCTCGTCGCCTCCACACCATCCATCTCCGGCATATGAATATCCATCAGCACCAGATCCCATTCCGACTGTTCCAGCTTCTTAATCGCTTCCTTCCCGTCCTTGGCCATTTCCACGATGTAGCCCCGCTGCCGGAGCATTTCGCAAGCGACCTGCTGATTGATTTCATGATCCTCCGCAAGCAGAATCCGTTTGGACGAGGTAAAAGGCTTCTTCGTCTCGATACTTCGCGTTCTTGTACCTAGCTTCAGCGGGGCGGCATGGCGTTCGAGCGCCGCTTCGATGGCGCGGAACAGCTCCGGCCTGCTGAACGGCTTGACGATGATGCCGTCCGGCCTGTCTTCAGCCGGCATGCCCAGCATCTCATCGCGCCCGAAGGCCGTCGTCATGACCAGCGTCACAATGCCGAGTGCCGCCGCCTCCCTCTGAAACGCCGCCCAAGTTTGCGGCCCGTACATGTCAGGCATCTCCATATCAAGCAGCGCGATTCGGCACGGAGCCGTCTCGTCCCCTGCGGGCGGGACCGCAAGAGCGCCGTATGCTTCCTTCCAAGAGAAGAAGGAGCTGGACTTCAGACCGAAAGAAGCCAGCACGGTACAAAGATGCTCGCGCATCACCTCGCTATCCTCTACAATCCAAACGTTCTGGCCCTGGTAAGCTTCCTGTACCGAGTAACTGCGAATTTGCGATTGTTCGGACAAAGGAAACGCAAGCTCGAACCAAAACTCGCTGCCGACGCCGGACCGGCTCTCAACCTGAAGAGCTCCGCCCATCATTTCGAGCAAATGGCTGGAGATGACGAGCCCTAGACCAGTGCCTCCGTATTTGCGGCTCGTGGAACCGTCGGCTTGAGTGAACGGCTCGAATAGATGCTCCATTTGTTCCGGAGATATACCGATCCCGGTATCCTTGACGCTAAACCGCAGCTTGACCGCTTCGCCCCGGTTTTCCAGCAGCTGCAGACTGACGACGACCTGCCCCTTGCGCGTAAATTTGACCGCGTTGCCGCACAAATTCAGAAGCACCTGCTCCAGTCTCAACGGGTCGCCGATCAAGGCGTTCGGCATATTTTCCGGCGTTTCCATAATCAGCTCGAACTGCTCTTTTCCGCCCAGAAACACGCTGAGCGTTTCCGATAGCCGGTGAATAATATCTTCCGGATGGAACACGACCTTCTCCAGCTCCAGCTTTCCCGCTTCCATTTTGGAGAAATCCAGTATGTCGTTAATAATCCGCAGCAGCGTCTGCGACGACGTCGTCATATTCCGCAAGTAATCGGCTTGCACCTCATTTAACGGCGTTTTCTGCATAAGCTGGGACATGCCGATGATTCCGTTGAGCGGAGTGCGGATTTCATGGCTCATCCGGGCAAGGAAAATTCCCTTCGCCTTATTCGCTTCCTCCGCTTCGAGCTTGGCCTGAACGAGCTGCTCTTGCACTCGCTTCTGCTCCGTAATATCGCGGGCGATGGCAACCACGCCGATGAAATGTCCCGCATGATCCCGCAAACCGTTGGAGTTGAGCGTAACGTCGACTAAGGAGCCGTCCTTGCGGACAAATATCCATTCCCGGTCGTAAGAGAATTGAAGACTGCGCAGCTCCTTGAAGACGGAAAGATCGGGCTCCACTCGCCGGCCCAGCTGCTCGGTCAGCTGCGCAGCGGCCTCCTCAAGCTGACCGGGTTCGAAAAATAGAACGGGCGTCTCCTTGTATAATACTTCATCCGCCGTATAGCCCAGCAGCTTTTCCGCCGATTTGCTGAAATAATTGATCGTGTAATCCGCGTCCAGCGACATGATGGCAAAGTCGTTTTGATTAATAATCGCCTCAAGCCGCTCGAACATTTTGCGCAAATGCTCCATCATACCGTTGACCGATTGCGCCAAAGTGCCGATTTCATCTTCTCCCTGAATCGGTATCGGCTTCAGATTAAAGTGCCCTTCGGCTACGAGGGAAGTCACCTCGGTAATTTCCTTAACCCGCTTGATCTCCCGGTTGAACAGCACCGTAATAAGCCAGAGCATGGTCAGCTCCGTCACCATAATCGTCAATATCGTCGACCACAATAAGGAAGCCAGCGGCTTCTCGAACTCTGTCAGAGGAACCATGAGCGCCAGATACCAAGGCGTCCCCGCGACGGAGGCGTAAAACACCAGCTTCTGATTTTGTCCCAGCATGATCTTGCCCGAGCCGCGGTCGTACCGGATGATTTCTCCGGCCATCGCTTTCAGCGGAGATCCCTCGTCCCGAATGTTTTTCTGCGCGATCCGATTGCCGTCCGCTTGATATATGACCGTTCCGTCCTTAGAAAAGAACAACATCGTATCGTCCGCGCTTACGCGAAAATCCGCGTACTGACGGAAAATATCGTTCGCCAGCATCGTCACATTGATCGCTCCGACCAGTTCTTCACGACTCCCGTATACAGGAACCTGCAGCGTGAAAATCCGGTTCGAGCCGTCCTGCGCCTCAAATACGTCGGAGATCGCGCTGTGGCCCTCCAGCACCCGGGCGAAAGCCGGATCGCTGCGAATATTCATCGTTCTGCCGGACGTAAACGTGAGATTCCCGTCCATGTCGGAGAACCCGACATAACCGAAAACTCCTTTGGACCGCGCGGCTTCCTTCCTCAAATAGCTCAACCGCTCCTCCATCGTTCCGAAGCGGATTTGCTCGGTTCTGCTCATCAGTTCGACTTCGGCAAGCTTCGTCTCGATCCAGGAGGACAAGTTATAAGCGCGGGTCGTCATATTGGCGCTGGCGTTGTCTTCCAGCGAAGCGATGATTTGCTCTTTGGCCGTGCGGTAGTTGGTCATCCCGATTAGCAGCAGCGAAATACTGGTAATCAATGAAACGAGAACCATCATTTTATGACGAATCGACAGCTTCTTCATCGGCAGTTCTCCCCGTTCATTTCAATATGCGCGGCAAAAACTCCTAAGGGTTTCCTTAAGAGTTGCCCATATATTTATATCCGATTCCCCAAACCGTTTTTATCAACTTCGGCTCCTTCGGGTCTTGCTCGATTTTTTTGCGCAAATTGGCGATATGCACGTCGATAGAACGGTCGTTAATGAAGGAATCGATCCCCCGCAGCGCGTTGATCAGCTCGTCCCGGCTGAACACCTTCTCCTTATTGGCGACGAACAGCTTCATAATTTCAAATTCGGAATACGTCGTATCCACATAAGAAGAGTTAACATAGATAGCTCTCCGCTCGTAATCCAGCTTGACCGGCTCCCCGTCGTCCAAGTCGATATTTGCTTGCGCCGGGCCCGGCATCGGATTGAGTATGCTCATATGCGAGCGGCGGATCAAGGCGGCGACTCTGGCGGTGAGCTCTCTCATGCTGAACGGCTTGCACAGGTAATCATCGGCACCTGCCACCAGAGCGTCGACTCTGTCCAGCACCTCGGTTTTCATCGATACGGCCAGAATGGGAACGCAGGACCGTTTACGCAGCTCCAGGCATAAATCGATACCGCTTATATCCGGAAGCATGATGTCGAGGATGACCAAGTCCGGCGCAAACTGCTCGATCATTTGCAATCCATGGCTGCCGCTCTCGGCCCGCTTCACGGAGTACCCTTCTTCCGATAAATACATCGTTGACATTTCTCCGACCATATTATCGTCTTCGATAACCAGCACCTTGTACATCCATGAATCACCTATTCTGCATGATTGTTAGAAAATAGTTAAAAAAATTAGAATGGTTTTAACATTTTCTTTGTATTTATCATATATTTTTTTCGTATTCTGGATGTTTGCCAGGAAAGAATTGTATCCTCCTATAAATATACTATATTAAGGAAAAGCTCGTCTATCATTCGTTAAAAAAACTAATAAAAGTGATACCGGTTCCACATCGGACAAAACTTCAACATGGATGCCGGCAATTCGCCAAGGATGTTCCCGAACATACAAAAAATACCGTCCGGCTCAATAGCCAAAACGGTATCTTCGGTCGCATGGATGATGTATTCCAGGCAGCCGGTTTTAAACGGCCTCGCCCCGCAATTCTTTTAACCGCCGCCCCGCGGCCAACGCGCTGCCGACGATTCCGGCGTCGTCGATCATCTGTGCCGGCGCGATCGTCAGCCGCTCCCAGTATCCTTTATAAACCGAGCGCTGCAGCTGCTCCCGCATCGGTGCGAACAGCCTCTCTCCGGCCAGTGCCGCGCCGCCTCCGATAACGATAATATCCGGACTGTACAGGGATACGGCATAAGCCAGTCCTTTGCCGAGCAGTTTGCCGGTATGGTTCATAATCTCCACCGCCAGCGGATCTCCTTCATCGTAAGCTTTGGAAACGTCCGCCGACGTAATCCGATCGACCGGATCGCCGTTCAGCCAATCGTTCATAATGCTTGCCCGTCCCGCTTCCAATTGCTCTCTGGCCTGTCTGGCAATCCCCGTCGCCGAGACGAGCGTCTCCAAGCATCCCTGCAAGCCGCAGCCGCAAGTGTACGGGATTTCCGGCATCGGGATATGTCCGAGCTCTCCGGCCATATATCGGCCCCCGTAATAAAGCTCGCCGTTATTGACTACCGCAGCCGCCAAACCGGTGCCTATCGTAATGCCGAGCACATGCTCATAGCCTTTGGCGGCCCCGGCTACCGCCTCGCCGTAAACATACATTCTGACATCGTTATCGATGAATGTCGGAATGTCCGTCCGCTTGCCGATTTCTTCGGCGGTAGGCACCTGAGTCCACTGCAGATTGCTGGCGAAAACCGTAATGCCGCGAACCGGATCGATGAACCCCGGAGTGCCGACTCCGATCGCCGCCACGTCCTTGCTCTCCACCTGCGCCGTCTGAAGCAGTTCTTGGATCATCCGGCTAATTTTATCGAATACGTATCCGCTCCCCATATGAGCTTCCGTCGGCTGTTTGATCTTAGAAATCAGCTTGCCGCCTTCATCGACAAGACCGCATACGATATTGGTGCCTCCAATGTCCATTCCGATCAAAAAACTCATCGTTTCTCCTCCAACCCTTCTCTTATCGGCTTATCTGGGCCTGTCTGCAACATATACTTCAATCTGCGCTTCCTTCAGCGACGCCGCCATCTCCTCGTCGAGCGGATCGTCCGTGATGCATCCGTGCAGCGATGATAACGGCGCGATGCCGAACAAGGAAGCTTTGCCGATCTTCGAATGGTCGATAACCGCGAACGTCCGACTCGAACGTTGGATCAGCAAGCGGGCGATTTGCGCCTCAAGCTCGGAATACGTCGTCACTCCCTGCTCCAGAGCGAAGCCGTCGGCGCCCATAAACATTTTGCCGATATTCAGTCCTTCAACGACTTTCTCCGCTAACGGACCGCACAGCTCAAAGCTGTTTTTACGCATAACGCCGCCGGTCAGCACGACTTGAACCCCGTCGCTGTCGGCAAGCTCCATCGCGATATTGACCGCGTTGGTAACAACGGTAATGTTTTTGCGTCCTTTAATCTGCTTGGCAATCAAATACGTCGTCGTACCGCCGGTCAAGCCGACGACATCCCCTTCTTCGATCAGCGAGGCCGCTTTGGCTGCAATCGTTTCCTTTTCCACCCACAGAAGCTGCCTTTTTTCGTGAAACGACGCCTCCTTAATACCGGGAATGCCTTCGAACTGCGCGCCTCCGATCGTGCGGATGACGGCCTCCGTCTTCACCAAATGATCCAGATCCCGCCGGGCCGTCGCCTCGGAGCAGCCGAACTTGTCCATAATATCCTGGATCGTTATGCGCCCCTGCGTCTTTAACATATTCATTATTTTACTGCGTCTTTCTTCGCCTTTGGACAATTCCTGACCACCCATCATCGCTTCACTCCAACTGCCGATTCCTTTTTTGAGTACCGCTTAAAAGAGTGGCGAAAATCGCCGACTGCGCATGCGAAAGCAGCTTCCGGTCGCTGTTGTCCCCTGATTTTTTGATGATTAATCCGCTGCTCTTCTCCAGATTGTTCTCGCTTGCTCCATCTGCTTTTTCACCACGGCTACTTATGGTTATGTTGATTATTATATGAGCTTATTATGACAATTTCAATCATTTATTTGATTTCTTCTTGCATATTATATGAAAAGCTCACATTCGCCACAGGTATGAACCAATCCCCCAAAAGTGACGTCATACTCTGAAGCTTATTCCGTCCGCATCCAGCTTCAGCTGGATCGGCGTCTAACCATTCCGCTAGGTTCGTTCTATGGGTAGACTTTACTTTCGGGGGAGCCCCCGGATATCTACAGGATATGGCTGCGCATCATTTCCTAAACAAAAATAAAGCGCGGAAGTCCGTAAGGACCGCCGCGCTTTCGGCAGCTGCAAGCCGTTGAAGAGGCTTAGGCCGTGTATTAGTTGTTATAGCCGTTGTCAACCCATGTTCTGATCTGCTTAGCTGCTTGTTCCTTGGCTTTCGCTTGTTGGTCGGGATCATTAGTCATCGTTTCGATCATTTGATTGACTGGCGCGATCAAGCGGTCGAACAGTTCTCCTCCGGAGATGCCTGTAGCAGCCGACAAGCTTGCTCCAGCATTCACCTTATCTTCTACTTCATAATATTTTTTATCGGCGATCAAGGCCGCATCCGACACGATCCCTTTCAATCTTTCCTGCACTAGAGCGCTAATATTGCCCGCCGCTTTGGTTTCCTTCTCCCCGGTATAGCCGCCTTCGGACAAAATCTCGCTGATTCTCAAGCCTGCGCTGCTTTTGGCGCTCTCGATGGCGTTCGTATCGAAGGAGCCTTGCTCGGCGGCATGATCGATATCCTGTTGAACGATCCGGTTCAGCTCCGAAGACAAGAGTCCCGCTGCTACGCCGGTTGCGTCTGGCAGCGTTTTGCCGCTCTTCAGGTCCTGCAGCACATCGTTATAATCTTTATCGGCAATCGTTGCGGCGTCGCTGATGATGAAAGCAATGCGGCGCTTCACAATATTATCAAGGCTTGGAGCGCCCTGGTCTGCGGAAACGGCTTTATAGCCTCCTGCCGTATTGATCGCTTCTCTGATTTTATCGGCTGCTTTCTCTTTCGCTTGTTGAACCGCATCGGAGGAAACCGGAGTTTGGCCTACCGCGTTGTCGATGGACAGATTCATCAAACCTGTCAGCGCTTCGAACAATGCCTCTTGAGACAGCCCGGATGCTTTCACCAGCGTTGCCCCCGATTCCAGCCGGTTCTCGATGTCATCGACATCATCGTTCGAGATCGCAGCGACGTCGGAGACGATCAAGTTCAACCGCTGCTGAATAACCGAATCCAGATTCATGCTGGCCTGGCTTACAGGCGCCTTGTACCCGTGTTCCATAATCGCATCGTTGATCAGGCTAGCGGCTTCATCATGCAGCTTCTGAATTTGATCGCCGGACAAGTTTTGGCCTTGCGCATTCAGGCTTACGTAAGTATCGAAATTGCTCACCAGCTTGTCACGCAGCAGCGACGCAGAAAGACCGGAAGCGTCGGCAAGCGTTTTGCCGTACGACACGTCGGACAGAACATCGTCTTCCTCCCTATCGGATACCCAAGCGGTGTAAGTAGCGAGATTTTGCAAATATTTGGCCACCAGCGGGGAGCTTACCGCCGGCTGCTGCAATTCTGCCGCATATGCGGGCTTTGCTTGAGGGGCATAGGCAAAGCTGCCGATCAGCAGCGCTGCCGCAACGCCTCCGGTAATCGTTTTTTTACTAAACAGTTTGGTTTTCATGATTCTTTCTCTCCATTCCTTTAATCTCTATACATTTCGTATGAGAAATATTTCTATACGAAATATATCACAATTAAACTTGTCTGTGAAGCTCTTGTTTCGGATATTCTTGAACGATTTATGAACATCTTTTACATTTTCTTAATATGACGTTTTTCGACGCCCGCAAAAAAGCGGCCGAACACGAACGGTTCAACCTTAAGACGGATCAGCGGCCCGCTTCCCGGCTAGGCCCGGAATGCGTCTGTCGGCTTTTTCTTTATATTTTCTCTGATCTGGCGCAGCACATTGTTGAATTGCTGTAATTCTTCTATGGAGATTCCCGACAGCCAGCGGGTAACGACTTCTTTTTCTTTGTCCAGCAGTTCTTGAAGAATTTCCCGGCCATGCTGGGTAATCACGAGACAGACCACCCGCCGGTCATCCACACTGCGTTCTCTTCTAAGATAGCCCTGTCGAATCAATTTATCGCACAGCAAAGTAACCGCGCTGGACGACAGGGACAAATGCTCGGCCAACCGCGATACTTTTAACATGCCGCTTGCTTCCACACTTTGCAGTGCGCTGACCTGAGAGCCGGAAAACCGCCGGTCGACATGCTTGCTATAGGTAACAAACTTCCTCATAACGCGCCTTGCCGACGTCTCCAATTCTTCGATCAGTATGAATTCTTGTTCCATAACCTCGGCTCCCCGCTACATTTGAGAACTCCCGCGCATCCATACGAGGAAACGCGGGAGTAGTCTTTAGCTTATTTGAATACGGCTACCAAGCGTTTGGCTTCGCCGAACTCCGTTTGAATCGATTCGTATACCTGGATCGTCAGATTGTTGTCCTGATAGTCGGCGCGTACTTTGTTAAAGTCGACGATCACTTCGCCGGATACCAGCTTGTCGATGCCGGCGCTGTCGGTGAAGGACAGGTTTTCTTCGGAAAGCGTACGGCCGGCCGAATCGACCAGAGCCACTTTCATTTTGGAGAAGTCCTGATCTACTACGACATTGTCGGTTTGCTTGACATCCACGTTCATTTTCAGCTTATAGCCGTAAGTCAGCGTCGGATTCGCCGCGCTAATCAGATTCGTGTAAGCCTGGATGCTCCAGTTTTCCACTTTGACCTGGAACGGATAGAACGATAATACGTCATCCGCCTGAGCGAGCGGCTGCATCGTCACGTTCAGTGCGGCGATCGCCGATTTGTACGGCGCGGCAGCCTGCGTATCGGAAAGCTTGAGCATCATTTGATCGCCCTCCTCCGTATTCGGAACGGTGAAGGAATACGTCACGATATGGCTCAGCTTCGGCATTAGCTGCTTCGGCGGGTTGATTTGTCTGCTGCCGGCATAGCTTACTCCTTGCGGAGTATCCAGCTCGGTGCCGAAGGCGGGAACCGGAAGCGGCGTGTCGCTCTTGTTGGTCAGCTTGAACTTGGCCACCGCCGTTTTATAACCGATGCCTTGGTTTTCATGCATGCTGAGCTCGACAAGCGAAATATCCACATCGGAATTAACCGACTTGTTGACCGGGTCTAGAGCTATGACATCGTTGTAGCTGTAGTTAACCGGCTGCAGGCTGGACGGAATGCGCCCTTCGGGAAGCACGATTTGCACGCGTCCGATCGTATAATCGTACGCTGCGCTTTGCCCTTTCGCATCCGTTTGCACGAAGCTCTCCGGCGTCAGCACGTTGATCGTCTTCAGCACGGTATCCTGGTTCGTCTCGATCGCATAGTGAACGTATTTTTTCTCACTCGGCTCGATCGTCACTTTATCTTTCTCGACCTGCTTGCCTTGGAACGAAGACGTGCCGTCTTTGCCTTCCAGCACCAGATCCGGTACGGTAATCGTGCTCGAGCCGGTATTTTGCACCAGCAGCTTCACGACATAAGCCGTTTTTTGCTCGTTATTTTGTTTGTCCATATCGACCGGAGTATAGGTCAGCGGCAGATTGCTCGACGGGATCGTAAACGTTTGACCCCAGTTTTTGATCGCGGCAGGATCGGTAATAACCGCGTCGCTGCCTGCCCAGCTGAGTCCATCCGCCGGTACGGTCAATACGGCCGTCTCCGTCTTAGGATATACGTCCCAGTCCACGTCGATCCATTGCAGCTCGGATAATGCGACCGCGTCCTTATTATCCAGCTTGATCATATAGCTCAGTTCGGTTTCCGACATCGGTAAAGCGGAATGAGCGTTCGCCGAGCTGCCGAGCAGCGTGTAGACCGTGCCGTCCGACGTTTTGACGCGCAGCTCGTAATCCGGAATGCGCTTCGTTTCCGACGTATTGTTTTTCAAATTGACGACGACGCCGATGTTGACGCCGGCGGCTGTTTTTTCGTTAAGCACGCCCTTGACCTGAACGCTCAGCGCGTCGGTCAGCTGCCGGTATACCGGCGCGTTCGCGGCGGCGGCTTGATCCGAAGGATCAGCCTGCTCCGCCGCGTCGGCCCATACGGAAGCCACAGGGACAGATGCTGTCGACATAACTAAAGAGAGCGCCAATGCTGTTTTTCCCCATACGTTTTTCATTGATGGTTTCCTCCAAATTGTTTAACAAAGTATAAGTGCACAGAATACGACGGGTGATAAGCCGCTGCTTACGCTTTGACGGGCTCGACCGCGGCAACCCCGGAGCCGGCGGAAGCAGGCGAGGACGAGGCTTGAGCCGGCTCCGAAGCAGGCTGTTCCTTCGGCTTTTTCTTTTCTCTCAGCAAAAAAATGAGCGGTATGCATATAAATGCCGGAATTGCCGAAATATAAAACGTATCCGCGATACCGCGAACGAGCGCTTCCTTCTGCATAATGCCGGCCAAGTAGCTGGCAGCCGTGCCGCTGCCGGTCGCATTATCGACCCCGCCTTGGAACAACGCCCCGGCTAAAGCCGAAATAAACGAGGTCGCGTTGTCCGAATAGCTCGGCACATCCTCCGAAATACGGTAATAATGCAGATACTGCCGCGAGCTCATAATCGTCGTCAGTATAGCGATCCCCATCGAGCTCATAACTTGACGGAATACGTTGGAAAGCGGCGAAGCATCCTTGATTTGCTCTTTGGGTACGCTGCTCATACCGACGGTAGAAATCGGCATCATACATAATCCGATACCGAAGCCGCGAATCGTCAGCACGACATTGATCCAAATATGCGATGTATCCGCCGTCAGCACATGAAGCTCGTAAGTCGTCACACCGAGGATCAGCAAACCTGTAATGCCCAGAGGCAATATGCCGACTTTCTGCAATAGCTTCCCGCTGATCGGCATCATCAAAGCCATAGCTACCGACTGAGGCAGGAGCAGGATACCTGAATCGAGCGCCGTCATGGACTGTACGTTCTGCAAATAAATCGGCATCAGGAACGTGCCGCCCATCATAGCCATCATGACAAGCCCCGAGGTTAGCGTACTGGCGCTGAACTGGATATTTTTGAACACCTTCAAATTAAGAAGCGGTTCCTTCACCGTCAATTCCGCCCACAGCAGCAGCGCGAAGCTCACCGCGGAAAGGAAGAACAACGATACAATATACAGCGAAGTCCAGCCTTCGGTTTGTCCTTTACTCAAAGCGAGCAGCAGCGATCCGAAAAAGACGACCGAGCATACCGCTCCGACAATATCGAACTTCAGGTTTTTCTGCTTGACGCCTTCCTTCAGCAGGAAGTAACTGGCGGCGGCGGCGATGATCCCGATCGGCACGTTCAGGAAGAACAGCGTTCTCCAGCTGTAGTACTGAATCAGGTAACCGCCGAGGGTAGGACCGAGCGCAGGTGCGACCATCGCCGCGATTCCCCAGATCCCCATCGCCAAGCCGATTTGCTGGCGAGGCACGATCGTATACATAACCGTCATGCCGACCGGCATGATGAAGCCGCCAGTCAAACCTTGAAATATCCGGAACGCAATCAGACTCGAATCACTCCAAGCAAGACCGCATAGGAACGACCCGATCGTAAAGCCGGCAACGGACAGGACAAGCACCTGCTTGCTGCCGAAGCGCGAAGCGAGAAAGCCGCTCGCGGGAATAACGACCGCCGACGCCAGCATGAAGCCGGTGACGACCCATTGAATCGTTGATGTCGGCACTCCGAATACGGTAGACAGCTTGGGAAGCGCAACGTTCACCAAGCTGCTGCTTAATACCGACACGAACGTAGCCAGAATGATAGCAATCAGAGGCAGCCAGAAGCTGGGCTCATCCTTGTGGTCGAGCGGAGGAGCTGATGCTGTAGTTTGAGACTGGTCAGCCACGTTAAACGCCTCCTATTCCACCTTCACCTTACTGCCGTCCGCGATTTGGTCCGATGGATTAATGACGATTTGAACGTTGGCTTTCAAGTTTGGATTGTCTTTCACATAGACCCAATCCGCGTTTTTGTCCGTTGTCGCGACTTCGATCATTTTCGCCGTACCGTCTTGGACAGTATAAACAAAGGTTTTATTATCTTTTTGAATGAGTGCGGTTTTCGGCACTTCCAGGCCGTTCGGCGCGGAATCCTTCAGATGCACCTCCGCAAGCATCCCCGCCAGCAGTACTCCGTCCGGATTGTCGATCGTCACTTTAACCGGGAACGTCGTGCTGTTCGCGTTGGAAACCGGGCTTACGAACGAGATTTTGCCTGCGAACGTTTTATCCGGCAAGTTGCCGACCTTCACTTCAACGTCGGAGCCGGCCTTCATTTTGCCGATCTGCGTTTCCGGAACGCTGAGCTCCACCTGCACAGGGTCCATCTTCACAATGGACAAGAGCGTAACTCCCGGCTGGGCCATTTCTCCCGGCTGAATGCTGCGTTTGGATACGACGCCGTCGATCGGCGAAGTAATAGTGGCATTGGCGAGGGCGTTGTTAGCCAGCTCCAATCCCGCCGTCAGCCGGTCCACGTCAGCCTGCAGCGCTTCGAGCGTATTGCCGGTAGCGCCGCTTTTCGTCAGTTCCAGCTTGGATTTCGCAGCGGACACTTGAGCCGCTGCCGCCTGCTGCTGAGCTACGGTCTGATCGTAAGCAGCCTTTGCTTTTTCATACTCGAACGTGCCTTTATCCATATCTTCTTTAGTAACGGTAGAAGTGCTGTCATACATATTTCTCAACCGATTGTACGTTTTTTGCGACAGATCGAAGCCGGATTTGGCTTGATCAACGGCGGCGTTGACCTGGTTCAGAGCGGCCTCGGCGCTTTGCACCGCGCTCTCCAGACCTTGGATTTCCTGACTGCGCGCGCCCGCCTGCGTATCGGCAAGCTTAGCCTTGGAGGCGATCAGAGCCGCTTCGGCCTGCTTCACCTGCGAAGTCAGATCGTCCGTCTCCAGTTGAACGAGCACATCGCCTTTCTTGACAACCGCGCCTTCGTCCACTTTCACTTCGGACACTTTGCCGCCCGCTTTGGCTACTACTTTATTTTCCTGATCCGGAATAATTTTACCGCTGAGGCCCGAATCGGCAGGCTGGCCGAGCTTAATCGCTTTGACTGCAACAGCCTGCGCCGCGCTTGCGTTATTATCGGCTCCGCCGCAGCCAGGCAATGCAAAAATAACGGCTAATGAAAGGATCGCCGGGATCCATGTCATCTGTTTTTTTCTCATGGTTGTTTCTCCCTTACCCTTTCAAATGAATTTTGATCGTAGTGCTCATGCCCGGAGCTACGGCTAGGCCCGCTTGATCATCAATCGAGATTTTAATCGGAATGCGCTGCGTAACCTTCGTAAAGTTGCCGCTTGTATTGGTAGCCGGGATCAACGAGAAGGTCGCGGCCGTCGCTTCGCCGATTTCGCTCACTTTGCCGTGCAGCGTCTGGCCAGGGAACGTATCAATCGTGAAATCGACCGGTTGGCCGACCTTCACGCGGTTAATGTCGCCCTCTTCAATGTTGGCGGAAACGTACAGCTTACTTTTGTCGACGATCATGGCGACGGTTTGCCCTGGCGATACCACTTCACCGACTCTGGCCATCGTCTTGATGACCGTTCCGTCGATCGGCGAACGAAGCGCCGCCTGATCCAGGCTGCTGGTAGCCAAATTCGTATTGTCCTGCTGTCCGACGATTTGATCCGATAACACCGTGTCGCCTTCCGCGATAGGCAGGGAAGTGATTTTAGCCGAAATGCGAGGCATCACGCGAAAAATATCGCCGGTAATTCGCGAATCCTCTGTTTTAATGTAATAATGCCCTTGATACCAGAACGAATACCCGCCTCCGGCGGCAACGATCACCGCTACCGCGAGGATGATATACAAGACTTGTTTCCTCTTCATGGTTTCTCCTCAACCTTCTTTTCCAAATAAGTAGTCAGCAGATCCAGCGAGCGAACAATGTTATCGAGCTCCTCCGGGCTTAAGTCTGCCAACAAATTCTCATAGAAGCTTTCTTGAAAAAAGTGCAGCTTCTCCTTCTCCGCTTCGATCTTGCTCGTTCGCTTGATCCATACGATGCGCCGGTCCGATTCGTCTCGAACCCGCTCAAGCCATCCGTCCCTCTCCAACCGGTCGATAATTCCGGAAACCGTGCTGTAGGAAAGCTGCGTGCATTCCGAAATTTGGCCGATCGTCTTACGTTCAAAATACACCTGCCCGATCGTAGCGATTTGAGGAGTCGTCAGGCCGATCTCCTTCAGATCCTTCCCCATGGTGGTATTAAAAATTTTAGTCAGTTTTCGTATAGAATTGCCGATTTGCATTGCTCTGCTCATGTTTGTCAGCCCTCCGAATTTATTTCGCAAGCGAAATATTTATATACAAAAATATACCACACCGGAGAAAGCTGAACAAGGTAAGGTTCGCACGGCTTCAACCGCAATCATCCATCTACAGCGGAACGAACTTTAAATGAGCTTCTTGCCGGATATGCAAAGAACAGAAACGAAAATCCGCGCGGACACAAAGGTTATATTCATAGCTGCCAAAAAGAAACGTCGTCGCCTGCGCCGCCATCGTGCAAGGAAGCGGCATTCCGTCTGCGGAAAAGCGGTTGGACTTGCACGTCATTGTTGTTCTGTCATCCGGCATTTCTACACGTTATGTAATCGCCCCTTTCCCGCTCCAAAACTTATTACAGCTTGAAACTATTTCGCACAAGAAATATTTCTATACGAAATAATAGCACGATCTAACTATTTTGAAAAGAATTATTTTTTTCTTACGGATATGGGACGGATGAGCGGAACAAATCCCCCCCAAAGTGACGTGATGCTCTGAAGCTTATTCCGTCCGCATCCAGCCTAAGCTGGATCGGCGTCTAACCATTCCGCTGGGATCGTTCTATGGGTAGACATTCCTTTCGGGGGAGAACCCGGATTTCCACAGGAAATTGCTGGGCATCATCTCCTAAACGACAAAAAAGGAACCTCCGCGAGAAGGTTCCCCTTTGCCTTTCATTAAAGATACTATGATTTCCGTCCGATGGCAATCCAGTTTATCATTCCTTCCAGCTGCGGCGCGAATTGACTGCGGACGATTTGAATGACGGCGCCGTCCCGCCACTTCTCCCTGACGACCGCAAAGCATGACGGATGACTGGTCGTAGCGACAAACACGTAAGCGTCATCGGCGAATTCCTCATCGAAAACGACGACCAGATCCGCCGATTCTTCCTCGACCTTGAGTGTGAAGGAAGACAGTCCGAACTGCTGGAGCGTGCCGCGCTTCACAGTCTGCACCGTTTCGAAGGCATGGTGCCGCGGCTGCGCCGAAGCTTGCTGCCGCGGCTCGCCGTCTACCGGCTCCGCGGCCAGCGCCGCCGTCTGAACGTCCGCTTCAGCGTTCTCCACCGCGGACGGTACCGGCTGCTCTAGTCCGTCGCCTTCCTGCTCCGCCTGTGCGGCCGCATCCGGCTCAACCGGCGTTATATCCGGTTCTTGCGGCCGCTGCACCGCTGCGGAAGCTGCGGCGCTGATCTGCTTCATCAAACCGGGTTCCAAATGCAGAAGCGAGATGCTGCCGGGAAGCAGATGATACCCGGATATCGATTCCTGTTTAATATGAAGCCCGTCGATCGAATCGACCGTCAAGTGCTCCGTGCCGACCGAGCCTTGAGCCAGCTTGCGCCCTGTAACGGAACCGTCTTCCAGCTTCTGCTCCGTTACGGAGCCGTTCTGCAGCTTTGCAGCGCTCACCGCGTCTTGCGATAAATGCCGGCTCTCTACGGCGCCCAGCGCCAGCTTCGCGGCGGTGATGGACAAATCCTGCAGCTTTACCGTGCCGATCGCCTCCATCGCAATATGGCGGCTTTCCACGACGCCCAGCGCCAGCTTCGAGCCTGTTACCGAAGCGTCCTTCAACGCTGCGATATCCACCGAATCGGCAGCAAGCTGCTCGGCTCCGACCGCGCCCGCCGCGATATGCCCTCTCTGCACAGCGGCCGCGCCGAGCTTCGCAGCCGTCACCGCTCCGTCCTCCAGTTGGCCGGTGCCGACCGAACCTTCGCTCAGCGCCTCGCGGCCTACAGAGCCCGCCGACAGCTTCGACCCTGTCACCGCTCCGTCCTCCAGCTGGCCAGTGCCGACAGAGCCTTCGCCCAGCGCCTCGCGGCCTACAGAGCCCGTTGACAGATGCCTTGATTCCACCGCGCCTTCCGTCAGCTTCGAGCCCGTCACCGCTCCGTCCTCCAGCTGGCCGGTGCCGACAGAGCCTTCGCCGAGCGCCTCGCGGCCCACAGAGCCCGCCGACAGGTGTCTTGATTCCACCGCGCCTTCCGTCAGCTTCGAGCCCGTCACCGCTCCATCCTGCAGCTGGCCGGTGCCGACAGAGCCTTCGCTCAGCGCCTCGCGGCCCACCGAACCCGCCGACAGATGTCTTGCTTCCACCGCGCCTTCCGTCAGCTTCGAGCCTGTCACCGCTCCGTCCTCCAGTTGGCCGGTGCCGACAGAGCCTTCGCTCAGCGCCTCGCGGCCCACCGAACCCGCCGACAGATGTCTTGATTCCACCGCGCCTTCCGTCAGCTTCAAGCCCGTCACCGCTCCGTCCTCCAGCTGGCCGGTGCCGACAGAGCCTTCGCTCAGCGCCTCGTGGCCCACCGAACCCGCCGACAGATGCCTCGTCTCCACCGCGCCTTCCGTCAGCTTCGAGCCCGTCACCGCTCCGTCTTCCAGCTGGCCGGTGCCGACAGAGCCTTCGCTCAGCGCTTCGCGACCCACCGAACCCGCCGACAGATGCCTCGTCTCCACCGCGCCTTCCGTCAGCTTCGAGCCCGTCACCGCTCCGTCTTCCAGCTGGCCGGTGCCGACAGAGCCTTCGCTCAGCGCTTCGCGGCCTACCGAACCCGCCGACAGATGTCTTGATTCCACCGCGCCTTCCGTCAGCTTCGAGCCCGTCACCGCTCCATCCTGCAGCGTGTCGGCGCCGACGGCCCCCGGGGCCAGATGAACGGCGTTCACGACGCTTTCCGCCAGTTTCTCGGCCGTCACGGCATTCTCCTGCAGCTGCCGCGGCCCGATCGCCGCGTCGGCGACATGCGCTTCGCCCACGGCTCCTGACGCCAGCTCGCGCGGCCCAACTGACCGTTCAGCAAGATGTTCTCCTATGACCGCCCCGGACGCCAGCTTGCTTGCAGTGACAGAACCGTCCTTCAGCTGCGCGTTTCCGACGGATTGAGGGGCCAAATGATTTGTTCCGACGGCCTCCCAATCCAGCTTTGAGCCGGTAACCGCTTGATCCTGCAGTTGGCTCGTGCCGACCGCGCCCTCGGAGATTTGCCGCGAGCCTACGGCTTGATCGGTGAGATGCGCCGAACGTACGGCGCCGTATGCCAGCTTCGCCGCCGTCACCGACTCATCCTGCAGCTGCTCGGTGCCGACCGCTCCATCCCCTATTTGCTCGCGGCCTATCGCCCCTTCGGCCAAATGCGCGGACTTGACGGCGCCAAGCGCCAGCTTCGCCCCCGTTACGGCCTGCTCCTGCAGCTGCGCCGTCCCTACGGAGCCTTCCGTCAGATGATCCGCTACGACGGAGCCCGCAGCCAGCTTCGCCCCCGTCACGGCTTGCTCTTGCAATTGCTCGCTACCGACGATGCCAGGCGACAGATGAATCGCCTCCACCGCCCCCGGCGCCAGCTTCGCCGCCGTCACCGACTCATCCTGCAGCTGCTCGGAGCCGACGATTCCGGTAGACAAATGCCTTGCTTCTACCGCCCCTTGCGCCAGCTTCCAAGCCGTGACGGACTCTTCCTGAAGCTGCGAAGATCCGACCGTGCCTGCCGCCAAGTGTCCGGCTTCCACCGCTCCCGGCGCCAGCTTCTCCGCGGTTACCGACTGCTCGCGCAGCTGCTCGAAGCCCACGGCGCCGAAGGCGATATGGTGGATTTGCACGCCGCCAAAAGCCAGCTTGGATGCCGTCACCGACTGCTCTTGCAGCTGCTCGGTTCCTACGGCTCCTACGCTCAGCTGCTCGCACCCGACCGCACCCGGGTTCAGATGCTGCGTTTCGACCGCCCCTTGAGCCAGTTTGGAGCTTGTGACCGACTGGTCCTGCACATGGACCGAACCGACCGATCCTGGCGACAGATGAGCCGCTTTGACAGCCCCGTTCATCAGATGCTCGCTGAGCACCGATTGTTCCGCCAGCTTCTCCGACGTCACGGCGCGATCGGCCAATTTCTCCCGCGTTACCGCTTCCGTAGCCAGATGCGGCGCTTTGACGGCCGCCTTAGCCAAGCTTTGCGACTGGATCGAGCCCGCCGCCAAATGCTCTCCCAGCACTGCCTCGCGGCCAAGCTTTTCGCTCGTTACGCTGGAATGCGCCAGCTTGGCGGTAGTAATCGACAGATTCGTCAATTTATCCGTCGATACGGATTCGCTCGCCAGCTTCGACGTCGTTACGCTCTGATTGGCCAGTTGAACGCTTTGCACGGCTCCCTCCTGTAAATGCTGATGCTGAATGGAACCGTATGCCAGCTTCTCGGACGTAACCGCCCGATCTTGCAGCTTGGAGGTTACGACCGCATGATCCTGCAAATGATCCTTGGCGATTGAGTTCGGTCCGACATGGTCGGCCTGAACCGCCTTTTCGGCCAAATGGGCGCTTGTGACCGCACCGGAGGACAAGTGATCTGCGGTTACCGATTTCTTGGCCAGCTTGCTCGATACGACGGACAAGTCCCCAAGCTTCCCTGAAGTGACTGCTCCGTCAGCCAGTTGGAAGGAACCGACGCTTTGTTCCGCAAGCTTTTTCGCCGTGACCGCTCCGTCCTTCAAATGCCGAGGCTCCACGCTTCCCGATTGCAAATGCACGGCTTCGATAATGAAATGATCCAAATGCATTCCGTTTACCGCATGTTTGGCAAGCTTATCCGCCGTAACCGCGCCATCATGCAGATGGTCCTCATTTACGGAGTCGATAGCCAGATGCGTCTCGTTCACTTGATTAGGGGCGATATTGCCGCTGTGCACAATATCGTTGGCCAGATGCTCGTGCAAAACAGCGCCCGACTGCAAATGCTCGGAAGCGACGCTCCAAGGAGCCAGCTTTTCTTCCGAAACCGACTGGTTCGCGAGCTTCTCTGCCGTAATTTCTCCGTCCGCGATTTTGCCGGCCGTAACGGAAAGATCTCGCAGTTTCTCCGTCGTTACGGACAAATCCGCCAGCTTAGCCGTATTAATAATGTAGTTCGCCAGGTTAGTCGTCTGAATCGTTCCGCTTTTAATTTTCTCCGAAGTGATGGATTGGTTAAGAATCTGCTCCCCCGTAATCGCTTCTTCCGCCAAATGCTTCGTATGAATCGAACGCTCCGCGATCTTGATCGCATCGATCGTTTTATCGGCCAGCTTATCGGAGGTGATGCTGTTGTCCTGCAGTTTTTCGCCGCCGATCGTTCTTTCCTGAATTTTGTCTCCGGAGATCGCAAACGGGGCGATATGTTCTTCCGTGACTGCGCGGATGCTAAGCTTCTGCGAAGTTACGCTGCGGTCGCCGAGCTTCGACGTGGTGACCGCGTAATCGGAGAGCTGCTCGTGGCTGATCGAGCCGCGTTTGACTTTGCTCGCGTCAATCGCATTGCGGGCGACCTTCTCCTGGGTAACCGCCTCGTCAGCCAGGTCGTCGGTATATACGACCGGCCCGCTTACCGGAATTTGCTTGCGCTGCTGCAGCACCGGCTTGAAGGAGAGCGGTTTAGTCTCTTTCAATACAGCCGGCTCTTCTTTGACTTTCTCCTGCACTGGCGACACTTGCGGCTTTTGCGGAGCTTCCGGTTCCGTCGCCTTCGCCGCCGCGGCATCCTTAGTAAGAACTTCAGCCTCCGCCGGCAAGTGACTGATCAGCGCATCGCCTTCCTCTGCGCGGGGTTTTACATGCTTGCTGCTTGATGAAGCTTCATCGAGCCATTTTAACTCATTAAACGCACCGCTTTGCTTTCTTCGAAGCGGAGATATTTTGGCGCCGGCCCGGCTGCTCTTTTTCCTCATCTGCACTTCCTCCTGTGTGGTTGGCCCGTAGTTTTATGCATATGTCAGACTTTTGCAACCTTAAAGTAGTCTTTTGTAACATATGCATTTACCTAGAAGGAAGTCATTAGGCCCGGGAAAAATAGGCTCACACCTATCCGAAATGGAAGCTTAACGGCCTTCACGCTCCCGCAGCGCATCTATGACGGCTTCGCGGTCGTCGAAATGCATTCGCCGGCCGTTCATGAATTGGTAGTCTTCGTGACCTTTGCCGGCGACGATTACGACATCCCCTTCACCTGCAAGCATCACAGCCCGGCGAATCGCATCCGCCCGGTCGGCAATCATTTCGCAGTGCGAAGCCGGAAAGCCCTCTTCCACAATCCCTCGCCCTATATCCTGCATAATGGCATCGGGATGCTCATAACGGGGATTATCCGACGTTACGATAATCCGCCCGCATAGCCGAGCCGCGATCCTGCCCATTTCAGGCCGCTTGGCGCGGTCCCTGTCGCCTCCGCAGCCGAATACGGCAACCAGTTGACCGCGGGTAAATCCGCGGGCGGCGCGCAGCGCTTGCGCCAGACCGTCCGGCGTATGGGCATAGTCGATCAACACGGTGAACGGCTGGCCTTCGTCTATCGTTTCCATCCTGCCTCTGACAGGCTTCATACCCGCCATATATCGTGCCGCCTCCGCAATTTCTATTCCTTCGGGAATGACGGCCGCAATTGCCGCCAGCGCATTGTATACGTTGAACAGACCGACCAAAGGGAGCCGAACGGCGGCCGACTGCCCGAGGTACGACACGTCGAACTGCGTTCCCGATGCGCTGAGCCGGATATTTGCCGCCGTCACATCGGCTTTATTGTTTATTCCATAGGTAACGATTTGCGCCGTCGTCTGCCTTCGGCAATAATCCGAAGCGGAATCATCCGCATTAAGCACGGCAACCGCCCCGGCGCCGTCGCTGCTGCAAGCGTTGCCGAGACGTGAAAACAAGAGCCCCTTGGCCTCCAAATAGTTATCCATGGTCAGATGATAATCCAGATGGTCCTGAGTCAAGTTGGTAAACACCGCAGTATGAAAACGGGTGCCGATGACCCGGCCCAAGTCGAGTCCTTGCGATGTAACCTCCATCACGCAATAATCCGCCCTGGCGTCGGCCATCCGGCGCAAATTATTCTGTAGGTCCGGCGGTTCCTGCGTATTGTTGGCAAAAAACGTCTCCTCCTGTCCGATCCGCGTGTACAGATTGCCCATTAATCCGGTATGAAAGCCATGCTCTTTTAACAGATGCTCGATCAAATGACTCGTCGTCGTCTTGCCGTTCGTTCCCGTAATGCCGATGACCTTGAGCCGCGTGCTAGGATAATCGTAAAAACGCGAGGCGGCGGCAGCCAAGGCGTACCTTGCATCCTTAACATAAATAAGCGGCACGTCCCCGCTTTCTGCAACATCCCGCTCCACTACCAGCGCCGCCGCTCCCCTTCGCACCGCATCCCCGGCGTAAGCATGGCGGTCCTCCAAAATACCCGGGGAACCGGGAATGCAGACAAACAAATCTCCGGGGCGAACGCGCCGGAAATCCATCTGCACGCCGGTGATGTCAACCGTATCATCGCCTGTCCTGCGAATCGTATGCAAACCTGAAAGCAGCCTTCTTAGCTCCATCGCTTATCCTCCTGTCGGCTCCATCGTCTTACTTGGATACCTTATTGTATTACCATTTTAAGGGCATTATTTTTCCCGTATCCAAAAATGACGCCGATGTTATCCAGATGTCAGAAAAGGCTGCGCCAACGGCAAAAAGAGCCTCGCATAACGAGGCTCGCCGGTGAAAAAGCATCCTATTAGATTTAGTAGAAAAACGCTGTGCCCATCAAAGCCGATACCGACAAAACGACTAGCGGGTGAAGCCGGTATTTGGCGGTACCAATGACGGCGAAAGCGAATATAATGACGAGGGCTACGGTATGGGCATTGATTCCGAGAACCGTCGATCCGCCCGCCCCTACGCGGTAAGCCGCGAATATGACCATCGCCGCCACCATCGGTTTAAGCCCGTAAAAAATCGCCTGCATCCATCCGTTATTGCTTTTTTTATAGAAAAAAATAGCCAATGCGATAATGATAAGAAAGGAAGGAAGAATCATGCCGATGACGGACACGACCGCACCCGGCATTCCGGACGTTTTGAATCCGATCAGCACCGCGCTGTTCGTAGCGATGGGTCCGGGCGACATCCCCGCTAACGATACGGCTTCGGCAAAATGCTCCGGCGTCATCCATTGATGCTGCAGCACCTCATGCTCGATGACGGAGAGAATCGCATATCCGCCGCCGAAGGAAACGAGGCCTACCTTAAAAAAAGTCCAAAACAACGCTAGCAGCATAATTTCTGCGTCCTTTCCTCAGAAGCCGTCATATTCCGTCTCCCCATATATATTGCCCGGGTCCTGCGGCCGCCGGAACGACGGAATCGCGCTTATCCGGCTTGCCTTCCTTTAATCCCCGTCCCAGCTTCTGCTTCCACTTGAAACACATAACGCCGACGAGTGTGCCGATCAATAGCAGCACGGCCGGATGCCAGCCGGAGAATACGAGCGCCGCCAAGGCTCCCAGCAAAATCAGCAGCGTCGTTTTATCGGATACGGACGACTTGAACATGCGCCACCCGGCTACGGCGATGAAGGCGACTACCGCGGCATGAATGCCTTCGAAAGCGGCCGTTACTTTCTTCGCATCGTGGACCGCCGAATAACCGATCGTAAGAAGGAGCATAATAATAAAAGTCGGAAGAGATATGCCGAGAACCGCGGCAACGGCACCCGGCAGCCCAGCCAAACGATATCCGACCAATGTAGCGGCGTTAACGCCGATGCCCCCGGGAGCCGAGCCGGCGATGGATAAGGCTTGACTCATTTCCTCCGCGTCCATCCAGCCCCTTTGTTCCACAATCTCCTTCTCGATAGCCGGAATCATCGCGTATCCGCCGCCGAATGTAATCGGACTGATTTTACAAAAAGACCAAAAAACTCCCCACAGTAAAGACGCCTTTTTTTTATTTTCTTTGTTCATGATGCAGCATCCCCCCTGTCAAAAACCGATCTTATCGTTCATGTCCATTATATACTACTTATTATCTTTTTGGAATAAACTTTGACATAAAACTTTTTTATTTTAAATGAAAAGTCCGTTTATGCACAAAAAGAGGCCTAATCGGCCTCTTTTTTCAGCGGAATACTATGAATTGAATTTCAACTTAATTTCATTTTAGATTTTTCAATATAACCCATATAATTCCATCCATCGCCTTGCCGTACATTCCCAAGTAAACTGTTCGCGAACCTTCCTCAGGCTTTCTTCCCCAAGTTGTTTGGCCAATTCCTGACGAGTCAGCACAGTGGAAACCCACTGCGGCAGCTCCTTGCCCAGCAGCGGCGCATCGATCAAGTAGCCCGTCACCCCATGCTCGATAATTTCTTTCATTCCCCCCACGCGGGTAGCCGCCACCGGAACGCCGGAGGCCATTGCCTCCACGTTGACCAAACCGAAAGCTTCCCTGCTGTTGGAGGGAACGACGAGAATATCGGCCAATCCGAACCACGACGCGATTTGATTATGCGGAACATATGGGATGAAGCGAACCCGCTTCTTCATCTTGGCCCCCATGCGGTGCAGTCGCCTCACATAAGGCGTCGTGCGTTTCGAGCCGTAGAACGCCCCGCCCACGACCAGCAGAACCGCGTCCGGCACAAGCTTGGCAATTCGCGGCATCGCCCGCAGCAGATGATGGACTCCTTTTATTTCGATAAGACGCCCTACATATAAAATGATCTTTTTACCGCTAAGCCCCATACTCCTAAGCATTCTCTCCCGTCTTGCGGCACCTTCCTCCGTCCAGCGGGAAGTAAACTTCTCTGTATCGACGCCCAGATGGTTGACTACGATGTTACCGCTTATGGAGGGGGCCATCCGTTTCAGCCGTTCCATAAGATAGCTGCTGTTGACGACAATCCGGTCGGCCGCAGCCAGACAATCTTGCAGCTCGGCTCTGCCGATATGACGCCCCGAAACGAAAGTAAGCGAGTGAAGGACAAGCCAGATTTGGGCTTTCGGATGATGACGGCGTAAATAACGGACGAAGCGCGGGCGGTTTTCCACCTGAATGATTTGCGGCTTGTATTCGAAGAGCTTCCGGCTTACGTGGCGAATATAAGCTGAAGGGGTAGGCGCAGGCACCCTCACGTAGCGGACGCCGCCCACATTCTCCAGTTTCGGTCTGATCCCGGACATTCTGCCGAACACAACCGGACTTACTCTGGCGGTCATGCGTTTGGCCACCTGTTCGATCACAAGCTCGACCGAGCTGCTCGTTGCCGAGGGAATGACGAAAGAACCCGGAGATACGATAGCGATCACAGGACGTTCCATGCTGCCGCCTCCTCTGTGACACAATTCCGTTCATAATGCAATGTATTCAACTGCAGAGCTACGTGGAACGGCATAGGGACGACTCCCTAACCGAGAAGACGGGACAGGCGCCTCAATGTTCAATGAATGCCTACCGCATTTGTCCATTACCTGTTCGAAAGCGGCGGCATAAGCTGTATAAAGACTCGAATGCAAGGCCATTTTCGCACAAAAGGAGTGAGCCTCATGGAGTCTCCCTACGTAGGCATCCTAGTCAACGACAAGCTGCACAGCCGGCTCCCGTCAGGGAACACCCAATACGAAGCCGTGGATTTTTACGTGGAGGCCGCCGGAGAATACGGATTAACCCCTTGCTTTTTTCGCATTCAAGACGTTAAGCGCGATACGTTCCGGGTCAACGCTTACGTCAAGGAGAACGGCCGCTTCGTGCAAAAGCATATTCCGCTGCCGGCCGTCATTCATAACCGGGCCATTTACAACGGATCGGCCGAATATAACGAATTATCGTCCTGGGTAGCCGGCGGAACCCGTCTGTTCAACCAATGGAACCGCTACGGCAAGCTGCGGGTTCACGAGCTGCTCATGCAGAATCCCGACCTTCGCCCGCATCTGCCCGGAACCTCGGCGGCGAACACGACAAATATCGGTATCATGATGAAGCTGTACGACAAAATCATTATCAAGCCGGATCGGAGCAGTATCGGAAGAGGCGTCATGCTGCTGCAAAAAATCGCTTCCGGCTGGAAGCTCACCTATCCGGTCAGCCTCAGCGTGCGTAACAAAAAGAAGCGGCATCTTCGCTTCCGCGGCCCCCGGCTTCCGGCGCTACTCGTTCGGCGGCTGAAAAAAATGCCGTATATCGTGCAGCAATGTCTCGCCTTAGCGACCTATCGCGGCAGACCGTTCGATCTGCGCGTTTCCGTGCAGCGGGACGGATCGGGCCTGTGGCAGGTCACGGGACTTGTAGCCAAGGTTGCGCCCAAAGGCAGCTTTCTGACTAACGTGGCACAGGGCGGTACCGTGCACCGGCTCGAAGACATCCTCGCAGAAGAATACCCGCTGCTTGACGGGCAGCTCGTCTATGCGCAGCTGTGCGATTTCTCGCTGCGGGTTTGCCGTTATCTCGGCGAACAGCTGCCTCATCTGGCCGATCTCGGTCTCGACGTCGGAATGACCAAAGACGGCTATCCCCTCTTCGTTGAATGCAACGGCAAGGACCAGCGGTACAGTCTGCGGGAAGCCGGGCTGCTCGACGAATGGAAAGCTTCGTTTTTCAACCCGATCGCCTACTCCAAATATTTGCTGGATAGCTGCGTCAAAGAACAAATCCCCCAAAAGCCATCCATGCCGCCGACGCGGCACCACAGACAATGGAAATGGGGTACCAAGAGTAATTTCCAGGGTAGTGACGTGATGCTCTGAAGCTTATTTCGTCCGTATCCAGCTTCAGCTGGATCGGCGTCTAACCATTCAGCTAGGATCGTTCTATGGTTAGACATTCCTTTCGGGGGAGCACCCGGATTTCCACAGGATATTGCTGCGCATCATTTCCTAAACAAAAATAAAGCGGCCCTATCAACAGGACCGCTTTGTTTTTGTATCCGCCGCGTTAGCCGCGTTCATGCGCGTGCTCCGCTTGATGCCCGCAGCCGCCTTTGTACAGGTAGCATTGCGTCATGTGGTCGTTGACCATTCCGGTCGCCTGCATCAATGCGTAACAAATCGTCGATCCGACGAATTTGAAGCCGCGCTTGCGCAAGTCTTTGCTCAGCGCATCCGATTCGGCCGTGCTGGCCGGGACCTCGCTTAAAGAGCCCCAGCTGTTCAGAATCGGGCTGCCTCCGACAAACCGCCATATATATGCGTCGAAGCTGCCGAATTCCTCCTGAACTTTCAGCAATGCCCTGGCATTGGTTACCGCCGACTGCACTTTCAGTCGGTTGCGGATGATTCCCTCATTCGACAACAGCTCCTCGATCTTGGCGTCGTCATAGGCGGCAACCTTGAGCGGATCGAACCGGTCGAACGCTTCGCGGTAATGCTCCCGCTTCTTCAGCACCGTATACCAGCTTAGTCCCGCCTGCGCTCCTTCGAGTATGAGCATCTCAAACCATTTATGGTCGTCATGTACCGGAACTCCCCACTCCCGATCGTGGTAGTCCGCATATAGCGGGTCGCTATTCACCCAGCCGCAGCGCGTTTTCTCCACTCGCTATCCCTCCATCTGTTCGTCATGGCTTTATCATACCATAGGACTTGGACAAGTTCTGTCATAGTTCGATCGGCAGATTGAAAAGAGCGGTCATTGATTCATGGCCTGCGGTCGATAGAAAGCAGCGGACAAGCCGATTTTTCATTGGACCGGCAGTTCCCGTTCTTTGATATAAGCCGCGGGAAGCTTGCCCGTCTCCCGTTTGAAGATGCGGTGAAAATAAGACGGATCGCAGTAGCCCAAATAATCGGAAATATCGGCCACCGTTCTGCGGGAATGCGTCAGCAAATAAACGGCCGTCTTTACCCTTAGCGCGTGAACGTAACCGCCTATCGTTTGCCCGGTCACCCCGCTGAACAGCGAAGCGGCGTAATTGGGGCTTTTGCCGATCGCGTTCGCCAAATCTTCTTTGGTCACTTTTTCCCGGTAATGATTTTGGATGTACGCTTTCATCAGCTCGATATGCCGTTCCTTCACGGAGGTCGGCTTGCCTTCGTCCAGCTCCCGGTTCCAATGCGTCAATATTTCGAGCGCCAGCGATTGGCACATCGCTTCGCGGTATGGCAGCTGTTCATTCCATTCTTCATGCATCATCCGGAACCTTTGCAGCAGCAGCTCGTATTTCCCCGTTTTCCATTTGCAAAAGTCCTGCGCCGACAGCAGCGGCAGCGCCGGAGATGACGTTTCGTCGCGAAAAGCGGCGACATATTTCTCATGCATGACAGTCGGGATGCTCTTGCCGTAAAAAGGAACGCCGCTCGGGATCAGCAGCAAATCCCCCTTCTCCAGCATCAGCTTTTCCTGATGAACCCAGTATAAGCATTTGCCGTAAGTGACGAGAATGAGCAAATACCACGGGGCTCCTTCCTCATATTCCTCAAACCACTGGACTCCCGTATCCTGACGAACGGTTTCCATATGCAGCATCGCGGGGTCACCTGCTCTATATAACGTAGTTTTTCGATACTATTATACATTTGGCGTACTATATTTCATAGTCTAATTCGACAATTTTCCCTACAATGAGTTCCAACAGCATATAAACAACAAGGAGTGGAACTGATCCATGCTACGTAAAACGAAAATATTGTGCACTATGGGACCTGCCTGTGATTCGATCGATACACTGAAAGAACTGATTCGCGCCGGAATGAACGGAGCCCGGATCAATATGGCCCACGGCGAATTGTCGGATCATGCCGGACGGATCGCAAAAGTGCGTCAGGCTGCGGAAGAGCTCGGCGCAACGGTCTCCATCCTGATCGACATTAAAGGGCCGGAAATTCGCATCGGACTTCTGGAAGAGGCTTCCTACGAGCTTCACACCGGCGGCGAGCTGACATTAACGACGGAACAGATCAAAGGCACGGCCAACCGGATTTCCGTCTCTTATCCGCAACTGACTCAGGATGTCGGCGTAGGCTCGCGCATTCTGATCGACGACGGATTGATCGAGCTGCGCGTCGAAGCGATCGAAGGCACCGAGATCCGCTGCCGCATTTTGAACGGCGGTGTGATCAAACCGCGCAAAGGCGTCAATCTGCCGGGCGTACACACCTCCCTGCCGGGCGTAACGGAAAAAGACGTCCTGCACATTCAGTTCTCCGTCGAACAGAACGTCGATTTCATCGCTGCTTCCTTCGTGCGGAAAGCGAGCGACATTATGGAAATCCGGAAAATTTTGGAGGAAAAGAAAGCCTCTCACATTCAAATTATTTCCAAAATCGAAAACCAGGAAGGCGTAGACAACTTGGATGAAATTTTGGAAGCCTCCGATGGGCTTATGGTCGCCCGCGGCGACCTCGGCGTCGAAATTCCGGTGGAGGATGTGCCGATCATTCAGAAGCAGATGATCGCCAAAGGCAATGCCGTCGGCAAAACGGTCATTACCGCGACGCACATGCTCGATTCGATGCAATCGAACCCTCGGCCGACCCGCGCGGAAGCGTCCGACGTGGCGAATGCCGTCTATGACGGCACCGACGTGCTGATGCTGTCCGGCGAAACGGCCGCCGGCAAATATCCGGTGGAGTCCGTCCGGACGATGGCGGCCATCGCAACGAACATCGAAGCGACGCTGTCTTACAGCGAGATGCTGGCGCAGAAAGCGGCGCTGCGCAAAACGAACATCACGGAAGTAATCAGCCAAGCCGCCGTAGGCTCTTCGCTCGACCTGGAGGCGCAGGCGATCATTACTCCGACGGAGACCGGGTTCAGCGCGCGGATGGTATCCAAATACCGTCCGAAATCTCCGATTATCGCGGTTACCGCCAACGATTGGGTGCTGCGCCGCCTTACGCTATGCTGGGGAGTCACTCCGGTCCCGGGGCCAAAAGTGGAGTCGACCGACGCCATGTTCGAATCGGCTATCAGCAGCGGTGTGAAATCCGGCATCATTAAGCAGGGCGACTTGATCGTCGTTAGCGCAGGTGTTCCGGTAGGACAATCCGGGTCCACCAATCTGATTAAAATTCAGAATGTCTAAGATTCAAATGCGCAAGAAAATAGGAAGAGCTGCAGAGAACGTTCTCTGCAGCTCTTTGCTCTGATTCGGGTTAGCCGCCTAGCGGTCGCTTAGCGGTCTGCTGCGTCGTTGCCGTTAAACAGCGCGAACATGATTGCCGCCGCTTCGGCCCTGGTCATCGCGGCTTGCGGGTCCAGCCGCATCCCGCTTTTGCCGTGCAGCAATCCGTCGCGCAGCATCAGCGCCGCCGCTTCCCGGGCATACCCGGAGACGGCCTGGCCGTCGGAATAATCGTTCAGTCTTCTTACATCTTCCGCCGTCGCTTCGATCGACGCGCCGTACAGCGCACGCGCCGCGAATACGGTCGCTTCTTCCCTGCTGACCGTCTGTCCGGGAGCAAACCTTCCTTGGCCGACACCCTGAACCCATCCGGCTTCATAGCCCGCTTGCACAGCCTTATACTCCCAGGAGCTTGGGGAAATATCCGTAAAAGGCAGCTCTTGCGACGGCTTGGAGCCGGCTTGCCGCTGCATGGTCTTAACGAGCAGCTTCATCCATTCCGCGCGGGTCACCGGAGCGTCCGGCTCGAACTTGCCGTCTGCTCTGCCTTCGATAATGCCTTTGGCCGCCAAAACCGATACGGCACGAGCCGCCCAATGAGACGAAGGCATATCGGCAAACGAAACATTGTTGATTGAAACTTGGTACGTGCTGAAATGATCCGTTACAAATCGAACCGTATGCGTCGCTTCGTCATACCGTCCCGCTTTATTCTCCGGCGGATTGGAACCGTTAATATAGAAGACGGTCAATAGACCAGGGTCCTCTCCTTGCAGCAAAGCGTAAGGAAGGCTGACCGTCACCGGAGAGAGCAAGCGGTCGATTGGCGCCGTGCCGCCGGCGGAATCCGTTCCTTGCAAGCGGAACTCGAACGCCGGGGCGCTGCCCGCTTGCGTCTGCATGACGCTGATTTGGAATGCGTTCAGTCCATCCAGCGCAAACGATTCCGGCAGCCATTCCAGGGCAACTCCGTTCAGCTCTGTGCGCAGCTTCGTATAGCCGTAATCGCTCAGCTTGGTGAACGCAGCTGCTGGCAGCTGCAGCGAAGCGGGCTGCGCCGCATCCGGCGTCTCCAGCCGGATCGTTAAGCCGCCGCTCTGCGGCAGCGGCAGCCCGGCCGCCTGCAGCCGCTGCGAGGCCGCCGTTCGCAGCTCGTCAAGCCGGGCGAGCTGCGCCGTTAGATCATCGGCGGTCAGTGCCGCCGACGAGGAATCCGCGGCCTCCGGCGCCGCTTCGAGGACGCTCAGCCGCTCGAGCGCCGCTTGCAGCGCTTGCCGCTGCGAAGTGGCGCCGCTATCGCCGGCCTGCTGCAGCAGGCGCTCCAGCTCGGCCAGCGCGGATACCGCGCCGCTGACGCCGCTCGCGCTGTCGACTCCCGCGCTGCCGCCGCTGCGGTGGCTCCTGCTTACGCTTACGCCATCGCTTCCGCTGTCTCCATCGCCTCCGCTTCCGCTGCCGCCATCGCCTCCGCTTCCGCTGCCGCCATCGCCTCCGCTTCCGCTGCCGCCATCGCCTCCGCTTCCGCCGTCGCCTCCGCTTCCGCTTCCGCCGTCGCCTCCGCCATCGCTTCCGCTGCCTCCGGCGCCTCCGCTTCCGCTGCCGCCATCGCCTCCGCTTCCGCTGCCTCCGTCGCCTCCGCTTCCGCTGCCTCCATCGCCTCCGCTTCCGCTTCCGCCATCGCCTCCGCTTCCGCTGCCTCCGTCGCCTCCGCTACCGCCATCGCCTCCGCTTCCGCTGCCTCCGTCGCCTCCGCTTCCGCTGCCTCCGTCGCCTCCGCTTCCGCTGCCGTCATCGCTTCCGCTTCCGCTGCCGCCGTCGCCCGGTGCTGCGGCCACCGTCACGGCGCTGGTCGCCCGCTCGCTTCCGTCGGCGGTGCGCACGGTGATCACGGCGCTGCCCGCGGCCGCAGCCGTGACGACGCCTTGCGAGTCGACGCCGGCTACCGACGCGTCGGAGCTTTCGAATACTAGCCGTCCGTTCACCGCATCCGCAGGTGTTACGGACGCCTGGAGCATGGCGGTCTCGCCGATGCCCAGCGTCAAGCTCGCCGGTGTCACTGCCACATGATCGGCCGTCGGCACGAACGTATACACGCTGACATCATCGATGTAGACCGGCGCATCGACCGCGCCGTAGCTTGTGCTGAAGCGGATGGCGTCGATCGCGCTCCCTTCGTTCCAGAATACGGCGTTCGCGGCGATCAAAGCGCCGTCCGCGTACAGCTGGAACCGCTGCCGGCTGACGTCCACATCCAGCTTGACCGTATGCCAGTTTAATGTAGCAACCTTGATCAAATCGGTCGTTACATTGCCCGGACCCGTCAGCTTCAGCGTCCCGTTGGAGCTAAGCTTGATCAGTGACGTGCTCCCGTTCATTAACTCGAAGGCCGAAAATTTGCCTGTATTTTTCTCGCGAAATTTCCATTCGGCGACGAATCTGCCGGTTTGAGGAGCAAACGTCCGGCTGGCCGCATCGGAAAATTTGCTGTCGTTATCGTTCAGCAGCAAGCTTTTATTTGCCGCCGAAGGCATCTCCGCCACGGATACTTCGGCCGTCGACGCTTTATCTGCAATCGTCCAGCCTGCCGGCTTCGCGCCGGTGTCCGTGCCGTTGAAATTATCGTACAGGAGAGGGGAAGCGCCGAATACGTAGACGATCACATCGTCAACATACAGAGCCGTCGACGCATTGTCCTTCTCCGTTGCAATGCGAAGCCCGTCGATGCCGCTTCCCGCATGACTGAATGGTATGCCGATAGCGGCAAGCGTCCCGTTCACGCTGATGTCGAACGTATTTCTGACCGGATCGATCCGAAGCTTCGCTTGATTCCACATGCCTTGGGCGACCGCGGCCACCTGCCGCTCTCGGCCGTCCGCATCCTGCACGCTCAATACGTCGTCATGCGCCCGCAACACGATCGCGGCTGTCGCGCCGTCCGTCAGCTCGAAGGCCGGTGCGGCTCCCGGGGCGGTCGAAGCCCACTTCCATTCCAGCTCGAATTTCGCGGTCTGGCGGGCAAAATTCCGCGACGCCGCCACAAAGCCGCTGCCGCTTCTATCGAGCAGCCGCAGCGACAGACCGTCGGCGTCGCTCAGTCCGACGAGCGAAGCGGTCGTATCCTTATCCGTAGAGACGGTCCAATCCTCCGGCTGGTTGCCCGCCGTTTGCCCGTCGAACACATCGTATACATGCACGATCGGAGGTACGGACGGAAGCGGGTCCGGCACATTGCCCGGTTCTACGGCAGGTGTGGCAGGTTCCGGCCGCGGTTTTGCCGGGTCCGTATCAAAGACGGCATGCAGCGTTTTACCCATCGTCCCGTTCACGTTCACGGTCAATTTGATCGTCGGCGACAGCTGCGTGACGAATATTTGCTCGTCGGAGAACAATACCCCGGCTGCCGAACGGTTTAATTCCAGCTCGATCGTCCCCGTATTCTCCAGCGTCGGATCGGCTACGGCCAGCTCCAGCTTGCCGCCTTCCTCCTGCTCCTTGACCATAACGGACGACGGACGGCTGCTTGTGATGAAATCCGCCGTCGCCGGCTCCTCCTTCCAGAAGTTCGCGGCCGTAATATGCAGCTGCTGCTCGCGCACCGCTTGCACCGCCGGGGAATTGCTAATAATCGTCACCCCGGGATGCGCAGCGTAATCGCTCGTTTGCTGGGCCGATTTGTTCGGCAGCACGATATAGCTGTAAGTCCCGTTATCCGGGTTATGCCCATGGTCGAACCACATCGTCAAAAAGCGGTTCGTCCGCACATCGGAAGAAGTCGTCGGGTTATCGTTAATATCGAGCCAGGTGCCGCTGCGCTGCTCCCGCAGCATATGCACGCTCGGCGCATCCGGAAACACGTAACCGATATCCGCTCCGGGCGCATTGCCGGTAAGATGAGCCCAATGCGTCTGCTCGCTAACCTGCGACCAGCCCGCATCGGCAGGCATCGTTGCCCCATCGACGACAAACGGATTGTCGCCGGCAGCGTTCAGCTTACGCTGATCGACGGTCGTCTCGATCGCGTGGTCGTCGCTGCTGCTGATCCCGGCTCCGAGAGCGACGATTTCGTCGTCGAACATAAACCACGACTTGTTCGCCGTCAGCGTCGTGCCGATCTGCTGTAGGTTCATTCCCGTCGCGCCGTACGCTCCCAGCGCGACGCCCCCGGCCCAGGAATTGCCGGGCGCCGCTTCCCCGTCGCCGTACTGGTAGTTCGTAAACGTACGCTCCCGCGTATCCACGGTCGTTCCCGGTAAACGGTACAAATTGACGGTCGGCCAGTAATCGTTCGTATACTGGTTTTTATCCGCGTTGTACAAATACGTCATACCGTCCCCGGTATACCAGCCTTTGCCGTTTTCCCCGTTCGTCAGCTCGTACGTCTGAATCCGCTTCGAGCTTTTGCTGACGCCGAACGCATATTGATCGCCGCGGTGCACCGACCGCGCCATCCCGTTCAGCTCGTAATGCGCCGGCCCGTCTCCCTCGGCAGCAATCGCCGGATCGGCCATCCACTGCTTCACCGTCTGAATCGTCTCCGCATCGCTTAGCTGCTTGTAATAGTTGAAGTCCGGGTTCGCCGTCAAATAATGCTTGATCAGCTGCTTCATCTTCAGCGCATCGTCCGCAGGCGCGAATTGGGCAAGCCTCGCCATTCCGGCAATAATGCCTCCCGCCGCCTGATTGACCGTGTTCGCCTCTCTGGCGATGGCCCGGCCGCGGACCATATCCATCACCTGGCCGTTATAGATGATAGGAGCGAAAGCATCGTTAACCCAGCGGAATACATTCGATGATTGCGGGTCGGTGACCTCCCAGTCGGTGCCGGCGAGCATATACAGCAAATTGCCGACGCCGCGAATCAGCACCTCTCCGTAGCTGCCCGTGTAGGCGACGGTGGAATGCTGGACGAACGAGCCGTCTTCGTAAAAACCGTCTCCGGAGGTCACATAAGGAAACAGCGGGCTCATCTGCTCGCGTACATGCGTTAAGCGGGTGTCGTCCTTCGTCACGACGCCCATGATGAGCTCTACCGTCAAAATGTCCGAACGATTGGCCCCGGTCTGCGTGAAGCTCGGAAGCGAAATATCCCCGATAAAATGATCCATCGTCCCGACGTACCGGCTGAGCTGCTGCGGCGTCAAAACGTCGTACAGCAGCACCGTCAGATCGGCCAGCCGCAGCGGCGCGCCGATTTGCCAGTTCCACCAGTTGCCGTACTGAATGCCCGTTTCGTTATATTGATTGGCGTACAGCCAGTCCAAAGCTTCTATTATATCGTCCCGCAGCCCGATATGATGGTAGAGCGCGCCGCCTTTCATCGAATACGCAAGCGCCATCGTTTTCAGCCGGGTGTAGTTCGTCGTCACCCCGTCGGATACCGTGTCGGAAGGAAGCACGTCGCTCCACAAATAGGATCGTCCCGGATCGGTGTTCAACGCGCTCCAGTAATTGGCCGCGCTCGTATTGGTAGACGAAACGATCTCCGCAATGTTCGCATCCGCAGTATCAATGGCGGCTCCGCCGTCCAGCGTTTTTTTCCATTTTAGCCGCATGAGGTCGAATGCATCGGCCGGCTCCGCCTGCTGCCGCACCGTTACGGTCGCGGCCGCCGTCTTTCCGCCGTCTTGCGCCGTTACCGTAATTTGCGCGGTTCCCGGCTGATAAGAGCGGACAAGCCCGGTTTCATCGACCGAGGCTACCTCGGGCCGGCTCGAAGACCACGAAACATCGCGATTGGTCGCGTTGGCCGGAGTCCATTTGGGCTGCAGCGTTATCGTATCCTGCACATCCATCGTTACCGCAGCGGGCAAAGAGACTTGTTCCACGGCAATGATCGCATCGGTTACCGTCACCAGCGAAGACGCGCTCGCCCCGCCGTCGGCGGCTTTGGCCGTAATGACGGCCGTTCCCGCCGCTATGCCGGTCACAATGCCCTGCGAATCGACGGCGGCTATCGACGGCGCGTCCGAAGACCACTCCAGACGAGGATCGGAAGCCTCGGCGGGTTCAATGACGGCAGGCAGCGACGCGGACTCTCCGGTTGCTATGCTGAGAGCCGAAGGCAGCGCGACGCTCTGCACGTGAACGAACGGCGTCACCGTGACCGTCGTTGCGGCCGTTTTCCCGCCGTCCACGGACGCTGCCGTGATCAGCGCGGTTCCCGCCTTGATCCCGCTGACGACGCCGGCGCTATCGACGGCGGCAATGGCCGGGTCGGAGGAGGACCAGCTCACGCGCTGATCGGTCGCCGAAGCAGGCTCGACGTACACGTTCAACGTTACGCTCATTCCTTCCGCCACTTGGACCGCCTTCGGCAGCAGCACCTTGTCGACATGAACGACCGGAGTCACCGTAACGGCGGTTGATGCGGTTTTGCCTCCGTCCCTCGACTTCGCCGTAATGACGGTTTGCCCCGCCGCAACGCCCTTGATCATGCCATCCGCGTCCACGGCGGCTACGGAAGAATCTGCGGACGACCATATCATACGGGAATCCGAGGCATCCGCCGGACTCATCTCCGCAGCCAGCGCAGCGGTCGTCCCTTCCGCCAGCGACACGGCGGGCGGCAGTGCAATACCGCTGACAGGGACAAACTCGGAAATTTTCACATCGTCGACGTACATGCTGGCCGGCGAGCCGCCCGTCCCGGTTTGGGAAATTTTAATGGAAGAAATTTTATCCCAATTCGCCTGAAGCGGCGCGCCGGTCAACACGGGCTGTCCGTTGACGAACACGTCGAGCAGCCGCTGATCCTGATCGAGAAATGCGCGTACCGAATACCACGTATTCGCCTCGTAGGAGCCGATTTGCGTGTTAAACGCTTTCATTTTACCGCCGGCATCTACGGACACAATAGTGGTATACAACCCGCTCGCGCTTTTCAGCTCCAGCACGCTGCGGGCATGCGTCGTATCCGCAAACAGAACGGAAGCCTCCAGGACGGCTTTGCCCGTAATTTGCGCCGACAGCGTTCTCGCCGTATTGACGACTTTGCCGGCCGAAGTCGACACCAGCCGCAAACTGCGATCCGCACGCGAGTAGACGGCCTCCCCGACCGCATAATCGCCCGCGCTTACGTCCGCGTTGTACAGCCCCCAATTGCCGCCGACCTCCGCCGCAGGCCCCGAAGTCGAAGGGGTCGCAGGATAGCTGTCGAAGCTCGCCGCCACGTAGACGCGGGCCGCCGCCTCCGCTCCGGGAATGCCTCCGGCACAGGAGAGAGCCGGGGAAACAAGCAGCATTGCGGCTAGCAGCCGGCATACAAATAACCGGAACCGTTTCGAACCGAACATACATGATTCCTCCTCTAGTTATAAAATGACCATTTTATGTAAGCGGTAACATATCATTTCAAAAAAAGAACGCCTCTGATTCGGAGCCCGTTATGCCGAGAATGCGGCAGGAAAAGCCCGGCGAAACGATGCGAAACCGTTCGTTATTCACCGGACTTGCCGCCTATTCTTCTACGAGATTGCCAATTAGGAACTGTTCTTTACTAGCGTCATGCAATTATAAAGGCGTCGCCCGCAGCCTCAAGCCATTCGCGGAGCTGGCCCTCCAGCCGCTCCGCTACGGGATGCTGCGAAGCCCTCTGCAGCTTGAGCGGATTCATCTGGTAAGGGTCCTCCTGCAAATCGTACAGAAGACGCAAGCAGAAGCTCGGATCGACGGCCGAGTAACCCCGGTGCACGACATACGTATACCGCGCCGTCCTCACCCCGCGCCAGCCGTAGCGCTTGTTGTCGAGCCCTTGGGCGGCGAACTGCTCGATCGCGTCCTTGCGTCCCGGGAAGGTGCAGATGAACGCGGCGGACGGAGCGTCGCCTCCGCGGCCGAGAATCGGACCGGAGCAGTCGGTCCCCTCTACCGTCTCGGGGATCGCCAGCCCCGCGAGTCCCAGCAGCGTCGGCATAATATCGACGCTGTTGAACAAGAGGTCGGTCTCACCGGCGGCAATATGTCCCGGCCAGCGCATCAGACAAGGAATCCCGATCGATTCCTCATGCCAGGAATGCTTCGCCATTAAGCCGTGGGCTCCCATCAGCTCGCCATGATCGGACGACAGCACGACCAGCGTATCGTCCGCAAGCCCGAGCTCCTTCAGCTTTTGCAGCAAGCGGCCGAACTGCTCGTCAATGCCGGTAACGGCGGCGCAGTAGTCGTTCATATATTCCGTCAGACGCTCAATTCCGTCCTCGAACGGCTCGCCGGTATGCGCGGCCAGCCCTTCCGCCCGCACATTCGGCCGAAACTTCACAGTCCGTCCCTCATATATCCGCTTGTAGCGGTCCGGAACCTGATCGAACGGACTGTGCGGCGGATTCCAGGAGACGAACAGCACGAACGGCTCTTCCCGCCGCCGAGCCCGCTGCTCCAAGTAATCGAGCGCCATATCCGTCTCATGCTCGACGGACCATTGACGGATTTGAATCATCTCCGGCGAATCCCGCCAATAATGCGGGGTCATATGCTCGTCGTACGTGCCGTACGAGTACCAGAAGTCGAAGCCGTGCCGCTTCGGCCCGGGCGGCGTATAGGCGTCCCAGCCGGCCGCTCCCGATTCTGGCCGCTCCGCGACGTTCTGCTCCGGCAAGTCGAGATGCCACTTGCCGATATATCCGGTCGCATAGCCGGATTGCTTCAGCGCATCGCCGATGCACATATCGCTCTCTCGAAGCTGTATGTCCGCTCCGAGCTTACAGTTCGTGTACACGCCGCTCGTCTGCGGATACGTTCCCGTCATCAGCGCCGCCCGGTGCGGCGAACAGAGCGGCGTACAGCTGACGGCGTGGTTAAACACCAGGCTCTCCGCGGCAAAAGCGTCGATATTCGGCGTCATCACCTCATCCTCGCCGCGGAAACCGGCCGCCTGTCTGCGCCACTGGTCGGCAAACACATAGACGATGTTCGGCTTGCGTGTCAGGCCCGCCGGCTCGTTCATCGTATCCGTCATCCTTTCACCGCTCCCGCCGCAATGCCTTCCACGAAGTGATCCTGAGCGATGAAATAAATGATAATCGTCGGAATGATCGCGCAGACGGCCGCCGCCATCAGCGGAGCGTATTCCGTCGCATGCTCCGTCTGGAAGTGCTGCATGCCGAGCTGCAGCGTAAACAGCTTGTCATCGTTCAAATAAATGAGCGGCCCGAGAAAATCGTTCCACGAATGCATGAACGTAAAGATCGTCAAGCTCGCGATAGCCGGACGCGTAAGCGGAAGAATAATTCGCGCGTAAATGCCGAATTCGCTCAGCCCGTCGATCCTCGCCGCCTCGGACAGCTCCTCGGGAATCGACATATAGAACTGCCGGAACAAGAACACGCCGAACGGACTGAACGCTCCGAGCAGAATGAGCGCCCAATGCGAATTCAGCAGGCCGAACTGCTTCATCAGCAAAAACTGCGGAATCATCATCACCTGAAACGGTATCATCATCGTCGTAATATACAGGAAGAACAACTTGTCCCGCTCCGGAAACCGTACCTTGGCGAACGCATAAGCGGCCATCGAGCAGGTGACGATCTGCAGCACCGTCGTGCTGACGGCAATTTTGATCGTATTGAAATAATAAGTGAAGAACGGCAGGTCGTTCCATACCTTCGAATAATTCGAGAAGTAGAACGTGCTCGGAATCCACTGGATCGGGAAGCCGAATACTTCCGCCTCGGATTTGAACGAAGCGGAGATCATCCACAGAAACGGCAGTATCATCGAGCCTGCCACGGCGATAAGCACAATATATAACAATCCTTTAACGATCCGCGCTCCCGGCGAGCGGGTAAGCTTCAAGGAATGCGGCTGTTTGGAAGTATGCGCGACTGAATTCATTCTCTTGTCATCCCCGTTCGTCGGTTAGTAGTTGACCCATTTTTTCTGGCCGCGGAATTGGATTACCGTAATCAGCATAATAATGGCGAACATCACATAGGCCATAGCCGAAGCATAGCCGTATTCGTACCGCTGGAAGGCGGTGTAATAAATATCGTATACAAGTACGTGCGTGGAGCGTCCCGGCCCCCTTTGGTCAGAAGGAAGATCAGGTCGAACACTTTGAACGAATTGATAATGCCCATAATGACGGTGAAAAAAATAACCGGCGACAGCATCGGAATCGTAATTTTGACGAGCTGGGACAGCTTGCCCGCCCCGTCGATTTCCGCCGCCTCGTACAAGTCCTTCGGAATCCCCTGCAAGCCCGCCAAATACAGCACCATATAGTAGCCGACATTTTGCCAGATCGTAACGATAATGACGGAGAACAGCGCCCACTGCGTCGAAGCGAGCCAGCCCGGAGGATGATCGACGCCGATGCTTTTCAGCATGCCGTTGATCGGCCCCATCGTCGGATTGAACAGCAGCTGCCAGACGACCGCGACGGCAATGGTTGCCGTAATATGCGGCAGAAAGATCGCCGTACGAAATATTTTGAGTCCCTTGATTCCTCTATTCAGCGCCACGGCCGCAAGAATGGCGAGCAGCAGCGTCAGCGGAACGGATACGACCATCATGACAATGCTGTTCAGCAGCGAAATGCGGAACGATTCGTCGCCGATCAGCCGCTTGTAATTGTCCAGTCCGGCGAACGTGATGTCTCCGAAGCCGTTCCAATCGGTAAAGCTCATCAGAAACGAGGCAACGACCGGAAAGCAAATGAAGATAAGAAAACCGAGTATATTCGGGAGCAAAAAAGCATACCCTACCAGCCGGTTTCGTCTCGTTAACGCTCTTGATGCCTGCATGCGTTCAGCTCCCTCCTGCAAACGGAATCGCGCCGTAATCCTAGGAATACGGGCGATCCCATTTTTTTATCTATTGTTTACCCGCTTTGTAATCCTTGGCGTATTTGTCCGCCCATTCCTTTTGCACGCGCTCGCCGATTTTTTGAATCGCTTGGTCGACGGTTTGGCCGCCGGAGAGGGCAAGCTCGCCTTCCTGTACATAGATGTTGCCGACAACGATGTTTTTCACGCCCGGCAGCAGCGGATATTCCGGATATTCCTTTTGCTCGACGAAGTAGTGGATGTTTTTCGGCTTCATGCTGCCGTCGCCTACATACGCTTTGCGGATGTCGTCATTCGTAAATCCGGTCAGGAAGCCTTTGGAAGCGAAAATTTTGGCGCCCTTCGCTCCGGTCAAATACTGCAGCAGCTTGAACGCCGCTTCCTTGTTCTTCGACTCCTTGTTGATCATGATCGACACCGGGGTCGCCAAGCTCGTATTAGGCGCTACGCCGGCCGGATGCGGGATCGGAACGACATCCCAGTCGAAGCTGATTTTTTTATCCGCTTCGGCTTGACGCAGCTGCGCGACATGCCAGTCGCCGATAATGTTCATCGCTACGTTGCCCTTCTGGAAGGCCGAGTTATAATGCGCCGAAGTCGTCACCTGCTCGGACCACGGCATGATCGAACCGTCCTGCTCCAAATCTTTGCGGAATTGCAGCGCTTTCTTAAACGGCGTCAAATCTTTGTCGATGATGGAAGCGCCGGTTTGAACTGCCTGCATGTACCAGGTTTGCGCCCATTGCTGCAAGTAAGCGCCGTAAACTTTGTTCGCGCCTTCGCCTTTGGTCATCTTTTTCGCCAGGTCGCGGAACTCATCCCATGTCATATCGGCTTTCGGATACGGCACGTTCATCTGATCGAACAACGTTTTATTATAGTACAGCATGTAATTCGATTTGCGGTAAGGCAGTCCGTAAATTTTATCGTTGACCTTCATCCCGTCCAGCAGCGGACCGAAGCCGGATACGTCGACATTGTCTTTTTTAATGTAATCGTCGAGCGGCTCCAGAATGCCCGTATCGAGGAACACATCCATATTGCCGCCGAACAGGTCGATCTTCTCTGCGCCGGACAGCTGCAAACGAAGCTTTTCATAATACTGCGCTTGCGGAATCGTCTCGAACTGGACGTTAATGTTCGGGTTGTCCTTTTTGAATTCCTCGTACGCCAGCTTGGTCGTCTCCAGATCGTCGGGCAGCACCGTCATGCGCAAATTGATTTCTTTGGAATCCGAGCCTGAGGCATTACCCGCTGCTTGATTCTCCGTTGTTTTCCCGCCACAGCCCGCCGCAACCCCTGCGAGCAGCGTGCCGACGAGAGCCAGACTCATCACTTTTTTCATTTTACATCCACCCTTTGTTTTGTTATCATAAGATTTACGTTTTCGCTGACCTAATTATAGGGGAATCCGATCCGTTTGCAGAAGGTGAATGTTTTATTCCCCCTCCCTTGCCTTCCACCCGCAAATTGTGTATATGGAGTCGTTCAACATGATCTATTTCACCTTGTTGTTTATCGTCTGTACGATTCTGCTTACCTACCGCAGATTGAACAGCCTGTCCACCCGATTTATGTTCGGCATTATCCTCGGATGGGTCATTTCGTTTGTTTCCTTTACGCTGTACTTAAGCAAATTCAACTATTACTACAACATTATTCATACGTTTTTCGACTTCAGCCCGGGCACCTGGAATTATCTCGTGCTGACCAAATTTAACGCCAACGCGCTGATCCGGATGCTGAACGGGGGCATTATCGTGTTCAACGGATCGCTGCTGTGCTTCGCCATCTCCTTCACACGAACCGCCCGAAGGCGAACGAACGCTTTCTTGTACGGGATTGTCGCCGTTTTTTCGCTGCTAACGTATTTGTTCTACGATCCCGGCGTCCAGATCCGGCTGCAGGGTCTTATCGTGCAAAGTCCGGAGGAACAGGGGGCGGCGCTGAGAAGTCTCGTTAACGCTCTGGAGACCGGGCTGCGCTATGCGGGATACGGTCTAATCTTGGCGGCCTTCTTCATGCTGCTGAACTACTATATCAATTATCCGAAAATCCGTTTTTTGAAAAATTATGCGCTGTACCATATATTAAGTCTCGTTCCCGTCGTGCTGATTCATTTTCTGATGTTCTCGTGGGCGCCCAAAAATCTGGTGATCGCAACCTATCTGGAGGGCTATTACAATTATCTCCAGCCGCCGATCGGCTCGTACCCGTGGACGTTATATTTATTTCCGTATATCGTCTTTGCCGCGCTTGCGTTTCTCATCTTTATCGTATTCAAGTACAATTCGATCGAGGCTTACCATAAAAATCAGGACGTGCAGATCAACAAAAGCATCGACACTGCTTCGCTCGGCGCGAGAGCGTTTACACACGCCGTCAAAAACCATCTGCTCGCCGTCCGCTCGGAGGCCGAATATTTGAAGGAAAAATATGCCGATGACGAGGACACCTCTTACAGCCTGGACCTGATGCTGCAATCTTGCTCGTCGGCGATGGAGAGCATCAACGACGCGGTGCACAAGCTCAAATCGATCGAGCTGAACCTGCAGCCTTGCCGCCTGAACGCGCCGGTCAAGCAGGCGCTTGCCCGCATCCGGCAGGGGAACGTGCAGCCGAGCATCAAGGTGCTCGCCCATAGCGACGTACCGCTGGCCTACATGGATCAGCAGCATATGGCCGAGGCCGTGTTCAATATTATCGAAAACGCTTTAGAATCGATGGCCGGCACGCCGGACGGCACGATCACGATCCAGCTCGGCCGCCAGGACAGCTGGGGGATGATCTCGATCGCCGATACCGGGCCCGGCATGCCGGAGGAGCTGCTGGAGCAAATTTTCTCGCCGTTCTTCTCGACGAAGCCGTCGATTCATAACTGGGGCATCGGGCTGTCGTACTGCCATAAAATCATTACCGGCCACGACGGCAAAATCAGCGTGGAAAGCAAGCTCGGCCAAGGCACGACGTTCCGCATTTATTTGCCGGTCATTTAGAAATCGGAATTCCCGCAAGGGGGGAATAAAATATACCCCCGTATCCAAAATCCGGCGAGGAACGGCGGAGAGGACATTGGAATCCGAACAACGATAGACTCGATTTCAACAAGCGATTGGAAGATCAAATGGACGCCGCAGCGGACTTTTCACCGTTAACAGATCTTTTTAATACAGTATGGGGTTGAAAAGGGAGGTCGCTTTACAGATGGAGAACAGAATCAAAGTGCTGATCGTAGACGATATGGAGGCGCACCGCCGCAGATTGGAGCGGATTATCGCGGGATGCGCGGATATGGAGAGCGTCGCCTCGGCAGGCTCCGGCTATGAAGCCGTCCTGTACGCCGCCATGCATCAGCCGGACATCGTGCTGATGGATATCGAGATGGAAGACCCGCTCGCCGGCATCCATGCCGCCAAACAAATTCACGAGAAGCTGCCGCATATGAAAATTATCGTGCTGACCGTGCATAAGGACGACAATATTATATTCGCCGCCTTTCAAACGGGCATTATGGACTATATTCTGAAAACCGCGGAGAAGGAAGAAATTATCGAGGCGATCCGTTCGGCCTACCATAACCGCTCGCCGATCCGGCCGATGATTGCGGAAAAAATCCGCGAGGAGTTCGTAAGAATCAAGAAAACGGAGACCAGCCTGCTCTATGTCATACAGATTATTTCGGAGCTGACGCCGAGCGAGCTGCAGGTGCTGAAGCTGCTGTGCGAGAACAAGACGCGCAGGCAAATATCGGAGGAACGCACCGTCGAATACGAGACGATCAAGAAGCAGGTCGGCAGCATTCTCAAAAAGTTCAAAATGCAAAGCACGGCCGAAGTCGTCGCCTCCGTCAACGAGCTGAAAATATTCGAAGTATTGAAAAAGCTGTAGCTCTCTCTTCTGAGCCGAACGTCCCTTGATCAAGCGCCCCCGAAGGTTAGACGCAGACTAACGATCGGAGGCGCGGATCATTCGCGGACGTTCGGGCTTTTTGCATATCGTCCTTCGCCGCGGACGGCTGCTATGCCTTTAGCTGCGGCTCCCCGCTTATTCCGGGCGCTTTTGCTGGTTCGAGACCTGCCCGCGCATCATATCGGGCGCATAACCAGACGATCCTCCCCGCCCCGAAGCGAGTAAAATGGAGATTCCCGGCCTCATCGAGCGTAACGATATCGAAGGCGGTTTCGGTTAGCGTCCCCTCTTCCCTCTCCGGCGCCTCGGGAAAATCCCGGTGCGTCTGAGCGTTCAAGGTAGAGACAAGATGCCGTATTAAGCTCCGAACCCGGCGACGATCATAATTCCCAATGCGACGATAGCCGAAGATATCACTCTTTTCAAGCCTTGAGCTTCCTTCAATACGAAAATGCCAAGCAATGTCCCGAATACAACGCCGATTTCGCGGATCGGAGAAATATGCGATACCGGAGATATGCTCATCGCATACAGAAACAGCAAATAAGAGCCCGGATTAAGAACCGCGCCGATCGCGATCCATTTCCAGTTCGCCGCCAGCTTCTCCTTCAGACGGTCCATCTTAAGCACCGGCTTGGTAATCCCCAGAACAAACCCGACATTGGCCACCTCCAGCAAGGTTAACGGCGACAAATGCTGCAGATTGAGCTTATCGACGAGCACATAGGAGGTCGTGCACAAGCCGACGCTGAACGCAAGCAAAACCGGCTTGAGCTCCACCGCAGCTCCTGCGCCGAACGTCCATCCGCTCATAATGAAAATGCCGGCGATTATGCAGAACAAACCGAGCCATCCCCACCCGGACAGCGATTCCCCGAGAAAAAACACGCCGATGGCCGGAATAAGCAGCGTCGAAGTGCCCCTCATGATCGGATACACCTGCGACAGGTCGCCATGCTTGTAGGTTTCGGTCAGCAGCAAGCCGTAGGCGGCCTGCAAACCTAGCGACAGCGCAATGAGCATATACCCTTCCAGCGATAAAGACGCGGCAGCGATTTCCCATACCGAGGAAGGGAGCAGCAGCAGGACGGAAGGAACAAGAATCGCCCATAGAAACAAGCCCTTCTCCTCGCTCTTCTTTGCGAATAAATTCCAGACCGCATGAGTAAGTCCGGAACAAATGACCAGCAGCACGGCAGCAATAATCAAGATTTCATCCCCTCTCTTATCCAACACACATAATAGCACACAAACACACAAATATTCAATATATCAAACAAAAAACCGCCCGTAATCGGACGGCTTCTATACACAATAACTCAGATTACTCATACACGATCTCAAGCCCATGGCTCTTGTAGCGCTCGACGATCTCTCTGTCGATCAGCGGGTCTGTTACGTAGCGTTCCACTTCGTCGATGCCGCACACCTTCAGCAGCGAGACGACCTCGAATTTGCTGCTGTCGGCCAACGCGATCGTCCGCTTGGCGTTTTTGTGCATCAATTTTTTTAGCTGCACTTCGCCGATGCCGAAATCGGTAACCCCCGCCTCAAGGGAAATGCCGGAGACGCTCATAAAGAACAAATCGGCATGAAACTGCGATACGAACGCTTCGGCCAAATCGCCGATCACGCCCCGCTCCTCGTTGCGAATGACGCCGCCGGTTAAAATAATCGTATAATGCGGCATCTCTACGAGCTCATTGGCGATCGGCAGCGAATTCGTAATGATCGTCAGCCGTTCGAATTTGGGCTTCAGCGCTTTGGCGAACTCGGTATTCGTCGTGCTGACGTCCAGCGCGATCGACTGCCCTTCCGTCACATAGCGGGTGGCGAGTTCTACGAGCTGTCTTTTTTCCTCTACGAATTTCGTCTCCCTGAATGTAAGCGGCTGCTCCTTCTTATAATCGATTTCTGCGGGAATCGCCCCGCCGTGAACTCGTTTCAGGAAGCCTTCCTTCTCCAGAAACTCCAGGTCCCGGCGAACCGTCTCGAACGATACGCCGAACATTTCGATCAGCTCGGAGACGACTACCGATTTTTCCTTATGCAATTTTTGAAGAATCGCTTGATGCCTTTGTTGTACGAACAAATCATTACATCCTTTCCGGTGGACGGTCGCGGCCCGCCTTCCCTGCCTTGAAACGTATCGTCAAACGTGTTCTCTCACGTATTTTATCATACTGCAGCCAAGGTTCAAAACGCATCCGCACATAAACGCACAATTCCCCACAATCCTCCCCCGTAAGCGGAGGCCGAAGTCTGTCTTCCCCGCCGAGCAAACCGCTCCATTTCGCGATATAATAGAGAAGAGCCGCGCTTCTGCAATCGTATCCCCCTAAGAATGAGAAAAAGGAGGCTTGACCGCATGGACATGAGCGGAAGCATTTATGAGCAGCAAACGGCCAGAGCCTTGAAGCGGTGGGAGCTGGAGCTGCTGAAGCCTCCGGGCTTTCTGGAGAAAGCGTCCAAGGCCGTCTCGACGCGCATCAATCAGGTCATTCCGGATAAAGTGCATCAGACGATTACCGCAGCGGTCAAAGGCATCGTCCAAACCGCTTTGTTCAGTATCGAATATATGCCCAAAAACCCGCCGTTAGCCGGCCTGTCCTTGGCGCTGCGGGATCATAAGGCGGAGGAATTACTCGGATTTTACAAAAAGCTCGCCGCCGCGGAAGGAGCCGGAACGGGCGCCGGAGGCATTTTGCTCGGACTGGCCGATTTTCCGATTTTGATCGGGATCAAAATGAAGTTTTTATTCGAACTGGCTCACGTGTACGGGCATTCGACGCGCGACTACCGGGAGCGGTTATTCGTCTTGCATTTGTTCCAGCTCGCCTTCTCCAGCCCCTATAAAAAGCCGGAGCTGCTGCGCAAAATCGCCCTCTGGCCGGAGACGAAGCGCTCGCTCCCTCCGGCCGAATCGTACGCTCGCCACATCGACTGGCAAGAGCTGCAGCAGGAATACCGCGACACGATCGATTTCCGCAAAATGCTCCAGCTCGTTCCCGGCATCGGCGCCGTCGTCGGAGCCTGGGCGAATTACGGGCTTCTGGAGGAGCTGGGACGCACGGCGATGAACGGCTACCGGATGCGCTGGCTGCAGGAAGCGGGGCGTCAAGCCGAGCCAGGGCGGCTTGACGAATAGCAGCGCGAAGACCGCCTGACGATGAACGGTTTCATCGCCGAGGCGGTCTTCTGCCATTACGGCAGCCGGCTCTGCAGCTCCGAGCTCAGCCGCTCTCTCGTCAACGCCAGCCGTTTCTTGGCAAGACCGGCGTAATGCGGCTCCTGCCATGCAAAGCCGTCTCCGGCATACCGGGGAAATACATGCATATGATAATGCCGCAAATCGTTGAAGGCGCCTCCGTTCTGAATGACGGTGATGCCGTCCGGACGGTACAGCGCCTTGAGCGCGGCTGATAACAGCGAGGAGGCTCTCATCACCGCTCCGGCCGTCTCTTCGTCCAGTTCGTCGACATCCAGCACATGCCGTTTGGGTACTATTAAAGTATGGCCATCCGAGAACGGTTCATGATCCAGAAGACAAGTTACCCGCTGATCCTCGTATACGATTTGGGCTTGCTGGACGCCAAGAGCCAAACGGCAGCCGAGACATGATTCAGATCGGTTCAAAACGATTCCTCCCCCGAAGCTAATCCCATCCCCATTATACCATTTACCGGAACTACCGTATGCTGGTACGTTTTTTTCCTCGCGGCTATCTGCACATCGGCTTCCCCGGACTCGCCGTTCGCTACTTCGGCGCCGTTACCATACGCATGAGCATTTCGACCTTCGGAACCCGGTAGCCTGCGCCGTGGTGACCGCTAATGATCATAATGCCGGAGAGCACGGTCAAATATGAAGCGATAAGCTCCTCAGGATCGTCCGCCGCTATTTCGCCGGCCTGCTGGCCGGCCGCGAACAAGGGAAGCAGCTGCTCGACAAAAGCCTGCATCGGATATTGCTCCAGCAGCCGTTTGGCCTCCTCCGGAACGCCGTCCGACGTGCGTGCCTGATGAATGAACATGAAGTAAGACGATCCGCCCTCATCCAAAATAGCCTCCGTCAAGGCTCTGATTTTCTCCAGCGGCGAGCCTTGCAAATGGTTGATCTTGCCCAACTCCAGCGCGGCTCCTTCCATCGCCTCCCGCACCAGAGCGTTGAACAGCGCGTCTTTGGATTTGAAGTAGTGGTACAGCAGACCGTGACTGATGCGGGCTTCCGCCGCGATCATGCTCATCTTCGTGCCTGCGCTGCCTTTATGGGCAAAAACCTTCATCGCGGCCCGCATAATCTGTTCCCTTCGTTCATCGCGAATCTGATGCAATTGTTCATCGTTCAAAGGCGACAACGGTACTCCCCCTCTATGGTACAGCTCTTTCGATATACAATGAGCGCTGACTATGAGTATACCATGTTTCATATCGCCTTACTTATAACGGCATATGTCATTCGCCGCTCTTTTGCGGAGCAAACGGTTCATAAGGCAGCCGCGAGAAGGAAGGAATGATCTGATCCCACATCGCTTCGAGATGTTCGCCATATTCCCGGACCAGTTCGTCAAGCAGCTGCTTGCCTTCAGCCGTAGCATTCAAAATGGGCATAACCGTGTCGAAGCGCAGCATCTCCTCCGGCGTAACCGATAATGTATTGACGGCCCAGTACAGACCGTACAGCTTCTGATTTTGCGTCGTTCCTTGCTGCAGCAGCAAAGAGATATACCGGCTGGCAAAAGAGATCGCCTTCAGCGGCTCGGCGCCCTCATACTCGACGCCTTCCCACTGCAGATCGTTGGCGCAGTTGAGCCACCAGGCCGGTTCGATCACATCCTGCAGCCGCCGCAGCACATGCAGCTCGAACCCTTCCTCAGGTACGGACTGCCGCTCTCTCAGAGTCGCTTCCAGCACCTCGGCCTGAATGGCCGCCACCGTCATCCCTTGGCCGAAGATCGGATCATAGATGCAGATCGCGTCGCCGAGCGCGAGCAACCCGGACGGCCATTTCTCCATCCGATCATAGCGGCGGCGGTACAGCTCAGGCACGCGGAAACCGCGCGGAGGCGCAAGCGGCTCGAGCTGCCGGACGATCGAATCGATCAGCGGCGTCGGAAGCCCCGCTATCTCCCGTTCATAAGCCTCCGCCTCGACGGGAGGATATTGTCCGCCCGGCCGATACAGAAGCATTTCCGCAACCCCGTTCTCAATAAAGGAAAATACTCCAGTGAACGTACCTTTAGCGGGCTGCCCGGCAATATTGATCGTATCCCATGTTTCCATCAGATGATTCAAATGAGCGGGCACCTTATAGCGGCGCGTGCTGTAACCGAGCGCTACTTTGAGCAGATCCGGCCGCGGCACCTCGTAACCGGCGGCCTCCAGCCACGGAGTCAGCTTGGAGCCGCGCCCGCTCGTATCGACGACAAGATCGGCATTCCATGTGCTCTCCGCTCCTCCCCATCCCTTCTCGCGCAGCCGGATTCCCGTAACGCGGCTGCGATCCTCGTTCATAAGAAGCCCGGTAACCTCTTGCTTCACTTGTATCCGGACGTTGGCCAACTTCTTCACCTGGTTACGAAACGCCCATTCCAGCAAAGCTCTGCTGAACTTATAATCATGGCGAGGATTTTGTACATCCAGGCTGCCGTATTGATTGCCGTTATGCAGCCGTTTATTGAATACGGGGAGAGCGCCGCCGGCCAACAAATCGTCTTCATAACCCGGGAACAGCCGGTTGGTAATCTTCTTGCCGCGTTCCGTAAAACGGTGCGGATGAATCGCTTGCGGCGTGCCTTGCCGTTCCGAAGGCGATTCCGGAAGTTCGTCCCGCTCCACGATGAGCACCTCCTCGTAAAAGTCCGAAAGCACTCTGGCCGCCAGCAAACCCGCTATGCTTCCCCCGATAACAATCGCCTTTCCGGTTGTGAATCCGTTCTCCCCAGCTTGCACTTTGCTTGTGTTCATTGTCATTTGAATCATCCTCCATTTTTTTGATTGATTAATTCAGTCAATATTGATGCAAAAAAATTTAACCGTACATGTAATCGGAAGCCGCCGGACTACGTCAATATTCTCATGCATCCAATTGCATGAAAATCTTAAGCCGCTTCGCTCTGCGCATCCTCAGCGCCGTTCCCTGGTGCGTCCTCCATCTCCTTCTTCCTCGCATGATGCAAAAAGTCGGAGCAGTGAATTCGTTCAGCGATAGTTATTTGAATGAATGATTAATTCATTTAACGTAAATTTACACTATATTCCTCCCTTTGTCAATAGGGTTTACTCCGATCAGCGAAAAAAAGAAAGCTGCACGCGGCAGCTCTCTAAAGCCTTCCTATTCGGGAAGCAACACAAACGTCTTTTTAATGGACGGCACATCGACGGACATCTTCAAATAATCCGCTCTTGCCTGCTGATCGTTCGGATCGTACGGAACATCCGTCGGAGTATTGAATAAATAGACGAACCCGCTCTTCTCGCCGAGCTTGGTGATCGGAATCAATCCCTGAATCTCCTCGCCATCCGCCTCCCACGCTTTCTCGGACCAGACGGAAACCGTAAACAGCGTTCCCAGCACCGTCTTTTTATTTATAAATTCGATATTGGTGCCATTGGGAACCTGTCTCTCCTTCACTTCATACTTACCGTCCCAGCTCTTCGGGATTCGCAGCGTAAAACCGTGAGCTTTGTTCTCGTAAAGGACGGTATCGCCGAGCACGCCGCCATAAGCCTCCTGTGCGGCCGGGACGGGCTGCAAACGGTCGAACCGGCTCGTCAAACGATGAATGAGCAAGGCGGACTCCGCCCTGGTGAGAGGGTCCGATGGGCGGAAGCCTGCCGGAGTGCCGTCCGTTTTCCCTTCGGCTATCCCCTGATCCAGCATATATTGAACGGCATCGTCAACGCTGTAATTGCGCCCCGCCGCATTCGCCGCCAATTGCGCCGCTTTCCCTCTTTCGAAGCCGGCTTCTCCGGAAGCGGCGGCAATCGTCCAGCCGAGCTTCTTCGCATAGTCCGTATAAGGCGCCGCCCAGCCGGGCCCTTCGGTACTTTTGGCCAAATCCGCCGGATGATAGGCGCGAAGCAGCATCGCGATAAATTCATTCTCGTCTATCGCAGCGTTCGGCTTGAAGGTTCCGTCGGGATATCCTTCGGCGATCTGCTGCTTCACTGCCCATTCGATACCGGAATATCCCCAGAAGTCTTCGGAGACATCCGAAAACGGCACAAGCTTCTCTTGGGCATAGGCTAAGCCATGACTCGTTATTATAAGACTCATCAGCAGCGCGGCGGCAAAAAACGATTTTCGATGTTTTGTCATATTTCACCTCTTTGCGTCAATGCCCGCTAATCTTCGTCATACTCTTCTATATAAATAGACGAGACGGCGACAGATTAGTTGCACTCGCGATGCGCCCCATTATTTAGGTTACCAAGTAACCATTCCCTTCGCACCGGCGCCGGGATTGTTTAACAGCTCCATCACGGGAACCGTATACGCGACCAAAATGAGCACGACCAGCACGCCGACCCATACGCTCCAGCGCTCGAAGATCGCCGGCGTTGTCTCCGCAGCGTCGCGCACCTCGGCGATCGGGTATTCCGTGTACCCTTTAGGCGCCCGAAGCAGCATAACGACATTGAAGATGATCATCAGCACGCCGACGAACAAGATTGTGCCGCCGATCGCCATCACCACGTGATACGGCATCCACAAAATCGCGTCGGGGTGATCCTGGTACGTCGTATAAGCGGTGCGGCGCGGCGAACCGAGCAAGCCGACGGTATGCATTGAGCCCGACATGAAGAACATTCCGACCAGCCAGACGATCGTCTGGGCAATTCCCAGCTTGTGCATCAGCGGAGTCAGCACGCGTCCGGTCACCGCGGGGATCAGCCAATACGTGACGCCGAAGAAGGTCAGCGCCACGCTCGTCGCTACCGTCAGGTGGAAGTGGCCGGTAACCCACAGCGTATTATGCACGACCATGTTCATCTGATTGCTCGCATTGATCAATCCGCCCGCTCCCGCCGGGATAAAGATGAGCATGCCCATGAACGGAGCGAAAAACCGGACATCGCCCCACGGCAGCTTTTTCAGCCAGCCGAACAGTCCTTTCGCTCCAAGGGAACCGCCGTGCAGCTCGAACGTAGCGAACAGGGAAAACGCCGTCATTAACGAAGGAACAACGACCATGAAGGTGAGCACGACCTGCACGTATTTCCAAACCGAGGAAATGCCGGGCTCCATCAGCTGATGGTGAAATCCGACCGGTATCGAGAACAGCAGCAGCATAACGAAAGCCAGCCGGGCGAGCGCGTCGCTGAACATTTTGCCGCCGATAATTTTCGGGATGATGACGTACCAGCAAATATACGCGGGCAGCAGCCAGAAATAAACCAAAGGATGGCCGAAATACCAAAACAACGTCCGGCTCAGCTCCACGTTGACCGTCTCTACCCAGCCGAATGACCATGGGATCAGCATGAACAGCACTTCAATCGCCACCCCGATCGTCGCAATAAGCCACATAAGCATCGTTACAACGGCCATGAAGGCAAACAGCGGCGACAGTCGGCCGTTATGCGTCCTCTTCCAATAGCGGTAATGGGTGAAAATGCCGAACCCGCTCATCCAGCTGCCGACGACGACCAGAACCAGCGCGACATAAAACCAGGGCGAAGCCTTCATCGGCGCGTAGAACGTATAGAGCACCGTCGCTTTATTGAGCAAAATCAGGACGGTAGCCAGCGCCGTTCCCGCCGTCATCAGGCCGTAGCCGAGCCAGCCGAGCGATCTGGCGATCGGCAGCAGATGGCCTCCCATCGTTTTGGCTATCCCCGAATACAGGAAGCCGATAATGAAGTAAGTAGTAAAAATAAGCGCCATCAGCACGCCATGCGCCGTAAGCAGCTGATAGTAGCCGATCTCGTAAGGCAGCTTGATCGCTCCTCCGCGCACCAGCCCCTGCAGCACCCCTGCGACGCCTCCCAGCAGCAGCGCCAGAAAGGCGAACAAAATATGAGCAAGGACCAGCGCCGAATCGCGGCGGTCGAAACGTTGGATATCGTTAGTCATGCTTCTACACTCCTTTGCGCGGGTTAACCGCACATAATGTGACTTTTTTCACAATATAATTGGAAATCGGCGGATTGCAGCGGGATAAGTCCTATTTGACCAAAATCCGCGTCTGCATCATCTCGTGCGCCGCGCCGCAATATTCGTTGCATAACACCAAATATTCGCCGGGCTTCGTAAATTTGTACGTCAAATGATTGACCTCTCCGGGCACGACCATCATATTGACATTCGTTCCGGGAATTTGAAATCCGTGAACGACGTCTTTGCTCGTAATGTGAAAATGTACCGTCGCTCCCGCCGGAATCTCCATATTCTCCGGACCGTAGCCGAATGCGAACGCTAACATGTAAGCGTCGTATTCGTTGTCGCCGATCTTCTTCAGCCCCAAGTCGTTAAACGGCGCGGTCTGTTCCACCGTCTCCGGATTGACGACTTCGCGATGGTGGCCGTGATCGTGATCTCCGGGCGGCTGCGCTCCTAGGGCGAATGCTCCGATCCCGAGCACGAGCAAAAATACGCCGAGCATGGATACCCCGAAAATAAGCCAAATTTTTTCCAACTTATGCATATGCATGCGTGACAACCCCTTCATTCGATTGGTTTACCCTCTGACCGCAAACAGTACGAATACCCCGACCCAGGTCAAAATAAGAAATGCCGCGAGGAGCATAACCGATGCGAAAGTCCCCTTCAACGACGTCTCGGCGTGATCCTTTTCCTTCTGTTCCAACCTGCCTCACTCCCTTCGGATGCTTACTTCTGAGATCATTGTAGGTCCCGTATGCCTTCGCCACTATGACCAAAGTCACATGCGACCGTTTTTGTTCGTGAACTTTGTATGGACGTCGGCACATCGTTTCATTGACCGCATTTTCGGGAGGATTGGGGCCGCTGGCCCGCCTGGAAACGGACGATCAGCACGTCTAAACCGGCGCTGCCAATCGTAACGGACACTGCAGACGTTATATAGTCAAATATCCCGGCTGTCGGATTTTTAAGGGACATGGGTGCAGTTATTTAATGAAAATGGGCTCTTGATAAAACGAATCGGGAGCATTAAGCGCTGTGGCGACCGTTACAATAGGAAGACGGCCGATTCTGGCAAAATAACGGCCATGGTGTCCGTAAGCGCTCTCGCCGGGCGCTGCGGCGGCTGCAAACAAAAAAAGAGTGCCAGCGAGTGGTTCTCGCTGATACTCTTTTTCGATGTTCCGATCTAGGGCGGCCGGGTTAAGGCGCCTGTGGCTCCGGCGCTGCCGTCGGGCGCTGCGCCTCGCTCTGCCCCCGCGCTGCCTCCGGCTGCGGCACCGCTCTCAGCTCCGGCACCGCCGTCGGGCGCTGTGCCTCGCTCTGCTCCCGCGCTGCCTCCGGCTGCGGCACCGCTCTCGGCTCCGGTGCTGCCGTCGGGCGCTGCGCCTCGCTCTGCTCCCGCGCTGCCTCCGGCTGCGGCACCGCTCTCGGCTCCGGTGCTGCCGTCGGGCGCTGCGCCTAGCCCTGCTCCCGCGCTGCCTCCGGCTGCGGCACCGCCGTCGGGCGCTGCGCCTCGCCTTGCTCCTGCGCTGCCGCCGCCTGCGGCACTGCCCTCAGCTCCGGCGTCGCCGTCGAGCGCTCCGCCGCTCCCTGCTCCTGCGCTGCCGCCGCCTGCGGCACTGCCCTCAGCTCCGGCGTCGCCGTCGAGCGCTGCGCCGCATCCTGCTCCTGCGCTGCCGCCGGCTGCGGCACTGCCTGCGGCGCCGACTCCGGCTGCGCCGCCCCGCGGTCCGCCGCCGAATCCGTCGGCGTCTGTGCGGCTTGCCCGGACGCAGGCTTGTCCGCTTGCGCTCCGGCGGTGCCGCTATCCGCGCCGCTCTGCGTTCCGCCCGCAGCATTGCCATCCGCGCTCGCGCTCTTCTCCGCATCGCTTCCTCCCGAAGCGGAATCCGTCGGCGGATCGCTCTTCTGCCCTCCGCCAGCGCCGCTTCCCTGCGCCCCGCCTACCTGCCGGCCCGCCGCATCATCGCCGGACGCGCCGCCGCTGCCGCTGTTGTCGCTGCAGGCGGCCGTCGCCAAAGCGACGGCGAACGCCATAACCATAAGCAATGATTTTCTCATCCGTTCCTCTCCTTCACGTCATCATCTCTTTACCACTCTCTCATCGTAGCGCAGCGATGTTGCCGAAAAATCTCCCGGATGTAAACAAAGTGTAAACCCCGCAGTCCGAAGCGGCGGCAAAGCAAATCCCCGCATCACTGTCGGCGAAGCGACGGCGATGCGGGGATGGCCGATTGTCATTTGAATTCGATGATCAGAGGCGTTTTTGCCGGAACGACCTGAAGCGCGGGCGCAGGACGCGCTTCAAACCATTTTCTCCCGTTCAGCAATATTTTCTTATTATCCGGGCTCCAATCCAGCCGGGTCGGCACGATGCCTTTGTAAATGCTTTGTTCGTTCAAGACATTGTTGCCCTGCAGCTTGGCCGCATAGAGCGATTCGCTTTCCTTCGAGTAGACGATATATTTGGAATCGTTAGAAAGCTTGAATATGCCGACCTGCTCCAGCAGCACCGCGGTGCTGCTATTGCGCTTATCATACGTAATCAGCGCGCCGTTCGCTCCGCTCAGCACAATCTGATCGTCGCTGATGAAATCCACTCCGTCGGCATGGTTCAAGTTATGCTCATAGCGAAGCTCGAACGCGCCCTCGCTCAACGTCCCGTACGCCGCATACGGCTGACCGCCCTCCATCCTGACAATAACGGCGCTGGCCCCGTCATCGGCCGCCTTGGCATAGACGACCTGCCAGCCGGGCAGCGCCCAGGAGTTTACAGCGGCGGTCTGCCGGTCGTAAACGACCAAGGCCGCTTCGCCGAATCGGCTTTTTTCCTTGGCGTAGGCGACATACCGGCTGTTGTTCGACCATGCCAGCGGGCTCGTCCTGGCTGCGGCCGCACCGGCGTCGCTTTCGCTCATGACGGCTTCCTGGCGATCCGAAACGGTTGACAGCAAGCTGTATGTTTCCTTCTCCCCATTATAACGGGTGAGCGCTATATATTTGCCGTCGGGCGATACCGCGCCCAGCTCGATTCTTTCCGTCGCAGTATCCTGCCACGCCTCGCGGGTGCCCGTCTGATAATCGATCGCCGTTAAGTGCCGCCCCGCGCTGCCGCCGATCAGCCCGATCACCCGCCGATTGTCGATCCATCCTGCAATGTCGCTACCCGTGATATCCTGCTCCGGCAGCTTGTAAATTTTGCCGACTTCCAGCCCGTTATGACCGGAATCGGCCGACTCTCCCGCTTCTTCGGTATCGGGGATCACGACAATCTTGTCGCTCAGTCTCCCCGCGCATCCGGCCAGCGCCAGACAGAGCAGCGCGCAGAAGACCAGCGCTCCAAACCGTGCTACGATCATAATCCTCCCTCCTTGCTTATTCCTCGCGGCAACCGGATCACTACGGTCGTCCGCCCATCGGCGCCTGCGACGGCAATGCTTCCTCCGTGCTCGTCGGCGATCGCCTTGCTTATGCTAAGCCCGAGACCGCAGCTGCCGACTTCCTTGAATGCGCGCTGATCCGAACGGTAAAACGGCTCGAACCAGCGCTCCAGCTCCTCGGAACATATATCCTCGCCTTGATTGGCGACGACGATCCGCACATCTTCGCCGGAACGGGCCGCCTTAACATCAATGCCCGTATGGGCATAGCCGTATTTGATCGCATTGTCGATGACGTTGATCAGCAGCTGCCTCAGCTTCTGCGGGCTGCCGTTCACCTCGAGTCCGGCTTCCGCTTCGCATGCGATCGTCTTCTTATAACGCTCCGCCTTGATCGCCATGCCGTCGCACACATCCTGCACGAGTCGACCGGCATCGACTTCCTCGAACGGTTCTCGAACGGATGTTTCTTTGGAAAGCTCCAGCAGTTTAACGACCATCTGATGAAGCCTTCGGCTTTCGCCTACAATATGATTCATGCCCTTGTCAAAAAATGCTTCGTCGCCGCTTCCGTTGTCCTTGATCATTTCGGCATAGCCGAGAATCGTTGTGAGCGGCGTCTTCAGCTCATGCGTCACATTGTCCAAAAACCGCTTGCGGTGACGGTTCAACTCCTCCAACCGATCTCTGTCCTGCTCAATGCGCCCGATCTGCATCGTAATTTTTTCGATCATCCGGTTGAAATTATCCGCCAGCTTGCCGATCTCGTCTTTTCTTCTAAAACGGATACGGACGCCCAAGTTGCCTTCCGTCACCTCAGTGGAAGCTTTGGCCAGTTGTCCGAGGGGAATCGTAATATGTCTGGATAATAAGTAGGAGAATAGAAACGCCGCGGCAAAGATTGCTATCGTCACATAAAAAATAACGTCGAGTATATGTCTGCTCTGCTCATGCAGCAGCGAGAAATCTTTGGCGAAGCGCAAAATGCCTACTTTTTTGCCGTCCATCATAACCGGATAGGCGTAATACACCATGACGGGACTATCCGAATAATGGAGCGTGTACGCCGTCTTGCCGTCCAGCGCCTGCTTCAAATCCTCGTCTCCCGCGGCCGCGAATGCCGAAGCGTCGGAAGTATACAGCAGCTCGCCCTTCACCGAATAGGCGCTGACTTCGCTTGAGCTGACATGCTGCAGCTCAGCGACCATCTCCTGCGCCATTTGCCCGAAATAAATTTCGTCGTTGCTGTAATGATTGATCATAAACGTCTGTTTCACGTAGACGCTGCTGTTTTTTTTCAGGCCGATCAAGTCCTCCGTAATGATGTTCTCGTTGCTCGTCTCGATAATTCGGACGACGAGAAGGTTCAACAGCAGCAGCGACGCCGCGAAAATGATAAAGAAGCCGAGCAAAAACTTGACCTTGATCGTCGAAATCATTCGGTTAGTTCACCTGCTTCTCCACTTTGTAACCGACGCCGAACACCGTAGTGATCCAACCGCCTGCGTCGAGCTTTTTGCGGAGCCGCTGGATATGGATGTCTACAGTCCGGGTGTCTCCGGCATAATCGTAGCCCCATACGAAGTCGAGCAGCTCGTCCCGCGTAAACACTTTGCCCCGATAGCTGGATAGCGCCAGCAGCAGGTCGAACTCCTTGGGAGTCAAATCGACGACGGCATCGTTTTTCTTGACGACGCGTTCACTTTTAATTAACTCGATATTTTGAAACCGGATCGTCTCCTCTTCCGGCTCCGCTCTATGGGCTTGGGCCAATCTGCGAAGCACCGTCCGGATGCGGGCGATCACCTCGCGCAAATCGAAGGGCTTCGTGATATAATCGTCCGCCCCGAATTCCAAACCGAGAATTTTATCGGTAATATCCGATTTGGCCGTAATCATAATAATGGGAAGATTGCGGGTTTCCGTCACCTTGCGGCACAGATCGAGCCCGCTCATATCGGGAAGCATCCAATCGAGCAGCAGCAGATCGGGCCCGAACTCCTCCGTAAGGCGCAATCCTTCGGCGCCGGTGCGGGCTATCGTCGTGCGGAAGCCTTCTTTGTTCAAGCCGTAGGCCAGCAAGTCCGCAATCGCTTCTTCATCTTCTATGATCAATATTTTGCTTCTGTCCATGTATCCATTCGCACTCCTGTTCCTTAGAGCCTGGGGATAATGCGGTCAAACCGGTTCCTTTCGAAGGCCTCATAAATGAACTTCCCAGCCGGCTCCCCGTTCCCTTGTTCTCCGCGCTTCTATGAAGATCGTAGCACAGTTACCCGCCTAGCCGCCACTTTGCGCCCCCTGCTTGCCGTGCTTCCATACGGCCCAGGCGCTGAACGCGTACAGCAGCGCGCTGCAATAAAATAAAGCGTCGATCGTAAGCCAATCGATCACATAGCCTCCGGCGATGACGGCGAAGCCCGACGCTATCGAGGTCCAAAAATGATAAGAGCCGATCGTCCCGCCGCGGGCCCCGGGCTGCGTATAGTCGGCGAGCAGCGCCTTCTCGCTCATCTTCTGCATCGCGCTGCAGGCTCCCATCAGAAATTGCAGCGCCAGCACCCAAGCATAGGAGTCGACCCAAGGGAACAGCAGCATCGCCGCCGTCATCCCGAGCGAACTGTATACCAGAATGGACAGCGCATGCCTGTCCAGCTTCTTCGCCACCCATTGCGAGACGGCGGCCGAGCTGATCGTGAAAACGGCGAACGCCAGCCCGTATTTCGAATACGTATTGCCCAAATTTTTCAAAAACAATAAATAATACGGATAAATCATCCCGGCTGCCAGCGTGACGATGCTCTGCGACCGGATCAGCCATTCGAGCCTCATTCAAGATTCCTCCTTGCCCTGCCCGGTGCCGGGCGGCTCCGCGTAATACTGCTCGTAAAAATAATTCATAAACAGCCGCTGCGGATCATACTTCGCCTTTTGCTCCCCAAATTCGCGGTAACGCGGATACGCCTGCTGAAACTGGGCTTGGGTCGGAAATGCGGCATAAGGCAAATAATACGTTCCCTGATGGGCAAGCACCCGATCCAATACGTTTTGAATGCTGCGGCGCGCCTTGGCCTGCCCTTCATCCGACAGCGGCATATTGAACAGGCAGACGAGGGCGAACATATTTTGCTGCGCGTAGGACAGCATCGCTTCGTTATCCTCGTTCACATAACGCACCGTAATGTTCAGCAGGTTCAGCTCCTCCTGCGTCAGCACGCTGCGCAGACTATGAACGAATCCGGCGAATTGATCGACAGGGATAAAATATTCCTGCAGCAGATCGTTTTCTCCCGCCTGACGGTATTCCATGAACTCCGACTCGGAACGCATCGCATTGTTGCGGCTGATCCGGCTGTTCTGCTGCATCGAGAAATAGAGCTGCTGCAGGCGCCAAAACCCGTTTTTGCCCCAATCGAAAGCGCGGTTAAGATGAAACAGCAGCTTGGACGGAATGACGCCCTTCTCGACATCGCTCAATCGGTTGTAGTTTTGCAGCGGAGCCTCCCGGTCCACCGTATAGTTGATCGCGTACATCTGATCGAGCATATGATCCGGAGCGACCGAGATCCGGGCGATATGCATATGAACGTCGGGGTTGCCCTGCACCTTGTCGGCAAAATACCGCGCGTACTCTTCTACGCTTACGGCATCCGTATTCACTCTGTATACTTCATCCTCCGTCAGCGACAAGGTTACGTCCAATATGATGCCGAACAACCCGTAGCCGCCCAGCGCAAGCGGGAACAGCTCGGCGTTCTCCGTACGGCTAACCTGCGTCACCGAGCCGTCGGCCGTCAGCAAGCGGAACGATTCGACGCTTTTGATCAGCGAGCCGTTGCGAATGTCTCTGCCGTGCGCGTTAATGCTGATGGAGCCGCCGACAGTAAAAATATTTTGCGACTGCATCGTCTTGACCGACAGCCCGTACGGATTGACCGCGTCCTGCACATCCTTCCACGTCGCGCCCGCCTGCACGCGAACGGTCCGGGCCGCCGGGTCTACCGACAGCACTTTGTTGAAAGTGGTCATATCGACGACGATGCCGTCCTTGTAATACGTATGTCCTCCTTGGCTGTGCCGCTGACCGGCTATGGAAATCGTCAGATGCTTGCGCCTCGCCTCCTGCATAAGGTCCGCCAGCTGCCGCTCTTCGCGGCCTTCCGCCACCCGCTCCACCTTGACCGGATGCAGCCGGCTGTAATCGGTGACGAGGTAAGGGTCCTGATCCGCGGAATCCAGCAGCTTGTACTGATACAGGCATACGGCGGCGAGCAGCAGCAGAACGATCGTTTTTTTCATAACCATACCTCCGCTTTCCATCCTCCTACCAACATACCATAAGATGGAAGACGGCGTCGATCGCTGCTGCCGCCGGGCCGGTCATTCTGTTATAATACTTGTAGACAACTGTCAATTATAGAATCAGGAGATTATACTATGGCCAGCAACCGCAAGCTTTTTACCGATCAGGACTTTCAGGAAGCGATGGATCGCCGGACGCCGATCCGCGTCTTCCAGGACGATCATATCGTAGATTCCGGCGTCGTCATTATCCGTTTTACCGGCGAATCGATAGTAACCCAAGCCGGGGTCAGCGATGTCACGTATCATTCGAGAGCGGGCTGCGAGTTTTTTGAAATGAGAAAGCGGTAAGCCGCTTCCTCATCTCCCGGCAGGCGCGGCTTCGGTTATCGGCAGCAGAGGCTCGGCGGTATAACCGCCGAGCGAGGTTCAAATGAGCCGAACATGTTTATGAAATGAACACTGGAGGCATAGGCAAATTCTCATGGAGGGGATAGGAAGATGAGCGGGAAATGGCATATTCGGGAGATCGTTAAGCTAACGCCTTCCTTATCGGAAGATTTGTCGCAGCTGCTAGTGGAGGTTGTTGAAGACGGAGCGTCTGTCGGATTTCTGCCGCCGCTGTCCCGCGAAGAAGCGAACAGCTATTGGAACGGCGTTCTTCAGCCCGGAATCCTGCTGTGGGCGGCCGTCATGGACGACGCCGCGGTCGGAACCGTCCAGCTGCAGCTGGCGCAAAAGGCCAATGCCTCGCATAGGGCCGAGATCGCCAAGCTGATGGTGCATCCGCTGGCGCGCCGCAAAGGCATCGCCAAAGCGCTAATGCATGCAGCGGAGAACAGAGCGAGAGAAGAAGGAAGAAGCCTGCTCGTACTGGATACGCGTGAAGGAGACGCTTCCAATCGTCTGTACTTGTCCATGGGCTACATCGAAGCCGGGCGAATTCCCGGGTATGCCCGATCGGCCGACGGCCGGCTGGACGGTACGGTATTGTATTACAAAACCGTGTAGTCCGCGCATCGAGACGCGGGCGGAAGAGTCTCCCTCTCCCGATCGCCGCGGCCGTCCATCCGCAGGCTGCCCGCACAACACCGCCGCTCATCATTGCCTGAACGACTCCAACGGACACAGCAGCCGCTATTTAGGAAAAAATCGGCCTGTTTGATTTTTAACGGACATGGATGCCGTTCGCTAACAACGATCGCCTCTTCATGGAGCGAATCTGCGCCAATAAGCGCTGTCGCGACCGTTGCATGTTGAAAAAAGCCGATTGCATCAAAATAACCGCCATGACGTCCGTTAGCGATGGAATCCGTTTGGCAACGTCAAAAGCCGCCGGTACAAGGTTTACAGACCTTGCCGGCGGCTCGTTCTCGTTAACGATAGGTCGGCCATACTTCGTGAGTGTACGCCATTTCCCAGAACATGTATTCATAATGGCTGCTGACGACGAAATGCTGCTTCATCCGGCGGCGGTCCGCTTCGGACACATGCTTGGCAATCTCGTCCAGGCGGTCAATCTGCTCCTGTACCAGCTCGCGGAACCATTCCCCTCCGTAAGCTTTGATCCATTCCTGATAAATCGGCTCTTCCGGCGCCGAGCCTTGAAGCTTCTCCCCGATCTCATAATACAGCCAGTAGCACGGCAGGATGGCGGCGATAATATCGCCGAGATGCCCGTTGTACGCCGCGCGAAGCATATGCGACGTATAAGCGTAGGCTGTCGGGGAAGGCTGGAACGCGGCCCGTTCCTCGGCGGTAATGCCCATTTGCTTGGCGAACGTTTCGTGCAGCGACAGCTCGGCGTTATAGGTGCCCTGCGCATGTACGGTCATCCGGTTCGCAACTGCCAAATCGTCGGCTTTGACCGCTCCCAGCGACTGCACTCTGGCGAATTGGGACAAATAGTAGGCGTCGTTCAATAAATAATGACGGAAGCTCGCCAGCGGCAGCGTACCGTCGGCAATGCCTTGAACGAACGGATGGCGGAAGCTGGCGTTCCAGCTGTCCTCTACGGCAAGTCTCAGCTCTTCGGAAAATTTCATCGGTTTCTCTCCTCCTGACCGGGACCTGCAAGTCCCGGAAAGTATCGTTTGCGCCCTCGATAGTTCCACCCGAAGCTTTCGGTGAACGGCAGGGCGTCAGTTCACTTGATACCGCACATCCCCGACATGGAAATACGGGAAATGCTGGCCGATATACAGCGCGGCAAGCACCGCCGCCGTCAAGTATAAGAGCAGGTACGCATCGCGCAGCGAGAAGCCGATGCGATAGTAATACGTGCGCGCGCGAGCCGAAGAGAAGCGCTTGGCCTCCATCGCCACGGCGATACGCTGCGCCCGGCGGATGCTCTGCGCGAGCAGCGGGATCGCGTACAGGCGCAGCGTCTCGTACACGCCGCCGAGACCGGCCCGCCGCTTGACGCCGCGCACCTTCAGCGCCATGCCGAGCGTATGAAACTCGCCGACCATGATCGGCATCAGCCTGAGCGCGGCCATAAAGCTGTAGGCGAACTTCGGCGGCAGCTTGCACTGCTGCATCAGCGAGTAGAACAGCGCGACGGGTCTGGTCGTCAGCGCGAAGATCAATCCGGTCAAAGCCATGTTGACGGTTTTGAAGCCGATATGCAGCCCCCGATAGAAGCTCTCCTCCGTTATGCGGACCAGCCCCCAGCGCAGCCAGGTCGTGTCGCCTTTGCCGAACAGCATCATCGACATCGACGATGAGACGAACAAGAGCGCGAACGGCAGGAACATCAAGAGCAGCCTGCGCAGCGGATGTCCGGAGAAGAGCAGCAGCAGGAGCAGCTGCGCCGCCGTGACGTTGATCAATACGTTGATGTTATCTGTAAACAGCACCACGAAGAACAGCAAGAGCGACAGCAGCAGCTTCGCGCTCGGATTTACCCGGTGCAGCCATGTTTCCTCATAGGACAAAAAGTTGTCCACGGCAGTTCACTTCCTTTTTGCCACGCTTCAAAATTTTACGCTTCAACCGGCAGCGCGCCGGACGGCGGCGTTTCGGCGACATCCGAAGAAGAAGCTTCCTCCGCCGCCCGCAAATATTGCCGCGGCTGCAGGTCCTTGGCCAACCTCCCGCGTTCGATCTCCCAGACGCGGGTGGCGAAATAGCGGACGATGTCCAAATCATGCGTCACCATGATGATTGTCGTCCCCTGCCGCCGCCAGGCTTCCAGCTTCTCCAGGATGGCGAACGTATTCGCCGCATCCTGTCCGAAGGTCGGCTCATCCAGCAGCACGAGCCGCTGCTCCTTGACCATGGCGGTAGCGACGCTAAGCCGCCGCTTCTGCCCGAGGGACAGCTGATACGGATGCTGGCTCCGCTGTTCCTCGAGGCCGAATTCCTCCAGCAGCGCAAGCGCCTGCTTCTCCGCGCCCAGGACACCGTCGCGTCGGAAGCCGAACGCCGCCTCGTCGAGCACCGAATGCGTGACGAACTGCATCTCCGGATTCTGGAACACGTAGGCGGCGCAATCCGCCACATCCTTGAATCCGCGCACTTCCCGTCCCGCGAGCCGGTACGCCGCGCCCGAAGCCGGGATCAGCTGCATCATCGCCTGCAGCAGCGTGCTTTTGCCTGCGCCGTTCTCTCCGACTACGGCGATCCATTCGCCGGGGCCGGCCTGCGCTTCGTCCACGTGCATCTTGGGCTCCCGCCCGCGGAAGGCGGTGAACTGCTTCAACTGAAGGAGCGGATTTCCGTACTCCCTGCCGGCCGCCGGCCCGGCCCCATCCGCATCCCGAAGCGCCCGGTACGCCGCGCCGGCGGCATAATCGCTCCATACGCCCGGATACCAAATGCCGAATTGCTGCAGCCGTTCCTTGTGCCGGTCGAAGACGGTCTCCGGCGAGCCGTCCGCCAAGATAGCGCCGTCGTGAGTGAAAAGCACGACACGATCGACAAAATCGATCACCTCGTCGATTTTATGTTCTACAATAAGTACGGTCTTGTCTTTGCCGATCTGCTTGATCGTATCCCATACCTGCTTCGTCCCTTCCGGATCGAGCAGGGCGGTCGGCTCGTCGAAGAACAGCACTTCCGGCTCCAGAGCCAATACGGACGCAATCGCAAGCCGCTGCTTCATCCCTTGAGACATCGACTGAATATCCAGATGAAGCTTAGGCAAATTCAATCCGACCTGCCGGAGCCCCTGCTCGATCCGGGCGGTCATCTCTTCCCGGGGAACTCCCAGATTCTCCAGCACGAACGCCATCTCCTCATCCACAAACGGCATGCAAAACTGGGTGTCGGGATCTTGGAACACATACCCCCAGGACGGGGGAATGACAATCTCGTCGAATTTGACGGGAATCTCAATAACATCCGGGATGAGCCCGGTCAGCACCTGAAGCAGGGTCGACTTGCCGCAGCCGCTCGGACCGAGCAGCAGCACCTTTTGCCCCGTGTTGACCGAGAACGAAATATCGTCGAACAGCAGCGACGGACTGCCGGCGAACTTCAGCCGCAAACCGGTGACGGATGTGCTGACCGGCATCATTTTCTACGCTCCAGCGCCTGGTAATCGGCACGGCTGGCCGGACGGACCAGCTGCGTCACGCCGGTCGCCTCCAGCGCCTTGACGAGCCAGTAAGCGCACAGCCCGGTAAAGAACACCGATCCGATAAAGCGGAAGGCGAAATACAGCAGCAAATTCCATGATTGCAGATCGGTCAAATAGCCTTTGAAGGCGTCGAATACGAGCGAAGCCGCCGCCGAACCGACTCCCGCAAGGCATGCCGTCGCCGCCGAGAAGCTGCGGTAGCGGAACAGAGCGAAAACCATCTCCGCCAGCAGCCCTTGCGCAATCCCGTAAGTCAGCGATTCCACGCCGTATTGCGAGCCTGAGATCAATTCTCCCGACGCCGCCGCCACTTCGGCCAGCAAGGCGACGCCCGGCTTGCGTATGATCAGCGCCGCAACGGTAGCGGCCATAAACCAAACGCCGTATACCAGCTGATCGAGCTGCAGCCCGGCCAGCTTCACTACATTGGAGACATCCCCCCACAACCGGTAAATAATGCCGAATACGATCGCGATGACGATCGTAACCAGGATGTCCGTCAATTTTAACCCTTTGGACATGTAAACCCACTCCTCCTCTATCTTGTTTGGGGCCATAGCTCCGACCTTCTTCTGATTGAATGGGACAACGCAATAAGACCACTTCCCGAAACAGGAAGTGGTCTGCATGTTCAATAAATACACACGCTTCAAACGCTCTCCACTTCCCTACGCTGGCACGATCCAGATCAGGTTCAGAGGGTCTAGGATCTATTGATCCAGTCTCAGCCTTGCGGCTCCCCTAGTGACAATAATCATATTAACACGAATGAAATAAATGTCAACGGCTAATATATAGCATCATGGGCGCTTCGCTTTCGTCCGCATCGTTCGGAGCGGCACGCAACCGAAGAGCTCCAACCTCGTCGTTTCCTATGAAAATGTCATATGCATACGATTCTTTTTTCTTGCGTTGCAGCAGGTTCTGTGTCAAGATATTCGGTAGACAAGAGACTTTAGAAAGAACAGGTGAATGTACACTTATGATGAAACCCTTTTTCCGCTTGTTGACCGAGCTGTCCTCGCGCAAGTCGATCTCCAGGTTAACGGGAGCTTTTGCCAAATCGAGAGCGAGCCGCGGCCTCATTCCGCGTTTTGCCAAAATATATGGAATTCCGATGCAGGATGCCGAGAAACAGTGGACCGAGTACGCTTCGCTGAACGACTTTTTCACAAGACGCTTGCGCCAAGGGCTTCGTCCGGTGAACACCGCGGAGCATACGCTGGTCAGCCCCGTCGATGCCGCCATTACGGGTATGGGGCCGATCTCCGAAGGGTTGATTGTCAATGTCAAGGGGCAGGATTACACCGTAGAAGAGCTGCTGAATCATTCTCCGCGCACGGTCAATTACAAGAACGGCTTCTACTTCGTCCTTTATTTGAGCCCGACCGATTATCACCGCATTCATACTCCGGTGGACGGCGTCATTATCGAGAAGGAACATGTGCCCGGCAAAGTCTACCCCGTCAATGAATTCGGGCTTCGCCAGATGCGCAGAGTGCTGAGCCGCAACGAGCGCCTGATCACTTATATGGATCATGAAGGCGGCGAAATCGCCGTTGTCAAGGTGGGCGCAATGAACGTCAGCAGCATTAAATACGTCTCGCCGCTGCCGGACCGGCTCAGCCGCGGGGACGAGCTGGCCTACTTCGAGTTCGGTTCCACCGTCGTGCTCCTGATGGAGACGAACACCTTCAAGAGCCGAAACGACCTGAAGGTCGGCAGCAAAGTTAAAATGGGCGAAGCTCTCGGAACGGTCAAGCCTTCCTAAAAAACCGCCCCACATCCTATGTTAAAGCAGAGGAGTTTAGTACAACCATGCAAGCAGCACAGACCGGAACGGCCGCTTCCGGAGCAACGACGCAGGCGGCGACGCAGCCGGGCATCAAGCCTACCGTAATGCGTATTTTGCTGGCGATCAGCATCGTTCATTTATTCAACGACTCGATTCAATCGATCATCCCGGCGATTTTGCCGATTCTCAAGGATACGATGCGGCTGAATTATATGCAGTCGGGAATCATCGTATTTTCGCTTAATATGACCGCTTCGATCATGCAGCCTGTCGTAGGACTGTATTCGGACCGCAAGCCTTCCCCCTACATGCTCCCTCTCGGAATGGGGCTTACCTGCTTGGGGGTCTTCGGGCTGGCCTTTGCGCCGAATTATTGGCTTATTTTACTGTCCGTCGTCCTCGTCGGACTCGGCTCGGCAATCTTCCATCCGGAGGGCTCGCGGGTAGCCCATATGGCTGCAGGCTCGCGCCGCGGGCTGGCGCAGTCGATCTTCCAAGTCGGCGGCAATGCCGGTCAATCGCTCGCATCCATTATGACGGCGCTGATCTTTGTGCCGCTCGGCCAGCGGGGCGCCGTATGGTTCATGCTCGTAGCGGGACTGGCCATCGTCGTCCAGATGTATATCGCCCGCTGGTACGGCGGCTATTTGGCCGCCCACCCGCGCAAAGCCAAATCGGCGGCGGCGCGCGCCGTCAGTCCGACTCGTAAGAAGCAGGTGACTTTCGCCGTCGTCATGCTCATCTTCTTGGTCTTTGCCAGATCGTGGTATCACTCGGGCGTCTCGATCTATTATCCGTTTTATTTGATGGAAAAGTTCCATTTGTCGCTGGAGCACGCGCAGATTTATATTTTTCTGTTCGCCGCTGCCGGCGCCGTAGGCACGTTCCTCGGCGGGCCGCTGGCCGACCGGTTCGGACGGCGCAACCTGATCTTCTTCTCCATGCTCGGCTCGGCGCCGCTGGCGATGGCGCTTCCTTACGCGAACGCGTTTTGGGCCTACGTCATTTTGCTGATTAACGGACTGATCATTTTATCCAGTTTTTCCGTAACCGTCGTCTATGCGCAGGAGCTGATTCCCGGCAAAGTAGGCACCGTATCCGGTCTCATTACCGGAATGGCTTTCGGCATGGGCGCTCTGGGCGCCGTCGCTCTCGGAAGTCTGATCGACAAGTTTCATCTGACGGTCGTCATGCAGATGCTCAGCTTCCTGCCTTTGCTCGGGCTGCTCACCTTTTTCCTGCCTTCCGACCGCAAGCTGAAGGCATGGGCGCAGGAAGCGGAAGGCGCTGCCGATAAGTAACTGTTTGTTGAAGCCGGCCGTTCATAGATAACATAAGCAAAAGAGGCAGTTTAGGGCGCCAAAACCCTGAAACTGCCTCTTTGCTATCGCCGGCGAATATAGACTGGAGCCTTGCCCGCGAGTGAGATCCGGCCGCCTCCGCTTGCCGCGTCCAGCGCTCTGCCAGCGCTTCAATAAGCAAAAAATACGACCTGATAAACCACCCGCGCCTCATGGCCTTCGGCATCCTTGAGCCCGGAGATTTGCACCTCGAAACGGTCTCCGTCCTCATATCTCATATTCCCGCCCGGCCTGAATACGATGCAATTGGGCACGCCATATTTATGCGTATTGACATTGAAATAGGCTTTCCCTTCGCCGGCGGCATCGTCGTCCTTATCCATCGTCCAGATCTCTTGATCGTTCAGCCGGGTTAACGATACGGACACCTCGTTCGGATCGGGCGTCGCATATTTATCCGGATTTAGCGTCACCGACCAGGGATCATTTCCTTGGAAATATTTTAGCGGAAAATATCCTTTGCCGGGCCAGCTTATGATGTCATAGTCGAACTTATCCGCACGGCTCTGATCCAACACCTGCATCGACGAATAAAACGACCGGTACCCGTTAGACGCTCGTCCTTCGGCCAAGCCGAAGCCGATTTTCTTCAGATCCGGGTTCAAAATCCATCTTCTGTGGCCGACGGAGGCAACATTCGATTCGTCATTGTCGCTCATATAGGAAACGACGGTTCTCGGTAAAATCGCGTTCTGCTTAACGGCTCCGGCAGCGCCGTACAGGCTGTATATATTGCTGCTGCTCGTGGAGGCATATCCCTTGCTGTAAAAGCTTTCGCTCATGCCTTTCGGCTTCGCGGGCGTATGCGACAGCTGGCCGTATACGGCCAGCAGCACGGCGCCGTACTGAGCTTGCTCGTTAAGGAACGAATCCTGCGCGAGATCGTCGGGAACACCCGCCAAATAACGCATTGTATTGACGGTTCGGACGCCGTCTTCGATAAAATCGGTATTGAGCTTGCCTGCCTGATGGGGGGAGACGATTTGCGGCTTGTCCTCGAAGGGATCGCCGGAGAACTGCGGAACGGCCGCCATCATTCTGGAGACGATCTGGCGCTTCGTCCTTCCGTAGAACGGCTCGTCCGCATCGATGCTGACCGTTTGCGTACCGGCATCCCAAGATACGTACATCCCGAACACTTCGTTGAAAAAGCGGGCGGGAACCATCGCCGTATTCCCGACCAAACGCACCTCCGACTCCAGCTCCTGCGGCCGATCCGCTATATAAGCTTCTTTGGAGCCGACAGGCAGCCTTGCAGACTGGCCGTCCTTAGTGACGGTAACGGTTCTGGAGTGATCGGACCAGGCGACAGATGCGCCAAGCGCTTCCACAACCGGACGCACAGGTACGAACGCAATCCCGTTCATCAGCAGCGGCGCCTGATCCATCGCTTCGGCGGCACCGTTAATTTTCACCGTAATGCCGCCGTCGTCCGCATAAGCGGCGGCGGGTCCCGGCCCGGCCGTCCAGATTAGTGCCAGCATTGCAAACAGAGACGCTGTTACGGCCGCCCCCCTACCCCATCGACGTTTCAATCGCTCACCCCCGTGGGTATTCGTCCATTTTAGTTCGACGTTCCCGGCCCGATTTCCTGCATTTGGGAGACATTTGCTTCCCCGTTCAGGAGTCCGCCAATCGCTTCATAACGGCGACGCCGTACTCCATTTCCTCTTCCGTCAAATGAGGAAAGTGGAAATAGACGCCGATCCGGACGCCTTCGCTGTCCTCCCCGCGAATTTCCGACCAGCGCACTCCGGCGTCCGCACATTGGCTGCGGAACCGCTCGTACGCCTGTGTGCTCCCGCGCCACCAGCCGAATATATGCAGGCCGGCATCGCTTTTTACCCATGAGAACCGTTCGGATAACGAATCGGCCAGACGGCGGCTCAAGCTTTCGTATTTGCGCGAATAAATCCGCTTCATCCGGCGCAAATGCCGCTCATACTGTCCGCTGGCCATGAAGGCGGCCAGCGTTTTTTGCTCCAGCAGGCCGGCGGGCAGCGGCTCGAACAACGCTTTGGCTTTGGCGAACGGAGCGGCCAGCGCAGGCGGCAGCACGGCGTAGCCGATGCGGACGGAAGGCAGCAGCGTCTTCGTAAAGCTGCCGATATGAATCACCCTCTCCCTGCCGTCGAGCGCCTTCAGCGGCTCCAGCGGCATACCGCGGTGGCGGAACTCGCTGTCGTAATCGTCCTCTACGATGACGGCGCCCTTGTCGTAAGCCCATTCGAGCAGCTGCCTGCGGCGTTCCAGGCTTAAGACGACGCCGGTCGGAAACTGTCTGCCCGGCGTGACGAACAACAGCCGGGAATCCCAATCGGCCGGGACGATCCCCTGCCCGTCCACCGGAACGGATACGGGTACGCCTCCAGCCGTGCGGACGGCGCGCGGAATCCCCTTGAAGCCCGGTGACTCGACAATGACCTTATCCCCTTCCCCTACAAGCAGTTGCGCGGTTAGCGTTATCGCCTGCATCGAGCCGTTGACGACTATGATTTGCTCGGGCCGTGCGGCGATGCCGCGGGCTCTGCGCAAATATTGGGCGATCTGCTCCCTCAGCTCTTGATCGCCTTCCGTTGGCGGCAGCCCTCCTCGGCCGTCCGCCTGCCCTTCTTGCCGATACAGCAGGCGCGCCTGGGCGTGCAGACAACGATTCCATTCCTCATGCGGAAACCGCTGCAAATCGGTGGCATACGCATGAAAATCCGCCGTGCGGGGAGCTTTGCCGTTGTATGCGACCGAGCCGGCGGAGTACAGCTGCGCTTCCTGCTCCATTACGCGTCCGCCCCAGGGAGACAGCGCATAATCGTCTCTGTCCTCTCGCTTCGGCTCGCCGGGCCGCTGCTGCGCGTCGTAGAAGACGAAGGTGCCGCGGCCTACCCGGCATTCTACGTAGCCTTCGGCCGCCAGCATATCGTACACTTGATTGACCGTTCCGCGGGAGACGCCGGATAAGGCCGCCAGCTCCCGGCTCGACGGCAGCTTCGTCCCGCAAGGAAGCACGCCGCTTATTATGGAGTCTTTGATCGCATGGTAAAACGCCTGCATCTTGGTCGGGTATTTACCGGTATATCCTTGATACGGAATCTGAAAATCCATTCGAACCTCTCCCTCCTCTCCATATTCAATGGTCCAATAAAATCAATCTAAATTGGATCTTTTGAATTGTCAATCATTCCACTACACTGGGAATCAATCATTTCAAAGAGGTGACCCTACATGAGACGCAATGAATTTTCCGTAACGGAGCAAAATGAAATCGATGATTTTTTGCAAGAAATGTCGTTTGGCATTATGGGCACGGCGGGCTTGGACGGCTGGCCGCATTTGACCCCGATCAATTACGCCTACCATAACGGACATATTTATATTCACGGCTCCCGCGCCGGACAGAAAATGAAAGAGATCGCCCGCCATAAGCAGGTCAGCTTCGCCGTCGCCAAGGAGTATGCGATTATCCCATCCTATTTTAGCGATCCGCAGCTCGCCTGTCCCGCAACGGCCTATTTCAAATCCGTGCACATCCGCGGGGAGGCTCAGCCTGTGGACGATCCCGCGGAGAAGGCCGAGGCCTTGTCGGCGCTGATGAAAAAGCTGCAGCCCGAGGGCGGCTACATCCCCATCGACGCCTCAGATCCGCTGTATCAAGGTGAGCTGAGGGCGGTATCCGTCGTCCGCATCGGCATTCTCGATCTGACCGCCAAATTCAAATTCGGGCAAAATCTCAGCGGCGAGCGCCGGGACAAGCTCGAACAAGATCTTCTCGCCAGAGGGCTTCCGCTCGATCCGGAAACCGCCGAGCTGATGCGCAAATATTGCCCGCATCATCGGGAAGAGAAGTCCTGAGCAAGCGGCCGAAGCTCCAGCCGGTAGAAGATGCCGCACGAACGGTATCCTCAAGCTCAGGCAGCAAAAAAAAGGGAAAGAACGTCCGCCGTCAGGCTTTTCGTTCTTTCCCTTTTTTCTTGCCCGAGAAGCGCTTATTCCTCCGCCTCTTGATAATGCTCCTTGCAGAAAGTTTCTACCAGAGCGCGCTCCTCATCTTCCATATCAAATTCGAGGTAAACGTTCGTGCTTCTCTCGTATATTTCATATTTAACTATGTGAGCGCGGCTTTCCTCCACACTATAGATGACTCTGACGTACAGCCCGTTCTCGGAATACAGCTCGTCTTCCTCATCCACCTCGATGTCGAGCACGAACTCGTACCGTTTGCCTTGCAAAATTCCGAACGGGTCTCTAACCAGTTCCACGCTATAACCGCTAATGGCTATCATTTGTCTCATCCTTTCCATGCAGCCTCAGAATCCTATTATACATGGAAATGGGAAAAAGTAATCCGAAACATGCGCCTAACCACCTATGTTTTCAAATATAGCCCCAATGAAAACGTATACATTACATCCTATAATGGTAAACAATTCAAAAACGTAAAGGAGGAAGAAAATGGCAACCCGTTTATTCCGAACGTCCATCTATACGTTGTCCGCGCTAGCGGTACTCACTGGCTGTACTATGCCGGCTGCAGCTCCGGGCGATCCGCTAGCAGACAAGCAATCCCCCGGCCCGTCATCGCCGGATAACGAAATCTTCATTTACACCGTTTATCCCGTTTTTGGCAAAGAAGACGTCTGGGAAAAGCAAGTCGGCCAATTTTTGAAAAAAAAGTTTCCCGAGCTCACCTTTAAGCATGCGCAGTGGGACAATCCGGGCAGGCAGTATCAGGATTTGATCGCGGCGGGAACGGTTCCCGATATTATTTTCGACAACCCCGGGATGAACTACCAGCGTTATATTTTGAAAAACGATCTCCAATACGATATGAGCGATCTGATTAAAAAGTATAATTTCGATACGAGCCAGTTGAATCCGGCCTTCATGGCGCAAATACAACGCTTGTCGCCGGAAGGAAAAATGTACGGCCTTCCGTTCATGTCGGGCGAGTTCGTGCTTTTCTACAACAAGGACATCTTCGATAAATTCGGGGTCGATTATCCGAAGGACGGTATGACCTACGATGAAATCTACGAGATGGCCAAGAAGCTGACCCGCGTCGAAGGGGAGCGCACGTACAAAGGGTATCAGCAGCATCCCGGCTTATATATGACCTATAATCAGTTGTCGCTGTCGCCGCTCAGTCTGACGGAGGACAAGGCCGATCTCAGCTCGCCCGGATGGAAGAAGCTGGTCGACAATCTGCGGCGGTTTTACGAAATTCCGGCGAACCAGTTTACGTCCGTCGACGACTTCCCGAAAGGCAATATGGCCATGACCGTCCATGTATCCGGCAAAATCGTGCAGTGGTACGAGCAAAATAAAAACCTGAATTTCGATATCGCCTCCATGCCTTCCTTCGCCGATGCGCCGGGAGTGAAGGCCCAGCCGAACATCAACGTCGCTTATATTACGAAGCAATCGACCAAGAAGGATCAGGCGTTTCAAGTCATCCAATACTTGCTTTCCGAGGAGATGCAGATCAATTACGCCAAGGACGGCAATATCGGCGCCCTGCAAACCCCCAAGGTTCAAGAAGCGTTCGGCAAAAATCTGCCGCAAATGCAGGGCAAGCATGCGCAAGCGATCTTCTACGGCAAGAACGCCATGCCTCCGGCGGCTCGCGCCCCCGGTCTCACCTATATCGACGTGCCTGTGCACAACGTGTTCCAGCCTTTGATCTTCTCCGAATCCAAAGATTCCGTCACCGCGCTTCGGATGGTGGAGGAAGCGGCTACGAAAGCGATCCAAACCGAGAAAGCCGCAAGCCAGTAAACCATGCCTCCATAATGGACTCTGCCTGCCGTTATCGGGGTCCATTTTTTTCATTATTAGGGCTAATCAAAATGAGAAAAACCTGTTCATCGCTGAACAGGTTGTAGGTTATGTTCTTGGAGAAGGGATTTGGAGTCTCTCGCTATTCGCTTGCTTCTTCGTTTGCCTCATCTTCCGACGATTCGTCGGGTTCTTCCTGTGCCGCGGCTTCCGGCTGCTCTTCGCATTCACCGTCCTCCGCTTCTTCTTCCGATTCCGTTTCTTCTGGCGCTTCGCATGCTTCATCCTCGGCTTCGTCCACAATCTCTTCTGCCGCCGCTTCTCCGGCGTCCTCTGAAGCGCTTACATTTTCTTCGAACGCAGCGTCGGCCTCTACCGGCAATTCATCTTTTTGAAATTCTTCTCCCATAGCAATCCCTCCAATTTGCACTTAGTTTCCCTAAGTGTGTTACTATTGTATGCCGGAGGAACGCCGTTTAGAAGTATGCTGAAAAAAATGAACTGCCTGCAGCCGACAGCGGTTTTAGAACTCCGTTTGCTCCTCTTCCACAATATTTTGCAGGTCGTCGGCCGTAATCGTGAGCAAGCGGTAATCGGTCCGCTCGGCCAGCTTGAGCGCCTGCTCCTTGATGAACTTCGGAGAGCCTTCCTTCTCTTCGTCGTACAACAAAAGGATGCCGTCGGAGTTGCGCAGCAAAAACTTGTTTTTTTCCCGAAACTGCCACGGTCCGTCGTAGGCCGTCTTGGTCACGCTGTTGACATAGTCGGCGCGCTGCATAATGCCTGAGTACAGCTCCTTTTTCTCGTCGCTCCACTTCTCTTCCTGCTGCAAAAAAGGGGTAATGACGGCCAGCTGCAGCTGAGGATAATCTTCGCGCAGCTCCAGCGCCGCCTCGGCCGCCCACAGCTCGACGCCCCACTGCCCGCTGACGATCGCCCATTCCAAGCCTTCGTCGACGAGCGATAGCAGCCGTTTTTTGATCGCCTTCTTAATGATCGCGATACCGGGATGCTTGAGTGAAAAGATGCCGAGCTCCGACGCCTTATAGCCGGTAATCAGAACCCGCTTCATCCGTGTAACGCCCCTTTCTGTTCGGCCGCCGCCGACCGCTGCCTGCTTTCTCTGACGATAACCCAGCCGATGCATGCGGCGCACGCCAGCGCAATCCAAGCATTGTACATGAACACGCTCCTCATTCCGAACGACTCGCTGGCGAAGCCGCCGATGAAGCTGCCGATAATCCGGGCCACGCCCAGGCTGAGAAGACCGTTCAGCGTCTGGCCGCTTGCCTTAAGCTCCTTGGGAACTTCCCGGTTAATATACATCGCCATAGTCACGGTAAGCACGATAAACATAAGCCCGTGCAGCAGCTGCGCAGGCAGTACCCAATACGGATTTTCGGTGGAGGAGAAGGCGAACCAGCGCAGCGCCGTAGCGATGCTCGATACGAGAAATACATGCGTCAGCCGCACTTTGGCCATAATCCGGCCAGCCAGCAGCAGAAACGGAATTTCGCTGATCGACGAGATGACCATCGACCAGCCGATCATGACGTTGTCCGCGCCAAGCTCGCGGAAGTATATCGGGAAAAACGAATAGTAGTAGCCCAGCGTAATTTGCAGCACGAGGTTAATCCCCATATACAGCATCAGCTTGCGGTTTTTGAACAGCACCCAAACCTGCATTTTGCTGCCGGACGATTGATAACCGGACACTTTGGGGAACTTCAGCAGCAAGAACAGCGAAATCAGCATGACGACGGCAAAAACCGGAAACAGGTACTGAATGCTGACCTTCGCCAAATAACCGAAACCGAGGGACATGAGCGCGAACCCGATCGTTCCGCCGAGACGAATCGGCCCGAACGCCCAGCGCTTCTGCTTATCCAGCTCTTCCAGCGTGATCGCGTCGCTGATAGCGAAGATCGACGTTTGAAAGAAAGTGAACAAGCACACCATCGCAAGCAAATAATAAAACGCCGTGGACAGCGGAAAGAGCAGGATCATCACCCCGCTGCCTACAAGCAGTGCGGCCAATACCGAGTTTTTTGTCTTCGCCCTGTCTCCGATCGTTCCCCACATCGGCTGGGCCAGCACGGCCACGAGCGGTCCCAAGCTCAAGAGAGTGCCGATTTCGGCCGGAGCCGCGCCCACCGATTGGAAATAAACCGGAATGTAAGTGCCGTAGACGGCATTGCCCATATAGATGACCATATAAAACAGCAAAAAATAGATCATAAGAAATTTTCGCTCTTTTCGCTCCAAAGTGAGAGTACGAGCCTATTATCTCACCGGCATCCGGGCTTGACAATGCATTTTCTAATAAAATGCGAACCAGCGGCGGCTCGAACAACAATAAGCGAAGGGCTGTCCAAGGCGGCGAAACTTCTGGTACAATAGGTAATAACTGCGGAAGCCGAGGGCAACAGCGATCGGACAATGCTTTCGCATGCGCAGTCAGCGCGTTTCACCACATTTCTAATCGGGAGAAGATCGAGATGGAGTTCATAGTCGACCGTATCGAGAATAAGGTTGAATTGTTCGAAGCGTATGATTTGAAAACGCTGGAGAGAAAAATAGAGGAGCAAATCCAGAACAACAAAGCGCTGCTGCTGGACGTGCAGTCGATACAGCACAGCGTCGCGTTCGATCCGAATATCGGCAAGATGCTGTACAGCGCAGCCGTTCATTTTAAAGCGAAGTAAACTATCCCAAAGGAGCTTAGAGCACATCATGAACAATAAAGCCGAAAGATTGAAACAAATGAAGCCCGTTCAACCGGCGGGCGGCCATGCGTACGGAGACCGGCTGCCGCCCGGACAAGTCGTTACGGAGCGCTTCCCGATTTTGCATGAGGGCGAGGTCCCGAATACGATATGTCCAAGTGGGATTTTCGGATTTTCGGCGAAGTCGAGAAAGCCGCCGTCTTCTCGTTCGACGAGCTGATGAAGCTGCCGCAAACGACCGTCCGCTGCGATATTCACTGCGTCACTCGCTGGAGCAAATTCGATACCGAATGGCGCGGCGTTCTGTTCAAGGACTTGCTGAAGGAGTTTGAGGTCAAGCCTTCCGCCCGTTATGTCATGGTTCACGCCGATCACGATTACGAGACGAACGTGCCTTTGGCCGACCTGCTCGGCGACGATATTTTGCTCGCTACCCACTATAACGGCGCTTCTTTAACGCCAAAACACGGTTATCCGATGCGTTTAATCGTCCCTCATCTGTATTTTTGGAAAAGCGCCAAATGGATTCGCGGGTTCGAGTTTATGAACGAGGACCGGGCCGGCTTCTGGGAGAGCAACGGCTTTCACCTGTACGGAGACGCCTTCCGCGAGCAGCGGTTTTCCGGCGAAGCGCTCGACATTCCGGAAGACGAATGGGTACATAAAGATTTCGATTAATGCCTCTGTAGACGAACACCCCCGCAAGTTCTTTTGGCCGAGCCTGCGGAGGTGTTTTTCGCTATTTATACGTGTTTCTCAAAATGGTATTCCATTTCACCCGCCATCGCTGCGGGCGTATCGCCGGTATCAAGGAAATGATGCAAGTAAATCGGCTGAAACTCGCCGAAGTCCACCTGCTTGTAAAATTCGTAGCACGGAAAGCCGTCATGAGAGCCGCTAATATGAGCGGTGCCGTCTTCCTTCGCCTTGATGCGGAGCGCATAATCGGGCGACGGCGCGCCCGGCCGCAGCGGATTGCTTACGCTCGCTCTCATCGTAAACGTCACTTCGCTCCCGCCCCAAACCTCATTTTCCATAACGATGCCTTCCGTCGAAGCATGTCCCTGCCGGTAAGTGACCGTTCCGTCGGAGCCGGTCATCTTGAGCACCGTGACCCCTGTCGCGCCGAAGGAAACGAGCCTCCGCTTGGCAAAATCGACCACGACCTCCTGCTCGACCCTGGATCTTCCCGTATTGACCGCATGAGGAGTAAAACCGCGAATATCCGCCGCAAATTCCAGCCGATTCCCGCTTGCGGGATCATGCGCCGGCGGCAGCCAAGCCATCCCCCCGATAAAGACGCTCGCTCTAAATTTTACGATATCAGCCATGCGCTTATCCCTCTCTTTGCTAGAAGCAATCCCCCAAAAGTGACGTAATGCTCTGAAGCTTATTCCATCCGCATCCAGCCTAAGCTGGATCGGCGTCTAACCCTTCCTCTGGGATCGTTCTATGGGTAGACATTACTTTCGGGGGAGCCCCCGGATTTCCACAGCAAATTGCTGCGCATCATTTCCTAAACAATTAAAAAACGCCCCGCCGCAGAGTGCTCTGCTTAAGCGGGACGGCTTCTTGTTATCGCCTTATTCAAGGCGCTTCAAAACGATTAACGAAGATCCTTCGGTTCAACCTTGTCCATGTCGTGGAACACTTGGTTCTCGCCGGCCATAGCCCAAATGAACGTGTAGTTGTTCGTACCGACGCCGGAGTGAATCGACCAGCTCGGGGAGATGATCGCTTGCTCGTTGCGCACAACGAGGTGGCGGGTTTCGCTAGGTTCGCCCATAAAGTGGAACACCAGGCCGTCTTCCGGCATATCAAAGTAGAAGTAGACCTCGGAACGGCGGTTGTGCGTATGGCAAGGCATCGTATTCCACATGTTGCCCGGCTTCAGCAAAGTCATACCCATAACCAATTGACAGCTTTGAACGCCGTTCAAATGGATATATCTGTGGATGACGCGCTCGTTGGACGAATTGATCGAACCGAGATGCTCGGTTTCCGCTTCTTCCAGACCGACTTTCACGGTTGGGTATTGCTTGTGAGCCGGCGTGGAGTTGAAGTAGAAGCGAGCAGGATTCGCGGAATCCGCGCTTTTGAACGTAACGTCTTTATTGCCAAGCCCGATATACAGGCAGTCTCTCGTATTCAATTCGTATTCGGTACCTTCAACGACAACCGAACCTTTTGGTCCTACGTTGATAATCCCGATTTCGCGGCGCTCCAGGAAGTAGTCGGCACCCATCTCATGCTTGTCCGCTTCGAGCTTGATCGGCTCGGAAGCAGGAATAACGCCCCCGGTAATAAAACGGTCTACGTGGCTGTATACCATGGTCAATTTGCCAGGAACGAACAACCCTTCGATCAAATACTCTTTTCTAAGTCTGTCCGTATCGTACGATTTCGTTTCCGTCGGATTTGTCGCATAGCGGATTTCCATAGCAATAATTGCCTCCTCAATAATGATTGGTTGCGTCGATTTCGGATCGGTTGCATCCGTAAAACGTTTCAATTCGACAAAAAAGCGAATTCCGTTTCGTCCGCTCCCCTGTATATGGTAACATAAAAACTCTTCCCTCGCTACCGCCATCGAGGATGTTCGAGCTTTGTCACATAATTGTCCCGCTTTTCTCCGTTTTCCCGAACAGATGCAAATCCCGAAATTCCGGTCGGGGCCGGGGCAAAATAGTTCGGATCTTTTTCCAAAACAGCCCGTGACTCCCCCGGGTGAAAATGGTATAATATAGCCTAATGTCAGGCCTGTAAAAAGTATAGTTAGACGAATGGAAGGATGGAGCGAGATGAACCCTCTTGCACAACAGCTGAACGACACGATTGCCAAAGAAAACCCGCATGTTTTCGACATGCTTTCCAGCCTTGGGAAGCAAATCTACTTTCCTAAAGTAGGCATCCTGAGCCAATCGGCCGAAGCGAAGCAAAAAGCGAAGAAATTTAACGCCACCATCGGAACCGCATTGGAGAACGGCAAGCCAATGCACTTGAAGGTGATTCAAGATACATTGTCCGCTTACGATCCTAAGGACATTTACGAATACGCCCCTCCTGCGGGCAAGCCGGAGCTGCGCAGCGCATGGCGCGAGAAGATGCTTGAGGAGAATCCTTCCCTTCGCGGCAAAAGCCTGGGCAATCCGATCGCAACGAACGCTCTGACGCACGGACTCAGCATCGTCGCCGATTTGTACGCCGATGCCGGCGATGCGGTCATCATCCCCGACAAAAACTGGGAGAACTACGAGCTGACCTTCGGTATCCGCCGCGGCGCCGAAATCGTATACTATCCTCTATATAACAGCGAGCGCAAATTCAACGCCGAAGGGCTGCGCAGCGCGCTGCTCGCGCAAAAGGACAAAGGCAAGGCGATCGTCGTGCTGAATTTCCCGAACAATCCGACGGGCTATACGCCGGGCGTCGAGGAAGGCCGAGAAATCGTAGCGGCTATCAAGGATGCGGCGGAAGCGGGCATCAATGTCGTCGCCGTAACCGACGACGCGTACTTCGGCTTGTTCTTCGAAGAGTCCTTGCACGAATCGCTCGCCGGTCAGCTAACCGGGCTGCATCCTCGCGTGCTGTCCGTCAAGATCGACGGAGCGACCAAGGAAGAGTACGTGTGGGGCTTCCGCGTCGGCTTCATCACCTACGCCGGCCAAAGCGAACCGCTGCTTGCCGCCTTGGAGCAAAAAACGATGGGGATTATCCGCGCCACGATTTCCAGCGGACCTCATCCTTCGCAAACCTTTGTGCTGCATGCTCTGAAATCCCCTGATTTCAAAGCGCAAAAGCTGGAGAAATCGAACATCATGAAAGGCCGCGCCAACAAAGTAAAAAGCATTCTGGACTCGGGCAAATTCGATGCGGCTTGGGAATACTACCCGTTCAACTCCGGCTACTTCATGTGCTTGAAGCTGAAAACCGTCGACGCGGAAACGCTCCGCGTTCATCTGCTCGACCAGTACGGCATCGGAACGATCGCCCTCGGCGAAACCGATCTGCGCGTTGCATTCTCCTGCATCGAAGAAGAAAATCTCGAAGAGCTGTACGAGACGATTTTCCAAGGCGTTCAGGATTTGCAAAAAGTCTCCTCCAAATAAACAATCCCACAAAAACCTGGCGGACATCCGTCAGGTTTTTTGCAGTTCGCGCTGCTCTAACGGCTTCCTCCCCTCCGCCGTCCCGATGTCCCGGTCGCTTTATGCAAACAGGCCGCCGATCGGCAGCCTGAACGAAGCGGAGCGATGCGCGTTATGCGGAATGTTAGACCTTCGTCCGCGCATCGGCCGTATGAAATTTTTTACCCTCGTCACCGCTGATCCGCTTCATATTGCGAAACGCGTCCTTCCATTTGGGCATAAACATCGTTTTATAGCATTGGGCGAGCTCGGCCGCCTGTTCCGGCTCCATCCCGAAGCTAAGCAGCTCCGTCTCGAACGCCCTGGCTCCGCTGCGACGCTCCCGCACAAAGCCGAGCCACAAGCCCGGCGTCTTGGCTATCAGCAAAGCGCCGTGAACGATGATCTTCACCATGCTCATCGGGCCGTTTAATATTGAGGAGGGGTCGGGCCGCCGGTTACATTGTTATGGTTTACGATGTTTTTGGGGATCAGCTCCGCGGCGATCGATTTCACCGTATTCATATAGTCCTTAGACATTTTCAACGCTTCGTCGGCAGGAATCCCCGCTTCCATCAATTCTTTGTAAAAGGTTCCGACCGCCTTCCCCATTCGCGCTCCCGCTTCCTCCGAATACAAAGCGGATAGCAGATCCGTCACCAATTTGGGCGCTTTGCCCGATATGATCTCCAGCAGCTCGCCGATTTCTTTCGTTGGAATGTTGTTTCCGTTACTCATGTCAAACATCTCCTTTGTAAAAATTTCATCATAGGATAAATGACCGGAGGAAGCGTCAGCTGCAGCGTCCGCTCGCTCCACCAAATCCAGGGTCTGGATTCCTCCTGCGCCTCGTTCGCAGCATCGCTTCGATCCGCTGCGGCCTGCCGCTTGATCGCGGCAAGCAGCTCACGCTTGCGGTCCGGCTGCAGCGAAGACCGGAGCTGCCGAAGCTTAGCGAAAAGCTCCACTTCTTCCTTCAAGCATCGCTTAAACTCCGCATCCGTCAAAATCAGCTCGAACACGGTCCGCTTTTCCTGCTCCCCGAGAAGTCCCTGAACGTAACGCAGAGCCCATTCTCGCTTCTCTTCAATTTCCATCCCGGTTCTCCTCCTTCATCCATCCGGACAGCTTCTTCTTGGCGGCGTGGCAGCGGCTCTTCACCGTGCCCTCGGGTATTCCCAATACTACCGCGATCTCCTGGATCGACAGCCCTTCTACATATAGCCCGTACAGAATCGTCCGCGACGATTCCTCCAGCTTGCCCAGCAGCTCCCGCACGTAGAGCGCTTCCGTCCAATCGGCTTGCCTGTCTGTCCCTATCGCCTCCTCTTGTTCGTCCATACCTTCGACGCTGGGCTCGCGCCGCAACCGGTCGACCATTCTCCGGTGAGCGACGGTGAGGAGCCAGGCCTTGGGATGCTCCGGCCGCCGGCCCCGGTCGATCTCCTTGAATGCGGTGAGGAACGTGTCCTGGAAGATGTCTTCGACCAGGTGAACATCCCGGATTTTAAACCGTAAAAACGAGTACACGCTGTCCGCATACGATGCGTAAAGTTCGTCGAATGTCATCCCCCCAACCGTCCTTTCACCTTTATAGTCGCCAAATTCGGCGTTAAAGTTCGGTTCGGTCAAAAAAAACACCGCCTCGGTTCGGATGCCGAAAGCGGTGTTGTCACGGTATTGGACGGGTCCGTACCCGTATCGCTAAATAAGCAGATTGAACAAGTGCGGATTTTTGTTAATTTCAACGAATTTGATTCCCTTATTATTCATTCTATCGATTAACGGACCGTAATCCTCTTTGTTCTTCAGCTCGATGCCGACGAGCGCCGGCCCGTTCTCCTTGCTTGTCTTCTTCGTATATTCGAACCGGGTAATATCGTCGTTCGGTCCGAGCACCTCGTCGAGAAATTCGCGCAGCGCTCCGGCTCGCTGAGGAAACTCTACGGTAAAATAATGCTTTAACCCTTCGTAAATGAGCGAGCGCTCTTTAATTTCCTGCATACGGTCGATATCGTTATTGCCGCCGCTGATTACGCAAACGACGTTTTTGCCGGCGATTTGCTCGCGGTAAAAATCGAGCGCGGTAATCGCCAGCGCCCCCGCCGGTTCGGCTACGATCGCATTTTCATTGTACAGCTCCAAAATGGTGGTGCACACTTTGCCTTCGGGCACGACGACGATATCGTCGACGACTCTGCGGCAAATGTCGTAGTTCAGCTCGCCTACCCGCTTCACGGCGGTTCCGTCGACGAATTTATCGATCTCCGTCAGCGTGACGATCTCTCCCTGATCGATCGAATTGCGCATCGATGGCGCGCCGGTCGCTTCGACGCCGATAAACCGGGTGGACGGGCTGACGCCCTTCACATACGTCGCAATGCCCGCTGCAAGCCCGCCGCCGCCGATACCGGCGAAGACGAAATCGACAGGCTCGCGCATATCGTTCATCAGCTCCAGCCCTACCGTTCCTTGTCCCGCAATAATTTGCGGGTTATCGAACGGATGGATGAACTGCATCCCTTCCTTCTCGGCGCAGCGCACCGCTTCGTTCAAGGAATCGTCGAACGTGTCGCCGGTCAGAATCACTTCCACGAACGGGCCGCCGAACAGCTTCACCTGCGAAATTTTTTGCCGCGGAGTCGTCGTCGGCATGAAGATTTTACCCGGAATTTGCAGCGCCTTGCACGAATAGGCCAGCCCTTGCGCATGGTTGCCCGCGCTCGCGCAAACGACGCCTTTCTGCAGCTTCTCTTCCGGCAGACTGCGGATCAGATTATAGGCTCCGCGTATTTTGAACGAACGGACGACCTGCAAATCCTCGCGTTTCAAATAGACATTGCAGTTATATTTCTCCGAAAGAATGAAGTTTTTTTGCAGCGGAGTATGATGAATAACGTCTTTGAGCACATGACTGGCTACGATGATATCTTCGAGTCTAACTTGCGGTAATTGATTGTCCATGACTTCCTCCGGTTTAATCTATACGTAATTTTATCTATTATACACCCAAGTCCGCCGCTGTCCATAGGCTTTAACATAATTCTCACATTACCGGCCGTCCCGCCCCGAAGTTCGTTCCGTGAATAAGAACAGCCCTCCCGCCGAGCCGGACGGCTCGAACGGGAAGGCTGCTCCTTGCGTAATCTAACCTTTTTTTCTTATTCTCTATCGAAAGTAGGAATTAGCGAATGACGATCGTGTGCACCACTTGATCTTTGCCTCGCAGCTCGACCGTACGGTCCGTTGTCAGCTGCGATTGGTCGCCTTCGATCGTTAAGCTCGACGATACGTTGTAAACCGCCGTTTGCACCGAACCGTCGCCGAGCGTCTGGTTAATCGAAATCGTATTGATGGAGCCGTTGGAATTCAGCGTATACGAATTGAAGGTGCCGATGACGGTAAAGTCGACTTCTTCTTCGACCATCTTCGTCACTTCAACGAAAATCACTTGACCGTTATAGGTGCGGACATTGATTTGATCGCCCGCCTTCAGCTCGGAAGCCGCTACCGTACGGCCGTTGCGTACGATTGTCGGATTGGAAGCAAGCTCCACGTCGTAAGTTTTGTTATCTTTGGTCAGCGTCAGCACATTGTTGCTGACCGCCGCGTTCACGGTAGCCGCAAACGTCGTGTTGTCGGGAAGATCGCTGCCGGCCAGCTTCGTCACTTCGACGAAAATAATTTTGCCGTTATACGTACGGATATTGACTTGATCGCCCGCTCTCAGATCGGAAGCCGACACCGTACGGCCGTTGCGCACGATCGTCGGGTTGGACGCCAGCTCTACGGTGTAGGATTGGCTGTCCTTCGTAAACGTCAGCTTATTGTTGCTCACCGCCGCGTTCACGGTAGCCGCGAATGTCGTATTGTCGGGAAGGTCGCTGTCCGACAGCTTCGTCACTTCGACGAAAATAATTTTGCCGTTATACGTGCGGATATTGACTTGATCGCCCGCTCTCAGATCGGAAGCCGACACCGTGCGGCCGTTGCGCACGATCGTCGGGTTGGACGCCAGCTCTACGGTGTAGGATTGGCTGTCCTTCGTAAACGTCAGCTTATTGCCGCTCACCGCTGCGTTCACGGTAGCCGCGAACGTCGTATTGTCGGGTAAGCTGCCGCTGTTGCCGCTGCCGCTTCCAAGCTTCGTCACTTCAACGAAGATCGCTTTGCCGCCGTACGTGCGGACTGTCACTTGGTCGCCCGCTCTCAGCTCGGAGGCCGCTACTTTCGCATTGTTGCGGAAGATGAAGGCGGCTGCGTCCAGCTCGACGCTGTACGGCTGTCCGTTGGAGGTCAGCGTCAGCATATTGTTGCTGACCGCTGCGGTCAGCGTCCCGCGGACCGCCGTGTTATCCGGCAGCTGATCGCCCGTACGGTCGAGCAAGGCCGCCAGCTCGGCGCGCGTGACGGAGCGATCCGGACGGAATGTGTTGTCCTCGTAGCCGTCCACCAGCTTCTTCTCGATCGCTTCTTCCACGTAGCCTACGGAGCCGGCGGGAATTTTGGACGCGTCCTTGAAGCTCAGCTTCGTGCTCATTTTCGTCTTGGCCTCGTCTTGCAGCTTCAGCGCCTTGATAAGCAGCGTCGTAGCCCAGAGACGGTCGGCGTCCTTATCCGGCTGAACGGAATCGTCGGACTCCTCGAACAGATCGTTTTGCAGAGCCACCGCAACATATCCTACGGCCCAAGGATAATTTTTCTTGATTTTATCCGCATCTTTGAAGTTCAGGTTAGATTGCATCGCTTCGGTCGATTCCGCTTCATCGCGCAATCCCATCAGACGAACCGCCGCTGTAATCGCTTCAATACGCGAAATCGTTTTACGAGGCTGGAACGTTCCGTCCTCATACCCTTCGAATACCCGCTTGGAAGCAAGACTCGCAATATACCGCTGCGCCCATTCCACGTCAGCGCCTTTCACGTCGTCGAAAGACAGCTTAATGTTCAAGTTTTTTACGTTCAAATTATTTATGTATACGTCTTTTCCGCTGTTTACTTTCGTTTGCACCGCATCCCGGCCGCGGTCTTTGTCGTTGCCCTTGCCTTTGCCGCTATCGGCAAATGCGGCGGTAGATCCTCCGAGCACCATGGCCGCAGTAAGACCCGTTACCATAACCTTCTTAAAAGCGTTGTTCATCATCATTTCTCCCTTATATAAATAATGTATGACGGTTTAAGCATCGGACAGCCGCTGCAGGCAGCTTCCGCTTAAATGGATAAGTTCGGTTAAGAACCAATGAATCAGAACCTTCGCGAAGTGTTCCTGGATTTACTACAATGTTTCGCCGCCCCAAAAATGTTTGTGGGGGTCTTTTGAACACGTATCGGAAAAATGATAGACTTATTTGGGTACTGCCTTTTTTACCGAGATTATTTACGATTCGGGGTTACGCGAAGCAGCAGGAAGGAGTAATGAAGCATGAAATGGAATGCAAAAAGACTATCCGTCGGTCTCGTCGTACTGGCGCTGATCGCCGTGGCTGCGGTGTCCTCCATCCAGTTTATCCGGACGAATCAGGGCAAGCCTCAAGCCGCGGCGACCCCGGAGTCACTGCCGGGCGGCAGCTCGCAGACGCCGAAGCCGACTCCGACGCCCGAGCCGCCGATTCCATCGGAGCACGCCGACGTTGCGGTCTTCGGCAGCGAGCTCGAAGGCATGTATTTGGCCCGAGCGGCGGCCGACGAGGGGCTGAAGGTCAAGGTGCTCGACCCGCGGGATGCGATCGGGGGGCAGCTGCTCCAGGGGCAGATGCTGTTTCTCGACGAAACGCGGGACGACCAGTATCATTCGTTGGTGCAGGGACGAGCCAAGGAGCTGTTCGACGGGTTCCGCAACGGTAAAATCCGCAAGCTCCCGGAGTTTCAGCAATATTACGACAAGCTGAGCAAAGATATTTCTATCGAATCCGGCGTCAGCATCCAGAGCGTTCAGGAAGCGCCTGGCAAATTCGGACCTCATGCCGTCGAATCGGTCATCTATACCGACAAGTCCGGCGCCAAGAAAAAGATCGAGGCCGATTACTGGGTCGACAATACGGACTTCGCCGCGCTGCTCGGCAAATTGCAGTCGAAGCGGATGCCGGGACTGGAGCAGTTCTACGGCCAAAGCAACATTGAATATATGAGCTCCGGCATGATGATGCTGTTCAAAAACGTCGATTGGGAAAAATTCAAGACCAGCTTCAACAACATGACGCCGGAGCAGCGCAGAGCCAAGTACGGCGGCGGTTCCGTCAACGAAAGCTTCGCCATCGGACTGAGCGGCATGACGGACGCCTACAAGCCGACCAATGACCGGGTGTTTTTGCGAGGGCTCAACGCGGTCAACCAGCGCGACGGGCAAGTCGCCATCAACGCCTTCCTGATCTATACCGTCGATCCGTCGGACGATAAGTCGGTGGCGGAAGCGATGGAGCTCGGAAAGAAGGAAATCCCGCTCATCCTGGAGCATTTCCGCAAAAACATCACAGGCTGGGAGCATGCGGAGCTGAACGGCTTCCCGAACTACTTGTACATACGGGAATACAATCACTATGAATCGGATTACGTTCTGAAGCCTTCGGATATGCTCGGCGCCAAAATGTTCTGGGACAACGTCAGCATCGCCGGCTATCCGCTGGACCTGCAAGGCACAAGCGCCAACAAATGGGGCATCGAGATGGGCCGCCCGGACAAATACGGCATGCCGCTGCGCAGCTTCCTGCTCAAGGATTACGACAACGTCATTATGGCCGGCAAAAATGTCGGCGCCTCCGCCATCGCCTACGGCAGCGCGCGCATTCAGCCGAATACGAGTCTTGCCGCGGAAACGATCGGCATTCTGCTCGGCCAGCTGTACGGCAAGAAGGCGCTGCGCGAGCTGAAGGAAGCGGATATGCCCGCGCTCGACAGCTACCTCGAAAGCAAATATAAGATCAAGCTGACCGGGGTCAAAGGAAACAACAAGATCGCCGGTTGGACCAGCGATGAAATCGCCAAGCTCGACACGGGCGAAATTGTGTACGCGTCGTATGTGAACAAACGGAAAAAATAAACCGCGGCAAGAACAAATCCCCCAAAAGCCATCCATGCCGCCGACGCGGCACCACAGACAATGGAAATGGGGTACCAAGAGTAATTTCCAGGGTAGTGACGTGATGCTCTGAAGCCTATTCCGTCCGCATCCAGCCTAAGCTGGATCGGCGTCTAACCATTCCTCTGGGATCGTTCTATGGGTAGACTTTCCTTTCGGGGAAACCCCCGGATTTCCACAGGATATGGCTGCGCTTCATTTCCTAAACAATGTACAAAAAGCAGAGGGCTCTTCAAGCTCCCTCTGCTTTTTTTGCCGTTGTAAGAACTGCCTCGCGTCAATTCACCCAAGCACCGCCGCTCGCCTCGGGCGCAGGCACCGGAGGAACCGACTCCTTGATCTGAAGCTGCCGGGTGGCGAATTCGCGGTACAAACGGTGCGTCTGCAGCAGCTCTTCATGCTTGCCGCGGCCTGTAATTTGCCCTTTCTCGATAAACAGAATCTGTTCGGCGTCGACGACGGTGGAGAGACGATGGGCAATGACCAGCGTCGTCCGGCCTTTCATCAAGTTTTTGAGCGCTTCCTGCACGACGATTTCCGATTTGCTGTCAAGGCTCGACGTCGCTTCGTCCAGCATCAATATTTTCGGATCTCTGAGCAGAGCGCGGGCGATTGCGATCCTCTGGCGCTGACCGCCGGAAAGCTTGATGCCCCTCTCGCCGACTTCCGTATCGTAGCCTTCCGGGAATTCTTCGATGAACAGATCGGCATACGCCATCGCAGCGGCCCGCTTCAGCTCTTCATCGGTAACGAGGCGGTCCGTGCCGTAGCAGATGTTGTCTCGGATCGTTCCGGCGATCAGCGGGCTCTCCTGCGACACATAGCCGATTTGACTGCGCCACGAATGCAGCGAATAGTCTTCGATTTTTCTTCCGCCGACGCGGATTTGCCCGCTCTGCGGCGTATAAAACCTCTCCAGCAGCGAGAACAGCGTCGTCTTCCCTCCGCCGCTCGGTCCCACGATCGCCGTCACCTTACCCGGCTGTAGGGTGAAATCCAGTTCTTTAAGCACCGGTTCGCCGCCTCCGTAGCGGAAGGTAACATGATCGACGACGATCGGCTGATGCGCGTTGTCAAGCGTCAAGCCGCGTTCGATATCTTCTTCCTCCGCTTCCAGCGTCGTAATGATCCGCTCCGTGGCGCCGACGGCCTTTTGCAGCTGCGTAAAGAAGGTTGTAATCTGGTTGATCGGCATAATAATCTGGATCAAGTACAAGATGAATGCGACCAGTTCACCGGCCGTCAATATCCCCGAAGATACCCGCATACCGCCGTATCCGATAATGACGACGAGCAGCGCCATCAGCACGAAGGAAATGAGCGGCGCGATCATCGCCTGAACTTTTCCCTCCCGAACCCCGTACTGGAACAGCTTCGTAATGCCGCTCTTGCCGTTCTCATATTCCAGCGGCTCGGCGTTGGACGTCTTTACAAGACGGATTTCGGACAGCACCTGGCTCAGCACCCCGGTAAATTTGGCCGTTTCATCCTGAAGTCCTTTGGAGATGGCAAACATTTGCCGCCCGATCGGCACCAAAATCAGGATCGCCAGCGGCACGGCCAGCAGCATGATCAGCGTCATTTTCCAATCCAAATACAGCAAAATGCTGACCGAACCGATAATCGAGATCATGCCGTTAAAAAAGCTCGTCACATGCTCCGATATGAGCCCTTTGACGACCCCGGTATCATTGGTCATCCGGCTGATCGTCTCTCCCGTACGGTGGTTGTCGTAATAAGGAACCGTCAGCGCCAGCAGCTTTTTCCACAGCCGGTCCCGCAGGTTCGCCACGACGTTTTGTCCGACATGGTTAAGCAAATAAATCGATAGGCCTCCGGCAACCGCCTGGGCGGAGAAGGTGAGCACCAGCGCCGCAATCTGCATCGGCCGGATCGACGTCAGCGAGAAGCTGTCGACCAGATTTTTAGTGAACAGCGGTACGATCAGCCCGACCACGGTGGAAATGACGCTAAGCGCGATCGCGATGCCCAGCTTCCACTTGGACGGCTTCGTTTCCCGAATTAAAGTCATAAATAAACGCCAACTGCCTGTTGCTCGTTGTTCTTTCATTTCAGCACTCCTATCCGTTTTTACTTCTGTGCAGCTCTCTATGGGAAAAGAATACGACAGTTTTATAAACGGAATATAAACGAACCGGTTCCCGCCGCCCCATCGCGAATCTGCCGGTGAAAAATCGATATAGCGATTTTTTACCTGTTGCCGTTCCCGCAGGTTACCTATACTAAATCTATCCTAATCAGATCGGAGTGAGGCGTAATGATTGAACGCGGTATAAGCGCCGTGCGCGCGGAGAGAACTGCCGTCCGGACAGACGGAACTAATCTAGTAGAAAGAACGGTGTTGTTATTATTACGAAGTTTACCTCTTTAGAAGCATACGGCTTTCAGCCGTTTTTCGTCGAACAGCTGAAAGAAGATTACGACGTCGGCCGCGTTGCCTTGGAGCACAAGCATTTGTACCGCATTTATGCCGAAGACGGCGAGTGGCTCGGCGAATTATCCGGCAAGTACCGGTTTGAAGCGGGCGAACGCAGCGATTACCCCGCCGTCGGCGATTGGGTGTGGATGAAGAAGCTGCCCGGCGAACGCAAGGCGGTCATCCATGGGGTGTACGCCCGCAAAAGCAAATTTTCCCGCAAAGCGGCCGGTTCCACAGTAGAAGAACAGATCGTCGCGACCAATATCGACCGCGTCTTTCTCGTGATGGCGATGAACCGCGATTTTAACGTGCGGCGGCTGGAACGCTATTTGCTGACCGCTTATGACAGCGGAGCGGCGCCGGAAATCGTGCTCACCAAAAAAGATTTATGCGACGACGTCGAAGCGAAGGTGCGCGAGGTGGAGACGATCGCCTTCGGCGTGCCCGTCTACACGGTGAACAGCCTGATCGGCGAAGGCACGGAGCAGATGATCGCCACGCTGAAGCGCGGCGAGACGATTGCTCTGCTGGGCTCCTCCGGCGCCGGCAAATCGACGCTGCTCAACAGCTTGTACGGCGAGCAGCGGCAAAAAACGGGCGGCGTGCGCGAGGACGACGACCGCGGCAAGCATACGACGACGCATCGCGAGCTGGTCGTCCTGCCATGCGGCGCGCTCATTATCGATACGCCGGGCATGAGAGAGCTGCAGCTGTGGGAAGGCGGCGACTCGATGGACGCGGCGTTTCGGGACATCGACGCTCTGGCCGCCGGGTGCCGATTCGCCGATTGCGGCCATCGGGCGGAGCCGGGCTGCGCCGTGCAGGCGGCGCTTGCGAACGGCACGCTGGAGCGGGAACGCTACGCCGGCTATGTGAAGCTGCAGAAGGAGCTCGCCTATATCGAGCGCAAGACCGATACGGCGGCCGCCAAAGCGGAGAAAGACCGCTGGAAAAAGATTCATAAGGACATGCGTGGGCGGACAAACCGGTAACCGGCCGCCCGCACGCATAAGCACGCAAGCGAAGATAACCCGGGCCCAGCGGACCCGGGTTATACGCTGTAACGGCAAAAAAAGCACCTGTCCCGCAAGCGGCATCGAACCTGTCCGATGCCGCTTGCCGCAGTGTGCTCTTGTATGCGCCTATCCCGTCTATCTCAGCTTCAATCCGACTCTCACCGCATGTTCCTCGAAAGCGACCGAACGAACTCCCGCCGGCCTCGGCAAATAATCGTTCAGCTCGACGTTCAACGGCTGAAGACGGAACCAGTCCAATGGCACGGATAGCCGTTTGATCTTCGTCGACGTATGAACGGCCGTGAGGTACGGCTCTTGCCATGACATCGTAAAATACAGCCTGGCTGCAGCCTCCCACTGTCCCTTGTACAGCAAATTGACATCCGCTACCCACTCCTTGCCTTCCAAGCTGAACTCGGCTCCGGTCACTTCCAAATCCGGCGTCACTTGGGCATGCGCGGCAAGCGCCTTCTTAAGCAGGCTGTTCACTTCCGGCTCGGTCAGTTCCACCTCCAGCTTGCGGCTGGCGATCATATCCGCCAGCTTGCCGCGCACCTTCAGCTCCGAATAGGTTAAATCCAATGGACGCTCAGGCTGCACATACCAATATCCGATTGCGGCGATGACGGCGCAGCCGATCGCCAGCGAGACGATGCTCCGCAGCAGCTTTCCCATAGGCTTTAGCCAACCCCTCTCCCGAATCCGCCCTCGCCGGAGACATCTATGACTTCGGTTTGTTCTGCTTCTCCTTCAGCCAGCGCGGCGCTCCCTTGTTTTTGCGGTCGCGCTCGCGCTCCGGCTTGCGCTTGGCCTGCGGCGAAGACGGCTTGGCGGCGCCTCCCGGAGCGGCTTTGGCCGCAAGCGAGGAGAGCTTCGCGCGAGGCTCCGCCGACTTGCCCGATGCGCTCTTGCGGTTTTCCGCAAGCTCGGACTCCGCCGCCGGGCGTCCGGCAGGCTCCACCCGCGAACGCGGAACCGCCCTGGAGGCGCCGCGCCGCTGGCCGGGGTCGATGACTTTCCCGTACGCCATCTCTTTTTCTTCGATGTCAATGCCGAGCGTTTTGGCAAATTTATTGATAATAAATCGTTCTTTGTGCGTAATGATCGAGACGGCCGTCCCCTTCTTGCCCATCCGGCCGGTACGCCCTACGCGGTGAACGTAATGATCCGCATCGATCGGCGGATCGAGATTGATGACATGGGTCACATGCGGGATATCAAGACCGCGCGCGGCGATATCGGTTGCGAGCAGCAGCTGGAACTTGCCGGACCGGAACGCCTGCATCACCTTGGCCCGATCCTGTTTGCCCGCATCGCCGTATAGCGCCTCTATAGACAGTCCGGCGAACTGCAGCTTGCTAACGACCTCGGCAACGTCATCGGTTTCATTGATGAAGACGATTGCCGCGGGAGGGTTGTACAATCTGACGATACGGCGCAGCGTGTCGATCTTGTCGCGTTCCTCGCACACAAAGTATTGATGCTCCAGCGTCTGCGACGTGCGCTGTTCCGGATTCACCTGCACGAACGCCGGCTCCCGCATCCAGCGGTCGATCACCGCCTGAACCTGCGGCGGCAGCGTAGCCGAGAAGAACAGCAGCTGCCGCTCGCGAAGCATCCCTTTGAATATAGCCTCTACCTCATGCATCGAGCCCAGCTCGAACACCTGATCGACTTCGTCGACGACCGCAACCTGCACGTGATGCATGGTCAGCTTGCGCAGTTTAAGCAGTTCCAGCACCCGGCCCGGCGTGCCGACCACAATCTGCGGGCGCAGCTTCAGCCGGTCGATTTGCCTGCTGATGGCCGCCCCTCCGATCAGCGATTGTACACGGATGCCGCTACCCTCGGTCAGCTGTTCGAGCGTAGAGACGATTTGAACGCCAAGCTCCCGGGTCGGCACCAGCACGATACCCTGCACGTCCTTGGATGTCTTGTCTATTTTATGCAGCAGCGGCAGCGTGTAAGCGAGCGTTTTGCCGGAACCGGTCTGGGACTGCGCGACCACGTCCTTCCCCTCCAGAATGACAGGTATCGCTTCGGCTTGAATCGGCGACGGCGTCGTAATATTCAACGCTTGCAGCTTGCGAACGTAAATGTCGTCAATATGTAAAGTAGCAAAACCGTTATTCATCGAATTCCCCCTTCATCAAAAGCATCCTAATCATACCAATGGAGAAGCGGAACATCAAGCCTGCTCTGCCTGCGCCAGCTTCCCTGTGATCCAGCCGAACACCGCATCGAGCGCCTTTTCGTCCTCTTCCTTCGGAAAACGGTGGTCCAGCCCCTCATACAGCTCCATGGCGTAATCCTTGCCCGCTCTCTCCAGCCCTTCCGCCAGCTTGCGCGCCTGGGCAACGCCGACCTGCGAACGGTTCCATGGACGATCATCACAGGCACAGAGATCCGCTCTAACCAGTACACCGGCGAGCGCTCTTCATACGCCTCGCTCTGCTTGCGGGGATGGCCGACGACCCGCTTCAGCATACGGCGCAGATCGACCCGCTCTTCGTACGTATGGAACAAATCGCTGACGCCGCCCCAGACGACCACCGGTCCTGCATCCGGACACTGCTTGGCCGCCAGCAAAGCCATCATCGCTCCGCGGGAAAACCCGATGAGCGGAACCGGCCCGCGCTTGACCTCGGGCAGCGAGCGAACGAGGGTGATCGCATGGCAGACGTCGTAGCGGTCTTCGCCGCCGAAATCCTCGCGCCCTTCGCCTCCTTCGTTGCCGCGATAAAACGGCGCAAAAACGCAATACCCGCGTCTAGCCATCGACATAATGCGTCTTTTGCGCACCATGCCGACCTTGCGGATGCCTCCGCGGCAGTAGATTAAGCCCAGATACGGCGACAAAGCCGATGCGGCTGCAGGGACCGCCAAATAGCCTTTGACCCTCAGCCCTTCGCTGACATAAGTGAGCCTGTACAATAAGATGTCTCTGTAGCGGCTTCTGAGCGGCTCGCGTTTCCGGCAGAACGCCTCCCCCGGAGAGGAGCTCGCGGCGCAGGAATCGGCGGCGCTTTCGCCGGCCGCTTCCGGAGTCTGCGCCCCTCCTCCTGTTGTCCATCCTATGCCGGCGCCCTCCGATATAGAAGTCACTGCGCCGCCGCCGGCTCCCACCGTCGTCTTTTCTTTAGTTCGTCCGTCATTCATACCGTTCAGCGGCTCCTTTCCCGCATTCATCTTTCCCGATAAGCGCTTGCCCTAATTTTTGACAGAAGCCCGTTCGTGCGCTAGACTTACTATTGTTACGACAAATTTACTTTCTATTATGTTCTGAAAGGTGGAGCTTCTATGAATCCCCAGTTTCAAACCGAATTTGACGCCTTGGTCGAAAAGTTCGCCGAGCTGCTTACAGGAGATACATCCCCCGAAATGGTGGAAAAAATAAAAGTATGGTCCGTCTATAACCATATTCACAGATCCATGCCCGCGCTGGCAAATCACTGGAATCAAACCCACCCGGAAGGCAAAGCGGCTGTCAGAAGCTTGTACGAAGAGGTTCGCTCCTTGAACCTGGCGCTGAAAGAACGCCATAACGCTCAGGAGCCGGAGTAACCGGCCGCTTCTCACGACACTAGAATATCATATTGCAGCTGAACTTAAGACCGGAGGCTTCCATGTTCCAGTCTTTTTTTTATTATTTGTCAGAAATAAGCGGCGGACGGCATCAATACGATATGGATCGGAGGCTTCCGCTTTTGGAACGATGCTCAAGGCATGCCCGTTATGCAGCATAGAGCCGTCCCAAGCATGGACTGCCGTTGAATGGGCGTTTTAAGAAACGGAAAGCGGGGAATCGTTCAAACATGACTTATTACATGGGAAAAAGCTCGCTGCCGGATTCCAGTGCGGATGAGGCCGCGGCTGCGGAACCGGAAGCCGATATCGTCCTTCGGGCCCGTCAAGGATGCAGCGAGGCGTTCGGCAAGCTGGTAAGGATGCACCGGCGCATAGCCTACAGCTGGGCCGCGGGGATCACAAGGGACCACCATATGGCCGAAGACATCGTTCAAGATGCTTTGATCCGCGCTTTCCTGAGTCTCGGGACATTAACCGAAGACAGCCGTTTCGTCCCGTGGCTGCACCGGATCGTGCGCAATCAAGCGATGATGAAGCTTCGCCGAGGAGGCCCTTACGGCAAGGAACAGCCGTTCACCAGCCTGACTCCAAGCGCCGTTAAGGACGCTTCGGGAGTCGATTGGGATCATCTCGACAGCATCCTGGCGTTCATCGCCTTGGAACCCGATCAGCCGTCGCTGCCGGGTTCGGCTCCGCAAGCTTCCTGGCTTCCCGAGGAAAGGCTGATTCGCAAAGAAACGGTTCGGTTCATTGTCAGTCTGCTGGACTGCTTGACCGTCAAAGAACGCAGCTTCGTAGAGGCGCACTTTTTCCGTCAGCTCACCCCTCAGGAAATCGCCGGCCTGTTCAATACGACAACCGCCAATGTGTACAAAACGATCTCCCGTTCCCGGCAAAAACTGCAGCAGGAGCGCATTCGAATCCATGTGACGGATTACGTGGAGCAGCGGGCGCACGCCGGTCATAACCGGCGCGTTCTCCTGGACAGCTCCAAAATCCGATTTTGATGAAAAGGATGGGAGCTTCTCTTGGAAGAAATCGCAGCTTGCATTGCGCATCAAAATTCATGGACATCCGCCGCCGTAGCCATGTATGGAGCTATCCGGTTTACCGGCCGCCATGAACTGGACCTGATAGACGTAATGGGCTACACGGGGCACGCTTTTCGCATTAACATTCATCCCCGGAACGTTGATGTGGCAGGACCCACGGGTTATCCGTGGGGACCGTTTTTTGCGGAAGGGCTTGGCAATCTCGGCTTTCGAACGGCCTCCGTGCGCTCCGCCAATCTCGCGCCCCCTACGGCGGAGGAGCTGACTCGCGGTCTGAATCTGATTCAGGCGAGCCTTGATAAGGGAATTCCCGTCATAGGCTGGGACTTGTTCATTCCTGAATTCGGTCTTCTGTACGGCTACGACGACGACAAGAAGCTGCTTCATGCCAAAGATCCGAAGATGAAGGACGGAGGGACGCTGCCGTATGAGAAGCTGGGACGGGGCGAAATCTCCGAGCTGTTCGTCATGAGCCTGGAGGAAGCCCGCCCCTTCGATAAAGCGTCGGCTCTTCGCGGCGCGCTCGCCATGGCGATTCATCATGCCAGACAAAGAGAGCATCAGCATGAACTGCCCCCTTACATGAACGGTCTTGCTGCTTATGACGGCTGGAAGCAAGCGTTCTCCTCCCGCGCCGTAAGCGAATTCGGCAATGCTTACAATACGGTCCTCGTGTATGACGCCCGGCTCTATGCAGCCGCCTTCATGAAGCGGCTGCAGCAAGTGTGGGACGCGGACGACGAGCTGGAGCAAGATATCCGGCAGGCGGCCTTCGAAGCCGAAAGGCATTATGCCCGAGTCGCGGAATCATTGAAAGTTATGCATACGATGTTCCCTTTTCCTCAAGGAGGCAGTCCCAATGACCCTTCGGAGTCGATGCGGGCGATCGAACGATTAGAAGAGGCCCAATCGGCCGAAGAGCAGGCCGTACTTGTCCTCGAACGCATGGCGTCCTTGCTCTTAGCTCTCGACAAATAAAGAAAGCGGTGAATCCGAATGAAACCATCCCATGAATCCCCGACAGAAACCATTGTCATTAGCGGCAAAAAAGAACCGATTCAGCAAATCCTGCTGAATGATTCGAATTTCTCCGGTTCCGAGTTCCGGAACGGTTACGCGGAGCGGGTAAGTTTTCAAATGGTCGCGTTGCCGAAGCTGTCTTTTCAATGCGCCGATTTGCACGGAGCCCGCTTCAACGACATTAATTTTAGCGGAACCCGCATTAACGATGCCAATTTGAGCGACCTGGAGATCTGCAACGCCCAGCTCGGAGGAGCGTATATTCATAATATCGGTCTTCCGCCGGAGGGGCACCCCGCTTATGAAGAAGGCAAATCGCAGCGTCCGCTTCGGTTCGAGAACTGTGATTTGAACGGCAGTACGCTCTCCGATTGCCGGCTGGACGGCGTATCTATCCGCGGGTGCAGTATGAAAGACATGACGATCGACGGAATTCCCGTCGAGCAGCTGCTTGCCGCCTACAGGCAGGCACGGGGCGGCAGCGGTATCGAGTAGCTTACCTTGATGCAGGCGGAACGGTTTTCCGGCCGTCCGTTGCCTTAACAGGACGCCATGCAGAAATAGAAGCAGCGCTCTTCTCATAATGAAAACTCAGCCCGCCTCTTTGAACAGGGGCGGGTTGGTATTATAGGATCAAGCCGTTCGGCGGTTTGGCGTATGCGCCTATTTCTTATTCAGCACCTTATAAGCCACCTTATCGAAGGCGCGCGGAAACAGCTGAAACAGCTTGACGCCGAGGCCGGCGGTAAACGGCATATCGACCTCCGGGATGCGCCTGGCTATCGACCGCAGCACTTTATCGGCCACCCGCTCCGGCTTCAGCATGAACCATTTGACGTTCCGGACATAGTTGCCGCTCGGATCGGCCTTGTCGAAGAAGGGCGTATCGATCGGCCCCGGATTGATTGCGCTTAAGTATACGCCGGTTCCGACCAGTTCCTGGCGCAATGAGTTGGTGAAGCCGAGGACGGCATGCTTGGTCGCCGTATAACCGGTCGATTTGGCCGATCCGATCTTACCGGCCATGGAAGCGATATTGACGATATGGCCGCTTCCCGACTGAAGCATATGGGGCAGCACCGCCTTCGTGCAGCGGACGGTTCCCATATAGTTCACGTCCATCATGCTCTCGAACTCCTCCAGCGGCGTGTCCACGAACCGTTCGAACACCCCGTAGCCGGCGTTATTGATTAAAATATCGATGCGCCCATACTGTTCGATCACCCGCTGCATCGTCTGCGTCACCTGCGCGGCCGACGTGACGTCCAAAGGATGCGTTCCGCAAGGTCCGTTTAAACCGGCCGCTACTTGCTGCAGTTTGTCTTCGCTGCGCGCCATCAGCACGGGAACCGCCCCTTGCAGCGACAGCTTCCTCGCCATTACCGCCCCGATTCCGCTGGAAGCCCCGGTAATGACGGCAATTTTCCCTTGAAACATAGTATGACACCTCCATCGGCATGAAAAAAAGCGGTTCGCCCTCGGCATCTCCGCAAGGCTCCCCGCTTCTATTGTAATCGATTCGATTAAACGATCAAAACTTGAATGTCCAGCTCGCCGATTCCTTCCATAATGAGCGGAATCGTCAAAGCCTTCTTCGGCAAAAAACCTGCCGAGTTCGCGGAATGCAGCAGCTTCGGCGGCGTAATGTCCACCTTCACTCCCTGATTGTACAGCATCGTGCTCGCATTACCGCTGATCATGTTGCCAAGCTCGGAAATGGCGCTCTTGCTCATCTCATCCATCTCGGTGATGGCGAACCCGCCCATCATAGCGGAGACTACCTTCAAGGCGACCTCTTCATGCAATCCGAATACGATGTCCCCTTCCATCTGTCCGGTCATGCCGATTTGAATCCAGATGTATTTCTCTACGAACTTTACGTCTTTTATCCCAAGCTGCCCGGTCGAAGGTCGTATGCTGGCGACTTGCTCGATAACGATTCTTGCAGATTCCAAAAAGGGATTGATATATTCTGCCTTCATGAGGTGGCGGTCTCCTTTACGACAAAATCACGTAAGATCCATAGGTCTATAATATCATTCATTATACCTAATTTTCTCCAATAAGTATATGTTTTTGTAACCCCCCTTATGAAAATAGTTATTTAGACTCACATTCGAAGCCCCATCATATTGCCTGAACTGTATCTCCTTAGCCCAATGTAAAAAAAGGCGCTGCCGCCTGCCGTCAGCAGGAGCGCAATGCCGGCGGCTTCCGCAAGAAACAGCGGTTCGACGCTGCGGAGCAGCCCGATCGGCAAGTAGCTGATAAATCCGGCCGGTATGACGGTGAACAGAAGCAGCTTGCCGAGCCCGGTAAAAATCCCCGTAGGATACGTCGAGAAGGCCAGCAAACCGTTGAACAGCTGTTGTCCGATCCCCTCCGCGCTGCCGATATAGAACGCGAGCGTCTGCGCCGCCACGACGAAGAACAGAAAAATCAGCATCGCGAGCAGCAGGGCCAGCGCAAACTTCAGCATCCCGGCCGGCGTCAGATCGCCGAACAGCGCGAACAGAATGAGCGAGAACAAGATATCGCCGATCGCGGAAACCGACATCCGGCTGATCAGAATATGCAGCAGCACCGGTTTCGGCTGCGCCAGATAAATATCCAGCTGCCCCGCGGCAACGAGCGAAGCGAGACGATAAGCATTGCCGAACAGCACCGCCGACAAACCGAAGCCGCCGGCGCTTACCGCCCACATCATCGCCACATCGCGAAACGTCCATCCTTGCACCACCTGAAATCGCTGAAAGTACAGCCCCCAGAATAAAATCCACACGGCATTGTTAACGACCATCATACCGGCCGTAAGCAGAAAGCTCATCCTGAATTCCATCGCTCCGGCCAAATTCAGCTTCCAGCAGGTCCATACGAACAAGAGCAGACCGCGCAGTTTACCTCCCATGGGACGCGCTCCTTCCTTAGCCGCCATTGACATTCACCTTCCTTATTCCCATACCGTAGATGAGCATAACCAGTCCGGCGAGCAGCGCGATCCAAACTCCCTGGGTCAAAAGCATCGGAACGAGCGAAACATCGTCCCATCGCACCGCCGTTTTTGCCGGAAAGTAAAGCACGGTTTGGAAGGGCAGCCAGCGGCATACGTCCTGCAGCATTTGCGGGAACAGCTCAAGCGGCATCAGCATGCCCCCTATCGTGAACAGCAGCTTGTGATAGACGAACTCCAACCCGCGCGTTTCTTCTACCCAGAAAGCGCAAAGCGCCAAAGCCATATTCAGCAGGTAATTGACCGTCACCGAGCCGATCGCCACAACCGCAAAGCCCGCCCAGCCCCATCCGAAATGCGGCAAGCCGAACATCGCGATACCGAGCAAACCGCCGATGCACAGATTGACGAGCAGCCGTACAAGCACCTCGCTGACATAGCCCACGTAATGATAGCCGATGTAGCTCAGCGGGCGGGTCAGCTTATAGCCGACATCGCCGTTTTTGACCTCATCCTCGATGCGCGTCGCCAAGCTCGGGAACGCTGTCGTCAACGCTTCGGCAAACAAAATGTACCAAATAATTTGATCGTAGCTGTATCCCTCAATGAGCCGGCTCCCTTCCCCCTGATAGGTCACCCGCCATAATTGAATGAAAATGTACATGATCGTAATAAGGAAGATCGAACGTATTAGAAAATCATACACATAGGCAAAATGATTGCGCAGCGTCACCCTCCCGATAGCCGCGTATTTCATGATTTTGCCGCCCGCCGTCGATGGCGGCGAGACCGGCCTCTCCCCGTCTGCGGCCAGTTGAAGCGCCGCTCCCACGCGGGCCTTGCCGCTCTTCTCCGAGTCTGCTACACGCATGCCGCCCCCTCCTCTTGCTTCCCGACATGCCCGCCGCGGGCATATATATGCGTGATGATCTCCTCCATAGGCGGGTCCTCGATCGTAACGTCGATCACCCGGTATTTGCTGACGATCTGCGCCAGTACCTGTTCAATACTAGCCTGCGCCGTATCGACGGAGAGCAGCATCTCCATCCGCCCCTGCGCCAGCACCTCGACGCCGGGAAATTGAAACAGCGGCCCTTCTTCCTGAAGCTTCAGGCGAATCGTCTTCGATGTAAGCAGCTCCCGCTTCATCCTCTCCACCCGATCATCCAGAATCACTCGGCCGTAATTGATGACGACCGCCCGCTTACAGAGCTGCTCGATGTCTCCGGCATCGTGGGAGGTCAGGAAGATCGTCGTGCCTTCCTCCCGGTTCATCTGCAAAATCAGCTCGCGAATTTTATGCTTCACGATCACGTCCAGACCGATCGTAGGTTCGTCGAGAAATACGATCTTCGGGCTATGCAAGAGCGCCGCCGCAATCTCGCAGCGCATCCGTTCCCCGAGCGACAGCTTGCGGACCGGGATATGCAGGTAAGGCTCCAGCTCAAAGCGGCGGACCAGTTCATCCCTGCGGACGAAATAATCGCTGCGGTTCAGTTCGTAAATGCGGCTCATCAGCTCGAACGAATCGCTGGGAGGAAGATGGTACCAGAGCTGCGATTTTTGCCCGAACACCGAGCCGATATGATAAGCCAGCCGGCTGCGCTCCTTCCAGGGGCAATACCCGAGCACCTCGGCCCTTCCGCCCGATGGATGAAGAATGCCCGTCAGCATCTTGATCGTCGTCGACTTGCCCGCTCCGTTCGGTCCGAGAAAAGCGACGATCTCCCCCTGCTCCACCGTCAAATCGATCCCGTGCACGGCGGTCTTCTCCTCGTATTTCGGGCTAAGCAGCGATCGCAGACTGCCGCTCAGACCGACTCCTTTTTGCTTCACCGCAAACCGTTTCGTTAAAGCTTCCACCTTGATCGCCTTCATCGGCACATTCTCCTTTCCTCCAGTAAAGCAGAAAAGACCCCGCATTCGTTTCGCCGGCAATCGGCGGAACTTGCACGAGGTCTTTTATCCCTACGGTGTTAACGCCGGCCTCCCCGCCGGACGTTCGGCTTCGCTTGGTTCGAACCGGCTTGGCGCCGTCGGATCCCTAGAAGCCCTCCCACTTAATTGTTATATATTACCACACCCATATAAGGCTGACAATCCGTTTCTAAGCGGTTCTCCAAAAACTTTTTTGCATCGAATAAAACTTCAAAAGATAGGAAAACTAACCTCATTAAAGGTAAATCATCCATGTATTGCACACCATTTGAAACGTAAGGAGGAGCTTTTGTGCCGGAACATCGTGATAATCAGCCTCAAAGTGATTCAAGGCGCAAATTTTTAAAATATTCGGGTGCGGCCATCGGCGGCGTCGTCGTAGGCGGCGTGGTAGGCGGCGTCATCGGCAAAAGCCTGGGAGGCAAGCCTGCCGAGCCTGCCAAGCAGCCAAACGAGGCGCAGCCCGAAGCGGCCGACTACAATCAGGCGCTCATGTTCTTTAATCAGGAACAATTCCGGATTACGGAAGCGGCGACCGAACGGATTTTTCCCAAGGACGACCTTGGGCCGGGAGCCAAGGAGCTCGGCGTCGCTTACTTCATCGACCATCAGCTGGCAGGCCAGTGGGGGATTAACGCCCAAGATTATATGATGGGGCCGTTCCAGAAAGGCGAAACGACGCAAGGCGACTATCCTAGCGTAAAACGGCATGAGCTGTTTACGATGGGCTTGCAGGCCATTCAAAATTTGAGCCAGCAAAAATATAAAAAATCGTTTCTGGATTTGGCCGAGGCGGAGCAGGACGAAGTATTGAAAGCATTAGAGAACGGCGCCGACATCAGCTTGTACGGAACGACGGGCCAAGCCTTCTTCAAGACGCTGATCAGCTTTACGACGGAAGGCGTCTATGCCGACCCGCTGTACGGCGGCAACAAGAACATGGGAGGCTGGAAAATGAAAAATTATCCGGGCAACCAGATGAGCTATTTGGATGTCGTCGACAAAAAAGAATTCGTCAAAATGGAACCGCAAAGCTTGCGCGACCATTTGAGCCACTAGAGAGGAGGGAATGAGTTCATGGCTACAACTTTGCCGAAGGTACCGGTAGTCATTGTAGGTTTGGGCTGGACTGGCGGCGTCATTGCCGCAGAGCTGACCAAAGCCGGCCATAAGGTCGTCGCGCTAGAGCGCGGCAAAGCGAGAAAAACGGAAGATTATTACATGGTGCACGATGAGCTGCGTTATGCCCGCCGCTACGGCTTGATGCAGGATCTGTCCAAGGAAACCGTCACGTTCCGCAATACGGAAAAGCTTACTGCGCTTCCTATGCGCTCGTACGGTTCATTCCTGTTAGGAGAAGGTCTCGGCGGGGCCGGGATTCACTGGAACGGCCAATATTTCCGTTTTCTCCCTTACGATTTCCAGATTTATTCCAAAACCGTCGAACGGTACGGAGCGAAAAAAATTCCCGAAGGGATGACCATCCAGGACTGGGGCATCACTTACGACGAGCTGGAGCCGTACTTCGATAAATTCGAGAAAATGGCCGGCATCTCCGGCGAGCCCGAACAGAACCCGATGGTGGGCAAACGGTCGAATCCGTTCCCCACGCCCGCGATGAAAAAAACGCCGAGCTTCACGATGTTCGAAGAAGCGACCAAAAAACTCGGCTATCACCCTTATATGATGCCATCCGGCAATCTGTCCACGCAGTATACGAACCCGGACGGCATCGCCCGCGCCGCCTGTCAATACTGCGCGTTCTGCGAACGGTTCGGCTGCGAATACGGAGCCAAGGCCGACCCGGTCGTTACCGTCATCCCGGTAGCGCAGCAGACGGGCAATCTGGAGATTCGGACCGAATCCAACGTGACGAAAATATTGAACGACGGCAAGAAAGCGACCGGCGTCGTCTATGTCAATACGATTACGGGCGAAGAATTCGAGCAGCCCGCGGACGTAGTCATTCTGACCAGCTATGTGTTCAATAACGTCCGGCTGCTGCTGAATTCCAAGCTGGGCAAGCCTTACGATCCGAAGAGCGGAACCGGTGTCGTCGGACGAAACTATGCGTATCAGGTAAACGGCGCTTCCTCGGTCGGCTTTTACGACGATCAGGAGTTCAACCTGTACGCCGGAGCAGGCGCACTCGGGATGGAGATCGACGATTTCAACGGAGACAATTTCGACCACGGCAGCCTGAACTTCATTCACGGAGCCGGCATTCGCATCTCGCAGGCGGGCAACCGGCCGATCGACAACAATTCCACGCCGAAAGGCACCCCGGCCTGGGGCAAGGACTTCAAGCAGGCGTCGATCAAATACGCGAACCGCGTTCTCTCCGTCAGCGGTCAAGGGTCCAATATGCCGTGGCGGCATCATTACCTGGATCTTGATCCGACGTATAAAGACGTCTACGGCATGCCGCTGCTGCGCATTACTTACGATTTCGAGGACCAGGACCGCGAGCTGGTGAAATTCATCGCCTCCAAAGCGGACGAAATTATGAAAGAAATGAAACCGTCGAAGCAGCAGACGAATGCCGAATTGAAAAACTATAATATCATCCCTTACCAATCGACTCATAACACCGGAGGAGTCGTCATGGGGTCGGACCCGAGCACTTCGGTCGTCAATACCTATTTGCAAATGTGGGATGCAGATAACGTATTCGTCATAGGAGCCTCCGCCTTCGCCCATAACAGCGGCTACAACCCTACGGCGACTGTCGGGGCGCTGTCATACCGCGCGGCGGAAGGGATTCTGAAATATTTGAAAACGCCGGGGTCTCTAGTATAGCGAGGTGTTAATGCATGGAAGCGAGTGAAGAGCTTGTCGGGCATCTGGCCGAAATAAGAAAACGGCTGATTATCGTTATTGCCTGGTTCGTGCTTGCTATGGGAACGGGGCTGTACATAGCCCCCGCCATTTTGCGGTACATCCGGTCCCAGCCTGCAGCGGTTCACATCGAATGGAACGTGTTCTCCTTTACGGACGGACTGTTCATTTACATGAAATGCGCGTTCATCTTCGCGATGTTCGCCACATTGCCTCTCCTTTTGTATCATGTATGGGCTTTTGTGCGCCCCGGTTTGACGGAATCCGAAGCAAAGGAAACGTTCGCCTACATTCCCGCTTCTTTATTCCTCTTCGTATCGGGGGTCGCCTTCAGCTATTACGTTGTTTTTCCGATGATGGTCCAATTTATGAAGAAGATGAATCAAAGCATCGGCGCCGTGGAAACATACGGTATAGACCGGTACTTCTCCTTCATGTTCAACATTATTTTCCCGCTTGCCGTCGCCTTCGAAATGCCGGTCGTCGTGCTGTTCTTAACCCGGATCGGCGTGCTGACCCCGGAGAGGCTGAAGCAAGTAAGAAAGTATGCGTATTTGGGGCTGGCGATTACCGGATCATGCATTTCCCCGCCTGATTTCGTGTCGCATTTGTCCGTCACCATCCCGTTGATTTTGCTGTTCGAGCTGAGCGTCGTCGTGTCGGGACAATATTACCGGAAATTGGCGGCGAAGCCTCGAGAACAGCTGACCTAAAAGTGTGGTGATTGAGTCGTATCCTGCGACGAAGCTGGGAAAATCCGTCTGTAAAGGCGACCGCTGACGATGTTTCAACTTTCCCAAAGGAGGGAACACTCATGTTCAACAATATCGGAGTATCGGGGCTGGTTATCATTCTGATCATAGCTCTGATCGTATTCGGGCCGGCCAAGCTGCCGCAGCTCGGACGGGCGTTCGGCGACACGCTGCGCGAATTCCGCAATTCGACCCGCGGCATGGTAGACGATACCGCAGCCGACAAAAAAGAAGAACCCAAGTCAATCATGGAGGAACTAAGATGAAGCTGAAATGGACGATCTTTCTGCTGACCGTTATGATCATCGCCGGCTTGGCCGCCTGCGGCACAAAGAATGAAACGGCGCCGACGCCAAGCCCTTCAACGGCGCCTTCCGGAGGAACGACAGCCGGAGGCGGCGGTACCGCAGCGGTCGACGCGGATGCGCTGTACAAGCAAAACTGCATCGCCTGTCACGGAGGCAATCTCGAAGGCAAGACAGGCCCGAACTTGACGAAGGTCGGCGGCAAGCTGAGCAAGGATCAGATCGCCGCCAAGATCGGAGCCGGAGGCGGCGGCATGCCCGCGTTCAAGACGCAGCTGAAAGACACGGAAATCCAAGGCTTGGCCGACTGGCTGGCAGCCAAGAAATAAGCCGTTGCAAAAAACGATAAGGATGGCGCTCGCGCCATCCTTATTCGTGCGTCCTAGAGAACGACGCCGCAATGCCCGCAAAACTTGGCTCCCACTTCATTGTAGCTCCGGCACGCGCGGCACATGACCTGAATCGGTTCCTCGGTCTCTTTTTCCGCGACAAAGACGACATCCTCGAATTGAAATCCGCAAACCGAGCAAAACTTCACATCGCGCGATACCACTCTGCCGCAGCGACACAGCTTCTCGTTTTTGGCTTCCTTCAGCTTCGCTTCGAGCGCTTGTATATCCTGGCGAATATACGTGATGTGTTCGCAGTACGCGTTTACCTCCTTTTCCGGCCGCTTCCAATTGCCGGACGCGTAGGCGCCGTAGACGGCTTCGCCGATCAGCGCGTACGCTTTCTCCATTTCTTTTTCTTTCGCTGAAATATGCGCTCTCAGTCTCGTAGCCTCCACCGTTTGCTGTGCTTTTTTGGCCGCTTCGGACGCTCCCTGCTTCATTTTATCAAAAAAAGACATCGGCCAAGCCTCCCCTTAAGTAATACTGCTCTTAGTCATCATATGTCGGGAAAGGCCGCCCGCATTCCCCCTCTTGAGCCGAAAAATAATGCCCGTTGGCACCGGACGTACCGGCCGGGGACGCTGCCGCGGCGAGTTAGCCCGATATGCAAAAAAGCTTCCTCCCCGGTGCGAATAAAACGTTTCGCGCCTTGGGAAGAAAGCTATGTTTGCAAATTCGTAGATCCGGTCTACCGCGCTTCCGCGCGGAGCTGGATTTTGCGGTATTGGGCGTACATGGCGAGCCGCCACGGAAGCAGCATGCCGAAGGCAACGAGAAAGAAAATCGCACCGGTCTGCGGAAGCGATACGTATTGTTCGATCAGCTGCCGCAATGCTATGCGCACCAGCAGCAGTCCGGCCAAAATGAACACGAACGCTTTGGAGCGTTTGAGATAAATTTCTCCATCCCTTGTCTCCATCTGTGAAGTCCGAATCAGCGGATAGGAAAAGATAAACGCTCCGACCAAAAAAGCCGTAAGCGCCCATTCCAGCGGAATCCGGGTTATCGGGAAAGCGAACATCAAAAAGCCCGTGCTCATGGCAAAGGGCGGGATCAGCAGCTTTCTGGGATTCACCGGCTTGTTGGAAGCGCGCATCCTTACTACCATGGCCATACAGGCGGCGGCCGCCGCCCCAATCGTAACGGTCATCTGCGGATTAGCTATATGCATGGCGTAACCACCCCGAGTTGTGTCGTCACTGGACGAAGATTTTTTTCAATACTTTTATTATAACGAAAATCCGCGTCCTATGTAAGTGCGCCCTGCTGGAACTTTTGTTATTAGATCATGCCGGTTGCCATACGCTGGGCGCTACAGCCGGAAATGATCCTCGCGGATAAACCGGATGCGAGTCCGGATATGATCGCGGCTCGTAAAATGTCCGTTAAACGGGAATACTTTCAATGCCTTCTCCGTTTGAATCCGATTGTATACCGCAAAGATCGTTTCGGGCGTGCAGACGGTATCCTTCAGCCCGACGGACATCAGCACCGGCGCGCGAAGGCGGTCAGCCAGGTTCACCATGTCAAAATAGCTGAACGTCCGCAGCACTTGCTCCAGCTTGTCCGGATGGGCGGCGACGAAATCGGCCGCCTCCTTCAGCGAGCCGGTGGAATGGAACAGACCGTAATCCATGTAGCATAAATTCGGGATATCGGCGATGATCTTGGCCGGCTTGCCGCTGAGCGCCCCGGTCAGTAATGCCAGCCCTCCTCCTTGGCTTTCGCCGCAGACGACGATCTGCGAGGCGTCGACTTCGGGCTGGAGCGAAGCCCATTCCAGCGCTTTGAGCGCATCGACGGCGACTGCGCGGTAGTAGCTCTTCTGCGGCTCCAGAATGCCCTGTGTAATCCAGCCGCGGGTCATGCCGTAATGCTGCGGCAGAAGATTTCCGGTCTCGCCTCCTTGACCGCGCACATCGACGGCGAATACCGCGAAGCCGGCCAGCAGCCAAGCCGCATGCTGCTCCGGGATGCCGCGGCTCCCGGTATAGCCGTGAAACGAGATCACGCACGGAAGCTTATCCTGCTTCGCCGGAAAGCCCGGAAGCAGGTACCAGCCTTTAATCGGCGTCGCATCAAAACCGTTATAGGTCACTTCGTAGGCGTCGATATAAGGCGCCTCCGTCCGCACTTTCTCCCGCCGGTCATTCAACGGCTTCGCATCATATTCGGCGAGCGTTGCCTCCCAGAATGCGTCCAGATCGTCCGGCGCCGTGCGGTCCGCTTGGGTTGCATACAGCTCCTCTAGCTTTTTATCAATATAGTGCATGGAAGATCGTCCTCCTTCATCGCTTGCCGGTATTCGTCTTTAAAGATCAAAGCGCTTCCAATCAAGAGAATACTCCATCCGCCAATGTTTTGCCAAATCTTTTATTTACAATTCCGATTTTCAGAGTATAATTCAGTTAATATACATATATATTTAGAATGTTATAAAAATCGTCAATGACGCACTGATCGTCAAGAAATGACGAAGGAGGAATTGTTAAAATGACCCAATCGCTGGCCGACCGGAGCGTGGAAACACCGCCGGACGCCGCCTCAAGCAAGCCGCTGAAGGAGCCTTTGTGGACCCGCAGTTTTATCGTGCTGGCCCTCGGCAACCTGCTGCTGTTCTTCGGCTTCCAAATGCTGCTGCCTACGATCCCCGCTTATGTCACACAACTCGGCGGAGATAATTCCGCCGTCGGTATGGTTATCTTCATTCTTACCTTTGCGGCGCTTCTCATCCGTCCTTTCTCCGGCGCGGCGCTGGATTTGATGTCCGGCCGGCTTATTCTCATCGTCGGATCGGTCGTCACGCTGGCAGCCATCGGCAGCTACATAGCCGCTTCCGCCGTAGGAGCCATCTACGTGCTGCGGATCGTGCACGGGTTCGGGTGGGGAATTTCAACGACGACTTACGGAACAATGGCTTCTCACATGATTCCCGCTTCGCGCCGCGGCGAGGGAATGGGATACTTCGGCTTGGCGTCCACCCTCGCTATGGCGCTCGGACCGATGACCGGAATCGCCATTATTAATACGTTCAGCTTCACCGTTCTGTTCGCCGTATCGTTTATTTTGACATTGTTGTCCCTGCTCGTGTCTCTGTTCGCCGGCCGGAGCGGCAAAGCCGCCGCCGGGGAAGCCCGCTCTGCTTCCGCCTCTTCCGCTCCTTCCGGACCGTCTGCGCAAGCCTCGAAGCAAGGAGCGCTGCTGTCGCGGCTGGTGGATAAACAAGCCTTGTTTCCTTCGCTGCTGGTGCTGCTTATTGCCGTCACCTACGGCGGCATCGTCAGCTTCATCACTTTGTTCGGGAAAGAGCAGGGTATCGCCAATGTCGGCTGGTTTTTCTCGGTCAACGCCATCATGCTGTTTTTGATCCGGCCGATATCCGGTAAAATTTTCGACCGTCGCGGTCATGTATGGGTGCTCGCTCCCGGCGCCGTCTTTAGTCTGATCGGCCTGATCCTGCTGTCCTACGCCTCCAGTACCGCTCTGCTGATAGCGGCGGCCGCCTTCTACGGAACCGGCTTCGGCGCGATCCAGCCCTCCCTGCAGGCCTGGATCATCCAGCGTGCCGCTCCGGAACGGCGCGGCGCCGCCAATGCGACCTTCTTCTCCGCGTTCGATCTCGGAATAGGTCTCGGCGCATTGCTCCTCGGTCCTATCGCAGCGGCGACGAACTACGCTGTCATGTACCGGTTTTCCGCCATTATGTTCGTGCTGTACCTGATCACTTACATCGTCTATATGCTGCGCAGCCGCAAACTCGGACAGAAGAAGTCTGCCCTCCGGTGAGAAGGGCGCTCTTTCCAGCGGCATCCGCCCGATCCGGTTCACCGATTCGCTTGGAACGTCATGACCGCAAAGGTCGGACGTTCTTTTTTTTCGCTTCCGGAAGTCTGCGCCTTAAGCTATAGCACCTTCTCAAGCCGGGCGTACAGCGCCTCCACGGCCTGCCTCTTCCAAACAAAGCTGCCGCGGCCGGCAATGAGCCTATCGCTTGCCTGCATGACCGTACCGATCGGCGGTCTGTTCCCGCGCAGACGATAACCCGGCTCGGCATCCAGCGTTACATCGGAAAATGCCTGCAGCTCTTCCATAACAGGCGTCGTCCTTACGGCAAAGCCGCGGCTCAAAAAGTAGCTCGACGCGATACGCGGAAACTTGGTCGCGACAACGAGATCCGGACGGTGAAGCGCATTTTCCGGCCCGAACAGCGACAGCGCGAGACGGTTCGTCCCCAGGTCGAGCAGTTCCACCGACTTTTTCGCCGCTTCGGCGATAAGATGTTTGCCGATAATGCCGAGATCCGCGGCGCCGGTTTCGACGAGCAGCGGAACATCCGCCGGTTTGATGAGTATCCACTCCAGCCCCTCAGCCTGAAACAAATATTTCCGCGAAGCGCTCAGCTCTTCGGGCAGTTCGATTCCCGCCTTCCGCAGCAAGCCGGCCGCCGCATCGCAGCTGTCCTTCGGCAAAGCTATTCTCAGCATGTCGCTCATACATATCCTCCTTCATTTTTTTCATCAGCTCAAGCAAAGTTTATCTTTTATCATACCACAAATTTCCAGACGGTTTTTGCCTAGAGTAAAGGGCAGAGAAATCTGCCCCTCCTCATCAAACCGTACGTGAGGTTTTCCCTCATACGGCTTTCCGATGTTCGTCATTCATGTGCATGCAGATTACAAGAGCGTTTTAAGTCCATATTGACTACTTAGGAACCTCACTTCTTGTAGCGAACTCATCCATCTTGCGCGTTGCCTCTTCTTGGCATACCATCTCGTGAGCCTCTGCAAAATGTACCAGTCCAACTTTGCCAGCTTTAATTGGCTGTAAGCCGTGTAGTCATAGTTCCTCCACCCCTGAATCTTAGGATTTAGCCATTCCACATGTTCGAGAAATGATTTATGCCTCATGTTCGGCGGGGCCAGACGTTCTTTTACGACCTCCCGGATGCGTTCTTCCGCTTTCCGGGCCAACCATTGTTGGGTTGTATAGTACACCTTCCCTTGAGAAGTTTCCGCTTTCGTTTTGCGATGGTGCATGCCAAGAAAATCAAAGCCTTCTTCTCCTGTCCAAAGTCCGACGATGCGTGTTTTGGTCGGGTGTAACGTCAATTCAAGACGATCCATAATGGCACGAATAAGTTTGTATGCCCGGTCTGCGTCTTTCTTCGTCTTACACACGATCACGAGATCATCCGCATAACGCGTCAATTCCCCGAATTCGCTACCATATCGTTCCCACAGGATATCGAAGTAGTTCAGATAGATGTTCGCTAAAAGTGGAGAGATGACTCCCCCCTGCGGCGTTCCTAAATCCGAACGTCGAACCGTTCCTTCTTCCATGACCCCTGCATTTAGCCACTTCCGTGCCAGTTTCAAGATACGTCTGTCACTGATTCGCATCTCCAGCAGTTTCATCAGCTTTTCCTGATTGATGTTGTCGAAGTAACCTTGGATATCGACGTCGACCACCCAATTGCCTTTGCGGTTACATGCTTTTCGGATTCGGTCCAGCGCTTGCTTGGCGCTTCGCTTCGGTCTGAATCCAAACGAGGATTCTTGAAAATCCGCTTCAAAGATCGGTTCCAATACCAGTTTCGTCGCCATCTGTATGACGCGGTCTCGGATGGTGGGAATGCCTAGCGGCCTTTGCTTTCCATCTTTCTTCGGAATGTAGTGCCGTCTTACGGGCTGGGGATGATACTTGCCTTCTTTGAGGATTTGATGGCATTCATACAAGAAAAGATACTCCCCTTGCTTTTCGATGTCCGCCAGTGTCTCTCCGTCGATTCCAGCCGACCCTTTATTTGCTCGTACTCTCTTCCATGCTTCCCACAGAGTATCCATCCGGTAGATCTTGTCATAAAGCGCATGGAATCTACGCCTCTTGTTTTCCTTGGCCGCATGACCTAGTTTCTCTTGGAGTTGTTGAACGTTTTCCTTTGGTGTTGTTAGCCTCTCGGCATTCACTGACTCGTACCTCCTTAAGAAACATGAACAAAGCAGGACCCCTTCCCTCCCGCAGGTTGTGTTGTCCTGCGTTCCTCGGTAGTATGAGCCCCTCGGACTCCCTTCCTGCAGACCGTTCATTTCACCTGCTGGGCTTATAGAACGTCTCGTTACGAAAAAAAAAATTTCGTGCAGGGGAGGGTCTCCCCAGTTCACTGCATCTTCTTTCATACCATACCGATCCCCGTACGCCGGAGGATTCTTCGCTGCCGCTCCAAGTTCCCAGCAGCTTCCTTGGTCTTCACCCATATCCACGAGGTTCGACTTCCTCTCTCCCCTCTTGCGAGGCCTTTTTGACGACGCGGCAGGATTCACTTCATGTTACGGCCTGGTATCTTGCTCGCCCTATCTCTGACAGGTACTTTCGTCGACGCGCTTCTACGCACAGATTTCGCCGTACGCAGGCATCCTAGCTACGCGGGGGCTTGGCCCCTCCCGCGACCGGATTTTCACCGGCTAGAAGATGCGTGCCTCTGGGCACGCCGAATAAAAAAAAGCCGCACCGGCCGGAAACGCCGATGCAGCCTCTTCACTTTCCCGCCGGGCCTAACTCTGAACGGTTTAAAGCTTAACGGCTTTTAACGTACAATCCTCAGCGTGCCGCTGCCCTGGAAAAGCGTGCCGTCGCGCAGGCTGCCGATGACGGTCACTTTCACGCTGCCGGCAGCCGGGCCGGCGGCCGCGATCACCTGCTGCCTGTCGAAACGGACCAGCGCCAGGCTCAGACGCTCGCGGCCCCGCTCCTCAAATTCCCAGCGGCTCGGCTCGGGATGGACGGATTTGCCGTTAACGAGCAGCCGGACGCTGCTCTTGTCGATAGCCTTGGCGTCGTATCCCCGGGGAAGCTGAATCCACGCGCCGACGGAATCCAAAACTCCCGGAGCCTTGACAATCAGTATCGGGGGAATCAGCTCCACCTGCGCTTCAACCGCAACCTGGAAATGCGCCTCCTGTACCGTCTGATTGCCCGCTTTATCCGACGCCGTCACCGTCAGCACGTTATCTCCCGCCATGGACGACAGCCGAGCGGTCTGCCCGTTCTTGACCGGCTTGCCGTTCAATGCGGCGCTGACGACGTCCGCTCCCGACAAGTCGTCGTAAACGGAATACGTCACCGTCATCGTCTGACCCGTCGTATAGGAAGGCTCCAAGCGAATGTCGACTGCCGGTTTCGTCTTGTCGATGCGAATTCCGCCAACCGTCGCCGTCGCCTCGTTCCCCGCCCGATCCACGGCCGTTCCGGTCACCGACTGATCGATCCCTTCGGAGGAAATCGTCCGATCGGGAGAAACCGAGGCCAAGCCGGAGCCGCTGTCGGCCGCCGTAAAAAGCACCGTCACATCGGTGCGGTACCAGCCGTTGGCATTGGGCTCAGCCGCAGGCGCTCCGCTAATGACGGGAGGCGTCGTATCGACTATCGTAATAGTCTGCACTCCCGCTGCAGCCGCACCGTACGCGTCGATAGCCGTCCAATGAACGAGCGTCACTCCCAGCGGAAAATCCGCGGGGGCGTCGTTTACGATCGATACCGCTCCCGGTGCGGCGGCCGCGCCGATATTCACCGCCGTTCTTTCTCCCGCCGCCTCGACCGTCAGATCGGGCGGAACTGTCAGCTGCGGAGGCTGCGTCTCCGTCTGCTTCACTTCTACCGTAAAGCCCTCATTCCGCCCCCCGCTGAGCTCGAAGACCAGCCTGCTCTCTCCGACCGGCAGCGCGGATAAAAAGGTTTTGTACAATCGCACCTCATTGCCGTAAGCGGAATCCGTAACCGAGTAATCCCGGGATTCAGTCAATGCGGTATCCCCCAGCCGTATCGCCTTCAATGGATTTCCGTTCCCCCGGACCGTCACGTCGATATCGCGCTGTAAAGCGGGATGTTTATCGAAAACGGCGCGATCCGGCGAAAGAAACGCATCCGAAGCCGTATAATAAACCTCGATCTCATTGATCGTCGGCTCCTTGCTGACTCCCGACTCCTTTTTGGTAGAAAACATCCAAAGTCTGAAATATTGTCCGGTTACAGGGGCGAAGTCGATTTTCTTTTCGGCTCCGATCGAAGTTCCCGCCGTGCCCGGAATATCCACGTAATTGACGCCGTCCTCCGAATATTGAAGCACATAGGAGTCCACCCGCTGGTAAGAGCTTTCCTTAATAACCGCCTGATTGAACGTGATGGAATCTCCGAAGTCGACCGTCAAAAATTGATCGGTCACCTTGCCCTTCTCCGCGGACCAACGGGTCGAGCCGCTCCCGTCAAACGCTTTGGACGCAGTATAATCCTTGCTCCATTCGGACGACGCCAAATACGTTTTATTAAGCGTGAAGCTCTCCTGCGCGACATTCAGGGCCAGCACGGCGTCGTCTCCGGCGCTAAAGGTAAACGTAAGGGTATAAGATCCCAGCTCAAGCGTGGACAAATAGGCGCTCTTCAGCGTGACCGACGTCCCGTTGTTCACGTAATCGATACCGGGGACGAGCATTCTCGTTTCATCGCGCACGGATGCGAGCGTATTGCCGTTTAAATTCACGGAGATCGTGCTGTCGCCCGAATGCTGCGCATAGTTAAGCGTAGAAGCGCCGAGCTGCGAGCTGGCCGGAGGCGTGACGCGAATGTTCAAGAACGCGCGGTTGCCGGCGCTGAAGGAGAACGTCAAACTATGATAGCCGAGCTCCAGCTTGCTTAAATATGTTTTTGGGAACAAAACCGACGTCCCCTGAACCACATAATCGGTTCCTTGCACCAGCAAACCGCTGTCGTCCCGGATCGATGTCAGCGTGTTTCCGTTAAGTCCCATACCGACGGTCAGGCTGCCTCCGTTCACCGGATAAAGCACGGAGCGGACCGCTAAGATCGATTGAGCCGGAGGCAATCCGGGGGCCTTCACCCCGATTTCGGAAAAGGGGATCGGCTGGAACCCGGGGATGCGCGAATAGAGAATCGAGTCCTCCTTCAGCTGAAAATTGCCGTTGGCCGCATCTTCAAACCCCAGATCGTCCTTGCTTCCGAACGTTACGTTGTTTTCGAACGTGCCGAGCTCCATGTTCCGGCTGTCCCCGGTAATCGGTCCGCTGTTCACGATGGCGTTGTTGCGGACGACATTGCGCTTGGGCAGCAGCGGCTCGTCGCTTAGAATGTCCGGCAGCGTCGGATAGCGCTCGCTCCATATGTCGCTCTGATAAGGCACCTGATCGAATTTGCTCATCAGCGATTCGTAATTTTTCTCTCCAGGTTTATAGCCGCGGTTCATAAAAGCAATCGAAGAGCCCGTGTCGATCACGATATTGTTCTCCACAATATTTTCCCGGCCGTTGGCCAGCTTGAACGCCTGCTTGCCGATATTGTAGAAGACGTTGCCGCGCATCTCCACGCCGCTCATATAATCGTCCAGGTAGATCGCCGCCGTCGAAACGCGAAGATCGCTCGCGACAATATCATGGAAGTAGTTGTAGCGGATGACGTTGCCGCGCCACACGAAGCTTCGGCCTGAGTAGATCGCCGAGGCGTCCGCGGTTTCTTTGACTACATCGTAAATTTCATTGTATTCGATGACATGGTCGTTCCCTCTGAATTGAATTGCAAAATGCGGCGCGTTATGCAGCTTATTATGCGTCGCCCGGTTGCCGACGCCGTTCAGCTCGACCGCGGAGGTATACGTCAATTTGATTCTGGAATAATTGAAAATATCGTTGTTGTCGGCATAGTTGCCTGCCGGCGTCAGCGTCGCGACATCGCCGCCGTTCAGCGACACGCCGCCGTTGCCCATGCTGTAGATGCTGGAGGCGTACACGCCGTTATTGCTTCCGCCGTTAATTTTGACGGCATAGCCGCCCATTTTACTGATCTCGCAGTATTCGATCCGGTTATTGTCCCCCCGGTCATATCGATCGCATTGCCTCGGCTTACTTCCAGCGCAAGCCCGCTGAATACGATGTTCGACGCTCCGTTCATCGCGATCATATTTTGGTCGAACAGCGACAGCTGCACGCGCGAGCTTGCCAAGGGAGCCGGAGGATACAGATAGAGCATTCCGTCCGCGCGGTCCAAATACCATTCGCCGGGAGCGTCCAGCTCTTCCAATATGTTGTAGAAATAAAACCGCTGTCCCGCTTTCATCGCGTAGCTGGACGTATTATACGTCTCTATCGTCTTCGTCGCCTGATCGATCGATTTGATCTGCAAATCGTTGGTGAACCAGTCGTTCCCCCAATATCCGAGCGCCCACGTATCGTTCGCGCTGCTCCAAGGCCGCAGTCCGCCGTCATCGTACGTGAACGTGTAGCCTGTGCCTTGCGACGAATTGCCGGCATATACGACCTGGTTTACCGTAGTGAACCCTTCGTTCGGCCAGCGCGCCAGCGTCATCACATTGCCGTCCACGAACAGCTCCGGGGCTACGGCCAAATAGTTGCCGAGCGTTCCGTAGTCGCTGATGCCGAGCGCCTTCAGATCCACCTGCCGCACCTTATCCGCGGCTTCCTGCGGAATTCGGGCCCGAACCGCCGGGTCCGTCACCGGCTCGAACAAGGAAGCGTCCAGCGCATCGCCTCCCGAGAGCGTTACCTTTTCCCCGTTATAGGCCTTGTACACGATGGGAGCGTCCGCTTCCCCCGAATCCCGGCCGTCGAGCTGGAACGTACGATCGATACGGTATTCTCCTCCTCTCAGCTGTACGGTGACGCCACCGGCAGGCAGAGCGCCTCCGCTCTTCATCTCCCGGATCGCATCTCTCGCCCGCTCCAGAGTCGCAAACGGATGCTGAATCGAGCCGTCGCCGGCATCGCTTCCGTCTACGGCTACAAACCATTCAACGGAAGCCTGGCGTTCGTCTGCCGCCGCCCCCTTCCCTGCGGGCAGCCAGCTTGCGCCCAGCACCATGCAAGCTATCACCGCTTTCATGAAACCGACCTTACTCTCCATTATAAGCCTGCCTCGCCTTCACACTGTATTTGGGTATATCCCCATTTATTCCCTCACCATCATACAGCGCTTTCAAGACGAGCCGGAATAGAGCAGCCTAACCAAACTTGTTGTAAAACTAACTTCTCGCAGAGATGACGACCAAGTACGCGCTTCAGCAGGCGGAGGATATCACGGATTCATCTTCCCGGCCCCTCCGTGCAAATGTCGGTAATCGGTCGGAGACAGTCCCGTGCTCTTCTTGAAGGCCGCCGAGAAGTACGAGCCGTCGCCGAATCCCGATCTTTGCGCCACCTCTCCGATCTGCAGCTCCGTCGACGCCAGCAGCTGCTGCGCATTCTCCATTCGGCGTTCATGAATGTAACGCATCGGAGGAAGGCCCATATAGCGCTTGAACATCCGAATAAAATAATTCGGGTGAAAATGCGCGTGCTGCGACAACTGCTCCACGGTCAGATCCTGCGCGAGGCGGGCTTCGATGTATTGAAGACAATCCAGCAGTTTCCCTATGGCGACGGGAGGCGGATCGCGGCGCAGGAGCATGACGGCGCGGTCTATGAAGAAACCGATCAGGGTGAACAGCGCCGCTTGAACTTGCAGCGTTGTCGCAGGTCCCGTGCCGGTGCGGCGGTCGGCCAGCTCGCGGAAGCCGCTTTGCAGCTGCCGGATATCCTCTGCGGCAACCGGTACGGCATAAGGAAGCCCGAACCATTGGAAAAGCCTCATAAAGCTGACGTTAGCGCGAAAGTGGCACCAGTACATCGTATAGGGAATGCCATCCGCGGCGGAATACGCCTGCTCCACCCCTCCTGGCAAAAACCAGAGCTCGCCGGGCTTCGGCCGGTACTGCTTGCCGTCCAGTCGAAGCGAGCCTTCTCCCTCCATGATGTAATACATTTGGTTGTACGAAGGAAGGTAGGCGGAGCGCCTCCATTCGGGGCTGCAGACCGACAGCTTGGCAAAGAGCAGCTTGACCCGCAGCCGGGACAGCTGATGATTCAATAATTGCGATTGATCTTGTTCCATCTCCCACTCCCCTTTATTCGTTGGCCTTAAACGGCATGCGCGGCACCGGTCACCTCCCGTTCTCCTGTCGCTTCCTTCAAACGTTTTCTTTCTCTTACATGTTCGATTCGCGCCGAAGCTTCCCCTTCCGCCTGCATAAGAAACCGCTTGTGGCAAAAAAATAAGCCCCGGGCCGCATAAGCCCGAGGCAGTCCATCCCGAGTAACCGGGTTATATAACGTAATCGAGCACCTGCTCGTACGTATGATACACCTTCGTATTGCTCATAGCCGGAGTGTAGGCATGTAAAGAAACGACCCGTCTCGTCCCCGTATTGCACATTTGATGAATCATTCCTTCCGGCGCGTACAGAAATTGCCCTTGCTTCACGACGCTCTCGCCGCTCTCGTCAACATAGCCTTCCGCACCGAGTTCGTAAATTTTGTTGGTCAATTCACCCTCCACGACATAAGCGCATCCTCTCGAAGCCCCGTGATCGTGAATCATCGTCTCTCTCCCTGCAGGCAGATGAATCAGGATGACTTCGACGACTTCGGATTGAAATAACACCTTGCGCCCGTAAGGCAAATACGAAGGCTCCGCGACATACGAAGACACCTCCTCTTCCTTCAGCTCCAACTGCTGTATCGCCTGCCGCAAATCATAGGGGGACGGGTCGGTCATATTGCGAAACGCTTGCTCAATGGATTCAAGTAGTTTCATGCTGCCTTACCTCCGTTAATAAAGTTTTCTATGGATTTGCATAAATAAAACTTATATTCAACTGAACTTCTATACAAATATTCGAGCGGAGGGTAAGGAGTGCTTGTCCATAAAAAAAACGGCGCTTGTCCGCTGCAAAAAATGTTCACAATCGGAAATAAGAGCAAGCCGGATTTTACCGCCCCATTGACAATATTTTGCTCCAGCAAGCTTCCGTTCCCGCTATGCCCTAGCCAGAACCGTTCTCCATTTGCTACAATGTTCTCTATTCATATCCCGAGCTTAAGCGAAATCAAGGAGGACAATAAACATGCCCGGTTTTCTACTCGATTTGGACGGAACGTTATACCATGGAGACCGGCCGATTCCCGGCGCGGCCGAATTCATTCAATGGCTGAAGAAGCAGCGATATCCGTATTTGTATGTCACAAACAATTCATCGCGCACGCCCGAGCAGGTGGCCGAGCATCTCGGCAAAGTCGGAATCGAAGCCGAACCGGAGGAAGTGCTGACCACTTCGCAGGCGGCCGCAATGTATATGAAGGAGCAGGGCACAGGGAGCAAGGTATACATGATCGGCGAAACGGGGCTCGAACGCGCTATGCTGGAAGCCGGGTTTTCGATCGTGACGGAAGGCCCCGTCGACTTCGTCGTGCAGGGCATCGACCGCAGCTTCAACTACGAGAAGCTGGCGCAGGCGGTTAGCCTCATCCGGGCGGGAGCCGGCTTCGTGCTGACGAATCCGGACCATCTGCTCCCGTGGAACCACGAGCTGCGCCCCGGCGCGGGCTCGATCGGCGCCGCCATCGAACGGGCGAGCCAGACCGAGCCTGTCGTGATCGGCAAACCGTCGCCGATCATTATGAACTACGCCATCCGCAAGCTCGGCCTGCCGGCGGAGCAGATCTGGGTCGTCGGCGACAACTTGCGGACGGACATCCGCGGCGGCGTCGCCGCGCATTGCCGGACAGCGCTCGTGCTGACCGGGCTGATTACCCGCGCGACGCTGGAGCAGGAGCAGCTCGGCGCAGGCGTGCAGCCTGAGCTCGTCTGCGACAGCTTGGCCGAGCTTGCGGACAAGCTGTCGCAGCAGCCGGGCCGCGCGTAAGGAGGAGGTTCACACGACGATGACGCGAGTGATCTTGATTCGCCACGGCGAGACGGCGGCGAACCGCGAGCCGGTATTTCAAGGGCATATGAACAATGCCCTCTCCGAAGCAGGCGTCTGCCAGGCGGAGCGTTTGGCGGAACGACTCAGCGTCTGGGCGATCGACGCCTTGTACTGCTCGGACCTGCCGCGCGCCGTTCAGACCGCGCAGATCATAGCCGGGCGGCGGTCCGGCGGCGGCTCGCTTGCGACGTCTGCGGCGCTGCGCGAAATCGACCGCGGCCGCTGGACCGGCATCAGCTACGCCGACTGCCTGGCGGCCGATCCCGACGGCTGGCGGGCAAGCCGCCGCGATCCGTACTTCCGCTGCCCGGGCGGCGAGTCGTTCGTCGACCTGCATCATCGCATCGTGAAGGAAGTAAGCCGGATCGCCTCTCTCCATCCCGGCGGAAGCGTCGCGATGGTAACCCACGGCGGCCCGATACGCGCCTTCTTCCGCCACTGTGTCGGATTGCCGCCGGACGAGAACAAAAAAACCCGAAACTGCGCAGCTTGTTCAGCCAGCGTAGTTCCGGGTTTTCGTCATTCGTCGATCGGCGTTCCCCGCTCTCTCAGACGTCCTTCCTTGGCGTCTTGAGCCAGCCGCTCCAAACTGCGCAGCTGCGTCAAACCGTGCTCGTAGGCGCTCATCATCAGATGCAGCACCCCCCGCGGCACTTTGGGGATATGCTCCTCGTAGATGTCCCGCATTTGCTGCACTTTCGTTTGTTGCTCCTCGACCTTTTTGGCCAAAATCGCATAAATCTCATCCTGATCCCCGTACTGCGCAAACACCAGAGCGGTCGCCATCGGATCGTAAATTTGCTTGCGCTCTTCAAGCTGGCACAGAAGCAGCTCCTGAAAGAGTTCCTTCCCTTTGCCGGTAATTCGATATATCGTTTTATCCGGACGATTACTGTCCTTAACGACTTCGACCGCTTCGATGCATTCATCCTTGCGCAGCTGATCGATCGCGTAATACAACGAGCCGTCCTGTATTTTAATATAATGATGCAGTTCCCGCACCTTCATCATTTGCCGGATTTCATACGGATGAGAATCTCCCTCCATCAGCAATCCGAGAATAACCAATTTCATCGACATGGTCGTTCACCCTCTTGTCAAAACAATAAATGACTGCTCTATGTTGAGTTCGAAAACCGTCAGGCATTAACCTGCTCTTTAGAAGGGCGGTGAAAAAGTCCGCTGCGGCGTCCATTTGATCCTCCAATCGCTGTCGAAAACGGATTTTTTGGATTGTTTTTTCGTTTTTCTGCGGATTTCAACCGTTTCATGGGTTAACCCTTCAAGAAATCCGGGGACAAGAGCGATCGGAAGATGCTTTCTCATGCGAAGTCCGCGTTTTTCACCGCCCTTTTAGACCTCGGAAGCGGCCTGCTCCTTGCGCAGGCTCTGCTGGCTGCGGGACGGGATTTCCATCTTCGCTTTGCCCATCAGAAGGATGAAAAGAAACCCTGCCACCGCCATAAAGATGGCGCATAGAAATACAAAAGCGATCGAATCGGCCAAACCCGCGATCATATTCTGCAACTCGGGACCCGGGATCGATGCCCGCACTTGCGGCTGCAGCAGCGCCTGCGGATCGATCGGCTTCGCGGCGAGCCCCGAATTCGGCATCAGCTCGGCAAGCTTCGACTTCAAAGCGCCCGCCTGCACAGCCCCGAGCACGGTAACGCCGATAGCCGAGCCGATCGAACGGAAAAAGCTGACGAGCGAGGTGACGATCCCCCTCAGCTGCGGGCTGACGTTATGCAGAGACGACATGGAGGTAACCGGGAACGACATCCCGATGCCCAGACCCATGAAAATCATATACATCGTGATAGACCACCTAGGCGTTTCAACCGATACCGTGCTCAGCAAAGAAGTCGCAATAATGAGCAGTACGGCGGAGACGAGCATAATGTTGCGGTAGCTCGTTTTGCCGATAAAACGGCCGCCGAGCGTGCTGCTCACAACGACGGCGAGCATCATCGGCGTGAGCACCTGGCCGGCGCTCGTAGCCGAGCCTTCGAATACTCCTTGGATAAACAGGGGAATATACGAAGCGGCGGCGATCATGATGGCGCCGTAGAGCAGGCATGTTGCCATGCTGGCGCTGAACAGCTTGTTGCGGAACAGATGCAGCGGCACGACGGGTGAGGCGACCCGCGATTCAACCAGCAGGAACAGCAGGAACAGCAGAACAAAGCCGGCGAACAGCCCGTAGCTTTGCAGCGAGTTCCAGGCGAATTCCTTGCCGCCCAGCTCCAGCGCGAACATCAGGCATAAAATCGAAGCGGCGAACGTGACCGTGCCGAGCCAATCGATTTTTTGATTGCGATTCGTCGCCAGCACCGGGTGATAGAACAGCGCGATGAGAACGAAGGAAATGACTCCGAGCGGCAGATTAATATAAAAGATCCACGTCCAGTCGACATTGTCTGTAAAATAAGCTCCCGCCAGCGGTCCGAGCACGCTGGAGATGCCGAATACGGCGCCGAACAGCCCCTGCATCTTGCCCCGCTTCTCCGGGGGAAACAAGTCGAAGACGATGGCGAAGGTGATCGGCATCAGCGCACCGCCCCCGATCCCCTGAATGGCGCGGTACACGATAAGCTCGAACATCGTGGTCGACATACCGCACAATGCGGAGCCGATCATGAATACGGCCAGCCCAAGCAGGAAAAATAATTTTCGGCCGTACATATCCGATAATTTGCCGAAGATCGGCATCGATACGACATTGGCGATCAGATAGGCGGAGAACACCCATACGAATTGATCGAGTCCTCCCAGCTTGCCGACGATCGTCGGCATGGCGGTGGATACTATAGTTTGGTCCAGCGCTGCAAGCAACAGCCCGAGCATAAGACCGGCAATCGTCCAACGGACGTTGGATTTCTTAGGCGGCATAATTTCCCCTCATTCCCTCAAGTTTGATTACACTAAATTATTATATTCAAATTTGAGTATTAATCAAGTGACTTATTTATTTACATAATCAACTATTTTAGTGCCAAACTACTTTTCGTTTGATCCCCGGCATCAAGTGTCATATAATGAAAATATATTTCAAGAAAAGGAATTTATATTTTTTGTAAAGCTGATAAATTAAATCTATTTTGATGATGCTAATCTCGCAGTAGTTTAGCCCCTTTTTGGAGAGGAGGATCCGGTCATTGAATTTAAACCAACTGGAGACGCTGCTCACAATTTCCAAAACGATGAGCTTCCGCAAAGCCGGTGAAGTCCTCAACCTGACGCAGCCAGCCGTATCCGCCCAAATTAAAAGCTTGGAGGATGAATTTAAAACCGTACTGATCGACCGTAATCAGCCGGTGACGCTGACCGACAGCGGACGGGTATTCCTCGAGCATGCGGAGCTGATTTTACAAACGGTGGAAGACTTAAAGCAGCGTTTGGCTGATTTGAATCAAACCCCGCAGGGACATATTCATCTTGGAACGACGACTTCGATTGCGATTCAAATTTTGCCGCGGGTGTTGTCCTACTTCCAAAACCAGTTCCCTTTGATTAAGACGACCATTCATTCGATGACTTCGTCGCAAATTATGCAGAGCGTCGAGAACGGAACGATCGATATCGGCATTACATACTTGTTTGAGAAGCATCCGGCGCTGGAGAGCTCGGTTCTTTATTACGACACCTTCGAGCTTGTCGTTTCCCCGCAGCACCCGCTGAGCCGCTTTCAGCATATTCCGATCGAGAAGCTTCAAGATATTCCGCTCATTATGCTTTCGCCGGAGACGGCCGGCCGCCGGTTCGTGGATCAAATTTTCAAACAGCTGAATCTTGCTCCGCAAATTGTCATGGAGCTGTCAAGCAGCGAGGAAGTAAAGCGGATGGTCGAATTGAATCTCGGCGCGGCCATTATTTCCAAGATGTCGATCGCGACGGAGCTCAGGCTCGGAACGCTCAAAATGATCAAAGTCAACGAGCTGGAAATCAGTCATCCCGTCGGCGTCGTTTATAAGTCGGGGCGGTATTTGAGCTCGGCGCTGCATCAATTTTTGCTCGATTTGAAAGGCATGCAGGAAATCCAATTTATAGGATCGGAGTGACGTGAAATGAAATTCGATTTGCATACTCATCATGAACGCTGCGGACATGCGCTGGGCACGATCCGCGACTATATCGAGGCGGGGATCAGCAGCGGCTTGTCCGTGATCGGCATCTCGGACCATTCGCCGTATTTTGCCAGCGACGCGGACCACGAGCAGCCCGGCATCGCAATGGCCAAGAGCGAATTCGCCCGCTATGTGGAGGAAGTGTTGAAGCTGAAGCAGGAGTACGCCGGTAAAATCGACGTGCTGCTGGGCTGCGAATCCGATTTTTTCCCGGAGCATGCCGACGTCTACCGCAGCGTTTACGAACAATACCCTTTTGATTATCTTATCGGCTCCGTTCATCTATCAGGCGGTGTCAGTATTTTTAACAGGAAGCGCTGGGATGGTCTGACCGACCGGCAACAAATCGAGCAAAAAGAGATTTATTACGATCTGATCGCGCAGTCGGCCCGCAGCGGCATGTTCCAAATTCTCGGGCATATCGATGCGATGCGCGGCTTCTATCCGGCCTTCTCGGACATCCCTACCAATGCCGTGGATAAAACGCTGCAAATCATCGCCGAGCAAGATGTCGCTATAGAGATTAACACTTCCGGCAAAACCAAAGATTGCGGCGGCTGGTATCCGATCGACGCGGTGCTCGAGCGCGCCAACCATTACGGCGTTCGCGTCACCTTCGGCTCCGACGCCCATAAGCCGGAACGTGTCGGGGACGACTGGGAGCTGGTGAGCCGGCGGCTGAAGGAAATCGGCTTCAAAGAGTGGGTTTATTTCAAGCAAAAACAGCGGCAGATCGTGCCGTTGTAATTCATAAAGCAGATTCGGGGCCGATTCCTTGCGGGGAATCGGCCTTTTTGCGTGCGGACGGATAGGCAGCTGACCCTCCCCCTTCCGCCGTATGCATTGAGACAAACGCTGCATTTTGAGTTCGATATTGCCGAATGAGGAGCGATTTCACTAAAAAAGCCCGGCTCTGCCGCTCTTCACAGAGCTGGGAGAATCGGGCTTTCCTTAGTTTTCGGCTTTTTGGCTAACGCCGCCTACGCTTCGTACAGCTCCAGCGGCAAGTCGTCCGGGTCTTTGAAGAACGTATATTTCTTCCCGGTCACCGGATCGACGCGGACCGGTTCGACGTCTACGCCCTGCTCGCGCAAGTATGCGGCGGACGCTTCCACATCGATTACTTCAAAGGCGAGATGCCGCAGCCCTCTCGCTTCCGGGTACTGCAGCCGGGGCGGACAATCCGGGAAGGAGAACAATTCGATCTGCGTATGCTCCGCTATTTGCAGATCGAGCTTATAGGACTGCCGCTCGGCGCGGTACGTCTCTTCAATGATCCGAAATCCGAGCAGCTCGGTATAAAACCGTTTGGACACCGTATAATCCGAACAAATGATAGCTACATGATGAACTTTACGTATAGATAACATATAAGGTAAAAATCAACTCCCGATTTGATACGAAACGGCCCGCTTCCAGCCCGCCATCCTCCGCTCTCTGAACTCCTCGCCCTGCTGCGGAACGAACGTGCGGTCAAATCCTTTCAACGTCTCCAGCTCCGCCACGTCCTTCCAGAAGCCAACGGCAAGGCCGGCCAGCATGGCGGCTCCCAAAGCCGTAGTCTCAATCGTCTTCGGCCGCGCGACGGGCACTCCGAGCAGATCGGCCTGGAACTGCATCAAGAAGTCGTTCTTGGCCGCACCTCCGTCTACCCTCAGCTCCTTGAGCCGGATACCGGATTCCTCCTCCATTACCTGCAGCACCTCGCCGCTCTGATAGGCGATCGACTCCAGCGCCGCGCGCACCAGATGCGCCTTAGAGGCGCCGCGAGTCAGTCCGGTAATCATCCCTCTTGCCTCCGGCTCCCAATAAGGGGTACCGAGACCGGTGAAGGCAGGTACGAAGAAGACACCCTCCGTATGCTCGACGGAAGAAGCGAGCGCATCGGTTTCCGACGCGTCGGCGATCAGTCCCAGACCGTCGCGCAGCCACTGAATGACCGTTCCGGCGTTAAACACGCTTCCTTCCAAAGCATAGCATACTTGGCCGCCGATTTTCCACGCGATCGTCGTAATAAGCCCTTTTTGCGATAAAATCGGCTTCTCGCCCGTTTGCTTCAAGACGAAGCAGCCGGTTCCGTACGTATTTTTGGCCATCCCTTCCTTGAAGCAGCCTTGACCGAACAGCGCCGCCTGCTGGTCGCCCGCCGCTCCGGCGATCGGTATGCCGGCAGCTCCCCGAGCAGCGTCGTATGTCCGTACACTTCGCTGGAGGAGCATACTTCCGGCAGCATTGCGGCCGGTATGGACAGCTCCTGCAAAATGTCGCGATCCCACTCCACGGTGTGAATGTTGAGCAGCATCGTTCGGGAAGCGTTGGATACATCCGTCACATGGCGCCGGCCCTCGGTCAGCTTCCAGATCAGCCACGTATCGATCGTGCCGAACAGCGCTTCCCCGCGCTCCGCCTTCTCCCGAATATCCGGATTCGCGTCGAGAATCCATTTCAGCTTCGTGCCTGAGAAATAAGCGTCCAGCACGAGCCCGGTCTTGCTCTGAATCGCGGCGGCCGCGCCCCTCTCCCTGAGCTCGTCGCAAATGGCGCTTGTGCGGCGGCACTGCCAGACGATGGCGGGATGCAGCGGCTTGCCGGTCCGTTTATCCCATACGACCGTCGTTTCCCTCTGGTTGGTGATGCCGATAGCCGCGATATCCTCCACCGCGATCGTCTCCACCGCCTGCTTCAGCACTTCGAGCTGGGTTTGCCAAATCTCTTCGGCGTCATGCTCGACCCAGCCGGATTGCGGAAAAAACTGCGTAAATTCCTTTTGCGCCGTTCGAACAATCGCTCCCTGACGGTCGAAGACGATCGCCCGGCAGCTCGTCGTTCCTTGATCTATTGCAACGACATAACGGGATGTGCTCATCCTTTCTCCTCCTTGCCGCTTCGCCTGACGGATTAAACCGTTTTCAAGTTGAAATCTATCATACGAACATTTTCTCTGTCAACCGTATTGATTCCTCTCCACTCTCGTGTTATGATACGAATAATCAAGTACATGCAAGACCTATGACAAGTTAATATTTGGTCAGAGAATAAGAGTAGACCGTAACATACCTTGCTGCAAGCCGTTTTTCGGACTTGGGGCCAGGCCATGTTATCGGTCTTTTTTTGTTGCGGCCCGGTCATCCGGACAGAAGGCATACTAACGAAGAAGAGGGTTGATTTCAGATGAGTACAAGTTTTTCAGGAGTGTATCGCGCGGAGCATAAACAAAGCCTAAGCAGTCAGCAGTTGGACTTGCTGGTCATCGGCGGAGGGATCACGGGAGCCGGCATCGCCCTGGATGCTCAGACGCGCGGCATGTCGACCGGCCTGATCGAAATGCAGGACTTCGGGGCTGGCACGTCCAGCCGTTCGACCAAGCTGATTCACGGCGGACTGCGTTACTTGAAGCAGCTGGAATTCAAGCTGGTCGCCGAGGTCGGCAAGGAGCGCGCGATCGTATACGAAAACGCCCCTCATGTAACGACTCCCGAATGGATGCTGCTGCCGATCATCGAGGGCGGTACGTACGGGAAGCTGGCGACGTCGGTCGGCTTGCTCGTATACGATTATTTGGCCGGCGTCCGCAAAAAAGAGCGCCGGATTATGTTCTCGAAGGAAAAAACCTTGAATAAGGAACCGCTGCTGCGCACGGATAAATTAAAGGGCGGAGGCTATTATGTAGAGTACCGGACGGACGACGCGAGGCTGACGATCGAGACGATGAAGGAAGCGGTGCGCCGAGGCGTGAAGGCGATGAACTATGCCAAAGCCGAGGAGCTGCTTTACGACAAGGGGAAAATCGTCGGGGTCCGCGCGGTGGACCGGATGAGCGGAGAACGCTTCGAAATCCGCGCCAACAAGATCGTCAACGCCGCCGGCCCTTGGGTCGACACGATCCGCGAAATCGACGGCTCCAAGCAGGGCAAACGGCTCCATTTGACAAAAGGGGTCCATCTGGTCATTGACGGCAGCCGCTTTCCGCTCAAGCAGGCGATTTACTTCGATACGCCGGACGGACGGATGGTGTTCGCGATCCCGCGGGACGGCAAAACGTACGTCGGAACGACAGACACGAACTACCAGGGCGATATCGCCCATCCCCGGATGACGGTGGAAGACCGCGACTATATCGTCCGCGCCGCCAACTTCATGTTCCCGTCGCTCAAGCTGGGGCCGGAAGACGTCGAATCGAGCTGGTCGGGCTTGCGGCCGCTCATCCACGAAGACGGCAAATCCCCTTCCGAGCTATCGCGGAAGGACGAAATTTTCATCGCGCCGTCGGGGCTGATCACGATTGCCGGCGGCAAGCTGACAGGCTACCGCAAAATGGCGGAGCGCATCGTCAACCTGGTGGCAAGCCAGCTTGAGCAGCAGGGCCATGCTTCGTATCCCGGCTGCACGACCGACCGCGTCAAACTGTCCGGCGGAGATGTCGGCGGCTCCCAAGGCTACCCCGGCTTCCTCAAGAGCAAGGTGCAGGAGGGCGTCCGCATCGGACTAAGCGAAGCCGAAGCCAGAACGCTCGTGCAGCGCTACGGCTCCAACATCGACCGCGTCTTCGAACTGTACGGGAAACACCAGGAAGAAGCCAAGCGTTACGGCATGCCCGCCTCTTGGTTCGCTTCCCTGCTGTACGGCATCGACGAAGAGATGGTCGTAACGCCGCTGGACTTTTTCATTCGCCGCACCGGCTCGCTGTACTTCAATATCCAAGCGGTCCATAGCTGGAAGCAGCCGGTGATCGGCTATATGGCCGAACGCTTCGGCTGGACTGAAGAGCAAGCCGAGCTGCAGGCGTCCGAGCTCGAACGCCATCTTCACGACGCGGTAGAGCCGCTCGCTTAACAAACGCGTTAATAGTGGCCCCATATGTCTTTCCGGGAGGTCGTCACGGCGACCGCCCCGGCCTTCAGGGCCATCTCCACATCCTCCACCGTACGTATGAGTCCCCCTGCAAGAATCGGAATGCCGAGCTCTTCTTTCATCTCTGCAATGATATGCGGGATTACCCCCGGCAGCACTTCAATATAATCGGGCTGTACCTTCGCCGTAATTTTATAGGTCGTCTCCAACGCCGTCGTATCGAGCAGAAAATGCCGCTGAATGGCAAGCACTTTGTTTTTCTTGGCGGTCGCTATCGCCGCGCTCTTCGTCGAGATGATGCCGGCGGGCTTGACCGATTGGCATAGAAATTCGATCGCATACTCGTCGTTTTTCAACCCGTGGATCAAATCCGCGTGAATGAGCATTTTTTTCTGATGGCTTCTTGCCAGCTGAACGATGCTTAACAGCTGCGAGATATGAATATCGAGCAGCACCAGATATGTAAATTGGCTTTTGAGCAGCAGCTCCAAATCTCTCATCTTGCGCACCGCTGGGAGTACCTTTTGACCGTAAAAATTCATTTGCCTGCCTCCTTCTCATTCCCTGCAACCTGTAACCTGCGGCCGCCTTTTCGCCACGCTTCTAAAAGGGTGGTGAAAAAGTCCGCTGCGGCGTCCATTTGATCCTCCAATCGCTGTTGAAAACGGATTCTTTGGATTATTTTCTCGTTTTTTTGTGGAGAGAATCCGTTTTCAAAGGCGAACGCTTACGCTTTTCCAGATTCAAATGGCCCCTCCGCTCGTTTTTCACCGGGCTTCTAGAAGGGCCATGATTTCATCGCGCTACTTAAGCCAGCTGCTGCTCCAGCGACTTGTACACGTTCGGAATCGTCACTGTAAACGACGACCCGTGTCCCAGCTCGCTCGTCACCTCGATCTCGCCTTCATGGGCTTCGACGAGAGCTTTGACAATACTCAGCCCCAAGCCGACCCCGCCGCTGAACCGGGAACGCGACTTGTCCACCCGGTAGAGCCGGTTGAACACATAAGGCAAATCGGCTTCGCTGATCCCGATTCCGGTATCTTTGCAATAGATAATAGTAGAATCTGTCGTCCAATCGACGCCCAGCGTCACCTTCCCGCCTTCGTTCGTATATTTGATCGCATTGGAGACGATGTTGGAAATAATCTGGATCATTTTGTCGCGGTCCACCTCCGCGTAGCAAGGAGCATTGGTCGGCACGAACTGCAGCTTGACGCCTTTGCTGCGGGCCATCTGCTGAAAGTTACGGTATACGTTTTGCGTGAGCTGCACCATGTTAATACGCCGGATATGAATCGTAAACCGCGCTGCTTCCGCCTCCGACAGCTTCTCCATATCGTTCATCAGCCGGGTTAAGCGGATCAGCTCGTCATAAATTTGCTGCAGCCATTCCAGGTCGACTTCATAAATGCCGTCGATCATCGCCTCCAGCTGAGAGAGCATCGACGTCAGCGGCGTCCGCAGCTCGTGCGTCAAATCTTCCATCAGATGATGACGCCAATCCTCCTGCTTCTTCAGCTCCCGCGACAGCTCGTTGAGCGTCAGGGCCAGTCTGCGCACTTCTTCGGGGCCTTTCACCGAAGCCTGCACTTCCCAATTGCCGAGCCGGATCTTATGAGCGGCCTCCTGCAGCCTCTCCAAATGGGCGGAGAGCAGCCGGGCCACGAAGAAGCTGACGATGACCGAGATCACGATAATGATGCCGTAGAGCAGCGCCGAGCGCGTCTGCATCATCTTCTGATAGGCGACGACGTTCGGGTCGATCTGGTTGACGGTTTTCAAATAGCCGACCTGCAAAACCCCTTTCGTTTCCCCTTTAGCCACCACCGGATACTCCTGAACAATCAGATCCTTCTCGTTCTGTACTCTTGAAAACATGTCGAACCAGATGTTGCGCCGGTCTTCCCCGTAACGGACCAGAATCCCGTACAGCGTCGCCCTGCGGGTCAGCCACGATTTCTGATCCTCATTGTACGGGCCTACGGACATGTTCTCGTTTCTTATGTCGTCAATTAATTTGAAAGCGTTTACTTTAAGCTGATCCTCCTGATACCGGTCAAACACATTTTGCCAGTTAAAACTGTAACCGTAAGCGACGATCGAAATGATAAGAATAAAGCAGCTTTGGAGAGTAATAAATAGAATCACATTCATTTTACGCAAAAATCTAATCATAATCAGACCGTTTCCTTCGCATCGGGCTCGGCGGCAAATTTATATCCCGAGCCGACCATCGTCAATATGTAACGCGGCTCCTTCGTATCCTCTTCGATTTTTTTTCGCAAGTTTTTGACATGGGTATCGATCGAGCGGCTGTCCCCTTGAAACCGGTAGCCCAGCACATGATAGGAAAGATCGCTGCGCGACCAAATTTTGCCCGGCTTGCTTGTAAATACGCTGAGCAGCTTGAATTCGGTCGTCGTAAGATTCGTATGAACGCCGCGGACGAGCAGCGTATTCGCCTCCAAATCGACCACGATCTGGCCTCTGTCGAAGGTCAGCACATCCGGCTTCGCCTGATCGGCCTTATACGCATGAATGCGCCGTCTTAAAGCGTGAATGCGGGCAATGACCTCCTTCACCCGAAACGGCTTGGCGATGTAATCGTCCGCACCCAGGTTCAGTCCCGCTATCGTATCGCTCTCCCGCGATTTGGACGTCAGCATAATGATCGGCACGACCGATTTTTCGCGAATGCGCCGGCATACTTCTTCTCCCGGCAATCCCTCAAGCATCAGGTCCAAAATGACCAGATCGTACGCGCGGCCGTCGAACAGCTGCACAGCCTCCAACCCGTTAGCGGTGCAATCGACCTCCCAGCCTTCGTTCTTCAAATAAGCGGTTACAACTTCGCGGATTTTAGGTTCATCTTCCACAAGTAATATATGCATTCTGTGATTCCCCCTATCTTTTCATATTACTTGGCTATTCCTTTTTAGACAAGAAACAATTCCCTACTATCCCCAAAAGTGTGCCCGATTTCAACCTATTCACGGGTTAACCATTCAAGAAGTCGGGGGACAAGAGCGATCGGAAGTCGTTTCCGCATGCGCAGTCGGCGTTTTCATCACACTTCTCAAAACAAACGAAAAAAAGCCTGAACACCGTCAGGCTTTCATCCGTCCTTGCTGCCAGTTCCGCTAACTATTCAACCAGACCCGTACGCTCTACGCCCTCAACGAACCAGCGCTGGGTAAACATATAAACGACAAGCACCGGCATAATGATCAGGAACGAAGCGGCCATCTTGATCGGCTCGGCAAAGATGCTCGGACCGCTCTGCTCGGCTTCCGCCGCCAGAGATGCGGCAAGACGCGACAAGCTGATCGACAGCGGCACTTCCTTGGCCCCGAACATATACATCGTCGGATAATAGAAGTCGTTCCAGTTCCATACGAAGGAGAACAGGAAGACGACGATGATGGCCGACGTGGAGATCGGGAGCATGACCCGGAAGAACACCCGGAAGACGCTGGCGCCGTCCATCTTGGCCGCTTCCTCCAGCTCCTTCGGCAGCGTGCTGAAAAACTGCCTGTAAATGATGACGAACAGCGCTCCCTTTAAGCCATGGCCGAAAATCGCCGGAACGATCAACGGCAAGTACGTATTGATCCACCCGAAGTCCTTAAACAGCAGGATCGACGGCAAAATCGTGACCTGCGGCGGCATGACGAAGGTGAAGATCAGACATACGAACCAGAACTTTTTCAGCGGGAATTCCAGCCGCGCAAACGCATACCCGGCGACTGCGCAGGAGATGACCTGCAGCACCGCGACGCTCAACGCAACCGTCATACTGATCCAAAACGCGCTGCTGTATTTCAGCAGCCTGAACGCTTCCTCCAGATGCCCCATAAAAAACGAACGCGGCACCCAAATGACGGCGGGATCGAGCAGGTTCGACGAATCCTTGATCATGGTCGTTATCATATACAAAATCGGTTTGATATAAATAAAGGCCACGTCGATGAGGATCAAATACATGAACAACCGGAAGATTAACCCTTTATCGGCTTCCTTGCCGATGAACAAATGCTTCAGCGTCGTCAGCCAGCGGCTCACGGTGTGAGCGTCAAAGCGCGAGTTTTTTATATCTCTTACGATTTTTTGCATTCCGTTCGCCTCCTTTCTATTTGCCTCCGCTTGCGGATTTGTTGACTCTGGAGAAGATGTACAGCACAATACCGAGGAAAATAAGCACGATCATAAAGTAAATCCAGGCCAGCGCGCTGGATAAACCGTAATTCGTCGTATTCACCTTTGAAATGATCGGATTGGACGGAAACGTAAACAAATCGACTACCGTATAAATGAGATTCAGCAAAATGAACGGAGTCAGCCCCGGAAGCGTAATTTTCCAAAATGTCTCCCACGGGTCAGCGCCGTCGATACGAGCCGCTTCATAGACCGAGGTTGAAATCGTCTGGCGCCCGGCCAGGAAGATCAGAATCTGCACGCCCGAATACCACAGAATGAGGACGAACGAGCTAATAACGGACACAAGCGGCGTCGCCCACGCTTTGGGCAAATACGTATTGATGTAGCTGCCTACTTCGAATTCCTGAACGAGGGCCAGCGTACCTTCGCCCTGGGTTATAAACTCCTGAATGATTTGACCGGTAGAGAATATAACAGGCAGGAAGAAGATGACCCGGAAAAACGAACGGCCGAAAAATTTTTGATTCAGCAGGATCGCGATCAACAGCGAAAAGACGACGATGACCGGGATCATGATCAGAGCCTGCCGCAGGAACGGCAGCAAATCGTTGTACAAGAGGCCGCCGTCCGCGAACAAAATTTCCCGGTAATACTGGAAGCCGACCGGCGAGTATTCCACGCCGCCGGCCGTTATTTTCACCCGGTTAAAGCTCATGTAGAACGAGTACGCCAAAGGGAAGGCGATGAACGCCAGGAAGCCGATAACCCAAGGTGCGATAAACAGCGAACCTTCCACTTTGCGGAGAGCGGCGGAGCTCAATTTGTATTTGCGCATTATTGGCTTCCCCCTCCTTGCACTACGATGAAGTCTTGAGCAGGCACGCTCAGCTTGCCGTCGCTGTAAGGCGTCGTGTTGTAGTTGAGCACCAGCTTCTTGCCGCCTTCGTACGTCACTTCCTTGACGTTGGGAGCGATCGTCCGGTGGCCGACGATGAACTTGTTCTGCACATCGCCGAGCGCTTGATTATAGCGCTGGTATTCCTCCACGGCCGTGGACTCCCAATCATGCACGTTCATGCTGTAATAATAGATGGAATAAGCGCCTTTCATATCCTCCGACGGAGCGCTGGTGAAGATGAACGACGGGCTTGCGCCGTATTCGATGCTGCGAAGCATCTCCGTCTTGTACTGATCGCGCAGGTTGGACCAGTTGGACGAATAGGTGACCAGTCCGTGCAGAGCGATCTGCATGAACGGGATCGATTCGTCGATGAACAAATCGTACGAGTAATCGTCAGCTATTCGATGGATGTGATTAATGTCTTTCAGCGTATACAAGTTGGCTCTCTCCACGCTGACTCCGCCCAGCGCATCCTTCACCTGCTGCAGCATATCCTGCTGCGTATGCATCGTATCCGTTCTCGTCGATACATAACGGGTGTTGAAGTCGCTGTCGAGATAGCGGCCCACGCCGTCTTCGAAGTAGATGCCGTCGGCGTTCAATGACTCGTATTCCTTCAAGTCCTTGTCAAGCGATTTGGCCGCAAATTTAGGACTCATCTGCGTCACCGTATCGCGGCTTGCATACATTTCGAAGTCCATCAGCGTGCCGGCCAAGTTGCGCATGCCGTCATACCGCGGATTGAAGCCGTCGCGCTCGTTATTGTTGAGACTGTAGTTCGCCGCCAGGTAAACGGGAAGCTTCAACGAATGGGCGAATTCGATGAATTGCTTCATCCCTTCGTTGCCGCCGAGCCGCTTATCGACCGGGAACAGGCCGCCGAACGAGCTGTAGCCGCCTTTTTGCCAGCCTAAATACTGAATCGACATATTTTCAACGCCGAGGCCGTAAAGCCTCTTGACCATTTCCATCGCCTGAGATGTGGAGGTGCCGAGCAAATATTTATCCCACAGCATCCCCTTTTTCACGTCGGCTCCGACAATATCGACGAACATCGGAATTTTATTCGAGCTGACCTGCAGCGGCTTGACGCCCTGCTCCTTCATTAAATACTCGCGGTATTTGGATGCCATGCCGACGTAATCGCTCTGATTCTTATCGAGCAAATAATAACGGGTCGAACGCTGTTCGGAAGCAAACCGCTCCTTGCTGTAAGTAAAGAAGCCGGCGTTCCCTTTCTTGCTCGTATTTTGGAAAAATTTGATCCGGTACTGCCACTCCGGCGTAATCCAGTTCGATTGGCCGAACGCTCCCGACGGCGAGCCGAACACCTTGGAGTATTCTTCCCCGCCGCTCATGACGGCAACGAAGGCCTTGTCGCCCGATTTCATCCCGAACACCGGCATCTTGGCCTGCTGACGGGCGGTCCGCTCCGAATAAAAGGAAATATCGCTTCCGTACATGTTCTCGCGGTAGATCGATTTGTCGTTAATTTGCTTCGTCTTGAAGCGGATCAACGCGCCGGAGCCGTCCGGTACGAGAAGATACCCGTCCTGCCCGATCGACGGCTCGGCTCCGAACATCGGATACAGCTTCAGGTTCAGCAAGCTCAGCTTGCCTTCGGTAATGCCGCTGTCGATAATTTTCGTTTCGACAAAATCGTCTTTCACGTTCACTTCGACGGGAATTTTGAACCCGGACGTCTTGAAGTTAAAGGTGACCTTGAACCCGGTCGGCGTCGTTTGAAACCCTTCGAGCGTGCCTTTATCCTCGAGTAAGCTCGTCATTTTGGGCTGCGATTTAAAATTCGCCGCGTCGATGTATTCGAGCATGATCGGAGAGCGCAAATTGTTTCTCCACGTCCCCGTAATCGTCTCCTTAGGCCATTGCTCCGGATTCGGGTAAGAGCGCCAGATTTCGCCGCTTCGCTTGTCTTCCACCTGAAAATGCCCGGTCGTGCTGTCCACGAGCAGCTTCAGCGTATCGCTTTGCGCCGCCAGCTTGAAATTCGCGTCGTTCGGCAGCTCCGCCTTCGCTTTATCGGCGTCGACCGGAGCGGCCTGCTGCGCAGGAGCCGGAGCGGACGAAGCCGCGTTGGCGGCAGGAGCCTGCGCGTCCTGGGCGGGCTGCGCCGATTTGTCCGCAGCAGCCGCATCCGTCTTCGCCGCATCGGCCGGTGGATCCGCCGCATTGATCGTCTGCACCGCTTGCGTCGCAATCAGCGAGAGGCTAAGCGCGGCGGCAAGCGAAGCGGAGAGGATGATTTTATATCGTCTGCGTCTCATCGGATCGTCACCTCCTGATAGATGGAATAGAAGAAGTCTTTAAGCTCGGTGCTGAGACCGAAGGTAATGAAGATCAGAACCCCGAGCAGCGTCATGGTGACCAGCGATAAGAAAATATTCATGATCGTTTCGCCTACGCTGTAGTTTTGCATCGACTGCACTTTCCAAAAGATCAGAAGGCCGACCCAGATCATCATGCCGTACTGCAAGAACGTGTAGATCGACGCCTCGCTGAGCGTCATAACATTCGAGATTAGCGTCAGCGGCAAACCGACGAGCACGATCGGGAACAAGGCGTACGTGCTTCCGAACACGACGTCGCGGAAACGGCCTTCCCCTCGATAAATCGTACTGATCAAATAGTTGGATACGATCCAGCCGATCCAAAGAACCATAAATTGGAAAAACACAGTAACCAAATTAATTTCCAGGAATACGGAGGCGTTAAAGGTAAAGTTCGTATACGCCCGGTAAATGCAAAACGATACTAAGGCAAGAATAAGCATAATCGCGCTGCTGGCGAACCCGCCTTTGCCTTCGTAACGGATCGCGCTAAAACCGTCGATCGGATGCTTCAGAATGTAGAACGCATGCTTCAGCTGCACGACGATCGGAATTTGCGATCTGCGGCGGTTGCGCCAATTTTGACGGAACCGGCTCTTCCGGGTAACCCGTTCGAATATAAGGAAGCCCAGACCGGCGATAATGACGATATTCATTAATAAAGCGAAGTGCTTCTGGAACCAGACCAGACGGATTTGCCAGAATGCATCGGAGTATCCCTCCTGCTGCCCCGCTTGATAGAACAGCTTCTCCGCTTCTTCATAATCGCCCTTCTTATACGCCGCCTTGGCCAGACCAAGCAGCGCAGGCGTATAGTAAGCGTTAAGCCGCAGCACTTCCTTCCAGGGCTTCTCGCTCTCCTCGTAACGCCCTTCCTGCGTCATCTGGTTCGCTTTATGAACCAGCTCGCCGAACTCGGAGAGGCGGAATACTTGGACGACGTTGTTCTCTTCATCCAGAATAAACAGGTTATTCTGCGAGTTGGAGGCGATCGCCGAAGGCGTCTTCACGACCCCCAGCTTGGAGGAGGAAGCGCTTGTGTCGCCGGACCAGAAGAAGAGCAAATTGCCGTTGGCATCGTATTGGTTGACGTATTTGAGCGTCGAATCGATCGCGGTAATATTGCCGTTGCGGTCGACCGTCAAATCGTTCAGCTTCGGCGTCAGCTTATCCTTGCTTGGGAAGCGGACTTCTCCGAAATTTTTGATTTTCTCATCGGTTGCCGAAGCGTCATTTTTCGTTGCCAGCAAGTCTTTCCCCGCAATGTTAAGCTTCTTAATTTGCCCCGATTCCACTTCTTTGGTCACGGTGTAAATAAATCCGCTTTGGTCGATCGTTACGCTGCTGACCGATCCCGGCAGCTTGCTGATCTCCCGCAAATACATCTCGCGGGTGTACAGGAGTCGCTTCAACGCGTCCATCACGGAGAAATCCGTCTTGTTGGCGCCGAAGAAGCTTTGGAAATTGCCTTCCGGATCGAGCTGGAGCAGCCCCTGATAGCCGCCCAGCGTTGCGATGTACAGAAACCCGCGCTTATCTACCGCGACCTTGATCGGGTCGTATTTGAACGATTCCGGTAAAAACTTCGTATCCGGACGTTTGAATTCGCGGATCAGCTTACCGTTGTTATCCAATCGGAGAACACGCTTATTGCCTGTGTCGGCAACGTAAATTTCGCCTTTTTTGTCGACGAACACGCCTTCCGGTTTTTTCAGCGGGCTTTCCTTCACATCGATGATGCGGACGAAAGTCCCTTGCGGATCGAGCTGGACAATCCGGTTATTTCCCGTATCCGCAATATAGATGTTGTCTTTCTCGTCGATAAAAATGCCCTTAGGCTGAACGAGCGGCGAAAATACCTGCTTGCTCGGGTCCTTCGGATCGGGAGCATATATTTCCCTGCCCATCACCTCTACCGGGGTGTAAGCGGACTGGGTCCAAATCAGCTGATCGTAGCCGTCCTTATAGTTCGTATCGTAAGGCACATAGGCCAGCGCCGTCATAGGCAGCATGGTCGAGGCCAGCATGGCGATCGCCAAAAGAAGGAACAGCGGACGACGCCATCGTTTCTTGACTACCATAGTAGCTCTTCCTCCTTTCTTCATTTATTTGATCCCGGAATGAGCCATCGTCGCAATCACTTTCCCTTGGAATACGAGGAAGATGATCAGGTTCGGGATGAACATTACCATCGCTGCGGCCGCTGCGGCCCCTTGTCTGGCGACGTTGTTGGCCAGGCCGTTCGTAAGCGTCGAGAGGAAGAACGGGAAGTTCTTCATTTCGTCATCCTGCATAAACAAAGTGGACGTCTCGGTATTGCCCCAGGATTGCTGGAAGGTCAAAATCGCCACCGTCGCTACCGCAGGCATACAAATCGGAATGACAATGCGAAGGAAGATATGGATTTCCGTCGCTCCGTCTATGCGCGCCGCTTCGAGAAGCTCGTTAGGAAGCTGATCGATAAACTGCTTGAGCAGAAACACTCCGACCGGCATCGCCAACAAAGGTAAAAGATGGCCGAAATACGTATTCATAATGCCGAGGCTGCTCGCAACGAGATAGCGCGGAATTTGCACCGCCTCCGGAGCGAACATCAGCGTCAAAATAATCGTCGCGAACACGATCTTATGCCCGGGAAATTTATGCTTCGAGATCGGATAAGCGCACAGCGCGCTGACGATCGTTACGCATACGACTGCGCCGCCCGAGATGACCAGACTGTTGAACAGGTAACGGGTCACCGGCACCGTGGAGCTCGACGCGACCAGGAACAGCTCGACGAAGTTCTGGAACGACGGCTCCCTGACGAAAATGTTAGGCGGATAAATGAACAGCTCCTGATACGGCTTCAGCGCATGGTTGAAAATAAAGATGAGCGGAAGCAGCATAAAGATCGAGAACAGCACAAGCAGAACGACGAGAATTTTTTGAAACATATCCATGGAATTGAGTTTCGATTTCTTTTTCCACGGCTTGATTTTATTCCACCATACGGCTGCGTTTTGCATTATTCATCCTCCTTGGAGCCGAACAATCCCCAGCAAAGTTTATTCGACACGTACATCAGAACGAGCAGGAATACGGAAATCGCAGCGGCATAGCCCATTTCGAATCGGATCAGCCCGTAGTCGTCGATATGATTGATGATCAAGTGGCCGGAATACTGCGGCGTCGGGTTTTGCCCCGACAGCTCGACTCCGATCGATCCCGCCTTGAACGTCGAGACGAGAGCCATTACCGCGCCGAACAGCATCTGCGGCTTCATCGACGGAATCGTAATGTACCAAATTTCCTGCAGCCTGCTGCTCATGCCGTCAAGACGCCCCGCCTCGTACAGCTCCGGGTTAACGTTCAGTATCCCTGCCATCATCGCCAGGAAGCCGACGCCCATACTGGACCAGAGCGTAACGACGATCATCGAGTTCATCAGATAAGCTTTATCCGTCACCCATAAGAGCGGTTCGTCGATAAATCCGATTTGCAGTAAAATGCTGTTCAAGTAACCGAGACGGTCGCCGGACAACAGCGGCAGCCAGACGATCGTCATCGCGATCCCCATCGTCAGCGACGGCGTGTACATGGCCAGCGCAAACCATCTGCGCAGCCCCGCCGGCAGCTGGGTTATCAGCCAAGCGAGCAGGAAGGCCAGAATATAACCGCCGGGACCGACGATCATCGCAAATTTGAACGTGTTCGGCAAAGCGTATTTCAGGAAGGTCAAATCCTGCGAAATTAAATTTTGAAAATTGGTCCAGCCGATAAAGCGAGGCGGCTCAATGGCGTTGAAATAAGTAAAGCTCAGGCAAACGGCCGCAAGCACCGGCACCAGAATAAAAGCGATGAAGCAAAACATAAACGGTGCAATAAACAAATACGATAAGCGGTATGCCCAAATCTCGGACAGCAACGACTTTGCTTTATCCGTCCATGTCAGCTTGACCGGAGCGGCCGATTTCGTGGAAAGGCTTGCTTGGTTACTTAACATACGGATTCACCCCATCCCAAGGCTTGTCGACAACCGGCAAATCCATCGTTTTGATTACTTCGCCGTTTGCATCTATAAAGCCGAATTCCTGCTGCTTGCGCCGCAGCTCCCTGTTAATGTCGAGAACGGTCTGCTCGAGCGAGCTTCGGTAGTTCATGCCGTCCACCACGGCCCGGTTCCAAGCGTTATTGATCTCGCGTCCTACGAAATAGCCGCCCGGCAGGTTCGGCATATCCTTATACCATCTCCACTGCTCCAAAATCACGTTCGCGTCCTCGCGCTTCCAAGGCAGCTTGGAGAACGCTTCGACGTTGGCCGTGTTCCAGCGGAAAGATACTCCGTTAAACGCTTCCAAATCGGAGCCGTACCGCTCCTGCGTATCGGCCGAAGCCCACCATTTCATAAATTCCCATGCCTGGTCTTTCTTCTTGGAGGAGTTGAAAATAACCCCCGCCGTCTGTCCTCCGCCCGACCAGCGCGCGAGCGTTCCGTCCGGTTGACGAGTGCCCGGAATTTGCGCGATGCCCCAAGAGCCGTTCAGCTCGGGCGCCGCCGCCGACAGCTGGATGTACGTGTTATAATCGGCGAAACCGATCGGCATATCGCCTTTGCGGAAATGCTGATAGAAGCTCGATACGGAACGATCCATCGCATAAATATTGAACAAATCGGTCCATTGCTTGAACGCTTTGAAGCCTTCCGGCGTATCCAATGCGGTTTTGACGCCGTCTTTATCGAAGAAATCCGCATGATTCTGGTAAATGAACGTCATATACTCCGTAGGAGGCATATAGAAGTTCATGTAGTTTTGCTGCAGCGTCGGCAGCATGTCGTACACGTCGTCCCAAGTTTCCGGGATCGACAGACCGAGACGGCTCAGAATGTCTTTGCGGTAGTACAGCACATGGAACGCCTGCGTTTCCGGAACCGCGTAGTAGCCTTTATTATAGTAGAACGGAAGCCAGGAGCCCGGGCTGTAATTTTTATACAAGTCCTTGAAATCAGGGAACTTGGAAATGTCGTATATACTGTTGCGGATCGCGTAATCGACCGGCAAATCCTGCGTCAGCCCCAAGGCGATATCCGGCTGGATGCCTGCGGCGTTGGCGAGCACGAGCAGCTGCGCGTTAGGAAGCAGGTTCACCTTGACCTGAATGCCGGTGTCCGGCGTAAACGTCTCGTCGGCCAGCTCCTGAAGCTGCGTGACATAGTCGCGACCACGCTGCACCCATACGTTAAGCACCTTGTCGTCCAAATCGCTCAGCCGATCCTTCGATTGGAACGAATAGAAGAAGTTGACGACCATGCCTTTCATTTTGGAAAACAAGGAAGCTTCCATGACGGGAAAGTTTTTCTCGACGGGCGCTACATAGATTTCATCGAACTGCAGCGGCTGCTGCACAAGCGTTTCGATAAAATTGCTTACCTTCTCGTTCATCGAGGAAATCGTATCCTTATGGTACGGAATATCGTCGACTTTACTGAGCAGCTCTTCAATATCTTTAATCGAGGTGTTCAGGCTTTCGCTTACATTATCCTTGCGTCCGTTCACGGTCTGTACCTGCTCGGACAGCTTCTTCATCAAATCGGAGACCTCCGTCAGCCGCTTCGGCAAATCCGGCATATCCTGAGCGATTTTCCAAGTGCGATTCTTATCGTCTTGGCCGCCGGTCAGCGACTTCAGATCCTGGTCGATGCCCTGCAGAATGTCGGTAATTTCCTCGATGCCGATAATGACCGGCTTGAACGGATCATGCGTTACGGCCAGCGTCAGCGTATGTTTGCCTTTTTCCAAATAAAATTCGTACGGCTTCCCTTGGTCGTCCGCCACAACCATGCCCTGCCAGCCCGTAGCGTAAGGGAAACGGTAAGCAAGCATTTCCTGGAAAGGCACCTTCCCGTCGATGGCAATCCGGCGGAAGGAAGCTTTTTGCGAAATCGTATTTTGCAGCTCCCGGAAAGCCAGCTTATATTTGCCGGACTCCGGAGCATCGATCGTCCACGTGATCTCTTGGTTTTGGTTATACCATTTTTTCCCTCCGATACTGTTGAACGTAATCCGGCCTTTGGCCAGCGGAACCGTTCTCGGATCGGTATCGGAAGTGATCTGAATCGCCGAATCGTTCTTCCATTCGACGTCTTCGGCCTGCAGCGTAGCCGTTTCGGCTTCCACCGGCTTCGATTGCGGATAAGCGGCGGCGACGTCTTGATACGGCTTCGGTTTCGTCTGCGGCGCAAGCTTGATCGATTCAAGCGCCACCGGATCGAAACTTTGCAGACGAATCGTATGCGTCCCTTTGCTGAAATACCATTGCAGCGGCTCGGAGTAAGCGCCGCCGGAATCGCGGAGCGGCTGCAGCGACCAATTGGAGATATCCTCGGATTTCGGCCGGATGTCGTTGCCGTCGCGGTCTTTCTTGATCGGACGGGCGTCCTTCCACTGGCGGTACAGCGCGACGGAAGACGCCTCCCGGAACGGATGGGCTCCGTCCAGCTTGATGTCCCAGTTGACGGGACGGCGAAGGCTCTTGCCCGTGTACGGCCGGTAGGATACCTGCATTTCGTACAACCCGTCGGCCGGAACATTCACCTGATATTCGACCCAGCTTTCCTTCGGACTGTTCCACAGGAGAACGTTGCTCTTGCCCTCGTAGCTGCCTACCGTGGCAGCGGCCTCATCGGATTTCTCGGAAACATCGGCCGCCTTGATTTCGATCGAAGCGGTTCCTGCCTTGATCCCCTTGTCCTGCCAGCCCTTCAGCACGTTGGCGTAATACGGCTCGAATTCATTGGCCTTTACGACTTGACGCTGGTTGGTCGGCGCAGCCTTGGCCGCCGTACCCGCCGTACCCGCCAAAGTCGCAGCGGGCTTGGCGGCGTCGGGACCGGCGGTATCGGCCGCCGCAGCTTGCGGCAGCGCCGGAAAGGACGTACACGACAATCCCAGCGACCCGATCATCAGAACCGCAAGAAAGCGCTTGCGTATGCGTTTCCATTTTACTTGCAATTCAGTCACTCCTTTTTCGCATCACGGCGTATTAATCCATAATCCGCTCGCCGGTTTCGTTATAGAAGAACAGCGCTTTCGACATATCGACGGCGACCTGAACCTTATCTTCTTCGTCATAGTGGTACCGCGGGTTCACCCGTACGATGAGCATTCTCTCCTGACCGATATCCAGATGCAGGTAGCGGTCCGCTCCCATCAGCTCGCTCAGCTTATGCGTACCCGGAATGACCGCGTTCGGAAATGCCTGGAACACCATCTCTTCGAGGCTGATATTTTCCGGTCTGACCCCCAGGGTGATCATTTTGTTCACCTGCTTGTTTTTGACCAAAGCATGAGCTTTGCCGTCCGGAATCGCGAGCGCGAACCGTTGGGTGTGAAATTCGAGCTTGCCCAGAGCGTTCTCCGTAATCCGGCCTTCGATGAAATTCATCGGCGGGGAGCCGATAAAGCTGGCGACGAACGTGTTGCTCGGATTCGTATAAATAACCTCCGGCGTGTCGACCTGCTGAATGATGCCGTCCTTCATGACGACGATGCGGTCGCCCATGGTCATCGCTTCGATCTGGTCATGCGTCACGTAAATCATCGTAACGCCGAGCGTTTTGTGCAGCTTGATAATTTCCGTTCTCATCTGTACCCGCAGCTTGGCGTCCAGGTTGGAGAGCGGTTCATCCATCAGAAACACCTGCGGATTGCGGACGATGGCGCGTCCGAGGGCCACACGTTGACGCTGACCGCCCGACAGCTGCCTCGGCTTGCGGCTCAAATATTGTTCGATCTCAAGCACGCGCGCGGCCCGTTTGACGGCCAGATCGATCTCGTGCTTCGGAAGCTTGCGCAGACGCAAGCCGAAGGCGATATTCTCATATACGCTCATATTCGGATACAGCGCATAGTTCTGGAACACCATCGCAATGTCGCGATCCTTCGGCGGCAGATCGTTAACGAGCGTATCTCCGATGTAGATCTCCCCTTCGGAAATGTCCTCCAAGCCGGCAATCATTCGGAGCGTCGTCGATTTCCCGCAGCCGGACGGCCCGACAAAGACCAAAAACTCTTTATCCTTGATTTCCAGATGGAAATCCTTTACGACCGGGTGCTTATCCTTTCCGTATCGCTTATACAGATGATTGATAAGAATTCTCGCCATATTCCCGCCTCCACGCACAAATTTTCATTATCTTAGAAACTATTGTAATGAATTCCGTGTGAAGATGGTGTGAATAATTGGCAGCAAAGCAGAATAGTCCATGTTTAATGGTTATATTCGCCATTTTTATTTAAAAAAGACTGTGTTAATGTCTATACTATTGGAAAATAACGACAATATCAGGGAGTGATTGCATGACCGCATCCGCGCAAAGCGAGACGGCTCCTTCGGATAAGAAGAAGCTCGTCCAGCGCTATTTAACGTTTCTCAAGCCTTATCGGCTCACGCTTTTGCTCATTTTATCGCTTGGGATTGTGCAATTCGCCGTGCCGATGATCGGCCCGTGGATGACCAAAATTTTGATCGACGACGTGCTTCCCCAAAAGGAGAGCTTCTGGACGCTGGGCAGGGCGGTGACCGTCCTGGGCGCCGTCTATGCCTTCGGAATATGGATTAATTTCTTACGCAATACGATTACCTTCCGGCTCGGAAACCGGATGGTCTACGACATCCGCCACCAGCTGTATCAGCATATGCAGAAGCTGTCGCAGCGCTTTTACGACAATCGGCAGGTAGGCAGCATCGTGACGCGGATGATGAACGATGTGAACGGAGCGCAGAACCTGGTGAACGGCGGCATTATCAATCTGGTTATCGATTTGTTTCTCGTCTTCTTCGCCGGCTTCATGCTGTTCAAGATCAACTGGCAGCTCGCCCTGCTGTCGCTGTGGCTGCTGCCGCTTTATTACTTGACCTTTACGAACATGAACGTGCGAATTCGGCTGTCTTGGCGTTCGGTGCACCGGCAGATGGAGAGAATTCAGGGAGTTCTCGTCGAGAAAATTTCCGGGATGAAGATCGTCCAATCGTTCAACCAAGAGAAGAAGGAGATGGAAAGATTCGAGAAGCAGGCCAAAAACCATATAGCGCATGCCAACAAAGCCCAATTGCTGGCCAACTCTCTCGGGCGCATCAGCCAAACGTTCACGCAGACCGGAGGGCTGATCATCTGGTTCACCGGCGGCTTGTTCGTGCTTAAGGGGCATATGACCATCGGCCTGCTCGTCGCTTTCCAAGCGTACTTAAGCCAGCTGTACGGACCTATCCAGCGGTTCGCGGAAGCGAATGCGACGATCCAGAACTCGCTCAGCAACATCGAGCGCATCTTCGAGGTGTTCGACATCGAACCGGAAATCACCGTGAAGGAGAATCCGCTCCGACTGAGGCAGTGCAAGGGCAGCGTCGTCTTCGACAATGTGACCTTCACCTATGTCACCGAGCGTCCGGAGGACAAGAAGGAGCCCGGTAAAAAATATGATCCCGATTTGGTAGACATGATTTTGCCGGCCAAAAAATTTTACCTCATCCCGCCCAAAACGAAGCCCGACCCGCCGCGAGTCGTCACGGAAAAACGGACGGCGCTCAGAAACATCAGCTTCTCCGCCGCCCCTGGCGATGTCATCGCGCTTGTAGGGCCGAGCGGCGCCGGCAAATCGACGCTGATCAATCTGATTCCGCGCTTCTACGACCCGGACGAAGGCACCGTGTATTTGGACGGCGCCGACTTGCGCGACTACGACCTGTCCGACGTGCGTATGCAAATCGCCGTCGTGCTGCAGGACAATATGCTGTTCTCCGGCACGATTTACGAGAACATCGCTTACGGCAATCCGGACGCCGATAGGAAGCAGGTCGTCGAAGCGGCTAAGGCGGCCAATGCGCACGGGTTTATCCGGGATATGGACCAAGGCTACGATACGATCGTCGGCGAACGGGGCGTCCGGCTGTCCGGCGGTCAGAAGCAGCGGATCGCGATCGCCCGCGCCCTGCTCAAAAATCCGCGCATCCTCATTCTCGACGAAGCCACTTCCGCTCTCGACGCGGAGTCGGAAGCGCTGGTGACCGAGGCGCTGGAGAAGCTGATGAAAGACCGGACGACCTTCATCATCGCCCACAGGCTCGCTACCGTCGTAAGGGCCGACCAGATTCTCGTCATCGATCAGGGCCGGATTGCGGAGCGCGGCTCCCATCAGGAGCTGCTAAGACAGAGCGGATTGTACCGCGAGCTATACGAGAAGCAGCTAAAGGCGATGAGACCGGACGAAATGATGGGCGCCGGCTTCGGTACCTAGGCGGGCAATAACAACGACTGTCCGGCGGCGTTCTTTACAGATGGCCGGTTTCGGTGTCCGGCCGGACCGGGCGCCCCGGTCTCCGGTTACGGCGGGACTACTCCAGCATTTTCCCGAGCGGCTTGAACACCGCATCCACCAGTTGGGTCGGGCCGGGCATTTCCGGGAAGAAAATCAGCAGCACCCCCAATACATAACCGAAAAGAGTGAGCACGATAAACGCCCCCTTCTCCCTGGTCGAATACTGCTTCATCTTGGGCCATTCATAGGCGATCATCAGAATGACCAATACGGTAATCGACAGCAATGTTCCCCAGCTCATCTTATTTTTTCACCTCGCTTTCCGGGCGGTTCGCCCCTATAGTCGCCATGCCGGTGCGAAGAATTCGCGCCGAGGCCACGATCCGAACCTCCACTTTGGGGAAAATGTCGTCCCAATGATCCTTCGACTTCTCCCATTCCTTCGGATATTTGCGGTGAAACGCTTCGGCAAAGTTGAAAATATCGGCGTTCAGCTGCTTCTGCGGCCGCACCAGCGCCAATTTGATCCGCTCTTCGATATCCTTCGCCAGCTCTTTCTCCAATGTTTTCGTCAATTTGGGATCGCTTAAATTGAGATTCGTCGTATTTTGCATCACGTCGTCTTCCGTATGAATTTTGACCGTCATGCTCCACTTGTCTCCGTCAATCTTCGGAATAAGCTCGCTGCTGCTTCTCAGCAGCTTCACCGACACATGCCCTTTGGCGCTCTCAGGCTCGATCGTGACGATGGACGTTTTCACTTCATTTCGAAGCCAGAGCAAGCCTCTGGTCAGCTTGTCGTCCAATCGGCCGACCAGGCGGTCCTCTTTCATTATGGCGGTGCCGTTGATAAAGCCTACCGTCTGGTTCGGCTTTTGATTCTCCTCGGGCGGAAGCACCTCGATCCAGGGGACCGCCGCCGCTTGAGCGTCGCCGATCAGCATTTCGGCCAAATCCTTGACCGTCACCTTCATGCCTGTCTGCAGCTTGGCCATCTCCCGCAGCACTTCCGCGGAGCTTCTCTCAATCGGCGGCAGCAGCGATAGGACATTTTTGGCTTCTCCTTTGCTGATGAAGACATCCGCCCGCTCCCGCGGACCGGGCTCCCGCATAATGAAATCGACCTGATCGCGTATTCCCTCTCTTGCCAGTTTTTCGCCGAAGATGAAGATTTCGCAATGCCCCCAGAAAATCCGTCTCGGAAACTCCTCCTGCAGCCTGGACATGGCATCGGCCAGCGTCACCCCCCGCGCGGAGCGAACGAGCGTCTGGGCGTTGCCGCTGCTGGCTCCCGTTCCCGAAGCGCCCTGCTCCCCGCTCCCGGAGGGCTTCGGCACATAAACCTCGATTGACAGCTCGATCATCGAATTTTCACTTTTATCGAGACCCGCCGCCATAATGAGCGTCAAATCGTTCACCTCGACCCGGTCCCAGCAGCCTGTCAGCGTAAGCAGCAATGCGAAGCCGCCGAAGAAAGAAAGCGCTGGCCGTAACAGCCGCATTCCTGTTTGCGCAAACCCGTTGTTCATGCGGTACCTCCTGCTTTCGTTTTGCGGATCATAGCAATAAGAACTAAGAGGATCGGCAGTAAGTATTGGACGGTAGCATAATAGAACGGACCTTTCGTCCCGATCGTATGGCCAAGCTCCTGCAAATTGGCGGCTGACCAGATGCTGAACATAAGCTGGAGCAGGCCTATCGGAAATACGAGGAGGCGGTAACCGGACAGCCCGAGCCACTGCGCCGTCCCAAGCGTAACGATATAGAAGAAGGTAGAGATTTTAATGAAAATACCCAAAATCCAAATAGCCATCACGATAGCCTCCACATGCTCGATGAAATCTCCCGCTTCAATATATCGCGCGGCGAGAAACGGAGAATAAATGACATTGGCGGCTATCCCGCCGTACAATGACCATACGACCAGATTCGTTATCAGCATCGTTGCCATCACCGCGCAAATCGATATTCCGCATGAGCGCAGCCCCTTCGAACGGTCGACCAGCAAAGGGAGCAAAAAGGCGACGATCATATACTCTCCGTACCATCCGCCGAAAGGGATCACCGCCCCCAACAAGGAAGGCTTCAATCCATGCTCCATCACGGGCAGCAGCCTTCTCATATCCAGCTCCGGAATGAGCAGCAGCACAACCGTTACGAACAGGATAATAATGATGGGAACGAATACCATCGAGCTTTTACCGATCACCTCCACGCCGCCGCGAACTGCGAATGAAGAGACGAACACAATGCTCCCCATAATAAGAATCAAAGGAGTCTTAGGAAAAAAACTGCCGACCAGAAACTCTCCGTACTCCCTGACGACATAGCCGTTAAGCTGAAGGTAGAAAAAGAGAATGATCAGCCCGATCAGCTTGCCCGGAAACCACCCGGCTATGGCCGTGCTGTACTCGACAATCGACTGCCGAGGATACCGGTTATGAAGCCAGAAGCAAAGCCATACGATGAAGAAGCCGCCCGAGGCGCTCCAAATCGGCGACATCCACATATCCCTGCCTGCAATGGCGGCCAGCAGCGAAGGCAGCAAAAGGATTCCCGTAATGACTACCGTCGGATACAGCATGACGGCCATTTGCAGCGAGCTGATTTTGCCTTTTTCTATCATGGTCAGGTTTCCCCCGTTCGCAAACTGGCGCTCAGCTTCCGGCAGACGCAAACTTTTTACGAATCAGCGCGATGACCGTGAGCAGCAAGGGCAGTACGATTTTGAGCGTAATATAATAAGCGGCTCCGACCTTGTCGAAAAAATCCGACATCACCTGCACATTCGGCGTCACCCAGGAACTGAACGGCACAAGCAAAAACCCCACTGGATAAACGATCCGCCGGTAATCGGAAAAGTTGAGCCACTGCGAGAAAATAAGCAGCAAGCAGTAGTAGTAGACGCATATTTTAACAAAAACGCCCATCACCCATATCGCCATCACCATCGCTTCCGTATGCTCGATGAAATCAGCCAGGCTAATATATCTGGAGGCGACCATGACCGGATAAGTATACTTGGACGCCAAATGGCCGAATAGCAGCAAAATGACCATATTGATGAGCACCATAGTCACAGCGACGACAGCGACCGATAATAAACCGTGCTTCAAGCCTTTGCGCTGATCCGCCAAAACCGGCAGAAAAAAGGTGATCAGCATAAAATCGCTGAACCAGCTGATCTGGGGAACGGCTCCCCGAACGGACGGTCCGAGCCCGCCGCCCAAAACCGGAAGCAGCCGGATAAACTTGAGCTCCGGGATTAGCAGCATGAGAATAAGCAGCAAAAAAATAATGATGAGCGGCACGAACACTTGCGCGCATCGTCCCAACACTTCCGCGCCGCTGCGCACGGCTATCGCGCAAACGAACACCATGCAGCTGGTGACGACAATCGCAGGAGTGCGCTGCAAGAAATTGCCGACGACGAATTCCTCGTATTCCCTGATAACAAATCCCGTATCCTGCAAGTAAAGGAAGAAAACCACGAAGCCGAAGCATTTGCCGAGCCATTTGCCGATAATAAGCTCGCTTGCTTCCACGATGCTCTTTCCCGGGTACAGCGTATGAAGCTTGTACATGGCGTAGACCAGAACAAAGCCGACGGCGCAAGCCCATAAAGGGGAAAGCCAGGCATCCTGCTTTGCGTATTTGACGGTAATGGCCGGTAAAATCAATATAGCGGTAGCCAAAATGGTGGGAAACATCAGCATTCCCATTTGCATGGCCGTTAATCTTCCCTTTTCGATCATCCGCTTCCATCCCCTTGCGGCGGTTTGGGCCTAAGCCCCGGTGCCTGTCGCCGACGGTTCACAGTGCCGGTTAATTTCGGCCTTATGCTTCTGGCCCATAGCGGCGTACGGATTAACACGTCCTGAACCAGGTTTTTATGCATGGGCGCAAGAGATGACAAATACGGAACGCCGAAGGAACGCAGCGTGCACAAATGAATGACGATGGTAATAATCCCCAGCATGAGGCCGAGAAGTCCGAGAAAGCCGGCGAGAAACATCAGCGGGAACCGAAGCAGCCGGATCGATATGCCCAGCGTATATCGCGGGAAGGTGAACGAAGCGATGCCGGTAAACGCGACGACCATAACCATCGGCGAGGAGACGAGCCCTGCGGAAATGGCCGCCTGACCGATGACGAGAGCGCCGACGATGCTGACCGCAGGTCCGACCTGCTTCGGCAGGCGCAATCCCGCTTCCCTTAGCGCCTCGAAGGTAATTTCCATCAGCAGCGCCTCGATCAGCGCGGGGAAAGGGATCTCTTCCCTCGACTTGGCTACGCTGAGCAGCAGCGTCGTCGGAATCATCTCCTGGTGGTATGTCAAAATAGCCACATAAGCGGACGGAATGGTCAAGGCGATAACAAAGAAGCAATAGCGCAGCCACCGGATGAACGTTCCCGCCCAGAACGTCTGGTAGTAATCTTCCGGAGACTGGATCAGCGAAAACAGCGTAATCGGCATTACCAGTACCGAAGGAGAACCGTCGATGATAACCGCCGCCCGGCCTTCCAGCAAATTGCCCACAACGACGTCGGGCCTTTCCGTAGAGAGCATCTGCGGGAACGGCGTGAGCGGGTTGTCGCCGATCAGTTCCTCAACATAGTAGCTGTCGAGAATGCCGTCGATGTCGATGCGCTGCAGCCGGCTTATAATTTCATCGATTAATGCGGGATCGACGACCCCTTTGATATAAGTGACGACTACCTCGGTTTGCGTATACCGCCCGATCTTGAGCGATTTCATCTTGAGCGCCGGGCTCTTGATGCTTCTTCGCAGCAAAGAAGTGTTGACACCCAGAGCTTCCGTAAACCCGAGCCGCGGTCCCCGTACTACCGATTCGGCAACAGGCTCCTCGATATTCCGTTTCGGCCACTTGGCCAGGCCCAATGATACCGCTTGATTGTCGCCGTCGACGAAGATGACAGGATTGCCCTTGGAAATCTCGTCGGCAGCTTGATCAAACGTCGCAATTTCCTTGGCGTGGCATACGCTGATGCTCTTTGAAATAATCGATCTGCCCTTTTCGGATTCGGCGACGCCTTCCATGAGCGGATTAAGGACGTGCTGATCTATCATATCGGTATCCGACATCTCATCGATAAAGATAAGGAACGCATCCGTTATACCGCCGATTTTAAAGTGATGGAATACGATATCCGAGCAATCTTCATACAAGGAGGACAAGTAGTTGTAATTGTCGTTCAACTCTATGAAAATTGCTTTGCCCGCCGTTTGCGTTTGCTGCTGCGGCTGCACCGCCGCTGCGGCGGATTGCGCAGACGCGCGGGATTTCAACGGTTTCTTGGCAAGCCACTTGATGAAGTTCACAGAGCATCCCCTTTTCGCACAGATTGTCGCCGTAAAATTGGTATGGATATTCTCCATTCTCACCCAAGAGCCGTTTTTTTATCCAAAACTCCGCAGTTCTTCCATGCGGCGAAAACGCCGACTGTATAATGCAAAAAAAGAGACCGCGGACAGCGAAGTCCACGATCTCTCTTTCACGAAATATCTGCTATCGATTAGGGCTGAACCAGCGTTTTCACGAGTCTTGTCGCTTCGCCGTTCGGCGTATCGATCGACTCGTACAGCTTGACGGTAATCGGAGAGCTGACCTGGTCGGTTTTAATATTGCTCAGATCTATCGTCTGTTCTCCGCTTACCAGCTTATTATCGCCGGTAAACGGCACGGTTTGCGAGCCTAACGACCGGCCCGCGCTGTCTACAAGCTCGACTTTGAACTTGGAGAAGTTCTGATCGACAACGACGTCCTCCAGACGGTTCACGGTCAGCCACAGCTTCAGCTTGTAGGAATACGTCAAGCCTTGCCCGCCCGCGGCCGTATTCGTGAAGGCGGACAGCGTCCAATCGTCCAGCTTCACGTTGAACGGATAGAACGACATCAGCGAATCGTCCGTATCCTTTTGAACGGCGACGTTGAAATTGGCGATCGTGCTGCTGTACGGAGCCGCCGTCACGTTGTCGAGCAGCTTCATCGTCATCGTCTCTCCGGATTCCGATGCCGGAATCATAAAGGAATAGCTGACGACATAGCCGAGGTTCGGCATCAGCTCGGCCGCCGTCGTCGATTGACGGGTTCCCGCATAGCTGGAGCCGTCGCCTCCGACCAGCTCGGTCTGGAAGGCAGGCGTCGCTACCGTCATATCGCTCTTGTTCGATATTTTGAACTTGGCGACAACCGATTTGAAGCCTTCTCCTTCATTCTCATGCATATGAAGCTCGACAAGCGATACTTCCGTCTTCGAATCGATCAGATGATTGAGCGGGTCCACCGCTATCGGCGAGCCGATCGTATAATCGCCGGCCGTATTCGAAGGCGACGACGGCGTCGGCGCCGCGATGATCAGCCGCGCGACATCGAAGCCCGGCTGGGTCTGCGCCGATGCTCCGGCGGCCGACCCGGCAGCGGCTCCGCCCGCCGCGCTTCCCGCTCCTGCCCCGGCGGCTCCCTGAGCCGAGGAGGCGCCGCCGGCCGGAACGAAAGCTTCCGTCGTCATCAGCAGCAAGCTCTGCAGCGAGACGTCCTGATCCAGCGTTACCGAGAAATGCACGTACTTCTTCTCTCCTGCGGCCAATGTGACCGGCTCCTGCTCCACTCTTTTCCCGGCGTACGTTTTATCGGCCGTCTTGCCGTCCAGCCGGAAATCCGGTACGGTCTCCGTGCCGGTACCTTGGTTGTCCGCAAGCACAGTAATCAGATATGAATACCCGTTAGTGTCGTTTTGCTTACTCATTTCCACCGGCGTGTAACGCAGCGGGGAGCTGGACGAAGGCAGCGAGAACGTCTCGCCCCAGGCGATGTTGGCCGACGGATCGGTAAGCTCTCCCTTCGTTCCGTACCATACGCTCGAGGTTACCGGAACGTTCAGCAGCACCTTCTCCGTCTTCGGATACGTGTACTCGTCGACCTCGACGAACGACAGCTCGCTGATCTCCGCATCGGTCGGCCGGTCGACCGTAACCATATAAGTGAGCTCCGCGCTTTCCTGAGCCATCAAGGAACGGGCGTTGGCGCTGCTCGCTTGCAGCGTGTACACCGTTCCTTCCGTCGTCTTCACCCTGACCTCGTAATCGGGCACGCGGGCCATCGCTCCCGTATTGTTGGTCAATCCGACCAAAGCCCCGATCTGCAGGCCGCCCGACGTGCGGTTGACCGACACGCTTTTGACTACGGCGGACATCGATTCGTTCAACGAATACGAGGCGCTGCTAACTACAGCTGCCGCGGGCGCGTCATCCGCCATCGCGGGAACCGACGAACCGATCAGCGCTACCGATAACACGGTAGCGGCCATCGCCGCTCTCCAGTTTGTTTTCATCTTTCTTTGCCTCCCTTAGAAGGGTGGTGATTGATTCGTGGCCTTCGGCCGCTTGTTCACCACGCTTTTAGCGATAGATTATTTCTGATTATTGGCGTCTTGAGCAACCGTTACTTTCTGGCCGTCCTTCAGCTGATGCTGCCCGGAGACGACCACCTGCTCGCCGGCTTTCACTCCGTCCAACACTTCCTGATACGTTTCGTTTACCCGGCCGAGCTTTATCGGACGCTTCTCTACCTGGTCTCCCTTCAAAATAAATACGAAGGCGTCGCTGCCCTCTCTTACGATGCTAAGGCTCGGCACCGCGATGACCATCTGCTCCTCCTTGCTCGTTAGCTGTATCTGCACTCGGGAGCCCGGCTTCAAGTAGCCGTCGGCGTTAGCGACTTCCAGCTCCAGCGGGTACGATTTGGTCTGCGAGTTCATCACGTCCGCCAAATAGGTGACGCGTCCTTGCAGCAGCTTGTCCGGATTGTCCGCGCTGTAGAAGGAAAGCTCCTGCTTGCCTTTGACGAGCGCCGCCGCGGCTTCGCTCAAATCCGCTTTGATTTTGATCGGATCAAGCTGCTGCACTTGGCCGACCTTGCCTCCGCGCGCCACGGATTGGCCGACTTCCACGGACAGATCCGTCAGCACCCCGGATATCGGCGCCTTCACGGCGTAGTTATCCAGCGTATTGTCGATGTCTTGAAGGCTGAGCTTCGCGGAATCGACCTGCGACTGGGCGCTGGCGAGCCCGTTGGTTTTGTCCATGGCGTCCAGCTTGTTTTGCAGATTTTGCAAATCCAGCTGCGCGCTGTTCACCTGCATCTCGCTTTGTTCCAATTGGCGCTTCGTTACAAGGCCTGCGTCGTAATCGTTATGCATCTTGTTGTAATCCTTGGTCACGCTGTCCAGCTGCTGCTGCGCCTTTGCGATCGAATTTTGCAGCTCCGTCTTGCTGTTTGTGAGGTCTTCGGACGCTTTTTGCAGCGCGTCCTCTGCGCTTTTCAGAGCAACCTCGCTTTTATCCTTTTGCAGGAGCGCGTCCTTTTGATCCAGTCTGAAAATCACCTCCCCCTGCTGCACCGTATCTCCCCGTTTTTTAACGATCTCGAGCACTTGCCCGTCGGCTTTGGGGCTAATATCGACTTCGGAGGCGGCGACGATATCCGCTACTTGCTCCTTCGGATCGCCCATGCTTTGCTTGTCGACGGCGGCCGTTTTTACCGTCTTCGTATCCGTCTGCGCGGCGGCATTGGGGCTGGCGGTCTTGGGCGAGGCGCAGCCTGCGGCCAGCGCCGCGACCACCATCACCATGCTCGCCGTTTTAACCCATTGCATCCTGTTATGACGCGTCCTTTTACGCTGATTCATTGTTTTCTCCCCTTACATATCCATGGTTTGATTCGGTTTGGCTTTGCGGTGGAACCATCCGCCGATCCGCCCTTTAATGGCTTCGATCAGCTCATACACGACAGGCACGACGACCAGCGTAAGCAGCGTGGAGGTGGTGAGCCCGCCGATGACGACGACGGCAAGACCTTTGGAGATCAAGGTGCCTTTGGTCAAGCCCAGCGCCAGCGGAATTAACGCCACGACCGTCGCTCCGGCCGTCATAATGATCGGTCTGAGCCGTACCATACCCGCTTCAACCAATGCGTGGCGGACGGTGTAGCCTTCCTGACGCAATTGCTGAGCGCGGTCGATCAGGACGATCGCATTCGTTACGACGATCCCGATCAGCATCATAAAGCCGATCAGCGACGTAATATTCAGCGATTCGCCGGTTAACAATAAAGCAATAAGACCGCCGATCGCCGCAAACGGCAGCGAGAACAAAATCGCGAATGGCGCTCCCGCATTGCCGAAGGCAAGCACCATGACCAGGTATACGATGAACACCGCCGCAGCCATCGCTACGAACAGCTGGGAGAAGCTTTCCTGAATATCCGCCGTAACCCCTTTGACTTCCCGGGATACGCCGTCCGGCAGCTGAACTTCATTCAGCGCCGCGGATACTTTATTGCTGACGCCGGATTTGTTCTCGTCGTTGATTTTAGCCGTAATGCTGACGACCTGCTCGCGCGAATCGCGCTGCAGCGACGCAGGAGCCTGCACCTCTTTGATCTTGGCTACTTCGTTCAAATAAATCGTATTGCCGTTTGCAGCCTTCAAAGGCATTTTGCCGATTTTATCGAGCGAGTTTTTATCGTCTTTGGCCAGCTCGACCGTCGTTTTATACAGGATGTTGTCAAAGTGCAGATCGCCGAGCTGTTCCTTCTGAATCCAACTGCGGGCCGAATCCCGAATCGTCGCGGCGCTTAGGCCGAACAAACGGGCTTTTTGCTGGTCGACGGCAATTTCAACCTCTGTCTTGGAATCGCTCAGGCTGTCTTCGACTTCGGACAGCTCCGGGAAGCTTTGCAGCTTTTGTTTGACAAGCGCCGCCGCGTCTTCCAGCTGCTTCTGATCGTCGCCTTTGAGCATGTAGCTGAAATCGGTCGTAGAAACGCCGCCGCCGCCGCCGGCCAACGTTTTGGGCGTAACCTCGGAGCCTTTAGGCAGCTCGTCCAAAATCAGCTTCTTATATTGATCCCTCACTTGATCCGGATCGGCCGTTTCATTCACTTCCGTATACACCTCGGACTGGTAAGCGACCTGGTCCGTCTTGCCGCCGTAGCCGACCAACGCTTCCACATAGGTGAACAGCGGCTGGCCCGAACCGTCCTTCGCATCGCGCAGCATCGCTTCGATCTGCTTGGTCTGCTCATCCGTGCTTTCGATGGACGTTTCGTAAGGCAGCTTGATGGAAAAGTACATCTGCCGCTCAGAGCTGCCTTCGGGAATAAAGCTGACGGCCAAATTAGGCACTACCGTCGCCAAGGTGACGACGAGCAGCAAACCGGACACGAGCAGCGTTTTGATCCGATGGTTCAAACACCACTTAAGCACCCGCTCGTACCATGCCTGCAACCGGCCGCGATGCGACTCGTCATGATGCTTGATGCGTCCGCCTTTTAACACCAGCAGCTTGGCCATCATCGGGATGACGGTCAAGGCGACCAGCAGGGAAGCGAGCAGCGCGCACGCCAGCGTAATGGCGAACGGCCGGAAAAACTCGCCGGCAATCCCGCTGACCAATCCGATCGGAGCGAACACGCCGACCGTCGCCAAGGTCGACGACGTAATCGCCATCGCTACCTGCTTGGTAGCGAGCTTAATGACGGATTCATTACGTTCCTGCGCCTTTTGCAGCGCGGAGTAAATGTTCTCGATAACGACGATACTATCGTCGACGACGCGCCCGACCGCAATGAACATACCGCCGAGCGTCATAATGTTAAGCGTGATATGAAGCTGGGACATCATCAATAACGTAATGAGTATCGATAACGGAATCGATACGAGAACGATCAAGGTCATGCGCGCATTGCGCAAAAACAGCAAAATCATCAAGGAAGCGAGCAGCGCTCCGGAAATCCCTTCCTTCAGCATGCCGTGAACCGATTCGTTAACTTCGTCCGCGCTGTTGTAAATGGCCTTGAAGGTCACGCCGGGCATCGATTGCTGCCAGCCTTCGATCAGCTTATCGGCATCGTCGGAGAAATTCACCGCATTGGCGCTTTTCGTCTTGTACAGATGAATGCCGATAGCGGGTTTGCCATCTAGCCGCGCGTTGAATTCGGAATCGGTGACGGCTTTGATGACGGCAATTTCCTTGAGCGTAATCGTGCCCCCGCTCGCCGTTTGCAGCTCCATCTGTTGCAGATTGTACAGGCTGTCCAAATCGCCGGTAACCCGCGCCATCTTCGTATTTCCGTCAAAATCGACCGAACCGATAGGGCCGCTCGACAGCGCGCTGCGGATCGACGCGGTCACCTGTGCAGGCGTCAAGCCGTAGCTGTTCAACGCATCGGCGTTCAGCTGAATGTCCATCGTCGTCTCCCGCGAACCGATGGAATCGACATGGTCGATCCCCTGCATCGACTCGAAGCCGGGCTTAATCTGATCCTCATACAGCTGATCGAGCTCGGTCTGGCTCATCCCGTTATCGGCGTAAATCGCCAGGTAATAAGCGGGAATCGAGGCGAAGCCGAACGTTGAGACCTTCGGTCTTTCCGCCGTAGACGGCAGATTCACTTCCTGAACGAGGCTCTCGATATCCTGCTTCTTTTTGTCGGTATCGACGTCCTGTTTGAACTGAACGATAATCGTCGATACGTTGTCGCTGGAGGTCGACGTTAAGGAATCCAGGTCCTCGATGTTCGCTACCTTATCCTCCAGCGGCTTGGTGACCTGTTCCATCACATCCGTGGGCGGACCGGGATAGGTCGTGCTGATTAATACAACCGGAAACGAAACATCCGGCATGTTCTCCACTTTCAATGTAGATGCCGCGTACAAGCCTCCGCCCATCAATAGAGCGATTATGATGAACACAGCAGCTACATTTTTCATGGAGAAGCTGGTCAGTTTATTCATGAAGTTCCCTCCTAGGACCTTAAGCTTTCATCAAAATACACCTGCAATATGAACGGAACATGAACAAACGGCTCTCCGGCATGCAGCGCGAAGCTAGTAAATAATAGCAGCTGCCGGCTTCGGGCTAACCAACCTTCCAAAAAAAGGGATGAGAAAACCAAACCAAGGCAACGCAAATAAGCAGAGCTCCCCGGATCTGCATCGTCATGCCGTCAGCAAGGAACTCTACTTCTTTTTAACATGAAACCTACTATACACGAGAAGCTGCGCAGTCATCCAGCAGAACATATTGCCAGATGTGCGAATCCGGAGAACAAATCCCCCAAAAGTGACGTGATGCTCTGAAGCTTATTCCGTCCGCATCCAGCCTAAGCTGGATCGGCGTCTAACCATTCCTCTGGGATCGTTCTATGGGTAGACATTCCTTTCGGGGGAGCCCCCGGATATCCACAGGAAATGGCTGCGCATAATTCCTAAACAACAAAAAAAAGAAGCCGCACAGGGCTTCTTCGATTCAATTGCGAACCGGCTGCATATCGCAAGCGGGGCGGTTCGGAAAAGTTAATATAAAGACCGTTTTTTCTTCCGAGCTTTGAAAAGTAATATCTCCCTCGTTTTTGGACATAATTTGCTTGCAAATGGCAAGCCCGAGCCCCGTACCGTTCGTCTTGTTCGTTACAAACGGGGTAAACAGCGTATTTGAAATCTCAGCCGGGATGGCCGGACCGTTGTTGCTTATGTGGATGGAGATGCCCCAGCTTTCTTCAAAGGCATGGATCTCCATTTTTTTCTCATGCTTGATCTCGGACAGCGCGTCGATGCCGTTGTTGATCAGGTTGTTCAAAACCTGCTGAATCGCCAGCCTCTGGCAATTGAGCGTCAAATGGTCCGCTATGCTTATCGATAAATGAACATTCTCGTTGATGAGCCGAGGGTTTAGCAGCGACAAGTTGTATTCGATCATTTGCTTTACCGGGATATGGGCCATTTCTTCTTCAATAATGGGCCTTCTGGAAAAGCTGAGAAATCCGGTAACCTGCATATGCATATTGTTGCATTCTTCTTCAATAAATTCCAGATAGGCATCCGCTTTCTCACGCGGCAGCGACTGAATATTGGAACGCAGCAGCTTAAGGAAGCCTTTGATCGAAGTAAGCGGATTCCTAATTTCATGAGCCATGCTCGCGGCCATTTTGCCAAGCAGGTTGATTCTGTCGTCGTGAAGCTGATGAATCGCCATGTCCTTTTCTTTTAAGGACGACACGGTTCTTTGCCAATAGCCCTCGCAGAGCTGTGCCTCGAAATAATCGATGCGCATGCTGATCGCCTGGAGCAAATCCTTCGGCGCCCAGTCTCCGCAATACGCAAAAAAGGCTTGGCGCCAACGGTGAGAACAGTCGATAATATCAATAATTTGCAGCTTAAGTTCGGAATACCTGGCACACCAGTCCGGAACTACGGCTTGAAAAGGATGGGCAGCGGCCGGAATATGAATATCCAGCAAATAATCGAAATACCGGTCGCCGTTTCGCTGCAGCTTCTCGATCCCGGCAAGCCCCGAAAGCTTGATGGCTCCCCGCAGCCAAAATTGCACGATCTGCGGCTTCGAATTCCGTATTTTCTTCAGCAAAGGCTCTTCGTCCATGATGAAAACCCGCCTATAGTTGAATTGTGTGATAATATTTAACTTATCATAAAGCTTCACACACGCCAATGCTCTATTTAACAGTTTTTTTATACATTTTGTCTCTTGCTTTGCATGAATTTATGCTGATATGTAAATATTGAATTCGCCGATCGTGTCAATTAACAACGGGATGCTGAACACTTGCCCTCCCCAAGCGTACGCGGTGCCGTTAACGAGATGAGGCGGCGTTATGTCAACTTCGATCCCCTGCTGGTACAGCAGCGTGCTCGCATTGCCGCTGATCATATTGCCAAGCTCTCCTACGGCACTCTGACATAGCTCGTCAAAATGGCTAACGGGATATCCTCCCATCATGCCGGAAACCATACGGAAAGCTACCGTCTCCGGAAACCCGAATAAAACGTCTTTGCTCATTTGCCCCATGATGCCGATTTTAAGCCAAACGTAGTCCTCGGTATAGTGAATCGTTTTCACACTGAGCTGCCCTACGACAGGTTTAATCTGGATCAACGTTTCGATGACATGAAGCGATGAAGTCAAGAACGGATTGACGAAGTTTGCTTGCACACAATACAACCCCTTTTCAAATGAAAGTTATTTTCCCGAGAAAAAAAACAGACTGCCCGAAATTGGGCAGTCTTGTTCTACAAAGACCGGAATATAAGCGCAATTTCGGTAACCCAGCCGCCATAGAATGGTTCCTTAGGCCTGTGGCTTTGCGTCCTTACCTTTCGATAAGTTTGCCGTTTTTCGATTTGTCATGATAGCTTCCACGGAAAATACGTATCAAACTAATCCCATTGTAGCATAGAAGGTAATAAAATAGTATCATTTTCCGATATCATTGCCGCAAAAAAACATGACTTTACGACTACCGCCCTCCCGGAAAAGTAAAATAACCCCACAAAGTAGTGGGGCCTTGACTTCGAAGCTGATTCAGGTATTTTGCGGGGAGCCCCGAAAACAAGCTATTCTCCGCCCAGCGACCGTTTGGAGAAAACGAGCCGATAGACGGCCCAAATCATCACAAGCGCGGCAGGCACCCATAAAAGCCGAAGCCCGTACAGATGAATGAGTTTGCCGGCTTCCTCCACATGGTCTCCGGCCAAGCGGCCAGCAACAAAGAAGATCAGCGTCCATACCAAGCCCGTCGAATAGGAAATCAAGGCATAGCGCCGAAACGTCATTTTATTTATGCCGACAATATAAGGGGTTACATGCCTGACAACCGGGAAGAAATAGCTGATCACCAGCGCCATGCTTCCGTACTTTTCGATCAGACTCTCGGACATGCTCAAATATTTGTCCATCTTCTTCTTGCGCTTCAGCTTCTCGATCACCGGACTGCCGACGAACCTTCCCAGAAAATAGCCGAGGGACAACCCGGAAATAACGCCCAAATACGTTAACGCAAATGCCGGTATAACATGCAGCAAACCGCTGGCTGTTGCAGCGCCGCCTGTCATGACGATAACTTCATCGGGAATGGGCATGCCGACGATGCCTAACCACAGAGCGAAAAACAAAGCCGCATAACCGAATTGTCCGATCATGGACAGCAGCGAATCATAACTCATGAACGATCAACCTCTCTTGCGGCAAACATAGACAAAAGCCGGGGGCAAATTAAACGGCACAAAGTCGATCGTCTCCATATCGAAATCGCCGCTGAGCTTATGCTTCATCTGCAGCGAATACTGGAACGCGATAAAATATCCCCCCGGCTTCAGCGAAGCCGCCACTTCCTTCATAATATTATCCCGCAGTCCCTGCGGGAAGTTAAAGAACGGCAGACCGCTGACAATAGCGTCGAGCTGGCCGATGCCCTCGGATTTCATCGCATTTCGGATATGGCATGCGTCGGCGTAACAGGCAGCTCCCGGATACTTCACGGCAAGCTGGTCGCGCAGAATGCCGTCCTTTTCAAACAGCAGCAGCTTGGTCCGCTCCTTCAGATTGACTTGAATTTGCTCGGTTATCGCCCCGGTGCCGGCTCCGAGCTCCGCCGCGGCGCCCACTTCATGCCAAGGTATATGCCGAACCATTGCTCTAGCCAAAAATTTGGAGCTCGGCGTGATGCTCCCCATCTGCTTAGGGGAACGGAGAAATTTATGAAGGAATAGAAACTTTTCCTGAACTAGCGCATTGACATCAATCATGGTGGGAACCTCTCTTCATAAGATTACTCTTTTTTTGATGCGTTCACAATTTTATCACTTTTCACATTAAGCATACAAATTTTGGATGAACTATTCAACAGTCCGCAGGCCGGGATTTTACTGGACTTAAGACCAGGTTGTCTTCCGGACTGCTTTTCGGCATTCATTCTAACAACATATGTTAGTTTTAGCCATGATATAGGGCTTCAGGAGGAGTTGTCCCAAAAACAACATATAAAAACCCCCGTAGCTTTAACCGGCTACCGGGGGCGTATGGTTGACTGACACCACTCAGAGCTATCAGGTTGTCGTCTTCGGGCGCAGACGCATGCTCATTGCTTGCTCCTTCTTCCGGTCCCGGAGGCCGAAGCATCGCGTGCCAGCAAATACCGGTGCATATGCTTGCCTCCAAGCCAGAAGCACCACGCCGCAAAAGGGATGACCAAGGCGTAGAACAGCAGCAGATGCGTTCCTAAATCCGGCGAAGGACCTTCTTGATACAGCCTCCCGATCCCCCGTTCAGGAGCTATGACCCGTTGAGACAACGGGAAGCCCAGTACATAGCCTGCGTACAGCGGCATTGAAAGAACGGACATCCACGGGCGGCTCACGAAAGCCGCCAGCCCTTGCAGCGCGATAATATAAAGAACGGTCAAAGGGACGAACAGCAGCAGGTACCCGGCCGCGCAGCGACATACGATCCCCCATTGCTCCGGCGGCATCGGCTCCGTCCACTGCTTGAGCAGCGCTCCCGCCGCGCAACCGAGCAGCAGCAGTCCCCAATACGGAAGCATGACCGATAAATAAGCGCAGGCGCGGCTTGCGAGCAGCAAATATCGGGAATGCGGAAAAGTCAACCACCAGGCCGAATCGTTGCGCTGAAACTCCATATGCCGGTTTATATAATAACCGACGATAGCCATATAGCCGAGCACAACGATAGCCGACTGATACGAGATCAGCTCCTGCATATTGCCGCCGTTGCGATAAGCAAAAATAGCCGCCACCGCCGGCAATATGCACGCGATAAGCTTCCCTGCCTTCGTCCGCAGCAGGCTCGTATGCCGCCGCCGCTCCATCGCGACGAGCGTGCGGAACGGCGTTCGGCGGATGTCTCCGCCGAGCTGCCCCTGCTTCGCTGCGGCAAGCCCGGGGCCGGATTCGGCGGCCCGGGAAACGGCGCCGCTCCTGTAGCGGATGCCGCTCATCCGCTTCATTCCGACGGACGCGGCGAGCCATAGGCATAGTCCGGCCAGCGGCCATCCCGCGGCCGCGATGATCCCGGCGTAGCGGGCGACATCCCCCGGAGCCAAGTAATCCGCCGCGAACTGCCGATTCCCCGCCATGATCGTAAAAATGAGCGCAGGCATCGAAACGTATAGGCACAGGATCGTAACGGCCATACGCGCCCACCCTATATGGAACACCGTCAGCAGCAAACCGAAAGCGACGACGACAGGCATAAGCGCCGCGGCCAGCAGCGCGTCGGCGCCCAAGATCCGCAGCAGCTCCGCCGGCGGTACGGTCTCCATCCGCTCCCAGCCGGCGGCAAGCGCGTAATGCGCCACGCGGATGAAGAGCAGATAAGCGGCGAGATGCCCTCCGAACCGGAGCAGGCCCAGCGCCTTGCCGAGCAGAAGCGACAGGCGCGAATGCGGCAGCAGCAGCCACCAGTCGCGGCTAACGCCGTATCTGGCGCCGGACGATGTCGAATCGTACAATACGAGCAGCAGCATCGCCTCGAACAGGATGAGTACCCCTGACGTAAACAGTCCGCTGACCGTCGTCGCATCGCGCATGAGCGCCATGCTCCCGGCGAGCGCGGCCAAGATAGCCAAGACGATCCATAAATAATTGCTTTGTCTTCTTCCGATTAAAAAAGGACTGTATCGGCTCATTTCCAAACGGGACAACAGCGGGATCACGGTCATGAGAACACATCCCTATAATGTGATTCTACCGACAGTCCCCGCTGCCGCAAGTCATCCACATCGTCCGTCGACCGGACTCGGCCATCTCCCAGCAGGATGAGGCAATCGAATAAATTTTCCATTTCCCGGATATCATGCGTCGCAATAAGAAAGGTTCGCTCTCCGTCGGCCAGATCGGCGACCACCGACGAAGCGATCTGCTCCCGGGACAGCATATCGACGCCGGTAAACGGTTCGTCCAGCACGATGAGCGGCGATCTCCGGGCAAGACAGGTCAATAGCTGCAGCCTCGCTTCCTCTCCCCGGGACAAGGCCGCGATCCGCGACTGGCGGTTGACGCGCAATGACTGAACGAGCTGCTCCGCGTAGTCCTCGTTCCAATCCGGATACAAATCGCGCGCGAACTGAAGCCATTCTCCCGCCGTCAGCCAGCCGGGCAGCTTGCCCCGATCCGGCAAAACCGCCATATGCCCAAGAGTCGCCACCCCCGCCGGCTCGCCGAATATTCGCACCGCGCCTCCGCTCGGCTCCATCAGACCGGAGCATACCTTAAGCAGCGTCGATTTCCCGGCGCCGTTCGGTCCGAGCAAGCCGCCGATACGCCCTTTTTCCAAACGGAAGGTGACGTCTTGCAAAATAGGCTTCTTCTTCAACGTTACGCTCACTTCACTGCATTCGATTGCATAGAGAGCATCGTTTACGTTAACGCCCATAAACTTATTCCTCCTTTACTTGTGCCAGCTCCAGCAATTGCTCCACAGTCAAATCGAGCGATTCGGCCGTCTCGCGGAGCTTGCGGACCGCCTCGCGGGCGATAGCCCGCTTGCTCTCCCGGATAACCTTTTCGTCCTTAGTGACAAAGGTGCCTTGTCCGCGGTACGTTACGATCAACTGGCTTCGCTCCAATTCCTGATAAGTTTTCATGACGGTCGTCGGATTGACGCGGATCGTTGCCGCGAGCTCCCGTACGGACGGCAGCCGGATGCCGGGGGCCAGCACGCCGCGTGCAATATCGGCCCGCAGTTGCTCTACGAACTGCTCATATAACGGACGAGACGGGTCGATCCGAAAATGATCCGGTTTCCATATAAAATCCATGCTTCCACCTCACTGTAGCTAGTGTATGACTACACGCCATACATTATGTTTGGATTGTATCACATCACACCATACACTTCAACCCTGATTCTCCATTCACTGAAAAATAAAGTAGTGGACTCGGTTAATTGTAGTAACGTAAATAGAGGATGGTTAGTTCATTATATGAGCTAATCTCCTCTATTTTTTGTTTAAAAGAATTATTAACAATGGCTTAAAAAATTAATCCTGAATTTCGAAAGTACGATCGTCTAAAAATATAAAAAGGGCTCCAAATCTTTGGTAGAATGGTGTTTGCGAAGACAACATCACCCAAAGAGAGGAGCACCCTTTAGATGAAGTCTACCACAGACGTCAGCAAAATCAAGAGTGAATTTTCGCTACAAAACGCCACGAGTTTCGGAGGCGTCAAAATCTTCCTGGCCTATCTTGAAAAAATCAAGCTCGCCGAGGCCATGCAGGACCTCTCCGGTGGTAAAGCGCACAACGCCATTTTCCCTGTTCATCGCATCTTGCTCTATCTCATCATTGGTTGGACGCTCGGTTGCGAGCGAATGTTTCATTTCCGCAAACTGCAGCACGATGCGCTGCTCCGTCGCTTTCTTGGCGGTCGTTGGTATGCCGAGGACATTGCTATTCAACTCTATTATTTGCTTTATGTATTCGGGGAAGATTCGAAGTCAGAACGGAAGGTGCAGTACGAACTCTTCATTGAGCATTTCGAACAAGGCTATACAGAGGATGGTCGACGGTTGCCCGACGGTTGGAAGAATCAGCTGTCGCTCTTCCTTAGGCTTCGCGAGATTATAGTAGTTGTCGGTATGTACCGGAGCTGGGATTTACGTCAGCCGGACGATTGGACCCGCGATTTTCTGCAAGATAGTCGGATGCGGATCATCAATGGAATCTCGTTGATCGACGATTTTCTATAGTATACAAAAGATGGATTATACTGAACTCTAACCGGTAATGAGCATATTAACCATCACCAAGAGGCTGCCGCAGAAACGATAAAGAGTTCCACATATTAGTCATGTACAATATGTGGAACTCTTTATTTTATCTGACTTTCTTAAATTTAGGTCTTGATAACTGTGGAAAATAAAGTTGTAGACTGACCATGCTTCATTCAGCTAACTGTCAGTAATGTTTAACTACCGATTTTAATCTGTAAGTTAAATATCAGCCAATTTTCAGTAGTATAACTTCCAGTTTTATGAAATAATCTTCTTAAGAAAGCTGCCTAATATTCCTACGGGCAAGGAAGTTTTTCGAAGTCATTTTTAATCGAGGTGTACATATGAATAAAATGAATCTTGCTAAATCATATGATATTGACTCTCATAGAAGGGTAAATGCTACACCTGCTGAGTGGAAAATTATTGAGAGAGAAAATTTTCTGAACAAGTTACTTTCATCGAATAAAAAAAACTTACTTGAAATTGGTGCCGGCACAGGCATTGATAGTCTTTATTTCAAGGAAAATGGCATTGAGGTAACAAGCGTTGAGTTGTCTTCCGAGATGGTGCGCTATTGCAAGGAGAGAGGACTTCAAGCATATGTCATGGACTTTTACGATTTAGATTTCGCCGATAGTACATTCGATGCTGTATATGCCCTAAATTGTCTGTTACATGTGCCTAAAAGCGAAATAGATGACGTACTTTTAGGAATCAAACGAATAATGAAACCAGATGCTCTTTTCTATATGGGATTATATGGCGGAAAAGATTCAGAAGGGATATGGGATAATGATTGGTGTGATCCTAAACGTTTTTTTGCATCATATTCTGATAATTCAATAAGAGCGGTTGTAGGAAAACATTTTAAAGAAATAAGTTTTAACACAATTCCATTACAACATGGACAACCACATTTTCAAGCACTTACTTTACAGAAATAATAATGAAAAGTTAAATTTGCGACACCTATAGATAGATATTTAACGGGACAGACAGTGTGTAGCTTCGCAGGGTAGCTCCTATACTCATTGAAGTAACGGGCAGATTAGGAGATATTGTGTTAAAGTATGGATATTGAACAAATAAATTCCTGGAAGAGGAAGTGTTCTTGTGAAACTAAACCATCTCAACCTAACGGTCAGTGATGTTAAAGCTACAGTCGATTTCTTGGTAAAATATTTCGGATTGCAAATTGGAAACACACGCGGCAATACATTCGCCGTATTATTTGACGACGGTAGGTTAGTGCTTACCTTGATGAAAGGCAATCAAGTCAGCTACCCCAACACCTTTCATATCGGCTTCATTCAAGAAAGCGAGGATCGGGTGAACGAAATCAATCAACGTATGAAGGATGATGGGTTTGATGTGGAGCCCCCGCAAAGATCGCACGCATGGACGTTCTATGTCCAAGCGCCTGGTGGATTTACTGTCGAGGTTCTGAGTTAATTGATTACGCTAACGGTGAACGTCAGCTTAATAAAACAGCGGCAGTCTAACGCTTTATTTTCATTCCATGGCTGCCGCTGTTTTATTTTGGGAGCCAGTCTAATACTTATTTGGCGAAGAGTCTGACGTTTCGTAATGCTAAAAGCCACGTGGAATCAACATATCCAGTCTAGTCCGGCGCGGGATCACGCCGGACGCAGGCTTAAGACGCCGCAGATTGCTTACAAACCGTTAACGCCGGAGCGCTTCATCCAAAAAGCGCAGCGAAGCCTGCAGCGCCTCCTCCAAATGCGGCGTCGCGCCCTGGAAAGGATGCACCGCGCCGAACGTATGATTGCCGCCGGCAACGACGGCGGTCTTATGCCGGGGCGCGCCGGCTCGCAGCGCTTCGAAGCCGGCCTGCAGCCGCGGAGAATCCTGGTCTCCCTGCACCTGCAGCACGGGTATGTTCAGCTCGGCGAGCCGCCGCACGATATCGTACCGCTCGCCGCCTGCCTTCAGATCGTCGAAATACTCGATCCGAATCGGCATCTCCTGCTTCGTTCGCGCATTCGCCACGTACGCTACGCCGTCCTTCTCCACCTGCGCTTTGAACTCGGCGGGGAATAAATCGGCATAGGCGCTGCCGTTCCAAGTGACCAGCGCCTTCACCTGCGGATGCTCGGCGGCGAATACGATGCCGCCCGCCCCTCCCCAGCTGTGGCCCAGCAAAGCAATGCGCGACGGATCGGCCAGCTCGGCGCGAGGAAGCCCCCGCTCCAGCAGCGCGTTCAGCACAAGGCTCAAATCTTCCTGCTCGCGCGAAAACGTATTGAGCGCGAACTTGTCCAGCTCGTCGAAATCCGTTTGCCCGACGCCGTTGCAGGAAAAATTGTAGGTAACCGTATAATAGCCGTTTTCGGCAAAACGCCCGGCGATATACGGGAAGAAGCCCCAATCTTTAAACCCTTTGAAACCGTGGCTGATGAGCAGAACCGGCAGCGCCGAAGCTTCCTGCAAGCCTCCTCTTTGGATCAGACGCACGTCGCCGCGGATGAACAGCGGCTCCCCGCCGCTTAGCCGGCCGGCGTTTAATACGAATGTGTCATGAATGATGACAGATTCACTCATCGCAATCCCTCCTGATTGTCAATCGCTTCCTATCCATGTATATCATACAGGAAAGCGCCGGCGTTTCCCATGGCACGGGGAGGAAATATTTACCTGAATGCCCCGTTATGATACTCTGATCATAAACCGCATTTTTTTCCGAAAGTCGGTGCAAAAAATGAAGGATCATTTTTTCTTTCCCGGTTTTTTCACTTCTTTCCACGTTTGGAGCATTCTCTATAAAAATGCGGAGAAAGGCTCCGTCTATCCGAATCACAAGCATCCGATGTTCGAGATTTTATACGTCGAGACGGGCGAGATGAGCGAGTGGGTGAACGGCGTCGAGTACAGGCTGCGCGCAGGCGATTTTATTCTGGTTAACTCCGGTGTTCTGCATTATCCGGAAGCGCATGAGGAAAGCCGCTTCTTCAATTTTCATTTCGATGTGGAGCCCCGCGAGGTGCACTCTTTGTTTCACCAAATGCGCAGACCTATCGTCAGCATGCGCCAAACGCCCGAGATCGAAGCGGAAATCCGCCAATCCATGCAAAGGCTGATCGAATTGTTCCGGACGCAGGACGAGCTCGCTTTTACCCAAAAGATGATGATGCAGTCGATCATGATGCAGTTCCTCGCGTTTCTGATCGAAAAGATCGTCATTCCCGAAATGAACGACGACTCCCCCGCCTCAAACTCCAAGCATTTGATCGCCACGGAAGCCGCTTATTTGCTCGAAACGTACGGAGGGTCGGAGAGGCTGCTCATCGCCGAGCTGTCCGAGAAGCTGCATGTGCACCGCAACTATATTACGAGCTGCTTCAAGCAGGTGTACGGCATGTCGCCGAAGCATTACTTGACGAAAGTAAGGGTCGAAAAGGCGAAGAAGCTGCTGCAGGAGACGACGATGTCCGTGGAGGAAATCGCGGAAGAACTGACGTTCTCGTCATCCGCTTATTTCTGCAAGTTTTTCCGCATGCAGGTCGGTTCGACGCCGTTTCAATACCGCTCAGGCATTAAGGCGTAGCCTCTTGTTCCAGTTCAAGCAAGCCACTTGGGGAAGCTGTTTCCAAGCGGTTTTTTGTGCGCACTCGATTAGGAAGGAGCCTGTCCGTCAATGCCGCCGCCGCATCAGCCGCCTCACGCGTGCAATCGCGATAGGACTTTCGTTGCGCGGGGGATCTTCCCTATTACCGCTTACTCTGTGTGCAAAAGTGTTATTTTAGCCTGCTTTTTTCAATTGTTGGCAGGCAAAAGGCAGTGATACTATTATTCATAAATCGCTTACAACACAATATTCAAGGGGGATTGCAAAATGGAAGCACGTGTATGCCAAGCGGCAGCCGCCGTCTTCGTCGCCTTCATGGTTCTGGCAGGATGCAGCAGCGGCTTAAACGAGCCGCAAGCAGCGGGCAAGGAGCAGGGTCAAACCGCCGAAGCGACGACGAAATCCGAAGAACCCGTCAAACTGCTGCTCGCCCAAAAGTGGTCGGAAATCAACGATGCCGATTTTCAAACGCTGATTGTCGAGCCGCTGGCGAAGCAATATCCGAATATTCAGATCGAGATGCTTAAAGGCGAAAATATTAAAGAAATGATTGCCGCCGGCACAGTTCCCGATCTTGTAGCGACCTGGGTCAATCTGATTCCCGACTATCAAGAGCTGGGACTGGTCGAGGATATGACGCCGCTGATCAAGAAGCATAGCCTGGATTTGGGCCGGTTCGAGGCCACTTATTTGGATACGATCCGCGGATACGACAACGGCGGGCTGGTCGCCCTCCCGTACGATGCCAATTTTAATGCTATTTATTACAACAAGGATATTTTCGATAAATTCGGGGTCGATTATCCGAAGGACGGGATGACCTGGGAAGAGACGATCGAGCTCGCCAAGAAGGTAAGCCGGGAGGACCAGGGCGTGCGCTACCGCGGGCTGGAAGCCGACGGCTACGGAAAGCTGGCGCTCCAGGAAGCGCTGCCGACGATCAAGGACGGCAAGTCTAACTTCAATAACGACGAATGGAAGCATGTGCTGGAGCTTGCGAAGAGCATCGAGTCGATCCCGTCCAACGAGCCTGTGCCGGACGTGCATCCGCGCAACCAATTTATGAAGGACCGCAATCTGGCGATGTTCGCGACCGGCAATAACTTCAACCTGCTGCAGGGCGACGCGGCCAAAGGGCTGAACTGGGACATCTCCCAGTATCCGAGCAACCCGGATAAGCCTAATGTAGCCGGCATGGTCGACGAGCACGTCGCTTTCGTCACCAAGGCGAGCAAGCACAAGGACGAGGCGTTCAAGGTGATCGAAATTTTGACGTCGGACGAAATACAGAAGAAATTGACGCGCGCTTCCGGCAAATTGTCCGTGCTGAAGGATGCTTCGATCCGCCGCGAGCTCGGTGCGGATATGCCGATTTTGCAAGGCAAGCATTTGGACGCGATTTTCAAAGGCGCGTACGTTCCCGCTTATACGGCGACTAGCAAATATCCCGATGCGGGCAAAATCGTCAGCGAACAGGTGACCAAATATTTGGCGGGCGAGCAGGATGTTAATACGACGCTCCGCGTAGCCGACGAGGGCCTGCAAAATCATATTCGCCAGATCGACGCCGGTGCGGGCAAGTAACCGAATCGCGCGGCTTCCTGGCGCGGGACCATCAATAGGCAAAGGAGAATGACCATATGCTGTACAACGGTTCTTTATGGAAAGATACGAGCGGCCAGCCCTTGCACGCTCACGGCGGGGGCATGCTTCAATCCGGGCCGTACATCTACTGGTTCGGAGAAAACCGGCAGGGGCGCAAACGCGTCTCCTGCTATCGCACGACGGACATGACGAATTGGGAATTTCGCGGCGATGTGCTGACGCTGGATTCGAGGTTTCTGCCGATCGACATGCGGACGTCCCCGGAGCTTGTCACCGATAAGGAGACGGGGCGCGGGGCGAATATCGAACGGCCGAAGGTCATCTACAACGCCGCGACCGGCAAATACGTCATGTGGATGCATTGGGAGAACGGCCAGGACTACGGAGCGGCCCGCTGCGCGATCGCCAGCTGCGACACCGTCGACGGAGATTACGTGTATCACGGCAGCTTTAACCCGTCGGGAGCGATGTCGCGGGACTGTACGCTGTTCGTCGACGACGACGGCGCGGCCTACTTCATCTCGGCGGCGCGGGACAACGCCGATCTGCATATGTACCGGCTCAGCGACGACTATCTCGCTATTGACGAGCATGTTCGCACGTTATGGCCCAGTCAATACCGGGAAGCCCCCGCGCTTGTCAAGCGCAACGGCGTTTATTTCATGATCAGCTCGGGCTGTACGGGCTGGGAGCCGAACCAAGGCAAATACGCCTATTCCCGCAGCCTCACCGGCCGCTGGTCCGGCCTGCTGGACTTCGGCGGGCCGACGACCTACGATACGCAGCCGACCTTTATCCTGCCGCTGCAAGGCGAAGCCGGCACAAGCTATTGGTACGTCGGAGACCGCTGGCATCCGCGGGACTATCACCGGTCGTCCTATGCGATACTGCCCATTCGCTTTCCCGACGACACGACGATGACGCTGCTATGGAGCGATGAGGTAAAGGTGAATGCCGCAGAGGAGAGCGGAGACGGTACGGGGGCGGGCGCCTCTCACACGGAGCTTGCGTCTGCCGGCGGCTACATCCGCATCTTGAACCGCTCTCGCCGCTATTTGGCCGCCGAGGACGACAGCTCGGACGCACTGATCGCCGAGACGCTGGCGTACGATTCCACGCGCCAGCACTGGCTGCTCGAGCAGACGGCGGACGGATATGTCCGCATCGTGAGCAAGGCGAGCGGGCGCTGCCTCGAAGCCGTGCAGACGCCGGACCGCGTTGAGCCCGTTGAGCTTGCGCTGCGCCCCCGCGCCGACGGCGACGGCCAGTTCTGGCAATTCGCCGCGGTAGAGAGCGGCGGCTGGTCCGCCGTCATCAGCCGCGCAACCGGGCTGATGCTGACCATGGGCGGCGAGCGCAGCGGCAGGCTGACGGCCGCTCCGAAGCATGAGGACGGCGCCGCCCTCCGCAGCCAAAGCTTCCTGATCGCGCCGCATTATGGCGTGTCTGATCATACATAGCTTAGCTTCCCCGCTCCCGGCAGCCGCCCGCGGAGCAAGCCGAAGGGCCCTCTCTTGTTTGCAGGAGAGGGCCCTTCGCTCGTTTGTTACACGGGGGCTTCCATTCCTAAAGCCGCCCACTCTTCTTTGGTCGGACCGTACACTCCGGTTACCGGCAGACCGGCTTGACGCATCAAAATCGTCAACTGCCCGCGGTGATGAATTTCATGCTTCTGGAATACATGCAGAGTCAATCCGTTTTTCCAGGGCTGGCCGAAAACCGTCGCCGTCTCTTGCAGCTTGGCATCGGTCCACTGATTGCGGACCGCGTCAATCAGAGACTGTGAAGCGGCCCGGTAAGCTTCGGCAATCGCCGCTGCCGACGACGGGGCTTCGCTGCGCTCATCCGGCGCCTCGAACTTAAGTCCGGTCGGATGGAGCAGTCCCCCGCTCGGCACCAAATGCCAGGCAAGATGACCTAGAGTCCGGTATCCCGGAGCTATTTCCCGGCTAAGCGATTCATCCGTCAAAGCATAGAGCAGCTTTTGCGTATTGGCCGATTCTTGGCCGTATTCCTCGATAAATTGTTGAATGGTCGTAAACATAAGTAAACGCCTCCCTGAAATAGTTGTGTCAGTTCTCGTTCATTATCTTAGCTGCAGCAGGTCCGGCAACATCCCGCCGCTCCAAACGGACTCTTTGCTTCAACTATACAACAGCTTTACTGACAACAGTATGTCAGGATACGCTCCGCTTTATTTAATTATAATTCAACAACCGCTTTAATGACACCCGTCTCCGGCTTCAGCCACGATTCATAAGCGTCTATCATCTCATCGAAGCCGGCCCGATGCGTAATGAACGATGACGTATCGATACGGCCGCCGCGGAGGCTGTCGAGCACATGCTCGAAGTCGGCCCGGGTCGCGTTGCGGCTGCTGATTATCGACATTTCCCGCTTGTGGAATTCGGGATCGCTGAAGGCGATATCGGATTTCACCAAGCCGACGTATACGAGCCTCCCGCCGTGAGACACATATTGGACGGCGCCCTCCATCGATTTGGCGTTGCCCGTCGCATCGAACACTGCGGTCGGATAATCGCCTCCCGTCATATCCGCAATCTGCTGCAGCGGGTTTTCCTTCGCATTGACGATGTAATCGGCCGGCGCCCACTCTTTGCAGTACTGAAGCCGCTCTTCATTGATATCGAGCGCGATGACCCGGGCTCCCGCCAGCTTGGCGAATTTCATGACGCCCAGACCGATCGGTCCGGCACCGATAACCAGCGCGAATTCGCCCGGGACGATCTGCGCCCGGCGAACCGCATGAGCGCCGATGCTGAAGCATTCTACGATCGCCGTCTGATCGTAGCCGAGCCCTTCGGCGGACAGCAGATGTTCCGCCGGAACGGTCATATATTCGCGCATCCCGCCGTCCTGATGCACGCCGAGCACGCTCATCTTTACGCAGCAGTTCGGCTTGCCGCTGCGGCAGGCGACGCATTCGCCGCATTCGAGATACGGAATGACCGCTACCGTATCGCCCGCCTTAAGTCCTTGAGCGTTCGCGCCAATCTCTATCACCTCTCCGGCAAGCTCATGCCCCAATACGCGCGGGTACACAAAGTAAGGCTGATTGCCCCGGTACGCGTGCAAGTCGGTGCCGCAAATCCCAATCCGCCGGATGCGAATTAACGCTTCACCGGGTGCCGCCTCCGGTTTCTCCGTCTCCTTCATCGCCAAACGATTCGGTTCCTCGCATACAATCGTTTTCATCCGAATTACGCCTCTTTTCTCCGAAATAGGGTTAGATGGTGACATGTAACGCGGCGATTACATACTGTTTTCCGGCCTGCCGCTCGGCCATGTGTGGTTATGTATCGGCTTCAGCAGCTCCAGCACCTGCGCCAGCTCCTCCCGATCGATCGGCTCGTCCGCCCAGTCGGCGTTCATCGCGATCGCTTGCGGTCTGGCCGTGCTGACCAGCGTCGTCGGAATCGCCTCGTTCGCGGTGGCAAATTGAATCGCCAGCTTCGGCAGGTTGATGCCGCGGGCCGCGCACGCTTCCGCCGCCTGCCGGCACACCCGCTTCGTCTCTTCTCCGGCGGGATGCCAAGACGGCGGCTCCTTGCCGCTCAGCAGCCCCATCGACAGCGGAGACGCATTGACAAGCCCCGTCCCGTTCGCAGCGATTAACGGCAGCAGCTCCGTCAGCGACGTATCGTTGAGCGAATAATGGCAGTAAGACAACATACTGTCCACCTCGGCCGCATTCAGCACCGTGCGGAAGATCGCCAGCGGCAGACCGGATACGCCGGTAAAGCGAATTTTGCCCTGCTCCTTCAGACGCTGCAGCGCCGGAATGCTTTCCTCCAAAATTTGCTTCATGGAACCGAATTCAATATCATGCAAATATAAAATGTCGATGTAGTCCGTCTGGAGCCGCTGCAAGCTTTCATCCACGCTGCGGATAATTCGCCCGGGAGAGAAGTCGAACTCCTCGCTGCCGTAGCGGCCGGCCTTCGTGCTTAAGTAAAAGCGGCTGCGGTCGAGCTCGCTTATCGCTTGTCCCAGCACAGTCTCCGCCTTGGTCAAGCCGTAATACGGGGACACGTCGATCAGATTGATCCCGCGCTCTACCGCCTCATGGACGGCGCGTATTCCCTCCTTCTCGTCAATATCGCGGAAAACGCCTCCAAGCGACGAGGCCCCGAAGCTCAGCGCCGAAACCTGAAGCCCCGTTTTCCCGAGCTGCCTATATTTCATTCCTGTCCCTCCTCCTCTAGCATGACCTCATCCGCCGGTACCCTATCTTCCTCCGGCTTGCGGGCGGTGTCCGCCCGCTGCTGATTGCGGATCAGCCCGAAAATATGTTATGTTTATGTTACCGATAACATTAACATAACAGCCACTGCCCGATTCGTCAATCGGTCAAGCTCTTGGAAATTTGAGAGGAACTGAATTCATTATGGTAACCATTTACGATATAGCCAAAAAAGCCAACGTGTCTCCCATGACCGTCTCCCGCGTCATTAACCATTCCCCCGCCATCAGCGAGGCGACGCGCCTGAAGGTCGAGGCCGTGATCCGGGAGATGGACTATATCCCCAACAAGCAGGCCAGGGGTCTTGTCTCCAAGGAAACGAAGCTCGTATCTCTGGTGATCCCGGATATCGCCAATCCGTTCTTTACGACCATCGCCCGCGGAGCCGAGGATAAAGCTCTCCAGTCCGGCTATCAGATGCTGCTCGGCAACTCCGACGAACAGACGGACAAGGAATGCCGTTACGTCGATCTGCTGCTGTCCTCCAAGGTGGACGGCGTCCTCATCGCGCCGACGGGCGACGCTTCCTTGCCCAACCTGCGCAAGCTGGCGAAGCGCCGCGTTCCGTTCGTCTTCGTCGACCGCTATGTCGAAGGCATCGACGCCGATCTGGCAAGCGGCGACAACGTGGAGACGACCAGAGAGCTTGTCGCTCATCTGGCGGAGCAGGGACATCGCCGGATCGCGCTGATCAACGGTCCTTCGGGCATTTCCAACGCCCGCGAGAGAAGACAGGCGTTCCTTGACGCGCTGGTGCTAAGCGGCCTTGAGGCCTGTCCGGAGCTGCTGATCGAAACGCATTTCCGGCAGGACAGCTTCTCGGACATCGTCCGGACCTTCATGGCGCTTGCTCCGGCAGCCCGGCCTACGGCGATCGTGGCGGCGAACAATTTCATCGGCGTCAACACGCTGCGAGCGCTGAAAGAAATGAACGTGACCGTTCCGGATGAAATCTCCGTCGCTTGTTTCGACGATCCCGAGCCGATTCCGGACTATAACCCGTTTCTGACGGTAGCGGCCCAACCGGCCTACGACATCGGCTATATGGGAATGCAGATGCTGATCGAACGAATCGAAGGCACCGCCCCTGCGCGGAGCCGCAAGATCATGCTGCCCTCGACGCTGATCGTGCGTAAATCGACGGTGAAAGCGTAAGTGCAGCCGCCGGGCATCATTTTAAAGGGTTGCGGCAATGGGGAAAACATCTATCGTTGTCCTTATTGCTGCGCATCATTTCCTAAACAATAAAAAAACGGTGCGCCCCCAAGGATCGCACCGTTTTCACTCACTCTATTCCGGCAGGCGGCTAGCCTGTTATCCGTTCTACACTCACCTCGCGGAGCAGCCGCTCCACATCGCTTGCCTTCACATATCCGGCCTTCGCGTTCAGCGCATTGGCCGTGCCGACTGCCGTCGCAAACGCGATCCGCTCTTCCGCAGGCAGCTCCCGCGCCGTGCTTACGGCCATTCCGGCGACGAAAGCGTCGCCGCAGCCGACCGTGTTTATGGCCTCGATCCGCGGGGCTGCAGCCCTGAACAGGCTGCCGTCGAACGAAGACAGCGAGCCTTCCGCTCCGAGCGACACCGTCACGCCCGCCATGCCCCTAGCTTGCAGCGAAGCCAGCTTCTCTTGCAAAGTCCGGCTGGACGAAGCAGCTTCCCCGTTCATTTCCTCGCCAAGCAGCTGCACGATTTCATCCTCATTCGGTTTAATGAAATCAGGAACCGCCTGGACGCCGCTTCGCAGCGCCTCGCCGCTGGTATCGAGAAAAGCCAGCGCTCCGGCCTGCTTCACAATCCCGATCAGCTCGGCGTAATAGCCGCTGGGCACGCCGCTCGGCAAACTGCCGCTGAAGCAGACGATGCGCGAGCGGGCAGCCAGCCTGCCGACCGCCGCCGAAAGCTGCTCCATCGCCCGCTCCGGGATCGACGGTCCCGGCTCCAGCACCTCTGTCGAGACGCCGACTTCCTCGTCGATCATGTTCAGACAGAGCCGCGATTCTTCTTCCACCTGCACGAAATCATGGGTAATGCCTTGCCTGCTTAACGCCATCCGAATCCAGTCTCCGTTATAGCCGCCGAGGAACCCGGTCGCCGTCACGGGGAGCCCCAGCTGATGGATCACCCTCGCCACATTAATTCCTTTACCGCCGGGCTCGGCATACATCTGCTTGACGCGCGACACGCGGCCCAGCGGAAAACGCGCCATGTAATACGTTTTGTCTATCGCCGCATTAAGCGTAACCGTCGTTATCATCCTGTTCCTCCTAAAAGCGCCGCGAAGCTCGGCGCCTAGCGCCAATCGCTCGCTTTGCCAATGCAGCCGACCATCCGCATTTTTTCGATGGCCGCCGCTTTGACCGCTTGTTTCGCCGGAATCATATATTTGCGCGGATCGTTTTCATCCGGATTTTCGGCAAACACGCGCTTGATCGCATCGGAGAAGACGATCCGGATTTCCGTAGCGATGTTCATTTTGGCCATACCGAGAGCGACACAGCGTTTCACCTGTTCCTCCGGAATGCCCGATCCGCCGTGCAGTACGAGCGGTTCCGCAACCTTCTGCGCAATGCGGCCGATCCGGTCGAAATCGATCTTCGGCTCCCCTTTATAAATCCCGTGGGCCGTTCCGATCGCAGGTGCCAGCGTAGGCACTCCCGTCAGCTCAATGAAACGGGCGCATTCGTCCGGGTCCGCCATCAGCGCTTCATGCTCGGCGACCACGATATCGTCCTCGACGCCGCCGACTTTGCCGAGCTCCGCTTCGACATTAATGCCGACCGCCTTGGCGATTTCCACGACGCGCTTCGTCTGGCGCACATTCTCTTCGAACGGATGCATCGACGCATCAATCATCACCGAGGTGTAGCCTGCGCGAATGCATTGTACGAGCACGTCGAACTCAGTGCAGTGATCGAGATGCAGCGCGATCGGAACGCTGGAGCGGTCGGCGGCCGTTCTTGCGGCGGCGGCGATATAGTCCGCTCCCAAATGCTTGACGGTCCCTACCGTCGATTGCAAAATCAAAGGCGAGTTGGTTTCTTCCGCCGCTTCGACAACGGCTTGCAGCATTTCCAGCGTGTGTACGTTAAAAGCTCCTACAGCGTAGCCGTTCGCTCTGGCCGCTTGCAGTAATGGGGTGGACGATACTAATGGCATATGATTACCTCCAAATGATGAATAATCTTAAGAAACGAGTCATCCTTGCAGCAAAGCATGTCCCGGCAAGCCGGGTTGAAAACGATCGCGACGTGGGAAAGGTCTGCCGACATTTTGGGCAACGATATACCGACGCATTTCCATTCGGTCTCCCGCAGGCTTAACGAAGTTTTCGCTCATAGTTTTGAACGATACCTTCAATTGATGAAACGCGAAGCTGCAGCCTGTGCGATCTATTGCCGCCCGCTTCATGCCTTCTCCTTCGCCTTTTTTTGCGCTTCGACGCGGTATTGGACCGCGAAGACCGGGTGGAACTATCACTCCATCCATGTCGTTTATAATGAAATATTAAATCATTTTTTTGATTTTTTCAATCATTTATTTTATGAATTTGGCGAATCCGCTCTTCTTCATGCATAATGGAGATAAGCCGTTTATCGCACATCCATCAACAAGGAGGCTCAAAACCTTTTGAAACCGTCCTATCGCCCATTCCCATCGCTTCTTCTTACCGCTCTGTTCTGCGCGGCGGGATTCGGCATCATCGCTGCGCTCGTCGGTACGAGCCATACGGACGGCTTCGATTCCGCACTCATCTCTGCCATTCAAGGGATGGAATCAGCGCCGTTAACCCGCATTATGCAATCATTTACTTTTATCGGGGCGGGTCTGCCCGCGGGGCTATTGGCCTGTCTGCTTGCCGTCGTTCTATATATATGCTGCGGTTTGCGCCGCGAGCTGCTCTTCTTCTTTGCCGTACCCGGCGGTTCCTGGCTGCTTAACGAGCTGCTGAAGCTTCTATTTCACAGGGAGCGTCCGGCATTATACCGGCTGGCGGAGGCGGCGGGATACAGCTTTCCCAGCGGCCACTCGATGGCGGCGTTCAGCTTGTACGGCGTATTCCTCTTCCTCGTCTGGAGGCATGTGCCTTCATTGCCGGTACGGATTCTGCTTCTGCTCTTCGGCGCGTTCATGATCGTCATGGTCGGCATCAGCCGGATTTATTTGGGCGTGCATTATCCGAGCGACGTAGCGGCTGGCTTTATGGCCAGCGGCTGTTGGCTCGCCTTCGCGATCGGAGTCTACCGGCGTTATTCCGGCCCCGGTTTCGAGAGGGTCCCTGCGCGCCTCTAGAAGCCTGGTGAAAAAAGAGCGGAGGGGTCATTTGAATCTGGAAAAGCGTAAGCGTTCGCCTTTGAACACGGATTCTCTCCATAGAAAAACGAAAAAACAATCCAAAGAATCCGTTTTCAACAGCGATTGGAGGATCAAATGGACGCCGCAGCGGACTTTTTCACCACCCTTCTAGGAGTCTGTCCGACGAAACAGGAAAAGCATAGTTTCGTCGCGAAACTTAACTGTAATCTGTTTATCTGGTAAAAAAGGGTGTGTGGTTTATGGCAAAATTTAAATCTTACTCCACGGAACAAGGTGAATTGTTTCCGATGTATTTGAGCGATTGGATCCCTGAAGATCATTTAGTGCGGCTTGTTAGCGACATCGTGGATCAGTTGGATCTCACGGTCATGACAAATCGGTATTCCCATCGCGGAGAAGAAGCCTATCACCCCGCCATGCTTTTGAAGTTATGGTTCTATGGCTATGCTACGGGTGTGTTCACCTCCCGGACCCTTCGTCAGGCTATGGATGAAAATATTCCTTTTCGTTGGCTATGTGGCGGCCATCGACCGGATTTCCGTACGCTCAGCGATTTTCGAAAGGATCACCTCGAATCATTACCGGGACTTTTCAAACAAGTGGTACACATCGCCATACAGCTAGGGTACGTGTCCCTCGGTCATGTCAGCATCGATGGTTCGAAGCTGAAAGCCCATGCATCGAAGCATAAGTCGATGTCGCGAGATCGGATGAACCAGGAAATCGAGCGTCTGGAAAAGGAAATCCGCGAAGCTCTCGAGCAAGCCGGCCAGATAGACGACCAAGAGAACGAAGAGCCCCTTTCGCTGTTGCCGGAATCGGTGACCAATCGCCAATCCCGACTTGAAAAAATCAGAGAGGCGCTCAGACAGTTGGAAACTCGCAAACCGGTAGAGGAATCGAAGACACCGGACAAAGATCAATTCAACTTTACCGATCCAGATTCCCAAATCATGGATACGAAAACCCAAGGCGTCATCCAAGGATATAATCCGCAAATTGCCGTAGATGCGGATCAGGGATTCATCGTCGGACTGCAGATGAACCCTAGCAGCAGCGACCAACACCAATTCCAGCCGGTGCTCGGTTCCATCCGCAACATAACGGGAAAGGTGCCCGAGAAAGTGAGTGCGGACGCAGGGTACTTTAGTGCGGACAACATTCAGGCGGCGACGAAGGCCGAGACCGACGCCTACATCGCGGCAACCCGTGAAAACAAGCAGCACGGGAATCCGTACGATAAAACCAACTTTACGTATATCCCGGAAACGGATACCTATGTGTGCCCAGCGGGACAAACGCTGATCCACAAGTACACATACTATGAAAAGGATCCTCAAAAAGCGACTCAATGGGTGTATATGAGCGATGCCTGCCTGACCTGCCCGTTTCAAAAGGACTGCGTTAAGTCCGGATCCGGTAAACGAAGGGTCAAACGCAATGAAGGCGATCCGATCCGAGAAGCCATGAGAACCAAAGTGCAAAGCGATGCCGGTAAAGACATTTACCGGTTACGTAAAGCCATCGTGGAACCCGCGTGGGGGCAAATGAAAGAATGTCAGGGCTTTCGTCAGTTTCACCTCCGTGGCGAAGATAAGGTTGAGGGTGAGTTCGTCCTTTTGGCTTTAAGCTATAATTTAAGAAAGCTTCATTCTGCCAGATATCCCAAACCATCCACGGTGTATAAACGGGAGAGGTCTGCCCAAAAACGTAAAAAAGCGGCGTAACTCCCACAAAGGCAAAGAAAGACACAGTGATTATACTCAAATCGTGATGAAAAATCATTTGAAAACCGAGTCTTACTCCGAAGGGACCTACAAAAGTAACTCCGTCGGACAGACTCCTAGAAATGCGGTGATTTCGTCATCATGTTCTGCGGTCGATAGAGGGTTCTTCCCCGGTGAAAAAAGAACGGAAGGCCGCACTCCGCGGCAGATTATTTTATACGCAAACGGCAAGGGGGATTCACGATGGCTTTCGGAATAGCAAGGCGCGAGCTTAACGCTTGGAAGGAGAAGGTCGCGCGGGGAGAAATCGCATATTTGACGCATTACTGGTACGAGCCGCGGTTTCCGGGGATCAAGACGGTGACCAAAGTCGGCTGCTCCGATCTGGAGCGGCTGCGGAGCTGGTGCGCCGAGCACGGCTTGAACCCGGATTACATCCATTACCGGGCCGAGTTTCCTCACTATGACCTGATCGGCGCGAAGCAGAAGGAGATCTTGTATCAAGAACGGCTCTGGGAGCAGATGGAGCGGTTTGGGATATAAGCAGGGCTTATGAAATGAAAAGGCGATGTCTACGGCATACCGCGCTAAACGGCCCCCGTTCCGTATACGCGAACCAGGGGCCGTGAACTGGATGGGTTCTTATACAATTATTTACAAACCCAAAAAAGTCCATAACAGACATGGACTTTTTCGTAGGAGATTTATTTCGCTTTTTCCTCAATCGCTTTATTCGCCTTCTCCTCGGCTTCCCGCAAGGCCGTATTAACATCTTTCCCCGCTGCCAATTCTTTGGCCGCAGCATCGAGCGCCGAACGAACTAAAGCGTCATATTCCGTGAGGGGATCGTTTATCGGGCGTGTTTTTGACTTAAATATTCCGCTGATGTTTTTTCCTTGAAGATAAGGCACATTTGCGCCATACTGTGTTTGAAAATCCGTTTTGGCTAAAGCGGAAATTTTTCCGCTTTTGCTCAGCTCCGCTTGCACTTCATCGGAAGTAAAGATCGACATCACTTGAAAAGCTTCATTCTTATATTTGCTTTGCTTATTCAGCATGATCGTATGCGGGGTAATGATGCGTCCTGTGCCGATGGCTTCCGGATAGTTGGGAAGAGAGACGAAATCCCATGGAATTTTATCCGCGATACTCGGGTCCGTGCTCGCTATCATATCGGGAACCCAGGCGGTCAGCATGGCGATATTCCCGTTCTTAAAGAAATCACTGCTGCCGTAGGTGATCTTCTTATCCTCTCCGAGAAATCCCGGGATGTCGATCATCTCTTTCATCGTGGTGAGCACTTTTTTCCAATTATCGTTATTAATTGCCGCTTTGTTCGTAGCCGGATCAACGTACGGTAAGGAAAGTCCGTAACCTAAGCGGGAAACCGTATCGGGACTGAGCCCAATGTACCGGACCCCGTTTTCCGTTTTGGTGACCTTGCGGGCCAACTGGATGATCTCGTCCCAGTTCATTCCGTCCTTCGGATACGGGACAGCGAATTTATCGAAAATATCTTTATTATAGAGAAGAGCTGCGATGTTCTGCGCAACCGGCAGCGCGTATATGGCGCCTTTTCCACCGCTGTAAACTTTAACCGCGTCGATCGCATTAGAGTCAAAACGGCTCAAATCGAAGTTGTTGCTCTTAATCAGCGCGCTCAGATCCTCGGGCACATCTAGCTCTCGCCAAAGCGGAGTATTAGCGTCCGTCGTATAGATCAGATCCGGAACGATGCCCGCAGCCACCAAATCCTCCGGATTGGTGCCTGTCCCTTTACGTACAATATTAAACGAAATATTCGGATACTTTTTTTGCACAGGCTTAACGATAAATTTGTCGATTTCCTCATTGCTGATCGCCGCGTGCTGGTACAGAGTAAGCGTTATCGGTTCGCTGGTTATTTCATTTTTCGTTGGAACATTCTCCGTGCTGTCCTTTGTGTCCGTTCCTTGGCTGCAACCGGCAAGCACCGCAACCAGTATAACGGAAGATACCGTTCTCATCCACTTCATCTTTTTCCCCTCCTAATGATTTCATTGCCTAAATGAAAACTTTTGGTAAGCGGTTTCAAATGTTGTGATAAACGATAAATGCACTCCGGCATCACCACATAACATAAAGCATATCCTATATTTTTTAAAAATTCATTGGGCAATTCGATCATTATTTATCCATTTCTTGATTTTATCGCTTTAATTATCCTTTAATGCATAAAATGTAGGTTTGTATTTCAGTATAAGTCTACTCTGTGTAAGTTTATTTTATTGGACGTATTGCGGACTTGAACTTCCTTTGGGTTCGCAAATTCTTTCGGTAAAGGAACAAAGAAATGAAGTCGTACTTTATGCATTAGTTAATCCTGATGAGGAAATCAGAGAAACATACAACATTTTGGTATACGGAACAGTGCATGACATTGAAGTAAATATCTCAGATTACGAATTCCTTGATTCTGTGTTGCTCCAGAGCGGTAGTCTCGTATTCCACTACAATTGAATTGTGCAATTCCACCATAAATTCCGAAAAGCCAACTAGAGCCATTGATTTCAAAGAAAACGGTTTAAACATGAAATTGACCTCTAGAGTGAAAGGCAGGGCGGTGCCCAGCCCCTCCTCATCAAACCGTACGTGAGGTTTCCCTCATACGGCTTTCCGATGCTCGTCATTCATGTGCATGCAGATTACAATCAGCTTCGCCATCTTCAATTGGCTGTAGGCCGTATCGTAATAGTTCCGACAGCCCTGAATTTTGGGGTTCAGCCATTCCATGTGTTCCAGGAATGACTTATGCCGCATGCTTGATGGCGCCAATCTTTCCTTTACCACTTCCCGAATGTGTTCTTCCGCTTTTCGGGTTAGCACTGCTGCGTGGTGTAGTACACTTTTCCCTTCGAAGTTCCCGCTTTCGTCTTGCGATGGTGCAGGCCCAGGAAGTCAAAACCTTCATCTCCAGTCCAGAGGCCGACGATACGAGTTTTCGTTGGATGTAACGTGAGTTCCAGTCGCTCCATGATCGCTCGTATTAGCTCTTCGCACGATCTGCGTCTTTCCTTCTCTTACACACGATTACGAGGTAAGTAGCCCGAGGAAATCGCACCCTTAGGCCCTCTCAGAACCGGACGTGAACCTCTCGGCTCATCCGGCTCCCATTATTCAGCCGCAGGCAGTACACCTAACTGCCAATGTGCAAACAGTTTAGGAAGATTCTTCGCAGTCTACCCATCCATCGAATTGCACGAATTTTATGCCTTGCTAGCTTCTTGTATTTCCTTCTAGCCCACTGGATAAGTGCTTGATTCATATGACGGAAGACCGGGTATAGTTGCGACTTGTAAAAGTGCCCGTAGTAGTTGAGCCATCCTCTAATAGATGCATTGAACATCCGAGACAGATCATGGATTGTAATGTCTGGTTTCAGATGCATTCGCCAACCTCTTATCGTCTGCCTCATCGCTTTACACGCTTTGTTGCTTACCGCTGGTGTGAAGTTAATAAAGAATTTTCCATGCCGGTTCTTCGATCTTCTTGGCCGAAAGGTATATCCCAAGAGATCAAACTTGATCTCAAGATGGTCTCCATTACGGTCATCATCTTTGCAGTAGACAATCCGAGTTTTCTCCGGATGTAATTCGAGTTTGCATTGTGCGAACCGCTCTTTGAGTTTCTTTAGCAGTTGTTCAGCTTCTTCTTTCGTTTGGCAGTGGATCACTGCATCATCCGCGTATCTTGCCCACGTATTCTGGGGATGTTCGATTCCCATCCACTTATCAAAGGTGTAATGCATGAACAGATTTGCAAGTACTGGACTGATGACCCCGCCTTGCGGTGTGCCGGAAGTTCGTTCTACAATGTCTGCATTCTTCATTTGGAACGGGGCCTTTAGCCATCTTTCGATGTAGAGAATGACCCACGGGAAATCCGTATGCTTCTTCACTGCTTTCATGAGCAGTTCGTGATCGATGTTGTCAAATAGACCTTTAATGTCAAACTCCAGTACCCAGTCATATCGCCAGCATCGGGTTCTTGTCACTCGAACGGCATCAATAGCGGATTTCCCCGGTCTGTACCCGTAAGAGTCAGGATGGAAAATGGGTTCTACCATGGGCTCAAAGTATAGTTTAGCTGTCATTTGCGCGATGCGATCTGACACGGTTGGCATTCCTAATATCCTGACGCCGCCATTCTTCTTCGGTATTTCTACCGCTTTGACTGGTGGAGGAAAGTAACTCCCCGAGGACATTCGGTTCCATATTTTATAGAGGTTGTCTTTCAGATTGGCTTCGAACTTCTGAATCGACTCTTCGTCGACTCCGGCCGCACCTTTGTTCGTTTTGACAAGTTCATAGGCTTCCCAAACGATGTGCCTCGAAATTTCATACGGCTTTATTTTGTCCATTTTGTTCCTCCCACTTTCGCGGTTGACGCATTTTCAAAACTGAATAACGTAGCCCCTTGGCTCCGCCACCTTTTCAGTGGGTTCATTGCTACTACTGGCTATTCCGCCCCTATACCCCGCATCTGTACTTTCATCCTTGCGGGGTTTCCGCTTGGATTTTTCCATTCACATCGGAGTCGTAGGTTCCCACGTTCCGAACAAAAGCCTGTGTTACGTTCACGCCGCCTTCATGCCGGTCACCATCTGGACAGTAAACAGGTTTCCTCCAGACTTATCTCAGGCCAACGACTCCCTCCTGGTTTTGATGACGTTCCTACGCTTTCGACACTTTATCAGCCATTGACTTGTGTTCGTCTCCGTAACACTCACCTGATAGAGTCTAGCTCTGCCTTTTCCTTAACGCTCACCACCACGGCTTTTGACCGCAGCAGCTTAAGGTGGTTTGAAGCCTCCGCCTGTACAGCGGCTCCGAAGGGCCCGCCTTCATCTTTTGTTCAGCATTGCTTTTGCGCTTAACTAAGCGCTGTGCATTCGTGGCGCACAGTCATCCGCGTATCACGTCAGTTCTCCAATCCCGCTGCTGTACCTCTCCCATAGGATGTCGAAGTAATTTAGATAGATGTTCGCCAAGAGCGGAGAGATAACCCCGCCCTGCGGCGTTCCTAAATCCGATCGCCTTACCCTTCCTTCCTCCATCCCTCCCGCCTTTAACCACTTCCGTACCCGTTTCAGGAAACGCCTGTCGCTGACTCGCATTTCCACCAGCTTCATGAGTTTTTCTTGGTTGATGTTGTCGAAGTAGCCTTGGATGTCGACGTCGACCACCCAATTCCCTTTGCGGTTGCATGCTTTTCGAATACGGTCAAGCGCTCCCTTCGCACTTCGTTTCGGACGGAATCCGAATGAAGACTCCTGAAAGTCCGCTTCAAAGATCGGTTCCATAACTAGTTTTGTTGCCATCTGTATGACACGGTCTCGAACGGTAGGAATCCCAAGTGGTCTTTGTTTTCCGTCTTTCTTCGGGATGTATTACCGCCGGACAGGCTGTGGGTGATAGTCGCCTTCTTTCAGGAATCGACGGCATTCATGCAGGAAACGATGATCTCCTTGTTTTTCAATGTCAGCCAACGTTTCCCGCAAGTCCGCGTCAACAACCCATTCACATCCGTCCATCAGTTCGCGATAGATTTTCCGCAACGCTTGATGGGTCGAGCGACCCGACCGGTACCCGAAGCTGCATTCGCTGAACAAGGATTCACGGATCGGTTCCAACCTGTTTTTCAATGCCTGTTGGCACACCCTGTCCCGTATGGCCGGTATGTCCAGCGGACGTTTCTCCTTGGGCTTTCCCTTCTTGGGAATGTGTGTCCGTCTGACCGGCATTGGTCGGTACGTACCCTGCTTCAATTCCTCGTACAATCGTTCCAGTTCCGCCTCGGCCGCAGCTTGGAATACCGGGATGGAGACCTTGTCGATGCCTCCGCTGCCTCCGTTTGCTCTCACCGATTCCCATGCCATTTCCAAGATGTTCGGTGATACACCTTGTCAATTAACGATTGAACTTTTCGTCCTGTGCCTTCTGCTTTCATGCGTCTCGTGTCCTCCGCTGCAAGTTCTGGGTCTTTCACATAGGGAACTTTTCCGTTCCTTGCCGCCTACTCGCGAAACTCATTCCAGTTCCGGTCTCCATAAAGCGAGCCGCCTTCCCCCTTCTGCGTCACCTTTTGAGTGAGCAAAGGCCAACCGCACCTTGGCGGCTGATCCGGACGTTTCTGTTGTTCGTCCGTTCTGAAGTATTACGCAGCTCTTCGACTTCTCGCCATGCGTCCGGTATGCATTTCGGGGTTTCCTTATAGCATCCGTTACTGAAACTGCCGCGCATTCTTTAGAAGCGGCGGGCGCGGCGCGACCGCTTCGACTTTGTTTAACCACTCGCCCTACAAGTGCATTTGTTTCAGACACGACGAGATCTCCGTGGGTCACATCGTCATCTTCCGTACCATGCCGTCCGCACACACCTTGGTGCGATGGGTGGACTAGAACGCCTTCGTCTCCATAGTGCAGACTCGACCTTGCCCCATCTTTGGCCGACCGGTTCGCAATTCGGGTAGCCCCGTTTCACTACGGCCTGGTACTTCTCCTCAAGCCCTTCAGACTCTGTCTCGCGGCAGACGCCCTGCCCTCCGGCAAAAAAACTTTGCCGGCCCCCGAGACGTTACTCCCGAGTTTGGATACGAGTCCCCTAGTCCGGGACTCAGCGGGACTTTTAACCAACCTGATGATCGTGCTGCCACGCACGCACTATAAGCCCCTCGGACTCCCTTTCTGCAGATGGCTCACTTTGCCTTTTGGCTTATAGATCGTCTCATTACGGTTCAAAAAAAATTTCCGTGCAGGGGAGGATCTCCCCAGTTCACTGCATCCTCTTTCATACCATGCCGCTCCCCATACGCCGGAGGGTTCTTTGCTGTCGCTCCAAGTTTCGATTAGCTTCCGTGGCCTTCACCCATTTAGGCGATATTCCGATTCCTCTCTTCCCTCTTGCGAGGCCTTTTTTACGGCACGGCAGGATTCACTTTATGTTACGGCCTGGTATGTTGCTCGCCTTATCTCTGACAAAACTATCGTCGATACGCTTCTATGTACAAATTTCGTCATATGCAGGTATCCTAGCTATGCGGGAGTTGGGTCCCTCCCGCGACCGGACTTTCACCGGCTAGAAGATGCGTGCTTAGCTGGGCACGCCATAAACGTAAAAACCCCCGGCAATGGGGGCTTAAATCTTTTCATCGTCGGATATCGTGGATAATCGGGATAACCGCTATTGAATAACGGACTCTTAGAAAACCAAAGCGAGAACGCAAAAAAAGCCGAGCGTCTCCACCCGACCTTAGGGATTGATTTATTTTAAATTTTTAATAGCGTAATCGGCTTCCGCTGCCGTAAAGTTTTCTCCGTATTCCGAAGTAAGTTGATCCCTTATTGCTTCCGGCGACATACTCATTGATTTCTGGTAATTTTTTGCTTTTTCCAAGGCGTTTGCATTGAAATCGGCTTTAATATTGTCAACGGCATACTGCGCTTCCTCTTTAGTGAATTTTTCCCCGTGTTCCGAAGTAAGTTGATCATAAATACCTTTTTTCGACATGTGCATAGATTTAGAATAGGATTCAGCCTTTTTCAACGCGTTTTCTTTCCAGTCAAATTCAAGTTTACTCATTGCATACTCAGCAGCCTCTGCGGAAAATTTTTCCCCAAACGACGATGTTAATTGATCATAAACGCCATTCTTTGACATGCTCATTGATTTTGCATAGGATTCAGCTTTTTTCAAAGCAGACTTATATTCTGAGGGAACATTATCCTCCACCTTCGGAGGCTCTGCTTTCCTCGGTTCCTCTTTCTTCGGCTCCTCCGCCTTCTGGCTAGTCGTGTCTGCTGCTGGCTGTTGTGGTGCTGCCGTTTGCTGTTGTGGTGTTGCTGCTTGCTGCTGTGGTGCTGCTGCTTGCTGCGGCTGATCCTTGCCGCCCGAGTTAGCTGTCCAAATGATGACGACGACGATCACGGCCACCCAAAACCAAAAACGCTTTAAAAGTGGCTTCTTTGGCTTGATTGGCTTCCCTGCTGGCGCTGTTTGTTGCTGTTGCTCCATGATTATTATGTACCCCTTTACAATGTGAGAGTTTTTCAATACTGAAACCATAATATAACAGCATATCGCTATTTGTCATCCGTCATTTGCCGAACAGCCTCCCAAACAGGCCGCGCCGCTGCTAGCCGTATGTCTCGACGCGAGAGAGGATCTCGCCCAACTGAGCGCTCGTCTCCTGCTGGCCTTTCCGGATCTCATCCCTGAGTCTGTCAGATCCTACCGGAAAGCTGCTCCGCTGCCGTGGCAGCTTCCCGTCGTCAGCGTCTGGTCTGGTCTGCTCCGCCAGCATGATTACATTCATTTGGTTAACTATCTGAATCAGCTAAAACCAGTTGATTCTCTACTTTCAATGAGTGAAAAAATAGTATGCTTCTCAAGTTTCAACCATTAGCTGATAGACAATACGAGTTAACTAAGCCTCAATCAACAAATAAACCCGCAACATATACGCGAGAGCAGCTTGAAAAGAACCCTAAAGCACCATCCAAAGATCCTACAGATTATAATTCAAAGGGTGAATACGTTCCCAAAAACGGGACTTCACGAAACCCAGCGGACTATAATTTTAATGGTGAATACTAGCCAATTGAGTCCATGACCCAAGAAGAGAAGAGGAAGGAATTGGAGGAAATGCTCAAAAGAGCTTTGAAGTAATGTTACGAGTAGCGGCAGCTACTCTATTTTTGCGCAAACGAGGGTAGCCAACTTCCAACTTTTAGCATGATAAGCCATTTACAAACCTGCCGAAACAGAATAGCTTCTGACCGTTCCCTTCACCGTTGGCAAGGGGTTTAACCCACGCATATCGGTCAGAAGACAAAATCTGTTCGTCTGAATTGATGGATTGCGCCCCGCACACATATCGAGCGATTTTTCATATTTTAGGTGGTGCGTCGAACATAAAATAACAAAACCACAATGCGAAGGGTAAAACGCATTGTGGCTATTAAAATCACATTTTGAGAGTTATTGATTAACTCAAGGAATTGGCCATCCCCAAACTGTCTAGCATATTCGCAACAAACATACGAAAGACCATTAACCAGATCAGACGCTTCCCGTCTTGCATAGTGAACTTTTCACCTAAAACTGATAATTAAAAATAAACAAGAAAGAACGATAATATTAACAACGATAAGTGCTAATATGCTTTCTTTTTTTTGCATTTTAGTAAAAATGTATCTCATTCTAATATAGAATACACAATTTAATAATATCCATCCCGAAATGATAAAGAAAATCGCACTCAATTAATACCTCCACCATAAATTAATCGTTGCCAAAAATTTTACCAATTTCATCCACCAGGTTTTGAATGTCTTTCTTATTGGATGTAATATTGTACGAAGCAATATCTTGAGTTAATGTGTCAATCAGGTCTTTATCATAGCTAATTTTCCCTTCATCAACAAGTTCTTTTATCCTTGTTTTCGCATAAATGTACTTTTGAAACAGCGTACCTTTATCTTTGGATCGTAAAGAAGAAAGCGGCATTAACTTATACACTACGATATCAAGATCATAATCACTATCATACATTTTATAGGCCCAGTCACCCATAATGAGTGCACCGTCAACAACCTTCGCTATTTTCCCCAAGGTCTTCACTGCCCTTTTAGCCAACAGTTAGAAAATTTTTAATTTCATCACTTCTAAACTCTTCAGGAGGTATCACGTTAAACCCTTTCTCATTAATTTTATTAAATAACCAACTACCACCTGGAATAAAACTAGCAGCTGCGTTCCAAGTATCAATTCCCCTATTTGATGAAACATAATAGTAATAATCACCACTTTTATAATACTGAGGTCTTTGTCCAGTCGGGTCAGTAAACGAGAGTGGAGTATTCTGTTTTTAACTAAGTAATACCCCAGTCGTTTACGAAATTAATCCGACGAACCGATAATGTATATCTATGCGTTGCTCACGCTTGCCGTTTACCTTCTCTGCATTAAACACAACAACCTTATCTATCAATTCATTTAAAACCGGCTTCGTAAGTTCTTTCATGTCGGTGTGCTGTTGCACCAGTTCCAAAAAGCGTTTTGTATTTTCAAGACTGCCTTTAACCTGATTTAGTTGGTCTTCCAACAGCTTTAGTCGTTCCTTAATTTGAGCTTGCTCTGAGGTGAAATCTCGTGACAACGCTATGTACTGCTCATCGCTGATCTTTCCTAAAGCGTTGTCTTCGTAAAGCTTTCGCTGAATGGTTTGCAACTCAATTTCCCGCTTTTTGAGCTTGTCTTGTTCCCTAATTGCAGCTCCCCACTGCTTCTTCTGCTGGCTTTGACTCATTTCAGTCAGCATCTCCACAAAGGCGCTTTCTTGATCCTTGACTGTCTGAACGTGACGCCGGATATCCGACAATATAATCTCGTATAAATCAACGTAACTGACATAATGAAAGCTACAGTAATCTTTGCCTCGCGTTCGCGCCTGGTTACAAGCGAAGCTGCCGCGACCGCCTTTGCCGCCATCATATTTGCTACTGCCGCCCCGTGCAAAGGATAATCCTTGTCCGCAGGTCGAACATTTCAGCAATCCTGCAAAGATTTGATGTTCTCCCTCATTAGTTGGACGCTTTTTCACACGGATTACTTTCTGAGCCAAAGCAAAAGTTTCCTCATCAATTAGCGCCTGATGTGTATTAAGAACCTCAATCCATTCCTCTTGCGGTAAAATAACCATTCCTTTTCTCTTGTAAGATCGCTTCATGGCCTTATGACTTACCATATGACCTAAATACACTTTATTCTGAAGAATGTTCTTGATTGTAGTTGCTCCCCAATCATAAGGATGCTTGGTATTGACCACTTTCAAGTAACGCTGATACTGCTCCGCTAGGTAAGCCCGCGGTGTCAGAATCTTATCTTCCCGAAGCAATCTGCCGATTTTGTAAGGACTATATCCTTCCACAGCCAATTGAAAGATTCGCTGCACAATCGAAGCGGTATTCTCGTCTGGAACTAGCTTATGCTTGTTAAGCTCATCTTTACGATAACCATAAGGAGCGTACGCCCCAGTGTATTCTCCCTTTACCGCTCGCAGATGATAGCCATTCCTTACTTTGCGACTTGTATCGCGGACGAACCATTCGTTGAACAAGTTGCGCAATTCCATGAAATCATCTTCGCCTTTGGCCGTATCTATGTTTTCATTGACGGCAATAAAGCGTACATCATGCTCAGGGAAAAACACCTGAATGCACAAGCTGGTTTCAATTTGATTGCGCCCTAAACGACTCAAGTCTTTGACCAGTACAATGTCTATTTTACCATTCTCGATATCCCGTTTCATTCTTTGAAAGTCGGGACGGTCAAAATTGGTACCACTCCAACCATCATCCGTATAAATATCTACAACCTCAAAGCCGTTTTCTTTTGCATAGCGTTCAAGTAAACTACCCTGGTTTTCAATGCTCATGCTCTCTCCGCTTTGTTCATCATCCCGACTTAGACGACGATAGATAGCGGTTCGAGTTCGCTGCTGCTGTTTTTTCATTCCCCTTCCTTTCCCAGCAACAATCGGCTGATTTCAGTATATTGCATTTTTGAAAAATGGAGTAATGTGCAAAATCGTGTTCTCCGAAACGTGTTGCGTTATAGCCACAAAAAGAAGGGAATCATATAGATTCCCGGCAAGTATCGTTATTTATCCAGGTACTGCTCGTTCTCCCAAGCATTCAGAACAAGCCGCTTGATTTTTTCACTGAATGTTTCTTTTCCGATATAGCTACTTTTCACGATATACTTGGTTTTTCCAATTTGGACTTCGCGTTTTTGCACGCTTTCTATTAAATGTTCGGTATAACCTGTCAACTTTTTATTTGCTCCTGTTGGAGCAGAAAGATGTAAGGATTGAAGGTTCAGTCTACTGTCATTCATTTACACTCCTCCCATGCGATTATCCAAAACGGAGTAGAGCCAAATTCGTCCCTCTACTATCCGTTTCATTTTCCAAGTAAATTCGGGCAGTCTGCGAAATAATCAGGAATCGCTATTAACTCCAAACAATGCAAAAGAGCCGCTATTCGGACGAATAGCGGCTCTCAATTAACTACGATTGAAAGTAGGGTCTTCCGTAAAGCACTTGAAGATTAGCATCGAACACATTCCGATAAACAACCTGTAACCGACTGGATGAAGCATCAACGACCTTGCCGTTACCGGCATAGATGCCGACATGCGTAATATCCATAAATCGCCCGTTTTGTTCGTAGCTCCAGAAAATTAAATCTCCGGGTATTAATTCATTGGAATTGAGAGTCAATCCGTTTTCCATAATAAACCGTGCCTGCTCTGCCGCAGTTCTTGGCAAAGTAACGTCTAGCTGCCGATATACCCACTGCACAAGGTAACTGCAATCTGTGTAGTTTGCTTGTCCTGCTTTGGGCTGGCTGTAGGGATCTCCCAACCGAGTCAACGCCAACTCGACGGCCTGGCTTCCAAGCACTCCGGCAGGAAGGTCTGTTCGGATCACTTCAAGCTGTTCTGATGACAAGCCCACACTCTCATCCTTGCCAAGTAACGCAAACATCATGGGCCGAAACTCTGCCGACAACAGTTCTTCCACTAAATTGATCTGTTCATTAGAGAAATTGTAGTGTGCAGCTTGCTGCTCTGCCGTTCGAGCAATAATCGACAGTTGCAAGATGCGTTCGTATTCCGTCATCGGTTGTTCTTCTATGCTTCCATCATCCTGTTCAACAGAGACAATCTTTGTATGCTCCAGTGTTTCGATATGTGAATCAATCTGATTCATATCCCAAAAGACCGCTTGCAACAGTTCCACCCTCTGTCTATCCATAGTTACCACATCGAATCCCGCTGTGTTTGTTGACGTTTTGACAGCGAAAACGGCCAGTACGTCCGGCCAATTATCAATGCGTGTGTTGTCCGCGCTACCCACATAAGAGATTTCCACTCGATCTATGTCTCCGGCTGCCTGACGCACATGTTCCAATTGAGTTGAAAATTGGACGTCAACTTCCTCTACTATCAAAGCAAGTTTCTGTGTACCGGGTTCTGTATTTTCATCTGCAACAAAGATTCCAAATGGGGATGATACAAGTGCCGCGATGATCATGACTATGCATAACAGAATGATAACGGTACTGCTGATCCCCAGAAGTGTCGATAGTCCTTTAATCAGTAAAACTACCGCTCTGACAAGCATTTTTATCATACGTAGATTCATTTGAGCAGCAGTTCGCGACCATTGTATCGAACGCCGCAATTGGACGGCAGTTTGCAAGGCTCTCTGCTGTTGAGAAGATGAGCGCTTATCCTCTCTTTGATTCTGGCCTCCATCCCGACCGAAGGAACGGCTTGACTTTAGGGTACGCGATACAACTTTCAGAGTCCGCCTTTGACGGACATTTCCTTTCATTTTCATTCCCGAAAAAGGAGAAGCAGCCGAAGATGTATTCTTCCGCCGCGGCGTATTTCCTTTCGTTTTTCCGTTATTGTCAATTGTGGTTTTAGCTCCTGCATGTGTAAACCATTTTGTTTTTCCGGCTGGTTGAGTCCTCGACTTTTGTCGGTCTATCACCTTTACAGAGGAAGAGCGACGTTTTCGCCTAGCTATTTGAGGTTGAAGCCCTTTAGTTACCCCACGCCGTAATTTGATGTGCGTAATTGGCCGTAAACCTAAATCAACATGTTGATGAGACTGACGAACTCGGTAACGATGACGCCACCGCTTGCCGATTGTTACCACAGCCCCCTTTGAGACACGTACTGCGCTGTTTACCGCTTCTTGCATGTTCGTCTGGTTACGATCCTGTATCTGCTCGAAGGAAGAACCAGTGTTTTCATGCTCCTTGTATCGGGTCCTTCTACTCCTTTCAGATATAGTTCGTTTAAGCAAACGAGCATGCTTGTTTATCCGTTTGATTGACTTAATTGTCATTCTGGTTTTTATTTTTTTCAAAGAAATCCCTCCTCACCTTAACGACTACGTTCAGCTTTGGGCCTGAAAGAAGGGGCTTGATTTCTGCAATAATCGGGATAACGGAGGCGTATCGCTTCAAAAAAGTAAGGGGCAAAACCGCAATCAAAAAGTTCATGCGGGGTTGAATAGCGTTCCTCTCCAACCTGGCTCCACCCATTCCAGAGATTGAACGCCAAGCGGCAAGTGCGGATAGAGCTTCCGGTTTGCCAGGAAGCTGACAGACCTTCCGGTTTAATACCACCGCTCGCAAAATCGAATACGTCATGGATATGCGCACGCGTATCTTTCGATATTCCCAAAGTATAGAACAATGCTCGATGGTAACTATCTGTACATTGACGTTCAGCTAACATATGATAATAGAAGCTTTCATGTTCAGCATCACGGAATAAAGTAGACATTATGCAATTTCTCCTTTCAAAATGATTTGTACAGCAATATAGCTACTAAAAATGACGAGCCTTCACTAGCCCTTTCATTTCGAAGTCCAAATCGGGTACTCAAGTGCCGAAAACAAAAAAATAACTTACTGCATGTTACTGTTCATTCAAGCAAAGAAAAAGGACTGCCACAAAAAGCGACAGTCCCACATGTAGAATCTGTTTGATTAATTACTTCATTATTCGGATTGCAGCAACCGCTCCAACTGTTTAAGCCCTCGTTCGATGGATTTACGTACCGTGCTCTCATCAACTTGCTCCGACCGCGCTATCGCAACTTTAGACATCCCCATCATATAATGCGCATAGATGCGTTGAACCCATTTGTCCGGCAATTGACAAAGCGCTGTGTACAACTCCTCACTGGAAACCTTTTGCATCAGTAGTTCTTCAGGTGAGGCAGAACCTTGCAGGGCTTCTTGTTCGATTCCATCTTCTCGATCTAAGGAGAAATAAGCCTTATTCCGATACCGCCGCAAGTTATATGCGTTTTCATTTAAATCAAATTGTCGAAGATCGCGCGCCACTTCTTCCTCCACTTCTACCCAAATATCAGTTTTGTAATAAGGATAGATTTCGCGCAAGTTAACCTTTACTTTCATATATTTCCCCTCCGTTTTGGTTTTTGTGAGCAACCAAAACGGAAGGAGGCGAGCGACAGCCAACGCTATATTTCAAAGCATTCTGAAGGCTATAATAGAAATAAAAAAGGCCTCGCCATTGAGTAGAAAAGCACTCAAATGTGGCCAGGCCTAAAGTGGATTGTATTCCATTCAATGAAACATAATTAAATCCTTGCTTAATGCTATACATGGTTGGGAGACATCAATATCAGCTCCATTCTCACATGGCAACACCTCGTGAGATGGATAGCAATTTTGTTAATGTTGGTGTCGTCAAATGGTTAATTTTAACATCATGACGGTTACGACAACTTCTAACAAAAGAAAATCATAAATATAAAGGTAAGCGTCAAACCCTACCCACCTTCGTTCTTTGCAGCAACCATGAGATAATCCTCCTCAGAATCAATTCGGGGAGGATATTTTATGGCCAGAGAAGATGTACAGAAGAAATGGGAAGAACGAATTGCCGCTTTCCGTGCCAGCGGAGAAAAAGCAGTAAAATGGTGCAAAGCCAATCAGGTGGATCGTCGCGGGCTTTACACTTGGATGAAAAGACTAGGCGGTTCATCTACCGTTGTCACTACTGCCAAGCCAACCACTTTCGTCAAAGCTGTGGTTACTCCTGAGCCGGAACCCAAATCATCCGCTTGTCTTCGCATCAAGATCGGCGCAGCCGTCATCGAGGTCGACGCCGGATTCAATCCCGCCTTGCTTCGCAATGTCGTGCAAGCATTGGAGGACGTATGCTAAGCGAACTGACGACACGGCAAGTTTACCTGGCCTGTGGCAGCACGGATTTACGAAAATCCATCGACGGATTGGCCGCACTCGTCCAAGAGGGACTCGGGCTGAACCCATTCTCTGCATGCCTGTTCGTCTTTTGCAACCGCGAGCGTAACAAATTAAAAATCTTATACTGGGAGCATAACGGTTTCTGGCTGTTCTACCGTAGACTCGAGCGCGGTACGTTCCAGTGGCCCAGGGATCACGGCGATCCGGTAACGGTCACAACTCGCGAGCTCCGCTGGCTGCTGGACGGACTTTCGCTCAGCCAGCGACAGGCTCACCCGAAAGTGGCCGCCACCACCATCATTTAGCAATCTATTCCTTCGTCAAATCGACATATGTGCAGGCAGGCATCGGGGCATCCGTATCGAAATCATAGCGTATGGAGAATCGACCGGAATCCCTTACTCTAGAACAACTTCAACAGCAAAACGCCAAGCAGGAACAGCAAATTGCGGAGCTGTCCGCCAAGCTCAAATGGTACGAGGAGCAGTTCCGTCTTGCGCAGCAGAAGCGTTTCGGTGCTTCCAGCGAGAAGACAAACCTGGATCAGATTGAACTGAATCTGTTCAACGAAGCGGAAGTGCTGGCTACGCCGGCAGGCCAAGAGCCGCCCATGGAAAAGGTGACGTATGAGCGCCGTAAGACGACGGGCAAACGCGAAGCGGACCTAGAGCATCTGCCGGTTGAGACGGTAACGTACACCCTTGCGGAAGACGAGCAGGTATGCGCATGCTGCGGTGGAGCGCTTCACGAGATGACGACCGAGACGCGCAGTGAGATTGCCATCGTGCCGCCGCAAATCAAGGTAGTTCGGCATGTCCGACAGGTGTATGCCTGCCGCCGCTGCGAGCGTGAAGAAATCCACACGCCCATCGTTACGGCGTCGATGCCAAAGCCCGTGTATCCCGGCAGTTTGGCTTCGCCGTCCATCCTATCCCATGTGCTATGCCAGAAATACGTAGACGGCTTGCCGCTCTATCGACAGGAACAGATCTATGCGCGGCTTGGGTATACACTGTCCCGACAGACGATGGCGAACTGGATGATTTATGGTGCCGAGCAGTGGCTGACGCCCATCTTCGCCGCGATGAAAGTCCATCTGCTCAAGCAAGAAGTGCTGCATGCGGATGAGACGACGTTGCAAGTTTTACGCGAAGAAGGCAAGTCGGCAGAGTCCACTTCCTATTTGTGGCTGTACCGGACCGGGAGCGGAGTCGCTCCGGCCGTACTCTATGAGTACCAGCGCACCCGAGGCGGGGAGCATCCCCGTAATTTCCTGTCTGGATTCAAAGGCTACCTGCATGTAGACGGCTATCCGGGTTATCACAAGGTCGCGGGCGTCACGCTGGTCGGTTGTTGGGCGCATGCGCGCCGCAAGTACGATGAGGCGCTCAAGGCCGCACCGCCGGAAGCGCGGGGGGCCGAGACGGCATCAGGACAAGGGCTGGCTTACTGCAATCAGCTCTTTGCCATTGAGCGCGAGCTAAAAGAAGTTGCGCCTGACAAGCGCCATGCCGCTCGTCAGGAACGAAGCCGTCCCATCGTGGAGGCGTATTTCGCATGGCTGAAACAGCAACGTTCCCGAACATTGCCTAAGAGCTTGCTTGGGCAGGCGATCACCTACAGCCTGAACCAGTGGGAGAAGTTGACGGCTTTCCTTGCAGATGGACGATTGGAGCTTGACAACAATCGAAGCGAGCGTTCGATCAAGCCATTTGTAATCGGACGCAAGAACTGGCTGTTTGCCAACACGCCACGCGGCGCGAAGGCGAGTGCGGCCATCTACAGCGTCATCGAATCAGCCAAGGAAAACGGACTTCGTCCCTACGACTACTTGAAGTATCTCTTCGAGCAACTACCGCAACTGGCCGGACCGCTAGATCCGCAAACGCTGGAGCCGTATATGCCTTGGTCGCAATCGTTGCCGAACACGTGCCGAATGCATCAGTCTTAATACTTAGCCTACGCCAGCTCCCACTGATCTCAAGGTGGGGGCTATTTGACGCTTACATATAAAGTGGACGTTAAACAAAAGATAAGCACAAAAAAAGACAGCCACTGATTGAGGCTGTCCTTCACTATTTCTACATTACAATCGTATCATGAAATAAGTGCAGGTAGGATGCATACTATGTGCAAAATAAGAGCAAATACAGTGCAATGTAATTTCAATCAACCATCACATGTTTCAAGTTTATATGATGTAGTAATATTATTTAACATACAACAAATTCTCTATTTTCAGAGTTTATTATGTCTGATATAATAATGTCATCGGAAGTGCAAAGAAAGCGGGCTATAAGAACCTCAAGGTTTCTACTCCGAACCAAAAAAAAGAAGTGCAAGCATCTTCTAAACATTAGTCTCAAGCTTCTTCTAATGAGTCAAGCTCCAACAAAAACGTCCGATCCTTTATTTTTAGATATATTTTATTTAATATTCGCTTTCGATGATAGAAAAACGTACGACGTGAAAGAACAAGTCGATTCCCGACTTCTGTAGATGTCAGCTTTTCCAAATACCGCAGCCGAACGAATAAACTTTCTTCCGGGGTCAGAGCCGTGAAAGCGTAGTCGATCAGACCGATTTTGGATAATAATAGCGGAATCTCATATTCCGTAATTTCCATTCGTCGCATAACAGTTCGCAATACAGTCTCTTGTTTTTGGGTATAGTTACGGGTCGCTATTAAATGCAATGTTCTCGTTAACTCCGGGATATGGGAAAGTTCAACTTGTAAATATTCTAATCGTGCCTTCCACTCGTTATAAGACATAAGCCATGTTTCTACCTCAACTAAAGGGGTAACCTGCTTGAATCGCACATTAGTCCCAACAACAGTCGAACACAGTTCACTCTCCGTTTCTTTTCGAGCCATAATATCGTCTCCTTAACCTTTTATTTAGGAGTGGTCTCGTTAATAATCAACAGTTACTACTTTTCGACTATGAAAATTGATTCTTTTTACCCTCCATCCCCTTTGATTTCAGTAGATTCCTCCCTTTTCTTCCTGTCTATACCCTTCATTTTACCTATAAAACATATAGTTGAGTAGGGTGATCTTTTTATGACACCGATTTCTTGCTTTTGTCGAAGTTTCTCGAATCTTGCCACATCATTTTAAGTAGCATATTGGCGATCATAAAGTCCCCTACGTTCTGCCTTGCGAGCTGCTTCTCGAATTGTACGCGCGTTAAATTTACGATTGATATTACGCACATGAGATTTCATTGTATTTGATGTAATACCAAGCAAATCTCTAATGATTGGTTGACTGTAGCCCCAACCGATTAGTTTAAGAATATCTCTTTCCGCGGGTGTGAGCATACAATGTAGTTCTTTTCGCTTTATAAGCTCTATTTCGTTTCGCAGGACTTTTACAGCATCCGCATGTAGGGAAGGTTTGTCATAATACGCTTCTCTGATAGCTTTCAGAATATCAATGTAATTTTCTTTTGTAATGTAATTTGTTGCTCCCGATAAAATGGCGTCAATAATTACTTCTCTATCATTTAGCGATGTAAGAACAATAATAGGTAATGTTTTTTTACGTAGAATTTCCACCACCACTTCCAGTCCCTCGGATAGCGAAACATCCAGAATCATGACATCTACATCTAATTGTAATCCCGCTCGAATCGCCATTTCCTCTGTCGAAACAGTCCACGATACTTTCATATCCTGTTCAGCATCAATTAATGTAACGATACGCTGTTGCCAAGATGGGTCGCTATCTACTAATAGTACCTCTATACTATTGGCTCTCTGCCGCATCAAATTCTCAATCTCAATTGGATAGGCTTTTGAATTTCCCATTTGTCATCATCACCCCTAAACTTATTACGGAAAATGACAAAAAAACACGTCCCCTCAATGGTCGTGTCTCGCCTAATTTTGACTTTAAGAGGGCAGCCCGGCGATCATTGCACATATGCAGAAGACCCGTGGCTTTGCGTCCCAGTCTTTCGAGCTGGTTTGCCATTTTCCTGTTTATATTAATTCATCCTGCCCTTGCCTTCCAATGGCTAACTACAGACAATAGCGCTCAATTTTCTCTCGACCTCTCAATCAAATTTCCACGTGTGAGAAGGATAATGCTCTCGCATTTACCCGGCAGCATCGAAGCTTTTTTGACCAGTCTTCTGGAGATTCAAGAAACCTGTTTGACCAAAATCAAATATTTTTAACGGGAACACCTATACTGCGACAATGGAATGGAAGTGTTCCCGCTATGGTTCGAAAATCACCTCAACTGGGATTGGGTCAACTACATAACATCATTTCTAATGTAAATTAATAGCTACAATTTCATTATTTGAACCGACTCGCATTGGCATTCCCCAAGTCCCTACACCCGATGACACAATAATGTGTGGACTGTCAGCACTCTTTTGATAATGTCCATAGTCTACTTCAAAGACAGCATTTGTTATTAAGTTACCTGGAAATATTTGTCCTCTGTGCGTATGACCAGAAAGCACTAAATCAACCTTTTCGTTATATTGTTCAAGCTTGGAGGGTGTATGATCCATTACGACAAGCGGTAGATTCGTATCCAGTGATGATATTAGTTCTGTCACATCTTTTCTTGTCAATTCGCCAAAACCGCCAATCGGCGAAGGGTCTACTCGGCCGAACAAAACTAGCCGCCCATCGACAATTACATACTCATCATTAAGGAGTTCTATGTTGCTTCGCTTAAGAAATTCAATCATCTTGTCAAATGTTTTTCCACCATCATGGTTCCCAAGAGTTCCATATACGCCGTAGGTCGCCTTCATACTTTTAAACAAATCAATTGCTTGTTCGGGATTTTGTATAGCGTCATAATCGTCATTAAAAATATCCCCAGCTATACAAATAAGATCAGGTTCAAGGCTATTTATATTTTTCACAATGCTTTCAAGGCGTTTTTCGGAATTTACGGCCCCTAAATGCAAATCACTTATGAGGACTATTTTCATGTTTGGCGACAAAACCGCTTCTTTCGTTTGAATATCGTAGGAAACGTTTTTGACTTGAGTTGCGTTATAGATGCCATAACTAACAAAACCGACAGTTAACAATATAGCCGCTAGGCTTGTATAAAAGTGAACACTTTGCGGGATAGGTCTAGGCATAAACTTTACTACGCTCCCGAGTAAGATAACCAAATCCGCGACTAAAAAGAAGATGAGTAAATAGATAAAAATGCCCATCCAATAGGACCCAAACCAACTCATTATTCCTTTAATTGCAGAGGGGAGCGGTAAAATAGCTATGACCATCGACAAAGCGAATAAAACATAGATCACTGTATAAATCGTTCCATTGATTTGTGGAAAAAGCCATTTGAGCCAATGGAATAACTTCCTCCCTATATAGAAATTAGAACCCCCGTAAAAAGATAAGATGGCTGTAACACCAAATATGATAGCAATTTTACTCATGTTCTCCCCCATCTCCTTGCAAGCCTCAGTCTGTTATAACGGCATGACGGTAGCTCCATTCATCGCTGTATGCTGCCTTATGCATAAAATCCGCAACATCCGCTCGGCGAATTCTAGGAGCTCCTTTCATCTTGATACGCTCCTTCACCTGATACATTCCCTTGGCTGGTCCGTTCATTAATGCAGTAGGATAAACTATTGTCCAGTTTAACTTGCTTCCCCGAATTATTTTTTCCGAAGATTCCTTGTTGACGTAGAGATCGCGTAAAAGAGTCCTATACATGAATTTTTGTACGATGGTCGCGTTTTGGATTGTATTACCAACACCAAAAGATGACAGCCATACCAGGCGGGATACGCCTGCTTGTTTGGCTGCATTGACAATGGCTCTGGCTGCGCTAGTAAATAAGTCATTTGAACGAATTGATTTGCCTCTGCCGAGCGTCGCAATCACCGCATCTTGCCCCATCATGGCTTTTACCAAGTCATTTTTTGACGTTGCGTCGCCAACAACAACTTTAATTTTATCTTTCAAATCAGCTAACGCTTCCGGCCGCCTAGCGAGAACTGTAATCGTGTCACCTGATTGTAGAGCGCGATCCACAACATATCGGCCTGTTGGCCCGGTCGCTCCAAGAATAAGCAGGTTCATATTTTTCACCCCTCCCTAGACTTGTCTTACAAGGGCAATTCATTATTAGTTGACAACAACCACCAATAAGTTGCCCTTTGAATTATGACTCTTAGATCGTATTGCTTACTAGGGTTAGTGCCCCATCATCGCACCGGCATTTGCGTTCTCCACTTCTGCACCCTCATCGCCGTCTTTATCGCCCAACTGCGGCTTCGGCCTGCGGAGAATAAGTCCAAGCAAGGCCCCTGCGCAAGCAATACCTGCCGCGACTAAGAAGGTGTCGCCGTACGCAGCTACTGCTGAGCCAATTGGATCGATTCCTCCGGATTCCTTCATATGATCAGCCAACTGTGAAGTAAGATAGCCGGTCAAACCTGCTACGGCGAAGGAAACCATAACTTGCTGAGCTGCTGTCGTCAACGGAGTTACGCGGTTTACCAGCCTTAAAGGTGCGGATTGAAGCACGTGGGTATTGAGGGCCATCATCGACAGACCACTGCCTGCTCCTACCATAACCAAACTGAAAATGATGTAAGTCAGGCTTGTATCCTGAGTAATCTGCGAAAGCATGACGAGTGCTGTCGTAATGAGGCCGAGTCCTGACACAGCCAACGGTCGCGCGCCTATTTTATCAAACAGCCTTCCGCCGATAGGCATCATGAAGGCTGAGGCAAGCGCTTGAGGCAACATGACCAGCCCTGTTTTCAATGGTCCGTAGCCACTTACAGTCTGAAAGTACAACGGAATGAGAACCATAGCACCAAATAATGCAATCTGCAACATCCATGCAATCAGAATTCCCCTTGAGAAATCAGAAGAGCGGAATACCCGAAGCTCCAGAAGCGGCTCTTTTTGTCTCAGTTCAACGATGATGAACAATAGCAGGGCAATCCCGCCGATGGACAACCCGGTTATGGTTTGTGTGGAGGTCCAACTATGTCCCCCTTCACTAACACCATATGCCAGCATGACGAATGCAGTAGGGCCAAGGATCATCCCCAAATAATCCAACGCAGGAACAGCTTTACGCTCGAAATTCTGCAAATAACGGATACCTACGAATATTGCGATGATTCCTATGGGTATATTAATCAGGAAAATCCAGTGCCATGTCGCATATTCCATAAGCCACCCTGACAGGATTGGGCCGATGGCAGGAGCCAGAAGCATTGGAACGCCAAGCATTCCCATTAATGCACCTCGGCTCCCTTCCGGAGCAAGCCTAAAGACCATAGCAAAACCGATTGGAGCGATCATACCGCCACCAAGACCTTGAATGATCCGGAAAAGGACTAATTGCTCTGGTGAAGCCGCCAATGAACAAAGCGCGGAGCCTAGTGTGAATAATCCGATAGTGATCAGGAAAATACGTTTAGCCCCGAACCGGTCCGTCATCCAACCTGCTAACGGTATGACGGCGGACAAGGCAAGGGTATAGCCGGTGATAGCCCATTGCATAGTCGAGACTTCAGTGTCAAAATAATCTAGCAGCCCAGGTATAGCGACGTTAACAGCTGTAGTATCGAGAATTACCATAAACATTCCCAGTACGACTGCCATTAAAGGTCCAATGAGTGATTTAAGTGAAACGCTTTGAGCAGATCCAGCGGAAGTGGTGCTTTTACTCATGTGGAAACTTCCTTTCAAATTTTATTAACGATCCCGAATGCTCCAACTTAAACCTTCTTAGATAAAACTGACAACGTTGCTTTTCCTCAGACATTTCCTTGAAATGCTTTTCTGTCAAGATCCAAAGCATCATCAGAATTAATCATACTAAGTAAAAATTCAGGAATGATAACCCTCCGGTTATTAATTTCCAGTTGAATTGCTTCTTCCTCAAAATTCTCTCTACGTTCTCCTTTTAATACTTCTATTTCGTTGTGAATACGTTCCATTTTTTTGTCCAATGCTGTTGCCGTATCAGCAGCTTCTTTCAATTCCCGAAGAAGGTGCGGAGGGACAGAGGCGTTGTATTTATAATAGATCTTGTGCTCCAAACTCGCCCAAAAATCCATTGCAATCGTTCGGATTTGAATCTCCACATTTACTTGCTCTTCCCTGTCCGACATAAAAACAGGAATTTTGATAAGCAGATGAAGACTCTGATAACCATTCGGCTTAGGTTCTTTAATATAATCTTTAATTTCTAAAACTTTCACATCTCTTTGTTGCTGCAACATATTACAAATACGGTATATATCAGAAATAAAGGAGCATGTAATTCGTATTCCGGCAATATCTTTCACATTATTGCTTACATTAGCGAACGTAATATCCCCGCCTTTTCGATGAATCTTTTTTAGGATACTCTTGGGCGACTTCAATCGAGAGGTAGTATGTTCAATCGGATTATAATCATGAAGTAATTGGAACTCCTCTTTCAAAATATCTATTTTCGTTTCCACTTCATTCAGGGCAAATTTATACACCATCATGAATCGAGTTATTTCCTTTTTAAATCTGTCTAAATGATCTACCTGATATCGCTCCATAAATAATTCTCCTTCCTAGTTCATTTATATAGTTCTCCAAAACAGGAAGTGTGGAGCGAACCCACACCTACCCTATATTCTTCTAATTCTTATCCGGTGTTGACGCCATGATAAGCTCTTTCCCATAAGTGGATGGGTCTACTAATGCTTTAAGCATGACTTGTGCCACATCTGCGCGATTTGTTCGAGGTGCTCTAGGCATTTTATAACCAGTTGATGCGTCACGTACAAGTGGTTTTTCCATTTTCTCTCCATTAAACAATGGACCGGGGTGAACCGTTGTCCAGTCTAATCCGGAATCTTTAAATTTGATTTCGCCTGCCAAATGGTCTTCAAAATTCCCTTTTAAGAAGCTGCGTGCACCGAACCGATAAGGATAGCGTGTATTATCAAATGTACTTCCAACACCTAAAGCAGATAAACTTACGATTCGTTTTACATTTGCAGCCTTCATTGCTGTAATTAAATTTGGTATCACCCATTCAAATAATTTATCATTGCGATTTGATATGGAGTTGCCAAGCGCTATTAATACTGAATCAACACCATGGAGCGCTGTTGTCAACGATTCAATGTCATCTAAATTCCCCTTGAAAACTGTCAAATTCTTTTGTAGTGTTATAGCTTCGGGACGTCTGACATAAACTCTTACCTCGTAGCCTTTTTCTAAACTTTGCTTCACTAATTCTTGACCCGTTCTACCAGTTGCCCCAATTACTAATACTTTCATCACACTTCCACTCCTTTAATGGCAAAAGTAGATCTGTAAACTTCATACGATACACTGTCGTATGGAGTTTACAGATTTCACATCATTCTATTTTTCACGATTGAGAATCCGTTACTGCTTCCTTGGCTTTATTCTTTTTGAAAGCAGTACCCAAAACAACCAACATGCTTACTATTCCAATCCAGACTTGAACAGAAACCATACTCCAGGATAATTCCTTATTGAAGAAGAACAGTTCCCGTAAACCTTCTATCATAAATCTCATTGGTAGCCAAGAATACCCAATCCCGATAAAATGGAGACATCATTTCTGGAGCCAATGCAAGTAAAGGCGCTCCGAAGAATAGCAGTAGGATAAAGACGGATACGAACATTCACACCGTAATTGCCTAAATAACTATCATTATCGTCACAAATAACAAAAATGCACCGATAGCAGCGACTCCTACCCTTTTTAGCCATCGCGGCCTTGAAAAAGGTGTAGAATCCGTTTTATTATTTGATTCCATCTGTTTACGCCACCCAAACTTAGTCATGCCTTTGGGTTTGTACACCGACAAGATTGTTGCGACGAGAACAATACACACACTTCCGCTTGGATGGGTGATGTGAATAGGAGCCTTTAAAATTTCAACGTCGGTACTTGACCATGTAGTTTGAGCCGCTATAGACGCTGCGTGGCCCAATTCAATTGAGTAAGCAACCAACATAGATACTGCAAAAGCAGTAAGTAAAAGCTTGATTAAAATCCAATATTGGCGGAACAAACCCCACCGCGTGCCAAGCGATAAAGCAACTCCAGTGAGCAGCGATGCAAAAGCCACAGGGACAACGACAAAATTAACAACCAAGGACATGATCTGGATAGCAGACCGTATCATCTCGGTATCTTGATTTGTTAGAACATAGATCGCTACAGGTATATAAGCCGCAGCAGAGCCAAGCCATACCATTGTAGAAATGACGTGTAAAGTGAGTACCAGTTTACGGAAAGATGGTGACAAGGTCATATCCATTCCCCCCGTATATAGAATGTATTTTTATTTCGATATATTTTGCCATTACAATATCCTCCTATTTCAAACGATTGATCCTGCTTTAACCTGATCTATTCACATTGTTTGAAAAAAAAATAAAACGACAATTACCAGGAGCAAGACAATGGCAGCGAATCCAATCCTTTTTATCCAACGTGGTGTTGAATAAGGTGTGGAGTCATTTTTTGTGTCCAACTGCTTACGCCACCCATACCTAGTCATGCCTTTTGGTTTGTACACCGACAGAACCGTTGCAACAATCAAAACCACCAATCCTCCAATGGTGTGTGCGATGTGCTCTCTGTCTTGTAAAACACTAAGGTCGACATTCGATGCTATGGATGCCATTTCGCTTAATCCTCGTGTGTATCCTATCAAGAAAAAAACAGCTATGACGGTTAACAAAAGCTTAAATATAATCCAATAATGCCGGAATAAACCCCACCGGGTGCCAAGCGATAAAGCAACTCCGGTGAGCAGCGATGCAAAAGCCGTAGGGACAATGATAAAATTAACAATCCAAGACATGATCTGAATAGCGGATTGTACCAGCTCGACATCTTGATTTGTCAGAACATAGATCGCTATAGGTATATAGGCCGCAGCGGAGCCAAGCCAGATCATTGTTGATATCACGTGTAAAGTGAGTGCCAGTTTACGGAAAAATGGTGACAAGATCATGCCGATCCCCCCTGTATATAGAATGTATCTTTATTCCGATATATTTTCTCATTGCAATCTCCTCGCTACGCTATAAGTCCTGTTATCATCTGTATGCCTTCACTATTCACTGCGAAGTGCAACTACCGGGTCTTTCTTTGCAGCCATTCTGGATGGTACAAATCCGTGAGTATCATACTTCCAGCAACAAGTGCTAACGCATGAAGTGGGTTAAGGCTTGCAATACTAGAAATATCTGCAAGACTGAAGATAATAGAGTTAATTGGTATTGTCATGAGATAAGAAAGACCTACCCCAAGTATTCCAGCCGTAAATCCGATAATCATCGTTTCCGCACTAAATACCCTTGAAATGTCTTTTTTACGTGCACCCACACTACGAAGGATTCCGATTTCTTTGGTGCGTTCAATTACTGAAACATACGTTATGATTCCGATCATAATTGTAGAAACCAAAAGAGATATAGCCGCAAATCCAGTCAAAACATACGTTACAGCATTAAGCAATGTTCCAATCATGGAAGAAATGGTTTCCGCCATATCAGAATAAATCAGTTGATCATCGTCTTCTTTGCCATTGTTGAATTTATCAAGGGATTCTTTATCTTATCTTTGCTTTCAAAATCTTTTGGATAAATACTGATACCTGTAGGCGTGGTAACTGCCTCAAGCGTTAATAATGCCTTCTTCCTTTGCCTTTTCGTCTGTGAAAGGAATACCAAGCAAAACATCCTTATCTGAATCTTTTTGTGCAGCGGCAATTTCGCTCTTTTGTGTTTTGGACGATTGCGTGGATACTTCCGCTACTTCAGCTTCGATTACAGAATTATTGTCCGACTGGATTTCACCGTCCAAAAAGCGAATAATTCTGTCTGAGTACTCCTCCGCTAGTTCACTGTTATGGGTAACCATGATGACAAGGCGTGTTTTTGATATTTCCTTTAAAATGTTCATCAGGATCATTGACGAGCGCTCTTGCGATTGCGACACGCTGCATCTGGCCACCGGACAATTGATTTGGCTTTTTATTCAAATGATCTGCAAGCCCCACTTCCGTTAAAGCGTGCTTCGCTCTCCGTTTTCTTTCAAAAGCATCCACGCCAGATAAAGTCATTGCGATTTCAACATTCTGCAACACCGTTTGATGTCCAATCAGATTATAGCTTTGAAACACAAAACCTATAGAGTGGTTACGGTAAGCATCCCAGTTACTGTTCTTGAATTTTTTTGTTGATAATCCGTTTATTATCAAATCTCTGCTATCATAATGATCTAATCCGTCAATAATATTAAGAAGCGTGGGTTTACCGCAGCCTGATGGGCCAAGGATAGAAACAAGTTCATTTTCGCGAAATCCAATAGAGATGCCCTTTAAGGCGGTAACAACTTCACTGCTTTTATACGTTTTCTTAATATTTTCAAGTTTAAGTTTTAGCATGAATATTCCTCCGTTTTCTGTACATTCATAATGTAGCAGGGCAAAGTAAACTGAATCTCAACTGGACGGAAATAACCAATTGATTTTCAGTTTACTTTTTGAAGATATAATTTATTAATCTATAATAGAATTACTGGAGGCCAACGATTATGATAAAAATATTAGTGGTAGAAGATGATAAAAATACAAGAAAGTTAATGTGCGCTGTCTTGACACAGAACGGCTTTGAAGCATATGGAGCCGAGGATGGCATGGCCGCACTTCATTTAATGGAAAAGCAGCACATTGATTTGGTAGTGCTTGATTTAATGATGCCAAATATAGATGGCTATGAATTGACCCGACAGCTCCGACTGTCATGGGGGACTATACCGATTTTGATGGTAACAGCCAAGCAAGAGCCACGGGACAAGCGACAGGGGTTTCTTGTTGGCACGGATGATTATATGACGAAACCTGTAGATGAAGAAGAAATGATCCTTAGAATTAGGGCACTTCTCCGCAGAGCCAAGATTGCTGTTGAGCGAAAACTAACGGTCGGCAAAATTGTACTCGATTATGATGCGCTCACCGTATCTCGTGAGGATAAGGTTATTAATGTTCCACAAAAAGAGTTCTATCTATTATTTAAGCTACTATCTTATCCAAACATGATTTTTACTCGTATTCAATTAATGGATGAGATTTGGGGAATGGAGTCTGAAACTGATGACCACACACTTAATGTTCATATCAACCGTTTGCGAAACAGGTTTCAAGATTGGCCAGAGATTGAGATTGTTACAGTACGAGGTCTAGGTTATAAGGTGGTGAAGAAAGAATGAGGGTATTTTTCGAAAAAAGGGTAAACCTCGCCATAATACTGGTCCTGCTCGTTTTCTGTGTTATGGTGGTAACATTTCTATTAATCGGTGGAAGCGCTATGTTGTTACAGAAAATGGGCATTATATCTCTACCTGGCGGAAATAAAGATAACCCCTTATTACTGATTGTTATTCTTTTTGGACTCTGCATTATGCTTGGAACAGCACTTACAGCTTTTTTCAGTAGAAAAGCGCTAAATCCGATCCGCAAAGTAATAGATGCTACTCATAGAGTAGCAAACGGTGATTTTAACGTGAAGATAGATTTAAAAGGCATTGGTGAATTGGAGGACCTCTCTCATAGTTTTAATAAAATGACACAAGAACTTTCAACTATTGAAACTCTGAGAAGTGATTTCATCAACAACTTTTCACATGAATTTAAAACACCTATCGTATCTGTACGCGGTTTTGCAAAACTTCTCAAGGAAAATAAACTCTCAGAGGAAGAACGTCGAGAGTACCTTGATATTATTATAACGGAATCAGAACGTTTAGCTGCGCTATCCACCAATGTGCTCACGTTATCAAAATACGAAAATCTTGAAATTATTGTGGATAAAACTCCATTTAGGCTCGACGAACAACTTAGAAGGACAATTGTTTTAATGGAGCCTAAATGGTCTGCAAAAGAGATTACTGTAAATGTAGAACTAGATGAAGTCATTTATATTGGAAGCGAAGATTTAACGCAGCAAATCTGGCTTAACCTCTTGGATAATGCAATTAAATTTTCCTATCAAGGTGGCTTAATAAATATTACCCTTGTAAACGTAAATGACGAGATTCGGTTTGTGATTCAAGATGATGGCCCTGGAATGGACGAACAGTCTAAAGCTCGTATTTTCGATAAGTTTTATCAAGGAGATACATCCCATTCAAAAACAGGATATGGGCTTGGACTTCCACTTGTAAAACGTATAGTAAAACTTTGCGGCGGTGATGTAATCGTGCAAAGTGAGATAGGCAAGGGGAGTATGTTTACCATTGTATTGCCGAGTTTAACCTAATCCCGTTTAATCTTATAGGAGAAAAGCTGCTATTTTGCAGCTCCTCCTCTCTCACCTATTCCAATTGTGAAACAAGATCATCCCCCCTCTTACCACATTTCACCGCGCGTCATTTTCATTGACATGCACGCCAAAAACATTAAACCATAATCATGAAAAAATAGTGATGCATATATCACAAAGTTCTATCAGTTAAAACTATAATTATAATTGTCTTCTATAACTTTTAAGACTCTCCCCCCATCTCACAGTGTAGTCTACACTTTTAAGTGAGAGAGGTTGTGGTTGGGTATGGCTACATTTGCACAAATCGTGGGAGCCAAGATTCGCTTGCATCGAATGGCTCATAATTTGACACAAGAGCAGTTGGGTGAGCGTATTGAAATGGCTGGCAACTACCTTGCCCAAGTGGAACGCGGTGAAATCAATGTCAAATTAAATACGATTGAAAAAATTGCTTCCGGTTTACATATGTCTGTCCACGACCTGTTTGGCGATGAAGCAGGTAGCTTGCAAGAGAATCCTTGGATATGGGAATGTGTGTTACTACTCTTGCAACAGGACGAAGCCCGCCAGCGTCAGGCTCACCGTATTCTAAAAGCGCTACTAACAGAAGAAGACAACAATTAACATAATCGTGTGGGCCAAAGGAGCGGCAGCTAGTCTGCCGCTCCTTTGTTTGTCTATTCGCCTGGCTTGGTCGTCATCAATTGATACAGCATCGTGTCCCGCGGGAACTGATCAGTGAAAGGAACCAACGAACTTCCGATCTTCATAAGACCGTTTCCAGCATCGACATTCGTGATGTAGGAGAGTTGTAAATCCGAAATGTTCAGCAATTCGGCAAGCTCCTTGCGATCTGTACTGGACTGGTTCAACATGATAATAAATTCGCTATTAGCCAGCATCGTTCGGGCGGTATGACTTTGTAGCAAATCGTCCACATTTTGCGTAATGCCTGTGCAAAAAGCGCCATACTTTCTGACACGCTTCCATAAGGCGTACAAGAAGTTGGCGCTGTATTCGTGTTGGAACAACAAATAAATTTCATCAATAAAGATATATGTGTTTCTGCCTTTCACTCTGTTTTGCGTGATACGGTTGAGAATACTATCCAACACGACCAGCATGCCAATCGGAAGCAACTGCTTGCCCAAATCCAAAATATCATAGCTGATCAGCCGATTATGAACATTGACGTTTGTAGGTTGAGCGAAAGTGTTCAGGCTGCCTGACGTGAACAATTCAATCGCCAGCGCGATGTCCTGCGCCTCCGGCTCTGCTTGCTTGAGCAACTCCGCATGGAAGTCTCGCAATGTTGGCGGCTCCCCCTTGTACTGGCTCTGCAAAAAGCCTCGATAGACGCTGGCGGTGCAACGGTCGATCAGTGACTTTTCTTTTGCCCCCAATGGATATCCGCCCATTAACTGCTCACACAATGACAACACAAACTCGGATTTCAAAATGACTGGATTGGCTCCATCGCCATATTGCCGGTTCATATCCATCGCATTGATATGATTGGGCGAAGTGGCCGAGATATGAATCGTTTCGCCGCCAAGTGCTTTTACCAAAGCGGAATACTCCCTTTCCGGGTCGATCAGGATAACATCATCGTCGCTCGCCAGCACCTGATTGACGATTTCCCGTTTTGCGGTGAAGCTTTTCCCGGAACCAGGTACGCCCAAAATAAAGCTGTTTCCGTTCAGTAATTGCTTGCGGCTGGCAAAGATCATATTTTTACTGATGACATTCTGTCCTTGGTAAACGCCGCCGGGATGCATGACCTCCTGGGCGCGAAATGGGATAAAGACTGCCGTACTTTCGGTCGTTAGCGTTCGCAGCGCCTGCACCTTGCGAAGCCCATACGGTAACACCGTATTTAGGCCGTCCATCTGCTGGAAGGTCAGCGGGGCAAGCTGACACAGATGCTTGCGGGCTGTCGTCAACAAGGCTTCGGTATCTTGGTCAAGCCGCTCCTTGCTCTCTGCGATATGCACCATCGTGAGCAATCCAAACATCATTCGCTGATCCCGTGTGGTCAAGTCGTCCAGAAACTCCTTGCTTTCCTTGCGCTGCTGCTCCATGTTATAAGGGATAACCGCTGAGAAATTGTTGTTTTTATTCTGCCGCCGCTGCCAGTTCGTAATGTTGGTTTCCACGCCAAGCAGTCGATTTTCCACTTCGTGTACCGCCTCGTCGGTAGGGATCGGGATGACATCAAGTGACAGTAACAGGTTTCGGTTCAAATCACAAAGCTCGGCGACCATGCTGTCCTTGATGTAGCTGGCATACTCCCGTAAGAAGATGACGCGACCAAAGTAACGACCCATGCGAAAATGATCCCGCTCAAACTCCAGCGTGTCCGGGCAGATGAAGTCCTTAAAATCATGACCCTTGCGCGTCGTTTCCGACAAATCGAATCGAAAACCGGCTTCCTCTCCTATGCGATAAAAATCATGCAATCTGCGTAAACGATCCGTGGCACTCAGCTCCGTACATTTAGAGCCAAGCCGTGTAAAATGCCCTGACAGTTCGGCACCGATCCGTGCAAAATACTGCCGTGCTTCCTCAATGTTCTTTTTGACAACGGAGACGGTAATGTATTTCTCCTGATACGTTTCATTGGCACCGGTCGCTTTGTCGAGCAGCATGCGGTTATATTCCTCCCGATACGGGTCTAACCCGTCCTCCCGCAACGGAATCAGAATAGAATCAGCCAAGTCTGTCCGATTAAGCCGCCGATTGTTGATTGTAATTTTCGTCGTTGCCCCGCTGTCCAATGAATTAAGCAGTTCACCGTAAGCTAGGAACATCGCTTCCTTATCCTCTCGCGAGGCTACGGCGTAATTAATATCTTCAAAGCGAAACGACTTAGAAAACTTGTTGCCAACTAAAAAAATCCCGTCCGGCCAGATGGCTCGAATCGGGATTGCTTGTTGAACACCTTTGGGAACGACAAATCGTTCCTTGTCTTGGCTGAGGATGCGCTTGAGTGTTTTAATCATCGCGTCTCCTCCAAACCGCGCTGCCGTAGTTTACCTCTCAGCGCTTCATAATAATGGTTCGTGGAATGGAAAACGAGTCGCTTGGGCATCATAAACTCTGACTTGATGTATGCCCATAACAACTGCTCCGCAGTCATTCCGTGGTACTGAATAAAGCCCAGCGCGGCGCAGGGAGCTGCTCCCAAGATGCATATCCAGCTAACGGTTTCGACACCAAAGTGGCTCCGCAATCCAAAGTAAAGGCCAATCGCCGCTCCCACTGCCAGGACAGAAAAAAAGAACTGCCGCAAGGACAGTCCAAAGAATAAGCTTTCCGTATATGCCCGGATTTCCCGGTTAATTTTGATCTCCATATTCAATTCAACCTCCCAAACAATCTACTTTAATTAGGATTACCAGTTGAAGGTGCCTCCTCGTCCTGCCAACAAGAGTGATAGAGAATCACAACAGCAAGTTGAATACCATCCTGCATACCTCTAAAGTACAGCTTCTCATTCATCATGGCTTGCATCAAGTTGTGTCTGTCCTCCCATTCGGAAAAGATTGGTGAATGTTTTATATCAATCTCGGCAAACATCGCTTTAAAGGCGATATCTTCCTCCTTGCGTATTTGCTCTATATCAGGATGATATGCAACTTGCGCCGAAACCTTATCCAGTCTCTTTTGAACCATTTGCTTGAACCATGATGGAAACTCCATAGGTGCTCCCCCTCGCTTTTTTCCACTACCGTTCCTGCCGTTCTTGTACTCGCTTCATACGTTGACTACGAATCACAAGCTGATCGACCTGGCGGCTGAGTTCTTGTATTTCCTGATTTTCAGCTAACGAAATGGATTGCTTCACCAAGCGCGTTCCCAGTTTGTTTAAGCGTTTCCGCTGCGCTTCCAGATCTCGCTCCAACTCTCTCATTGATCTGTCCCCCTATCTGAGAGCCAATAACGAATCAGCACTATAAAAATTTTATACGATAAATAAATCGTACTCACGAACCACCTATAAGTCAAATGTATAATTGTATGGTACGTAATATACTTATAGGATATAGAAGAAATTCACCGAGGGGAAGCAAACTATCGAGTTTCTATCCTAAATCGTTCTATAACCCCATCATTTCTCGAACAACGCGGTCTGCCATTTTAACGGTTCCGACCAGCACTAGCATGTTAAAGATCAACTCACCGATATACGTCCATATCATCGTCACTGCTCCAGTTCCTTCCACAACAGCAGGTGGAGCTTCGGCAAATGCCGCGTATATGATACAAGCCAGCACGATAATAGCTCCCTCCAAACATGCTGCTGCATATCCTTTCAGGAAGGACGTACCAATGCTTTGACTCGGCTCACCAGCGTAAGATGACAGTGGGACAGGTGCGATGGCCGTGTACAAGTAAATGCGAAAAAACCGGCCATAGACGGATAGAATCATAATGAACGATAGCACCGTAATAAACAAACTACCCAGCAGAGTAACAATCCATAAAGGAATACTCTCCCAAAACCCAACATCATCAATCGCCTGCGAAATTGTGCCCGGCAAGCTTATGCCTTCCATCGCTCCGAAACCGGAGTTTCCCATAATGGTCGTAATGACACCTTGCACGATAGTAAATAGCCCCATCATCAGTTCCAGCCCGTAGGTCACAACCGCCTTGGCTAGAATAAAACGGATAAACAACTTAACAGCCAATTCCGGTCGCTTGATCTCTGCAAAATTGCCCGCCGTCTTCATCACGCCGACCACGAAAAACAGCACAAGCAGAGCAAGCCCCGTCGCTTGCAACGCGCCGTGAATATCCGTGACCACCCGCCAAATTGCGCCGCCCTTAAACTCGGCAGGCGATTGCGTGACGAGCTGCCAAATCTCGTTCATCTTGTTATTCCAGGTGTTCAGGGCATTCTCCAGATTTTCTTCAATCCAACTGTTTTTCGACATGCGCTCACCCTTTTTTTGTGCAGGAGGGAAGCAAGCGCTTCTCTCCTACACGATCATTTACCCCGCGATCAACGCCAGAATTTCCTTCGTAAATGTAATAATGATTCCGCCAGCCAAGGTTAAAAACCCATTGGCTCGTTGGGATGGATCATGCGATTTGAGCGACAAGCCGATCTGGACGATGCCGAAACCCAAAATAATCATGCCCACTGCCCGGATCAAACCAAAAATGAAATTGGAAAAATTATTGACGGTCTCCATCGGATCGCCTGCGGCATAGGCCGTCGAAGCCCATGCTGATCCGAGTACGATCACCGCGCCGCCTGCCAGCAACCATTGGGTTTTACGCTTCAATGACGATCATCTCCTTGTAAAAGTAGATCTTCCAGTTCGCTCTCAGACAAAAGTTCATAGTCACCTTGTTCATGCAGCACCACAGATTTCCAATCAATTGCATGCTCTGTGCCGCCGTGTCGGTAGGCTTCCCCGTTGCCATCCAACGTCAAGGCAACGTTAGGATGCCGAAGCACATCATACTTTTCGTCCAATACGGGCCGTTCGCCGCGGATAAACAAAATCGAGTATCGGTTATCAAGCAACCGAACCTCATCCGGTGTCAGCAATTCCCGACCTGTCTGTTGATAATTGATAGAGTAACTCCCATTGCGTCCTTTGCTGAGTCCATACGTATTGGTATCGAGCGTCTCCTTGCCAAGCAGTTCCGACACATACTTGTGAGTGGACTGCTCATTGCCTCCGAGATATAAAAACAAATCGCAGTTGCCGACAATGGATTCCCACTCATCCTTATATAGCGCTTTGAGCTGTGCCAAATTTTGCAGGATGATGGAAACGGATATTTCGCGACTGCGCATCGTAGAGAGCAGTTTGTCAAACTCTGTCGGTAACGCGACGTTCGCAAACTCGTCCATCACAAAATGAACATGAACGGGCAAGCGTCCACCATGTCGGTAATCAGCTTCATACATTAAACTCTGGAACAACTGCGTATACAGCATGCCGACGACAAAGTTGAAGCTGCTGTCGTTATCGGGAATGACGGCGAATAGCGCTGTCTTTTTCGTTCCCATACTGGACATGTCCAGTTCATCTACCACACTCATGCCTGCAATAGTTGGCAGATTGAACTTCTCCAACCGTACTCCGAGACCAATCAGGATGGACTTGGCCGTCTTGCCTGCTGCCAGCTTAAAGATGTTGTATTGCTTGACCGCCAAATGCTCCGGCTCGCGCATCGCCAACCGCTCAAACAGTTCATCCAGCGGGCTTTGATACGTTTCGTCTTCTTCGCGAACTTCCGCTGCCGCAATCATCTCCATCACCATTGGAAAATTCTGCTCCTCCGGCGGTGCTTCGTACAGCAGATATAGCACAAGCGCCTCCAATAGCGCCGTTTCTGAACGTTCCCAGAACGGGTCGTTTGTATTGCTCCCCTTCGGTGTCGTATTGCGAATTAAATTGGTAACGAGCTTGAGAACATCCTTATCATCCCGCAAATAGGCAAACGAATTGTAGCCATGCGACAAATGCGGATTGATGAGATCCAGCACTTTGATGTCGTATCCTTCCAACCGGAGCAAGCTACCAGTATCTCGTAAAATTTCGCCCTTCGGATCGAGAATGACAAAGGAAGTATGGCCTTGCATGACATTAGGCTTGGCATAAAAGCGTGTTTTCCCAGCCCCCGATCCGCCGACCACAAGCACATTCAAATTTCGACGATGCTTGCGGCCGTCCAAACCGATTCGCACATGCTGTGTCAAAATTTTGTTTTGCTCCAGCTTTTTGCTTCGGTATTTAACATTGATCTGCTTCGCCTTCCCCCAGCGGGCGCTGCCATGTTCCTCACGCCTGCGGTAATTTCGCAACGAGGACAAATACACTCCGACGCAGATGGCATAAGCCACCGTAAAGAGCAGCAAGCTGCGCGGCGTATCTGCGACCCACCGGACGCGGAAGGGATGCTCCATCGCCGTGCTAAGTTGCAGCAGGAGGGCAGGCAAGCCTTCTGATAGGGCAGGGGCAGCATGTAGTGCCATCCAGATAAAAGGCAACAAAAAAACCGCAACGAGTACTAGCTGACTCGTTACGGTATTAGCGCGATGCATGCTGTCTCCGGTACTTCCCTTTGTTGTAGGGGGCATCAATGGCCTTCAACAATAAATCATCAACAGCATCTGTTGATCGCCGTTCCCCGATCAGTCCATTGCGCAGCGTGTTCAGAGCGTTGATGACAATGCCATGCTCGTAATGATCCAAACAAAGAATGCGTTCCTCCTCTTTCATCGTCCTTCCTCCCACGTCATCGTAATAGCAGCCGTCAGCTTGACGTTCCCTAACGGGCCGTATTTGTTCGACTCGGCTGTTGTTGCCGCAGTTGACCTAGAAGATGGTACATTCGGCTGGTCATCGTGTAGGCCGTATCTCGAATAACTGAAAGCTCCGTGCGGATCTGTTGAGGCTCCAGTCCTTTAAGCCTTTCGACTGCTCTGTTAAATCGAAAATCCGCTGTCTCCATGCCAAACTTCTTGCTCAACATATAGGCAACGCTACTGGCTTGGAAATGATGATCTGAGCGGCTGTAGTCGGACTTTCCCTGATCCAATTCTGCGTGGGCCAACTCCTGAGCAAGTGAACGAAAAATATCACCGGCTGATAGTCCGCGGCGAATCACAATCTGGCGGACATCCGGCTGGTAGAGGGCGTTCATCCCCTCTGGTAAGGCATCACCCATCTGAATCGGCACCGGAGCGCGGTGCGTGAGCGCCTTGATTCGGGTGCGTTCGTCTGGTGAGGGCGCTAGTTCCGGTTTCTCTCCGATAACTTGGGCAACGTCAAACATTTTTTTCGGATTGTAGCTTACCGCCGTACTGCCGTCCTCCCGTTTGTATTCCTCGCCAGGCTCCAAAATATAAAAGCCCGTTTCTTTCCGACGGATGCGAAACCCCATTGCCTGCCATCCCTCAAAATCCGCAATCCGCGTTGCTTCCGGCCGCTGTGCCATAATGAGCAGCGCATTGGAAACACTATATCGACCGAAGCGGCTTTGCACATCCAAATACTGTTGAAACTGCTCGCTGGTTTGCGCGACCGCAACCGAAGTGGCATCAATGGTTTCATACGTCCATTGACGCAGCTCCTGCTTTTTCTGCACCCAAGCATCCTTATCGAAGGACTGGTTTTGCGAAGCGGCCTTCACCGGCGGCGTTTCTTGACGGAATAAATCATCCCATTCACTCATTTGGCTTTCCCCCTCTTACGTTTGCTGCGCTTCGGAGTCTCGACCGGAGCGTTCACGGCAACAGGAGTCTTGCCCCGATCCTTCCGTTTCGGCAAGCCCGGCTCCCGTTCTTGCTGCTGCTGCCGCCGCTTTTCCGCAGCACGGTTCTCCTCCCGAATTTCACGTAACAATTGTCGCACAGACACCTTCTGCTTCGGCGGTTCAGAAATCGTTTCGGATGCCTCGCTGTGCGCGGAGGTAGGCGCGGACGGAGATAGGGGTTCCGATTGATTCAAGTTCTCGGCCTGGTGGGGTGGAATGGGATGAGGATGTTCCAGTTCCCCTGCTTCGGCCAGCGGTTCCTGGGGAATCGGACTTCCGCCTTCCAGCACTTCGTTTCCCAGTTCCACCTCCCCCGGTGGTTCGGGCTTTTTTCCCAACAGTTCATCCAAGAAGTCCTCGCTGATCTCCGTTTCAGGCGCTGCTGTCTCCGCGACTGTCGCCTCTGGATTCTCCACAACTTCCATCGCTCGTTCCGCTTCCAAATCTGGCTGCTTCTCCTGACGGGCTTGCTCGATTTCCTGCTTGATGCTGGCGGTATCCGCCGTTGCCAGTTGGAAGCGTTCCACGATACGGTTGATCTTGGAGGCGTCCTCGGCGCGCACCATTACATCACACAAACCATCCACATTCTTTTTGTCTCGCAACGCGCAGTACAAGACGCCGTAGCGCTTCGCTTCCTTACAAAAGGTCGGCAAATCCTCATTCCGGACAGCAAATACCTTCAATTCCTTCCCGCTGCGGAGCAAATTCTCAAGCCGCGTACGACCTCGGGTTTGTTTTTGCCCTTGCAGCACCGCGAACAAATAGACCGCCAAATGCTTTGCGCCTTCGCCGGATATTTTCGCCATCACTTCAATGCCGCGTAGACTCATGCTGACGACCTGATCTGCCGCCTCGTTTCCGCTCATGGGCTTCTACCTCCTTGCGACTGGATTTTTTTTCACGATGATGCAGCTTGTCTTTGATCGTATCTGAGCGCGCCAAAATGCCCGCGCAAAGCCTCACCTCCTTTCGAAGCTGCGCGAGTTGCCGGGAATGCGCCGCGATCTGTTCACGGTACTCTGCGATCTGCTCTGGCTGTCGGCAACTGCGCAAGCGCCTACGACAAAATTTACGTTCAATCTGTTGTTCACTCATTTCGACCAGTCGAGCTTCATAATAGCTAACTAATTGCGCTCGGCTGGAAAGCTGATAACGGCAGAGCAGTTTTGTCTGTTCAACGATTTGCGACAAGTGGCGCAGGTCTTCTCGCAACAAAAAAGACGCTCGTCTCGGGGACGAACGATAGCGGGGCAGAATGCCCAAGGCATATAGATAACGAATATACAATGCTTGAAGGCCGGAAAGCTTGTGATACTTGGCGAAGTGCTTTCCTCGAACCAACACGGCACGCTTACGGCGTGGAGACAGCATCGCTGCTTTCTTCTCTGACCACGTACTGTCCAAAATCCGTTGCTTGATTGCTTCCTCGGAGTAAGCTTCGCCAAGGCTGCGCAACCGGACAAATCTCGTTTTACCTGACGGGCGAACTGCCAAATGCTTGACATGTGCCTTGATCTCGTACCCCTTCGCTTGCAGATGCGCATAAAATTGGCTCATTGTCCTTGTTGCAGCAATGGCATCATCAATGTCCTCGCGAATGACTCCACGCCATGTCGGCTTGCTTTCCTGATCGGCTCTCCATTCACCGTAATGTTTGGCTTTCCCACGCTCCGGTTGTTCAATGACGGATAGCGCATGCTCCCGACATAGCTGATCGGAGGTTTGCCGCATCAGTGAATAGGAAGCCTTATTGTCGTAATAGCGTTTACCATCCACAAAGGAAACGGAATTGAGAACAAAGTGATTATGCAAATGATCTTTGTCCAGATGGGTGGCGATGATCACTTCAAAGCGTTCTCCCCAAAGCGCTTGCGCAAGTTTTACGCCAATGGCATGCGCCATCTCCGGCGTCGTTTCCCCCGGTGCAAAGGACTGATACCCATGAAACGCCACAATGCCGCCCGACTTCTGGAACCGCTGCTTGGTGCGCTGCATTTGCTCATATGCACTGCTGGGATCGCAATTAATCCCTCTCACATAAAGCTGCCGCTCCGTTTTCGCATTCGAGCCGGTGTAGGCAAGCGTCTGTTGCAAGCCATCTGCTTCCATGCGCTCCTGATCCGTCTTATCCGGATTGACAGCATAGTTTAGTACACGCTTCAAACGGTCGGTCACGTCCCATATCGCAGTCGTAGCCATATTGGCACTTTCCCCTATGTGTGGCGCGGTTCCGGCGCAGTCACAGCCTCCTGTATCTGTTGCACAGCGCGACGCAAATCATCCGCTTCGCGCTGGAACGAGGTTCGATCCAGATGACCGGTTGCATGAGCCTTTGCCGCAAGCTGGTTAAGATTATTTCCGATAGCGTGCAGCTCGCGCAGCATCGTGTAGTAATCCAAAGGCGGCAACGTTTTAGGGACATAGCCGTTGATTAGTGAGCGGAGGTAAGCTTCGCGTGATAATCCCGACTGCTTCGCATACTTTTGAAGCTTTCGATCTTCTTCCTGATTGACCCATACTTGAATACGCAGATTTCTTTTCCGCATATGTTCGCTCCTTTCTGAAATGGAGTAGTCCTAGAGAAAAGGGCACTTTTATAAAAAGCGTTCCAGATGCAAGATGCAGCCACCTAATGAACAAGAAACATACGATTCAGTGGAAGGGGTATTAGGGGCTTCGCCCCTAACAAGCGAATTTGGGAGACCAAATTCAGTGCTTGCTGCAACGTTACACGTTGCCCTCAGGGCACCTGCCGGGAAAAAGAGGGGGCTGCGGGCAACAAAAAGACGCCGTGCAAACAGCGTCTTCATGGAACCCTGGTCCGGTTCAATTTGATTACAATACCTCGCTCAACGTTCCTTTCGATTGATCTTTTGTCGCGCCTCGCGCATGACCTGATGATGATCATATCGCGTCTTCTCGCTGCGAGCTTGCTCCTCTGCCTCCACCAATGCCGCTTCAATCTTCTCCGCATCCCAACTTGTCTCGCCTTGCTCCTTGTCATTTCTCGACTGCATGCTCAATCCCCCCTCCCCCTGAGATGGATACTTTTTTATTATTGCGAATGACGAGTCGGCTTGCCATTGTGCCGCAATACTACCGTGCTGGAAACTCACGTTGCTTTTTGTACGCCATCAAGTCCTCATTTACATCCTTTTGGACAGGCAGTTCATTCTTCAACAGATAGCTCTGAGCGAGTTGCTGCTCGATCATCTCTGCGGCCAAGCGTCCCGGTTCATCATTGTCCAAATGCAGCACCAGTCGCTTTACTTCCGAGTGGCGATCCAGATAGGAGAGAAGAGCAGCCGGAAGTGCCGACTCGTCCTTATTCTCTGCGGGGCGATGTATCCCCGCAAGCGACAGAAGATGAATTTGCCGCCAGTGCTTTCCTCGCAACAACATGAATGTGCAATAGGACAGTAGATCAATGGCGCTTTCAAACAGATGCAGTTCAGCGCTGTTCTCTACTGCTGGAAGCGAGAAGGCATAACGCTTATCGCTGCCCGGCACTTCGCCCATATAGCGAGTGCTAGTCGTTCCGCGAATCGCCGCATAGCGTGGAACGCCCTGCTCATCAAAACCGACAAACACCGCATTGTGATAGTTCCGGCTTTCATACAGGCGTCCCGTTTGGAGACACGCTTCAAGCACCTCACGGGCAATTCCCCGTCCGCGTAAATAAGCAACCACGCGGCTTGAAGTTTCATAGGCTTCGGGAAGCTCGAATGGGACAGCGGCGATCACCTCCTGAATCACTTGCGAAACCGGTGATAGAGAGAGAGAAGCCTGCTCGTTAATATGCAACACCGCCTCCGGCAAGGATATTCCCCGCACTTTAATGAGATAATCAAGTGCCGAGCGCCCTCCAAACCCGCGCGACCACCAAAACCACTTGCCGTTGGATATTTTCAAGCTGCCATGACTGCGTGTCGCATAGGCATTTCGTGAGCATTTCACCAATTCATAAGGCTCGACATGTTGCAGATACGTCAGCAAGTCCCATTCTTTGGCACGCTCGATCTGTTCTTTGCTTACATAAGCCATCGACTCGCTCCTTTCGATCATCTTCATCCTGTTCAATGTCCATGCACAAGCAGAGATGAACGCAAATAAGTCTGTTACCGGTCGGCAACAGACTTGTCGGGTTCAGCATATGGGACTTCTGCGACTATAGCACCCTCATTTTTTTCAGGTACGCATAATAATCCGCATGACCTTGCCAATAAAGCGCCATACGTTCCATACGTATCGTTTACATTCCTTTTCCATGCGCGTTCCCTCCCTTAACAAACATACCTGATCCGGTCGGAACGCGCGAACCTGTCATTGATCGTCTCTACGGATCATTCCATTAGAAAAGCTTCGCCACACTAAAGCACATCAAGAATAGGATGGGGCAGCATCCGAGCTTCGGCCTATCAGCGTGTAGGCCGATGTCCCCTTCTGCGGTTTGCCGTTTTCTCTCCTTCACTCGGTTTTCGTTCTATCGCCTTCCGTTCGCTACCCTTTACGTTCAACCTATGGCGCACCGGCAAGGCGCTAAGCGCTCCCCGATTCAACGTATCCACGCTGCCATCCAGCGTCAAAAACCGAACCTTGCGCTCAGGAAAAAAGCGCTCCAAAACCAACAACCCTTCCGATTGATTTCGACTGAGCCTCGCCAAGTCACAGGTCATAATGCAATCCATTTCTCCGTCATGGATGTCCCGCAGCATGGCTTGAAACGCCGGGCGGTTGAAATGGATGCCGCTGTAACCATCATCCGCATACACATTCACCAATCGCCAGCCCTGCTGCACCACATATTCCGTCAACCGAGCTTTTTGATCGGCAATACCGGCGCTCTCTGCAATACCTTCATCCCTTCTTCCCACGCGACAATAAATCCCTACCCGATAAACCTTGTCCTGATTCGCTTCCAATGGTTCACACCTCCTCGTTTGGATACCCCAAGAGAAAAAGCCTGCTGCCGGGGAAGGGCAACAGGCTCTTGGGATAGTACATCTCGCCGGGCTTATGGATATTTGCTATTTTCGCCCCTATGGCGGCTCGATACTGCGGCGGAATTGGACAAGACAGACGTTGAGTTCGTATAATCTGGTTATACAAATTTTGAATGGAGGTGTTGCATCTTGAAAGACGGTATTCGTTATGAGTTTCACCATACGGGTATTCCCACGACGGAAATCAAGCCAAATGAAAAATATAGCGCAGCAGCCAAAATGTACACTTCAGATCATGATGGCCAATTTCGAATCCAATGGCATCGTTTTGAGCCGGATTCCCCCTTGCACCCGCTGATGAAGTCCTTGCCTCATTTGGCCTTTAAAGTGAATGATTTAGAAGCTGCCATCGAGGGAGAAGAAGTGATTTTAGGACCATACGAACCTATTGACGATTATCGAGTTGCCGTGATTAACGATAATGGCGTGCCGGTCGAACTCATCCAAACCTCTCTTTCAGATGAAGTGCTCTGGAGCAGGGCAAAAAAAGGGCAAGGTTCGCTTTATCGAAGCACGTCATTGTAACTGACGGAAATCATCCTGCATCTACCATCCGTCACCGCTCCTGCCGGTTCGCTCTTTTGCGGTCCGGCAACTCCGGTTCCTCGTCAGCCACGCCTGCGTCTATCGCCTCGTTCTCCCGCTTATCCATATTCAGCAGCGCATTCAGCTCCGCCAGCCGCGCCGATTTGGCTTGCAGTTCCTCTTCCTGCTTAAATGGGGCAGCAATTTCTTCCTTCGCTGTTTCCATCTGCTTTCTGAGCGTGACCAGTTGATCGCGGCAATAGGCAAGCTTCTCAGGCAGCGCAACAAGTGCATTGTTCAGTCGAGTCAGATTGCCGCTTGCATCAGTTCCAAGCGAAATGCTATGCCCCAACGCGCCGCGCAATGTCGCTTTGTACTCCTTATAGAAGCTGTCGAACGAAACCCATAGGGAGAAGCCCAGGTATTGGCCGATCTCCTGCGGATCGGGAGAAGTCATCCCCTTGCAGGCTTCCAGCAGCGCCGCGCCTGCCGATGCGCGTTCCTTATACGTAAACTCCTTGATCGTCATTCCGGCAAAGGCAGCTTCCTCGCCGTCCATCGTATCGGCATCCTGACGCCTGTACAAAGCCACATCCTGCTCATACCCGGCAATCCGTTCCTCCGTCGATTTGATCTGCTGCGGCAACAGCTTGAGCAGCCGATCCTCCAGTGCATAACGCTGGCTTAGATGGTTGGCCTTAAGCAGCTTGAGCTTGGACACTTGAATGTCCAAGTCCATCTTTTCCTTAATGTACGGATTGCCGGTCGCCAGTGCCTTCACTTCGGCGTAAGAAAGAGCCGCTTCATCGATGTCTTCGGCAGAGCGAACCGGCGACTTGCTCGTCATGATTTGCGAGATAAAGCGCTGCTTGTTTTCGAGCGTCTGGTAGAGGTAGGCATCAAATGTGTTTTCCGTCACGTAGCGGTAAATATGCGCTTCGCTGTTCTGGTTGCCCTGGCGAATCACACGCCCTAAACGTTGTTCCAAATCTCGCGGACGCCATGGGCAATCGAGGTCATGAATGGCAACCAGCTTCGTCTGCACATTCGTACCGGCGTAGGGTAAGCGCCCGGCGCCTTGCCGCATTACTACGGCAGGTTTCCAAACGCTCCCCTCCGAACCGTACATACAACTCTCGCTGTATACGGCTCTCCAGTATTCTTAGTCTAGCAATCCAGCGTGTAATTTTTTATGACAGCTAACACAGAGCGCCATCGTTTTCCGTTTCCGAGCGACCATCACCTTTTCCCAAGCCCGTTTGCCCTTTAGGTCTTTTAGCTTCCTAACATGATGCATATGGATGGAGACTCCTCCTTTACCGCACCATTCGCACTTGCAGGCTTTTATCCGGTCCATCATGCTTGTTCTAGCCATAGTGACCGAGATATTGTCGGGATTGTTATCTATGGATGGCCTCGTATCCGGCATTTCTTGGCGTCTGAATCCTCCATTGTACAGAAACAGCGTCTTTTCACCTGAAGTCGTCTGGTATCTGACCGCGAACTTCCCGTCAATGCAATATTTCCTTTTGAGTTTTCCAATACTGCATTGGTATTTCAGGCAAAAGGTTCTGTACATGCTGTATTCCATCACATATTTAAAGCTTTGGAGGTTACTGACGTTGTGGGCTAATCGGTAATAATTGTACATCCCCAGAATTTCGCTATTGTACTTTTTCAGAATCTCAAGGTCATCATTGTCTACCAGATACCGTCTATGCTTAGGTCTCCAGATTTTTTTTTGGTCTCTGTCCGTTTTGATGCGAAGCGCCTTATAGGCCAGCAGTTTTTTCAGCCACTTTTCTTGCGGCATATACAGCAAGACTCTGTTGCTCATGCTGCGCCTGCCGTAGTGTGTCTGTTGATCGCGGCAGACACAGATGTCGTAGCCTAGAAACCGGGCTTTTGTTGCCGTGTGTGTAATCAGCGTTTTTTCCTCGGACATTTCCAACTTCAAGGTTTCCCGAAGATAGTTGCCAATATCACGTTTAACCTGTACGGCATCTTCTTTTGAACCGATAATTCCGACCAAAAAGTCATCTGCATACCGGACATATTTGAGCCTGCGGAATGTGGGATCAAAGGGATCGCGACAATGCACGCTCTGCATGCTGGTCTTCAAAGCCTTGATTTCCTGTAAAGCGAGTTGTTTCTCCTCGTCGAACATACCGTTCCATCTCGCCGTGGTTTCTTTGCGCTTGACCGAGAGTTTGTATTCCCAGAAGCGGTATTCTTTTGTTCGTTGGTGGAAAGTTCCTCTATCAAACGATTTGATATACTTCTCCATATGTTTATCAAACCGGTCAAGATAGATATTTGAAAGAATCGGACTTATGATAGAGCCTTGCGGCGTGCCCGAGTAGGTATTATGAAATTTCCAATCTTCCAAATATCCGGCTTTAAGAAACTTCCATATCAAGGCGATGAAATATTCGTCATCGATTCTTCGACGTAGTGTATCGACCATAATATGATGATCGATGTTGTCGAAAAATCCTTTAATGTCGCCTTCAACGAACCATTTCGCTCCTGTAAATTCCTTTTTGATTTGCACAAGCGCGGTGTGGCAGCTTCTGTTTGGCCGGAAGCCATGAGAAAGACGGGAGAATGTACGCTCATAGATGCTCTCCAGCATCATGCGAACTACTTCTTGCACCAGTTTGTCATCGAAAGATGGGATACCAAGAGGCCTCATTTTTCCGTTTGCTTTCCGAATGTATACCCGTCTTGCGGGATTTGGTTGGTAAGAATGATTCCTCATACTGTCGATGAGCTTGGAGATACGTTCCATTCCCATGCCATCAATGGTTTGTCCATCCGCGCCTTTGGTCATGTTACCCGGTTTTGCGTAGATGTTTTGGTAGGCCATCAGATAAAATTCAGGGTTGTACAAATTCCGATATAGCCGTTGAAATCGGTACTTGGAGTTACACGCCTTTGTGCTTAGACTTTTTAATACCTCTAAAGGATTTCTCAATGTCTCGCACATCCTTCCTTTTTCAGTATTAAACGAATACCTGTTTCCCTTCGCCATGTAGACGGCTTTCCCGTCCTCGGACTACTATGGAAACTCCGTTGCCTTATCGGATTTTCAGAGCCTTACGCTCATAGCTTGTTGCAAGCGTTCCGACTTAGGCAATCTCCGTTTAGACGATTGAAAATGGCATGCTGTGATGTCGGATATGACGTTCGTCCTTTTCCGTAGATTACGGCTTGGAAACATGCGGTATAGTGTAAATGCACATGGGATACCGTACATTTACGCATGTTATACGGCGTATCAACTATCTTTCGCCGTAGCTGCACAATAGGGCCCATCGGACTGTCATTCAAGCAGTTTAGCCTTTATCCTCATTCACAGCTTTTCATCTCGCCATTCAGTCGCGGTAGCGATAGTTTACCGACTTATGGCTTTTCCTGCGTGCTATTGTCCCCGTCCAGTTTCCCTTTCGAGTAAGCAGGCTGATGATAGAGTGGTGTTATGACACCGTTTATACCTTTCTCTACTACCTTGCCACAGGTAGAATTCTCAATCGTCCACAGATCAGCTAGAAATCTGGCTGACCTTTACGGACGCACCCCCATTTTGAACGTCGATCCCAGCAGAACGCGAACCTGTCCCGCCCGCACCTTGCCGAACAGTTCTTTCTTCTGCGCATCTGTATTGGCCTCATGAATATAGGCGATCTCCGTCGCCGGAACACCCTTCTCCAACAATTTGCGCTTGATCTCATCATAGACATTGAAGGTGCCGTCTGCTTTCGGGGTAGACAAATCGCAAAAGACCAATTGCGTGAGCCGTTGCTCTTGCCCGTCTTGCCAATGCCGGTAAATGTTATTCGCGCAGGCGCTGATCTTGCTGCCCTTATCATCCGGCAGCAGCGGATTGGCCAGCCGCTGATCGAGCGCCAGCTTGCGCCCGTCATTCGTGATCAGCAGCATATTGTCCTCGTGCGGCTCAACCGCCTTGGATCGAACCTGCTCTGCGCGGCGAGCAAGATCGGCTACCATATCCCGTTGAAACTCGCTTGGAGGGACAGCCACATTATGAAAATGCGCCTTCGGCACCGGGAGCTGGAGCATATCGGCCGTCTGGATGTCGGCCACTTCCTTGAACATATTCATCAGCTCCGGCAAATTGTAGAACCGGGCAAAGCGGGTTTTCGCCTGATACCCCGTTCCCGCAGGTGCCAGTTCAATTGCGGTGACGGTTTCGCCAAACGTGGACGCCCACGAATCAAAATGCTGTAAGCCTTGCTTCTGCAAGCTCCCATACTGCAAATACCGCTGCATCGTATACATTTCCGTGATGGAGTTCGAGATCGGCGTTCCCGTTGCGAAAATAATTCCACGTCCACCCGTCAGTTCATCCAGATACCGACACTTCATAAACATGTCCGACGACTTCTGCGCCTCAGTTTGCGATAGCCCCGCGACATTGCGCATTTTGGTGTACAGAAACAAGTTCTTGTATGAATCCGCCTCGTCCACGAACAGCCGATCCACACCCAATTCCTCAAACGTCACCACATCATCTTTACGGCTCGTATCGTTTAATGTTTCGAGCTTGATTTGCAGCGTCTTCTTCGTCTTCTCCAATTGCTTGATCGCATACCGCTCGCCCTTGGCCTCTTTCAACTCCCGAATGCCGCCGGTGATCTCGTAAATCTGCTCCTCCAGTTGCTGGCGCTGGCGTTCCATGGAAATCGGAATCTTCTCAAACTGTGAATGCCCGATAATGATCGCGTCATAATCGCCAGTGGCAATGCGGGCGCAAAACGTTTTACGGTTTTTCGTCTCAAAATCCTTTTTCGTCGTCACCAGCACATTCGCAGACGGATAAAGCTGCAAAAATTCAGCCGCCCACTGCTCTATCAAGTGGTTCGGGACAACAAACATGCTTTTGTTGCACAAACCCAAATGCTTGCTCTCCATCGCTGCGGCGGTCATCGCGAATGTTTTGCCCGCGCCAACACAATGGGCAAAGAGGGCATTGCCGCCATAAAGCGCCCGAGCGACCGCGTTCACCTGATGCTGCCGAAGCCGGATTTCCGGGTTCATGCCGCTCAACCGGATATGGCTGCCGTCATACTCGCGCGGGCGGGTCGCATTAAACCGATCATTGTACAAGCGCGTCAGCCGTTCGCGGCGTTGCGGATCTTGCCACAGCCATTCGCCGAACGCTTCCTTGATCAGCTCCTGTTTTTGCTGGGCAACGGCCGTATCCTTCCGGTTCAGCACCCGTTTTTCTACGCCGTTTTCGATCACCGTATCGAAAATACGCACATCCCGCAAATTGAGCGTATCTTCAATAATCTTGTACGCATTGATCCGCTCCGTGCCGTAGGTGACGTTGGCTTTAATGTTGTTGCTTCGATCATCGCTTTTGCCCCGCACGTTCCAGGCTGCTGTGTAATCGGAATAGAGCACCTGAATGGAAGGGCGAAACATCGGCGGCGTGTCCAGCAGCTCGAACATAAAGTCCCGCACGACCTCCGCAGGCAGCCAGGTCGCCCCCAGCCGAACATCGATTTCGGAAGCCGTCAAATCCGGCGGCTGCACCGCCTCCAGCGCCTTGACGTTTTCGGCGTACCGCTCGGGGTCATGGGCTGCGAAGACTTTGGCGCTCTGCAGCTTGTCGCGGACATGGCCGGACAAATAGGCATCCGCCGTCTCATAGACCGGCTCCCCGTCCTCATCCATCTGCTCGGGATTAGGAAAAATGATCCCGCGCAAGTCCTGAATCAGCTTCGCTTCAGGAATGCCTGATAGTTCGCTCATATAAGCCAAATCCACCCGAGCCTTGACGCCGATGGATACCGCCAGCGCTTCGAACGCGGTGTCTACGCGCTCGACCTGCGTCCGTTGCCGAATGGTGCGCTTCGTAAACATGTCCGCCTTGCGCAGCATGAGCCCTTCATCGTCGAGAATCTCCAGCGAACAGAGCAGGAAATAGGCGCTGTCATCCGAAAAGGCGAGACTGTTGGCGCGGCTGTTAATCAGCCCATATTGCGCTGCGAAGCGATCATACTGCGTGTTCAGCTTGCGCTGCTGCTCGCGAATCGATTCCTCGCTGTAGTCCTCGGTCTGGTATTCGATCAGGTCGCGCACGGTATCGCGCAACTGGATCAGCCCCTTGATGCGCCCCGTCGCCGTTGCCGAAGTTTCCACCGGATGCATCCGGCTGTTCTCGCGAAAATAGACCCGGCCTTCCACCAGCGCAAAGCTGAAATTACGCACATTCGGATCGGCAGGCAGGGAAGACTCCGCTTCCTCCGGCTGCTCCTCACGTTCTCCTTCTACCCATTCGGCGTGAATATTGGCCAATGCCTCGCGCAGCAGCTCATCAAGCGGTGCATCCGGGTACGGTCGGCATGTGGTTTCCTCGCGATTGCCGTACATTTTGTCATCAAACGCCATCGTACCCAGCACCATATCCGGTTGAGCGGCAAAGTAGGCGTTGATCGGCACGCCATCCTCCGTTTCAGCCAACGCCAACCACGGCTCGCTCTGCTCGTTGACCGTCACCATGCGATCCCGCTTCTGCAAAAAGAGAATATCTGCCGTGACTTCGGTTCCGGCATTCGCCAGAAACGCATTGCTCGGTAGGCGCACTGCGCCGAGCAAGGCCGCCCGTTCCGCGATGTACCGGCGAACCGCTGGATTTTGCTTGTCCATCGTCCCCTTGGAGGTAATGAAGGCGATAATGCCGCCCGGCCGCACCTTGTCGAGCGTCTTCGCAAAAAAGTAATCGTGAATTAAAAACTTGTGCTTGTCATATTTTTTGTCGGCCACGCCATAGCCGCCGAACGGCACATTACCAATGGCAAGGTCAAAGAAGCTGTCCGGCAGATTCGTCCGCTCGTATCCGTTGATCGCAATGGAAGCCTGCGGGTACAACTGCTTGGCGATGCGCCCGGTCAAGCTGTCGAGTTCCACGCCAAACAGCCGTGAATCCTGAAACGATTCCGGCACCAAACCAAAGAAGTTGCCAATCCCGCAGGAAGGCTCCAAAATATTGCCTCGCCGAAAGCCCATTTGCTCCAGGCACTCATACATCGCCTGAATGACCGTTGGCGACGTATAATGGGCGTTCAAGGTTGAGGCCCGGGCAGACGCAAACTCCTCCGGGGTCAGCAGCGCATGCAGTTCGGCATATTCAGCAGCCCACTGGCTGTTGGCATCATCGAATGCCTGCGGGATGCCGCCCCAGCCGACATAATGCGCCAGCACCGCCTGCTCCTCCGTACTGGCCTGGCGGTTTTCCTCCTCCAACTGCCGAAGCAACCGAATCGCTTCCACATTGCGGCGAAATTTCGTTTTGGCACCGCCATGCCCCAACGCAACATCCACAATGCGGTAGTTGCTTGCCGGTTGGCGCGGTGGAGAGATGATCTCAGAAGCAGGTGCAACGGAAACTTCATTAGGCTCCGTAGGTGCGAATGCCTCCCGTCCTGCCCGAGCTTGCGCCTGCTCCGACTCCTCCGGTCGCTCCTCCGTCTCCTCGATATCCCACAACGCCGCTTCCGCCGCAGACAGCGGTTCATCGGTCAACAAATGATCGTTCAGCGGATTATCGCGCAGCAGGCGCTCCAACTCGCTGCGGCTCAACTCCTTTGAAAAGAGCGGAAACTGCTTGTCCTGCAACCAAATCTTGCCCGGCTCCAACTGCGCGATTTCATATTCGTCAGCACCGATGAAGACCGTGCTACCCTCGGTATACGCATAGCGCAGGCTCTTTCGGTTGTGCGGCGGGGCGGATGGAGGTGGAGCCAGCGGCGGCTCCGGCAGCATGGAGCGCTTCTCTCGCATCTCGGCCTCGCGCTGCCTGCGTTGCTCCTCCTGCTGCTCGGCATAGGCAGGCAGTTGCTCCGCCTCCCGGCGATTCAAATAACGTCCGGCGGCCAGCAACTCGCCAATCCGCTTTTGCACCTTCATCCAGGGCAGCACCAGCTTCTGATCCTGATCCCCTCGAAAGCCGCGTTCCAACGTAATGCCCTTGCTGTCGTGATGTTCATGGATATTCGTACCAATCAAGGCAGGGGTTCGCCCGCCCGTCCCGTATTCCCGTTTCAAAAACTCGGCATTGTCCTGCGCCGATATCGATTGCTGAAAATGAAGGGCAATCCGCAGCTTGCCATGCTCGAAGCCGCTGCCGTTTTGCAGAACAGCGTCAATGACCGCCTGCGGCCAGACAAAAGCGGCGGCTTTTTCCTCCGCCGTCCCTTCCAGCCACATCGTTTGCTGCTGGAGGGAAGGCTCCGGTTGCCGAGTCCGGTCAAATTCGCCCAGCAACATCATGCTGCGGATATGGCCGACGATCACGCCCCAATCATAGAAGCCTTGCGCCGTCCGGCTATCCGACTTGCCCGTCCAAATATGCAGCACATTTTGGTAAGGCTCCACACCGAGCCAGGTGTCCGGCTCCAGTACCAGCTCCGTCTGCCCTTGCGGAAACAGGCTTCTGACGTAGAGGGCGCGTTCTACCGGATCATCATGGGCATCAAAAAAAGCTGCGATCTCCGCCTTGTTCTCCGAGAGCGGCGCGGTTCGCAGCATATCGTTGATCTGGTTCCCGTCATGAAAAAACGGAAGACGATTGTCCTCCGTTCTCCGGTCATGCCATGTTAGCGATACACCAGTTCGGTCAGAATCAGTTCCTCCGCCTGTTGCTTCAGATTGTTCATGTGGCCCGTCCAGTCCAACGGATCGCTCGCTTTGTCCGGTGCCGGGTGCTGCGCCAGCAGTTGCGCGATGGTCTGCTCGATCTGCTCCCTCGCCGTCCGGTCGATCTCCGCCAGATGCGGGTTCAACTGCTCCGAGAGCATCAGGTGAGCGTAGGTACCCTTGCGCTCGTTTTTCAGAAACGTCTTGCGCAGCAGGCCGTATTTCCCGATGCTCATCGACTCCGGCTGTGCCAGATCCGGCAGCAGGTAATCCCCGTTCTGTGTGTACGTCAGTTCCATGCTCCATCATCCCTTCGCGTGGTTTACCCTCATTGTGCGGCAGCGGTTGCGGCTTTGCAAAGATGCGGATTGAATCCAAAGGTTGACTTTGCATGTTTTGTCGGCGCTGCGCCTGCACGGTAGACTCAATCTCCCGCAAGATCGTTTCCGCCACATCGCTGATCGCTGCGCCCACATGCGAAAGCGCGGGCAAAGTGTTGAAATACCCGACACCGGATAAGTCATCGGTGCTGATATAGTGGGATGGCTCCTGCCCGCAGCGAACCATCGTCATATAGGCGACGGCATGCTGCACGGCTTCCCGGAACAGCAGCTCCACATGCGAATCATCCAGCTCTTCAAGTAGGCTGTTCTCGCGCTCGGCCAGCAGCATCCGCACGTAGTCGGCGCTATGATCTTCTACTGCATTCCGCGCCGCAGCCAGCAGAGAGCCGGGCAATTCCATGGCTGGCTCCCGTTCGTGACCAAAAGCGTTCTCCAGCGTTTCAAGCACAGCCTCCGTATCCGCCGCGTCCATGCGCCAGAGCGGCACGCCGCGCGACTGGCGGCTTTGCGTGTCCGACACGTCAAACACATGGCGCAGCCCCAAGCTGCTGCCCCGATCCTCAATCAGTGCAATGCCCTTCGCGCCGCGCTTGACCCAGCGGTCCAGCTTTTGGTTCCACACCTCAATCGGAGCGCAGGCGGTGGCATCCGGGCGTTGCGCGTAGATCAGTAATTGATCCTGAAACGGATATTTGTAGTTCCAAGCAGCACTGCGTAAAAAATCGCTCCATTGTCCAGTATCGTTCACCACCGCATGCGCTGTACGGGCAGACAGCTCGACCATTCGCTGCAGCTTGGCTGTCACTTGGGCACCTCCTTCAAAGAAGCGTAATTTTGTTGGTTAGCCGAATGCCTTCCTCTGAGTAGCGCGAGGTGAGCTGAATCAATTCGTTTTTCTCCAGACGATGCAGATTGCGGCGGATAGCAGAGGTCGAAAGTCCGACCTCTGCCGCCAGGCGGCGGGAGGACAGCCACACCGTGCCGCCTCTCCCGCCCGCGAAATCCAGCAAATAGCTGTACAGCAGCTTGGCCGCCGGGGGAAGCGCGGCTTCCGCCAGCAGCCGATAACGCGTCAAATCGTTCATAGCGTCCTCCTATCGTTGCGGCTCCGTTTTCTTCTTCGGCGCAATAGGCGCAGAAGAGGCTTGCCGCTGCTGCTCGGCCACGCGCTCCGGCCGGGCGTAGCAATACAAGTAAAAGTTGTAGTCCCCGGCAAAGGGGAAACAGCGCAAATAGTAACGATGCTCCTTCGTTTCCATCCGAAAACCGTAAACATCCGTGCTCCTTGCCCCGGCAATACGCGCCTCCGGGTGCTGGCTGCAAAAGCGGAGCATATGCTGACGGCTTTTCAGTACACCCTGATCGCCGATGGCTTGGAACACCTTGCTCAACTCGTCCTTGAAGGCTGACGTTTCAAAGGGTGAGCTTCGCGGAAACCAGGTCACCCAAAACTCCTCGCCCGAGCGCCCGAAGTCTCCGCGCAGATGGCCGATGCAGGTACGCCCGGTCTCCTGCTCAGCCGAACCGGTATAAAAATAGGCCGCTTCCTCGGGAGCGGCGCTTTGCAGCTTCTCAAACATTTTCATTCCTCCCGGCTGGTGAAATTAGTGGGTGCCGCCCGTGCCAAAATCGTCGTAGCTGGACAGGTCGGCATGATAAAACACCACGTCGCCGTCTAGCAGGGAGAAGCTTGCGCCATACGGATCGACAAAGCTGCGACCAAATCCCTCCATCCGCCATTGGTTATTCAGAGGCGCATTTTTGTATTGCAAATGCGGCTGACTGGTGTTTCGGTTGCGCACCGTCTCGATGTTGAAATTAACGATCAGGTAGCCATCGCGCAAGAAGATCGGAGACTGATCGTCCAGTCGATGGGTGCGTCCGTACTCGGCCACATTGAAGCCTGCGGGCACCGCATACGGCGCTGCCGGCAAGCTGTACTCTCCGCGCCAAAGCTGAACAGCAGCATTCGCTCGCACCGCATCTACGCCGCTTGGCACTTGCATACTGCCGATGAAGGTCCGAAGCTGTGGCGGCAGCAGCATGCCATCATAACCGCCTACAACAATCTTCTTTTGCACCGCATCCTTCAAAAATTGTTGCACATACGTCGCCTGATTCCCCGTAGCGCCATTCAGCCTCCAGAGGGAGCTTGCGGTATTGGTCAATTCCTGCTGCGGTACATTACGAAGCCGGGTATCCAGCGTCACCAGCCGTTGCTCCGTGTCCTCCGCAGAACCGATGCGAATAAAGCGCTTGTTGCCCGCATGGTAATACAAGTCCACCGGCTGCCGGTTCTGCCCCTTCTTGTCCACGAAATAGAAGGTAGGGGTGATCAGGATACCGTCGCCCGAACCGAACATGTTCCCGAGCGTCTTCACCTCGAATTTGAAGTGATAGCCCGTTTTAATCGCCACGTTCTTTTTGCCGCTCTCCGGGTGACTGCCCGGGCGGATCGGCAGCATGTACGGAGCCTTGTTGCCCCGCGCCGCGCCATCGATCCCGTTTGGCCCGACCCAATAGCTGTTGCCATTAGGGGTCGCGCTACCTTTTGCCGTGCGGAATACCGTCTCCCACTGGTAGTCCGCGATGTCGGTAATACGGAAATCAAACAAACGGCCGATGACTTCGACCGGCACCACCTGCGTCGCCGCATGATGGTTCACATCCAGATTGGCATTCGGCTGCGAGGTAAACGAAGAAGGACTGTTTTCGGCAAAGGAGCGGAACAGTACCTCGTAATTTCCTTCATCGACCCACACCGGCAAATAAAACGTCGTCTGTAGCTGGCCAACCGGAATCGAAGTCCAGGTCTCCTTCGGGATCAGCGTAGTGCGGTCAGCCTTGTATACATCGAAGGGGAAACGAACTTGTTTGTCCCGGGTGTACTTGGCGTAATCCCGGTTGCCATACCCCGTAATGTCCCGATGCAGCCCGCTGGTCGGTATCGTCACGGTGAAGGGGCGGTTCAGAATAAGGGCAGAACGCCCGGGTGTCGGCACCGTCTTCTGGTTATGTGCCTGATCGTCAGAGACGGTGGCCCGAGAAACCACCGGTGTATGCACCGTCACCGGATTGATGCCGGAAATCGGAAAACTTTGATTGCTTCCGCCGCCAATGCCCTTAATCAGCGCGTAGGAGAGCGTCCCGCTGCTTGGCTGCGCTGCCTTGTTGATTTTGCCTGAATCAATGACAAACCCGCTGCCGTAAAGCACGTTTTGCCCGATCATCGGCGAAGCCGGAATCGCCCCCGGAGCCGGAGCCGTTTCCTCCGTTGTTCGGCTGTCCATGATGGTCTGTCCGTTAAAGACAAGGGAATCGTTCCGCACCTTGATTTTCCCGACCGCCTTTTCCGCTTCATTCTTCCAATTCTCACTCGGCACAGCAGGACGGCTGGAGCCGCCATATAACGATTGGCCGGGCAAGGTCACATTGCGATACACCGGATCGGTCACATGCGCTGATGGCGAAGCATCATGGCTGGCCGAAACGGTTGGCGGCGTGTAGCCACTCGGTTGCAGCGTCACCTTGCCGCCCGGCAAGGCATAGTTGGATATTTCAGCGCGCTGCAAGCCGTACACTTCCAGGCGATCAATCAGCCAGTAGCTGAACTTGCGTTCCACCGTATAGTTTTGCGTAACCGTTTGAGTAGCGGAGCGCGATACCGGGATAGTGGTCGGGTTGCCCCCGCTGTCTGGCGGGCCGGAGACATACTCCGTCCATTGCAGCGAATAGGTGCGGCTGACGGTGACCGGATACTGCTTCGTCCCCTTGAGCTCCGTAAATTTGTTTTTGTACAAATAGGCTTTCGCGCTTGCATTCACGTATAAGCTTTCCGATGTCGGGATGCCCTTGAGCACGTCATAGCGTTCCGCGCCGCGCGTATCCGCCTTGATCACCGCCGATGCCGATGCATCCATGTCCTCGTGCTGCTGCTCGGAGCCGGTTTGCGGGGGTTCTCCGCCGCGATTGTTCTGCACCGTGTGATCGGCGGTCGAATCGCCCGTTTGGTTGGCCATGTCCGTCACCACGACTGTGATTTTGACGGTGACTTGGTCGCTACTGCCAAGCGGAATGCGAATCGGAAGCGACTTGCTGGCCGATGTGCCGCTCAGTGCGCCGGTTTGCTGACTCGCGTTGACCAGTTGCCCGTTTTCGATACTCGTAATCCGATAAGACTTGAGCTGGCTTTGCGACTTGGCTTCGAACGTAAAATCGCCCGTGACCGCTGTTTCCGTCGAAGCCGCCTGCCCCGGCGCGTCGATGCGGGAAGTAACGGTAACGGGCGAGGGCACTTTGTAGATACCGACAAAGTTGGAACCGCTCGGGCCAACCAGAATGGAGCGTTCCCGCAACTTGCTGTCGCCCTTTTCCTGAATGAACAGCTTCTCTGTCGGATTGCTGTTGCTCGTAATAAAGGAGCGAATAATCTCATACGTTTGCCCGCCTTTGGTGATCGTCGCCTCAAAGGTGTGATTCACTTCCGCTCCTGTCGCAAACTCGCCCTTATCCACCTCCTGCAATACTGTACCATCTTCCTTTTGATAGTAAGCTTTCACGGGACTCGCAGCTTCCTCAAATTCGGCAATCGCGTCCGAACCGCCAAGGGCTACCGTAAAGCTGCGAATACGAACTTTTTCGTTCGTTTCGGGATTTTCCTGCAACCACTTTTTCTGCGTCGTATCCTGCTTCGGGGACAAATAGGAGCGAACGATCCGATACGTTTTTCCGCCATCGGTCAAGGTCGCCGGAAATTCGTGGTCAATCGTTTCCCCGATTTTGTATTTGCCCTTCAAAAACGTCACGTCCGGCTTTTGAATGATTCGGCCGTCGACGGTTTTGGCCACGACATCGACTGGAAACTCCGCGCTGCGATAAGGAATATGAAGGCCGAAATAGTCATCCAGATCGTCGGGAACCCGCCAGCCCTCTGCTTGCTTGATGCCTGACAACGTATAGAAGGGGCCTTTGCGAACCGAGCCATCCCCATTGATGGAAACCATGACCGCATAGAAGTACAAATCGTCATTGTCCTGAATGCCGTCCATACCTGCTGCCCAAAGTCGCTGAGTCACGATTTCTTCGGGTACTTCGTAGTAGGAAGTCAATGGCTGGCCGGGTATGGGCGGATCAGGATACTGCCCTTTTTGTCTGACCTCCTGATTGAGAAACAGCGCATGCGGCCTATCTCGCGGATCGCTGCATTGTTTGGGCACAGCTGCGGAACATACCTGTTCGCGCGTGACTACCCAGCCTACCGTTTTGTACCGGATGGAAGTCGTAGCGGCTGTACTGGTAATTTCAAATTGGATGGCTCCGTCCTTAATATTAATTTCCGGCGAAGCTGCCACTGCCTGTTGAGGCATAAATGACATAAAAAAAGTACATGCCAGCAGCATGTACAGGATAGGTTTATGCAGTTTTGAGAGCTTCATTATATCTACTCCACCTTTGAAATGGTGTGATTAAAGAACAGGCTTGCGGTAGATGAAACTTTTAATGAGTTGCCCCAGTCGCCACCGACACTAGCCTTCATTTTAATATCCGAGTATCCTTCATACCAAACATTTTTTTCGAATTTGGCATCCTTCGGAAACCACTCATCATATAACAGTCGTTCCTGCTTGTCGAACGAAATAAAATTGATTCTGAACTTGACCCGAATGTAATCTGCGCCAAAACCATCGTAATAGATCATGGACGGCTCTGGATCGAGATAGCCCTCAATCTGAATTTTGTTGTCCTTCACCCAATCGACATACTCGCGAATATATTTCAACTCCGCATTGGAGTTTTGCAACTTGGTCGCGAACAGCGCCTGCGCCCATGCGTCATCAATCGTCCGGTAATCCACATTCAGCCACAACGCGCCAAACGTTTTCAGCCTGCCCAGCCAGATGTCCACATTCCCTTTGTTGTATTCCGGGATCGTCGCGTACAGCGTAGAAGATACTTTTCTATCGTCAGGCGCGGAATACGGATACGCCATTTCGTACATCGCGTTCGGAATATCTGCCAGAATGTACGAATAATCCGCTGCATTGCTCGGCAGATCGGTGGTGCGAATCAGCCTGCCCCACGGATCACGCTCGCCATTCAACTGTTTCGTTGTTGACAACAACACCGTAGTCGTTTTATCGTCCCATTCCACCGCAACGTCAAGGATTTCGCTGACAAATCGCAGCGGGACAAATGTGCGACCACCTTGCATCACCGCCTGGGTATCGAAGGCCACTTCTTCGCCATTAACCGTCGCGACATGACTGCTGATAGTCAACCGAATGTTCTGATCGTCCTTTTGGATCGGCACCGACCGGCTCTCCGCTTCCCAGCCGACTTTTGCGCCGAGCGCCTCCGCTACAAACCGCACCGGCACCAACGTTCGCTGGTTTTCATCAATGAACGCCTGGGCGTCGGGGAACCACAGCTTCGTACCATCCATCACTACCGTGACAAATGTTGGCGGCTTGGATGCCGCGCTCGCAGTCAGGGCAAACCCATTCACCAGCATGACCACGATCAACACCAGCAATATTCTTTTTTTCAATGGCTTCACTCCTCATAACAGTTTCGTTCGTTTGGAAAAACTTTCTTGTCCCTATATGATAGGGGATATCGCTGGAGCCTGTCTACCTTACAAATCGGAAAAGCGGCTCCCATTTTAATGAAGGAACGGGAGCCGCGCCATGCTTACACGCCCGAACCGAGGGTGAAGGTCAACGTCGCCGTATAGGTCGTCGCTACCGTGCCGACCACATCATTCACCTCATACTTGCTGGAGCCGCTGCTGACCGAAGCCACCGTTACGGTTTTCGGCACTGCCAGCGAGTAGGAGACGCCTGCCGTATATTCGCCCATGCCGTAACCCGGAGCTGCCTGTATCAGCTTGAGCGGCGTGGAGGACAGCGTACCGTTATAGGCCAGCGGCCCATAGGTCGGATCGACGGCCTGGCCGCTCAAGGCTACAACCGGCGTACCAACAATGACCGAAACAGCGCTGGCCGGAATTTTGACGGTGTACGTGCCCGAGGTCGTCGGGTCAGGCAAGGAGCCGCTCACAAAATCGGTGGACGAAACGGATACTGACCAGCCTGCACCGCTGCCGCGGCTATCGCGAACGGTAATTCCATTGGAGGCCGTCGAGATCTGATTCGCAGTTACGTCCAGCGTCACTGAGCTAAAGGAAATGGCCGTCTGCGACGATTGATTCGTACCTGCGATGATGGACACCGTTTCGGCATGGGCGGCGGCAGGGAGCAGGAGCGCCGTTGCCAAGGCAAGGGGAAGCAGCTTGCGAATGAAGTTGAACATGGATCAATTCTCCTTTACAAATGGGGTGATCTATATGAACATACTGCGCCCGGACGCAGCATGGGATTTTAGCGCGGCTCCCTGGCACGCCGCTTGTCGGCACGTTTTCGTCGCCACGTGACGATCACAATCAGCAGCAATAGTCCGGCATAGAGGTAGACTCGGTGAAACCCAAGCCATGGCGCAGGCAACGGGGAGCCATCCTCCGCTACCTGAATCACCTCGCCCGAAGACGCCGTTCCCCAGCGGGTGCGTTCTTCTTCGCCCGCCACTTCAAAGGGCAGTACCCTTTGCTCCACCTGCCCGTTGACGGTCGTGATGACCTCCGCCAGATAGGCTCCCGGAGCGAGCGGCCTACTTAGTTCGGCTCGATATTGCGCCACCGTCCCCGCATAGATGGAGTCGAAGCGAGTTTTCAGTTCCAGTACGGTCTTATCTTCGTCCTGCCGCTTGACCTCCACGGTCATCTCCGGCTTGGATAAACTGCCGCCTTCGTTCATGAGCAAAATGGAGAGGAAGGCTTTCTCATTTTCTTTCGCGTAGACGGCTGCATGCGGAACCGCCTGCGGCGGCTTCGCTTCGTCCAGCTTGTAGTTGAGGACGACCTGCAAGCCGGTCTTGCGGACCACGCGGGTAACAAACCGCGCCTGCGTATCGTCCAACACTTCCACTGTGTGATCCTGATCGTCGTAAACGCCGATCACCGAGACATATTGACCCGGCTGAACGGAATCGGGGATGCACATGTTCACGGTAAATCGTTCTGTTTCTCCTGCCCGCACCGTAATGGGGCGATCCGGCGTTGAATACCAAGCTGCCGAGCTTAGATCCGGATCATTCGGCAACGTAAAATCCTTCCCGCCGCCAAGCGCCGGGATGGCATCCGCCATGTAGAGCAGGGCGGTGATGTCCTTCTCCGTCGGATTGCTCACCTCCACCGCATACTCGCGTTCCTCTCCGGGGACGATTTCCTCGACGTAAGCGCCGAGCTGCGGATGGATGCGTTCGGGATCGCCGCTCACGATCAATTGCTGTCCCTTCGCCGGGGCCGAAAACCCCGTTCCAACCCAAAAAACCGTTGCCAGCAGCAACAGTCGAATCCACATGCGTTATTCGCTCCTTTTGTTCAAATTCCGCTGGTCAGCGTCAAGGTGATCGTACACGTATACGTTCCGGCCAACAGGCCAATCGTGTCGCCTGGCTCGTAGGAAGAGGCAGGAGCAGCCTGAAATACCTGTACGGTCAACGGCACCGCCAGCGTCAAAGACATAGCCGTCTCATATCTCCCTGTGCCGTACCCGGCATCTGCCTGCATGATGGGGACGGAGGTCGTCCCCAGTGTTTGTCCCGGCAGGTGCTTGGGGCCGTGAACGGCGTCGATTTCCATACCATTTAGCATCGTAACCGGCGCGGCTCCGCTTACCATCAGGCTGGAGGCTGGAAAGCTGGCGATCAGACTGCTGTTTCCCGTTGTGGGATCAAGTCCCGACCAGTAAAATGGAGATGCGGATATGCTGAGCGTCCAACCCGCGTTATAGCCGCGCAAGTCCGAAACCGTTATGGGCAAGGTTGCCGAGCTTTGAAGCGAGGACGGCAGGATTACCGATGAGAACGAAGCGGCTCCTTTTGCTGTCGTCATCGTCCCGGTCACCAGGCCGGGCAAAGCTCGTGAGCCGCCGCCATTTCCAAGCACACCGCCCTCCCCATAGCCCCAGCTATACAATAAATCGTCGATTGTTCCTGCCAGAACAAAGTTGGATTTGATGCTGCCTACAAATTGAACATCCTCCATCTGTATGTGCACCGGGGTATGGCGATCCGTCCCCGTCCCGTCTCCCAATTTGCCGCTCCAGTTCGAGCCCCAGCCCCAAAGTTCGCCATTCGACAGCCTCGCATGAGTGTAATCGCCACCGGCATGAATCGAAGCTACATTCGATAACGCAGAAAACAACGTCGGCTCATAGCGCCTTACGGTATCGCCAAAGCCCAGTTGTCCATACGTATTCACGCCCCAGCACCAGACCTGACCGTTGGCATCCAAGGCAAAGGAGGAATCGTTCCCTGCCGACACGCTGACGATGTTGGCCAAGGTACTTTGCCAGTACGGCGTCGTTACCGGCGGTCCGGCTCCTCCATTGCCAATGCCGCCGTAGCTGTTGCTCCCCCATGCATACACATGACCGTTTGTCGTGACAGCCAAGCTATGCGCGCCACCTGCAGCGATGGTTAGAATCGAAGATAGCTCCGGCACTTGAACCGGCGATGTCTTGCTCGTGGTCGACCCATCGCCAAGCTGCCCCTGCTGATTCTCTCCAACTGCCCATAACGTCCCGTCCTTACGTACAAACAGCGCAAAATGGACTCCGGCCTCCACTTGCGTCACATCGGACAATGAAAGTAGCGTTGGTTCATTTCTCTGCTGCGTGTCGCCAAGACCAAGCTGCCCCTCTGCTCCACGCCCCCAAACCCATACCGAACCATCGGCTTGCAGCGCATAGCCTGAGGTGGCGCCGCAAGCGATGTCCGTGATCTGATGCAGAGATTGAATCCGAGTAGGGAACGAAACGACAGCACCGCCGGAATCGTATCCCAACTGCCGTTGTTGATTGCTGCCCCACGACCAAACCGTGCCATCCGATTTTAACGCCATGGCAAATTCACTGCCGCCACAAGTCTGGGTATACACAGGCCCGGCTGCTTGCGCGGCGGGGATATGGACGGCAAGCCATAGCAAAATTCCGATCATTACTCGGACATACACATCCGGCTTCCTCCTTTCAATAATGCCAGCTATTGCGGACAGGGCAGCGGCATGTAGCCCTTTAACGCACCCGCTTGCTCGCTGGCAAACACCTCTTCGCGCGGATATCCGTAGCCGCAGGAGCTACGGAAATAAACCTTCATCGCGCCTTTGCGAGCGCCGATTATGGCCTCCTGTTTCAGCACCCGGCTTCCTCCCAACGCATAGCTGTTGTACACCTTCGCGCCCATCGGAATGCCTTGCAAAAACGCCATGACGCCCACATCATCGATACTGTTGCTCCAGTCCTCGTCCGGGATTAGCGGCAAGGTGAACACGTACGAAAATCCGGATCGGGAGACGGTTTCATTGTATTGGTTGATCCGATATGCCAGTTCATCCTGAATCGCCCGGACAATCGTGCTGCGCCGTATCTGCTCAAATTGTTCAGCATCCTGCAGGAGCGGAATCGACGTTTGCTGCCGGATGTCCTGCCGCAACCCTTCCTGCCAGCTTCCGCTCGCCGCATCGTAAGCCAATACCTCCTGATCCAGCGTAAACGACAGGCTGTTGCCGGCCGCATCGGCGTAGGCATACGGCTTCTTCGCGCCCCAAACCGGCTTCATCACTACCGTCCCGTCAACGCCAATCCATTCCTGTTCGCTGTATACATAGAAGCCGTCATACCCCACAATGACAATCGCGGGAATGTAGCGGCGCAGCGTGCCTTGCGCCACCGGATCGTCCGCGATGCCAAAGCCCGCATCAAGCGTCCGATAAAACGTCGCAATGGCATCTTCCTTATTCAGTGCGACCCGTTTCTCCGAGCCGTACTGCGCTTCTCGTTGCTGACTGGCATTGCCAATTAACTGGCTCGCCGCATCGTCTACCGCCGCATCTAGCGCAGCGTCATATCGTAATTCGGTCAGCAGCGTCCGGCGCAGGGCATCCGTCTCAATACGATTGATGGTCGCAAAGGGAAGGAACAACAGCGCGCCGACAATCGCCCACTCAATCCAGCGCATGGCGCACCATCCCTCCGTAAGGAATAACGATCTTTTCATTTGGGCTGATGGTGTTGTTCAGCATGTCAAAGATCAGCGTCCCCGCCGTCCGGTTCGTATTGCGCACTGTAACTGAGAAGCTATCGCCAACCCGCATGCGGTAGCGGCGGCTTGGATCATCTCTGGCCAGCGTATTGTCAGGAAACAGTACCGGCAAAATCTGTGCGTCATAGTACGAATCGAAATGTATTTCATAGATGCCGCGGAACGTTTCCGGCCGAGTCGGATCATCGTAGACCGGCACATATTTCTTGCTGCCATGCTCCATCTCGACCGCAAAGCTGTTGCCCGTTGCAGCCAATGCGGTCATAAAATCGTAGTACATCGCGGGCGTAATACCGCCCTTGTCGCGCACCGCATCCACAAATGAGGTCGTCGCCCGCAGCGCCACCAGCTCGGAAATATCGTCCTGCTGGTCAAAGGCGGCAGCGAGCGGATACAGGTAGAGCAACAGGAGTGCAATCAGCACCGCGAACAGCTTGATCAGCGTATTCATGGCACTCGCCTCAAGATGAGCCGCAGCAGCCGCCCGCTCTCATCCCGCTCATATTGCGGCACATATTTCGCTTGCAGGTGGATGCCGCTTACGCGAAGCTGCTCCCGTTCCAGCGGCGCTGCGTATCGGACACCGTCCACGATCCTTTCCACATCGCCTTCTTCCAGCCGCGCAAGCGCGTGGAGCACCTCCGCTCCGCTGATCGTGCCGTCACTGGCTATCGGACTTGCGGTTTGATGCAAGCTGCGATCCTGGACTTGGCCTGAGACGTAGGCTAGCGTGTTGAGCAAAGCCCCGTTTTGAAACAGCAGCAGGCCCGTTCCCACCGCGAGCAGAAACACCAGAAAAGCGACACTCATCTCCATCATCATTCTCGGGACGTAACCCATCCGCTTCTCCTCCTTTCAGCCGAAAGCGCCCGGGAAGCTCCGGGCACCTTCGGTCCTTCATGCGGCCTTACTGCTGCCGGAACACAATGCCGCGAATGACATTGCTGCTGTCCAGCACCAGGTTCGCGCGGAACTTGCCGCTCGGATTGACATAGTTAATATCCGCCTCGTCCACTGTTTGAGCGATCAAGCCCGGAGCAACGCCGACGACCGTGCCGTAAGTCACGTTGTCCATCGGCACACTCGTATTGATCGTTTTGCCATACCATTGTCCGGCCGGATTTTTGCCGGTGAAAATCTGAATGCCGAATTGATCGACATCGCGGAATTTACGCAGCGCGTTAACGACCTGACTGCCGGACAACGTCGTATTGTCGTATACCGTAAAAGCCGTTTGTGACAGCTCCGTTTGAATATTGCTAAAATTGCTTTGCGCCGCCTTTGTGGAATCCTGAGCCGAAACAAACAGCACTACGGCCAAGGTAATGAGGGCGATGGCGAGGAAAATCCCCGCTGCCATCACCAATGCTTTTTGTGCATTCGACATTGCATTCGCTCCTTTGATTGGGATCAACAAAAAAAGCCTTCCTCATGAAGAAAAGGAAGGATACCCGTGCCGCTTACTGAATGCGTTGAAGCTGATCGTAGTAAGCGGTCATTTGCTGCAGGCTGACGACAATGAGTGGAATCACCAAATATCCGAAGATCAGTGTCATCAAGGGGGTAAAGCCGATCCAGCGCCCCCAGCCTGCTTTTTGTTCAATCAACTGCTCATACTCCTGCTTGCGCTGCTCCCGCGCAAACGCCTGCTCCGCTTCAAGATCATCGAACGCCTGGCGGATCGTCAAATGCTGCGAAGCCAGCTCCAGCTTCTCCACGGTTCGAACGAACGGCAGAAATGGCGCGTCCTCCTTGAGCTGCGCCAGCGCCTGCTCCTCACCTTGCTCAAAGTGGAGCAAGCAGGCTTGCAGCGGCTCCTTGAACACACGGGCAAACTGCTCCATCCAGATCAGCAGTTGTTCGACCGACATGCGCTCCATCCCGGATAACATGGCGATCACCGCTTGCAGTTGATCGACCTCGTGCTTCATCTCCATTCGCCGCATACGCCGCTCAAACAATCGGATGCCGACGGGCAGCGCATACCCACCCCAGCCTGCGGCAAGTGCTAGAAACACCTCCCACCACAGCAGCCACGGCTGATCCAGTTGCGCAAGCTTCTCCAGCACGCGCCTCGCAGTCAGGCGAAGTTCATCCTCCTGTTCGCTGCCCGATGCCTGCTGACGGAGACGGTTCATAATGATGGCTTCGTTGCGCGGCCTCACCTCCTTTACTTGTTCCAAAATGCGGCGATCCAGTGCCGCAGTTTCCCGCGCCTTGACTTCCTCTTCGACGGACAACTGCCCGAACAGCATCCCCGGTTTGACCGGCGCATAAAGCAGTTGGTGCCGCTCCGCTGCATGCAAGGAAACAAATAGCCCTAGCACAGCGACAAATGCCAAAGTGCCAGCAACCAGGCGCTGCACATAAAACCACTCCAACCGCAGCGGCGATGCCGTGTCCTTGAGCAGCCGTGTCACCCGATGCGCTTCCCGCGAATCGGGAGCCGGTCCCAGCCGCTGCACGAGCCAGCGTACCCAACGCCAACCGTATACGCGCTTCTCCCATCGGTTTCTGCTCGTATATCGGGCAGCCCCATCCAGCTCCGCCAGTGCGCGAAGTAATACATAGGACAGCCATACGACCACAAGCAAGCTCAGCTTCGCCAGCCAGCCGAGCGTCCCGGCGTAGAAAGCGTCCATCGACGGGAAAAAGTGGCTGGCCCATGCTTCAATCGGGCGGGTAAAAAGCAACGGCACCAACGCGATCACCGTCAGCCCTTGCAGCAAATAGCTAAGCTTCTCCCGCCGCAGCAGCTCCAGATTCAGCTCGCCGGCCAGCTTTTCCAGCCCTTTGAGGTACACCGAACCGCTTTCGTTCTGCCGGTCGCCATGCTCTTTAATGAGGTAAGACAATCCGGCCAGCCCTTGCAAATAGCGGTTGGGGGCGAGTTCCACATATTGCGCCAGCTTGTCCTCCGCATCGCTGTCCGTCAACATCTCGTATAACTCCTGCCCGTGCAGCGCCATTTCATAGGGCGCGCCGTCTGCCGCTTCATAGATCGCTTCCTCCACCATGCCGTGCCGATGATAGTGATGCCGGACATCGCCGAAGTAGGCGCGAAGCTGCCGGAGCAGACGCAGTTCCAGCCGCTGCACGCCCATGTCCGCCAAAACGCCGTGCCCTACCCACAGACCGATCAGCAGAATGCCCCAGGTGAACGGATCGCGCACCATGACAGCAAGCGGGATGACAAGCAGGAGCAGGAGGCTCCACACCCGCAAGGCCGATTTCATTGTCTCCAGCCGCAGCTTCCACTCGTCGCCGAGCCGAACGATCAGGAGCCGCTTGCGCAAATGATGCAAATAGGCGCGCAGGATCGGCACTTGCTCACACACGCTGTAGAGCTGTTGCAGGAAGCTGTACATCGCTTGCCTGCGCGAGGCTTGTCCCGGCTTGCGCAGCGACTCGTAGCGTCGAATGGCGGCAATGTCCGAATCGCGGCGTGACAGCCACAGAAACGCAGCAACCGTCATCAGGAAGAGAACCGTCGAAATACCGAGCAGGGGAGAGAGCCATTCGCGCATCATGACTCCTCCTCCCAATGGCTATCCAAGAAGGCATCAAAGACTGCCTGATCCGGGCCGCTCAAATAGGTTGCCATGTCCAGGCGGCTTTGCTCGGATAAGGGATGTACGGCTACATAACGTCCATCCCGGTATTCGATCAAATTCCGGGCCGTGTACAGCGGGCGATCCGTCGAGCGCCGGAAAAACTCCAACGCGGTTTCCATAAAAGCGGCCAGTCGTACATCCTTGGTCATCTTGCCGGTAAACTCGGCTGGGTAGTCGGCCTCCTGCGGCACCGGCACGCACTCCGTAATCCGTTCAATGTATCTTCGCCCGTCCAAATCCCGGCGCAGATGGATATCGAAGTTGACGACGCTGACAACTTGCTGCTCCGCCACGCGCTCACTGCTGAACACGCCGGTCTTGAGCAGCGAATTGCGCAGCGACAGTACGAGATCGCGGAACGTTTTGGCGTGATGGGTAAACAGCGTAAACAACGAAGCCACTTGCGCCATCTGCACCATCCACGCCGCAACCGGATCGGTCGCCACCTCGCCCAAAATGTTCACCGAACCGTCCGTCTTTTTCTGAATGTCCAGCCCTTGCTGGCCGGTAATCGTTTCCGTTTCCCGCAGGCTGACGATGTTGCGGTTCGGGTAGATTTTTCGCAGTTGCAGCTCAAAGCTCATTTCCTGCACCCGGATCGGCAGCACCGCCGGAATATGGCGCACCATCGCCATTAGTAGGGTCGTCTTGCCGCTGCCCTGCGCGCCGGTGATCGCCGTAATACGCGCGCCAGCCACCAGATAGCGAATGAGTCCGATCGGCAATTCCGCGTTTTCGTCCTGAATCAACTGCTCCAGCGTGGCGTTTTGCACATCAAATTTGCGCACAAAAAAAGCCCACGATTCCGCAAACCGGGGGCGCAGTACGACGACGCGAGAGCCGTCGCCCATTTCATTGACCTTAAATCCATTCGCTTCGGACAACTGGCCGGGAAAATTGTGCTTGTAGATGATCTGACAGACGCGGCGCAGCTCCTGCTCCGTGCCGAACGACAGGAAGCTCAAATGAATGGACTTGCCCTTGTAAAACAGCCATACGCTGTCGTGGGAACGAGGCAGCGCCTGCCATTCTACCTCGTCCTCCAACGCCCATTCGCCCTCCCACATCAGTGGCGGCAAACCGGACACCCCGCCGGATACGCCGTCGATTCGCATATCGCGCAGCTCGTCGATGACGCTAAAACCTTTGTAGTGCTGGTAAATGCGCTGCACGACAATGCGAAGCTTATCCTCGGTCTGCAATGAGGGAGATTCCTGCGCGTAGATGCCTCGAATCTCTGCCCCCGAAATCCGGTAAGCCTCAAGCTGACCGTCCTCATCGAAGCGTTGCCGATCCAGCTCATACACCTGAATCATTTGCTCCAGCGCCCGCAGCCCGAATTGCTGCTTGTAGCGATCCAGCAGGATGTCAAACTGATCCTGTGCGGAAAGTGACTCCGGTTGATGAAACGGCAGGAGCAGGTTCAGATGCGCATCGTCCATTTCGTATTGCTGCATCAGCAAATCGGTGATGACCTGCTTCACGTATTCCTTATCCCGCAAATCGCCGGAGGTGCAGCCGCGAAGCGCCTTCTTTAGCTCCGCCCGTTTATTCTTCCGACGGCGATATTCTTCCTCGGATAAGCCAAAGTCACTGAGATGGCTCGTTGTCATTTCGTGCAAGGTGTCTTTAACGAACGCCGTCATCGCCTCCAGCGTGTACACGGTCTCGCCATCCGTTCGCTCCGGCAGACGGCGGCTCATACGCAAATAGAGGAAGAAAACGGCCAGCAACAGCAAGGCAATGACAATCAGGGTGTTCAGCAGCGTCATCATGGCTTGTCCTCCTTGCCGCCGAATACAGGCTGATTCCTGCCCGCGCCTTCGATCAGCGCATGCGCAAGCGCGCGTACGTGCCGAACAAAGCGATGATTTTCATGCTGGTGCGAGGTCTTGCGATTGCGAAACCAATACGGAATCGCCTCCCCGTGCTGAACCGCATCCAGCCAGCCCGTATTATGCACGACTGGAAAGGCTGGCTGCTGCCAATGAAAGCGGCGCTGGAGGTTATTGACTGTCAAGGACGAACCCGGATCGAACTGTCCAAACACGAGCATCGCTTTCTGCTCACTGAGCTTCGCGCTTTCCGAAGATTGAAAAAAACGCTCCAGCAGCAACCGATTTTGCGGCAGGCAAACAATAAGGAGATCCGCCCGATTCCGCAGTTTCTCCCGCCAGCCCGGAGCGGTCCCGCTGCCGCCGTCCAACAGCACCAGATCGTAGGCGCGCTTGGCGGTGTCCAAAAGCGGCTCCAGCCAGCGCTCCGCCAGCATGGCAAAGCCTGCGTTCGGCTTCGCCGAGCCAGTCAGTACATCCAACCGCTCCCGAAGCAGCGGCTGCGCATAATCTCGCAGCATACTCGCTTCCAGCTTGCGGTTTTGCAGCAGCCGCAGCAGCGCATCCATGCCGGTATCCGGCAACGGGGACGGATTTTTTTCCGGCGGGTAAAAGGCGCGCTGCACCGACTCATCCTCCTCGCGCAAAAGGCCAAGAAGCAGCAGCCGGGCCGAGTATTCCAGCCCCATGCACGTAGCCGCCGCCAGCAGACTGGTGGTCGTTCCGGCCAAACCGGGGAACGGACTCCAAAACACAACAATCATTCCCATCGTTCTTCTCCTTTCTACCAAGCTCGCCATCGCTTTTGGGCAGTCGCCCAAGCGCGCCGCGCAGTCTTGGCATCGCAATCCCCAAGCTGTTGCAGCATGGTGAGCAGCACCTGCCGAAACGCTCCGCTGACGCGGCGAAGGTCGATGCGGTGCTGATGCTGGTTATGCAAATCCGCTATGGCATCGCGTTCATCAAGCGGAAAATGAAAGGAAGGCTCCAGCCACTCCACATGTCGCAGCCGCGTTTCGGCCCGCCATGCGGGCAGTGTGCCCGGCAGCGCGGGAGACAGCCATTCATAAAAAGAGAGCGGCGCTTCCGCCTCATGCAAGCACAGGCGCAGCATCAGCTCCTCATTTTTTTGCAGCGACAACCGCTTGCCGTCCCAGCACCAAATCCGCTTGTCAAAATCGGGCAAATTCCGTCCTGTTATCATTTGCGTATGATCCGTGTCAAGCAGCAGCACATCATAGGTGCCCAATGTACCCGCCTGTTCCAGCGCGCGATCCAGTTGCGCCGCAGTAATATAGCCGTAGGCCACATCCATCTCCTCAAACTCCTGAACAGCGCTGCCGGTGAATGCGGGCGGCAAATACCCTTGAACGGCTTGTCCCATGGTCGAATCCACCAGCAGCACCTTCTGCCCCAGTGCGCTTAACAAGCGGCCCAGCAACAGCAGCACATTGCTTTTGTCCGCCGAACCAAGAAATACGATTTTTTTCATAACCGTCTCCTTTACTGATTTAAAATGTCCTCCCAGCGTTCTTCTCCCGATGGCGCTACTGTATCTGTCGCCGCTTCCGTTTCGGTTGCAGCCGAAGGGGGCGCAATCGATTCTGCCGGTATGGAAGGAACTGATGGTTCCGGCGTTGGCACAGCCGGTGACTGCCCCTCTCCCGACGGTGTGTCGTTTGATACATGCGGTTCCGAAGCTCCGCTGCCTGGAAGCGGCTGCGTTTCAAACATGGCGTTGCCTTGCCGGGTTGTCGCCCGTTCATTTTGCAATTGCTGCTGTACCGTGACATTGCCGCTGGAAGCCCGCAGCTTGTCCGAGTCGCTGACCGCCTTCAAATTGGCATCCAGCGTTTGGCGCAGGCTCCGGGCTAATTCGGTTTTCGCCGTTTCGAGCAGGTTTGGATCGATCTCCATCAGGTCGAGCACTTTCGGATTGGCCGGATAGTTCACGACTGCCGCCTCCTGCAAGCCCGGCTCGATATACGGCAGCGCGTATAGCCTCGCTCCCTGCAAGTACGCGTCAATGATCGCACTGGACGTTTGCAAAATGTCCATCTCATTCATTTCCAGCCACACGACATTGCCCGACAATTGCCGCACCTTCTTTTTAGCTAGCAAAACAAAGTCCTCGCCCGTTGGAAAACCGATTCGGACATCAATAAACTGCTCGGCCTTCAGATTGGAGGGAAGCTGAATAACCTGAAACTCCTTGAGCCGTACATCCTTCGGAACCGGCTGGCCCTCGTACAACAAAGAAGCGAGCAGCGGCGTGCCCGCCTCCAACTCCACCTTGGCATGCTTTCCGATAATCGCTTCCCGCTCTGTAATAACACCGGGTGGCAGAAGGGTCATGGGCATCGGAATCGCCTGGAGATCATCGGCAGTGAGCGCGACACCTGCCGCAATGGTTCGGCTTGCTACCCACACCTCGCGGCTGTTCAATTCCTTTTCTTGATTCAGTTGCTCGATCTGTTTTTCATAGCTTTCTTGCATCTGTTGCTGCATGTGCTGCTGCTCGTTGTACTGCATCAGCAAAAAGACGGCTGCCGCCACGAGCAGCGCCAACCCAGCCCCAATAGCTCCAATGACAAACAACTTGCGGTTTCGATAAGTCGGCAACATCGCTAACGACTCCTTTCTTTATGATGAAATGAATTTCAGCGGGCTTCGTCTCGCGACCGTGGCTTCTGCTGCTTCTCCGCTTGAAGCAGCGCCAGCTTCTCTACTGCCCACGCCGGTGTATGCTCCGGTTTGAGGAAGCCCGCCAAGTCTTCCCGGTTATAGCGGCATTCGTCGTCCGAATAGAGCCTTTTCACGTAAACCGCTCGTCCGCGCGAATGTCCCGATGCGCCGAAGCCACCTGTCACCCAAACCAGTTGATGATCCGCCGTGCGAAACTCCGGTCGCAGCCTTTCCGGGCTGATCACGACAAGCCTGCCGCTGAGTTCATCCTCCCCTTTGATGGGCAGGCAATGGGCAGATAGAATAGATGCCATCGGCTCTGGAAGGGCAGAACGCTCCGTCTGTAACTTCTCGATCTCCCACTGCATGAGCTTAGTGAACTCCCGCATCGCTTCCAGATAGTCCGCGTATCCTTCTGCGCCATAATACTGATCGATGCCAAACAAATTGTTCTGGTCGCAGTAGCAGACCAAATAGGGCTTCTCGGCGTTCGCCGTGTCGATGCCCAAAATAACTTCGACCCTGCCGATGGGCAGCGCCTGGTAGACTTCATAGTCGCCAGCCATTCGTTGCTCCTGCTCCATCGTCAGTCCTCCCGATTCCTTTTGCGATTAGGCCTCTTATGCCCGCTTAGAGCACCTTTTCTCTGCTTGCGAGGCTCCCGTTCACGAGGCTCCCGTTCATCCTCATCTGGCAATTCATCGTTGCGGGTAAAGCCGGGCTTTTCTTTCATCAGCCGCTCATACTGTCGCCGCTTTCCTGCGGTAAAGTCCATCTGGAAGACTCCTTTCTGCAAAAATGGGCATAAAAAAATCTCTCCATCCGAGAGAGTAGGGATATTAACGCTCGTGTTCGCGTTCCCGCTGCTTCCTGCGATACCAATTTTCCACCAGTTGCACAATGATCTCTTCCATTTGCTGCGCGCTATAGTCCTGGGGGAAAAAGCGGCTAAGCCGTTCCTTGCGAATCGTCAGCTTCTCTTTCTGATTCGGCTTTTCCTCCGTCAAAATGCCGAAGATGACATCCCCGTTCAGCTTGCCGTCCTGGCTGAGCTTCTTCATGCGCTGCGCCTGCGCCAGCGAAGGCGTACAATCCTCGGCATGCATCGTTTCCAGCAGGGCTTGCTGTTCTTTCTCGGCCAAGTAAGAGATTTCAACCGCCGGGCTAAATGCGATATCCTTATTGTCCACCATTTCGAGAATGGGGGGGATGAGTTCGGTTAAACGGATGTAGCGTTGAATCTGATTGCGACTTTCACCTACTTGCTCTGCCAAAATCTCGACCGAGTATTTACCATTTATATCCTGCCCAACTTGGGCAGCATTTTCTTTGCTCGGTCTGCCTGCCTGACGTTTCATCGCATTTAACTTCATCCTATATGCAAACGCCTTTTCACTCGGAGACACATGCTCTCGCTGCAAATTACTGTCCACCATAATAATGGTCGCCTGATCGTCGTCCAACTCACGAACAATGCATGGAATAGATTCCATTCCTGCCATTTCACTTGCCTTTTTACGCCGATGCCCGGCCACCATTTCAAAGCCGCCATCCGTTTTGGGACGTACCAGCACAGGAACCAGCACCCCGTATTGCTTTACGCTTTCCGCCATTTCCAACATCGCATCGTCTGCCTTTACTTTAAAAGGATGATCGAGAAAATCACTAATGTCCGCCAACGGGATTTCCTTGATCTGTTCCTTCTGTGGCGCATTCCGGGTTTCTTCCGTTGTAAACAAATCATCGACTGTGGTCAGCTTTATGCTGGCGCGTCGGTCTTCTTTCGCTGCCAATATCCTGCACCTCCTTCGTTAATGAGGCATAAGCTCTGGCGACTTGTCCGCCCGGATCGTGTGCATAGATGCTTTTTCCGAGAGCGCTTGTTTCCGCCGCGCCAATGGCAAAAGGAATTACGGTTTGATAAACCCGTAGCTTATCGCCATAATCGCGTCTCAATACAAACGATATATCTTTGGCAAAATTGGTGCGTTTGTCTACCATCGTCAGCAGGACACCTTCTACCACCAGCTTTTTGTTAATTTGACGGCGAACGCGGGCAATCGTCTGCAAAAGCTGCGTCATGCCCTTTGCCGGCAAATAATGGGACTGAACGGGAATGATGACGCTATCCGCCGCCGCCAATGCATTGATCGTAACCATGCCCATGCTTGGCATACAGTCGATCAGGATATAATCGTAGTTATCCGTTACAGAATCAATGTACGTGCGCATGATGGTTTCCCTGCTCATCGTGTTTACGAGCGCCACTTCAACAGCCGACAACTCGATATTGCCCGGCATTAGATCGATTCCTTCGTGATGCTGCAAAATGCCTTCTTTGGGATCATAGGTTTCTTCCGCTATACATTTTTGCAGCATCGTCGCCAACGATACCGGAAGATTGTCCGGCTCTCTGAATCCGAGTGCAATCGTCAGATTTCCTTGTGCGTCAGCATCCAGTAACAGCACCCGGTTACCTTCCGCAGCCAACCCGATGCCGAGGTTGACCGCTGTCGTTGTCTTGCCCACGCCGCCCTTCTGATTGGCAAGGGCGATTACTTTGGCCATCTGTTCAAGTCTCCTTTCAAATAGAAGAAGCCGGTTGCTCTGAGGAACCAGAACACCGGCATTTCAAGGGTATCTATATAAAAAGAGTGCATCTGAAAGGGATGACCTCTTGGATATTCGACTTCAAATGATATATTTTCATTTACAGGCATTAGAGTGTCGTTTTTTCGTTAAGCTGCTTTCTACTTTACACAATAAATGAAGAATGATAACGAGTGACTGCTTCCATGCAGGCTCTCTACCTGCGGGTCGAGCTGAATGTTCATAGAAGAGTAATCTGTTTGTATCCAACGCCAAAAACAGGCATGGCCGGGTTACAGATAGAATTAGAAAAATTTATCCGGCGGACGGCGGTGGACTGTCTCCATAAGCGCAGATTAGCGCTTCCTCCAGGATCGCTGCAGGCCGCCCCCATTGCGATAAGCTGTGGCTGGACGGAAGTATCATGATACCTCCATGCAGGTCATCGCCGTAAATGGAACCACCATTTCGCTATGCATCGCGGAATCGCTCTCGTCTTGCCCTGCGCCTTAAACGGACGTACAGGAACATTACGGTCAAGGCGCGCTGGCATATTGGCTCTCCTTTGAGGCTGCATGGGGAATGTACCGGACAAATTTGTATTCGATTTTCAAGGAGCGAAGTCGAGGATTTTTGTCCCTCTATAAGCCGTTTCATTTTTCGGGCAAAATCGGGTAGTTTGAGGAAAAATATTTTGAAGAAAGTTTTTCGAGGACATCTCGCGGGTATCTGTTTGCCAAAAAACAGGAAACAATGGACTGAAAGCGGAGTGAGATTCATGTTCAAAAAGTTAGAATGGTGAGGGGGTAATCCGCAATTGAGGAAAAGTTCGACTTTGATGAGAGGAAGGAAACAACATGTTATATATCTTTGGCGGCTTGCCAGGTACCGGCAAATCCACATTATCCGCAGCTTTAGCTAAGGAGCTCCGAGCTACGCATCTTCGGGTCGATGTAGTTGAACAGGCGATGCGTGCTGCCGGAATCACGGTGAACGGGACAGAAGGCTATATGGTGTGTTACGAACTTGCGAAACAAAACCTGCGCTTGGATCTTGATGTAATCGCAGATACGGTCAATCCGATCACCATCACCATCACGCGCCAGGCTTGGCGAGACGTAACGGAATCTCTCCAGATTACGTTTGTTGAAATCGAGGTGATTTGTTCTAATGAACGCGAACTCAGGCACCGTGTCCGCACACGACGAACGGATATTCCTGGCCTTATTCTTCCGACTTGGGATGAAGTTAAGAATAGACAAATACGAGGCGTGGAATCATGAACGGTTTATTATCGATACGGCTCATCAAACGGTAGAGGAAAGTTTGCGGTTGCTTCGTGAGCAGCTTGGTCTGGTGAGAAAGGGTTAGTACTCAATTGAGGAGAAACAGCTAGGAAGGGACGCAGCGTAAGTCAGTGAAGCTACGCTTAACATTGTTTAATCTAATACCTAGAAAAGGGAAAGACACCTTGCAGATATGTACCGAAGGTGGACTTTTCAGCGAATTTATATTTAATCTCCCTCTTGCTTCATGATGCTTTAGAAATGGTATAATATAGGGAATTGATCAAAATTACTCGTTCGATTCTGTTCATCTATATTTGAACTATCATCATATTGGCTTTAAGGGGGCTGATTATGTGAATATTGTCAGTCATATAGCTGGGAACAATCAAATTGTGCAGGTCCAATCGACACCAGAAGCTGAACTTATAGACGTTAGTCGTGTTGCCTCCTCTTGGCGTGGTGTTTTATCGCTTGTAGCACCAGATGAAGGCTCTACTGGACTTCGTCCTGCACAACTTGGTGCTTTATTTTCAATAAAAGCACATTGGACTGTATCGAGCGAGCCTGCTACTGTCGTTATGCCAACAGGCACAGGGAAAACAGAGACAATGATTGCAACTGTTGTATCGGAAAGAATAGATCGAACTTTTATTGTTGTCCCAAGTAACTTATTAAGAAAGCAAACTGCTGAAAAATTTATGACTTTTGGAGTTTTACAAGATATCGGTGTCATTAATGACGTTGCATTGAAACCTGCCGTGACAACACTACTCAGAACTCCAAAAGAGCTTTCCGATCTTCAGACAATCCTTAATAAATCAAATGTTGTAGTCACTACAATGGCACTACTGCAAAGATTTCCTGATAATTATTTGGAGGCAATAAGAAATACTTGCGATACACTAATCGTAGATGAGGCACATCATATCGCAGCCAATACATGGGCATCAGTAAAATACAAATTGAGAAAATTAAAATGCTTGCAGTTCACAGCAACGCCTTTTAGAAATGATGGGAAGAAGGTTGATGGAAGAATAATTTACAACTTCCCACTATCCATGGCTCAAGAACAGGGGTATTTTCAAGAGATCAATTTTCTTCCTATTCTTGAATTTGACGAAGAAAAAGGAGACTTGGCTATTGCTGCGGCTGCAGTAAACCAACTTGAAAATGATCTAGAAGCTGGATATAATCACGTCATTCTTGTCCGTGCAAAAGACAAGCGTTCTGCAGATCGTTTATATAAAACGATATATCATCCTTACTTTTCACACTACAATCCAGTGTTAGTACACAGCGATATTCCACCAGCTGATAGAGCAGTTTCAATGACAGCACTTAAAAGTGGAAACGCAAGAGTTGTTGTTTGTGTCGATATGTTTGGAGAAGGCATTGACATACCCAGCCTCAAAATCGCTGCCGTACATGATAAGTACAAATCATTGCCCATAACGTTGCAATTTATTGGACGATTTGCAAGGTCAAAAAAAGGGCTTGGTACGGCAACAGTCATTACAAATATAGCGAACGATGAACTCAATGAGTCACTCCGAGAACTGTACTCCCAGGATTCCGACTGGAATGTATTACTTCATGTTTTGGCTAACCGAGAAATTAACAGAGAGTTATCCCTTCAAGAACTTGCAGAAGGATTTGATGTTTCTTCACTACATGGCATGACAATACAACAACTACGACCTAAGATTAGTATGATAGCATACAATACCAAAGAGAAAAGTTGGAATCCAGATGGAATTTATAATGTGTTTGACCCTGATAATTGCTTCTTCACTATAAATAATGAAACTGGAATTATTGTCATTATTGAAAAACAGGATTCAAATATTGACTGGACCTCTTTCAAAGGAATTAGTGATACTAACTGGCATTTGCATCTAGTCTATTGGAATTCCGAAATAAATATGTTCTTTATAAACAGTACGAATAAGAGCATTTCAGATACTCTAGCAGATGTGTTATTTGCCCAACACGATAAAATTCGCGGAGAGACAGTGTTTCGGTGTTTGCATGGGATCAAGCGCTTAATGCTGGGTACTGTCGGACTTAAGTCAGCAATCGACGGTCCTATTCGATACCGAATGTTTGCAGGGATTGATATAGGCAATGGTATAACTGAATCACAAAAAGAAACCTCATATAAATCGAATTTATTTGGAGCTGGATACAGTGGAAACGGTAAGATAAGTATTGGGTGCTCTTACAAAGGTCGTATCTGGTCTAAATGGGTTGAGAGCATGGATTATTGGTTGAACTGGTGTAATGAGATAGCTGCTCGTCTACAAAATGAAAAAATCAACACCTCTAAGATATTTGAAGGCGCATTAGTACCTGAGATCATTAATGATCGTCCAACATCTGTTCCTTACGGAATAGAATGGCCTATTGATATGGATTTGATTAATGACAGCAGTTTTCTTATCAAGCATGGTTCAAACACTTACTCAATTTATGATTTGGAGATCAAACTTTCAAATCATAGTGAAACTGACCCGATCCGATTCATTATCGGAAACAATTATGTTTTCGAGGAATACGAGCTTCAAATATCAAATAGAAAATTTGAATTTAAAACTATAAAGCCAACAGGATTAATACTCAAAAGGAATAAACGCGAATACCGGATGACAGAGTTTTTCAATGAATTCCCACCTCGCATAAAGTTTGTTGATCAATCAATGTTGGAAGGAAATCTCATTGTTAGAATGACCTCGTCGCCACCGGTGTTCAATAAAGAACGAATAACATCATGGGATTGGAGCAATGTAGATATCCAGAAAGAATCTCAAGGCATACAACGCGATATACAAAGCATTCAATATCACACAATACAGAAATTGATCTCCTCCAATAAATATTGCGTGATATTTGATGATGATGGTGCAGGTGAAGTTGCCGATATTGTAAGTATTATCGATGAAGCTGGTAAAATAACCATTCAATTTTACCACTGTAAATATGCACACGGTGAAAGTCCTGGAGCGCGAGTTGCTGATTTGTATGAAGTCTGTGGACAAGCTGAAAAGTCTGTAAAATGGTGCCAAGAACCCTCCTCAATTATTGATCGACTTATGAAACGTGAATCTTCTCGTGCACGATCAGGTGGCACTAGGTTTGAAATTGGTGATTTGCGAAAACTTCGGGAGATTAAAAATAAGATGCGTGTTTTTCCAGTAAAAGTTGAAATAAAAATTGTACAGCCAGGTATCAATTCACAAGGTATTACGGACGATATGCTTCGCATTCTAAGCGGGACTGCATCGTATTTAATGGATACCTACAGTATTGACCTCAAAGTCATTTGCAGTTGATCCGAATGAATCGCTTCGCACCAAGCTCTTTTGCTCCAAAATGTAATTAGGATGGGCTTGTTGTTTGTTTTAAATGCTTATTAATGACGAAGTGATAGATTGTTAGCTTTTTTTCATATAATGAGAACAGCCACCTTCACTTATCGTGTAAGGTGGCTGTTCAAGCCGATTTGTTGCTGATTCCGATGTTATTAAATTTACTTAGTAAAAAACACAACACCGGATTATTATGCACATACGTATACAAATTCAAACTCAGCGGTTGCTTATATCCCCTTCATACGTATCCTTATTAATAAAACGCCCTTCAGCAGGAACATAATACCATGCCCGCAAATAGTATGTACTCCCGGATCTCACTTTACTTGCATCGATATTTCCTTACATACTGATAGGCATTTTTCACATTACCCAACCGCCGCGACGATTTTGAATGCCATCTCTATGACCATATACCGATAGTACATAGAAATCAACATTAAGGTTTAACATCCACATCAACAAACTACAAATCCCGCTCCTCCTTCCAAGCCACTCCTTACCGCAAAAACAAAAACAGCCCCCGCTCATCGCAATGTGAGCGGAGGCCGCAAGCCATAAATCTATTCCTTACTGATAATCCTTCGCCTTCTTCACCAGCTCGTCGTAAGCCGCTTCCGGCGCCATCTTGCCGAACATCACCTTTTCCCCGATGTCCTTGAAATCCTTGGCCGTATAGTTGCTCCAGCCTTTGGCTCCCGGGTTGAACGGCTGCGCGTCCGGGGAGACGTTCTTGATCAGCTCGATCTGCAGCTTGTCGGAAGCCGTCAGCTTCGGCGTCAAGTAATCGAGCACTTTCTTCGATACGGGCACGCCGCGGGTCGTTCCGAGAATGTCGGCCGCTTCGGTGTCGTTAATGAACCAGTCGATGAATTTCTTCGATTCCTCGACATATTTGGAGTCGGCGCTGATCGACCAGAACATCGACGGCTTGAGCCAGCCGCTGGACTGCGCCCCTTTTGGCTGCGTCACCAGCGTATACGCTCCCGGCTTGACGCCTTCATAGCCCGGGAACAAGGCGGCGAAGCTGCGCTTCATCAGCACGGTGTCGTTGTTCATCAGATCGAGCTTGGCGTCGGATTCTTTATCGGTGCTGGCCACGTCGGGAGGCGGAACGACGCCGTCTTTTCTAAGCTCCGTATACTTGTTCACATAAGCCAGCCAAGTCGCTTTGTCGATGTTGAACTTGCCGTCCACCGTGATCGGGTAGCCTTTTCCTTGGCTGATCTGATAAGCGGTATACATCGTATAATCGGCGGTGTAATCCATCAGCACATATTTATCTTTATCGAGCTTCGCCTTCGCGTCTTTGCCGAACTGGAAATATTGATCCCAGGTCCAGCCGTTGGCCGGAGGCGTAATGCCGAGCTTGTCCACGGCGTTTTTGTTGAAGACCATTCCCGTGGCGTTGTTGCCGAGTGGAATCGCATACAATTTATCTTTATATTTGCCCGAATCGACGAGCGACTTGTCGACATCCTCGGTATGAATGCCTTGCGACAAATCGGCCAGCTGGTTTCGGCCCGCGTATTCCGACAGCCAGGCCGGGTCCATCTGAATAATGTCCGGCGCGTTTTTGGCGGCAGCCTGGGTAGCCAGCTTATCGGCATATCCGTCAAATCCGGAAAATTCCGGCTCGAAGGTAACGTTCGGATGCTTTTTCGTATACGCATCCAGCGCTTTGAGGGTCGCGTCATGCCTTGCTTGCGAGCCCCACCAAACGATTCTGAGCTTGACCGGCTTATCCCCGCTTCCCGCGGAAGCCCCCGCGTCGGCTGCGCTCTGCTTGCCGTTCGTATTCGAACCGCAGCCGGCCAGACTCGCGGCCACCAAAGCCGTTAAGGAAAGCAACCCCCATGTTCGCATCTGCTTGCTCATCTTTCCCATATCCCCTTCCTGTATCAGCAGGTTATTCTAACAAGTTTCATTATAATGACGTCAGGAAGCAAGAAAAATAAGAGTAATGAACACATTTCTGTCACTATTGATCACAACCTATTTTTTGCCGAGCTCGCTCGGGTTCATACCGTAATATTTTTTGAAAAGGGAGCTGAAATAAGGGACGTTCTTGTACCCTACCATCTCGGCGATTTCATAGATCATATGCCGTCCTTCGAGCAGCAGCGCCTTGGCTTTCTCCATCCGGACGCGGATGACGTAGTTGGTGAAGGTTTCGCCCATCGCCTTTTTGAATATTTGGTTCAAATAGTTGCGCGATAAGTAGAGCTGCTTGGATACATCCTCCAGATTGATTTCTTCGGGATAGCGGCTGTGCGCATATTGAATCATAAATTCCACCGTATCCTTATGCCGCGAATTTTCGTTCCAGCCCCGGCTTGTGGAGATGACGCGAATTTTCTCCTTGAGCCACCGCCCCAGCTCCCCCGCCGTCGCGATCCGGCTCACTTCCTGCGAAACCGTCTGTTCAGGGAACAATTCATCCAGCACAATACCCGTACTGTACAGAGAATAGGCGAGTATCGTCCAAATCTCCGAGCATAAATACTGCACGTAAGCGGGCGATACGGATGCGGTCTCCCCCAGCTGCCGGACATACGATTCCACGATCGCATCCGTGGTCTCCTCTTTGGAATAGACGATCGCTTCGGCCAGCTCCTGGCAAAATTTGATCGGGCGGATCGCGATCTTGCTGTCCGCAGGCAGAACGCCGGATTGCGCGGGATCGGTCACCAGCGTCTGCTGCAGCAGATCGAGAAACGCCTCCTCCGTAGAATTGGATATTTCCTTCCAATGATCCGTAATCCCGCCGAACCCGGTCCGTATTTCCAGCTTCAAATAGGTTCGGACGCAGTCGGCCATCCGCTCCGCCGCGCGGCGTATGTCCCGCAACGCTTCCTCCCCGCTCATGTCCCGCTTCAGATGAAAAATGACCGCCGCATGATGGCTGTGCAGCTCGACGAATTCCGCCTCCGGCCAATGATCGGCCAGCAGCTCCCTGACGATATTGGCAAGCGCAAACCGGAACAAGTTCCAATCCGTCAAGGTCAAGTTGGAAATGCGCATCGTGCTCGCCAGCTCCATTCCCATCACGAGATGATATCTCTCGCTCCAATATTCTTTCTCCGACAGCTTCAAGCTTTCGTCCGCTACCGAACGGTCGAACGTGCCGGTAACGACCGCTTTCAGCCATTCCTTCTGCACGAACGGCTCGTACATTCTCAGCCTCCGCCTAATCTCTTCCTGCTCCAGCTCCTTAAGCTCTCTGGCTTCCAGCTCTTGAATGACGCGCTCCAGCACCGCGCGCAGCTCCTCCATCGTGACCGGCTTGGACAAATAATCGCTGACCTGAAGCCTAAGCGCCTGTCTCGCATACTGGAAATCCGAGTAGCCGCTCAAGATGACGATTTCTCCCGGAAACCGCTCGTTTCGCAGCTGCTCGATCATCTCCAGCCCATTCATCACCGGCATATAAATATCGGTAATGACGATATCCGGATTCGTCTCCCGGATGACGGCAAGCCCTTCCTCGCCGTCCATCGCTTCCCCGACCCACTCGGCCTCGAGCTGCTCCCACGGGATCGACTTGCGCATGCCGTCCAGCACTTGAAAATCGTCGTCAATGATGAGAATCCGCCACATGGCTCTCCTCCTCCGCCTCTTCTAGATTATGAATGACAGGCAGAACGATCCTTACCAGCGTTCCCTGCCCGTCGAGATTGTGCAGCTGCACGCCGTACGGCGCTCCCAAATAAGCGGCGATACGCTCCTTGACGTTGCGGATGCCGTAGCCGCCCGTCCTCCGCTTCTTCTTCTCGCTCCAATCGGCCCGCAGCCCTACGCCGTTATCGTAAATTCGGAATTCGATACGCGGAGCGTTCCCTTCCCGTTCCGCTTCAATCCGTATTTCGCCCGTCCGGCGCCCGTGAAAGCCGTGAATAATGGCGTTCTCGACGAACGGCTGAAGCGTCAGCCGCGGGATATACAGCTCCTTCAGCGCCTCGTCCGCTTCAATCGAGTAAGTTAAGCCATCGCCCCAACGTATACTTTGAATTTGCAAGTACGATTCCACATGAACGAGCTCGTCCCGGATCGGAATCATCGTCTCCCCGTTGGACAGGCCGATGCGGAACATTTTGCCCATCAGCGATAAAATCCGGCTGATCTTCTCCTGCCCGGCCTCAATGGCGAGCCAGTTCAGCTGGTCAAGCGTATTGTATAGAAAATGCGGGTTGATCATCGCCTGCAGCGCCAAAATCTCGGCTTCGCGCTGGCGCTTATGCTGCGCTTTGAGCGATTGCAGCAGCTCATCGATCCGCTCCATTTGCCGGCGGTACCCGTTAAACAAGCTGCCGAATTCATTCGTGTAATCCGACGGCAGGTGCGAGGCGGAGGCGCTTCCCGGAACCCGGTTCATAATCGCCAGCAGCTGCCGGATCGGCTTCGTAAATTGCCTGGACAGAAACAGCGTGAAGAACGAAGCGATGAAAATGGCGGATAAGCCTGCGGCGACGAGCGCATAAGCGAGACGCACGCTGCCGTGAACGATGCTGCTCCACGGCGTCGCTTCGGCCAGAATCCAGTCCGAATGCGATTTGCTCCAGACGAGCAGCGCGTCGCCCCCGGCCGGTGCCGCCGGCAAGCGGAAGCTGCCGGCAAGCGGAAGCTGCCGGATTTCTTCTCCGAGGCGCGAATCCGGCTCAGCTCCGAGTCGCCCAGCGTCAGGCCGCCGATCGCCGAGATCGTCTTGCCGCCGGCGTCGAGCAATATTCGGTTTCTCTGCTCCGTCTCGCCGCGGACCAGCTGCTCTATCGCCGAAGCCTTCACATTAAGCACAAGCAATCCGTAATATTTGCCGGAGTTATTATATACTTTTCGCGCGAACCCGATAAAATGCTGCGGCCCCGTGTTCGTATCCAGCATATGATCGCCTATCCAGGCAAAATCGTTGCTCTTGACATCCGGATACCAGCTCTGCGACTGCACATCGCGAATATCGAGAAACTTCACGGGCGCCTGCGAATCGGTAAGCTCGGGATTTTCCATATACAAATAAATCGATTGAACCATCGTCGTGCTGTAGGTGATATTGGCCAGCATATTCAGCAGGTCCTTCTTGCGCCGGAGCCGCTCGAAGGAATCCTTCTCCAGCGGGTCGTAGCCGACCGTATCGATATTGCGCGCCGCCGCAAGCGACATCTGCTCGATCGACTGGCGCTGAATATCCAGCTGCTTGTTCAGCTCCCCCAGCAAATCCTGCTGGTAATAAGACGTATTATCGGCGAGCTCCCGGGAAGTGATGCTGTAGCTGATCCAGGTGAAAATAAGCAGCAGGGCGGCAATAAATACCGCGAAGCTGCCGAAAAACAATCGATCGATCCTTACCCTCTTAAGCAGGCTCGTCACGATGCTCCCCCCTCTGTCCTCCGCTGCGCCTCAAACCGCCCTTATGCAGAAAAAAGCTGCCGTAACAAGCAGCTTTCCCGCTATAATCGTTATGATGGCAGCCTCATTTTACCCCTTCACCGCACCCGACGCAATGCCGTCGACGAAATGCTTCTGAGCCATGAAGAACAAAATGAGCGACGGTACGACGGAGACCAGAGACATCGCCAGCAGCTGTCCCCAAGGCAGCGCCGACTGGCTGTCCACGAACAGCTTGAGCGCGAGGCCCACCGTATACTTGTCCACGGAATTGATGTACAGCAGATGGCCGAAGAAATCGTCCCAGTTCCACAGGAAGCAGTAGATCATGACCGTAACCAGCGCCGGTTTGGTGAGCGGCAAAATAATGCGCCAATAGATGCCGAACCAGCTGCAGCCGTCCATCTTGGCCGATTCGTCGAGATCTTTGGGCAGGCCGCGGATAAACTGGACGAGCAGGAAGATAAAGAACGGGCCGCCGATCCCTCCCGCCAGCGCATGGGGAACGTAAAACGGCAAATACGTGTTGACCCATCCCCACGCATTAAACATAATGTACTGCGGCACCAGGGTAACTTGAGTCGGAAGCATCAGCGTCACCATCAGAATCGAGAACCAGAAGTTTTTGAGCGGAAAATCGAGCCTTGCAAATCCGAACGCGACCAGGCTGCAGGAGAGCACCGACGTAATCAGCACGCCTGCGATCAATTCGAACGTATTCATATAGAAATGGGTGAACGTGTACTTCGGAATCGCCGTCCAGCCTTCGGTGAAATTGCTCCACAGCCAATGCGTCGGAAACAAAGAAGGCGAGCTCATCTCATCATTCGATTTGAACGCTGCACCGACCCACCACAGAACAGGGTAGATCATGACCAGACTGAACAAGGTTAGCAGCACATGCGATCGGATCGATCGGCGCACAGTTAGATTCATTTCTTCCCATTCCCTTCCGTTTCATAGAATACCCAATATTTAGACGAGGCAAAAATGGCGGCCGTGGCGATGCCTATGATGACCAGCAGAATCCACGCCAAGGCGGAGGCGTAGCCCATGTCGTAGCGCGAAAACGCGCGATCGTACAAATACAGCGCATACATGTACGTCGAATTGACCGGCCCTCCCTTAGTAATAATGAATGCCTGCGTGAACATCTGGAACGAGCCGATCGTCTGCAGCACCAGATTGAACAGCAGCACCGGAGACAGCATCGGCAGCGTAATCCGGACAAACTGCCGCATTTTGGAGGCTCCGTCCACCGAAGAAGCTTCGTACAGCTCCGCAGGAATCTGCTTGAGACCTGCCAGGAAAATGACCATCGAAGAGCCGAACTGCCAGGCGACCAGAATGATCAAGGTGCCGAGCGCCGTGCCCGGACTGCTGATCCAGCTGATGCCTTTAATGCCGGCAAAGCTGAGCAGCTTGTTGATAAAGCCGTCGATGCCGAACATATTTTTCCACAGGACAGCCACGGCGATGCTGCTTCCGATGAGCGAAGGCAAATAGATCAGCGTTCTGTAGAAGGAAATCCCTTTAATCTTCTTATTGAGCGCAATAGCGACCAGCAGGGCGCTGATCAGCTTCAGCGGAACCGACAGCACTACGAAAGAAAGCGTAATTTTGAGCGACTGCCGGAACGTATCGTCGTCGGCGAAGATTCTCTCGTAATTTCTGAGGCCCACCCAATCGGGCGGATCGAGCAGCGTAAATTTGGTGAAGGAGTAATACACCGATTGCAGCATCGGCCACAGCGTTAACAGCAAAAATCCGAGCAGCCACGGCGAAATGAACAAATATCCGGCAATCGGCGATTCCCAGCGGCCTTTCAGCGAGAAGGCGGAAGTCCGTTTGCGGGCGGTTTTCGAAGAGGAGAGTGAGGTTGTCGAAGAATTCATCATTGTAGCCCACCTTTAGTTTACAAAGTCGCTTGTCTCTTGCTTACAAGTATAAGAGAAGGCGGCGGGCTCTAAAATGAGGGGAATGAACACTTCTTTTTCAAAATTGAACAATGAGATCATCGTACGGGACCCTCCTTCACAGCAAAAAGCCCCCCTCTCTGCCGCGGCAGAACGGAAGACTTGACGATGTCCATTTGGTATAAACGCCCCGGTTCAGAGCGAAAGTCCGTCTGCGGAATCCGATGCGTCGTTATCCTGCTTCATTCGCAGCGGCAGCGAGAAATAAAAGGTGCTTCCGCTGCCGGGTACGCTGTGAACGCCGATTTTCCCTTTATGATAGCCGACGATTTCCTTGGCGATGGCAAGCCCGAGCCCGACCCCGGTCCGGTTCACCTGCTCGCGGTCCCCGGCTTGAAAATACCGGTTGAACACCCGCGGCGCATCCTCGGGCCGTATGCCCGCTCCCGTATCGGCGACTTTGAAGACGACGCGAGGTGATGAGGCTGCCTTCGTCCGCTTAGGCCAGACCCATTCCAGCTCCAAGGCGATAGAGCCGCCCGCAGGCGTATGCTTGCGCGCATTGAACAGGAAATTGACGAAGACTTGCTCCAGTCTCGCCGGATCGGCCCATATGACGGGCACGTACGTCCCGGACGGGCACGGAGCAGCGCGAATCGTGAATTCCAGACCGCCGGAGCGAATGTCCGTCTCATAGCGCTCGTAAATATCGTAGAGGAGCTGCAGCGGATCGAGCTCGATAAACCGGAAGCGGACTTGCCCCGATTCGAGCTTCGACAGCTCCGACAAATCTCCGATAATCCGGTCCATCATCTCCGACTTGTCCAAGACGAGCTTCAACGTCCTGGCATCCCCCGGCGGGACGACGCCGTCCATCATCGCAGAGACGTAGCCTTGAATCAAGGTAAGCGGCGTGCCGAGCTCATGGGAGATGTTGGATAAGAGCCGGCGGCGCGACTTCTCCAGCCGGATCAGCTCCTCCGATACGTTCTGCAGCTCCCGGTTCGACTTCTCCAGCTGCTCCGTTCTCTTCTTGATCTTCAGCTCCAGCGTTCCGGTCAGCGCCGCCATCTGCCCCGATAACTTCTCCACCTGAACCAGGGAACGCGAGAAGCGCACCGATAAAATATACGCTTGAATGAAGACCGCCGCCAGCACGCCGTACGGGAACAAATCTCCGGTATTTATAAGCCGGTTGTAATATAAAGTGTCGTTCAACGCAGTCGCAATAATCGCGGCCAGCGAGACGAGACTGAGCCCCGACCACTCCCGCTTGCGGCGCAGGGCCGCCGCGTATACGCAGGCAATATAACCGAAGACGGCCATAATAAATAGTTGGAGCGGCAGCATAAACAGCGTATACAGCCGGGCCTCCGCCGCCAGCACGAACAGACTGCCCGCGCAAGCGGTCCAGACGATCCAGACGAGCAGGCGGCGGGAAAGTTCCTTCGGATACAGCGATTCGGCATAAGCCGCGAACAAGGGCAGCGCGTAAATGGCGCCCAAATATTCCAGCTTCACGCCAAGCTCCCACGGAATCGCCGGAAATAACTGAACGGCGACCGTATCTCCGACGAATAACGTCCGGACGCCGACGACGGCGCATAAACCGCCGAAATATAGCGTCGACCGGTCCTTCCGGCGCTGTACGTACAGAATCAAATGGTACAGCCCCATGATCAAGAGGCAGCCGGACAACAGCGTCTGCAGCACGACCTTCCGCTCGCTGATGCGGGCAATCTGCTCCTTGGAACCGAGCCTGATCTCATCCCACAGCCCGCCCTTGCGCTGGACGAAGTTGGATACCTGTATCGTCAGCTCCACTCTGGGCCCGGACGGAACAAAATAATACGTATCGGCGGCATTTCCCGCAATCATCTGTTCGCGGCTCGCGCCGACCGTCCCTTTTCCTCCCAGCAGCCTCCCGTCTACCCACAGCTTGTAGGCAGAGGCCGCATGAGGAATATACAGGCCCAGCGTAGTGTCCGATACCGCGCCGGGAGGCAGCAGCAGAGTCAAATGGTACGTTCCGTAGCCCTGATTGCCGAGAGATTCCCCGCCGATCCGATACTGCCCCCATGTCCCCGGCACGCGGGCATACGCATCGGGCTCCGCCACTCCTGCGCTCAGGTCGCGGGGTTCGAGCAGCCGGCGCCAATAAAGCTCCCATTCCCCGTTCAGACGGACGGTGCCCCTCTCTTCGGGATTCCAGCCGGATAGATCCAGCGTGCCGCCGGCCGCTTCGCTCATAGGCGGCGATAACGGAGCTTCCGGCGACGCCGCGGCCGGAGCAGTCGGCCAGAGCAGCATGTTCGCGCAGCAGCACGCGACGGAAATGAACAGAATCAGGAGGCTCTTCACGGCCAATTTATCATGTGCCATCTGGACGATTCCTTTTTACGAAAAAGATGTAGTGATTACAAATTTCGTCAAATCATCGGAAAATTCCTGTTTTTTCGATGCAAAATTTTAACGCTCGGCGGCATATGACGCGAAACTGCGACTTTCGGCATACTCGCGGATCATCCGTTCACCTATAGAGGGTTCCTGGGCCGTAGAACAAAAAAAAGGCTGCCGGTATCATTGCCGGCAACCTGATAGAGCCTGTCTGAAGTCGATCGGTTCACGAGGGGCGCGCCTTAGAGGCGGCGTTTGCCTACGATAAACTTTTTGTTCCCCTTTTTCTTGACGACGGGCACATGTTTATAGCTTCGCACCATCGGGCCTTTGCATAAAGGACAGCTCGGTGACGCTTCCGTTACAAATTCTTTGCGAATCCATGCTTTACAAATGGCATCCTTGCATTTGAAAATCTCTACCTGCTGCAGTTCTGTCTCCGGGGTTGATTGTTCCGGTTTTTGTTCTTCTGAAGTCGATGTCGGCATTTTGAATCTTAATCTCCCTGTTTCATTTCGTTTTAGTAGACTATTAATTATTATACAGATAGGGGAGTTTATCAACCCCTTGACATCCTTTTATAGACGAACATTTTGTGACTGCAAACTTATCCACAAAGACTTATTCCGAAACTCTTCCTCTTGTCCCAGTTCTCTTCCAAACCAATGCGGCGGTACGAACGCTTGTGCCGCTTGTTCGTCCTCAAATTCGACCTCCACCACCATCAGATCAATCTGCTTGTATTCATCGATTTCATAGCACAATCCTTGCCGCTCGACCTTCGTACGTATTTTCTCCAAAGGAACAAACTTCGTATTCATCAGAAGCTGCCGGTACACTTCCTCCGATATTTCATATTCCACCTCTTGACGGACCAGGCCGTGACCCGATTTGAACGTATGAGTATAGGAGGCCCGTCCCTCGTGATCGACCAGCTTCCGCACGCGAATCTCCTGATCTTCCGAGTAGGCCAGATACGTCTGGTAAATATGCCTTTTCCCGACGAACCGGACCTCTTCCGACTCCAACTGCTCCTTAGGAAAAGCGGTAATCAAAAACTTGCGTTCAATCTCCGTACTCATTCTCTGTTTCCCCTCTCGTTTTTAGCGGCTAAAGCCCATGTGAATGTTCTTATCATACCACATGTCGGACAAGCCAGAAACGCTCTTCCACAGACGCTTTAGAGCTTTAACGCGCGGCTTCCTTCATGCGATAAAAATATTTTTCTTGACATTTTATTAATTATGTGTTATAATAAAAATTTTAATTGACTAATAAATTCTAACTTTGTATGATGAAATAGCCTTACTAAGCATTCAAAGTTGGAGGGATACCATGCAAACAGCTCGAGAGATCCAGATACTGGACATTTCCGCCGTCGTGTTGGGACAAAAGGATACCGTGCACCCGGTGCTGATCCGGGACCGCGAAACCGCCGTGCTTGTCGATACCGGTTTCCCGCGCCAAATTCATTCGCTCCGGGAGGCGATCCGCCAAGCGGGAACGAGTTTGGAGCAGCTGCAGCACATTATTATCACCCATCAGGATATCGATCATATCGGGAATTTGCCCGATCTCACAAGCGCTGCCCCCTCGAAGCCGCAAGTGCTGGCGCATGAACTGGAGAAGCCGTACATTCAGGGAGAAAGAAGATTGCTCAAAGTAACTCCCGAAGCGCTCGCGCAGATCGACGCTCTGCCTGAGGAAGTGCCGCTGGAATGGCGCCGAAGCTTGAAGGCGCTGCTGGAGAATCCGCCGAAAGCCCAGGTGGACCGAACGATAGCGGACGGAGAACTGCTGCCTTACGGCGGGGGTATCCGGGTCATCGCGACTCCGGGCCATACGCCGGGGCATATTAGTCTGTACCACGAAGCCAGCCGAACGCTTATCGCAGGCGACGCGCTGAAGGTCACGGACGGCTCGCTGCAAGGCCCCGCGCCGCAGGAGACGCTGAACATGGAGCAGGCGCTGCAATCGCTGGCCAAGCTGGCGGCGTACGACATCCACACCGTCATCTGCTATCACGGCGGCTTGTATCAGGGCGAAGCCAACGCGCGGATCGCCGAGCTGGCCCGAGGGAGCGGACTTTAGCCGTTTGAGGGCGCGGCCCGCCCGAATAACGAAGCCCCAAGCTTTTCATGAGAAAATGGATTGAATCATTGACCAAGACGAAAGCTGCCGCGGCAGGAGACGGAGGTTTATATGAAAATATTCGTAGTTATCTCGCTGCAGGGCGAACAGATGGACAACGTCTTTGTTAGCACCGACGAAGAAAAAGCGCTGGCGCTCACTCCCGCCGATTTTGACGGGTGCGACGCCCTGTTCGTGGAAGTATGGGAAGACGGAGAGAAAATCGACGATTACAGGCTGCAATAACGCATTAAGTGAGATGGAATCATTAATAACTCAACTTTCGCAGCTAAGATCAGTCAGTAAAACCTTGATATAGCTGGGCACACCGGCAATCCATTGCTGGAGTTGACTAAAAAGCACAGACTTCTCCCATTTGGTTTTGAGATTCGTCAACTCCAAGAAAAACGTCATGATCTGTTGGAGCGCGGACTTATAATCAAGTTCCCGAACTTCATCCGCAAACAGGAAGAAGAGTCCTCAGAGGCAAAGTGGAGTAGTGCACAATAGGGTAAAACTGGAAGCGTTATGAACGCTGCCTCTGTTCCTGCATGCCTATTAGCCAATGAGATGGGCCAGAATCCCTACATTCCAAACTTCACCGACATCCAATACAATAGAAATCCTGCGAATGAGTGAGCATTCGTGAGATTATCCCCTAATTACGAGGGATGGCTGAACAATCGGTGCCCATTCCAGATTGGTTACAAGAGCTTCATACTGCCAGTCCTCATCGAACACAATGCGCCCTTGGCCGTGTTCGAACACCTGGGTTTTGCGAATAATCGCTATACACCGAGACTTTGTCCAAGACGTCGCTTTGTAGATTAGGGTAATGCCTTCGATGATCCACTCTTCGTCGACATAGCGAGTCCAATAGCGGCAGGCCCGAACTTCTTTAGCCAGACGCTTTGTCCACTTGAGTTTGCCGACATAGCCAACGTTGTTGCTTTCCCAAAGTCGGTAGAAGTCTTCGCCGCCGAAGCCCTTGTCAAATCGGGCATACTTCACTTTGCGTTCGCCGAGCAGATCGAAAGTTTGTTTTAGAAAGTCAGCGGCGTTCGTAGAAGAGTGCGTGTTACCTGGCCGCAGGACGGCATTCAGATTCAAGCGGGATTTTCCTTCAAAGGCCAGCAGGGGATGGTAACTTTTTCGCCCGGGCTTGTGCGGATTCGTGCCCTTGGCCGCGCCGGCTTGATCGCCGTAGACCGTTTCCACCGTGGAATCCAGATCGAGAATAAGGCCATGGGGCAAGCAAGGTGCGATGATCCCCTGATTCAGCTTCCGCAGTTCATCCGGCAGTGACGGACACGACCGGCCAAGTCTCCCAAGCTCCTTATACAGCAAGCTATGATGCGGTAGGCGACCGCCAAGAAAGCGACGGAGCAGCGCATCGTGCTGCAGTTTGCGGAATGAAACATTCACTCTTGATTTTGCTGACGTCTGTGGTAGACTTCATCTAAAAGGTGCTCCTCTCTTTGGGTGATGTTGTCTTCGCAAACACCATCCTATCAAAGATTTGGGGCTCAACCTTAAAATCAGTGCTTGATTATTGTCATAACATCCGATGGCGGTTACATGCAATCAGAATCCCCGCTTTGTAGCGACTGCAATTCCATGTGAAATAATGGCGGCGTTGAAAGGCTTTAACGCGATTATGACGGCCTTCTACGGTTGCGTTTGTCCATCGGCATTGGTGGTAATTTACGATTTCTTCTTGCCAATTGCGCATGGTCTTCAGCACACATTGGACGGCAGCATGCTCGATCTGTTCACCTTGACTATACCAGCGCTCAAATCCCATCCTGGCAACGGTGTAGCCTGGTGAACAGTCGTACCACGTCGTGAACGCTTCTTTCCATTCCCACACGCTGCGCAACAAACGGGAGTAATTCAGTATCGCATCCAACTTCTTTCTACTTTGCTCGTCCAGTGATTCGGAGGGCGGATTCAGCAAACGATGATTCGCTTTCAGATAAGCTTTCGCTCGCGGCGACAATGTAGGCTGAACGGTTTTCCGAACTTCCTGCACGCTTTCGATCACATAACCGTGAACATGAAAACGGTCCGCGATGCGTATCGCTTTCGGAAAACACTCGCTAATCCAGGTGTGATACGCCTGAGCCAAATCCATGACTACGGCCTTGGGATCAAGCAGAAGGAGGTCTGGATGTGCCTGGGCATACGCCCGCAGTGCTTCCAGCTTTCGGCCTGGCAGCAGATCCAGCATCGTCTCGCCTTTCAGGTTGTGAATGCCAGTGTTATACGTATGACCTTTCTTGACCGCGAAGTCATCGACACCCAGAATCAGCTCATCCATTTCTTTTACTGCTTCCCACACTTGTTCATAAAGCGCATCGCAAAGAACAGGAACCGCTTCGTTATGCATGTGTTGTACGGTACTTGCTGGCACTTGCTGCATCCGCGGATCCAAGCGCTTGTTCGACCGTACGGGAGCGAAAAAGCTTGCTGTAACGCTGCTTGGAGCCAACGAAATCGTATAGCTATACGAATCCGGCTTCACAGCGTGTGCAATACAAGCGAATGGTCGGCACATGCAAATAGGTCTTCTTCTCAAATAAAGGGAGATGTCGGACGATTCGCATACCATTGCTTCCCTTCCGAATGACCGCTTGATCCGAAGCGCAGCATGGGCAGATTTGCTTGTTGTCTAGCGGCACTGCTTCGATGTGAACCTCATCGTCATGATGGGATAATAGTTGATATACTGAGTTGGCATCTGTCTATTCCTTTTGTTGTGGGTGGGGACTTGGACAGTAATCGATTCGTCCAGACCTCATAAGAATACCCGAGATCTTTGGGCTTCTGACAGGCAAGTTCAACGATCCAAGTTTTCGCCTCATCGGTTATTTCAGGAGGACGACCCGAGCGTTTTTCTTCTTTCAGTGCGGCTCCAACCCCCTGTTCAAGCGCTTTATCCACACAACGATTCACTTTAGGAACCGTTGTTTGCAACAACTCAGTAATTTTCGGAATGCTGAGACCTTCTGCATAATGCAGGAGCATTCGGGCACGTTCAACCCGTCGAAATTCTTCAGAACGCGCTTGGCTGATTCGCTTTAGAAGGTTCAGGTCTTGCTCATTTAAGGTCAGTTTGTCTTTGGTGGATTTAAAAGGCATGGTATCTCTCCGTTCATTCGCTTTCTTAGAGTATACCACATCTTTACTTGAGAATCTGTCTACTAGTTATCTCCCATGCCAGGCGCACCTAAAAAACACGCCATTCCGCTACGATTTCCGATGCAAAATGGCGTGTTTTGAAGTTTCATGCATTTTGTTCCTAAACTGAGATTTACCAAATAGGACATAGTAACCGGATCAAGAAGCCTTCAATTAATGATTTACCTCATTAATTTATTAAAGCGGTATGAATTCCGTTACTTTAACCAATACTGTACAATTTTTGCTATCCAAGTTGTTTCCTAAGTTAGTTCACACTGCCTCCAGACGCCTTCAAGGCTTCAGTCAATCGATCAGGATAGTTAATGGTCATTCCATCAATAGATGCCTGTAAACAGCTCATCATCTGCTCTTCTTTGCGAATTCCCCATGCTCTTATTTCATAACCTGCTTGTTTAACTTCGTTGACAAGTCCTACAGTTACCAGATCAGCCTTGGGACAAAACTGAACCGCTCGAATCCCAGCTAACTGATCCCGTACTTTTGAATCCCAACCGTACGTCAGGTAACCAAGACGCACTCTGTCATCCCGTCTTCTCAACTCCTGCAAAACCTCAAAATCGAATGCAGTTATGGTGACCCGTTCGTATAGTTTCCATACTGCGATCATCTCGCTTACTTCCTTCTCCATCCCAGGCTCCTTGAGTTCAAGCGCCAGCAGAACCGGACGACGAGCGAAATGCCTGAAAAAAGACGTCAGTGTAACAAGCGGTTCCCCCTGATAAAAATCAGAGAACCATGATCCTGCATCAAGTTGTGCAACTTCTCTCCAAGTATAATCAGACAATTTACCATTTCCATTCGTATTTCGATCCAATTGCTCATCGTGCTGCAGAATAATTACACCATCATTCGTTCTGCGCAGATCAGTTTCCAGTCCATTAGCTCCCATCTCCAATCCTTTATAAAAGGCGGCAAACGTGTTCTCCGGAGCATAGTGAGAAGCTCCCCTATGCGCCAAATTCATAAACATGATATCCATTCACTCCTTCTATTCGCACTTTTGCAACGGACGCCTACAGTTCCAGAATCGTTCCCGCGATATAGCGTACGCCACCATTCTGCTGGATCGCATCGTTGCGGTCATTCATATAGTAAGCAGCAAGCATCCTTCCACCCGACAACTCTACCGCTCTTGGATACCCCAAATCGCGGCTGCCGCCATCATCGCGAAGGATAAGCTCGGGGCCCCACGTTAATCCCCGATCTTCACTTATGCGCGCCCTAATACCATAAGGCGGTCTGCGATAGCCGTACACTGCGAACAGCCTGCCATCTCTCATAAGGGTCAAATGAACCGTATCGCCATGATCATTAATTCGCGACAAATAACTCCACGTCCGTCCTCCGTCATCAGACGCATATACTTCACCCCATGCTGATTCCATAGAAGGCTTGCATCGGATGGCAGCTAATATTCTGCCATCGTCAAAAAGCACAGGCGATGGGCAGATCATTCTGTACTCTTGACTCCCCGGCATCATGGACACAAGCGTCCAATTGCAGCCTTGATCGAAAGATGCATACACCACAGGCCGGTCATACGGGCTCGTTTTCGGTTTTGCTGTCAAAAAAAGCAGAATCGTTCCGTCAGGACGTACTAGATACGACGGTCTTCCCTGAAACCGCGGAATACCGCAGGAGGGGAGCACAACCGCTTCTCCCCATGTATGTCCTGCATCGCTGGACAAGCTGACCCATGCCTTTGCGTCGGCAGCTGCGGAATCCGGAGTACTCCAGCAGAGCAGTAGCGATCGAGGGTTGATCAAATCAACCCCCTCCGTGATCTCATGGACAGGTCCATAACGCAACTGATCATATAACCGAACATTGTTTACAATCCTTTGGGGTTCGGTCCATGTTTGTCCTCCGTCCGTTGTGCGGACAACCATAATATTGCTAAACATTTCAACCCGGTCATGGTGGATCGTGCCAGCGTGCTGGTAATTACAAGCTATGTTCATAAAACCCACTACAATTTCATCGTCAGATACTTTCCACATTCCAGCGTTGAACGGCCAAGAACTAAATTCGAAATTGTTGCGATACAAAACGATATGCTGCACATTATTGAGAACAATTGATTTATTATGATTCATAAAAACCTCCGTACTTTTTATTGTTACTTATAATTCGACGCATCCGAACTCCTGTGAGAAGTCCGGATGCCCTGCCCACTTTTTCATAATGATTGGCCATACTATTGGAGACAAGGATATCGATCAAATTGACTCCAGGATTCAACCAATCCGTAATGTTCACCTCATATGGCTCCCAAAATCGGACGTCGACGTGTTTTTTATTGACTCGTACTTCCATAAAATCACCCACCTGACCGCAATCGAGGACATACTGATCAGATAGATCGTTGATGTGAAACCGATTAAAGTATCGCACTGTTCCCGAAAAATTCTCGCATCCCGCGTATTCCGCCCACGAACCAAACCTTTTCACCCTAACGGGACCACAAGGTAACCCGTAACACATCCAGGCCTGGTCGAAGGGCACAGTAATCTCATTACATGATATGCTGCTGTATTGATAATCCTGTCCTCTAGAGGCTTCATCGAGCTGCGTAGACCCGATAGATGCCGCTTCCGTGTCAATGACCACGACAAGGCACTCGCGCTTTCCAAGCTTCAGACTAATTCCTTCGTCTCCCCTGATCGAAGAATCCGCAGGCTTGATCGAACCATTCCAGGCATCCCATATTTCATATCGGGCGCTGATCATGCCGGGAAAACGAATCATTCCTTCATAACTTTCCTGCCCCTCGTTCATCACCATAACGAACGTAGTTTTCCCCTTCTTCAGCATACTCGCGCGCATATCCGAGCATGGCGGTTCCAGAAGCATTTTACGCGGGATATTCAGGTCAACAAGCTTTACAAACTCTCCCTCATCCGTCGCAACGGAACACATCTTAAGATGCGGAATTTTGCACATATAACCTAAAATGGAGACACCACCCAACTGCAACTGAAGCAGTATATCGCTCATAGCTGCCGATATCCGATAGTCTTCAGGTAAAATAAGAACACGGTAACGGTTGCAGCCAAGATTCATTGTCCCTTCAAGCTTGTCCAACTTAGACCGCATAACCTCATGCTCACTTATATAATTGAATTCAATTTGCGCCTGATACAGAGGCTTGGCGGCTCTCCATGACAAATGATATTCATCGGTCAGAATAGCAACTTCAGCTGAATTACAGCTGTCCGTATTCATCCAACACATGCGCTTGATATACTCCGCAATCCGCTTGAAATGAGGCCACCATAGATTATGAGGTCCTACATCGGGCGGACGTTCCCCCGAACGCTCTCCTCGAACGGAATAATAAAAGGCATGCGGATGCAGCACGTTTACTCCGCGTATAAACAGCCAATCCATAATCCATTTCATATCACTGACGGTCAGCGACCACCCATAGCCGCCAAAGCATTCATTGCTATTCCGGCGTTTGCCTGAATGTCTTGCCGCATCTGAAGAGCATTTGCCTTGTGTGCTGTCCGGCCCTGTCAAAGCATTGCAATGTCCCGGAAGCAATTGTTTTAACACTATGTCCTGACCAGGTATGTGGAAATAGGCTAGGAGCCCATAATCATCGGGATTCATCGGATGCCCACACAGCGCTACACCGTTCGCTTCGCAGAATGCAAATAACGGTTCATAGAAGGCAACTGCCAGTTGTCGTTGTACCGCCTTTTGATACTGTCGACGAACATAATCTTCGGTATTCGTGTCAGAATCGTACCATAACCACGCCAGATCCCTCTCATCAACATTCTCATTGTTAGCTAACTGCATGAAGCCGGTTGTCCAGGGAACGGGCTGCTTTGCACCCGGAGGCAGCTTCCTTTTCTTTCCCAGGGCATGAGGCTCGTCAGTAAATATACCAACCACGGTATTGCCGAAATACGGTCCAAAACGCTTCCGATATGTCTCATACACAATAGAGACGTACGCCCTTCCAACTGCAGGATGGAGCACATCCGGGTATAACGGCGCGCCAGGCTCATGAGAATCCTCGCCGTAATGGATGCCTCGAATAACCCCCCTGTATAATGCTCGACAAAAAGCAGTAATACCTCATCCTTCGCGAGGCTATTAGTTAAATAGCCAATAGGTTCTTCCACATTCATGATACGCAGCGATTCTGCTTCAAGCTTTCCATCCGGCAGCAGACGTGCCTTCTGTGCCGAAATCAGCCGTTCCCCCTCCTGAATCCGAAGCAGCTCCAGGGAACTCATTCGAGTTACCTCGATCACCTTGAGTCCCCTGCTAGCATGCTCCGGGAGCATCTTCACGACCATTCCGTGTGCTGATCCTGACGGATACATGGCCTCGTCGTATAACCAAACTTTCATTCCGGTACGACTTGCTTCCTCAATCACGAATTGCATCCAGTCCAAATATACCTCGGAAAGAAATCCGATAGATTCGGGCAGACCAATCCGCGGGTGAATAACAAATGCATATACACCCTTTTCACGAAAATCCTTCATCTGGGAAGCAAGCGTAACCCGGTCCAACACGTCATTCCAGAACCAGAACGGAGCAGCAGAATAGTTATTAGAAGGCTGCAGAAACTGTTGCTTCAGTTCTTTAATGGACATCGGTCTTTCATTCGTCTCTGTTAGCCGGTCATTTAACGGATGCATACCACTCATTGGCTTCCTTCGTCAGTACTTCACCGCCGCTGTTTTTCCATTTCTGAACCTGATCGGCATAAGTTGCGTCAATGTCGACTTCTCCCAAAATCGCCTTTAGGATATATTCTTGAACACTCGACTTAAGATCGGAATATTTCGCTTCCGAAGGTAGCGGTGCCTTCAACTCATTGATAATGCCAGGGAAGTCCGTGATCTTCTTCTTCGTCGTTTCGTAACGCTGAATGGCACGAGGACCTCCAAATATTGCCAACATGTCCGGATTAGACGAGTAGGTAACATCGAAGAATAACCCGGTTCCTATATTGCGGCCTTGCGGATGGTACAATTCGCTTTTTTGAAATTCTGGATTAGGAACCCTTTGGTGATTTTCATTCCAAATCCATTGCTCACCTTCCTTGCCGACTTCAATCGCGATCATGACATTTTCGTCGCTAATTAACGTATTGACGATTTGAAGCAACTTAATCATCTTGCCTTCGTCGCTCTCAACTTGTTTACCAAATACAACGTATTTCGACAGGCTGTTCGTGACAAATGTTCCCGACTTCCCTTGGGGACCGACGGGCGGCTTGACATTTACATAGACAGGTTGAGGTCCTGAAGTCGTCAATTTAGTAAATGGAGCCGTTGAATACGGATTATCCGAAGTATCGAAAAACGTTTTCCATTCCGGATGCAGCGATACCCACTTGGCGTTCAAATGCCCGTCATTGTCCCATTGATAATCGGCATATGCGAGAGTATCCAAATAGCCGATACGACCAGAGGCAAACTTATAGGGAACATCGTCCTTACCGCTGGTGCGACGCTTATCTGTAATAAATTCCGGATCAATAAGATCCATATCCTTCCACTTCTTCAACACTTTCAATGCATCTTTGGTCTCGTTCATCGTAAAACCATACACCAATTGACCATTCTGTAAATGCCACATAAACGGATTCGTTCCAAACGCACCGAAAATCGAGTTGAACCACAAGTTTGGATTATCACTTGCCGTTGAGAGGGCATACGTATCCTTTTTCCCATTCCGGTCTGGATCGTCATTGCGGAATTTGATAAACACGTTCTCCAATTCCTGAAGTGTTATGGGAATATCAGCCCCGACATTTTGCAGCCAATCACCGCGAATTGCTACCGGATATGGAGCAGTATTAGCCTCCAAAATGGGCAGAGCATAGTTCTTTCCGTTCACCTTGTTGTTCACGAATACCTTCCCATCCTGCTTGAGCATGATATTATAATAGTTTGGAGCATATTTCTGAATCATCTCAAGCGGAATTTGAGCCAAAAGATCATTTTTTACATAATTTGATAGCTCTGTCTTGTCAAGAGCAATCAAATCAGGGATTTCACCGGTAGATACGAGAAGATTCAACTTTTCCTGATTATCGACACGAACAGGTTTAATTTTGATGCCAAAGGTATCCTCCATATACTTTTGACCATATGTGTCATCTTTGAATGGATAATTCGGTCCTCCTGCCCATGAAATTACTGGTTTTTCCTCAGTTTTAGAAGGCGGCTGACTATTAGTGCAAGCGCTTAGCATCAGTGCCGTCGAAATCATGACTGCCAATAGCGATTTTCTTATATTTCGCATTTTTGATCGACCTCCCGGAATTTGTTATTATCCTTTCACAGCTCCAACCATAACACCTTGCACGAAATACTTCTGAATAAAAGGATACACGCACAGAATGGGTAATGTTGTAACCATAATGGCTGCCGCACGCATCGTTTCCGGCGTTGGCATGTTCTTCGCCTGTTGATTGGCCATGCCGGCAAGCATTTCATTCATAGCGGCATCTTGCTCAATGACCAGCCTGCGAATATGAACGCTAATCACATGCTTATCAATGGAGTTGATATAGATCAGCGAATCAAACCAACTGTTCCAGTGATGAACCGCCTGCCACAAACCAATAGTCGCCAAGGACGGCAATGAAAGCGGGATAATAATTTGGAAAAAAAAACGCAGTTCTCCCGCTCCATCCATTTTAGCCGATTCCTCTAATTCGGGGGGAATATGCATAAAGAAATTACGCAAAATCAGCAAATAAAAAGCATTTATAAGCGGCCCCAGCACAAACACCCAAATATTATCAATCAAATGTAAATTACGCATAAGTAAATATGTTGGAATCAAGCCGCCATTAAAGAAAATGGTAATAATAAAAATGGTCGTATAAAATTTGCGATGCGGCAAGTACTTTTTCGATAAAGCATAGGCTGCACAACTCATAACCAAAAGAGATAGAAGTGTACCGATCACTGTGCGGAATACCGTATTAAAAAAACCGGTATAGATAAAATCCATCGACAGGAATTTACGGTATGCCTCAAATGTTATTTCCTTAGGCCAGATCAGCAGAGACACGCCTCCTGAATACAAGCTTTCAGCAGTACTGAGCGAATACCCGATCAAATATATAAATGGATAAATAATCGAAAAACAGAACAGAAGCATCAATATCCCGTTTATCACATCAAATGCGCTTAGTTTGAGTCTCAAATTCGGCTCTCCTCTCCCTACCATAGACCGGTATGACCGAAACGGTTGGCAATTTTATTAAAAGCAAGCACTAGCGCTAATCCCACGACATTTTTAAACAAACTGATTGTGGTGGATAAGCTGTAGTCTCCCTGCTCCAATCCTATTCGGTAGGCATAAGTGTCCAAAATATCCGCAACCTCAAATACTTTTAGATTGTACAAATTGAAAATTTGATCAAAACCCGCATTTAAAATATTTCCGATTTGCAGCAATAACATAATAATAATGATGTTCATAATCGACGGCAAAGTAATGTTAAACACTTGCATCATACGATTAGCGCCGTCCATGCGCGCCGATTCATATAACTGTGGATCAATAGCCGTAATAGCAGCAAGATAAACGATAGATCCCCAACCGATACTCTGCCAAATATCCGATAAAATAAGAATGACCATAAACCAGGTCTTGTCAGCCAAAAAATAGATTGGCGTCCCTCCGAAATGCTCAATCAGTTGGTTCACGATTCCTCGCGACGGTGACAACATCTCAACCAAAATGCTCCCGATGATAACCCAGGAAAGAAAATGAGGCAAATAACTGATGTTCTGTACGACACGTTTCAACCATCGAGTACGTATCTCGTTAAGCAATAGCGCAAATACAATCGAACCGCCAAATACAAATATAAGCTTGAGCAAACTGATGACTATCGTATTTCGAAGGACCCTCAAGAAGCCCCTCTGAAACAAGCGCCCGAAATTGTCGAAACCGACCCATTCACTGCCCATAATGCCTTTGGAGAAATTAAAGTTTTTGAATGCAATGATGACTCCGTACATAGGAACATAATTGAATACGATTACATAGACAAGTGCAGGCAGCAAAAATAAAAATAAAACTTTCTGCCTACCGTACGCCTTCCATACAGATTCAAACATATCGTTCTCCTCCCTTCTATAAGTGATTGTTTGTGCGGCTTGGCCCACAAATCCAATGTAGTACAACCAAACCGATAAGCTCAATATTAATTTTTCTTCAAAGCTTCACATTCTTTTAGTCTTCAGTGCTCATCTCAATAATTTCCGTTTTTCAACATTATTTAGAAAACTTCGTTTTTTTGAATAGCGAATTAGAGCACATTTTTTTGTTAAGTTGAATCAAAACATTCAGCACTTAAGCAGGGATGCCTCTTCTCATGTCGAATATGAAGAAATATGTCGAAAAGAAGAATGTCCGAGTTCATACTTGTTAGCGCTTTCTGTATAAAAAACTGCTGCTTAGAGGTGCATGCTTTCTATGAAAAGATTTTTTGAATCCCGTGTATTCAAAAAATATTTGCTTTCACACTTTTTCACCGTACTGGTTGTTACAGGACTTGCTGGTCTTAACTTGTTCAGCTTGATATCAAACAAAATTGAGAAAGAAATGCTCACGATTAATACAAACCGGGTATCTTACATCGAATCCATAGTGGAAAAAAGTGTGCTTGAGCCTGCCGAAATGCTAGTTCTAGATCAGTTGATGTCTGCACAGTTTGTTAATCTTCAAGGATCATATGCTCATCTGGAGTTGCATCAGTTTATTAAAAGCCAGATTAGCTCCATGCCCTTCGTCGAATCCATAAACATTTACTATCCCAAAGAAAAATTACTGATCTCTAGCAACGGCGTTAAATACGATTATACGTCCCCCATTAACGACAAAACGACCTGCAAGCAGCGAAAGTCTAGCGAATCCTGCTGGACAATAACACAAATCGCACAAGAAGAGCACGGAAACGGGCTTCAGGAAGAAGGACTAATTACCTACGCTAAATCCGCTGCCCTCAAAAGCGGGGACGGACCGTTATACATTCTGTATGTAAATGTATACATAGATAACATTAAACAAATTTTGACAAGACAACTTGTTAATAATCAAGAAGCACTAGTCATTTTGTCTAATGACGGAAAAGTTATTACGCAAAGCACATCAGCAGTACCTCGTTTGGCAGATCTGAAACCGGATTCTTTTGAACGCGCGTTAAATTCCGAGCAGTTGTCGATGATCAAATTACAAAATCTAGAGCTAATGCAATTCTTCAAGGAGTCTCCTTATACCGGATGGAAATACGTATTACTCATGCCTACGAGCGACTTTTTTCGTGTTCCATTTGAAATCCGATCGGTCATTCTTATGATTTCTGCCAGTGCTCTGGTACTGGGAGCGCTCCTGGCAATCGTATTTGCAATAAATCATTATAAGCCTCTCAGATTACTAGCTGCCAAACTAAAGGGGATTCCCGATTATGAGTCGAAGATGGATAGCAACGAATATATATTGATAGAACAAAGCATTCAGCATTTGAACTATTCGGTAGCCAATTTGAAAGCACAAGTAATAGAAAACAATTTAAATCAATTGTTGCACGGAACTCTAGGATTTTTAGACGAAAAGGAATTTCTAACAGGACTGCGTGGAGAAATGTTCGTCGTCGTAATGTATGCGCTAGATGAAGAAATTTCGACATCATTCTGCAATTGGGATAAAAAGGTAAGAGAAAAACTGCTTGAAGCCGGTGTAGATGTATTTCTTACCTTCTACAGCAAACGAAAGCTGGCGGCTACATTTAACTTCAACCTTGAAGACAGGGACCGGGTATTTAGATATATAGCACAAAGCATACATATACCCGAGCTCTCGCCGAAACCATTGATTTGCGCCGTTGGCCCAATAGTTCAAGCTGCAGAGCTCCATTTATCCTGTGAAGGTGCATTAGAAGCAATGAAGCATCGTTATCTGGTCCATGGCGAATTGAAAGAACCGTTAATATACGAAGCCATACACCAGCTCGATCATTTTGTAGCCTCAGGCTTGTACGAAGATATCGCTCTTGCTATGAAGAATAACCAGATTGAGAAAGTCCGCCGAAGGGTGAAAACGCTCACAGAGCAGCTTTCCGAGCGAATGTACAGATATGAAAGCGTGGAACTCGTTCTGTATCAGATCATTCCTATGATCGCCGAAAAGATGATGGAGAACAATCCCTATGAAGAGAGTAGATCAACCAATGCACGACAGTTGGCAGATGAGTTGTTCAGACGGCGAAACGTGTTTGAGGCTTTTGCCTGGTTGATAGAACTAATTGAAGGCATGCTTGATGCACAACGATTCGATCATGTTACGAAAATGGTTATGCAAAGTGTTAAATCATATATTGATGAACATTATCATCAGGAGATCTCTCTAGAGATTCTATCCCAAAAAACATTTATGAGTTCATCCTATATTTCCCAATTATTCAAAAAAACATTTGGAATTGGCGTATCAGAATATGTGTCCCAGGTTCGTTTGGACAAGGCTAAGGATATGCTAGAAGATCAAGCGCTTAAGATTGAGCGTATAGCCGAATTGGTCGGAATGTCCAATAGTACCTACTTTATCACGAAGTTCAAAAAAAGATTCGGTTTAACGCCTAACCAATATCGCATGCAATACAAAGCGAAGATTATGAAGCCTGATTAAATTTCATCATTAGACGCTTAATCTTCTGCTCCAGAACGTAAAGCCTCGGCTTCTTTTTTCAAGAGTAAAATTTATTTTCAACTAGAGCGTGTCTTCAAACTACAAGGCCAGCCCAAAACATGGTAAACTTAGTACTATGAGAAGACGATATGAAATACGCGATGATCAATGGGATCAAATAAAAGATTTACTGCCACCGGAACGGAAACGTCAAGGCGGACGTATTGCAAAAGACAATCGGATGATGCTGAATGCCATGCTATGGGTTGCCAGATCTGGAGCACCGTGGCGGGATTTGCCTGAACATTACGGTTCATGGAAAACAGTGTACACTCGTTTCCGTCGCTGGCAGATAGCGGCATATGGGATAAAATTCTGAAGCATCAGGCCTGTTGATTATCCAGAATATGTAACTAAGATCGATCCGTAATCCACAATGAGACGATGTAAGCGAATCATCCATTCTACGGGTAGTCGATCCAGAAGAAGCAGGCGAGCAAATCGAACAAACGAAAGATTAGCATGACGAGGGAATCCATGTTTTGTCCCATCAAATAGCCATTTGAGCAGCACAAAGACGATCAGCGCAGAGAACAATTGGCCATAGACGGCGTTTTCGGTCGTACCAAATAACGTTGGAATGTTTAGATGTTGCTTGATCCAACGAAAAAACACCTCAATTTGCCAACGAGCTTTATAGATCAGGGCGATTTGTTCAGCTGTAATGCCCAGCAAATCGGTCACGACGCGAATTTCTCTACCCTCAAAATCACGAAAGATGACAACGCGGTGACGATGCTTAGAACGACACTGAGGGGTTCCCAACTGGCAAGTGATATCCCGAATGACCGGAGAATCTGTAGTGACTTGACGCCGAAGTGCATAGGGTTTTTCAAAATGAACATGGTCACGAAGCCGGATGACAAAGGATTGTCCATCTTGTTTATAGCGGTCCAGGCGCTCCAGTTTGCCGTAAGCCCGGTCCATGACCATAATAAAGTCGGGGTTTTCCAAGGATTCGCATACAGGGCCATCGTGCCTTGCGCCGATCGTTTCCGTAACGCCAAGCGGTTGTCCGTTTTGCGCCCGCAATGCAACATGCAGTTTAACCGCAGCCCGCTCTCCGTGGTAGGGGGCCCAGGGCAAGCGAGTTTTCCCAACCGTCATCGTCGTAGAGTCAATGAGTAGCAATTCTTTTGGAAAGGCCAGCTTTCGCCGAGTTTCGCGATTACATTTGCGGACAAGCAGGTGAAATAGCTCTTTAAATACAGCAAACGGCACATCAGCTGCTTTTCCGGAAAAACACGAATAGTGAACTTGAGACAGACCGTTACAAGCAGCATGATCTGCGCCGAAACGATACCCGGACCATTCTTCACTGGCTGCGGCAACCCAATAGTGAAGCAACTGATAAACGGTGAATTTTCGCGCCTTATCCACATAACCAATCGCTTTAACGATGGATTCGACTTCTTCGGGTGTAAGGACAGTTTGAAGAATCGGGAGAATCGTGTTAAACTTTTTCATGGAGTCGTCACCTTCCGGTCTGTTTGTAGGGGTACAAACATTTTACCGGGTTGACGGCTCTTTTTCTACCATTTAGTGGTTAATCAACAGGTCTGCTAAAGCATGTATCTATATCCCCTGATTTTGAAAATATCATGCTCGATGCCACTATTGTCCGCGTCCATCAGCATGGCGCAGGTGCAAAAGTGGGCAGCAATTTCAAGCTATCGGACGATCCAGAGGTGGAATAACGACCAAAATCCATGTCATTGTGGACGCGCTCGGCAATCCGTTGCGCTTCGAACTGACTGCTGGCAATAGCCACGATTGTGTGAAAGGCTATGAAATGCTTCAAGATATGGATCTGGCCGGTAAGACGGTAATTGCCGATCGAAGCTATGACATGAATAACATCCTGGAACTGATAGAGAAGCAACAAGCCATTGCAGTCATTCCGAGTCGAAAACATCGTAAAGTCCAGCGAAAGTGCGATTGGTGGCTCTACAAAGAACGCCACCTGGTCGAATGTCTATTCAACAAGCTCAAACATTATCGCAGACTGGCCACTCGTTATGATAAACTAACCTGTACATTTGCCGCCTTCTTATCGCTGGCCTCTATTTTGTTATGGCTAAATTAGGTTTGAAGACACGCTCTAATCACTCTCACGATCCAGTTTGGGAATTCCTTTGGCGGAAGCATACGATGTGATCTTTGACTGAAGCAACTTGCATGGGTTTATTTATCAAATCCAAAGTTACTTTTTCGTAAGTGCCGTACCTTCAGGTAAGTTAATGAACTCTTTTTCAGCTCTTACCAAAACAAGCGATTATTTCTATAATAGACTACAGCAACCATTATACCAAATCAGGGAGGCATGCGAGATGCAATATCGCAAACTGGGAAACAGCGGACTGAAAGTAAGTGAGATCAGCCTGGGAAGCTGGTTGACATACGGAGGCTATGTGGCGGACGATCATGCCGTTCGTTCGATCGAGCAAGCTTACGATCTTGGAGTCAATTTCTTCGATACCGCCAATATGTATGAGCGCGGCGAAGCGGAGAAAGTCATGGGCAAGGCGTTGTCCCAATATCCGCGCGAATCCTACGTGCTGGCCACGAAGGTGTTCAACAAAATGGGCGAAGGCCCCAACGACCGCGGCTTGTCGCGCAAGCACATCATGGAGCAATGCGATGCCAGCTTGAAGCGTCTCGGAACCGATTACATCGATATTTATTACTGCCACCGCTACGATAAGGAGACGCCGCTCGAAGAGACGCTGCGCGCCCTCGACGATCTCGTCACTCGGGGCAAGGCGCTCTACATCGGCGTGAGCGAATGGACTCCGGCTCAAATCGTGGAGGCGTACGCGCTTGCCGACAAATATTTGCTCGACAAGATTATCGTCAACCAGCCGGTTTACAATATGTTCAACCGTTACATCGAGAAGGAAATTATTCCTATCGGCCTGGAAAAAGGTTACGGACAGGTCGTCTTCTCTCCGCTCGCTCAAGGTCTGCTTACAGGCAAATACCGTCTGGGTCGGCCGATTCCTGCGGACAGCCGGGCGGCCAGCAAAAACTGGGGCGAGAAACAGCTCAGCGAGTCCAACCTGACTAAAGTCGAGAGCATTTCCAAAATCGCGGACGAGCTCGGCATCAAAGTATCCCAGCTCGCGATCGCCTGGATTCTCCGTCAGAATAATGTCGCCAGCGCTCTCGTCGGCGCAAGCCGTCCGGAGCAGGTCGTCGAGAACTGCGCCGCCAGCGGGATCACGCTGTCCGCAGATGTGCTGCAAGCCATCGAGGAGATTTTGCAAGGCTAACGAGCGGTTAGCTGTCATCCGCAAGCCAAGGGCGGCTTCCTCCGGTAGTATTCCGATCCGGATGGGAGCCGCCCTTTGGTTTAGCCTTAAGGCCGTCTATATATAACGCCAACCTCCGCTTGTCTTACAGGCGTTCCAGCAGTTGTTGGTACTTTTGAATATCGCCCGCTCCCATAAATACGAGAACGCTGTTATCGTAGCCGGTCAGATCGGCGACCGTGCTTTCGGAAATGAGCTGGGCATTCGGAATTTGCTCGCGCAGCTGCTCGATCGATACTTTGCCGAACGCTTCCCGCGCCGAGCCGAAGATCGGGCATAAGAACACGTCGTCGGCCTCCCGCAGCGACACGGCGAAATCGTCCATCAGCTTCTCTACGCGGCTGAACGTATGCGGCTGAAACACGCCGACCACCCGCTTCTCCGGATATTTGCTGCGCACCGCTTCCAGCGTAGCCTTAATTTCCGAAGGATGATGCGCATAATCGTCGATCAGCACGTTGCCTCTCCACCGTTTCTCCGTGAAGCGCCGCTTCACTCCGGAGAACGAGCTCATATGCGCTCTGATTTGCTCCATGTCCAGATCGAGCAGCAGCCCCGTGCCGATGACCGACAGCGCGTTAAGCACATTATGCCGGCCGAACGCCGGGATGAAGAAACGCCCCAGCTGCGCGCTGCGCCACTGGACGGAGAAAGAGACGCCGCCTCCGGCTACGGCCACATCGGCCGCTCTCAGCTCGTTATGCGGCTCGAACCCGTACAACAGCGTTTTCTTGTCCGTCCGCATGAGACGCACCTGCTCGTCGTCGCCGCAGGCGACCAAATTCCCCCGGACCAGAGAAGCCATCTCTTCGAAAGCGCTCCTCACATCGTGAATGTCTGCGAAATAATCGGGATGATCGAAATCGATATTCGTAATAACCGCAATTTCAGGACGGTAAGCGAGAAAATGCCTTTTATACTCGCAGCTCTCGAAAATAAACAGGCTGGCATCGGGATGTCCGGTTCCCGTTCCGTCTCCGACAAGGCTGCACGAGGCCTTCACCGAGCCTAAGGCATGCGCCATCATTCCGGTCGTCGTCGTCTTGCCGTGCGATCCGGTAACCGCAATGCTCGTAAAGCCGCGCATCCAGTCGCCGAGAAAATGATGATAACGCCGCACCGTAAGCCCGGCCAGCCTGCAATGCACCAGCGCGGCGTGGTCGTCCTGGAATGCGTTGGAGGCAATAACGGTCATCTCTGAAGACAGCGGAGCATGGCCAAACGTATAAATCGGAATCCGGCGCGACTCCAAAGCAGCCTGGGTAAATATATAATCCTCGGTATCCTCGCCCTGAACACGGTGTCCAAGATCGTGCAGCAGCTGCGCCAGAGCGCTCATCCCGCTGCCCTTAATTCCGATAAAATGATAGTTTCCCATGGTAACCTCCCGCAGCAACTTATTCACATGCTGTTAGTATATGTAAAACCTTTGAAATATGCTTTTGCCTATTTCACTTTTATTTCCTCCGCCCCTCCTCCATCATACGCTCTTCCGCCCCGTTTGTCTTGTGCGGCGACAAATCGGCGCGGCAGCCGGAACCTTGTTTTATTATTGCTTGCATTATATGCCGGCGTTTGCATCCGGTATCCTATCGAAAGCCTACTCATCCAAACTTTTCCACATTTTCCTTCGCCAAACGACTCCACATGCGGTTCTTCGCCCGGCCCGCACTTGAATAAAGGGTCCGGAATACGGTATACTGATAAAACAATTTCATCACGGCCATTATGCCTATGAAGAGAATCCAACTCGGAGGCGTTTTCGTCAAGGGGAACCCGGGCTCCAACACCCGGAGCATCCCCCCTAAGCTTACCGGCACCGCCCGTTACCGCGGAACCAAAGAGGATCGAATCGCCTGAAGCGGTTCGGTCAAGTTGGGTGGCACCGCGAGTGTGAAGCGCTCCTCGTCCCATACGGATGAGGGCGCTTTTTGCATTTTCACACAAAAAGGAGCGAGGGAACCATGTTGGACATCAAATGGGTGAGAGAACACGCAGGGCTGGTGCAGACGGTCGCCGACCGGAAAAAGATTCGCTTGTCGGTTGCCAAACTGCTGGAATGGGACGAACGAAGGCGGGAACTGCTGCAGCGGATCGAGCCGCTGCGTCAAGCGCGCAATCAGCGGTCGCAAGCGATTAGCGGGCTGATCCGGGAAGGACGCGCGGATGAAGCCGAGGCGGGCAAAGCGGAGGTAAGAGAGCTCGGCCTGCAGCTCTCCGGACTGGAGACGGAGCTGGCCGAAGCGGAGCTGGCCTGCAATCAGCTGCTGCTGCTCGTTCCGAATATCGTATCGCCGGACACGCCCGAAGGGTTGTCGGACGAAGATAACGTCGAGGTTCGGAGCACAGGCGCGCAGCCGGTCTTTGCCTTTGCCCCCAGAGATCATGTAGCGCTCGGCGAGCTGCACGATATGATCGATATTCCGCGCGGCGTGAAAACGGGCGGCAGCCGCAGCTACTACCTGAAGGGCGCAGGCGTTCTGCTGCACCGCGCCGTTCAGCAGCTTGCGCTTGATTTGCTGCTGCACAAAGGCTTCACGCCGCTGGAAGTGCCGCTGATGGTGCGGACCGAAGCGCTCACGAGCACCGGCTTTTTCCCGCTCGGTCAAGATCAGGTGTACCGCATCGACGGCGGCGAAACGTGGCTGGCCGGCACATCGGAAGCGGCGCTGATCTCCTATTACAGCAACGAAATCGTCGATCTGTCGGCCCCCCGTCTGCTGGCCGCCGCATCGCAGTGTTTCCGCAGCGAGGTCGGCTCGGCAGGGCGCGACGTCCACGGTCTATACCGCGTGCATCAATTCGCCAAGGTGGAGCAGGTCGTGCTCTGCGAAGCAGACCCCGATCTTGCGGAGTCGCTGCTCCAGGCGATCACCCGCAATGCGGAGGAGCTGCTGCGGCTGCTTGAGCTGCCCTATCGGGTGATGGCCGTCTGTACCGGGGATATGTCGCAAAAAACCTACAAACAGTACGATATCGAAACATGGATGCCGAGCCGGCAAAACTACGGCGAAACTCATTCGTCGTCCAATCTGCTCGACTTCCAGGCGCGGCGCTCCAATATCCGGTACCGCGACGCGCAGGGTCGGCTGCGTTTCTGCTATACGCTGAACAATACCGCGGTGGCTTCGCCGCGCATTCTCATCCCGCTGCTGGAAACCCACCAGCAGGAAGACGGCTCGGTCCGGATTCCGCCGGCTCTGAGGCCGTACATGAACGGCCTGGAGCTGCTCGTTCCGGGAGCCGAAGCTTCGGGCGCCTCCTTCCGGTAGGGGCGCAGCTTGAGCTTGGACTTGAGTTTGAGCTTGAGCTTGAGCTTGAGCCGTTGCCCATACGGGAACGGGGGTCATGCAGCCCGCATGACCCCCGTTCTTAATTGGTTTTACCCGAAAATCCGGCAGGCAATCGCCCTCGTCTATTTCTCTCCGGTTAAGATCATTAAATCAATCGTAATCTCAGGCAAGCTCATAGCCAGAACTTGCTGCAGACGCTCCTCCGTCACCCTCCATGAGAGCGGCGTCATGCGCAGCAGCGGCTCCAGCAGCTGCTTGTCCAGCGGAAACCGATACCGCACCCGCTTCGCATCCGTTTGCCTAAAGTTTTCCCGAAACAGCTGCAACGTCCGATCATTCGCAAAAGTCCGCATCGGCAAGCCTCCGTACAAAGCACCCCGCAATTCCTTCAAATAATCCCGTTCGGGAATGACCTTGATCACCATGCCGTCAGCGGTCATAAGTCTTCGAAACTCAGCATAGTTGGCCGGCGACAACATGTTCAGAATGAATCCGAACTGCCCGCCGGCAAACGGGCAGGCCGCGATGTCCCCGACGCACCAAATCGCGTTCGCATAGGCCGTGGCCGCTCCGATCCCGTCCCTCGAAATGTCGAGCCCTACGGTGAGCGGCGGCCGACCGGCATTTCGCACGATGTTGTCCCGGATGCCTGACAAATGCGAGCCTTCCCCGCACCCTGCATCCAATATTCTCGCCTGCGCGTTGCCGCTGCCGAGCCGCTTCAGGATCGTATCGCTTACGGCGGCGTGCAGCGGCTCGAAGAGACCTTCTCCGCACAACATCCTTCTCGCCTCGAACATCCGCTTATCGTATTTGGTCTCCAGCGGCCGCGGCAATAAGTTAATATAGCCCTGCCGCGATAGATCGAAACAATGGCGCTGGCTGCAAATAAGGCTTTGCAGACCGGCCATTCGCATCGGAGATGAGCATAACGGGCATCTGAAAATCGCTTCATTTTGTGCTATAACGCCCGCATGAACCGTCCGTTTATTTTCTTTTTTGGACATCAAAAAAGCACCCCGTTCATTCGTAATAGGTGAATGAAAAAAGGCGCAGTCAAATAAACCCAATCATTTTCCAAAAAAAATGAATGGATTCCATGATCTGCACCCTTTTTACCTGTAACGAATGAACTGGATGATCATAACGGAACTCTCCCGGTGGTAGATAGTGTAATACATGATAGATTATATCATATATTGAGGAATTCGTCGTCCGCCGGCCGTTCCGCAGACCTCAAGCCGCAGCATGATGACCGCAAGCCCGCAGGCTTGGACCGACGCGCTATGCGAGCGGGAACTGTGTTTTCTCATACGTTTCCTTGCGACATCATTCCGCGCAAATCGTTAGCCCGCTCGTCCAGTTGTCCCGCAGCTTCGCCGATCTCGACGAACGCTTCGGCGGCCAGCTTGTTTTGCTCAAGGCTCTTGATAATCGCCTGCCGCGAATCTCTGATGCCTCCGCTGACGCGCGCGACTTGATCGGAAATGCCCTCTAGATCCGTTTGGATTTCCCCTGCCGCTTCCTGCACTTGCAGCGCCAGCTTCTTCACTTCGCTTGCAACAACGCCGAAGCCGCGCCCGTATTCTGCGGCATGCGCAGCCTCGATCGCTGCGTTCAACGCCAGCAAATTCGTCTGTGAAGCGAAATCCTGAATCGTCTTGACGATGCTGCGGACGGCTTGAGCCTGCTGCTCCAGGTCGCGCAAATCGTGCAATTGCCGTTCATAGCCGCCGACCGTCTCTTCGACCGCCGATGACAGCTGCCTGCTGCGGCCGAGTCCCGCCTCCGCCCGCCGGTACAGCTCCGCAGCCATCTCCTGCAGCTCGCCCGTCACGCGCGCACCCGTCTCTTCCCGCACGGTAATGTCGGTAGCGACCTTCAATACGGCCGATATAGCGCCCGACTTATCCTGTACGGGCATATACGTCGCTTCCAGCCAAACGATATGTCCGTCCTTGGCGATTCGCTCCACTTTTTCCTGAAATTTTTCCCCTCTCCGCAGCCGGTCCCATAAAGCTCCGTACTCCGGACTGTTCGCAAATGATTTCGTGCAAAACTGCCGGTGATGCGCGCCGGGCAGCTCCTCCGCGCAATACCCCATCGTCCGGGCAAAAGATTCATTAGCCCACAGCACGTTTCCGTGCCTGTCGAACTCGATCATGGCCAAGGAACGCTCTAACGCGGCAAGCACCGCACCCGCTTCCAGCACTTGCGTGCTCTCGTAAACGTTAATGTTGTCCGCCATTTTGACTTGCAACCTCTTTCCTGCTATCCAATGCTATTCTCTGGCTCCGCTCGCTGCACAGCTTATAAGTATACTAACAGAAACTGTACAAAATCTGAACATTTCCAACTCCCTCCCCGCTCTCAGGCCGCTTTTCACAACGCTCATAGGGGAAGCTGCGCCAATCGCAGGAGGCGGGTGCAAGCCATTTTCCGGTTAAACGGCAAAATAATTCCACCAATTGGGGCTTTGGCTTCGAAGCTGATTCAGGTACTTTACCGGGAGCCCCCGGATATCCACAGGATATTGCTGCGCATCACTTCCTAAACAACAAAAAAAGCCCGCCTCCCCGTCCGGATCGCCGGAGAGGAAACGGGCCTGTCATTATTCGTTCAGCGCCGATTGCAATGCGGCGAGGTTGTTCTGCATAATGCCGATATAGTCGAGATTTTTCGCTTTGTCGTCGTCCGTCAGTCCTTCGATCGGATTGAGCACCGCGGTTTTGGCGCCGAGCTCCTTGGCAACGGTCTCAGCGACCTTCGGAGCGACCAGCGTTTCGAAGAAAATCGTCTTCACCTGCTTCTCCTTAGCGAATTGGACGATCTCGCCCAGCTTGCCCGGCGACGGCTCCTGTTCGGGGGACAGACCGGCAATCGGCACCTGCGTCAAGCCATAGCGCTTGGCCAAATAGCCGAAAGCGGCGTGCTGGGTGACGAATTCCTTATGCTTGGCGCCGGAGAGTCCGTCCTTGAAGGCTTTGTCCAATTGCTGCAGCTTGGCGATGTAAGCATCTGCGTTTTTCTTGTACGTCTCTTTATTGGCCGGATCGGCCTTCTCCAGCGCATCCTGGATTGCCTGCACTTCTTTTTGCGCCAAAACCGGGTCGAGCCAAATATGGGGATCAAGCACAGGCCCCTCGGCGGAAGCATGCTCCTTGCCGTGATCGTGGTCGTCCTCGTCTTCCTCTTCCACGCCTTCCATCAGCTCGATCCCTTTGCTCGCTTCGACAACGGCGGTTTGCTCTTTCTTCAAGCTGTCGAGCGCCTTATCCGCCCAGCTCTCCATGCCGGCGCCGTTGTATACGAAGATGCCGGCGTCTTGAATTTGCTTCATGTCTTGAGCGGTCGGCTCCCAATCGTGCGGCTCCACGCCTCCGGGGATCAAATTCACGACATCCGCTTTATCTCCGGCCACCTGGCGCGAGAACTCGTACAGCGGATAGAAGCTCGTCACGATCTTCAGCTTCGTCGCAGCCGCCGGCTTAGACGAAGTGTCTGCGGCCGATTGCGGGGCGGTTTGTCCGCCGGCCGCCGCCGGAGCCGTCTTCGGCTCCGCGCTGCTGCATCCTGCCGCAAGTACCAAACTCGAGGCCAACAATAATCCCAATGATTGCTTTACTAATGATTTCATCTCGTTCCTCCATTTATATCTAAAAGTGTAGTGAAAATCCGCTTCTTACTGCATGCCGCGGGAAGGAGCATGCGTCAGCTCGCCGGAAGTCGCGGAACCGATCTTCTCTTCCTGCAGCGGTACGTTTCGATTGCGAAGCTTCCCTATGTAGAGCCAGCCGCGCTTGACGAGCAATCCGCCGATCAGAAAAGCGAGCAGCGTCAAAGCGATCGTCCCGCCCGGCGGCGTGTTCAGCTTATACGAGGCGGTCAAGCCCGTATACACTCCGGTCAGCCCCGCCGCCATGGCAATCCAGATCGCTCCGGCGAAGCTGCGGGCAATGCGAATAGCGAGCGCGGCGGGCAGCACGACCAGCGACGAGACGAGCAGCACCCCGACGATCGGCATCGCTACGGCAACGGCCATTCCCGTCATAATGCTGAAGGAAAGCGACAGCAGCTTCACCTTCAGCCCGCTCGTCTCTGCCGTCTCCTCGTCGAACGCAAGCACATACAAAGGGCGGCGCAGCAGGCAGAAATACAGCCCGCCGATAACGGCCACCGCCAGCATCAGCCACAGTTCGCCGCCGCTGACGGCGACGATCGAGCCGAATAGATAGGCGTTCATGCTTTTGCTGAGCCCCTGGCTCATATTCATGATGACGACCGAAGAAGCCAGCCCGCCGATCATAATGATCGCAATTGAAATTTCGCTGAAGGACCGGAACGACCTGCGCACGTACTCCACCGCGCACGCTCCGACGATGGCGACCAGGAAAGCGGTGACGACCGGGTTTAGGCGCAGCAGCGATCCGAGCGCCACTCCGGCGAGCGACACATGGGACAGCGTATCGGCCATCAGCGCCTGTCTGCGCAGCATCAGATAGACGCCCAGCACGGAAGCTAGCAGGGAGACGATCCCTCCGGCCAAAAATGCCCGCTGCATGAACTCGTAGTGCAGCATTTCCAATCTCCTCCCTCCTTTCGCTTCAGCTCGATGACCCTGTCGATGCGCGGCAGCGCCTCCTCCAAGCCGTGCGTCACCATAACGACCGATCGCCCGTGTCGTTTCACCTGATGCTCCATCAGCTCATAAAAGCCTAATCGGCTCTCCTTATCCATCCCGGTCGCGGGCTCGTCAAGCACAAGCAGGTCCGGCTCCTGAGCAAGCGCGCGGGCGATGCAAATGCGCTGCTTCTGTCCTCCCGACAGCTCGCCGATCCTGTTATGGCGCAAATGCCACATCCCCACCTGCTTTAGCGCCGCCTCGACCGCGGCATGATCCTGCGCCCCCAGCCTGGCGAACCAGCGCCGCCGCGCATAACGGCCCGATTGAACGAACTCCAGCACTTTGCTCGGAAAGCCGCTGTTGAAGGAAGCGATCTGCTGGGGCACGTATCCTATCGTCCCGCCCCGCCCCTCGGCTGGGAGTCCGGGGCGTTCAATCTCGCCCGTCCACGGCTTAAGCAGCCCGAGCATCAGCTTGAGCAGCGTCGTCTTGGCGGCGCCGTTCGGGCCGATGATTGCGGCGAATTCCCCCTGCATCACCGATAAATTCACGTTGTCCAGGCAAGGATACTCGGTATATCCGAAGACAACCTCCTTCATCCGGATCAGTTCCATGCGCTCACCTCCTCCTTGCAACAGCCGCATCGCCAATAAGCAGCCATGCTCTGCATATAATCTCTTTGCCCCATTTATAAACGTAAAATTTACAAATAACATAGTCCATCATAAAACAACCAAGCCTATTTGTAAATAGTATTTTTTACGTTTTATAAGCGTAATCATTACTTTTATAACCTCTGAAGCGGATAACATCCGGCTAAAAAGGCGAATGCTTGCGCTTTTCCAGATTCAAATGGCCGCTCCGCTCTTTTTTCACCGGGCTTCTAGGACCGGCTTGCGGTTCGCCCAACGTAACTTTTGGCGCCTGCCTTGCGTCTAATGAGAAAAAGAAACGAAGGAGCTGCTTTCGTGAAAACAAATCGGGAACCGAGGCGATTATGGCGCCGCTGGCTGGCCGCCGGAACGGCGTGGACGTTCGCTTACACTTTCGCAGCGGCCGCGCCTGCTGCGGCTGAGCTTCCGGCAAGCGGAAAGATCGGGGACGTTATCGGGCGGGTGCTCTCCACCGATATTCGGGCGTCTATTAACGGCCAGCCCATCCCTTCGATGAATATCGACGGCTACACCGCCGTCGTGGCCGAAGATTTGCGGCAGTACGGGTTTGAAGTCGCCTGGCTTCCCGCCCAGCACAAAGTATCGATTCATTACGCTTCCGGCAAGCCCGCCGAGCCGCCGCCCGCGCAGCAGGATGATCCGCCGAGCCGGGTCGGCGTCAAGCTGGGAGATGTGCTGTACACGGACATTCAGGCCGAGTACGACGGGGTGAGCATCCCTTCTTACAATATCGGCGGACAAACGGCGGTGCGTCTGAACGACCTCGGGCCATTCGGGCAGGTGGAATGGAATGAGCAGGCGCGGACATTAAGCTTCGCTCCCGGCGAGACGGAAGCTTACAAGGAACACGCGCCGCTCGTCATCCGGCAGACGGCCATAACGGAGCTGGGCCCGATAACGGCTGCGGATTCGGTCGTCCGGCTGAAGGACGCCGTCATCGGCCGCATCGCCGACGGAACGCCGATGCTCTCGATCCGCAAGCTGGCCGAGCGGCTCGGCTACCTCGTATCCGAGGATGCGCGGCAGCATACGCTCACTTTGGATAACGGCGTCAATCGCATTCAGATGACGCCGGATCGCAAGGGCCCTTCTCTATACTGGCTCGGCTCGGAGACCGAAGGACCCGACTGGTCCAAGGCGCCCTTGATCGAGAATGGAGACTGGCTCGTGCACGAACAGGACGCGCGCGCTTTGCTAGGCTGCTCCACGGACATCGATCACAGCGACTCGCAGTGGGATTACCGCTGCGCGGAATACGAGGTGCAGGACTACGGCGTGCTGGATTCCAGTCCGAGCTATTTGTACGGCGTGCAGGCGGACGCCTATCTGGACGACGGCAAGCTGTTCATTCCTGCGCTGATCGCCAGAAATCACGCCAGTCAGTCCCTGTACACGGAAGGCCGGTTCAACGTGTTCAAGACCGGCGAAGCGGCCGGAGACGGCGGACTGTCCCGGTATAAGCTGGCCGCGGAGACGCCGCTCGACATCAAGGATAACGATGTCGTTCTGCAAATAACGAACGGCTATAAAGTGCTGTATCAGAAAAGATTCGCCCCGGCCACAGAGCTGCTGGGAGCCAGCGGCTTGCTGCCGGACGATACGCCGCTGCCGCACGGCGAGTACAGCCGCATTTCGCTCGATCAGCCGGCTTCCGCCCTGACGGCGACGGAGCTTGCCTCCGTACAGGTGAGCGGCTCCGTCCGCACGGCGGTAGGCTCCAAGCTGAAGTTTATCGTGGAGAAACGGGAAGAAGCCGGCTACCGCGAAGTGTGGGAGCAGTCGGCAAGCCTGCCCGCCGAGCGCTTCTCCGAAGAGCTGCCGCTTCCGAGCGGCCAAGGATTGTACCGGGTCCGCATTCAAAGCGAGCAGCAAGAAGCGGCCGGGGTCATCCGCTCCGACTTCGACATCGCCCGTCTATATGTGCGGAAAACCGCCGGAGACCCCATCCCTTCTCCGGTGGATGCGCAGGCTTATACGCCTCCGGCTTCGGCAAAGCTCCATGAACTCAGCGGTTCATGGACGGCGGGCAGTTATCCGGAGCGGTTCGTCGGCTACCGCGGAATGCCGCTTGCGCTCAGCCTGGACGCCTACGACTTCAACAGCCCGAACGGCTTCTGGCTCGGGTCTCCCGTCGAAGTCGACCTGCAGCTGACCCATGTCGGAGATAATTCGCTGGAAATGACAAAGCCCATCGTTTACGATGTCATCATTACCCGGGTTACCGAGCAAGCTGGCGAGAGCGTCTTTCAACCGGTATGGCACGGCCGGGCTCCGGCCTTGACGGGAAGCCTGAAGCCGCTCTATTACCGCCGGTTCCAGTTCTCTTGGGATATGAAGGACGACGACGGACATCCGGTTCCTCCCGGCAATTATCATATCGAAGCCGTTTTGCCGATGACGTACGAGTATAACGATTTGAGCACCGGCCAAGCGCAAACTCAGCTGGCGGAGCAGACGATGCGGACCCACGCCTTATTGACGGCCGAATGGCCGCAGCCATAACCGCGATGAGCATCGACGTATCTTTCAAAGATGAGCGGCCGCGGTTAGAGGTGGTTTTCAAATAACCATACAGAAACGGACTAGCGTACTATCGAACGCTAGTCCGTTTCATTCTGCACCGAGTCAAGTTCGAACAACCGCCGCCGGCATACTTGCCTTAACGGTCCGCCCTGTAGCACTCGTACGTTTTCCACCGCGAATGAGCTGAGACCGGCTTTTGATTCGGCCACGGCCGAGCCGTTACCCAGGTCTCCGAGCCGGATAATACCCGGCGCCATATTTCTTCGATAATGCCATACGTTAACGGAGGAATGGTCTTGGAGTGTTGAGCCTTGTTTAATGAACAAACCGCGGCACAAAGGCGGTCCAGACAAGCATTCATAATGCTTTGTCCCAGCTCGGGCGTCGCTTCATCCGCATCGTCGCCGAGCGCCATCTTCCCTCCGGAGCCCGGCACATTCCCCCATGCCCTGGCCTCCATATCCACCAGCTCGGGACGAAGGTACATTAGCTGAGATAGCTCGTATTTTCCCGCGTGATCCCCTGTGTACAGTCCATCCGCGAGCTCAGGATCGCTTCGGACCCATACGGTAACCGGAACATGCTCCGTAAAGGCAGCGGCTGCTTGGCGCAAATCCGCTTGATTGCCTCCGCTATGTCCCGAAACGACGACAATGGTTCGAAATCCCGCGTTGACGAAGGACCTAAGCTGGTACAGCAATAAATGAATCATCACCGCAGGGGGAATGCCGGTTAGGAGAGGGTCGGTTTCCCCTACTTCCTCCTCCAGCCACCTGGCGTGGTATCCCGCTTCATGAATGTGATAGCCCATGGAAGGCGCTACGATCCCTCCAGTGCGACGAGCCGCTTCGATACAGAGCCATTCCGCTTTAAACGTATCGAGTCCAAAGGCGCTTACCTGCCCATGCGGCTCACAAATTCCAAGCGGCAAATAAACCGTCGGGCATTCTGCCAGCCTGGCTCTGAATTCATACGGCAGCAGCTCGGACCATAGCACTTTAGGCCCAATATTTGGTTTCATAGAAGTTCCTCACCCATCGATAGTGACGGCGAATGTCTTCAAAAACATCGTCAGGCAAAGGCGGCTTGCCGGCGGCTGCAATGTTCTCGTCGGCATACTTCATCACATGCATCGAGCTGATTGCCGTCGTCACTCCCGGATGCTGGAGAACAAACCGGATGGCTAGCTCCGCTAAGCTATCGGCATATTGCGGGATGAATGCCTCCTTCAAGCGGTTCACTCGCTCCATATAGATAGAACGGGGCAAATAATCGAAGTAGGATTTGCGGAAATCCCCTTCTTCAAATGGAGTGTCTTCTCGCAGAAAGCCCGTCAAGCCCCCTTCGTCCAAAATACAGCGCGCGATGACGGCAACACGGTTTTCAACGCAAAATGGAACCAGGCAATCCAGAGGAAGAGGGTCGAATAAATGAAATACCGTCTGCACCGAATCGATCTTGCCGCTCTGTACGAGAGATAATGCAAGGTCATGGCGCTGATCGGGAAGCGAAATCCCGATTCCCCGGATCTTCCCCTCCTCTTTTAACTGAAGCAGCTCCTCCATCCAATAATCAACGCGGTCCCATTGGGGCCAATATTGGTGAAGCTGCATTAAATCTATCGTCTCTACACCGAGCAGCTTGAGCGAGGTCTCCGTGCTTTCTCTAAGCCAGCCTTTGGGGTAGGCTGTCTCAATCGGAATCGGCTGGCCCCACCCTAAATTGCCGGGGCCTCGGGACTGGACTTTGGAAGCGATGAACGGCTTCTCGCCTGTCCACTCTCTCAGAGCCAGCCCGAGAATTCTTTCCGATTCCCCGTAATTACGGGCCGTATCGATAAAGTTGACGCCTTGCTCCAGGCAGTTCAAGACGGACCGGATCAGCTCTTTTTCTCCATATTGCCCAAAAACGCCGCCCAGCCCCATAGCTCCAAAGCCTAAACGCGAAACGGATGTTTCCAGCTTCCCGAATGGATTTTTTTGTATCATACGGCTTCCTAGACCTCCTGACCATTAAATGGGTGGTGAAAAACAAGCAGCCTGCGGTCGATAGAAGTTTCCACTCGCTCCGTCTACAAAGGCGACCGCTTACGCCGTTCCAGCTTTCTATCGACTCTTCGGCCACTTGTTCACCACGCTTTTAAAGCTGAATAAATACTCTGTTATTCTCGATCTTTACCGGATACGTCTTAAGATCGACACACACCGGAGCTCGTTTGGCCGCGCCGGTCTTAATATCGAAACGGCCGTTGTGCTTCGGGCATTCAATAACACTCCCCATGACAAGCCCGTTCGCAAGATGAATTTTCTCATGGGTGCAGTATCCGTCGGTTGCAAAAAATTCGCCTTTGTCGGTACGATACACGGCAAAGGTGCGGTCGTCATGGTCGAATCTCATGACATCTTCCATTTCGATATCCTCCATATGACAGACCTCCAACCATTCTGTTACCTTCATGCCGGCTTCACTCCTTCGTTTAACGTTAAGACCTCGTTAATTGCAATTCGAGATCCATTTCATGGGGAATTCCATACATATAGGGTCGTGCCGTGCTTGGCAGCGGCTTGACAACAACATAAGCCGGGTCCTGCTTCTGCTTGCGCAGCGCTGTAATAACCTCTGCCAGAGCCGCCCAAAGACTGGTTCGCGCGGCCGGACAGTCCGCCTTCATCTCCTCGTGCAGCTTCGGCAGCGCATGATAGGGAACCATAGGGAACATATGGTGTTCCGTATGATAGTTCATGTTCCAGTACAAGAACCGAAACACCGGATTCATATAGATCGTACGGGTATTCAGACGATGATCCAGGACATCTTCATATAAGCCGAGATGCTGGGTAATGCCGAAGGTAATGACGACGATACCGCCGTAGAACGAGGGCAGAAATACAAACATGGCCGGCAGCAGGCTTCCGGCGTAGAGACAAGCTCCTATAACCCCCAGTATGATCAGCATGTACACGCGCGCTTCCCAGAACGTTTTGTTGTACTGGGATTCAGGGATATATTCCTTCTCTTGGGCCTCCAACTTACCGAAAGTATGCAGAAGGAATCGCTTGATTTCTATGGGACCCCCGTATAAATGAAAGACCTGCAGCAGAAGCTGCTTCCAAATCGGCGGTCTCTCCGTAATGATTTCCGGGTCGCGTCCTACGATAATCGTATCCGTATGATGCCGGGCATGGCTCCAGCGCCACGGCGTAGCCGAACGAAGCACCATAAAGGAAGCGATTTGATATAGAACCTCGTTCATCCAAGGCGTTTTGAACGCTGTGCCGTGCCCGCATTCATGCCATCTGGAATCGCCGGGCGTAGCGTACAAAATACCATACGCCAGAAAGGCCGGCACCGCCCACCAGGTCCCCCAAGAGAGGAAAGCGAGATAGCCTAATAGGACAAGTCCGCCGAACCATATTATCGTATCCCGTATGGCGGGACCGTCCTTTCTCTTCATCAATTCCTTCATTTTTTGGCGGGGAATCGGGCTGGTGTACCATTCGGCCGCTACCAGTCCCCGTTCCTCCGCGCGTTTGCCCTCCGGACCTGTAATGCTGTAATCCCTTCTCTTGGTCTGTACTTCCATCTCAAATCTCCTTTCAAACGGTCAACCGGATAACGGATAAGCGCGCTATTCTGCACGCTTATCCGCCAATCAAACGTTCAAGGGTTGGTTTAGACGCCCAGCCGCTTCAGCTTGCCGTCCAGAAACTGCTTGGCCCGGGGAATGTCGGTCTCGTCGAGGTGCTCAATAATAATCGGAATATTCGGGTGCAGCTTCGCCAAGCGGGCCAAGTACAGATCGTAGTTCAGTATGCCCAGTCCCGGCGCCGGAAGCTCGACGGCTCCCGCTCCGCGGAACGTATGCGATTCGGCGGCGTCGATATTGACATGCTTTTCTCCTGTGTCTTCCGCAGGCTTACAGTCCTTGGCGTGGGCAATCTTGATTCTGTCGCCCAATGCATTGAAGATGCGGTGAATCTCCTCGTCCACGTGATGAATATTCGTGTCCGTAAAGTAATTGGTCGGGTCCATGAGCAAGCCGAGCCCCGGATGGTTTACATCGGAGAACAGCCTGGTCACTTGATCGACCGAACCGATGATATTATTCACATAGTTCTCAACCAGGAACACCGAACCATGCTCGTAAGCGAATTTTGCCAGATCTTCAATCTGTCTGCATATCTCCTCGTAAGCTTCCTCTGTGCCGTTCTTCGAATCCCAGACCCAATCGCTTTCCCGGTTATATGTACCGGTTTCGCTGATGACATACGGGGTACCCAGATCGCGGGCATAGCGCAGGAGATTCTTTAACCCTGCGATGTTCTGTTCCCGAATATCCGGGTTAGGATGAATAATATTGGTGTATCCCGAGATGGCCACTATCGGCAGGTTAGCGTCCCGGAACGCATGCTGTATGAATTGAGCCTTGCTCTTATCGAGGTTATGAGCGGATACATCCAGATCTTTGAAGGAGAGATCCAGTTGAACACAGGAAAAGCCGTCCTTCTGAATTCGTGAAATCGTTTCCGCCAATGTATACGGATAATACCCGTTAAAAATACCTACTGAAATCATGAACCATCGCCTCCCAAAAAGTTAATTGAATGAACTCGCCACTTCCTCAAACAAGATCGTGCGCCCTTCGGCAATCGACTTATAGCATCCATCCACGACGGCCATCGTCAGCAGATTGTCCCTGCCGCTGATCTCAGGCTCGCTATCCGTCTCAACCGCCCGGAGCAGCTGGGCCATCGTTCCTTGAAACGCATCCGGGAACCATACCTCATCCCAGGTTGGACGATGCCACTTATTCGGCGATGTTTTGGTCGTGTATTCGATCGTGCTGGGTTGCCGCTCCGGATAGGAGGGCCAGCCGATCGTCCCTTGCGCCAAGCCGTCCAGTCCAACGACTCTCCATTTGATGTAGATGTCTTTCTCGGTGCCTTCGCCCGGCCATGCCCAGACATCGTCAAGACTTGTCGCCAACAGCTCGTTAGCGTACTGGAACGAATATTGGGAAATGCCGTCAATATGCCGGAAGGTCGTCCGCGGGTCCCGCCTGGCGACAGCCGTAATTTTCAACGGGTTGCCGAATAAGTACCGGAACGTATCGATATGATGGATGCCCATGTTCAAAATTTCGACGTTCTCGTATTGATGCAAAAAATCCTGCCAGTGGGGAATCGCGCGCATTTCGATCGTGGCCAAGACGGGCAATCCAAGATCTCCCCGATCCAAAAGCGCCTTGAGGGCGCGAATCGATTGATCGTAGCGCATATTCGAATTAACCCCCAATTTGATGCCCGCCTCTTCGCAAAGTCGGACGATTTCGGAGGCTTCGCGCGAATTCATCGCCAACGGCTTTTGGCATAAAATGCCTTGGATGTGCTTCTGCTTTACGGCCTTTTTCACCACCTCAAGCTGCTTATCCGGCGGGATGGCAATGTCCAAAATCTCGATCTCCGGATCGTTTATCAGCTCTTCCCACGCTGCATACACCTTCGCGATACCCCGCTGCTCCGCCGCTGCTTTGGCATTTTCAAATGTCCTCGAAGCTATGGCTGCCGGATTAAATCCCGCATCCCGATACGCAACCAGGTGGCAGTCCCTCATAATAAACCCGGAACCGATACAGCCGATTCTGAAATCTTTCCGATTCGGCAGCTGCGGTCGAATAGATACATCCAAATCCGTCGAATTCAATCCGATCCCTCCTTATAGTCAACTTGCATAACGAAACCGTCAACCCAGCGCTTCGGTCCACATGGAAGCCGCAAAACGGAACGTTTCTCCCGGCATGAGGCCTCTGGCTCCAGTCCGTTCAGATTCATAAGGCAAATTAAACGCGTCGGTAACATACGTATAAGGCTCCAGAGAGTAAGCCGAAGACCAGTCCGGACGGAACAGCACCAGATAAGGGAACTCCGGCCCCAGACGAAAGAGAATGGAGTACGCGTTATCAGGCACGTCGATTCGGCAGGTGGCTCCGCCTTCCTTAAGGGTAATCAGCGAGCAGTCCAGTTCGGAATACTCCGAGATCGAGACGCCTTCGTTCAAGCTCCGGCTCAACTCGGTTCGCGAAGGCAGACCCTTGACCGTGGCCTGAGAAGTGACAGGCCATTCCTCCAAGGCGGGAGCATGGAGAATGATTTCTTTTCCGCGATGGAAAGGTAGAGCAAAATAAGGATGAAGCCCGAATGCAAAAGGCGACTCTTCCTCCCCGTCGTTAACAATGGCGCCTTCCAAATAAAGACGTCCCGCCAATAACCGGTAAGTTACCGTAAAGGTTAGCGAGTGAGGGAAATAAGCCATTAGGCCCGGATGGGAAGCATAGCTAAACCGGCTTGTTACATACGCTCCGCCATCGCCTGATACCCCCTTTTCCACGATCTCCCATGCCCGTTTACACAGTTCCCCGTGCAGATGAAAATCCGGAGGCTCGTTAATGGGCAATTCGTATTCCCTTCCCCGATAGCTGAACCTTCCTTTATGTACGCGATTGGGGGGAAACAACATAGGCATGCCGTACTGAAACGGCGCAAACGCTTCCTGTTGCAGCTTCTGCAAGCGGGCCGGCGGCTCGATAACCGGATGATCCCCGCTCTCAAAACGAATCAGATTGTTCCCGATGCCGGGAATGATCTCCGCTATGGAGCCGGTAGCCGGTTCCCTGAGAACAACGATATCCAGTCCCTCTTTGACGACCTGTTCTACCGATGCCGAATTACTTGTCAATGCAAGTCCCTCCCTGGTTGGTAACGCTTTCTAAAAATCATTATAGAAAATTTCCTTTCCCTTGTATTTAGCTAAAAGCAACATTTAAGTTGCCGAAATCACTTTTTTAAAAAATGGATAACGTCTAGTTATAACATTCAGGTAAACCGAATTAGCCCTATAGGACTAGCGCCCGGAGTAGGCTATTCCACTTCTTATCTATGCCGAGTTGCTAGAATCATTATTTTTTGATTACAATCAATGTATCGAATCAGTGAGGAGTGATCGGTATGGCACTTGCTCCGCATGAAGATCAGGAATACTTCGCTCTAAGTCCTGAAGAGACGATACTCAGGCTGTTTAACTATTATTTCCCCCCTTATATTACGCTGGCCAGCCGCTTCGATTTTTTGCATGGGGAAGAAGACTTGTACAAAAACCGGCGCTTGAAACAATATTTATTGGAATACGTAGAGGATGGAAGCGCAGAATTCATGCTCGGAGATAAGCCGATGCCGGTAAAACAAGGAGATCTTTTTCTGATCCGGCCCGATCATCCGCACACCATCCATGGAAAAGCCGGAAGTCCTTACAAGTGCATCAGCATCTTGTTTCATTTCGGACAGAGCAGGAACTTTCCGCTGTCCGATTTGCTTCCGAAAGAGACGTATCTCGGTACGATTCGCGGCCTGCCGCTTGAAGACCAGCTTCACCAGCTAGTCCATAATTATCAGGACCCTCATTGGGTCAATCAGTTGAGGTGCCAGCATATCTTGATCGGCATTCTTCTGCAGCTGCTGACATCTGCGGCGCCGTTCGCCTTGAATCAAACCCGTTCGGGAGCAAGGGTCGAATTGGCCCGGCGTTATTTGGAGCAGCATTATGCGGAAAATATTACTTTGGAGCAGCTGGAGTCCGTCTCCGAATTAAGCCGCAATTATTTGCTGAGCAAATTCAAACAGTTCTATAATCTGTCCCCCATGAAATATCTGAGATGGATTCGCATCCAACGGGCCAAAGAGCTGGCGGCCAATACCAGCCTCTCGGTCAATGAAATCGCCGTTCGGGTAGGCTATGCAGACTTGCATACATTCGGCAGGATGTTCAAAGCCGAGACCGGAATGAGCCTGACGCAGTTCAGCTCCAGTATTAAATAACAAATCCCCCAAAAGTGACGTAATGCTCTGAAGCTTATTCCCGTTACTTTCGGGGAGCCCCCGGATATCCACAGGAAATTGCTGCGCATCATTTCCTAAACAATAAAAAAATCGGAACCCCTGCTATTGAAACGGGTTCCGATTCCTTCCGGTGCTTTTTCATCAATCCTCTATGTGCGCCTACATTTGTTTTTGCTTGTTGATCGTACGATCCAGGCTGCCGTCGTATCCGGTTTGAAAGTAATAAAGATTGACGATCTCCTTGTTGTCGCCGGCGAGTCCTGCCATATAGGCCGAGCCGTCGGACAGCTCGCACAGGACGGGAACGCCGATTTTGTCGACGCCGTCCGCAGCCGTGATTTTGACGCCGGTGATCGTTACATTTTGAGGCAGCAGAGCGGTCACAGCCTGTTTTGCCTTTTCCTTCCAGGCCGAGTCGTTCAATTCCGCATTCTTCACTGCATTCCGGTCATAGGAGGACGAGGCGTTAATGATCTTTCCGTTAACGGAGTTCAGGTAAACCGAGTAGGACTTTGCGCCGCTCGCTTCAGCGGCAGCCTCGCCGGACGACCCTGCCGGATCAAAGGTCAGAGACCAGGTGTCGGTGCCGGGGACGGCCCCTTTGAGAAAGCCTGCGCGGGCCGTGTACCCGGCGAGGTCGGCGTCAAACACTTTTTTAAGCAGCCCGGCTCCATAGGCGGCGGCCTGTTCGGCAGTAATATCCTTATCTCCCGGGACGTATGTAGACTGAAGCTCCGCAGCCCGGCTCTCCAGCTGCGCTGTCGGAGCGCCCTTCGCTACGAGCGCCTCCTTGAGCTTATCCGCAGTATACGCCGCGGATTGGTCGATTACGGTGTACTCCGCTTTTTCCTCCGTCACAGCCGCCTTTGTGTCCGGCTGTACATCCTTAATCGGCTGCTGCACAACCTGCACGCCGGTTTGCGCGAAAGTCTCGCCGCTGAGCAGAATATACATCGTCGCGCCGCCGCCGGCAATTAAAGCGGCCGCTGCAGCGAATACGCCTGCCTTTTTCACTGTGTTCTTCAACATGTTCATCTCGATCGTCTCCTCTGATTGAATTGTACCGAAGTACTTACAACAACATCATACATCCGCGGATATTATCGAGTTTTCAAAGAGTTGTTATGAAGTTGTAAAAATCACCCGCATCGTCGTTCCCTCTCCTGGCCGGGATTTCATTTGAAGCTCGGCTCCGTGCAGCTGGGCAATTTGCCGGCACAGCGACAATCCCAAGCCTACGCCGCCCCCATGTCTGGAACGCGCCCGATCCACCCGATAGAACGGTTCGCACACCAATGCCGTCTGCTCTTCCTCCATCCCGCAGCCGAAATCCTGCACCTCGAGTACCGGCGCCGCATCGGCGTAAGCCGATAAACGTATAGTTGAACCCGCTGCGGAGGCATTGGCGGCGTTGTCGATAAAGTTGATCAGCATCGATTGCAGCAGCACCGCATCTCCCTTAATTTCATCCAACCGGCAGGAAACTTCCAGCCGTATCTGTTTGCTCCGCAGCGTTGGCTCGGCCGCAACCCGCACCGATTCCAGCAATCGGGATGGTACGACGGGAAGCCGTTCCACCGCATTGTTGCTTATGAGCGCGAGGTCCAGCAATTTGAAGGCAAGATCCTGCATTCGGCCGGTTTCGCTCAAAATATAGCCGGCCGCCTTGATGCGGTCCTGTTCGCGGGCGTTCGCACGCTGCAAATATTCGGCATACCCGCGAATAGCCGTGAGCGGCGTTCTCAGTTCATGGGCCAAATTATCCACGAGACGCTGCTTATTGCGCGCGGCTTGATCGAGTTCGCCGATCTTCTCCCGGATGCTTGCAGCCATTTGATTGAAGCTTACGGCAAGATCGCGGAACTCGTCCTTCCCCTTCACTGCGATGGCGCGATCATAGACGCCTCCCGCTATTTCGCCGGCGGCTTGCTGTAAAGCCCGGACGGGGTAAGTCAATCTCTTAAGCAGCAGAAGCAGCGCTAACGCCAAAGCGATCTCCATGGCAGCGCTCACGATGATCAAGTAACGGGTCATCCGGGATTGGGCTTGATACAGCTCGGAGTTATCCCGCGCATACAGCAGCGTGTAATCGTCGTAATGACCGCCGACGCTGCCGGTGATCCATAAAAACGGGCCTTCGTTGACCATCCGGATCTTCGTCCGATCCGCTTCCCCGGGAACATCCGGCGCTGCGGCACGAGCCGGCACGTTGGAGAAAATAAGCTGATCCGAACGGAGCAGCTCCAAGTATACGTGCTGGCGCGCGTAATAATCGGCATAAGAGCGCATAAAGCTTCGCATCTGCTCCGGGATCGGCAGCGTTTGCTCTCTGAAATACAGGCTGTCCAACGTCTGGTAAACACTATTGGAAATAAACTGATATTCCCCCAGCGCCCTGTCGGCATCCCGTTTCATATCCAGCGTGTAGTACGATCTGGCGATAAGGTACAGGCATCCATTGATGAATATAATGACCACCGCCAGGATGAGGATAAACGTTTTTTGCCAAAACTTCATGGGCTGACCTCCAGCCGATAGCCCATTTTATATACAGTCTTGATGCGCTGCTCCCAATGCAATTTTTTGCGCAGCTTTTGAATATGGACGTCTACCGTCCTCGTTTCGCCCATGTAGTCGTATCCCCAAACCAGATGAAGCAGCTTCTCGCGCGACAACGCGATATTTTTATTTTTGATCAGCGTCTCCAGCAGCTCGTATTCGCGATGCGTGAATTCAACCTCGGAGCCGTTTACCGTAACCACCCTGCTGTCCAGATTGACAACCGTACCGTCAAGGGCAAAAACGGGCGACGCCCGCTGAATGCGGCGCAGCACCGCATCGATTCGCGCCAGCAGCTCCACGGTTTCGAACGGTTTCACGATATAATCGTCGGCGCCCAGCTTAAGTCCCTTCACTTTGTCGGATAAGCCGCCCATGGCGGTCAAGAAAATGACCGGCGTCCCCTCAGCCACATGCTGAATTAATTGAAAGCCGTCCAGTCCCGGCAGCATAATATCCATAATAATCAGCGCATAAGCATTAGTTTTTAAACACTCCAGCGCCTCATTGCCGTTATATACCTGCTCGCAGCTATGCCCTACCAAATCCAGGTTCATGGCAATCAAATCGTTGATAGCCAGCTCATCCTCTACGATGAGAATATGCGCCATTCGATGACCCCCCTCAAGTAATCGACGGAGCTGTCATCGATTTTGTTTCAGTCGTTTTCGCTAGGCGGCTTTTTCATTCGCAACTGAAGAAGGAATTCGTTTCCTTCAGCACGAATAATAAATTCGAAATATCCAGTATTTGGATTCACAAGATAAATGAGAGGTGACGAACATGAACGGGGCACAGGTACTTAGTCGGGCTAAAGATTTTTTATACAAAAACGCGCGTTTGCTGGATCGAAAACGGTACGAGTATCATTTTGAAGGCGGGTCTAATGTTGAGGTTGTCGATGTTCTTAAAGCGTATCAAAATCAGGACGGCGGTTTCGGGAATGCACTTGAGCCTGACCTCCGCTGCCCTCAAAGCCAGCCTGTTCCAACCGAGCTAGCGTTGACTATTATGGAGGAAGTTCATTATTTCGATCCGCATATCGTCAAAGGGATCGTTAAACATCTTCAGCAAATTACGCTGCCCGGGGGTGGAGTACCCTTTGTATTTAAAAATGCCAAACATTATCCCCATGCGCCATGGTGGAAAACAGAAGAGGACTGCCGGCCTTCTATCAATCCGACGGGAAAAATTCTTGGCTATTTATACAAGCAAAAGGCGTTCACGGACTTCTGTCAAGAAGAGTGGTTTTTAAAAAATGAGCAATTTACTTGGGACTATCTGGAACACGGAAGCCCGACAGGGTACCATGATGGAATTCAATGGATAACTTTCTTGGAGAATGTGCCAGATACCAACAAGGCGGACAAATATTGGCCTGCTCTTGACGATTGGCTGAGCCGTCCTGGAACAATCGAACGTAACCCGCTAGCGGAAGGTTATGTCCATAAAGTTCTTGATTGGTGCCCTGTCTCGACAAGCTACTCAAGGAAGTTTATTTCTGATGAAGAGATCCATAACCATCTACAAGTTCTTATCCGACAGCAGCAAGAGGACGGAGGATGGCCGATTAACTGGCATGCCCTCTCCCCAGGTACAGAGTTAGAATGGCGGGGTGGGATTACGGTGGAAAGGCTTCGAACCTTACAGTCATACGGGATGATTTAAGAGTGCCATTAACCGAAAGTACTAGATCCCGCTGCGGTCTAGAATAAAACTGAATCTTTGCCGATTGGCAGCGTCTCGTGATGAAGAATTGCATAAAAAAACGTGGGGAGAATTGCAACCCTGTTTGGTTTAGATCCTGAACTCGCAGCCCAAGCGGCTTTTCTTCATGATATTAGCAACGTGATTCCTGAATCCGGCATGATTCGCATGGCTGAGAGCTCCGGTATCGATATATTGGAGGAAGAATACCGTTATCACCGGATTATTCATCAGAAGCTTTCAAGAGATATGGCCAATAAAATATTTGCTTGTACACACGTTAATGTGCTAAGCGCCATTGAATGCCACACTACCTTGAAAGCAGGATCAAGTTTATTAGACAAGGTTTTATTTGTCTCCGATAAGATTTCGTGGGAGCTTCCAGGAGAACAGCCGTTTCAAGAAAAAATGAAAGAAAAAATAGATTGTATTGATTTGAATGGAGCGGTTCTTATTTACTTGAATCATGTCTGGGAACAAAGGGACAAGCTCAAATTAGTGCACCCATGGCTTATTGAGGCAAGAGAAGAACTACTTGCTCAAAGCTAAATTCGGCGCGCGCTGGTTTTCCAAATGAAAAAATGGATGGATTATATGCCTAAAATCCTTTTGCTTAGAGGAACGTGCGGAACCGGCAAGTCGACGTTGGCCAACGAACTGGCTATGAGGCTCCATGTACCCGTACCCGTGCTGCATAAGGATGATATTTACGACTCCGTTGTCGAGCTCGTGCCGGAGCATCATTCAAGAAACAGAATCTGCTTCGATTTTCTTTGCCGGTTTTTAACTAACGTCATTGCTGCAAACGCCACCGTTATACTCGATTACGGACTAAATAAACCAACTTATCCGAATTAAAAGAACACAATAAGGATTTGGATGCGGAATAGGCCAAAGACTCCCGTACCGGCCCGTCTGAAGCAGGTTCATTAAATACGCAAAGAGCGCCTGCTGCCAACGCAGGGACGCTCTTGCTTCCAAGCCTCTTATAACCCGGCGACGATGTACAAATTATAGCCGATCGCATATAACCGCTGGCAAGCCTTGTAATACGGGTGGCTGTACCGTTCGAGCGCCTCGGGAGCGTCCTCGGCGTTCCGGTCCGCCCATATCGTCACCGTGCCATCCGGCTTGAAGGACAGAAGCTGTTCTCCCGGCAGGTCGAGCAGCTTCGACGCCATGGCAACGGTGCCGCCGACGCTGCCGTACGAGACGCCGTGGCGGTCGAACACTTCGCCGTCGCCGGCCGGCATGCCGCGCACCAGCTCGTGATAGCCGTCGCCGTTCAGGTCGACGGGAATCGTGCGGTATACCTGGAACGGCAGTTGGTACGGCCGCCCTGTCTCGGCATCGTAAATAAACTCATCCATGTTCTGATGGAAGCGTCCGTCCGGGCCGCATGTTTTGGCCCCGATCCGGATCGCCATCGCGACATGGCTCCGGTCGTCCTGCAGGCGGGCGGCCCAGCCGATATCCATATGCCCCTGGTCGACATCGCCCCACTTCCGGCTGCCCTGCTCGTCGAACATAACGACGCGCGGCGTTGCGGACGGATCGGACTCGCGCACGGTAAACAGCGACCAGCGGCCGTGCTCCCGGTTCAAGATCGGCTGCACGACGTCGGAGTGCCCGGCGTATACTTCACGGTCGGCGCAGAACAGCTCCCGACCCGTATCCAGCTCGATGCACCGCTCGCCCCACATCAGCTCGTCGATCCCGTCGCCGTTCAGATCGATCACCGGCGTCACATGGCTGCCTCTTGCGCCGGGGTCCTCCTTGCGAATGACATGCTCCCAGCGCGATGTCATATCCGGCTTCCAGCCCTGCAGGTACATGCTCCAGTACGTGCCCTGCGCCGTGACCAGCACCGGCTCGCCGTGCGCATAGCCGCCGACGATAAAATTGCGGAACGTGCAGCTGAGCGGCTGTTCCTTGCCTCCGTCATGCGGCCACGGCCACTGGCCGGTGGTCTCGCCCGTCCGCGCATCGAGCCGCTCCAGCCGGTAAAACGGCACCGCAAACGGATGCTGCTCGTTCAGATTGTTGACGAACCACAGCTCGTCGACCCCGTCGCCGTCCAGATCGAACGGGTACACGGGGCAGAACCAGATGCCCGGCACGACCGTCTTGCCCAGCTCCCGCTTCCAGAGCACCTCGCCGTCTTCGGTAAACAGTATCATCTTCAAGGTGTCCGTCGGGTAAAAGAACATATTGACGGACGGGTCGACATCGAAGTCCGCGGCGTAGACGGCGAGAAACGCCTTCCGTTCATCCCCCAAGGCGACGGGAACCGCCCGCAGCTGCCCGAGCTTCTGCCCGACGGAAAACTCCAGCGCCTTATCCAGCTTGATCTGCTTCGTTGAACTTGTCATGTTTCATATCCTCCTCTATCGCTTCAGATTTATTTCAAAACCGATTTGCCTTCCGTGTTGTACCAGTTCGTCCAAAATGCCATCGCTTTCTCCCCGCCGGACGATTTATACCTGCTGACATAGCTGTCCCATGTCTGGTCGACATCGGCGTTGCCGAGTATCGCCTTGGTCGTATATTCGCTCGTAATTTTCCCCAGATTGAAGCCGGCCAGCTCGGGATAATATGGCAGCGCGGCGCGCAGCAAGTCGGGCTTGCCGATCTTGGCCGCCAGCTCCAAATTGTCCACGGCCTCCTTCGGGTACACCAGGCCGATATACTTTTTCACATCATCGGTTAATTGTCCGGTTCTCACCAGCGAGAACGACCAGTGGATCGGCGCCAGCTGCTGGTCCGTCAGCTCGATCTTTCCGCTTGTTTCCTTGTAGTTATAGCCCGGCACGCCGAGGAACGAATATTTCATGCCTTCCGGAGAAACGGCCCAATCCATGAATTTCATCAGCTGATCGATGTTTTTCGTCTCCTTCGGAATGGCGATGTAATGCCGGTTCAAGCTCGGATAGGAGAAGCTGGCAGGCTTGCCGTCCGGCTGCAGCGGCAAAGGCACCGCGATGTACTGGCTCATCACCTCCTTGGGGATTTCCAGACCGGAAGGATAATGCCAGAAGCCGGAGATGACGCCGTACTTCAGCGACTTGAATTTTTGCTGGAAAATCGGCGACGTGACGGTCGGGAACTCGGGATCGAGAATTTTCTCGTTCACCAGCTTGTTCATAAACTTCAGAAATTCCTTGTATTCCGGCGTAATTTCCGGCGGAGTGACCACTCCGTCCCGTACGGAGTACGCTTCTGCGTTAAACGCCGCCTTGAACGCCCGAGCTCCGTTGTCCACGCTGCTTGTCGTCAGCAGCCCGAACGTATCGTTCTTGCCGTTGCCGTCCGGATCGTTCAAAGTAAAGGCTTTCATCACCTGGTAAAAATCGTCGATCGTCTGCGGAACCGGCAGCTTCAGCTTATCCAGCCACTGCTTGTTAATGTAGACGACCTGGCTGAGACCGTCCGGACGGCTGTAGGGGAAGGCGAATATTTTGCCTTTCTCCGTCACGGGCAGCCATGAATCCGCAGGCATCACCTTCTTAATGTTCGGGTATTTGGCCGTATCGTTAATGTATGGCGTCAGATCGGTCAGCAGATCGTCCTTGGCGTACTTCATGATCAAGTCTCGGTCGCTGACGGCGAAGGCGTCCGGGTAGCTGCCCGAAGCCATCAGTACGTTCAGCTTGTCGACATACCCGGCGGTTCCCGGCGAATCGAGCGCGACCTCGACGCCGGTCTGCTCCTTCAAATACCGGATGTACTCGTTATCCGTCAGCGACATGCCCTTCGGATCGACGTTATAGTCGAACATCACCTTGAATTTGTACGGCTCCGCCTTCGCTCCGTTTGCCTCCCCCGCGCCTCCCGCCTCTTTGCTCTTCGCGCCGCTGCAGCCCGCCGTCACCAGGCAGACCGAGAGAACCAGAAGCGCCGGCCGCGCCGCCGAATAGCCCCTTTTCTTTTGCATACGACTTCCTCCTCCGTTAGATTAGGATGCATCCGCCTGCAGCTTCCTGCGAATGTAACCCCATTGTTTCTTGGTGCGGAAAAAATCGCAATGGACATTCCTTCGGGTTGTGTAAATATTTTTGGATGCGGCGTGTTCATTTCCGGTATCGATTTTTTATACATTGCGTTTGGCGATCGCTTTGCTGCGGTATTCGCTCGGCGTGAACAGATGCAGCTTTTTGAAGTTGCGAATGAACGAGTGCACGGTATCGTAGCCGCACATCTCGGAAATACGCTTGATCGCCAGATTCGGGTCCTCCAGCAGCTGCTGGGCTTTCTTAATGCGCAGCTGGTTTAAATATTCGACGAACCCGCATCCGAACTCATGCTTCATCAGCGTGCTGATATAAGAGGAGTTAATGCCAAGCGAATCGGAGATCGTCGTAAGCGAAATCGACTTATCGTAATTGGCGTGAATGTAATCGACGATCAGCTGCAGCGTTTTGTTGTTGGAGCCTTTGCGCGCTGCGAGGCAGGAGGACAGCTTCCCCGCCACCTGAAGCACATAATCCGTCTTATCCTGCAAAAATTCATAGCCGTACATTTTCATAAACAAATCTTCCTGCACGATTTCGGACATATCCAGCCGCAGCTCCAGCGCCGTCTTGATCATGCCGTAGAGCACATTGGAGAAAAACGCGTTCAGCCGGTCCAGCGAGAACCGCTCCCCGTTCACCAGCCGCTCGACGCCTTCCCTCAGGCTCGACTCAAACGCCTCCGTCTCTCCTTCCCGAAGCAGCTGCAGCCAGCGGCCGATATCGGCGGAGTCCGCCCCGCTTGCGCTATCGTCTCTTTTGCGAGCCGCAATGTCCTTATAATGAATGATGCTGTGCTTGCCGTAAATCGTCTTGAAATCGACGGCCTGCAGCGCCTCGTAATAACCGCAGTGGACTTGATTCATCCCTTCGTGGACGCGGCTGATCCCGGCGCAGATCGTCAGGCTGCAGTTATCGTAAATCTCCTTTTGCAAATAGCGGATCGTCCCTTCCAGATCGTGCAAAATGCCGCGTTCTTCCAACTCTTCCGGTTCGGCAATCAAAATCGCGATCTTCTCCAGCTCCGCCTTGACCGCATAGCACGGATACGATGTCATAAACGTCCATTTGATCGCGTTGTAGACCGTCTTATCCATAAAATAACGTTCTTCCTGCTTCATGCCGAGCAAATAACTGTAAAAATCGTCGATCTGAAAAACGATCACCCTAAACCGCCCCGACGGAAAGACAAGCCCCGTCTCCGCCATTTTATCCCGTATATCCGGCTCCTTCAGTTTACCGTTCATCACATTCAACACGAACTGATGCTTCAAATCCTCCAGATTTCTATTAAAAGAAAGCTCCAGCCTCTCCATCGGCTGCACGTACAGTCTGCGCACGGAGCCGTAGATCAAATAACCCAGCCCCGCGAGCACGCAGGCCAGCACGGCAAGCCCGTTTCTGCGCTGCTTCCAGGAGGCGGACAGCTCAATCTGCGGAGTGTAGGAGAGAATGCTCCATTCGCCGCCGGTTTGTCCGGCAGCCGTCACATAGTAGTTCTCCCACCGCAGCGGCTGGCCGATGTCCGCATTCAGCGCGGGAAGCCGTTCCAGGCGCAATTCATTGCCGCTTTCGTCATATCCCGCGCGCGAAGCGAGCACGCGGCCGTCCTTGCCGAGCAGAACCATGCCGTAAGCGTCGGGCGTCTCGCCGAACAGCTTCCGCTCGTCGATGTTAATGGCCGCCAGCCCCTGATCTCCGAGCGGGCCGACGAACGTAATGATGTCCTTTTTATGGAAATAACCTGCCTTCTCTTCCCTTACGCCTACCCAATGGCCGCCTTTCTCGTTAAATTCGGTAAACAGCTCCTTGTCGGGAAATTGATCGAGTGTCGTAAACTCGTGATTGGACGCAAGCACGGTGCGGTTCACTTTGCTGTAAATGTACACGGAGACGATCATCGGATTGCTGTTAATGATTTTCAGCGAATTGTTCTGCACCTCTCCCAGCATGTACATATTGGAAATCCGCGGCTCCGGCTGAGAGAGCCATTCCGCCAGCACCCGCTCCAGCGTGAGCTGGTAGTAGATCGACTGGATTTGCTTCTCCAGCATAAAGGAAAGGGATACTGCGTTGTCATGGGTGCTTTGGAACGACTCGACGTACCGCTCCGACGTATCCAGGTGCATCTTCAGCAGCGTTGCGGTATAGGACAGCACCGCCGTAAACAGAACGACCATCGCCAGCAGCAGCAGCTTTTTTCTCGGCGGCTCCAGACTTCTCAGCCTCATTCTTTTCCCCCCTAAAGCAATCTTCGACCGTTAAGAAAACGCTCTCATGGCATGATTATAACATTTTACACATGGCGGTTAAGGTATATTTCTTTGAGTCAAAAAATTGTCCAGACCGAAGCTAGAATTATGTACACGATCCGGCATTTTATCCATTTTCCCGGCGGCGGCGCGGCTCTATACTAAACCCAACAAACCGATAAGGGAGGCGAAACCCGCATGAAAGCTATGACAGAAACGCAGGAGCGCACACTCGCACCGAAACAAACCGGAGGCAAGCCGCTCACGAGCGTATGGCGCGCCGCAGGCAAGCACAAATATTTATACGCCCTCCTGCTGCCGGGGCTGCTATGGTACTTTATTTTCCGGTATTTGCCGATGTACGGGGTATTGATTGCGTTCAAGGATTACAATTTCTCCAAAGGCATCTGGGGCAGCCCGTGGGTAGGGCTCAAGCATTTCGAATTTCTGTTCGGCAGCGAAGACTTCTATTCCATCGTGCGCAATACGCTGGTCATTAACTTGTACGAGCTGTTGTTTGCGTTTCCGGTGCCCGTCATTTTGGCGCTGCTGCTGAACGAAATGAAAAGCCTGCTGTTCAAAAGAACGATTCAAACCGTCGTCTATTTCCCCCATTTTCTCTCCTGGGTCGTGTTCGGCGGCATCATTATTCAGCTGCTGTCTCCGAACGAAGGGCTGGTCAACAACATGCTGCGCGCCTTCGGCATGGAGCCCGTATTTTTCCTCAGCAAGTCGGAATATTTCCGCCCTGTCATCGTCCTCTCCTCCATCCTGAAGGAATCCGGCTGGGGCGCGATCATCTATCTGGCTGCGCTCAGCTCGATCGATACGGAGCAGTACGAAGCGGCCACCATCGACGGCGCGAACCGCTACCAGAAGCTGATCTACATTACGCTGCCGGGCATCCGCAATACGGTGCTCATCATGCTGATCCTGAAGGTCGGCTATCTGCTCGACGTCGGGTTCGAGCAAATCTACATCCTCTACAATCCGTCGGTGTACGATGTCGGCGATGTGCTCAGCACCTACATTTACCGGATCGGCCTGCAGAGCGCCCAGTTCAGCATTACCGCGGCGATCGGACTGTTCCAGTCGGTCATCGGCTTCATCCTGATCTGGACCACGAACCGGATCGCCAAGAAGTACAGCGAAGTTTCGCTCTGGTAGACGCGGCGCGAAATACGCCGGGATAAGCTATCAAGAATTCCACCCAACCTACTGTGAAAGGAGCTGCGGCCCATGAGCTTCAAGCTTTCGGCAAATATATGGATCGGCGCCGTGCTGACCGCATTTGCAATTCTCACCTTTCTTCCGTTTTATTACGTCATGCTGGCTTCCGTCAGCGACTCCAATCTGATCCGGGAGGGCGAGCTGATGCTCGTTCCGAAGGGCTTTAACCTGAAGGCCTACGGACTTATCTTCGATAACGCCCAATTTCTGCATTCGTTCCTCGTGACGGTAACCCGGACCGTGCTCGGCCTGACCGTGAACCTGCTGCTGCAGCTGACGATCGCCTACGCCTTGTCCAAACGTTATTTGCCGGGGCGCAAGGCGTTTATGATCTACATCATCATTACGATGATGTTCAACGGCGGGATCGTGCCGACGTTCCTGATCGTCAAAGCGACCGGGCTGATCGATACGATCTGGGCGCTCGTTATTCCTACCGCCATCAGCACCTGGAACGTGATTTTGCTGCGCACCTTTTTCGAAAATGTTCCCGACAGCCTGGAGGAGTCGGCCAAGATCGACGGAGCCAACGACATTTCGATTTTCGCCAAAATTTATTTGCCGTTATCGCTTCCGGCGATCATGACGATCGGATTGTTCATCGCCGTATTCCATTGGAATTCGTTCATGGATGCGGTGATCTATACGAATTCCGCGGATTTGAAGGTACTGCAGCTATTCCTGCGCGATATGGTCATTCAGATGGAGATGGCGGCGCTGATGGGCGATCTTACGTCCATGAACGAGGTTTCTTCGCTGTCGATCCGCACCGCTTCGATTTTTCTCGCGTCTCTGCCGATCCTTGCCGTATACCCTTTCATTCAGCGCTACTTCGTAAAAGGCATTATGGTCGGCGCGATCAAAGGATAAACGGACCTGGGCGCGTCAAATAACCCTTACGCACATATTGGAGGAGGTTTTGCGCCATGAATAAGCCGTCCATCGAGTTAAGCCAAGTACTGGAGCTCTCTCTCGGCTCCGAGATCGGCATGCTGCGGGCGTTTCCCGTGCGGATCGGGGAAGGACGCCAAGCGATCGCCGCCGTATACAGCCGCGATTTCGATATCGATCCGTATTACGAAATGTTCTTCTTCCCGACGGACACGCTCAAGCTGACCGTATTTACCCAGGATGGCGAGGTGTTGTGGACACGGGATTTCGGGCCGTCGGTCATTCCGGGTATCTGGTTTTGCCCTGTATATCCGTTCGACCTGAACGGCGACGGGCTGCACGAGCTCGTCCGCGGCGGCGACGGCGAGGTGCTCGACCGGCACGGCCGGTCCTTCGGCCATGTCGGCGGCACCGTCGCGATGGCGTCGAAGTCCATGGACTTGCCGGGCGAGCAGCTGCTCTGCTTCTATCCCGACGGCATGATCCGCGTCTGGGCGGATGCGAATGCCGCGGACTCGGAGCAGGCGCTGGCGCGTTACAGCGACCCGTTCTACCGGAGCGACCGGCGTCGGCTACAATCTGTGTCTGATGTGCGGGCTGTAGGCGCGTATTTCGCGCAATCCGCCTCTTTGCGCCCGGCGCCGCACGGCTGAAGGACTCTGAAGGACTTCCCTTGAACCTGAAAAAGCCCCCGAACCGCAAAGCTGCATCTTCCGACGGTAAGCCGTATATACCGTTTGGGATGCAGCCGAGCGGAGCCGGGGGCTTTTGTGCGTATACCGTTTCGTTTCATTTCGTGCTAATCCGAGGGAAGATGCCGGCGATGATGCTCGACAGCTGAATTGACCGGATGGACCGTTTACCCGGATGCTTAAGAACGTAATAAACGCGAGCGCAGGCAGGGGCCGTTGGAATCTGAAAAAACTTCGCTATTAACCTTGAATAATCCAATTTTGTAAATAATTGGGATATTTTATTGGGCGCCGCAGCGAGCTTTACCGCCGTTTCTGGAGCCGCGAATCTGTGCTACGCCTTCTGCAGCCGCAGCGAGTTCACTATGACGGTGACCGAGCTGAAGGCCATCGCCGTGCAGGCGACCCATGGCGCCAAATACCCCGTTACGGCAAAAGGAATCGCCAGCGTATTATACAGCAGCGAGAAGCCGAGATTTTGCCTGATGATCCGCATCGTCCTGCGGCTGATGCGCAGCGCCCGCACCATCCCCTTCAAATCTCCCTTCAGCAGCACGATGTCGGCGGCCGCTTTGGCAATGTCCGTGCCCTGGGCGATGGCGATGCCGACATCGGCCGCCGCCAGCGCCGGCGCGTCGTTGATCCCGTCGCCGACCATGGCGACCCGCTTGCCCTGCCGCTTCAGGCGATCGACCAGCGCGACCTTGTCCTCCGGCAGCATCTGCGCGTATACGTGGCGAATGCCGGTCTGCCTCGCTATCGACCGGGCGGTGGACGGATGGTCGCCGGTGACCATCATCACCTCCGCGCCCATCGCCTGCAGCTGCGCGATCGCCTTGCGCGAGGTCGGCTTGATCCGGTCGCTGAGCGCAATCGCTCCGGCCCATTCCCCGTCGACCGCCGCGTAGATGATGCCGCATCCTTCGCGCTCCCAGCGCTCGATGCGAGCGGACTGCAGCGCCGGAGCGGCGCCCCGCTCCTGCAGCCAAAGCCGCGTCCCCGCGAGCACCTCGCAGCCTTCCACGACGGCGCGAACGCCGCGCCCCGCATAGGCTTCGAACGCCTCGCAGGCGGGCGGCTGCTCCTGCGCGGGGCCTCCGCCCGGCATGCCGTGCATCCGCTCGGCGGCCTCGACGACGGCGCGCGCGAGCGGGTGCTCCGACGGCCGCTCGGCCGCCGCCACAAGCCGCAGCAGCGCCTCGGGCGTACGGCGAACCGCCAGCACGTCCGTGAGCTGCGGCCTGCCGGCGGTAATCGTGCCGGTTTTGTCCAGCAGCACGACGTTAACCTGCGGAAGCGACTCCAGATGCTTCCCTTCCTTGAACAGAATGCCGAGCTGCGCCGCCCGCCCGGACCCGACCAGAATCGAGGTCGGCGTCGCCAATCCGAGCGCGCAGGGGCAGGCGATGAGCAGCACGGCGATCGCCTTCTCCAGCGCCCCGCCGGTGAGGCCCGGCTCCAGCAGGAAATACCAGGCGGCGAACGTCAGCGCGGCGACGGCGATGATGATCGGGACGAAGATGCCGGACAGCCTATCCGCCATCCGCTGAATCGGCGCCTTCGACGACTGCGCCTCCTCCATCAGCCGGATCAGCTTGGCCAGCGTCGTCTGATCGCCGACCTGCGTCGCCCTGAACAGGAGCATCCCGTTCTGGCTTACCGTACCGCTCATCACGCGGTCGCCCGCCTGTTTATCCACGGGAATGCTCTCCCCGCTGATCATCGATTCGTTCACCGCGGCGTGTCCCTCCACAACGATGCCGTCGACCGCGATCTTATCGCCGGGCCGGACCAGCAGCAAATCGCCGGAAGCGACCTCCTCGAACGGTAAGCGCTGCTCCTTGTTCTCCCTAACGACACAGGCCATATCCGGACGCAGCCGATGCAGCTCGCGCAGGCTGTTCACCGTTCGCCGCTTGGACAACGCTTCCAGCCATTTGCCGAACCAGACGATCGTCATAATCATGACGCTGGCGTCAAAATACAGCGGGCTATGATGCCCTGCGGCCATGCCGTGACCGGCGGCGGCTCCGTGAAACATCAAATAATGGCTGTAGCCGTAAGCGGCTGACGTCCCAATGACGACCAGCACGTCCATATTGGCTCCCCCGCTCTTCAACGCATGAAACGCCCGGATATAGAACGGAAGGCCGATCGCAAATTGCACCGGCGTCGCCAAGGCCAGCTGAAACCACGGATTGACGATCAGCTCGGGCACCCACAGCGAGGAGGTGAGCCGATGATGCCCGGCCATCGCCCAAATAAACGGCAGCATAAACAATAGCGAAATGAAGAAGATCGCGCCGGTTTTGGCAATGTCGAACGGGTCGGCCGTCTCCGTACTCTTCTCGTCGGGCGCATATTCCTGCGCGGCAAAGCCGAGCAGCCGGATTTTGTCCGCGACCTGATGCACGTCCACCCGGTCCGGCATTAGCGTCAGCGTCGCCCGGTGCATCGCCAGATTGACGTTAACCTGCTCGACCCCTTCCATCCGGCCGACGACTCTCTCGATCCGGGCGGCGCACGCCGCGCATGTCATTCCCGAAATGTTCAATACGACCTGCCGTACGGCCGTAGGCATTGTACCGTTCATGCTCCCTCACTCCATCTCCATCGGTAGTTGACAACGGACTTCGATGAACCCGATGCAGCCGCTGCAACGAGGCTCACCCGCTTGTACCAATATATGGACCGGCCCGCCCAATCATGACAGCCTGCGGGGCAAAAACATCCTGCTCCAGGAGATACGAGAGCGCCTGCAGCCAAGTTCGAATTAGCGGCTCCGCCAGCGTCAGGCAGCTTTTTCACTCCGCTTGTCTATAGCCCCTGCCCGGGCCGTCTGCTATTCCGCCGAAACGCTTTGCATGACTGTACGCCTCATTACAGGAGAAGCTCCCGGCTATTTGCGGAAAAGGATACGTTTTGTTTCCTCCGCAACAAAAAAAACGGCTCCATAAGCATCGCCGCTTTCTTCGCAATCTGCGTAAAAAGCAGTGTCGCTTATGAAGCCGTTTTGCCGTAATCGGGACCCGGGCCGATTGCCGGATTACTCCTCTTCGCCGCTGCCGGAATTGCGGGCCAGAAGCAGGAAAACCGTGATCAAAATAAACGCCGCAAGAGCCATCAGCGGAATTGTGATAATACCGAACCAGTCGATGTAATCCTGGTTGCACGGAACGCCGACCGTACACGGAAGCAGCTTCGCCAATCCGGGAATTTTTTGCTCCGCATAATGATAGAGCGAGATGAACCCGCCGATCACGCTGAGCGGCAGCACGTAAGAGATCAGCCTGCGGTCGTTTTTATAGCATGCCATTCCCAGTACGATGACGAGCGGGTACATAAAGATGCGCTGGAACCAGCACAGCTTGCACGGCTCGAAGCCCAGCACCTCGCTCAGAAACAAGCTGCCCGCTACGGCGACCAGGGACACCGCCCAGGCCATATACAATCCGTATTGCTTGCATATCGATCGGATCACGTCGTTTACTCACCCTTTTGCGCTTCTTGGATCGCGGCTTTGATCTTGTTGTAATCGAACACGTCGTCGAACTTTTTGCCGTTGATGTACAATGTCGGCGTGCCGCCCACCTTATTATTGCGGGCGAATGCGTTATGCGCGTCGACTTCGCTTTGGTATGTTTTACCTGTAATATCCGCCATCAGCTTGTCGTAGTCTACCGGCAAATTTTCTTTGCGGGCAAGCTCCGTCAAAAATTCCGGCGTCGCCCACGGGAGCTTCTCATCCCCCTGAGCTTTGTAGATCGCGTCGTAAAACTTCCAATAAGCGTCGTTATTCTGATGGAAAATCGACTGGGCCGCCAGCGCCGCCGTATTGGAATCCGGACCGATAATCGTATAGTTCATAAAATGAAGCGACGCGATCCCCGTGTCGATGAAATCCTTTTGCAGCTGCGGTTCAATCTGCTGGCTGAACACTTTGCAGGAAGGGCATTTGTAATCGCCCAATTCGACGATTTTGACAGGCGCGTCGCTCTTGCCGAGCACCGGCATCGATTCATACGGCATTTGCGCCGGCTGCGGCTTTGGTATCACAATGATAATAATGGCGATGAGGGCAACGACGCATGCCGCCGTAATCCACATGATATTCCGCATGCGGGCTTGTTCTTTTTGCTTCTCCAGCTTCTTTTGCTCTTTATACGTCGCTTTTTTCGTTGTAGGTTTCAAGGAAATATACCTCTTCTTTCTTATATAATCGTTATCTTATCACAATCGTCATATGGTTTCACTAACTTCCGCTATTCCCCGAAGGGTTGCGGACGAGAGGCCGCGGACAAGCTCAGACTTCCCGTCCTGTCGCCTCCGCCTTCGTCAGCAAATTGCCGACGGCGAATATCGGATTGGGGCTTAGTATCGTATGTACCGACATAGCGAGCAAGGCCACTTCCAGCTCATACCCTCCCGCAAATCCGGCGGATCGCTTGGCCGTAAAAATCGCTCCGAGCATGATCAGCGCGAAAGCCGCGGACACGGTGCGGGCGCCGATGCCCAGCATGACGCAAAAGCCGCCGACCAGCTCGATCACCCCTACGGCATCGGCCAATATACCCGGCAAACCCAGCGTTTCAAAAAACGCCGCGGCGTTTTCGATTCCTCCTTGAAATTTCAAACAACCGTGTATGAAAAAAGTAAACCCCAGCGCCACTCTTACGATAAAGGCGCCGAGCCCTTCTTTGACATGCGGCATCGCCGATTGCCTCCTTCATTATAATATAACTGGCCCAAGCTGCGGCAAGCAACAAAAGCGGCGCCCTGCAGCGGGCGGATCGGGCCAAGGATATATTTGCGAAAACGGCCGCCTGCAGGAAACGCATGCCGTTACCGTCCGGGCTCCATAAGCCGTTCAATGCTTGAAGCAGGAGAGAAAGCGTCCGCCATAAATCGGCAAACTACACCCCGTAGTGTCTACCCGCATGCGTAAAAAGATCTGTCGGGCATCCTAGCGCTTCGGCATCGTTCGGAGAAGGTTTTCGTCAGCGATACAACGGAATGATTACTGTGAGAACTTCACTGCACGCTTCCTATGCGGCGGGAAGCTCCCTGCTCGGAACCAGAGACGCCGCCCCAAACTCTAACGGACACAGACGCAGTTATTTGCGCCAAAACCGACCTTTCGGATTTTTAACGGACAGGAGTGCAGCTATTTACCTGTAATATCGCTTCTCAGAAGCAGATCGGGGCCAATAAGCGCTGTGGCGACCGTTACCGTTTGAAAAGGGCAAGTTATGGCGATTTAAGGTCGCCGGCGTCCGTTAGCTTCCCCTTTGCGGAAGCAGCGAGAGCAAGCTGGCGAAGCGTTAACGTTCGACTTTGTTCCCGGATTTCCGCTATTCTACGGGCTAGCGATCGGAAGATGCTTTCGCCTGCGCAGTCAGCGTTTTTCACCGCTCCTCTATGAGTCTGTCCGATGAACGACGTCGAAGGTATATAAGCAAAATGACAGTAATGATGCAGCGTCGGCGGAGAAATATGCAGTCATTATTCATTCAATATGCACAAACGACAGCTCCGTCGGACAGACATGAAAAAGAGCGGAGGGGCCGTTTGAATCCGGAAAAGCGTTAACGTTCGTCTAAGACAACCATCCAAAAATCCGATTTCAACAGCGATTGGATCAAATGGGTATCGCAGCGGACTTGTTCGCCACGCTTCTAATGCATGACTACAATAAACATCGAGCATAAAGCGAGCATCGCCTGAACCGAGATCATCGCAGGCGTAAACGGCCATTTGAGCGGAAGCTCGCTCTGCGGCTCCAGCAGCTTCCGAATGCGGAAATTGATCGACGTATCCGTGAAGGATACATGCGATATCGACAGATTCGCGGGAGTCTGTCCTTTCAACAGCTTCAGCAGCGCTCCTCCGAGATCCGCAGAGCCGCCCAGCTTGTCTATCGCATAGTTGTCGGCCAATATTTCCCTGACGATTTTATAATTTTGGTGAAACGACTTCAAAATCGGCAAATACCACATGACGGAAGCCAACAGCGACAGCAAAAATATTTTCAGCGGATCGCCGTGCTTGCGGTGGAACGTCTCATGGTGGATGACAGCCTCCAGCTCGCTCGGATCGAGCAGCTCCAGCAAGCCCGTCGACAAGACGATCTGCGGCTTCCAAAAGCCTGCCGCAAACGCCATCGGCGCCGGACTGCGGACGACGGTAATCGACGGATGCCCGCCGCCGTGCTGCTCGCATATTTGCCGAGTTAGCTCTTCATGACGGCAAAACAGCAGCCTCTTATAGAAGGCTCTGGATAAATACAGCTGCTTTGCGGCGATCCAGACCGTAAGCAGCAGCGTATGAAATACAATCCCGTTCAGAATATATCCGGCCCATGTGACGCCCAGCGACCGGATCGCCGTATGGCAAAACTGGATGACATTATATTTCACGTCCCAGCCGGCCAGCACATGCATCGTGTACATGCCCATCTGGAAAAACATCAAGCTCGCAATCAGCATACACGAACCAAAAATCAGCTTCGATCGATTTTCCCACATCGATTACGTTTCCTTTTTCAGCTGCTTTATTTTTTGTTCCAACTTTTCCATCAATTCCGTGTCCGCTTCTTCCAAAGCATCGAGCATATGGCTCACGACAAGCGGCCCGAATTCTTCGATCAGCTCATGCGTCAGCTCCTTGGACTGCGTGTCGATGAACTGCTCCTTGGAAAGAACGGGACTGTAGGCAAAAGACCGGCCCTCCAGCCGCTTCTTCAGCACGCCTTTGGCGACCAGACGGTTCATTACCGTCATAACGGTATTGAAGTTCACAAGCTTCTCCTGCTCGCGCTCCAGCTTCTGCTGCACGTCTTTGATCGATTTCTCGGCGCCGTCCCACAGGATGTCCATGATCTTGGCTTCCAACGCGCCGAAGAACCGGTTTAAGCCGCTTTCATTCGTTTTGAAATGATGAATTTTCAATTGCCACACCTCTCACTACAAATTGTAGTGACCGTGCCCGGAAAAGTCAAGGCGGCGCCGGGATGCGGGAGCTCTACGCCTCGCCATCTCCGCTCGAAACAACACAGCCGAATTCCGCTTCTATTCGAGCCGGCGCTTATGCTGAAACCGCCGGAAGAGGATGCTTATCGACGCCGTAGACGTATCCTCCCGCGGTCTGCTGCCGGTCCGGCCGGGCGATGCTTATCCGGGTTACCAGGCGCCTGGCGCTGCGCTCCGGAAGCAGCATCTCCAAGCCCCGTTATCGCCGCCGGCCAAATTTTACACCCGCAGTCTGTCCGACCCGGATTCTCCGCGATGAATTGGCGGACGCCATAGCCGCTTCCGGATGATCCGGACTTTGCGCAGCAGCTGGTCGGCCAACAGGACGGGTCCCCGATGACGGAAACCGTCCTGCTGTAAAGCGGGCGGCCTCCCCCAACTCACTGACAGGTTGAAAAATACGGCTAGAGCTTAACGGAATATTAACTATACAGAGACTAAGGCTTATGATATACTTTTCTCGATTTGAATGCGCTTTATTTATAGAAGGAATATGGGTGGAGACGATGAGAAAACCCTGATCCTACAACATTTTCCCTTTCTGCCGCAATACGGGCGGGAAGGAGACGATTTGTACGGGGGGTGGATCTCGTCTTTTTTGTGTTGGCCAAAAATCATTGAAGCAATCAGCACACAGCATAAGCCTTTATAAAGGAGTGTTCAAATGATAAACCATGAATGGAAACGTCGTTTTACCGCAGGACTCGTACTCCTCCTCGCCGTACCTCCGATAGCCGGTCTTCACGGGCTGCCTGCGGCGCAAGCCGCAGCGGGCTCCGTCCCGATCCCGCCTCTGACGATTACCGAAATGGTTCAGGATACGACCAACGCGGTCAACGCCTCCGGTTCTTCGGTCGACGGCTTCGAGTATATCGAGCTGTACAACAACAGCAGTACTCCGATCCCGCTGAAGGGATACAAAATTATTTATAATACCACCTCAACGTGGAATCTTGATAAAGATATGACGATTCAGCCGCATGACACGATGATTCTGTGGGTGCAGTCGCCGGGCTTGTCCGGCAGTGTGGAGGCGTTCAACGCCAACTTCGGCTCCCATATCCGGGAAGACCAGTTTTACCCGATATCCGGCCAAGGCTTGTCCAACAGCGGTTCCCGCACGCTTATTCTCGTAGACGGCAACGGCTTCCAGCTGTGCAGCGTTTCGTATTCGGACGGAACCGGCGAAAACGACGATGTGGTGCTGAATAAAAGCGTCATCTACAGCTATCCGACCGATCAGACGATCGTCATGCGCAAGACGGCCAATCAGCAGACGCCGACGCCGGGCAGCATCGTTGCCGGACAAGCTCCGGACACCTCGGCGCCCGTATCGCCCGCCGGCTTGTTCGCCGTGCGGGGGGATCGCTCTGTGCGGCTGAACTGGACGGCAAGCGCCGATCCGAACGTAACCGGCTACCGCGTCATCGTCAACGGGGTGATGGAAGACGAGACGGCGTCCGATACTTCGTACGAAGTGACGGGACTGACCAACTTCACCGAATACCGTTTCTCGGTCGTCGCGGTGAACGCCGACTTCCAGATGTCCATGCCTTCGGAGCTTGTTAAGGCTACGCCTCAGCCGGAGGTCATCGACTCGATCCCGCCCGACGCTCCGACAGGGCTTGCGGCATCGCAAACCGGCGCCGCTACGGTGAAGCTGAATTGGGCTCCGAATACCGAGCCGGATATCGCCTCGTATAACATATACCGGAACGGCTCTCTGGCAGGCACCGTATCGTCGTCAACGTATACCGCCGACATTACTTCGTTATCCGGGGGCTTCGAGTACAAGCTGCAGGTGTCGGCCGTCGATTCGTCGGCCAACGAATCCGAGAAGTCGCAGCCGCTGGCCGTTACACTGCCGCATGAGCCGCTGACGCAGGAGGAGACGGGCGCTCCGATTGTCGGAGACATTACGCCTTATCAGCGGTTCCTCGACGTGAGCGAGCCAGGGCCGATCGTGCCCGGACTGCTGCAGGGACTCGTTCCTCAGGGGATGCATATCATTCGCGACAAAAACTGGGCCGTCCTCTCCAGCTACCGCGACGACCGGCGCGCGAGCACGCTGACGATCATCGATCTAACGACCGGCAAGCAAGTCAAAACGATTCATTTATATAAGAACGGGCAGCCGTTTACAGGACATGCGGGCGGAGTAGCCGTCAGCGATAAATACGTATGGGTCGCCTACGGCAAGGAACTGCTCCGGCTGAAGCTGGATGATGTGGTCGACTGTCCGGATAACGCCAATCTGTCGTTCGAAGGCAGCTTTCTGACCAATACGCGGGCCTCCTTCGCCACGTATTCGGACGGTATTCTATGGGTAGGCGATTATTACAGCTCGCCGAACTACTTGACTACGCCGATTCAGAAAATGACGACGCGCGACAACAAAGTATATAACGCCTGGATCGTCGGTTACAAGCTCGATAAGCAGACGGACCTGCTTCCTGCGGACTCCAAGCTGACAAGCGACGGCATGGTGATCCCGGACTATATATTCTCGGTGCCGGACCGCATTCAAGGCGCTACAGTTACGGCTGACGAGGTCATGCTAAGCCAAACGAACGGGAATCCGAACAGCAATATTTTGAAATATAAAGCAAGCGTGCAGGAGCCGCCTCATACGAGCGTAACGATCGAGAATACGACGGTGCCGGTCTGGTTCCTCGACGGACTGAATATGGAAGATTCGCTGAATATGCCTCCTTCGGCGGAAGGAAACTTCCTGCTGAACGGCAAGCTGTACATTATGTACGAATCGGGCGCCAACATCTATCGTCCCGAAATCAACTATCCGCTCGACCGGCTGCAGATCGTCGATCTGAAGGCATGGGAATTATACGATCATATTGCGATCGACGGCCCTGCGGCGGCATTGACCGAAGGACAGACCGTCCCGCTGAAGGTGCGTTATTATTTGGGCAAACAGGGAACAAACGATGTGACCGCCTATTCCTCGTTCGTTAGCAGCGATCCTTCGGTCGCCTCCGTAGAATCAGACGGTTTGCTTACGGCGCTTCGCGCGGGCGATACTGTCGTCAGCGCCACCTATAAAGGAAAAACGGCCGTTTACTCGCTTAAGGTCGTGCCCGACAGCGACGCGACGCTAAAAGCAGTTTCCTTAAACGACGAGCCTTTGGCCGGATTCGACCCGCAGACGAAAGCTTATGTGTACCGCGCCCCTCACGCCATGAGCAGCGTTACGCTGCAGGCGGCGACGACCGCTGCCCGCGCTTCGCTCAGCGGCATTACCGTCAAACGCGGCGATACCGTCACCGTCGTCACCTATACGGTCAGCGATGCGGTATACCGTACAAGCAGCGTCCCGCTGCCGGAAGGCGACAGTCTGTTTGCCATCGGCGTGACGGCGGCTGACGGGCGCTCGACCGATAGCTACAGCGTCACGGTGAATCGCGCGGCTCTGCCTGCCGCTCCCGCCGAACTGACGGCGGCTGCGGGAACGGGCGAGGCTCTCTTATCGTGGAAAGCCGCTCAAGACCCGGCGACAGCGGGCTACTATGTGTACCAGGACGGACGGCGGCTGACGGAACAGCCGATTACGGAAGCCCGTTATACGGCAAAGGGACTTGCCGGCGGCATCGAGTACCGCTTTGCGGTTACGGCCGTGAACGCATTCGGCGAACAATCCGCGCAAGCAGCCGTTACGGTGAAGCTGGACGATGCGGAGCAGCCTCCTGTCGATCCCGGCAATCCGAGCCAGCCAGGGGACGGCGGAGATACGGGCAATGGAGGCAGCCCGGGTGATCACGGCGGCAATCCCGGCGATACATCGGGAGGCTCGGACGATTCCGGCGACGACTCGGACAGCGGCTCCAACTCCGGCTCCGGCGGATCATCCGGTTCAAGCGGGGGCTCCGGCAGCGCCGAATCGGGCACGTCCTTGCCGACCGGCGGCGACGTAACGGTCGACCTGCCCAAGCCCGCGGTCGACGGCAGCGGAATCGCGGCGGCCGAAGTGACCCGGGCGGTGCTGGAGCAAGCGCTGGCGGCCTTGAAGGCGGCGCCGCAGGACGGAAGCTCGGCTCTTGTGCTCAAGCTGCCGCCATTGGACGGCGCGGCGCGTCTGACCGTCAAGCTTCCGGCCGCAGTATGGAACGAGCTGCAAGCGTCGAGGGCCGTGGGAGCGATCCGCATCCAAACCGGCTTGGCTGCCGTAAGCATCAGACCGGACGCCCTAGGCAGCGGCCATATGCCCGCGTCGGACGTCGTCTTTACGATCGCCTTGGCGAACGCAGAGACGCTCCCGGCCGAGGTCAGAAGCGCCGCCGACAATAAGCCGGTCTATGAATTCGGCGTCTCCGTGGACGGCAAGCAGATTCATGCATTGACAGGCAAGCGCCCTGCGCAAATCACGTTCGGTTATACGGCAGGCGGAGAAACCCCTTCAAGGATCGTCGCCTATTACGTTACAGAGGCGGGACAGCTGGAGCCGGTAGCCAGCAGCCGGTACGACGCGGCGGCAGGCACCGTATCCTTCACCGCCGGTCATTTCAGCTATTACACGGCGATGCAGGCTCCCGCCGCATTTGGCGACTTGTCCGGCGCGGTCTGGGCTCAGGAAGCGGCTGAAGCATTGGCCGCGCGCGGCATGATCGACGGCGTCGGCGGCGGCCGCTTCGCTCCCGAACTTAACGTGACCCGCGAGCAGTTCGTGAAAATGCTGATCGAAGCTTTGGATCTCGCGGATGACCAAGCGGAGGCCCGCTTCACCGATGTCGACAAGGACGCGTATTATTACAAATACGTTGCTGCGGCCCAAAAGCTCGGCATTACCCAAGGCTATGAGGACGGCTCCTTCGGCGTCGGCCGGCAAATAACCCGCCAGGAAATGGCCGCGCTCGCCTATAGAGCGTCTCAGCTGGCGCAAATCAAGCTGACTCCGGCCGTTCCGGGCAAAGCGTTCAGCGATCATAGCGATATTCAAAGCTATGCCGCCCAAGCAATTGAGAAGCTGCAGCAGGCCGGAATTATGGATGGAATGTCCGAAGGCCGGTTCGCTCCGGACGACAGCAGCACCAGAGCTCAAGCAGCCAAGCTGATTTACGGCTTGTATCTAAAAGGGTGGTGAAAAAGTCCGCAGCCGCGTCCATTTGATCCTCCAATCGCTGTTGAAATCGGATTCTTTGGATTATTTTCCTATTTTTCTATGGAGAGAATCCGTTTTCAAAGGCGATCGCTTACGCTTTTCCAGACTCAAATGGTCCCTCCGCTCGTTTTTCACCAGGCTTCTAAAAGCGTGGTGAAAAACGCTGACTGCGCATGCGAAAGCATCTTCCGGTCGCTCTTATCCCCGGATTTCTTGAATGGTTAAGCGAAAGGGGAGGAACAAATCCCCCAAAAGTGACGTGATGCTCTGAAGCTTATTCCGTCCGCATCCAGGGTATTAATCAACATCCTTAGCGATATACGGCAAAAACCTTCCGTTCCGCGAACACTGCGGAAAACGGAAGGTTTTTTAGGATGCTGGATGATGCTGCGTCGTCTTTATAGCCGATATAACCAAAAAAGGAGATGCACCCTTCCCCTCCATAAAGAGCGGAATAGCGGTCTCCGGTTGTTCCAGCGGCAAACGTTTATTATTCCAAGCGATTTACTATTCATTATGTTAGAGCTATCTTTGCGCCCTTCGTTTATTTCGTCAACGATTTCTTCGAATGATCGACGGCGCTCAGAAGCAGCATTCACCGCGATGCGAGTCCTGCTTTACTGCACCTTTTGCTTTTGCTTGGCGTCGGTGGAAAGCAGGCTCGCAGTGCTGATACAATCGCGGTACGTACGCGCTTGTCCGTTATCGGCATAGCCGTATACGACGCCGATCGCCGCGGAAATCGTGAACGAGTGGAACGTAACCGGCATCGACAGCCGCTCCGTCATGAAGTTGATTTCCTCGCGGCTGCGGCTCGTAATAATGACGAATTCATCTCCGCCGTATCTGCATAAATAATCCTGATCCCGTACAACCTGCTTCAGCATACCGGAGAAATGGATCAGCAGATCGTCGCCGACCGCGTGCCCGTATGTTTTATTCACTCTGCCGAAATCATTCAAATCGATGAACAGCAAATAGAACGGCGTACCCTCTTCGACCAAGTATTCGTGGATGTATTCTATGTAATTGGAACGGTACAAATTCGTTAAAGGATCGATATAATTGCCGAGTGTGCTTTTTAACGTTTCACGGGTGACGATGCCCTTCACTTGCTTGCCGTCTTGGACGATCAGCCTCTCTACCTTATGCTGTTCCATAGTAAGCAGCGCGCTGCCGATGAACGCCGATTGGGATACGCCTACCGGATTATACGTCATCGCGTCGGCCACGATTCGATTCGGATGAGCAGAACGAATGTCCTTCGAAGTAATGATCCCTTTGACTTCCCCTTCATCGATTACGACCAGCGAACCGATTCCCAGCTCATTCATAAGATCCGCAGCATACCTGACGCTCCTTCCGGAAGTGATGCTGCATACTTTTTCCGACATGACCTGTCCAACCTTCACTGAAGCTCCACCTCTCGTTGGATTGAAACCGTAATTTTCAATTCGGCTCTTAATACCATCGTTTCATTGATCAGTTTATCCGCTTCCTCCAATATGATTTCGAGCAGCAGATTTTTATCGAGCAATTCGAGCAGCGAATTGCGGATTAACACCCCTTCGACTTTGGGATGATCGAACTTTAGGATCGAGAATTGCTCGGGAGACAACGCTTCGGCCATTCTCCTCACGGCCTCCGGACCGATAGGCGCTCTTTTTCCGATAATCAGCAAATCCTGCATCGGCGGCATCTCAAATTCCGTCATCTTCATGGACAAGCTCGCTCTGCGAGAATAGTTCACTTGATTGCTCATCATAAACATCCTTTACAATATAGGGTTAACGAACACGAGTTCTTCCAAAGGCTGGGGTTTTGCAAACAAATAACCTTGTCCGTATACGACCCCCATCTGCTCCAATATGTAAAATTGCCGCTCAGTTTCGATGCCTTCGACGATTAATTCGGAGGAGCCGCCGCTGCAAAACTCGGCCAGCATCCGGATCATTCGCTGCTTCCCTTGGGAATGCTCCAGACCGTTCGTGAAATATTTGGACAGCTTAATATAATCGGGCTCGAAGTCGACCAGCTGCTTTAGGGAAATGGCGCCTTCCCCTACGTCGTCGAATGCGATCAAGATCGCCTTTTTATGTAAAAGGTTCACAATACCCCGATCCAGCAGCTCCGTCCATCTGTCGAATTCCTCGATCGCTTCGTTAATTTCGAACACAATATCCAAGCCGGCAGATCGCTGAAAAACAAGCTCGTCCAGGAACGCATGAAATTCATGATGAAGCAGCGTGGACGGGTATATATTAACGAATAGCTGATTTTTCCGGCCCGATATGACTTGACTGCATTGACTGACAGCCCGAAGAACGGATTGCGTATCCAGATCGAACAGGCGGTCTTCTCGGCGGGCCATCTCAAACAACTGCTCCGGATGTCCTATATTGCTTCTGATCAGAGCCTCAAATCCTAGTATCTCTCTATTTTCCATATAGACGATCGGCTGATATACATGCGAGAAAGAGCAACCTGCTTTTTCATACGGCATTGTCAATATTCCTTTCTTCCTAATTAAAGGGCTTATGCGGCTGCAATCTATTTCTATAATTTACTAGCATCACTCTAATTCTAAATGAATTTGCTTATCAAATCCAGCAATCCCTTACATATATCGACAAATATTTTATGTTTTCCAGGTTCCATGTCCCAAAAAAGACAAAATCTACTTTCTAGCGATTAGTTCTTAAAGCCTATGTTGAGAGGCGGCAAACAAAAAGAAAAACTGCCCGGCGCATTCTATGCCGAGCAGTTTCGGAATTTTTGAAACAATACATTTGAAACAATACATTCATACGGCCGGAAACGGAAGCACATCATGTTTCCAACGCAAAAACGGCGGCATCGCAGGACTTGACTGCCAAGTCCCATGATGCCGCCTTGTCCCTTCAGCGAAGCGGATATAAGCTGACCGTATGCGGCTCGTCGTAAGCTTGAGCCCAGTAATAGCCCGGCGAAGTGACGCGCCGCGGCTCGAAGCCGACCTGTCCCCCCGCCGGAATCGTCTCCGAGGCGAGCGTGATCATCCCGTTGACATCGGTTCGGCCGCCGGTATATTTGCCGCCCGCATATTGAAAGCGGCCTTCGACCAGAGCGTTCGCGAGCGGCTGTCCCGTATTCTTGTCAACCGCTTGCATCGTCACCGCCGCGGCGGAGCCTTTCATCGCAATGCTCATCCCTTGGAGCGCCATCGGCTTCAAAGCGGTCTTCTTCGTCTTGACGGACGCAGGCAATGAAGCCGGGCCGACATTCCCCCGCACATCGCGGGCGGCTACCTTGTAATAATAGACGGTATCGGGCAGCAGCCCGGCGTCGCGGAAGGAGAGCGAGCGGGACTCTCCCGCTACGTTGTCGGGGCCCGGCGTAAACCAAGGCGTCGTCCCGCGGTAGATCACATACCGGTCGATATCCGTATTGTCGCCGGCCATGCCGTACGCAAGCTCGGCCTGCTGGTAATCGGCCGCTTCGGCCTTCAGGATGCCGCGGACGGCGGACGGCGCTTTCGTGTCGGCGGGAGGCTGCCAGACGGTGCTGCCCGGTCCCCAGTAAGACGGCAGCGTACGAAGCGAATCATAATGATGCACCGCAATCCCGCCGAAGGAGACTCTGCTCCCGTAAGCGGCGTATACTTTATCCAGCTCCGCTTCCATCGCCGCGCGCCCTTCCTCGCGAAACGTGATCGCTTCCGGATCGCCGCTATTGGCAATATCGAGGGTTTCCACTCCGATGACGACCGAATGCGGCTTGCCGATCCCGTCCGCATAATCGATCTCGCCCTGCGCTCCGGCGATAATGCCCGCCGATCCGTCCGCCGTATCGCGATAATCCATAATCGAAATATAATCGGTCATATCCTGCACATGCTGCGACAGCCATTTAGCGCTTCCGTTCCAGACGATGCCCTCCGCCTGCGCCGACGAATCGAACCATTTGGGGATCGCCGGTCCGAAGGGCAGATTCAAGCCGGACGCGTTGCGGCGGTCGATCATTTTTTGCAGCATCTCCAAATACTGCAGCTGCAGCGACGGATAATCGTCCTTGAAATCCGGCGAGATGTAAGGCTCGATATCGGCGTTCACCCCGTCAAACCGCTCACTGCGGGATGAGGCGATATTGTAGTTCAGCACCTTCTCCATTTCCCTCACGGCTTTGTCGTGATAGATCGTATACGCTCCCATATAAGGCGGAGTCGTCCCTCCGGAAATGCAGGCGTACACCTGATACCCCCGGCCGTGGGCCCACGCGATGAAATTGCGCAGCTTGCCCGGATCGTCCGCCAGTATGTCCATATCCGCCATCGGGCCGACGGCCAAATAGAGCGTCGTCACCGGGTCCGAGCCGAAGGTCGACGTGTCCTTGGCGAAGGCGTCCAGCACCGCCCTCGAGCCCGGGTTCAGCAGCAGCCGGTAAGCCTCCGGCTCCCATATCCACATCGCCCGATCCTGCGGCTTCGGCGTGACCGGTTCGCGCGCGCCCCGGCCCACCGTCGCGTAGGTCGTGCCGCTGAAGCCCGTGCGGCCGCGGATATCCGTCGCCTTCGCCTCAAGGCTGCTCGTCGCATCCCCCAGCCCCTTCGTGTTCCATTCCAGCACATACTGCTCTCCATGGCGCAGCGCAGGCTTCCACGGCCCTCCGTTCACGCGCACCTGCACGCTGCGCACGGGCGCGCCGCCGTATACCGCCACGGTGACCGGAACCGTTCCGCTCACGGAACGCCCTTCCGCCGGGTTCACGATGGCCACCTGCGGCGCTTCTCCCCTGGAAGGATCGGCCCGCAGCTCGAGCGTATCGCTCCAGACGCCGTAACGCGTCTGCGCGTCCGACCCGCTGGCGCGCAGACGGACGACGCCGCTGTACTCGCGCGTGTCCAGCTCATAGCGCCACGTGCCCGCATCGTCGGCGTCCGGGTCGTCCGTCGCGACGCTAACCTGGGACTCGCCGTTGATGCTGAGCTTAATATCGTAAGCCCCCGTATACGTGCCGGTCAGCACCATTTTCGGCCATGCGAGCGTCCCGCCCGTCGCGGGAGCGTCGATCGTCACGGAGGAAGCCGCCCAGACGGCGGGCAGCGGGACGGTGAAGGAAGAAGCGGTAACCAGCAACGACATGCATACGGCGAAGACGAAGCGTCTCCAGGCGTTTACTCTGCTTAACATCTTAGCGGCCTCCTATGGCGGGAACAGCGGTGCTCCCGCTTCCCGCCAGCTTGATTTTCAGGCTTCTCCCTGCGGCTCCTATCCTTTTAGAGTCTGTCCGACGGAGTACCTTTTGTGCATAGCGAATGAATAATGACTGTATATTTCACCGCTAACGCTGTATAATTACTATCATTTTGCATATATACCTTCTACGTCGCTCATCGGCCAGACTCTTAAAAGAGTGGTGATTTCGCCGTTATGATCTAAAGTTCTCCGCCGTCTCCGGCTGCGGGCTACGGCTTCAGCTTCGCGCTCTCCACCCGCTTGTAAGCTTCCTTGTACGTGTCAACCAGCTTTTGCGCGCCCAGATTGTTCATCTCCTCGACATATTTGCCCCACTCGCTTAAGCTCCGGGTTCCGAGCACGAACTTGGCGAAGCTTTCCTCCTTGTGCTTTTTGAGCGCCTCGCCGGTGACGGACAGCACCTCGTTCTCCTTCTCCGTAAACGAAGGCCGCGGCTGCATCGCCGGAGGATCGTACTTGGCCGCTTCCTTGTACGCATTTTGCAAATCTTTGGAAAACAGCGACAGATGGGCGTCGTAATCGATCCAGGTGTACGTGCCTCTGCTCGATTGCAGACCGGTCTTTTTGCGCATTTCCGTCACGTCGGTAAATTCAGGCTTGAATTTCTTCTGCCCGTTCTCTGTAACGTACGTCTCTCCTTCCTTGCCCCAGCTTGCCAGCGTGCGCCCTTCTTCGGTATAGAAGAAATCCATAAAGGCCATGACGTCCTTCATGTTTTTGGAAGTCGACGCCACCGTCATGCCGCCGTCCAAATAATGGAAGTACGGATTGAGCTGCTTGCCACCGTCCAGACCTGCAGGGGGAGCCATAAACTGCATGTTGTAGTCGGGCCTCTCTTTTTGCATCGCATTGTTGAAGAAATCGATCCGGCTAATATAGTCGATGGTAATGAACGATTTGTCGGTCGACATCGTATCCTGCCACTGCTTCGTCTGGATAGACAGGAAATCCGGAGGAATCAGCCCCTCGGCGTAAAACCGGTGCCACATCCCCACCATCGCCTTGTAGTTGTCTTCAATCGGCCCGTATCGCCATTCCTTCTTGTCGATGTCGTAATACGCGTCAGCGCCGGTTTCGTAGTTGGCAGCCAAATGCGTATACATTTCGTCGGGAATTTGCCCGAAGCGAAGCGACAGCGGGTAGCTGTCCGGATAAACCTGCTTCAGCTGCTTCATCGTCCGGTACAGCTCTTCATAGGTTTTGGGCGGCGTCAGGCCGTTCTTCTTAAAAATGTCTTCGCGATACAGCCAAATCATCCGGTTCGTTTCCCCGAAGCCTTGGTTAGGGAACATATACATTTTGCCGTCGGCCGAAATCATCGCCTTCGCTTCATCCGGATACTTCTGTATCCACTTCTTCAGATTGGGCATCTGATCGAGATAATCAAGAATGTTGACAAGCGCGCCCTGCTGCCCGAACCGGTCGGAATCTCTGCGGCTCGGCATGCTCATTAAATCCGGTAAATGATTCGAAGCGATCGTCAAATTGAGCGTATCGTTCAGCTTGCCCGACGGTGTCTGTACCTGCAGCGTCACCCCCGTCTTCTCTTCGAGCCACTTCCAGATCGGCCAATCCTTGCTGTACGGAAACGTCGGGTTGTTGTCGAGCAGCGCCGTCAGCGTCTTCTTGGCCGGCGTTCCGTCCGGCGCGTTCGGCGCCGCCCCTCCTCCCGCTTCCGTCCCTTCATTCCCGCTGCAGCCGGCCATAACCGATAGCGCCATGACGGAAGCAAGCGATAACGATGCCATTTTATTCATGAAGACCCTCTCCTTTGTATAGGTTTGAGCAGCTAGCCCTTGACGGCGCCGATCATCGCGCCCTTGACGAAATATTTTTGCACGAACGGGTATATGAGTAAAATCGGCAGCGTCGAGACCATAATCGTAGCGAACTTCAAGGAATCCTCGACGACCAGATTATCTCCGCCGATGCCGGTCACATTGCCGGAGCTGACGCTCCCGGCCAGCACCAGATTGCGCAGCAGCACCTGCAGCGGGAACAAATCCGGGTTGCGCAAGTAGAGCAGCGGCAGCATGAAGTTATTCCACATCGCGACGGCGTAGAACAGAGCGATCGTGGCGAACACCGCCTGCGACAGCGGAATAACGACGCGGAAGAAAATGCCGATATCGGTCAGGCCGTCCACACGCCCCGAATCCTCCAGCTCCTTCGGAATGCCGCTGAAAAACGTCCGCATCAGAATCAGATTCCATGTGTTCACCGCGCCCGGCAGCACCATGCCCCACACCGTATCCATCAGCCCGAGCGAGCGGACGACGAGAAACGTCGGAATCATCCCGCCGCTGAAAAACATCGTAAAGACGACCAGCAGCGTAAAAAAGGAATGATACCCCATATCTTTGCGCGATAACGCGTACGCCCCCATCGAAGTGACGGCGACCGAGATCAGCGTCCCGAGGACGACGTAGACGATCGTATTTTTGTAAGCCAGCCAAATGTTCGGATCGGCGAACACCAGCTTATACATCTTCAGATTAAATCCTTTCGGCCAAAGGGTCACTTCTCCCTTCATGACATAGACGTCCTGGCTTAAAGAAACCGCCAGCATATAGACGAACGGATACAGCGTAATGACGATCACGCCGAGCAGGATGACCGTATTTACGACGGTAAAAAACCCGGTCTTTTCTTTCAATGCTCACCCCCTCCTTTTACCACAGACTCGTTTCTCCGACCTTACGGCTGATCGTGTTGGCCGTCCAAATAAAGATCAGACTGATGATGCCCATGAACAAGTCGATTGCCGCCGCATAGCTGAAATTGCCCTGCTCCAGCCCCACCCGGTAAACGTACGTGCCGATGATGTCCGCCGTGCCGTAGGTCGCCGGATTGTACATCAGAAATACCTTTTCGAAGCCGATCTCCAGCACCTTGCCGACGTTCAGAATCAACACGATCACAATAGCCGGGGCGATGCCGGGTACGGTCACATGCCACAGCTTGCGCCAGCGGCTTGCTCCGTCCATGCCCGCCGCTTCGTAGAGCTGGGGATCGACCGCCGTAAGAGCCGCCAAATAAATGATCGTCTCCCAGCCGATATGCTGCCAAATCTCCGACAGCACGTACACCGTTCGGAACATCCCTGGCTCCATCATAAAGTTGACCGGCGCGAAGCCGAGCGATCGGATCACCTGATTGACCAATCCGCCGGTCGGCGACAAAAACATGATGACCATGCTCGCCACGATCACATTCGAGATGAAATGCGGCAAATAACTGACCGTTTGCACGAATTTTTTGAACAGCACGGTTCGCACTTCGTTAAGCAAGAGCGCCAGCGCGATCGGAGCGGGGAAGCCAAACAGCAGTTTGTACGCTCCGAGCAGGAACGTATTGCGCAGCAGCAGGAAAAAATCCGGGTTCTCCAGAAACATCCGGTAATACTTCAGTCCGACCCATTCGCTCGCCATAATGCCTTTGAACGTATTGTAGTTTTTGAACGTAATGACGAGCCCGAACATCGGAACGTACCGGAATACAATAAAATACGCGAGACACGGCAGAAGCAGCAGCCAGAGATATTTGCTCTTGCGCCATGTTTTGGACAAGGACGCCGCCATTCTCCTACACCCCCCTTGCTTTTTTGTCGCCCGCAGTCCATCCTGCTTGTAGGGCCATCATAATCGAACCGGGAGCGGCAAATAAATCTGCATGTTCTTGATCCGATCCGCTTTTTCTTGAACAGATGGAGCAGTGTGCATGAAGTGGAAAAAGTGCATATTGTTCCGAACCGAAAAAACAACGTATGATAAAGGTACCCGCACCTGGAGACGTCCGTTTTCATGAGAGGTGACTTCCGCGACGAAGGGTTGGAAGCATGATGGCCGAATTTGTTCCCCGATCGATAAAACCGAAATCCCTGTTTGGCAAAATGCTGACCGGCTTCCTGGCCGTCATCGTTCTTCTCGTTGCCTTTAATTTCGTCACTTCCGTTTATTTAAAAAATAAAATTCACGACGAAATCGTGAAATACAACGAGCTGAGCATCAATCATACGGTGGAAGGGTACGAAAATCATTTTCGCTTATCGAAAAACATCGTGCTGGGTCTGAATCAAAACGACCGCTGGATGACGAATCTGAACATATTAAGAAAGGTGAAGGAGAACAACGGCTACGCCAGCATCGAAGATATACGCTCCGAGCTGAAAGCGCTCTACAGCAATCCGTTCCTGCAGTTCGAGAACGTCATCATCTATTTCCGAAACGACGCTTATGTCGTGGAGAAGGACGGCACGAGCAGCGCCGAGGACATGTTCGGCAAATTTTACCGCAGCGGGGATTACCCGCTGTCGTTCTGGAACCGCCAGTTCGACGAGCGCATCGGCTTCCGGGTGCTGCCCGCTTCCCGGTTTACCGAGAAATCGGCCGGCGTCGAGACGGACAAAGGACTGCTGCTGCCGATGCTGATGAAGCCGATGCCGTATAACGATATGTACATGATCGTCATGCTCGACGCGCAGAAGCTGTTCCAAATTCATAATATTTCGTCCGATCAGCATTTCTACATATTGGACCCGGACGGACGGCCAATTTATACGACGACACCGGATATGCCGATCGAGCCGTTATCCGCCTTCGATCCGGCAAAATCGTCTGTCATGAAAGGGCATTATTATTACTTTTTCCGCAAAGGTCCGGAGACCGGGTTCACCTATGTGAGCATGGTGCCGGCCGAGTCGATCTCCTTGCAGCTGGTCCGGCTTAATACGATCCTCATTTCGCTGCTCGCCGCGGCAGCCCTTGTCAGCATCGCCGCTTCCGTCCTGTTCAGCCGGAGCCTCCATACGCCGCTGCGCAAAATTATCGACTCGCTGCAGGCATGGGATACCGGCGAGCCGCAGCCGAAGCACGGGCCGATCCGCGAATTCGACCTGATCGGCCACAAAGTCGATCAAATGATGCAGACGAACAAAAGCATAACGCAGGATTTGGCGCATAAGACGTCGCTGCTGCGCAAATACGCGCTGACCAACAAGCTCAAAAACATCCATATGAACCTGGCGGAATTAAGGGAAATGGCCGATAACAACATGCCGTTCATGATTTTGCTGTTCGAAATCCATTTCAAGGAGAAATACGCGGAGCTCAGCATCGATCAGGAGAAAGGAACCTATTACATCCGCGAATGTATCGACAGCGTGCTGCTCCGGTCGTACGAGGAATCGGTGACGTTCCAGATGGAGCGCAATCTCGTGCTGTCGCTTATTTTTACCGCGGATACCGGGCCGGACAGCGTCAGCCAGCCGATCGATTATTTGAAAAACATGTTCGATGTCGAGCATGATCTGTATTTGGTGACGATGGCCGTCAGCCCGTTATATCCGGCGGCTTCGGCCTTTACGGAAGCTTATGAGGAGATGACGCAGGCGATCAAGCAGCGGAGGCTGCTTGATGAAACCCAGGTGATTCGCGGCGTACAGCCCGCTCCCGAGCCGTATCCGTTCACCGTGCTGATGGAGGAGGAGCTTCACACGAGGCTGATGAGCGGCCGCGAGGAGGCGGTCGGCGAATGGATCGCCAAGCATGTGGAGCAGCTCGGCCGGCGGGGCGCTTCCATCGAGGCGTACCGGCAGTTCGCCAAGGAAGTCGCCCTGCAGACGGATAAGACGCTGCAGAAGCTGAATTTGCACGGGCAGCGCGGCGGCGCTTCGGCCCAGCCTTCCTTATGCGGGCTCAGCGCCGTTTACAGCGCGGAGCAGCTGAAGCAATGGTTCGCGGCGCTGCTGCAGCCCGCCGTTCAGCTGATCCGCCGCCATACGGAGGACCAGGACCCGATCACGCGCTTTGTCATCGACTATTTGGACGCTCATCTGCACGAGGACATCACCCTCGATCTGATGGCCGACAAGCTGAAGATTACGCCGGGCTATTTATCGACGTATTTCAAAGAAAAGACGGGGATGAATTTCAGCGATTATTTGAACGATCTGCGCATTCAGCGGGCGAAGCTGCTGCTGGACAATCTGGAGCTGAAAATCCAGGATGTGGCCGCTCATGTCGGCTACCAGAACGCGAACTCGTTCATCCGCATGTTCAAGCGATATTCGGGGATTACGCCTGGGGAATACCGCAAGAAATACGCTTCGCGGCTGACGGCGGAATAAGCGATGCAGCCCTCTTCTCTTGGGCTGCATCGCTTGCCCCGCGCGAGCCGGCGAACCGTACAACGAACCTTGCTTATATAACTTACCTATCCGGGTTGTCCGGCAGTGCGGCGCTCGTACGCCCGGACAGCGTTTCCCGCAGCAGGGAGAATAAATGCTCCAGACATTGCCGGGAAGCTTCTTCCCCGCCTTCGGAAAAGGCATAGCCCGAAGGGCGTTTCAACTGCTCCTCCGTCAGCTCGGATCGCAGCCGGTAATGGGTCTCGACCATCGCATAGCCGTTATATCCGTCCTCCAGAAGCTTGGCGAATAACCCTCTGTAATCGACCTGTCCCATTCCTATGGCAGCGCCCTCGATTTTATCCCCTTTCCGAACAGCGTCCTTCAGATGAATGTGGCGCAGATGCTCTTTCACATGCAGGTAACCGTCAGGATAAGGGAGCTCGCCGTCCGGGTCCCATATATCGTTGCCCGGATCGTAGAGCGCCTTGACATAGGGGGAAGCGACCGCCTCCACCAGCTGTGCGACTTTGGCGGCGTTGGTAGCGTAGACCGCCGGATCGAATTCGAGCAGGAAGGTAACGCCCGCTTCTTCGAGGAGCGGCACGATGCCGCTCAGCTGCCGCACGATCGCCGGGAGCGCGGCGCCGAACGGCTCTCCTTCCTTCGCCCAGAAGCTGAAGCCTCTAACCATCTTCGCGCCGAACAGCTGCGCGATCGCTAAATCCCGCGCCAGGACGGCCCTGCTCTGCGCTACCTCCTCCGGACTGTCCAGCGCGCATTTGAACACCGGCGTCGACAGCGCGCACACGTGCATACCCGCCGCCTGGATTTGGCTGCGCAGCTCCTCCAGCCGCTTCTGCGAAAGCTGATGAAGCGGCAAGCCGTCCACCGAGCGAAGCTCCAGCGCCGTAAGCCCGAATTCCCGGGCCAGCGCAATAGCCTCCTCAATCCGCTGCGACACTTCATCGGTAATAATCCCTAATTGAAACGGAATTTCCATCGTTTCGGTTCCACTCCTTTGGCCGGCCATAAGTTCAAGGCCGGTTGCTTTTAACTTAGCCGGACGGCGGCTCCGGTTCTTCTGCTCTCGTTGGCCGCTTCGATGAACCGGATCACTTCCAGCGTCTCCTTCATCTCGATAGGCGCAGCTCCCGTGCGGAACATCGCAACGATCGCTTCCAGCATGCTGGCGTAATACGGCTTCGGATGCGCGTACACATCGACGAACCGGCTCGACTGCTCCCGATGGATGAGCGCGCAGAAATTCCGGTTGCCTTTGCGGTTGCCGCGAATCGTGCCTATTCTGCCGTCTTCCCATACGCCGACGATTTCATCATGATCGTCGTTTGTGAATGCCTTCACTTCCCGGCAGCCCCGGCCCATCGCCGCGTACAGCATATCCGCGGTATGGATGCCGTACCAGAACAACCCCGGCTGCGTCGGCTGCAGCTCCATCGGGCCGCAGCAGTCGGCCCCGATAATAGCGCCTTGCGCCTCTTCCGCGATCGCATCGCTCAGCCCTTGCGCGTAGCGGACGGACGAGCAGCTCATGAGCGGTATGCCGCGCTCTGCGGCGATTGAGGCCATCGCCTCCGCATCCCCGCTGCCGACGGCGAACGGCTTGTCGACGAAGACCGGCTTGCCGTAGGCGGCCGCTCGCTTGAACTGCTCCAGGTGAACGCGGCCGTCCACCGAGAGCAGCATGACGGCGTCGCAGCGCTCGGCGACCTCTTCGATCGTTGCGGCTATATCGACGCCGAAGCCATCCCGCAGCCTGGCGGCAAAGCCGGCGACCCGGGAGCGGCTCAGCTCGAAATCGGACGAGCCGCCGGGATAGGCGGCCGTTACCTGCGCGCCGGGAATATGATGCGGATGGCTCGGATCGTTAAGCAGCTCCGCAAAGGCGGGTGCATGGCTCGTATCGAGCCCGATCATGCCGATGCGTAATGTTCTGTCGTTCATAGGAGCTTCACTTCCTTGCCGGTCCTCGCCGATTCGTAGATCGCCAAGATCAGCTCCACCGATTTGCGAGCTTCTTCGCCGGATATTAACGGCTCCCGATCTTCGCGTATAGCGCGGATCAAGTCGTCGAGCAACATGTAATGGCCGTCCTCGGATATGTCGTGCGGATTATCGCTGCCCTCCGCCCGGCGCTCGGCGGCCGCAATCACAGGCGGCTCCTCGCCGTCCGCCGTCTTCCACAGCTTGATGCCGCTGTCCGCATAGACGATCGAGCCGTGCTCGCCGTGAATTTCGAATCTCGGCTCCTGCCCGGGATTGACCGAGGTCGCCCCTTGAATGACGCCGAACGCCCCGTTCCTGTACTTCACGACGGCGACCGCCGTATCCTCGACCTCGATATCTCTGACGAGCGGAGCCGCATAAGCGAATACGCTGTCCACATCGCCCATAATCCAGCGGATGATGTCCACCCCGTGGACGCCCTGATTCATCAGCGCCCCGCCGCCGTCGATCTCCCACGTTCCCCGCCAATCGGCGCTCCGGTAATATTCCGGACTGCGATAATATTTCAAATAAGCGTCTCCGAGCACGAGCTTGCCGAGCTTGCCCTGCTGAACGGCTTGACGCGTCCGGATCGCCAGCTCCGTCGTTCTCTTCTGAAACACCGTCGCCAGCTTCACCTTATGATTGCGGCACGCCGCAATCATCGCATCCATGCTCTTCAGCGTAATATCGAGCGGCTTCTCGCACAGAACATGCTTGCCCGCCTCGGCCGCCGCAATGACCGCTTCGCCGTGAAGCCCGCTCGGCAGGCAGACGCAGACGGCGTCGACCTCGCACTGCTCCAGCAGCTGCCCGATATGCTCATAGACGAAAGGCACACCGTATTCGTTCGCCAGCTTCTGCGCCTTCTCCTTCACGCTATCCGCAACGGCGACCAATTCCGCCTCCGGATGCGCCCTGATCGCTCCCGCATGCAGCGGCGCGATAACCCCCGCCCCGATAATCGCAAACTTGATTTTGCCTGATGATGACATCGGTAATCCCCTCTTCCGTTTTCAATTGCTGCGTTACTCAGCCTTGCTCTCTCGCAGCTTATAGCGCGGCCGTTTAACGAATTTGAAGCGTTATCCTGCCGCCGCAGCATATATCCTTTCCCCGCTATCATAACGGAGGAACGCTTGATCAGCCTATCGCCGGTTTTTCCGCTTTTACCTCAAGATTCAGGGTACCGGAAACTATGACGATGAATCCGATAAAATGAATATTCGCGTTTTTCCATTGAAAATTCCGTGTAAAGTGATAGGATAAAGAATACCAGCCTTTGGTTCGTCGGGCTCCTGCGGGGGCCGACGCCGCCGGCGGCTTTTTCACGAAAGACAGCTATAAGGAGAGAAGCATGATGAGTATGCACAAAGCTTTAACGATTGCCGGTTCGGATACGAGCGGGGGCGCCGGAATTCAAGCCGATTTGAAAACCTTCCAGGAAAGAGACGTCTACGGAATGACCGTACTCACGACGATCGTGACGATGGACCCGGACAATAACTGGCATCACGGCGTCCATCCCGTGGCCCTGCCTACGATTGAAGCGCAGCTGCAAACCGTGCTCGGCGGCATCGGCGTCGATGCGCTGAAGACCGGGATGCTCGGCTCCGTAGAAATTATCGAGCTGGTCAGCGAAACGATTAAGAAGAAGGGCTTAAGCCGTATCGTCATCGACCCGGTGATGGTATGCAAAGGCAATGACGAAGCGCTTCATCCGGAATCGACCGTGGCGCTTCGCGAGCTGCTTGTGCCTTTGGCCGACGTCGTCACGCCGAATTTGTTCGAGGCCGCCCAGCTCGCGGGCCGCGCTCCGATCAAGACGCTCGACGACATGAAGGAAGCCGCGCAGACGATCCGCGAGTCCGGCGCCAAATATGTGCTGATTAAAGGCGGAGCGAAGCTCGATCATCCGACGGCTGTCGATCTGCTCTATGACGGTACGAGCTTCGAGCTCTACGAGTCGAAGAAAATCGCTACGACCTACACGCACGGAGCCGGCTGCACGTATTCTGCGGCCATCACCGCGGAGCTGGCCAAAGGCAGCGATGTGAAGCAAGCGGTCGCTACGGCCAAAGCGTTTATTATGAGCGCGATCAAGCACGGCTTCCCGATCAATTCCTTCGTCGGCCCTACAATGCATTCCGCTTACAGAAAGTTCCAATAAGCGCTTCGCGTTAAGCGCGGGCGCCTCCATCTTCCAAAGATGAGCAGCTACCGTTTCAAGGCGTAGCTGCTCAGTCTGGACAGCAAGGCAAAAAGCCCCGGGCATCGGGTTTCTCCTCGAAAGGAGGTTACCCGATGCCCGGGGCTTTATTATGCCGGGCCGGATACCGAGGGGTGAAATATCGTTCAACGGTTAGACAGATCCATATCGTAATTGACCCATCTCATTTCCTTGAACCCCATAATCGTTTTAAATTCATACACCAAATCATGAATGAATTCCAAATGATGACGATACTCCTCGGAGAACAAATCCCTTAATTCTTCGATGTCGATCTCAAAGCGCTGAAACGCTTCGGGACGTACCCCAGCGTACTGCTCCTCCGTTTCCTTGAGAAACTCCGGCAGTCGCTTAACTTCCTCAAACATCTCGTCCGTTAATTCTTTGGGTAAAGCATGCGGTATTTCACCGGGGTATCTTTCCTCAGCCAACTTACAAAAATAGGAATATTCTAAATCATAACTTACATCTAACGAAGATGTAATGCGTCCGTCATCAAACACCTTGAATCCCCATCCGTGATCCTCAGCATTGTAAAAATACAGCAGCGGCTTTTTGCGGGACAGCCCGGCCAATTTCTCCACTGTAGCGGAATCGCCCAAATATTCATCCTCCATCAGGATAACCGACCATGTATCATTCAATATCTCGATTCTGTCCTTATCGGTTAACGTCGCCCCAAATGTTTCATCGGCGAAATCGCTTGTCCGAAACAGCGTTCCTGCCGTAAATTCGCTCATTCTATCCCCCCTATCATTATGAAAGAGCCCCTTTTGTACAGGGACCCTTAAAAACAAGCTACTATTCAATAATTATAGAATAAGATGGGCAAAAATGGGTGAAAAACTTAATCCTTATACGGATCGAACTCATCGGCTCCGGCCATACATGCGCCGATCGGCTTGAGCACATGCAGGACGTCGATCGTGTCGGCATGGGCATCCAGCACTTCCTGCAGCTTGCGGTAGACGAACGGACTCTCGTCGGTTCCGGCTCCGCGCAGCTCGACGCCGAAGCTGCGGACCGCCGCTTGCATCTGCTCCGGCGAGATCTGGCCGCCAGAGCGGCTGCGGGTTTTCCAGTTCATTTTGCCCGCAGCCTGCGTGCGGCTCATAATTCTGCCCGCGCCGTGAACCGTGCTGTAAAAGGCATCCCGGTTCTCCTCCGTCTCCTTGCCGCGCACGATGACCGAAATATCGCCCATGCTCCCTCCGATAAAACCGAGCTGGCCCGGAGCCGACGGCGTCGCTCCCTTGCGGACGACAATCGCCTCGCGACCGTGATACCGCTCTTTCCAGGCGTAATTATGATGATTGTGCACCTCCAGCTCGGCCTCAGCCCCGAGCAGGGACAGCACCTGACGAATAACGTAATCTCTTCCCGCATAAGCGTACCTGCCGGCCAGCTTCATCGCCCGGTAATACATATCGCCGAGCTCGCTGCCCATATCGAGCAGCACCGGCGGCTGATCCATGCTCTCTCCCGGAGCGCGCCCCAGAAACTCGCGGCCGGCGGCCAAATTGAGAAATCCGCTCGCCGTCTTATGGCCGAACCCGCGGCTGCCGAAATGGTTGCCGATCCACAGTCTCCCGGTTCCGGCCTCTTCGAACAAATCGACGTAATGGTTGCCGCTGCCGACCGTGCCGAGCTGCTCGCGGGCCAAAGCTTTTAATTTATCGCGCTCCTGACGGCCGACCGCCAGATAGACCGACCAATCCGGGTCGTCGAACAGCTCATGATCGACCTTCTCGCTGTTAGCGCGGCCGATCCCGAAGGAAACCCGCTTGGCGATCAGGTCCATCACCTGCCCGATGCGCGGCATCAAGTCCGCCGCCTGCAAATTCGTGCGAACCGCTTTATTCCCGCAGCCGATATCGTAGCCGACACCCGAAGGCGAGATTTGACCGTCGTAGGCGACAACGCCGCCGATAGGCTGGCTGTAGCCTTTATGATGATCCGCCATCAGCAGCGCTTGTATTACATTGCCGTGAGACGCGCATGTTCGCGCTTGGGCCAGCGCCCCTTCATCCGGCTTCCCCCACACCCGCACTCCGTCTATCACTTGATATGCCATGAATGATTCAACTCCTCGTCTTCTGTAATCGCCCTCGCGATGATAGCTCCATTTTCTCCGAAAAAGACGATGCTGTACACGGCAAAAGTATTACGGCCGCCTCCCGGACCCCGAAAGCGGCCCCCAACCGATACCCCTGCAAAACGCGCCGCACTGTCGTTTAAGTTGATACCCCGCCTCGTTTCGGCAATCCGCTTGGCAACAACAAAAACCCGGGGAAGCGCCTCACATAACCTATTCAGCGCGTCCCGCGGGTTCATCGATCGGGATATGAAATTGTAGATCTGCCGGGCAAGCCTCATGCTAAGAAGGCTGCATTTCCTTATCCTTCGACCAATAAGCGGCGCCCATCGCCAGCAGCAGCAGCAATCCGGTGACGAGGAAGACGCTGTGGATCGAGAACACGCCGCTGATCGCTCCGCCGACGAGCGGCCCCAGCATGCCTCCCAGCTGACTGGCGGTCTGGTTCAAGCCGAAGGCGCGTCCGCGGAAGTCGGCCGGCGTCGTTCTGACGACCAGTCCGTTCAAGGCCGGGAAGACGGCGCAGAAGAACGCCCCGTAAATAAAGCGGACGATCGAGAAGCCCCAAATGCCGTGAAACATAATTTGCGCCAAATTGCCGAGGCCGCCGACGAAAAGGCCGATAACGAGAATTTTATGAAAGCCGATCTTATCGGCCAGCTTGCCCCACCGCGGGGCGAACAAAATGCTGGCGATCCCGACCAGCGAGAAGATGATTCCCGCCATGAGCGAGGCGTCCTTGGCCGAGCCGCCGATCTGCACGATGTACAGCGGCAGCACCGGCTCGATCGTCATTACGGAAAATTGGGTCAATAACGTCAAGCCGAGCACGGTCACGAACGGTTTATTTTTGACGGCCATTTTCATCGAGGCGATGATCGACGACCGGTCCTTGCTCGGGACGAACTTCTCCTCGTTCACCCAGAACAGCACGAGCAGCGTACTGCACAGCACGAACACTCCCGCGCTGGCGAAGGCGACGCGGCTGTCAAAAATTTTCGAAATCAAGCCGCCCATGAGCGGGCCCATAATACTCCCCGTCGCCGTGGAGGTGGACATCATGGACAGCGCGTAACCCACATGCTTCTCCGGCGTATTCGTGCCGACAAGCGCGATCGAACCCGGAATAAATCCGCTGAGCAGCCCTTGCAATAAACGAAGGATAAGCAGCTGATACGGGCTCGTTACCATGCTCGTCAGCAAGTAAATGACGCACAGGACGAAGCCCGCGCGAATAATCATCGGCTTGCGCCCGTATTTATCTCCCAGCGCGCCCCAGTAAGGCGAAGAAATAGCGCCGGCAAAAAAGGCCGAGCTGAATAACAGTCCCGACCACATTTCGATATTCTCGCTTACTCCGATATGTAATAAGAACAACGGCAAAAAGGGGATAACCATGGAAAAGCTTGCCGATGTAATAAAGCATCCTACCCATAGGAGCCATAAATTTCGTTTCCAAATCTCCATGACAACCTCCGCACCGTATAAACGACTCCCGATTAAAATAGCAAGACGTTGTTTTCATTTCAATAATTGTCTTAACAATTTATTAACAGATTCATCGTAACATCCCGGCTTCTATCTGTAAACCCTCTCAACCGACCTTGCTCGGGCGGGCTGTCCTATTTTTCTACAGAGAGTTCCAACGTTTGCAATCGGGTCATATAATATAAAAGGCTGGAGAACTGTCGCCGCAGCATACGACAAATTGCTGCTTTTTCCTTTGAAATTTGCTCCGGATTTTTATAAAATTATAGTAGTATTAATTCAACCCACTCATCGGAGCCTATGGAAAAGACAATGAAATGAGGGTGGATGCATGCCGAGATTATTGTATGAATATATTTACGTCAACATGTGGATCTTGCTCTTTCTCACCTTGATGTGGGCTAACGACGGCCATATCTCGGTATTCGAATCCGTTCTGCTTATCGCCTTCTCCGTGACGGTGATGGCGTTCGTCGGGAAGAAGCAGGTGCGTTCGGAAGGAAGCGGCCGCTACCGCAAGCCGCCTTTTTGACCGGTATTTTATTGGCCATCGTCAACGCCATCGAACGCCGTGTCCTGCCGCGATGAAGCCGCGTCCAAGCGCCGCCGTATGGCGACGGCGATCTTATAACAGCCCCGCCTGCTCTCCTTGAGCGGACGAGGCATATTTGGCGTACCCGGCGGGACAGACTCGCGCCTACTCCTCCGGCTGTCCCGAGGCTTTGCGCAGTTCGTTGGCCAGACGGTGAAACTCCTCCTTGCCGGCCTCGTCGTTCGCCGCGAAATACCCGGCCTTCATAAATTCGATCAGCTTATTCGCGTCGCTTACGCTGAGAGAAACATTGGCCCCGGCTGAGTTCCACCAGCCCTCTTGTCCATAAGATTCGTTCAGATCGACGGCGATGCCGTTTACCGTAATATCGTTTTGGTATTGATAGATGTTCGCTCTCGCCGATTTTTTGCCTCCGCTCCAAGCATACGTTTGCCATGCGCGCGAACAGGCTCCTGCCGCCATTACCGCTTCAACTACGGAATAAGAACCGTATACCCCGGTATTGTACCCAGGCGTCGCTTCGCTTGCTGCGCGAATATAGCTGATGACCGAGCTCATCTGAGCGGACGAGGCATCGAAGTCGACCGCGAAATAGATCGTGCTTCCCGGCGGCTGCCCCATTTGCCCCGCCAAGGCCAGCGCCGACGCGCCGTCGTACAATCCCGCCGCTCTTCCGCCCAAGGCCCGGTCCGCCGTCGTTTCATAGACGGAGACGATCTGCAATCCGGCATTGCTGATCGTATCGACCTCTTGCCGGGTCAAAGCTTTCCAACTGCTCGGAACGAGGTAGCGGGCGACAAAAACGTACCCGTCCCGCTCAAACGCCGCAGCTGTGTTCGCCGTAAGCGGTGTTGCGCAGTCAAATCCTTTGGCCATGTTGCATCTCTCCCTTTTGTCGTCTGCCGCAGCAGACGCTATTACTATAAGTTATGCAAAAAAAGCTTCATAGTTAGTGATTATAGCCCTGCTCAATTTAAACAGGCGTTTAACCAGCTAGGTCGAAGCTTCAAGCCGCCCCGAAATGAATTCGTCCTTGCAACCGGCTCTGACCAGCGCGCATAATGAGAAAGGAAGACAGTCAAAATAAAGGAGAGTTCCTATGTTTTCTTACATAGATCAGCAGTACGACGAGGTAGATTTCAGTCAAAAAGATTTGCGCGGCGGCGAATTAACCCATTGCCTGTTTCAGCGCTGCCGGTTTCGCGGGACTTATTTGGAGGAAATATGGACGACAGGATGCCAATTCATCGACTGCGATTTTAGCGGCGCTCAGTTGAACGGGTCGGTCCACAAAGGCACCGCCTTCACCAATTGCCGATTTCGCGGCGCGAACCTGTTTGCGGCCAAGCTGGAGGAATGCAAAATGGTCGGCTCCGATTTTTCGGAATGTACGATGGACGGCATTACGATCGTTCGCGGGGACTGGTCATATACGAATTTGCGCCATGCTCGTCTCGGTAAGCAGGATTTGCGCGAAATCCGTTTTGTCGAGGCGGATTTATATGAATGCAGTCTGGAGAAATCCGATCTCCGGTCGGCCGACTTGACGCGGGCCCAGCTGGGCAAAGCGCGTATCCAGGGGGCTGATTTGCGCGGCGCCGTTATGGACGGGGTCGACTTCAAATCGCTTGATGTCAAGGGAGCGCGGATGGATGCGGGACAGGCGATCGCGTTTTTACGCTCGTTCGGCGCCAAGGTCGAATAGCAGTCCATGTCAGTCATCGCCCTGAACAATCTGAGTCAAGCGGGTTTCCTTATTCAGGATAATGAATATTGCCGTGCGGTTTAACCCACAATAAAGGCGCACTGCAAACCATAGATATAAAGGAGCCTATCGTACATGCACACAGCGATGTCCAATCAGATTAACCAATGCGAGCAAATGATCCAGCAGTTGATGAGCCAAACCCAGCAAGCGAGCCAAATGTATCAGCAGCTCTTGCAGCAAGAGCAGCAAAACGCGCTCCATCTGGAGCAATTGGCGCAGCGGGAGCGGCAGGCCGTCCATATGATCCAGACCGCTCTGCACGGGCATCAGCTCGCCATGCAGCAGCTGCAGCAAGTAGCGCAAATTTGCAGACAGCTGGAAAGTCAGCAAATGGCCTTAGGCGGATATTCCGAATACAATCCGTCCGGCATGCCGGCGTATCCAAGCGGCAGAATGTATCAATAACCGCTTCGCTAACCGGATCGCTTTTGGCGCATGGAGCGCCCGAAGCGGTCTTTTTTTCTATATGCGAAGGCGGACGCTCCTACGAATAAAAGGTTAAGGCAGCCGAATGAATAAGCTGCCTTAACCTTGTCGAACATGCCGATGTCGGATTTAACGATGGCGAAGTGTATCGTCGCTTTCACGCGGGCTGTTTTGGGCCGGCTGCGTTTCATGGTTTTTCAATACTTGATCCGCATAATTCGGATTGGTATTGTATTTGTTTCCTTCGTTCTTCTTCATTCCTTTGGCCACTTGGCTTCACCTCCGTACGAATCGGGTTGCAGAATGAAATTCTACGCCCTTAGGATATACAAGTCCGATTGAATCATGCACGGGCTAGGACAACGTCTGTCGCGCCCGGATCTCTTCCCGCGCCTGATCGTTCATTTTGGCCGGGGTCCACTTGGGTTCCCAAACCAGCTTGACGTCGACCTCATTGACTCCGGGCACCTGCCCCGCCGCCTTCTCCACATCGGAGACGATCGTATCGGCCAAAGGGCATTCCGGAATCGTCAACGTCATTCGGATGGACGCCTTTCCGGCTTCGCTAACGGACACATCGTAGACAAGCCCGAGATCGACAATGTTGACGCCTATTTCAGGATCGATCACTTCTTCCAGCGCAGTTACAACGCGGTCTTCTAAACTCATGCTGTCGCACCTCCCTCCAATAAATCTAACTTCCTCCTGCCGGGCCGACCCTGATGGCAACGGGAGCATCTGCCGCATCACTTTTCCGTCGCCGTTATATTTCCATTATGATCGGCAAAATAACGGGCTTGCGCCCGGTACTTTCATACAGGTAGCGTCCTAACACGTCTTTGACGCCGATTTTGAGCGCGCTCCATTGATAAACATTTTCCGCTTGCAGCCGCGCGATCGTTTCGGCTACAAGCCGGTTGGCTTCTTCCAGCAGCGATTCGGATTCGCGGACGTAGACGAAGCCGCGCGAAATAATATCCGGCCCGGATACGATCTGCCCCTCGGTCCTGCTCAGCGTAACGACCACGACCAGCATGCCGTCTTCGGACAAATGCTTCCGGTCCCGCAGCACGATGCTGCCGACGTCGCCAATGCCCCAGCCGTCCACCAGGGTGTTTCCGGCTTGAACTTTACGGGCTTGCACCGCGGTTCCGTTCTCGATGTCGACAACATCTCCGTTGCCCACGATAAAAATATGACCGGGGTCGACCCCTACCGTTTCGGCCAATCGGCCGTGCAGGTGAAGCATCCGAAACTCGCCGTGAATCGGGATAAAGTATTTGGGCTTCATCAGCGTAAGCATCAGCTTAAGCTCTTCCTGGCTGGCATGCCCGGACACGTGCATACCCGTCACCGTTCCTGAACCGTAGATGACCTCCGCTCCGAGCCGGTACAAGTTATCTACCATGCGCGCCACGCTGCGTTCATTGCCCGGGATCGGCGTAGCGGAGAGAATTACTGTATCTCCGGGCAAAATCGCAACCTGACGGTGCATGGAGCCGGCCAGCCGCGACAAAGCGGACATCGGCTCGCCTTGGCTTCCCGTGCACAGGACGGCGATCCGGCCGGGAGGCAGCCCGTTTACTTCTTCCGGCTTTACCATCATGCCTTCGGGTATGCGAATATACCCGAGCTCCGCGGCGATGGCGACGACGTTTTCCATTCCTCTGCCGAGCAGGGCAATCTTGCGCCGGGTTGCAGCGGCCGCGTCGATGACCTGCTGCAGCCGATGAACGTTCGATGCGAAGGTGGAGAAAAATATTTTCTGGCGCGCCTTGCGGAAGGCCTCCAAAATATGCTCTCCGACATTGCGTTCGGACGGCGTGAAGCCGGGACGCTCGGCATTGGTGCTCTCCGACAGCAGCGCCAACACGCCGTTTTTGCCGATATCCGCCATCTTGTGAATGTCCGCGTACTGTTCGTTGACGGGGGTCAGGTCGAATTTGAAATCTCCGGTATGAACGACCGTTCCTTCCGGAGTCTCGAAAGCGATGCCGAGGCAGTCGGGGATGCTGTGATTGGTTTTGAAAAATGCAGCCGTGATCGAGCCCAGCTCCAGCCGGGAATCCGAGTCGATCGGAATCAGCTTCGTTTGCCCAAGCAGACGAGCCTCCCTTAATTTCGCTTCGATGAGCCCCAGAGTCAGCCGCGTGCCGTAGACCGGCATATTCATTTGTTTCAAAACATAAGGCAAACCGCCGATATGATCCTCGTGACCGTGGGTAATGATCAACGCCCGCACTTTATCGCGATTTTGCATCAAATAAGAAATATCGGGAATGATGAGATCGATTCCCAATAAACTTTCGTCGGGAAACTTCGATCCGCAATCGATTACGACGATATCTTTGCCGTACTGCACGACGTACATGTTTTTACCGATTTCATTTACGCCTCCGAGGGCGAAAATGGATAGCTTTTGGCCTGAGCCTTTCACGAAAACACCCCTCGAATATCTATTGGTGTCTAGTATCATTATTTGTCCGCGCCGCCGTTATCATGCATAAAGGCGCGCCAAGCTCGCAGCCATGCCAGATCCAAATCCCCGGTGAGCTTTGAGAAAAACGCCGCTGGACGTCCTTTCACAGTTGTCCAAGCCGTGTTCAGAGATGGTTTCCGCTGAGGTCAAAAAACAGGCCGCCCGCGAAGGGGGCAGCCCGTTTAGTCAAGTCTATCGACTTATTGCAAAATATGGCTTAAGCAAGCCCGCGGCTTTCGGCCTGCAGCAAGCTTCCCTTGTTCGACGTATCCTTCCTCGCGGCCCTCAAGCTCCGCGACGAGACGTTCCCGCCAAATGCCGATCCGTTCCTTGCCTTCAGGGCGGGCAGCCAAATTAGCGGTCTCTTGCGCATCGCTGCGCAAATCGAACAGCTGCTCCTCGCTGGTCTGGGAGTACCAAATATATTTCTCGCGCCCGTCCGTTACATAATGGTTGGACAAACTCCCGAATGCATGCTCCCCATGAATGTACTTCCGCCATGGCGCCGCTTCCCGGCGGCAGAGAGGCAGCACGCTGCTCCCTTCGACGGATTGCGGAACGGGCGCGCCGGCGGCGTCCAGCATCGTCGGCATCAGATCGCGCAGCTCGATCACCTCGTCGACCTGCCCGCCTTGGCGCAGGCCCAAACTGCCTCCCGGATCGTACACAATAAACGGAATTTTCGCGCTTCCCTCATAAGGAAGCGCTTTGCGGAAGAAATGATGATCGCCGAGCATGTCCCCGTGATCCGATGTAAACACGATTAGCGTATCGCGAAGCACTCCGTATTCCTGAAGCGCGTTAACGAGCCTCCCGATCTGATCGTCAATATGCGTGATCAAGCCGTAGTAGGCTGCGCGCGCACGGTTCAATCTGCGCCGGGGCACGATGCCGAAGATCGTCGTCGGATCGCTGGAGCCTCCCGCCTCCATTTCCGGACTTACCCAATCCCCTACAGGAGGCTCCGGCATGTCGGCATCTTTATACATATCGAAGTAAGCTTGCGGCGGATCGAGCGGCGAATGCGGGCGTACGAAGGATGTCCATAGAAAGAACGGCATGCCGGGGTCCCTCCGCCGCAAAAAGTCGATCGACTCGGTTACCGCCCAATTCGTCGGATGAAGATGCTCGGGCAGATGCCACGGCCTGCCGACCGTAGAAGCGTTGCAATCGAGGCCGAGCTCGGTAATATCGCGGCCCATTCCCGCCGATTCGCGAAGCCACCGCAAATAATCGTCGCATTCGTCAAAATGCCGGTTCGCCGTCGTAATATGCTTGTCGCGGTAGTAATGAAAATACCCGTCATGAAGCGCCACATGATGGAAGCCGCACAAGCTGCGGGTCGGATACACATGCATCTTGCCGACGCATTGCGTGTGGTACCCGGCCTTCGCAAGCTCTCCGGGAAGCGTATGCTCGTATTTCCACGGAACACCGTCCTGATAACCGACCCGTCCGTGCGAGCGCTGACTCATACCGGTGAAGATAGCCGCCCGGGCCGGGACGCAGGTCGGCGTCGCCGAATAGGCGCTGCGAAACAATACACCGGAACGGGCCATACTATCCAGGTTCGGAGTCTCCACGACCGGATGCCCCATAACGCTCAGGCAGTCCCAACGCATCTGATCGACGGTTATCAGCAAAATATTAGGTCGCCGCTGCTGCAATGTAACGATCCCCTCTCCGTTTATTTTTTCAGCTTTTTCCACTCTTCGTTCGCCTGCTTCTCGATCTGCTGCCCGCCCTGTTGATAATACTTTTGCACGAACTCGTCATACTTTTCTACCGGCCATACGCCCGTAATGATCTTGATCAGGTATTCCGGCCACAGCTTCGCTTCAAGGTCCGGATAATCGAGCTCCGCCTGCACCGTTCGCCAAAGCTGGTTCGGGATCACATATTTGCCGGCCAGTTCAAGCGCCGAGCGCACCTCCGGCGTCGTCCAGCGCCTGTCGATAATAAATACCATCCGAATCGGATTGGAGTAGCCCCGCTTGTACAAATCGGCATAGCTGACCGTTTGCGTAATCGTATTGCTCGCCTTGTCGAAGGTAAAGTCTTTGCCCTCGATCCCGTAAGTGACATAGTTGAAACCGCCGTTCTCCGTATCCGAAGCCATCCATTCAAGAAATTGGAACAGCTTCTCCGGATTTTGCGCCTTGGCGGACATCGCCCGAAGCGGAGCCGACGCAGCCGCGTTCGTCTCCGGGAAGCCCTGCTTTCCGTCCGGTCCTTTGGGCGGCGCGATCAGCGACAGCTTGGCTGACGGCGTCGCCTTAACCAGCGAGCCGGCAACCGGATTCGCCTGCGGGTTAACCAAATACCCGTCGTCTTCCCATACGCCTACCTTGGAACCGACGATTTTCTCCTCCAGCTGCTTTCTCTCCATCACCGGAAAGTCGGGGTCGATCAACCCCTCCTTATACCACTGTTGCAGAACGGCAAGCGCTTGCTTCGTCTCCGGCAGCACCATGCCCTTTTTGATTTGGCCGCCGCTCTCCATCCAATGGGTCGGCGCAATGCCGAATGCCCCGAAGATCGACCGGAACTGCGTCAAAAGCGCCTGGTTCGTCTGGATCGTCTTCGTTGCTCCGAAACCGACCGTGTCGTTTTTGCCGTTCTTATCCGGGTCCTGCGTGACGAACGCTTTCAGGACATCATGCAGTTCGCCGATCGTCGTCGGCTGCTTCAGATTCAAATTGTCGAGCCAATCCTGCCGGACGAGAATGGAGGTCACGCTCGGCGTATTGAACGCTTCCGGACGTGTGCCGTTCGGTACGGCGTAAATTTTGCCGTCGTAAGTCACCTGATCCCAATACGGCTTCGGAATCGATTTGACCAAGTTGGGCGTTTGTTTCAAATACTCGTCGATCGGCTTCACGAGTCCCTGCTCAATGAACCGGGATAACGTCTTCGCATCGATATCGAAATAGTCGGGCAGCTCGCCTGAAGAAGCGAGCAGGTTCAGCTTGGTCGTATACTCGTCTCCCGCCGCGATCGTCACCTTGTAGTCGATCCCCTTGATTCCCGCCTTATCCAGAGCCTTCAGGATTTCCTGCCTGGCCTCGCCGCCGTCGGCCGGAAACTCCGGAAAGCCTCCGTTGCGCAAAAATTGCAGCGTAACCGGTTTGTCCCCCTTATCGGGGGCCGAGTCGGCGGGAGCCGTAGCGGCGTCTTTGCCGCTGCACGCGGCCAGCGCCAATGCCAATGCAGTAATACCGGTAACGGCCAACAGCCGTTTTTGTGGTTTCATCGAAAGACCTCCCTTATATCGTACGATTTGAAAATGTCCTTGACGCTTCACGATTTTACCGAGCCCAGCATAACGCCTTTCGTAAAATAACGCTGCAGAAACGGATAGACGGCCACAATAGGCAGGATGGACACGACGATCGTCGCGGCAATGACCGATTCCGTCGTCGTATCGTCGAGCTGGCCCAGCTGCTGAGCGATCTCCTGTCCGGCGACGATTTGTCTAAGCAGGAGCGGCAAGGTCGTAAGCGACTGATCGTTCAAATAAATGATCGCTTGAAAGAAATTGTTCCACAGCGAAACGGCGACCCATAAGGCCAATGTGGCCAGCACCGGCTTGCAAAGCGGCAGTATGATCGAGGCGTAGATCCGGATCGGGTTCGCCCCGTCGATCATGGCCGACTCTTCCATTTCCTCCGGAATCGCCCGGATAAAATTTAGCATGATGATCAGGTTGAAGCCGGATGACAGATTTAGCGCGATGATCGCCCACAGCGAGTTTACTAGGCCCAATTGTTTGACCGCCATATAAGTTGGGATCAAGCCGCCGCTAAATATCATCGTGAAGACGATTAGCAAGAGAAAGGCGTTTTTCCACGGCAGCGTCCGTTTGGCAAGAGCGTAGGCGGCGCTCGAGGTGACGAGTAAATGCAGCGCCGTGCCGACGGCTGTAATAAAGATCGTATTCGTGTAGGCAAGCCCGATAAAGCCCGAATCCATAATATGGGAATAAGCGCTCCAAGTAAATTCCCGCGGCCACAGAAACAATCCGCCCCGCATCGCCTCATCGCGTGAACTGAGCGATAACGAAATTTCCCGCCATAACGGATAAATCGAAATTACGCTAAGCAGCGAGAGGAATGCCGCATTTCCCGAATCGAATAATCTGGATGCAGCGCTTTTTTTCATAGGCATCTCACCATATTCCGCGTTCCCCCATTTTTTTGGCCGCCGAATTCGTCAGCAGCAGCAGCAATAAGCCGACCAGCGATTGGAACAAGCCTGCCGCCGTCGCGAACGAATAGCGTCCCATCGTAATGCCTACCCGATACACGTAGGTATCCAGCACATCCGCCACATCAAATACAAGCGGGTTGTAAAGCACGTAGATTTGGTCGAAGCCGACATGTAAAATTTGCCCGGTTCTCAGGATAAGCATAATGACGATCGTACTCGCAATGGACGGGATCGTAATATGCCGTATAAGCTGATACCGGTTTGCGCCGTCCATTCGCGCCGCTTCATAGAGCTCCGGATTAATGCCGGAAATGGCCGCCAAATAAATGATGGTTCCCCAACCGATTTCCTTCCACATTTCCGTTAGAACCAGAAGCCCGCGAAACTTGGCCGGGTCCATAAGAGGCGATGTCGCCAGCCCGATCATCGCGGTTACTCCCGTATTGTTCGAAAATAAGGAGACCAGAATGCCGCCGAGAATGACCCAGGATAAAAAATGCGGGAAATAGACGATCGTCTGAACAACCCGCTTGAAAGCGGCCCGGTATACCTCGTTCAGCAGCAGGGCGAGCACGACCGGCGCCGGAAAATTGAACAGCAGTTTGTACAAGCTGATAACGGCCGTATTTTTCAACGAGATCCAAAAATCCGGAGAATCCAGCAAAATCCGAAACCATTTCAGCCCCGCCCAAGGGCTGCCCATCATGCCGTCCAGCAGCCGGAAATCCTTGAAAGCGATTGCAACTCCGGCCATCGGCCAATAATGAAATAACAGAAAATAAAGAAGCCCCGGCAAAAGCAGCACGAAATAATATTTGTGCTTGCGGAGCTCATTCCAGTTATGGCGAAACAGAAGACGAGTTCGGTTCCGCTTCGATTCGCGCATAACGGCGGTATGATGCATAGCCATTTCCTCCTTTACGTCAGATGATGTGTTTACGGCTCCATCATACACCGGGGCACGGGGCTGCCGTAAATGTCCACTCTTTGATCCGGATGGAGAAAATAGCGCGGTATCGTGGGATATCATAAACTCAACATGGCGCATCAAAAAGGCTACATCCACTGTTTCCGGTATTCTCCCGGGGTCGTACCTTCATATTTCTTAAAAAAGCGGATGAACGTATGCACATCGTTGTAGCCGATCGCTTCGCTGATTTGATTCAGAGATTGCGCGGAATCGACGAGCAGCTGCTTGCCCTGCTCCAGCCGGTACTCGGTCAAATATTCGAGCGGAGGCTTGCCCACCTCGGCCTTGAAGAGCCGGCTCAAATGCCCGCTGCTGATGCCGATCGCCGCCGCAATGTCGGAGATCGAAATATTTTCCTTGTATTTCCCTTCGATATAGGTCAAAGCCTGACGGATATAAGGGCTGATCTGACGCTGTTCGCGCACCGCTTCCAAATAATCCATCACCGATTTCAGCTGATTGCTGATAAACGCCTGCAGCTCGAGACTGTTGCCGCTGGTTTGCAGGTTCAGCAGCCCCGCTTCGTCGACCAGCGGACCGATGTCATACCCTTCTTGAGCAAGCGAGCTCATGATATGGCTCATCAGCATAACGAGCATCTGCTGCAGCTTGGGAAGCGGATACCGGCTGTTATGAATGTAACGGTGAAACAAATCGGATATAAGCTCCTCCGCCTGTTCCCGGTTTCCGGTCATTAGCGTATTGAGCAGAAGCTTCTGGTAAGAAGCCGGATATTCGAACTGCTGAGGCTCGTTCCATTCATTCGCATAAAAGATGCCGGAATGCGACAGAAAAGCTTTGTAAGCCATAACCCGCCTTGCCTGCTCGTAAGCCTCGTGCACGCGATGAAGAGGTCTGACGCCTCCGATGCAAAAATGCATCGAAACATCGAGATGCTCCCTCGCCTTCGTGACGATGTCTTGACAGCAGGCCTCCAGATCATGAATCGTCTCCTCCTGAAGCTCGCTGCGTTCCGTGTTAAGCAAAAACGCGAATTGGACTTTACCGAGCACGCTGCCCGCCGCCTGAAACCGGGTGTTGAGCAGTTCCTCGGCCAAGCTGTACAAAACCAGATTATACCTGGATTCGTTCTCCCTGTCGGCGATCCTCAGCTCCCCGGAGATGACAATAACGATAAAATACGGATGCTCGAAAGGCACGCCCCATTCGGCGAACCGGTCCCGTAGCGTCCGATCGTCCTGCGGATGCGGATAGTGGAACAGATCGCGCACCAGATGATCCCGCAGCACCGGCTCGTTATGGCGGATCGTATCGATCAGATTATGAATCGCATGATCGACGACCGCATACACATCGCCTTTGGAGGCTTCGAATGTTTTCAGCACATAGCCCTGCAGCCGCTCTTCCACCCGTCTCCAAGGGCCGTAGAGGATGGATGCGAACAAATAAGCCAGTCCGATTCCGAGCGCAAGCACGGCTGCGAAGATGCCTGAGACTTTCAGCAAAATATGCGACATTTGCCCGCTGTACGCTTCGTAGGGCGTAAGATTAAGCAGCGTCCAACCGTTAACCGCGCTCTTGCTGGCCGTAATGAAATATTTGTTCGGGCCGTGTCCGAGGACATCCGTTCGCGTTTGACCGGGCTGCAGCTCGCGCGCGACCGCTTCGGCGTCCAGACCGTCTACGGGTCCCGAGGCAAGCCGGTTTTGAGGGTCGATGACGACAATATTCCCCAAGCTATCCGGCGACAAATGCTCAATCGTTTGCAAAAAAACATCCTTGTTGAAATTGATGTATAGGACGCCGAGCGGCGTTTGCTCCGTGACGGGAACGATTCTTACGAAAGTGAGAACGTCCGAATCGACCGTATTTACCCCCGTGCTCTCGTGAAATCTTCGAACTCCGGTCCATACGGCGTAACGGCTTCGCCCGAGACGGTCCATCTCATGAATAAAGGCCGCATCGTAAAAATCGTTTAGGCTGTACAAGCCTTCATTGGTGGTCAGCACTTTGTTATTTTGCAAAATGTGAATATACACCGATTGAAATAAAGAATTGTACGAAGTCCATCCCCTCAGCAGCTCCTTGACAACGAAAAAATCATAGGCCGATTTCTCAAACGGACGGTTCAGCATTTCCACGATAGAGGGGTTGAGCGAGGCTTGCAGCGCGATCCGGTCCGTATTTTCGAAAAATATGTCCAAATTTCTTGAAACCCGGTCCATATCATTGTTGGAAGCGCTTACGATCGATTCCTTAACATTATTGGCATAACCGTACATATATACGCCTAGAAATAAGCAGGTAGGAACAAGAATCGTAATCAGGAACAGCGCGAGATGTTTGCGAAATACGTTTTTACGAAAGATCCCCCTTGAAAGCCTCATACATCCAATCCCTCCTTGCGTCTTCCTCTAGCGTATCGCTCTTAAAACCAATTGTCCAGACGCTCCTGGGATATTTCGGTAAAATTCAGATTCCTCCCCTGCTTACGAGCAGAAAAAACCGCCCGAAAAGTTTCGGACGGCGGACGGTTATCGATTATACGTTATTGACGGGGGTTACCGAATGAAGTGAAAGACTATAGCCGGCGTAGCCGAGATTAGCGCACGCTAATTTCATAAACGGCGCCCGGCACGGTCGGAAATTCGGCTTCGCCCGAGACGGTCGACGCTATGGCAATGCCGCCGTGCCTAATCTCCAGCTCTAGCCGCGCAGGGGCGATCAGCTTGCAGACGGAGCCCGACTGCGATACGATCTCCGCCTGCTTAAGACTTCCGGCCTGCCACTGCAAGGAAACCTCAAAGCCGCCCCGGGCGCGCAGCCCCTTCGCATGGCCCTCCGGCCAGGAAGAGGGCAGCGCCGGAAGCAATCGGACGGCGCCTTCATGCGACTGCAGCAGCAGCTCCGCGATGCCTGCGACGGCGCCCAGGTTGCCGTCGATTTGAAATATTTGCGGCGGATGCAAATCCAGCAAATTGTCCGCGGTGCTCACGCGCAGCAGCTTCTCCAGCATCTCATTCGCCTTGTCGCCTTCGAGCAAGCGCGCCCAGAGACTGACGATCCACGCCAGACTCCAGCCTGTCCCGCCTCCGCCGTATTCCAGCCGCCTCTCCAGAGAGCTCCTGGCCGCGCGGGACCACCGCTCGTCGCGCAGCAGCTGATGATCCGGAAATACGCCGAACAGATGCGACACATGGCGATGGCCGGGATCGGCTTCCTCATAATCCTCGTCCCATTCCTGCAATTGTCCGAAGCGGCCGATCTTCGGTTCCGGCAGCTTGCCGCCCGCCGCCCGCCATTCGCTCCGCAGCTCTTCGTCCGCCTGAAGAATATCCGCGGCGGCGGCGCAGCGCTCGAACAAGCCCCTGGCGATCTGGACATCCATCGCGGGGTCCATGCATATTCTTCCGACCTGACCGTTCGGCAGCCGATAGCTGTTCTCCGGCGATACGGTCGGTCCGATATGCAGCCGCCCTTCGTCATCCTCCAGCAGAAAATCCAATACGAATAACCCGGCTTCCTTCATTAATGGATACGCCCGCTCGGCCAAAAACGCCCGATCCTGGCTGTACAGGTAATGCTCCCACAAATGATAGCACAGCCAGGCCGCACCCATCTGCCATAGCCCTGCCCGCGCAAAATCGGTCGGCGCGGTATCTCCCCACAAGTCGGTATTATGATGGCACATAAAGCCTCGCGCGCCGTACTGGATGCGCGCCGTCTCGCGCCCGTTAGGCAGCATCGCATTCAAACGGTCGAACAGCGGGACGTGCAGCTCGGCCAAATTGCATACTTCCGCAGGCCAATAGTTCATTTGAATGTTGATGTTAATCGTATATTTCGAGTCCCAGGAAGGGACGTAGCTGTCGTTCCAGATCCCCTGCAAATTCGCCGCAATCGTGCCGGGACGGCTGCTGGCAATCAGCAGGTATCGGCCGAAATGAAAGTAAAGCTCGATGAGCCCGATGTCTGCCTCGCCGTTTTTCACGCGGGCGAGCCGCTCATCGGTCGGAAGACGGCGAAGCTCATCGTCCGCCTCCGTCCCGGCGGAAAGCGACAGCCGCATCCGGTCGAACCAAGGACGGTATTCGTCCGTATGCCGCTCCCTTAAGCGAGCGTACGGAATGCCTGCCGCTTGAATCAGCTCCTCACGACAGCGCTCCCGGTAATCCGGATAGCGGAAATCGGTGGACACCGTCAGCACCAAAGTAGCGGCATCCGCCCCTTCCACGACGATATGATCGCCCAGCGAGCGGCTGGTCCCTCCCTCCGCTATCGCTTTCAGCATCACGTGAAACCGGGTGCCCCAAGCTCCGCATTGACCGTCCAGGCTAACCGTATCCGTTCCTTTCATTTCCGTTACGGAGTCGAACTTGCGGGACAAATTGGCTCCGAAGCGGAGCCGGTTCGGACGGTCCGCCGTCAGCCTCACGATCAATGCCTGATCGGCCGCGCTGGCGAATATCTCCCGGGTGTAGACGGTGTCTCCCAAACGGTAACTGATCTTGACGATGCCGGTTTCCAAATCAAGCTCCCGGCGATACTCCGCGGCATCGCTGCCCCGATGACCGGGAAAAAACAGATTCAGCTCGCCCAACGTTTGGTACGGCGGCTGACGCCGCGACACGCCCATCATTCCCATATCGGCCAGGTCATGAGCTTCTTCCAGCCTGCCTTCCGACAACAGCCGCCGGATCTCCTCCATCGCGGCCAAAGAATCCGGATTATTGCGATTTACCGGTCCCCGCGCCCAGACGGTATCTTCATTCAGCTGAATGACTTCACGGTTGATTTCTCCGTGCACCATAGCCCCGATCCGCCCGCTCCCTACCGGGAGAGCCTGCAGCCATTTGGCAGCCGGCTTCAGATAATGCAATACCGTTTCTTGCTTACGTTCTGTAGATAACATCGTAATCCCCCATTTTCTCCCGTTGTTCGTTTACATGGGTCCGGCGTAAGAAAGCGGGGCTTCTCTCCCCGGCATCCCTCCGGTTATGGCATTTGGAGCCGTATCGGCGCTGCCGTATGCCGCCCCTCTCGCATATTGCCGTTACGACGGCAAGACAGGCATGCTGCAAAAAGAGCAGCATGCCCGCAGTTACCGCCTTACGGAGCGCTCGGTCCCACCTCCGCCGCAGTCAGCGGATGATTGGCAAACGACGTTGCGCTTGAGCGCTCGTCTGCGCCCGCATCATTGACGGAACGAGTTTCCCCGTCCATATCCGTCGTAACGAATGAATACGTTCCTTTCGCATAATCGATCGCCGGGCTGCTGGAAGACAGCTTCTGCAATCCGTTGACCGTCGTAAACAGCGGGTTGGTGTTCCAAATTTCGGCCGATGTCCGCGACTTATTGTTCAGCGTGCTGCCGTAGCCGATATTGCCTTCAAACACCGTATTCGTCGTAGCCGCCTCATTGTAGAGCGTTCCGCCCGAATTTCGCACGATGTTATTCGCTACTCTGCTGTCCTGGGGGGCGTACGTTTTACCGGAGCCGACGATAATGCCCGTAGCGCTGTCGACAATCGTGTTATTGACTACTTGCGCGCGGTAAATTTTCCACTGCGCCGCCAAATCGCTCGAGGAAGGATTCGACGGGTGACCGCTCGATCCTCCGTCATAATCGCCGCTGTCAAGCAAAATCGCTTTCCCTGTCAGCTTCTCCATATAGTTGTTATAAATTTTATGGTCGTTGCCGTAAATCCGGATGCCGTCTTCTTTCGGCTCCGTCCCGTCGCCGAGGAAGAAGTTTCCGTAGAAGCTGTTAAAATGGCCGTGTCTGGAAGTAACCCCGCCTTGGGACGTTTTGAACGTATTGTACCGGACGGTATTATTGCTGCTTTTGACGGAGACGATCTCCGGCTCGCCGTCGGTGTTCTCGAATAAATTGTATTGAATTGTGTTGAAGCCGTCCGAGAGGGAAATGCCCGACAGCCCGAGGCGAATCGTTTCCTTACCGTTGTCAACCCAAGGACCTACGTCGTGAAAATAGTTGTATTCAATGACGTCATACTGCGATATATGGCCGTTCCCGTCCCCCTGATAAGTGATAAGCGGAGCGGTATCGGTCTTGTTCCCGAAGTCGTTGCGGTCGATTTGGTTATGATTGCTGTTAGCGCCGCTGACTTGAAGCCAGATCAAATCGCCCCCCGTAGCCGCCAGCGCGAACTTGTTCCGGGTAATCCGGATATGATTGGAGCCGTCCAGCAGTACGGCGGTTTTGCCGCTGTTCGTAAACTTCAGGCCCTCTACGGTTACGTAGGACGAATTGGAAATTTGCAGAGCCGCGCCTCCCGAGATGATCGCCTGGCCTTGATTCGCCGCTTTGATTGTAATCGGGCTGCCGGAGGTACCGTTCTTGCCGCTGACGACGAAGGCGCTGCTTTGCGTATAGGTTCCGTTCGCAAGCACGATGGTCGTTCCGGCGGACGCGTGATTAATCGCATCCTGCAGCTGCGCGGAGGTAGATACGTTCACCACGCCGGACGGTTCGCTGCCGTAAATTTCGATCTCCGTGTAGCTATTCCACAAACTGACGGAATTGCAATGGCCGACAATGCGGACATAGCGCACGCCGCTGACATCGGGAAAATCGAACGTTTGCAGCGAGTCGTTCAAGCTGCTGACGACGCCGCTCTGCGCCGTCGTAAACGCGCTGCCGTTCGCCGAAGTTTGAATATCGAAAGTAAACGTACGCGTCGATCCGCTTTGAAAAGCCATCTTAATGTACGAGACTTGTTTGGCTGCTCCCAAATCGAGCTGAATCCATTGGCCGTCGCCGCTCGCCGACCAGCGGGTCGCCAAGCTTCCGTCGACGACGTTGGCCGGAACGTTGCCGTCGTCGGCGCTGGCGGTTACTCCGGAAGCGGGCACCGTCAGCTTGATGTCGGCCGCGTTCCCGATCCCGGGCAGCATAGCGAACACAAGAAGCAGGCACAAGAACGCCGCAAATGCGTTTTTACAATTTTTCATTAGCCGCACATCCTTCACATAAATGATGTTTTTTTTCAAAACAATTTTATTGCCGGACTGTTGGCTTCCCTCTCCTCTCGACGAAAAATAAAGCGGTTTCATATCGGTTCGAGTGCGCACTCAATTCATTTATAAGGGCTTTTCTCCCAAAAATAAATCATCAAAACATAAAATGGCACTTAAAAATCGCAACTAAAACCTGAAAAATCGGAGTTTGGCCCCTATGGTATCAGCAGCCTCCGCAAGAAGACATCCCCCCTATTCCGCAGCTGGCGGACGCGGCGGCCCGAGCCGCCATCTAATCCTTTTTTATCCTCAGTTTCCATTTTGATGATCATTTCACATTTTGATGATTTCTTTCTAAAGCCGATTCCTTTATAAATAAATTGGAATCGTTCACAAATTATTCAGGGGGTGTGCGTATTGAAGAAATATTACGGATGGAAGCCGTCGCTTGCGGTCCTTATTGCCGCATCGGCCGTCTTATCCGGCTGCATGGGAGATCCGGGCGGGGGCGCCGGCAAGGTTGAGGAAGCTGAGACTCCGTCAGCCGTTAACGAGCCTGTAACCGTTAAACTGGCGACCAGCCAAGGGATTTTTAACGAAGCCGAATTCAAGCAGTACATAGTCGATCCGGTCGCCAAAAAGTACCCGAATATTAACGTGGAGTACATCAATACCTCGGAAAAAGGCTCCTCGCTCAACGAGATCATCGCTGCCGGCAACATTCCGGATATCGTCGTCGGTTACGGGTCCACCATCAAATCGCTGATCGAGCTGCAGCTTTTCTATAATATGGAACCGCTGATCAAGCAGAACAAATTCGATGTGAACCGGATTATTCCCGAGATGATCGATTACATCAGAGTCAACGGCGGCAGCAACGATTTGGGCGGCTTGCCCGTGTACAACAATGCATTCGGTTTGTTTTACAATAAAACCTTGTTCGATAAATTCGCCGTGCCTTATCCGAAGGACGGGATGACCTGGGAGGAAATCGGGGATCTCGGGAAGAAGATGACGAGAAATTACGACGGCGTCCAATATCGCGGGCTGTTCCCGGACAACGTGAACCGGATGGTCAATCAGATTACGCTGTATCAGCTGGACAAGGACAATAAGGCGACCATAACGACGGACCCTTGGAAAAAAGCGTTCGATCTATGGGAAAGCATCTACAACTATCCCGGCAACTCCGACGCTCCTTATAATACAATGAATTTCGGCGAAAATCAGAAGGCGTTCGTCGAGGGCCGGCTGGCGATGATTACCGGATACAGCAGCACAGTCAACGCGCTAAAGAGCGCGCCGGATATGAACTGGGACGTCGTAACTTATCCGCAGCACAAAGATAATATGGGATTCAGCACCAACGTAGATACTCCGAATATGTCGATCACCGCCCAAAGCAAAAACAAACAAGCCGCCTTCCTCGTCATTGAAACCGCATTGTCCGACGAAGTCCAGCTGCAGTTGGCGCGAAACGGGAAAATGTCCGTCCTGTCCAGCGAGAAGGTGAAGGAAGAGTTCGGCAAAGCCATTCCCGAATTCGCCGGCAAGACGTACAACTTGAGCAGCATGACCCGCCTGAAGCCGTCTGTCCCCCGGATTTCCAAATATCAGGGCAGCGATACGAACAAAGTTATTCTGGACGCTTATGAAAGCGTACTCAAAAAAGAAAAGGACATCAATACCGCCCTGCGCGATGCGGATGAACAGATTAATGCCATCGTGCAGGCGAAAATAAGACAAGAATAGCCTTTTTCAGATTATCCGCAAGCTGCGCCCGATTCGGGCCCGCCTCACCTCTTAACCATGCGCCGCCGAGACGCTGTCACGATTTCGCCGGAAATGTTGTGACGGCCGTCACATGCGCGTGCTCCCGCTTCTGATAAGCTAAGCGTTGTAAGAAAACATTAGCGAATCAGCGAATGGAGGAAGACTTATGTTTTGTTACCAATGCGAACAAACGCCGAGCGGCGGCTGTAAGGTGATCGGGGTATGCGGAAAAGACGAGACGATCGCCAGCTTGCAGGATACGATGATTTTTGCGTTAAAGGGGATTGCCGCGTATGCGACGCATGCCCGGCAGCTTGGCTATACCGACCCGGAAGTGGATAAAATCACCCATGAAGCGCTTTATATGACTTTAACCAACTCCAATTTTAATCTGCAGGAGCATCTGGATATGGCCATGAAGGTCGGCCATGCCGCCGTGCGGATCATGGATGTGCTCGACCGGGCGCACACGACGCATTTCGGCGTCCCCCAGCCGGTCACGGTGCCGCAAAATAAAATCGAGGGCAAATGCATCGTCGTGACAGGGCATAACCTGTACGCGCTGGAGGAGCTGCTGAAGCAGACGGAAGGCAAAGGCATCCATATTTACACCCATTCCGAAATGCTGCCGGCGCACGGGTATCCGAAGCTGAAGCAGTATGCGCATTTGAAAGGCAATATCGGCAAAGCCTGGTATGACCAGCGCCGGTTATTCGAGCAGTTCCCGGGAGCGATTCTGGCGACGACAAACTGCGTGATGCCGATCAAAGGCACGTATGCGGACCGTTTCTTCTCCTATGAGGTAGCCGGTCTTGAGAATGTCACGAAAATCGTCGGCGACGATTTCTCTCCGCTCATCGAGCGGGCGCTGGAGCTGCCGGAGGCGCATATCGACTCCGATCAGGTGCTTACGACCGGCTACCATCACGAAACTGTGATCGGGCTTGCGCCGGAGATCATCCAAGCCGTTCGGGACGGTCTGATCAAGCGTTTTTTTGTCATCGCCGGCTGCGACGCCCCGGGCAAAGGCGGCGAATATTACCGCGAGCTCGCCACCTCGCTTCCGAGCGACACCGTCATTTTGACGACGTCCTGTGGCAAGTTCCGCTTCAACGATGTGGATTACGGAACGGTGCCCGGCACCGGCATCCCGCGCTACATCGACTTGGGTCAATGCAACAACTCCGGCTCTACGGTCAAAATCGCGCTCGCGCTCGCCGACGCCTTCGGATGCAGCGTGAACGAGCTGCCGGTGAGCATCGTGCTGTCCTGGTTCGAGCAAAAGGCCGTGGCCATTCTGCTTGGCCTGTTCAGTCTCGGCATCCAGGATATCCGGATCGGTCCGAAAGCGCCGGAATTTATTAACGAAGGCGTATTGAACGTCCTCGTCGAAAAATTCGGGCTGAAGCTGATCGGCGACGCGCAGGAGGATATGGCAACCATGCTTGCGCTGCACTAATCTTGGGCCGGAGCTTCCGCTTCACGCAACAAATCCCTCTGCCTCTGCGGCTTCATGTCCGCCGAAGCAGGGGGATTATTGTATCAGGGCTACGTCAGCTCGACCTGCGCAAGCGCCTCCTTGGCCGGCCCCTCGATGACATCGCCGCTGTACGAATACCGCGAGCCGTGGCAAGGGCAATCCCAAGTCCGCTCCGCTTCGTTCCACTCCACTTCGCAGCCCATATGCGTGCAGGTCGTATCGACGACATGCAGCTTTCCGGCGGCATCCCGGTAGGCTCCGGCTTTTTTGCCGTTCACCTGTACGAGCGCGCCTTCATCCGGCGACAAATCTTCCGGTTCTTTGTGCGGCGTCTCCAGCTGGCCTGTCAAAAAATGCATCGCCACGTCCGCATTTTGCTTGATAAACGTCTTGATGCTCGGATCGGCGTGAAATCGGCGCGGGGTAAACACTTCCTCGTAAGGGCTCTTCTCGCCCGTAATCAGCTTCGCATTCAGCATCGCCGCAGCGATGCCGCTTGTCATACCCCATTTGCGGAAGCCGGTGGCGATCCAATGATTCGGAACGCCGGGCCACGCTTGACCGATATACGGCATGTTGTCGAGCGTGTACAAATCTTGGGCGGACCAGCGGTACAATATGTCCCGAAGCCCGAACGTCTCTTCGCCGAACTTCTGCAAATGCTCGTAATATTGGAACGTGCATATGCCTTGTCCCGCCTTATGCCCTTCGCCGCCCAGCAGCACCGCCGGCTCGCCGTCGATGAGCAGCGGACGCAGAGAACGCTTCGGCTCCTCGGCGCTGATGTACATACCTCCGGGATACGGCTGCTTCGTCCGGACGGCGAGCACATACGACCGCTCCGCATGAAGCCGGGCGAAATAAAGCCCCTTCAAATCGCGATACGGAAAATGGGAGGCGCTGACGACATGGCTGCATGTAATTTGCGGTCCGTGCTTCGTCCTTACGGTCGGCCGCGTCTCCAAGGTGGAGCCTACCACCGTCGTTTGCTCGAAAATTTGCCCTCCCATACGAATAATCTCCTCCGCAAGCCGGGCCAGAAACGGAACCGGATTGAAGCGAGCCTGACGTTTCATGATGACGGCCGCTTTCGTTTCATAGGGCAGCGGCGCCGTATCGGCATAAGCGCTTGGGATGCCGAGCTTCTCGTAGGCTTTATACTCGGCTTGAATTTTCTGCACATAATCGTCGCGGCTTGTATAGACGCAGGCATCCTCTTCGCTTAACTGACAGTCGACGCCCAGCTCGGCGGCTGTCGCCGTGATCCATGTTAGCGCTTCATGGTTCGCCTCGTAATATAAACGGGCTTTCTCTTCCCCGAAATGGGCGATGAATTCATCGTAGATAAGATCGTGCTGGGCCGTTATTTTGGCCGTCGTCGAGCCCGTCGTTCCTTCCAGAATGCGTCCTGCGTTCAGGACGATCACCTTCACGCCCTGCTTCGCGAGCAAATAAGCGGTGGCCATGCCGGTAATTCCGCCGCCGATCACGGTGACATCAGTCTCAAGATTGGCGAGCAGCTTGGGAAATTGCGGAATCGGCATCGAGCGAAGCCAGTAGGAATCGGGAAATTGCGGCATGCTGACGGCAGCCGGTTCACTTTGCAGCGTCATGGTCATTTACCCCTTAGCTTCATTTTTTTTGCATAGGATTTCCTTTCCAGGCCGATTCTATACAACAACAACTCCCCCAAAAGTGACGCGATGCTCGGTTTCCTAAACAATGAAAAACCCCCTTGCAGGCCGGATTTCAATCCGAACCATGCAAAGGGATTCACGTTTATATCGCTTCGCTTTACCAAACCGCCGCGCCGGCCGTCCTCAGCCACGCCTTCGCAATCAGCGCATGCCCTGCAGGCGACGGGTGTACCCCGTCCGGCGCCCAGAAGGCGGACGGAGCCGTGACCGAAGCTTGCGCGAACAGGCCGTCGAGCGGGACGAGCAGCGCGCCGAATTCGCGGGCCAGCTCCCGGACGACTTGAATTTTCGGGTCCAGATCGTCGCGCCACGCCCTGCGGTCTTCCGAAACCGGAAGCACGAACGGTTCCATCAGGATCACCCGCGCCCCCAGCTCTTCCTTCGTGCGGACAAGCAGCTCCCGGTAGCCCGCTTCGAATACTTCGACCGGGGTCGGATCGTTCCGGTCGTACCGTCTCCAGCAATCGTTGATGCCGATATAGATCGAAACGACGTCCGGCTTAAGCTCCAGGCAATCCTGCCGCCACCGCGCCTCCAAATCCTTGACGCGGTTGCCGTTGATGCCGCGGTTCAGGAAAGTGACCTGCCGCTGCGGCAATGCCGCGCCGTACAATCCGGCGATCATGCTCGCGTAGCCTTTGCCGAGATCGGAAGGATTGTCGCGATTTCTACTGGAATCAGTAATGCTGTCTCCTTGAAACAATACGATGTCGCTTTGCCTTATACAGCTGTCCACTTTTGAACGCCTCCTGCTTATTCGATATGCCGGGGGAATCCGAACCAGCGCCACGGCTTATGCCCGCCGAACGGGCGAATCGGCCTTCCGGCCGCTCCCGCAGATACCGGCCTGATGACGAAGTCCGGTTGTTCTCCCTCGGGATACAGCAGCGCCTCTTCTCCGCAGCGAAGCTCCAGCCGGATGATGCCGCCCGGCTGCGCGTCGGCAGCGGATTCCCGATCCGTACCGGTCAGCTTGTACATGACGGTTCCCGTCCAATCCGTCTTCACCGCGCACGGCTCTCCGGCCAGGCTCTTCACCCGGACCCACCGCGTCCTGCCGCCCTCGCGGACGGCGCTGACTAGAAACGCGCCCTCCGCCCGCAGGTCGTGGAATGCGGCAGCTTGCCATTCGTCCGGCACGGCCGGAAATACCCGAATCGTATCGCCCCAGCTTTGCAGCAGCATATCCTGCAGCGATTCGGCTCCGGCGAGCGGCGTCTCGATGACCGGCCCGGCCTCTTTGTACATCGTATTCGGCTTCACGATATGCAGCAGCGCCTGCAGATAGCCGAGCGCCTCGCCTCCTCTGCCGAGCACGGCGGCAATGGACGCCGCCCCGGTCAGACTAAAGCCGCGCAGGTCGCCTTCCTTCCCGATCCAATGCTCCAGCGACCGCGCGATCAGCTCCCGCTCCGCTTCGTCGTCGCAGCCGATCAGATGCAGCGGAAAGACGGCGAGCAGATGGCTGAAGTGGCGATGCCCATAGGCCAGAGGCGTATTCTCGCCGACCATGAAGCCGCTATCGTCCACCGGCAGCGGAACCAGCCGTTCGAGAATGGCGCGCCAGCGCTCCTCCAGCGGATCGCTTTCGCCTAATAGGCCGCTGACGGCAAGCAGCGTTTCGCAGCCCCAGCGCAAGAGCGCCAGATCGTAATGGCAGTCGCGCACTCTCGTTTTCATAAACGAGCCGTACTCCGGCGAGACGGTCGGGGGCAGATGCCAGCGTCCGTCCTCGCCTTCCTCCAGCAGATGAGCGTAATAATTGACGCTTCTGCGCAGGACGGGCACCAGCACCCGCCTCAGCATGTCATCGTCCATGGAGTAGCGGTATTGCCGCCATAGATTATGGCATACCCATGTCAAATTCCCGACCTCATCTTCCACTTTGCTGTCGAGATCAAAGCTGCAGCTTCGGCCGAGTCCGGCGGAATCGTGCCGGTAGGCCTCAGGGATATTGCGGATCAGCTGCTCCTGATGCTCCTCGATCGAGCGAACTAACGATTCGCCGATCTCCAGCCGGTTGGAAGTATATACAGGAGAATAACTCATCTGTACGTTCATATTGAACCAGACGCCCGCCCACGGGGTCGGAGCGAGCCACGGCCCCTGATTATCGATCAGCGGCTTATCCGCCCGGGTAGCGGAAGCCAGCTTATACATTTGAATCCAGTAGAAGCTCTCCAGCCGGCCGTCGGGAATCGAAACGAAGCTTTGCCGGTAATAGCGATGCCACCAGCTGCGATGAGCCTGAAGCCATTGCCCGTAATCGGCGCCGGCCGCCTTTGCGACCGCTTGAACCGCCTCGCGGACGGCCGCATCGCCGCAGCCCCGCGCAACCGACAAGTAGCATACTCTTCTCGCTTCGGACAAGCGGACTTCCTTCCAGGCCGTTACGCAGCCCTCATCCGTCTTGTACCTCTGCACGGATACCGCGATCCCGTCCTTATCCAGCCTGGCGATGTCCGCCTCCGGAATAAACTGATTCACGTTCACGCCGTCGGCGTAAATCAGCACCGGATCGACATTCGCCCGTTCGTACCACACGAAGCGATGCGCCCGCTCCCCCTCGGAAGCTTCCGTTTCGACGGCCATCACGTTCTCTTCGCTATGGACGAAAGCGCGCAGACGGACTTCCCCCTGCGTCGTCGTCGCCGACCCTTTCAGCTCGGCGTTCCACAAGTCGAGCCGCAGGCGGGTAGGATGGTAAATCATGCCTTCAAGCTCCAAGTCCAGCTCGCCGATCGGCACCCGGGGAGGAAATCCCGGCGATTCCGTTCTGGATGCCGTCACATCCGTTCTTCCCGTTACGAGGCGCAGCACATGCCGTTTTCTGGCGTTCTCCTCGCCGTAGATCATCGCCCCGATCAAGCCGTTGCCGATGAAGGCGCCCTCATCCCAGCTGACGGGCTTGACGACCCACTCCATATCGTTCGGCGCGAGGAACGTCTCCCAGTCGAAATCCAGCTTGACGCCTTCCGTACCGTTTTCCTGCATGTCCGTCTCTCTCCTTATCCTTTAATGGCTCCGATCAGCGCGCCCTTCACGAAATATTTTTGCAAGAACGGATAGACGCACAAAATCGGCACCGTAGCTACAATAATCGTCGCATATTTCAACGTAACCGCCAGCATAACCATATCCGTGTCGGAAGCGCCGGTGCTGTTGGCTTCGCCTTGAAGCAAAATTTCCCGTAAAATAAGCTGCAGCGGATACATCGACCGGTCCTGCAAAAAGATCAGCGCATGGAACCATGAATTCCAGTGGCTCACGCCGTAATACAGCAGCATCACGGCAATAACGGGCATGGATAGCGGCAGCACGATCCGAAACAGGATGACGAAATCATTCGCGCCGTCTATTTTGGCGGACTCCTCCAGCGCGTCGGGAATCGATTCGAACGCCGTTTTCATCAAAATCAGATTGAAGGTGTTGATCGCCTGGGGAATAATCAGCGCCCATAACGTGTTAGCCAAGCCGACCCCTTTGACCGTCAAATAAAAAGGAATCAGTCCCCCGCTGAAAAACATCGTGAATACGATAAACAGCAAAATCGGCTTACGGTACATCAGGCTTTTGCGGGACAGCGAATAGGCGCCCAGCGAAGTCAACAAAATATTGAAAGCCAGGCCGACGACAACCACGAACAGCGTATTGCCGTAGCCTTTTAAAATCATCGGGTTGGCAAATACGTTCGCGTAAGCGTCGAGCGAGAAGCCGAGCGGCTTCCACAGCAGACCGGTAAACGCCATCAACTGCGAAGCGTCGCTGATCGAGGCTAGAGCTACATAGATCAGCGGATAAATCGTGACGATCATCATCAGTATTAAAAACAGGCCGTTGGCCAAATCAAAGCATCGTTCCGAAAATGTCGGCCGGTTCATTTGAGTTGCCCCCTTTCTACCATAGACTCGTATCGTTCAATTTGCGGCTCAGCCAGTTCGAGAATATAAGCAGGGTGAAATTGACTGCCGAATTGAACAAACCGACCGCCGAGCTGAAGCTGTAATTGAAATCCTGCAAGCCGACCCGATAGACGTACGACGAGACGACATCGGCCGTTTCGTACGTGCTCGGATTGTACAGCAGAATGATTTTTTCGAATCCTACATTCATCATCCGCCCGATTTCCAGGATGAGCAAAATGACGATCGTCGGCATAATGCCGGGAATGGTAATGTGAATCATTTGCTTCCATCGCCCAGCCCCGTCAATCCGCGCCGCCTCATATTGTTCCGGATCGATTCCGGTCAGCGCAGCCAAATAAATGATGGTCCCCCAGCCTATATTTTGCCATATGCCGGAAGTGACATAGACGGGACGAAACATCTCCGGTTCGAGCAAGAAGGTGAACCGTTCTCCGCCCATCCAGGCGATCAAGTCGTTAATGACTCCGTTGCTGGACGTAAAATCTTTAATAATCCCGCATATGACGACCAGCGATATAAAATGCGGCATATAAGTTACCGTTTGTACGGTGCGTTTGAATATCGAATGCTTCACTTCATTCAGCAGCAAAGCCAAAATAATCGGAGCCGGAAACCCAAAGATCAGTTCGTAGAAACTGATAAGAATCGTATTTTTGATCGTCCGCCAAAAGTAGGCGCCGGTGAAAAACGTCCGGAAATTGTCGAAACCGACCCAATCGCTTCCCCAAATGCCGAGCCGGGGCGAAAAATCCTTGAAAGCGATGATCGCGCCGTACATCGGAGCATAATGAAATATAACGTAATACAGCAGTACCGGAAGTAGCATGACATACAGCAGCTTGTTCTTCCGTATATCGAGCAGCAGGCCCGCTTTTGTCCGCTTTTTCTCTACAAAGACCGATGCAGCCTCTTGATTGATTGCGGTCATATAACTCCACTCCATCCTTCTGAGGCTCTGTGCAGAGAGGACGCGCCGGCCAGGCCGCGCGCGTCCCAAGTTCTGCGTAGGAGCCGAATGATATTAACGCTTGTTGTAACGGTCGTAGGCATCCTGGTAAATTTTAGTAACTTTATCGCTACCCATCTCTTTAATACGCTTCACGTAGTCGTCGAACTTATCGAGCGGTTCTTTGCCCATTACGAATTTAACGAACATTTCTTCTTTATAGCTTGCGATAGCCGTGTTGATTTTGGCGACTTCCTTGCTCTCCTCTACAGTTGGAGTAATGAACAGCGGCAGGACGTGCTTGGCTGCGTCCGTTTGTTCCCAGATTCCGACGGCGTCGTCCTGCTCCTTGAACGTATTGAAGCTTTTTCTTGCATCGCCTAGGAACGGTCCGTTCGGTTTCGTATATTGAGTCACCATTTGCTGCAAATTGTACTTCGGATCTTTCGTGATTTTATCCGTAAAGGTCGGCTTGCCGTCCTTCATCGTGTAGCTTTCCCCTTCGATACCGAAGTTGAACAGCATGCTGCCCTTCTCGCTGTATGCGTAATCGAGCCATTTGACGGCGAGCTCGGGATCTTTGGCGGCGGTCGTTACCGCCTTGCTGGCGATCGGATTAAATTTGAAATCGCGTTGGCCGATAAACGCCCGCTCGCCCTTCTTCAACGTAGGATAAGGAGCCGCAACCAGCTGGAATTTCGGATCTTGCTTCTTCCCGCTCTCCATCCATTTGCCCATACCTCCGCTGAGCAGACCTACCGTTGCTCCCGACGCATTGCTCAGCATCTTGCTGTCGTACGCCTTCGAATCGGTATTGAGCGCGAAGTCTTTGTCGATCAAGCCTTCCGCATACCACTGACGCAGCAGACTCAACGCATCCTTAAATTGCGGGTCGATCGGACCGTATCTTACTTTGCCCTGGTCGTCGACATAATAGCGGTTAGCGGTGTGATAAGCGCCGATGAAGGCGTCCTGAACATTGAATTCATTGCTGTACTGAGCGGTGAACGGAGCGGTAGCGCCTTTCTTTTCCTTAAACGCTTTAAGCACCGTATACCATTCGTCGATCGTCGTCGGCACCTGCAAATTCAATTCGTCGAGCCAGTCCTTACGAATCATCGGCCCGCGGAACACAAGTCCGTTGTCCGGACGAATCATCGGGAACACGTAATATTTGCCGCTGTCGGTCTTCAGCATCTTATCGAGCTCTTTATCCTGCTGCAGCAATTTTTTCAAATTCGGCGCCTGTTTATCGATGAGATCATTGAGCGGCAAAATCACCTTATCGGCGATCGCTTTCTCCGGACCGCCCGGATAGGCGTTGTTCCAATCGTATTCGATCACATCCGGCAAATTATTGGAAGCGATGAGCAGATTGAACTGCTCCTTGGATTGCCCGTCGGCGGGATGGGAATACTTCACTTTAATTCCCGTATCCTTCTCCAGCTGCTTGCCGAACGGCGAATCGGCCAGATTAGGGACGAAGGTCAGCAAATTATTATTAATTTGTTCCCAAGACGTAAGCGTCTCCGTTGTGTTGACCGGATACTTGCCGGCTTCCGCGGCAGGTGTAGCCGTAGAATTTCCCGTTCCGGTTTGCCCCGCGTTCTCCTTGGAGCCGGAGCAGGCTGTCAGCATACTGGCGGAAGCGACTACAACGGATACCGCGATGCCGATCGTTTTCTTCTTAGAATACTTCTTCATGCCAATCCCCCTCATTCATGTGTAAGACTTGTTACCTAAGCGTTATTATGGAACGGAAAGCGCCGGTTTGAAATCATTAAAAAACGAAATCGGTCTATAAAACCGAAAATCCCTCTCCTTATTATCCGCAATCGCCGTGTAAAATAGCGAAAAGCCGCTGCTGGGCGGCTTTTCATGCGTTATACGATCTCCTTGTATTTGCTCGGCGTAATGCCTTCATACTTTTTGAATACCCGGTTGAAGGTGTTAATATCCGCATAGCCTACCCTCCGGGCGATTTCCATAATCGAATACGATTGCTCGCCAAGCAGCCGCTTCGCTTCCTCAAGCCGGGTCTTGTTAATAAATTCAAGCAGAGCCTCGCCCGTCTGCGCCTTAAATTGCTTGGACAAATAGGAAGGAGTCAGCTTGAACGTTTCGCCGATCATGGTGATGTTCAAGTTCTCCGAGCTGTAATGCTCCTTCACGAAAGCGATCACCTGCCGGCTTAACTGGTTATGATCCTGCTTACGGTCGTCCCCGATCGATTGGCATACTTGCTGAAGCACTTCTCCGATCTGCACCCGCATCTCTTTGATCGTCTCGCAACCCGTCAGACGGTCGACCGGATTGACGCGCTCCATCAATTCTCGCTTATTGCTCGCCCCGATTTCGTCCATCGTTTTGAGCAGCGTGCTGGTCAGATCGAACATCAGGCATTTAGCCAGCGGCACGGATAAAGGCGCATCCGATACGTTAATATCGATAATGTCGTCAACCAACGCTTTCGCCTTTTCGTAATCGCCCGTCTTCACGAAGTTGATCAATTGCTGCTCGATATGCAGCGGGTAATAATAGCCCGCCGTCTCCTTCCCGGCTCCTGCGCTAGGCAAGTCTTCGTAGCGAATAATTTCGCCGCTCCCCATGACCAGCCGGTATTCCAGCGCTGCAAGCGATTCCTGATAGGCGCTCTGAATCCCGTCCAGCCCTTCATGAATGCCGCTGATCGCTGCCGTAAGCCGTACATGGAAATGATCGAGCATGAACGATTTGACCTGCTCCGCAACGGAATTCAGCGCTGCGGGATCGCGCTCCTCCTTGAAATTGACGATGCACACTTGAATATCGTCAGTCTCGGTAGTGAACGCCTGATGACGGCCTCCGGCCACTTCTTCCGCAACGTTCATAATAATGAAATGCACCAGCTTTTCCTTATGGGGGTCCACGAATCCGGAGGCGTCGAATTTGCCGTAATGGTCGACGTGAAACAGCAGAACGGCGAAATAAGGCGTCTCCAGCCGGATATTATGGGCTGCGAGCGATTCATGCACGGGCACATCCTGCTCCATCCGGCCTTTTAACAGCCCCTGCAGGAAATGGGAGCGAATGGCGCTGCGGTGCCTCTCCAGCCGCTGGCCGATCTTCTCTTTCTCCGCGAACGTATCGTTCAGCGCCGCTTGCAAATAGCCGTACTCGTTGGAGCCTTCCTCGAAAGAAATTCCGGATTGGGAGGACAAGCTGTGAATAAGCATGCTGATCGGATTGTAATTTTTCCTTACGAAAAAGTAGCTGACGACTCCCCCGATGAACAGACTCAGTATCAAACTGATCGTAATGAGCGATTTGACGTATTGCATCTTCTCGTCGAACAGCTCGGCCGGCATCATCGATACGTATTTCCACCCGGTGCTGTCGGATGTCGTGTAAGTCACGGCGACGTCTTCCCCGTTCACTTTGCTGTAAAACAGTCCGTTTTTGCCGGATAAACGCTCCTGAACGAGAAAATCGGGAGCTTGTTCGAAGCTGTCGGAAGCGATCAGACGATTTTCCTTATCCAGCACGGCAATGGACGATTTGTTCGCGGAGCTGATATTTTCAAGCAGCTTGGAGTCCTTGATGACGAATAATATGACCGCTCCGGGCTGCTCCGGGTTATCGAGAATAATCGATTTGGCGTACATAACCGCCTTCGCGGATTCCCCGCCTTCGCGCAGCGTGACCGGAGCGTACTCTTGAATATACCTTTTGTCAAAAAAACGTTTCCACTCCTCGTAACTCATGGATTCCCGCTCGCGGATCGTCTCGTAGAGCTTGCGGCTGTCGATATGATCGCGCGTAGATACGACGGTGTCGCTATTTTTGTAATACACGTAGATTTGGTCGATATAGTCGTTTGCCATTTTATATACGCGCAAATCGGCGGCGATGCCGACCACATCATAGTAATCGGTATCCGTCAGCGGCTTGGATGTCGTGATGAATCCGGACAGCCGCTTGCTTAAGGCCATCTCGACGCTTAACCGCTCAATGCCGGCCAGGTTGCTGTCGATGGCCTGCTCCATCTGCCGGAGAAGCGATTCGTTGGCCCGGTTCACTTCCGATTCTACGACATGCCAAGTCGCCGCATATATGATACCGCTGATAACGGTCGGGACGAGCAATACGGAGATATAGGAGATGAGCCAGTTGACGATGACGCTTCGTGTACTAAAACGGAGTTTTCCAAGACTCATATCCGTTGCCCCCGCGTTCTTTTTTTGCATTCATTCTTTTTTCATTATACACGAAAGGGAGGAAGAGGGCAGCATCTTCATGCAATCGGCTCCACTGCCTGCCGCAAGATCCGGCGACAAAGTCGAACGCCGACGCTTTGCCAGATGAGGTCCCTGTTACGCAATATAGGGAAGGCCGTCCCTTGCGGGCGGCCATCCCTTATAGGGCGCAAGGCGCCCCTTTCGTTTATTGAAGCTCCAGCATACGTATGATCACCGTTACCGCTTCCGCTCTCGTAGCGATATCGCCCGGGGCGAAGCGTCCGGCTTGTTTGCCCTGCATGATGCCTGCGGAAACCGCATAGGAGACGGAGGCTGCCGCCCAGTCCGGTATCTCGTTTCCGTCGGCAAAGGACATCGGGGCTGCGGCCGGTTCGCCGTCCCGCTTGAGCGCTCGCGCCAGCATCGTAATCATCTCGGCGCGGTTGATCTCCTTGCCGGGACGCAGCGTACCGTCTTCGTAGCCTTGAATAATGCCGGCCTGAACCGCTGCCCCGATTTCGGGCAAAGCCCAATCCGGTATGTCCGTTTGATCCGCAAACTCCGCCTTGGCGTCAGCCGACGTCACCTTTAACGCCCGAACCAGCAGGACGGCGAACTGCAGTCTCGTCATCGGTTCATCCGGCTTGAAGCTGCCGTCCGGGTAGCCGTTAACGATGCCCAGCCCGGACGCCTTGGCGATCGCGGATTCCGCCCAATGTCCGGCTGTATCGGAGAAGAGCGGACGCTCTGCGGGAGCCGACGCTCCCGGAGCAGGCGGGAGCGGAGACGTCGTGCCGGGAGCGGTTGTGCCCGGTTCAGACGGTACGGCCGGCGTTACTTCCGCCGGTGCGGGAGCCGATCCCGATGAGCCGGAACGGTGCCGGACGATAACGGTCGATCCGTTGTCGCCCGGTTGGCTGGGAGGGGCGCTTCCCTTATGCACGGCGATCGTATACGTCTTGCTTGTTCCCGAAGGCAGAGCTACTTCAATCGTGATGATCCCGCCGCCTTGTCCGACCGTTACCGTGCAGGATTGCCCGCTTGCCACCGTCTGTGGGCTTGCTCCGTCCACGCTGACGGTAATTTGCGAACCGCTTGTCAAGGCCGAGGGCATAATCGTAAGCAGACTCTCATTGTACGGCATCGTCGCGTTGTACGCGGTCGTGTTCGAATCGAAGCTCGGAGTCATCTCCTCGACCGGGGAAAGCGACAAGCTGCCGAGTCCCGCTTCCCCGGAAGGCGCCTGATCCCCGGTTACAGTTACCGCGGCTCTGGCGTTATACTGCTTGTAGGTGGCGACGACAACAGTCGCGCCTTGCGATACCCCGGTCAACCGCCCTTGGGAATCTACATCTGCGATCTGCGGGTTTTCCGTATGGAAGGAGGCGCCCGTCAGCAGGCGGGAGCTTCCCTGATAGACGGCGTAAACGACCGTAGACTGGGTGCCGTTAACCTTCAGGCTGTACGCATTGTCCGCGAATCGAAGCTCGTCGATCGGTTCGTCCGTCGGCGGGGAAGAAGGCTCTCCCCCCTGCCCGCGCTGTACGGCAATGGTGTACGATTTGCTTTTTCCCGATGGAAGTGACACCTGCACGACAAGAACCGTGCCTCCCTCGGCAATGGCGATGGCGCCGCTCGGCTGGCCGCTGGCGACCTGGACCGGCCCGGCTCCGTCCGCGGTTACCGTAATCAGGGAACCGCCGGTTATTGCGGTCGGAATGACCTTCAGGCTGCCTTGCTCGGCCGGAACCGTCATTTGATAAGAAGTGACGTCCTCGTTAAAGGCGGGAACAAGCCCTCCCTCCGGATCGAAGGAAAGCGCGCTTAACCCCGCTTCCCCTTCTTCTTGCGTCTTGCCCGCGTCAGGCCCTACGTCGGCCGGGGTCAGCGGCCTGTTCGTAGGGGCGATCTGGCGGTCGTACTCGTCCGCTCCGGCATCCGGCATGTTATAGCGGGTTTGCCCGTCCATATCCTCCTGAGGAAGGTACGGAGCCTTCGCCGCATCGATGGCCGGGCTGCTTGCCGACAGCCGGATCAGGCCGTCCGCGCTGCGCACGAGCTGCAGCGGCTTCTTCTCGATCGCGCTCGCCGGTACCCGGGCGGCATTGGAGATATTGGTCGGATTCGCCGTACCCTCTACCAGGTTGCCGACATAGATTTGGCGTTCGTTCTCCGGCGCGTTCTGCGCGGCGGAGGTTTCGTTGAACATGACGCCCGCATTGCTGTAGACGACGTTATTGTAAACCTTCGTGCCTACCGGCTGATAGTTTCTTCCTCCGATGCTGAAGCTGGACGTGCTGTTGCCTACGTTGACCAGCGTATTGTTGAAAACTTCCACATTATACTGCCGCCAGTGGCCGCGGAGAATTTCCGTCTGCTTGTCCGCCGGCAGATCGCGCAGCTTGGCCGTCTGCTCCGTCGTTCCTTCGAGCCATTTGACCGTCGGGTTCGTGCTGCCGTCCGGACCGGCATCTTCGGTGCCTCCGTCGAGTCGGATCACATTGGTCGTCAGACCTTCCATATAGTTGTTGTAAATTTTGTGATCGTTGCCGTAAATACGGAAGCCGCTGAAGCCCGGCGTTTTCCCGTCGCCGAAAATGAAATTGCCGTAGAAGCTGTTGCGGTGCCCGTGACGGGCTACGATGCCCCCGTAGGAGTTGCGGACGGTGTTGTAGCGGATGACGTTATCGCTGCTTTTCACCGATACGATTTCGTCTTCTCCGTTCAGCCCGTCGAACAAATTATGTTGAATGGTCACATGGCCCGACGCAAGCGACAAGCCGGACAAACCGAGTCGGATCGCTTCAAGCCCGTTCGTTACGCGCGGACCGATATCATGGAAGTAATTGTACTCGATGACGTCGTATTGCGAAACGTTGTAGCCTTCCTTCCCGTCGTATATAACCGTAGCGCCGAACCCTTTCTTCGGTCCGATATCGTTATAGGCGATCCGGTTATGACTGCCGATCCCCTCGACGCGGATGAAATGGCGGTTCGTGCCGTTATCGGTTTGCAGAGAAGAATTCGTGAACGGCGTATCGCCGGTGTACACGGGCCTGTCGGCATCATAATGATCTCCGCCGATCCGGCAGCTTCCCTCGATATTGACCAAGCACCATACGGAACCGATCTCATCGGAAGCGGTGAACCGGTAAGGCTGCCCTGTCTCGTCGAGAGCGAATTTGTTGCGCAGCACCGAAATATTGCTTGAATTGTACAGTTCAATCCCGGGATGAACCTGCGCGTGCGGAAGCTGCGCTTTCGGCACGGTAGCGGATGACGGGTCCTCTCCCTTTATCCCCGCCGCCAGATCCTTGTCGATCCCACGATAATCGAGGCCGGGCATACCGATCCCGTTGTTGAACACAAGGCCGGATACTTCGACATAGCTTGAATTTTCAATATGAAGATAGCTGTTTCCTTTAATAATAGCGCCGCCCTGCTCTTCCGCAGTAATCCGGATCGGGAGTGCGGCCGTGCCCTGCTTGTCCTTAATGACGAACGGACCGTTTTGCTCGTAAGAGCCGCTCTTCAGCCTGATTTCAATTCCCGGCCTGGCTTGATCCAGAGCCGTCTGCAATTGCTCTGCCGTGCTTACGGGAATGACGTCAAGCACAGGCGGCGGTCCTTCCGGAACATCGCCCGCTTGGGGAGGTCCCGTAGGCTCCTCCGGCTCTACGATGACGGGAGGCGTCCCCGTGTACAGAGCCACCTCCGTCAAGCTGTTCCAGTTGCCCGAGCTGCCGGAAGCGGTGTTGCCGTAGCCGACGAAGCGCAAATAGCGGGCGGTTGACGGCTTCGACAGCACATAAGGCTGCAGCACGCTGTCTGTCGCTTGCAGCGAGCGGCTTTTTCGCTTCTCCAGCAGGACGGTGCTTGAAGCGAAATCAGGATCGTTCGACTCCAGGATTTCAAAGGTAGATAAGCGTTCCGCCGCATTCAGAAACGCGATTTGCACGTAGGTAACCGGCTGAGGCTGCCCCAAATCGAACTGAAGCCATTGCCCCTGCCCCGATGCCGACCAGCGGCTCTCCGGGTCCTCCCAATTGCCGTCCACCACATTGGCGGGCACATAATTCGTGTTCGGCTGATAGGAGCTCGCCGTCACCGAGCCTGCGTTCAGCTCGATCCGGCCGTCCTCGGCCACCGCAAGCTTACGTATAATATCCACCGTATAGACGTTGATGGAGTCACCGCTCGACAATGTGAGCTTCAGCCTGTTTACTCCCGGCACAAGCGGCACGCGATCCGGGTCTGCAACCGGCGCGTCGGCCTGCAAGTAATTCGTGAGCGTCAGCTTCAGGTCAACGCCGCCGCCCGCTTGCGCAGCGATCTTAACTTGATCCGCTCCTTCCGGAACCAAAGCTTCATATCCGTTCATCTTGCCCGGATCAAAGCCGCCAAGCGCGTTCTCCGCGCCGTTCCAAATCTCCAGCTTCGTCAATTGGACGTCAGGCAGCTTTTCCGCAAAGGTAAAATACGAGCCGCTGGCGAGCGCCGCATCGGCTACATAATAAGGAGCACCATGAATCGTCGCCGCCGTCATCGGCGTTGCCGAAGCGCTGCCGAAATCGGTGCCGCCGCTCGTCAACAGCACGCCGCCGAGCGGGATCAAGTCCGCCGGGACAGCTACCTGAACCGTGCCTACACCGCCGGTTTGCTGCACTTTCCAGATGCGGGACAGCCGTTTATAATCGGTTCCGTACGGAACTCCGTCGTCTTGACTGTCATTATCGCCCCACATCAAATACTGCTTGTCCGCCAGAGGCTGCTTGGCCGTAACTAGGATCTGACGATTCTGGTCCTTCTGGCTGCTGCGGCCTTGCGTCTGCTGCAGCGCACCGACCTCGTCCGCGCCTATCCCGGCAATATGATTGCCGTAACCGGCATTCGCCGCGGCGTTCCACACGATCTGCGGAGAAGGGCCGGCGGACAAGTAATCGCCTTCCTTCAGCGTCAAGCCGAACTTGATCGCCAGGTATGTATCCACCTGCCGCTTCTGCACGGCTGTAAGCGGATTCGTAAACAGAATCAGCTCGCCCATATTGCCTTCGTAGCCCGAGCCTCCGCCTGCCGCAGAGCCGATTGACGCCGCAGCGCCGCCTTTGCCGGTCATCGGAGCGCGGGTTTGCGTCCCTGTCGCCTCCTGCTTTCCGTCGCGGGTAATCGATTGGTAAACGTTCGATCCCACCGTCTCGGGATAGGCGTCGAAATGAAGCCCCCATACGCTGTAATCGTTCAGAATGTCAATATTGGATGTTTGCAAGCGAGTAGAGCCGCTATCTCCAACGTCCCACGTAACATACCCCACATCGGGTGTCGCCTTAGGCGTAAGAGGAATGTATGCTCCAAGACTGCCGACTGCCAGCGGTTGGTTGAAGATCGAGGAAGTTCCCATCTTCGGCAAACCGCCGGTCACCGTAAACAGGCTGGCGTTGTTCACCTTCTCCCCATCGGCGAACACGCCGTCGACGTCCTGCAAAATACTTCCGTTGCTGCTGCGGGTAAATCTCACGGTAGGCTGAAAATTCAGGCTGTCGTTCTCCGCCACATATTTCGGCTTGGTCCGGGATGCAAGGGCGTCGACCGTGCCGTCATTAATGAAATCGTTCCCGTTCGGGCTGCTGTCCTTCCATCGGTTCACGGAATCGCCCGCCAATTCGACGCTATTCGCATCCGCTTTCAGCCACAGCCGTAAGCCCGCAGAATCTACGCCGCCCGGAGTCCCGGCAGCTGCGGCGCGGACCGCCGAAGGTGCGGCAGGCATGCCGCCGAGCATCAGCGCCAGAGTAAGCCCGATATAAACCGCTTTGGACAAGCCTTTCTTATTCATCTTCCCCTTCAAATTCAGTGTCACCTCTCCCTTGCATTTTTGCGCTTCAAGCCCTTCTATCCACTAGATTAAAGCGCTTGCAACAATACAACAATAGAGTCGGTCCCTATACCCTATATTTATAACGGAAGAACGGGGAGAGGGAAATCACCAAAACATGAACACGGCATGAAATTCACTCACTGTATATCATTAATTTATAAAATGAATCATCATTTTCGGGCTTTGCGCAAAAAAATCCGCAACAAACAGCCCGCTCCGGTCGGGCAGGGGAACGAAAACGGCTTCGGTTCCCCACCCGGTCAGGCGGACAGATTGATTACGGATATCGGTTTATATTTTGTCGTCTGCAAGCTGTCGGCGGCTCGTCTCCAGCTTGACCGCAAGAAGCTCTTTCATCACTTCGCATCCTCCCCGGCCGAACAAGTCGTGAAGCTGAACATAGGACCGGTACAGTCTGTCGTATACCTCGCCGCGCTCCGCATCCGGGACAAAATACTCATCGCGCACGCGAGCCATATGACGAGCCGCCTCGGCTATGTCCGAATAGCCACCGTGACCGGGGCCGGCCGCGACCGCGCCGAACATCGCCGCTCCCAGCGCGGTGGTTTGCTCTGAAGCGGCTACCTTGATCGTACGGCCGGTCACATCGGCATAAATCTGCATCAGCAGCCGGTTGCGCTTCGGCAATCCTCCGCAAGCGAGCAGTTCCTTCACTTCAACCCCCGCCCGCTCAAGCGTCTCGATAATTTTGCGGGTGCCGAATGCGGTCGCCTCCAGCAGCGCCCGGTATATTTCCTCCGGTTTCGTCTGAAGCGTAAGTCCGACGATCAGACCGCTTAAGTCGGCGTCCACGAGCACCGAGCGGTTGCCGTTCCACCAGTCAAGCGCGAGCAGACCGTGCTGACCGGGCCTGAGCTGCGCAGCGCGCCGCTCCAGCCAATCGTGTACGCCTATTCCCTCGCTTTCGGCAAGCCCGGTTACGTAAGCGGGAGCCTGATGCTCCACGAACCATCCGAAGATGTCTCCGACCGCCGGCTGCCCCGCCTCGTAACCGTATAATCCCGGTATAATCCCGTCCTCGACCACGCCGCTGACACCGTCAGCATAAATCTTTTTATCGCTGATCAGCATATGGCATAGCGATGTCCCCATCGCCATCACCATTTGGCCGGAATGCACCGCTCCGACGCCGGCCACGCCCGCATGAGCGTCAATAATGCCGACGGCGACCGCCGTCCCCGCAGCCAGTCCGAGCTCGGCAGCCAGCCCCTCCGTCAATTCCCCGGCTCTCTCCCCGAGCGGCAGCACTTCGCCGCGCAGCTTATCTATAGCGAAACGCTCCAGCCGGGGATCGAGCGCGCGGAGGAACGCCTCCCCCGGGTAGCCGTCCTCTTTGCTCCAGAACGCTTTATATCCCGCGCAGCAGCCGCTGCGCACCGGCCTGCCCGCCAATTGGCCGACAACCCAATCGGCCGCTTCCATAAAGCGGTCCGCCGCATCATAAACATGAGGCGCTTCGCTTAGCACCTGCCAGGCTTTGGCTAACATCCACTCGGACGAACTTTTCCCCCCGTATCTGGATAGGAAGGGCTCGCCGCGGCGCCGAGCCGTCTCATTGATGCGGTTCGCCTGCTCTTGCGCGGCATGATGCTTCCATAGCTTGACGTAGGCATGCGGCTCATCGCGGAAAGCGTCATGATAACATAGAGGGACGCCGTTGCGATCGATCGGAAGCATCGTGCATGCCGTAAAATCAATGCCGATCCCAATGACGCGGGCAGGGTGTATTCCAGATATTTCCATAACGGCCGGAACCGATTTTCTTAGAACCGCCATGTAGTCTTCAGGATGCTGCAGCGCCCAGTTGGCCCCCAAAGCTCTGCCCGACCCGGGCAGCCTTTCATCCATGACCCCATGGGGATACGGCGTAATATGGGAGGCCAGCTCTTCGCCGTTATGAATGTCGACCAGAACGGCGCGCCCCGACTCGGTTCCGAAATCAATGCCTAACGCGTATCGCTTATCCATGCGCCTCATCTCCCCTTCCGGCTTAACGGTACAAAGGACCGAAGGCTTGGCAGGCGCGATAATCGGCACCGGTCGGGTCGTTCGCGCCGAAGGCCGGCCATACGCTCGGCCGAAGCAGCCGGTCTTCGTCGACGTTATGCATGCCGACCGGAATGCGCAGCATCGAGGCGAGCGTAATCAGCTCGCTGCCGATATGACCGTAGCTGACCGCACAATGGTTCGAGCCCCAATGATTCATGACGGAATACACGTCTTTGAAGGCGCCGCTGCCGGTCAATCTGGGCACGAACCAGGTGGTCGGCCAGGTCGGGTCGGAACGCTCGTCCAGCACCCGGTGAATGTCCACCGGCAGCTCGACCGTAGAGCCTTCGGCCAGCTGCAGCACAGGCCCGATGCCTTTGATCAGATTCACTCTGGCCATCGTTACCGGCATTCCTCCGCGGGTCGTAAAGTCCGTCGAATAGCCCCCTCCGCGGAAAAAGTCGATCGCCGGACGCCACTGCGTCGCGGCCAGACAGCGGCTTACTTCCTCATCCGTAATTTCCCAGAACGGCTTCATCGCCGGCTTGCCGCCGATCGTCTGCTCGCCGGTGCCGTCGAGCGCTGCGGGGCCGGAATTGATCAGGTGGATGACGCCGCCGGAAGCGGCGCCGCTCAGCTCTTGGCCGGTCGCACGTTTCACGGCTTCCGGGCTCCAATACGTCCGCACGTCGGCGAAAATTTGCGCGCTGTTCGTCAGCAAATGGCCAAGCAGCATCGTTACGGCGTTCAGATTGTCGTTCTCCGTCGCCATGATCAGCGGCTCTCGGGTACCGTTCCAATCGAAGGAGCTTGACAGAATGGCCTCCATGAAGTCGCCGGTCGGAAAGTGATCCGTCCAGGCGCGCTGTCCCTGAAAGCCTGCGGCGATGGCATTATGTCCGAGCGCTTCCTCTTCGTAGCCCATCTCGGCCAGCTTCGGATTGCCGATCATCAGATCGCGCCCGATCAAAGCCATCTTCACGACCGATTCCCAATCCTTCTCCTTCTGCTCCGCCGTCCGCCGCAGGCTCGGAGGGTTGACGTCCTCGCCGGTCCGGCAGTGTTCCTTCACCCAGGCAAGCGCGCGCGCATACTCGTCCCGATCGTAAATCCCCCGCTCCATACGGCGGACGAACTCCGTCATGTCTACATATTCATTGCGCATGCCCAAATAATTTTGGAAGAACGCTTCATCGACGATGCAGCCGGCGATTCCCATCGACACGCCGCCGAGGGACAAATACGATTTCCCCCGCATGGCGGCTACGGCCAGCCCCGCTTGGGCGAACTGCAGCAGCTTCTCCTGCACGTCGGAAGGAATGGAGCCATCTCCCATATCCTGAACGTCCTTGCCGTAAATACCGAATGCCGGCAGCCCTTTCTGGTTATGGGCCGCCAAGGCCGCGGCCAGGTAGACAGCGCCGGGACGCTCCGTGCCGTTGAAGCCCCAAATCGCCTTCGGCATATGCGGATCGGTATCGATCGTTTCCAGCGGATAGCACCACGACGGGGTAACTGAAATCGTCACGCCGACCCCTTCCCTGCGGAAATGCTCCGCCGTTCTCGCCGCCTCGGCGGCGCCTCCGATCGTCGTTTCGGCGATGACGCATTCCACCGGCATGCCGTTCGGATGACGCAGACGCCCGCTTAACAATTGCGCGCATGCCTGCGCCATCTTCATCGTCGGCTCTTCAAGCGACTCGCGGATTCCTCCCCGGCGGCCGTCGATAATAGGCCGTATTCCGATCTTGGGCAAGGAGCCCTGCCAACTATTTGCTCTAACCGATTGTTCCATCTTCGTCCTCCCGCTGGATGATCTGCTTTGTAATCGTGAATGATGCTTTCTATAACAGCGTTTGCGCTTGCCGGTCAAGCTCGCTTAACACTTCCCGCAGCCGGTTGATTTCGTCCGCCGGAATATCCAGCTGAGGGGCTTTCATCACGCCCGCGTCGATTCCTCTTATGCGAAGCGCTTCTTTGAAATAGGACATATTGGCGCCGCTCTTGAGCGCTTCGCAGTATTGGGTAGCGAGCCTTTGCAGCTTTCTCGCTTTCTCTATGTCGTTATTCCGGAAAGCTTCGTACACCGCAACGAAAGGCTCCGGATAGACGCAGGAAACGCCGGAGACGACCCCCTCGCAGCCCATGGCCAGCGCCGGCAAGAAGAGACGGTCGGCTCCCGGCACGACCGAGAACTCTCCCTCATTCACCGTCAAATATTCGTTAACCCGCAAAAAATCGGGGAAGCTGTATTTGAGGCCGATCACATTGCCGCATTGACGGGCGATGCTTTGCGCAAGCTGCGGCGATATATCGTTGGCGGCGCATTGCGGTATGCTGTACAGATACACCGGGAAGCTCTCCGGTACGCTGCGCGCTACCTTCACGTAATAAGCTTCCAGCTCGCGGTCGTTCGCGCCGAAGAAGACCGGCGTGACGACGCCGATTCCATCCGCGCCGATGTCATAGGCATGCTGGGCCAAAGCAATCGTATCCTCTTCGCTCATCGAACCTGCATGGATATATACGGTCACGCGGCCTGCAGCCTGCTTAACGACCGTTTCGGCCACCGCCTTCCGTTCCTCGACGGACAAGCGGAGCATTTCCCCTGTCGTACCGAGCGGGTATAGGCAGTGAACCCCTTTGGAAATGAGAAATTCCGTCAAATTCGCTACCAGATCGAGCCTTACTCCTCCCGCCTCGTCGAACGGGGTAACCATTGCTGTCGTAACTCCATACAAGTGTTTCATTGAATTAGTCCATCTCCTTAAGAAGTGTGGTAATTTCGTCGTGTCCTGCGGTCGATAGAAGTTTCTACTCTCCCGGCACCTCCGACACCTTATGCGTCAGCAGCGCCTCCCCCTCGACCGGAAGCGCATCGACCTGCGCGACTACATCCATGTTGATACTGCCTACTAAGATGACTTTGGGATTCATCCGATCTTCCTCTTCTTCTCAGACTTTGACCTTCAGCAGATGAAGCGGCTCCTTGCCGGCAAACACATCCAGGATCGCCTGCGCCGTGACCAAGCCTACTTTATGATACGTTTCGAACGTTTCCGCCGCCGTGTGCGGTGTCGATACCAGATTATCCAATTGGAACAGCGGATTATCGGCGGATACCGGTTCCTTCTCGTATACGTCGATGGCCGCTCCCGCAATGACGCGGCCGGACAAGGCCCGATACAGCGCCGTTTCATCGACAAGCGCCCCTCTCGCCGTATTGATGAAGTAAGCGCTGGGCTTCATCATGGCGAACTGCTCGTCGCTCATCATATGATGCGTTTCCGGCAAGCTAGGAAGATGCATGCTGACAATATCGCTTGTCCTCAGCACTTCATCGCTGTGAACGAGCTCCACGCCGAGCTCGCGCGCTTTATCCGCATTCGGATATTTGTCGTAAGCGATAAGCCGCACGTCGAAGCCTTGCAGCTTGCGGGCGACCATCTGCGCAATATTGCCGAAACCGAGCAGACCGACGGTTTTGCCGATCAGTTCCGCGCCGACGAACCGGTCCCAGAACCCGCGCCGGGCCGACTGATGCAGCGAAGGAATATTCCTCATGACGGAGAGAATCAGCCCTGCCGTCAGCTCCGCTACGGCGTTGGCGTTTCCGGCCGGCACATTCGTCACTTTGATCCCGCAGCGCTGCGCCCCGGCCAGATCGATGTTGTCGACCCCAACGCCAAACCGGGCTATCGCTTGCAGCCGGGGCGCGAGCCGGAATACGTCCTCATTCCACGTATCCACGCCAGCCACAACGCCGTCGATCTCATGCACGACCTCCTTCAGCTCTTCAAAGGTAAACGGGCGTCCCTTGTCGTTTTCTATCACTTCGACGCCGTGGCTTTCCAGCAGCTGCTTCGCTTCCGAGCAGAGCGCCGAGTAATTGGTTGCCGTAACGAGCACTTTTTTTCCTGTGAACATTATTTAACTCCTCCAACCGTCATCCCGCTGACCATAAATTTGGATGTAAACAGGTACATAATAATTACGGGGATCGATGCCAGTATAGAACCGCCCATCAGCGGCCCCCAGGCGAATACGTCCCCCACGATCATATCGGATAACCCAAGCGTGATCGTCTTGTCGGCGCTTTTGGTCACAACGACCAGCGCATACAGGTATTCGCTCCAGCACAGCGTGAAGGCAAATATAAACGTAGCCGCTATCCCCGGCGCCGATAAAGGAAAAATAATGCTCAGCATCGTCCGAAGCCGGGTGCAGCCGTCGATCATCGCCGCTTCTTCGATCTCCACCGGAATCGATTTGAAATACGAAATCAGCATCCAGGTGGCGTACGGAATCGTGATCGTCGGATAAATGAGCATCAAGCCGTAGATGGAATCGTTGAGGCCGATCCCCGAGACGAGCATATACAGCGGAATAAACAATACCGCCCGTGGCATCAAATAAGCGTACAAAATGCCTTTGGATACGATGCCTCTCCCCCGAAAACGCAGCTTCGAGATCGCATAAGCGGCCAGCATGCTGACTGCGATGGACAGCAAGGAGACGATCAGCGACACCCAAAAGCTGTTTTTCACATTGGCGAGAAAGTTTTTCTCGGACACCAGCTTCTCATAAGCGCTCCAGCCGAAATGCTTCGGCCAAAACGACGGCGTCATATTATAAATTTCAGCCTGCGATTTAAACGACGTATTCAGCATCCAGTAGAGCGGAAATAACGCGAAGATCAGCAGGACGAGCAATACGGCATAGACAATAATCTGCTTGCTAACGGATGTCTTTTCCATGCAACCATTCACCTACTCTTTCGATAGCGAGCGCTTCGTGACGATATTAATGAGCATAATGAGAGGAGGCATCGTCAGGATCGCAATCGCAATGGCCTTGCCCAGGTTCATATTCAAGAAACCGATCGTATAGCTGAGCGTGGACAATACCTGCGTGCCGTTGGAAGGACCGCCTCGCGTCAACAGCCAGATGATTTCAAAGTCGTTCAGCGTCCAGATCGTCGTCATGACGGCCGCCAGCACCGTAACCTCTTTGACCGAAGGCAGCGTCATATAAATAAATCGCTTGACCGCACCGGCGCCGTCCAGCATGGCCGCCTCGTACATTTCCTTCGATACCGTCTGCAGACCCGCCAGAATGGCGATGCCCATAAACGGAATTCCTCTCCATACGTTAACCAATATGACGGAGAACATCGCGAGGTCGGGGGCTGCGAGCCATCCCACCGGGCCGCCAATCAAGCCGGTCTTCATCAATATAAAGTTAAGCACTCCGCCTACGTCCGAATAAATCCACTGCCACGTAAACACCGACACGATCGTCGGAATCGTCCAGGGCAGAAACAGCAGAACCCGGAACACGTTGCGGAATACGATCTTTTCGTTCAGCACCAAAGCCATCGCCATGCCGAATACGGTTTTGCCGATCACCGCGACGACCGTAAACACCACAGTGTTCCAAACAGCCTTCCAAAATATAGATTCCTGAAGCAGATCCGTATAGTTTTTCAATCCGATGAATGCCGCCGGAACGCCGACGGTTTTGTTGGTGAAGCTTAAATATACCGCCCAGCCGAAAGGAAGAACCATGACGGCCAGCAGATAAATCAGCACCGGGCTCATGAGCGCGTAGGCAAGCCTGTTGTCCTCGTTCGTTTTCAATCCGCATCCCGCCTTACTTATGGAGCCTCGGTACGGCCGGCGGCCCGCTGCGGCCGCACCGAAGTCTGTTTATTATTTTTTGTTGTACGTTTCTTCGATCTTCGCCTGCAAATCTTTGACCGCCGCTTCCGGGGTGTAGCCGGATTCGAGCAGCAGCTTCTGGAACGCGTCGTTGACCAGACGGAGGTTGAACACTTCGCCCGCCTTCGGGTTATATTCGCCGGGATAACCGAGGAAGTAGAAGCCTTTGACCGATTCGACGAACGCTTTGTTCTTCTCGTCCTGCCACACCGGCTCGCTCATCAGCTTGCTGTAAACCGGCCCGGTGAGCGGAGCTCCTTTTTCGATCCAGGTCTTGTACCAGTCGGTCGCCAGCATGTAAGCAACGAACTTTTTGGCCAGTTCTTTGTTCTTGGAATCTTTGAAAATGCCTAGGTTATTGCTGATGCCGGGAATGAACGTTCCTTTCGGTCCCGCCGGATAAGGGGCGATCCCCGTATTGGCGTACAGCTCCGGATTATCGTTCTTGATCGTACCGAGCAAGCTTCCGACGTTGAAGATCATGGCCGATTGACCGCTCAGGTAGGACTTGTTATTGCCGCTGTCATCCCAGCCGACCGAGCTCGGCGGCGTACTCTTGTCCGTCAGGAACAGGTCGCGGATAAACTTCGTCGCTTCCACCGTTTCCGGCGAATTGGCGATGACCGTCTTGCCGTCCTTCGTATCGAGCGATCCGCCATAGGACCAGATGATGCCGCGCGTCAGAAACTCCGCGTCCGAGTTGCCTTTGCCGTAGCCCAGGCCCGCTCCGTATATTCCTTTGCTCGCATCGGTCAGCGCCTTGGCCATCGTTCTGAACTCGTCCCATGTTTTGGGAGGATGATCGAAGCCGGCTTTTTGCAGCATATCTTTGCGGTAGTACAGCACCTGCGTTTCCGTCCAAAACGGAACCGCATACTGCTTGCCCTGGAACGTGATCGCTTTCTTCATGCTCTCCTGGATTTCGCTGTTGCCGCCTTCGACGGTTTTCACTAAATCGCTTACGTCCTCCAGCACGTTTTTCGCATAAAACTGGCCGACTTCCTGATAACCGAAGAACGATACGTCCGGCGTCGTGGACGACTCGATCGCCGCCGACCATTTCGGGTAAAAATCTTCATAGGCGATCAGCTCGATATTCACATTGACGTTATTCTCCGTGCCAAACTGCTTGGCGCGCTCTTGAATCAGCTTATTCTGATCGTCGAACAGCTGTTTTTTCATCCAGAACGTTAACGTTTCCTTCGGCTTCGCACCGGATGCCCCGCTTTCCTTGGCATCCCCGTTCGTGCTTCCCCCGCTGCTGCACCCGGCAGCCACAGATGCCAGCAGCAGCATTGCCGCCGTTTTCGATACCCATTTGTTCATTCGTTAGACCTCCCTGAAGCTTGTCAAGTTATCTCTTACACTATTTATTGTAAGGAATCGGGGAGCCTCTTGATATGAGAAGGTTTTAACTTAAGGGATACAATCTTAACAAGTTCTCCGGCCCGCTGCCGGCAAAAAAACCAAAAAAATACAGCCCGCCTTATAGGGCGAGCTGCGAGATTCGATCGCTTGTCAACCGTCTTCATCAAGCTTGGACCGATATTCCTGCGGTGTAAGCGAGTAATATTTTTTAAATACTTTGTTAAAATAATTCGGATTCTGGTAGCCCAGCTTCAGCGCGATTTCATAGTTTTTGACCGAGCGGTCGGCCAGCATGACGGCGGCCATTTCCATTTTTAACCGCAAAATATAGTCGCTCAAATTTTCGCCGGTTTCCAGTTTGTAAATTCTGGAAATATGTACCGGATGCATATACATGTAATCGGCCACAGCTTGCAGCGACACATCCTCGGTCAAATGCCTGCGGATATATTGCTTGATTTTCTCGACGGTATGCTCGCGATCGTTTTTCGTTTCGTTTTCCATGCTCTGCTTCATGAGCCGGAACGCCTGGAAGGTCCATTCCTCCAACGCTTTGAGGGATCGGCATGCCGCGAGACCGGCTACGTCGGATAGACCCGGGCCGATCATACCGGCCAATTCGCGCCCGTTCTTATGGGCGAGTGAACTGAACGATGCATAAATGGAGAAGAAGACCTCGACCAGATGCTCGGATGAGTCGGCCCACTTCGCGCGCAATTCCTGGAATACGGACTGCAGCTTCTCCTCGGCGAGCGTCCAGCTGGCCGATTCGAGCAAATGAACGAGCAAAGGCGGCTCGTAGAGCCTTAGCAGCGAATGAACGGGCTGCTGCTCCAGCGCCTCGGATACATAGATCAGCAGGCCGCTTTGGCTGCCGATGCGCCTGCGGAGCGAGTACAGACTGTCTTGGTACAGCTTGGGAACATCCTGCGGGAACCGCCCCCACTTGCCGATCAATACCGATACCGTTCCTTTCAAGTAATGATTGACGCTCAGCTGCAGCTGGGAGGCGAGCTGCTGCAGCTGCTGGTCGGCGTTTTCCGAGTCGGCCGCTTCCTCGATCTTGCCTTCCTTCAACGTCACCAGAAACACGAGGAAACCGTGAATATCCTTGCAAGGCCACAGCCGGAAACCGTCCTCGAATATTTCCCCAGCCATGTTGACGACAGCATATTCCATCAGGGATAAATTATACAAATCAAGCTCCGACAGCTTGCCTTCCATGCGTACGAGCATGAGGGCGAATTCCGCGCCGAGGCGCATGTTCACCTTCAGCAGCTCCATCTTCTCCTGCAGACGGCGCGGAGCGAGCTCAAGCCCTTGAAGCAGCTCGTTCAACAGCTCGCCTCTCAGCTTCGGAAGGCTTTCTTCGAACGCCTGCGCGACAAGCTGGTAGGTGAGCAGCTCCTCCCGCTCTTTTTGCAGCAGCTCCGCAAGGGCCTTCACTTTGCCGAGGATCATTTCGTCGCTGACCGGCTTGAGCAAATACTCATAGGTATTATGGCGGATCGCCTGCCGGGCGTAGTCGAACTCCGCATGTCCCGACAGCAGGATGCATTTGATTTTTTTCCAGCTGCGATGCGCCTTAGCGAGCAGCTCCAGGCCGCTCATGCCGGGCATATGAATATCGGTGATCAGTATATCGATCGTATTGGTCTTCAATATTTCCAGCGCTTCATAGCCGGAATACGCCTTGAACACGGAGGTCACCCCTACCGTCTGCCACGGCAGCGTATCGGACAGACTGTCCACAACCGCGGACTCGTCGTCAACGATTAATAATTGGAACATGCCGCCTCTCACCTTTCCTTATGCGTATTTTGCCGGTCCTCCCATGCCATAACGACACGGAATCCGTCCATTGGTGACGGGGAGAAGCTCAGGCCCGAACGCCCTTCGTACATTTGGGACAGCCTCTGGTGTATATTCCACAGACCGCACCCGGTATCTTCGCCCATCGGCATCGTCATTTCCTTCTGCAGCCGGCACATGCCTTCCTCGGTAATCCCCGATCCGTTGTCGTCCACGATGATGCGGTGGAGCCCGTCCCGGCTCTCTCCGGAAATGGCAATCAGTCCGAACGCCGGACTATTCTCGATTCCGTGCACGATCGCATTCTCGACAAGAGGCTGCAGCACGAGCCTCGGAATGGTCAAATCCAGCATAGCTTCCGGTATGTCGATTTCGTAGTGGAACCGCTCCATGCGCAGGTTTTGGATGATCAAATAATTTTCGACCAGCTTCAGCTCTTCCCTGAGCTTGGTCATCTGCTTCTCCGTGCGGGTCGCATAACGGTAATACTCGCCTAAATTCAAAGCCATGGCGGCTACGGCCTCCTTCTCGCCGAGATTCGCCATGCTTTTTATATAGAATAAGCAATTATACAAAAAATGAGGATTAATTTGCGCTTGCAGCTGCTTCAAGGTCGCCTCCTTGGAACGAAGCGTTTCTTTATACACCTTTTCAATCAAGTCTTGAATCTGCTCCGCCATCTCGTTAAAGCTGTTGAACAGGAAGTCGAATTCATTGTTCGGCTGCTTCTTCAGCCTCGCGGAATATTGACCGTCTTTAATTCTTTGCACGCCGCGTATAAGCAGCCGGATCGGGATTTGCACATGGCGGTAGAGCAGCAGCGTAACCAGAATGCTCAGCAGCAGCAGCAGTCCGGCGATCACGTAAAATAAATTGCGGCTGACTGTAATAGGCGAATATATTTTCTCCAGCGGGACGTAATCGACGAGATACCAGCCCAAGCTCTCCGAGCGGATATAATTGACGACATATTGCTCGCCGTTTAGAGTAATCGTTCGGCTGGCCGCTTTCTCCAGCGGCGTCCGCTCCAATTGGTCGATGACGCCCTTGACCAGCGGCAGATTGGCCGATCGGCTAGTGAGCGGCTCCTGCCCCCTCTGGTACAGAAAAGGATCGGTGTCTCCCCCTTGCTTGAGCAGGTTCAGCATGTTTTCGATATTGTCGTCGGCAAAGCGAACTTCAACGAGTAAATTCGGCTTGTCCGATTCGCTGATTCGGGAGAAGAAGGTCTGGTTGTCCAGCGCGCGATGCGACCACTTCCTGAACTCCGAGCCTCGAAGGTAGGATTCGCTATACGCCACGGAATAGTCGGTCGAGATGATTTCGCGGGAATCGGTCATGTATAGAATCAGCTGATTGTTCCAGCTGCTGGTAGCGATCTGCATATTGAGCATCTCCGAAATCCGCTGCTGCCTCTGCACCTGAACGATCGGGGAACTGTGGCTGCGGCCGTTCAAGTATTCCGTTATGCTGTAATCTTTGCTGGCGACGACGGAATACCGGCTCAGCTGCTCGATCATCGATTCCATCTGGCTCATAAAAAAAGAAAGACGGTTGCGGTTTCCGTCCTCCACCGTCTGCTTTACGACGTCGACACTGACTTGATGGGAGTATCCGTATAATACGATGATGGGAACAAGCAGGCTGACAATGAGCGTAATCACTTTTCCGAAGGTGTTCATATTTATGCGCATACGCGTACCTCATTTTTGGTTGTCTCTGTCCATGATGAGCTGAAATTCGATGTTGGCCTTATCCGCCGATTCTTGAACATCTTCTCCCAGCAGCCCTTTGATCACAATATCGCCGACCACATCGCGGGCATCGCCGACGCTAATCACCTGCGGCCGGTCGTGGCCTACGCCCGATCGAATCGATTCGTTAACGACGGCGATATATTCCTTCGGGAAGCCGCTTACTCCCTGGGGATCGTTCCAGACGGAGCTGCGCGCGCCGGGATTTCCCTTTTGCTGCGACCGCATGACCAGATCCTTGCTCGTCGCCCAGCGCAAGAAGGTCCAAGCGGCTTCCTTCTTGGCGGAAGCGGCGTTGATGGCCATGCCCCAGGCCGTGATGTTGAAGGGCTTCGCTCCCGCTTGTCCGGCGGGAAACAAGGCGTAGCCCACCTTATCGGCAACCGCCGATTTGTCCGGGTCGGCGGCCGAGCTGTAGATGGCGCTGGCATCGGTATAGAACGCGGCTTTGCCTTGAGCGAATATGCCCATGGCCTGCGGCCACCCCATATTCATGACGCCGGGAGGCCCGTAACGCTTGAGCAGATTGACGTACCGGGTCATGCCCTTGACCGTGTCCGGGGAATTCAGCGACGCCCGCCCGCCTGTCTGAAAGTCCCCGCCTTCGGAGAAAATAAACGAAGACAGCTGCGTCACCAGCGCGTTCTTCTGCCCTCTCGCCACAAAACCGTATACGCCGTTCTGCGGATCATGCAGCTTCGCCGCCGCCTCCTCCAGCTCGTCTAACGTTCGGGGTACGGGAATCCCGGCTTTTTGCAGCAAATCTTTGCGGTAGTATAAAATTTGCTGTTCCGTGGACAGCGGGATAGATAAAAGCTGCCCGTTATCCGTCGTGGAATCGATGGCGGACGGGGAGAAATCGCCGAACTCGTAATCGGCATCCCTGCGGACGTAATCGTCCAAAGGCAGCAGCCAGCCGTTTTTGTGAAACAGCTTTAACTCCTCCAAGGGCCTAAGCATGAAAACATCCGGGCTTGAACTGTCGGCATCCAGCTGAACGGTCAATTTCGTGCTTAACTGCTCATTGGAGAAAATTTGCAGGTCGACCCTGAGACCCGTCTCGGACTCGAATTCGGGCAAAGAAGCTTTAATGACATCCGCCGCAGGCCCTCTGCCCATAAATACCGATAGCGTGCGGTCCGCGAAGCCTCCCTTGCCCGCTCCGTTTCGGGAAGCGCTGTCATTGGCGCCCGCGCAAGCGCAAAGCAGACCGAGCAAACTAACAGAGCAAACAAGCGCGGTCAACCGGCGGATTATAGTAAACTTCATACGTTGTCACATCCCGGTAAGCTGACTTCTGTGTAGTCCATTCAATTCTTGGTACTCTCATTTTACACACTCCTCGGCCGGAATGAAAATGGAATATTTTTAGCCTAAGGGTAATAATTTAACATCCGGCCGGATGCATCGAAGCGCGGTGAGACTTCAGTTCCATGCACGGGAAAAAGCCTCTGACGGCATCAGAGGACTTGCGTTTCACAACGTTATGAATTCTCCTTAATATTTCCGCAAAAATACAGCCTCTTTTCCAAGCCATTGTTGCCGCAGGATCGTCTGACATTCCGAAAAAATGCGTTCGATCTTCTGCGTAGACGTTCCGAATACCCGTAATATAAAACCGGGAACGGGAAGCTGGGAAAGACCGATCCTGCATCCCTCGGCCTTATCTGCGATTTTGAGGTATAGGCTGTCGATAAATTCGATATCGGCCTGTTCCATGACCGCAATCATGGAGCCCAAATGGCTGAAGCCTTCCATATATCCGATCTCTCGCAGATTTTGCAGGCCGGGTACGAGCCGTAGATGATCGAACACCGCTAATCGGTTGTTTATGTAAATCTCTGTTTTTAACTGCAGCAGCCGATAGCTAAAGGCCGCTCCATCCGGAGACCAGCCGGGGGTCAAAATATCTGCGCCGATATAGGTCGCCCCCGCCTCCATACGGATCACATTTTTTTGCTTGTACTCCGCATCCTTGTAAGCGATCAGAGGGTCCGGGAGGTACTCGAGAATACTCCCTGCTTTTAATACCATTTCCGTTTCCTGGATAACCGGTTCGCTCGGCGTTTTGTATACCTTCGTTGCGGCCTGCGTCGTTAGTAGCAAATCCGCTTGCTCTTCCAACACAATGTCCATCCTGTAGCGATCCCCGTCCAAGTAGCCTCCGCCGGGATTCATGATGTAATAACAAGCTTGTCCCGTATCGTCATGGTACGTTGGGCGAGTTACCTTCAGCGCGCCGTCATAATAGACATCCTTGGCTAGAGTCCGGCCTCGTTTTTGCTCCGTAACTAGCCGCAATGTTCCCGTCCAATGGTCCATATTAATCCAGGCCCGTTAGCAGCGCATTCTGGTTGATCCACTCGACAACCCGGTCAAGACCCGCGTTTTCTTTCAAATTCGTAAACACAAAGGGCTTATCGCCGCGGAACACCTTGGAATCGGATTCCATGATGTCCAGATTAGCTCCCACATGCGGCGCCAAATCGGTTTTATTGATGATAAATAAATCCGATTTGATCATTCCTTGGCCGCCCTTGCGCGGGATTTTTTCACCTTGGGCGACATCGATAATATAGATGGAGAAATCGACCAATTCGGGGCTAAAGGTAGCTGCCAGATTATCACCGCCGCTTTCTACGAAAATAAGCTCCACATCCGGATGCAATCGGGTCAAATCATTGATCGCCGCCGCATTCATCGAGATGTCTTCCCTGATCGCGGTATGCGGGCAGCCCCCGGTTTCGACGCCAATAATCCGTTCGGCGGGCAGCACGCCGTTCGCGATCAGAAATTTCGCGTCTTCCTTCGTATAAATATCATTCGTCACTACGGCCATGCTGATCTCATCGTTGAGATGACGGGTCAGCTTCTCGATCAGCAATGTTTTTCCGGCGCCGACAGGGCCGCCGACTCCAATTTTCACAGGTTCCACTACGCACACTTCCTTCACAACGTATCATTCAAGACATAAATATCCGGATATGCAGCCGCTCATGATGTAACTGTGACATTTCAATGCCCGGTGCGACAGCACCGAAATCATCCTCGGATAAATCCTCGATGCGTTTTACAGCTTCATACAACAAGGGCTGGATCTCATACAACAATTTTTGTCCCGCAGTCTGGCCTAAAGGAATGCCTCTTACGGCATTTTGAACAAGACTCGAGAGAGAGGAATACAAGTAATACAGCATGGCTGTCGAACGGCTGACCCTTAAATAGTGGGCTATTATGACAAAAGCAATGGCCGGGTGGCCAAAGGCTTCTTTTGCAGCGATTCGACGCTGGTAGGCAGAAAGGTTCGAGTCATCGTATAATGACTTTAAGGTTTCCACCATCCGCTCCCCCATCCGATAGGTGCCTTCTCTCGTTTCGCGGGGCAATATTTGAACGGTCAATCTTCGGTCCAGTTCCCAAACGGCGTCCAGCTCGCCGGCTTCAAGAGCTTCGTAGGCTAAACGGCATGCAAGCCCGTCCGCGTAGACAAGCTGTTCTTGTAAGTATGCTTTGAGCCACTGCGCAAGACTCTCTTTATTCGTGATCTTTTCTTCCTGGATGTAGGTTTCCAGACCGAAGGAATGACTGAATGCCCCGGTCGGAAAGTTCGTATCGCATAGCTGCAGCAATGCCAGCTCCTGCTGATTAGTCATGACTGTGTCCGATGTGACGGAAAGCATGCTTTACTTTTTTATCCTCGCGCCTGTAGGGAATTTGCATTTCCTCGAGCATTTGCTCCACAAGATAATCGTACTGGACAAGCATCTCGTTGTCTTCGAATTGAGCAGGAAGATGGCGATTGCCGAGCTGGTGGGCAATCACTCCCATTTCCTTCATGTGACGCGGACTAATTACGAGCAAATCGTCGGCAATGACGTCGATTACGATCAAATTGTCATCATCGATGTAGAGAATATCTCCCGCCACGAGATCGCGTCCGTTTTTTAAGCGGATGCCGATTTCCCTGCCGTGATCCGTCGTCACTCTTTGAATTCGTTTGACCAGATGGGAGCTCTCGAGATATACCTTTTCCATATGCCGATTCCGCAGCTCTTCCGCTGCCATCTCGTTAATGTTGTTTAACACTTCTTCAATAAGCATTGCCATTCACCTCAAAATAAAAAGTATCGCTGGGCCATTGGCAATAAGTCAGATGGCTCGCACGTAATCAACTCGCCGTTTACTCTTACTTCGTAAGTTTGCGGGTCTACCGTGATCTCGGGCGTTTCCCCATTTAATTTCATATCTTTCTTGGATAAATGGCGAATACCGTGAACCGGCAATACCTTCTTTTCCAGTCTCAGCTTATCCGGGATACACGCGTCGACCGCTGCTTGAGATACGAAAGTGATCGAGCTCTTCGACAATGCTTTACCGTATGATGCATACATCGGCCGATAAATAATAGGCTGTGGCGTCGGAATCGAAGCATTGGCATCTCCCATCAAGCTATTTACGATGAAGCCATTTTTGAGGATCAACTCGGGTTTCACGCCAAAAAATGCCGGATTCCAAAGAACAAGGTCCGCGATTTTCCCTACCTCAACCGAACCGATATAATCGGCGACTCCATGAGTTATTGCGGGATTGATCGTATATTTGGCGATATAACGTCTAGCCCGGTTATTGTCGCCGATGCCTTGATCCCCCGGCAATTTCCCCCGCTGCTTCTTCATTTTATCCGCCACTTGCCATGTACGCAGCACAACTTCACCCACTCGGCCCATAGCCTGGGCATCCGAGCTGGTCATGCTGAATACGCCCATGTCCTGTAAAATATCTTCCGCTGCAATCGTTTCTTTGCGAATACGAGAATCTGCAAAAGCGATATCTTCCGGAACCGCCGGATTAAGGTGATGGCATACCATTAACATATCCAGATGCTCTTCCAGCGTGTTAATCGTGTAGGGCAGAGTTGGATTGGTGGACGAAGGAAGCACATGGGCGTAGCTGGCCATCTTAATCATGTCCGGCGCGTGCCCGCCGCCTGCCCCTTCGGTATGATATGTATGAATCACCCGATCTTTAATCGCTTTGGCCGTATTTTCCAAAAAGCCGCATTCATTGAGCGTATCGGAGTGGAGCGCAACTTGAACATCGTATTGATCCGCTACCCGCAGCGAGTAATCGATAGCCGATGTAGTAGCTCCCCAATCTTCATGCACTTTGAGCCCGATGGCACCGGCCCGTATTTGCTCCGCCAACGGCTCTATCGCCGCCGCATGTCCTTTACCCGTAAAACCGACGTTGATGGGCAGCCCTTCTGCGGCCTCCAGCATACGGTGAATATTCCATTCCCCCGGTGTGCAGGTAGTCGCTCTCGAACCAGCCGTAGGCCCAGTTCCTCCGCCGATTAAAGTAGTTATTCCGGAGGTCAGCGCCGTTTCGACCTGAGCGGGATTAATAAAATGAACGTGAGTATCGATTCCTCCGGCGGTAACGATCATTCCTTCTCCGGCAATGATCTCCGTAGCGGCTCCAACAACGATATCCACACCCTGCATCGTCAACGGGTTGCCGCTCTTGCCTATTCCCGAGATTTTCCCGTCCCGGATCCCGATATCCGCTTTATAGATACCGGTGTAATCGAGTATAACCACGTTGGTGATCACAACATCGGGAATGTCGCCGCCACGGGTGACCAGCGGATGCTGTCCCATTCCGTCGCGAGCTACTTTGCCGCCGCCGAATACCAATTCATCGCCGTAGGTAGTGAGGTCTTTTTCAATTTCAATATACAAATCCGTATCCGCCAAGCGAATGGCATCGCCCGTGGTAGGCCCGTACATTTGGGCGTACTGCTTGCGCGACATGCGAAAACTCACTGAGCACACCCTCTTTCTACCGAACCGTCGGTAAGATTATTCAGTCCATAGACTTGGCGTTCTCCGGCAAAGCAAACCAACTCTACTTCTTTCTCGTCCCCGGGTTCGAAACGGACGGCTGCTCCGGCAGGAATGTTCAGCCTTTGTCCGAACGCATCTTGACGTTGAAAGGAAAGCGACTCGTTCACTTCAAAAAAATGAAAATGGGAGCCCACTTGAACAGGTCGGTCGCCGGTGTTAAGTACCGTGATTTTCTTCGTTGCTCGGCCTGCATTGCACACAATCGCTTCGTCTTTAAGTATTAACTCTCCAGGCTGCATAGTCGACTTCCTTCCGTACTATCGAATGGGATTATGAACGGTTACCAGCTTCGTTCCGTCCGGGAATGTGGCTTCCACTTGAATATCATCTATAATCTCCGCTATACCTTCCATCACATCGTCCCGAGTCAAAATTTTCGTACCGTATTGCATGAGCTCTGCAACGGTTTTTCCATCGCGCGCTCCTTCAAGAATCTCATAGGTAATAAGCGAAACCGATTCGGGATAATTCAGCTTCACTCCTCTTTCTTTCCTTCTTTTGGCGAGGTCCGCAGCGACGACAATCATCAGCTTTTCTTGCTCGCGTGGTTGCAAATACATCTTCGATCCCCCCTTCCAATAGGATTATATTTTCCATAAATAGGAACGAATAAACATGCTCGCATCGGGTTCTAAGATAAGTGATCCTGCATCTTTTGATGAACCTGGGCCTCCATCTCCTCAAGAAGCTCGTCGTGCAGCGTGTTTTGCGGGAGCGGATGAAACCAGGAAATTTCCCCTTGATGATAGACGCCGTTATAATCGTTGCCTTCATGGTTCAGAGAAAACTGGTATCGCTCGTGAATTTGATCTTCAAACAACGGCTTCACTTCAAACTCTTCAAACATAATAATCCCTCCTATTGTAGTTATCCCTTTTGAGCTTTGACTAACTTTACCCATTTCCGTATTATTTATCCACAATTTCTTTTAGAAGTATTCCTCATCACTTGCAGGTATAAAACCAAAACACCAACGCAAATAATACAAAAAATAGGAAAAAGCTTGAAAAGGGGTGTTACCATACTTAATCAAGGGAAGTCAGCTGCGGGAATAAAGAACGATTGGTTATCGTTGATTACGTCCTCTTTCAAAGGCATTTCCCAAGTCATCCTTATCGAAAACGCTATTACCGGATTCATCATATGGGCGGCCATCACGATCTCGTCTTTGGGACTAGGCCTCATTACACTGGCATCGTCCCTCATAGGAACTTGGATCGCCAAGGCAAGCGGCGCTGATGAAACGAAGGTGAAGCAAGGAATATTCGGCTTCAACTCGGTGCTCGCCGGGATTGCGTTAATGCTTAATTTGAGTGGCGGGCCCCGCTGGATTATCGCCCTGGTTGGCTCAGCCGTCGCCTCCGTCTGTACGGCCGCTGCGATGGATGTGCTGAGAAATTCCAGACTACCGGTATTGACCTTTCCCTATATCATCCTTACCTGGTTCGTTCTGCTTTCTCCTTACAAGCTGGAAAATGTGACGTTGAATCCATCCCTCGTCCCGCAAAATCTGGCGACCTGGAAGTTTAGCGAGACAGATATTGTCGATTGGAAGGATGGCTTGCTTCGCGGAATCGGACAAGTATATTTTCAAGACCATTTTTGGAGCGGAGTTCTTATATTAATTGCCGTATTTTGGGCGAGTTGGAGAATGGGCCTTTACGCTATCTTGGGGAACATGGTGGCCTGGGTTACCGCTCGGGGTTAGGTGCGGAAGTGGAGCTGCTCAATATGGGACTGTTTGGGTACAATGCCGTATTGACCATTGTTGGGGTTATCACTTATTGCGGCAAAGACACCCGCTGGGCTGTATTGACCGGAGTCTTGGGAGCCGTCCTCTCGGTTCCGATAACGGCCAGTGTAGATACTTGGTTATTGCCTTACGGCCTCCCTGCTTTAACAATGCCGTTCGTGTTGAGCACTTGGCTCATGCTTAGCGCCAGAAACATTTTCGTTAATTGGAAAAACGGGTAAAGCTGCGGAAACGACAAGCAATTGGTCCTTCGGACGTTTAACAGGCATTAGAAGAAGAAAAGGATGTAGATTGGGGACTGATCGTTCACAGCGATCAGTCCCCAGTCACGTCTTGCGATTGCGGCCCAAATCAGAAAGAGCGGGCATCTTATCCTTTTACCGAGCCGGACATGCCGTTAACGAAATGCTTCTGAAAGATCAGGTACACGGCCAGCACCGGAATGATGGACATAAGCACGGCTGCGTTCATTAAGGTATAGTCCGTGGAATGCTCGCCTTTGAACGAAAGCAAGCCCGTCGTGATCGTCTTCATCGTATCCTTCGTGATAAAAATTTGCGCGAGCAGAAACTCGTTCCACGTCGCCATAAAATCGAAAATGACGAGCGTCGCGACCGCCGGCATCGACAGAGGCACAATAATCCGGATAAACTTGCCCATCGTTCCGCAGCCGTCGATCAGCGCCGCCTCGTCCAATTCCTTCGGAATGGTCCGGAAAAATCCGCGCATAATCAGGATGCCGAACGGAATGCCGAACCCGATATAGACCAGGATAATCCCGGGGTACGTGCTGACCAGATGCGTTTTGTTCAGAAAAATATTCAGCGGAACGAGCGTCGCCTGCATCGGCACCATCATTCCTACCAGAAACAGGGCGAACATCGGGTTGCTCCATTTGAAATCAAGCCGGGTTAAGGCAAAGGCGGCCAGCGACTCCACCAGGATGCCCAAGGGAACTTTGATGACGGAAATGATCACCGTATTTTTCATATACATGCTCAGCTTGCCTTGATCCCACGCCTTCTGAAAATTGCTCCACTGCAGCTTCTGCGGCAAGGAATAGAACGGATGGCTCATCAAATCCGCGTTCGACTTCAGCGCCGTAAAGGCGATGAACACAACGGGAATGAGGAACAGCACCGCGAGAACGGTCAAGATGGCATATCTCGCGATTCGGGCGCCCAAGAGGCGGGGAGAAGCGGCGGAGCGTCTGTGGACAAGGGATTGGGCCCGGAGTCCGGTCATGGTACAGCCCCCTCTCTAGTATGCTAGCTTACAAATGCGATTTCTTGGTCGTGTAATATACGTACGGAATAATGACGATCATCGCGATAAAGACCAGAAACCAGGATATGGCCGAGCCGATGCCGATATTGGCGAACTTGAAGGTCTGGTAATACATGTACGAGGACAGCACCTGCGTGCTTTCGGCCGGGCCCCCTCCGGTCATCGCATAGATGATATCGTATACCTTCATGGAGGCGATCATGGTCGTCGCAATGACGATCACGAACGTTTCCTGCAGCAGCGGGATCGTAATGTACCAGAACGACTGGATCGGCTTTGCTCCGTCAATGACCGCCGCCTCGTACGGGTCTTTGGGAATCGTCGACAGTCCGGCGAGGAACAGCACCATCGGCTGCCCGACGCCCTGCCACAGCGCCGCCGCAAAGACCGCGTACAACGCCAGCTTAGGTTCGGCCAGCCAGGCGTGCGTCCAATGCTCCAATCCCGCCGTCTCCAGCACTTTGTTGATAAATCCTTGCGTCGGGTTGTACATCCAGGACCATACGGTAGCGACGACAACGCCCGACAGCACGTAAGGAAAATAAAACACGCCGCGAAAAAACGTCCGCCCTCTCCACTTTTTGTTCAGCAGCAGCGCCAGGCTAAGACCAAGTCCGAGCGTGAGCACCAGCGAGCCGACCATCCATTGCAGGTTGTTGCGGATCGCCCGCGGAAAGACCGAGTCGTTCAGGAGCAAATCCGCATAATTTTGCAAGCCGACGAACTCTTTATGCGGGGCCACCCCGTTCCAGCTGAACAAGCTGAGATAGAGCGTGTATAAGGAAGGTACGAAAATAACCGTCAAATAAATCAACAGCGCAGGCGTCAAAAAAAGCCACGGCTTCACCGCCCCGATTCTCAAGCCGAATCCTCCTCCTTGCGGCCGGGATGCGAGCGGCCGATAACCGGCCGCCCGTTCCGTCAGTTCTGTTTATTTTTGCTCTTGTAGTCGTTAACCGCCTTATCCATCTCTACGGCGGCCTGCTGCGGAGTCCATTCGCCGAGCGCCACTTTATCCTGCGCCTCGAACAGCTTCTGCACCACCTGCTGCGGCAGAGCCTGGTCCGTAATCAGGAACGACCCTTCGCTTGCGCTGTCGAGCAGCTGCTTAAGATGCGGCGTTTTGTCCGATAGCTTGACGCCCAGCGTGGCCGGCGAGCCGTAGCCTTCTATGTATTTGTTCACTACGCTCACGCTCGTCAAATATTCGCCCAGCTTGACTGCGGCATCCTGCTTCGCCTTGTCCGATTTGCCGTTGATTTGCAGCATTTCGGCGAACACGGAAGGTCTTGCCGGCTTATGGTCGTTCGGAAAAGCGAATTCATCGTAATTGTTCGCGTCAAAGCCGTTGCTGTTGATATTTCTGTCGAACCAGGTGCCTTCGTTAATCAGACCGGCCTTTTGCTGGTAAAAGAGCGCCTCGGCTTCGGTCGGGTCCAGGGATACGTAGCCTTTCGGAAAATAGCCTTTATCCGTATATTCCTTCAGCTTCTCGAAGGTCTTGACGACCGCCGGGTCGTTCCAGGACGCCGTCAGCCCGCTCAGCTTATCGTGCAGCTCCGGTCCCGCGAAATGCTCCAGCAGCTGCTCCGTCAAGCGCATCGTATGCCACCCGCCTTTGCTGCCGAACGATAGCGGCGTCACCCCGCTGTCCTTCAGCGTCTGCAATTGCGATTCGAATTCGGCGAAGGTGGCCGGCGGCTTCAGCTTCGCTTTCTCGTAGACGCTCTTCGGATACCATATGCCGAGCACGTTCAAGTGAACGGGGATGCCGGACACCTTCCCGCCGTAGGTGGACTTATCGATGGCGGCTTTATTATAGATTTCCGACCATTTGTGATCGCTTGCGATTTGCGTCAAATCCATCGTCAATCCGTTCTCCGGATAGAACGAGCCGAGCGAGCCTCCCCAAGTAAACCACATATCCGGCAGCGTCTTGGAGTTGGCCGCGACCTTCAAGGCTTCCTTGATCGGATCGACGGAATATTTGCTGATTTGCACGTCGATATTCGGATTGTCCTTCTTGAAGTCTTCGGCTGCCTGATCGATCCATTCCCAGCCGGTGTCCAGCGTCCACAGCGAGACGGTGACCTTCTGGCCGGCGTCCTTCGCGTCCTGGCTTCCCGAAGCCGTTTCCTTGCCCATGTCGCCGCCCGAGCTGCAGCCGACGGCCGCTGCGCCGAGCAGCGTAATCCCCATTAGCGCCGATACCATTCGTTTCATATTCGATTCCCCCTGTATAAGTCGATTCCCGTTACTGCGCCCGCTTGATCCGCAAAGCCTGATAAGGCTTGCCCGGCAGCGCGATCCGGCATGTCCCTTCATAATATCCGTCGAGCGGCGTCACCGTCATCTCCCAAGTATCGATCCTCTCTACGGTGAAGCGGATTCCTTGCGGAAGCTGCAGATCGCGGAAGGAGGGACGGCTCGCGCCAAAATAGACGATGCAATATTGCGGTCCGTCCCCCCGGCGGCGGCATCCCATTTGATCGGGAGGAACGGGGTACCGAGCTGCGGCCCCGCCTCCATGATGTCGCGCAGAAAGCGGATTCTGTCCGGGCTCTGGCCGTGAAGCTCTCCGCCGTGGGACCACCAGATGATCTGCTCCGGATGCATATACGTTTCCCCGTGCGTCACATAGCCTCCCCGGCACATGCCTTCCCAGAAGCATTCCGCCATTCTCTCCGCCGTAATATTGCCCCAGCCGTGATTCAAATTGCCCTCGTAACGGCATTCGTCCACAATGACCGGCTTGCCGTACTGCTCGCGCCATTCCGGCACAAGGTACAGATCGTGATGCTGTATGCTCGCATGCGTGACCCACGGCTTCCCGTGATCGTACCAATGACCGCTGCTGCGGTAATGGATCTCCGGGTTATGCCAGTTATGAATCGAGCGCAGGTGCTGATAGGGGTCATACTCCTGAATAAGGCGGAAAAAATCGTCCCAATCCCGCATCGATTTATCGTGCATCAGATCGTATTCGTTGGCCAAAGACCACCATATATTGCGAAACGAAGATAACCGCGCCAAGGCGTAACGCAAGTACCGATGATCCGTCTCCAGGCTCATTCGGGCGAAGCCCCACCGGTCGTAAGGATGGAATAAGATAAGATCGGCTTCGATCCCGAGCTGCTGCAAATTGCGAATGCGCCGCTCCAGATGTCTCCAGTATAGCGGGTTAAATCTGGAGAAATCCCAAGCGCCCGGGGTGCCCTCGAACGGATACAACTCCGGTTCATTGTCGTTATAATCGTAATGCTTCGGAAACACGCACATGCGAAGCTTGTTAAACGGGGCGCGGCTTAAGCTGTCCAGCGTCCGCTCCTCCAGCTCCCGTCCTTGATGATTCCACACGTAACAGGTCGTTCCCACCGGATAAAAAGGCGTGCCGTCCGCATAGGCGAAATGAAACGTCTTATCCACCCGGACAGGCCCGCGGTTTCCCGGAGATGACTCCACACACTGCAGCGTTCCGCGCCTTCCGCTTAGCTCCGCGGCATTGCTTACGGTTTCGAACGTCCAGGTTCCCGGCGTATCCGGCATAAACCGGATGACGTAATCGCCGTCACCGTCATAGAAGCCTTCCGCCTCTACTGTGCGGTGACCATAGGCGAAACGGGCCTTAAACTGAATGTCCGTATAAGGATTGCCCGTCTGCGGCCCTTGAAGACGGTATTCGAATATCTCCCATCGTTCGGTCTCCAGCCTTGCTTCTTCTTCATGCGCCATCGTCGATTCCTTCCCTTCCTCGTTATAGTTATTATTGTAAAGAGGCGCGGGATGCCGTGGTAGTAGCGGAAACTGCACTTTTGTTTTGAAATATGACGGATTGCCGCCGCAAAATAACGGGCGCGAAGCGAAAATAGACCGTTTTTGCTATTTCGTATCTTTTTTTGACTCTCTGTCCGCATGACGTTCCTAAAGTGCTCAAAATATATCCGCAAAGTCTATGTATACAAAAAAATCCCTCCGGCCCGCGCCGCAGCGCAAGCAACCGAAAGGGACTTTTTGACGTATGCCCGCGCATCCGATCGCCGTCTATTGATTGCGGTAATCGAGAGGAGCAAGGCCCATTCTATCCTTGAACAGCTTGCTGAAATAATGGGGGTTCGTATACCCGATCTCCGCGGCGATTTCATATACTTTCTTGGTCGTACCGCGGAGCAGCTTTTGCGCGAGTTCAAGCTTGTTGCGGATGACGTAGTCGCTGAAATTTTCGCCGATTTCCTTCAGAAACACCCGGCTCAAATAGCCCGGACTCACATGAATTTCCGCCGCAACCTTCGTTAAGGTGACATCCTCCAGCAAATGCTCGTCTACGTACTCCTTGGCTTTGCGAACGATAAAATTATCGCTCTGCTGGTTGACGGGAAATTGCAGCAAAGCCTCCATGTAAGCGTCCGGAAGCTCGTTAAGGCGGGAATAGGAAGAACTCGCCGAATAAATGACGGCTGCATTCAGCAGCTCCAGCACTTTGTGGCGCAAATGCTCCAGATACTTGCTTCGTTCCGCCGGATCGACCGCTCCCCGCCTTGCCTTTGCCGGAGCAATCCAGATCATCTCGCGGTGATTCCGGTGAAATACCGGCCCTCCCCAGTCCCTGGATACATACTCGTCGATCAAATATTGAACGGACAAAAAGCGCAGCGAATCCGGGTCCGTCCGGCTTGGTACCGCATCGTCCCGCATGCGAAACACCGTCAGCCAATAACCGGAGGCGAAGGCTTCCGTCTCGAATTCTGCGAGAAACGGATCGGCAGGGAACGTATACTTGTCCAGCAGCGACAATAAATATCCGCTTCGGTCCCCCTCCGCTGTCCGGCGCTTATCCCCCCGCGTCTCTTCGAGCAGAGCGACGACCTTGTCCAGCGTCCCCGCCACTTCCTCGTCGTCCATCGTCGGTTTATGCAAGTAATCGACCGCTCCCAGCCGAAGCGCCTCCTTGGCGTATGCGAAGTTGTCGTAGCTGCTTATGAAGACGATTTGAACTCCGGGATAAGCGCTCTTGATCCGTTTGGCCAGCTCCAGGCCGTCCATCCCCGGAATCCGGATATCCGTAATTACGATATGAATCTCTTCCGTCTCCACGATGCGCAGAGCCTCTTCCCCGCTCGATGCTTCCGCTTTCCAGCGAACCCCGCGGCTTTCCCAGTCGATCATGTAACGAAGCCCGATCCGTACGATCGTCTCATCCTCGACTACCAGCAAATTCCACAAAGCGGCAACCTCCCTTTAATTATTTCGCACCCGATAAGGCATTCTGAGCACAATCCGGGTCGTTCCTCCGCTACAGGACGCCGTTAGCCCATACCCGCTGCCGAAGCGCAGCTGAATCCGGTCCCGGACGTTGCGCAGGCCGATGCCCGCGCCTTCGGCGTCTTGATCGCTGCGGAGCAGATCGGGCAAGGCCGCGTCTTGAAAACCGGAGCCGTCATCCCGTATTTCCACAATTAACGACCGGTCTTGCTCCTCGCTCCGCGCCTCTACGGCGATGTTCAGCTTGCGCTCCAACCCCTTGGCGCCGTGGAATATCGCATTCTCCAGCAGCGGCTGAAGCAGCATCGGGGGCACGAGCGCATCATGCAGCCGCTGCGGCACATGCCATTCGATCTCAAATACATTCGTATACCGCAAATCCATCAAGACCGCATATTCTTTGAGCAGCGCAATCTCGTCCTCCAGCGTAACCAGCTCGCTATCCCATTTCATATTGGCATGCAGCAGCTTGTTCAGCGATTGAATCAGCTTGGCGATATGCGAAGATTGCTGCAGGATCGCGAGCATCCGGATTGAGTTCAACGTATTGTACAGAAAATGAGGATGAATGCGGGCCCGCAGCGCATACAGCTCGGCATCCCGCTTCTGTCGCTCCTTCTCTTCGATCGACTGCACCAGCTCGTCCAGACGCTGCACCATTCTGCCGTAGCTGCTTTCAAGCTGGCCGATTTCATCTCCCCGCATTTGCGAGGCCGGCACGAAAAATTTGCCCTTCTCCACTTCGCGCATGGAGCGAATTAACCGATGAATCGGCTTCGACAATCCTCTGGCGAGCAGCCAGGATACGGCGGCGGCGGCGAACCAGACGGCGACGACGGTAGCGAGCGTAAAGCTGCGGATGGATCGGCTTCCTTCCAGCATTTCATCGCGGTTCGCGCCCAAATACATTTTCCAGCCCAAATAATCGCTTTTCAAAGAAACGCCGTTGTACGTAATCGGTGCCGTGCCGCCGGAAAGAGCGGTATCGTCCGTTATTCGCGTATCCCAGACGCCTTTCTTCTGATCGCTGCCGATAATCAGAAGCCGTGCCGCCAGCTTGGCGTCCGAGGCGTAGATCACCTGCCGCTCGCTGTCCAGCACGGTGATTTGACCGTGGTGAAGCTGCAGCGATTGAAATATTTTTTGAATAAATTCGGGGGAAATAAAAATGGCGATGACCGCCAGCGGATGATTGTTGTCGTCCATTAACAGACGCGAGCCGATGACGGCATGGAAGGGCTCCCCGGTAAACTGCTTGATCTCCCGCACGCCGGTAATGACGAAGCCGCCGCGTTCGGCCATCGCTTTCTTGTACCAGCTTTCCTCTCTCACGCCGTCATCCAGATGAACCGCCGGATCGCCGCTGGTCCGGTAACCGTTCACCGATCCGTTCATCCCGTATACCATAAGCCCGCTGATCGAGGAATTGATGGAAGGATAAGCGCTGATCATCCGGACCATCGTCTTCTGGGCGTTGATTTCCGCCGATCCCCATTGCTCCTTGGACACATAGGGCCGGTTCAGGAATTGAAATGCCTCGGGCATAAAGTAAGGAAGCATGGTGAAACGGTCGAAATCACTGATTTGGCGCTCGATGGAGGCGTTAAGCTGCATTAAGATCACATCCAGATCCTGCATCTTCTGGCTGACGAGCATCTCGGAAGATTTGCGGTAAGCCATCGTCCCGATCAATATCGCGGGAATGCCGCTCAGCAGAAAAAATACAGCCAGCAGCTTCGCCTGATGGGATACGTTTTTCCATCGGAACATGATTATCCGTCTCCTTCGTTGAAAAAATGTCTCTTGCCGGTTTCCTGCCGTGCCGTGAAGGGAGCGGAGTCGGGTTCATGCGAAAAGACCGCCGAGATCATGCTTGGGCAGTCTTGAAGATGCCGATAAGCCGTCGCTTGTGATAACGGTTGCAAAATGGTCCGGCAGAACGACTAAACAAAGGTAAACATGGCATTCCTTCCATTTAGTAGGTTTATCCCGCCGTCCTTTTGACAACATCCTAGCACCGGATATTTGCTGTGTCAACGTTGAATCGCTGCTTTTTTAGTAAAATACTACTGAACGAAAATAAACTATCACTGAAAATTATCCAATGTTTATTTACTTCGGCAATAGGTTCGCGGCTTGCGCGCAGCGAGCTATTCAATCCTTGCGGTCCGATTTGACCTTCACCGTAAATATGCTGAGAACGATCGTTAAAATCACATACGTCCAAAATCCGTGAACAGCAAAGCCGTCCAAATACTTATCGAGCAGCCACAGCTTGATCGGGGTCAGAATGACAGACGCCAGCATCAGCGCCGGTGTCGTCAAGCAGCCGATGCCGACCGTAATCAGCATGACCGACAGCACCATAGCGAGGCTGAACAAGAAGCTGATGACGAACATCAGCACGGAAGCGATGATCAGCGTGCGGCCGTCTTGGATGGACAAATATTGGTGAAAATACTCGTTGCCAATCCAGAATACGGCGACGGTCATCAATAAATTAAGCAGATTCTTCATAGCTTAAGCCTCACTCCTCCGAATAGTATGCGTCCCAATCGTAATCGCGGACGACCTCGAATTTGCCGGACTGCCGGCTTCTCTCGTAAGCGCACGGAACACCAGCCTCCAAAAATTCCAATACGCTGTCATCCTCCAGCTTGAAAATCAGCTTGACCCGGCCCCCGGCGGCAAGCCTGCCTAACAGCTGCCGGCTCGGGACGTAAAATGTGTAAGGAGCTTCCCTATGACATGCCTCTGCGTTTTCCAGCGACCAAGACATCCGCTGCGCCTCCTCTCTTGTTTCCGGTTTAGCTTGGCAAACACCGTTCTGTCCCCTATGTTACATCATTTTAGGTTCATAAGGCTACCGGCTGCACTCTGCTATACGGAAAAAGCCCCCCTCGCTGCGGCAGGCTGAATCGATTAGCCCGACTGCTTCGAGGGGAGCTCGTTATCCGATCAAAATAAGTTAGTCGATCAACCGCTCGTACTGCAGCATCCGCTTCAGCATGACGGCTGCTTCGGCGCGGCTCGCTTCGGCCGACGGCGCGAAGTCGTCCGCGGTCACGCCGTTAATGATGCCTGCGTTGACCGCTTGCGCAACGGCTTCCCGGGCCCAGCTGCCAATGGATTGGGCATCCGCGAAGCGGGACAGGCTCGCAAGGCTGCCGTCCGCCCGTTTCCCGGCCGCGTTCATCGCCCGGGCGATCATGACGGCCATCTGCTCGCGCGTGATGCTCGCCTCCGGCTGGAAGGAGCCGTTCTCGAAGCCGTCGACCAAGCCCGCTTGGCTTGCGGCACCGACGGCTCCGGCGAACCAGTCGCCCGGCTGCACATCGCTGAATTTGGCCGAGGCCGTCTCCGTCAAACCGAGAGCGCGTACCAGCAGCGCCGCGAATTCAGCGCGCGTGATGTCCCGCTGAGGCGCGAAGGAGCTGTCGGTCATACCGTTGATAACCAGCTTCGACGCGAGCAGCTCTACGTCGCTGCGGGACCAGTGGCCCGACAGGTCGTCGAACGACTTGGCATGCTCGACAACCGTGTAGATGCTGTTGCCGGGACGTTGGATCGTCGCTCTCGTCGCGCCGCCGCTGACGGCGAACGTCGCCGGAACGAAGCGGAATGCGCCCGATGCAGGATCATACCATACCGCCGTAGCGGTTTGCGGATTCACCTCATGGGCGAACTCCAACGTGCGGGATACATAGACGGTTCCAAAATCGTTCACGGTTATCTGCTTCCCGTTATGATCCTCCGCCGTTACCGTAAAGTCTACGGCCGGAGCGACGAGCTTGAGCCCCGCGCGCTTCGCTTGACCTTCCAGCGCAGCTAACGTCTCTCCTCCGACGGTTTCGATCGAAACGATCAGCTTCACCTCTTGGGAATCCGCCCCCAGCTTGCTGGCGAGTGCGGCGAGATCGACGGCGTTCAGCGGCAAATCATAAGCCGCTGTGCCGTATTGTACCGAGATAACGGCATTCGGTGCTTGGGCCGCAAGCTCCGCCAGCGCGGCGGGAGCAATCTCCAGCCGGCCGATTGGTTCGTTATTGCCCTTCAGCGCAATTGCGATCCGCTGATCGCCACTGCCGACCGCCGCTTTGAGCGCCTCCAGCGCCTCAGCCAAGGCTTCGTCGTTCAGCACGGCTTTGACCGCTTGCCGGCCGTCCGCCGTTGTTTCGCCGACCGTCGGCAAATGTTCCAGCTTCACGCCGCCTGTCTGCGGCTCGGCCGTTACATCCGGCGTCGTGACTGCCGAACCGCCGCCGCTGCCGCCGCTTGAACTGCTGCGATGTTTAATGAAGTACGGCGTTGCTTCGGCTTCCGCCGAATTTGCGCTTTCGCCGCCGTCATTGACGGCCGTCACAACGTAGTAATACGTCGTTCCGTTCGTCAAACCCGTATCCGTGTACGATGTGCCCGCAATGTTCTCGGCGATCGTGGCGTACGCGCCGCCTTGGGTCGTGCTGCGCTTCACCTTGTAGGATGCCGCTCCCGCGACTTCGCTCCACTTCAGGCTGACCTGACCGCTGCCTGCCGTCAGCGTCAAGCCTTCCGGCGCTTTCGGCCGCTCGCTTGGGGTGACCGGTTCGGTCGGCGTTGCTTCGGCTTCCGCCGAATTTGCGCTTTCGCCGCCGTCATTGACGGCCGTCACAACGTAGTAATACGTCGTTCCGTTCATCAACCCCGTATCCGTGTACGATGTGCCCGTAACGTTCTCGGCGATCGTGGCGTACGCGCCGCCTTGGGTCGTGCTGCGCTTCACCTTGTAGGATGCCGCTCCCGCGACTTCGCTCCACTTCAGGCTGATTTGGCCGCTGCCTGCCGTCAGCGTCAAGCCTTCCGGCGCTTTCAGTGGCTCGGCCGGGGTGACCGGTTCGGTCGGCGTTGCTTCGGCTTCCGCCGAATTTGCGCTTTCGCCGCCGTCATTGACGGCCGTCACAACGTAGTAATACGTCGTTCCGTTCGTCAACCCCGTATCCGTGTACGATGTGCCCGCAACATTCTCGGCGATCGTGGCGTACGCGCCGCCTTGGGTCGTGCTGCGCTTCACCTTGTAGGATGCCGCTCCCGCGACTTCGCTCCACTTCAGGCTGACTTGGCCGCTGCTTGCCGTCAGCGTCAAGCCTTCCGGCGCTTTCAGTGGCCCGGCCGGGGTGACCGGTTCGGTCGGCGTTGCTTCGGCTTCCGCCGAATTCGCGCTTTCGCCGCCGTCATTGACGGCCGTCACAACGTAGTAATACGTCGTTCCGTTCATCAACCCCGTATCCGTGTACGATGTGCCCGTAACGTTCTCGGCGATCGTGGCGTACGCGCCGCCTTGGGTCGTGCTGCGCTTCACGTTGTAGGATGCCGCTCCCGCGACTTCGCTCCACTTCAGGCTGACTTGACCGCTGCCTGCCGTCACCGTCAAGCCTTCCGGCGCTTTCGGCCGCTCGGCCGGGATGACCGGCAGCGTATTTTCCGCGCCGGCTTGCGTCGTGACGATGCTCGGAACGTCGGATGTTTCGTCCATCGCCGTAAACAACGTAGGCGTCCAGCCCGCCGGGCTTAAGCCTCCTTTGCTTTGCGCGATGTTCACAGCTTCCCCGTTAAGGACGGAGCCCGTATCCGTAAAGAGCGTGCCGCCCGGAGAAACCTGAATTAACGATGCGGCCGATGTCCCCGTATCCAGAGAGAAATAGTTGTTCTGAGCGACGATTTGCGACTCGAAGCCTACGCCTATCGCGTAAAGGAAAGGATAGCTCGGGTCATTCGCCGTTCCTTCGTAATAGTTGTTATACACGTGAACTTGACCGAAACGAACCCGCGGTGCGCGCTGCGTTATATTTTTGTAATAGTTGTGATGGAACGTAATCCGCTCCTTGCCGCGGTCATCCGTATAGCTGTCGCTTCCTCCGACGAGCGTCGTTTTGTCATGGTCATGGAAATAGTTATAGGACACCGTGATCAAATCCGAACCGTTCGTAATGTCCAGCGAACCGTCATGCTGCTGATATTGGCGGCCGAAATAGCTGACGCCGTAATCGTCGCGGTTCGCGCCGTCGCTGAACGTATTATGGTCGATCCATACATGCTTGGCGCCTTTCACCGTAATATTGTCGAATGCCGAGTTCCAATTGCCCGAAGCACCGTCGGTCGGGTCCCACTGCGGGAAGTAATCGAACGCATTCTGGAAGTCGATGTTGCGGACGATGACGTTATCGACATTCTGGATCATCAGATTGCCGCCCACAATTTTGGCGTTCGAGCCCGGCAAGCCGACGATCGTCGTATTGGAGCCGACATTGATCTTGATCGCGTCTCCCTGCTTTTTCTCCGAAGCCGCGCGCGCCGTCTCCAGCGGTCCTGATGGTACGGAATCGGTTCCCCACACGGCAGGATCGTAAGCGGCCAAATAAGCTTCCAGACTGTAAGCCGGATCTCTGTAGTCATCGATGCCGACCGGATTGTCGTTCTCGTCCACATTCATATCGATAGTGCCTTTGATATAAATGATTTTCGGCGTCGCATTCGAAGCGTTCTTGCTGTTATCGCCGCCGAGCGCCCGAATGAGCTCGCTTCGTTTGGCGACCGTATAAATATTCGCTGCGGACGCTTTGGAGCCGCCCGTCGTTCCGGTCGTAAAGGAGCCCCAGCCGTCGTTGACCCCGAGCACCCGCTTGCCGATGTCGGATGCGTCCGAGTTCGAAATGGTAACGGTCAGAGGAACCGTGACGGAATCGAATTGAAAGCTGAGCACCGCCGTGCCTTCTGGCAAGCCGGCAAGATACGTTTTGCTGATGGTCACTACACTGCCTGCAACCGAGTAATCCGCTGCGCCGAGGAGCGTTTGTCCGTTGGCTATTCCTTTCAGCGCATGCCCGTTATACTGCACGTTCACTTGAATATCCGCCTGCTTGGCCGCATTTTTATCGAAGGAAGCGGCGGCGGCGGAAACCGTCGGCGCGTACTGCAGCTTCGGCATGATGACCTGAACGGAAGGGTCCCACCCGTCGAAGAGCTGCGGAATCGTCAGGCTGGCTTCCGGCCCCGTCAGCTGCGTCGCCATAGTCCTTGCGGAAGGATTCGCTCCCGGTCCGTAGCTGTTGTACTCCGAAAAATAACTGACTTTGCAGCTGCCTGCGCATGAACTGCTCCATCCTTCGGCAAGGAATTTCTTGGAATCGATCAGCGTATTGATGAAGCTGACTCGCGCATAATCTTTCCAGCCGCGTCCCAAATCATAGGTTCCCTGCGCCGAAGCATCGTCGACGATTTGCGAATTCAGGAAGACGTAGCCTTTATCGGTTACATTTTTTTGCGCTCCGGCCGTAATATGGCCGCCGCCGCCGGAATTGCTGACAAGAACCAGCTTGACGTTGTCCATGACGACAGCCGGAGCTTCTCCGAAGATGAAGTCGACATCGCCCTGAATGACGCTGTTATGGAAATAATGACGCGCCTGATTGGACGGATTGAGCCCGTCGTACAGCGTATCCTGATACCCTTTCAGCTTGACCGATTCGAACGACGCCTTATCGCTGTATAGCGACAATGCGACCGCCTGAGCCACGGCCGAGCGCGGAGCCGCGCTGTTCTCTATCGTCAGATGGGCCGCCGTAAAGTTATCGGCCGTTACCTTCACCGTTTGACTCAAGAAGGTGTTGCCCGTATGGCCGGGCTGGCCGGCCGTCGCCGAAGTTCCGGCATAATCGCCGTAGACGATGGTCGTCTCGTCCATTCCGGCGCCGACAAGGCTTACATACGGCCGATCCACGAGAAGCTTCTCGGTGTACGTGCCGGGTTGAATGTAGATGACGATTCTTTCCGTATTGTTCGCCGGAACCGCATTGACGGCGTCTTGAATCGTGTTAAATAATGTGATGCCGAAGCCCTCGCCGCCTGCGGCGGCATTCTTGTCCACGGTCAGCACCTTGGCCGGAAGAACGGCGATTTCATCGGTGTCCGGACTCGCTCCGTTGGCGTTCACGGCAGATACGACGTAATAGTAGATCGTGCCGTTCGCCACGCTCGTATCCTGGTACGAGGCTTCGCCGGTCGAACCCAGCTCCGTATACGGACCGCCGCTGGCCGCCGCCCGCTTCACCTTATAAGACTCCGCTCCGCCGGCCGCATCCCATGTCAGGCTGACGCTGCCTTCCCCGGCAACGGCCTGCAAGCCTGCCGGCACTGCGGGCGCTCCGGCTTCGGCGGCATAAGGAACAGCCTTCATCTGATTGGAAATCCGGCTCTCCTGCATCAAGCCCGCTCCGGCGTCCCGGCTTGCCGTAACGACATAATAATAGGCATCGCCGTTCGCTGCGCCGGTATCGGTGAAGCTGACTCCGTCGACGTCCTTCACCGTTGTGTACGGCCCCCCGTTTGCCGCGCTTCTCTTGACGCTATACCGGGTCGCTCCCGGCACGGAAGTCCAGCTCAAATCCACCTTGTTGTCGCCCGCCGCCGCGCCGATGAGCACGGGCGCCTCCAGCGGCGCGGCCGGAGCTACCTTGAGCAGCTCGGAATCCGGGCCCGCGCCTCCCATATTCCAGGCGGTGACACGATAGTAATAGTCGGTGCCGTTCGTCAAATTTTTGTCCAAATAGGAGGTATCCTCCAGCTTCTCGGCTACCGTCACGAACGGACCGTCCGGATGCGTGCTGCGAAGCAGCGTATACGCAGAATCCACCTTGACGCCAGTATCATCCACTACGGATATCGGGCTCCAGTTCAGCGAGATTTGACTGTCCCGAATGTCCGTTTGTCCGAATACGGGAGCCTGCGCCGGAGCCGGGACGTTATTCGGATAACCGCGCGCTTCGTTGGATGCGTCGCTCTCCCCGCTCTCGCTCTGCGCCGTCACCACGTAATAATATTCCTTTTTATTTATAAGGCCCGTGTCCTTATAGGAAGCTTGCGCTACCTCGCTCGCAATGCGCGTATAAGGTCCGCCCGGGGCAGCGCTCCGGTAGACGTTGTAAGAGTCGGCTCCGCTGGCTTCATTCCAGCTCAAGACGACCGTTTCGTTCGCCCCGGCCGCCGTCAGCCGCTGCGGCGTTACCGTGCTCTGTCTGTATACCCGCACATCGTCGACATACATGCTGCCGGTTGAGGAACCCGCCGTTCTCGCCTGAATTTTGGCGATGTCGGTATTGGTCAGACTGAATGTATAATTGCCTTTATAAACCCCGTTAACATAGACGTCCGCCGAGTTTGCGCCCGTATCGGCAACAAATTTCAAGGTGTACCATACGGAAGGATTAATCGTCTCCAGCACGCTCAAATTCGATACGCTGAAGGACAATACCGTTTTGCCGGAACTATCCAGCAATTCGAGCGGATACGAATCGCCGATCACCTTCGGCTGCATGAAGCGGAGCTCCGCCGTCAAGCCGCCCTTGCCCGATACCGGAGCGAAGGAATTCGTGAAGCCTCCTCGGCGGCTCGCATTGGCATTATCGTTAATCCACAGCACATTCGTCGAATTCCCCGCAACCGCGGCCGACTTGTTATTTGCCGGGGCCGTTTCAGTAGGAGAATAATATTTATTGGTCAAATGGCTGTTATTGATCACCGTGATGTTGTTAATCGCCTCATCTCCGGCATTGGCGATGGAGACGTAGCCTGCCGGAGTGTCTCCGAGCGGGCTCGTTTCGAAATGATCGTTGATCAAATACACGCCCGGTTTCTCCGAAACCTCGCTCGAATCGGCGCTTTCGCCGCCGCTGCCTACGGCGCTGACGACGTAATAATAAGTCGTGCCGTTCGTTAAGCCGGCGCTCGTATAGCCGGTACCGCCGGTCACGGCAGCAATCGTCGCATACGGTCCGCCCGCCTTGACGCTTTGCTTGACGTTATACGACGCCGCTCCCGTCACTTCGTTCCAGGCAAGCTCCACTTTGCCGTCCCCCGCGGTCGCCGTCAAACCGGCCGGCGCGGCCAGCACCGACGGGTCCGCCAACGTGACGGAAACCATGTTCGAGTAGACGCTTTCGGTAACGGCATTGGCCGCCGTTACGACATAATTGTACGTCATACCTTTCGCCACCGCGTAGTCCGTGTAGCCGAGTCCGGTTACCGGAGCGGCGTTCAAACGGGTATACGGTCCGGCGCTGTTCATGCTCCGTCCTACGTTGTAATACACCGCGTCCGTGACGGCGTTCCAGCTTAGCGTAACCTGATTGTCTCCGGCCGTGCCGCTGAGCTCAGGAGCGTCAAGACCCGCCGGAAGCGCCCCCGCCAGATCGGCTATTGCCGTCGTAGGGGCGTTGGAATAAGACGGCAGCAGCGTGACGCTATCGAACGATGCGGACGCCGCTTTCCCGACGGCAAAGCCGACATACATCGGTTGGGACGCCGCCGCGTCCGTGATGCTCTTGCCGTTGACCCTCGTCCACGTCACGGTCGTTCCGTCCGATGTGCCGATATCGAAGTAAACGTCCGCTTTCGTGCCGCCCCATTGCTTGCTGACCCGCAAGTAGCTCGGAGGCGTATCGTACGTCGCATTGGCGCCGTCGATTTTATACCCCGAGTTGCTGGCCGCATTGGACGACGACGCCCCTTTTACGGAAACGTAGGGCTGGAACTGGCCGCCCGTTCCGTACATGTAGTTGTACACAAACGAGCTGCCCTGCTCCAGCGAGCTGCGGACGAGAATTCCCGCCTGGGCTCCGCTGACATAAGGGAAAGAAATCAGCCTGGCGATCAGGGTGAAATCTCCGCTGACGGGAGTATAGGCGTATTGAAATTGCTCCGCCGCCGCATTCTGATTCGTAATGCCGGCGGACGCGGTGCTCGTAACCGTAAAGCCGCCCGCCTTGCTATCGTAGACGGCTGTTCCCGACGACCCGTTATAGCTTAAGCTGCTCCAGCCGACCGGCAGAGAAGCCGCCTCCGCCTCCGGCAAGTTCAATAACGGAATATACGATGCCGCCAGTAAAAGACAGAGCATCACCCGCATCGATTTGAAGATTCTGCTTTTGATCATGTTGTCTTTGTGCCTCCTTCAGTATAACGATATTTTTGCTGCAGCAACTTCCTCTCGCGCATTCCCACTCCTTTTATGACATTTGGGGCAAGTGAACGGCTCCGGACGCTTTCCTCGCAGAAGAACGGGGACAGGCCGGACTTGTCCGCTTCGCCTCCCATTATGCGGCCCCTCGCATTTCCCCGCTATAATCATCTCGCAGGAACATGGATGATTATCCGACGCCGCGGTGCGTTACAGATCATATGCCGATTTCAACCTGACGGAGATGCGCTCCCCCCGCCGTCTCCCGCCAACCGCGGATATGCCGTCCGGAAAAATACAAATCCCCCCTTAAGGCGCTTCGCCTTCAGGGGGGATCGTATCGATTTAACTTTATCGCTTCGTCTGTTTCAATTGAGCATATTCGCCGTTCAATTCGGCGATAATCCGGTCGCCGCCGCCTCGCCGCCAAGCCTCGACTTCCTTCGCGAAGCCCTGCTCGTCGATTTTTCCTAAAATATACATATAAGTCGCGTCCGATATGATCGTCTGCAGCTCCGCGCCTTTCTCCGCCTGCGTCTCGGAGAATAAAGCCGCCGTCGGGTCCTGAACCGCGATCTCGGCGTTGTCCTGGATCATGCTCTGAATCTTGCTCTGCATCTCGCTGGTTTCTTCAAGCTGCAAATACCGGATATCGAACGTCCGCAGCGCATTGGCGTACGGCTCGACCTCCCGCTCCCGCAAAGTCTGGGTATCCGGGAAAATTTTCACCGTTCCGCGGCCGCCGTTCAGCTGATAATGGCGGCCTTCGATTCCGTAGGTGAGCAAATTATTGACATCCTCGGCCAGCAGGTTATTGAAAAATGCGAGCACACCGCGAAGCTCGGCCTCGGTTTTAATGCTTGCTTTCGGGAACAGAAACAACCCGCCGAAGCCGCCTCCGCCCCAAATCCGCTCGCCCTTCGGCCCTTGAATCCGGTTGGCGATGTCTACGACCGCTTCCGGATTAAGCTTCTGAATCCGGTACTGCATGGAGGAAGCTACCACATTGCTGATCATCATGCCTGCCTCTCCTTGAGCGAAGCGCTCTTCCTGCTGCGTCTTGCTCGTCACGGTAAAATCGGGGTTGATCAGCTTTTCCTCGTACAGCTTCTTCATAAATTTCATCGCCTGCGCGTATTCGGGCGTCATGAAATCCGGGACCAGGCCGCCGTCCGTCAGCCCCCAATTGTTCGGAGCGCCGAAGTAGGAGGCGATGTTCTTAAAAGCGCCGTACACAAGGTCTCCGCGGTCGATCAGGCCGTACGTGTCCTGCCGGCCGTTGCCGTCCGGATCGCGGTGCGTGAACGCCTTCAGCACCTCGTATATATCGTCGATGCTGCGCGGAGGCGCAAGTCCGAGCCGATCCAGCCAGTCCTTGCGGTATTGAATGCCCTGTCTCGATTGCGGGCGCTCCCAGTAAATGCCGTACGTTTTACCGTAATACGCCGCATTGTCGGCAATGACCGGGTTCATATACCGGCTGATCAGCGGATACTCCTTCAAATACGGCCCGATTTCCCAAAACAAGCCGGAGCGCACTCCGTTGATGACGGACGGATGCTTCACGTCGACCGCCTTGACCTGCATCGCCTTGGGCAGCGTCCCCGCAGCGATGGCCGCCGCCATTTTGTCGGTATAAATATTGTCCGGCACCCATGCGATCGACAGCTTCGTCTTCGTCATAGCTTGCAGCTGTTGCAGGATCGTATCCTGCGGGGGCTCCTCCTGATTCAGGACGAGCATCATGCTGATCTCGGGCGCGGGCGGCTCCGCTTCGCCGCTCTCTCCGCTCTGCGCCTGACCCGGCGGAGATAACGCGCAGCCGGACGCCGCCGCGAGCAGCCAGACGATGCCAAGCCCCGTAATCGCCCGGACGATATGACTGTTCTTCCGCATGTTTATCCCCCTATGGACGCTTCTCTGCTGGTCTGTTCATCCGCCTCCCGCGCCGATTCGCGGAATTTCCCGGGGCTGACGCCCTCCGTTTTCCGGAAGGAGCGGATGAAGTTTTGCGAGTTGTTGTAGCGCAGCCGCTCGGCGATTTCTTTGACCGGCATGTCCGTCTCCTTAAGCCATGCCAGCGCGATATGATGGCGGTACTGGGCCAAATAAACGCTGAAGGCGACGTCCATGCTCTTGCGAAACAGCGTGCCCAAATAGCTGGCGTTATAATGAAGGCGGTCCGCGCACGTATCGATGGTCAAATCGGTATCGAACTCGGCGTGAACCATCTCGACCATCTGCTTGACCAGAACGCGGTGCCGAACCTCCGTCTGCCCTTCGATCCCGGCGATCACAGGCTCGATGAGCTGCTCCATAAACCAGGCTTCCCCGGATTCGGGCAAGCTCAGCTGAAACAGCTCGTCAAGCAGCGCCTGCTGCCGCGGCATCGGAATCGCCTGCCTGGCGACGCCGCTCGCAAGGCCGAGCACATTCATGAGCAGCCGCACCGCATGATACTGCATGTCGTGGGCGTTCGGGCTGCTTTCTTCGATTTGCCGGAGCATTTCGGCAAGAAGCGGGCGAGCCCGCTCCCGGTCGGCCAGCTTTACCGCGTCGAACAGCTCCGATTGCAGCGCGAACGGATACGCATAGTGCAGCGTCAAATTTTCCCCCAAGTCCGCAAAGCAGCCGATGCCTTCCTCTCCGAAAACGGCATGTCTTTTGGCCGCCTCGACCGCTTCTTCATAAGCGCGCGGAACATCCGGCAGTCGCCGATACGACAAGCTGATGCCGATATGCACTTCCAGGCCGAGAACCTCGGCCGCCGTTTGCCGCATAAGCCGAGCCGCAGCGAAAGCGTCGGACAGCAGCCGCTCGTCGGAGACGTCGTTGCCGGTCAGCACCGTAGCCTGCGTTCTTCCGAGCACAATCGGCTGCAGCCTGCGCTCCTCGGCAATAAGCTCCTCGGCCATGTTGTTTACGGCAAACAGCAGAAGGTCGATGTCCTTCCCGGTGAAGCGGGTGTTGTCCAGAGCGCCGAGCTGCAGCGCAAGCACGCAAAAACGGGAAAAATTTTGCCGCATCCCGAGGCTCTCCATCCGTTCGGCGATCTCCCCCTCCTTCATCCCGAAGAGAAACAGCTTGACCATCACAAACGTGCGCAGCAGCCCGGTTTGCCCTTCCAGCCTGCTTTCCAGCCGTTTCTTGGCATCGAACAGCGTATGCACCTGCTCTCCGATCATCTGAATTTCATCCAGCGGCTTCCGGGGCGCCGCCACGCCGATTTGCGACAGCACTTCTTTATAGATTTGGGCGATCGGGCGGTACAGCCGCCTCGACCAGAGCAGAGACGCCATAATGGACAGCAGCAGCAATCCGGCGCAAATATACAAAGTAAACCAGCCGATTTCGCGGGAGGAACGCGTTAGCTGATCCAGCGGAACGACGGATACGTAGGTCCAGCCGTTATAATCGGACTGGCGGTAGGTAACCGTAAACGACCGGCGGTCCATGCTCGTGTCGTACTGCCCCGACTGCCGGGGAAGCTTCAATACCGACTGCCGCAGCGACCGCTCCATATCGTCCAGCGCCACCCCTTTCTTGATCAGCATGCGCCCTTCCCGATCGTACATTAATACGGCTTCATGGTCGGCGTTAACGGAAATTAACCTGCTTAAGCCGCAGGCCGGAATCCGGATCAGCGCCGCCCCGGAGCCTCGATATGCGGTGAGCGGAAGCCGTTTCAGCAAACGAACGTCGATCCCGCAAAAATCGTCGGCCGTCCCGGAGGCAGCGCTTTCATTCGAAGGCTCGGCCCATATTGCCCGGTCCTCGCCTGTTGCGGGACTTGACGAAGCTTTCACGGCGCCTGCATCCCATTCGGAAGGGGCGGCAGGCTCGGGCAGCTCCTCCGGCGCATGGCTGGCCAGCCAGCTGTCGAGCCGGTACAGCCCTTCATTATTGATCAGCCAATTACCCGATTTGCTCCATACCTGAATATCGTCAATCCCGGTATCGAGACGCTGCAAGCTGCTAAGCTCGGTCTTCACCTGCGCATACATCTGGAACTGATCCGGGCGCAGCGGCTCGTTGAGCGCCGTTTGAATAATTTTGGACCCGAGAAAATGAGTCGCCGCCTGATCGACCACCTTCAGAGAATGCTCTACGTTCATCTGCGTTTGCTGCAAGCTTAACGCCGTTTCCTTGTTCATCTGCTCCCGGACGACGCCGGACGATTTGCCGTAAGAAAACAGGCCCAGCAAAATAACCGGCAGCGCGCTCATAATAAAGATCAGCCATACCCATCTGGCATAATAGCGGTTCGGTTGTGTTTTCATCGCGCTCTCTACGTTCACCCTTTGTTCAGGCAGCCTTGAAAGCGGCTTCCCGCTTCGTACCCCACATTATAACATAAACCGGGCGATCGGAAGGCACCGAACCGAAACGGCACGAAAAAAAGCGGACTGCCGGAGAGCGTCAACCGCCCGGCGTCCGCAGTCTATGCCTCGCCGAGAATAACGCTCCTCAGCCTCTCCAGCTCCTCGCGTCTCGTCTTGGCGTGAATCCGCTCGTTCGTATTATGCTTTCTTCGATGCTCGTCCTCCATCTCTTGCAGCTCCTTGATCCTCCGATCGATCTCTTCCAAAATATGATTCACCGTATCCATACGTTCGTACCTCCGCTTTCTTTAGGTTTTAGTAGAATATGTATCTTTCCTTGTTTGTTGCGAAAAAGAGTTGCTCATTCGCCAAAATCGGTTATAATAATGATAATTGTTCTCATTATTATGACCGAGGAGTTGCGACAATGAGTTTACTGCTTCCTGTTACCACTTTGCTTCTCGTAGGGCTCGGAGCCTTCTGCATTTTCACCTCCATGGACTATGATCGAAGAATCCGGAATAGGACGAAAGCAGCAGACATGTCCTTGCGCCCTCTTGCCCGCCCGGCTATGTCCTATACGAACCGATCGGACCAATGATCAGACCCCGCCGTCGCTTAAGCGCAGGGTCCGGGTTCACTGGTTCGTCATTTATCTCAATAGACGCAATCCGTTAACAATAACAAGAATCGTGCTTCCCTCGTGTCCGACCACGCCCAGCGGAAGCGGAATCCCTTGAATAAAATTAGCCGTAATCAGCAGCAGAATCACCGACAGCGCAAAAATCATATTTTGTTTGACGATGGACGCCGTCCGTCTGCCGAGCAAAATCGCCTCCGGAATTTTCTCCATATCGTCGCTCAACAGCACCACATTCGCCGTTTCGAGCGCCGCATCGCTACCCGCCGTTCCCATCGCGATTCCGACAGTAGCCGTAGCCAATGCAGGAGCGTCATTCACTCCGTCCCCGACCATAGCGACAAAGCCGTAGGCTTCTCTAAGTTCTTTGACCCGGGCTACCTTGTCTTCGGGCAGCAGCTCGGCGTACACGATATCGATTCCCGCTTCCTTGGCGATCGTCTCGGCGGTTTGCCGCTGATCGCCCGTCAGCATGGCGACCTTGACGCCCTGCTTCTTCAGCGCGGCAATCGTCAGCACCGCCTCGGGGCGAAGCCGGTCCCGCAGCGCGATGACGCCGACGGCGCCGCGCGAATTGTGAATGACGGTGACGGTTTTGCCTTCGCGTTCCAGCCGTCCGATAGTCTCCGTTACTTGTTCCGTAGCAAGCTGCTCCTCCAGGAAGGCGGGTTTCCCTATCTTCCAAGTATCCCCTTTCCACTGCGCTTGAACCCCCCAGCCGGTGCGGGTCGTAAATTCCGTCGGACGCTGCAGCGTCAGCCCTTCCTCCTGCGCGCGCAGCACGATCGCTTTGGCCAGCGGATGCTCCGACAAGCTTTCCAGCGACGCGGCAGCCTGCAGCATCTCGTTCTTATCATATCCTTGAAACGGGATCAAATCCGTTACAACCGGAGTTCCGGTCGTCAACGTCCCGGTTTTATCGAAGGCTACGACTTTGGTGCGGGCGAGATTTTCCAAATGCGCGCCGCCTTTGAACAATACGCCTTTTCTGGCGCTGTTCGAGACGGCCGATAGCATAGCCGGCATGATCGAAGCGACCAATGCGCAAGGCGAGGCGACGACCAGAAACACCATCGCTTTGTAAAACGACTGCTGCCATGTCCAGGCAAGCAGGAACGGCGGAACGACGATCAGCAGAAACGACAGCACAATAATCACTCTCGCATAAATCCGCTCGAACCGTTCGATGAACCGCTGCGTGGCCGGTTTTTCGCTTTGCGCTTCCTGCACGAGGCGAATGATTTTGGCGAACAGCGTCGATTCGCTCGGCTGGCTCACCTCAATGAACAGCGCCCCTTCCCCGTTCAGCGTTCCGGCGAACACTTCGTCTCCCGCCGCTTTATCCACCGGAATCGATTCACCGGTAATTGCAGCTTGGTTCACGGCGGAGGCTCCTTCGGTAATGAGGCCGTCGGCCGGGATGCGTTCCCCCGGTTTGACCAGGACGATGTCTCCGAGCTTCAGCTCCTCGATCGAAACCGCCCGTTCCTCTCCGTCATGGTACAGCACCGCCATCTCAGGCTTCAGCTCCATCAGCGATGAAATGTCGCGGCGGCTCCGTTCCATCGTATAGCTTTCCAGCACTCCGCTAAGGGAGAATATAAAGATAAGCACCGCTCCCTCCGCCCAATAACCGATGCTGGCGGCCCCGATCGCCGCTACGATCATCAGCAGGTTGACGTCGAGATCCCGCTCTTCGATCAGCGTTTGCAGCCCTTCCTTCGCTTTGACGAAGCCGCCGACGATAAAGGCGGTCAAATAAAGAATAACCTCCCATGTATGTGAAGTACCCGAGATCCCCCATGCGGCCGCGATAAAAATCCCGCTGGCTAACGCCGCCATGCCTTCCCCGTATCTTTGAATCCAGGCGATTAATTCTCCGGTCGGCCGGGCTTGCTGTGATTGCAGCTTTTGTTCTTTAGCGTGTTCTGCAGATTGTACGGATGAAATCATTGCTATCACTCCTTCTCATTGAGAATGAATCCCATTATTACTTCCCTTAAAATGCCACATGCTGCTCCTTGTTAGGGAGCAGCATGTATAATCGAGAATGATTCTCGTTTTGACCTTATTCAATTAAGTTGCCGTAAGGAAAGTTCTTCTTTAGAATTATTATAATCTACAATGAGAAAAAAGTAAATGGGCTCCTGTCATGTTCTGGCAGTTCATCTGCAGACCGCTTCCATTACAGTTGCAGCTTCTTACTTAGAAAGTCAACCCAAGTCGCTATGACATTAAGGTCATTATTGCTGATTTGCCCATTTCCAAAAAAGGGAGTCAGAATAACGTATTGTTCCTTTCCATCTTGCCGTACGCGATGACCGACAAGAAAATCTTTCGCTTTTTCCTTCGGGACGCCCTTAATCAGGCCGGTAACAGGCTTAACCTCAGAAGTGCTGTGCGCAGTAAAACTAAAATTTAACAGATGATTAAAAAAAGGAAGCAGTTTAAACTGGCTGTCTTTAATTCCCGCATATCCTATAGTAATAGGAAAATCAAATTTATCGTATAAAGAGCAAAGAATTTGCGTACGCAGCGCCTCGGGCTTCTCGTTATACGCTACATATTCCTCATAATTTTTAAAATGAAAGCCTTCAACATCGTACAAAAATCTTCCTTGCTTGGGAAGAGGATAACGTTCGATCATCGCCGTATGTGAGTTTTCTTTATGAAGCTTCTCATGAAAACAATCGATAACAGCAGAGCCGGCAAGCGCATGATCCTTTGATTGAGTTACTCAAGGAGCTCTTGCTCATCCGCTTTCGCCTCGGCCGCCAACAAGAAAAAGCCCGATTGCTCAGGCTTTTCCCGCTTGTATTCGACGTTGGACCGCTCACCTGCCGCTTCAGCCGTTAATGTCCGCCAGCAGCCGCTCCAGCTGTTCTTCGCCGACGGCTCCGCCGCCGAACGCCAGCAAGCTTCTCAGCGGCATATATCTCATCATCGCCATCAGCATTTCCGAATGGCTCTCATCCTGCGCCATGCTCATCAGGCCGCTCGCTTGGCCGAATTGCTGCAGAAGCGCGCCGATCTTCTGCGAGCTTGCCGGATCTTGCATAAGGTCTCCTACGGTTGAATTGAGCGTATACGTCTTCTTGAGCGTCACGGTCGAGTGAACCGTAAGCTGCTCTTCCAGAACGATATTTTGCGAGGATGTACCGATCAATATCATGAACTGCCCGCTTTCCACATGCCAATCGCCGAGCTCGACGTTGTAATAGGCAAAGGCGCGTTTATCCAGCGTGAACGATACGGTTCCTTGTTCTCCCGGCTGCAGCTCGATCTTGGCAAAAGCCTTCAGCTCTTTGTCGGGGCGAATGACCGTGCTCTCGACATCCCGGACATACAGCTGCACAATTTCTTTCCCCGGGCGGCTCCCGGTATTCCTAACCGCGACGGCGACATCCAGCGTCTCCGTATCCTTCATCTCTCGGCTGCCGAGCGTAAGCTCGCCGTATTCGAACGAAGTGTAGCTCAGCCCGTAGCCGAACGGGAATAACGGCTGAATTTGTTTTTTGTCGTAATAACGGTAGCCGACGAAGATGCCTTCCCGGTATTCGACCCGGTCGCCTTCGCCCGGGAAGTTCAAATAAGACGGATTGTCGCTTAATTTGACAGGGAACGTTTCGGCCAATTTGCCGGAAGGGTTGGCCACCCCGTATATAAGGTCCGCGATAGCGCCGCCGGCCGCTTGCCCGCCGAGATAACCCTCCAGCACCGCCTTAACCTTATCGATCCAAGGCATGACGACGGGAGCCCCGTTAAGGAGAACGACGACGATATTGCTCTGCACCTGCGCGACGGCTTCAATCAGCCTGATCTGGTTCTCCGGCAAATTCAGATGACTGCGGTCGTACGCTTCCGATTCATACCGGTCCGGCAGCCCGGCGAACACGACCGCGGCCTGCGCTGCGCTTGCCGCCCGCTGCGCTTCGGCGATCAGCTCCTCGTCGAGCGCATCGCTGTCCAGACGGTACCCCTGCGCATACGATATATGCGACGGATGACCGGCGAGCTTCTTCATTTCCTCTACCGGATTGTCGAGCATCGTCGGCACGATGTGAGAGCTTCCCCCGCCCTGATATCTCGGCGACTGCGCGAACGCCCCGATGACGGCCACACTGGATGATGCGGACAGCGGCAGCAGAGGCCCGTCGTTTTTCAGCAGCACCATGCTCTCGCTCGCCACTTCTCGGGCCAAGGCATGATGAGCCGCCTGATCGTAAGCCGCATTCTCTTTCTGCTGATCGACAGCCATGAAAATAATCCGTAGCAGCCGCTCCACGGCCCGATCCAGCGCTTCTTCGGACAGCTTGCCGCTTGCGACCGCCTCGACGATCCTGCGTTCTCCCACGCCGTTGCTGGCCGGCATTTCCAGCTCCAGACCGGCAGCCAGCGCATCGTCGCGCCGGTTGACCGCGCCCCAATCCGATACGACGAAGCCTTCATGCCCCCACTCGTCCTTCAAAATATCCGTCAGCAGCTTGACATTCTCCGAAGCGAACGTGCCGTTCACCTGATTGTACGAGCACATCACGGTCCAAGGCTGCGCCTTCTTCACGGCCCCTTCGAAGCTGGCCAAATAAATTTCGCGCAGCGTCCGCTCGTCGACCACCGCGTTCGTCGTCATTCTCCGGTGCTCCTGATTGTTGACGGCAAAATGCTTCAGCGACGTGCCGACGCCTTGGCTCTGCACGCCTCGAATATGGCCGGCCGCCATCTCCGACGATAAATACGGGTCCTCGGAGAAATATTCGAAGTTTCTGCCGCATAGCGGAGAACGCTTAATATTGGCCCCGGGTCCGAGCAGCACCGCAACCTGCTCCGCTTGACATTCCTCGCCCAGCGCCACGCCGACGCGGCGAACCAAATCTTGATCCCAGGAGCTGGCCAGACCGGCGGCCGACGGGAAGCAAGTGGCGGGCACGCTGTCCAACAGCCCGAGATGATCCGCCCCTTCACGCTGCTTGCGCAGGCCGTGCGGGCCGTCCGTAATCATAATCGAAGGGATGCCGAGGCGCTCCACGCCCTTCAAGTGCCAAAAATCAAGCCCCGAGCACATGCCGGCTTTCTCCTCCAGCGTCATCCGGGCGATAAGTTCCTTCCAATCGCGTTCCATACAATCGTTCTCCTCCCGCAAAAAAAATAACCGCTTTCATAGTTCCATTATAGAAAGCGGTTTCGGGATTTTATTGTACAATAACGTTATTTTTGGTACTTTTATCGCTTAGCTTCTTTTGCGGCCTTCGGGTCTTTTCTAAATTGCAGAGGCGTAACCCCTGTCACTTTTTTGAACACCTTCGTAAAGTAGCTCTGATCGTTAAAATTGAGCCTCGCACAAATATCGGACAAGGAATATTCCGTTAACGTCAGCAGCTTTTTGGCTTCCTCAATGCGTTTCATTTGAATATATTCGCTCACGGCCAGTCCGGTTTCTTGTTTAAACAGCTTCGACACATAACCCGGACTCCGATCCGCCCACCGGGACAGCTCCCGCAGCGAAATGCCCTCGTACAAGTGCATAAAGATGTAATGCTTGCATCGGGCTATCGTGCTTGAGACATGATCTTCCCGGTTCTCCTTCACTTTGGCGGCGAAATCGAGCAATGCCTCCTGCAGCGCGTTCCGAACTTCCCTGGCGCCCGTCAGCTCCTCGATATGCTGAATGTACAAATCGCTCATCGTATAGGCGACCTCCGGTTGAAGGCCTCCTTCCATCGCCGCCCGGGTAGCAAGCGCAATCGCGGCTATGCTTAAATTTTTCTCGTTTCGGACGTAGCTTTTTTTCGCCAAAATGCCGAGCCCTTCCTCGGTCAAGATGCTGGAAAATTCAACCATAAGCTCATCGGTGCGGCCGTCCTTAATCAACTGCAGCATCCGTTTTTCGAAAATCGTGTCGTGATGAAACGTCCTGTTGAACAAACGATGCGACACATGCAAATCGATGTTCCCGGCCAGCGCCGCCCGCATTTGCAGCGCATGATTCACCCGCACGATGTCGGCGGTATCTACCTTGCGGCCGTACACGAAATAATAAATAAGCGCTCCCGCATGAAGCAGCTTCATTCTGCTCATCACGGCAATCCGCCGATAATGCTGCCGTAAGGAGTCGGCATCCGGCCAGCCGTAATCCTGCATCAATCCGTTGATGACATCCTCCGGCACGGGAGCGGTTAGAATCGGCCCGGCCATAAGGCTGCCCGCATATTCGTCCTTGTCCGTCAACCGGACTTCGATATAATGCTCCAGCGTCCCGGTCTCCCGCAGTAAAGGCGCTTCCGCCGAGCCTCCGCCGGCGGTCAAGCTGCCGAGAAGCTCTTCATGCTTGCCGCGAAACATCGGATTCGCCTGTCCCTGCCCGTAAACGAGCTCGATTCGAGGGCTCGGACTTAGATAATAAACGGGAAACTCGAAATTATCGTTCAATAGGCTGCAAACGTTAGAAAGCTTGTTCATATCCCATAGCGGTTCCATTCGGTTTACCTCGACCTTCGGTCCGTCGTTGTCATGGCCTTTCCCCCGCATTTTAACATAAGCGTCTCCGTTCTGTACACGGCCCCGGCCCGAGGCTTGGCGGTTCGTTAAAGGCTTATGTCTATTGAGCCGATGATGCCGGTGATACGTCCACACCCGCTTCTCCTTAGCGAATAACATAGCATAAATAAATCAATTCGATTCCATATGTTTCCGTATCGGATAGTAAACGTAAGCGGGGGGTGCACTTCAATTGAAAATTGTCATTATGGCCGGCGGAAAAGGAACGCGCATTTGGCCGCGCAGCGCGGATGATTTGCCCAAGCAATTTCTGCCTTTCCTGTCGGAACAGTCTTTGATCCAAGAAACCGTAGATCGTTTCCGCGGCTTTGTGCCTTCATCCCGCCTGTTTATCGCCCTGCCGCAGCGCTATTTGCCGATAGCCAGGCAGCAGCTTCCGGACATCCCGCCGCATATGCTGATCGTCGAGCCGGAGCAGAAGGATACCGCCGCCTGCGTTGCGTTGGCCGCTTTCCGGTTTCTACAAGCCGGAGACGACGAACCCGTTGCCTTCATCCCTTCCGACCAGTATGTAGGGGACAAGGAGGTGCTGCTAACGTCATTGACGGCGGCGGAGAAAACCGCCTTGACGCTTGACGCGATCGTCACTCTTGGCATCATGCCGACCAGACCCGATACCAGCTACGGCTATCTGCTCACTTCTGCAGCAGCGGCGGCGGATGCAGTTCCGGCTGAAACGCGCCAAGTCGCCCGGTTTGTGGAGAAACCTTCCGCGGAACGGGCCCGGGAATTGATCTCCGATCCGAACGTGTACTGGAACAGCGGGATTATCGTCGCTCGCCCTGCGACGCTGAGGCGCTCCATCGAACTGCACGAACCGGCAATCTGGGACTGTCTGACCCGCCATCCGCATGATCCTGCTGCCGCTTATGCCGGCATGCCGAAGCTGTCCATCGATCACGCCGTGATGGAACGAGCGGAGAAGATCTACTGCATTCCGGTTGAATGCGGCTGGGACGATGTCGGTTCCTGGACCTCACTGCCGCGCCATACGGCGCTTGACAACGACGGTAACGCGATCCGGGGCGACGCCGAACTCATCCGCTCGGCCGGCAATATCGTCTACGTAGAGGGGGGGCCCGCCCTTATTATCGGGGTCAACGATCTGATCGTGGCCTCTACCTCCAGCGGGTTGCTCATATGTCCCAAATCCGAGGAGCCTCGGCTGAAGAGCTGGTTGTCCTCCCGTAAATAAACACAAAGGAGTGCATTTATTTGTCCGCAAACCGTGACATAAAAATAGACATCGTCATTCCCGCCATCCCTAAAGATCTGGCCACGCTTCCCTATGTGATCGACAGCGTCCGCAAGCATGTGAAGCATCCCATCGGAAACATCTTCGTCGTTTCGCCGGACAGTCCCCGAATCAAGGATGTATGCCGGCGCAAACACTGCCGCTTCGTGCATGAGAACAGCGTACTGCCGCTGCGAAAAGATCAGATTGCCTACCGGTCCAAACGTTGGGAAAGATCCGGCTGGCTGTATCAACAGCTGCTTAAGCTCGGAAGCAGTTCAGTGACGGAGCAGCGCTACTATCTGGTTATCGATGCCGATACCGTCATGATCCGGCCGCATCGGTTCCGGGTCGGCGGAAAGTCCGTATTTTACTGCCGAGGCTGGAGCCAGCCTGAATATTTCGCTTCCTACCGGAGGCTGCTCGGCAAGAAAGCCCCCCGCCCCCGTTCGTTCGTAGCCCACTATATGATGTTCGATAAAGTGAAGCTGCAATCGCTCAAAAATACCATTCAGAGCAGGCACGGTACCGCATGGTACAAAGCGATTTTAAAATCCGTCGACCGCACCAAGCAGTTTGGCTTTTCCGAATTCGAGACCTACGGCAACTACGTCTATACGAACGAGTCGAATCGCGTACGCATGCTGCCCGCGCTGAACAAAAGCCTGTCCTCTTCCCCTTCGGCCCTTTCCAAGGCCAAACTCGGTCGGCTTGCGTCCCGCTACCGCTCGCTTTCGTTTCACAAGCGAAAGGGATATTCGCTGCGGCTGCCGAAACGGCGTTCATAACGGGCATACAGGACAAGGACCGCTTCCTCCCGAGCGGTCCTTGCTTCGCTTACATACGATTGAAATCCGTTATTTACATACCGGCAACCGCGCAGGCATGTCGTCCATTACGAGCGTACCCGGTCGCTTTGCACGGCCGGAGGCTCGAAAGTTTTGAAAATCGATACAAATATTGACAGTGCTGCTTAACCAAGGTATTATGTTTTTACATCACAGACATGAATGCGTTTTCAATACAAGTTTCACCTAATCCTTTGGCCCCCGTTATAGGGGAAATGCAGCGGCTGGCTTGGTTGACAAATGCGGTTATTTCCTATGGTCTGCAATAAAGGAGGTGAGTGTCGATTAAATTAACTGAAAATTCAGATAAATAAAACAATTCTTATCGGCAATGTCAAATTTAAGGGAGTGAGCCTATGCCAAAGAAAGAGTGCGTAGCGATGCTGCTCGCGGGCGGCGAGGGAAAAAGACTCGGTCATCTGACCACAAATCTGGCGAAACCTGCCGTTCCCTTCGGCGGCAAGTACCGCATTATCGATTTTTCATTAAGCAATTGCAGCAACTCAGGGATTGATACGGTTGGAGTCCTGACGCAGTATCAGCCGACAGTACTGAATGCGTATATCGGCATCGGAAGCTGCTGGGATTTGGATCGCAAAAACGGAGGCGTCACCGTGCTCCCCCCGTTCATGGAGCAAAAAGGCGGCAGCTGGTATAAAGGAACGGCCCATGCCATTTACCAAAACATTCATTTTCTCGAGCAATATAATCCCGAGTACGTGCTGGTCATATCCGGCGATCACATCTATAAAATGAATTATGCCATGATGCTGCAGCGTCACAAGGAAACGAAAGCGGACGCCACCATTGCGGTATTGGAAGTGCCGATGAAGGAGGCAAGCCGGTTCGGCATCACGAGAGTGGACGAAAACGGCCTGATCACCGAGTTTGAGGAAAAGCCTCAACAGCCGAAAAGCAATCTTGCTTCCATGGGAATATATATTTTTTCCTGGGATGTTCTGAAGCAGTACTTAATCTCCGACGAGCAAAATCCCGCTTCCCATAACGATTTCGGCAAAGACATCATCCCTTCGATGCTGGACGACGGTTTGCGGATTTTCGCCTACCGGTTCAACGGATACTGGAAAGACGTCGGAACCGTCAACAGCCTGTGGGAAGCGCATATGGATCTCTTATCGGAAAATGCTCCGTTTTCGCTTCACGATCACAAGTGGCGGATTTACGCCCAAAACCCGCACCAGCCTCCGCAATATATCGCATCCGCCGCCAAAGTCACCCGCACTTTGGTCAATGAAGGTTGCACGGTTTACGGGAATGTCGATCATTCCGTCCTGTTTTACGGCGTTCATGTCGGCAAAGGCAGCAGCATCAAAGACTCGGTCATCATGCCCCATACACGAATCGGGGAAAATGTCACGATCCATCGATCTATCATCGGCTCGGGCACCGTCATCGAAGACGGCGCGCATGTCGGAGACCCGGATGATTCGACCCCTATTACTTTAATCGGAGAGAACATGATCGTTACCTCTTATGAAGACCAGGGGAAGGAGTGTTTCAATTGAACAATGTGTTAGGAGTCATCAATCTAAGCATCAATCAGCCTCTCTTGCATGAGCTTACCTACTCGCGCGCAACGGCGACCGTCCCGTTCGGAGGCCGATACCGACTGATTGATTTTGTGTTATCGAACCTGGTGAATTCGGGAATTAGCAATGTGGCCGTTCTCGCCCACAATAGTTACCGGTCTATCAACGACCATCTCGGCTCGGGAAAAGAATGGGATTTGGATCGCAGACACCGGGGACTTTTCATTTTGCCTTCCAACAATCAATTTCCCGGTTTTAACGGCGATTTGCAAAATTTTTACAGCTCTCTCGACTATTTTGCCTATAGCAGCGAGGAATTCGTCGTCGTCTCGAGCAGCCATATGCTCTGCAACATCAACTATGCCGATGCGGTGGAGAGCCATCAAAGGACCGGTGCGGACATCACCGTCATTTACAAGGAAATGAATGAGGGCAGCGAGGATTTCACCAACCTGATTACGGTGGATTTGGCCGAAGACGGCCGGGTCCAACGCATGACGGAGAACCAAACGGCGGCTCGAAGCAATAAAGTATATATGCGAATGATCGTGATCAAAAAAGACCTTCTCGTCGATTTGGTCAAACAAAGCGTTCACCATAATTACTACGATCTGGTGCGTCATGTCATCATCCGCAATCTGGACACGTTAAAAGTTTACGGTTACGAGTACAAAGGGTATTTGGCCATTATCAATTCCGTGCAAAATTATTACAAGTACAGCAAGGAACTGCTGAAACCGGAAGTATGGAAATCGCTTTTTCTCCAGCCGGGATTGATTTACACCAAAGTCAAGGACGAACCGCCGGCCATCTATACCGCAGACGCTTCCGCAACCAATTCGCTGATAGCGAACGGATGCATCATTGAGGGAACCGTGGAAAACAGCATTTTATTTCGGGGGGTGAAAATCGCCAAAGGAGCGGTTGTCAAAAACAGCATCCTGATGCAGAAATGCGTCGTCGAACCTCATACATATTTGGATCACGTCATTCTCGATAAAGAAGTGCATGTGACAAGCGGGAACCGGCTCGAAGGCGATGAGATGTCGCCCACGGTTTTCTCAAAAAAGAGCATCATATAAACTTGATATAGCAAAGGAACGTGGAGAAATGCCCAGACCATTAGTGATCGGCAACGGAAAAATCTTGATCAACTTTGACGACAAGCTGCGCTTAAGAGACCTCTATTACCCGTTCGTAGGGCAGCTCAATCATGTAGGCGGTCATTTTTGCAAAATGGGCGTATGGGCAAGCGGGTTGTTTAACTGGCTGGACGAAGATGTATGGCAGCGCCGGCTGCGTTATCGCCCCGAGTCTCTGGTCACCGATATTTTTGCCAACAACGACAGGCTGCGGGTGGAGGTGCGGATCGAAGACGGCATCCATCAGCGGGACAACATTTATTTAAAGAAAGTGTCCGTCCGAAACCGGCATTCGGAAGCTCGCGAGGTCCGTCTGTTTTTCCATCATGACTTTACAATCAATGAAACGGAAGTCGGCGACACCGCCGTGTACGATCCCAGACTGAACGCTGTGTACCATTATAAGCGAAACGTATACATTCTGGCGAACGGTAAAACGCCCGAACAAGGAATTTATCAATACAGCATCGGCATCAAACGGTTCAACCATGCCGAAGGAACGTGGAGAGACGCCGAGGATGGAGTGCTTGGCGGCAATGCCATTGCTCAAGGGTCGGTGGATAGCACGATCTCCTTCCGGCTGCTGCTTCAGCCTGACGAAGAGCAGACGATGTATTACTGGCTGTGCGTGGGCGAGAAGTATTCGGAGGTACGCAAGCTGAACCATTACGTCGTAGAGAACGATGCGGAGCAATTATTGAAGCGGGTTGAAGTATACTGGCAAGGCTGGGTCAACAAGGAGCGGCAAGATTTCGCCGATCTTCCATCGGAAGTGATCGACCTGTACAAAAAAAGCTTGCTGATCGTCAAAACGCAAATGGACCGGCAAGGCGCCATTATCGCCGCCAACGATACCGATATTTTGCAGTTCAACCGCGATCACTACAGCTACATGTGGCCGCGTGACGGCGCTCTTGTCGCTCTGGCCATGTCGATGGCCGGTTATGACGGAACCGTAGCCAGCTTCTACAAATTTTGCAGCGACGTATTAACCAAAGACGGGTATTTGCTGCACAAGTATAACCCGGACGGCTCTACGGGTTCAAGCTGGCATCCTTTTATTTACAGCGGGGAGCTGCAGCTGCCGATCCAGGAGGATGAAACCGCCCTTGTTTTATATTCGTTATGGGAATTTTATACGAAAAGCGGGCAAATCGAGTACTGCCAGGAGCTGTACGCCTCCTTGATCCGCCCGGCTGCAAGCTTCATGCAAAAATATGTTCATCACGAGCTTAACCTGCCTTTGCCCAGCTATGATTTATGGGAAGAGCGCTGCGGCATCTTCACCTTCACTTGTTCAGCCGTATTCGCCGGGTTGCAGGCGGCGGCCCATTTTGCCAAATTATTCGGAGATGAGAAGCGCTATACGCGGTATCATACGTCGGCCAATCAAATCAAGGAAGCGATGCTGCGCCATTTGTACGACGAAGCGTCCGGACGCTTTTTGCGGGGAATATACGTACGGAATAACGGTGAAATAGAAAAAGATTACACTGTGGAAAGCAGCATGTATTCGCTCTTCGCCTTCGGAGTGCTTCCCGCCGACGACCCGAGAGTTATCCGCACGATGGAGGCGATTCAGCAAAAGTTATGTGTACGCACAAACGTGGGCGGATATGCCCGTTATGAAGGAGATTATTATTTTAAAATTTCCGACGATCTTGAGCAAATTCCCGGCAACCCGTGGCTCATCAGCACGCTTTGGATAGCGGAATGGAACATCGCCAAGGCGCAGTCGCTTCACGATCTGAGGGAACCGTTAGCAACGCTGCTTTGGGTTTGTCAACAAGCGATGGAGAGCGGCGTGCTCCCCGAACAGATCCACCCGTTATCAGGAGAACCTCTTTCGGTAGCTCCCCTAACTTGGTCTCATTCCACGTTGGTGATGACCGTGGTCAAATATACGGAAAAATATCGCCAGCTGCAGCACGTTCAGGAAACATTATACGCTTCAGGCGGAACGGCCATATAAAAATAACGATGTACAAGGAGCTGGTTTGAATGAGCGGTCCAACAAACGCTCGGGAAAGGTTCGAGCTGTGGTTGAACGATCCGGCTATGGATGCGGCAACCCGCTCCGAGCTGCTATCTATTTCCGATCGGCCCGGCGAAATCGAAGATCGTTTTTATTGCGATTTGGAGTTCGGTACCGGAGGAATTCGCGGAATCGTCGGAGCGGGGACCAACCGGATGAATGCCTATACTGTGGCGCGCGTTACGCAAGGGCTCGCCCGGTTTCTATTGAAATCCGGAACTCCCCCGCTATCGGCCGTCATCGCCTACGACTCGCGTAACCAATCGCCCGAGTTTGCATTGGAAACGGCATCCGTCTTGGCCGGCAACGGGATCAAAGCCTATGTGTTCGATTCCCTTCGTCCCACGCCGGAGCTGTCGTACGCCGTCCGGCATTTGAATGCCGATGCGGGCGTAGTGATTACCGCAAGCCATAATCCGCCGGAATATAACGGCTACAAGGTCTATGGACAAGACGGCGGCCAACTGGTCCCCGATCAAGCGGATCAAGTGATTGAAGAAATTCGCGGAGTCCGATCGTTCTCGGATATCCATAGATGCTCGCGCCTTGATGCGGAAGAAAGCGGTCTGCTGGAGTGGATCGGTCAGGAACTGGATCGCGCCTATATTCAAGAAGTATCCTCCGTGAGCCTTCATTCCGAGCTGATCCGAAGCGCCTGCAGAGATTTCCGCATTGTTTACACCCCTCTGCACGGCGCCGGAAATCGGTTAGTGCGGGCCACCCTTTCCGCCGTTGGCTTCGAGCAGGTACAGGTCGTTCCCGAGCAGGAACATCCCGATGCCAACTTCTCAACGGTCAAGTCGCCGAACCCCGAAGAAAAGGAGGCTTTTGCGCTTGCCATTCGTAAAGCGGAAGCTGCAGAGGCCGATATCATCATCGGCACCGATCCCGATTGCGATCGTATGGGCGCCGTAGTGAAACATGCAAACGGCGATTACTGCGTCCTTACCGGAAACCAGACCGGCGCCATCATGATCCATTATTTATTATCCAATTTAAAAGAACGCGGGCAGCTTCCCCGCAACGGCGTTATCGTCAAATCCATCGTCACGAGCGAACTAGGCACCGCTATCGCCGGAGCTTACGGCATCAAGGTCGTCAATACGCTGACAGGGTTCAAATACATCGGCGAAAAAATGACTCAATATGAACGCTCGGGAACCGACCGTTTTTTATTCGGGTATGAGGAAAGCTACGGGTTCCTGGCCGGCACCTATGCCCGGGACAAGGACGCCGTTGTCGCGTCCATGCTCATATGCGAAGCGGCGGCTTATTACAAGCATCAAGGCAAAACGCTGCATGATGTGCTGCAGGAGCTTTATGAACGTCACGGATATTTCCTTGAAAAGCTCGAATCCCGTACTTTGAGGGGGAAAGACGGAGTGGAACAAATCCGGCGAATCATGACCGACTGGCGTTCCGCTCCGCCGCAAAGGCTGAACGGGCTGCGCGTCGATAAGATCGAAGATTTTGCGCAAGGCTTGTACGGATTGCCTGCAGAAAATGTGCTGAAATATACATTGGAGGACGATTCTTGGTTCTGCCTTCGTCCCTCGGGTACGGAACCGAAGCTGAAAGTTTATTTCGCCGTTCGCGGTCAGACGGACGCATTGTCCGCCGCTTCCGTCGACCGGCTTGCCCATGCCGTGATGAAACAAATCGATTAATCCCGTTCCGAATCGTTCAAAACAACGAGCCTGGCCATTCGCGCCAGGCTCGTTCCCCCTCTGAATCAGAATCAGAGGGATCGTTCTGCGGTGTCACCGATGAACATAACTTAAGTAGGATGTGTTTACGCGCTGCTCAAGGATGACTCTATTTCTACATGAGGTCAATATTGGAGGTGGCGTATGATAACCGTTTACACGAAAGCCGCTGAGCTCCCCTGCGCCCTGGGCGTCCATATGGTTGAGGGCGTCGACTTCGTCATAGTGTATCAAGTTTATCAGGAGTATCTCCTTGCCATGCAAATTGCCGGAAACATCGGCGGGGAAGTCATTCAAGTCGCCGACGGGACGATTGTCGTCATGACGCCGAATGGAACCGTAAGCGGTTCGAAGCAGCAGTAAGACCCCGGCTTCCATTCCATTCCTTGCGACGATATACCGAATGTCATCCGCTATGCCGCAGCAGCCGCCGCAATGAATCTTCCCCGCTGACAGGCTTCATCTCCTGGACAGCTCCTCCCAACTATCCGCCTTCTGTTGCCTAAGCCTAAGCTTATGCGTAATTTTATGCATGGTTTACTTCGCCGCTCTCCGACAGGTTCGAACAAACCCTATCTCTACCCTGTTCTTTGGCTCGATAGAGCGCTTTATCCGCTTCCTTGGCCAACTTCTCATGGCTTGTATCCGGATAGGTTGCAACGCCGATCGAAACCGTAATATGGATCTTCTCTCCATCGTTTAACACAAACAAATGATTTTTGACGGTAACTCTTATTCTCTCCGCAATGCGCAGCGCGTCCTTGTTCGGCGTGTCGTACATCAATACGGAAAACTCTTCTCCGCCCAGCCTTGATATCGTATCGTCCGAACGGGAGGATGCTTTCAAAATCGCGCCCAACTGCACCAGCACTGCATCCCCGTTCGCATGACCATATGAATCGTTGACTTTCTTGAAATAGTCGACGTCAATGATAGCTATCGACAAACTAGCCCCTTTTTCCACAGCTTGTCTTTGTTTTTGATGATAGATCGAATCGAACATACGATGATTATGCAGCCCCGTGAGGAAATCCACACTGGACTCAAGTTCCAATCGATGAACATGCGTTTTCACTTTCATTTGCAGCTCCGTGAAGTAGGCGGTAACGGCCCCGCCGAACACCATCATCGGGAAATAAATAAGGGCAAGATCATTTCTGCTGCCGACAAGCTTGCCGCTATAAAAAAAACCTGTCAGCAGAACACTGAGCAGCAGCGAGTATATCCATTTGGGCCAATAGCCTTTAACTTTTTCGCAAATCATTCCGACGCCTGCAGCGATGAAAATAATATTTATGGCGGCAGGCTCGGATGGTGCGATCAAGGAGCCGAAGGCAACTAATTTTACGGCAAACATCATAACTCCAGTAATCAGCGAGGATGCCAGTCCGCCGTACACCCCCGATAAGATGACCGCAAGCTGCCTAAAATCAAGTGTAGCTCCATGAACATGCACAGTGAAAATCATCAGCACGATACCGAGTATCCCGTGCACAAATCCTATTTTGAACTTGGTGAACAGTGAAGATGCGGTTTCAACAGCGCTTTTCTTGAGCAAAAATCGGTTTGTCAATAACAGGTAAGCGGTGACAGTAGCGAAATTAGCCATTAGTGGAGGAACCGTTTCAACGAAGCTCATTTACTCTCACCCTTTTTTGTAGTTTGGTTGTCTCGGGATACGATCCTCCAGAGTTTTTATATATTCAAATTCGGGATAAGAGAATTGTTTCCTGCTTGCAGGTCGAGCATAATTACCATAAAAATAGCAAATTAAATAAGGATATAACTTGGAGTTATACCCTTATGATCATTTATTAATATTTTATATCGGACCGCTTCCTCGAAAACGGCCCGGCGTCGCTGCATGCGCTGCAAATCCGCTATTTCTTGCCGGTAACGGCCGCCACTACGTCATCCACTACCCTGCCTTCGGCGATCGGACCGGAGGACATCCAGTGTCTGGCGGACACCTTGAACACATGATTTTGCTTGACCGCCGGCATCGCCTTCCAAACCTGCAGCTTCTCGATTTCCTTCGAGGCTTCGCTCGCTTCGGCGAAATCCTTCGCCGAGCTGATCGATCCGCCGTAGATGGCAAACACATAATCCGCGGTGATCGAAGGCAGCTTCTCGAGCGAAGTGTTGATTCCCCATTCGTCGGGCGACGCCTTCTGAAATGCGGCGATACTGGTGTCGGGCTTCAGACCCAGATTGTCGTAGATCAGATGATTAAAGCTGGGAAAGAACACCTGAAGGTCTTTTTCCGACGGACGCATGAACAAAATTGTTTTATCGGGGCCTGCCGCCGAGACGATGGCGTCCTTGGCCTTCTTCAGCTTGTCGTCGTAGCTTTGGATGATAGCCTTCGCCTTGTCTTCCGAGCCGGTTGCCTTGCCGATCGCGACGATCGACGACTTCCAGTCCTCAGGCCCGAACGCGATCGTCGGCGCGATCTTGCTCAGCTCGTCGTAGCCGCTTTGGTCGATGGCATTTTTTTGAACGATGATGAGATCCGGCTGCGCCGACAGAACCGCTTCCAGGTTCGGCTTGAAATCCGCGCTGCCCGACAGCGGGATGTGAAGCGCTTTGAGCTGGTCGTCCAAATAATACCCGTCAAAATCGTACCCGTATACCATCGGAACCCCAAGCGACAGCGCGAGATCCTCCAGTCCGAACACGGCAACGCGCTGCGGATGGACGGGCACCTCCGTCTTGCCGAAGAAGTGCTCGATGGTTTGCGTCGCCGATGTGGACGAACCGTTCCCCGACGGGAAACCTGCCGCTTCCGAGCCTGCACTCGTTCCTTTCGCGTTGTCGTTGTTACTGCAGGCGCTTGTCATTATTACGAAAAGCAGGAGAACGATCATCCCCGCCGCAGCCCGAAACTGCCTTCCCCGTACGTCATGATCGGCCGAAGCGTCTCTTAATCTGTAAAACATTGCTTCTCCTCCATCATTGATATTGAAAATCATTATCATATAATTATAAAGATGATTCGCAACGATGGGAATAGGCAAAGATGCTTAAATTGGACGATGTTTGCCGGAACGGAATCACTTTCCCTTCCCCCGGAACAGCGACAATGCTTTTTTCCTTTGCAAAAACGCAGTATCTCCCTAACGGCAAAAAAAGAGACCCGGCCAACGGGGCCAGGTCTGAAAGTGTTTATATATTAAAAAGGGGGTCTTGTTAATTATATTACACAACTAACATGTTAAAACGATAACAGAAATATTTCAATTGTGTAACAAATGAGAAAGCGCTTTCCGAATTTCTCTCGACCGAAGGATGGTGAAAACGTTGACTATACATGCGAGAGCATCTTCCGATAGAGGTGCGGTGAAAAAAGAGCGGCCTAGCGGCCGCTCGCTTATTTCACTGCGGTTTTAAACCGCTTGTATAGAACAAGGCTTATCTTTCGTACCAGTAGCCTTTGATTCCTTTTTCCAGTCGAACCAATGCTTCCAGATAGTAATAGTCGCCCCAAATCATATAGTCGTCCGGCGCGTTATTGCCTCTTACATGGTAGGAGCCGTGCTCCAGGAAGCCTTCGGCATCCGGCTTGCCGATAGTCGCGTAGCCGTTCACAAGACCTTTCAGCGAACGCTGCAGGCCGTCTTCGAGGAACGCGCGGTCCGGATCGTCGGCGCTCAGATGAGACAAGAGTTCAATCAGTCCCGCAGCCGTAATCGCCGACGCAGAGCTGTCGCGCTCCGTCTTATCGTTCACCGGCACGTTGAAATCCCAATACACGACGTCGTCTTCCGGCAGACGCTCCAGGAAGTAGCGAGCCATCCGTTTGGAGGTTTCCAGGTACAGCGGGTTTTTGGTGTAATGATAGCTGAGCGCGAACCCGTATACTCCCCATGCTTGTCCGCGGGTCCAGGTCGAGCCGTCCTGGTAGCCTTGATGCGTGCCGCCCCGGATCGATTCACCGGTCTCCGGATCGAAGTAGAACGTATGATAGGAGGAATCGTCGCCGCGCACCAGGAATCGGCGGGATTTGTCCGCGTGAATGACAGCTACGTCGCGGTACTTTTCATTGCCCGTTTGCTCGTACGCCCAATAAAGCAGCGGCAGGTTCATCATGCAGTCGATAATGATGCGTCCGCCGTTCTGCGGGTCGCCTGTGGGACCCCAAGCCTGAATGTATTGCCCTTTCTCTCTCCACCGGGTCATCAGCCAATCGGCCGCTTCCAGCGTCAGTTGCTTGGCAGCCTCGTCGCGCTCGATAATCCACTGCGCCTTGGAGGACAGCGAGTACAAGAAGCCGATATCGTGGTGATCGATCGCGACTTTGCCGTCCATCCGCTTGCGGAAGCTTGCTACCGTCTTCTCAGCGGCTTGCTTGAACACCGGATCGCCGGAGTATTCGTAGCACAGCCACAAAATGCCGGACCAGAAGCCGTCCGTCCAATCGTCATTATCGTTGAGCAAATATTTGCCGTCGTTGCTCACATGAGGGAATAAATCCCCGTATTTCTCAATGTTCGCTCTTGTCTTTTGCACTGCATCTTCAATCGCTTGCTTCCACATACTCATGTCCTGTCTCTCCTCCTGTATAATCGCTTTTTTTGTCGGGATCATGCCGCTTCATTGGCAGCAGCGGTTTGCCCGTCTGTCGGTCTTGGCTTATGTAGCCGCCGTCGATAAACGCGGAATCAAGGTCAGCGGAATGCGAATCTCGTGCCCTTCGCGAAGCGCCTGCCGCTCATGCTCCTCGCCGGCCTTCTCATCCTCTCCCAGCTGCCGGAGCATCAGATCGACGGCCAACCTGGCCTGCTGGCTGTACGGGATATCGAGCGTCGTGATCTGCGGGTAGCAGGAGTGGGAGACGACATCGTTGTTGATGCCGAAAATTTTGTACTCCTCCGGCACCCGCAAACCCTGCTCGATCGCTGCGGACATAAACCGAAGCGCCACGAGATCGTCAAAGGCGAGAATGCCGACCGGCCCGTCCCCGCTCATCTCCCGGGTCATGCGGACCAGCTCGGCCATCGGCTGAGGGTCCGCTTCCAAGACATAAGAGCGAATTCCGTCTCCGGCCTCGGCAGCCCCTTGGCGGAATCCTTTCAAGCGCTGCTTGTTCGTCTCATGCGCCCGCGACCGCCCCAGATAAAACAAAGACCGGCAGCCCTGCCGAACCAAATGCCGCACCGCTTCCAAACAGCCTCCGGCAAAATCCAGATTGACCGCTCCGGCAGCGATGTCCTGAGGCCAATTCCAGCCGTTAAACAGCACAAGCGGAGTCCCGTCGCTAACGATATGGCGCGTCGTATCCGTAGACATCGCCAAGCCGTGGCAGAACAGCCCGTCCACCCTGCGCTGAAGCAGTACGTCCAAATGCCGCTTCTCCATGTCCGGGTCGTAACCTCCTGCCGAGAACACGGACATATGGTATCCGAACCGGTGCGCCGTACGTTCCATCACTTCGGCAAAAAGCCCGTAGTAGCCGATAAAACCGGGGACGATCAGTCCCAGCTCGTAAGACTTCTTGCGGCTTAGACTGGCCGCCATCACATTGCGGCGATAGCCCAGCTCTTCGGCCGCCTTCTCCACCTTACGGATCGTTTCTTCGGCCATGGGCACTTTGCGCCGGTTCAATACATTGGACACAGTAGCGATGGAAACGCCCGCTGCTTCCGCTATATCTACTATGGTAACGGAACGGTGTTTGCTCATAGAGAACTTCCTTTTAATTTAGGTTTAAACGTTTCAATTAAAACGTTTAAACTAATTTTAATAATAATCGTCCGCTTCGTCAAGAGCCTCTTTATTGGCTCTTAAACAACAAAAAAATCCCTCCCGCAAGGAAGCTCCTCGCGAAAGGGATTTGCCGTATCGTTCTATGATTACATGCCGAGCCATTTCTTGAACAAATGCTTGGTTGTATCTTTGTTCATCGCAGCGATCGAAGTCGTCAGCGGAATGCCTTTCGGGCAAGAGCGCACGCAGTTTTGCGAGTTGCCGCAGCCCTCGATGCCTCCGTCTTCCATCAGCGCTTCCAGACGTTCTTCCGCGTTCATTTCACCCGTCGGGTGAGCGTTAAACAAACGAACTTGGGAAACCGCCGCAGGCCCGATAAACGTCGTTTTGTCGTTGACGTTCGGACAAGACTCCAAACATACGCCGCAGGTCATGCATTTGGACAATTCGTACGCCCATTGGCGCTTCGATTCGGCCATCCGCGGTCCGGGACCGAGATCGTACGTACCGTCGATCGGAATCCAGGCTTTCACGCGCTTCAGCGCCGAGAACATGCGCTCGCGGTTAATGACCAAGTCGCGTACGACAGGGAATGTGCTCATCGGCGCGATGCGCACCGGCTGCTCCAGCTTATCTACCAGCGCGGAGCAAGCTTGGCGCGGCTTGCCGTTGATCACCATCGAGCAAGCGCCGCACACTTCCTCCAAGCAGTTGGATTCCCAGCAGATCGGCGTCGTTTTCTGGCCGGTTGCATTGACCGGATTACGCTGAACTTCCATGAGCGCGCTGATCACGTTCATGTTAGGGCGGTACGGCACTTCGAATTCCTCGGTATAAGGCTTGCTCTCAGGCGAATCTTGGCGTGTAACGATAAACTTGACTTTTTTTCCGGCCGTAGTCGTTTCTGCCATGATTAATGTCCTCCCTTCTTGTCTGTCGAGTAGTCGCGTTTACGCGGCTTGATCAGCGACACGTCCACATCTTCCCAATCGATCGTAGGGCCGTCCGGCGTCCATTTGGCCTTCGTCGTTTTCAGGAAATCCTCGTCATTGCGTTCAGGGAATTCAGGTTTATAGTGAGCTCCGCGGCTTTCGTTGCGCAGCAGAGCGCCCAAAGTCATCGCATGGGACAGCTCCAGCATGTTCCACAGCTGACGGGTGAAAGCGACGCCCTGATTGTTCCAGCGGGCCGTATCCGTCATGCTGATGTTGCGGTAGCGCTGCTTCAGTTCGTTGATTTTGGCAATCGTTTCTTCCAGCTTCTTGTTGTAACGAACGACCGTCATGTTGTTGGTCATCCATTCGCCGAGCTCTTTGTGCAGAACGTAGGCGTTTTCCTTGCCTTCCATTTTCAGCAGGCCTTCGTATTTGTCCGTATGTCTTTTCTTCTCGCGGTCGAATACGCTGGAGGAAATGTCGTCTACATGCTTGTTCAAGCCTTTAATATATTCGATCGCTTTCGGACCGGTAATCATGCCGCCGTAAATCGCAGACAACAGCGAGTTCGCTCCCAGACGGTTCGCGCCGTGGTATTGATACTCGCACTCGCCACAGGCGAACAAGCCCGGAATGTTGGTCATTTGATTGAAGTCAACCCACATTCCGCCCATCGAATAGTGAACGGCAGGGAAGATTTTCATCGGAATTTTGCGCGGATCGTCGCCCATGAATTTTTCATAGATTTCGATGATACCGCCCAGCTTCACGTCGAGTTCATGCGGATCTTTATGGGACAAGTCAAGGTAAACCATATTCTCGCCGTTAATGCCCAGCTTCTGGTCTACGCACACCGCAAAAATTTCGCGGGTCGCGATATCGCGGGGAACCAGGTTACCGTAAGCCGGATATTTTTCCTCAAGGAAGTACCAAGGCTTGCCGTCTTTGTAGGTCCAGATCCGGCCGCCTTCGCCGCGAGCGGATTCGGACATCAAGCGAAGCTTGTCGTCGCCCGGAATCGCCGTCGGGTGAATTTGAATGAACTCTCCGTTCGCATAGTGCACGCCTTGCTGGTACACCGCGCTCGCCGCCGTACCGGTATTGATAACGGAGTTCGTCGTTTTACCGAAAATGATGCCGGGACCGCCGCTGGCCAGAATGACCGCATCGGCTCCGAACGTTAGAATTTCCATGCTGCGAAGATCCTGGGCCGATATGCCGCGGCATACGCCGTCGTCGTCAAGAACCGCTCCGAGGAACTCGTAATGCTCGTACTTGGTCACAAGTCCGGCTGTTTCCCAGCGGCGTACTTGCTCGTCCAATGCATACAGCAATTGTTGACCTGTCGTTGCTCCTGCGAATGCCGTACGGTGATACTGCGTTCCCCCGAAACGGCGGAAATCGAGCAGGCCTTCAGGCGTACGGTTGAACATAACGCCCATCCGGTCCATCAAGTGAATGATGCCGGGCGCAGCGTCGCACATCGCTTTAACCGGCGGTTGGTTGGCAAGGAAGTCGCCGCCGTATACCGTATCGTCAAAGTGCTCCCAAGTGGAGTCGCCTTCACCTTTCGTATTAACCGCACCGTTGATGCCGCCCTGGGCGCACACGGAGTGGGATCGTTTCACAGGAACCAAAGAGAACAGGCTAACGTGAACTCCGGCTTCCGCGGCTTTGATGGTAGCCATTAACCCGGCCAAACCTCCACCGACTACGATTACTTTTTGATTAGCCATTGTTGTTCACTCCTCCTTAACCTTTAGCCATCTGCGGCACGTTTTGGAAATCCGGGCTTACAAACGCGCTCAAAGACATGATAAACATGATCGACATAATAACAAACACTACCATCCAGATCACGCTGGATACCCGCTGCGCCCGAGGTCCGATCGTAACGCCCCAGCTAACGAGGAACGACCACATGCCATTGCTGAAATGGAATACCGCGGACACAATGCCAATACAGTACAGCACAAAATAAACCGGGTTCGATGCAATGTGATGCATTTGGACCCCGATTTCTTCTTGAGGCAAGCCGAGCGTGATTTGCAATCTGGTTTGGCATAAGTGGAATACTACGAACAAGAACGTAATTACCCCAGTTACCCGCTGCAGGAAAAACATTTGGTTGCGGAAATAGCCGTAGTTGGATACGTTATTCCGGGCCGTGTAGGCGACATAGAGGCCGTAGATCGCGTGGTATGCGAGCGGCAGCCAGATCCCTACGATTTCCAGGAGCAGCATCAAAGGCAGCTCGTGCAGCCAATTCACATGCTCCATGAACTTCTCAGGTCCGTTAGTCGCCGAGTAGTTCGTCAGAAGGTGTTCGATCAGGAAGAACCCGACCGGGATAACACCAAGCAATGAATGCAGCTTGCGTGAAAAATACGAATTACGAAACATTGAAATCCTTTCCCCCCTCAAAAGTATGTAGGTTGTTCACATGTGTTGACAAAACCAACCTTCATTGTACTCCCGCAAGAAACAAGCGTCAACAGCATTTGCTACGCCTATTTTCCATGGTTCGACATTTTTTTATGCAAATGTCTGCGAAAAAATGTGAACAATAAGTGACTTACACCATACTACTCCATTATCGCTTATAATGGAAGTGCCGATTATTTATAAACTGTTATTCAGTTTTGACATATGCAATAAACTTAATCACTTAACCGCAAATTAACCGTAAAAAAAGACAAAACGCGAAGCGGGAAGACGAGCGCGGGGCCGGTTCTTCTCTTTCATCTAAAAGGGTGGTGAAAAAGAGAAAATCCGTATTCACACTTCCGAATATAATGGAAAGAAGGTATTGTTCTTGTTCGAAAATATCGATATTTTCGCCAAAGTCGTAGAGCTGGAGAGCCTGAACAAAGCGTCCGCGGCGCTCAATATCTCCCAGCCCGCCCTATCTCGCAAAATCATGAAGCTGGAGGAAGAGCTCGGCGTCGATCTGTTCTTAAGGAAAGGCAAGCGGCTTGAGATTACGCGCGCAGGGCAAATCTGTTATGAATACGCCATCGAGCAGCGCCATTTGGAGCGCAAGCTGCTGCGGTCGATTCAGGACTTCAAGACGACGGTCAAGCCGGCCAGCATTATTATCGGCGCTTCCTTGACGACGCTGCAATCGACGCTGCCCGATCTGATTACGATCTATACGAAGACGTATCCGAATACGGACATTAAGGCGGTAACGGGCAAAACCCACGAGATCGTGCCGATGGTCAAGGACCGCAAAGTGGACATCGGCCTGGTCGCCTCCAAGATCGAGCATCCCGGCCTCAAATGCATTCCGCTGTTCGACGATCATCTCTGTCTGGTGCTGCCGCTCGGGCATCCTTTCGTCGACAAATCCTCGATCGAAATCGCCGATCTGCACGAGCTGCCGATGATTCTGTTCTCGCGTGGCACCTGGTACCGGGTGCTGATGGACGAAATGTTCCACCGCTACGCCATTGCGCCCGACGTCAAAATGGAGATCGATTCGTTCGAAGCGATCATTCGCCTCGTCTCGACGTGCAAGACGGCGACGCTGCTGCCGGAATCGTATTTGCGCAGCAATCTGGTCAAAGACAACGAGCTGGTCGTCCGCTTCATTCCGGCGCTCGAGCAAATGACAAGAACGACCTCCCTGTTATTCACGGAAGAGGTCGTCCATCATGCGTCGGCCCAGCAGTTTATCGAGAAGGCCAAGGATTACTTCAACCGGCCGGGCTGATCTTAAGGCCTCGGCTGCAGCCGCTATCCTTCGTCCTTCTCCTCGATGCCGAGCATTCGCGCCGCATAAGCCGTCGTGCTCGCCTGCAGCAAAATTGTCAGCAGTACGGCAAGGAAGGTGACCGAGGCGATGACGTCGGCGTACTTCACGCCCAGCCCCGCCGCCATTCCGGACAAAGCCGCCGGTATGACGCCGGTCTCCCTCACCCAGAACATAAACAGGATCTCGCCGCGCTTCCAACCCGCCTTGCGATCGGGCAGCGTGCAGGCAAGCACTGTGAGCGGCCTTGCGATCAGGATGAAAACCGCGATTACCGCCAGACTCGGCCACAAATTGGCCGCGATGATGCGCAAATTCACTTGGCTGCCGAGCAAAATAAAAATCAGCATCCTCATAATGATCGTCATGTTCTCGCTGAAATGCGTCATTTCCTTCAGCTTATCGTTCAAATCCAGCTTGAATATATCGGCGTTGCCCCAAATAAGTCCCGCCGTAAAAGTAGCCATAAACCCGCTGACATGCAGCGCATCTCCAACCCAGTAAGCTCCGAGCGCCGTCACGACCAGCGCTATCGCCGCATAATCGCGCAGCCAGCCGAGCCTGAGATGGCCGGTGATGAAGGCCATGACCAGCCCGATCGCCGCCCCCGCCGCAATGCCTCCCAGCGCCGTGCGAGCGAAATCCTCCAGGCTGCCGGCCAGCGAGAAGCCTTGGCTTCCCGTAATCACGGCAAGGACGGAGAACGTAAGTATAGAGCCGGTCGCATCGTTGAAAGCCGATTCGCTCTCTACGGTTTCCCGCACCTTCGTGCGAATGCGCACCTGCTTGAACACGGGAATGAGCGTCGCCGGATCGGTCGAGGAAACAATCGCCCCGAGCAGCACCGCATAGATCATCGGGATTCCCAGAAGCCAATGGGCGGACAGCGCAACGACGGAACAAGTAATCAGCACGCCCGGCACGCTAAGCAGCGTGACCGTCAGCCATACTTTTTTCAGCCCCGCAAGCCGGATATTGCGCCCTCCGTCGAACAAAATAAGCGTCGAACCGATCGTCAATATGAACTGGTTCGTAAACGAGCTGCTCGTCTCGCTCACCCAATGCAGCCCTTGCCCTACGATCATCCCGGCGATGAGGAACAGCGCCACATCCGGCAGCTTCATCAGGCCCGCCAGGCGGCCGAACAGCATACCCAAACCAAGAATAAGAATTAATAATAACAACACATGGTGAATCATCTCTGCGGCTTCATTGTTCATAGTTATAAATTGATAACTTCGCTCTCGAAGGATTCGATTTGATCGTTCGTTCCGATAATGACCATAACGTCCTGTTCTTCCAGCATGTCCGCCGCGCTAGGGGCGATGATGACGCCGTGCTTCTTGTTGATCGCCACGACGCTGCAGCCGTACTTGGCCCGCGGGTCCAAATCTTTCAAGCACCGTCCTGACAGCCGTTTGGGCACGGACAGCTCGACGATCGTATAGTCGTTGGACAGCTCGATGTAATCGAGCAAATTCGGCGAGACCAGCTGATGCGCGACCCGAATTCCCATATCCCGCTCCGGAAAAATCACCCGGTCGACGCCGATCTTCTGCAGCACCTTGCCGTGCAGCTCGGAAAGCGCCTTGGTAACGACCGTCTTGACGCCGATATCCTTCAGCAGAATCGCGGTCAAAATGCTGGCTTGAATGTCGTCGCCGATCGCCACGATAGCGCAGTCGAAATTGCGGATGCCGAGCGATCTCAGCACGTCCTCGTCCGTCGAATCGGCCGTCACGACATGCGTCAGCGTGTCGCTCATCTCGTCGACGGCTTCCTCGTCCTTATCGATGCCCAGCACCTCGTACCCCAAATTGATCAATTCCTTCGCCAGAGAAGAGCCGAATCTGCCCAGCCCGATGACGACATACTGACTACGTTTCATTGTTTTTGTACCCCTATCCAATCGTAATTTTCCCTTCCGGGTATCTATACAGCTCTTTTTCCGTTTTCGGTCCGAGCGCGTATGCCAACGTAAGCGGCCCCAAGCGGCCGGCAAACATCATCAAACTGATCAATATTTTGCCGACGAGGCTCAAATCGGTCGTCATTCCCATCGTGAGACCGACGGTGCCGAAAGCCGAGGTCACTTCGAACAAAATCATCAGAAACGGGTGCCCCTCCGTCGTCGACAAAATCATCGCGACGAACACGACGAGGAATAGAGCGATCATCGTCAGCGTGATGGCTTTCAAAATCCGGTCTTTACCGAGGCGGTAACGGAACAGCACGATGTCCTCTTTCCCGCGCACCATGGCGATCATCGCGCCGATCAGCGTCGTGAAGGTGGTCGTCTTGATCCCTCCCCCGTCGAGCCCGGCGAAGCCCCGATGAACATCAGGATGATCATGAAAAATTGCGTCGCCTGGCGCAAGCTGCCGAGATCGACGGTATTGGCTCCCGCCGTCCGCGGCGTCACCGACTGGAAGAAGGCGGCCCATATTTTGCCTGACCAGCTCAGCGAGCCCAGCGTCTTGGCATTGCTGTATTCAAATATATAAATGACCAGGGCGCCGGCGATAATCAGCGCACCGGTTGCGCTAAGCACTACTTTGGAATGGAGCGACAGCCGCTTGCGCTTTTTGAACTCCAGCAGATCCGACATGACGACGAAGCCGATGCCGCCCAGCACGATAAGCCCCATTGTGACGAGGTTGACGACCGGATCGCCCACGAATGAGGTTAAGCTGCTGAACGGTCCGTTAACCGAACCGAACAAATCGAAGCCTGCGTTATTGAAAAACGATATCGCATGCCAGAAGCCGAAATAAATGCCCTTGGCAGGCCCTAACTGCAGCGACCAGCGAATCGAGAAAATAATGGCGCCGACCAGCTCGATGGTCAGCGAATACCGGATCACTTTGCGGATCAGCCGCACGATCCCCTCCATGCTTCCCTGATTCAACGACTCCTGCAAAACGAGCCGTTCCTTGAGAGAAATTCGTTTTTTCAGCGCAAAAGCAAACAGCGTCGCCATCGACATAAATCCGAGCCCTCCGACCTGGATCAGCGCGATAATGACGATCTGTCCGAACTTGGAAAAAAACGTGCCCGTATCCACGACGACCAGCCCCGTAACACAAGTCGCCGAAGTAGCCGTAAAGAAAGCGTCGAGAAATGGCAGCGGCTCTCCGGAGGCGGAGGCGACCGGCAGCGAGAGCAGCGCGGCGCCGATCAAAATGATGGCGGCGAAACCGATCACGAGAATTTGCGGCGGAGTCAGCTCGATTTTTTTTATGGCGGATGTCATATTTCACCTCGGCGAATGTTTTAGGGCAACAAAAAAAGACACTGGAAACCCAATGTCATCATAATAGGTTCCTGCGATAGCCTACGAGGTTAGCTGACGGATTCGGGTCACAGCACCCTATCGTTTCCATTGCGATGTTTCGTCGGCAATGGAATCGAATTCACCCCTTACTGCAAATGGTTCCCCCGTTTTCGATAAGAAATTCGGCTTCGTATTCAATTGATATGAATTATAATGTTCTTTCATTATAAGTACAAAGTCGCTTTGGCTCGAAATCAAACGATAAACAAGTCAATACTTGACCTGGCATGAAGCGGGGGAAGCCTCCGCGCTGCTTTTCAGCGTTTTGCCCCTCGTAGCTCGTAATTTCATTGGATTTCCGCTGTGCATCTATGCTAAGTTTAATGAATACAATGTACTTATATTCCATACCCTTTTCACAATATCGCCCATTCTACGGTAAGGAGAATTTCATAGTGAAACCAATTGCGGAATCTTCTCTGCTGAAATTGGCAGTTTTCGGAATCATCCTCTATTTGGCCGTCCTGTTCGGCTCCTCTTGGCTGCATCCGGAGGATGCCGCGGAAACCGGCGAGTCGCTGCCGAAGGTGACCAAGCAGCAGGCGGCGGACGCAGCCGTCCGATTCGTACGCGACCGCTTTTCCCTTGCGGAAGACTATGCGGCGAGCACGCTGTTCCAGTCCCACTCGGACCGCAGCGGATATTTGCAGAAGGAGCAGCTGCTGGAAACTTATCTGAAAAGCTATCCGGACTACCCGATCGACTATTTCGAAGTCGAAATTAACGAGAACGGCACAGGGAAAACCTACTATGTAGATGTGGATTTCGCGAATCTGCGCATCCTCGGCTGGTCGGCCTTCACCTCCCCGGCGGCGAAGCGGCAGACCGTCTCGTCCGAAGCCTCCGATCCGCGGGAGGCGGCCGAGCGGACGATGGCGGAGCAGGGGTATTCGCCCGCCGACTTTAGCGAGGCAAGCCCGCTCGACCCCGAAGACCGGCAAAAAACGTCGGCGCTCGGCACCGGTTTCGTCTACATAAGCAAAAGCAAGCAAATCGGCGAAGCCAGGCTGCGGCTGCTCCTGGCCGTATCCGAAGGAAAGACGACCGCGTTCCATGCCGACTTCGGCATTCCCGCCTCGTTCAAGAGCTGGCAGGACGAGCAGAACGACAATGCTTCCACGATGACGCGCATCAGCATGCTGGCTTCGCTCCTGATGGCGGCGGCGGCTCTGGTCGTCGTGATTCGCTACCGCAGGCAAATCACCTTCCGCCGCGGTCTGTTTCTGACCGCCTCGTTTCTGGCTATCTACATCACGAACAATTTCAACATGATTCCGGCGCTGCGAACGATGCACTCGAACGGACCGTCGCAGTGGGAGGCGACGTTCAATCTGTGGTTTCTGAACATTGTCATCGCGCTGATGGCCGTCAGCGTCTACTTCTCCTTCTTGGCGGGCAGGCATATGTGGAAGCGGCGCGGCTGGATCACCTGGCCGGTATGGGCTAACGACGGCTTCGGACGCCATGCAAGAAGCGCTATGTTCCGCGGCTATCTGCTGTGCCTGTTCATTCTCGGCATTCAGCAGACGCTCTACTTTATTGCCGGCGAATATTTCGACGTCTGGGCTGTCAACGATCCGTCAGACTCCGTGCTGAATATGACGGTGCCCGGCCTGTTCCCGCTGATGGCGTGGGCCGCGGCGATTTCCGAGGAAGCGGTCTACCGGCTGTTCGGCATCGCCATTTTCCTGAAGCTGGTCAGAAACCGCTTCGCGGCGGTATTGATCCCAGGCATGATTTGGGCGCTAAGCCATACGCAGTATCCGATTTATCCCGTTTATACGCGATTTATCGAAGTGACGATCATCGGCCTTATCTTCGGCTATGCCTTCCTGAAATACGGGTTTATGACCGTGCTGTTCGCTCATGCGTCGATGGACAGCATTCTAATGGGGCTGTCGCTGTTCGACGGGGAGCATTGGACGATCAGCACAATCGGCTTGTTTTATATCGTCTTCCCCGCTTTGATCGGCTGGGCGGCTTATTGGCTCCACGCAAGGCTGAGGCGTTCTTTTAAAAAAACCTAGCTTCTCCGCTCCTTTTTCACCTTGATACGGCTCTAATGCGGAACAAAGACGCCTTTCCTGCCTGAGGAAAGGCGTCTTTTGTTGATTGAGATTGCCATTGTATCGCCGATCGCTGCCGGGAGCCTGCGACCGCGGGAATGAAAGCGTCGAATCGCTGTGTTTAAAGCCTGAGCAAGCGATCCCGCCTCGCGCCCGACATCCGGTTCTATCCCGTAGAGCACGCGGATGCCCGCGGCTAACCCGCTATTACGCCTCCTGGCCGGCTTCCTCCGCTTCCGGGGAAGCGTCATCGGAGGAGTTATCCTCGGCTTCGCCGTTTAACGACTGCAGAATTTGCGCAGCGAGCTTCTCGCCGATACCGAGCGGCTTGAAATCTTCGATCGCCGCTTCCTTGATCTTCTTCAGCGAGCCGAAATGCTTGAGCAGCGCTTTGCGGCGCTTCTCGCCGATCCCCGGGATGGAATCGAGCGTCGAGACGATCATCGACTTGGCTCTCGTCTCACGGTGGAAGGTGATGGCGAACCGGTGAACCTCGTCCTGAATGCGCTGCAGCAGGTAAAACTCCTGGCTGTCCCGCGGCAGCTGCACCACCTCGGGAGGCTCTCCCATCATCAGTTGAGCCGTCTTATGCTTTTCGTCCTTGACGAGCCCGCATACCGGAATATAGAGGCCCAGCTCGTTCTCCAGCACGTCCACCGCAGCGGAGATCTGCCCCCTGCCTCCGTCGATTACGACCAGATCGGGCAGCGGCAGGTTCTCCTTGAGCACACGCTCGTACCGGCGGCGCACGACTTCGCGCATCGTTTCATAATCGTCGGGGCCTTGCACCGTGCGAATTTTATATTTGCGGTATTCCTTGCGGTCCGGCTTGCCGTCGGTAAAGACGACCATCGCGGATACAGGGTCCGAGCCTTGAATATTCGAGTTGTCGAACGCCTCGATGCGGTGAATGACGCCCGTGCCAAGCCATTCCCCAGGTTCTCCACCGCCTTGATCGTCCGCTGCTCGTCGCGTTCGATCAGCCGGAACTTCTCTTCCAGAGCGACCCGGCCGTTGTCGCAGGCCATGTCGACCATATTTTTCTTCAAGCCGCGGCGCGGAATATGAATCTTCACCTTCAACCAGCTCTCCAGCGCCTCCTTGACGTCCGTCTTCAGCGAGCCTGCCGCCGCTCCGTCCTCTTCCGCAGCCGGCAGCTGCGCTTCGGCGGCAGCGTCCCCTTCTTCCTCTCCCGCCGCCGGCTCCGCAGGCAGAAACACTTCCTTCGGCAGCGCGGGATTATCGCTGTAATATTGCGTAATGAACGAGATGAAATCCTCGTATTCATCCCCGTAATAAGGGAAAGTCGACGTGTGCCGTTCGATCAGCTTGCCCTGGCGCATATACAGAATTTGCACGCACATCCAGCCTTTATCGACGGCATAGCCGAACACATCGCGGTCGACGGCGTCAAGCGTCGTAATCTTCTGCTTCTCCATCACGGCGTCGATATGCACGATATGGTCGCGCAGCTCCTTGGCCCGCTCGAAGTTCAGCTCCTCGGCGGCTTCGTGCATTTTGCGCGTCAAATCCTGCTTGATCTCGTCATGCCCGCCGTTCAGAAACCGGCTGATCTCCTGAACCATCCGCTCGTATTCCTCGCTCGCCACCTCATACTCGCAGGGTGCGACGCATTGCCCGAGGTGGTAGTACAGACAGACACGATCCGGCAGCGTCTTGCATTTGCGCAGCGGATACAGCCGGTCGAGCAGCTTCTTCGTCTGCTGCGCGGCAAACGCGTTCGGATACGGACCGAAATATTTGCCTTTATCTTTATATACTCTGCGCGTCACTTCCAGGCGCGGATGCTTTTCGTTCGTGATCTTGATATACGGGAACGACTTGTCGTCCTTCAGCAGCACATTGTACCGCGGGTGATACTTTTTGATCAGATTGCACTCCAGAATTAACGCTTCCACGTTGCTGGCCGTCACGATATATTCGAAATCGACGATTTCAACTACGAGCGCCTGCGTTTTTGCGCTGTGGCTCCCGGTAAAATACGAACGCACCCGGTTGCGCAGCACTTTGGCCTTGCCTACGTATATGATCGTGCCTTCTTTATTTTTCATCAGATAACAGCCGGGCTTCTCCGGCAGCAGCGCAAGCTTGTTGCGAATCGCCTCCGCTCTTTGCTTCCGCTCTTGATCCCCTTCAACCATCGCCTTAGTTCCACTCCTTTCCCCTAAACAGCAAAAAAGCTCCTTTTCCCAGCATAGCAGAAAAAGAGCTTTTTCTCATTATGAGTTTTCTGTAGAAAACGATTATTGATTGCGAGTTACCACATTTTTCAACGCGTCCTTGGATTGGAAGCCAACCACTTTGTCGACCGGTTGTCCATCTTTGAACACGATCAACGTAGGAATGCTCATAACTCCAAAGCGCGATGCGGATTCAGGGTTGTCATCGACGTTGACTTTAGCGATTTTAACGCTATCCCCCAATTCTTTATCAAGCTCTTCCAATACAGGAGCGATCATTTTGCAAGGTCCGCACCAAGGCGCCCAGAAATCAACAAGAACCGTACCTGATCCTTCCACTTCGTTAGTGAAGGATTGGTCCGTTACATTTACGATAGCCATTGTAAGCTTTCTCCCTTCGACGGATAAAATGTTGTCAACAAGTAAAGTATACCACAAAGCACCCCATTTTCAACCGCGGCCCGCCCGTCCATCTGTTCCCATGGAACCGCAGCCTTCCGTGAACAAATTGTCCAAAAAACGTCGCACAATTGTCACTTTCACCTGCTTTACAATGAACTCTGAAGTTGGGTATACTATGATTAACTTAGTACACGCACAAGCTTGACAAACATGACTTATGCTTATCAAGCTGCCCGCTGGGCTGCCTTTAAGGAGGATATTCAAACATGAGCGATCCCAAACACCCTGAATTGCACGTAATGGAAGAACCTACCAACGACTTTCTGGATGTTGCCTCTGCTTTCGGCGCATTCTTCGGAGTTCTTCTTCTGATCGCGGTCATAGCTACGGTCATTCAAGTGATGATCCGCTAATCCGCCCGACTTGCCTTTGTTATCAAAAGTCTGTTCTGCTGCACAAGCGGGGCAGGCTTTTTTTACCGTCCACAAAAAAATCCGGCCGCACATGACAGATGAACGGCCGGAACTCGGATGCAGCTATAGGTTATGTTGACTTGCCGCGCTTGTTATACCCGTTGACCAGAATGACGTCGACGAAAGGCCGTATGCGGTCCATAATGCGGCGTCCTTTGAACTCCTCGTCGCCTTCCTTGCTCGTGAAGCTGAAATGCTGCTCCAGCGCGGTCAAATCGTGATTCGACGTAAAAAAGGTCGGCTTCCGGTTCATCCGGTAGTTCAGAATGGCTCCCATCACATGGTCCCGAAGCCAAGGATTGAGATTTTCCGCGCCGATATCGTCGAAGACGAGCAGATCCGTCTCCTTCAGCGCATCGATCGTTTCCTTCAGCTTCATCGGGTCCTGGAACATCGCCTTTAAATCCTCGGCGAAATCGGGCATATAGACGATAGCGCCGGTATAGCCGCTTTTGGCCAGCTCATGCAGCATATAGCACATCAGAAACGTCTTGCCGGTTCCGAAGCTGCCTGCCAAATACAAGCCCTGCTTCTGCAATCCCTCCTGCTTCGTCTGCAATATATAGCTGATCAATCGGTCGACGGCCTCTTCCCTGTCCGGGTCCTTATCGAAAATTTCCATTGAAGAGTAGCCCTGCGACAAGGCCCGCTCGTCGACGTAGAAGCTGCGAATGCGGCTGCGCACAACCTCCTGCGATTGCTGGGCGATAAATTTTTTGCACGACACTTTGTAATCGTACAGACGAGGCTCGCCGCCCGACGTCTCCACGTTCAGCATCGTATAATGCCCGGCGAAATCGTTCGGGCACTTGTCGAGCCCGGGGCATTCCGAGCATGTCTTATGCTCGGTTACATATTGATACAGCCGGTTCATATTGATCTTTAACGTATGATCGTCAAGAACCGGATATTTGACCCGCAGCTTTTGAATCAGCGGATCGGTCAATATTTGCCGGATTTTCTCCTCCGCCTGCCGGCGGTATTTCTGATTCGGTATAGAACGCAACACTTCGCCGAGTGATTCCATGGCAAGTTTTCCTCCTTCCCCGTCTGCGCGAGCGACTTAAATAACAGCGCTGTCCCCGGCCTCTTCCCCGGCCGTCCCGCGCTTACGGCCGCTACATCCTGGCTATTCGCGGCTTACAGCTTCCCGTCGAGCATTTGCGCCCGGCGGCGCATTGCCTCGCGCTCCTCCGCTGTGCGCCGGGTTGCCGACGCGGAGGTGTCCTCTACAATAGGCAGCTGCGGCTTCTGCTTGACCCGGGCGCCTCCCCGCTGTCCGCCTGCATTCGCGGATGCGCGGCCGCCTCTCGGAGCCGTCTTGTTCTCCTTGTATCTCGTCTGCTCGCGGATATATTGCACCGCCTGCTCGTAAGTGCCGACCTGCTTGGCCAGCATATCGGTGACGCTGAACTCGATGGACGCTTTCGACCATGAACGTTTGTTCACGTATAAATAATGAATAAGTACGTTGATAACCTCTTCGCTGAGGCCGTAGTTCAAATCGACTTTGGCCAGCGTGTCGAGCAGCCCGTCCGGCACCGTTCCTTTGGAAAAAATTTTCTCCAGCAAATACGTGTACGGCTCGTTGCGCAATATATAGTTGTACTGATGCTGATTGCATTCGCCTTGAAAAATATCCGGCACTTCGAGATAAAACTCCATCTCGACCGCCTTTTCGGCGGCGGGCGCCGGAGCGGCCGCCGTCCCGTCTTCGGCTCCTCGGCTCTGCTCGACTCTGGACAAATACCGGGCGCGATCTTCACTGCGCTTCTTATCCTGACGGAACACCAAGTTCGCCTTATGCTGCAGCAAATCGAGCGCGATCTCGCCGCCCGCGTCGAAGATGCCGTCCTCGTCGAGCAGCCGGCACATATCCGTCAAATACAAGCCGTATTTCTTCGCCACATAATTGATCTTCGCCATCTGCTCGGGCTCGTACTTCAGCCGCTCCACAAACTCGCGGTTCGCCGATCCCCGGGGAAAATGCATAATAATATCGGAATACTGGAAGCCTTTAATCACCACTTCGGGTCTTTCCGCAGGATCGGGAGCGGACGGTTCGAACAACGCCTGCTCCAGCTCGTAATCGACGACCTGCGTATTGAGCCGGAACAGCTCGTAGAACGGCACCGACAAATTTTCCGAATTCGCCTGCTTCAGATCTTCCGGCTCCGGCTGCACCAGCTCGTCCCGCAGCGAGAAGACCATATACTTGCCGACCTTATCCCGCAGCAGCAGCGTCAAATGCTGGTTTTTGAAAAACTCGCCCGGCGCCAGCGGGGCAAAGAGCGTGTATTCGTACACGTAATCGTCCGAAGCCTCGACAAACCGCCTTGTCGTCTTAAGCAGCCCGATCGCTTCCAGCTTCGAGGTCTGCTCGATAAAAAATTTGCGCCCCCGCTCCCCGCTCTCCAGCTCCAGAGCCAAAAACAGCTTCCGCTGCTGCTCCATCAGCGAACAGCCCGCCTTGTCCGCAGGCAGCTGCTGGAGCAGCGTGTAATAAAGGCTGATCGCAAACGCTCCGACCATCGGCTGATAAATGGCCGCAAGCATTTTCATATCCAGACTGCTTAACGCAAAATCGCGTATCACATAGAAACGGTGATACTCCGAAAAATGCAGCATATTCGTAATCCGCATGTACTCAAATCCCATCTTTGGTCTAACATAGTAACCTCCATTTTACCACAGAAATCGACACCTGGGCGATTGTCGGCAAAGAAAAAAACATGGCAATCCGGCCTGCGGCGATTTCCATGTTTTTCCGGTTTCCGGTATCGTGCCGGATGCATCTATTCGGCGATAATTTCCTTCACCCTGCCGACGATGCCGTCCGTCAGACGGACCTTGATGCCGTGCGGATGGCTCGGCGAATTGGTCAGTATGTCTTTGACCACTCCGTCGGTAAGCTTGCCGGTGCGCTGATCCTGCTTTTGCACGATGCGAACCTTTCGGCCGGGGACGACGTCTTTGCGAAGTTGACCGTTCATTCCATATGCCCCCTTTCTCATCCGGCGCTAGTGCAAGCGCCGCCTAGAACATTTTAAAGCCTTTCTGACGAAGCGATTTGATCGTCGAGCCGCTTAGGATCGCCCCGATCAGGCCGCCGATTGCCGGGATATAGTCGGCCAGCGAATATTCCGATAGGTTGGAGGCAAGCGAGCCCGTCTCCCATCCCCAATAAATGACAAGTCCGATAACGAGCGCGATATAACCGTAGATCGGGAACCAGGTCGTTTTCATCAGCATGTTCAAAATAAACCCGAGTCCGAAAAACAGGACGAACAAGAGTACAGTCACGATAATCAACTGCAGCAAGTCGGCCAACTCCTTTATTCATGAGCTTTAGAAGTGTGGTGAAACACGCTGACTGCGCATGCGAAAGCATCTTCCGATCGCTGTTGTTTCCGGATTTCTTGAATGGTACGCCCGTGAAACGGTTGAAATCCAGAAATAAAGGCGAGCGCTTCGCTTCTCCAGATTGCTTTCGCTTGCTTCGTTTGCTTGTTCACCGCACTTTTAGATACAGTTATGTCTATTCTATATAAATTTCGGCTCCGGGTAAAGTGAACGCTTCATGAACGTGAAAGCTTGCAAATTTATTTTTCTGCGGAAAAAAGCGGCTCCAAAATTTGCCCTTTGGGATTGATTTGGATACAATGAAACAAGTAAAAAAGCGATAACGAATTTATATACAAAGGAGTGTCTCCCATGAGCGATGTAGTAAACACACTGGAAGGCTGGTATTCGCTGCACGATTTCCGCGCCATCGATTGGAATGCATGGAAGAGCCTGACACAACAGGAAAGAAACCGCGCCGAGGACGAGCTGTACAGTCTGCTGGCTCAATATCAAAGCACCGAAGACCGGAAAGAGGGAAGTACGGCGTTCTACAGCATCGTCGGCCAGAAGGCGGACTTCATGTTCATGCATCTGCGCGAAACGCTGGAAGAATTGAACGAGCTGGAAACCGAATTCAACAAATCGATGTTCGCCCAAGTGACCGTTCCGACCTATTCCTATGTGTCCATCGTCGAGCTCGGAGGCTATATGGCCAAGCCCGGCGTCGATCCGATGCAGGACCCGGACATCTTGGCCCGCTTGAAGCCTACTTTGCCCAAAGCGAAGCATGTCTGCTTCTACCCGATGGACAAGCGCCGCGAAGGCAATGACAACTGGTATATGCTCTCTACCGAGGAGCGCCGCAACTTCATGCGTTCCCACGGGATGATCGGCCGCAGCTACGCGGGCAAAATCAAGCAGATCATCACCGGCTCCATCGGCCTTGACGATTGGGAATGGGGCGTTACGCTGTTCGCCGACGATGCGCTGCAGTTCAAAAAAATCGTCCATGAAATGCGCTTCGACGAAACGAGCGCGCGCTTCGGAGAGTTCGGCGACTTCTATGTCGGCAACCTGCTCGACCGCAACAAGATGGAAGCTATGCTCAAGCTGTAAAACCGTCTGCGGAGGAGCTCTCCCCCCGCATATAATGAGAAAAATACCTTGTTCGAGGGATGCGATCCGCCCGAGCAAGGTATTTTTTTGTGTTAAGGCAGCGGTGCAGGCGAGCCTAGCGCCCGCCCTGCCGTTTATTCGTCGTCATCGTCATCGTCGAACCGCGCGTCGCGGCTTGCTTCCGCCTTGCTGGCCAAATAAGCTTCCGTATCCCGGTCGCGCTGCCGCGACTTCTCCTTCAGCCGCTCGATCGCGGGCATGATGAGGATGTCGATTTCCTTTTGCACAGTATAGACCAGATCGTACCGCGTCTGAGATTCGAGATAATGCCCTACGTCCATCAAAGCGTTGTAACGATCCAGCTCGTCGCGCATCAGCAGTCCGCGTACTTGCACGCTGCAGTGACGCATAGATTAAAACCGGCCTTTCTTAAGTACGAGCGGAATCCCGCCGATAATATATAAGTAGCGCATATCGACGAGCTTCTTCATCACCGCAGCGGTTCCGCCCTTCAACTTGCGGGAACCGACGATGCCGATCGCTTCGCCGCGGCCGAGAGAAGCCACGGTGCCTTTGCTTTGATAGACGAAGCTCTTAAGCTGCTCGCCTCGGATCGAAGCGACCAGATTGTGCGCGCACACATCGGCCTGCTGCATCGAAATTTGCGCCGTAGGCGGGTATGGACGCCCTTCGGGGCTCATTACGATCGAACAGTCGCCCAGCACGTAGATGTTCTCGTGGCCCGGCGCCCGCAAATAGTCGTCGACCTTGATGCGTCCGCGCATCGTCTCGAAACCGGCGTCGTCAAGCATATGATTGCCGCGGATGCCCCCGGTCCACACGACCGTGGCGGCTTTGATTTCTTCTCCTGTAGCGAGCGATACGCCTTCCGGCGTGCATTCTTTGATCGCTGTCGCGATTTTGAACGTTACTCCCTTGTTTTCAAGCACTTTCATCGCGTATTCGACAAGCTCCGGATCAAAGCCCGGCAGCGCCGTCGGCGCCGCTTCGATATTATATATTTTGACAATGGAAGGATCGACGTCATGCTCCTTGCACAGCTGCGGAATCCGGTCGGCCAGCTCGCCGACGAATTCGATGCCCGTAAATCCGGCCCCGCCGACGACGAATGTCAAATAATCGGTGCGCGACGGCTCGCGTTTGAACTTCGCAAATTGATATTCGATATGCTCGCGAATGAAGCGGACGCTGTTAATGCTGCGGATGCTGAGCGCATGCTCTTTCAGTCCCGGGATGCCGAACGTCTCCGGCTCTCCGCCTAGTCCGACGACCAGATAATCGTAGGAAAGCGTCCCTTCTTCCAGAATAACCTTCTTCTCGTGAGGCCGAATCTGCACGACAGTCGATTTTACGAAATCGATCTTGAATTCGTCGATCAGCTTCAAAATATTTACCCGTGCGTTCTCCGGATTATCCGTTCCTGCCGCCGGCATGTGCAGATGGGTCGTAATGTAGTGGTAGTCATGTTTGTTAACAAGCGTTACGTCCGCTTCGTTATAATTCAATTCTTTTTGCAAACGAATAGCCGTTACGATGCCGCCGTATCCTGCTCCCAAAATGACTATTCTTGGTATTCGACTCATGGTTTAATCCCTTCCATCACGTTATTTTCTGTCTTATTGTATGATTTCACAAAACCGATTGTGAAAAATTACACAAACCGAGCCGGAATGTATTATTCTGAGATCGTTTAGGCTGGAAATAAGCAATATATCATCGTTTGTGTATCTTGAAATAGATCGGTTTTAAACAGTTCTCATGACATGATATAATGTATGAAGCCAAATAGCAAGCTTTATTTTCGTACAAAAAGAGCGAAACAAACCCAGGCGGCACAAGGTACGGCGGGAATTCTCCGGTTTACTGACAATTGGTCGCAGGCAGCCTTGGATGAGGATTTCTCGCTAGCGCTTACGTCATTTGAAGGGCAGAACCAATCCCCCAAAAGTGACGTGATGCTCTGAAGCTTATTCCGTCCGCATCCAGCTTCAGCTGGATCGGCGTATAACCCTTCCTCCGGGATCGTTCTATGGGTAGACTTTACTTTCGGGGGAGCACACGGATTTCCACAGGATATGGCTGCACATAAATTTCCTAAACGAAAAAAAAAGGAGGCAGGTCAACTGACCTGTACCTCTCCGTTATAGTATTCCAAATTAATTTTACGGCGTCTAATCTCTGCCAGCAGCAATTCGAGAAATTCTTCTTCCAGTTTCAAATTCAGCGCTTTGAAGTACGAATCGATTAAAATTTCATTGCTCATCAATCTCATACAATCACCTTACTTCGTTAATGTAAAATTATATTACCACGCCCCCATAATTAGAACAAGTGTTCCGTTATCCACAAGCTTTTGTGTATATCCTGTTAGCACATTGTTAATAAGTGTAAAATAAGGGGTAAACATGGGCTGTATAATGTGGACAGATTTATACACAAGCTATCTCCCGTTTTTTCGATAAAAATATATGATCATAAAATAAATACGGCAGCCTCTCCTTTATCGGATAGACTGCCGTGCCTAATATTGACGTAAAAGTGAGTCGAAATACGACGGCTGCCCCGAAACGATATCCAGGGGCAACAGGGAATCTTCTACATTCCCGCTTCCGTTAGCTCGTTTTCCTTGTACACCGGTCTTCCCGGCCGCCGCTTCGGTATTAGGCGGTCTCCGACTCCGCAGCATCGGCGGGCGGACTGATTCTCAGCTTGCGCTTCTGCATCGATTTAAACTCCAATTGCGGTTCATACACGATATGAGGATCGCTGACATCCCGCGAGTCATTCCAGTAGCACTGCACGCTCTTCCCCGGTTCGGCGCCCCGGAACATTTTGCAGCCCTGACAATACGTCTTCAACTGGGCGTCATCCAGCGAAACCACCTTGTTGCGCAAGCAGCAGTACACATTCCCCGCCGCGTTCGCGTAATTCATATGATCAACAAATGCCATATTGCATCATCCCTATTCACGTTGGATTTTCTCATAGTTTTCTAAGAGTACTATGCATTATATAAGAAAGCTTTTAAAAAGACGCTCGAAATTTGCAGCCGCTCCAAAAAATTTTCCGCCTATCTTCCGCTCGATTTCTGTAGGTTCTTATCGTCTTATGGCTGCTTGGCGCAGCGAAAGCTTGAACGAATAAGAAATAACCTCCCAAAACCGAGAGAAGCGTCAGCTTTGAAAGGTTATACCCTACTTTATCTCACTTTTAACCCGAAGGCAATTGTCAAATGTATTCCAAGCCAGGAAATGCCCTCCTTAATGTCACCGCCATCACAGTAATCCTTTAGCATACGTTCCCTGCCTAAAACAAAAACCTCCTCACCGGTTCGATGCGATATCAACCGTTAAGGAGGCTTGATTAACAATCTATAAGCGTGCAAATTAGGTGCTCAAACGCCGATACTCCGCGTTACGCTTCGACCTTATCGTCGCATTTCTCTGGAGCGCCTTCTTCGTCCTTCACTTTGAAGGAAGAACCGCAGCCGCAGGAAGCTACCGCATTCGGATTATCGATGGTGAAGCCCCCGCCCATGCCGGAGTCTTTGTAGTCGATTTCGATTCCGTACAAATATTTGGCCGAATCCGCGTCTACGACGACCTTCAAGCCGTTCATTTCGAAGGTTTTGTCGTCCTCCGCTTCCTTATCGTCGAAACCCATGCCGTAGGAAAATCCGCTGCATCCTCCCGCTTTCACGCCGAGGCGCAGGAACAATCCAGGAGTTCCTTCGTTATCCAGCAGTTCTTTAATTTTATCGCTTGCCGATTCGCTGATTTTAATCATCGTATTACCCTCCCTTACGGAATATATAGTCAGCGCCCTCCCTCATGCGGAAGGCCATGAAAGACGCACTCGCCTTGCCAAGAAACATGCCCCGGAAGCTCATAAAGCTTCTACTTCTACAGTATACTCCTATTAAGGTTTCACCTCAAGGACTTCTATCCCTTCCGCGCGTCAATTTGCCTGCCCGAAGAAGCCTTGACTCCATTTTGTCCAACTGTGTATTGCCCCGCCTTCATATGAGGTTTATAATAGATAATATTGTTTAGTATCTTCCTGCTATAAACATCCAATTTGTCCGGTTGTTTGCCGGCTGGCGAATGCGCATGTGCAACCTTTCACAACCTAGAATCCGCTTTTGACCATAGCTATGTCCACGAAGCATTTCAGGGCATTTTTTTCGCTTGCGCCCATGGCGCGCGTATTATTTCGAAAACGCTGGTTTCATGCGTGCCAGACACGTATTTTTTTCCTATATTATATCGATTATACGGAGGTGGCTTTATGAGCATCGTAATCACCAATCCCGATCAGCGGATGGCCGAAATTGCAGAAAAAGTAAAGCATGGAGAAAGATTATCCCTGGAAGACGGGGTGTTCCTCTACCAATCGGAGGATTTGCTAACCATTGGTCAATTAGCAAATGAAGTGAACCTGCGAAAAAACGGTAAAAAGGTCTATTTCATCGACAATATGAGCCTTTATTTTACCAATGTGTGCGAGGCTCACTGTGCGTTTTGTCATTTCCGCCGCGACGAAGGCGAGGAAGGAGCCTACACGTTAAGCCCGGAAGAGATGTTCGAATTTATCGACGCTCATATCCAGCCCGGCTTGCGCGAATTTCATATCGCCCAGGGCCATAATCCGCATGTGCCGTTCGAATATTATGTCGATTCGATCCGCAAGCTGAAGGAGCGTTATCCTCATGTGACGATCAAAGCGCATACCGCGGCGGAGATCGAGTTTTATTCGCGCATCAGTGGGTTAAGCTATAAAGAGGTTCTGCAAACGCTGATGGACGCCGGCCTGGAGACGCTGACGGGCGGCGGCGCGGAAATATTGTCCGAGCGTTACCGCAAAAAAATGGGCGTCGGCAAAGCGACTACCGACCAATGGCTGCAGGTGCAGCGGGACGCTCACTCCCTCGGCCTCAAGACGCATGCCACGATGCTGTACGGCTCGATCGAAACGCTGGAGGAGCGCATTCAGCATATGATCCTGCTGCGGGAGCTGCAGGACGAGACGAACGGCTTTATGGTGTTTATTCCGAACTCCGTGCAGCCTGCCAGCGTCAACGCCGGCATCAAGCGCCGCGTATCGGCCTTCGACAATCTCAAAACGCTCGCGATCAGCCGTTTGATGGTCGACAATATTCAGCACATTAAAGCCTACTTCATTAATCTGGGAACCCAGCTGACGCAAATCGCTCTTACCTTCGGAGCCTCCGACGTCCACGGAACGATTGTCAAGGAACGCATCAGCCATGCCGCCGGCGCTCTGTCCCCGGACAGCATGACGCGCGACGAGCTGGTCTGGCTTGTGAGGGGAGCCGGGCGCATTCCGGTTGAACGCGATACGTTCTATAACGAAATCAAAGTATACTGATTCCACTTGCCTGCCATGGTGTGCGCATAACAGAAAGGGTTAATGACTGATGAAGAAAATGGTTATTTTGGGCGGAGGGTATGGCGGACTTACCGTCGCTACCGAGCTGCTGGAAAAAGATTTGCCGTCGGATACGGTGCTTGTGCTGATTGACCGCATGCCTTATCAAGGGCTGAAAACCGAATATTACGCTCTGGCTGCCGGCACGATATCCGACCAGGACATCCGCGTCCAATTCCCTGTCGATCCCAGGCTCATCCTGAAATACGGCGAAGTGACGGGCGTCGATCTGGAGCAGAAGCTGATTTTGTTCGAAAACGACGAACCGCTCTCGTACGATTGGCTCGTTATCGGACTCGGCTGCGTCGATAAATATCATAACATCGAGGGAGCCCAGCAGTTTTCTCAAAGCATTCAGACGATGTCCTCGACGCGCAAAACGTATCAAGCGGTCAACGATATCGCCCCTTACGGGCAAGTCACGATCGTCGGCGGCGGTTTGAGCGGCGTCGAGATGGCGGCGGAGCTGCGGGAGAGCCGCGCGGATTTGAATATCCGCATTCTGGACCGCGGGGGCAGCGTATTGTCCGCGTTCCCGGAAAAACTGCAAAGATTCGTGCGGGATTGGATGATGGAGCATGATATCGAAATGCGGTCGCATGTTGGTCTTACCCGTCTCGAAGGGGGCATTTTGCATAATCAGCAGGAGCTCATCTATACGGACGTAACCATCTGGACAGCCGGCATTCAACCTAGCCCGATCGTGCAAAAACTGCAGCTGCCCAAAGATAGCCAGGGGCGGATTATTATTAACGAATACCATCAGATCCACGATTACCCCGAGGTGTACGTGATCGGCGACTGTGCGTCGCTGCCGCTCTCTCCGAGCGCTCAGGCGGCGCAAGGCCAGGGAAAACAAATCGCGGACGTGCTTCGCGCCGTATGGAGAAACGAAACCCCTCGGCTCGGCAAAATCAAGCTCAAAGGGGTTCTCGGATCGCTCGGCAAAAAATCCGGCTTTGCTCTGCTCGGCAAACGCCCGATGACAGGCATCGTGCCAAGAGCCATCAAGAGCGGCGTGCTGTGGAGATCGAAGCGGCATTTCGGATAAAGCCTTATGGCTCACTCAAAGAGATCGAACATCGCTTCGATCTCTTTAATTTTTTGCTCTACCTGCTGCTCCAGCTCTTCCGCGCTGGCTGCGGCGACAATCTCTCCGTTGACCAAAGCGAACGGAAACAGATAGCATTCTCCGCAGTTGCCAAGACAGCCGTATTCGATGACATCGTATTCGGGATTGTTCTCGAGCTTTTTCATGAGCTGATCCGTTCCGTGGTGCATATTATTCGTGCAAAATTCGATGATGGGTCTCATGATTTCATCAACCGCCTTGTTAACCATTTTAATTTTGAACCCGATGTAATATAATATAGAAATAGAAAGGAGTTGAACCAAATGAGTGAAAATGCACAAAGCACCATGTACGATGAAGTGCTGGAAGTTTTAGATAAGCTGCGTCCGTTCTTGCAGCGCGACGGCGGCGACGTCGAACTGGTCGATGTTGAGGACGGCATCGTCAAGCTGAAGCTGATGGGTGCCTGCGGCAGCTGCCCGAGCTCGACGATTACGCTGAAAGCCGGTATTGAACGCGCTTTGCTCGAAGAGGTTGAAGGCGTTCAAGAGGTTGTCCAAGTATTCTAATTCCGTCTTTTTCCAAAGATGAACCGAAGGCCTGCGCGCTCTATGCGCCGGGTCTTTTTTTTCGTTTAGTTCGCTCCCGGAGCGTGCGCCCCGACAATCGTACGGATCGGGTCCAAGCCGCCGGATACATCCATCATGTTGCCGGTAATAAAATCGGAACGCTCCTCGCACAAAAAAGCGATCACCCTGGCAATATCTTCTCCAGCGCCAGGGCGGCCGCGCGGCGACTCTTCGTCAACCTCATGCTCCACTTCCGCAATCGTCTTCTCTTTATTGGCTCCGCGAATATCCCCGGGACAGATCATATTGACCGTAATGCCGTTCGCCGCTTCCTCCACCGCCAGCGTTTTGGTGAACGAAACGAGCCCGACCTTGGCGGCTGCGTATACGGCCCGGTGCGGCCAGCCTCTCGCCTCGGCGGCATGTCCGAAACCGAAATGGACAATTCTGCCCCAGCGGTTTCTTCTCATCAGCGGCAGCACCAGATGATCGAGCTGCATAACCCCGAGCAGGTTGCCGTTCACTAAATATTCGATCTCCCGCAGCTCATACTCCGCGAATAACCTGCGTTCCCTAATGAACGGACCCGCATTGTTAATTAATATATCGATGCCTCCCAGCTCTGAGACGGCTTGTTCCACAAGCTCCTTCATTTGGCCGAAATCCGCCACGTCGCCGCGGATCGCCAAACAGCGAACTCCCTTGGCCTCTATGTGCGCTTTAAGCTCTTGAGCTTCCCGATCGCTGTTGACGTAATTAATGACAATGTCACAGCCGGCATCGGCCAGCGACAGCGCCGTCATTTTGCCCAGTCCTTTGGCGCTTCCCGTAATGAGTGCGACCTTCCGCTGTTTCTTCATTCCCGTGTCCGCCCTCCCCTAAATTTTCCCCACGCCAATGTATATGTTAGGTGAGCAATTGAATATGCCCGCGGCTCTGGCTCTTATGGACTGGTTGCCATAAGTATAAAATAACCGCGCGGCCTGTTCAACCTATTTTGAGCTAGGGTGGGGATATTGGCCGGAAGATTCGGACAAATCGTAAATATAGGAGAAGGCTTGCCGCACCGCTTGATAGGTCATATCGCAGCCGTGCTCCAGGTCGGCCAAATGCTGCTTGATGTCCTCCGCTTTGATGCGCAGCTCGGCCCCCTGATGCTCCTCCGCCGCCTGAAGCAGGTCATCGAGCAGGTCAGCGTTGATCGTATGGATTTCGAGATTTCTTTGCTTCCGCAAACGTTCTACCGGTTCCTTATACCGCTCCTTCAGACTGTAGAGCAGCTCTTCGAGCTCGATATACAAACGGTTTTCATGCATGTTCCGCAGCACGGTGAAGTACGAAAAGCGGGACTTGATCTCCTCCGTTTTGAGCCGAAACCGCTCGTTCATAAACTGCCCGAGCTTATCCAGAATGGCGAACATCCGGATGATCGTATTTTTATAGAAATAAAGATGGCGATGATAGTGATCCAGCTCATCCTGATCCATCTCGTCGACATAGACGGACGATACCAGGCTGCCGCACCGTTTGGCCGCATAATGGCTCTGCTCCAGCTCGTCGAGCGAACGGAGGAAGCTGCCGCTCCAGATCAAGTACCGCCGCTCTTGCAAATTCCGCTCGCCGGCAGGCAGCGAACGCAGCAGCCGAACGTACCGCTCGATCGCTTCGTTCGCCGCCTTGATCTCTCCCGTATCTTCGCGGCGCGGTTCATTGAATAGCGTCCTTAGGATGTTGACGCACCTCCCGTTAAACATTTAACAATACGATTGTGTTTATACAAAAATGTACACTTGTTCGCCCGCTTGGATCTTTGCTCATAGTACTTGTAAGTATGCCCAGCAAGGCGGCTGGCTACTTCTCAAGCTTGTAATCCGGGCTTTCTCCATGTATGCGAAAAAACCGGCACATAAGGCAGCCTGACGCTGCGCCGTGCCGGTTGATATGAGAAAACGTTAGCGACGATCCGCTTCGCGCGCCGTGCCTTAAGTAAAATACGAGCTCCAGCGCTGGTCGACGAGCTTCACAATATCTTCGCGGGGAATCAGCTCGTCCGGGTAGCCCGGCTTCATTCTCGCGTCGATAACGATCGGCAAATCATAGGCCAGATGGTGGCCCTGGACATGAGTTCGGGCATAGATGTCGCTCGCCGGGTTAAAACGGGTAAACACCGTCCACAGGAACGCCGTCTGATCGCTTGCGGCGGCGGATGCGTCGTCGACGAGCACGACGAGCGGCCATGCGCTCAGCTTATCGCCGGAGGCGGCGATGCGTCCGGCAAGCTCCGGCTCCTTCTCGTACGAAGCGCCGGAGATCAGCAGGCAGCCGCGGCAGTAGACGGCGGCATCCTCGATCTCGGGGATGACTCCGCCCTCGTAGCTGCCCGGAAGCTCGCGCACCGGCTCGCCTACGCCGAGCATCAGCGCCTTGCTGCCGTGGTTGAGCCGCCCGCCCGTATAATCGAGCGTATCATGGGATGTATTGTTGAATATGAACAGGTCGCGGTACGGGTCGAACCGCTCCAGCACCGCTTCCAGCAGCCGGTCGAAGCGGTCGAGCGGAACGGCCTGATCGGTGACGATCAGGAACTTGGTCAGCGTCAGCTGGCCTTCGCCGAGAATCCGGAACGCGGTGCCCAGCGCTTCGCGGCTGTAGCTCTCGCGCACGACCGCGGCCGCCAGCGAGTGAAACCCGGTCTCGGCATACGTCCACAGCTCCTTCACGCCCGGCATCGCCATAGGGAATGCCGGAGACAACAGACGCTGTAAAAATTCGCCGAGATAGTAATCCTCCTGACGCGGCTTGCCGACAATCGTGGCCGGATAGATCGCGTCCTTGCGATGCCACACATGATCGACGTTGAACACGGGGAAATCATGGGTGAGCGAATAGTAGCCGTAATGGTCGCCGAACGGCCCTTCAGGTCTTCTCACATGCGGCGGAACCGAGCCGCAGAAGGCGAATTCGGCTTCGGCGACGAGACGGTGGCCGCCGTGCGGGTTGTCCGCCATCGGGAGCTTCTGCCCGAGGATCAGCGATGTGAGCATCAGCTCAGGCAGATGCTCCGGCACCGGCGCGATCGCCGATGCGATCAGAGCCGGCGGGCCGCCCAGGAACACCGTGACGGGAAGCGCGCGGTTTCGCTGCTCGGCTTCGTAGTGATGGAAGCCGCCGCCCTTATGTATTTGCCAATGCATCCCCGTCGTGCGGTCGTCATACACCTGCATGCGGTACATGCCGAGATTATGATGCCCGCCGTCCGGATGCTCCGTATAGACGAGCGGCAGCGTGAAGAACGGGCCGCCGTCCTCCTGCCAGCAGGTCAGCACGGGCAAGCCGGCCAGCGGAGCATCCTTGCGGCACTGCTGCATCACCGGCGCCGCGGACGCAGGTACGGTCTTGGTGCCGACCTTCATTAAATCCATGATGAGTCCGCGCTCGTTCCACAGCGCTTTCGGCGTCGGAGGCATCAGCGTATTCGTCGCGCCGATAATCTGCTTCATGAACTGCTCCGGCTTCGGTCCGAAGGCGAGATCGACTCTGCGGCTGGTGCCGAACAAGTTCGTCACGACGGGAAACGAACCGCCTTTGACATTCGTAAAAAGCAGAGCTGGGCCTTCCTCGTCGATGACCCGGCGATGGATTTCCGCCAGTTCCAGATTCGGATCGACGGGCGCGGAGATTTCAACCAATTGATTTTCCTTGCGGAGCGCATCCAAAAACTGACGCAAATTCGTATAAACCATATCGTTAATCTTCCCCTTTATTCGCACTTATTCCGCGTTCGGCGTGCAAAAGGCTTACGCGAGCAGCACCAGCTCCGTAAGCCTGTCATATCAGCCGATTGTTCTCTTGGACTGCAAGGCAAGAACGCATAAATAACTCAGGACGCCGAATAACGCCGAAATCAAGATCGTATGCAGCATGCTCGCCAGCAAGTACCAGTCATAGCCGTAGGACAGCGTCACATAACCGCCGCTCAATATTTGCAATACGACCAGAATCAAAGACCACTTCGCCGCCTGAAACACATTGTTCTGCGTCTGCATGCTCCGGCGGACAACCAGATAAAACCAGATGATGAATACCAATAACAGCGCGGCTCCGAGCCGGTGAATAAATACGATAAGCGTAGCTCCCGTCAGTTCGGGAATGACTTGTCCGTTACATAGCGGCCAGCCGTAGCAGCCTCCGCCCGAATTCGTATGCCTTACGAAGGCTCCGAGATAGACGACGATATAACAATAAATCGAGATCAGCCAGATCGCCGACCTGATCCCCGAGGTCAAAGGGGTTCCTTCCCGCGAGAGCATGGTGCCGAATCGAGTGTACACCAAAGCCAGCAGCAGCGTAAAGGCGAAAGCGACCAATGAAATTCCGAAATGAAGCGCCAATGTAGCCGAGGATTGCGGCCAAATGACGGCCATCGCTCCCAGAATCGCCTGCAGAATCGTAAAAAACATCGCCCCGCCGACGAACCATTTGGCGTCTTTCCGTTTGCCATAGACAAAAACCAGAATCAGGTTCACCAGCAATATGATACCGACTATGCCGGTCACAAAACGGTGGCTGTATTCAATAAAGGATTCGATCGTGTAGGCCGGCACGAATTTGCCGTTGCACAGCGGCCAGTCGTCGCCGCAGCCGCGTCCGGATTCCGTCTTGGTAACGAGCGCGCCCATAACCAGAATCAGGAACATGCCGTACATGCTTGCGAAGGAAAAGCGTTTAAGCCATTTTTGCATATTCATGTTAGTGAATCACCCACTTTTTAGGTCTCGACAAGAAGAGACAAATCAGAACGCTCATGTTTCATTATAGCCATAAAACCAAACCAAATCCATGCGGAAATGTTACAAAGCATTGAAGGTAAAGGTGAACAACTCGCGACATAACTGTAAAAAAAGACCCCGTCCGCCAAATGAGCGGACAGGGTCAGCCGAGCGCCTGCTCCGGCCTGGATTATCTCGGCAAAGCGTCGGCGATTTCCAGCGAACGGTCGAGGAATTGCTCGATTTCATCGCGGGTTTTGCGCAGCTTGCTGACGAAACGGGCAAGCTCCTTGCCTTCGCGGAAGGCGATGAAGCTCGGAATGCCGAGAATATTCAGCTTCTCGCACAAATCAGGCACCTCGTCGCGATCCAGCTGGATGAAATTTAACCGGTCCTTATAGGCTTCCACCACTTCCGGCATGAACGGATCGATGAAATGGCAGTCTTTGCACCAGGTCGTTTTGAAAACGGCAATCGTCGGTTTGACCCCAGCGATTTTTTCTTCGAACGCTTGCTCGGATTTAATTGGTTCCATAACAAATACACCGCCTTTGGCATGAGTCTTATCAACACTTATAGCATGCCTATTCCGCCCGTGTCAACGCCCGTTTCCGTTAGTGGCAATTGTTAGCACTTTACAGTTATTTCTAAAAGTGATATCATAAAAATATCAAATCGATATTTAATTGATTCCATCACATGATAATTCGACAAAGGAGCGAGACAATATGAAAGAACAAAAAGCATGGGTATTAAACGGCTTTATCGGTGTGCTGTTAATCGTCGTACTGGCCGTCGGGGGAGTTCTTCTGCTCATTAACGACAATGTTGTGGCCGGTATCGTTCTGCTTATCGCGGCGGCGGCGCTGATGTCCGGCATTGCAGTCGTACAGCCGAATCAAGGCTTTATCGTCACTTTCTTCGGAAGCTACATCGGCACGATCCGGGAAAGCGGATTATGGCTGACCGTTCCGTTCTCGATGCGCAAGCAGGTATCGCTGCGCGTCCGCAACTTCAACAGCGCCAAGCTGAAAGTCAACGATATCGAAGGCAATCCGATCGAAATCGCCGCCGTCGTCGTCTTCCGGGTCATCGACTCGGCCAAAGCGATGTTTGACGTCGATAAATACGAGCAGTTCGTAGAGATCCAAAGCGAGACCGCGCTGCGTCATGTCGCCAATAAATACCCGTACGATGTGTTCGACGTCGAAGGCTACTCGCTGCGCGGCAATTCCGAAGAAATCGCCCATGAGCTGAGCCGGGAGCTGCAGGAACGTCTGTCCGTCGCCGGAGTCGAAGTGATGGAAGCGCGGCTTACCCACCTCGCCTATTCCACGGAGATCGCCAGCGCCATGCTGCAGCGGCAGCAGGCGACTGCCATCATCTCGGCGCGCTCGAAAATCGTCGAGGGAGCTGTCGGTATGGTGCAGCTCGCGATCGCGCAGCTGCAGCGGGAAGGCGTCATCGAGCTTGACGAAGAGCGCAAAGCCGCTATGATCAATAATCTGCTGGTCGCTATCGTATCCGATCGTTCCGCTAACCCTATCATTAACACGGGCAGTCTGTATTAGGCCTGCCTTAGCGCCGGCTTGCATTATGGCACCGAAGAAAAACTTCGCTCTCCGGCTGGACCCGAAGCTGTATGAGATTCTTGAGCGTTGGGCGGCTGACGAATTTCGCAGCGTAAACGGACATATCGAATTTTTGCTGCGGGAAGCCGCGGCCAAATCCGGACGTTTGCCCGGCCCGCGCCCTTCCGCAGCGCCCGACGATGTCCCGCACGGCACGGAGCCTCCCGGAGATTCGTAAAAAACGCGCATAACAAAAAGCCTGATCCGGCGGAATCAGGCTTTTTGCTTATTCTCATTCATGCCGCGCTGTATGCAGGGTAAACTAATCGCGAGTGATGGTTACCATCTGAAGCTCTTGATCCCAAGCGACTTTGGCTCCCATGCCTTCGGCAATTACGCGAATCGGCACGAACGTCGTTCCGTTCTCCAGCTCGGCTTCAACTTCCATCGGAGTAATCGCGCCGTTAACCAGCGCTTGCTTGCTGCCGATGTTCAGCTTGATCACCGTTCCGGTGATCGAATCGGTAATCGTCACCTGCTGGGTAGCAGGGTCCCAGGCTACGTCCGCGTCCAACTGCTCGACGACGAAGCGCGCAGGTACCATGACATTGCCGTTCCGGTTGTACGGTTTGACAAAATCACCGTCGTAATAGGATTCTTCATCCATAAACATGGTAATTTCTTTTTTCGTTATTTTCAAATCGTTCTTAAGCAGTCGGTACAACTGGGAATCGGGGTTCAAAGCCGCCAATATTTTGCCCGGTTTATCCAGCGACGTCAGCTCCAATTGTCCGCTGCTCGTATCGATTGCATTAACCGTGACCGGCTTGTTAATATTCCACAGCTCCGACGTCATCGTAATCTTCAGCCCGTCGATCGCACTGTACTCCGAGCCCAATTGGGTCAAGGATACCTCCATCGACGTTTTGCGCGGCATCAGATCGTTGTCGACGTACATATCGTATTTGACGTACTGCTTTTCGCTAAGCAGCTTTTTGAGCTCTTCGCCCTGGTAGCCGTTCAACGCCTCGTTCAACGATTGATCGTAGTTGTCGACCGCTTTTTGCAGATTGGTCTTCAAGAACGTGAAGGCAAATTCTACAGCCAGCGTTTTATTGTTCAAATACGGAGCGATCATGTCGTTCATCGCGCTGCTTCCGCTGCTGTCTTCCTTCATGGCCTGCTGGGCAAGCGGCAAGACCATATCATAGATTTGGCTGAGAATATCCTTCATGCCTTTCTCGTCCGCCAGCAAATTTTTCAAAAACGATTTGATAAGATCGCTCACTTCATTGCCGCGGATCTCGGCATGGACGCGTTTCAAATACAATCCTTCGTTATGAATCGTTTCGGTCGCGTCGGATACCGCAATGTTTTTCGGGTTCGGGAGATTCCCCGTAATGTACGACATAAAGCCCGGAACGAAATCGACCGATTTTTTGTACAGCTGCTTGAACTGCTCTTGCATTTCTTTGGACATCGTTTCCTGGGCCTTTTCCATGGCCCCTACGCTGTTATGTACGACAATCGGCTTCTTCGCTCCGTCTACCAGGAAGGTGTAATCCTGATCCGACATGACCATTTGGAACGGAATTTTGCCCTTATTGTATTCCAATTCGCCTTTGACGGATACATGAGTTCTATCCTGCTGGTTGATTTCCGTAAGATTCAGCTTCACCTTGCTGAACAGATCAAGAAGCTGCTTCTCCTCCTCGGCCGGCTGCGCCGAAGCGTTCGGGATCAGCTCCATCGTAACGGTCTGAGTGCCTTGCGAGGATTGGACCGCGTAGTTGTTCTGCATCGCTTTGTTCAGATCGAACCCGTTAACGGACTGGCAGCCTGCGGTAATGATGAGCATGGCAACCAGCAGAAGGGAAAGCAGACGGCGTTGCATTGTTCTGTTTTTCATTGCTTACCTCCATAAAATGATATAAGTGCTCCATAGCATCGAACATAAATCTATACGCAAACTATGGAAAAATGATGCGGCCGACACATATATTTATTACGACAGCCGACGCCCGATTCCTTTTTCTTACATGAAAAACACGGCAAACTTTAATTTTGAAAGGGCTGGAGCAGGCATGAACCAGGGTAAATTCAGATGGAACGGCTGGGATCTGCTGGAGAAGCTGGCCGATGCGCCGCACGAAATTGTCCAATGGGCGAAAGGCAAAACAGGCACCTTGCTGTATGAGAGCGCTCAGCTCGATCATATGACCGGCATACGGCTGACAAGCGACGCCGTCGACGAGCTGCGCGCCCGTCTGAAGAAAGGCCGCGGGGACGCAGAGTACGAGAAGGAGCCGTCTGCTGCGGAAAGCGCGCTGCTGGCCCGGATTCGGGCAGCCGCCGTCGATTGGAACCGCAACAACGTCACAAGGACGCAAGCCTATCTCGATATGTACCGGAGGCATCCGGAGCTGCACTGGTCGCTGCTCGCGCATATGGTGTCGCGCAACGGCGGCTGGAACATGACCGATCTGAAGGGGGAGCTGCTCCCCTATTTGCTGAACGAAACGCGTCAGAAGCATGTCTTCGCCTTCCTGGAGCGCGCCAACGCGCTCATATTCCATGACTCCTATCCGCAGCTCCTGCTCTATGAAGCCAGCCTCAAAGCGGGGAAACCGCTGTTTCGGCTGCTGCGCCACCTTCAAGTTTCCTCGTTTATGCGGCCGGTTTGGGAACAATTCTGGGAGCGCAGGGATTCGGCTCTGCTCACGGTAGCGATGATTGTCAACGAACAAAATTTTATCGAGTCCAGAGTCGTCCGCCATCCCGTCTACCGGGAAACCGTGCTCGACACGCTTCTTATTCACGCTCAACTGCTGCTCCAGCTTAATCAGATCGTTCTTCCTTACCGCGAGGCCGGACAGCTCCGTCTCGCCGGCTTGGTGCTCGAAAACTTCAATCATCTAAAGGAGCGGATTGAAGTCGGAAAAAGACTGTACGCCATCTTATTCGGCATTCCGGCCGTAGCCCAGGGAGCGCTGAGCTTCGCCGCAAGCACGCGGCACAGCGGATCGCGGGCCGATTATTGGCCTCATCTGTTCTCCGCCGTCCGCCATTTCCCTCCGGTCCCGCGCGGACAGCTGAAGGAATGGCTTGACGGCTGCAAACTCCGCCCCGGCGCATCGCCTCTGTACAGCCCCCGCCTGAGCGACGTCTGGAAGGACTGCCCGTTTGCGGCTTGCGAGCCCGGCGATTGGTACCGGCATGACGACCGCGAGCAATGGCTCGCCTATTTGTCCTCGACGGAGCCGCCGTTCTCCTTCGAAATGACGCATGAATATTGCTTCGGCTTGAACAAGATCGAGCTGGCCGTCCTTGCCGGAGATTTGCTGGAGTAACCGGTAGCCCGCTCCAGCTCCGCCAGCCGTCTTTCTTCTTCATTTCTTGCTGCCGTTTCTTCAGACCGCTTCTCCCCCCTTGTTTCCTTGCTTCGTCTTCTTGTTCGCCCCACCTTTTGGAGTTATATTGAGTTATTGATTGATTTGTTGATTTATTGTTGACTTTTGTGGTTTGTTGTTGCAAATTAATGAAGAGGCACTTGGGGAGAGGATGAGAAGTCATGTCGAAGACGGAAGCGATTATTTTTGATTTGGATAATACGTTATTGTGGGATGAAAGAAGTATTGACGAAGCCTTTGAGGCGGTCTGCCGGTCCGCTTCCGCGGAATCGGGAGTTGATGCCATGAAGCTGGAGCAGGCGGTGCGGCTGGCGGCCGAGGAATTGTTTGCTTCCATGGAGATCTACGAATGGGCGCGTCAGATCGAGGTCACTTATCTTGAAGCATTATGGGGCCGCTTCGAATCCGAGCTGCATCCCTCGCTTATAAAGCTGAAACGGCTTGCCCCGCTCTACCGGCAGGAGGCGTGGACTTGCGGGCTGCGGCGGGCCGGCGTCGACGATGCGGAGCTCGGACGCAAGCTAGGGGACCAATTCGCCGACGAACGGCGGAACCGTCCCCTTGTCTATGCGGACACCTTCGACGTTCTGAACCGGCTGCGCGGCCGGTATCGTCTGCTGCTGCTGACGAACGGCGCGCCGGACCTGCAGCAGGAGAAGGTGGACAGCATTCCCGGACTCGCTGGCTGCTTCGAGCACATCGTTATATCCGGGACGTTCGGCGCAGGCAAGCCCGATCCGGCCATCTTCAAGCATGCGATGGGGCTGCTGAAGCTTCCCGCGGAGCAATGCCTGATGGTCGGCGATAATCCGGATACGGATATTAAGGGTGCACTGGAGATCGGCATGCCCTGCGCCTGGATTAATCACAAGCGCAGGCCCGCATCATCCGGCCGCCGTCCCACGTATGAAATCGGAAGCTTGTCGGCGCTGCTGGACATCGTATAGCACAGGCGTCGGCTGCGATGACCTGTAGCGCAAGCAGAAAAAAGATCAACACGGTCGCCAAGAGAGAAAAGGCCCGGCTAGGAAGCATGAAGTTCACGCTTCCCCCGGGCCTTTACTGGCTTGCTATCCATAATACGCCGTGCTGCTCCAGCGTTCCTGCCCAATCCTTCGGGCATGCCTGATCGGAAATGACGATATCCGCTTCTTCCAACGGTATGATCCGGGCAAACGCCTGAACGCCGATTTTGGACTGGTCGGCAAGCACGATCACTTCCCTGGCCGCATGAGCAAATTGTCTTGAAACGGCCGTTTCGTTCAAATCATAATCGGTTACGCCGCCCGTTAAAGACAACCCTCCGACGGATAAGAACGCCTTGTTTACAAAAAACTGACCGAGCATCTGCTCGCACAGCGGTCCTGTCAATGACTGCTGCTCCGCATGCAGCTGTCCGCCGAGCACGAATACCTTCCCGGTAAATCGCTGGCTGTTCAATGCCTCGGATAAATGCGAGGCGACCGGCAGCGAATTGGTAAGAATCGTCAAGTTACGCTTGCCTTGAATCGATGCGGCAAGCTCCATCATCGTCGTACCGACATCGAGCGCGATCGTATCGCCATCCTCAATCAGCTCGGCCGCGCGCCGTCCGATCTTCCGCTTGGCGTCGACAAACAGCTGGGTACGCTGCTGAAAGGGCGGCTCGCCATGCTCATGGCCGGAGCGGACCGCCCCGCCGTATACGCGCTGCAGCTTGCCTTCCGCTTCCAGCGCATCGAGATCGCGGCGGATCGTTTCCGTGGAAACGCCGAGCTGCTCGGCCATCGGAATCACCTTCACCTTGCCGTCGCGAAACAATGCCTGCAAAATCAATTCTTTTCGTTCCTGGGCTAAAAGCGACAATGCGAACACCACCGTTACCGTATCATAGTGACAAAACTGCCCCTTTAGTATAGAGCGAAGCCGCGAAGAAATTCAACCCTCGGCCGCCGAACGGCTTTTGGCATACAGGCAGGTCATGATGCCGCGATTTCTCGGGTTCGAGAACTCCTTCTCCTTGATCATGCCCAGCTTCTCGGCGACCCTGCTCGAAGCCGTATGCTCCACCGGCATATTGGCGCATATTCTCTCCAATCCGAGACGGGCAAATCCGTACTCCATGCAGGCTGACGCCGCCTCGAAGCCGTATCCTCGGCGCCAGTGCGGATGATGAATAATATAACCGAGGTCGATCTCTTCGCGTCCGCCGATCGATGCCCGCATCAGGCCGCAATCGCCGACGCTTCCGCCCGTCGACTTATCGACGACCAGCCACCGGCCGAAGCCGTTCTCCCGGCAGCTGTCCATACTTCTTCGCATCCATCCGGCCGCCTGCTCCCGATCCAGCGGCTGCGGCCAAAAGCTCATCGTGACCGGGTCCGACAGCAGCCGATACGCCTCCTCCTGATCGCCATCCTCATACTCCCGCAGGAGAAGTCTATCCGTTTGCAAAATGATAGCCATATTTCGTATTCAATCTCCTTCCGGTGAAAACTCCACGCCCCGGACCTTCGCAAAAACCATCGTATCCCTTAACGAGCCGTCCACGGCACGCGCATCGTTACGGAGAATGCCTTCCAGCGTAAAGCCCAGCCGCTCGGCCACTCGCGCGCTTCGCGTATTGCGTGAGTCGCAGCGGATTTCCACGCGGCTCGCCTGCAGCTCACGAACGGCGAAATTCGTAATCGCCTCCGCCGCTTCGGTTATAAACCCTTGTCCTTCACAGGATGTGCGCACCCAATAGCCGATCTCGAACTTTCGCGAGTCCCAGTCGATCCTGTGAAGGCCGCTGCAGCCGACGAGCATGCCGGTTTCCTTGGATAAGAGCTGAAACCTCATATCTTTGCGTTCCAGAAACTGAATCCGGGCCCGCCGTATATCGGCTTCCGATTCTTCCACGGCAGGAAGCGCCTGGGCCCACGGCATCCACGGCTGCAATCGATCGATGCTCTCGGCTACGGCCTCATTCACCTTGACCCCATCTCCCCACAGCGGTGCGCGTATTAACAAACGGCGGCTTTCGAAGCTTTCCGGCAAGTCCAGCATAAGCGGATTGACAGCCATACCCATCCTCCCCGTTTCCCAGAAAATAGTTTCCAATCAACATACCATAGAGGGCGCCTTTTTTTCAAGATCAATGAATAGAAGCGGGACTGCTCCTCCCAGCATTTTTCTAAGGAACGTGTAATCGCTCGAACGGCCTGGAAGGGAGCTGCAGGAGGCGCAGCCTTCGGAACCGAGCATCGAATCGTTTCTAAGTCTAACGGACACCAGGGAGCTAAGTTCGTCAAAAACAGACATTTTGGAAACGTAACGGTCAGCAGCGCGCTTATATAGCTCCGAATGGCTTTCTAAGGCGGCTTTGCCAACAAATAGCTGCAGCTGTGTCCGTTAGAATTCCAAAGCGGACGATATGGTTTATATAACGGCCGCTGTGTCCGTTGCTTCCGATCGCTGCTGAAATCGGGGACAAAGGCGACCGCTAACGCTGTTCCAGATTCAAATGGCCCCATAGACCACGCAGAAAGTATATAGATGCAAAATGACAATAACGAAGCGGCATTAGCGGCAAAATAGGCAGTCATTATTCGTTCGCTATGCACAGAAGCACCTCCATCGGACGGATTCTTAAGAGCATGATCAAAAACGCTCTGCGGCGCAGTCGAAAGCACTGCTATCTCCGCTTCGTTCGCTTCTCCATCGGGCTTCCGGCAAAACGAAAAAACGCCGCTATGCTCCGAGTCAGCCTGCGGCCCTCGGTTCATAACGGCGGTACGTTCGTAAACTATATATACGGTTGACCCGCGATTCTAGTCGTTCCCGGTTTCTTTGCCTTTCAGCAAGCGCGGGGCTACTTTGCCGATGATCCGCTGAAGCGGCCGCGGCATATGCCGCAAATCGGACAAGCCGACGGTACGGGTAGCAAACAGCAGCAGCGGGTAAGCGGCACCGACGACCGCGCAGACGATTACCGTCTGCAGGAATGCGTCCCAGCGCGCCGCGCCGAACGGCGTCGCATAGGCTTGCGCGAGCGCGTCGAGCGCCGCTCCGACGATGACGATCACGACCGTCGTCGCCGTCAGGCCGAGCCAGCGGCGGCGGCTCAGCACGCGGAAGCTTACTTCCAAACGCAGCACCCGCAGGTTCAGCCAGGTCATGACGATGAAGCAGAGGCAGGTGGCGGCAATAATGCCGTAAATGCCGAGCCACGGCGCCAGCGCAAAGCTGGCGATCAGCTTCGCGGCGATGCCTGCCACGACATGCAGCACCAGGGCGCGCATCTTGCCCATGCCCATCAATACCGCGCCTGAGGTTTGCATGACGATCTGGAAGATCGCGCTGACTGTCAGCACAATAATAATCGGCGCGGCGTAAGCGTCAACGATCGCCGATCCCTTCGGATTGCCGAAGATGAAGCTGTTGATCGGCCCGGCGGCGAGGCAGATGAGCAGCACCATCGGCAGGCCGGACAAGATCGAGAGCTGCAGCACTTTGCCGGTTTGATCGGACACCTGCTGCATATCCTTTTGCGAATACGCGGACGAAATGATCGGAACGACCGATTGGCTGAGCGCCACGGCCAGAATGATCGGAATGCCGGCGAGCGACTGGGCGCGGCCGACCAGAATGCCGAGAATTTCCCTCGCGCTCTCCTCTCCGACCTGATCCTTCAGCAGCAGCGTCACAATCGAAGAGTCGATCGTATAGATCAGCGTCACGGTCATGGAGAAAATAACGATCGGAATCGAAATTTGAAACAGCTGCCCGTAAATTTTTTTGAACGGCAGCGTGCTGTGCGACGCGCCCTCCCGGCCGTTATCGGCGGCCGAAGCCGCTCCGGAGGCCAGTTCCGCCCTATCCGACCGGCGCAGCTTCAGCGCATAATAAGCCATCACCGCGGCGGCCGCGACGCTGCCGATAACTCCGCCGAAGGATGCTCCGGCGACGGCCCATTCCATGCTGTGGCCGAGCAGCGCGTAGGCGAGAACGACCGAGGTGACGACGCGGAAAATTTGCTCGATAATTTGCGACAAGCCGTTCGGCATCATCATCCGCCGCCCCTGGAAGTAACCGCGCATAATCGCAATGAGCGGGAATAAGAGCAGCGCTGGCGCCAGCGCGCGAATCGGCAGCGTCGCCTGCGGATTAATAATGCTGTCCGCATAATACGGCGCAACGATGTACAGAAACAGCGTCATGACGACGCCCGCTCCCGCGGCGAACAGCAGCGCCGCCTTATAGATGCGGCTCGCCTCCGCATGAAGCCCGAGCGCAGTCCGCTCGGAGATCATTTTGCTCAGCGCGCTCGGAATGCCCGCCGTCGCTACGACCAGCAGCATCGAGTACAAATTGAAGGCGATACCGTAGGCGGCCATGCCGATCTCGCCGAGCAGAAAAACAAGCGGAATCCGCTGCACGACGCCTAAAGCCCGTGCAACGAGCGCCGCCAACGTCAAAATCAGCGTACCTTTTACCAGCGAATCCTTAGCCAACACGTTCCCTCTTCCCGATTAAAGAACTGACGGAATGCGCCGCGGCGCACGGCTCGCGCCATCGCGCCGCGGCTCCCCTTCTTGAAACATAGAATCCGGAGCCGCTAAAACCGCAGCACCCAAATGATAAACAAAACAATCATCAGAAGCTGTAAAATCACTTTGACGACGAGGCCCGAGAAGAAGCCTACCAACGCTCCGACTCCCGCCCGCACGGCCTGTCTCCACTCCGTTCCGACGATCATCTCCCCGATGACCGCGCCAAGAAACGGACCGATCAGCAGCCCCGCGACAGGAATGACGAACGGGCCGAGCAGAAGGCCGACCGTGCTCCCGATGACCGACGCCCGGGTGCCTCCGAATTTTTTCACGCCGAGCGCGCTGACCAAATAATCGGCGACCATCAGCACGATGACGATCGTCGTCTGGATCAGCCAAAACCAGAAGCCGAACGGCCCCCAATCGACCATCCAGCCGTAGACGAAGAAGGCCGCGTAAATCGCCAGCGCCCCGGGCAGCACCGGATAGACGGCGCCGGCCATCCCGACGGCGAACAAAGCGACGACAATGATCCATGCGGCTATAACCATAAGACGCCACCCCGCTTATTCACTCGTATCCCCGCCTATCAGCGCAATACGTATTGCTCGATGATTTTGGCCACGCCATGCTCCTCGTTCGTCGCCGTGACGACATCCGCCAATTCCTTGACCTCATCCTGGGCATTGCCCATAGCGACGCCGAGACCGGCTTCGCGGATCATCGTCACGTCGTTCAAGCTATCGCCCATAGCGATGACCTGGGACATCTCGATGCCGAGCAGCTCGCAGACTTGCTTCAATCCGCTCGCTTTGCTGACCCCTTTCGGATTCAGCTCGATATTGCAAGGATGAGAGTTGGTAACTTCCAGCATATCCCAAGATATAAGCTGCTCGCGAATCGCGCGCAGATTGGCCTCGTCTTCGTAGTAATAACCGAATTTGAGCCACTGCTCCGAGTCGATCTTCGGAACCCACTTTTCCTTATTGTAAATGCCGCTGACGGCATAAGCCCAATACCAAGTATCATACTCCAGCGCCAGCGCCAGCATCTTCTCCACCAGATCCGGCTCCACGAACGTCCTGCTGTGCAGCTGTCCCGGAGCCGTCCATACCTCGCTGCCGTTAACCGATACGATCGGAGACTTAAGACCCAGCTCCTCTACGTAAGGAAGCACGTTTTGAATGCCCCGGCCCGTGGAGAACATCACCGTCACTCCGGCGGCGGCCGCCGCTTCCACGGCTTTGCGGTTCTCGGCCGATATTGTTTTATCCTCCGTCAAAAAAGTTCCGTCCATATCCAAAGCGATCAGCTTGTAATTCGCCATGCCGTTCCTCCTCCTAGAGAGCTTGCGCCAGCGACGGCCTCGGCAGCTCTTCCATATAGGTTACATGCCATAGTGCGAACATGTACACGGTCCACAGTCTGCGGGCGTAATCGCCTTGACCGTTTTGATGCCTCGCCAGCATTTGACGGACCGTGTCCAAATTGATGTAGTCCTCGATGCCGCTGGCGGCGATCTGCTCCATCATCACCTTGCCCTGGTTCCCTTTCACCCAATCGCGCACAGGAACCGGGAAGCCGAGCTTCGGCCGATTCAGGATGAAGTCGGGAATGAGCCCCTCCATCGCTTTGCGGAAAATATACTTGGTCGTCCCTTCGGCGATCCGGTAACGCGCCGGAATTTTCCGGGCGATCTCGTACAGCTCCACATCGAGAAACGGTACGCGCAGCTCCAGGGAATGCGCCATCGTCATTTTGTCCGCCTTCATTAGAATGTCGCCGGGCAGCCACAGATTCATATCGATGTACTGCATCCGCGTGACAGGGTCGAGATGACGGGTCTTATCGTAAAATTGCTTGGCGATTTGCAGCGGATTTTTGTAGCTGCTCAGCATCTCTTTGTCGATGCGGACCAATTCCGCTTTCATGTCCTCGCTGAAAATTTTGGCGTTGCCGATAAACCGCTCCTCCAGCGGGGTCGTTCCGCGCAGCACGTAGTTCCTGCCCTTCAGACCGGCGGGCATAAGCCGCGCCACCGCATGCATCAGCCGCTTCAGCGCGTGGGGCAGCCGTTCGATCGGCTGCAGCGCCAGCGGCTCGCGGTAAATGCGATAGCCGCCGAACAGCTCGTCGGCGCCCTCGCCGGAGAGCACCACCGTCACCTGCTCGCGGGCGAGCTGGGCGACATGATAGAGCGCGATGGCCGACGGGTCGGCTACAGGCTCGTCCTGATGCCATACCGCCTTCGGCAGCGCGGCGAAGAAATCGTTCTGCGTGATAATCCGGGCAGAATGCTCCGTATCGAGCGCCGACGCCGTCTGGCGGGCGATCTCGGTCTCGTTGTTCGGGCCTTCGAATCCGACGGAGAACGTGCGGATCGGCTCGATCGAACGCATATGGGCGGCGATGGCCGTGGAATCGATCCCGCTCGACAGGAAACAGCCCCGCTCCACGTCGCTCTGCATATGATGGATGACCGAGTCCTTCAACCCTTCGCGAATCTGCTCGACATAGTCTTCGAACGGACGCTCCTCCGGCTCGAACATCGGGTCCCAATACCTGCGAATCGTCATATCGCCGTCGTAGGATACCGTTACCGAGTGGCCCGGCGGCAGCTTGTGAATCCCCCGGAACATCGTATCCGGTTCAGGCACGTACTGAAACGTCAAGTAGTTCAGCAGGCTTTCCGTATGTATCGTGCGGTCCATTCCGTCGGCGGCCAGCAGGCTCTTAATTTCCGATCCGAACAAAAACCGTTTGCGGTCCTTAAAATAATAGAACGGCTTGATCCCGAACTGGTCGCGCGCTCCGAACAGCAGCTTCTTGCGGCGATCCCAAATGACGAACCCGAACATTCCGCGCAGCTGCTTGACGCAATCCTCGCCGTATTCCTCGTACATATGGACGATGACCTCGGTATCGGAGTGAGTTTTGAACTGATGGCCTCTCTCCTGCAGCGTGCTGCGCAAATATTTGTAGTTGTAAATTTCTCCGTTGAACACGATCCACACGGTATCATCCTCATTGGACATAGGCTGATGCCCTTCCTGAATATCGATGATGGACAGCCTGCGGAATCCGAGGCCGATCCGGTTCTCCGACCAGAATCCGACGTCGTTCGGCCCCCGATGGATGATGACATCCGTCATCGCCTTCAGCATCGCCTGCGACGGCTCTCTATCTTCAAAATACATTGCTCCGGTAATCCCGCACATCGTATTGCTTCCTCCTCAAACGTCCCTTACAGCAACGGTTAAATCATTCGATAGTCTAGTATACCATATTCGCGGCGGATTCAGGAAATAGAATGGTATGACCGGGGAATTGGGATTTTTTACCGAAACGGATCAAAAAAGCCGCAACCCGAAGGTTACGGCCAGATCGGTTCCCGACGCTGATGCGGCTGTCGGACTTTGAAACATCTCGCGCTTGCGTGAAGGCTTCTCACATTGTTACCCTGCTCGATTCCGCCTTGAATTAACTTGGCAAAGACGCCATCTCGCCGATTTTCCGGATAACCGCTTCCTCATCGCCGGCCACACTCTCCGTTGCCATTCTCCTAAGCTCCGCATGCTCTCCGACGCAAACCGAACGGCTTGCAACCCTGAACATGGGAACATCGTTCGCATCGTTTCCGAATGCAATGAACGTACGGGGACTAAGGCCAAGCGCCTGCAAGCCTGTCCATTTATCGATTCCCGCCGGACTGAGATCAATGATATTTTCCGTTCCGTGCATATACATCATCACCGGCAGCTTCTCCAGCTCCCCAAGCAACTGCCGATGGTTTCGGCTGCGCAATACAACCACTTTTACAATATCCCCCAATTCCTCTATCGGGACGTTGCGGGCGCTGCCTTCCGGGTCGAGATTGCTTCGAATCGGGTGCTGCGGATCGCCGGAATAGCAGTAGTCCCAGAACCCGTCAATTAAATAATCCGCTTCGAACTGCTGTAATAAACTCATAATCGGCTGCGCTACGGACGGTTCCAGCCGATAGGCGCAAACTTGACGCCCCTCGCGGTAAACGAACCCGCCGTTTCCCCCCACCATCGGAAACCGGTGCATATGGGCAGGCAAAACGGGCAGCAGATCGCGGATCGGTCTGGCCGAAGCAAAGATGATTTCATGCCCCTCGTTCACGAGCTCGTCCAACGCATGCACCATATTCTCGCTTAACGGCTTGCCCCGAAAACAAATCGTTCCATCCAAATCGAAAACGAATTTCATCTCATTTCCCCCTTTTTTTCAATCATATCAAGTTCATATATAATGAAAAGGACCGATGTCCAAAAGAGGTGAATTTGGTGAAGGTTTACACCGAGCATCACAAGCTGCAGCCCTATATGTCCAAGTTTGATTTAAGCCAAATTTTCATTGATCCTCCTTCTGTAACGATTCAGCTTCGCGAATACGAGCGCGGCGAATCCGTTCTCGCTGAGGGCGACGAGCTGGATGGTTTATATTTTCAGGTTGAGGGGCTGACCAAGGTTTCATCAAGTGTGGAAACGGGAAAATCGCTGCTGCTGCGGTTTTGCCGTCCGCTCTCCATCTTCGGCGATATTGAGCTTATTCAGAAAGTAGCCGTACAATCCAGGGTCGAAGCCGTGGAAGCCTCCCGCTTTCTCTATATCGACAAACGGACGGTGGAGCGAAAGTTGATGCGCGAGCACCGATTTTTAAACGAGCTGCTAAAGCACTTGGCCTACAAGCTTCAGACTTGTACAACGGCATCGCGAATCAACCTGCTGGCTTCCGTCGAGGAACGGCTGGCGATTTATCTTTTGACCACCCGTTTTCCGAACGAGTTCGGCAAGGAAATCCAGACGCCGCATATTCCTGAAATCGCCTCGGTGATCGGCACCACGCCAAGGCATCTGAACCGCGTGATTCATAAGCTGCATGCGCTGGGAATACTGCAAAAAGCCCGCAAAAGCTTCGAGGTGCTCGATTGGGAGCAACTGGATACGATCTCGAACGGCTTGCGTTACGATTAAAGCGGATGATTACGGATAAAAATGATCCGCGTAGATGAGCCTCCCGCGCCCGATTCGATAAGTTCATGCCATGATGCTCCGTTGCGCGAGACCTATTCGGTCCACCGGCTATATTAAAAGAGCCAAGCCGAAGCACACAGAGACAGCCCCTGAAAGAGAACCCTCTTCAGGGGCTGCCGCCGTATATGGCAGGTCGCGTTCTGCCGCCGCATGAAACCGGACGCCGAACGAAATGCAGCTACCGCGCGCAGTGCGGTATGGCGTTGCCCGATCTGCATCGGCCGCCGCACCGATCAAGCCGTCTTCCCCGACAGGCTGCGCCGCTGCCTCAGCTTGCGCCAGAGCACGCCGTGAGTCGGGGAGAACAGCAGCGCGAGCACGAACAGCACCCCGGCGATGCTGATCATGCAGCCTGCGATGGAGGCGTCGAGCAGCATCGACGCGTAATAACCCGCAACCGCGCTGACGATGCCGACCGCCATGCTGCAGCCGATCATGGACCCGAGCCGTTCCGTCAGCAAATACGCGGTGGCGGCCGGAACGACGAGCATGCCGACGACCAGAATCGCGCCGACGCTTTCGAAGGAAGCTACCGTAGTCACCGATACGAGCCCCATCAGCACGTAATGAAACAGAACGACCGGAATGCCTACCGCAGCCGCCAGCGCCGGATCGAAGGAGCACAGCTTGAACTGCTTGTAGAACAGGCCGATGACCGCTGCGCTGAGCAGCAGCACCAGCCCGAGCGCCCACACCGCCTTCGGCCCGATATCGACGCCGCCGAACGTCAGCGTATCCCACGGAACGCGGATAATTTCCCCGTACAGTACGCAGTCCAGATCCAGGTCGACTTGGCGAGTATAGATGCTGACCAGCACGACGCCGACCGAGAACAGGGCGGTGAAGACGACGCCGATGGAAGCGTCCGACTGCACGCCGCTTTGCTGAAACAGCTGGATCAGGAAGACGGTGATCAGCCCGAGCGCCGAAGCGCCCAGCATCATGAAGAGCGAATCGCGCGACCCGCTGAGCAGGAAGGCGATGACGATCCCGGGCAGCACCGAATGGCTGATCGCGTCGCCGATCATCGCCATCTTGCGCAGCACGAGGAAGCAGCCGAGCAGGCTGCAGGAGCAAGCAACCAGCGCCGCCGTCAATATAATCCAGAAGTCGTTCACGCCTGCCCCTCCTTCCGCGCCTGCGTCTCGGCCGCCAGCGAAGCGGCGGTCTGCCCGCGCCGCAGCGGCGTCCCCGGCTCCCGTTCGTCCAGCACCGCCCGGCGCACGGACAGCCGGAGCAGCAGCTTGGCGAGCAGCCCGCGCCGAGGCGCGCAAACGACGGAGACGGCGAACAGCGCCGTGGCCGCCAGCACGCTAAGCGGCCCGGTCGGCAAGTTATTCGCCGTCGTGCTCGCCAGCGTCCCGGCGAAGCCGCTGATTGCGCCGAACAAGCCGGACAGCGCGACCATGACGCCGAGGCGCTCCGTCCAGTACCGGGCGGAGACGGCCGGCGTGATCAGCAGCGCCGACATGAGCACGACGCCGACGGCCTGAATGCCGACGACGACCGCGACGACGATCAGAAACATCAGCAGCTGCTCCAGGAAAGCGACGGGATAGCCGAGTCCTTTGGCAAAGCCCGAATCGAAGCTCAGCAGCTTGAACTCCTTGAACAGCAGGGCGCAGGCGGCCACCAGAACCAAGGCGACGATCGTCATCACGACAACGTCGGAATGAATCATCGAAGCGGCCTGGCCGAACAGAAACTTATCGAGCCCGCTTTGGTTGCCGCTGCCGCCATGCTGAATTTGCGTGAGCAGTACGATCCCGAAGCCGAAAAAGACGGACAGCACGATGCCGAGCGCCGAATCCTGCTTGATCCGGGAATTGCGCGTCACGAAGCCGACGCCGAACGTCGCAATAATTCCCGAGACGGCGGCTCCGATCAGGAAGAACAGGATCGACTTGGAGCCGGTCAACATGAAGGCGATGCAGACGCCGGGCAGCGCCGCATGGGCGAGCGCGTCGCCCATCAAGCTCTGCTTGCGCAAATAAGCGAAGCTGCCCAGCACGCCGCTGCTTAACCCCAGCAGTATGCTGCCGAGCAAAATCCACTGCGTATTCGGATCGAGGAACAATTCCAGCCAGTTGATGTTCGCCATGACCTTCACCTCCCGCCGGCGATGACCGCTTCATCGTCGCGATCCAGCAGCGCGAGCCTGCCGCCGTAGGTTTGCTGCAGCAGCTCTCTCGTGAATACAAGTCCGGTCGGCCCGATAGCCATAAGCCGTACGTTGAGCAGGATGACCCAGTCGAAATATTCTTTCACCGTCGCAAGGTCGTGATGAACGACCAGCACAGTCTTGCCCTGCTTCTTCAGCTCGTTAAGCAGCGTGATGATCGCCTTCTCCGTCGCCGCATCCACCCCGACGAACGGCTCATCCATGAAATACAGCTTGGCGTCCTGCGCCAACGCCCTGGCGAGGAATATTCGCTGCTGCTGGCCTCCGGACAGCTGGCTGATCTGCCGGCCCGCGAAGTCGGCCATGCCGACCTTCTCCAGGCATTCCATCGCGAGCTCGCACTCCGTCAGGCCGGGGCGCCTGAACCATCCCAGATGGCCGTAGCGTCCCATCATCACTACATCCAGCGCGCTGGTCGGGAAATCCCAGTCGACGGACTCGCGCTGCGGCACATAGCCGACGAGCTTGCGCTGTTCGCGGTACAGCTTGCCGTACAGCGCCACCTCGCCGGCAACCCGCGGGATAAGCCCCAAAGCCGCCTTGATCAGCGTCGACTTGCCGGCCCCGTTCGGCCCGACGATGCCGATCAGATTGCCCTCCGGAATGTCCAGCGAAATATCTCTTAAAACCGGCTTTTTCTGATAAGCCACGGTCAAATTGCGGATGCTTAAAGGGGATTGCATCGGTTTATTCTCCTCCTTGCTTGCACGGTTTATTTTAATGCGCTAACGATCGTGTCGACATTATGGCGAACCATCCCGATATACGTTCCTTCCGGGGTTCCTTCTTCCCCCATTGCATCGGAGAACAGCTCGCCGCCGATCTTCACTTCATGCCCCTGCTTCTTCGCTCCTTCGATCACGGCTTCAATCGATTTCTTGGGCACGCTCGATTCCACGAATACCGCCTTGATTTGGTTGGCCACCATAAAATCGCGCAGGTCGCTAATGTCTTTGGACCCGTATTCCGAAGCCGTGCTGATGCCCTGCAGCCCCATCACCTTAATGCCGTAAGCATCTCCGAAGTATCCGAAGGCGTCATGCGCGGTGACGAGCACCCGCTGCTGCTCCGGTATCGAGGCGATCTGACTTCTCGCGTAATCGTCCAGCTCTTGCAGCTGCTTCGTGTAATCGTCCGCATGCTTCTTATAGTCGTCGGCGTGGGCGGGGTCCAGCTTCGTCAGCTCCTCGCGGATCACCTCCGTTGCCGAAATCCAGTGCCGCACATTGAACCAAATATGCGGATCATGGGCCGCCTCGCCTCCCTCCCAGCCTCTTAATTGCTGCTCGGCAATATTGCGCGATACCGCTACCGTCGGCTTTTCCTTCGTCATCTTCTCGAAAATCTCCACCATTTTCCCTTCCAGATGAAGGCCGTTATAAAAAATGATTTGGGCCTGCTCCAGCTTCTTCACATCCCCTTGGGACGCTTTGTACAAATGCGGATCGACTCCGGATTTCATCAGTCCCGTCACTTCCACATGCTCCCCGCCTACCTGCCTCACCACGTCCGAGATCATTCCGATCGTCGCCGTCACCTTGATCTTGCCTTCGCTCGCCGGAGAAGCTCCTTGCTGCGGCTGCCCGCAAGCCGATAGCCCCACAGCGACCGCCAAAAATATAAACGTCATAACCAATCTTCGAAACGATGATATTACCTTCCCGCTTTTCACGATCTCCTTCACTCCCATTCCATTTTTTAACTTTTTACCTACAGACAAATTGTTTCCTTTCTAAATATTTGTTTCCTTAATACAACTTATGCATATTATATACAAAAATGTTTCTCTAGTGCAACTCTTTTTCACCAACTTTTTTTCGGCTGCACCGTTTGGAGTTCGCGCCGCTTTTTGCTAAGATAAAAAAGACAATAGAAAATCATTTCCATAGGAGGGCTCTGATGGGCAATTTCGATAAGCAGTTAAACCAATACGCGCAAATTATCGTCAACATCGGCGTCAATATTCAAAAAGGGCAGACGCTCGTCATCAACGCGGCGCTCGACGCGGCCGAGCTGGTCCGTTTGCTTGTCAAAAAGGCTTATGAAGCCGGCGCTTATACGGTCAAAGTCAACTGGTCCGACGATACCGTCTCCCGCTTGCGGTACGACCTCGCTCCGGACGAGTCTTTCCTCGAAGAGCCCAAGTGGTATGCGGGCGAAATGCTGGAGCTGGCGGAGAAGGGCTTCGCTGTCATCAGCGTCGTCTCGTCCGACCCGGATCTGCTGAAGGGCGTGCCTCAGGAGCGGATCGTCAATTATCAGAAAACGTACGGCAAAGCGATGGCCAAATACCGCCAGTATATGCAGTCGGATAAATTCAGCTGGTGCGTCGTCGCGGCGCCTTCTCCGGCATGGGCGGCCAAGGTGTTCCCGAATTTGCCGGAGCAAGAACAGCTCGCTAAGCTGTGGGAAGCGATCCTCTCCACCGTGCGCGTCGATCAGGACGATCCGGTAGCCGCCTGGGAGAAGCACATCCAAACGCTCAACGAGAAATCCGCCTATTTGAACGCCAAAAAATATAAGAAGCTGCACTACATCGCTCCCGGCACCGATCTGACCATCGAGCTTCCGGAAGGCCATATCTGGGTCGCCGCGGACAGCATTAATGAGCAGGGACACGCGTTCGTCGCCAACATGCCGACCGAGGAGGTGTTCACCGCCCCGCTCGCTACCGGCGTAAACGGCAAAGTATCCAGCACCAAGCCGCTCAGCTACGGAGGCAACATCATCGACGGCTTCACGTTGACCTTCGAGAACGGCCGCATCGTGGACGTATCCGCCAAGCAGGGCGAGGAGACGCTGCGCGGGCTGATCGAGATGGACGAAGGCTCCCATTATCTTGGCGAGGTGGCGCTTGTTCCTCATCGCTCACCGATTTCCGAATCGAATATTTTGTACTATAACACGCTGTTCGACGAGAACGCCTCCAATCATTTGGCGATCGGAAGCGCTTATGCGTTCTGCCTCGAAGGCGGCAAAGGCTTGTCTCAAGACGAGCTGAAGTCCAGAGGGCTTAACACGAGCATTGCGCATGTAGATTTTATGATCGGTTCTGCGGAGATGGACATTTACGGGGTGACGGCGGACGGCGCCGAGGAACCTGTGTTCCAAAAGGGCGGCTGGGCATTCTGATATGACCCGAACCGACGTTTCAAGCGGAATTTTCATGGAAAAAGGGGCCTTCAAAGGCCCCTTTAACGTTCGCCGGTCTGCCGGCGTTAGGAGAACAGGAAATCGACATCGGTAAGCACCTGGTCGGTCAGCGGAAAAATAATTTGCTCCTCCTTCTCCAGATGGTCTGTCAGTATACGGCAAGCCTGGGTCAAGTACGCGGCCGCGCGTTTCACCGGCAGCGCATCCGAATCCGATTTGAGCGCGTGAACGGCCCGGAAGAACGAATTCATATGATCCATAGCCCGTTCGTGCTCCTTCTCCAACATCCATAAGGAAGGTACGACGGAAGGCCGCTTATACTTATGAAAATACAGGTTCAGAAAAGGATACAGCTCCTTCTCCTCCCAATGGGAATGCCTCTCCAGCTCCTCCTGAAAAGCCATCGCCCACAGCCTCAGATGCAGCAATGTCCCTCTGGCTTTGACCGGATCGCGCTCGCGCTCCGCCAGCACCGATTGCTCCGCCATATCGCGAAGCACCTGCAGCAGTTCGCCGTGCTCCCGCTTCAAACGGTCTACGAGCTCCGACAACTCTGTCACATGTGCGCTTGTGTACTCCTCCCGAGGCTGAAATTGCCCACTCATAGCTCCACCTCCAAATGAATGTTGTTTACATGTATACTTTACAGATTACTCTCGGACCCCTTGGTTGTATGTGTGACTTATCACAATTGCCGCTTATTTTTTTATCGGCGGAGAATGCAAAAAAACTCTTCGGCGGGCCGCGTTCATCAAGAAAGCGGTCTTCCAAAGAGTTTTTTGCGTGGCGCGGCCGGCTGCGGCTACGGCGTGTCCGTGTCCGCCTTCTTGCCTTTCGGCACGCCGTCGAGCCCGTAATACTGGTCGTATGCGTCGAATATTTTGCGCGCGATCGGCGCCGCGTTCCAAGCTCCGAAGCCGCCCTCCGGCACGACGACCGCTACGGCCAGCTTCGGCTTCTCCGCGGGCACATAGGCGATAAAGACCGCGTTGTCGATCATTTTGCCGCCGACCGATTGGGTCGAGGTTCCCGTCTTGCGGGCTACCGAGTACGGAAAGCCTTCGAAGCCCTGCACGTTAACCTTTAGCATCCCTTTTTGGATGGCATCCCAGTAAGCGTCCGGGAACGAGGTTTCCTCCATCACCTCAGGCTCCACTTTGCTCACCGGCTTGAAGTCGTAGGTTTCGATCTTGTCGACCAAAAGCGGCTTCAGCTTCTTGCCGCGGTTCGCAAGCGTCGCCGCATACTGCGCCATCTGCAGCGTCGTATATTTCTCGTTCTGCCCCCAGGAGGCGTACACCATTCGGGACTGCAGCGTTTCCTTCGTATTCGTCTTGAACTCGCTGATCCCCGCCGATTCCCGAGGCAGCCCGCTGCCCGTCAGCACGCCGAGACCGAATTTGTTCAAATACGATTCCCAGATGTCGACGGCCTGCTGCCCGCTGCGCATATACAGCGGATTGCCGATCATCGCCGACATGAACGTGTTGGAGGAATGCCAGATCGCGTCCGCCGCATTGATCAGGCCGTACGCGGCCCGGTCGGAGTTCGTCAGCTTGGCGTTGTTGTCTTTACCGTAGGTAAACACCCCGGTATCGTTATAGGTCGTCCCTACGCCGAACAAGCCTTCGTTCAAGCCGATCAGCACCGACAGCGGCTTGATGATGGAACCGACGTACACGATCGAGGTCGGGTGATTTTTCAGCTCGTTCTCCGGATAGTCCGGATACGCCGTCGTAATCGTGCCGTTATTGATGAACGGCTGGATGCGCTGGTACTCCTGCGTGGAAATGCCGCCGTTCCACACGTTCGGATCGTAGTCCGGCATGCTCGCCATCGTGACGACCCTTCCCGTGTCGACCTCCATCGCCACCGCATATCCCGCCTTCGCGTTCGGCGCATAGCCGTAATGGGACGCGCGGGCCGCAGGCGATTTGGCGTAGGCAAGTTGATCGATAATCGCCTGCTCGGCCACCTGCTGAATATCTTTGTTGATCGTCAGGAACAGATTGTTCCCTTTCTCCGGGGCTTCGATCGACACTTTGCCGATAATTTTTTGCGAGGCGTTGACCGGATACGTCTTCATGCCGTTTTTCCCGCGCAGCTCATCCTGATACATCAGCTCGATGCCGTCATAGCCGACGTCCTCGGTATCCAGATAGCCGTCCGTCGTACTCTTGTTCTTATAAAAATCGAGCCCGTTCTTCGGCTCCCTTGCCTGCGAAAACGGCCGCATATAGCCGATAAGCTGTACGGCGATCTTATCCGGATCGTAGGTGCGGATGCTCTCCTCCATCACCTCAAGCCATTTCAGCTCGTCGCGGTGCTCGAGGATATAAGCGATTTCCTTATCCGACAAGCCGGATTTGATCCGCCGCGGAACGAACGAATAGCTTGGCGCGGTCGTCGAATTTTTGTCCAGATCGTATCCGACGTCCATCGATTTAATAATATCGGCCGCCGTCATCTGCGGCTTGCCCGGATCGCCGTACTCCTTGAACAAGGCTTCCAGCTTGCCTGCCAGTGCGATAACGTCATCCTTCTTCTGATCGGATTCCATACGGAAATATAAGGACTGGGTCGAATTCGTAAACGCCAGCGGGTAACCGTTGCTGTCGAAAATATTGCCGCGAATCGGCGCGATCGGCGTATCCCGTTTGGTCGTCTGGGCTTCCGCCGCCTTCAGCTGCTTGCCCTCGACAAACTGCAAAATCGCCAGCCGGACGATCAGGACGGAAAATAAAACGAACGTGCAGAAGAAAAATAGATTGATTCGAACGGTGTAATGACGCCGCTTGTTCGATTCGTGCTTTTGCGGGTCATCCGTCGACATGGACTTTCTCATGTTGCTACAGCTCCTTTAAATCCTTGAAAAGTCATGCGAGCAGCTCGAGCAGGGAATGAATCCCTGCTCCCGAATGATAATCGTAACGTTTGATCTTAACGGCGTCGATCCCCGCCTGCGCAGGGGCCCAAATGTCATTCGTATCGTGATCGCCGACGTACAAAATATCCGACGCGGCAAGTCCCGAACGCTCCAGCGCCAGATGAAAAATAGCCGGGTCCGGCTTCTCCAGGCCAACCTCGGTGGATACGATGACCGGATCGAAATGATGCAGAATCCCCTGATGCCGGAGAATGTCCGTCAGCGTCGGCGCAAAATTGGAAATAATGCCGAGCCGGAATCCTCTTTGCTTCAGCGCCTCCACGCTTTCCTTCACATCATCGAAAAGCCGGTACGGCTGAGGTCCCGTAAACAGCTCGTACATGCCGCGGCAGCAGTCGTCGATTTGCTCGTCGGTCCACCGTTCCTCGTGCACGTCGAGTTTTTCCAGAATGTAACGGTATAGCTTCATCCAGAAAGCGCGGTCCGACTCCGGCGTGCAGGGCTCGTACGCATCGACCTGTCTGCCGTAGTAAAAGAGCCGGAACGCTTCGGTGAACAGCCGTCCCACCCGTTCTTCGTCGCGCCGAAGCGACCGATCGGCCAAATATTGCCGCATTATCGTCTGTGATGCCGGTATCGTCATCAGCGTATCCCCTACGTCAAAAAAGACGGCTTTATACGCATGTAATGGTTTTGGTATCATAAGAATGGCTCCTTCTCCCCTAGGTACGCGGAAACGTCTTCCGATCGCTGTTACCCACCGTTCTTCTAAATTTCCCCAAATTCGACAGCAATCGGGCTCTAGCACCCTATTATATTGTAGTGTAACATAATTCGGCCCAAAGGGAAAAAGCCAGCCATCCCGGAACCTTGCGGTTGGATGTCCGGCCTCATCGGTTATTTGCCCAATGGCTCAAACCTCGCGTATATGCGTTTCGTTGAAATTCGGCGGGTTGAACCAGTTGCCTCCGCTGGAAACCCAGGTCGAATCAAGCGGAACCCATTTCTCTTTATCGCTCAAATAAACTTCATTCCAGGCATGGGGACCGTAGCTTCCTTTGCCGTCGAAGCCGAGTCCCGTCACGACCTTGACGTCGATCCCGACGGAGCGCGCCATCACCGCATACAGACGCGAATAATCGATACAGACCCCTTTGCGCGTCGCAAAGGTTTGCTCCGGCGTTTGCTCCTTCCAGATTCTTTGCTGCTCGTAGAGATCGACTTTATCCCAATCGTACTGGACGCGGGTTCCGACCCAGTCGTACAGCAGGCGCGCCTTCTCCTCGTCGGTTTTGCCCTTGGCCGTCACTTCCTTGGCCGCTTCGGCAATGTCGTTCGGAATCTTCGCGTCGAGCACCTCGTATTTGCGCTGCAAAATGTTGCTGAATTCCTGCTCCACCGCTTTGGTGAACACGGGCAGCCGATTCTCGAAAAAATCGCCGGTGACCGGCTTGATGACGGTGCCTGCGCCTTTTTGGTATAAAGCAGAGGCTTGAATATAATCGGCGGCGGGCGTCTGCGGAAACAAAGCGGCCGCAATAAACAAGACGGCGATAATAACCAAAGAGCGCCCGATTCCCGTAGCGCAGCCGATGACGCCGCCGGCAAGACTGCTGACGATATGGGAGAATCCTCCCCGACGGCCCCCAGGCCGCGGCGGTCCGGACATCCAGCTGTCCATCAGCGGATCGATAGCGATGTAAAGCACACGCTTGATCAGGCAATAGCCGAGCACGAATAATATGCCGTAGCGCAGCAGCGAGAAATCGCGCATGCTTGTCATCAGCGTGTAGTAGAGCTGCTTGAGCGCTCCGAGGTCCTCCGCCGGGATGTCCAGCTTCAGGGAGGCAAGCCATGTTTGCACCTGCGGCGAAGCCCACGAGGCCAGCTTCCAGGCAAGCAGCAGCGCCAGTACGGTCGCCAGCGCTTCGGCCAGCATTAGCAGCAAATGGCGGGCCGACGCCGACGCGCCGCGCACCACCCCTTGAACGGCCGACGCGGCCACGACGACCGCCAGCGCGATCGTGATCCAATTGTACGAGCCGATGGAACTCAGCCAGGAAGCCATGCCTGTCACCTCTCTCTTTTTTCGCAAGGCTGCGAAAGCCCTGAAAGCTTCGTTATTTATATCTTCGTATTTTTCTTAGCTTGTTCGATCAGCGCATTGACGACATCATCCATTTTCATCGTAAAGGTTTGATTCATGAACGTCACCTTCACTTCATTGGCTCCGGGATTTCCGTCAATTCGCAAGCTTTTGGTCGTTACGGTGAACGTTCCGTCCGGATTTTGCTTGTACTGCGCGTCCTTCATTTCCCCGGAAATGGTTTTGATCGCCTGAGCCTTCGCTTCCGCCGTTACCGCGGTGCCGATCTCCATCAGCTTATCCTTGTAGCTCGCTCCGTAAAAGAACAGCCCGGCGATAACCGCCAGCACGATAATCCATTTCACTAATGTCTTGACAATTTTGACGACGATGAACAATACGACGATCGCCGCCACGACGACGAACCATCGCTCTTCTAGAAATGTCATAATGAAATTCGCATCCAAATCCATCTCTCCCCTTTCAATCTTCTTGCGCCCGACGCTCTGACGCGCCGCCGTTTACTCCTCTTCTCTGCGCCTTCTAAGCTCGGCCAGTTTGCGCTGGATCTCTTCCGACTTGTCCGCCCGCTTGATCTTCTTATAGGTGGATCTTACGCGCAGCAGCACGCCCGCCGCAACGGCGGCCAATACGATGATCAGAAATGAATCCAATAATGCCGCCCTCCCGGAAATGTAGTACGGAAACCGTCACAAAGAGTTCCAAAATAATGGTACTAACCCTAAGGCTTGTCACGTAAACGTAATGATAAGGCCGTCTCTTTGCAACCCTGGAGTAATGTCTCGGAAACCAAAAAACGTTCCAATGAACTGTAAGCGTCCGCCCGTAAAACTGCGCCCCCGCCCGATGCTCGATAGAGAACCAAGCCATACTGTAGGCGGAACGGCCCAAACCCGGTGAAAGATGCGGCAGGCCCGCCGGTGCCGCAGAGCTTCGAAGGACGCTCCTACAATCGTGAAATGCGAGGTGATGATGTTGAAAACCGCAATCTGGCTTTATTTATTCATGTTCGTAGCCTTTTTCGATCTTCATGCGCAGTATCCGATCTTATCCCCGTTCGCCATTTCGCTCGGCGCAGCCCCTTCGTTCATCGGTCTTATTCTGGGCGTGTATTCCATTACTCATCTGCCCGGAAATTTACTGGCCGGGTACGGCGTCGACAAGTATGGCAGCAAGCGTTTCATTGTATTCAGCCTGATTGTAGCAGGTATCGTACTATTAATTCAATCCCGGGTTTCCGACCCGTGGCAGCTGCTTATCATCCGCTCGATCAGCGGGTTCGTTCTCGCCTTCTTGTCGCCCGCCTGTCTCTCCCTGTTGGCCAAAATCGCCAAGGATCAAGTGCAGCAAAGCAAGCTGATGGCGGGCAACGGGCTGGTGCATACGATGGCCTCCGTGCTCAGCCCTGCGGTGGGCGCTTATTTGGTAGCCAAGCTGGGATTTGTCCAATCGTTCACCGTACTGGGCTGGATTCTTATCGTCACCGGGGTGCTCGCCTTATTCGGCGTGAAAGAACGGCAGGTTACGGAAGCGGCGCAAGCCGTATTCCCCACCGACGCGCACGGGCTTCCCGCCGCCGGCCGGAGCGGCGCGAATGCGGAAGCCGAGGGCCAGCCCTACGGCGGCATTCCGTGGCTGTTCTTCGGGGTTCCGCTCGCGCTATCCTGCTCGCAAGGCATCCTCTTCTTCGAGCTTCCTCTGATGAAGGAAGCCGCCGGCTCGATCATGACGTCGGGCATTCTCTTCTCCCTCGTCAGCCTGGGCGCCCTCGTGACGTTAAGCATGCTGTTTCTTAACCGTGTCTCGCCGTTTGTCCGGATGATATCGGGGAGCTTGTCGCTTGCGCTCATCTTCTTCGGCATGTCCGTTCATTGGCCTGTGCCGATTCACGTCGCCTTATTCCTGATCGGCATGACCAAGGGGGTTATCTTCCCGTCGATAGCCTCCTTACTTGCCAGCGTCACGGCTTCCAACCGGTACGGACGCATTTTCTCGTACTTGTCCATCGCCTACTCGATCGGCGCTTTTATAGGTCCCATTGTTGCCGGACATATGAGAAGTCATACTTCGCCTTATTTTATTGCTTTTCTAGCTTTAATGCTGGCGCTCTGCGCGCTTCCTCTAAGAAGCTTCTTCAAACCGGCCCCCGCTTGAACGGCGGACAGCGCGTACGCTCTTCGTCGGCCGGCAAATGCAGATAGGTGTCCCACAAGACAAGTAACTATCAAATCTTTAGCGACTGGGTGTACACACAAGCCGCTCCGCTCCTTTCACATAATATAGATAGTGTCAAATGATTACTGAAGTTGAAAGGAGAGGAATATCCATGGGAGTTGACGGCGTTGGAATCTGGACCTCTACCGGAGTCATTTTGGTGTTGTTCATTCTGCTTGTTATTGTAAGTCGCGGCTTTATTTATTAATTTAGATACGCTTCTCGAATTAAGCAGTCAAAGCCGTCCGGCATGCCGGACGGCTTATTGGACATTATTTATCTTTTTCCGATCGAAACAGACGGACCTATACCGCCAGGCCCGTTCGAACTTTGTAATGAGATGTTCCGAAAAGGAGGTGAAATACATCTGATGAAGAAGCCTTCCGGCAGCATACCCCATTATTCACGTAAAGAAGATAGGAGTGAATTTTTCATGAAGCCAGCTGTCTTTAAAAAGACGGCGCAAGTAACCGTATTGATGCTGATCATTTCGGCGCTACTGCCCGTATTAGCCTTCGCGGCGACCGGTTTTAAAAATCTGACTTACCGCGACGGCACCGTTTCCGGTTCGGTCTACTCCGATGTGTATTCCGAGAATGCACAAGTATATTTGTACGATCCGAACGGTAACTATCTTGGCACCGCATCGACCGCTACATACAGCGTTTACGATGGCGTGTACACTTACAATTTCTCTAGCAGCGTTTCTAACAGCTACACTTACTTGAATTTGCTGGAAAAGGTAACGGATTCCGTGTACGGCACGGTCTACAATTCGACTTCATCCAGCAGCGGCGGTCATAAAGGCGGCGGGGGCGGCGGCAGCTACATTCCGTCCGGACCTAGCATTACCGTTTCTTCCGACGGCTATATTGACGCCAATACGTTGATCAACGCACTGACCAACAACGACGTCATTGAGCTGGTTCTGAGCGGCGACACTGTACTCATTCCGGCCAAAGCGCTGAAGGACTTTGTCGGCGACAAAAACAAAGCGCTTGTTATCTCTAACGGAAACGGCACTTATACGCTTCCTCTTTATGTTCTGAACCTGGACGGCCTTGCTGACAAGCTCTCTGCCTCTGTAGACGACATGACCATCAAGGTTTCCATCAGCGCTGCCGACGATAGCGTCGCAAGCGATATCCAAGCGGCTGCAGAAGCGCTGGGCGGCACCGTAGCCAGCGGATCGGTCGACTTCGATCTTGTCGCTTACGGCACGGACAGCACAACGACGACGCCTGTCGAATTAGGCAACAACTACATTAGCCGTACGCTTCCGCTGACGAAAGCGGTCGATCCTTCCAAAGCAACGGCCGTAGTATTCGACCCGGCAAGCAAAAAATTAAGCTTCGCTCCTGCACTGTTCTCGTCCGAGGACGACAGCAACGAAGCGACGATCAAACGCAACGGCAACAGCATCTATACCGTCATCGAATTGAACAAAAGCTTTGCCGACAGCCAAGGGCATTGGGCGCAATCCTACATCGATCTGCTGGCTAACAAGCTGGTCATCGATGGTGTAACGGATACTTCGTTCGAGCCGGAACGCAACATTACCCGTGCCGAATTCGCAGCCTTGGTCGTTCGTGCACTCGGTCTTGATCAACTTGCCGGCGGCAGCTCCTTCACGGATGTATCTTCCGGCGATTGGTTCTCCAGTGTAGTCGCAACGGCCGTCAACGCCAAAATCATCGACGGCTACGAAGACCACACATTCAGACCGAACCAACCGATTACCCGCGAAGAGCTCTCGGCCATGGTCGTTCGCGCCTTGGCATATGCAGGCGCCAAACCGGACGTATCGGCTGACCGTCAAGCGGAATTGCTCGCCAAATTCAGCGATTCCAATCAAATCGTATGGGCACAGCAAGAATTGGCTGCAGCTATCGAAGCAGGCATCGTAGACGGAATGACCGATACTACGATCGCTCCTTCGAAACAGGCTACCCGGGCGCAATCGGCAGCGATGCTGAAACGGTTGCTGACCAAAGCCGATTTTATCAACAACTAATACTGCTCTCGGGCGGTATCCACTCTCCATTTCATAAGAACAGCCTGACTTCTTGACATGTCAGGCTGTTTTTTTGTATGAGAAGAAGCCCGTCCGCTTACCGTTTCGGGTATAACGGATAATCCACCTGAACCGGCGCTTCGATCAGAATCATCCGCAGGCCGGTATCCGTTGTCAGCAGCGCCTCCTCCGTTTCCCCCGCATCAGCGCCGAGCACGGAGAAATCTTTATGTGCGAAGCTGACAAGCGAAGACTGTCCCGCTTTCCCCAGGGACCATCCGCCGTCGCCCCGAATCGCCAGACCCGCCAGCGCACGGCCGGCTGCCAGCCGATGGCGGTACGTCTTCCCTGCCGAAAGCTCGATATCCCACATCCGGACATCGGCCGTCAGTTCAACCGGAGCCCCTTCCCCGATGACTGTCTTCACCGTCGCTCCGTCTTCCCCGGAGAAAGCAAACTGCTCATGCTCATATTGGTTATATGTCGGCCGTCTCTGAAGCGCATCCCGGAGATGAGGCTCGAACCAAATCTGGAAGCCTTCCGAATCCGGACCGATGAACCGTTCGCTGTGCGACACGCCGGAACCGGTTTGCATTACCTGAGCCCCTCCGGCATCCACGCGGCTCTGCGTGCCGAGCGTATCGGCGTGCTCCGCCTGGCCGTTCACCATATAAGTAATAATCTCAAAGCCTTGATGCGGATGCATCGGAATAAAACCTTCGACCTTAGCATGCGCCCACGCCCAATAAAATAACGGACCGATGCGTTTAACCGCCGAACCTTCGCCCGGAAAACCAATAGGCTTTTGTTCGGTAATTTTGCCTCCGTCAAAGCCTCCCGACGCCTGCTGCTCTTGCGGATAAATAACGATGTTCATGTGTATCCCTCCCGAATGGAATCGATTGATCGCAACAAAAAGCGTATATCTAATATAAAGTAATTAACTTATTATTTGTTAGTTAGTAATTTCATTGTAATAATTATTATCCGTTTCGTCAAGAGACTGACGGCGAAACTTTTTTGGTCATTGTTTCGACATTTCCTGGGAAATCCCAGCATCACGCATACTTGGAATAAACCGGGGAACTGGGTATACTAAAGCGAGGTAATGTTCGGTATTGATCGGAGGAGAATCGCTATGACCATCGCCATCATCGTGGAAGGCAAAAACGACCGAAGCAGACTTCGCCGTCTTTTGAAGGAGGAGGTTTTGCTGTTTTGCACCTACGGCTCTTTAAATACGGAGAAATTGGAGGATCTGAAGAAGAAAGCGGGCTCTTGCGAAGTGTATTTGTTTACGGACAACGACTCTTCCGGCAAAAAAATCCGCGGCATACTACGTGATACGTTTCCGGATGCGGAGCAAATTTATACGAGAAGAGGGTACGCCGGCGTAGAAGGAACTCCGGACGAGTATCTAATCCAGCAACTGGAAAAGGCCGGCCTGGAAGAGTACATTATATACCCTCCGCAAGAACCGGCTCTGGACTTTCCCTCGGCTAAATTGTAATCGATCGTTGCTATTCCTTGCTCAGCGCAATCATATCCTGGGCAATCTTCTCGACGTCGAGATCGGCGTCGTTGCCGTTATAATACGTGCGCAAATCCCCCTTCTTGTCGACGAGCAAAATGACGTTGTTATGCGTGAAATTGCCCTGCTGGTCCTTTACGACCATGACGCCGAATTTGTTAGCGATATCGAAGGCCGTCGCCTCGTCCCCGCGCAGGAAATACCAGCCTTTCGGATCGGCATGATAATGGCCGGAAAAATCCTTAAGCTGCTCCGGCGTATCCCGAGTAGGATCGAAGGTAATCGATACGATGGCTGTTTTATCCCCGAAAACCCCTTTATTGACAAGCGTATCCTGAACTTTGGACAACGTATAGGTCGTCGGCAAACATACGTCCGGACAAGTCGAATAGAAGAAATAAACCAGCTTCGTCTTCCCTGCCAAATCGGATAGCCCTACCTGCTTGCCATCGAGATTGGTCAGCTTAAAGTCCGGGGCTTTCTTGATGACGCCCATCTTCGTGTCATTGCCCTTCATCAGCATATAGCTGAAAGTTCCGATCATAGCCAGCAGTACGATGATGACAACAATTTTAAAACCGTTCTTTTGCAGGGCTGCGTTCATGGTTCATCCCTTCCTCTAATCCAAATTCAGCTTCTAATGATCGTAAGTTTTCCTCGCAAAACCTGTCCCCTATTGCACTGCAAGTCATAACCACCGGCTTAGCCGGTGGCTTCCATCAGCCCTATAAGGGCATGGTACTAGCACGCGCCTAAGAAGGCGCACTGAAAGTCTGCCAACCGCGAGCGGTCCCGGGCTTGCCCCTCAAAGGGGCTCTTTTATTTGCCCTTTCCTACCGACTCACCCGTAAACGGGTCGAACAGTTCTTTCATCGTGATTTGTTCGTAGTTCTTATCCTCTGTTAGTTGATTTCGAATGTATTCGGCTATCGCTTTCCTGTTTCGCCCTACCGTATCCACAAAATAGCCTCTGCACCAAAATTGCCGATTTCCGTATCGATACTTCAGGTTCGCAAATTTATCGAAGATCATCAGCGAACTTTTTCCCTTTAAGTACCCCATAAACTCCGATACACTCAGTTTCGGTGGAATACTCACCAACATATGGATGTGATCCGGGCACGCTTCCGCTTCGTGAATCTCCACCCCTTTGCGCTCACACAACTCCCGGATGATCTTTCCGATCTCTCTTTTTAATTTCCCATAGATGACTTGCCGTCTATATTTCGGTGCAAATACAATATGGTATTTACAGTTCCAGCGGGTATGTGCTAGACTGCTCTTATCCATTCCCTTGTCCTCCTTGATTTGATGTTGCGGTTGGCAGACCGGCTATCATCTTATCATAAAGGTCAAGGGATTTTTACTCATAGCTATAAGCTTTCCCGAACCCCCAGTCGAACTGGGGGTTTTCTTAGACAAAAAAGATCCCATGTTGCCATGGGATGAAGCCCGTCCGCCTTGCCCCGTGCCGGGAGCCGAATTATCCTTGCTTCACGGTCGTAATAACCATGATGATAAACAACAGCGTCAAGTAATTGATGGAATAGATGAATGTTTTTTTCGCCCATTGGACTTCGTCCTCCGCTTTGAACCCCTTCATCGTCAGGAAAGCCCAATACAATCCCATCGCAGCCGCGGCGTAAAAGAAAATGACGTTCACGTAGCCGTAGACGTAAAGCAGCATCGATACCGGAACCAGCAGAACGATATAGCGCATCATGCTGATCTTCGTCGTATAAGATCCTTTCACTACCGGCAGCAGCGGAAATCCCGCGGCGCGGTATTCTTCCGCGCGGCGAATGCCGAGCGCCCAGAAGTGCGGCGGCTGCCACAGGAACAAAATGCCGAATAAAATAATCGCCCCGGCGTCAATCGTCGGAGTCACCGCACAGTAGCCGATGACCGGCGGCATCGCTCCGGAGAAGCTGCCTACCACCGTGCTCCAGACGGAAGTGCGCTTAAACCAGGCCGTATAAATCCAGACGTAAACGAACAAGCCGATCATCCCGAGCAGCGCGGTCATCGGATTGACGAGCAGGCCGAGCCCGGACACCCCGATTACACCGAGAATGATTCCGTACACGAGCACCGTTTGCGGAGACATTTTACCCGTAGCGAGCGCGCGCTTCTGCGTTCTTGCCATCTTCACATCCATGTCCCGGTCCAAATAATTGTTCAGAACACAGCCGGAAGCCATAACCAGCGCGGTACCGATCAGCGTGTAGAGCATTTGCAGCCAATTGACGTGCCAGCCGGAAGCTACCCAGAAGCCGCCGAACGCCGTGATCGAATTGGAAAAAATAATACCCGGTTTGGCAAGCTGTACGAAGTCTCTCCAAGTAACGGGTCCGTGTTGTTGAGTGGTTTCCAGTTGTGTGTCCTGCCCTGCAGCCAAACCTTCCGAAGGAAGATCCAGCCTCATTTGCTCTTCCACCTATAGTACCTCCCTCAAAAGCTTCCGTAAAGGAAACCTTGTGTCGAAAAACGAATGTTCGTGACGTAACGAAACCGTTCTTCCTTTAATCTCCTTCCATCATATCAACACGGAACCCGTTTGACAACAAACCGCGCGCGAGTTCAAAATATTGTCGATAGTTCATCGGCGTACCGAGCTTGTCCCTGACCGACCGCCCGAAACGGTTCGACGTCCTCGTCTATGCGGCAAGAGAAGACCGGCCGCAGGGGGCGGCCGGTCTGAGGATGGACTATGGATCGAACGGTCGATTATTGGATTTTGCCTGCGCCCGCATTCGTCTTAACGACGGACGGCACATTGGCGGTCGCATCGATCGTGCCGTACAAGGACGGCGTCCAGCCGACCGAAGTGCTCAGGCTGTTGCTCGAAGCGACATTGACGGATGAGCCGTTCAATTGCGTTCCCGAATCGTACAGCGCCGTCCCGCCGCTAAAGACGCTGGCGATTTTGGCTGCGGACAGCCCGGGAATGCTGAACGAATTATTTTGCGCGTAAATTTTCGACGATTTGCCGATGCCCCACGCGTAACTGAACGGATAGGTTCCGCCGCTCTTGCTTCCTTCATAATAATTGTTGTACAGATGGACTTGTCCGAAGCGGACCCGCGGCGCACGCTGCACGACATCCTTGTAGTAGTTGTGATGCATGGTCACCTTCAGATGGCCGTCATCGGAGGTTGCGCTGTCGCTGGAGCCGATGAGCGTCGTCTTGTCATGGTCGTGGAAATAGTTATAAGAGACGGTAATATAATCGGCCGCATTGGAGATGTCCACCGTGCCGTCATGATGCTGATATTCCCTGCCGAAATAAGTGCCGCTGCCGCTATCCGGATGCGAGCCGTCGTCGAAGGTGCAGTGATCGATCCAAATATGATTGGCGCCCTTGATCGTAATGCTGTCGTACATCGAGTTCCAGTTGCCGCTGCTGCCGTCGGTAGGGTCCCATTGCGGAAAATAATCGTACGCGTCCTGGAATTCGATATTGCGGATGATGACATTCGTCACGCCGCTCTTCAAATTCAGATTGCCGCCGACGATTTTGGCGTTCGTCCCCGAGCCGACAAGCGTCGTATTGGAAGGGATGTCCACGACGATGCGGCCGGCCTGCTTTTGCTGCGACCGTTTTCTCGCATCCTCCTGCGTGCCGCTCGGCACCTTCGACGTTCCCCATACCGCAGGGTCGTAAGCCGCCAAATAGGCGTTGAAATCATAGGCCGAATCTTTATATTCGTTAAGTCCCATCGCATTGTTATTGTCGTCCACGTTCATATTGATCGTGCCGGACACATAGATGATTTTGGGCGTCGTGTTTGATCCGCCGCCGAGCGCCGTCACCAGCTGCTTGCGGTTCGTCACCGTGAACACATTGGCGGAAGTGGCCGCGGAGCCTCCGGTCGTTCCGGTCGAGTATGCCGCCCAGCCGTCATTGGACGCGAGCACCTGGTGTCCGAGGTCAGTGGCCGCCGTCACCGGAACGGCCCCGGCCAAAGATGCGATGACCGTAGTCACCATCAACGATTTCATAAGCTTTTTCATCATTCGATCCCTCCGGATACATAGTCTGGATTGCTTTGCCAATCCGCTGCTGCAGCTCCTGATGAATGATTGCCCTTATTTTCGCCTCCCTCGTTCCAAATTTCGGTTCCTTGCCCTTATGAAAAGCGAAACGGATGTAAGCGCTATCCGTTCGCTGTTTCCATTATTCGGCAGATCGCAATCGATTGGCTATAGTCCGAATTTAACTTTATTTAACATTCGGTAGCAGCGGCTTCCGCGGAAGTGATCTGAATGACAAATAGTCTTTGCATAACTAAGCGTGCCGCTTTTAATCTACCGCGGGTAGAACGGAATGAGCCTCAAGTTGAAATCGATGTATGTGAAAACGAGAAGAAAAGCGCAGGAACAAATCCCCCAAAAGCCATCCATGCCGCTACGCGGCACCACAGACAATGGAAATGGGGTACCAAGAGTAATTTCCAGGGTAGTGACGTGATGCTCTGAAGCTTATTCCGTCCGCATCCAGCCTAAGCCGGATCGGCGTCTAACCCTTCCTCTGGGATCGTTCTATGGGTAGATTTTACTTTCGGGGGAGACCCCGGATTTCCACAGGATATTGCTGCGCATCATTTCCTAAACAGCAAAAAGAGCCGCTCTAGCGGCCCCTCCCTCCCCTTCAAGGGCTGTTGGCTAATCGGTTGCCGTTTCCCGCAGCACCGTTCTACTTTCTGACCAGAAGCGGAGCCGAGGCAAAATACCGGCTGCGGATAAATGCCCAGGCCCGTTCCAAATAATCCTGAATCTCGTACGCTTTGCGCCCCATAACGGATACGATCAAACCGTGCTTGTAGGTGCGGCTTATCCCGGCATAGAGACCGGACGAAGCGTCTTGCCTGCCCCGGGCGACGGCATCGAAGCCGTCCCGCTCCCCGTTCATAAAGATTCGCAGCGCTTCGGCCATCGCGGCGTCCGCCAGCTCGCTGAACACGTACAGCGTCCCCATATGGGTGAAGCTCCCCCAGGCGCCTATGCTCGCAAGCCGCTGAACGCCGGGCTCCACCTGCTGCCTGCCGCAGTATACCCATTCGTCGCCGAAGCGAACGGCAAGCCGGCTCCGATAGCGGCAGTATCGGAACAACTCGCCGCGCTGCGTTCGACCGGGGCAGACGACCTCGGACAAAATAAGCGTCGATCCCCGCTCCATCCGCACATCCGTCGTACTATGGAAGCAGGCGTCCTTATATAGCGTCAAAGGCTCCGGCATATATTCCACATATGCGCCCTGGCCGAGCGTAAGCCGCTGCGTTTGCTCGCTCGGCGGATGAACGGCTTGCCCCGTTTCATCAAGCCGCCGCGGATGCACTTTGGTATACGACTGATTCGTCACGTATACTTTCGTATGCGCTCCGAAATGCCAGTCGAGCTCGTAACGGTCGCCCGACATAATCCCGGGGGAAGCGTCCATCATATAGACGCCGAGCTGCCCATCATCAAACGGAAACGCTTTGGCGATTTTGAGCGGATAAGCGTGATACCGGTCACCGAGCCGCGTCTTCCCGTCCGCTTCCAGAAAAGCGGCCGAAATGCGGCCGGTTACTCTAGGCATGACGGCATTCCCGCTCGATCCAGTCGACGATGTCGTCCAGCCCTTGGCCGTCGAATAAATTGGAGAAAATGAACGGGCGGTCGCCGCGCATTTTGCGCGTATCTTCCTCCATGACGGTCAAGCTGGCGCCGACATGCGGGGCGAGGTCGATCTTGTTGATCACGAGCATGTCGGAGCGCATAATGCCGGGGCCGCCTTTGCGCGGAATTTTCTCCCCTTGCGCCACATCGATAATGTAGATGAAGCGGTCCACCAGCTCAGGGCTGAACGCCGCCGCCAAATTGTCGCCGCCGCTCTCGATAAAGATGAGATCAAGATGCGCAAACCGGCGTTCCAGTTCTTCGATCGCTTCAAAATTCATCGAGGCGTCTTCGCGGATAGCCGTATGAGGGCAGCCGCCCGTCTCCACTCCGATGATCCGCTCCGCCGACAGCGCCTCCGAGCGGATCAAAATGTTGGCGTCTTCCTTCGTGTAAATGTCGTTGGTAATGACGGCGATGCTGTAGCGGTGGTTGAGCTTGCGCGCCAGCCGTTCCACCAGCGCGGTCTTCCCCGATCCGACTGGGCCCCCGATGCCGATTCTCATCGGCCTATCCGAATGCCGGTGCTCCGGCGTTTCCCAATGATGATGGTGATGCGCTCCTCCTTGACACATAGGCGGATGCCTCCTTATATAGAGTAGGTAGGTTTTGGTTTATCCAATCTTTTTTTGCAAACTGACTAGGACATAAACAATCTCGAATACAACGCCTCGTGGCGCATCATTGCAATCTCCGCGGCCGGCGTGCCGGAGAATCCGTCCTCCAGCGGGTCCAGATGCCGCACATTCCGCCAAGCCTCCGTAATGATCGGCGCCAGCTCCGCTATCAGCCGCTGCCCTTCGGTTTGGCCGATCGACATTAATCTCAAGCCGCTGTTAATGGAGGTCATCGTACACGTGTACAGATAGCCTTCGGCCGCCATCGCGAGCGGTACCTGCAGCCGGTAGCTGACCCATCCGTGCACGAGAGGATGCGTTCCGAAGCACCGCCCCTCGCGCACGGCCGTTTGCAGCGGCTCCCAGTCGAGCCGCGGATGAATCGACGACGCCAATTGAAACAGCCGCCGCCCCATCTTCAGAACGCCTTCCCGCGTTTCGACGGCCGCCCTCTGTACATGCTGCATCCGGTCGACCTCCCAGAGCGATTGCCAATCTTCGGCGGGAGCGTACAGGTACACCGCCTTGACCGCCAGCGCGTCGACCGGCGCCCAGCTCTGAAGCAGCATCGTTGCGATATATTCCTGCAGCTGCTCCGGCTTCTCGACGATCCCCATCTGTACGAGCGTCTCCAGTCCGAAGGAATGGGAGAAGCCGCCGATCGGCAGCGCGGAGTCCAGCATCTGAACGTAGGACAGCCACGACGGCAATGACATGGACATAGCCGGTTGTTGCATTGCTCTCACTCCCCCTCCCCTTCGTCAGAACAAGAAGTACCGCTGAGCCATCGGGAGCTCCGCCGCCGGTTCGCAAGTAATCGCCTCGCCGTCTACCTTCACTTCGTACGTTTCGGGGTTCACCTCGATCCGCGGCGTCTCGCCGTTATGGATCATATCCTTCTTGGTCACGCTGCGGCAGTTTCGGACGGGCTCGATCCGCTTCTGAAGGCCGAGCTCCTTATGCACTCCCTTATCGAAGGCAGCCTGCGAGACGAATGTAATGCAGTGGCGCACCGCCTTGCCGAAGGCACCGAACATCGGGCGCCCGAACACCGGCTGCGGCGTAGGAATCGACGCATTGGGGTCGCCCATCTGCGCGTAGGCGATCATTCCGCCCTTGAGCACCATATCCGGCTTGATCCCGAAAAACATCGGGCTCCAAAGGGCCAGGTCGGCCAGCTTGCCGGCTTCGACGGAGCCGACCAAATGAGCGACGCCATGCGTGATCGCCGGATTGATCGTATATTTGGCGATATAGCGCTTAATGCGGAAATTATCGTGCTGCGCTTCCGCCGCGCCCGGCGGTTCATCCGGCGCGGGCAAATAGCCGCGCTGCTTCTTCATCTTATCCGCCGTCTGCCACGTGCGGATGATCACTTCGCCGACCCGGCCCATCGCCTGCGAGTCGGAGCTCACCATGCTGAATACACCCATATCGTGCAGTATATCTTCGGCGGCGATCGTCTCCGGGCGAATCCGCGAATCGGCGAAAGCGACGTCCTCGGGAATCCGGCTGTCGAGATGGTGGCATACCATCAGCATATCGAGATGCTCCTCGACCGTGTTGATCGTATACGGGCGCGTCGGATTCGTGGATGACGGAAGCACGTTCAGCTCCGCCGCCGCTTGGATAATATCCGGAGCATGACCGCCGCCGGCTCCTTCGGTATGATATGTATGGATCGTCCTGCCGCCGATCGCCGCTAGCGTGTCCTCAACGAACCCGGACTCGTTCAGCGTATCGGTATGGATAGCGACCTGTACGTCGTACTCGTCCGCCACCCGCAGGCACGCATCGATCGCAGCCGGGGTCGTGCCCCAATCCTCGTGCAGCTTCAGCCCGATCGCTCCGGCCTCCACCTGCTCGACGAGCGGCTCCGCGAAGGAGGCGTTGCCCTTGCCCGTGAAGCCGAGATTCATCGGGAACGCTTCGGCCGCCTCCAGCATCCGGCGCATATGCCACGCTCCCGGCGTGCATGTCGTCGCGCTGGTGCCTGCGGCCGGTCCCGTGCCGCCGCCGATCATCGTCGTAACCCCCGACGCCAGCGCGGTTTCGATCTGCTGCGGGCATATATAATGAATGTGCGTGTCGATGCCCCCAGCCGTAACTATTTTTCCTTCGCCGGCGATGACCTCCGTGCTCGCCCCGACGACCAGCTCCGGATGCACCCCGTCCATCAGATCGGGATTGCCGGCCTTGCCTATACCGACAATAACGCCGTCGCGGATGCCGATATCCGCTTTGACGATCCCCCAGTGGTCGATAATGACCGCATTGGTAATTAACGTGTCCAGAACTCCCTGGCTCCGCGTATGCCGGCTCGATTGCCCCATCCCGTCGCGGATGACCTTGCCTCCGCCGAACTTGCATTCTTCCCCGTATACGGTGTAATCCCGCTCTATTTGCGCCCACAGCTCCGTATCGGCCAGCCGCACGGCATCGCCGACCGTCGGACCGAACATTTGCGCATAAGCCGTCCGATTCATCCTGACCATCAGGTAGTGACGCCCTCCTTCCATTGCTCCAGCCGACGCTTCACTTCTTCCGGCATCACGCCGCCGGCCGTATCGCCGCGGGTAAGCCCGTTGAGACCGTAGGATCGTCCGGCCCCGCCCAAAGCGACGAGCTGCACGGGCTTCTCCTCACCCGGTTCAAACCGGACGGCCGTGCCGGCCGGAATATCGAGCCGCATCCCGAACGCCGTTTCCCTGTCGAACGCCAAGCCCCGGTTCACTTCAAAAAAATGATAATGCGAGCCGACCTGAATCGGCCGGTCGCCCTTATTGACGACGATGATCCGCGCCGTCCGCTTGCCTTGATTCAGCTCAATCTCTCCCGCTTGAACGCGGTATTCCCCCGGAACCATAGCCCGACTCCTTTCTTGTCGCCCGGCCTTTCGCCGAATGCGTTCCTTCATCTAAATGTTTTACTCGTATCCGATAGGCTGATGAACGGTAACAAGCTTCGTCCCGTCCGGAAACGTCGCCTCCACCTGCACCTCATGGATCATTTCAGGCACGCCTTCCATCACTTGACCGGCTTTCAAAATCGTCGTGCCGTACTGCATCAGCTGCGCCACCGTCATGCCGTCGCGCGCCCCTTCCATCATTTCGGACGTAATGAGCGCGACGCTCTCCGGATAGTTAAGCTTCACCCCTCGCTGCAGCCGTCTTCTGGCCAAATCGGCGGCTACCGTAATGAGCAGCTTCTCTTTTTCCCGTTCCGTTAAATGCACGTGAGGGCATCCTCCTTGTCGAAGCATTATGTTATGTTATGTGACATTCAAAAATGCGCATAATCGACTGCCATTACGTTTATTATATTCGCCGCTTTTTGCTTTGTAAACCATTAATGTTAAATAACATAACATTATAAAAGGATTTTATTTCCATATTACATACAAACTTGTATAAAACAAATTAATAAAAAGCGTTTTTTTACATATATCAGGATTTGAAACTTGATTAAACAAATTTTATGTAAAGTATATTGACATGCAAGTTACGTTGCAACTATGATAGTTCGTGTAATAAAAATTTCCACGAGGCAGGGCGATACAAACATAGCGGAACGAATGCCGACGCCGCCGGTGGATTCGCGCAAGAACCCATTATGAAGAGGAGTGGATGGTCGATGATTAACCAAGTAAGCAGAAAAGGGCTTCCGGTATTAATGGCGGTGTGCATGTCTTTATCCGCGCTGCTGGCCGGCTGCGCCACTCAATCGAAAACGGACACAGCCGCATCGTCCGCGCCGTCCGACGCCGATACGAAAGCGGAAGGAGATACGATTCCCGTAGGCATCCTCCACTCGCTCACCGGCACGATGTCGATCAGCGAAGTTTCGGTCAAAGACGCCGAAATGATGGCTATCGAAGAAATCAACAAAGCCGGAGGGGTGCTCGGCAAGCAGCTGAAGCCGATCATTGAGGACGGAGCGTCGGATTGGCCTACTTTTGCCGAGAAAACGAAAAAGCTGCTGCAAAAAGACAAAGCCGCCGTCATTTTCGGAGGCTGGACATCGGCGAGCCGCAAAGCCGTGCTGCCCGTCGTCGAGCAGAACAAAGGCCTCTTCGTGTATCCGGTGCAGTACGAAGGCTTGGAAGCTTCGCCTAACATCTTCTACACCGGCGCTACGACGAACCAGCAAATTGTTCCCGCCGTCACCTGGCTGCTGCAAAACAAAGGCAAGAAATTTTTCCTGCTCGGCTCCGACTACGTCTTCCCGAGAACAGCTAACAAAATTATTAAAGAACAGCTAAAAGCCGAAGGCGGCACGCTGATCGCCGAAGAATACACTCCGCTCGGACATACGGATTACAACACGATAATCAGTAAAATCAAACAGGAAAAGCCGGACGTCGTCTTCAATACGCTGAACGGCGACAGCAATGTCGCTTTCTTCAAGCAGCTGAAGGACGCAGGCATCACTTCCAAAGACTTGACCACGATGTCGGTTAGCATCGCCGAGGAAGAAATCCGCGGCATCGGCGCGTCGGTGCTGGAAGGCCATTATACGGCCTGGAACTACTATCAAACGACGGATACGCCGGAGAACAAGAAATTCGTCGAAGCTTACAAAACCAAGTACGGCAAAGACCGCGTTACGGACGATCCGATCGAAGCCGGCTACTTCGGCGTCTATCTGTGGGCGGAAGCGGTGAAGAAAGCCGGCTCCGTCGACGTCGAGAAAGTCAAAGCGGCCGCCAAAGGTCTCGAATTCAACGCCCCGGGCGGCAAAGTAACGATCGACGGCGACAACCAGCACGTCTACAAAACGGTGCGCATCGGGCAAATTCAAGGCGACGGCATGATCAAGGAAGTGTGGAATTCCGGGCAGCCGGTGAAGCCGGACCCGTTCCTCAAGACGTATCCTTGGGGCGCCGAGGTGACGAAGTCCGCCGCCAAATAATATGGGCTTCAGGCAAGCCGCAGACGAACTCGATTATTAGACCGGGGCTGCCCTTATAAGGGCGGTCCCCCGTTTTATCAAGGAGGATGACCTAATGAGCATCGTATTGCTTCAATTATTTAACGGCTTGTCGCTGAGCTCCATTCTGCTATTGATCGCTCTTGGTCTGGCGATTACGTTCGGCCTGATGAATGTCATTAACATGGCGCACGGCGAGTTCATTATGATCGGCGCCTATATGGCTTATACGATCCAGCAGCTGTTCCAGAAATTCCTCCCCGCTTCGGCCTTCGGCTGGTATTTCGTGCTGTCGCTCGGCGTTGCGTTCGCGGTCGCCTTTGCCGTCGGCTGGCTGCTCGAAGCCCTGCTGATCCGCTTCCTATACGGACGGCCGCTCGACAGTCTGCTTGCGACATGGGGCGTCAGCCTCGTGCTGCAGCAGCTGGCCAGAGAAATATTCGGCGCGCCCAACGTAGCGGTCAAAGCCCCGGAATGGCTCGAAGGCGGCCTTGCGGTCACCGCCGATCTGATGCTGCCTTACAAAAGGCTGTTTATTATCGGACTCGTCATCGTCTGCATTGCGATCATTTACGTGTACCAGTACCATACGCGGGGCGGCCGCAATATGCAGGCCGTCATGCAAAACCGCGGTATGGCCTCGTGTCTCGGCATCTCCACGCGGCGCGTCGACGCTCAGGCGTTCGCCTTCGGCTCCGGCATGGCCGGTATCGCCGGCTGCGCGCTGACCTTGATCGGACCGATCGGGCCGACGATCGGCACGAACTACATCGTCGATGCTTTCATGGTCGTCGTGCTCGGCGGCATCGGCAAAATCGTCGGCACCATCGCCGGAGCGCTCGGCATCGGCGTGCTGAACACCGCGTTCGAGTATTCGACGAGCGCTACGATCGGCAAGGTAATCGTATTTACGCTGATTATTGCCTTCCTGCAGTGGAGGCCGTCGGGACTTGTTACGATCAAGTCGCGGGCGCTGGATTAAGATTGCGGAAAACAGGCTTATGCTTTCGAAGTAAGTTTCCTACCGGAAACTCTTAGCTTACGCTTTCGAAGTAAGTTTCCTACCGGAAACTCTTAGCTTATGCTTTCGAAGTCCGTTTTCCTTCGGAAAACGTTAGGAGTGAATACTATGACCATGACCAATACGAAAATAAAAATCGGCTTTACCTTGCTGCTGCTCGTGCTGATGGCGGCGGCGCCGATGTTTCTCAGCGAGTTCCGGCTGTCGTTGCTCGGCAAATTTCTCGCCTACGCGATTGTTGCGATGGGGCTTGATCTGATTTGGGGCTACACCGGCATCTTAAGCCTTGGGCACGGCGTCTACTTCGGACTCGGCGCTTACTGCATGGCAATGCATCTGAAGCTGGTCGCCTCTCGCGGCGAGCTGCCGGACTTCATGTCCTGGAGCGGCGTCGAGAAGCTGCCCTGGTTTTGGCAACCGTTCCAGTCGGCCCCGGTCGCGATTCTGCTCGCTCTGCTCGTGCCGATGGCGGTCGCTTTTATACTGGGCTTTCTGACGTTCCGCAACCGGATTAAGGGAACCTTCTTCTCGATCTTGTCGCAGGCTCTCGTCATTATTACGGTTACGCTGTTCGTCGGTCAGCAGGGCTACACGGGAGGCACGAACGGCCTGACCAACTTCGATACATTCCTCGGCTTCTCCGTGGCCAACCATTCGACCAAGCTGATGCTGTACTACATTACGGTCGCCGTCGTGATCGGAACGCTGCTTCTATGCCTGTGGCTGGCCGGAAGCCGTCTCGGCAAAATCCTCGTCGCCGTGCGCGATGCCGAGAACCGGGTCCGCTTCATCGGCTACAATCCGGTTACGTTCAAAGTATTCATCTACTGCTTCTCCGCCGGTCTGGCCGGTTTGGCGGGCATCCTGTTCGTGCTTCAAGAAGGCATCATCTCTCCGGCGCAAATGGGCATCGTCCCGTCGATCGAGATGGTGCTGTGGGTAGCGATCGGCGGCCGCGCCTCCATCTTCGGGGCTATTCTCGGAGCCGTCGTGACGAATGCGGCCAAGACGACCTTCAGCGAAGCGTACCCGGAATGGTGGCCGATCATTATGGGCGCCATGTTTATCGCCGTCGTGCTGTTCCTGCCCAAAGGCATCGTAGGGACGATCAAGGAAACGGCCGCCAAACGGGGATGGTTTATGCGCAAGACAGGCGCGGCTTCGCTGAGCGCATCGCTGCCGGTTTATGCCAAGCTGGATAAAGATTCGCTGCAGACCAAGTAAACAGCAGCCTCCCCCTGATCTTCAGATCGCTCTTGTTCCCGGATTCCTTGAAGGGTTAACCCTTGAAAGGGTTCAAGTCCGGGGGCAAAGCCGAACGCTCAAGCTGTGCCGGCTTCATACGCCTTTCGCTCTTTTAGATCAACTCGATAGCCCGAATATTACGGCGGCATCTGACGCCGATGCACAGGAATTTCTCTTACGGCTCCGGCTTTCACCGTAGACCGCAACCATGCGGCGGCAAAACCGGCACAGGCCGCCGGGCTCCCGCCGTCGGCGCGCTATGAACTTCGGCATACGATGTTTTTGTTGTTTTTACGAAGCAAACTCTATCAAACAGCGGAACTTCGGCTTCGAAGCCGATTTGGGAATGTTGCGGGGCGTCGTTGAAATGTTAAACTGCCTTAATGCCGAAGCAAAACTCGGCATATGCTTACGAAGCAAGTTTTGCTTCGCAAAACTCTCAGGAGGGGAAAACCATGCTACAATCATTACCAAGAAAAGAAACGGCGGCGGAGCTGGTTCGCATCGAGCAGCTTGAAGTCGACTTCGACGGATTCAAGGCGATCCGCGGCCTCGACTTTTCGCTTGAACCCGGGGAACTGCGCTTTTTGATCGGGCCGAACGGCGCCGGAAAAACGACGCTGCTCGACGTTCTCTGCGGCAAAGTCAAGCCCTCCAAAGGGAGGGTAAGGTTCAAGCAAATCGATCTGACCAAGCATCAGGAGCATCAAATTGCCCAGCTCGGCATCGGAAGAAAATTCCAGGCGCCGTCCATCTTCGTCACATTGACCGTGCAGGAAAATTTGCTGCTGTCGATGCGCCAAAAGCGCGGATTGCTCAGCTCGCTGATTACCAAGACGACGCCCGAACAGCGGGAGCGAATGAAGTATTATATCCGCATGATCGGCCTCGCCGATAAAGCCAAGCAAGTAGCCGGTTCGCTCTCCCATGGGGAGAAGCAGTGGCTGGAGATCGGCATGCTGCTGATTCAGGAGCCGGAGCTGCTGCTGCTCGACGAGCCTGCCGCCGGCATGACCGACAGCGAAACGGAGAAAACGGGCGAGCTGCTGCACAAAATCAGCGACCGGCAGACGGTTATCGTCGTCGAGCACGATATGGAATTTGTCCGCAAATACGCCAAAACCGTAACGGTTATGCATGAGGGCTCCGTGCTGCGGGAGGGGACGATGCAGGATATTCAAAACGACGATAAAGTCGCCGAAGTTTACTTGGGAAGACGGGGTGAGCGCGATGCTGATGCTGAGTGACGTCGAGGCCGGTTACGGGGAGAGCATGATTTTGCGCGGCGTTCGTATGAAGGTAGAGCCCGGGCAGGTCGTCTGTCTGATGGGCCGCAACGGCGTAGGCAAGACGACGCTGATGAAAACGATCATGGGGCTTATCAAGATGAAGCGAGGCGCGATCTCGTACGGCGGAAAAGACCTGACGCATGCGAGCACCGACCGCAGAGCGAAATGCGGCATCGGTTACGTTCCTCAGGGCCGGGATATTTTCCCCCAGCTGACGGTTGAAGAGAACCTTCTGCTCGGGCTCGAAGCTTCCAGCTCTCGCATTTACAGCGTACCGGAGCGCGTGTACGACATGTTCCCGGTGCTTTACGACATGAAGCGGCGCAAAGGCGGCGACTTAAGCGGCGGCCAGCAGCAGCAGCTCTCCATCGCCCGCGCCCTGGTCGCCGGACCGCAGCTCCTACTGCTGGATGAGCCGATGGAAGGCATCCAGCCTTCGATCGTCATGGAGATCGAGCACGTGATCGAATCGATCAAAGCGAGCAAGCAAATGTCCGTCCTGCTCGTCGAGCAAAGCTTGACCTTCGCCACCAGCATCGCCGATTACTATTACGTGCTGGATAAAGGCTCCATCGTCGCCGAAGGCAGCTCCACCCAGCTGAGCGAAGAGCAGGTCAAGAAGCATTTGGCGGTGTAACGGTGTTCAAAAGTAAAGTAGGTCATTGCTTACTTATTTAACCCGCATTAGATTAATTTCTAATGCGGCTTTTTGATGTTTCTCAAACTTGCTTATCATCCATCCATTTCCAGTTTTGATACGGCTTCAGACTTATAATACGGCCTAATTTTTATGTGAGTTAGGTACAAGTACAGCCCTTATTATAGGAATGGAATATCTTATGACAGAAAGGAGTTGGAAAAAATATGGAATCCCGCTCTAAACGTCCTTCTCAAAAACCTACCTCAAAACTAAAGCGTATTTGTAAAACGAGTTGTAAAACAAGTTATTACTGCTGTCCTGTTTATATAAAAGGCAAACGAGGACGAAGAGGGGCTACCGGACCTACTGGACCTACTGGCGCGACCGGAGCCACGGGCTTGAAAGGACCCACCGGCGCTACGGGACCTACCGGTGCCATGGGCTTGCCGGGTGCCCTTGGAGCCACGGGCGTTACCGGGCCTACCGGCGCCATGGGCTTGCCGGGTGCCCTTGGAGCGACGGGCGTTACCGGGCCTACCGGCGCTACGGGACCTACCGGCGCCATGGGCTTGCCGGGCGCCCTTGGAGCCACGGGCGTTACCGGGCCCACCGGCGCTACGGGACCTACCGGCGTTATGGGCTTGCCGGGTGCCCTTGGAGCCACGGGCGTTACCGGGCCTACCGGCGCTACGGGACCTACCGGCGCTATGGGCTTGCCGGGTGCCCTTGGAGCCACGGGCGTTACCGGGCCTACCGGCGCTACGGGACCTACCGGGGACGTTGTTTTGGCTTACGGCTCTTTAAGGGGAGTTAGCGTAGAAACACCCGGGTCGACATTTACATCCGTACCCTTTAGTATAGTCGGACCTTTATCGCCTACTATCACAGTTAGCGCTACAGGCAATGAATTAGTGGTAGGAGAAAGCGGAATTTATCAAATAACGATATCGATTAACGCTGAAGCCACGACTGATCCAGACCCGGATGAACCCTATTTAGACGCTATTATTACTAACAATGGCGCGCCGATTTTCGGGGACACCACTACCTTTTTCAAGATTGCCAATAGAAGCAGTTCATCGTTTGTGGTTCAAGCTACGCTGGCGGCAGGAGACACAATAGGAGCAAGTATTAGTACGGATTTTCCTGTTTTAGGTTATATGAATCGATCTTTAACTATTGTTCAATTAAGTCATTAACTCAACGGGCTGGCGCAGCGGCTCTCGCTTTATTTTCTCCGAAAAATGTTAGCCAGGAGCAGCGCGCCCCCTTTAGTTACCGCATGAAATCGTAGCGGCAGCCTTCGATCCGACGGGCGCTGCCCTTACACCCACTCCCCGTCGCCGGGTATTGCGACTTGCCGGAGCCATCCCGCGGCGGCAAGCGCTGCTTGTAGATCCGCTCGGGTCACGAGGCAATGATTAATCGCATCCATATGAACTGCGACGACTCGGGTATAAGGCGCATACCGGCATAAGTCCGCTACGTCGTCGGCATCCATCGTAATCGGGTCCCCTTGGACAAAGCGCGCGCCCCCCGCATTGACCACGGTCATCTCGGGACGATATGCGTCCAGCGCTTGCTTGACTTCATCGCACCAGATCGTGTCCCCTGCAATATACAGCGTCGGTTCTCCCTCCGCCTGCAGCACGAAACCGGATACCGGACCCATTCGCTGTCCGATCTCTCCGGTCCCGTGCCGCCCGGACGTGCGGGTAACCTTCACGCCCTGGAACGAGAATGTTTCCGCGATAGCGGTTATCGAAGCGAATCCGGCGGCGGCGAAGGCGGGCTCATCTCCCGGCTGGCACCAAATCGGCGTCGATTCGGGCAGCGCGGCCGCGGCCGCTTCGTCCCAATGATCCCGGTGCAAGTGCGTAACCAGCACCGCATCCGGGCGGAGCTTCTCCGCCTCGGCAAAAGGCAGCGGCACGAGCGGATTACGGCGATCGTTAGCCGAATTGGCGATTGGGGGATTAGCCCCTTGATGGCTGAACATCGGGTCGATCAGCAAAGCTAGTCCCGCATAGCGCAGCCATAGCGTTGCATGGCGAATCAACTGAAGCTTCATAATATACACCTCTTATCTTCTGGCTTATCGTTCTGTTCCCATTGTATAATAAGCCGAAGAGAGCCGCATACCGTCCCGTGAAACGAAAAGCGGACTTTCATTTTCACATTGAAAGGAATTTCATCATGCCGAACCAATCTTCCATCGATGAAGTCGATCTGCGTATATTAAACTGCTTGCTCCAAGACGCCACTCTGTCCCATAAGGCGATCGGCGGGCTCGTTCATCTGACCGGACAGGCCGTCGGTTCGCGCATACGGAAGCTGCAGGAGCTCGGTGTGATCGAAGGCTATACGGTGCGCTGGAACCCGGATAAAATCGGACAGTCGGTGCACGCGTTCGTTACCGTTTTTATGAAATCGAATACCGCTCACTCGTCGTTCCAAACGTTCGTCAGGCAAGCGGAGTGCATCGCCGAGACGCATCGCGTCAGCGGGGAAGGCTGCTACTGGCTGCGGGTGCGCGTCGCCTCGGCCGCCGAGCTGAATACATTTCTGGACGAGCTGCTGAAATACGGCAATTATAAGCTCAGTTTATCGATCGGGCAAATCAAGTAGCTCGATCCGCTTGACGGATTGATCTTCGGCGGATACGTACAAGATCGTATGCTGATCCGTAAATACGGAGGACGGATGATCGGCGAACGCCATCTTAACATGTCCGGCGGCGTCCAGCAGCTTGATACCGTAATCCGCTCCGTCGGCGAGCTTGCATACCATAACGCCGTCCGCGAATTGGACGCTCTCCACGGCGTCCTGCATAACAAGCGAATCTTCGCCTTCCGGGTTCACTTGATACAGCCGGAACGCTCCTCCCGCTCCGCCATCCTCCGCCGCCGTATAATAGACTTGCCCGGACCATTCGCCGTACCAACGGGCAACCGGATGATCCGACAGCTGCGTCTCGCCGCTTCCGTTCAATTCTGAACGGTACAGCAGATGATCCTGCTCTTTGACGTAATACAGCTTGCCGCCCATTACCTTGAAGCCGGTGACGGCAGACGATACAATGGGTTCCGTTTGATTCGCATCCGGATTGATTCTGTAAATGCGGTTCAGCTTGCCTTGTTCAATCGGGTACGGCGAGCCCATGACATATACGTCATCACCGACCACCGTCGTCGAATCGTCCCCCCCGTAGCCGTCGCTTCCTTCGTCCATTGTCACATGCCACCCGTAGATCAGGCCGGGATCGCCGACATGGCTTCCGTCCCGCTCCTCCCCTCCCTCGCGGACGAGGGATAAATTATTGCCTCCCGGAGGCACCGATTGATCGATCATCAAGGTTCCCCGGGATGTACGTTTAAAATCGAGATAACCCCGATGCTCCACGGACGCCTTGCCGTCTTCGCTCACTTTGCAGTATACGTCGGACCCCATAATCGCTCCGCCGACATGATAGGAAAACCACAACTCATTATCCTGAGTCCAAAACGAAACGCGTTTATTGAAGCCGTACGAACTGTCGCCGTCATAGGAGTACACCAGCTGTTTGTTGGCCGAATCCCGTTCGGGCGTACGGTACACCCGGTTCGTTGTTCCCTCCGTCTCCACAAAGTAATAATGCCCTTGAAACAACGCCACCCCGTTGTCGCCCGCAGAAGGAGGGAGCTTCACCGCCTCCGTCTGAAGATTGCCGGAACGGATGGCGAGCCCTTCCGCATCGCTCCATTCATAGTCCCAGCCGAATTCGTCATGGGCGAATTTCCAGGTCAGCGGAAAGTAAATGATATCGTTATAACTGAGCAGCGGATAAGGCTCCGCCGCATTATTGACGGCTCGGCCGTTGATCGTTACCGCGAAATTAGGCACCTTTGCTTGGGATCTGCCAGGGTTCTTCTTCTCCGTTGGGTAAGGCGCATAGGATGAAGACACGTCTCCTTTGCTTATTGCAAGGCCGCTATTCTGCGACCAGGACGTCTCAAGCCCAAGCAGCCTCGAATCGTACCAGGTCATAGGGACGTATGTGATGTCTTTATAAACGAGCAGCGGATATTGGCGATACTGGTTTTCCACCAAATTTCCGTTCAGCTTCACGACAAAATCCGGCAAGGCTACGCTCACGCGCGGCTCAGCGGCATTACTGTGCGCCGGAGACAATGCCAGACCAAGTCCTATGGTCAAGGCCGTCGTGAAGGAAAGCGTTCTTTTCCCCATGGAAAGTCCTCCTCATGTACAGGTTTCTTGCGGCATGCTCATACAGGTTAGACGAAACCCCTCGGGGAATTGTTACAGCGGATGGAAAAAGAAATGGCCCCGGCTCCCGTCCAGCGCCGCAAAGCTGCGGTGTTAGACGGGTGTTCTCGGGGCCATGATCGTCTTTATGGCTTGATGACGGATAAAGGTTCGATGAGTTCGAGTAATACTTGCACATCCTGCGAATCAAATACGCCGTTCTGGTTCAGATCGGGCTCGGCTTGCATCATGGAAACGACCTGGCCGATATCCAGGCGGGATGATGCCGCGCGAATGATAAAGACAACATACGATTTGCTTGTATATCCGTCCTGCGCCGTAACCGTAACGGTAAACGGGTTCAGTCCCGTTTGCAGCGGAACGGGATTCATCCCGGCCAGCGGCTGCCCGTTGACGGTGACGGCCGCGTTCGGATCGCTCGTTACGGCCGTCAGCGCAACCTTGTCCGCTTCCTGCCTTGCCAGCGCCAGATAACGGGTTTGATCCGGGCGAAACGCAGGAGACAAGGCGGCCCCTTGGACGCTTAGCTCCGATAAACCGGCTTGGCTGCTGGGATCGATAATAACCGGAACGCCGTTCGAAGCACTTTCCGCAAAAATCGTATCGCCCAAGTAAACCGCAGCTACTTGATGCGATCCGACCGCCAGCAGCGGAACCGTTACGGTTGCCGTTCCGTCCGGCTGCAGCGAAGCGGATGCCAGCTTGTCTCCGTCGGCTTGGAACATCACCGTCCCCGTCGGGATATACGCGCTCTGCGACGCTACCCGGGCCGTATATGTGATATCTCCCCCGTAGGTCGCCTGATAGACACTGGCGCCGACGGTCGTTGCCGTCGGAATTTTATTGATTACCACAGAATAAGCTCCCGACTTGCTGCCGTCGTAACTGGCATCGCCGGAGTATGCGGCCGTTATCGGATGAATTCCCGGAAGCAGGCCGCTCACGGTCCAAGAAGCGGTGCCGTCCGCCTGCATCGGGACGGAAGCGAACACGGCCGACCCGTCCGCAAATTCAATCCGGCCGGTCGGAACGCTCCCGCCGCCTCCGCCGGCAACCGCCGCGGACAACGTAACCGCGGTTCCGTATACGGCTTGCGTCACATTCGCATTCGCCTTCGTTAACGTGCCGGCTTTGTCCACGACCTGGATCAGATCCGCGGAGCTTCCCGTATGATTCGCATCACCCGAATAGAAGGCCTGGATCGAATGATCTCCTACCGGCAGCGCCGCCATGGAGAAGGAAGCCTCTCCGTACGTCTGTACCGTTACGGTACCCAAGTCCTGAGCACCGTCGCTAAATGTTACCGTCCCGCCGGGCTCCGATCCGCCGATGACCGCGGCGGTCCATGTCACGGTATCGCCGTAACGGGAGGCGGGAGCGTTCGTACTCACTGCGAGCGAGGTCGGGCGCTGAGCCACCATCTGGTTGACCGCAACGGATACGCTCCCGGCATTGCGGTCGTCGCCCGAGTACACCGCCGTTATCGAGTGCATCCCGGCTCCGAGTCCGGAGAGGGAAAATACGGCTGTGCCGTCCGCTTGCAGCTCGCCTGTTCCGAGCGGCCGGTCCCCGTCCAGCAGCGTCACCGTGCCGGTCGCCGCCAATCCGCCCGTGACCGCGGCCGTTAAGCCGACTTTCTCGCCGTACACGGACAGCGGCTCGGCGCTGCTTAACGAAATGGACGTCGGCACCGGGTTAACGGTTACCTCCATTGCCGCAATGCCTCCGGTATGATTGGCATCGCCCGAATACTCCGCTCGAATGGTATGGCTCCCCACCGGCAAAGAAGCAAGAGACAGACTCGCCCGCGCGTTCCAGCCTTCCAATTGGGACCAAGCCAGCGTCGCCGAATAGTCTCCCTGCCCGCGGAATGTCACCGTCTGAGCGGCTTGGTCGACGGTGATCCGGTACAAATAGCGGGCGCCGCTCGCTTTCTGCTGCTTGACGATCGAGCCGCTCGAATCGAAGGCGACGATGTCGAAATTATCGGAGTTGTCGCTAAGACTGAACGCCCAATATGTATGATCGCCCCATTTCAATACAGGGCAGCTCGCCGGCGTCAAGCTGTTCGGATCGGCGATACATGTAACCTTATCGCCCGCCGGAATCGAGGGAGGGTCTCCCGCAGCCGTTTCCACAACCGGCAACGATGCTTGCAGGGCCGCCGTACCGAGCAAGGTTCCATTCTCGGTAAACGTCACCGTACCGGCAGGCGTGCTTCCTCCGGGAGTCGCATCCGTGACGGTAGAGCTCAGCACGAACTCGCTTCCGTAGACCGGCATCGCCGGACTGCTTGTCATACTGATTCTGACACCGTTCTCCCCGAAGGCGGTTCCGGAGCATACCGCCGCCGTAAGAAGAATCCCTGTCATCAGGATAGCCAATCTGCGTCTTACCCGTGTCCATTCTCTATTAGCGCCATTCATCGCTTACTAGCCTCCAGCTTTAGCGGTTTCCCGATTTCTTCACACCCTTTCATCTTATCACATATTTACCGGCTGGTAAGGAGGCAAGCTTAAAATTTTGGGGAAAATTGCTTTTGGCATTCCATTTGCCGCAGGACATTCCCTGGGGAGAGAATTGGACGGTCTGCCGCGGAGTATACTTTCAGAAATGCGTATATTGCGGCACTTAGGAGGGGTTCCATGGTAAGTCTCAAAGATTTGGAAAATAAAACGAAAAGCGCTTTTAAATCCGTTGCCGATACTACCGAAGCGTTCATTAATAATTCCATAAACGACATTAACGCCATCCTCGGCGGCATCGGATCATGCGCGGAGGCCGCCGGCCGGTTAGGCGTCAGAATAACGCAAAGAGCGTTGGAATACGAGACGTTTACTGCGAGGGTGCTATTCGACTCGGGGATATTGCCGACGGATCTTGTGGACCGGGCGTTTCGCGTAACGGGGCAAAGACTGGTGAGAGATCCGAAACCCAAAATGTATTATTTTCAAAACGCAAGCAGGTATTACACCGGCCTGGATGACAACCCGGTCTGCACCGAGATTCAATTCAACAACTTTCGGCTGACCCCCGGTCGCTGGCCGATCGTCTTTATTCACGGAGCTTTCGTCCCCCAAACCGTACAGGCGGCCGTCGATTATTTCAGTTCCTTTGAAGCGGGGGCCCGGCTGTTTCAGTCTACTTCATCCGATACGCGGTTCGACTACAATCAATTTGCCGACATCTATTTGGTAAGCTACGATAGTCAGATCTTTTCGCAAGACGTCGTCAACATTCGCAATGCTATAGCTACCGTGCTGGGCACTGTCGTTACCGGAAATTCGCCCGACCTTATCGCCGCAGTAGCCTGGAAGGAGCTGGAGCGCAGAGCCTCTGTAACAGCCAATCGCGTGCTGATCCCTTTTCTCGGCAAAATGAAAGAGCTGAACGAAGCTCCGTTCGTTAACGCGCTGGTCAGCCACTCACTGGGATGCTATGTCGCGGCAACGGGAGCCAACCGGTTTATGGCGGCCAATCCGGGACAAAGACCGGTTTTCCAAAAGTGGCTTTGTATGGCCGCCGCGCTTCCTGCGAATGCGTTCAGCGGAACAGGCATAACGCCAAATGCTCCTTTAGTAACGAACCCTCCGCGAGGCAACGGGTTAATTATAGGCATCAGCGTATGGTACTCCATTCAAGATTCCGTGCTGCCGTTTTACGATTTGACTACCAAACAGCTGGCGCTTGGGCAAACGGGGGCGCTCAATTCCGTCCACCCGGTAACGAATTTTAATGCAACGCCTTACGTCGGCGCTACCCATTACGGTCCCTTGCCCGGAAGCAACCGGTCTTACTTCGAACTGCTGGGACCGGTGCTGAGGAGGCAAGTATTCATTACCGAGGATGCCGCAACGCCGCAATTCGCAGCTCCGGCCCGCTCTTCCAAGAAAAGAAAGGCCGCCAAGCCGCCGGCAAACCTTAAACGGAGGAAAAAGAAACCGAGGGCAGACATCGAATGGTTCGAAGAGTAGCCTGAGCCTCTACAGTCTGGTTTGCCAGACGGTTTCCCGGCGGTAGCGGAAATAGACGATCCACGCCAAGCTGAGCACCGAGCCGATCAGCGCCATTGTCATATCCTTCTGCGTATCCAAAATATCGCCCTGGATGCCCAAATACTCCGCGGCGAGCTGAGGGTTAGCGATCAGCGCCACCAGCATCTCGACGATTTCGAACAAGGCGCTGCAGGCGAGCAGCACGGCAAACGCCGTGAAGTACGACCAGACGCTGCGCCTAACGATCTCCCGTTCGATCGTCTCGAAGAACGGATACGTCATCAGCAGACCGAAGGAGAAATGGACGATTCTATCGGAAATGCCACGCTCGGTGTGGAACGTATTTTGGAACCAAAAATCCAGCGGCGCTTCCTTATACGCATAATGCGCCCCGATCAAATGCAGCATGAGAAACAAGACGATCAACAAATAGGAAAGGTTGCTTAAGGCAAAGCGCCGGTACAGAAAGCCCAGCGCAGCGATAAATGCTGCAGGAAGCGCGCTCTCCAGCCAAAAATCTTTGGGATCGACCGGGCGAATCGCCACCGCGATCCAGAATAGCGCCATAACCGCGAGCATGATATGCAGCGGCCTGTTTTGCAAAAACGGGATATCGTGCTTCCGCAGCCACAGCGTCCGTTTGCGTGAAAATAGTTCCGAAGATTCCGGCATAAGCTTCCCTCCAAAATATACCTGATGGTTTATCTTCCCCACGGGATGTTTCCTTTTATACCCGGATGCCCCTTTTCACTCGGCCGACCCGGCCGGGAAAGCTTCGTTATAGTCAAACTGACTTGGGACGCAGCTCGGACGGCTTTGCTACAATGGAGCAGCGCGGCAACCATAGCCTAATGGCGTTAGGAGGAGCAGAAGTGAAAACATTCAAACCGGAAATGAGCGCGGAATCGGCTTTGCATTATTTGCAGCAGATCGCAGGCGAGGATATAACCGGCGTAACGCCGATCGAGATGGGAGAACTCAGCAGAGTGTTCAGCTTCCGCGACGAACGGGGCGAGCATGTCATCCATTTCAAAAACAGCCGGGAAAGCTTCGATAGAGCCGGGTTTATAGCGGAGCATTATTCAGGCTGCGGAGTTCCGATTCCGCGGCTTGAAGCGGTAGGAGAGCTCGGGGACATGTACTACGCCATCTCCGAGAAAGTGCCGGGAAAGCCGGTCAGCCTGCTCTCGCCACAAGAGATTCGGGAAATCGCTCCCCGTCTTATCGACACCTTCACTGCCTTGTGCGGCATCCCGATCGATTCAGCGGCGGGCTGCGGGTGGATCGCCCCTTCGGGCAAAGCTCCGTTCGACGATTGGACCGCTTTCCTGGAATCGGCCTTTGCGGAGCGGCAACAAGGATTTTTTGAAAATTGGCGGGCTTTATTCGATGGAGGCATACTGGAGAAGGATGTTTTCGACGCGTACTACGGGAGGATGGTGGAGCTGTCTCGCTTTGCTCCTGCCGAGCGCTATTTGGTTCACGGCGATTTTCATTTCGGCAATATGCTGTCCGACGGGCGGACCATAACGGGGATCGTCGATTGGGAGATCGCGATGTACGGCGATTTTATGCTGGACGCGGCGGTACTGCACATGTGGGCTCCGCAGCTGCAATTTCCTTATCGTGTGCGCGAGCGCTGGGCGGCCGAGGGGCGCGCCATCCCTTATTTTGAGGAACGGCTGCTGTGCTATCTGCTCTTCAAGGGGCTGGACGGATTGCGGTTTTACGCGAAGAAAGAAGACCGGGCCGCCTATGATTTTATGAAAAATAAGCTGTCCTCTTTTGCGGCCCTGTCTTAAAATACGGTACTCCTCATTCCCTTTACACGGATACGATCTTCCCGTACCCTTCGAACGGATAGTCGATCGTAATCCGGCCCGTTTGGCCGGTCCCGAAAAATCGCTCTCCGGCTTGCCTGAACGCAAGCCGGAGAGCGATGATTCGTGTATGAGCGAAGCGGCTCAGCGTCCGAGCTTGGCGGCGCGGAATGCCTCCAGCTCCCGGCGCACCGCTTGCGGCGTGTCGAGGGCGAGAATGCGCTGCGCAAGCGCGCGGCACTCCCCGCGATCCAGCGCGGCAAGCAGCGCCTTCATCGGGCTGAGGCCGCCCGCCTCCATGCTCCATTCGTCAAGCCCGAGCCCGAGCAAGAGCGGAGCGGCGAGCGGGTCGCCCGCCATGCTGCCGCACATGCCGGTCCATTTGCCGGCGGCGTGGGAAGCCTCGATGACATTGCGGATCAGGTGCAGAACGGCCGGGTGAAAATAATCGTACAAGTGAGCCACATGCTCGTTCATCCGGTCCGCCGCGACCGTATATTGCACAAGATCGTTCGTTCCGATGCTGAAGAAATCGACTTCCCGCGCGAACTGCCCCGCCATGACGGCCGCGGACGGAATTTCCACCATGATGCCGGCCTCCATGCTCTCGTCGAACGATACGCCTTCATTTCTCAGCTCCGCCTGCGCTTCGGTCAGAACCGCCTTGGCCTGCCTCCATTCCTGGAGGCCGGAGATCATCGGGAACATCACCTTTACCGTTCCGAAGGCGCTGGCTCTGACGACCGCCCGCAGCTGCGTGCGAAGCAGCTCCTGGCGCGCAAGTCCGATCCGAATGGCCCGGAAGCCGAGGAACGGATTCGCTTCCTTCGGCAGCTGCAAATACGGAAGCTCCTTATCCCCGCCGATGTCCATCGTGCGGATGATCAGCGGGCGGCCCTCCAGGTTGCGGGCCGCCTCCGCATACGCACGGAACTGTTCCTCTTCGCCCGGCATCGACCGGGCGTTCATGAACAGAAACTCCGTGCGGAACAGCCCTGCGCCGTCGGCGCCCTGCCGGACGGCGGCCTCGGCTTCCGCGGCGCTGCCGATGTTCGCCGCGAGCTCCACGCGCGCTCCGTCGGCGGTCACCGCCGGGCGCGCCGCGTACGCCTCGAGCGACCGTCTGCGCTCGAGGTCCTGGTTCATGCGGAGCCGATACCGCTCCGCTTCGGCCTCTTGCGGCCGGGCGATGCAAAGCCCGGCGGAGCCGTCGACGACGAGCGTGTCGCCGTCGCGGATCGCGTCGATGCCGTCGCCTGCGCCGACGATCGCGGCAATGCCGAGCGACCGCGCGAGGATCGCGGTATGCGAGGTGGCTCCCCCGGTGCGGGTGATCAAGCCGACCACCGAAGCCGGGTCGAGCTGCACCGTATCCGACGGAGCCAAATCGTCGGCAACGAGAATTACTTCTCCGGCAATAGCTGCAAGCCCGCGCGGCTGTTCGGACGACAGACAGGCCAGCAGACGGCTGCCGATGTCGCGGATGTCCGCGGCGCGTTCTTTCATATAATCATTGTTCATTCCTTCGAACAGCGAAGCGACATGGCTTACAACGGCGGAAACGGCTCGCGGCGCCGGCTCCAATTGCTCTCTAACCCGAGCTTCCATCTTCGGATAGAAGGCCGGATCGTCAAGCAGCTTCCTCTGCCCCGCCAAAATGCCGGCTTGCTCCTCGCCGACCGCCTCCTTCGCTTTCGCCGTCAGCTCATCCAATTGCCCCGCGCAGCGCGCTCTGGCTTCCCTCAGCTTGGCAAGCTCAGCCTCGACCGCAGACGGTTGATCGGCGATAAGCTCCACTGCGGAAGCTTCGGCGCCGGCGGCCGACTCGGGCTTATAGACGTAGGCTTTCGCGATCCGAATGCCTTCCGACACCCCGATTCCTTGAATATGCAGCCCGTTCATCAGGCTTCACCGAACTTGCTTTCGACCAGCTGCGCCAAAGCCTCGACGACTTCCCGCTCGCCCTCGCCGCTTGCTTCGATCGTGACAACGGTCCCTTTTTCAATGCCCAGCGTCATCAGCTCCAGCATGCTTTTGCAATCCGCGGAGCCTCCATCTCCGGTTTTCAAACGAACCTCTGCGTTAAACTGTCCTGCCGTCTCTGCGAACAGCTGCGCCGGACGGACATGAAAGCCCTGCTCATTTTGTATCGTTACGGTTTGTGAGAACATGTCTTTCCTCCTTCCCGAACCGCCGGGCGGCTTCGCGGCCTGCGAAATGTGCGGTTGCACGGGCGCTCTTCTTCCCCGCCTTATCGCTAGATCCGCTTCGGCTCATCCAGGCCCGGCGGTCGGCTTGATTTATCATTATCGTTTTCATGCGTTGGATTTAAAAGGGTGGCGAGTTATTCGCGGCCTGCGGTCGATAGAAGTTTCCACTCGCTATTCCAACTCCTTACCCGCTCTCCGGCCGCTTGTTCACGCGCTTATTAGGACAACAGGGCAATCCGCTCCTTATACTTTGCAATCAACGCCCGGTTATGCTCATCCGAGCCGTCGATATTTCCGCTTAAAAATACGGGAGGCCGGAACCCTTGCTCAATCATTATTTCAATGGATTCCGCCAGCAGCGCATTCAATATGGCCGCTCCGATCACCGTCGAGCTCGGCGCGAACGGCACCGGCAGACCGGGATGAGTTAACACCGCATCCCCTTTAACCGAGTAATTGTCGATCACCAGATCGACGGCGTCCGCCAGATGCCGGCCGCTTTCGTGACGCGACGGCTGGCTTTTGGAATATTCCAGCGAAGTGATGCCTACCGTATAGGCTCCTTTTTCCTTGGCCATCATCGCCACGTCCACAGGCACCGGATTGCGGCCCGATGTGGACAGGACGAAGACGACTTCATCCCGCCGGATATCCTGTTCCTTCATAAACCCGGCGGCAAGGCCGTTCTGCCTCTCCAGCTCCGACGAGCGCACCGCTCCTTCATGGAGCATCAGCTTTTCGACGAAAATCGGACGAATCGGCACGAGCCCCCCGGCCCGGTAAAACACTTCCTCGGTCAAAATATGCGAATGTCCGCAGCCGAACAAATGAATAATGCCTCCGCCCCGGATGCAGTCCGCCACTTTACCGGCCGCTTCGCGTATCGTTCCGGCCTGTTCGTCACGAACCTTGTTAAGCAGCTCTCCTATAATATCAAAGTATTTGGTCATCATCGTTCTCACCTCATAGCTCCTGTTGTCATACTTTCTTCAGCAGTCCGTCATTCTGTTCCAGCCGGAGATTCGGCGTGCTCCCGTTTCGCCTGAAGCACCATCTCAGCCATAACATCCAGGCTTCGCTCGATAATCCTCCGCCCTTTTTCCTTCGTCGCCAGCGTTGCATCCCCGAGCACCGCAGAGGAAGTCATTTCCTCCCATGGCGTAGGCGTGCAATCGGCATCGTCCGGGATATGCGGAGCTCCGTCGATCGCCCGGCTCATATCCACGTATTCCTCTGCGAGATAAAGCATATAAGACGTTTCAATCTCATCCGCATGCATATAGCTGGCGTGGGCGGCGGGAGTTTCCCGTACCTCGGCGGTAATTTCCTTCGTTCCCGGATAAAAGAAATAAAACACTTTCAACCCGGGCACCCTGTCATATAACACCCGCGCGGCCTCCTTCAGCGCCACCGCATTGCCGAGATGGCCGTTGACCATGACAAAGACGCGGAACCCCTGTTTGTACAAGCTTTCGCCGATATCGGCCAGCAGCCGGATAAGAGCTTCGTTGGAGACGTTGATGCTCCCCGGGAAATTGCGCAGGCTCCACACTTGGCCGTAAGGAAGAACCGGCAGAACGAAGCTGTCCGTCCGCTCCGCCAGCTTGTCCGCGAGTCTGGCCGCCAGCAGGTTGTCCGTACCGAGCGGCAGATGGGGGCCATGCGCCTCGACCGCTCCGACCGGAAGTATAACCGAGCGCTTGCTGCGGATTTTCTCCTGCACTTCATAGGAATTTTCGAGTTCGAAGTTCATCGCGCGCTCCTCCTTATTTTTTGAATGAGAAGCAGTTTGCCGGGTTGCTTATAAAAAATTTATTAATCAGCTTCTGCCCGTCAAAGCCCGCACGATTCGCTTCATCTATAAAACGCGGCACCCATTTGGCTATAATGTACTCCAAGCCGAGGCCGTGATCGTAATGCTTGTAATACGTTTTCCGGGCGGTGTCTCCGCTGATCAGTATTTGATCCTCGTGGCCTTTGCGGACAAGCTCCAAGATCAGCGCAATCCGCGTGCTCTCCGGCGCATATTTGATTTTGCCGATGCCGTCGAAGCTCATATAAGCGCCGGTCGCCGCAATCTGCGCATGATAATACGGATCGGGATTGCGGTCCATATGCCCGAGGCTCAAGTAAGTCAAATCGACGCCTTCGCTCTTCAGCAGCTCGATTTGCTCCAGCGCCATCGTCCCGACTTCCGTATGGGAATGGATCGGGGCTTTCGTCTCGTGATGGGCGCGGGCGACGGCGCGCAGCGTCTTCTCCTCCAGCGGCGTGATGCGGTTGTACCCTGTGCCGAATTTCACCTGACCGGCTTTGAACGGCGAGCCCTCGAGCCCTTCTTCCACTTCGCGGATGACGAAGTCCGCCAGCTCATTGATGCTCTTCGCTTCGATCCACTGCGTATACGTCGCATAGTCGCCGGTGAGCGGCTTCAGCTCCTCCTTGATTTGCGCGTCCCACAGGAAACTCTTGTTGAAACCGGCCGTGCCGACGATGCGGATGCCGGTCTCAAGAGCAATTTCCTGCACCGCCTGAACGTCGCGCCCGTAATCGACCGCCGTCGCATCGACGATCGCGCGGCCGCCGTGCCGTTTGAAATCGAGAACGTCCAGCTTGGATTTCTCCTTATCGTCGAGCAGCAGATCGTCTTCTCCCCGCTCCTGCCAGAAGGCCGGACGGCATACGATATGCTCATGAGAATAGGTGAAGCCGAGTTCTTCCTTGCGGATATCTCCATGTAAAGTACGTATAAAGCTCATAAGGTTTCTCCTCCACTCTCTATTTAAGTATGAACGCCGGCAGCGACAGGAAGATCGAATGGATACCGGTGAACAAGCAGACTCTGGTAAGCCAAAACAGTCTGTAGAAGCGGCAGCGTTCGCCTTTATCCCCGGAGTTCAACCGTCTTGCGAATTAACGATTCAAGAAACCCGGGGACAAAAGCGATTGTTTCCCGTTAAAAGAACAGCTTCGCCAGGAAATGCAGCACCGGCCCGATGATGAACATATCGGAATCCGCCGCCCACATGGCCGTATCCGGCACCGTCGAAGCGATAAAGAAGCGGACCATCAAAAATTGTCCCCATGCGACAATGGTCGATGTAATAAAGCCGCCGATCACGGCACCGCGCACGCCGCCCGTCGAGTTGCCGAACACGCCGGCCGTAGCCCCGTGGAAGAACAAGACGATCATCGTCGGCACGAAGATGTAGGAAACCGTGTTGCCCAGTACAAGCAGCCAGATGATGGCACCGCCGAAAGCTCCCAGGAAGCCGAGAACGACCGCATTCGGAGCGTAAGGATACACTACCGGCGCATCGAGAGCCGGCTTGGCTCCGGGCACGAGCTTGGTTGCAATCCCGTTGAAGGCCGGCACCAGCTCGCCGACGAACATCCGGACGCCCATCAGCACGATGGCGATACCGCCTGCGAATGTAAACGATTGGATAATGGAATAAATAATAAAGTTCTGGTCGCCCGATTGCTTGATCAATTCCTCGGCGGCCGGCGTTCCTTTGGTCGATAAGATGACAGCCCCGATCAGGAACAAAATCCCCATGCTGAGCGCAGTAATTACGTTGGAATCGCGAAGAAACTCGAAGCCCTTCGGCACTTTAATTTTCTCGGAATCATTGTTTTTATTGCCCAGCAGCTTGCCGAATAACGCCGCCAGCAAAGCAACCGAAGCCGACGTATGACCGAGGGCGATATTGTCGTTGCCGGTAATTTTGCGCAGAAACGGCTGAACGAGCGCGGGCTGGAACGTCCAGTACAAGCCGAGCACGACGGCAAGCATCAACACAAGCTTCCAGATCGCGACGCCGCTGGCGGCATGCACGATAACCCCGGCAAAAATCGTCGATGTCCAAAACATCATATGTCCTGTCAAATAAATGAATTTAAACCGGGTGAAGCGGGCCAGCGCCACGTTAATCAAAAAGCCGACGAGCATGGCCAGAGTGACGGCGCTGCCGAACTTGCCGTTAAACGCATCCTGCCCCATAAAAGTGCCGAGCGAGCCGCTCTCCAGACCGAAGACTTCCTTCCACATCGGCTCGAACACGTTCAAGGCTTTGACGATAACATCGGAACCCGCGCCGATGACGAGGAACCCGATGATCGCCTTAAAGGTGCCGCTGACGAGCTGGCTCGTGGACTTCTTCTGAAGCAGAAGACCTACCAGAACGATAAAGCCGAGCAGAATGGCCGGTGTTCCGAAAATATTGGTGGCGATCCAAAAAAGCACGTCCATAAAGCCCTCTCCCTTCTAAAAGTGAATTACATTACTTCTTCCAATTTTTGTTTAATTTCATTGTTGTCGAAATAGTTGTTGACGATCACGATTTTGGCCGCATGTCCTTGCAGACTTTGTGCCAGCTCGTTGCTGGTGATGATGTAGTCGGCGGCCGTTCCGGATGCCGTAGAAACATCCGTATGCTCCACATCCGCGCTGACTCCCATGCCGCTCAGCACATTTTCCACATTCATTCGCAAAATCAGGCTTGTTCCTTGTCCCAGACCGCATACGCATAAAATTTTCATTGTTCGTTCCCCCTAATTAGTTGTTGGATGGTTTCCACATCGGATGCTTGCTTGAATTGTTCCACGTTGTCCGGATTGCTTAGCAAGGTGGTCAGCTTGCGCAGCATGGCGATATGCTCCGAGCTGTTGGAGCCGCCGAGCGCGAATACAAGCTGTACCGGATCGTTGGCCGAATGGCCGAATGCGACAGGCTTCTTTAACCGCAGAAGCGAGACGGACGCTTCCTTCACCCCGTCCTCCGCACGGGCGTGCGGCAGGGCGATGCGAGGCGCGAGAACGAAGTAAGGGCCTTTGTCGCGGTAAGATTGCACCATCGCTTCGGCATAGCGCGCTTCCGCAGCCCCCGCTTCCGCCAGCAGCGCTCCCGCCAGGCGTATCGCCTCCTCCGCCGTCTCGGCTTCAACATCCAAGGCAATCAATGACGGTTCTAAAAATTTCATTTCTCATCTCTCCCCAATCCGGTCGCTTCATCGGGTGTATGGACCGGCGTGTAATAGCTGCAATATTTGTTTCTTCGTGCTGGCCTCCTTGAGCCGAGTCAGGCTCTCCTGCTCTCTCAGCAGAAGCGTCAGCTCCGACAGCGCCTTCAGATGGGATTCGCCGTCGATCGCCGCCAATACGAGAATAATCTGCACCTGATGGCGGGCTTCCTCCGAGAAAGCGACCGGCTTCGCGAGCCGCAGCAGACTGATCCCGAGCTTCTTCACCCCGTCCTGCGGCTTTGCGTGAGCGATCGCGATGCCGGGCGCGACGACGATGTAAGGGCCGAGCGCCTCGACCTTGGCGATCATCGCTTCGATATAAGCCTCGTCGATGCGCCCGTCGCTCAGCAACGGCTCGGCGGCTTCGCGAATGGCGCTCCGCCAATCGGCCGCTTCCTTCTTCACGCGGATCATCGGCTCCGTAAGCAGATCGGTCAGAGACGGCTTGCGCGCCTCGCTGAGCCACGTCTTCCCCGCAGACAAGTAACGGTTCAGCTCCTCGGCAAGCCCCTGCTCGTTATGGACCTCGGCATGCTTGCGGACAATATCCAGCAGCGCCTGAACCGTGCTCGCCTGCGTTCTCGACTTGAGGCCGGCGACCGTGTTGATCCGGTTCAGCAGATGCTCCTTGTCCTTGTCGCTCAAAATCGGATTGACCACGAACACGGGCGCTTTGCTGCCTGGCAGCGGCACCGTCGAGAAAATAAAATCGACGCTCTCCTCATTGAACGACTCGTATTCGCGCAGCGACAGCACCGCCGTAATATCGACGGCCGAGAACAGATGGTCCAGCTGGATTTTAAGCATCCGCGAAGCGGAGATGCCGTTGACGCAGACGATCGCCGCCCGCTTTCTTGCCGCCGGCTGCGTGTTCTCCCTGCGCAGCCAGCCGCCGAAGTGCATCGCCAAATAGCCGATTTCGTTGTCGTTGAGCTTTCGTCCGACCATCCGTTCAAACGGCGCCGCCGAACGGCGGGTGATCTCGAACACTTCCCCGTATTTGGAGCGGATATTGTCCAGCAGCGGATTTTCCAGCTCAAGACCGTACAAGATCCGATAGTACGCCGGCTTCAGATGGACGAGCAGATTGTCCTCCATTGTCTCCCGGTTCGGCAGAAATACGCAGGCATGGCGCTGAAAATCGTCGACCATCTGCTTGGCCGCTTCCCGCAGACGCTGAATGACTTCTGCGGAGCCGGTCATTTGCTCCACCCGGTTGACCCGGGCGCCGAGCAGATGCATCGTCAGGTAGCAGACTTCTTCGCCGGGAAAGGAGACGCCGAACATCCGGCCGAGTTCTTCCGCGATGCGGGCGGCGGCCGCGAATTCCGGCATCTTGCGGAGCACGCCGCGCTCGTCTTCGTCGATCGAAATGAACCGCGCCTCCTGAATCCGCCGCGTATACAGCAGGAAGCGGGTGGTCAAATTAAAAATCATCTCGTCGGTCAAATCTGCGCCCATCGCCATTGCGCTATCCGCAATAAGTCGGTACACCTGCTTCAGCTGCTCTTCCTTCATAGGAGGAAACAGCGCCTCGGTCAGATCGGGCTCGCCCGGCTCATGCTTGCGGTGAAACGCTCTCTCCCAGCCCGGTCCCCCGGCAATATGCCCGAAGTAACCGTTTAGCGCCTTCCGCTTGTCGCTCTCGTCTCCCTGAACGCGATAGCCCTGCTTGCGGTCGTAGGTTAGCCGGAGCTTCCAATCTTCCAGCTCCGGACGGACGATATTCAAATCCTTGAGCACGGTTCCTCTGCTTACCTGCAGAAGGTCCGTCAGATGGTGCACGAATAGCGGCTCCTCCGCCGACAGCAGCTGAAGCGCCAGCCAGGCAAGCCTCTCTCTCGGGGATAAATAGTATGGCTGGGCACCGCCCCCTTCAGCCAGCTGCGGAATGCCGCTGCGGCTCTCGTCCGGCAAATAATAGCCGGCGGTCCTGACATATTCGACCGGCGGAAGATGAATCGCTTTCAACCATCCGTTAATTTTGTCCATATCATAATAAACGGTTCGTCTGGAGATGCCGAGCTTTTGCATCAGCTCTTCCAGCGATACATAATCCGCTGCGTCCAGAAGCAGCGTCAGCATCCGGGTACTGCGTTCGTCCAGAATACGGCATCAACTCCTTTACCGTTTAGTGTGACGCTTTTTTCAGTTCGATTATACCTACAGACGGGAAAGGAAAGACAGTTCAATTTGTGGAGGTCCGTTTGTGCAAAAGTGAACGCAAAATAACCCCGCAGCGCGGGGCTTAAGTTTCGAAGCAGTGGTAAACATTTGCCGTTTCGGGCATACTTAACATGAACATCTTCGGGAAGCCCGGCGATTCTAGAAGCCTGGCGAACAAGTTCCGTCAGACAAACTTCTAGCCGAGCTTGAAATGCTCGGACACCATATCCCATTCGTGAATGTCGTACGTTCTCGCCTTCTTGATCACATACGGATCGTTCTCGGCCCAAGCCTTCACCTCGCCCAAGCTTTCGGCCTTGTAAATCACCATGCCGCCCCAGCCGTCGGCGAACCGTCCGTTGGCGATAATGCGCCCCAGGCTGCGCTGGCGGTCCAGGTGGGCGAGATGCTCCTCCCGAAACTGCGCGCTCTTCTCCGCATCCAGCATCGGCAGCAAACAAACGAATATGCTCATCGGGTTACGCCTCCTTGCTGTTTTTGCCGCAAATACATCGCCGACATATCCTGTGCGGCCAGACCGGTATCCGCCGCTTCGGACAGCAGCTGCAGCACATGCCGTCCGAGCGGAATGTCCATGCTCCGTCCCGACGCCATCTGCTGCGCCAGGCCGACGTCCTTGTGCAGCAGCTTAAGCGCGAAGCCGGGGGCGTACTCGCTGCGCGAGATGAACTGGGAATAATGGCGCTCCAGAATCCGGCTTTGCGCGAAGCTGTTGGTCAGTATCGGCACCAGCACATCGGCTTGCACACCCATCTCTTCGCCCAGCGCCAGCGCTTCGCTCGCCGCCTGCGTATGGATGCCGACCATCAGCTGGTTCAGCAGCTTGACGATCGTGCCGCTGCCCGTGCCGCCGACATGATAAATGTTGGAGCCCAGCTTCTCCAGCACCGGAAGCGCCTCCTTGAAATCTTCCTGCCGTCCGCCGACCATAATGCTCAGCGTTCCCGCCGCAGCTCCTGTCGTGCCGCCGCTGACCGGCGCATCGAGAAAGCGGACGCCTCGGGCCTCCGCCGCCTCGGCGATCGTCCGGTTCACATCGGGCGACACCGTGCTGAAATCGATCAGCAGCGCGCCTTCGCGGGCACCCGCGATCAAGCCGTCGCGTCCCGTGTAGACGTCCAAGACGTCCTGCGGCATCGGCAGGCAGGTCATCACAATATCCGCTTGCATGGCGGCCGAGGACAGCGAGCCGGCGACTTTCCCACCTCTCTCGCGGAATCGTTCCTCCGCTCCTTTGCTCCGGTTCAATCCGTACACTTCGTAGCCTGCCTGAACCAGGTTCGCCGCCATCGGCAGCCCCATATTGCCCAGGCCGATAAAAGCCAGCTTCATGCTCCACTCCTCCTTGTTGTGCGGCGAGAGCTCCCGGCCGGAAGCCCCGCCCGCCGGGTCCTTATTTGAACAACTGAATTTCCCCGTCCGCCATGCCGTCCTTAACCGCCTTCAGCCTGGAGAACGTCGCCTCGTCGTAATGGCCGAGAGAGATGCCGTCAATGCCGTAGTTGCTGAGCAGATTGACGCTCGTGCGCAGCACCTGCTCGTTCGATTCGCCTTTATCCGTCGGCCGCACGTCGACGGCCGCAATCAAATCCTTCTCGTAGCCGATACCCCTCCTGATTTTCATCAGCTTCTCCCGCTTCGCTCTCAACTGGGCAATGTCGCCGAGCCGTTCGGCATAATCGGATTCCCGCACCGAATCGATATAATCCTTGATCGCCGAGAAGCTTAATCCGGCCATCTCCGGATATTTCAAATACGTGTTATAGCGGAACTCCACCTTCGGATTCGCTTCCTTCACGCGGGCGTAAATGCCCTGGAACAGCGAGGTGATGCTCTTCTGCCTGAATTCAAGCCACTGATATAAGGACGGATTCTCCAGCAGAAAGCCCGCCGCCGTCAAATTGCCGGCATCCAGCAGCTTCTTCTCCATCAAATCCCCCAGCTCGGCCTGCTTCGCCATGTCGTACAAGCGGGACAGATCGGCCGTTATTTTCTCCCAATCGTACCCCATCTGCTGCGCCTTCGCTTTGCAGCTGTCGCAGAAGCATCCTCCTTCCAGCGAGCCGATCAGCAGGTCCAGCTCATGATCGGTGCTCGCGCCGTCGTTCGGTACCTTCGTCCTCGCGCCTTCATGGAACAAGATGAGGCAGCTTTGAATAAAATCGATATCGTGATTTTTGGCCGTGTCGTAAAACAGCGCCAAAATATACTCCCGCACATGATCGTTGTTCGGACACAGCAGCTTTCCGATGTTGCCCACGATCTCGCCTTTTACGTTGCGCTGCATCGTATAAGGAAACTCGGACATCGCGACCTTCGCGTCAAAAATCGTATGGGATATTTCGCACCCCGCCTTCAGGCCGTTTTTTCTGGCGCTCTCGATGAGCGTATCCAGCCAATCGGTTCCCTTCAGCCATTCCACGGAGCTGTAGATCGGCTTCAGCGGCGTATTGCGGAAGTTGTTCTCGTCCATCCGGTAATAAACCCGGCTGTCTTCCGGCAAGTAAAACTTGCGCTTCGGATTGTGCGGATAGTACAGCCCCCGCAGAGGACGCTTTTCTTTATGCATAATGCCTACCAAATACACGCTGTTGACATCGGCGTGCTCCATCAGATTGCCGACGCAAGCATCGGCGCCTTCATCGTGCAAATCCCAAGGGTACAAGCTGGCGGCAATTTCTTTAATATACATGGGTTTCCCTCCCGATTACGTTGTAATTGAACGGGGCGTTCATCCGGCGGTCAGCCCTTCACCGAGCCGATCATGACGCCTTTGGCGAAATGCTTTTGCAAAAACGGATAGATGAATAAAATGGGCAGAACGGCCAGCATGATCGATGCCGAGCGAACCGTTTCCGACGGCGGCGAGGAATCTCCGATGGACGCCTCCATCCCCGCCGTCTTGGCGCTGTTGTCGAGCACGAGCGACTTGACGAGCACCTGCAGCGTCCACTTCTTGGAGTCGGTCAAAAACATGACGGCATTGAAGTACGTGTTCCAATGCGATACCGCAAAAAACAGCAGGAACGCGGCCAGCGCCGGTTTGGACAGCGGCAAAATGATGCGGATAAATACGCCGAGATCGGTACAGCCGTCGATTTTGGCCGATTCGATAACCTCGTGCGGCAGCGAGTCCATAAAGCTTTTGACGACGATCAGGCTCCAGGCGTTGGTCAGCGCCGGCAAAATGAGCGCCCAGTACGAATTCATAAGCCCGAGCTGCTTGACGAGCAGGAAGCTCGGGATAATCCCTGCGCTGAACACAAGGGAGAATACGACCAGGCCGTAAATGAGCTTCCGGTGGGGAAGCCGCTTTTCCGTCAAACCGTAAGCCATCGTGAAGGTAAACAGCAAATTCAGAACCGTTCCGCAGCACGTGATGAAGACGGTGCTCTTTAAGGCGTTGATAAAGCTGTTCGACGACAATATGTAGCTGTAAGCTTCGAGCGACCATTTCTTGGGAAACCATTGGAACGAATAGGGCACGTACACGGAACGGTCCGTCAGCGACACGACCAATACGTAGAAGAAAGGAAATATGCAGCAGACCGAAATGAGCGCAAGCAGTACGTAATTGACATAATCGAATGCGGTGCTTTTTTTGCGGTGCACAAAGCTCATCTTTCGTATCCCTCCTAATAAATGCCTTCGTGCCCCATTTTTTTGACGATATAATTGGAAGTCATCACTAAAGCGAGACCGACGAACCCTTTGAAAAAGCCCACCGTGACGCCGATGCTGTACATCCCCCGCAGGATGCCGTTGTTGTACACATACGTATCGAACACATCGGCCACATTCCGCACCAGCGGGTTCATCATCAGCAGCACCTGCTCGAAGTTCACATCCGTCATATGGCCCAAACGGAGAATGAGCAGCACGACGATCGTCGGCCGGATCGCGGGCAGGGTGACATGCCATATTTGCCGGAAGCGGCTCGCTCCGTCGACGACGGCCGCCTCGTAACGCTCCGGGTTGACGCCGGCGATGGCGGCGAGGAAGATAATCGTCCCCCAGCCGGTATCCTTCCATATGCCCTGCACGGTCAGCAGCCCCCAGAACAGCCTGCTGTCGTTCATAAAGGAATAAGGCTCGAGCCCCATCGTTCTAACGATTTTATTGACCAGCCCCACGTCCACGGACAGCATAAAGAAGGTGAGGCTGGCGATGACGACCCACGACAAAAAATGGGGCATATACACAAGCGACTGGTTGATCCGTTTAAACGCCTCATGCCTGACTTCGTTCAACATGACCGACAGCAGAATCGGCAGCGGGAAAAAGAAGACGAGCCCGAAGATATTAATAAGCAGCGTATTGCGCAGCATAATATAAAAATGCTCGTCGGCAAACATCTCCGCAAAATATTGGAGTCCGACCCAATGGCTTTGGGCGAAGCCTACGACCGGATTATAATCTTTGAAGGCGATGAGAAGCCCCCACATCGGAACGAGCTTGAAGATGACGAAGAACAGAAAGCCCGGCAGCACCAGCAAATACATGTGCCGGTATTTCACATAAGCGGACCAGCGCCGGCCGAGCCGTTCGTTCAGTTTGAAAGAGGCTTTGTGTAACGCAAGCTCCCTGGATTTCATATGCCAGCTCCTTCCGGCTTAGCCAAAATACTCTTTGTAGCTTTGGGCCGTCTCCATAAAGGCTTTTTTGAGGGCGGCGTTGTTTCTGAGCCCGTCGATAAATTTTTTGTATTCATCCATCGTAATTTTCCCCATAATCGCTTCCGTCCGCTTCGTTTCGAATTCATCGGCGTACTTCGGCCATTCGGCGGCCCATGTCGCCGAGCGGACGATTTTGAACGGATCGACCGTCAGCTTATCGTACACGACCTTGACCGTTTCCCGGTTCGCCAGGTCGACTTCGACCGGCGCCAGCGGACTGTCTACCTTATCCCATTCATTGCGTTTAATCGAGAACGGATCGTTGGTGAAGCTTTGAATTTCCTTCAAGCCGACATCCGTCATAATATATTTGCCGTTCTCCACTTTATGATGCGTGCCCTCGTAGCCGTAGAAGAGCGCTTTGGAATTCTCTTCGCTCGCCGCCCGGTTGAACACCTCCAGTATTTTCTTCACCTTGTCTTCCGGCACTTTCTTCGGAATGAACAGACCGCCGGTGTAGCCCGGTTCCAAATATGAGGCGTTGCCGCCGGGGCCGGTAATATACGGGACGATGTCGACTTCGGCGGACGGCTTGATCTTCTTGTTCTCCTGCTCCATCCGGTACTGATGCCAGAAGTTTTTCGTATGGAATACGGTTTTGCCGGCTGCGAAGAAATTGTCCGGCTCCGCCCCCTTGATCGCGGAAAACTCCGGCGACATCAAGCCCTCCTTGTACAGCATCCGGTACCATTCGACCATGCTCGTATACCCGTCCGTCAGCACGTTCCGGTACATCCCGCCTTCCGCATTGTACTGCGGCTTGAACGAGCCGAAGGCGGACTGCATGTTTTCCATAAATAAGGTGCCGATCATTTGCGGATTTTTGGCTTTGACCGCCTTCAGGGCGTTATACAGTTCGTCGGTCGTTTGCGGCAGCGGCACTCCCGCTTCATCGAGCAAATCTTTGCGGATCAAATACCCGGTATTAATCTGCGAGCGGGCCCGGGGGATGAAGAAATGCGTCCCTTTGTATTTGGAATATTTCCACGCCGATTCGGGAATGTTTTTCTTCAAATTCGGATATTGGCTGAAGTCGCCGAGGAACGGGTCCAAATCCCAGAATACGCCTTTCTCGACCGCATTCAGCGTGTTGATGTCGTCCGGGTTTTGCGCGGAGACCACATCCGGCAGCTCCCCGGAGGCAAGCGCCAGGTTCAGCTTGGTTTGAAACTCGGGATCGGGAATCCACTGAACGTCCATCTCCAAATTGTTTTCCTTTTGAAAGCGCGTCCAAAATTGATTTTTCATATCCGGCACTTCGGCGAATGTCGAGACCATCGTGCTGTAGCGGAACGGCTTATCCGCAGCCCCCGCCTCGGCTCCGTCGCCGCCGCCTGACTTCGTTCCCGCGGTTTCGGACGAGCTGCAAGCGGATAATGCGGATAGTGCGGCCAGCGATAAAGCCAGCGTAAGGAAAGCGGCCGATTTCTTGATCACCCTTTTTTCCATTTCAACCAACTCCTTATCTTGAATAGACGCCATTCTCAACCCGTTAACGGAGTCACGTCCAGCAGGGACGCCCGTTCATTCAGCTTGTCGATCAATCCCTTCGGCACATCGATTCCGCCCCGGCTCAAGATGCCAACCCTGCTCTCGGAAGAACGTTTGCCGGGGACGATCAGACCGGGCGCGCGCGCTTCCATCCGGCCGATCAGCTCGGACGTTCTGCGGGCGAGACCCTCCCGTCCCAATAGTCCGTCCGCTTTAATGCAGACGGCCGTATGAGACGGCACGCCGACTTCGCCTGTGCCTGGTTGAGGCTCGTCGATCAGCTGACCTTCGGACAGGAGACCGGTCAGTATTTCGCCGAGAATCGTCAGGCCGAAGCCTTTATGTCCTCCGATCGGCAGTCGCGTGCCTCCCTTCGGTAGCGACATCGCCGCAGGGTCGTCGGTCGGATTGCCGTCCGCATCCAGCCCCCAGTGCGCCGGCACCCGTTCCCCCGCCTGCGCCTTATCGGACAATACGCCGTTCGAGGCGTACGCCAGACAGGCGTCGAACATTAAGGGGTAGCCTTTGTCCGTAGGCACCGCGTAGCCCATCGGGCTCGTGCCGATCACTTTCTCTTTGCGGCCGGGAGCTCCCATCGTCGGCGCGCCCCTCGTTACGATATAGCCGATGTAGCCGTCTTGCGCAGCCGCCTCCACATACGGAGACGACGCCAATATATGGCGGGTGTTGCGGATCGCGCACAAGCCGATGCCGTGTTCGTCCGCCAGCTTCTCGGCGCGTCTCATAATGAACATGCCGCACAGCTCGCCGAGCCCGTTATCTCCGTCGTAATTTTCCAGCGCGGCATATTTATGCAGCCTTTTGATCGCGGGCTTGGCGTTAATGCCGCCTTTCAGCAATTGGTCAATCCGGCCCGGGAGCTCATAAATATCGTGATGCCCGACGCCCCGGTACGTCGCCCGCATGAAGACGTCGGCTACTACGCCCGCATGCTCTGCGGATAATCCGGCCGCCTTGAGCAGCTCATATGTTAACCGTTCCAGCTCCGATAACGAAATGCGAACCAAGCTCTGTCCCTCCTCTAAAAATGTGGTGAAAAAGTCCGTTTTCAAAGGCGAACGCTTACGCTTTTCCAGATTCAAATGGCCGCTCCGCTCTTTTTTCACCGCGCTTCTGTCCAACGCGCCAACGCAGTCTTTGCGCCGGACTCGCCTGACGCGGCAAGCTTATTGAAGCTCCGGGGCGCGTCAGGCGGCTCCGCCGGTCTTATAATCCATACCAAGCTCTGGCATTATCGGAAAATATGCGCTTGCGCAAGTCGACCGGAAGCTTGGGAAACGCGAATTGCGGAGAATCGAAATCCCAATGCGGGTAATCGCTGGCGAACATCAGCAGCTGCTTCGCATCCATCATCTCCAGCGTCTGCAGCAGATGGCTGTCCTGATCCGGCCGCTCCAGCGGCTGGGAGGTGATGCGGACATGATCGCGCAAATATTCGCTCGGCCGCTTCGTCAGCCACGGCACTTCATAGCGCAGCGCTTTATATTCCGCGTCGAGCCGCCACATCAGCGCCGGCAGCCAGGCGACGCCGCCCTCGACCAGAACGATCCGGAAGTCCGGAAATCTCTCGAAGACGCCCTCGGTAATAAAGCTGACCAAATGCGCTTGAAAGCCGAGAGGAAGGCATGTATGCCACTCGATATAATGGGTCGGATACCCCGGCGAAGGCTGAATGTTAATGCCCATTCCGTCGGTGCCCGGGTGAATGGCGAACGGCAGGCCGTGGCGGGCGCAAGCCTCGTAGATCGGATAATATTGCCGCTGCCCGAACGGCGCTCTCGCGCCGGAATCGGTCATCACCTGCACGAAATGCGGATGCCCCGCCCACTTGTCGATCTCGGCGGCTGCGGCGGCGGGATCTTGATGCGCGATCGTGATCGAGCCCTTGAATACGCCGTCATAGTTATGCTTGCCGAGCCATGTCTCGGCGAGCCATTCATTGTAGGCCGCAGCGATCGCCGTGGCGAAATCGGGGTCCGGGTGCAGGTTGCAGAACGCCCGCGGAAGCAACACGCAGTGGTCGATTCCGTACGGCTTAATATGCTGCTCCCTTAGAAAATCGGGGTCCGATCCTCCGGGACCGCCGCCGGGAGGCCGGGAATCGAGCCGCTCCCCGTGAACGGGATTGCTGTAATGGCCCCGGCCTCCGCCGTTGTACCGGTCGCGCCACGGCTGGCTCAAGTAGGCCTTGATCGCATCCTTATCGGCGGGATAAGGATGCACGTCGCAATCGATGATGCCATACGGATAATTGCTGTGCCGGTTGATTTTGTCCATACGATCTGCTCCTTACCGGTTAATGGTGACGACGACCTGCTCCTCCTCAACATCGACGGGGAAGGTCTCCAGTCTCGGTTCTTCCTCGCCGGGAGCTTCGACTCCGACTTCATATGTTTTGACCCGGCATTTGTTGGGATCGAACAGCGATTGCCCGTTCGTCAGATCGAATTCCCAGCCGTGCCAAGGGCAGCGGACAACCTCGCCCTCCTTGCCGTACAGAAATTCCCCGGGCTTGGACGGCAGCGTCGTTCCCGTCACCTTGCCGAGGCAGAGCGGAGCCAGCTGATGCGGACAGCTGTTTTTTACCGCATAATATGTTCCTTTAATATTAAAAACGCCGATCGAAATGCCTTCCAGACGAACGATTTTCCGTTCCCCGGCTTTAATATCGCCGGTGCTTCCTACGACATGTTTGCCCATTGACCATACTCTCCTCCCCGATGAACGGCAGTCAAGCTTTACGCCAGCCCGTAAAACTCCTGTGCATTTTCAAAAAAGATCCGGTTGTACAGCTTCTCCGGCAATCTCGGAAACGCCAGCTTCGGACTGTCGAAGTCCCAGTGCGGATAATCGCTGGAGAACATCAGAATATGCTCGGCGTCCATCATCCTCAGCATGTGCATCATGTCTTCGTCGCTGTCCGGTCTCTCCAAGGGCTGCGAAGTGATGCGGACATGATCGCGCAAATATTCGCTCGGCCGCTTCTTCACCCATGGAATTTCATGGCGCAGCGCCTTGTATTCCATATCGAGCCGCCACATTAAAGGGACGATCCATGTGGAGCTGCCCTCCACCAGCACGATGCGCAAATCCGGGTAGCGCTCGAAGGTGCCTTCGGTCAGCAGGCTGACCAGATGCGCCATGAAGCTGAGCGACATGCACGTATGCCATTCGATATAATGGCTGGGATTGCCCGGCGACGGCAAAATATTGATGCCGATGCCGTCGAGTCCCGGATGAATGGCGAGCGGCAGATTATGGCGGCAGCACGCCTCGAAGATCGGATGGAAATTGCGGTGCCCCATCAGAAACCGGGCCCCCGAGTCGGTCGTCACCTGCACGATATGCTTATGGCCGGCCCAGCGGTCAATCTCCTTCGCGGAAGCGATCGGGTCGCTGTGGTTGATGACGATGGACGATTTGAACACGCCGTCGGGATTATCCGGCCCGATCCACGTATCGGCGATCCATTCGTTGTAGGCGGACGCTATCGCGTTGCCGTAGTCGAGATCGGGAAATTGGCAGCTGTTTTCGCGCGGAATGAGAATCGCATGTTTCATGTTGTATTCTTCGATTAATTGCTTGCGAACGAACTGCGGGTCGGAACCGGCCGGACCGCCGTCCGGCGGATTCGAATCAAGCCGCATGCCATGCGACGGATTGCCGTAGAACAGCCCCCTGCCGCCTCCGCGAAACCGGTCCCGCCAAAACTTCGGCATATACTGCCGGATTTGATCCAGGCTCTTCGGAATCGGGTGAACGTCGCAATCGATAATTCCCGGTTTTTCTTTTCCTGCCATTGCCGCTCCCCCTCCTTATCTGGCCACCTGATCGGGAGCGTGCCGCTCCAGCCAACCTCGCAGCGGCACATCTTCCTCCGTCGGCGTGTAATATCCGTTGCAGTTCGTCCCCGCTCCCAGCAGCTGCCGGCGGATCGGTTCGCTATCGGCCCACAAGCTTTGCACGGTCATATCGTCCTTGGTCCGAATCCAGCGGTAGCCGTATCCGTAGAACAATACTTTGCGGGTAATATCCGACCAGTTCGGACTCGCCGTATGCCACAGCCGCCGGTCGAAGAACACCGCCGTCCCGGGCTTCACGCAGATCGGAATCGCGCCTTCCGGCTGGCCGTGGCCGCCTGCGGGCTTATCCAGCGTATTGTTCAAGTGGCTGTTCGGCACGATCCAGAAGTTGCCCCTTCCCTGCTCCTGCAAGTCGGACAGAAAGTAGGCCACTTTCAGCGACATTCTCGGTCTCGGCACCGTTTCCATATCCACGTTCATTCGTCCGCTGTCTTGATGCCAGCCGAACGTCTTGTCGCTTTTCTCCTGACCGCTCGGCGGCGTGACGATCATATGCGCATGATACAAATAAATGTTCCAGCCCAGAATCCCCCATACTTTGGGCAGCACCCTCTCATAGTCCACCAGGTCGAGAAACAGCTTGTGATCGGGAATAAAGTTCGGATAAAACAAAGCCTTGTTGGCCTCATGCCCGGCCTGGACCTTCTCATCGTGAATCCGGTCGACCTCCCGGGTCAAAGCCTCGACCTGCTCAGGGGTTAAAGCGTCCTCCAGCACGAGATAACCCGTCTTGTCAAAGGTTTGGCGTTCTTCTTCCGTCAGCGAGTACCGCAAGCAGCTGGCATCCATGGGTTCATTGCCTCCGTTCTTTGGTCTAATGGCGGGCGGCCCGAATGAAGACCGCCGGCTTTCCACTACATCATAGTTCGTTTTCACGGCTCAGACCATTAATGATCCGTTGGCATTTGTACGATTCTACGGTTCGGCGGCAAATATTTTTGTCGATGCTTACCCCGACTTCCGATGCAGGAAAGCGGTCGGCGAATGACCGGTCACCTTTTTGAACACCCGATTGAAATAGGCCTGATCGCAAAATCCGGTCTTTTCGGAAATTTCCCTTACCGACATCGACTTCTCCAGCATTAAGTCCTTGGCGACGGAAACCCGGACGACATGCAAATATTCAATCGGCGTAAATCCGGTCACTTCCTTGAAGGCACACGTAATATAATTGGGCGTTCTCCCGCTGTAAGCCGACAAATCCTGGAGCTTCAGAGGGTCGCTGTAATGGGCGGCGATATAATTTTTAATATCTTTGACCATCTTGGTTTTTTTACCTTTAATTCCTCTATGATCCAATTCATGATTGATAACGCTGAGCACCTCCATCAAAATCGCCGAACAGGCCGCATTGACGTAAGGCCCCTTCTGAAGCCAATGATGCAGCAGGATGGACAGCCTCTGCTTAAAGTAGGCGGTGTTGTCCAGCCTAAGCTTATACGCCCGGTTCTCGGATAAGATGGGCAGCAGTTGCTTGTCGTCTCCGGTAGGCTCGAAAAAAACGGCATACCGCTGATGATCCTCCAGCGCTTTCGCCCACCGAAAGGAGCCCGCCGGAATGAGCAGCGCGTCTCCCTTCTGCAGCGGATAGTCCTCGTTGTCCACGTGATAAACCAGCCTCCCGCTCGTAATAAAGATCAGCAAATAGCTCGGCGTCAACGATCGGCCCAAAGCCCATTTGCCGCTCAAATCTCTCACATAACAGGAATGAATGTTTAACATATCGACATCGGCTCCCTTCGCGGTAACTTCTCTCTCTTGGACATCTACTGAAACATCAGCTCGTAGCTTTCGGCAAACTCCAGAAACGCTTTGCGAAATTGCGGCTGCTCCCGCTGCTTCCCGACATACTCGCGGTATTCGTCCATGGAAATCACTCCCATAATGGCCGCTGTCCTCATCGCGATATATTCGTCCTGAACCTTCGGCCATTCCTTAAGCCACGTCTCCGAGCGGATGACGCGGAACGGGTCGATCGCATGCTCGGCATCGTAGAGCGTTCTGGCGGTCGCTATCATCCGGTCGTTCCATTCTTTGGGGGCGGCCGTATTGATCACCTTCTGCCACGGGTCCAGCGCATTGGGGAAAATTTGCATCACCGCATTGCTGATTTCCTTCTGCGCCAGCTCGGTCGGCACCCTCTCTCCGCCGACGATCCGGTAATGAATGCCCTGGAAACCATGCAGCAGCTGCTCCGTCACTTCCGGCGAGACCGCCTGATTGTACATGTGAAGAATGCGCAGCGCCTTCTCCTTCGGCACCTCCCGGGAAATGACGAAGCCCCCCGTATATCCGACCCCGAATTCTCCGGTATGCCCGTCGGGGCCGTTCAAATATGTAATGACGCCGGCCTCGTACTGCGGGTCGAGCTTCTTCAAATCCTGATCGTACGTATAGCTGTGATACATATTTTTCTGAAACGTCAGCGCCTTGTCCGAGCGGAACATATATTCCTTGTCGCTCCCTTTTAGAACGGCAAACTCCTTGGACATCAGCCCCATCGCGTACACGCTGCGGTACCAGGCTACAAAATCGGTATAAGCGTCGGTAAAATATTTGTGAACAAGCCCTCCTTCCCCGTTGTAAACCGGTTCGAACCCGCCGAAGGCTCCGAAGAACGACTCCTCGAAATGCAGTCCGACATATTGACGCTCGGGATAGGCATCGACGATTTGTTTCAGACCGCCGATATAGTCATCCAGCGTAGCCGGCTCGGGAAGCCCCAGCGCCCGAAACAAATCCGGCCGCCAATGGAGCCCTCCGTCGAGCAGAGGGCGCACTCTCGGGATCACATACCGTTTGCCGTCGATGCTTGTGTATTTCCACACCTCCTCCGGAATGTTTTTCGCCAAATTCGGGAAATCGCTCAAATCTCCGGCCAGCTCGCCAAGCTCCCAAAACATGCCCTGCTTGACCGCCTTGGTGAAGACGCCGTCGTCGAGCGTGTTGACCACCAGCACTTCCGGCAAGCTGCCCGAGGAGAGCACCAGACGCAGTCTCGTCTCGTAATCGTCCAGCGGAACAAATTCCGCCTGCAGCTTCACCTTGAACAAATCTTGAACCTTGGTCCAAAAGCGGTTGTCCAGATCCGGAATTTCCCTCGGCGTATTGGACAGCGCATTCAGCGTAAACGGCTTCCCCCAATCCCACCGGGCCGCTTGCTCGGACGATTTCGCCGCATCCGGTTTAGGAAGCATTCGCTCCGATTTGCTCGTACCGCAGGCCGCCATCGTGTAGCAAACGACCGATGATAACGCTAATGTCAATATTTTGTTCCCGAAGCGCAGATGAGCCATTAGCCAATCCTCCTCCTGCCTTCCCTGCTTTTGAGGAAAGCGCGTTAACGGATAGATCTTATTATTATTGTAAGCGCATTCTTTTTAGATGCTAGGGGCTCGTTTCGGACGATTTGGTTCCGGTTTCGGAAGTTCGTCCCCTTCATCGTCCTTGCGATCCAGCGCGGGCAGCTGCAGCGTCACCCGGGTGCCGGCGTCGATCCGGCTTTCAATCTCGATGCCGTACTGCTCTCCGAAGGCCAGCCGGATACGCTTGTGAATGTTCAGAAGCCCCATGCCTCTCTCGCCCAGAACCTGCTGATGCGTCTCGGACCGGGACAAATAATGCTGAAGGTCGCGCAGCTCCTCTTCCCCGATCCCTTTGCCGTCGTCGGCAATTTCAAAGCATACCCAGCCGTCTTTGGTTTTCCAGCCTTTGATGCTGATGCCGCCTTTGCCGCTTTTGCGCTCCAGCCCGTGATATACCGCATTTTCCACGATCGGCTGCAAAATCATTTTGGGCATTTTCAAATCGAGCAGGCTTTCTTCAATCCGAATATCCGCATGAAACTTATCGACGTACCGGATGGACATAATGCGCAAATAATCTTGAATGCAGCCGATCTCGCTGCGGATCAGCACGAAGTTTTCCTCTTTAATGCCGTACCTGAAAATTTGCGCCATCGCGATGGAAATTTCGACAATTTCCATCACTTTGCTCGCTAGAGCGATGCTGCGGATACATTCCAGCGTGTTATACAAAAAATGGGGATTAATTTGACTTTGCAGGGAGGACAGTTCCGCCTGTTTTTTGGCGAGTTCCATTTGGTACAGCGAGGTATTGGCCTGAATGAATTTCTCATTCGCCTCGTCGATTTTATCGAGCATCCGGTTGATCTCCGTCGCCAATATACCGATTTCGCTGCGCACCGACAGCAGAAGACGCTGCTTCCCGCCGTAATTGCCGATATAATTGACAAAACGAATAATCGCGCTTAACGGGATCGTCACGCTGCGAATAAACAGCAATCCCATAAGCAGAATGATCAGCGTCATCACCATGCCGATGATGAGACCGATATTGCGGATGGCGCGAAGCTCGTCCGTCATTTCTTTGATCGGGATTAAACTGACGATTTTCCATTGGAGGGAACCGATTTCCTTGATCTGCAAGTGATCGGCTTTGCTGAGCTCGTCCAGAGACTCGACGTCGAAGAACTTTCCTTTGGCCGCGGCTTCGCTAGCCGTGACGATACGCTGCTCGTTGTCGACAATCAGCAGGCGGGAATTCGGCGTTCCCTTAATATCTCTGACGATATGATCCAATGCGTCGGTTTTGTAGATGACGACGCAGGTTCCAAGCTCCGGCGTGTCGCTGGCGTCGTTGATCGACGAAAAGATGGGCTGGATATAAACGTAAGCGGGGTTGGCCAATTCCGGGGCCGTTATTTTGCCGTAAAACTGCGCCTTCGGATTTTGAATATTCAAGCTGTATTTCTTTTTGACGCCGTCCAGAACGACGTAATCGTCCGGGTTCGATGCGCCGATGATGTTGCCCGATTTGTCGACCATCAGAATCGACTGAATGTTCTTGTTAGCGGCTTTTACGCCGGAGAGAATTTCCATGACCATTTTATTCAATTTGAGCCGGTAAATCGGATCGCCCGACCCCAGATAATCATGCGTCATCGTGTTGTAAGCGGAAGCCAATGCGGCGTCCTTAATATCCTGGTTAAACGATACGAGTCTCTCTTCCACCTGCTTCATAATATTCGAAGTGTGGATATTTTCCTTATCCTCGGTCAGCCCGTAAAAATTCATATAATAATAAATTTGCAAAAGAAAGATCATCAAGGTCGAAATGCCGACCATCAGCAGCAGCTTCTGTTTCAGGGACATGCCGGTTACGATACGCACTTCTCTCGCCAGCCTCCGTTTCAATAGGTTGCCTTGAGCTTACGGTAATTCGATGGAGTGAGCCCGTACCATTTTTTAAACACTTTGTTGAAGTACGCATAATCCTTGTAGCCTACTTTCTCGCATACTTCATAAATCGAATGGCTCCGCTCCCTGAGCAGCAGCTCCGCCTTCTTCATTCTCAGCCGGGTCATATAATCGGTGAAGGTCGATTTGGTCGTTTTCTGGAATAAGTCGCAGCAGTACGTGTAATTAATGTAAAACCGATGGGAAAGCTCTTTGAGATGAAGCTCCTCCATATAATGGCTGTCGACGTACTCCAGGAGCTGTCCGAAGTTTTCGTTGACGGCAAAATTCGCATCCGCGCCGGAAGCCTCTGCCGCCGGCAAAGCCAACTGCTTCAAGTAAGCGCACAGCTCCTCGAAATCGGCAAACCGCGCCGTTAATTCCTCGTAATCCATAAATTGCAGTTCCTCCCGCATGGAGCTTTCACCGAACGGCTTATGCAGCGCGGAGACGATCTGATTCCAGAAATAAATGACGTCTTTGATCCCTGCCTTCTTCTTGCGGAACAGTTCGGGAAACGACTCGTACTGCGGAATCGGATGTTCCCCCGCAGGCTGCTGCAGGGCGGAACAAAGCTCGTACACCCGTTTTCTAAGCTCCGGGAGACTTTCTTTTCGGAACAGAAATACGCCGCCTTCGGGGAATAGAAACGACGATTGCAGCGCCGAACGGGCCTCTTCAATCGCTTCCGCGATGCCCCTGTCTCCGGGCGACGGGCGGCTGACGCCGATAAACAGCCCGGTCGCGTCCGCCGCCAGCCACCGCGCTTCCAGCGCTGAATGAATACATGACGCGCCCGCGAGCAGTATAACCGTACGGCCCGGATCGGCCCGGAAGGCGATATGCCCGGTTCCTTCCAGCCAGCCTTCCGCTTCGGCCAGCCTCGCTTCGGACGCCGATTCCATCCACAGCGCCTGCAGCGGCTTGCCCTGCCGCCGGAACCCTCTGGCGCTCAGCAGCTCCTCGATGCGGGCTTCTTCCCCTTTATACAGCGCTTCCATAACATCTTTATCCTTTTGACGCTGCGCAGCTTCAAGCTGCTCATGCAGCCGTTTCAGCACGGCGTCGGCCTCCTCGAACTGCAGCGGCTTCAGCAGGTAATCGAAGCAGCCCAAGCGAAGCGATTCCTGAGCGTAATGAAAATCCGCCGCTCCGCTAATAATGATAAATTCGGAACCGATCCCCTCCTCTCTGCTCTTGCGCATTAAATCCATGCCGGAAATTTCCGGCATTCGAATATCCGTCACTACCGCATCGGGCCGTTCCTGCCGGATGTACTCCCAGGCTTCCTGCGAATCCGTCGTCTCCATAGCTACCTCGAAGCCGTAATCGTCCCAACGGAACGTATTGCGGATTCCTTTCAACACCCACGGTTCGTCATCGACAATCGCTACTCGGTACATAGCCCTCCCCCTTCTGACGATAGAAAAAACACAGGCTTACAATTAAGCCTGCATGCGGTTTAAGTCTACTATAATCTTCATTATACGGCAGGCACTTTAAAAAAATATGCGAAACGTGGCTGGGGAATCCGCGGGGATTATGTCGAAAACGGTCGATGCGACGCATTTTCGCCGGGTCCGGGCCAAGGAAGTGCAGCACGCTCGCCATGCCGTTGTTAAACCGCGCTTTATTGTATATAATTCCCATATACCCAACACAAAATGTTAAGGAGGACAAGCGATGACGGCAAAACCTAATGTCCCCGCCAAGCGATCCTTAAGCCTTGAAGCCGATCCAAGCGCCGTTCCCCGGTAACCCCGAGGACCGCCTCTTCGTTTTCTTATTGGTACTGGTACAAATCGATAATGAAAGCGGGAGGATAACCGATGTGGCCTAAAGAAACGGATTGGACGAGTTTGAAGTTTGGAGTGGAAATCGAATTTATCGGCGGCGAGCCGGAGCATTTGGAGCTGCTGCCCGGCTGGGTGATGTCTCTGGACGAACGTCAGATCGACGAAACGGGGGAGGAATCGGGCAGCGAGCTGAAGACGCCTCCCCTCTTATGGGGAGAACGCGAACAAATCGCCGTCATGCTGGAGCGGCTGCAGGCCCAAGGAGCCGCCGTCAACTGGAGCTGCGGACTGCATGTTCACGTCGGGCTCGAGCCGTGGGGAGAGCGGATACTGCTCCCCTTGCTGGATGCGGCGCTGGCTTATCAGCATGCGCTCCGAGCCTTGCTCCGCACGGCGGAGCATCGGCTGCTGTTCTGCCCTCCTGTGACCGCGGAGATGCGGGACCGCTGCGCAGCCGAAGCGAGCGAGGATTCCGTCCGCCGCCGCGGGCGTCCCCAGTCCCATCGCTGCGGAATCAATGCCGCCGCATGGTTCGACATCGGCACCGCCGAGATCCGGTATGCGAACGGCAGCATGGACTATCAAGAGATCCTCCGGACGGTGCAGCTCTGCCTTCGCTTCATAGCCGCCGTCGGCGCAGGCCACAAGCTGTCCGGCAAGCCGCATGAGCTGGCGGCCCTCCTCGGCGTCCCCGCTCGCGGCTATCCGGCGCCGATCGCGCCGCCCTGCTGGTTTCGGGAGCGGACATGGCTGGACAATGCCCTGATCCCGCTGCTCGCTCCTATGGCCGGCGAGCTGGTGCCCGGCGGGGAAATCCATCACATTTTGCCGTATGCGGACGGCTTGTCCGTAGCCATAGAAGGCGACGACGGCAGATTGCGCCGATACGCCCTTGAGCTTCCCGCGGCGGGCTGGAACATCGTACGCCGCATTCCGTAACAACGACATGGACCCTTCCGCCGAGGCGGAAGGGTCTTCTTTTCACGGCTCGACCGACAGAAGCAGAAGCTTCATATTTTGATCCAGGCATCGCCCGCCCAGGAATGGATATGGTACCATCCGTCGCCGCCTTTTTCGAAAGCAGTTACTTTTTGCGGAGTAATCTGGCCCAGCTTGTAGGCGTCGTCCCACGGGTATACGTTCAAATCGGTCACGCGCTTCACTTCGACCGGCTCCTGAACGGGCTTTACATCCTCGGGAAGCGAGTATCGCAGAGTGATCCATTTGGGGCCCAGCACCGTCTGAATTTGATAATACCACTCGTTTTTCCAATAAGCGTAGCCGTGCCAGCGGGCCAGCACCTTCACCGTTTGCGGCGTAAGCAGAAATCCGCTCCCTTTGCCCATATTGACCGTATAAGGGTCGTCGAATACGAAGGTCGTGGACTTAAGCTCCAAGCTTTCATCCGGCTTGCTCGGCATAATTTCCAAAGCGCCGCCTTCGGGGTTAATCCACTTTTCTCCCAGCCATGTCTTCACTTTATAAAATTCGCCCTTCTGCGCGACGACCTGAAGAATTTGCGGAGTGATCTTGGCGATCGCCCACGCCGCGCCGCCTGCCGGGATGTCGTTAAACAAATTTTCCGGCTTGAAAATCGACAGCGTCTTGCTTACCGGGCTTTCTTGAAGATACGCATCCATAGGCAGTTCATTGACGGCCATCTTCCCGCTGAGCCGGTCGGCAATCGCATCCGCAATCGCTTCGTATCCGGCTGCGGCCGGGTGAATCGTGTCGTTCATCAAAGGATGATGCGGCATCGCTTTGCGGCCGAACACCAAATTCGGAATATCCAGCACATCGACCCGCTCGTCATAGCCCTCGAAGCTTTTGTACACTTCCCACAACTGATCGGAATACAGCTGGGCATTCTCGATCGGCGACAAATAAATGGAAGAAGACACATTCTGCGTTAAAAACGGATTCGGTATTCTCAGCAGCACGGCTCCGTTCGTCTCATGAAGCAGGCGGTCGACGGCAATCTGCAGATCCGCCCGGATCTGCTCCGGGCTGCGCCCCGGCGAATCGGAGCTGCCTCTTATATCGTTGATGCCGTAAGACAGAATATACAAATCGGCCTGGTCGGCCACCGCCTGATCCAGCGTGTTGCCGTTCTTCGAGCTGTTATTGACAAAATTATGCAGCGTAATGCCGCTGGTTCCCCGGTTCTGCAATACCGCCCCTTCCAGCGGTCCTCCCGGCAAGGCATACTTGCTTTTCAAACGGTCAAACATCGCGGCCGCCGCTTCCGTCGTGCTGTCGCCGACAAAATCGATCCGCTTGCCGGATTTGGAGCTTTCGTAAAACGAATGAACAGGACCCGGCGCGGAAGCCGCCGCGGTGGCGGTGAAGCCTGAAAATGCTATAGTGCAGGCAATCGTACAAGCTGCCATGATGGTTGCGATATTTTTCTTCATCGGTATGCTCAGCTGCTCCTTCATGAATTGTCGTTTGGCCTATTATTGCCAAAAATCGCTGCGGGCACTAATCGCGCTCCGCTAGAAGGGCTGTGAAAAAGTCCGCTGCGGCGTCCATTTGATCCTCCAATCGCTGATATGAACGAGACTGTCAATAGGCAGTTTGTAACTCCCCTTGGTTTTCCCTTGCCCCTTTTTATACAAGAGGGGTGAACAAGCTGAACTAGAAGGCAAAAGCTATCAACGGTGAGCAGTCTGATATTCGCGGGTTCGGATATACCGCATGTTTTCTCTCCGTTATAGAGAGTGGCACCACGAACTGTTGTCGTGCATCTTTCCCTTTTAGGGTTGGCACATAGCGATTACGTGGATTCTCTCTTACGGCTTTTCCCTTTGCCTTCTAACTCAGCTTTTCATCTCACTTGCATTGGAGGGGGCATGGGACTACCTTGAATCAACAAAATTGAACTTTGATATAACAAGCGTCCTGTAAAACAGGCGATTCATCCATGTATTCTTTTTTCTTCAAGTTCTCTGGCAATCGACCAAATAAATCCACTTAATTCTCGCGCCACAGCCACAACTGCTTTGCCACTTGGCTTCCCCTTTGACAGCATTTTCGTATATTTTCGATGTAACCGATGCTGTGCCTTCCAGGATATGGCCTGTATTTCAGGTGTTTTTCCTTGTTGACGTTTCTTTAACTCTCCTTTCAACGCAGGTGTATAGCGATAACTCCAAGCGGATTCGACCAGCAAACGGCGAAGGTGGGTATTCCCTGATTTCGTAATACTTCCCTGCCATCGGCTTTGACCACTTGAGTATTCCCGCGGCACCAAACCTGTGTACCCCATAAAAGCCTTCGCATTTCCAAACCGGGTAAATGAACATACTTCGGCTACGATACCTGTTGCGGTCGTTTCAGCTACGCCACGTAAGGTTTGAAGGGCTTGTATTAATGGAGCGTGGTGCCCTTTCGTCGCTTCCTCGTGAATGGCTGCTTCTATACGTTTCAGACGTTCTTCATTTTCATCCATCTGATGCAGCATTTCCTGCAGAACCAAACGCTGAGTAGCAGACTCCAATGGAATACGTCCTAACCACAACCGATACTTTGCCGTCCAGCGGCGAAGCCGCTCTTTAGGTGCAATCTGATGACGAAGAAGAAACTTCCCGATCCGCTGCCGGATTCGAGCCCGATCTTCCTTGACATCTTCACGCATCCGTACCAGATCACGAAGTGCTTCTTCCTCTTGGCTAGGTACATGCACACGGGTTAATTCACCTGCTCGAAGTAATTGTGCCAGACGCATCGAATCCCTGCGATCCGTTTTTACCCGTTCTCCTGGACGACTCGGCATGAGTGAAGGGGCGATAACTATACAGTCATATCCGTGTGCGGTTAGCAAACGAACTAAAGGATATCCTGTTGGTCCTGCCTCGTAACAAATGCTTAACTCATTGGGTTCGCCTAACTTTCTCAATGTTTTCAAGATGTGATACTCCGTATGAGGAATCGTACCCAAATACCGAGCGCCTTCTCTACCTGGATCTGCTACAGATACAGCAATTTTTTCCTTCGATACGTCTAAGCCTACGTATTTTATGGTATCCTTCATAGTACAGACTCTCCTTTGCAATTTAGCTCTGATTTTGGTTTTGGTTTAGCTTCTACTACACCATTATTCCCAAAATTAACCTAAGACGTTGCACTGACGGGGAGTCTGTCTCGTTCATGATAACTGTTGAAAACGGATTCTTTGGATTGTTTTTTCGTTTTTCTGTGGAGAGAATCCGTGTTCAAAGGCGAACGCTTACGCTTTTCCAGATTCAAATGGCCCCTCCGCTCTTTGTTCACCGGGCTTCTAGGCGCACTCCCTAGTTTACGATTGAACACCGTTCAAATCAAGCGTTGCCCCGGCGAACAAGCCAAACTTCCGGCAGCGGCTGCCATACCATGTTATAACTCGATACAATATGGAAAAAGAGCATCCCATTTGACAGTTCGTATCCCCGCTTTTTATTATAGCTATAGCGGATGTTTAAGGGGGACGATTCATGTCAAAAGAAGATACTCATCTATCTGTGCTAAACTCTCTGGAAGGCTTGATCAGCGAGGTTCTGCTTCAGCCGTATACATTCCGGGCCATCTCCAGCCATAATGTCCACCTGGGCGTAAACTCCAAATGGTTCATTCCGGATCGAATCCTCGACGATATCCATATGCTGTACGTCGTTTCGGGCGAAGGCACTTATGTCGTGGAAGACCGGACTATCCGGCTGACGCAAAACCATCTCCTATTTCTGATGAACGGCACGCGGCACTACGCTTACCGTAAGCAGGACACTTCCTTTCGGATCATTCCCATGCGGTTTCGCATCTACGACCCGACTGAGGATAAGCTGATCGTCTCCCGCATAAAGCCGTTTCATTTCTGTTATTGCCCGGGCAATCGGATGCTGATTCAGAACTTGTTCGAAACGATTCATAAATACCGTCAGCTGCCTCCGTCGATCACGAAGGACGCCCTCGTTCACGCCGTTCTCTCGCATGCTTTGGCGGCGATCCACAGCGATTACGAGTCAGCCTTGAACCGGCACAAAATTCATCCCGGAATCGCAAAGCTGAAAGAATATATCGACGATCGCCCGACGGAACGGTCCAGCCTGCCGCAATTGGCGGAAGTAGCCGGACTGTCGGCCCATTATTGCTCCAAAAAGTTTCACCAGGCTTACGGGATGCCGCTAAAGGAATACCAGGTCATGAAACGTATGGAGTATGCCGAATATTTGCTGCAACACTCGAATCAGTCGGTCAAAGAATTGGCGCTGATCATCGGATATCCCGATCCGTATACGTTTTCCAAGCAATTCAAAAAGTACAGAGGGTACTCGCCGTCTTCCGTCACCCCCGCCTTATGAGTCTGTCCGACGGAGTTAATTTTGTGCATGGGTTCATCGGACAGACTCTTATAAGAACGGATCTCCAACCTCTTCCTGCCACTTGCGCAGCTTATATAGCAGCTCCTCCACTTTATCGGCGTACTCCGGTAAGCCCGATAGATCGTTGATCTCCCACGGGTCCTCCTGCAGATCGAACAATTGCAGCTTGTCCGTGCCCTGTCCGTCCGCCGTCTTCGTATAGCGGATCAGCTTCCACCGCTCGTCCTTGATCATACGCTGCAGCTCTTTATACGCCGCGCCTACCTTGGCCCTGCGGCCATCGTCGGAGCCGCGCATGGCAGCCGCCAGGGAACGGCCTTCCACCGTCTCCGGAACGGGAGTGCCGGTCAGCTCGCATATCGTCGGAAAAATATCGATCTGGCAGGTCAAATCGGCTACGACGGCTCCTTCGGGCACGCCGCTTCCGGCAACGATAAGCGGAATCCGTACGCTGGAATCGTACAGGTTTTGTTTGCCCATTAATCCGTGGCGGCCCAGCGCGAGCCCGTGATCGGCGGTGTAGACGACGATCGTATTGTCCGCCAGTCCCCGCTCCTGCAGCGTTCTCATCACCCGCCCGATGCCTGCGTCCATATGAGTAATCATCGCGTAATAATCCGCGTTATGCTTGCGCACCGCCTCCGGCGTTCTCGGCCAAGCCTCCAATTGCTCGTCCCGAATTTGCAGTTCTCCGTTGTCAAACGGATGCTCCGGCATGTAATTGGGCGGCAGCGGTATCTCTTCCTCCCGATACATCGCATGGTATTCCGGGGGCGCCATCCTCGGGTCATGCGGGGCGGTGTAGGCCAAATAAAGCATAAAAGGCTCGTCCCGTTCATATTGGCTGAGAAACTCGGCAGCCGCCTCCGTAAATACATCCGTCGAATGCGCCTCCAAACGATAAGCGTCCTCTTTCTCGTAAGTGCCGCCGGGAGTATAGTCATGAAGCGGAACATCGTAATGATCGTTCATCCCTCCGAAAAACAACCGGCTCCCCCCGGCAAAAGAGCGGTCGAACGCATGCTTGTCGTTATGCCACTTGCCTACGGCAAACGTAGCATATCCCGCATGACGCAGCGTTTCGGGCAGCAGCGCCAAATGGGGCGCGATCGTCTGTCCATCCGCGCAGCGGAACACGCTGACGCCGCTATGGATGCAGGCGCGGCAAGGCGTGCACAAGGCCGCGGAACGGCCTCCCATCATATGCGTATTGGCAAAACGGACTCCTTTGGCTGCAAGCGCATCCAAATGGGACGTCCTTACAACCGGATCTCCCGCGCAATGCAGCGCATCGTAACGGTGATCATCGGCAACTATCATGACGACATTCGGTTTCTTCATTTTATATTGGCCTCCTCTATTGCCCGGCAGCCTTAGGCTGCCGCTTCCGACATGTTCTATAGTAGCGAATGGGCGCTCGAGAACCAATGTCAAAAACGGCGAATCGGATGGTATAAAAGACTAGTTCGCCCCGCAAAGAGAAAGAAGCACGCCTTCTTGCCGCCTGCCGGCGTAAGAGGGATGCTTCTTTCCTGATTCAAGCGTTATTTTACTTGGAATGATCCAGCATCGCGACAATCAGCGTAACGGCTTCCGCCCGAGTCGCTCTGTCTTGCGGCGCGAACAAGTTATTGTCTCTGCCGTTAATGATGCCTGCTTTAGCTGCTGCGGCAACTTGAGCCGCTGCCCAATCAGGGATCAATTTGGCGTCGGCAAAAGCCGGAGCCCCTGCGTTATCCAGCGGCAGCTTCAGCGCTCTTGCCACCATAACGGCAATTTCGGCGCGCGTAATTTTCCGGTCGGCGCGGAAGGTGCCGTCTTCATAACTGTTAATGATGCCCGCTCCGACAGCTTGCTCCAGGGAAGAAAGCGCCCAAGACGGGATACTGCTCATATCGGTGAATTGAAGCTTCGTTCCTTTGCTATCCAGCTTGAGGGCGCGGCTTACCATGACGGTAAATTCAGCGCGGCTGATCTCGCCTTCGGGACGGAAGCTTCCATCCTCATAGCCGTTGACGATGCCGAGAGCGGCGGCCCGTTCAACCGCGGCCTTAGCCCAATGATTTTTCATGTCGGCAAAATCCGTTTTGGCGCTTGGAGTCGAAGGCTTATCGGAACCCGCAGCCGCTTCTCCGCCCAATGTGAAATCATCGCTGACTTTGCTCATGCTGTCTTCGTCGAACGTAATTTGAACGTCGTACTCATGGAAGTAGTTCATTTCAGCCCAATCGATTTTGACCCATGCTTTCAGCTTGGAAGCCAGGTCGCTCACCTCGAACTGCACGACGCGCGAATTGGCCGCCTCATTGTTGCTAACTACCGTTGCGTCGTTCAAAGTACCGCTCGATTCCGTCTTGAAGGCCGTGATCTCCTTGCTTTGCTTGAGCTCGAAGGAGAAGTACTGCTTGCCGTCCTTCACCGTCAGAAGCCCCGGAGTGACGACATAAGTTTGCATAACCGATTGCTGGTCTGTGCCGTATTTCAGCACGGTAAAGTTCATCTTATATTTGCCGTCGGCAATCGTGTTCGTTGTAACGACAGCGCTGCTTCCGCCGCTGCTGCTGTTTTTTCTGTTGTTATTGTTCACGATCGTGCCCGAAATCGAGCTAACGGGAGCTACGCTGCTGAACTGCAGCTTATACTCCGCTTCCGTTCCGTCGCTTGCCGCCAGAGCGAGCGCATAAGTCGCTTGCAAATCATCCGTTTCGAATTGCAGGCTCGTCGTCTCTTCATTGGCCAGCGCTCTTACCGTACCCGGCTGGGCTGCGGCGTATTGCGGCGTAAGGTCTTTATTGAAGGAACCGTCTTGATTGTACTGCTTGATCGTTTTGACGGTAACTCCTTTTTTCAGCTTGAAGGTTGCCAGCTGCTTGCCGCTTTGCACCTTAAGCGTTCCCGCGCTTTCCATCCAATTGCTGATTGGAGCCGCATCCGGGTCGCTGGAGGATGCAGAGAAGCTGAAGCTGTAATTGCCGTCTTTGACCGGACTCGCCAAATCGACGGTAATCGCGCCGAACCCGATTTCAAACGCGTATTCTTGCCCTCCGTTGGCGGTTGATTTGGCCAATCCTTCGAGACGTTTCGTCAAATCCGCAACGTCGAAGCGAACGATTCTCGTATCGGCGGCGGCATCAGTGTCTAACACCATCGAATCAACCAGCGAACCGTCAGGCTTAGTCTGGAAGCTGGTCAGCTCCGAGCTCTTTTTCAATTGGAGAGAAACGTACATTTTACCGCTTTGAACGACCAGCTTGCCGCTTGCCGGATCGGCATAGTCAGCCAGCGGCGACGTATTGCCGGTGCCCTTTTGGAACAATTGATAAGCGATTTTGTATTCGCCGTCAGGCAAAGTTTGCACGGTCTTAATAACCAAAGCCAAGAAGGCGTCAAGAGCTTGTTGCAGCGAAGCTTTCGCTGCGTCGACCTGCTGCTGCGTGGACGCTGAATTTGCATTTACGGCTTGCGCCTGCTCCAGCGCCGCCAGCAGTTCTGCTTTCGACCCTGCCGGATATTGTCCGAACGCGCTGCCTTCCACCGCATTGTTGTATATCGTTTGCGCATTTCCGATCACGGATTGCAGCAGCGACTTGTCGACGGAAGGATCGGGATTGCCCGGATTTTCCGGATTGCCTGTAGGCAGGTTGCTGAAGCCGAGTTCAACCTCGTACTCATGATCGTACAAGCCGATTGGAGGCGGCAGCTGCCAGTAAATTTTCACCCAGCCGTTCAAGCGGGCGTTCAGGTCGCCGACTTCAAAGCGAACGACGCGCGTATTGGCCGCCGTATCCTCGCTGACCGTTTCCGTCTCCGTCAAGACGCCGTTTACTTCCGTCTTGAACGATTTGATCTCCGCGCTTTGCTTCAACGCGAAAGATACATAGTATTTGCCGCCGATTACCGTCAATTTGCCGCTCTTGGCGTCGACATAATCATACATAACCGACTTCTCGTCAGAACCTTTTTTGTAAATTGCAAAATCGATCGCATATTCGCCGTCGGCGATCCCAGTTCCCGGATCGGGATTCTTCACATTGACGGATGCTTTGAACGTGTTGACCGCTTGCTCCAGCGCCTGCAGCGCAGCCGCAGACTTCTCGGTCGTGCCCGTTACGTTGGACGCTTCGGCTCCGGCCGTATTAACGGCCGCTTGCAGCGCATCCTTGGCCGCTTGCGGATATTGGCCCGGCTCCGTGCCGACGACCGCGCTCCGGATCAGCGTTTTGGCAGCGGACACGGCTTGCGCCAGCGCGCTGTTGTCCACACCGTTCAAGTTCAAACGAATATCGTACGTTTTATCATAGTTTTGCGCCGCAACGACGATGTGTACTTTGGCGTCAATCAACGCAGCCAAGTTATCTACCTTGAACCGGACAACCCGGGTATTGGCTGCCGTATCTTCGCTGACAACCGTCGTATCGACATATTCATTGCCCGACTTCACTTTAAACTCTTTGATCGTCGTGCTGTCTTTAATCGTGAAAGAAACATAAGTTGCTCCGCCGACCGTGCTTACGGAAGCCGGCTTCAAGAAGTAATTGTCCATGCTGGAGAACGTATCTCCGGCTGCATCGACAGCCGAGTAATACAGCGGAGTAACTTCAACCGCTGTCGCTGTCGTTTTAAAGACGTCGAGCGCCTGCGTCAAAGCGTCGTTTGCCGCAACAATGTCGGGACGAATGGCTGCCAGATTGGCCGCTATCGGCTTGGCGTCAGCGAGTTTCGTCTGCAGATCGGCTTTCGCATCGGCAAATGCTTGTTCCTGTCCAGCCAATGGTTCCGAATAGTCATACAAATTTTGCGCCTCGCTCAGCGTCCGGTTTAACGCATCCAATTGATTGCCGTTGTAGCTGATGTATACTTCTTTCGTTTCGCCGTTCAGTTTATAGCGGATATAGGAGCGGCCTTCCCAATAAGGCTCCCTGCTGCCTGAACCGCGCACGATCACTTGATATACTTTCTTTTGCTCGTCGGAGCTCTTGAGCAGCGGTAGCGCCCGCTGAGCTTCATTGGCGTAATCGAGACCCTCGATGGAGAAACCTGCGCCGTAATTTTGACTGAACAAATGTGCTGTGGATTGGACCATCTCCTCCGGAGCCGCTCCAATGAAGGTTAGATTGGCTCGCAACGCGTCAGAATTGTCCAGCGTATTAATAAATGTGGCTGTTCCCTCAAGCTCCGGAGCTTTATTCGAAGCTACGCTGGTCGGCTGCAGCGAATCCAGCAGGATCAGTTTTGGTGTTTCTACAACAACAAATTCAGCCGGTTGATAATTTTTCAATCGAGTTGTCGCAGTTCTAATTTGGCTTGCCGTCGCGTACACGTTTTGCAGCACGGTTCGCGGCATAGTCGAGGTTGAAGTTGAAGTCAAATACGTATTTAAAGAATCCTTGGCTCCTTTTCTATACTCACCCGGTGTGACAGGAGGATAAGTATAACCTTCTTTGCATTCTGCATATCCGATCTCGTGCATATTTTTATAAGCTTCCTGAGACGCAAAATACTGCTCAAAAAGCTCCGTCTTGCCTTCTTGAGAATTAACGCTAAATTTATACGTATCCAACGCTTTCGTCAATGCGCTGTAGACGCTCTTAATCAGCTCGGAAGAAGGGTTGCCGGAAGCAATATATTCCTCCGCAAGCGAAATATTCGTATTCAGCTGCTGCTTGGAGCCTATCGGATAATCTCCCAAATTCGTTCCTTCATACGTGCTTGCCGTTACCGACCTCGATTCGGCGACAAGACTTTGCAGCTGCTCCAAGGTGAACGTCACCGGCTGATCGATAGTAGCGCATTCTTCGTCGCCCGTATTGATCGACAACTGCACATTGTACCAGTAGTCATAATCCAAACCAGGGTAGGCAGGATCATTCTTAATAACGATATGCATAAGGACATCCGGTTTTTTGGCGATGTCTTCGACATCGTACGTTACGATTTTGTTGCCGGAACCGTCTGACGCATCCCGAACCGGTACAGTCTGGTAACCGTCCATCCCTTGAATTTCTTGTGTCACAGAATTAATGACAGCTTTAGTCGCTCCCGGTTTACGAAAACCGAGGTATTGAAAATAATTGTAATTGCTTTTCGTAATTTGATGTTCAAATTGTATTTTTCCATTCTGGACAATCAGCTTCCCTGAGTTTTCCACGGACATAAAAGGATTTGCAGCGGAAGATTCGTTCGTGTTGTCTTTCAAATACCGGTACTGAGCTGCAAGCTCGCCATCGGCAATCGCTTCGGCAGCCGAGGCTGTTCCCGTGTTAATATGAAATGCGGAGAAAAAAGATGACAGAAATAAAACCAGCGACAACCATATAGCTATGGATTGCTTCCTATTGCTTTTCAACGTGTATGTACACTCCTTCTTATTCGGTCTTGGACCATAGGCAAACGCCAAAGCGAAAAGCGGCCGAATAAAGACCGCCTCTCGCCTTGGCTTGTTCATTTCAATTTCTTATGGTGCAATAAGATTAATTCCAGTGAAGTGTCAGATCGAAAGCTTGCGTGTGAGGTCCGGCATTAACATAAAGCAGTGTTTCAATATCTTCCGATGGATCGGAGTTAGTGAAAGTGAAAACAGAATCGCCGTTACCATTAATCGATTTGGATGCCGTTACAAATCCGGTAGTGCCGTTATCCGCTTGCAAGTCGCCATAGTTATCGCCAGCCAGTGTAATCGTTACTGTCGTTCCTGTCACATCTGCGTCACCGACGATATATCCGTTCACATGGGAGTTATAAGGCGAAGACGGATCTCCTTGGTAATAAAACTCGTAGGACTGGCTTGCAGCGAAAGCAGGAACGGCAAACGCGAGGGCAACGACAAACACGAGCAGCATCATCGAGAACGCTTTTTTCATGGACAAATTCATCTTCAACACACTCCTTGGTTTTTTTAAATTTTTTAATGGTATTCAGGAACTAAATAAATAGCGTGGATTCGAGCTCTGCATCAGCTACCATAAATCAAATCAATCGTACCGGCCTTCACCCCTCTTTCTAGTTATCGTTGCCACAGAGAAGATAGATTGTATGGATAATGATAATCATTATCAATTGGTGAGTAAAAAAAAACTTCCTGCGGCTGAGAGGTCCATGTTTCGCGCGTTATAAACAGGTCCTCTTGATGTTTGAATCGCCGCTGACGTGTACATCGCCATCGACAATCCAATTTTATACACATTTTTAAAATACTGTCAACCTACTTTTTCGAAAAAAGTTTTTGCTTCCGTTTGGGAGCATTTCTTTTTCCGGCTCTCCGGCTGCTTGTTCACCGCATTTCCGGCGCATGGAAAACTCATACACAACCCGATGATACATACCGTATTTTCATGTGTCAATGCGCCTTATTTAAAGCAAAAATAGTCAAAATTACGGCTGCAGCCGGGAAAACGCCCGGTATACCTAGGCTTTGACAGCCCCAGGAAAGCTCGACCCGCAAGAAAAACGCTATCTATAATATTTCTCTATATATAAACGGATTGACTAACCAAATAATATTGATTATCATTCTCTTAAATGCCTAATGGCAGACTTGAATCGGTATGTTTCATACGAATCGATATTACGATATACTTACAGTAATAACCTCGCGCTCTCTTGAAGACTTCTCTGTCTGTACAAAGGGCTCTCGAAGATGACGAAATGTATTGGAGGACACATTGGCTATGGAATATCGTATTGTAAACAAACCGGCGTTCAAAGCAATCGGGTACGAGCTGCGCACATCGGTGCGCGACGGGGAAAATCAACGGCAGATTCCCGCCTTCTGGCAAGAGTATCTTCAGAACGGGTGGTCCTGCCGCATACCGAACCGCGTTCACGGCGACAATCCGGTGGAGCTCGGCATTTGTCACAGCTTCGATATGGAGTCCGGAACCTTCACTTATATGATCGGCATGGAAGCGGAGCATTTCGATCATGTCCCCGAGGAGCTCGCCTGCCGCACCTTCATGGGGGCCGAATATGCAGTATTTACGACGCCGCTCACAACGCCGGAGCTGTTCAGCTCTTCTATTCAGCAAACTTGGAAAACGATTCACGAACAATGGATGCCCTTCTCCGAATACGAGCACGCCGGCACGCCCGAATTCGAATGGTACGACGATCGCTGCGCTCCCGGAAGAACGCAGGTCCAGATGGACATTTATATTCCCGTTAAACGCAAGGGCGCTTAGAAGCCTGGTGAAAAAAGAGCGGAGGGGCCATTTGAATCTGGAAAAGCGTAAGCGATTAGCCTCTGCTCCCGGATTTCACCCGTTTCACTGAGTCAGCCATTCGAAAAAACCGGAGGCGGCGACCTGTAGATGCTTTCGCATACGCAGCAGGCGTTTTCCCCCCTTCTTTAGATTCACGGAAATCGCCCTGCGCTTCTGCCTGACCTATTGCACAAAATAAGATCCAATTGCTAAATCTTCGTTATACTCTCTGAAAAATGCGCTGTTGGAACAGCGTCAGCGGTCTCCCTTGTAGACGCTGCAGCAGCGAATGGAAGCTTCTATCGACCGCAGGACACGACGAATCACCTCGCTTCTTACGCTCCCCTTGAAGCGAACCCCGGCATCTAGACGATGCCTGCCCTTCCCTTGCCTCTTCCCATATATAAATTTATGGTATACACGGCCTGCCGCATTGAGTTTTGCGCCTGTTCAAGCTTATAATAGTACGAGAAAAAAGTTTACTTAGAAAAGGTGTCATTAATGAGCATATTAAATGTAGAACGACTCAGTCACGGCTTTGGAGACCGCGCCATCTTCAACGACGTCTCCTTCCGCCTGCTCAAAGGCGAGCACATCGGACTCATCGGCGCGAACGGCGAAGGCAAGTCCACCTTCATGAACATTATTACAGGCAAGCTGCAGCCGGACGACGGCAAAGTCGAATGGTCCAAGCGGATGCGCGTCGGCTATCTCGACCAGCATGCCGTGCTCAGTCAAGGGATGACGATTCGCGACGTCCTGAAGGGCGCGTTTCAATACCTGTTCGACATGGAACAGGAGATGAACGACATGTATGCCAAGATGGGCGAGGTATCCCCGGAAGAGCTGGAACAGCTGTTGGAGGATGTCGGCACGATTCAGGATACTTTGACCAATCAGGATTTCTATATGATCGACGCCAAGATCGAGGAAACCGCGCGCGGCCTGGGGCTGACCGATATCGGTCTGGACAAGGACGTCAACGATTTGAGCGGCGGACAGCGGACCAAAGTGCTGCTGGCCAAGCTGCTGCTGGAGAAACCGGACATTCTGCTCCTGGACGAGCCTACGAACTATTTGGATGAACAGCATATTGAGTGGTTGAAGCGCTATTTGCAGGAATATGAGAATGCATTCATTCTCATCTCGCACGATATTCCGTTCTTGAACAGCGTCATTAACCTCATCTATCACATGGAAAATCAGCAGCTGACCCGCTATGTCGGCGATTACGATCATTTCCAGCAAGTGTACGAGATGAAGAAACAGCAGCTCGAATCGGCGTACAAACGTCAGCAGCAGGAGATTGCCGACCTGAAAGATTTCGTCGCCCGGAACAAAGCGAGCGTAGCTACGCGGAATATGGCGATGTCCAGACAAAAGAAACTGGATAAAATGGACGTTATCGAGCTGGCCAAGGAAAAACCGAAGCCGCAATTTAACTTCAAGGATGCCAGAACGTCCGGCAAAATGATTTTCGAAACGCAAGAGCTGGTTATCGGTTACGACAGCCCGTTATCCAGGCCGCTCGATCTGCGTATGGAACGCGGGCAGAAGATCGCGCTGGTCGGCGCGAACGGAATCGGAAAGACGACGCTGCTGCGTAGCATTCTAGGCGAAATTCAGGCGCTGTCCGGCTCCGTCCGGCTTGGGGACAATCTCGACATCGGCTACTTCGAGCAGGAAATGAAGGATGCCAACTACAATACTTGTATCGAAGAAATATGGAATGAGTTCCCTTCGTTCACTCAATTCGAGGTTCGCGCGGCGCTGGCCAAATGCGGCCTGACGACCAAGCATATCGAGAGCAAAATTGCCGTGCTGAGCGGCGGCGAGAAGGCGAAGGTGCGTCTGTGCAAGCTGATCAACCGCGAAACGAATTTGCTCGTGCTCGACGAGCCGACCAACCATTTGGACGTGGATGCCAAGGATGAGCTGAAGCGCGCGTTGAAGGCGTATAAAGGCAGCATTCTGATGATTTCCCACGAACCGGAATTTTACCGCGACATCGTGACGGAAACCTGGAACTGCGAGTCTTGGACGACGAAAGTGTTCTAATTCGCTAACCAATACGGCCTGTTTGACCGCATCCGGTCAGGCAGGCTTTTTGCCGTACCCGTGCTCTGTGCTTCACGCTCCGCCGCCCGGCGTTTTTTGGTCTCGCAGGAAACCTATGGTATGATAAATAAGGAAACTACAACCATGGAGGAGGATCATCATGACCCAGCATATTTCCGACAGCACCGTTCTGAGCAATGGCGTCAAGATGCCGTGGCTTGGCCTCGGCGTATGGAAAACCAAGAACGGAGACGAAGTGATCCAGTCCGTTTCCGCAGCGCTGAAAGCAGGCTACCGCAGCATCGATACGGCGGCTGCCTACGGCAACGAGGACGGCGTAGGAGCAGCGATCAAACAAAGCGGGATTGCCCGGGACGAGCTGTTCATCACAACCAAAGTATGGAACTCGGATCAAGGCTTCGACTCCACGCTGAAAGCATTCGACGAAAGCCGCCGCAAGCTGGGCCTCGACGTCGTAGACCTTTACCTGATTCACTGGCCGGTCAAAGGCAAATATAAAGATACGTGGCGCGCTCTGGAGAAGCTGTACAAGGACGGCGCCGTCCGAGCGATCGGCGTCAGCAACTTCCATGTCCACCACCTTGAGGACGTTATGGCGCAAAGCGAAGTCAAACCGATGGTGAACCAAGTGGAGCTGCACCCCCGCTTAAGCCAACAGAAGCTGCGCAGCTTCTGCCGCGAGAACGGAATTCAGATGGAAGCGTGGAGTCCGCTTATGCAAGGCCACTTGGATCTGCCGCTGCTGTCCGAGCTGAGTGCGAAATACGGCAAGACGCCGGCGCAAATTATTTTGCGCTGGGATCTGCAAAACGGCGTCGTCGTCATTCCTAAGTCGATTACCGAAAGCCGTATCCGCGAGAACGGCAATATCTTCGACTTCGAGCTCTCGGGGGACGATATGACGAAGCTCGATGCGCTTAACGAAGACCACCGCTTCGGCCCCGATCCGGATAACTTTAACTTCTAGCTTAGGCTTGCCGCCTCTGCACTAGCAGGAAGCCGCCGTCGCGCGAAGACGGCGGCTTTTTCGCGCGGCTGCCGCCTGTCCTTCCCCTGCAAGTACTTTTTTTTATCCTCCAACACGTCTAATTGTCCAAGCGTCCATAATAGTAATTAATGTAGGAGTCATTTACTCTTGATTAAGGAGGAATCAGCCAAATGATGAACAACCCGTACAACAATGCAGGAGCGCAGCAATTCGGCGGTTTCCCGGGCTTGCAGCAAGGCTTCGCTGGCCAGCCTACGGTCCAACGAGCTCCTGCAGCCGGACCGGCAGGGCCTGGCGGAGGATACATAATGCAGCCGCCCGGAGGTGGAGGAGCCCCCTCCCAGCAGATGATGCAGCCGGGGCTGCCCATCGAGCAGTCGTATATCGAGAACATATTGCGGCTTAATCTCGGCAAAATCGGCACGTTCTACATGACCTACGAAAACAACAGCGAGTGGAACGCCAAAATTTTCAAAGGCCGCATTGAAGCCGCAGGCCGCGATCACATTATTATCAGCGACCCGAAAACCGGCATGCGTTACCTGCTGCTGATGGTCAATCTCGATTACGTTACGTTCGAAGGAGAGCTGCAGTACAGCTATCCTTTCGCGCAGCAGCGGTAAACAGTTGCAGGCCGTGCCGATGGGCGGATAGGGATTCGCCCGCCCGGAATACCGCTTAACAGCGCTTGATCGCTGTAAAAAACGTTAAATGCTGCAAAAAATGGTTGAACAGCGCGTAATCGGACTGTTCAACCATTTTGTTATGCGGCCCCGATGTGCAGCCGCCTCTCGATTTCCTCCGCTCCGCCGCATTAAACCGGCCGACGCGACGAGCATTCAACCCGCTACGCTGGAATAACGCCTTATGCCGAAGGTCCATAGGCAGTAAGCCAGCGACATCGTGATAACGGCTGCGGCCGGCACGCCCCACATCGCCCAGCCGTAACTCTCCGGCCTCAGCAGGAACGCCGCCGGAAAGAAGCTGCCGAGCGCGTAAGGGATGACATAAGTCAGAAGCCCTCGCAGCAGCGGGTGAAAAATTTCAAGCGGATATCTGGTAAAATCGTAGAGCCAGTTCACCGGGTAGATGACCGAGCGCACCTCTTGAACCCAGAATGTCAGCACGCTGATCGTCAGCAGGACGGCGAACTGGATAACGGCGCTGCTCAGCAGCGCTATCACAACGTACAGCAGCGTCCCCGCCGTCCACTGCAGATCAAGATGGGCCCCGGCGAAGCCCATGATCGCAATGCCGGTCACTAGCTGACCGACGCCGTTCAATTCCTGCGAGCTTCCGATCGCCTGCAGCAGCACGCCCACGGGACGGATCATCATGATGTCCATTTGACCGCGGCGGATATACCCCGTTAACGAGAACGGAGCGTTGAAAAACGCTTGATTGATCGATTTGCCCGTAGCGGCGAGCCCGAACAAGAAGACAAGCTCATAAAAGCTCCAATCCGCCAGCTTCGGAATTTTCTGAAAGATGACCGTCAAGAAAAGCAGCGTGCTTCCCTGCGCCACAATACCGGCAACCAGCGCAATCAGCGTATCCGCCCGGTATTCGACGAGCGTTTTCAAGTAGACCTTGAGATATTGACCGTACAGCCCGGTTAAAAAGCCGGCTTGCTGCAGCCAATTTCGTTTGGGTACGAGCATCCCTTCTCACCCTCCATTGATCGTCAGCCTTTTGGCGGCTTTCATCCAGAGCAGCCGGCTGACCGCTATCATGATGAAAGCCCATACCGCTTGTTCCAGCAGCGCTTGCAGCATGGCCCCGCCGGATAACTTGCCTGTATAAATCGAGAGCGGGATATAAGCCATCGCTTGGAACGGCAAATATTCCATGATCGTGCGCAGCGTCCCGGGGAAAAACTCAAAGGGAATCAGCGTACCGGCGAATATATCGACGACGGCCCGCTTCGCCAGTTGTACGCCGAACGTGTTCGTCGTCATAAAGGAAATCATCATAATGATAGAATTGATGCTGAACGCCACCAGGAAGCCGATGCACAGACTCGCGGCGAATCCGAGAGCGGCGGCCGCATCCGGAGGCGGGGAAATGCCGAGTATGAAAATAAGCAGCAGCATGGCGGGCAGGTTCACCCAGAGCATCTCCACGGCGAAAAAGCCGGCCGCCTCTACGAATCGCTGCGCTTGAAAATCGACGGGGCGGATCAGGTCGAGCGCGATATCTCCGTTCCGCACCCTAGACGCCATCGCATAGGTCGGCGCGCGTTCCGCCGGAGACCAGCGGGCGAAGTTGATCGCTTGCCCCACCATAACGTAAGTGATCAGCTGCTCCCAAGGCAGCGCCGTTTCCGTGGAATACCAATAAATCGCTTTCCACAACATGTAGTACATAACGCTGAACATCAACGTCGAAATCAGCGTCATAACAAAATCGAACCGGAATTGCATGCGCTGGCGGACGGCAATCCGCGACATCCCGGCGATACGCTGAACGGCCTGCATCATCTGCCCGATCCCCCCACACTTGCCGCCGGCCGCCTTGCCCCCGAATCGATCCCTTCGCGGTAAATGCGGCTGATCAGCGCATCGATGCTCTCGTCCTGCATCGTCAAATCCCGCGGATTCGCCTTCTGCAGCAGGAGCCTCAGCAGCTCCGACGTATCCGTCGCGTGCTGGTCGTAGGTTACCCGGACCACCTGCTCTTCCGTATGGACGGCCACCTCGCGCATGCCGGCGAACACTTGAGCTGCGTTCGACGCCGCTGCGGGGTCGGAGAAGACCGCGCGGATTTGACGTTCCGTTGCAAAATGATCCCTAATATATTGGAGACTGCCGTCATAGATCAGCTTTCCCTTATCGATGATCATCGTTCGATGGCAGAGCCGTTCAATATCGTGCATGTCGTGGGTCGTCAAGAGCAGCGTGACTCCTTGCTCGCGGTTGATGCTCTCAATAAAGGCGCGGATTCGCTCCTTGGCTACGACATCCAGACCGATCGTGGGCTCGTCCAGAAATAAAATATCGGGATCGTGCAGGAGCGCCGCCAAAATTTCACACCGCATCCGCTGCCCGAGCGACAACGTTCTTACCGGCCGCTTCAGCAGATGCGACACCTCCAGAAGCTCCGCATATTCCTTCAGATTGCGGTGATAGCGCTCCCATGAAATGCTGTACATATACCGCAGGAAATCAAACGAATCCTGAACCGGCAGGTCGAACAACAGTTGGCTTCTCTGCCCGAATACGACCCCGATTTGATAGCTGCTCAGCTTGCGGTTTCGGTGCGGCACCCTGCCGGCTACCCGAAGCTCCCCTCCGCTCGGTTCCAATACCCCCGTAAGCATCTTGATCGTCGTCGATTTGCCGGCTCCGTTCGGTCCGAGATAAGCGACGCTTTCCCCGCGTTCGATCGTGAAGGAAATATCTTCGACAGCGACTACTTCCCGCTTCTCCGGTCTTACGAGACTAAGCATCGTTCCGAACCTGCCTTCCCTTCTTACGTTCATTTCGAACACTTTGCGTACATGATTGACTTCGATCAGCGGCACCTGTCTCATCCCCCCATAATGCTTAATGAATCGTGAAATGTATTATAGCATCTTTTACATTATTTGGTACATTTATTTTTTATAAGGGAGCGGCATGATGTCTAGGCAATAAAAAAGCAGCATAGCTTTAATCCATTTCAGTGGAAAAATAAATGAGGTTCTCTCTGGATAACGCTTTTTGAATTAATTTTTCATCGTAACCATACTGTTTTAACGCTGCCAATATGGATTGTACTCTATCGGCTCGTTTTCGTCTTAAGTTCGATTCCAATTGTATTTCTAAAGGAACCGTAGGAACTGTGTGCCTTCCAAAGGTTACGTTCCTACAATGGCTCCATATGAATCGCCCGCCTTCCCAAATTCCATCCCCGTCCAATGAATCGGGAATACCCGCCGAATTCGATATTTGAACGACTTCAACTTTGAAATCTTCTATCCGCCAACGCCCCTTTGTCCATGTGAACCCCGACCCGAAGGTTTGTGTAAAAATCGGCTCTTCCAACGAAGATAACCATTGATCCCCGTAAGGCAGCTCGCATCTGGACACCAGCGAAAAATCTTTAAGCAGGTGTGCAAATTGCGCAACGTCCGCTTGGTTCTTCACATAAATATCTACATCGCCCGGGATCATATCGCATCCCTGCAAAACCGAACCGACCGAGCCCACTAATATCCATTCCAAATTTGAATTTGATTCTAAAAGCTCACATATCTTCAATAAAGCTTTTTCCCAGCTAGCCATCAGCTTCACCTCCTCAATAAAAGAAACGCTAAAAAAAGCGTCAAAACAGATCATTAAACATTCTAGGGACGACCATTATTTTCCTGCGTCAGCAGTTATTGAACATGACGGCCCGGCAAATAAAAAATGAAGCTGCCGGTAATGTACGCGGCAGCCTGTTGTCGTTCTTATTCCGTTTCCAGTTCCATTAAAAGCGGTCTTGCTTACCGTCTTATGGCTAAATGGCTTGCCAAAGCTTACAACAATTCTTATTGCCCTGCGGGAGCGGGGGCGGGAGGAATTCCTGCGGCGGCTTGCCCCGCAGCCGGCTGGGTTGCCTTGCCGGAAGGGGGCGCCGCCGTATTCAACCGGTTCGCCGCCACCATGATCCGGCCCTCCGTCGGCCAAAACTCCTTCAGCTGCCGATCCAGCGCGGCAAACTGCGGCAGCGCGGCGAAGCCCGGGCTGCGCATCACTTGGTCCCAATACGGCATCGCCTGCTTGAAATGCTCATTGGCCGTGTAGACGAGCTGATTGACCCAGATGTTAACGGACCGCGGAGCATAGCCTCCGGTGACGAGCAGGCTCTCTACGTACCCTTGACAACGGTGATGGAAATACTCGCCAGTTTGAAAAAAATGCTGGAATCCGCTCCATGCCGGAGGCAGCGCGCCTCCCCCGGCTCTCGTCAAGTGAAACGACGTTTCCCGGATATGCTGTATGCTGACGCTCAGCTGCAGCAGCAGCTTGTATACTTCGTCAAATTCGGTTGAATATTGCCGGTTGTTCATTGCCATCGTTCAAAACTCCACCTTTGCCTATGGATACTTTTACTATATGTGCCCACACGGCAAAAAGTGAAGCCTACCGCCGAATTCTTGCCCCTGAATCCCCGCCGCCGGTCGTATGCGATCAGCCGCTCCCTGCACAATAGATGATATCCATCAGACCGGGACTATTTGCGCGCAACCAGCTCCAGCATATCGCCGATAATCCGGTAGTGGGCGGAAGCCGAATATTCGCGCCACGGGCTCGACGGGACGATGCTCACTTTATGAGTGCGCACCGCCCTCAAATCCCGCCACGCCGGAGACTGCCGCAGCGCTTGCCAGCCGGCAAGCGAGACGGGCTCCTGCCGGATCATCACAAACAAGCGCTGGGCGTCCAGCTCGGCCAGCCTTTCTACCGTCACCGGCTGCACCGGCTGAGCCGCACCGGGATCGCAAGCCGGCCGCAGCTGCAAATCGCCGTACAGCACTTCTCTGACGCTGCGGCTGTTGTACACGTTCACGGTCCGCTCGTTGAAGCTCAGGATCAGGCAGGATTCATCGCCGATTTCCCGCTCCAGACGTTCCCGGACTTCCTTGACCTTTTTCTCGTAGCTTTGCAGCCAAGCCGCCGCTTCCCCTTCTTCCCTTAACGTTTGCGCGGTCCACAGCAGCTGCTCCCGCCAGGTCGCCTTTGAAGGAACGAAATAGACCTCTCCGAGCCGCTCAAGCAGCTCCCGCTCTTGGCCGCCGACCGTATCAGGGCTAAGAATAAGATCGGGAGGCTGCAGCCGGAGCTTCTCGATATTCGCCTCCCAGTCTTGGTTAAACCGGTAGGCGCTCAGATGAACCGGGATTTCGGAGCCGTACATCTTGTAATAATATCCGGTCCATTTCGGATGAAGCGGCGCCGCGTAAGGGATCATTTTCAGAGCCAGCAGCTGGCCTGTGATCGGAATCTGGTACGCGGCGATTTTGCGCCGTCTGCTGTTCATATAGACGGTCGGAGAAACGCCCGTCTCCTGCTTGAACTTGCGGCTGAAATAATATTCGTCGCTATAGCCGATCTGCTGGGCCAAATCCTTCAGCCGGTGATCGGCTTGGCTCATCAGCTGCTTGGCCCGGTTCATCCGCAGCAGGGTCAAATAATCCGTAACCCCGATATCATACGTTTTTTTGAACAAATCGATGTAATATTTAGGACTTAAGCCGGTCATGCCGGCCAGCTGTTCCACCGATATTTTCTCATGAAAATGCGCGTCCATATACCGCTTCGACAGCTCCAGCCCGGATCGGGCGCCGCGATCCGAGCCGTACAGGCTGTGCTTCATAAGCAGGTACAGCAATTCCTGAAATGCCGACTGGCTGCGGAACCGCTCCAGCGGGTCGCCGGATTGCCAATGGCCGTACACCGTATCGCATAAGGTTACAATGGGCGCGGTTACCGGAACTTGAGCGCTTCCTTGCTCGGGATACAGCGGAGCCGCTCCACCTTGAAAATACGCCGTACCCGCATCCGGCAGACGCTCTTCCCGGAACACGTCAAAGCTGAGCACAAAAAGCCGCACCCCTTCGGCGGCCTCCGACATAATGCCGATCGTATCGCCCGGATTCGCCGTGTACGCCGTATTGGGGCGAAGCAAACCTTCGTCCTCGTTCAGCTTCAGCAGTCCTTCGCCGCCGGATACGACGATCAACGTATACGAATTAAGCAGCCGCTGCTCGACCAGGCATCCTTCTCCCTTGAGCAGCTCTGCGCCGCGCAGTCTGAACGCCGTTTCGTCCAGCGTCGGCGGGCCCGCTTCTCCTTGAAATTCACTGTAAGTTATCATGGCCCTCTCTCCCGGCGATGACTGCTCTTGCAAGCAAGCATCACATGAGAATCATTATCATTGATCTCATTGTAATTCAAAAAGAACAGCCCTTCAATACCAAAATAACCCAGCCTAGCGGCTGGGTCCTTGTCGAAACCGATACGTTTGTGCATGCAGTGGGAATTGGATACGGGGTTCCAACCGCTGTTAAAGTCGTGTGTTGTTCTGCTCTACAACCCACAAGGCCGCATCCAGCAAATCATCGGCCACGTAGTCCGGCTCCGTTTGCGCCCAACTGTTGCGGTAACGTCCGATGGAGCCTTCTCCCCAGCCCGTTCTGACCAATATTTTCGTAGCGCCTACGGCCGCTGCGGCCAGTAGATCCGTCGAGCCAACGTCGCCGATGACGATGCATCGGGTCAAATCGAGGGCATGCTCCCGCGCGGCGCGGAGCAGCATCCCCGGCGCCGGCTTATGGCAATCGCAACCTTGATTCGGTTCATGCGGGCAAATATACGCTTGCTCGAACCCGAGCTTTGCGAACTCCTCGTAAAAATCTTCTTCGGCCGCTTCGCCCCGGGAAATTCTATGCTGATTCGTAAATGCGAACAGGCGAAGTCCTGACGCCCTGAGCATGCCGATAGCTTCCTCCGAAAAAGAATACGGGCGAAACTCCTTCGGGTGTACGAAATGCCCGTTCCCGCCGATCGTACCGTCTCTGTCTACAAAGACCGCCTGATACTTCATCCCCATCTCTCCCTCATCGGCATATTCGAATCCTATGAACCCCATATTTTCTTCCCTGTAGAGCCATCTGCTCAAAAAAGGACTACACCGTCGGCCCCAAAATGTCCTTCATATCAACCGACGCCTTGCGGCGCACGGATTCATAGGCGGCCAGCGCCACCGCCGCGGAGCGCATGCCGTCTTCGCCGCTGATCGGCGCCTGCCCCCTCTCGCGGACGGCGCGGACGAAATCGAGCAGCATATAGCGGTCCATCCGGTCGCCCCAGTGGCTCCACTGCGCTTTGCCCGCTTCGTCGCTGTACACTTCGTTCTTCTGTCCGAACGCATCGACGCTGATAACGCCTTCCGTTCCGATAATTTCCATCGTCACGTCGCCCCAGAACGGGAACGACTTGCTGCGCGACCAGCTCGTGTCGAGCACGGCGATGACGCCGCTCTCGAACGTCACATGCACCATGCCCGAGTCTTCGACCGGCAGATCGTGGAACAGCGTGCCCATCTCGGCGTATACGCGCGCCGGTTCGCTGCCGAGGAACCAGCGCATCAGATCCATCACGTGCACGGTATGGTCGAGCACCGCCCCGCCGCCGGACAGCGCCGGATCGACGAACCAGCCGCCCGGCATGGAGCCGCGGTTCGTGCCTTTGATCGCGAGGATGTCGCCGACGGCCCCGCGGTCCACGGCTTCCTTCGCCTGCACGACGGCAGGCAGGTAGCGGCACGGGAACGCCGTCATCAGCAGGACGCCGTTTTCCTCGCTGGCTGCGATCATCGCCTGCATCTGGGGAACCGTCGTCCCGAGCGGCTTCTCGCACAATATATGCTTGCCCGCCCGGGCCGCGTGGATCGCAAGCTGCGCATGATGGATATTCTCGGAGCAGATCACGACCGCATCCAGCTCCGGCCGCGCGAGCAGCTCGCGGTAATCCTCATAATACGAAGCGCCGTGCGAGTCCGCCAGCGGCTGAGCCCGCAGCTTATCGCTGTCGGCGATGCCGGCGATTTCCACGCCGGGCATCGATGCCAGCTCGCGGAAATAGCTGCGTCCATGAGAATGGGCGAGACTGATGACGCCGATGTTCACTTTGGTCTGTTCAGACATCGAGGCTTCCTCCCTTCCTGCCGCGCGCGAATTCGTCCATTCGAACCGGCTGACCCGACTTCGCGGAGGCGATCGCCGCATGGCCGATTTCCATGGCGCGGTAGGCGTCCTCCGCCGTCACGAGCGGCTCCTCGCCGCTGCGGATGCATTGCGCAAAATGCTCCAGCTCGTAATAATACGGGTCATGGTAAGCGGGGCTCTTCGGCACCGCTACCTTCGGCCCGTCCTCCGCCGATTTGCGGAACGCATGCACCCGCAGCGATACCGCGTCGTCCGAATGGAAGCGCAGAACGCCCTTCGTTCCGGCGAATTCCGCCGCCGTCGTGAACGGCCCCGGATAGCCCCAATGGCCCTCCAGATTCGCAATCGCTCCCTGTTTGAAGCGCAGCGTGACGAGCGCGTAATCCGTCTCCTCCGTCACGCGGTTCAAGGCGAACACCGTCTCGACTTCGCCGAAGACGCTGCGCATGTAATCGATGTCGTGAATGAGCAGATCGAGAATGACGCCGCCGCTTTTCTCGCGGTCGTAATACCAAGCCTTCGCTTGGCCCGGATGACCGCCGATCCGCTTCGTATGCATGACGCCCGGCTCGCCGATCGCTCCCGCGCGCACCTTCGCCGCCAAATCCCGGTAGCTCGGGAAAAAGCGCACGACCTGCGCGATGAACAGCCTGACTCCGTGCGACCGGCAGCCCGCGATGATGTCTTCGGCGTCCTCCAGCGTCGGCGCGATCGGCTTCTCGCAGACGACATGCACGCCCGCCCCAGCGGCCTGAAGCACATACGGCTTGTGCAAATAGGTCGGCAGGCAGACGCTCAGCACATCCGGCCGCTCCGCTTCGAGCATTTCCTCCAGGCTTGCGTACGCCCTCGTGCCGTTCTCCGCGGCGACCTTCTCCGCCGTCGGACGATCCGCATCGCAGACTCCGACCAGCCGCACCCCCGGCACGGACGGCCAGTTTCTGGCATGCGTTTTCCCCATAATACCGCAGCCCAATACTGCTGCCTTCATAGCAACGCGCTCCTTTCAAACAAGGACGTTATTTTTGTTGACTATACCGTTCATACGCCGCTTGGTACGTTTTCATATATTGATCAAGGCCCATTTTTTGAATCGTCGCCACGTACTTATCCCACTCGTCGAACGAAGCGGTGCCGTTGATGAACTTGGCTTCCATCTCGGATACATACGTTTGAATGTCTTTGCCGATCGACGACATAATCTCCGTTTCCGCATCGGTAAAATTGAAATTGTTCCAAATTTCCTTGACCGCGTACGGCTCCGCTTTTTTGCCTGCCGCCACCGATTCCGGAAGCGTCTCCGAGCCTTTGAAATATTTTTCCTGCACATAGCCCGGGTAGCTGCCGCCGAGCCAGGTGAAATTTTTGGCCAGCGCCTGGTCCTGGGTCAAGCCTTGCGGATTTTTGATAATATCGTCCACATATTCCAGCTTGCCGTCGGCGCCTTCCTTGTAGGTCACGTCCTTTTGCCCCATGAAATAGAACTTCGCTCCCTCTTCGCCGTAGAAGTAGTCCATCCAGCGCAAGGTCGCTTCCGGATATTTATTTTTGTTCGTAATCGCAAAGGCGCCCACATGCACCATCGGCACCTTCACCTGCGAATACAGCTGGTCGCCGTGCGGTCCCTTCAAAGCGCCGAGCCCGATATAATTTTTCTGATTCATCAGCGTGGCCGGGTTCGGGATGACGGTGGAGCCGAGCACGCCCTTCTGCCCTTTGGCGTACAGCGCGCTGTCTTTAATCGTGAAAATTTCCTTGTCGATCAAGCCTTCCGAGTACAGTTTATTGATATACTGCAGCACTTCCTTGTATTTCGGATCGGTTTTGGTGAACCGGAGCTTATTCGTCGCAGGATCGACATCGACGTACGGATGCCCGAGTCCCCGGTTGCCGAGTCCCCACGCCCCTTTCAGCTGATTGATCAGATTGCCGATGCCGGCGCTGCTGTAAGGAATTTCATCCTTTTCGCCATTGCCGTTCAAATCGGTCTCTTTCACTTTCTTCAAGTACTGGTAAAATTCCTCCGTCGTCGCCGGTTCTTTTATCCCGAGTTTATCGAGCCAGTCCTTGTTCACCCACAGCGGCGTCCCGATCAGCATCGGCAGGAAGGTCGGATCGTAAAATGAAGGGAGCGAATAGATGTTGCCGTCGGGCATCGTCAAGCCTTTTTTGATGTCCGGGTATTTCTCCATCAGCTGCTTGAAATTGGGCGCATATTGGTCGATCAGATCGTTCAGCTTGATGAACACGCCCTGGCTGCCGTACTTCGTCAAGTCCGCGGCCGACAGGCGCGCGGAATAGAAGGCGTCGGGATAATCCCCGCCGGCCAGCACCAGATTCTTCTTCTCCGTCAAATTCTCGAACGGGACCAGCTCGAACGTCACGTTCATGTTCGACTGCTTAGCGTATTCCTTCCATACGAGCGTATCCTCGAATTTGCTGCCGTTCGTCGGCGATTTGCCGGTAAAAAACTTTAGCGATATCGGCGTATTCACGATCGGCATGCCGCTCTTATTCAGACCTTCGGGGGCGCCTGCCGCTCCCTGCTTGCCGCCGCCTTCGCCGGCGCTGTCCGCATTGCCGCTGCATCCGGCGAGCATGCTTCCGGCCATCGTCACAGTCAATACGGATGCCATCCATCTATTGTTTTTTTTCATATCGTGCTCCTCCTCCAATGATCCCTGATCACATTATATACTCTTTCTTGTCCGCGTCCTTCGGCATTATCCTTTCAGAGCGCCGACCATCACGCCTTTGACGAAATATTTTTGCAAAAAAGGATACAGCAGCAGCACCGGCAAATTCGCCACCATCACGGCCGCGAACTTGATCGCCTCCGCATCCATAATGCTTCTTGCCAGCGAATCGTCGCTGACGTCGACCATCTCCTGCATTTGACCCTGCACGAGAATTTCCCTTAAGATCAGCTGCAGCGGATATTTGGCGCGATCGGTCAAATAGATCAAGGCGTTAAAATATGCGTTCCAATGTCCCACGCTGTAGAACAACACCATGACGGCCAAAATCGGAACCGACAGCGGCAGCACGATCCGCACCAGCGTCTGCATATTGGAGCAGCCGTCAATGGAAGCGGCTTCGTGAATTTCATTCGGAATGCTGCTTTGAAAAAACGTGCGCATAATGACGATGTTCCACACCGACAAGGCCGACGGAATGACCATCGCCCAGTACGTATTGAGCATGCCCAGCTTCTTGATCAGAAGATAGGTCGGCACCATCCCGCCGCTGAAAAACATCGTGAACAAAATCAGCGCCGTAAACGCGTGGCGTCCGTAAAAATCTTTGCGCGACAGCGGATAAGCGGCCGCCACCGTCATGACCAGATTGATAGCGGTTCCAACGACCGTGTACGAGATCGTGTTCATATAGCCCGACAAAATCTCTTTATTCTGCAAAATGCGTTCGTAACCGACCAGGGTGACGCCCTTCGGCCACAGCCATACTTCGCCGCGAATGACCGCCTCCGGACTGCTGAAGGATGCTATCAGGACGAAGAACAGCGGGTACAGCACCGCCAAGCTGACGACAATCAGCAGCGTATGTATGAGCGCGTTGACCCATCGGTCGGACCGGCTTTCCAGCATAGACTTCTCCCCTCTTTTACCATAAGCTGGTTTCGCTGACTTTGCGGGCGATCCGGTTTACCGTCAGCAGCAAAATAAAGTTGACCACCGAATTGAACAGGCCGACGGCTGCGGAATAGCTGAATTCCGCCCCGAGAATGCCGCTGCGGTACACGCTGGTCGAGATGACGTCGGATGCCGCCATGTTCAGCGAGTTTTGCATCAGAAACACTTTCTCGAACCCGACGCCGAGAATCGACCCGACGTTCAGAATGAGCAGCACGATGACGGTCGGCATAATGCCCGGCAAATTAATATGCCAAATGCGGCGCAGCCGGCTAGCCCCGTCTACCCGGGCGGCTTCGTGAAGCTGCGGATCGATCCCGGCCAGCGCAGCCAAGTAGATGATCGAGCTCCAGCCCATTTGCTGCCATACGCCGGACCAGACGTAGATCGACTTGAACCAGCCCGGCTCGGTCATGAAGGAAATCGGTTCCCCGCCGAACAGGCGGATGGCGATGTTGACGAGCCCCGTTTCCGGAGAGAGGAACATCATGATCATCCCGACCGCAACGACCGTGGATAAAAAATGCGGCGCATATGTCACCGTCTGCACAAATCTGCGGAACAGGCTCGACTTCACCTCGTTAATCATCAGCGCCAGCACAATCGGCACGGGAAAGCCGACGATCAGCTGATACAGTCCGATGCCCAGCGTATTTCGGATCAGCCGCCAAAAATAGAAGCTGTCGAAAAACCGCTCAAAATGTTTAAACCCGACCCATGGACTGCCCCAGATGCCTTTGGTTGCGATAAAATCTTTAAAGGCGATTTGCACGCCGTACATGGGCACATATTCAAAAATGATGAAAAATGCCAGCACCGGTAAAAACAGCAGATACAGATCGTAATTTTTTTTGATGCGCTTGAAAGCTGTATTCATGTTCACCTTCCTTTCTTCCCCCTTGCTCATGGCAGTCACCTGGCCTGCTCCCCGACCCGAATCATAAGCCCGTCAAGCCCGCTTTGCCTATAGACCTTTCTTTTGTTTTCGGGCTTTACCTTCGTTTCTAAAAAAGTGATAAGAATCTAAAATTTTGCTCCTTCCCTCGCAAAAGCGCTTCCTGTAAGATGGAAGAGATAACCAAGCCGTCAAAGGAGCGCGTCCCGATGTATCAAGCTCAGCCCAAAAAAACATCTCTGTTCGTCACCATCCTGATCAGCTTTTTGGTCATTGTGCTGCTGTTCTTCGCTCTCGATATGGTCGCTTTCGTGTTCTTCAAAAGCAAATATCAGGACGAGCTGATCCGCTATAACCGACTCACCTTGCAAAATACGGCGGAGCGGTACAACACGCATTTCAATCGGATTAAGTCCGTGCTCTACCAATCGTACAACGACACCGACGTCGTCGGCTTCAATCGCCAGCTGCTCACGAAGGACGAGAACGATATCGACTATCTGCAAGGCAAAAAAATTATCGGTTTGCTGCGCGCCGAAGTGTTCAATCCGCAGCTGTACCTGGACAATATGATCGTTTATTACAATTCCAAGTCGATGACCTTCGACAAGGACGGCAGCAGCCAGGCCGAGGATCAATACAATCTGCTGTATACGAGCGAGCAGTATCCGTTCGACTCCTGGAGCAAGCAGCTCGCCGAGAGTCCGAACTTCTCCATCCTGCCGGTATCGGATTTTTACACGGGGTGGAATGTGCCCGAGAAGAAATCGCTTTTGCCGATCAGCTTCAAGCTCCCGGACAGCAATTATATGATTACGGCCTTTATGGATATCGCCAAGGCGCAGGAAGCGTTCTTCGACGATACCGATAACGCCCGCCGGTTTATGATTATCGATAAGAACGGCACGGCTCTGTACCCGGCTGCGGGAGAGTGGTCCTCGGGCGATTTGCCGGCCTTTTCTCCGGGGAGCAATTATGTACTGGAGGACGGCTATTATTATTTCAAGGAAACCGACGCGGACGGGATCACTTACGTCACCACCGTGCCCAATGCGGCCATCGCCTCCCAGCTCAACCGGCTGATGGTTACGCTGTTGGTGCTGTTTATTTTGTCGCTGGCTCTCGGTATCGCCGTTTCGTTCTATTACAGCAAGCGGATTAACCGCCCGGTGAAGCAGCTGATTTCTTCGATCGTCAACGGCTCGTCGTCCGAACTGATGAAGGCGGCCAGCTCGATCAGTGAATTCGCCTTTATTCACAACAAAATTATGGATCTGGTCAAGGAAAAAAACGTCATTCAAAGCGAGCTGTCCAGCAAGCAATCGATTCTGAAAAGCTACAATTACATCAACAAGCTCAAAAGCATCAATACCGACATCAGCGAATGGAAAGACTTCATGGCCGCCGAGGAGAGCTTCACCATCGTCCTCTACCTGCTGCGATTCCGCTCAGGTCCGTTCGACGATAATCTGATCAAAAAAGAGCGCGCCGCCTACTATTTCCGGGAGCATATCGCGCTGATCTTCTCCGAGCGTTTTCCCGGCTGCCATACGTTTCAAATGGAAAAAAATCAAATTCTTACCGTCATTACCGGCCGGCAGGAGAAGGAACAGATCGCCGAGGTGCTGCGCGAGCTAAAGATCGTCTTCGACCGGGACAAGGACTACAGCCTGTTCACCGTCGCCGTCAGCTCTTGGTTCGAGCATTCGACCCAGTTCAATCACGCGTACCGGCAAGTGCTGGAGATGGTCAAGCAGGCGAAGCTGGAGGAAGAGACGCAGATTATGCTGGAGAATAGGGCCGTTCCGTCCGCCTCTACGCTCAGTCCCGCCCAGGATCAGGAGCTGAACGCCCGGCTGCAGGCCGGCGACGAATCCGGCTCGCTGGAGCTCGTCGTCCGCTTTCTCGACGATATGTATGCGAAAGAGGCGAGCATCACGCAGTTCGCTTCCTTCGCCGGATGGCTCGAAGCCAAGATATGGAAGTTTATGGATTTGTACGGTATCGGGCCCGGCGCCTCATGGCCGCTCAAGCCGCTGATGCAGCAGTTGAAGGAATGCTGCACGCTGGAGGAATATAAAAAAACGTGCCGGGACATTCTGAAGCTGGTCGCGGCGCTGATTTCGGAGAAAAAAGAGGAAAGCGATCCGATCGTCACGTTCGTGATGGATCATCTGCATACCAAGTACGGGGACGATTTGTCCCTCGATTACTTGGCCGATAAGCTCAATATGTCGAGCGCTTATTTATCCGTCTATATTAAGGAAAAAACCGGCGTCAACTTCAGCGATCATCTGAACGACATCCGTATCCGCAAGGCGCAGGAGCTGCTGGCGGGCACCGATTCCAGCATCAACGACGTCAGCGTGCAGATTGGGTACCGCAATATTACGTCGTTTAACCGGATGTTCAAGAAGTGGACCGGCATGACGCCGAGCGAATACCGGAGAAGCGCTATGGTCGCCCAGCGGTAAGCTGCGGCGGCCGTAGCGGCTGCGGCTGCAGCTGTAGCTGCGGGCAACCGGGCCGATCGCAACCGGTAAAGCGCCGCGGTGTCCGACAGCGGCTGAAGGCGAAGCAAGAGGCTCCCGGACAGGCCGGCGGCAGCCTGTTAGGCCTCCAGCTCCTTCATCTGAAGAACGACCGGGCAATGATCGCTGCCCATCACCTCGCAGGCGATTTGCGAATCTTCCAGCGAAGCGGTCAACCGGGAAGAAATAAGAAAATAGTCGATCCGCCATCCGATATTCCGCTCGCGTACCTTCGGCATAAATGACCACCATGTATACGCATCGGTTTTCTCGGGGTAGAGATGACGGAAGCTGTCGACGAATCCGGCCTCCAGCAGCTCGGTCATTTTTCCCCGCTCCTCCGGCGTGAAGCCCGAATTGTTCCGGTTGGACTTCGCATTCTTCAGGTCGATCTCTTCATGCGCCACGTTCAAATCTCCGCAAACAATTAGCGGTTTCTTGGCATCGAGCTGCTGCAGATAAGCCCGGAACCGTTCTTCCCACTCCAGCCGGTAATCCAGCCTCGATAAGTCGCGTCTCGCATTCGGCGTATACACATTGACCAGATAAAAGTCCTTGAACTCCATCGTAATCGTCCGGCCTTCCGGCTCGCTGTCCTCTTCCAGACCGTACCGTACGGAAAGCGGCTTATGCTTGGAAAATACGGCCGTGCCGGAATAACCCTTCTTCTCCGCATAGTTCCAATACTGCTCATAGCCTTCAAGATGCTCCAGTTGAATTTGCCCTTCCTGCAGCTTGGTCTCCTGAATGCAGAACAAATCCGCGTCGACCGCTTGAAAGTAATCGTTGAATCCTTTGTTAACACAGGCTCTCAACCCGTTGACGTTCCATGATACGAGCTTCATTCTCTTAATCTCCCAACTATAACGGTTTCTTTATACTACATAGTATAGCATACCAAAAAGCCCGACCCTAAGAAGCATCGGGTCAGGCTGGGTTGCAATCAAATTATCTATATTTTGATCGTTAATCCCAACTTTCCTTGTATTTATAATCACAAATCGGTTAAAATGTTAATAATATATTACATCCCTTTGGAAAGTGAGGTTTAGTCATGGCGAAAACACCTTTCACACCTGAAAATTTACCTTTAACCGGCGAACGAATTAACCAGCTAATGTTCCTTCGGGAATTAATAGAAGCCAATAAAAAGATTGCCCAATATCAGGTGCTGCTTCAAAATACAAAGTTACCTTCCCATTTATTATTAAACCCCGTCATGCTGAATGAAGCGGTGCAGTCAACCAAAATCGAGGGCACCCAAGTCACTCTCGATGAAGTTCTTGAAGTTGAAGCCCATAGCAGAAAAAATAATAAAGATATACAAGAAGTACTCAATTACTACCATGCGCTCCGGGATGGAATGGACAATCTCGCCGTTCTGCCGATCTCCACGCGGCTTTTTAAAGCTATGCACGTAACACTAATGTCAAATGGCGTTCGTGGAAGCAATCGTTCTCCGGGTGAGTATAGAAAAATCCAAAACTTTATCGGCCCTGAAGGCTGCACCATGGAAACAGCAACATACATTCCTCCGCAGCCTCAACTGGTCGATACTTATATGAATAATTTAGAAATATATATTAATAATCCTCAGGATCAATTGGATGAACTCGTTCGAGCCGCCATCATACACGCACAGTTCGAAACGATTCATCCATTTCTTAATGGAAATGGGAGAATCGGACGCATTTTGATCCCTTTGTACTTATTCAGCAAGAATGTTATCGATTATCCTAATTTCTTTTTAAGTGAAGCATTGGAAAGGGATAAGCATAAATATTATCGATTTCTTAATGATACACGGTATAAAGGCGACTGGAATCAATGGATTCACTTTTTCTTAGAAGCGATCATACTTCAGGCAAATAAAAATATCCAATTAATCAATGATGTTAATCGCTTGTATGAGCACGATTTGAATTTAGCTCAATCTCTAATTAACAGCAGCGGTGTAAAAAAGTTAATTGATGCCATATACCAAAAGCCCATTTTCACAGTTCAGACGATTTCTTCAGCGGCAGAAATTCCGGAAGCCACTTGCAGAAGATATCTATCTATTTTGGAATCGCAGAAGATTATATTTTCTGACGGAAAAACGCGTTCCAAAACCTATTATTATTATAATCTCCTTGACAAACTACGCTAATAGATCATAGTAGCCCTTCGCTTTTAAGCCGGCTTGATATATAATCCCCCGGCATCATACCAAAAAGCCCGACCCTAGGAAGAACCGGGTCAGGCTGGGATGACGACGGACATCTCGTCCGGCTGAACTATCGTATCGGCTGCGCAGCAATCCGGCTTCAGCGCCGGTTACTCTAACGCAGTAGTCAAATCTTTGATCCAAGGCAAACTCGGCAGCGGCTCGATATGAACCTCGGATTCGGGAACCGCTCTAATACTGCACAGGTAACCGGCCTTGCCGTTCACGACGGCCATACATTCCTTACAGGCATTGGCCGATCGGCAGGAATATCTGACCGATAACGAAGTGTCCTTATGCTCGCGAATCCAGAAGATCGCGTCCAGCAGGCTCATGCCTTCATGATACGGCACCTCGTAATCTTCGATTGTTCTCCCCGCCTCCGCATCGCCGCGGACGACATGCAATGTTACGTAAGACATTGATTTATCCCCCTTTGCTGGGAAGTGTGGTGAAAAGGTTCGCTCCGGCCGCTTGCTCCGCCGGTTGCTTAGGATCTTGCCGGTCCGGGCAGCGGAATTTCCTCCATCGACCATCGGCCCGCGGCATCCAGCCGGAACTTCGTGCTGACCGCGGTCTCATAAGCGTGATTGTGATCAAGACGGGTGTGCGCGCCGCGGGATTCCCGTCTGGCGAGCGCCCCGGTAATGATCGTTTCGCTCAATTTCAGCATATGAACGAGCTCTATCTTCTCTACCAACGTCAGCGCGTAATAGTTTTGTCTGGCCAAGGCGATATTGTCCACACGTGCGGTGAGCTCGCGCAGCTCCTCCAGCGCGCGGGTCAAGCCGGCTTCCGTGCGCAGCGGCCCCGCGCCTTCCCACATCAGCTTCTGCAGCTCGCGCTTCACCGACAGCATCGAAGCTTCGTCCCGTTCAACCTGGCGCGGATGCCAGAGCCGTTCCAACCGCTCCAGCTCTTGCTCCAGCTCGGCTTGCAGCCGGCCGGACGGCGCCTTCGGCTTGGCTTGAGCGGCCGTCTCCGCGGCAATGCGCCCCGTCACCAGCGCTTCTGTAATCGCGTTGCCCGACAACCGGTTGGCTCCGTGCATGCCGTAGATCAGCTCGCCGCAGGCAAGCAGCCCGGGGACGGTCGTTTCCATCCTGCTGTTGACGCGAATCCCGCCCATCGTGAAATGCGCCATCGGCGCCACCTCGACCATATCTTTGGTCAAATCGACGCCTTGATTTTTCAAAATAGGGATGACCGGTCCGAACGCTTCTTTCAATCGCTCCTCCGGCACCATCCGAAAATCGAGATACGCTCCGCCGTGCGGCGTCCCTCTCCCGGCTTCGACTTCCTTGAAGATGGCCAGCGTCGTCTGGTCGCGCGCCGCCGTATATTTGCCCGCAACTTCATTATTGTATTTATCCATAAATTCTTCGTGTTGGCCGTTCAACAGGCGCCCGCCCAATTTATAGCGGAACGGGTCCCACATAATCGGGTCGATCCCGACGAGAGGCGGATGCAGGTGAGCGATCGGGAAAAACTGCACCATCTCCATATCCCGCAGCTCCGCTCCCGCTTCGGCCGCCAGCATAAACCCGTCGCCCGTCATATTCGCCGAGGCGCTGTTTCTTTCATAGATTTCGGTCAAGCCGCCGGTCGCCAGAATAACCGCATTCGCCGCGATCGTCACAGGCCGGAATTGTTCCATCGCAAATCCTACCGCGCCGACGACCGCTCCGTCTTCCACGACCAGCTTCGTGATCATTATATTTTTGAGCCGTTCGATGGCTTCGTCTTTCCAAATCGCTTTTCTCAGCCCCGCCGACGTCGCGCCGCCTGTGTTCAAAATGTCCACATATACGCAGCGCCGCCGCGAATGACCCGGAGCCACGACTTGGGAATGCTTCCCGTCCGGCGTTCTCGCCCATTTGACCCCGTAGCTCTCCGCCTCCAGAATGAGCTCGGGCCCGCGATCCACAATCGTTCGCACGATATCCGGATCGGCCATTCCCCGGCTGCCGTTCATCGTATCTTCAAAGTGAATATCCGGATGATCTTCTTCCGCTTCTCCCAGCGCAACCGCGACGGTCATCTGCGCCAATATGGTCGCGCCGCCGCGGCCGACCAGGCTTTTATCGGCCAGCACCACTTTCGCCCCTTCGAGCGCGGCCGCTTTGACGGCCATCATGCCGGCCGCGCCGGAGCCGATTACCAAAACATCCGTGTTGATATGCAAAGGATTCATCATTGCGCGCTCCTATCCGTGTCAGGAATTGTCGGAAATGGTTTTTCCGATCGATTGAACCGTGATGCCCGCTTGCCGCAGCGATTCGTTAATCATCCGGGCAAATTCGAGCGCGTGCGCTCCGTCGCCGTGAATGCAAACCGTATCCGCCTGAATGAGGACATCCGTATTTTGCCTTGAAAGCACTTTGCCTTCGTTGACCATGCGGATGACCTGCTTCACAGCCTCCCGGTCGTCCGTGATCATCGCATCCGGCTGTCTGCGCGGAGTCAGCGTACCGTTGTCCTGGTACGTGCGATCGGAGAATACTTCGCTCGCCGTGCGCAGCCCGGCCTTCTTCCCGGCCTTGAGCAGCTCGCTGTTCGCCAGCCCGAACAAGATCAGCTCGGGATCGACCTTATAGACCGCTTCGGCGATCGCTTCGGCCAAACCGGGGTTGACCGCCGCCATGTTGTACAGCTCGCCGTGGGCTTTCACATGCTGCATCGTACCGCCTTCGGACCGGACGAATCCCCATAGCGCGCCGATCTGGTATACGGCGATGTCGTAAGCTTCTTGCGGAGAGATATCCATCTTCCTCCGGCCGAAGCCGATCAAATCCTGCAAGCCCGGATGCGCGCCGATAGCCACTCCGTTCTCCAGCGCCAGCTTGACCGTTTTTCTCATCGTGCCGGCATCCCCCGCATGGAACCCGCAGGCGATATTGGCGGACGTGACATACGATAATATTTCCTCGTCTCTGCCGAGACGGTAAGCGCCGAAGCTTTCTCCCATATCGCAATTCAGATCCACATATCTCATGAAACATGCCTCCTTAAAAGAAATACATTTGAATGCTCTTTCTCAAATTGCGCAAATTCCATTCCATCAGCAAATACGATTCTTGAGCCTCGACAAGATCCGCATGCCTAAACCTGATGCTGCTGCCGATTTGCGCCTGCGCAAGCAACGGCAAGTCCGCCGCAAGGACCTGCGCTATCTTCGGATACCCTCCGGTCGTTTGGCGGTCGGCCATCAATACAATCGGGTTCCCGTCCGGCGGAACCTGAACCGTTCCGAACGTCACCGGCTCGGACAGCATGTCCAGCGGCTCCCGCAAGTACAGCGGCTGCCCCGCGAGCCGGTAGCCCATCCGGTCCGATTGAGGCTGAACTTTAAATTCCGCCGAGAACAGGGCCTCCAGGCCCGCGGCATCGAATAAATCGGATTGCGCGCCGGGCATGACGCGAATTTCGGGATTCGGGTTATAGGCGGGCATCATTTCGTAGGATACGCGCCATTTTACGGATTGAAAGGCCGCATCGCCTGCATCGGCATGAAGCCGCCGCATTATGTTCTCTCCGAGCTCCGTTGCGTCCTTAAGCCGCAGCCGGTCGCCTTCCTTCAGCGCCCGGCCCTCCAAGCCTCCGAGACCGGCACGCAGATAAGTTGAGCGGCTGCCGAGCTGCTCCGGAGCGTCGAAGCCTCCCGAGACGGCGATATAACAGCGGCAGCCTTCGCGGGAAGAGCCGAGCTGCAGCGTCGCCCCGGCGTTTACATACACCGGTCTCCATAGAGGCGCCGGAACGCCGTCGATGGATGCGGTAAAGCCCGGTCCGCAGACGGCGATCAGCGCAGGCGCTGCAAAATATAACGTCGGACCGATCAGCGTCGCTTCCAGAGCGGCTTCCTTCGCATCGTTGCCGACCAGCAAATTCGCCGTTTGATGCGCGAAGCTGTCCATCGGCCCGCTCACAATGACACCGTACTTTTGGTAACCGTACCTGCCCGCATCCTGCAATGTCGTGAGCAGGCCGGGCTTGCGAACATGAATCGTCATCGGTTTATTCCCTCCACTGGTCATACTCCTTGCGGGTGATCGGGTAAAATCGTATCAGATTCCCCGCTTCGAGCAAGGTGGGAGGCTGCCGATCCGGTAAAAACAAAGAGAGCGGCGTGCGCCCGATCAGCTGCCAGCCGCCCGGCGTTTCGATCGGATAAATGCCGGTTTGTTCCCCGGCGATGCCGACCGTTCCCGGCGGAATGGCAAGACGCGGAGACGGCTTGCGAGGAGCCGCAATCCGCTTATCCATTCCTCCCAGGTAAGGAAAGCCGGGAGCGAACCCCAGCATGTAGACCAAATAGCGTCCGCCGGAATGAATCCGAATCACTTCGTCCGTACTGAGTCCGTTGATCTCCGCCACATGCTCCAAATCCGCCCCGAATTCGTCTCCGTAGCAGACGGGAATGTCGACAACCTTAGGTTCAGGCACCGAGCCTTCATTCAGCTGCTCCACGATCGCAAGCAATTGATGCTTCGCAATGTCATACGGATAACGCAATTCTCCTTCTGGCGGCGCCATGCCGTCATTCAGAAAAAGCCGCACAGGGTCGTATACGACCGTAACCGAAGTAAACGCCGGGATAAATTCAACCATTCCGTCGAACGGATGCTTGGCCAAATGATCGGACAATACTCGGACCTTCATATGGGTCTCCTCATCCGCCCGCTCTCCCAGCTTCACGGCAATGGCGCTTTCCCCTAGCGGGGACATTTCTACATATCGGATAACAACAACCCCTTTACTTTTAAGAAGCGATTCCTTCGCTTTCCACATCTTGTCCGATCGGTTCCCACTTGATCAGCAGCGTCGCAGCGAGCCCGAGGAAGGGTACGATCGCCAGCAGCAGCAGCGTATTGTATAAACCGGCTGCAGCGAGCACGACGGGAAATAGAAAGAAGCCCAAAATACTGCCGACGCGCGTAATGCCTTGTCCGAATCCGGCGCCAAGTCCTCTAAGCTCCGTAGGATACGACAGCGTCGCCATCGTCATCCCTTGCGAGCCCGGTCCGAAAGCATGACCGAATATAAAGGCTGCAAGCAGCACGGCCGAGACGCCGACGTAAGAATTCCCTGTCGTCCCCATGAGCAGCAAACCGATAACCGCTATCACGTAACCGACAATCGACAGCTTGCGGACGCCCCAGCGGGTATTGAGGGATGCGCCGAGAAATCCGCCGAGCGCCCCGAACAAATTGAACACAATCGTGCCGATGATGGCGTAGATGACGCCTTTTCCGAAAATAATCGTCGAAATCGTCGGGATATAGAAGCCTACGGCGAAATATTCCATACTTTGCGTAAAGGTAATGATCGAAGCGAGTATGGTTCTAAGTTTGTATTTCCCCCTGAAGATTTCGGCGTAAGACAGCTTCGCCTTGCTCGGCGCATCGGGGGTGCTTTTGGCGGCCGGATGAACGCGAACTTCGATTTGATACGTTTTGCGGATCACGTTGGCGCTTTCCTCCAGCGACAAATGATGAGCGGCCCATAAAGGACTTTCGTTCATATAAAAATACCGTAAAAACAACACGATGAGTGCAAACACGCCGCCCAGACCGACAGACCATCTCCAAATATATTCATGCTGATTCAAAAAATAAAACGGCAGTGCAATCAACCCGGTAACCGAAGCGGCGCTAAACCATAGAGGGCACCATAATGTGACATTCGCGCCTTTTTTCTTCATATTGCTGTATTCCGCAATGAAGCTTAAAGCTACGGGAATATCCAGGCCGACCCCGATGCCCATGAGCAGACGGAAAAAAACGAGCCAGCCGAAGTTTGGCGAGAGGGCTGCGCCGAATGCGGCGAACACCATCAAAAACAAATCGATCAAGAACATTTTATTACGGCCGAATTTATCCGTATAGTACCCTCCGAATACAGCCCCCAATAAAGAACCTACGGCCATAATGGCCGTCAAGCTTCCCAGCTCGACCGCCGTCAAACCGAACTGCTGCTGCAGCTGGGCGGTGCCGATTCCGATGCTCGTGAAATCGTAAGCGTCTACAAACACGCCCGCCAGCGCCAGCAAAATAATTTTGAATCCCGGCTTGCTTACCGGATTGGAGTTGATGAAATCGACGATGTCACGTCTGCTCCTGACTTCCAATACTCGCGCCTGCTCATTCATCTTGTCATTGACTCCTTCTTCGATTATTTGTTCCGATTTTCGGAACTGTAATTCCGTTTTTCAATCCATATATATACGATCATTATAGTCGGTATTTAACGAAAATCAAGAAAAACTTTTGCACCCGATTCATTGCATGACGGCAGCGGCCATGGAGTTCCCCCATCATTCAGTGTATACTTGATTTACGAAAGGAAACGCCAGTCAATATTGCAAAATCGTCATCAGCCAATTCGGGAGGAACCGTCGCAACGTGCAGAACAAAAATAAAACCGTCGTCAGATCGATGGATATTCTTAACCTTTTCTTAGATCGCTTCAAGCTGAGCATGAATGAAATCGTACAGCTCTCGGGTATTCCCAAAACTTCCGTGCATCGAATGATCGGTTCGCTGGAAGACATGGGCTTTCTTCATAAAGACAAAGACGGGTATTACTCCCTCGGGTTGTTGTTCCTTCAATTCGGAAATCTGGTCGCCGAGCGGCTGGACATCCGCCGGATCGCTTTGCCGGTGATGGAAAAGCTGCGGGACGACATCGGGAACGCGGTCCATCTCGTCCTCAGGGACGGGCAAGAATGCATATACATTGAAAAACTGGATACGAATCATCCCGTTCGGCTGTTCACCAAAATAGGCAAAAAAGCCCCCCTGTATGCCGGAGCATCCTCGCGGACGATTCTTGCTTTCATGCCTGACGATGAGCGGGAACGCTACGTCGATGAGATTGAACTATTGCCGATCAGCTCCGGAACGATGACCGATAAGGATGCGCTGCGCGCCTCGCTGGAGCTTACCCGGCGACGGGGCTACAGCTTCAGCCGCTCCGAGCTTGAAGATTATACCGCCGAGTTAAGCGCCCCGATCTTCGATCATACGGGACAAATTATCGCCGCGCTTAGCTCCGCAGCGCTCGAAGTGCAGTTCGGGGAGGAAAACCTGCCTGAACTGATACATCAAGTCAGACAGGCCGCCGCAGAAATATCGCGGAGGCTCGGCTGCAACGAGACGAGATCATTCGGCTAATCGTAGAACAAATCCCCCAAAAGCCATCCATGCCGCTACGCGGCACCACAGACAATGGAAATGGGGTACCAAGAGTAATTTCCAGGGTAGTGACGTGATGCTCTGAAGCTTATTCCGTCCGCATCCAGCCTAAGCTGGATCGGCGTCTAACCCTTCCTCTGGGATCGTTCTATGGGTAGACTTTACTTTCGGGGGAGACCACGGATTTCCACAGGATATGGCTGCGCATCATTTCCTAGACAACAAAAAAAGGACAAGCCCGCCATCACAGCGACTTGTCCTTTTCTCTATCCGGTTCCGCGCTTACGGCCGCTTGGCCAAGCGGATCACATTCCAGGAAAACTTCGGCAGCGAGGCGACGACGAAGCCGTCCTTCCCCCCGGCGTCGCCGCGGTTGTGAGGCTGCACCTGCCCGCGCGCGGCCGCGGTGTTCCGCGCCTTCGCGTCGTCGTTCTCGAGCACGATATGCTCGATGACCCGGTACTCCTGGAAGTTGCGGATATCGCATTCCAGCAGCAGCGACTCGTGCAGATCGCGATTGACCGCGAAGATGGTCAGCTCGTCTTTCTCTTCGTTATATACGGCCGTAGATTCCAAATACGGCACATCCGTAAAGTCCTTGCTGTCATACAGCGGCGAAGAGACGATCGGATTCAGCGCCGCGCCTCTGCCGTACACCGACGCATGCATGTACGGATAGAAGATCGTCTGCTTCCACGCGCCGCCGCCCTTCTCCGTCATGATCGGAGCGATGACATTGACCAACTGCGCCATGCAGGCGATCTTCACGCGGTCGGAATGCTTCAGCAGCGTGATCAGCATGCAGCCGACCAGAATGGCGTCCTCGAACGTGTACACATCCTCCAGCTGCGGCGGCGCGATTTGCCAAGGGTCTCTCTGGCTGTCCGCATCATGGGAATGATACCATACGTTCCATTCGTCGAACGACAGATGGATCGTCTTTTTGCTCCGCTTCTTGGCCTTGACGTAGTCGCAGATCGCCGCCACCGAGCGGATAAAAGCGTCCATATCGAGCGATCGCGCCACGAAGTTGGCCGTATCGTTATCTCTGTTGCCGTAGTACGTATGCAAGGATATGTACTCCACATGATCGTAAGTATGATCGAGCACGGTCGCTTCCCAATCGGCGAACGTCTTCATCGCGCGGCTCGAACTGCCGCAAGCGACCAGCTCGATCGTCGGATCGACCCATTTCATTACCTTGGCCGCCTCGCAGGCGATGCGTCCGTATTCCTCCGCCGTTTTATGCCCGATCTGCCACGGGCCGTCCATTTCGTTGCCAAGGCACCACGTTTTGAACTTATGCGGCTCCTTGTAACCGTGCTTGATACGAAGATCGCTCCAATAAGAGCCTGACGGATGATTGCAGTACTCGACCAGATTTCGCGCCGCATCAATCCCGCGGGTGCCGAGGTTGACGGCCATATTGACTTCGGAGTTGACCTTCTTCGCCCAGTCGGCGAACTCGTTCGTTCCAACCTCATTGGTTTCGATCGTTTTCCAGGCCAGCTCCAGCCGGCGCGGACGATCCTCCTTCGGACCTACGCCGTCCTCCCAGTTGTAGCCGGATACGAAGTTGCCTCCGGGGTAACGGACGAGCGGCACGTTCAGCTCCTTCACCAGCTCGATGACATCTTGGCGGAAGCCCTGCTCATCGGCGAGCGGATGCCCCGGCTCGTAAATCCCTTCGTAGACGGCGCGCCCCAAATGCTCGATGAATGAGCCGTAAATCCGGTTATCTATGTTCGAAATGATAAAGTCTTTGTCCACAATCATTTTGGCTTGTTTGCCGCTCATTGAAATGACTTCCTCTCTCGTTATCATATTGGGATAAGTGCTCCGTGTGCGTACACGATTTTAGCAAAAAAGAAAGATGGCGAAAAACGCCGACTGTGCATGCGAAAACGTCTTCCGACTGCTGCCCGCCCCCGAATTTCTTTGAACGGTATCGTGTGCGCACACGGTCATGAGTAAAAAACAACCGCCGGATCATATCGAAGCTCCGGCAATTATGCGGTAAGGCAGCAGCGGCACCGGCGCCGCCGATCCTTGCTCGATTTGTTCCACCGCGCAGCGGACCGCTTGCAGACCAAACTGCTCTACATCGTACTCCACCGTCGTCAAGGCCGGCGTTACATATTTCAGCACGTCGATATTATCGAAGCCCATCAGGCCGACGTCCTCGGGAATGCGAAGCCCTCTGCCCTTCAAATGATTCATCACTTCCAGCGCATAAATATCGCAAGAACAAACAATCGCCGTACGCGGCTCGCCATCGCCGAAGCTCATCCGGCCGATTGCCCCCACATAGTCTTTGTCCGTGACGATGACAGGCGGTTCGTGTATTCCGCATTCCTTCAAGCCCTCGAGACATCCGGCGAAACGTTCTTCCTGAGTAAAAATATTGGTTTTCCCTCGATAAGACAGCGGCGGGCATACGTACACGAACCTTTCGTAGCCTTTGCCGCAGATGTATTGCACGGCTTCCTTCATCGCTTTGCGGTCGTCGATGCCGATATAGCTCCAATCGCCGGACACCCGGTTGCATACGGTAACGACCGGAACGTTCAAGCTTTTCAAATAATGATCGAACGCTTCCCCGTAGTTGATCGCAAAGATGATGATCCCGTCCACCTTGCGGTGGAGCAGATGCTCGATGCATTTCTTCTCATTGTCCGGGTCCTTGTTCGTCAGCACAAGATCGACAAAATAGCCCTGCCGCCTGCACTCGGCCTCAATAGAGTTCATGAGCTGGGCGAACGAGCGGTTGTACAGATCGAACAGCACGACGCCGATGGTCATCGTTCTTCCTTTGGCCAAGCTTCTCGCCATATAATCGGGCTGATAATTAAGCTGCCTGGCTACCTCGATGATCTTCGCTTTCGTTTTCTCGCTGATTCCCGGGCGATCGTTCAAGGCTCGGTCGACGGTACCGGGAGATACTCCACAGATGACGGCGATTTCTTTGATTGTAACTCCCATAACTCCTCCTGCACCTCTGGCTGCCGCAGGCATGGTCCCCATTGCTCTTCAGCATGCTCTTACTTCTTTTCGTGTGCGCACACGTTCATTGCTAATCTCACTATAAACCGATCCATTTCAGGAGTCAATATTAAAAAGTACGGCGATTGCCGCGCGACCTGGGGTCGATAAGGGGTTCACTCGCTGCTGCGGAGATCGCCGTCTGCAAAGTCGAACGCTTACGCTTCTCCAGATTTAAACGGCCCCTCCGCTATTTTTTCACCACGCTTCTAAGAGTCTGTCCGACGAAACAGGAAAAGCATAGTTTCGTCGCGAAACTTAACTGTAATCTGTTTATCTGGTAAAAAAGGGTGTGTGGTTTATGGCAAAATTTAAATCTTACTCCACGGAACAAGGTGAATTGTTTCCGATGTATTTGAGCGATTGGATCCCTGAAGATCATTTAGTGCGGCTTGTTAGCGACATCGTGGATCAGTTGGATCTCACGGTCATGACAAATCGGTATTCCCATCGCGGAGAAGAAGCCTATCACCCCGCCATGCTTTTGAAGTTATGGTTCTATGGCTATGCTACGGGTGTGTTCACCTCCCGGACCCTTCGTCAGGCTATGGATGAAAATATTCCTTTTCGTTGGCTATGTGGCGGCCATCGACCGGATTTCCGTACGCTCAGCGATTTTCGAAAGGATCACCTCGAATCATTACCGGGACTTTTCAAACAAGTGGTACACATCGCCATACAGCTAGGGTACGTGTCCCTCGGTCATGTCAGCATCGATGGTTCGAAGCTGAAAGCCCATGCATCGAAGCATAAGTCGATGTCGCGAGATCGGATGAACCAGGAAATCGAGCGTCTGGAAAAGGAAATCCGCGAAGCTCTCGAGCAAGCCGGCCAGATAGACGACCAAGAGAACGAAGAGCCCCTTTCGCTGTTGCCGGAATCGGTGACCAATCGCCAATCCCGACTTGAAAAAATCAGAGAGGCGCTCAGACAGTTGGAAACTCGCAAACCGGTAGAGGAATCGAAGACACCGGACAAAGATCAATTCAACTTTACCGATCCAGATTCCCAAATCATGGATACGAAAACCCAAGGCGTCATCCAAGGATATAATCCGCAAATTGCCGTAGATGCGGATCAGGGATTCATCGTCGGACTGCAGATGAACCCTAGCAGCAGCGACCAACACCAATTCCAGCCGGTGCTCGGTTCCATCCGCAACATAACGGGAAAGGTGCCCGAGAAAGTGAGTGCGGACGCAGGGTACTTTAGTGCGGACAACATTCAGGCGGCGACGAAGGCCGAGACCGACGCCTACATCGCGGCAACCCGTGAAAACAAGCCGCACGGGAATCCGTACGATAAAACCAACTTTACGTATATCCCGGAAACGGATACCTATGTGTGCCCAGCGGGACAAACGCTGATCCACAAGTACACATACTATGAAAAGGATCCTCAAAAAGCGACTCAATGGGTGTATATGAGCGATGCCTGCCTGACCTGCCCGTTTCAAAAGGACTGCGTTAAGTCCGGATCCGGTAAACGAAGGGTCAAACGCAATGAAGGCGATCCGATCCGAGAAGCCATGAGAACCAAAGTGCAAAGCGATGCCGGTAAAGACATTTACCGGTTACGTAAAGCCATCGTGGAACCCGCGTGGGGGCAAATGAAAGAATGTCAGGGCTTTCGTCAGTTTCACCTCCGTGGCGAAGATAAGGTAGAGGGTGAGTTCGTCCTTTTGGCTTTAAGCTATAATTTAAGAAAGCTTCATTCTGCCAAATATCCCAAACCATCCACGGTGTATAAACGGGAGAGGTCTGCCCAAAAACGTAAAAAAGCGGCGTAACTCCCACAAAGGCAAAGAAAGACACAGTGATTATACTCAAATCGTGATGAAAAATCATTTGAAAACCGAGTCTTACTCCGAAGGGACCTACAAAAGTAACTCCGTCGGACAGACTCCTAAAGGGATGGTGAAAAAGTCCGCTGCGGCGTCCATTTGATCCTCCAATCGCTGTTGAAAACGGATTCTTTGGATTGTTTTTTCGTTTTTCTGTGGAGAGAATCCGTTTTCAAAGGCGAACGCTTACGCTTTTCCAGATTCAAATGGCCCCTCCGCTCTTTTTTCACTACGCTTCTAAAGACCTTGCGTTTAACGCCGATACGGAGGCTCCGCGCCCCCGCCTCCATGCGCTCCCATCGAGCCGCGCGTCACCTCATAGCTCATCCGGTGCTCTCCGTTCTCCGCTCCTTTGCTCCAGCGCTCGATAAAATCGACCTGGTACCGCTCCTTCCCCTTCATTGGCGTTACCGCCGTTTCCCGCTCCACGTCGTAGCCTTCGATCTGCAGCTTCCTTACTTCCCCCTCCTGCTTGGGAAACAGGTCGATCAGCGTGCCGCTGCCCGAGGTGGCGAATGCAGCCGCATCGGCAGCGGTGAACGGAGGCAGAGGCGGGGAGGCCGCATACACGGCGCCTGCCAGCAGCCCGAATAAAAGCAGGGGAGTAGCCAGCACCGCGGCCCGGGTTCTCTTTCGGCCAAACTGCAGAAACCAGGGAACGAACCGGTCGAAGACGAAGAACAGCACGGCGGCCAAGCCCCCATAATCGCGAACATGGACGACTGAACGACGAAGCCGAAGGCAAAGCCCATAGCGGTATGAAGAAGACCCGACACGATCCATTCTCCCGGACCCGCTGCCTTAAGCTTGCGGGCCGCCAGCTCCAGCAGCACGGAAACGATAATGCCGTAAACGAAAATAACCGGTACCGCATATAACGCGATCACCGCTGCCCACGACAAGTAGTGTTCCGCAGCTTGCGGAGCCCCGCCTCCCAAACTCAAATAAGGAAAAGACAGCCATAGCACCATCGCCCATGAAGCGAAATAAGCGGCCAAGCATTTTCTCCCGAACATTCTGCATCCTCCTCCGCACCATCGTCATCGTTGAACAAAAAGCCGCCGTCCGGTTATAGATACCCCGGCAGCGGCGACCTTTTCCTTACACGGTTTACGGGAGCACAACAGGCACTCTGCGCCCCTCTTCATTCGATAGCTTGGCATAATGGACAAGCGCTTGCGTCTTCAAATAATCCGTGCCGCTGGTTTCACCCGGACGCCGTTCTTCAAGAGAGCGCACAAACTCCGTCAGCGCATCCGGAGCGTGAACGCCGCTGAAATCGCTGATCGTCTCCACAGCGTCGCCGCGAACAACATGGATGATCTGATCCTTGTATTCGATCATCCCTTCCGTTCCTTCAATATGCCAGTTGCCCATCCACGGCGTCTGTACGCCCCGGGAAGCGATGGAGCCGGTATAGCTTGCCTTAATGCCTCCCTCCAGCTCCAGAACGGCGTTCGTATTAATGACGGCGCCTTCTTCCTCCCAGCCGCCGATCGGATTGTACATATCGGCATACACCGAGATTCCCTCCGCTCCGGTCAAATACCGGATCATATCGAAATGATGCACCCCGATATCGTCGAGCAGGCTGACCGTATATTTGCGCTCCACATGATGGTAACGGTAAAACAGGATGTCCAGGGTGGAAATCCGACCGATAGCTCCCGAATCGAGCACCTGCTTCAGCTTGCGGACCGAAGCGAGGCAGCGGTAATTTTCGGCAATCATAAAAGGAATCCCTTCGCGCTCGGCGCGCCTGACGACCTCTATCGATTCGTTGTAATCGAACGAGATCGGCTTCTCGCACAGAACCGGCAGCTTGCGGTCGAAAGCGGCGTTATTTACCGGCGTATGAGCCATCGGCGACGTCACATTGACGACGAAATCAACCTTCTCCTTCTGCAGCGCTTCCTCCAGCGACGTATAGAACGGAAACGGGTCCGCTTCCATTTTGCTCTTCATCGACGGGTCCATCTCTACGACAGCGGCCAGCAGCCCTCTGTCTCTTAATTTCTTATACCAGGAGAACCCCGCGCTCCCCAGTCCCACCAACAATGCCTTCATCGATTTCTGCTCCCTTCTCCTTCGCGAGCGGCCGCTTTCTCGCCAACGTTTTCGGCCTTCCGACTTCCGAAGTATACGCTTTCTACTTCGGACGATCAGCCGTTAAACCCGTAGCGGCGCGCCGCGCTTTCATACAGCCAGCCTTTGGCTGTCTGCAAAGCCGTCTCTTCATCCAACCAGCCGGCTTCAATCTGCTTATACAAAAATTCGCCAATCAGCTTTTTAACCAAGTATATTTTACCATAACTCCACTCGATGCAGCGCGCATCCGATACGATAAGCGAACTTTTTATAGCCGGAATGGCTTCGAGCCGGTACTGCATACTATCGCGATACGTGCTGGCGCGGAAATTAAACCACCACATGCCTCCGACATGAACGTTCGGAAAATTCCAGGCGGCCTGCACGACGTCCAAATTGTTGATCTCCGAGGCGACGACCAGCTCGAACGCGATCGCATATTTCTCGAACAAGCCGGACAGCTTCAATATCCGCTGCGGGTCGTTGGCCGGCACCGCCTCACCGCACCACGACCGTTCCACGCCGAGAAACAGCTGAAGAAACATGCCGTGCTGCTCCAGCGTCTCGCAAATCACGTGCAGCAGCACCATCATCATCTGATCCCGCGTCGCGCCCTCGGTTACGGAATAATCCCGGTTCGCCTGCGCATCGTAGCCGGGCAGCGTCGTCATGATCCCGGGATAGCCCTGCTTCTTGAACTCGGATATTAACTGACGGATAGTTTGCTTCACAGCATCCAATGCCTGCACAGGCGACTCAGCTTCGTGAACCGTTCTAGTCCATTCGAACAATCTCCCGTCAATCCTCGGAATCACAATCGCATCCCGCCGCATATCGTTGAACTTGGCATGCTCGGGAATATTCGTCACGAAAGCCCGAATGTTCAGCTTATCCGCCACCTCCTGCGCCCATTGCGGACGCATGGCGGATGCCCGCACCGCCGCGTCGGCGTCGCGGATCGACTGCTCGTCGGAAATCGTAATGCCGTACAAATTTCGAAAAATATGGGTAAACACCCCGTTCATCAGCGTATTGCGCGTCGCGCGGTAAGCCGGCAGGAAGGCGGCGATTCTATCTTCCTCCGTCAGCTCCAGCGCATTAGCCGGATAGCCTCCGGCCTGCATCTCCCGATTCAGCCAAAAATAATGCGCGATTTCCCAGAAATCCCGCGCCGCCAGCCGATCCCCGACCAAATGAGTATGCGTATCCAATACGTCCAGTCCCATAATCTCTTCCATCCATGCTTCTTGATTCAACATCAGTCGATCCACCCTCTCTTTCATTGAATGTTGAAGCTCTTCCAACCATCATACTATTTGTCCGCAGTGCCGGCCATGGCTTAACTTAGAATCGGGGTTGTCGTTTTTTACGTTTTTTTCCTCCTGCCGGGTCCGGTTTGGAGATGTCTGCTTTTTCGCAGCTGTTCTAAGAATCTATCCGACAAAGTTACTGTTTCTTCGAATTCAATCGCTGAAGCTTGTGCAGGTAACGTTTGCTCCCTCCTCATTCTACTCATCCTTTAACCGCCGTTGGCACAAAACAACAGACACAATCGTTAATACAATCGTCCATGCCAAAATAATGAGGAGAGGCTTCATTAAGTCTCCTATCGTAAAGCCCGTTTGGGGTACATTTAGCAAGTGCACAAGCTGGCTGCTTGGCATGTAATCTAGCACTTTGAAGATCGGATAATCATCCGCTATTACCGCTCCCCATGGCGCCCCGGAGAATATCATCGCCACAGGAAGGATCGATAAGGAAGCGTCAAGCAGCGTTTTGGAATATAATCCGCAGATCGTTCCGAGCGCTGTGTATAAAATAATGGAAACAATGTTTGCTGCCACAAACGCCCATAGGCTAGCCGGCTCATAGCCAAATATAAATAGTGAAATAATCAGAACAACAGCGGACATGACAAAAACTAACGCGCTTTTACCGACTAACACATCTATGATCGTTGCCGGCGTCATCATTAATGAGCGTAACGTGTTGCGTTCCTTTTCTTCCGCAATCAGGCATGCTTGTACAAAACACGTTAGGAGAACAAACGAAATATTGTGAAGGAAACCGATAGCTCCAGGCAAATTCGGGCCTGCGCTGCGAAAAAGAAGGGCTAAAATAATGGGGAAAATCAGCATAATGGAGATGGCGTAATTGCGTGAAAACTCCTTGTAATCCTTCACGAATATCGCTCGCGCACGTTTCAATGAGATGCTCATAACAGCTCACTTCCTGTCATTTTGATAAAAATATCGCCTAGAGTGGGTTCTTTCGTCTCTAAGCGATCAATTAATCCTGATTTCATCCAATGAGCTATTTTGTCAGCCGCTTCCTCATTGATCGGAAGTTCATATGCTTCCCCGTTTATTAGTTCTACACAAACGGCATTATCCCGATGCTGCTTTTTAAGCTCCTTGGGCGTGCCGATGGCTTGGATTTGTCCTTGATACAGGATGGCTACACGGTTGCACAGCAATTCCGCCTCAGCCATATCATGCGTTGTTAAAAAAATCGTTGTTCCGTTCTCATTTAAAGAGCGTAATCCTTTATAGATGTGTACTGTATTGATCGGATCTAACGCCGAGGTGGGTTCATCCAAAAATAACAATTCCGGCTCATGAATAATCGCACATGCCAACAGGACACGCTGGCGCATCCCTTTGGAGAGGAGATTCACCTTCTTTTTTCGCTCCCCGCTTAAGTTTACAAAATGCAGCACCGTATCCATTGAAGATTCCGGTAAATCATATAGCTGGCGATACAAATTCAGATTTTCCTCGATTGTTAATCTCTCATATAAACCGCTATTATCGGTCAAAATGCCAAAACGCATTTTCTGTGCTGACTGATGCATCATTTCCGATGGCCCGTTAAATACGCTTGCTTGTCCGCTTGTCGGATTTAGCTGCGCCGTTAACAGCTTTATTAATGTTGTTTTTCCTGAACCGCTCGGTCCTAGAAAACCAAAAATTTCTCCCTTATGGATGGAAAAAGACACATCGGAGAGTACGTCCCTTTTCCCAATATGTTCGACCTGAATAACAGCCATTCACACCACTTCCTTAAGAGTTAATGGCTTAACTATACAGAGATTGCATGCCCCCAGCCATCTAAATCCCCCGAAATGTAGCTGTTTTGCTCTGAATTGTACCCTGGAATGCTTGACTGAGCCGTCTTTGACGCGGAATCAAAGGTTAAGAAGTGCTTTTAAATCCTGTAATTTTGTTCGAGACAATGGAACAACGGTATCTTTGCCAGTATGTAATCGCAGGCTGTAGCTATTTTTCGTCCATGTAATGATCTCTCTTACTTTTTGCAAATTAACGATGTAGGATCGATGGCATCTGAAAAACCCGAAGCTCGCCAATCTCTGCTCAAGCTCGGTTAACGTCAAAGCGCAGTCATAATTTTCGCCATCGACATGAACAAGTATCGAGCCCTCTACACTTTCGATAAAATCAATTTCAGGCGGATTAAATAAAATGACTTTGCCATTTCTTTTTGTATAAATCTTTTGTAAGGTGATATTGGCCGAGTCCTGCTGCTGCGCTTCCTGTTGATCTTCTTCAGAGTCCTGAATATCCAAAGGATGAAAGCCAAGCTCATTTAACCGGTAAATGACATCACAGGAAATGAGGGCATCCTCAAAATTCGAAGTTAAAATTAAAATCTGCTTTTCTTTCGAAAGATCATCCAAAATCCGTTTAAACTGGCGACGATCTTGTTCTTCCAAATAAAAGTAAGGCTCCTCCAATACAAGTGTAGGCTGATGCGCAAAATAGACACGCAGCAAGGTCACATACATTCTTTTGGATGGGCTTAGATTCTTGATTTTCACCTTCCGGTCTTCTTTTAAAGCAAAATAATCCAATAATAGAGCGGCACGCTCATTCCGCTCTGTTACGTTGATTAGAAACGTGATTAATTCTTCCACTGTTAAATGGATATACTCGTTTTGTTGAGCTCGGAATATATAATATTGGGAACGATCCCGCAATTGATTCATTAAAATCCGCTTTCGCCTCAAGTCTGTTATAATGCCAAGCAATTGGTTACATGCCATCTTTAACTCGATCTTCGGAAGAAATAATTCCCCATCATTATACACGGATTGAAATTGCATGCCGTCCTCCTATCGCTGCTTTTGGATACATGAAACAATTATAATGATTGAATTATTTTTTGTCAGCTTCCATTGGAAACATACATCTAATAATCGCAAATGATCACTAGATTATTATTTCCTCTTTTTAACACTGCTCATCAACAAAATCGCGATGCTGCAGCTTTTTTCGGGACGCAGCGTTGCAGCGCTATGTGAAGCTCTTAAAGTACGATAGCTGAGTTTTTGATGGTTGATCAAAATATGCGGAATGTTCACGGGATATTATGTATTTCAACGACTCTTCTATATATAATAGAAATACAGTATCAATAACAGGAGACATCAGCCGAACTATGACCCATGCCAAAAAAGACCCCCGAGTGATCCGGACGCAGCGTCTGCTTCGCGCGGCGCTGATCGATTTGATGGAGGAACGCGAGCTGGAGCAAATTACGGTCCAGGACATCGCCGAGCGCGCCACCGTCAAACGGGCCACCTTCTACCTTCATTATGAAGACAAACAAGCGCTGCTGACCCAATGCATCGACGAATTATTGAACGAGCTGCGCGAGCAAGTCGATACAGCCGAATCCGATTACGAAAGCTTCGACTACTTAAGCGGCGAGCCTCATCCGAGCTTTGTCCGCCTGTTCCATCACATCTCCGTTCATTACAATTTCTATACCGCAATGCTGGTCAAAAACAGGGTTGCTCCATTTGCCGAAGGCTTGCTGAAAGTCATTCATGAATTCGTGTCCCGGGGGATTGACCGGACCGAGCCGGACGACGGCAATTTGACAGCGCGCCGCGAGGTCGTCGTGAAATACGTCGAGTCCGCCTTTTTGGAGGTCATCATTTGGTGGCTGGAGCGGCAGATGCCCTATTCCGAATCCGATATGGCCGCGCAGCTTATGAATCTGTCCATTCACGGACCTTACATCCGCATTCCCGGCAGACGCAATCCGCAGTGAGCAAACATCTATCAAACGCCCCTTCATAGATGAGCGATTAAGGGTCCGAGCAAACAAAAAAAGACCGCTCCGTATAGCCATTAACCGTAACCCCGGCCGGGCAGATCGCATCTGCCGATCGGAGGCGCAGTTCAAGCTAAACAAGCGGTCTTTCTTTATGGAACATGGATCGTTACAGCGCCGTCCAGCCGCCGTCGATCACCAGCTCCGAACCGGTAACGAATCTGGCTTCGTCCGAAGCGAGGAACAGCACGCCGTAGGCCACATCCTCCGGATTGCCGAAATAAGGCAGCTGCGTATAAGTCTGATAATAAGGCAGCGCGTCTTTCATCGAAGGCTCCGTCATTGGAGTGACGATGATGCCCGGATGTACCGAATTGACGCGAATCTTATCTTTGCCGTATTCGACCGCGGCCGATTTGGATAAAGCGCGCAGCGCGCCTTTGGCTGCGGTATAAGGGCTCGTCCCGGCCATCCCGACGATGCCGCCGATCGAAGAAATGTTAATCAGCGAGCCGCCGCCGGCTTTTTGCATTTCGGGTATGACGTATTTCATGCCGAGTACGCAGCCGGACAAATTAATGTCCATCACTTTATCCCATTCGTCCATCCCCATGTTGGCAATCGTCTTCGTCGTCGATATGCCGGCATTATTGACCAAAATGTCGATTTTGCCGTACCGTTCCACCGTTTCCCGAACGACCTGCTTCCACTCTTCCTCCGAAGCGACGTTATGCTTCAACCCTACAGCTTGTCCGCCGGCGCCGCGGATCTCCTCCATCACTTCCTGCAACACGTCTTCCTTCACGTCCGTTCCGATCACGACAGCGCCTTCCTTCGCGAACAATTTGGCTTCCGCCGCACCCATACCCAGCGCAGCTCCAGTGATAACGGCTACTTTTCCCGATAAACGTCCCATGATTATCTTCCTCTCCTTTTTTTGTTTAGAAGCTATGTACAGAGTATACACCCAAATCATCAATTTCGTGAAGTATTATACACAATGTCCATTAAATCAAATTATGGGAAGGAATATTTTTGTCCAGCCTTGTCTTTTATTTGGATAAAGCCGCGCATAAAACCCTTATAAATCGGGGATTTTAACATATTATCGGGCAAATGCCGGTCCTGACTTCCGGAGAAGTCGGCCTTCATCTAATTTTGTCCGAATTGCGATAAAAAATCGAACATTCCTTGAACAAATTGTGTATAGTATGTTATACTGGTAACAAAGAAAACACTTACAAAGGAAATGGAAGTGATCATTATGACGACGAAAACCGTATCCGTAAGCAGCGTGCGCCACAATGAGAGGGATGTGCAGCGGCTTGTTAATTGGATGACAGCGGCTGCCTGGACGATTCTTGGCATCGGCGTTCTAATGTGTCTGTTTAATTTGCATCATTTCAGCGATCACAATACCTCGCTAATGGTAGGGATTGGATTCCTGGTCGGCAGCGTTCATATTTATGTCATTCGCACCGCCATTCATCTCGTTCATTCTCGCGCCGAGCAATCGGATGATAAATAATTGATTGCAATTTTCCCACAGTCTGTTAGACTTTTTCCAGTGAAACCCCTTTAAGAGCAAATCTTAGAGGGGTTTTTGTTTTCCGTTAATTTACATTCATCTTTTTCGTGAACTTTTTTTTACGGAAAAAAGTCGAAACCTTGACGTATTTGTTAACAGCTCACACATCGGACCGATTATCTGTTATCTTAGTCATAGACAAGAACGTTCAATATTTCACAAGTCAGTAATCCGGGGCGTTCGGAGATATTTCAAGGAGATGATATTACATGCGACTAACGAAAAAGGCTGCTCGGATTGCGGTTCCGCTGCTCTTTCTGGCCATGATCGTACTCCTTTCGGGCTGCGAATCCATGATGGTTATGAACCCGAAAGGACCGATAGCTGCCGGTCAAAAAGATCTTATTATTATCGCGACGATCTTGTGCGCCATTGTGTTGGTGCCCGTTCTGATCTTAACCGCGTATATCGTATGGCGGTACCGCGACAAGCCGGATAACAAGGCCGCATACAAGCCGAACTGGTCGCACAGCACGAAAATGGAGATCGTATGGTGGGGCATTCCTATCGTCATCATCATCGCTCTGGCCGCCTTCACAGCGCGCGACACTTATGCACTGGAGCCGTCTAAGCCTATCGCATCGGATAAAAAGCCTATTACGATTCAAGCGACGTCTCTGGATTGGAAATGGCTCTTCACATACCCGGAACAAGGCATTGCAACGGTGAACTACATCGAGATTCCGGAAGACACGCCGATTAAATTCGAATTAACGTCGGATGCGCCGATGAACTCGTTCTGGATTCCTCAGCTCGGCGGGCAGATGTACACGATGTCCGGCATGGCGATGACCTTGTTCCTGCAAGCCGACGAGCAAGGCGATTACTTCGGTACCGGAGCCAACTTCAGCGGCAAGCACTTTGCGGACATGAAGTTCCAGGTTCATGCCACATCGAATGAAGAATTTAACAACTGGATCAATGAAGTGAAGAAGAAATCAAATCCTCTTACTGAGGAAGGCTATAATCAGCTGGCGCTGCCGGGCACATCGGATAGACAGCTGTTCTCTTCCTTCCCTGAAGGATTATTCAACCGGATCGTGACCAAATACGTCACAGGCGGCGGTCACGCCCATCACGGATCGACAGAGAGCGGAGAAGCCGCCAAACAGGAGCAGCCTAAAGCTGCCGATCCGAAGAAATCGGGGATGGACTCCGGCAGTACGGATATGAAACAGGATCATAGTCAACATGCTGCACAATAGAATGAAAGGAAGGGGGCACTCACATGCTGGATAAAATTAAAGATTTTGCATCATGGTTTTTCGTAACCGGCGACCCGATGATTCTTGGCGCACAAGTCAGTATTGCGCTCGCCATGGTAGCCATCGTGTTCGTGCTGTCATATTTCAAAAAATGGGTTTGGCTGTGGCGCGAATGGCTTACTACCGTCGACCATAAACGTATCGGCATCATGTATATTTTATGTTCGATCCTTATGCTGTTCCGCGGCGGGGTGGACGCTCTGCTCATGCGTCTGCAGCTCGCCCTTCCCGGCGCTTCGTTCCTGGAGCCGGAGCACTACAATCAGATTTTTACAACTCACGGCGTCATCATGATCTTGTTCATGGCGATGCCGCTCATGTTCGGTTTGTTCAATGTCGTCGTGCCGCTGCAAATCGGCGCCCGCGACGTCGCTTATCCGTTCCTGAACTCGCTGAGCTTCTGGATGTTTTTCTGGGGCGCCATGCTGTTCAACGTTTCCTTCGTCATCGGCGGATCGCCGGACGCAGGCTGGCTGGCTTATCCTCCGTTGTCCGAGCTTTCGCATAGCCCGGGCGTAGGCCAAAACTTCTATATTTGGGGTATCCAAATCTCCGGTATCGGGTCTTTGGCGACAGGGATTAACTTTATCGTCACCATTCTCAAAATGCGCGCACCAGGCATGAAGCTGATGCAAATGCCGATGTTCACCTGGTCCGTATTGTCGAGCTGTATCATGATTATTTTCGCTTTCCCTATTTTGACCGTCACTATGGCGCTGCTATTCCTGGACCGCTTCTTCGGAGCGCATTTCTTCACGCTCGATATGGGCGGTAACCCGATGATGTATATCAACTTGATTTGGATGTGGGGACATCCCGAGGTGTATATCGTCGTCGTGCCGGCGTTCGGTATATTCTCCGAAGTCGTCGCCACGTTCGCCAAGAAAAAGCTGTTCGGTTATTCTTCGATGGTTTTTGCCATGCTTATAATAAGCGTAATGTCCTTCTTTACTTGGGTCCATCACTTCTTCACGATGGGTTCGGGCGCCGACGTTAACGTCTTCTTCGCCATCACGACGATGGCGATCGCGATACCGACAGGGGTCAAAGTCTTTAACTGGCTGTTTACCTTGTTCCGCGGCCGTGTATCCTACCCTACGCCGATGCTGTGGACCGTCGCTTTCATACCTTGCTTTGTCATCGGCGGGATGACGGGCGTGCTGCTTTCGGTAGCGCCGGCCGACTTCCAGTTCCATAACAGCTACTTCCTGATCGCGCACTTCCACCAAGTGCTGATCGGCGGCGTCGTGTTCGGTTATTTCGCAGGATTGTATTACTGGTGGCCAAAAATGTTCGGCTTCAGTCTGAACGAGCATTTGGGCAAATGGGCATTTTGGCTGTGGAACATCGGCTTCTACGTATGCTTCATGCCGCAATATTTCCTGGGTCTGGACGGTATGACCCGCCGTACGTACACGTACGATTTCGATATGGGCTGGGGCCCGCTCAACCTGGTTTCGACCGTCGGCGGCTTCTTGATGGGTATCGGCTTCATTTTCCAAGTATGGCAAATCGCCTACAGCATCAAGCATCATAAACGCGACGTGACCGGCGACGCCTGGAACGGCCGCACGCTCGAATGGTCTATTCCTTCGCCTGCGCCTATGTACAACTTTGCGACATTGCCGCAAGTGCATGCCGTAGACGACTGGTGGGAAACGAAGCAAAAACTCGCTCAAGGCGCTAAGCCTGAGCCTACGGCGCCGTTGGAGCCGATTCATATGCCGAAAAACTCGGCTATCCCGTTCATCAAGTCGACTCTGTGGTTTTTTGCAGGCTTCGGCTTCGTATGGGGCTGGCTATGGCTGGCCATTCCGGCCATGATCGGCGTGCTCCTCTGCATGCTGGCGCGTTCGTTCTCTTACGATACGGACTACTATATTCCAGTAGATGAAATTAAGCAGACGGAAGCTGCACTAAGGGGGCTGAAGGTCTAATGGCACATGCGGCAGCGCATCACGGACACGACAATCACGATCATGATCATCACGATCATGAATCGCTCAAAACGTTCGGTTTCTGGATATTCCTGATCACCGACTGTATTTTATTCGGATCTTTGTTTGCAACCTATATCGTCCTCCACGGTAACACCGCCGGAGGACCGACAGCCAAAGAGCTGTTCTCCATGCCCGGCATTATCGCCGAAACGTTCATTCTCTTGACGAGCAGCTTCACGAGCGGCCTTGCCGTGCTCGCCATGCACAAAGGCAACAAAAACCAGCTGATCGGCTGGCTGGCCGTTACCGCGCTGCTCGGCGCATCGTTTGTGGCGCTTGAAGTCAACGAGTTCGTGCACATGGTTACCCATGAAGGAGCTACGATCTCCACCAGCGGCTTTTTATCGGCCTTCTTTACGCTCGTCGGCACGCACGGACTTCACGTATCTTTAGGTTTGTGCTGGATGATCGGCTTAATGTTCCAACTGAAAAAACACGGCATTACGTCCGTGACCAAGCGCAAGGTCGACGTCATCAGCTTGTACTGGCATTTCCTGGACGTCGTATGGATTTTCGTCTTCACGGTAGTTTATTTGATGGGGGTGATGTAAGATGAGTCAATCCAATACCCATTCGCATGACGCGCATTCCGGTTCGCACGGATCGCTCAAATCTTATGTCATCGGCTTCATTCTGTCCATCGTGCTCACGATCATTCCGCTGGTTGTCATCATGAACCATATGTTCAGCGAAACGGCCCGAATTGCCGTTATTCTGATCATGGCGATATTGCAGTTCGCCGTTCAGCTCGCTTTCTTCATGCATCTGAAGGAAGGCGAGAACGCCCGCTGGAACATCATGGCTCTGGTGCTCGGTCTGATTATTCTGCTGACGATCGTCGCAGGCTCCATCTGGATCATGACCTACAACCAAGTCGCTCATTGATCGATCATTGGGGTAAAATAACCCCACAAAGTGGGGCCTTGGCTTCGAAGCGGATTCAGGTACTTTGCGGGGAGCCCCGAAATTTATAAACGCTATAATGTTAAAATAGAGAGCATTCTTCGGTCCGCCGGAGAATGCTCTTTCTTTTTTTCTGCGAAAACTGCAACAAATCGGGCTGAAGTTCCGTCAATGCTATTGTAATTCAATTGGTTACATCTAATGATCACACTTAAAGGAGAACGTATTTATGAACAAAGCAATGAAACGAAGCGCAGCTCTTCTCGCTCTTTCCATGACATTAACCGGAGGAGCCGCTTATGCCGCTCCCGGCGACGCCGTGCCTGCGGCGGCGGTCGTAACCGCTCAGCCTATAGCTGCGCCGGTGCAAATTACGTTAAATAACGAACCGCTGGCGGCAGCCGGTTATCTGAAAGCCGGACAGCCTATGCTGCCGCTCCGCGCCGTATCCGAAGCGTTAGGCTTTACGCTGACGTGGAACCAGGCGGACGCCTCGGTCGACTTGGTCCAAGGCGCTGCTTCCGCGCATTTGAAAACCGGCGAAGACCAGTACAGCTTGAATAAAGCGATCAAAACGTTAGGCGCGGCTCCCGAGCTCGTCGACAATACCTTATATATTCCCGCTTCGTTCGTAAGCGAAATTTTGAACGCGCAAGTTCAGACGGAAGGAGCGGCGGTGACGATTTCTAACAGCGAAGTGAAAAAGACCGCCCAAACCAAAGGGATCATCACCGCAATCCGCGACACCGACGGTCACCGCTCGATTCAGCTTAACGGCGTCGCCGTGGACGGCATCGTGCTGAACGTATCGGACGATACGGTATACGAAGATGCGCAGGGCGCGGCGCTCGCCTTCGCCGACCTTGCCGTCGGCATGGAAGTCGAAGCGGAGCATTCCCTTGCCGCTACGCTCAGCCTGCCTCCGCAAACGCCGACGTACAAGCTTACCGTGATCAGCGGCGCTGAGTCCAAGGATATGCTGGGCACGTCGGGAACGATTGAAGAGGTCCGTACGGGAAGCGACGGCTCGACCAGCCTGCTGATCAAAGGAACCGGGCTGACGGAAACATCGCCCGGCGAGATCGTGCTGCAGTTGTCCGAGCAAACGAAGCTCACCGATATCCAAGGCGAAGCCGTCGACGCAAGCAAACTGACGCAAGGCGCCAAAGTTATCGCCGTCTACAGCCCGGTGATGATCCGCAGCTTGCCGCCGATCGGCAAAGCGGCGAAGATCGTGCTGCAAGCCGCAGCCGAGTAAATCGCGCGATGCCGACTGTACCGCGGCTGGCCGGCTGGTGCCTCAGCTTGATTAGCCTCTGCGGGCAGCACGAACCGCGCTCCATACCGAAGCCGCCCGGCCGCAGACTTCTGCGGCCGGGCGGCTTCGGCGTTTTTATGCGGCGGCAATCCGCTGACGGAACGCGGCGGTCGGATCGCTATATCGGGCTAATGCCAGCCTTATCTGCAATGTCCGGGAGCGACGGAAGCCGGTGTGGGAAGCATCCCGGCTGGAGACGGCCCCTTGCCTTATGCTTCATCCTCTGTCCAGCTTCAAGCCCGGCACTCGTCCTCCAGCACCTTCAGCTGCCCTATCGCTTGCTCATGGACGGCCTCTATGCGTGGAGGCGCTTCTCCCGCCTCGATCATTCGGCGAACGAGCCTCTCTCTCATCACCTGCTTCACTTCCCGATGAGCTTCGCTTGCTATAAGGTTATGCAGCTCCCACGGGTCGGCTTGCAAGTCATATAGAAATTCCTCGACGTAGAGATCGCTGCAGCTATCCAGTATGGCGTCCCGCTGCGGAGCGCTTACGCTGTATTTCCAGCGCTCGGTGCGCACGGCCCGTCCGACCTGCGACTCGCTGATCTGCACGAACATCTCGCTCGGCCATTCCGTCTCCTGCCGTCTGACGAGCGGCATGACCGAACGCCCCTGCATCGCTTGGGGTACCTCAAGCCCCGCCGCATCCAGCAGCGTCGGCGGCAGATCGATCAGGCTGACGAGCTCGCGGACGCGCCCTCCGCCTTGAAAGCCTGGCCCCCAGGCGGCCGCAGGAATGCGGATCGAGCTGTCGTGACACGAGCGCTTGTACTCTTCGTTGCGCGTTTTGAAATGACAGCCGTGGTCGGATGTAAAGAGAACGATGGTGTCGCCCGCCAGATCGAGACTGATCAATGCGTCCATCAAGCGGCCCAGCGCTTCATCCAGCCGCTTGACCATCCCGTAATAGCCGGGCAGATGCCGCTGCGCGGTTCCTCCGAGCGCTGCCAAGTCGGGCGGCGTCCAGGCGGAGACGTAAGAAGTCTCAAGTCCCGACGGCGCGGGATAATCGTCTCTGCGGTTTTGATGATGCGGCTCCAGGAAGGAGAGGAACAGGAAGAACGGCTCGTCCTGATGATCGCTCACATAGCGGATCGCCGCGTCCGTCAAAGCGTCCACCCGGTACCCCGGCAGCTTAACCCGCTCGTTGTCGTTGTTGTAAACGATCGTATCGTAAGCGTCGGACGTATGCTCGAGAGAGTCGGCCGCGAGCCAATATTCGTAGCCGCCGCGCAGCTTCTCCGGCACCGGCTCCGTCCTCGTGGACGCCAAATGCCATTTGCCGATATACCCGGTTCGATAACCGGCATCACGAAATTCGTGAGCCAGCGTGCGGGAGCTGTCCGGAAGCGGAATTCCGTTGCGATAGCATCCGTTCTCCGTAGCATATAGTCCGGTTTGCAGACACGCTCTGGCCGGCCCGCAGACCGGCTGGCATGTGAACGTATTGTATAAATGAGTCCCTTCCGCGGCCCACCGATCAAAATGGGGAGTAAGCCCTAACGGATTGCCGTGCAGTCCGGTCGTATCCCAGCGCTGCTGATCCGTAAAGAACACAATGACATTCGGTTTTTGAAGCTTCTGTTGCTTTTTCTGTTGCGGCATAGCCTAACACCCTTCCTTCGATGATTTCCCGCGTCCGCTTCGTTCCGAACGCAAGTTAACCTTTAATCCCCGTCGTGGCGATGCCTTCTACGAAGTAGCGCTGGAACATAAAGAAGATAAGCAGCGGCGGCAAAATGGCGACGACGGACATCGACATAATCTGATTCCATTCCACCGTCCCTCCGGTCGAATCGATGGTCATCCGGAGCGCCAGCGAAACCGTATACTTCTTGACGCTGTTGATGAAAATAAGCGAATTGAAGAAATCGTTCCACGTCCAGATAAACTGAAAGATCGCCGCCGAGAACAATGCGGGCTTGCAGAGCGGCAGCAAAATTCGAAACAAAATCGTAACCGGATTGCATCCGTCCATAACCGCCGATTCGTCCAGCTCCCGGGGCAGCCCGCGAAAAAACTGGATCAGCATAAATATAAAAAACGGATAGCAGGCAAAAATCGCCGGCACGATAAACGGCAAATACCCGTCAAGCCATCCCAGATTACGGAAGATCAAATACCGGGGAATAATAATGACCGCTTGCGGCAGCATCAGCGTCGAAATCATCAGCGCGAACAGCACGCTCTTGAGCGGAAACTGGAACCTGGCGAAGCCGTAAGCGACAATCGCGCTGGACACCACGGTAAAAAATACGGTCGGCACGACGAGCAGCAGCGTGTTGAAGAAGAAGGTGTCGTAAGTAAACTGCCCCGTCCCCTGCCATCCTTTGCTGTAGGAATCCCACACGAACGTTTTCGGGAGCAGCGACAGCGAGCCGAACAAGTCGGTGTTCGTTTTGAACGAACCGAAGAACAGCCAGATCAGAGGATAGATCATAAGCAGGCCGAATGCGAGCAGCAGCAAATTTTTGATCCATCTGCCGGCAGCCGTAGGCTGCTTTCCGTATTGCAGCATCATCACATTTTCCCCCCGTCTTCATAATGCACCCAGGATCTGGATGAACGGAAAATAAGCAAAGTCAAAATCAGAATGATCGCAAACAGCACCCAGGACAAGGCGGACGCATACCCCATATGCAGCAGCTTGAAGGCATCGTCGTAAATTTTCATTCCGATCAAATACGTCGACTTCATCGGCCCGCCGTTTGTCACGACGAAAGCGGCGGTAAATTCCTGCAAAGCCCCGATCGTCTGCATGACCAGGTTAAACAATATGATCGGCGTCAGCAGCGGCATGGTGATGTTAAAAAACATTCTTACCCTGCTCGCCCCGTCGACCATCCCGGCTTCATACAGATCGGTAGGAATTTGCTTCAACCCGGCGAGAAACAATACCATCGAAGAACCGAACTGCCATACGACCAGGAAGCTGATCGTCCAAAGAGCCACGTTCGGGCTGCCCAGCCAATCGATCGACGGTATATGCAAAAAGGACAGTGCCTGGTTAACGATACCTTCGCGCATAAACAGGAACCGCCATAAAATCGAGATCGCCACGCTTCCGCCCAAAATGGACGGCAAATAGTACATCGTCCTATATACGTTAATGAATCTCCCTTTGGAGTTCAGAATGATCGCTACGAATAAAGCGAATGCCAGCTTGAGCGGCACCGCCATTAAAGTATACAAGAGGGTTACGCGCAACGACGGGAAGAAATCTTTATCATCCTTGAACATCGTTACGTAATTTTGCAAACCGACGAAATGCGTCGCCTTCACGATCGAATAGTCCGTAAACGAATAATACAGCGACAAGAGCAGCGGATAAAACTGAAACCATGCGAATCCGATAATCCACGGAGAAATGAACAATAGTCCCCAAGCGGCATTCGTGAACTTCATTGACTGCTTCAATATTCTGACTCCCTTCTGTGTTCAAACATGCCGGTCATTTGGTAACGGAGAGAATACCGCCGTATAAGGCGGCTTCTCTCCGAATGATTCGGGCTCCTGCAGCGTCAGGCTCTTATTTCTTTAACGCAGTCAGCTTGGAGCCGTAAGCTTTGACAATTTCGTCCGCCGCCTGCTCCGGCGTCTCCTTCTGATAAATCAGCTTCTGCAGCGTATCTTTGGCAATTTGCGCGAGATCGGCATTGATGCTGATGACGTTAGGAGCGATCGTCTTCTGCTTGGCCGCGAGGTCCAGCCCCTTCGTAATGTTCGGATCAAGCTGCTTCGCGTCCTCCAGCGCTTTCCTGGCCGTGCTCGTCGCCGGAATGCCGCGCTGCGCGCCGAGGATGAGCGCCGCGTCCTTATCGTTTACCATCCAGTTAATAAACTTAACCGCCTCTTCCGCGTTCGGCGACGTTTTATTCACCGCAAAGCCTGTTCCCGCCGCGATCGGGTTGCCGGATTGCAGCGCGTTCGGAGCCATCGGATAAGCGGCTACGCCGAGCTTGCCGTCGGGCACGGATTGCTTATACTTATCGAAGGCCGAGATGTAGTCGAACAAGACGCCGACCTGGCCTTTAATCCACTTCGGATTCTGCTCCATCTTGCCGACGAACGCCGAGCTGTCGCCGAACGGTTCCAGAACGCCGCCCTTGTACAATTCGGACAAATATGCAAGCCCTTTGGTCAAAGCGGCATTGTCAAATGCAGGAGTGTAATCGTCATTGATCCAGTTTTTCCCGGTCATCTGGGCTACGTAAGGCTGCAAAATCAATTTGTATATGACGTCGATATCGGCCGACATCAGGTACGCGTTCGGGTCCTGGGCGTGAACCTTTTTCCCGATTTCCAGCAGATTGTCCCAAGTCCATTCCGTCGTTTCCGGAATGCCGAATTTCTGGAAGAAGGCTTGATTGTAGAATAAGGATGTAGCGGTCGCTCCGGCCGGCGCCATGACCATCTTATCCTTGTAATTGGCGAAATTGTTCAGCACGGAAGGGTCGTAGCCGCTCGTATCCAGCGATTTGGACTGCTTCAGATCGAGCAGGAAATCGTACATGTCGTTATCCCATTCATAAGTGAACTGGAACAAATCGGGAGCGGTGCTGCCTGCGAATTGAGTGAGCAATTTGTTGTAAAAGCCGTCGAAGCCCGTGTATTCCGCTTCGATCTTGACGTTCGGGTGCAGCTTGGTATAAGCGTCGATCGCCTTCAGCGTCGCCTGGTGACGAGTATCGTTCCCCCACCAGCTGAACCGCAGCGTAACGGGCTTGGTGCCGTCCGCGCTTCCCTTCTGCGCTTGCGGATCGCCGGCTGAATTTCCCCCGCAAGCGGCTAGCGTCATACCCATCACGGAGCAAATAGCGAGAGTGGAAGCGATTCTCTTAACCGATTTCTTCAACTTGATTCCCCCTAAGTCTATAGTGTTGACGCTTTCATCATAGCATCGGAAACAAACACAACAAAAGGTCCTCTCCTATTGATTACGTTTACATTTTTTTGTCTCGTTGGGGAAAAGTATCATTATTTTAGATTTTCATCTGCCCATTATCTGCTATAATGATACGTGAGGTGAAATCGGATGTATAAAATTTTGGCTGCGGACGACGAAGAAGATACGCGCGACACGCTGTGCAACTGCTTCCCGTGGGAATCCGTCGGCTTTACCGTCGTTCATCAAGCCGGCAACGGATTGGAGGCGCTCTCTTATTTGGAAGCGAATCCGGTGGATGTGCTGCTGTGCGATATACGAATGCCGATGATGTCCGGTTTGGAGCTGTGCAAGCAAATTCATCAGCGCAGGATGGGAGTCCGGATCGTGCTGTTAAGCGCTTACCGCGATTTCGAATACGCCCGGGAGGCCATGACTTACGGCGTGTCCCACTATATGCTGAAGCCGGCCAAATACGACGACATCGTTGGGGTATTTACCCAGCTTAAGACGGCTCTCGACGAAGCGAAGGACTCTCTTGCCGCGGAAGCGGCGGAGCATGGCGGAGCGCTGCCCGGCTCAGGCTGGGGCGATCCGGTTATTTCCACTATCGTCAAATGCGTGAACACGGATTACCGCACCGTGACCCTGCAGCTTGTCTCCGAAACGGTGGAGATGAACTCAAGCTACGTCAGCGTCTATTTCAAGAAAAAAACGGGGATGCACTTTTCCGAATACGTTCTGAAGGTAAGAATGGAAAAAGCGGCGGAGCTGTTAAAGCACGGATATATGAAAGCGTTTGAAGTCAGCGAGGCGGTAGGCTATGCCAACCCGAAAAACTTCATTCGGGCATTCAAGCAATTTCACGGCATAACACCGGGGCAGTTCAAAAATGGGCGTTAATTTGAAGCAGCCGCATATCGGCCGGTCGTTAAAGATCAAATTTTTCGTCAACAACTTGCGCAATATTTTGGCCCTTTGTTTAATTCCGCTGCTGCTGCTCGGCTCCTTATCGATCATTTTGTCGCAGCGCTACACGCGCGTCGACGCCGAACAAAATCAGGAAAAGCTGCTGAATCAATATAACGAGCTGTTTCAGGTCGTTGCATCGGAGATCGATTCGCTCAGCTTATCCTTCAATACGAATCCGAAAATCGCGGACAAGCTCTACAACATTTTATCCAAGCCCAACTACTCCTACGAAGATGCGGACGCGCTGTACTATCTCAAGCATATTATCGATGTGTCGGCCAATTCCAGACCGTACGTGCATTCCATCTACGTCTACTATCCCAACGACCAGCAGCGGTTTCTCAGCTCGCGCGAAGGTCTGGTCAACCTGCAGTCTTATTTGGATAAAGGCTGGTATGACAGCTATTGGAACGATTCGAATACGGCGGGCTTTACAACCGAAGTGCGCAGCCTGTACAATTACAGCTTCGAAAGCGACCCGACCCGTGTCGTGAGCGTTTACAAATTAATCAACGACCGGAACAACGCGAGCAAGAAGGGCGTTATCGTTTTGAACTTGTTCCCCGACTACTTTGTTAAATCGTTTACGTCCATTAGCGAATATCCGAACCGCAGCTTTTATATTACCGACGATCAGAACCGGGTCATTATGCAATCCGGGGGCACCGAGTACGATCAACTGCTCCCGTCATTGCAGCTGCCCGAGCAATTCGACACGCTGCAGGCAGATAGCGGAATTTATCATTTGACTGTCAAAAAAGCGCCGCGGTTAAACTGGAATCTTATTTCCGTCGTCCCGCGCAAATCGTTATACAGCTTGTCGTTCACCCTGATCGTCATCACCTGCCTGCTGGCGCTAGCCGCCCTGATCTTGTGCGCGCTGGCCGCCTTATGGCTGACCGGCAAAAACTACCGGCAAGTTTACGGCATTCTTCGCCTGCTCGAATCGGCGGACGCCCCGGATTCGATGGAGAACGTTCCGAATCAAGGGCATGATATTTACGCCTTCATCATCACGCATATTCTGGAAAGCTTTCTGGAGCAAAAGTATTTGAAAATCCAGCTGTCCGAGCGGCTGTACCGGATGCAGGCGCTCGAATTCAAGGCGCTGCAATCCCAGATCAACCCTCATTTTCTGTATAACACGCTCAATTCGATCTATTGGAAAACGTTCCAATTGACCCGTTCCACGAATGCGCCCAGCCGCATGATCGAGCTCTTGACGGCGATATTGCAATATACGCTGGATTCCTCGACGAAGGTTGTCCGGCTGGAGGAGGAGATTGCGCATACGCAGAGCTATGTAGAAATTCAGCAAATCCGTCATAAAGACCGGTTTCAGGTGATATGGGACAAGACGGAGCCTTTCCGCGATTGTGAAGTGATCAAGCTGAGCATGCAGCCGCTGCTTGAGAACAGCTTCCAATACGGGATGGAGCATACGTCCCGCCTGCTCGTCAAGGTCAAGTTCCGTATGCAGCGCGATACGCTCAAAGTAACCGTTATCGACAACGGGGGCGGCATCGATAAGCGGCGGCTTCTGCAAATCCGCGCCTCGCTCCATGCAGAGGAAGACTCCGGACGCCATATCGGACTCAGCAACACCAATAAACGGATCATGCTGCAATACGGGGAGACGAGCGGCATCAAGATTGTCAGCAAAAAAGGCTGGGGCACCGCGGTCACGCTGCATTTCCCGCAAGGGAGCAAGCAGGAACAAATCCCCCAAAAGTGACGCGATGCTCTGAAGCTTATTCCGTCCGCATCCAGCCTAGGCTGGATCGGCGTCTAACCATTCCTCTCCTAAACAACAAAAAACTGAGGCTGCGCCCCAGGTTCTGTAATATCCAGTGTAGCCCCATCCCCATCCTCTTGAGCATAGGAGGGATGGGCATAGGGTTCCAACCGTCCGGTTAGTCCTGCCGCCCGTCGGAGATAGCATTGTGCACCAGCTGGTTACGCATCCATTCGCTGCCGACCAGACCGTCGCCTTCCTCCGTCAAACGCTCGTACAGGCGGAGCCGGTACGCCTTAACGAGCTCCCGGCAGCCCGGATCGTGAATCCGGTTCGTCAATTCATACGGGTCCAGCTCCAAATCGTATAGTTCATCCACATCCGTCGTATTCCAAATATACTTCCACCGCTTCGTACGGAGCATCCGCTGCGTATAGAGGCCGAACTGCTGACCGTTATACGTGGTCACCGCCTCCGAACGCCAGTCGGGCACCTCCTCTCCCTTCAGCCAAGGGAGCAGGGAGCGCCCCGGAAAAAAGCCGGGCACCGGCAGCTTGAGCAGCTCCAGTACGGTCGGAGGAAGGTCCAGCATATTGCAGACGAACCCGCCGCGCTTCTCCCCGCCTTGCCCGGTGAGCGGCGGGTATTTCACGATCAGCGGCACCTTGACGACATCGTCATACAGGATGTAATGCTTATCCATCATCCCGTGCGAGCCGCACATATCCCCGTGATCCGCGGTAAAAACAATCATCGTGTCGTCCGCCGCGCCCGAAGCTTCCAGCGCTTGCAGCACCCTGCCGACCGCGTCGTCGGTTTGGCTGATAACGGCGTAATAGCGGGCCGCAATCGGAGCCCAGTCGTCCCAAGTATAATCTTGAACCTGCCAGCTGAGCAGCTGCTGCTTCTGGATATAAGGCTTGCCGGCGAACGTATCGCCGAAGCCGCCCCACGGCGGAATCTGCGCCGGATCGTACATCGAAGCGAACGGCTCCGAAGGCCGGCACGGGAGATGCGGCTCGGTAAAATTCAGCTGGATATACCAGGGAAGCTGCCGTTCTTTCGCCGTCAGCCGGCTGACCGTTTCGCAGGCGCGTTCCGCCAGCCAGTGGGTTTGCGTATCCTCCAGCGGAATCGGGCTGTTCTCCCCGGCATAGCCCGCCTCCCATTTCACGCCTTGGTATTTGCGCGCGATCATTTCTTGATACGGCGCAAATCCGACGTATTCGTCGTACCCGTACTCCAGAGGCGTGCGCTTCGGATGCACATCCCATTTGCCGAGGTGCACGCGGTGATACGCGTGCTTGCCCAGCTCGCGCGGCCAGGCATATTCGGACGGGTCCAGCGCCGCAACCGGCAGGCCATTCTTGAAATTCCACAGCGCCCCGAACGTTTCCGGCCGCCGCCCGCTAATGAACGCCTGCCTGGCCGGGCAGCAGGTCGGGATAGGCGTAAACGCATTCTCAAACCATAAGCCCTCGGCGGCCAAGCGGTCGATATTCGGCGTCCGTACCGGGTAGGCGCCGCTGTAACCGATGCAATCATAGCGAAGCTGATCCAGCATAATGATAAGAAGGTTGGGCTGGGTCATGGCTGCTTGATCCCGTAATTGTTTTCCTTGGACCACTGATTCTCGCTCATTTTTTTCTTAACCCCGTCCACCATAATTTTTTTCAGCTCGGCCAAATAACTCTCCTGCGTGCTTGTGCCTTCAAGATACAGCTGTCCCAGCTTCTGATTGTTCTCCGTCACATTTTTGTCGACCTCGCCCGCATAAATATTCAGCTGCATCCGGTCGCCGACAAACTGAAAGCCCTTCAGCTTATCCGGCAGCGCCGCATTCTCGACAACCGGCGTGCGGTACAGGCTCTCGGCGAGCAGCCCCTGCACCTGCGGAGACGTCGTATAGGCGAGGAAATCGACCGCGGCATCCATCTTCTCCGGCGCGATCGTCTTCGGAATCGCCATATTGCCCGCAGGCACGCCGCCGATTTCCATCAGCTTTCCGGCTGCGTCCGGGTGATTCTCCTTGGTCAAGTACGGCAACGGGAAAGCCGCCATCTCGAACTTGCGCGCCGAGGTTTCGTACAACGCCTTGCTTTGCGCCGAGGTCCGCATGACCATCGCCGCCTTGCCGCGCAGGAACAAGTCGCCCGCCGTTTCAAAATCGAGGCCGTTATACCCTTTCGGCCAATATTTGCTCCAATCCTTGACGATGGCGAAGACGTCCTTGTAAGGCGATTTTTCAATATCGATGATGCCCTGATCGACGCCCCTCACGTATTCGTTCACTTCGATGAAGCCGCTTTTGTCGATATCCAGCTTCTCGTAGACGCCGGTCAGCAGTTCCTCCGTCAAAATCCGAATCGTCCAGTTATAGTTATAGTCGCCGGGCTTCGAGTTGGGGAAGGCAAACGGAACGACGTTCAGCTTGAGCAGCTTTTCCTGCGCATCGAGAAACTCGCTCCAGGTTTTCGGCGCTTCCTTGATGCCCGCCTGAGCGAACAAATCCTTATTGTACAGAACCCGCACCGAATTGACGTAGTTCGGGACGCTCGCATACGTCTTATCGTCGCCGAGCAGCTGCTGCAGAATGGTCGGGGAGAACAGCTTTTCCCAGGGCTGGCCTCCGGAATAAGCCGTTGATTGCTTATAGTACGGCGTCAGATCTACCAGCAGCCCCTTCTTCAAATCCTCCTGATCCCATATATAACGGGTCGTAAAAATATCCGGAGCCGTCTTGCCGATCAGCTGCGTGGTCACCCATGTGCGATGCTGCTCGACGCCCGCGAAATGCTGCATCTGCAGGTTGACCTTCACGCCGGGATGCGACTCCATGTACGTCTTGGCGATGCTGTCCCACGACTGGCGCTCCGCTTCGTCTCCGTCGCTCTCGAGCATGACCATGACGTTTAACTCGACGGACTTGCCGTCGCCGCCGGAGGAGACTCCCCCGGATTCGGCGGAGCAGCCGCCGAGCAGCAGGAGTGCGGAAACGGCGCCGAGCAGCGGCCGCATCCAGTGGCTGCGAATGTTCATTTGCTTCACCTCATCATTTCTCATATAAGAGTCATCGGACAGGCCCATAGGGACTTACCCTTTGACCGCTCCGGCCGTAATCCCCGAGACGAACGACCGGGTAGCCAGCAGAAACAGCAGCAGCAGCGGAACGGACGAGATCACATAGCCTGCGAATTGCAGACCCTGAACCTGATCGAGCGAGCCGTGGACGCTGGAGAGCGCAAGAATAACCGGCTTCACCTTGTCTCCCGACGTGGCGACGAGCGGCCATACGTAATTGTTCCAGCCGAGCAGCGCATTGATAACGGCTACCGTGGACAGGATCGGTAATGACAGAGGCAGCGCGATCTGCAGATAAATTCGGCCGTCCCCCGCTCCCTCCGCCTCCGCCGCCTCCAATACGCCGGTGGACAGCCCCTCGAAAAACGTCCGGATCAGCATCGTCGCCATCGCGGACGCGCCGGCCATCGGGCCGAAAATTTGCGCCCAATACGTATTGATCAAGCCCAGATTTTTGAACAAAATAAACTGCGGAATGAGGATCAGAAACGACGGCACCATCATCAGCATTATGATCAGATAATACAGCAAGCTTTTTCCCCAAAAGGAAAACCGGGCGAACGCATACCCCGCCAAGCTCGCGTTGACCAATACGCAGACGATAATGCCGGCGGTAACGATGACCGAATTGCATAAAAAGGGCCACAGCTGGACAAACGCGTTGGCGTAATTGCTCCCATGCAGCGGCAGCGACGGAAGCCAGAACTCGTGAATGACCTGATCCCGGTATTTTAAAGAAGTGATGATCAGCATATAAAAGGGGACAAGCGTCAAAAGCAGCAGCAGCGTCAAAACGGCGTAATTCGCCCAGGCGCCTATCTTTTTCATCATGTTCTCCCTTCTATTCCGCCCGGTCCGCCGGCTTAATGAAGCGGTTCGCCGCGAGCGTGCACAATAGGAGCACGACGAACACGACAACCCCGATCGCCGAGGCGTAGCCCAGCTCGTTGTATTCGAAGCCTTTTTTGTACAAATACAGCGCGGGCGTAAGCGTTGAGAAGCCAGGCCCGCCGTTCGTCAGCACCAGCACATTCTCGAAGCTTTGAAACTGCTGAATGAACGCGAGCACGAGCACTAGGCGAAGCTGGCTGCGAATGAGCGGCAGCTCGATATGCCGAAGCCGCTGCAGCCCGTTCATGCCGTCCATCCCCCCGACCTCGAACAGCTCCTGCGGCACCGCCAGCAATCCGGCCAAGTAAATCAGGAAATAGATGCCGGAAACCCAGGGGAAGTTGATGAACACGATCGACCACAGGGCCGTGCCGCTCTCGCCGAGCCAGGCGTGAATCCAGCTCTCCAGACCGAGCGCTTCGAGAAGACGGTCCAATAAGCCGTCCCCGACATAAATCCATTTCCACAGCAGGAAGACGATAATATACGGCACGACCATCGGCAGGACGAACATCGATTTAAAAAACGACTGCAATCCCGCCTGCCGCAGCCGGAATACGCCGACGGCGGCCAGCAGCGGAAGCGTCAGCTGAATGAGGACGAAGCTGCCGGTAAACAAGGCGATATTTTTCAACGAAGCATAAAAGGTTCGATCCCGAAATAACGCGGTGTAATTGTCCAGGCCGATAAACCGGTCTACATTCGCCCCGTTCCATTCATAGAACGACTGCACAAACGCATGCACGAACGGCGTATATTTGAACAGCCCGACCGATATGAGAATCGGCGCCAGAAACAAATACGCCTTCAGATGCTTCCAGCCCCGCCTTCTCCAGGCGGCGCCGGGGCTCACGCTTACGGAAGGATACGATTTCGACGGAGCGGCTTTCAACAAAGCGTCCCCCCTCCTTAACTACTCACTCTGTGCCGGGCACCTCGACAACCTGACCTCCGCTTTGATGCGAACGAATGGCCGCCTCGATAATTTCCTGCGCGGCCAGCGCTTCTGCCCCCGAGCCTTCGATCTCCCCGGGGGCCGCCTGCTGCTTGATCTGCTCGATAAAGCGGTCGATCCGGTTGCCGAACGTATCGTTAAAGCCCTGCATCCCCCGCATGATGGAATTGCTCATCACGATCTTATCGCTGCTGCGGTGCGGATAGTAGGTCGCGTTTTCGTACACGTTCTCGATCACGAAGCGCCCCTCCGTCCCCGCCGCCTCGCACCATTCGATCGGATGCAGCATCGACATATCGTAGCTTCCGGTCAAATGCCCGACCGCACCGCTCACGAATTCCAGATTGACGCTGGCCGTCGACCAGGTTTTCCTTCCCGGCGCTTTGGTCATAAAGGACTGCACCCGCTTCACATCGCCGAAAAAATAACGCATCACATCGATCGAATGCGGATGCAGCGCGCGCATATGAAACCATTCGGTGAAATCCGCCTTGTTGTCGATCGTCAGCCGCATATTGATAAACAGCGGAGCGCCGAGCATATTGCGCTCGATCCATTCCTTGCCCTTGGCCGCCGCCGGCGTGAACCGGTGATTCAAATTGCAGCCGAAGCGGACGCCCCGCTCGGACGCGGCCTTCACCATCGCTCTCGCTTCCTCGATATTATTAGAGATCGGCTTCTCGACGAGCACGTCCTTGCCCGCTTCGATAGCGAGCATGACCGGCTCGTAGTGATGGCTCGCCTTCTCCTCGCCGCCGGTCGCTACGCAGACCGCGTCAATCTGTTCGAGCTCCAGCAGACGCCTCAGATCCGTATACGCCTTCACCCCGTACGTATGCGCCGCTTCGCGGGCCCGGTCCTCCATCAGATCACATACCGCCACCAATTCGGTGTCCGGATGCTGCTTATAGTAGCGGCAGTGGATTTTGCCGATATTGTTTACGCCGACTACGGCTATTCGTATCATAAAACGGCGGCCTCCTTGGTTTGAGGCGAATGACGCATCGCAGACCTCGTCGCGCATGGATCATTAGGGGATGCGCTGCGCTGCGGCATTCACCCGTTGTGGTAGGAAAGAAGAACGCACCGCGATGCTTCTGCGGTGCGGAACATGCTATTTCGCTTTGTTCGCCTGCAGCGAACGGGCGGTAAGCGAGCTGCCGATATGCAGCGTATCGTAGGCTTGCTGGGAGGAGGCGAACGGCGCGTCCCCTTTGCCGTGCCAGCCAAGATTCGTATACATCGGGTTCGTCCGGCCCGTCTCCGCTTCCCGGAGGCGGATATGCGCTTCCATGCGGGCCGTCAGCAGCTCGACGACAGCCGGCTCCTGCTCGGCGACGTTATGATTCTCCAGCGGATCTTCGATCAGATTGTACAGCTCCACCTCGGGCTTGAAATGAAAGTCCGGCTCCAGCGCCCGGATCAGCTTCCAGTGCGGCGTGCGCCAGCCGTGCTTGCGCATCCACGTGCACTCCGTCAAATACAGCTCGCTGATTTTGCGCTCCGGCCGACCTTGAATGAACGGCACCAGACTCCGGCCGTCCGGCTCCATTGGCGTATCGATGCCGAGCAGCTCCATAATGGTCGGCATGATGTCATGGATGACCGTGACGTCTTGTACCCGCTTGCCGGCGGGAATTCGGCCCGGAAACTTGAGAATGAGCGGCACGACCAGCGTGCAATCGTACAGCCCGTGATGATCGAAGTAGCAGTCATGCTCATACAAGGTTTCCCCGTGGTCGGAGGTGACGACGATCAGCGTTTCTTCCGTTAAGCCCAACGCTTCGACGGCTTGGAACAAGTTCTGAATGCAGGCGTCCATATAAGCGACGGCGCCGTCGTACTGGGCGCTGACGTATTCCTGGTCGGTCACGCCTTCGGGAATCCACGATTTCAGGAAATCCGCAAACGGCTTGAACCCGTACACAGGCTCCATCGAATCGTTCGCCGGGTCTTTCTCGTCCCCGCCGTAAAATATGCGCTCGTACGGCTGCGGAGGCAGGTACGGCGAATGCGGGTCCATATGTCTTAAGAAGAGGAAGAACGGCTTGTCGTCCTGCGCCAGCCGTTGCAGCTCGGGCACGGCCACCTCGTTCAAATTTTCCGCCTTCGGGCATCGGCCGCTTTCGTCCGGCATCCAGGCTTCGTAATCGAGATACTTCTGAAATCCGCGCGCGGAAGGATTGCCGGTAAACCCGACGCAGGTCGTGTTATAGCCTTGTTCCTCCAGCACCTCCGCCAACGTCGGGGCCCCTACCGGGCCTTTATGCCGCAGCGCGACGACGTCGGTGCCGAAGCAGTCCTTGCCGGTCAGCATGGCCGCGTAGGCCGGCGTAGTCGGGATGCTCGGGCTGAAATGCTGCTCGAACAGCACGCCCTCGCTTGCCAGCTTATCGAGATGAGGGGTCGTCAGCCTGCCGTAGCCGTAGCCGCTCATGCGGTCTCTGCGCAGACTGTCGATGCCCAGAACGATCAAATTCGGTTTTTTCGGGGAAGTCGGCATTGCTTCTTCACTCTCCTTATAATATCCGTGAAGAACGCCCGTTTAGCGGGCGCCCAGCTGCTTCAGGCAAGCGTTCAAGTAGCCGTAGGTTTCTGCGGCGATAATGGACAGCTGCGCGAGGGAATGCTCCGGCTTCGCGCCGATGACCTCAAGCACGACCGGACCGTCGTACTTATGATCGGTCATGGCCTTGCAGTAGGCGAACAGATCGATATCGCCGCGGCCGCAGGCCTGCAGCTCGATCGGTCCCGGTCCTTGCTCGCGTCCTTTGCAGTCGCGGATATGAACGTGCTTGACCCGGCTGATCACGGCGGGCAGCGCATCCTCCGGATTTTCATTGGCTCTGAAAATATGGCTCGGGTCCATATCGATTCCGAACGCCGGGGAAGCCACTTCGGCCATCGCCCGCAGCGTCGTCGGCGTGTCGTGAATCGCCTGGCCGATATGCGCCTTTACGCACAGCGTAACCCCGCAGGACGCCGCCCGCTCGGAGAAGCGCTGCAGCTGCTCGATCGACCGCTGCACATCCTCCTCGACGCCCGTCTTGCCGCCCGGGCCGATGTTGACGATCGGAATGCCGATTTCCGCCGCCGCTTCCAATGCGGTGAACAGGCGCTCTTCGTCCTTGACGCTCCCGAATTCCATCGACAGGAAGCTTAATCCTTCACCTTGAACGATCGACCGCAGCTGTGCCGCCTGCTCCTTCCAACGGGAGAGGTCCAAATGCTCGCACATCCCCTGAATCGCCGAAATTTCTACGCCGTCGTACCCGCTGAGCGCGATATGCCGCGCCGCTTCCGCGAAGCTATATTCTTTAAACAGCACCGAATTGACACCTAATTTCATCATATTCCTTTGACACGCTCCTTATAGCGGCAGCTCATTCTGCCATTGTATTAGAGACGGGGATTCCCCAATGATCCCTTCCGTATGTCCGGCAAGCTTATTTCATCCACAGCGGGTCGCCGTGGAAAGCCGGAAGCGGATGAGGTCTGACGACGGCGCCGCCCTGCTCATACGACTCGATCACCGCATACGTATATTCCAGCACAGCCAGCGCGTCGCGTCCGGAGGCGCGGATATGCTCCCGGGGCACGCCATTGGAGACGTCTTCCAGGAAGGCGCGCAGCCTGTTGTTAAAGGTGGAGTTGAATTCCGTAACTCCCGACGAGGTCACCTCCGGCTGCGGATGCGAGCCGATCGACGGAACGCCCTTTTGCGCCCGCCAGTACGATACCTTCTCCACGCAGTTCTCGATGCAGAAGGTTCCTTTCGTGCCGCCGACCTCCATCGTCCACCAGCCGCCCAGGCCGTACGTGGCATCGCCCCGTTGGCTGAGCAGATAGCCTGCGGCGCCGCTGGCGAACTTGACGTGGATGCTGTTGATCGAAACCGTGATATCGCCGGCGCTTTTGCGGAAGCCCGCTTGATTCGAAAACGTCTGGATATGGGTAATATCGCCGCAATAATAGCGCATAACGCTAAAAGGATGGGTTAAGAACGCTTTCATATGGAAGTAAGGCTGGCCTTTATCCTTCGGCGATTTCGGCGTCGCATACAGCTCCTCGCCGCCGTTGAAGCCCATTTTGGCCAGGCAGTACACCGTTTCGCCGATATCTCCTTCATCCATATATTGTCTGGCCCGCTGAGCCGGGGCGGAGAAATAATGGTTCAGGTTGCAGCCCAGATACACCTTCTTCTCGGCCGCGAAGCGGACCAGCTCTCTGCCCTCCTCAATGTTATTGGCCAGCGGCTTCTCGATCAGCACATGCTTGCCGGCCGCAATCGCCTGCATCGCGGGCTCGAAATGCCAGCTTCCGTTCTCGATGCCGCCCGTCGTAATATCGACGATTTCGAGCTCCGGCTCCTGCCGCAGCATCTCCTCCAAGCTGTAATAGGCTTTAACCCCGTGCTTCTCGGCCGCTTTATCGGCCCGTTCCTTAACTACGTCGCATACGGCAACCAATTGCGCCAGCGGTTCGCCCGCGTAGCAGTCCGCATGCCGATTCCCGATTCCGTTCATTCCGACAATGCCGATTTTCAATGCCATTCGTTTCCGTCCCGTCGCCCGTTTACGCCGATGCTTCGGCCGTTCAAGCGGGGACTGCACCACCTTTCTTGGTTCAAGTGTAAAATGCTCGTATCGCCGCGAAAGCTTCCCTCGGTGTCTGCCCTTGATTATGAAACTGAATCTGCATCTGTTGCGCCGGTAGTTCCTGCCTTTATCATAATCTTCGCCGCAGGCTGCGGCATTGCCTATTGCGACATCCTCAGGGCCGATTGCGACAATCGTCCTGGCTTAAGCCGAACGGAGTTCTAAGTGCCGCGCCCGGCCCGCCGCTTTTCGTCCAGCGCGTCGTAGCGCTCCCGCAGCGGGTTCTGCATCCACGCTTCCCAGGAGAGGCCTACGCCTTCCAGGATCGCTTCGATTCTGCGCCGGAACGGCAGCTGCGACTCCCGAAGCTGCCGCAGCATCGGGTCCGGCCGCCCGCCCAGCTTGCGGGCGACGAAGCGCGTCAGCTTCGCTTCGAGCTCTTCGGCGACGGCCGTTTCCCGGCCGGCCACATTGACAAGCTCCTGCGGGTCCGCCAGCAGGTCGTACAGCTCCGTGACCGGACGCCGGAACGGGCCCGGGTCGTAATAACGGATCAGCTTGTAGCGATCCGTGCGGACAGCCCTTGCCGCCTGCCAGGCGCACTCGCTCAAGTACACCTCGTCGAGCGTGCCGTCCGCCTCGCCCAGCATCGAGGGCCACAGACTGCGGCCGTCGATGCCTTCCGGCACGTGCAGCGCCGGCAAGTTCAAGCCCGGCGACGGATTGCGGACGACGGCCTCCAGCAGCGTCGGCAGCAGGTCCGCATGCTGGACGAAGCCCCGCACGCGTCCGCCGCCGGGAATTTGCCCGGGCCACCGCAGGATGAGCGGGATATGGACCGTCGGCTCGTAGAGGCCGCAGTGATCCCAATAAATATCGTGCTCGGTCAAGCTCTCGCCGTGATCGCCGAAGAGCACGAGCAGCGTCTCCTCCTTGATGCCAAGCCGGATCAGCGTCTCGTCCAGCTCCCTGAGCAGATCGTCAAGATAGCGGATCTCCGCGTCGTACAGCGCGTTCATATACTCCGCGTCGGTCACCGGTCCGAGCAGCTTGTAATGATGCTGCTTGAAGAACGGATAGGCCGGATGCCCGTAGGCCCGCTCCATGCCGGAGCCGCCTTCCCGGTACGGGTCCTTGTTCGGGTCATAAAACGCCGGCACATAGGATTCGGGCGGCAAGTACGGCGTATGCGCATCCCAATAATGCAGAAATAAGAAAAAATCCTCCTCCTTATGCTCACGAATCCACGGCAGCGCCAAGTCGTTGACGGCTCTCCCGTCAATCCAGCGCTTGGGTCCCGAGCTGTTCAAATAATATTTATATCCGCGGGCAAACCATTCCTTGAGATTGTACAAATTGTCTACGGCGCAAGTGGCGAAGCCCGCCGCCTTCAGCTTGGACGGCAGCCACTCGACCGACTTGGGCAAATACGACAGGTCGGAGCCGTGCGAGACGAGGCCGGTGGTCAGACCGATTTTGCCGGTAAAAATCGCCGTATGCGCGACCTCGGTCGGAATGTCGGCCGCATAAGCCCGCTCCATCAGTACGCCTTCCGAAGCAATTTGATCGATATACGGGCTCGTCGGCTTGCCGTACCCGTAGCAGCCCAGCCGGTCGGCGCGCAGCGTATCGAACGAAATCATAATGATTTTCATCGCGGGCGCGCCTCCCGGCTGCTTGCGTTATCCGCGTTCAACAGCTCTTGACCGGCTGCAACGCACGGTTGAACGGCCCAATCGGCGGCTTCCTTGTAACGGTTGCTGCAGAGCCACTCCAAAATCCGCTGCGCATTGGCTTCAACCGGGTGATGCTGCGTATCGATCACGATATCCGCCTGCTCGGGTTCCTCGTAGACGTCCGAAATGCCGGTAAACAGCGGAATCTCCTGTCTCCTTGCTTTGGCGTACAATCCCTTCACATCCCTGGCTTCGCACTGCTCTAGCGAACAGTTGACGTAGATTTCCGTATATCCGCTCACATGCTCCCGCAAATAATCCCGCATTTCGCGGTAAGGCGTGATTGCGGACACCAGCACGGTAATTCCGTGCTTGGACAGCAGGTTCGCCACGAACGCGATGCGGCGTATATTTTCAAGCCGGTCTTCGCGGCTGAAGCCGAGCCCTCTGCCGAGCGTCGTGCGGACGGCGTCCCCGTCCAGCAGCTCCGCCGGTCGGCCCGCCTCCTGCAGCCGCCGGTACACCTGCACGGCGGTGGTCGTTTTCCCCGAGCCCGAGAGGCCTGTAAACCAAAGTACACTACCGCTGGAGCTTTCCATGTACTTGCCTCCTCATTAGCGTTTTCGATGCGAAAGCTTCGCTTAATCGGTCGATCTTGCGATAGCCCCGACTTCTAGCCTCATTGTACTTCGCCCTCCGGACCGGTTCATTGTGCATTCCGCCAATCGCATGGCCGATGCGGCCTAACTTGGATTGCAGCCTAACTTTGATTTGATGCCTAATTTTACTTCGGTGCAGCCTTTGACCGGTACGGTCAGCCTTTGACCGATCCGGCGGTCATACCGGCGACGATTTTTTTGTTAAAGAAAAGAAATAGGATAAGAGGAGGCAGGGAAATCAGCACGACATCGGCAAACAGCAGATTCCAGGACGTCAAATACATGCTCATAAAGTTGTAAAGCGTCAGCTGCACGGTGGCGTTCTCCGAGCCGGGCAGAAAGTACAGCGGATTGACGAAATCGTTAAACACGCTGACGGATTGAATAATGATGATCGTTGAAGACACCGGCTTCAGCAGCGGAAAAATAATATGTGCAAACAGCCTCAGCCCGCCGCAGCCGTCGATGAACGCGCTCTCGTCGATATCCCGGGGAATCGTCGCCGTGAACGCTTTGTACAAAATGGCGCAAAAAGGAAAATGAAGCGCGATTTCGACCAGCGTCAGCCCCGGCAGCGTCTTGAACAGTCCGACCGTATTCAGCACCCAGATGGTCGGCACGACGGCAGGCGGAATCATTAATCCGGCCAGCACGAGGAAATTCAAGAGCGCCGCTCCCCGCCCCTTCTCCCTGCGCTGCAGCACGAAGCCGGCCAGGGAGCTGAAGACGACCATGCCCACGATCGACAGCACGGTCAGCACCGAGCTGTTAAAAAACGCGCGCACCAGCATATGGTCTGCGGCGGCCAGCACCGCCTTATAATTTTCGACGATATGAAACGTATCCGGCCAGCTCATGTTCATATCCGCCGCTTTGGTGGGGGACTTGAACGAGTTGATAATGACGAAGTAGAAAGGCACCCAGAATATGAGGGTCGAGAGGATCAGCAGCACAATGCTGACGCTCCACTTTTGTACCGTGCGGCTCACAGATCCACCTCTCTTCTGTTCAGGAACATATACAGCGGAAATGCCAGCACCGAGATGGCGATAAACAAGATAACGTTGCCCGCCGTAGCCAGCCCGTAAAATCCGGCTTGGTACTGCTTGTAAATAATGGAAGCGATAAGGTCGGTGGAGAAGCCCGGCCCCCCTTTGGTCATCGCCCAGATCAGGTCGAAGGTTCGCAGCCCGCCGATAAACGCCAGAATAATGACCGAGTTCATCGCCGGCCGGCTCAAGGGCAGGGTAATGTGCCAGAAGCTGCGGAACGCGCTGCCCCCGTCCATTTTCAACGCTTCGTAGTAATGCTGCGGAATCGACAAAATTCCGGCAATATAAATGACCGTTGCGATCCCGACGCCCTTCCATACGTCGACCAGGGCGACGGACAGCAGCGCGATCTTCGTATCGCCCAGCCAGTCGGGACCTTCAATGCCGATCGCGGCCAGCGCGGTGTTAATGACCCCTTGCGTCGGATGCATCATCGTGCTGAAGGCGATCCCGACGGCGATCGTGCTCAGCAAGGTCGGAAAAAACACCATCGAGCGAAAATAATCCTTGAACCAGATGCGCGAGGTCAGCAGCGTAGCGAGCAGCAGCGCGAGAACGACCTTCAGGCCGCAGGTGACGACCGCGAAGATGATCGTGTTTTTAAAGCCGATTTTGAGCGAGGATTCCTCGAAAAACATCACGTAGTTATCCAAGCCGATATACTGCCAGCTCGTCAGCGTCCATCGCGTCAAGCTGAAGAACAGCGACATGACCGTCGGCAGCAAATAAAAGATGAAGTAAATAATGCCTGCGGGCAGCAGGAACAAATACGAGTACATTCTCTTTTGCGTCGTCGTCATTCATTTCCCTCCTGTACGGGTGTATCTGCGGTACGGATAAAACCGGCCCTGCAAATACGATTGCAGGGCCGGATATCGTATCGCATGGAAGCTGGGCGCAAACGCCGGACGGTTAAAAGCCTAAGCCCGGTCCCTGTTACCAGCCCGGCAGGTTGAGCTGCTGCGCCTGCTTCTTCACATCCTTATCGTAGTCGGCGGCTCCGTCCGCAGGCGATTTTTGCCCTGTGCCGACTTCGATCAGGATGCTCTCCAGATTCGGCCCTTTCACCGGGGAAATGAACTCCAGCGCCGGCATCGTCTTGCCGCTGTCAAAGTATGGCTGCATATCCTTCACGGCCTCGTAAGCGTCGTCGGGCACGTTGATTCCTTTGACGACATAAGGGCCGTTCGCCTTGCTCTTGGACATATACGCCTTCTGGCCTTCCTCCGAGATGAGGAATTCGACGAACTTTTTGGCGGCCTCGACGTTCTTGCCTTTTTTATTGATATAGTAGGAGTTCGGCATCCAAACCGTAAAACCGTTGATGTTCGGGTCGTCGCTCGGAATCGGGAAGACGCCGATATCTTTTTGCTGTTCCGGATAGTTCTGGGCCAGAGCGTCGATCGCGCTGGTCAGCATCGGATATTGGACGCCCGTCCCTTCGGCAAGCATTTTCAGGCCCGTATCGTACGTGGTGGCGAGGAAATCTTTATTATAATAGCCCTTCTTGAATACTTCTCCGGTCATTTCAAAGCCGCGAAGCGCCGCCGGCGTCGTTGCATATTTGGCTTTGTTGGCCGTATAGTCCTGCGTGAAGGTCGGAACCTGCGTCTGTACGTTGAATTGATTGGCCAGCACGAACAGCTGCGAGGTCCATGTCGTCTTGTAGGAGCCGATCACCGCGGTCTTGCCTGCGGCTTTGATTTTGTCGCTGTTGGCGATAAATTCCGCCCATGTTTTCGGAACGGTCAGCCCAAGCTCCGCGTACACCTTCTTGTTGTACAGGATGCCGCCGACATTGGAGGAACCGCCCGGAACGCCGAATACTTTGCCGTTCGAGCTGACGGTTTCCTTATAGGAATCCAGCAGCTTCGCCATATACGGCTCCTTGGACAGGTCGACGAAGTTTTCCTCCGGATTCAGCGCCTTCAGCAGCGAGCCGGAATTGTAATACAAAATATCCGCCATCTCGCCGGTAGCCAGGCGCGTCTTGACCAGGTTGTCCCCTTCGGTGCCGTCCGGCTTAATATCAAATTTGATTTTGATATTCAGCTTCTTCTCGGCTTCGGCGGCGACCGCTTGCGTAGCGGGGTACGGCGTGCCGGTCGAGCCGATCAGCAGCGTCAGCGTCGTCGGCTCGGCGGATTTGCCGTCCGCAGGGGCTTTGGCGTCTCCGGAGCCCGGAGCCGTCCCGGAAGCCGGCTGGCCGGATGAGCTGCAGCCCGCCGCAAGCACGGCTATCAAAGCAGCATAGGTGAATACAGAGAACTTTTTGGCTCGGTTCATGTATCGTTCCTCCTTTATTTGACAAACCGGCTGAAACTTCATGCGTCGACCCTTCCAGTATTGCAGTGGCGTTGTCATGTTTTCATTGTATAGCCGGCGTCAGGCACCGAATACATGCGATTTGTACGAAATAAGGGGGGGATTTTTCCTATTTGCTCGTCGGCCGCTTTCTCGCGTACGTCATCGGCGAGACCCCGACGAACTTTTTGAACAGGGCGCTAAAATGCTTCGTATCCTCATATCCGACCAGCCGGCTGACCTCCTGCAGCCGCTCGATGCCGCCGGCTAGCAGCTCCTGCGCCTTGCGAATCCGGTAGCCGGCAATATAATCGGAGAAGGTCGTGCCGGTCTGGCTCTTGAACATGCGCGACAAATACCCCAGGCTGACATGATGCTCGGCCGCGAACTGCTGCAGCGAAATCGGGTTCTGATAATGGGCATGAATATGCTGCAAAAGCACGGGCACCAGCCCCTTCGGATTCAAATCCTTAGTCTCCTGCTGCACACAGTACAAACGGAACAGCTTCTCCTTCAGCCAGTCGAACAGCTCGCCGTAGCCGGTAAAATCATTCAAGCAGCGCACATCCTCCTGCAAGTCGTTCAAGCTGATCTTATCGCCGCCGGACGAGAGCAAATGATATTTCAGCGAGAACAGCACATCCTGAATAAATAACCGCAGCTGCCGTTTCGTCACCCGCTTCAAGCGCATCTCGTCGACAATATGCCCCAGCGTCTCCTGTCCCTTCAGCAGCTCGCCCTTCTTGCAGTGAACCTCCATGATGCGCACCTTGTCCCACGCGCTTAACAGCTCCGCCTCCTGCGGCTTCGCCCCGAACGGCAGGCAGGTGGCCGCCCCGAAGATCGCATGCTCTTCCAGCGAATCCTTCAGGCCGGTATAAACTTGGCGCAGCGGCACGCTTTCTTCCTTGAGAGCAACCGCCATATGCGCCGGCACCGGAAGCTGCCTGAGCTCCCCGAAAAGCTCCAGCAGCACAGGCTGCATAGCGGCCGTCTGCGCCGCCGCAGCCATCGGCACCAGCAGCACCCTCTGCCTGCAGTCCAGGTCCACGCATTGAATGAGCGAGCAGGGATAAGGAGACTGAGCCAGCTGCCGGAACCACGCGTCAAAATCGATTGCAGCCGTCTTCCACCCTTTGATCTGCGGAGCCTTTTCCAACGTGAGCAGCACTACGGCGTACAACCGCTCGTTCCATTCGCGCCCAAGCTCCGCATCGGGCATGCTGTCGTCCTCGGCCAGCAGCATCTGGGCGAGCGAGCCGTTCACCCAGGCGTCTCGGCGGCGATGCTCCTGCTCCAGCTGATGGAGCGCTTTATCGACCGCTTGATACAGCACTTCTTTTTTGACCGGCTTCAGCAAATAGTCGCCCACGCCGAACTGCATCCCCTGCCGGGCGTATTCGAACTCGTCATGGACGCTCAGAATCATGCATTTGACTGTGGAATCCAGCTTGGTCAGCTGCTCGATCAGCTCCAGGCCGTCGATGCCCGGCATGTTGATATCCGTCAGCACAAGACTCGGGCGCAGATCGGCCGCCGCCGCCAACGCGTCGTCCCCGTTGTCGAATGCGTAGATGCCATGCTCCGGCTCGTATCGGGCCAGCAGCGTCTCCAGCTCCGCCAGCGCCCAGCGTTCATCCTCCACTACAAAAATGTTCAAAGCGCAGCCTCCTTCGCCGAATCAAGCTTCACAGCCAGCGGTATCACCAGCGATACCGAAGTGCCTTCCCCCGGCTTGCTGTAAATGCTCAAGCCGTAATCTTTGCCGTAATATAGCTGAATGCGCTGCCGTATATTGAGCAGTCCGATGCCGCGGGAATCCTCGTCGTAGGGATTCAGCGGGTTCGTTTTGCGAAGCGATTCCTCCAGGCGAGCCTTCTCCTTGTCCGCAATGCCTTCTCCGTTATCCTGCACGGTTAACGTCAGCACGCCCTCCGCTTGGGCCGCCCGGATCGTGATGCGTCCTCCCGCTTTCACCCTGCGCAGCCCGTGATTCACCGCGTTCTCCACGAGCGGCTGCACCGTCAGCTTGAGCACTGACGCTTCAAGCAGCTCCGGCGGAATGTCGCAGTGCAGGAGAATCCGGCTGCCGAACCGATGCTGCTGAATTTTGAAATAATTGCCGATATGCTCGATTTCCTCCCGCAGCGTGACGGGCTGATGTAAATTTTTCATGCTGTATTGGAATAGTCCGGCAAGCGATTCGGAAATTTCGGCGACCTCTTCGATGCCGCGCAGCCGGCTGATGGATTTCATGATGTTGAGGGTGTTGTACAGAAAATGAGGATTAATCTGAGCATGCAGCGCCGACAACTGGGCGTTCTTTTCCGCCAGCTTCGATTCGTACACCTCGTGGATCAAACGGGAAATGCTGCCGAGCATATGGTTATACATCCGGCTCAGCTTGCCGATTTCGTTGCGTCCGGCATATTCCATCCTGTGACTGAAATCGCCCAGCTCGACCCGCGACATATGGCGCATCAGCTTGTTCAGCGGAAGGGTGATTTGATGGGATAACAAATAGGAGACGGCCGCGATGGACAGCATCGTCAGCATGCCGACCAACAGCACGATATCCTGAATCCGCTTTTGCTTCAGCAAAAGCACATGCTTCGGAATTAAAATCACCGTATGCCACCCGGTATAGCTTGACCGCACGAACGTATACAGGTAATCGGTGTCCTTCCAGCGCAGCTCGCCTTCCGAGCCGGTATGCTCAAACACGCGGGTATCGAACCGGGCCTCCTCGTTCGGGCTGCTGCCATTTTCATAAATGATCCGTCCTTCGTCCGCCACGATCAGCACATGCATCGTACTTTCCAGCTCGTTGGCTGTGGCATTGGCAAGCACCATATTGAATGCGTTCACATTGATCTGAATGCTGACAAACCCGATGATCGTCTGCGTCGGGATTTTCGTGATCTTGCGGATAAAGGAAACGACCCGTTCAGGGGAGCCCTCTTTATCGGCATGTACTTCGGCGGAAGGCAGCAGGGCGAACGGCTCCCGGTTCAGCGAGCCTGAGAACTCCTTCAGCTGCTCTTCCGACAATAGCTCCCGCGGCTTCGGCTCCACCAGCTTGGAATATTGATACAGATGCTTATCCAGCGAGTAAATGGATATGCTCTGAACGTAGGTTTTGGGATAAGAGAAATTAAACAGGATAGGATTGAGCTTGTATCCGACCACTTCCTTCTCGACCGGATCGGACGCCTTGTAGAAATCGAACAGGATGTTCTGAATCGACGGGTCAATGGAAATGGCCAGCGACAGCTCCTCGACGCTCCGCATGTACAAATCGATCATCTCCGAAAACTGCTTCGAAATAATGTTCGATAAGGAAAACGTCTGATGCTGAATATCGCTGGTGTTCTTGTAATAAAAAATAGAGCAGGTGATCCCGACAATGAACAAGGATACGACGGAAAAAGCTATAAACATTTTCGTTTTCAGCATCCGGTCATTCCAGCGGCGCATGCTGCCCCCTCCTTCGCCCAGCGGAAGTCAAGAGGATTCGCGGTATTTGCCCGGCGAGCAGCCGACCTCGCGATGAAACAGCCTGCTGAAAAAAGCCGGGTCCTCGTAGCCGACGCGCCCCGCGATGGTGATGACCTTCTCGTCGGTTTCCAGCAGCAGATGCTTCGCCCGCTCGATCCGTATCCGGTGAATCATGTCCACGACGGTCATGCCTAAGGATTCCTTGAAAATCCGGTTCAGCTGCCTGGAACTTATATTAAACAGCTCGCATAAAACCGGGATGGATACTTTCTTATCGTAATACCGCTCCAAATAGCCGCAGATGCGGCGAACGAGCAGCTGTTTGGCGCTATTGCGCACGGACTCTCTGCCGTTTTGCCCTTCCGCCTGCCGGTAGGCGCGGGACAGCAAAATGAGCAGCTCCACCATCTGCAGCCGGATTAACGTTTCGAAGCCGGGCTGGCGGTTATCGAATTCGTGAATGATGGTTTCCAGCAGGAACAGCGAGCGCGTCGCATCCTGCCCGTTCAAATTCAGGCAGCGATGAAACCGCTCTCTTTTATCCAGAAACGGATGAACGTAAAAATAATCCATCGACTGGGAAATGCCAAGGTCCAGCAGCCAATTGCCCTGAATCAGATCCGGCATAAACAGGCAGTTGATAATCTCGATTTCCTTGCCAGGATTAATGCTGTAGGTGTGCACTTCGCCGGGATTGATAATAAATACGTCGCCCGAGCGGATGTCGTAATAATGCCCTTCGAACACATGCTGCGCCTCTCCCCGGACCACGTAGACCAGCTCCACGAAGTCGTGGCCGTGCAGCAAAGGCACATGCTCATGATCGTGAAAAAAGCGGCGAATCCAGAACGGAAACGAGTGCTCTTTAATAAATTGGCTGCTGTGCAACTGTTTCTCCATGAGGAAACCTCCTACATATCACAATTCGAAACTCCTTTGGAAAGGTCATTTACCGACAGACGGCCAATCCTGTAAGCCGGCGGTTTAGTGGAGAAGCGTAAGCGCGATGACGGCCCACAACCTAATCATACGAGAACCCGGAGGTTCGGTCATGGTCAATTCAGACATTATTATAGCTGATTTGTACGCAAAAAAGCAGGAAAACTGTCGTCTTCCTTGGGCAACGGCTATTCGGGAGCGATCGCGGGCCGTACGGAGAGCTTAAGCTAGACTCCTCCAAAAAATAGCCCCCTGTCCTACTCACATATCCCCCTGCTACTTGAATATATTTAGTAACAAGCACTTTTTTTCCTTTTGTCTTGTCACATCCGTTCTTTATATGCATGATCCCAAGCCCAAATCAGGAGGTGTCCGACATGACAGAACCATTATTTACCGTTTCCCGAGAGGATTGGTCTTTACATCGCAAAGGCTATCAGGACCAAACCCGCCATCAACAAAAAGTACGAGAAGCGATTAAGCAGAACCTGCCTGACCTTGTTACGGACGAAAGCATCGTTATGTCTGACGGCAAACACATCATCAAAGTACCGATCCGCAGCCTGGACGAATACCGCTTTCGGTATAACTACAATAAAAGCAAGCATGTAGGCCAGGGCGACGGCGACAGTCAGGTCGGCGACGTGCTGGGCGTGGACCCTACTCCGTCGGGAGGACCGGGCAAAGGCGAAGGCGCCGGCGATCAGCCGGGCGACGACTACTACGACGCCGAGGTGCAGCTCGAAGAACTGCAGACGATGCTGTTCGAGGAATTGGAGCTGCCTAACCTGCAGCAAAAAGAAAAAGACAATGTGATGACCAAGGACATCATTTTCAATGATATTCGCAAAAAGGGAATTATGTCCAATATCGATAAAAAGCGGACGATACTCGAAAATCTCCGCCGCAACGCAGGCGCCGGCATCCCCGGCATTCACGGCATCAGCCCCGATGACCTGCGCTTCAAAACGTGGGAGGAAATCGTCGTCCCGCAATCCAACGCCCTGATCATCGCCATGATGGATACTTCGGGATCGATGGGATCGTTCGAGAAATATATCGCCCGCAGCTTTTTCTTCTGGATGACTCGGTTTCTGCGGACCAAATACGAGCATGTCGAGATTGTGTTCATCGCCCATCATACGGAAGCCAAGGAAGTGACCGAGGAGGAATTTTTCACCAAAGGCGAGAGCGGCGGCACGATCTGCTCGTCGGCCTATCAGCTGGCGGTGGAATTGATCGACCGGCGCTATTCTCCGGCCCGCTATAACATTTATCCGTTCCACTTCTCCGACGGCGACAATCTGACCTCCGACAACGAGCGCTGCGTCAAGCTCATCCAGGAGCTGGTGAAGCGGTCCAACCTGTTCGGCTACGGCGAAGTCAATCAATACAACCGGAGCAGCACGCTGATGTCCGCCTACCGGAATATTCATGATCCGAAATTCGTCCATTACGTCATCCGCGAAAAAGGCGAAGTGTATAAAGCGCTGCGCACCTTTTTCCCCAAATCCGAAGGGAGGATCGCCCGATGAACGCCGAATATATCAAGCAGCTCGAATACGCCATTGCAGAAATATCCGAAATCGCCACCGGCTTCGGGCTCGACTATTATCCGATGCGCTATGAAATCTGCCCGGCCGACATCATCTACACGTTCGGCGCCTACGGCATGCCTACCCGCTTTAGCCATTGGAGCTTCGGGAAAACGTTCCATAAAATGAAAATGCAATACGACTTCGGGCTGAGCAAAATTTACGAGCTGGTCATTAACTCCGACCCGTGCTACGCTTTCCTGCTGGACGGCAATTCGCTGATTCAGAACAAGCTTATCGTCGCCCACGTGCTCGCTCACTGCGATTTTTTCAAAAACAACGCCCGCTTCTCCAAAACGAACCGCAATATGGTCGAGAGCATGTCCGCAACGGCGGAGCGCGTCAGGCAGTATGAAATTTTGTACGGAACCGACGAAGTCGAGAAATTCATCGATGCGGTGCTGGCCATTCAAGAGCATGTCGATCCGCTGATCTCCACCCCTTACTCGGCTTCCCGATACGGAAGAAATAACGAAAAATCGCTTAAAGAAGAGGAAACGCGAGAACGGCGGCTCGGATATGAGGATTTATGGGATTTGGACGATCGGGGCGCGGGGAAAACCGTCAAGGAGGAGCCGCGTAAATTCCCTCCCAAGCCGGAGAAAGACCTGGTGCTGTTCATTGAAGAGCACGCGCCCTATCTCACCGATTGGCAGCGCGACATCATGACGATGCTGCGCGACGAAATGCTGTACTTCTGGCCGCAGCTCGAAACGAAGATTATGAACGAAGGCTGGGCTTCGTATTGGCATCAGCGCATCCTCCGCGAAATGGAGCTGACCGAAGAGGAAACGATCGAATTCGCCAAGCTGAATTCCTCTGTCGTCGTTCCGTCGAGACACAGCCTCAATCCTTACTATTTGGGCCTCAAAATATTCGAGGATATCGAAAAGCGGTGGGATAAGCCGACCGAAGAGGAACGCGAGCGCTATGGCCGCGAACCGGGTCAAGGACGGCGCAAAATATTCGACGTGCGGGAATACGATTCCGACCTGTCCTTCATCCGCAACTATTTAACCAAGCAGCTCGTGGACGACTTGGACCTGTACGTTTTCGAGAAAAAAGGACCCGAATGGAAAATTACCGACAAAACCTGGGCGAATATCCGCGACCAGCTCGTCTATTCCCGCGTCAACGGCGGCTTCCCTTATATCGTGGTCGAAGACGGCGATTACGAGAAAAACGGCGAGCTGTACCTGAAGCATTCTTATGAGGGCGTTGAGCTCGATCTCAAATATGTGGAGCGGACGCTTCCTTACATCCACAGGCTGTGGGGCAAAACCGTCCATCTGGAGACGATGGTCGAATCCAAGCAGGTGCTGTTCACGTATGACGGCAAGAAGCATAACCGGAAATTTTTATAACGCAGTTGCGAAGCCGGAGGCCGGGGGCCTTCGGTTTTTCATTCCATATCAGCCCAATGAACGAAAAAAGGGCCATCCTCCGCCGAAGGGAGAACAGCCTGCTTCACTGCCTCTATGATTACTTGCTCAAGATGTCGGTCAATACCGGTACGATCTGCGATTTGCGGGATACGACGCCCTTCAATACCGCTTTGTTGCTCTCCAGCGTCACATTGTAGGCTTGCTCCACTGCGCTCGCTTTGCCGCCCAAGGCGATACCGATGGAATCGTTGTTCAAAATGTCGGTTACGACGAACAGGAACAAATCAAGTCCTTTATCGGCGATGATCCCGGACAATGCCGCTTCCAGCTCCGCTTGGCGGGACAATACGTCGTTCACGTCCACCGCGTTCACTTGCGCGATTTCCACTTTGCTTGCGCCCATTTGGAACTCTTTGGAGTCGAGGGAGATCAATTGCGGAATCGTTTTGTCGCTTAAGTCGGCTCCGGCTTTCAGCATGGACAGGCCGTATGTTTCCAGCTCTACGCCGGCGATTGCGGCAAGCTCGCGCGCGGCGGCTACGTCCTGCTCCGTGCAAGTCGGAGATTTCAACAGCAATGTATCGGAGATGATGGCGGAAAGCATAAGACCCGCGATTTCTTTTTCAACGGCTACGCCGTTTTCTTTGTACAATTTGTTCAAAATCGTCGTCGTGCAGCCTACAGGCTCGGCACGGTAGTAAAGCGGTCCGCTCGTTTCGAAGTTGGCGATCCGGTGATGGTCGATAACTTCAACTACACGTACTTTATCGATATCGCCGGCGCTTTGTTGACGCTCGTTGTGGTCGACGAGAATGACTTGGTTCACTTCGTTCGCTACGGTTTCAACAAGGCGCGGCGCGTTGACTTTGAAATGGTCCAGCACGAATTGCGTTTCGCTGCTGACGCTGCCAAGACGAACGGCCTCTACGTTAGCTCCCAGCTTGGTTTTCAAATCCGCATAAACGAGCGCGGAGCTAATCGAGTCGGTATCCGGGTTTTTGTGACCGAAAATAAGTGTTTTTTCCATCATCGTACTCCTTAATCATATTTTTTGGCTAAGCAAAAGTATATCACAGAACGATATCTGTATTCTAGATTATATCGTTAAATCCTACTTATTCCAATGACTTTACAGAGAATTGTTACAAATTCGTCAAATTGAAAGGAAAGAGCGGTCTCCCTGTCGAAAAATAGAGAAAATCGGGGCCATACTAATTAAAGTATACGGCATGAGTCTTAGAGGGAGGCCATCGTTATGACGACGGAATGGAATCAATTGGTTGAAGGTTTACCGCGCTGGCTGGAAGCAAGCCGCGCGTATACGGCTCAAGGAAGCGTGGCGGCGTATATCCCCGAGCTCGCCCACGCCCCGGCGGGTGCGCTTGGAATTACGATTATGGACGGCGCCTCCGGCGTTGCCCGTGCGGGCGAGGCCGATTTGCCGTTTACGCTGCAGAGCATTTCCAAAGTATTTACGCTGCTGCTCGCGCTCATGGATAACGGAGAAGACGGCGTGTTCGCCAAGGTCGGCATGGAGCCGACCGGAGATAACTTTAACTCGATGCTGAAGCTGGAGCTGGTCGATCCGGGCATCCCCTTCAACCCGCTCATCAACGCCGGGGCGATTGCGATTTCCTCGCTCATTCACGGCGCGACCCCGGCTGAGAAGACGGAGCGGATTCTCGCCTTCTTCCGCGAGCTGGCCGGCGATCACTCGCTGGCCTGCAACGAGGACGTGTACCGCTCCGAGACGCAAACCGCGCACCGCAACCGTTCGCTCGCCTACTTCCTGAAGGCGAACGGCGTGCTGGACGCGGATGTCGAAGAAGTGCTTGAGGTGTACTTCAAGCACTGCTCGATCGAAGCGAACTGCCGGCAGCTGGCGAGAATGGCATTGGTGCTCGCTCACGACGGCACCGATCCGGAGAGCGGCCGCGAGCTGGTGCCGCGCCGATATGTGCGGATCGCCAAATCGTTCATGATCACCTGCGGCATGTACAACGAGTCCGGCGCCTTCGCCATCCGGGTCGGCCTGCCGGCGAAGAGCGGCGTATCCGGCGGCATTCTGGCGCTGGTGCCCGGACGGTACGGGATCGGCGTCGTCGGACCGGCGCTGAACGCCAAAGGCAACAGCACGGCCGGAGTGCATTTGCTGCAGACGCTATCGGCGGAATTCGATTGGAGCATCTTCTAATACGGGACGCCGCAGCGGCGTCCGACACGAACAAGCGGCTGTCCTTCGGGAGGAACAGCCGCTTGTTTTTATTAAGGAATCGCAAGGCCCGGCCCCGCTGCTCAGCTTTTCTTCATCACTTCAAATATAATGGCGCGAAGCGGACGATCCCCGTTATTTTCCAACCCGTGCTTCCACCACGGCTTGTTCAGCACAATATCCCCGGCCTTCACCTGCCGCTCTTCCCCGTTGACCGTCATGACGCCCGTGCCTTCGAGGATGATGTACACTTCCTCGTCCTCGCGATGGCCGTGGTAGCCGATGGACGTTCCCGGCGGCAGCTCGCTGTATCCCATAAACTGGATCGGCGTATCGAAATCCTCGTTGGAGAACAGCCGCTTGCCGTAGGTCAATCCCTTCCCGTGATGGCTGACGCCGGGCTCGCCGAATTCCGCCTCCAAGTAATTGCGGACGATCATCGGACCGTAGCCCCAGCTCGACGACGTATCGACCATTTGACTTTGCCGGATCGATTCCCGCGTATAGTGAGCCAACGCCTGATTTTTCAAATAATCGCGGGCGCTGGTCTCCGCTTCCCTGTTTTCCTCCAGCGATTGCAAAAACTCGGCGAACGCTCCCGGCGAGACGATATCGCTAAAGTCGTCGAATCTCGTCGTCTCCCCGCCCTTGGTCAAGTAAACGACATTATCGATCAGCTCAAGGCACCCCTCCGTGCCCTCGATCCGCCAATTGCCCGCCCAATCCGTCTGCTTGCCTTTGGAACGTGTCGAGCAGGTAAAGGTGGCCGTAATGGCCGCCTGCATGTCCATCACGATGTGGAGCTGATGCCGATAGGTGGCGAACACTTTGCCTACTTCCCGTCCGGTCAAGTAGCGCACCAGATCAAAATGATGCACAACCAGCTCTTCGAGCACATCCAGCTTATCCTGCATCGGTCTGTTATCCGTATCGCGATAAAACTCTCCGTCGACCGTCAGAACGGCGCCGATGCTTCCTTCGTCCAGCAACCGCTTCAGCTTCCTTACGAACGGAAACCGGCGGTAATTTTCGGCAATCATGTAGGGAATGCCTTCGGCCGCCGCCCGCTCCACCATCGCTTTGGCGTCCTCGTAATTGGCGGCGATCGGTTTTTCGCTGAACACCGGCAGCTTGTAGCCGAACGCAATATCGTTAATCGCCTTGTGCGCTTGTCTTGGAGTTACGTTCAGCAGCACATCCGGGCGCTCCTGCTCGATCGCCTCCGTCAACGACGTATAGAAAGGGATGCCGTCCCCTTCGATCTGGCTTCGCTTGCTCTCGTCGCTGTCGGCGACGGCGAGCGTCACATCGCCGTGCTGACTGCGAATTCTCCGGTACCAGCTGGAGCCGAAGCCGCCGACGCCTACTAATAGCGCTTTCATTACATTCCCTCCCTTATCGTTTTAAACCTTCTGAAGCGGCAAAATAAACTTGTACCCGACTCCGTGTACATTAATAATATGCTTCGGGTTGGCGGGATCGGTCTCGATTTTTTTGCGCAAATTGCTGACATGCACGATAATCGTGCGCGTATCGTTAATCATCTCCTGATCCCATATTTCGCGGAACAGCTCCTCATGCGTCACCGTGCGGCCGGGATGCCGGGCCAAATAATACAGCAAATCGAATTCCTTTCTCGACAAAGTGACCTCCGACCGGTTTACGGTCACGCTGCGGCTGACCGGGTCCAGCTCGACGGCGCCGAACCGCATTCGGTTAGGAGCCTCCCCGCTAAGATGCGGACGCCTCAAGTTGGCCTTGACGCGGGCGATAAGTTCGTTAGGACTGAACGGTTTCGTGATATAGTCGTCTCCTCCAAGCTCAAGACCCGTAATTTTATCCTGCTCATCCTTCTTGCAGCTCAAAAACAAGATCGGAGCCGAAGACATTGCCCTTACTTCCTTGCATACTTCAAACCCGTCTTTTCCCGGCAGCAGCACGTCCAGTATAAGCAGGTCGGGCTGCATCGTCTCGACTAAACGGACTGCCTCATCGCCGCGCCCGGCCCCGATCACGCGAAATTGATGCGCTTCCAAATAAACGCGGATAATATCCCGAATTTCTTCGTCATCCTCAACGACTAATATCGTTTGTTCTGCCACGAATACTCACACCACCAAGGTAGATTAACAATCCTTTTTATCCATTTCAGAATAGACGAGCGGACGTTCGCCGGTCAAGCGTTTTATATGGAAAACCGGCATCTTTCGGGACCCGCTCGAAACTTTCCGTACATAGAAGAAAGAAAGGACCCGGCGCCATGCGCCGAATCCCCTGAAAATCGAAAAAATGAATGAAATAAGTGCCGTAAAAAATGAACCCGTTACAATGACAAGCTTTCGAACGAAAGAGCCGTATCCAGATAACCGTCCTGACGATCGAACAAGCCGAGATCGTCTTTGCCGTTGCCGTCAAAATCGGTAATGATCAGGCGGGAGCCGGGCTTGCCCCACGGTCCGAACGTGGACAACAGCTGATATTCATTGTCTCCCTTGCGCAAATATACGGTATAGCGGGACGTTTCCGGATTGTAGCGAAGCACGTCTTCCTTGCCGTCCCCGTTAAAATCTCCGAGCCGGATTTCCCCGTCCTCGTACGGGACGTTCAAATGAATTCTTTCCGCCTTCCACTCCCATCCCGCTTTATCCGGCGACAGCACGATACCGCTGACCGTATCCGGCCTGGATAAGAAGACGTACCGGCTGCCGTCCTCCTGCATATGCGACTGAATGTCCGTTTTCCATTCGCTCTTGAATTTATACGGCTTAAGCGACTTCGCTTCCCCTTTGGTAATACAGATGCCGTTCAGCTGCATTCGATCCGACGACAAGCCCGCCAGCACCATATCCCCGTCGGCCTGCGGGTACGCCTGAAGACTTGCCCAGCTGCGCGCCTCCGTCTTCCAGCTGCTCTGCAGAACGAAGCGGCGGCCGTCGGAGACGTACTTCTCCAGCCTGCCTGCCGGCTGCACGACCCACAAGCTCGGCCGCTGCCCGCCGATGCCGCCGCTCACGGCGGCGGCGGAACCGTTCGTATACGGTACGTTCGCCCAGACGGCCGGCGCTCCCTGCGGCTCGTTGCGCAGCCCGGCGAACGATCCGCCCGCTACGGTGACGAGCCCGCTCTTGCGGTCCCATGCAATCATATCTTCCTGCCCGTCGCCCGTCACATCGGCAAACATCGGTCTTCCTTGCCCGCCCATTGCCGGCTGAGCGCTATCCGGCGCGTTCCACCGGATGCTCTGCGAAGGCGTAAACGGAACGTAATCCTCGATCGTGTAGAACAAATAATGCTTCGCCCGAATCGACGCAATCAGCTTTTGCAAAATGCTGCGGTCCTGATCCGGATAGCGGTATTCCGGCAGGCCGTCGCGAATGACCTGCTCCCCGTTCTCATCCGTTACGGGCAGCAAATATTTGAACTCCAGAAACGGGTGATAAAAGAACGAGTTAAGATTATTCGTCTTGCCGAGCCGGTCCGTAATCATTTTCTCGTCTTTATTGTAAGGAATATAGTCGAACGGCGTCGGAACGTAGACCGAGCCCAGGCTCGCTTCCCCGTATCTCAGGTTGCGCGTGTTCATATATTGGGCCGCCGAAGCGTTGCGGTTGGCCTGAACATCCGCCTGATAATTCAATCCGAAGAACGAGCGGAACAATTCATCCTGCTCCGGCGTCGAACGGTAGTGGGGCGACTCCCAGAACATCGGCCTGAGGCCCGCATTGCGCAAGATGTCGAGCCCTGCCGCAAGCCGCGGCTCGGCGAACGCCGCCGATGTGGTCGAAGCCTCTCCCGGTTCGTCAAATTCGTTGCCGATTCCCGATTCATGATGACCGTCGTCGCGCCGGACCATCCCGACCTGATGCGTGTACCCGTGCATACCGAGCACCGCCCCGTCGTGAACCGCCTGCTTCAGCAGCTTCACGTAAGCTGCCGCATAAGGATTATCCTTCTGATCCAGCGACACGTCGTATCGGCTGCCGTCAGGCGGAAAGTCCAGCCAGCGCGGGATCACCGCGAGATGATAAGCGATATGCCGGTCGCGCAAATATTCCAAAACGGTTCTTAACTTGCCAAGATTGTCGATCGAGCCGTACTGCCCGCCGGGACCGATATCTTCCAGGCGCATCATAACAAAACGAGGATTGGTCGCCTCCCCCTCCACCCGAATATGATAAGAGGCGAGCATCATAAAAATAACAAGTGCCGATACAGCGTAACGCAGCCATACGGATCGAATTATGGCGGACATCCCGGTTCATCATGCTCCCTTCATGCTGTGCGAAACAAAAAAGGCTGCGTTTGGCTTCCGTTTCCGCTTCCATTTTGCTCTAGGATGATTGTATCAAAAATCCGCTGCGCCGAATATCGTTTTCCATAAAAAAATATGCCCGAACCGAGTTCAAAGAGACGGTAATTTTTCCCGCGGTCGAAGGCCGCTTACCGGCAGACTGCCGCGAAACGAAGCCTGCGGTAATCGGCCGTCCAGAACGCGCCGTTGAACAGCTCGGGACGAAGCAGCGCGCAGCATTCGTCGTACGCCTCCCGCTTCTCCTCTTCCGTCATTCCGGCAAAAAACATCCCCCCGAACGTATCGAGCCAGTAGCGCATCCCTTGGTCCCCGTCGACAAGCTCCGTCGGCCGGTCGAACAATTCCATATAACGAACCTCGAAGCCGTGCTTCTCCAGCAAACCGCTATATTGTCCTACGGTCGGAAAATACCACGGATTACGCGCCTCGGCATCGATTCCATGCGATTTCAGCACCTGAACGATCGCCTTGTAAATCCGCCCGACGTTGCCGCTTCCGCCGAATTCGGCGACGAATCGCCCGCCGTCCTTCAAAGCAGCGCGCACCGACTCGATCACTTCCTCGGGCCGCTTCATCCAATGCAGCGCCGCGTTGGAGAATACCGCATCGAAGCTTTCCCCAAGCCGAAACGTATGCGCATCGGCCGTCTCGAACGCAAGCTCGGGATACTTCATCCTCGCCTGCTCCACCATTTCCGCCGAGCTGTCGATTCCTTTGCAGGAAGCCCCGAATTGGGCGATCTCCCGGGCCAAATCTCCGGTGCCGCAGCCGAGGTCGAGAATCCTCTCTCCCTGGCGGGGCGCCAGCAGATCGACGACGCCTTTGCCGAGACGCGAAACAAACCCGATCTTGCTGTCATACAGCTGCGCATTCCATTGTTGGCCATCCGATTGTACCATAGCTACCATCTCCTTAGTTTTCTTATCCTTCTATTATGGCTTTGCAAGCTTAGTAAAGGAAATATATAATACATATTATTTTAATAGGTATTTCCTATAAGACGGCGGCCGTCGGGGTACTACTCCAAGTTAGTACTGCCGCAATCGGCAGAAGCCGGTTACAATGAGCTAAACCGCTGCTCTGCCAAAAGGAGAATGCCGATGAATACGTTTTGGAATGCGCAGCATCCGGCGAATTTCGCTATGTTCTCCCCTTCCCACCTCGCCGCTGCCGCCTTGATCGCCATCGCAGCCGCGGCCCTGTATGTTTGGAGGGAGCCGCTCGGGCGCAGCAGGCCGTACAAGGACCTCGTCCGCTGCGGCATCATCGCCGCTCTGCTGCTTCCCGAAATCGCTCTGAATATATGGTACGGGGCGGAAGGCTTGTGGAATGTGAAGAGCACCCTTCCTTTGGAGCTTTGCAGCATTACCCTCGTCTTGTCCGTCTTCATGCTGTGGACCCGCAGCCGAAGACTGTATTCGATTTTGTTTTTCGCCGGAATTTGCGGCGCCCTGCAGGCTATCGCGACGCCGAGTCTCGGGTATCCGTTTCCGCATTTTCGTTTTTTCCATTTTTTCATTGCACACGGAGCCATTATTATGGCGTCTCTCTATATGACGTGGATCGAAAACTGCAAGCCGTCCTGGAAATCCGTCGGCGCAGCCATGCTGTTCCTTAACCTGCTGATGCTCGGCGTAGGAGGCGTCAACAGGATGCTCGGCTCCAATTATATGTTCCTGATGCATAAGCCGGACACCCCCTCCATGCTGGATATGCTGGGGCCTCACCCTTATTACTTGATCGCGGAGGAAGCCATCGCCCTCACCATGTTCGTCCTGCTCTACCTTCTCTTCTTCCGCATGCCCGCCCTGCTCTTCCCGTCATCCAAAAAGTTTCATGAAACTCCCGGCAAGAGAGAATACTACGACGGGCGTTAGCCGACAAACAGAGCAGAAGGGAGGGTAACCAATGAACGGGCAGCATAAACCGGAAGAAGCGGCGGCAGAGACGCAGCAATCCGCTCTGGTCTCCAGCGCCGTAACGGCGAAGCCGAACGCCGCGGAAACCGCCCCAGGCATCGACTATACCAAAGACTTCATATGGGGCAGCGACCAGGACGAATATGTAGACGAACCTTGATGCTTCGCCTTCCTCCGCCCTTGCTTAGGGCGGTTTTTTGTGCCGGACTGCAAGCCGGGCGTCCGTTGTGCAAGCAGCCGAAGGAAAAATCGATATTTTTCTAATTATTGCATTTACTTCTGAAATCGACTAAGGATATAATGGAGGCATTGTGTTTATTTTTTGGCAGACGGCTTACGCTCCGATTTCGCCTCTACTCCGCAAATCACCAGCATTTGGGTCAATATTAAGCCGCTTATTCACACCGCCTATTCATGCACTGACCGTGCTGCTGCCAAGCGGGTTCTTGCTTTCCGGTTGTCCCGGCATATCGGCGGCTTCCGTTTCCTTGGCCACCCTGAAGTGGCTTCGTATGTTATCTCGCAAGAGCATCAGCGTCAGTTGGTTTTTTTCGTGCAGCGGGCATTATTCTGGCCGTTCCAACACAGTTCATTACACTACTCGCACTTATATCCGCCTGTTGTTTTGACGCTGAAATTTTTCTGGTATAATTGAATGATGTAGGCAGGCAGGTGAACGAAGGACATGCAGAAAATTCCCGTCACTCGAGACGGAAAAAAAGGCTCCGATATCATGATCATCCACTCCGACGACGTCGTAAAGATCGAATCGGTAAAAGATAAGGAATACGTCATTCACACCGTGAACGACAAATATTATTGGGCCGCTTCATTAGAAGCGTTCGAGGAATGGATGTATGAAGAAGGCTTCCGGCTGATCGACCAGATGAATGTCGTGAATATGAATCACGTGACCGATTACGATGTGAAAAAAGGCATCGTTTATTTGAGTCCAGAGAATGAAACCCGCTCCAAAACGGCATCGGCCGCTTGGATCCATAAAGATCACATCGCCAACGTCAAAAATATGCTCGGTGAAGTTAAAAAGCTTGACCGAAGCAGCGATCCCGACGATTTCCAGGACGATATTTTCGCCTCGATCGTGGAGCAGGAGGAAGACAGCCGCTTCGCGCGATCCTACGCCATGATTCAAGCGATCTACGAGAGGAAGAAGGCGGAGAAGAAGCTTGAGCAAAGCGAGCAGCGCTACAAATCGCTGTTCCAGCATAATCCCGATCCCATCTGCTCCTTCGACCGTTACGGATACTGCACAAGCGCCAATCCGGCCTTATTCCGGATGACCGGCTATACGGAGGATGAGCTGCTGAACAAGTCGATTCATCACTTGATCGTGCCGGAGCATATGGAACGGTGGCAGGAGCAATTCAACGGAACGCTCAGCGGACAAAATCATCTTTACGAAATTACGTTTCTACATAAAAAAGGGCATCCGGTAGAGCTTAGCGTGCTGAATGTTCCGATTGTCGTCAACGGTCAGATGAACGGGGTCTATATGATCGGCAAAGATATTAGCGAACGCAAACGGGCCGAGGAGATGCTGCTGCGCTCCGAGAAGCTGTCGATCGTCGGCCAGCTGGCCGCAGGGGTCGCCCATGAAATCCGTAACCCGTTAACCTCCCTCAAAGGATTCGTCCAGCTTATGCAGATGAAAATCTCCGGTTATGAATCGTATTTCGATATTATGCTGGACGAGCTGGAACGCATCAACTTTATCGTCAGCGAATTTCTCGTCATCGCCAAGCCGCAGTCGGTCCGCTATCAGCAGAAGCAGGTGGTCCAAATCTTGCAGAATACGGTCGCGCTGTTGGGCTCCCAGGCGATGATACATAACGTCGTGCTGGAGATGAGTGCGGATGAGCCGCTGCCCCCCATTAACTGCGATGAAAATCAGATCAAGCAGGTGTTCATCAACATCTTGAACAATGCGATCGATTCGATGCCCGACGGCGGAGAAATTCGTATGGAGCTCGGGATGTGGGACGAAAATACGCTGCTCATCCGGTTTATCGATCAGGGCTGCGGCATCCCGGAGGAACGGATTCCCCGGCTCGGCGAACCGTTCTACACGACCAAGGAAAAAGGAACCGGCCTCGGCTTGATGGTCACGTTCAAAATTATCGAAAATCACGGGGGCCGCATGGAAATCCGCAGCGAGGTCAATCAGGGCACGACCGTGGAAATTTTCATGCCCGTCATAAGGGAAAAACTAATCGATTAATGAAAATACAAAAAAAAGCCTCCGGCTCCGCTGATTGGTTGATCAGCGGATACCGGGGCTTTCTTTATGCGGCGGGACCGTCGCCCGACGGCGTTAAATAACGACCGGATAGTAAGGATAGTAAGGATAATACGGATAATTATAGTAAGGATAATACCCGCCGTCAAAAATAAAAGGAAAAATCAGCGGGTTATAAAAGCCGCCATAGAAACCTCCGGGATACCCCCCGTGAAAGCCGCCTCCGTGGAAACCTCCTCCAGGAAAGCCGCCTCCGTGAAAGCCCCCGCCATGGAAGCCTCCTCCATGGAAGCCGCCGCCGCCATGAAAACCTCCTCCGTGAAAGCCCCTCGCGGTATCGTGGACCGGTCTGATTTCTCCCGATTCGATTGCACCTGTTGTCATTTCGCTTCGCTCCATTCTTTCAAAAATAGGCATTTGTCATTCCCTGCTTACAGCATATGTACATTGGCCCGGGAGGGTGAACGCCTATTGGCGGACGAAGTCCGCCTGCCGCCGTCCGGTTCTGGATACAGCCGGCTCATGGCGGCAGGCCGCTGCTTGCGGCGAACAATAAGAGCCATCTGAACGGATGGCCCCTTTAAGTTCACTCCTATTCATTTATGCGCGGCGATACATGTTCAGGCGGAACGACTCGGGGATTACCGGTTCAACAGACTGCCGACATATCTCAGCAACTCGTTGGCCGAAGCCGTCGTATATCCATGCTCGTCAACAAGCCGTTTGATGACTTCGTTAATCCGCTTCAGCTGCGTTTCATCCGGCGTTTTCGTCGATGTCGTAATCTTCACGATATCCTTCAGATCGGCGAACAGCTTTTTCTCGATCGCTTCGCGCAGCCGCTCGTGGCTGCTGTAATTGAACCTATGCCCTTTGCGCGAGTAGGACGACATGCGAATGAGAATTTCTTCGCGGAACGCTTTTTTGGCGTTTTCCGATATGCCGATCTGCTCCTCGATGGATCGCATCAGCCTCTCGTCCGGGTCCATCTCCTCGCCGGTCAGCGGGTCCTTGATCTTGGTCCAATTGCAGTAAGCTTCGATATTGTCGAGATAATTGTTGAACAGCGTTTTGGCGGATTCCTCGAACGAGTATACGAACGCTTTTTGCACTTCTTTTTTCGCCAGCTCGTCGTATTCCTTGCGCGCCACGGAAATAAAGTTCAAATACCGCTCCCGCTCCTCCTTCGTAATCGAAGGATGCTGGTCCAAGCCGTCCTTCAACGCGCGCAGCACATCCAGCGCATTGATAAATTCGAGGCCTTGGCGGATCAGCGCACTGGAAATCCGGTTGATGACGTAGCGGGGATCGATGCCCGACATCCCTTCATCCAAATATTCGCTTTGCATTTCCTTCAGATCGGCTTCCTTGAAGCCTTCCACTTCCTCGCCGTCGTACATGCGCATTTTTTTGACCAGATCCATCCCCTGCTTTTTCGACTCCTTAAGCCGGGTCAGTATAGAGAAGATGGCTGCCGCCCGCAAGGAATGCGGCGCAATATGCACATGCGACATATCGCTTTGCTTGATCAGCTTGGAGTAAATTTTCTCTTCCTCCGACACCTTCAAGTTGTATGGAATCGGCATGACGATCATCCGCGATTGCAGCGCCTCGTTCTTCTTGTTGGATATAAACGACTTGTACTCGGATTCGTTCGTGTGGGCGATAATCAGCTCGTCGGCGGAGATGAGCGCAAAGCGGCCTGCCTTGAAGTTCCCCTCCTGGGTTAACGACAGCAAATTCCACAAAAATTTCTCGTCGCACTTCAGCATCTCCTGAAACTCCATCAACCCGCGATTGGCCTTGTTCAGCTCCCCGTCAAACCGGTAAGCGCGGGGATCGGACTCGGAGCCGTATTCCGTTATCGTGGAGAAGTCGATGCTTCCCGTCAAGTCGGCGATGTCCTGGGATTTCGGATCGGAAGGACTGAAGGTCCCTATCCCCGTCCGGTTATCCTCGGAGATCAGCACCCGCTCTACGAGCACATCCTCGATGCGGCCGTTATATTCGGTTTTGAGGCGCATTTGACACGACGGGCACAAATTGCCCTCGATTTTAATGCCGAACTCTTCTTCGACCTCGGCCCGCAGCTCATGAGGAATCAAATGCAGCGGTTCTTCATGCATCGGGCATCCTTTGATGGCGTAAACCGCGCCCTGATCCGTACGCGAAAACTGTTCAAGGCCTTTTTTCAGCAACGTGACGATCGTCGACTTACCGCCGCTGACGGGCCCCATCAAGAGGAGTATACGTTTGCGGACATCCAGTCGCCGGGCTGCAGAGTGAAAATATTCCTCGACCAGTTTCTCTATGGCCGTATCGAGTCCGAATATTTCCTGTTCGAAAAAGTGGTATTTGCGTTTACCGTTGTCGTTTGCTATACCTTGCGCTGCAATCATCTCGTACACACGGGCATGCGCCGTCATCGCCAAATGCGGGTTTTTGCGAACCAAGGCAATATAATCGGCAAAGGTTCCGGTCCAAGCAAGTCTGTCGGTTTCTGCGCGGTAATCTGTGATCCTTTTGAATATGTCCATGAGTTAACCTCCTCCGTACGGTGCATTTACGGTCACAACATCTAAGAACGAAGTGTATTAAATAATTATGCAGGCCGGAGGGATAAGTTGACCGAAATTTTAAGACAAATTGAGAAAACATCGGCGCAGCCGTTTTCAAGGACAAGCCGTCGCGGATCGCTTTTAAAACGCCTCTTGGCCGGTAAACGGACGGAATTTCCCCGGTTCCGCCGCGAACGAAAGAAGCCGTGCGGACGACGAGACACTGCCGTAAAAAACCGTCCGTGCCCGTTATCCGGACGAGATGCTGCGAGCGATTAATAGCCCCCGCCTATCATTCAGGCGAGGGCTATCGACCGATCCTATATACGCCAAGACGCGCAAAGCGCATGAACCGGCGCTGCGCTCAGGCGGCTCGTTACAGCCACTCGCAGAGCCGCATGATCGTATACCGGTTGCGCACATATTTCGCAACCCGCAGGCTTTCCGCGAGGAGCTCGGGCTCGATGCCGAGCTCCTCCGCAGCGGCCGGGCCCCCGGCGCGGCGCAGCGCATCCGCCAGCTCCTGCGGCGACGGCACGGAGCGGCAGATCTCGCGGATCGCGTCCCAACGCGCCGCAATGCGCTGCGGCAGCTGCGGCGAGGCTGCCGGCACGGATGCCGCCGGGGCGGAGTCCGCCGCCGCCCCGAGGCCGTTCTCGGCCAGCACCTGCTGCGCGATGGTGCCGTAGCCGGCCTCGATTTGCGCGCGCATCCGCTCCACGCTCGGCGCATCGCCGCTCGCCAGCCGCGCGGCGACGGCTTCGGCGGCCGCCTCCCGCGTGAGGCCGGCGGCCGCTTCGTACAGCGCGGCCATCTGCACGGCCGCGACGCCGACCTTGGCGCCGTGAAGCAGAGCCCGGCGCCGCTGCTGAATAAACCGCATCTCCCAGAAATGGGAGAGATGATGCTCTCCACCCGAGGCCGGGCGCGAGTGGCCGACAAGCAGCATGGAGATGCCCGACAGCGTCAGGCCCTCCATCAGCTTGCGCACGCCGAGCTCCGTCCCCGCGGCAATCTCTTCGGCATGGTCCATGCACAGCGCCAGCCCCTGCCGGGTCATCTCCGCGGCGAGCTCACAGTACGGCTCGCCGAACAGCTCCCGGCCGAGCTGCCAATCGGCCAGCGCGGTATACTTGCCCAGCATATCGCCGAAGCCGGCGGCGATCATCGCCTGCGGCGCCCGTGCGAGCAGCTGCAGATCGGCGAAGATAGCTTCCGGCGCGCTGGCCGGAATCGTCTGCTTAAAGCCGCCGATAATGAGCGGCGCCCCTACCGACGCGAAGCCGTCCACCGACGGAGCCGTCGGCACGGACAGGAACACGCGCCCCGTCCGGTGGGCGACGAACCGCACGATGTCGTGGATCGTGCCCGAGCCTACGGCCGCGATCGCCTGCACGCCGGGCGTCATATGCAGCATCAGCTGCACGATGGCGCGCTCGTCGGCGGCCAGTTCCCCGCGCTCGTCCTCCGCGAGCACGCATGCTTGCGCCTGCAGCGAAGCCGCCTTGCAGCGCTGCAGCAGCTCCTCTCCGGCCGCCTCCATCGTGCGGCGGTCGGCGACGATCAGGAGCTCGCTATATCCGCGCTCCGCGGCATATGGCGGCAGCGCGGCCAGCGCCCCGCGCTCGATGACAACGCTGCGGATCGGCACCGTGTGCTCCTGTCCGCAGCCGCATACAAAGCTGGCGCCCAGCCACGGCTGAATCTCTCCCGCTTGCTCTAACATCCGGTTTCCCCCTTGCCCTACTTGTCTTTTAAGTCTATACTACCAAATCTGTGCTATAATTACATTACTTTGCGTTGGCGGATACAGAAAGAACACCCAATCCCTAGCGGATCGCTTGGAAATCTCGCGGCCGCTTCCCTGTCTAAAGGGGGCCGTTTCATCCGTCCGGCATCGTTCGCCGCAGACGCAGAATACATATATATTGTTATTATATCGATGCGATTAAATAAAGGAGACCGAGACTGTGCCGATCAAAACCGAAACGGAGCTGTACGCGCCGGTCAAAAGCTATTTCGAGCAGCAGGGCTATCATGTGCGCGGCGAAGTGCATCATTGCGACCTCGTCGCGATTCGCGAAGACGAGCCTCCGGTCATCGTGGAATTGAAGAAAAGCTTCTCCATCCCTTTGCTGCTGCAGGGTATCGACAGGCTGCGCTTAACCCGCAGCGTCTATGTCGCCTTCGAGCTGCCGAGCAAAGGCCGGGCCCCGCACGGAGCGAGCTGGACCGAGCTGCGCAGACTGTGCCGGATGCTTGGCATCGGGATGATCACCGTACAATTTTACAAGCGCAAAAAACCGCAGGTTCAGGTGGAATGCCACCCGGCTGCGTTCAAGGACGGCCTGCCCGACGCGGCGGCGCCCTCAAGCCCGCTGCTGTTGGAAGCGGTGGAGACGGCGGCCTCGGCCGCTGAACTGGTCTACGCGGCAGTCGAGAAAGCTGCAGCCGGCACGGCGTCCGCGGCGGCGCTGCTGCCCGCTTCCGAAGGGCCTTTGACGCTGCCCCGCCCTAACAAACGGGCGGCGGAACGGATCGTCCGCGAGTTCAAGGAACGCAGCGCGGATTATAACGTCGGGGGGAGCACGCAGCGCAAGCTGGTCACCTCTTACCGCGAGAAGGCGCTCCATATGGCCCTGCTGCTGCACCGCAACGGCCCGATGAGCCCGCGGCTGCTGCGCGACCAGACCGGCATCAAGAATGCCGCCGATCTTCTGCAAAAAAATTACTACCGCTGGTTCGAGCGGGTCGCCCGCGGCGTATACCGGCTGACGCCGCTCGGCGAGGAAGCGCTCTTGACATATGCCCGAGTCGTTGAGGGGCTCCCCGCCTCTATAGGCGCGAAGCCGGCTTCCCCGGCGGCCGCGGAGGGCTCGGCAAACGCTTAAGCTTCCTGCGAGCGAATTCCCATGAAGTGTCATATTCGCCTCTAGCGCCGGATATAAATAGAGTACTAGATTTCTATGCAAAGGAGTCTAACGTCTATGAACAAGCCGGTATTATCCTTAGCCCCGCCGGCCGAAACCGCCCGCGGGGGGCCATCCTCCTTCCGAACGCGCTGCCTGCTGACCGTGCTGCTCCTTCTCTTCTGCTTGTCCGGGCTGTGCCCGCTCCCGTCCGCCCGCGCCGAGGCGTCCGAAGCCGCGTTTCTGCAAGACCGCATCCCCGCCGTCAAAGCCGGGGAGCAGAAGCCTGCCGCGCCGCCGCTCATTCCCGTGCTCAACTATCACAGCATTACCGTCGATCCTGGCAATCGCGCCACCATCACGCCGGAGAAATTTGCCGCGCAGATGAACTATTTGAAGAACAACGAATATACTACGCTTACGCTGCGGCAGTTCGCAGACATTATGGAGGGACGTGAAGAAGCTCCGGACAAGGCGGTGCTGCTGACGTTCGACGACGGGTACGCCGACAATTACGAACATGCGCTGCCGCTCCTGCAAGAGCTCGATTTTCACGCCACATTGTTTATGTCGCCCGGCATGACGGATGACGGTTATTTTCTGGACTGGGATCAAGTCAAGGAAATGCATGAAGCCGGATGGGATATTCAGCCGCACGGGATGACCCATCCTCACCTGCCGCTGCTCAAGGCGAACGATCAGTTGAATGAGATCGCCGAAGCCAAGCGGCAGATCGAAGAGCGGCTCGGCACGACCGCGGACGTATTCTGCTATCCTTACGGAGAATGGAACCAAACGACGCTGAAGCTGCTGAAGGAGCATCATTTCCGCTATGCGTTCACGATCGAGCAAGGAGTGACGACGCCGGAGCAAGACCAATTGAAGCTGAAACGAATTTTCGTCAATGGAGAGGAGTCGATAGACCGATGGATATCCAGATTAGAAAAATGATCGTGCAGGCGCTCCCGCCGCTGCACCCTGCGCGCAAACAGTGGAATCCCATTGCGTTGTACCTGGTGCTGCTTCCTTAGTCCTTAGGTTAGGCAAGCTTGTCTTGCGGCGGATGCCCGCTTCAACAGCTCCTTGTGAATCCAAATCGCCGCCTGCGAGCCTTCCCCCATCGAAATCGTCACCTGCTCCGAATGCACGCCGACATCTCCCGCAGCCCAAACCCCCGGCACATTGGTCATTTTGGACCGGGGGTCTGTGACGATATGACGGTTTTCCAGCCGTTCGATTCCAAGCTGCGCCGCCAGAGACGAATGCACTTCATTGCCTCCGAAAGCGATAAACCCGCGCTCTCCTTCTACGATCTGCCCGTCCGCTAGCCTCACTCCCCGGAACTCGCCCGCTTCGGTCGAGATGACTTCCGCAAGCGGTACGGAAATCATTCGTATCCCTTTGTCCTTCAGCTGCTCCTGCAGCTCCTCGCTCACTTGCGCCCGCTCAGGCTCATGCCGGACATACACGATCCGGTCCGTCCAGTATGACAGCGTTACCGCCATCGCAGCCCCTACGCTGCCTGCGCCCATAACGATCGTTTGTCTTCCGCTGACTTCATAGCCGTCACAATCGGGGCATACATATACCGACAGCCCGAGACAGCGTTCAAGACCCGGAAGGTTCGGGAATCGGTCGGTAAGCCCCGTCGCGAGGAGCAGCGTCTCGGCATGGTACGACCGTTCGCTCCCCTTCGTCTCTACCACGAAGCCGCCGTCTTCCTTCGATGCGAGCCGGATCGCCTCATCGCGCTCGAACCGGACGCCGAGCGCCTCGGCCTGAAGCCTGCCCAGCCTGCGCAGCTCCGGTCCGGATATGCCGTCCGGCCAGCCGAGCACATTATGATAGTTCCGGCATAAGGTCGACCTTCCCGTGCCTTTATCGATGACCAGCGTGCTGTGCCTGTATCTGCCAAGCTGAATCGCTCCCTGCAGCCCCGCTATGCCGCCGCCGATAATAATGCAATCCCACTTCGTCTGCGCTGTCATCCCGATTACCGCCCTTCCCTGCCTGTTATCCCCGTTAGGGTTTCCAAGCTGCGGCGGCGTCATGCACCGGCCGATCTTGGCCTGAGATAAGATAAAACGGAAAATCGTTCTCAAGCAGTTGCTGGAAACGCGGTTGACAGCGCGGTTGAATTGATTTATAAATTTAAGTAGACGTCTACCTTTAATAGAAAATGAGGATGATCCGCTTTGACGCATCAACATGATTGGGAATACCCCTATGACTTATTTATCAAAACGATCGCGAATAAAATGCGCTATACCAACGACGCAAAACTGGCGGAATACCAGCTCACTTCGCCGCAGGGACTGCTGCTTGAGATCATTGACCGCGGCATACGAATGGGCAAGGAGATCAGCCGAAAAAATATGGGTGAGGTCATGCAGTTGAAAGGACCTACCATCACCAATCTGCTCAACGGCCTGGAGCGCAAAGGATATATTATCCGCAGCACGAAAGCCGGCGACGCCCGCGCTTTTCATATCGAGATCACTCCGGAGGGCAAGAAGCTGCTATCGGAAATGGAGCAAGTATTTGAAGAGACCGAACAGCAGCTGCTGAAAGGAATGACTGAAGAAGAGAAAAAGCTGTTTTTGGACCTGCTCGTCAAAGCATGGAAAAATATAGATGAACGAAGCGGGAACTTCTAGAAGCCTGGTGAAAAAAGAGCGGAGGGGCCATTTGAATCTGGAAAAGCGTAAGCGTTCGCCTTTAAAATCGGATTCTCTCCGCAGAAAAACGAAAAAACTCCGTTTTCAACAGCGATTGGAGGATCAAATGGACGCCGCAGCGGACTTTTTCACCCCCTTCTAGAGGACGTAGCGTTCGCTTCACTAATACGTTTTTTTAATGAAATAGGTAGAGGTCAACCTAAAACATAAGGAGATTATAACCATGACAGCGTATATGAAGATGTTAAACGAATTGTCCGAAGACGCCCTGCCGGAAGCAGGCGGCAAAGGCGCGAGTCTGGGAACGCTTATCCGCGCCGGTCTTCCGGTGCCTCCGGGATTTGTCGTTACGACGCGCGCTTACCGGGCGCATCTCGAAGCGTCCGGGCTGACCCGCCGGATTCAGGAGGCGCTTGCGCAGCTGCGGCAGCCGGATATCGATGCCATCGCGGCGGCGAGCCGGGAAATATCGGGATGGATTGAAGAAGCGGCTATGCCGCGCGACGTCCAAGCGGAGTTGGAGCAAATGTACGGGGAGTTGGCCCATGCCGCGGGCGGGAACGAAGGGTTATCCGTGGCCGTTCGCTCCAGCGCTACGGCGGAAGACTTGCCCACGGCTTCCTTTGCGGGGCAGCATGAAACCTATTTAGGCGTGTACGGCAAGGAAGCCGTATCCGCCCATGTAAAAAAATGCTGGGCCAGTCTCTGGACGCCGCAGGCGATAACGTATCGGATGAATATGAATTTTGACCATCTTGAGGTCGCTCTTGCCGTCGTCATTCAAGCTATGATTCCGTCCCAAGCCGCGGGCGTGATGTTTACAGCCAACCCCGTCAGCGGCAAGCGGGATGAAATTTTGATCAGCGCCGGCTACGGACTTGGGGAAGCTGTGGTCAGCGGCTTGATCACACCGGATACGTTTATCGTTACGAAGGACGGCCGGGTGCAAGAGCGGACGCTCGGCTCCAAGAAGCTGCGCATCCAGCTGAAAAGCGATGGAACGGTCACGGAAGAAGTTCCGCTTGCGGAGCGTCAAAGCTACTGTCTCGGCCCTACGGAGCTTACTCGGCTAAGCGGGTTAGCTAAGCTTGTGGAACAGCATTACGGCTGCGCGATGGATACCGAGTGGGCTTTGTCTCAAGGCAATATCTATCTGCTGCAGGCAAGACCGATTACGGCAATGACCCCGACCGCAGAAGATCTGGAGGTTTTGGGGCCCGAGGACGAGATTATTTACAAGGGCGCCAAGGAGCCCTTCGGTTTGCAAAGCGTGATCGAGCATAGCCCTTATCCGCATGCGCCCCTGGATTTCGCCAGCTTCTGCTATTTTTATAAAGGGGTTCATCAAAACTTTATGGAATCCGGCTTTTCGCCGAAGGGGGATGACCGGCCTGTTGAACGCGAGAATGGAGTGGTTGCCTTACATTTCGCCGGCTTGTCCGTATCTCCGGCGATGCTGTGGAAATTACCGGCGGCATGGGTGAAAAACTCATTTTTCAAAAACAAATATACATGGCATGATTTCGCGAGCGAAGTTCAAGCATGGATCGAAAAAACCGACGGCGTATTAAACCATGCCGGCGATGCCCGGCAAATGGTTGATCTTTTCGAGCAAGCCCTAAAAGACTATCAGCATTTTGTGTATAAACGTTTTGCCGTCATTGCCATGCCGAGCAGCTGCTCCGAGAAGAAACTTGCGAGCATGGTTAAACAAGCGGCCGGTCAAGCCAACGCGGATGATATTACCGCCAGCCTCTTGCGGGCATTGCCGTTCCGAACCGCACTGCAAAATCAGGCGCTGCTGAAGATGGCTCAAGCCGCGCGGCTGCACGGCAAGGACAGTCCGGCGTATCATAAGGAGCTGAAGCAATTTCTTCGGGAATACGGGGACCGGCCGTCGCTGGGCATGGGACGCATGCTGTCCCCGGCCACATGGCGTGAAGAACCGGAGAAAATGGACGAGGTGATTGAGGCGCTGCTCGCGGATTCCTCGGCGCCGGACCCCGAAGAGAGCTTCCGCCGGCAGGAGGCGGAGTTTAACGCGGCCAAACAGCTTGTCCGCGACGGCCTGAAGCCTGCGGCCTACGCGAAGTTTCTGAAACTGCTTGACTCCGTGAGAGAGGCCACCGTCATCCGGGAGGAAAGCGTATTTTATTTGGAGAAGCTTGCAGGCTACTTGCACAGGATCGCGCTGAAGCTCGGAGAAATGCTTGCGGAGCGCAAGGTTATCGATAAAGCTAACGATATTTTCTTCCTCTTGCTGGAGGAGCTCCGGGATGCGGCGCAGGGCAAGATGGAAGTACGCGAGCGTATCGGCAGAAGGAAGAGCGCGTTCGCAAGGGTATACGCAGCGCATGAACAAGGCGTACATTGGCTGATCTCCACAGGCTCCTTCCCTGTGTTTTCCGAGAAGAAGCGTCAGGATGACGATGCCGCCAACGCGGGCGTCATCCGCGGAAGCGCAGCTAGCCGCGGCATATATGAAGGGCCGGTATGTATCGTGAGAAATCCCGCACAATTTAAGAAGCTGAAAAAAGGAGATGTGCTGGTCTCTCCTTATACCGCCCCGATGTGGACGCCGCTCTTCAAAATCGCCGGGGCGGCCGTCACGGAAATCGGAAGCGCCGGCTCCCATGCCGCCATCGTAGCCCGGGAATACGGCATCCCTGCCGTCGTCGCCATCGACAATGCGACGAATCTGTTGCAGGACGGGCAGCGCATTCGAGTGGACGGCACCAAAGGCATCGTCACCTTGCTGGATTGAATATATTATTAAAAAGAGCCCTGGCGTGTTGATCCGCCCGGGCTCTTTGCTGCAAATGATTCCTTGTTGCTGCCGCCGCTGCGCGCTCAAGCCGCTTCCTTTTCCTCCGATTCCTCCGGCACCCGTTCGAGCAGCCAGACAATCCCGATTTGCGTTATCGACGCCGCGAACAGCACCCATGGAAGCAGCTCGTTCCCGCTGTATTCGGTAATGAGAATCAGCGCCAGAATGGAAATGACCCGCCCGCAGTTAAGAAACGTCTCCCGCATGACGACCGATTCCACCCGCAGTTGTCCTTTTAACGGCAAAGCCCCGATCAGGCGGAAATAGAACGAGGTAATCGTATTGCCCTGCAAAGGCGAGCAAATCGAGTACAGCACCATAAAGGCGACGACCGTGACCAGCGTCAGCTTCCACAGAATGAACAGCGTGCCCGCCACATACCCTATCGTCGAAATGACGAGAAATTTGCGCGCCCGCTCTTCCCTGCCGTACTTGGTCAGCACGATGCCCGTCAAAATGCTGAGCGTCGCGTACAGCACGCCCAAATATCCGACCAAATCTTCGCGGCCGACAATTTGAAACAGCAATATATTCGGCAAAAACAACATAATCCCTTGGAACAACCCCATCGTCAAAAAGCCGAGCAGCGATTTGAACCAGCGCTTGTTTTTGTTCATCAGCAGCCCGACGAATTTTAAATAATATGCTTTATGATGAGATGCTTTGGTTTTAATCTTGAAGCTGCCCAGCGTCGCGATCAGAAACATGAAGAAGGCGATCGAGAAAACGATCGTATAGCCTTGCAGCCCTTCGTTCTCGCGGATAATAAAGCCGGCCAGCGCCGGCCCGATCAGCCCGGCCAACGTAAACACCATCATATTGATCGCCAAATAGCGAATCCGGTTGCGCTCCGTGGAAACGTCGTACATCAGCGTCAAATAACCCGCCCAGTAGAAGGAGCCCGCTACGCCGCCGAAAATCGCGAACAGCACATAATAATCGACGACCGCCTCCTGCGCGAATACGACGACAAGATAAAATAAAGCAATCAGGCCGATGCCGAGCCGGTATGTCACCATCCGGTCCTTCCGCTTGATGATCAGCCCGCCCAGGGCGAACGCCAGCGGCGCCGCGGCATAGTTGACGATGTAGTACATGCCGTTAATCCATAAGCTTTCGGTTAGCCTCCACAAGTACAGGGTCAGGAAAATCCCCGACATGGAGGCTCCGAACTGGAAACAGAAATGAATAAACAGGGAAACCATCGCATCCTTCGATAGCCGCTTATCCTCAGGTAAAAATCGCTTCCTTGCCACATACCACTGCCTGCCACCCGTAATAAGCCTCGTTATCATGTCCATCCCCCGTCAGCATCCGCTAGCAAACTCATCCTCATTGTAACAGCGGCCCCGTCCGATGTTAACTCGGCAAAGCGGCGGCAAATGCCGATGTAAGCACTTGTAAGCGGGTTTACTAGCGGTTTACTTCCCTAATCATTCCTTGGTAGCCTTTTCTTCTCCATTGCTTCCTAAAGCTCTCTTTATTGTAAAAAGCGTAAGCGACCCGCGGCGACCGCCGAACCTATCCCCTGTTAACCGCAAGGACATGATGGCGCATCGCTCCCCAAACAATCGGAAAACTCCCCGGCCAAGGGGCCGGGGAGTCGGTCGGTCTGCTTTATTTTTTCAAGCTGTCCCACGTTTTTTGGAACTCGTCGAACATTTGATCCTTCGTCTTCTGCTTCGCCACGTAAGCCTGCATCGTCGCGGCAAACTTCTGGCTGCTCGCTTCGCCGCCAGGGAACTTGAACCAGTTCCAGCTGAGCGTTTTGTTTTCTTTGCTGTATTTGATAATATCGGCGGCCAGCGGTCCGAGAATTTTCTCATCCGCAGGGATGTTCGTAAACGCCGGAATGAACTTGAATTCTTCGGTAATATACTTTTTGCCGATATCGGAGGTTACGAGCCAGTTCAGGAACTTTTTCGCCTCATCCTTGTTCGGCGAGTTTTTGTTGATAACCCAGTTGTTAGGCACGCCGACCGGAAGCTTGTCGTTCGCCGCCGGATCGTCGCTGATCGGCATCGGCAGGAAGCCGACCTTGATGTTCGGGTTCGTCTGCGTAAGCTGCAGCTGCGTCCAGTTGCCCTGCTGCGTCATAGCGGCTTTGCCTGTGGCGAACTCGGTCACCTGCGTTTTGTAGTCGGTTTGCAGCGGGTTTTTATTGCCGTATTTCAGCTGCAGATCGAACAGCTTCACCCAGTTTTCGAACGCGGCGTTGCCTTGGAACTTGGCCGTTCCCTTGTTCAGACCGTCGATGAAGGCGTTAGGATCGGGCTGCTGCGCGAACGGAATGTTCACGAAGTGGTTGCCCAGCACCCACCATTCGCCGTAGCCGTTGACGAAAGGCTGAATGCCTTTGTCCTGCAGCTTCTGCGCGGCCGCTTCCAATTGGGACAGCGTCTTCGGCAGCTCGGTAATGCCCGCTTGCGCAAACAGATCCTTATTATACAGGAAGCCGTAGCCTTCCAGGTTGAGCGGCTGTCCGTACAGCTTGCCGTCCTTGGTCATCGGCTCCTTGGCGACCGCTACCATATCCTTCACCCACGGCTGGTCGGACAAATCCTCCAGATGCTCAATCCATTTGTCCAGATCGGAAAAGCCTCCGTTGTTGAAAATATCCGGCTTGTCGCCCGAGTTAAACTTCGCCATCAACGCGGCGCCGTAGTCCGAGCCTCCGCCCACCGTGTCGATCTGAATTTTGACGCCCGGATTTTCTTTCTCATATTCGGCGGCCAGCTTGGCGAGCGGCTCGGCGATCTCTACCTTGAACTGGAACATTTTGAGCGTCACGTTTTTGGCTCCGCCGCTTCCGGCATTCGAGCCTCCGGCTTCAGGCGCCGGCGTACCGCTCTTGGCACATCCCGCCATCAGAGAAGCCAGCATCACTGTAGTCAAACCGAGAACCGCAAATTTCTTTTTCATTCTAAGAAACCTCCCTTTATCAAACCTTTTTTTGTAAAAGTTATCTTTGTTGCTTGTTCCTGTATTTATTGTAAGAAATCGGACCCTCTTCGAACACGGACTATATTGAACGAAAAGGTGTAACCTGTTGACCGCATCATCATGCTGCGGACGCCCCCGCCCTCTTTATCCTTTGACGGAGCCGGCGGTAATCCCTTCGATAATATGGCGCTGCATCGCCAGGAAGAAGATGACGATCGGCAGGACGCCGAGCACGAGCGCAGCCAGCGCCAAGTCCCACTGCTTCGTATATTGTCCGAAGAACGAGTACGTCGTCAGCGGAATCGTTCTAAGATCGGGGCTGTTCAGAACGAGCATCGGCAGCAGGAAGTCGTTCCAAATCCACAGGCTGTTCAGCAGGATGATCGTGACCGTCATCGGCTTGAGCAGCGGGAAGACGATTTTCCAGAACACGCCGTACGGTGTGCATCCGTCTACCGTAGCCGACTCCTCGATTTCCATCGGAATCGACTTAATGAACCCGTGATACAGGAAGACGTTCAGCGAGACTCCGAAGCCGAAATAACAGACGACCAAGCCCGGAATGCTGTCCATCAGCCCGACCTCGCTCGCTACGCGGACAAGCGGGATCATAATCGATTGGAACGGAATGACCATCGCCGCGACGAACGCGAGAAAGACGAGATTATTGAACCGGGAAGGCCGGCGCACCAGCCGGTAAGCGGCCATCGAGCTGATCACGACCAGTCCCAGATTGCTGAACACCGTAATCAGCAGCGAGTTCAGGAATGCCTTCGGGAACTTCATGATGTCCCATACTTTGACGTAATTGCTGAAATTAAGCGAGCTCGGAAGGCTCGACGAGTTGATCAGAATTTCTCCGAATGTCTTCATCGAGTTGACAATGACGAAGTAAAACGGGACGAGAAACAGCAAGCCGACAATGATGCCTACAATTTCCAATCCCAGCAAGCGAAGATTGTAAGTGCTTTTCGCTTCCATTACACTTCAACCTCCTTCTTCTTGGTCGTCCACACTTGAATCATCGTAATGAGCGCCACGACGATGAAGAACAGGAACGCCTTGGCGGTTCCGAGTCCGTACCGGTTGTTGCGGAACGCTTCATCGTAAATGTTGAGCGCCACGGATTGCGTCGAGTTGAACGGCCCGCCTTTGGTCAAGGAAACGTTCAGGTCGTACATTTTGAACGCCCAGGATATCGTCAGGAACAGACAGACCGTGACGGCGGGCATGATCAACGGAAACGTAATCGTGCGCAGCGTCTGCCAGCGGTTCGCGCCGTCGATATAAGCCGCCTCGACAATGTCTCTTGGGACGTTCGCCAGCGCGGCGATATAGATGACCATCAAATATCCGGCCGTCTGCCATACGCTGACAATGACCAGTCCCCAAAACGCCGTCGGCGCGTCGCCCAGCCATGGAAGCTGGAAAAAACCGATATTCGTAAGCTCGCCGATCGTAGCGAACCCTTTGACAAAAATAAACTGCCAGATGAACCCGAGCAGCAAGCCGCCGATCACATTCGGCATAAAAAACACCGTTCGCAGCACATTGCGGCTCTTCAGCGCCTGCGTCAGCAGCAGCGCCAGCGCGAAGCCGACCAGATTGGCCAGCAGCACGTTCGTTACGGTAAACTTGGCCGTAAACCAAAATGAAGAGTGGAAATCTTGATCGTCCACAATGATTTTTTTGAAATTATCCAGCCCAATCCATTTGATCGTAGAAGTAACTCCGTTCCATTCGGTGAACGAATAATAAATGCTCATCAGAAACGGCACGATAACGATAATGGAGAAAAAGACGAGCGCCGGACCGACGAATACCGTCTGCAGCATCCAATCCGACAAGCGATGCCTAGCTTTCATAGCATCTTTCCCCCTTTGGTTAAGTATAACCCTAGTATAGAAACGGAGACGGTTTAAAAACACCGACTATGATGACCCATCAGGTGGAATTTATTGATATCCCTTGATACAATATAGCTTGCGCAAGGAGCCGAGCTCTTGTAGTACCGCATTGGCACAACGCCTAGACGCTCTGTGAAAGAAAGGGGAAGACTTATGATCCGTAACAGCATCCGCAACAAATTGATCGTCTTCCTGCTCGCGGCTACGATCGTGCCCATTGCCACATCGATTATCATTACCTACTTTTTCACCAAGCATTCAGTGTCGCAGGAGACGGTCGTCAGCAACTCCAATTTGATTTACCAAGGTAAAACGAACATTATGAACTACCTGAAGGTAATCGAGCAAAGCTCGCTGTCCGTGTATAACGACACGACGCTGTACAATATTATAGAAAGCGGCGACACGGACTACATCAGCACGAGCGAAATTTTCCGCGGCGTGCAGGCGATTGCCAATTCGGTCAAAGAAATAAAGCAGGCGTATTTATACATAGCCAAAACGAACCGCTCCTTCATGATCGCCCAGGGAAATCCGGGACGCAACGAAGGGCCGGGACCGAAATACATCCCGGAGATGAACGGCGCGGAGGTGCGGCTGGAGCCTACTCATATCAGCCATGATTACCGAATGGGCGGCTTGTTCTACGTCCCCCCTGCGACGGTCGTCACAATGCACCGCTCCATTCGCAATGCGCTGACGCAGCAGGAGCTCGGCTTTTTGTCGATCGACTTCAGTGTCGATGTCATCCGCAGCATTTGCGAGCAGCTGTACACGCCGGGACAGGAAGAACTGTACATTCTCGACCGGAACGGAACCGTGATTTACGGAACCGACCGCGAGACGTGGGGTAAGGCGCTGGACGAGGATTGGGTGCGGCATTTGCTGGCGATGCCCGAGGATAAAGGAAGCTTCGAGTGGAAAAGCAAGCCGTTCTCGGGCATCCATATATACGAGCGGATGACGTCGCCTTATATGGAATGGACGCTCGTGAAGCGGATTCCTTACGAAAATTTGTACAAAAACGCTCGCGAGCTGACCCAAATCAACACGATGATTTTCAGTCTGTTTCTGATTGTCGTGATTTTTGCAACGCTGTACATTTCGTTCAAGTTTACCGCTCCGATCAAAAACTTGATCGGTTATATCGGCAAAATCCAAACCGGCGACATGCAGGTGGACATTCAGGTGACGAGCCATGATGAAATCGGCATTTTGGCGAGGCGCTTCCGCCAGATGATGCAGACGATCAACAACTTGATCGTGAGCGAATACAAGCTTGATCTGGCCAATAAGACCAATCAGCTGAAGGCGCTGCAAGCCCAGATTAATCCGCATTTTCTGTACAACAGCCTGCAGTCGATCGGCACGCTCGCCCTGCAGCATCAAGCGCCGAAAATTTATTCGCTGCTGTCGTCCCTGGCCAAGATGATGCGCTACAGTATGAATACGAATGAAACGCTAGTCCCGCTCAAACAAGAAATCGCTCATGTAAAATCGTATTTGGAGCTGCAAATGCAGCGGTTTGAAAACGAGCTGACCGTTTCGTTCGAGATTGACGAGGAGACGCTGGATAGGACCGTGCCCAAAATGATTTTGCAGCCGCTCGCGGAAAACTACTTTAAGCACGGCTTCGATCCGCGCGAGAAGACCGGACGGCTGCTCATTACCGGGTCGATCACGCAGGATAACAGGCTGCGGCTGACCGTCGAGGATAACGGCCGCGGCATCGATCCGGATACGCTCGCCCGGCTCCGGCGGCAGCTGAGCAAGCATCCCGACATCGCCTCCGAGCCGGCGGAGAGCATCGGGCTGCTGAACGTGCGGTCGCGGCTTGCACTCTACTACCCGGGCACAGCGATGAAGATTGAGCCATGCAGCCCTTCGGGCGTGCGGATCGTGCTCTTGATTCCGCTGGATGCGCCGGGGGCTCATCAGAACGGCTAGTCCGCTCGGCTAACTTGAGCGCGGCTGGAAAAGGAGGAAAACGCATGAAAGCGATCATTGTCGACGACGAGAAACATGTGCGCGAAGCGGTCAAGCTGCTCGTCGATTGGAACCATTTCGGAATCGATACGATTTTGGAAGCGCAAGACGGAGAAGAAGCTATCGAGATGATCGGCGAGCACCGGCCGCAAATTATTTTTACCGATATGATGATGCCGACCAAAAACGGCCTTGAGCTGCTGGAATGGCTGGAGGCCCATTATGCCTACGGGAAGACGATCGTCATCAGTGGGCATGACGACTTCCAGCTCGTCCGCCATACCGTTAAGCACGGAGGCGTAGATTACATACTGAAGCCTATCGACGCGGAGCAGCTCCACGCCGCAGTAGGCAAAGCGGTGGACTGCTGGATTCGCGAGGAGAACGAGCGTCATCGCAAAGTGCAGAGCAATATCGAGATGAATCAGATTCGTCCGGTATACTGGGAGAAGACATTGTCCAATCTCGTTGCCGAGCCGTCCGCGTACGAGGCTTCGGCCGCTTCGCTGGACGAAGCCTTCGGCATTGAGCGCGGCATGAAGGAATGCCGCCTCGCCATCATCGCTTTCGATACGATGAGCGCCGGATTAAAGGCGAAGTTCGACGCCAACTCGGACCTATTATTCTTTTCCGTTACGAATATATGTAACGAGATACTGCGGGCGGGCCGTCACGGCGTCGCTTACCGTTACTGGAACAGCGATGGGGAGATTCTCATCCTGCTGTACGGCGCATCGCCCGACCCGGACCCGGTGCTCGCCGATATCCAGCGCGGTCTCACGGCCGCGCTGCGCAGCAGCCTGGACATCGGTGTCAGCCTCGTCCAGCCGTTCCCCTACGGCCTGCCGGCAGCGTACCGGGAAGCCCAGTCGGCCCTCCGGCGCCGCAATCTGCGCGTGAAGGAGAAGCGGATATATTATGCGGCCGGCCAGCCTTCCGCCCAGCAGCCGCTGCTCTCTTATTCCGACTATGCCGAGCAAATCCGCCTGGCGGTAAAAAGCGGCAGCGAGGAGCAGATCGGCAAAGCCGTCGACTTGTGGCTGGACGCCGTTCGCGCTCTCGACACCGTGACCGTGGAGCAGTTCAGGCATTGGCAGAGCGAATACAACGTGCTGCGCAGCCGCTGGCTGGCGGAATGGTTCGGCGAGCGCCAGGCCGAGCTGAACATCCGCGCGGCTCCGGGCTTTGTCAGTCTGCCGCTCGATCAGGACGGAGCGCTGTCGCCGCAGCTGTGGAGACGGCAGCTGATCGATGATCTGACCGCTCTCGCAAAGCTTCAGCTGGAGCATCAGCATCGGGATAACAACGCGATCTTCGAGATTGCAAAGTATATTCAAAACCATTATCATCAGGATATTACGCTTCAAGAGATTGCCAATCATTTTTATTTAAGCCGTGAATATATTTCCCGTAAATTCAAACAAGAGTTTAAAGTCAATTTATCCGACTATTTGAGCGATATCCGCGTCGAGAAAGCGAAGCTGCTCCTGCTCAACCCGCATTTACGGATTGCGCAGATCGCCGAAATGGTCGGGTACGACGATGAGAAATATTTCAGCAAGGTGTTTAAAAAGCTGGTTGGCCTCTCACCGAATGAGTACAGGAAGGTGAATCAACCATGAACACGCCCGTTGAGCCTGCCGTTTTCGAGCAGCCGATGGCGCGGCCGAGCAAGCCGGTCAAGCGGAAAGGAAAAGGAAGAACCTACGTTCTGTTATTTATGGCGTGGACGCTGCTCATCGCGCTCGGCGGGCTAGGCGCCAAGATGTACACCGATCATTTGCGCCAGCAGATTGCCCAGCAAATCGCCGCGCAGACGGATCAGCAGCTGCAGGCCGTGCAGGAGGATTATAAGAAGCAGCTGGATCAGTTGAAGGAAAGCGTCGGCGGAGATTTGGCCAAGATGCAGACGAAGATCGACGCCTTGAACGAGCTGCTGGCGTTTACCAAGGACAGCGCCAACAGTAAGACGGACAACAGCAACCAGCTGTACACACAGCTGAACGAAGTGAAGAAAAAGCTTGACGACCTGAAGAAAAACCTGGATGTACTGCAATAAGGAAGTGTGAACAAAATGAATCCGGTTCAACTTATTAACCGCACGATGCTCTTGGCCCTTGCTCCTTTTATCGGAATCGTCGCTTTCTTACTTTTATCCCAGTTGTCCGTACAGCTGCCGGATTTGCAGCGAATCGCCAAGACCGACTTCTCCATCCAAGAGGAATTGCAAAAATCAAGCGAGCAGCTCGATAAAGCAAAAGACGACGCGACGCAGACCAAGTCGACGATCGAACGCTTCTTCGAGCTGTACGAGAAAAGCGCCTCCGATGTGACTGCGATGGTGGCGACGGCCGAGGCAGCCTCCGCCAAGCCCGAAGCCGTCTTCGATTCGCGCATTAGCTCCAAGCTCGGCGGGAAGCTCGCCAGACAAACCGTCAGCTCGAACATCGATCTGAAGCTGTACAACTTCAGCGATTCGAACTATAAGGGCTACGCGCTCAAAGTCAATATGAAATCGGACAAGGCGATGAAGATGGTGCTCGGCAAGGATGCCGTCGGCGGCAGCGAAACGACGCTCGACGCGGCCCGGCGCTATGGCGCGGTCGCGGGAGTTAACGCCGGAGGCTTCGCCGACGACAGCAAAACCGGCAAACGCTATCCGCTCAGCACGACCGTCTACAACAGCAAATACGTATACGGCTTCGAGCCGACGTTTGAAGATTTGGCCTTCGTGGGCTTGAGCACGGACCGCAAGCTGATCGGAGGGCGCTTCTCCCGGCAGCAGGATTTGGATAAGCTGAGTCCGGCGTTCGGAGCCACCTTCGTTCCCGTTCTGCTGCAGAACGGCAAGAAGCAGTCGATTCCGCCGCAGTGGCAGACCTCTCCTGCCCGCGCCCCGAGAACGGTGGTCGGCAATTTCAAGAACGACCAGTTGATTTTCCTCGTTACCGACGGTTATGACGAACGGGGCAATTCCGGAGCTACGCTCGCCGAGCTTCAAGACAAGCTGTTAGCGATGGGTGTCAAGGATGCGTACAATTTGGACGGCGGCGGCTCCTCCAGCCTGATTTATGAAGGCCAGATCATCAATCGCCCTTCCGACGGAAAATTGCGCCTGCTGCCGACGCATTTCTTGTTTTTTAAATAAATGTTCACATTTTGGTAATATTTTTTTCGCCTAGCATTGGTTATAATAATGTGCAGGGGGTGCATCCGATGTCAGCAACATTTTGGATTGTCATTTTAGTATTCTTAATGTTTATTGTAGCAATGTGCACTGCAGCTTATAATGACGACAAGACGAAAGGCCTGTAAGGGGCTTTTCCTTCCAATCATGATAAAAAGCATCACGCTCCTTACGTTGTAAGGACTCCGTGATGCTTTCTGCTTTTCCCCGAACTATGCCTTTTGTTTCATCGCGCCCATCTCTGCAAGACATTCCCCGCAAATATGGCGCTCCTTAAATTCGCTGACCTGCTCCATGGAACTGCAGAACACACAGCGCGGACGGTATCTCTCCAAAATAATGTGGTCTCCGCTAACCAATATTTCAACAGGGTCCCCTTCATTCATCTGATAACGCTTGCGCAGCGATTTCGGAAGCACAATCCGGCCCAACTGGTCGACTTTTCTAACTACACCTGCTGGTTTCATCATAAATTCACCTCTCTTTCGTCTTTCCAACGCAAAAAAAAACGAACAGTACAATCCTAGCCGACAACCGTAACCATCGGATTGCAGCCTGTCATTATACTATTCGTTGAATATGTCAAAATTCCTGCCATACCTCTAGAAGTACTGTGAAAAAGTTCGCTGAGCCTGCCCCTCGAATCGGTTGCACCGTTTTTTTAATGCAATCCCGGGAAGCCGGTCTGCCTCAAGCCTTCATACAAAATGATCGCTGCGGAGTTGGACAAATTCAGCGAACGGACCGCATCCGACATCGGCAGCTTCATTAATTGTCCAGGATGCTCCGCCAATATTTCCGGCGCCAGTCCCTTCGTCTCTTTGCCGAAGACGAGAAAGTCGCCGTCCTGAAATGTAAAATCAGTGTAAAGCCGATCCGCCTTCGTCGTCGCGAAGAAAAAACGGCCGTCCTTGTATTTATCCTTCACTTCCTGAAACGAATCGTGATATTCGAGCTTGACCGAATGCCAATAATCGAGCCCGGCCCGCTTCAAAGTGCGGTCATCCGTATCAAATCCGAGCGGTCTGACCAGATGCAGCCACGTTCCCGTCGCCGCGCACGTTCTTGAGATGTTGCCCGTATTCGCCGGAATTTCCGGCTCGACCAATACGATATGAAAAGCCATCTGTGTATAACCCGCCTCTCTGTACAAAAAATTTTACACTCGGTTTACTTGATCTTAATATCGTGTTGATAGTAATCCGGCATAATAAAGTTATCAAGCGCTTAGACAAAAGGAGATTCGAAGGATGAAGAAGAAAATTCTTGTCGTAGACGACGAACCTTCCATTTCGATGCTAATAGAGTTTAACCTGAAGCTGGTAGGCTTCGAGGTGCATTGCGTATATGACGGCGAAGCGGTATTTCCGGCCATTCAGCATTTTCGCCCCGATGTTATCGTGCTGGACCTTATGCTGCCCAAAATGGACGGTATTCAAGTATGCCGCAAGCTGCGCGAACAAAACAATCTCGTGCCGATCATTATGCTGACCGCCATGCAGGACTTATCCGATAAAATCGCCGGCCTCGATAACGGAGCGGATGATTATATGACGAAACCGTTCAGCCCGCAGGAGCTGATCTCGCGGATTCAAGCCATTCTGCGCCGAATTCAGACGCTGCCGTCCATTGCGGAGAACACTCCGGTAACGATCGGCCAGATCGAAATTCAACCCGATCAGCGTGAAGTGACGCTGCGCGGCGAAATTATCGAGCTGACGCCGAAGGAATTCGATCTGCTGCTGTTTCTCTGCAAGCACCGAGGCAAAGTGTTAAGCCGCCAGCAGCTGCTGCACGGCGTGTGGGACTACCATTTTCTCAGGGATACGCGCATCGTCGACGTGCATATCAGCCATCTGCGCGATAAGATCGAGCATAACGCCCGCAACCCGGAATATATCGTCACGATCCGCAATGTCGGCTACAAGCTGGCGGAGCCTGCAGTTAAAGAATCGCTCGCTTAAGCCCGCCCCGTTCTCAAGCTCCCTCTCTTATTTTGCCTGGCCCGAGAAGCGCCGCTTGCTGTCACCGAAGCGGCGCTTCTTATCGAGCCGCCCGCCCGCAAAAGAAAAAGACAGTCCCCCTTGTGCAGCAAGGACTGCCCGTTCGATTCCTTATCCGTTGCGCTTCTGGAAGTCGGCCATAAAATCAGCCAGCGCTTTGCAAGCTTCGTACGGCACGGCGTTGTAAGCCGACGCGCGAATGCCGCCAACGCTGCGGTGTCCCGCCAAACCGACGAAGTTATGCTTCTCCGATTCCTTCACGAATTGCTTCTCCAGCTCTTCGCTCGGCAAGCGGAACGTAATATTCATAATGGAACGGCTGTCGGCATCGACGTTACCGTTGTAGAAGCCGCCGCTCGCATCGATGACGTCGTATACGAGCTTGCTTTTCTCGATGTTGTTTTTCTCCATCGCCGCGACGCCGCCGTTGTTTTTCACCCATTTCAAAACCAGATTCACCATATAGATCGAGTGAACCGGAGGCGTATTATAGAGCGAGCTGTTCTTCGCATGCGTCGAATATCGCAGCATAACCGGAACATGCTTAGGCTCGTCCGCCAGCAGATCGTCGCGGATCACCGCTACCGTCACGCCGGACGGACCCAGGTTTTTCTGCGCTCCCGCATAGATCATCGCGTACTTCTTGGCGTCGATCGGACGGCTCAAAATGCCGCTCGTCATATCGCCGATCAACGGAATGCCGCCCGTCTCCGGAATATAAGAAAACTGCGAGCCTTCGATCGTGTTGTTCGTCGTCATATGAACGTAAGCCGAATTCGGATCGATCCGCAGGTCTTCCGCTTTCGGAAGACTTCTCCACTTGCCTTCCTTGTTGGATGCCGCGATAACCGCTTCCCCTAACACTTTCGCTTCTTCATAGGCTTTCTCCGAGAAGCTGCCGGTAATAATATAGCTGCCGACCTTGCCCGGCTTCAGGAAGTTCAAAGGAATGGTAGCGAACTGCGTGCTGGCTCCGCCCCCCATAAACAATACTTTATATCCGGATTCCAATCCGAGAAGCTCCAGCAAGAGCGCCTGCGTCTCTGCGTTGATCGCTTCGTATTCTTTGCTGCGATGAGAAATTTCCATCAAGGACATGCCGATTCCATTGTAATCGACGAATTGCTCCTGTGCTTGCTGCAGCACCTCAAGCGGCAGAGCGGCTGGACCCGGGTTAAAATTGTACGCGCGTTTTGTCATGGTTTCACACCTTCACCTGTTTTTAGCATCAGCATCTTTTGATATGATATGGCTATGATAGCAAGTTTGTCCCTATCCATCAAGTAGTTATGCGCATTCTTCACATCATTGATACATATTTCACAACCTGCCGGAAATGCTGATGAAGATGAAACTTCAATGAGAGAAGGAAGGAAGCAGTTGTGACCAAAGACCGGCTTTTTATCGCTATTCCCGTTCCTCCGCAGCCGCGAAGCGAGCTGAGCAAGCTTATGGAGCAATTGCAGCCCAAACTGGCTTTCCGCAAATGGGTGTATCCGGACGACCTGCACATCACATTGACCTTTCTCGGCGACACCGACACCGTGACAGCCGACAAGGTCAAGGCGGCAATGAACGATGCGGCGTCTGCGGGAGCGCCGTTCCGCTTGCAGCTCGGTCGCCTCGGCACGTTCGGCAGACCGCTCGCTCCGAGCGTGCTGTGGATGGGCGTGCAAGGGGAGCTGGACGCTTTGCATTCGCTGCAGTCCCGCATCGAGCAGTCGGTGACGCCCCTCGGCTTCCGGCCGGAGGATCGGCCTTACCGCCCCCATATTACTATAGCGAGGAAGTATGCGGACGAATCGCCCTTCCCTCCGGCTGCCGAGCTGGATTCCGAATGGATGCGAAGCGGCGAATCTTCATGGAGCTGCTCACAGTTCGTTCTGTACCGCACACGGATGAACCATCAGCCGATGTATGAAATATTGGCGCGGTTTTCTATGTAAATCAACCGCAAGCCGCAGTTTATGCTTCATAAAAGCTTCCAGGCAAATCTTTGCCGTGAATACAATGATCAAACCAAAGCCGAAGTCTTTTCATATAATCTTTTTTGTAAATATCATTCCATCCCCCATTATGGAAAGCCTTTGGATAGCAAATTAAATAGGCTTCCGTGTTTTTGGATCTCAATCCGTTTATGAACGGAGTGGCTACACTGCCATAGAGCGAGCGCTCTGCGCTGGTTTCGAAAAAAAGTACAGGTGCTTCAATATCATTAACCTGCTCAATCGGCGAATTCATTTTGTATATTTGTTTGTCTACCCACTTTTCTTCATAGCTGCCTTTATTGCCATATCGGTCATCGTATAGAAGATCATAAATACCGACGGCTGCAGCCGCACCTTTAAATATGGATGTTTTAGCAACAGTCCACGTTGCCAGCATAGCCCCAAAGCTTGATCCGTAAATTCCCAATCGGTCGGGGTCCGTAATTCCTAGATCAATAAGATGCTTAACGCCTGCAATGACATCTTCATAGGGTGCAGACATTAAACTTGCACCCTTCGCCTCCTCCATAAACGTATCGCCGTAACCGCTGCTACCTCTAAAATTCGGCAGAAAAACGGCATAACCATGCAGCGCAAGATAAAATGCGGCGCTTTCACCCCGCGCCGAAATGAGCTCCGTCAAGCTTGCGGTTACTGTACCATTCGCCGGTCCTCCATGTAAAAATACTAATGTCGGGCTTTTTTTGACTTGTATCTTGAAGCCGGGAGGCAAAACGACAATTCCTTCAACTAAATTATCACCGCTTTTATAATGTACAATCTCAATTTTCAGGTCTGCAAAGAGATCATTTTGATTCAATTCACTTGTGGCAATAAAGTTTCCGTTAATATCGGCAACAACGATTTCTGTAGCGGAGCCTGGATTTCCCAGCGGGAAAGCAAGGTTATTGGAATAATGAAAGCTCTTTGCTCCTGCGCGATGTCTGGGCGACCATACTGCATGATTTATAGGGGTAATTTGATTCACTTGAGAATCCGAAGTTGATATCGTATACAATGCATTCGTAACACCGTTCTGGGCGCTGAAAACGATATACTTTCCATCATTCGACCACGTATGCAATTGGTTATTATAACCTGGGGAATGTACTGCATTTTCAATTTGAAATTCACCGTCGGTAATTTTCCCTGCCTGTATTTCATTTGCCGCCCGTCTAGCCATGAGAATCTCGCTGCCTATCATTTGGGTTAATTCGATGCGCCCTTTATATAGACTTGTACATTGACCATTGTCCAAGTTTAATCGGCAAAGCTCATCCCCTATTGAAATCAGCAGGCTATTCCCTTCAGGAAACCATTGTTCCAATTTTATCATTTTCTCTTTGACCGATAGGACTTTCCGGTCCTCAAGCGTGTTCACGTCTATAAGATGCAATTCGGATTCAAACACCGATAACTCCAGACGCATTTTTTTATATAAATCATCGCCGCCCTTATAAATAGTAATATCATCAGGATTTCTATATTTCTCTTTCATTTTTTTGGCTAATCCGTATTTGCTGCCATTAGGCATCACTACATAAGCCAGGTGTTGAGAGTTCGGAGACCAGCATAATGTTGTTCCGTTGAAAGGGTCTCTGCCGCCGAATGTGGATTGTGTTAATATTCTCCTATCCGATCCGTCCCGGTTCATGATGCCGAGCTCTTTTTATCCATTGTTCAAATATACAAAGGCAATTTTCAGGCCGAGAGGACACCAGGCCACCTTTGACGAATCTTCCTCCGGCGATGTCATCTGAATCCAGCTTTTGCTTGCCAGGGAATACTTCCAAATCGACCGGTTATATTCATCGAATGCATAATTGGGTTCCGGAACATCCGAGCTGCCGAACACTACCAAAATATCTTTATCATCAGGGGATATATGGACTTCCAGAAACTGCCGATAATGAAGTTTGTTAATCTCCTCGATCAGCTTGTGATCGTCGATATAAACATCCATTTTACCGCTTCCTTCCCATCTTTATTAAATTTCTGTATTAGGCTGAAATCTCAAGCATGAGCTAATGTTGAAAATGATATATTTGGAAAATCCTTCTACTAAATCAAGGTTACCACTAACTTTATTCCCGGCTCAATAGGTCGATCCCATCTTTTACCTTTGCACCGAAATATACAAAAAGGACCGCTGCTTCAGCGGTCCGTCATGTGTAGTATTTGATTTTCACTCATACGTTCAGGGAGTCCGGAAATTCGGATACTCCTTATTCAACATCATAACAAACCGCTCAGTATCAGTCTATATTTTTCCCGGATTTCATGTCACAATTTTCCTGCAAGCCCATACCTAAGTCCAGCGGTATGATGTCAAGTCCCCGAATCGGTGGAATTGGAAATTTTCTTGGCTGTAACAGCTGGGAGTGCCGAAAAAAGGACAGCTCAAACTAAACCCAGCGAAAAATCGAGATAATATCCAGATTTTAACTGGGAATTATGCCAGGGACTTTAGCAAAGGAGGCGTTAATCCTTCGCAGGCGTCACCTTCTTCCGTGGCGTATAGAGTTGGCCGTTGCGTAGCAGCACATCGACCAGACGCACAAGCTTTCTTGCGGTTAAGACGAGGGCGCGTTTATGTTGGTGCTTGGGCACTTCCTTGTATTTCTTCCGGTAGTACTCGCCGAATTCTTCATCGCGGTTCTTTACCGAGTTGGCAGCTTCAACGAGGTAATAGCGAAGGAATCGGTTGCCGGATTTAATCCGTTTGGTGTCTTCGGCTTCAAAGGCGCCAGACTGGCTCTTGCGCCAGGTGAGGCCAGCATACTTGGCGACAGCGGCTTGGTCGCTAAAGCGCTCGATGTCACCGATCTCGGCAAGGATGCCAGCGGCATAGACGCGATCAATGCCGGGAACAGAACGCAGGCACAGGGAGCCAGGGATCGTCTCGAGAATTTGCTCAATCGCCTTGTCCAAATCCTTGAGCTGAGCCTGGATGCTCCGGATTGCTTGAATGGATGTACCCAGCACAAGATCAATGGAATCCTCGACGACTTTGGACAGCCGGTAAGAGGCTCTGGCCGCTTTCTGAATGCAGCGCGCGACGTTCTCGGGATCCGGGAAGCGATTGCGCCCCTTGTCCCGCAAGTAGTCGGCCAGATCGCCGACATCCATCGTCGCGATGTCGTCCAGACTGTACTTTTCGGAGAGCATCTCAAGGATGGCATGGCCGAACACCGAGCTCTCGACTTCGGTCGTGAAGGCATTGCACTTGTAGAACAGGTTTTGCAAGAAGTACTGTTTCTCGCGCGTCAGGTTATGGATCAAGTGAAACCGCATGCGCGTTAAACGCTGGAGCGCAACATACTGCTCCTGCATGACAATGGTGGTTGTCAGCCGCCCGAAGCGCAGACGGTCCGCAATCACCCAGGCATCAAGCCGGTCGGTTTTATTCAGGTCGGGATAGGTTTCTCGGAACTTGCTGACCAACTTTGGATTCATGGTAAAGACCTTGGTATGGCGCTCCTGGAGTGTAGGGTCACTATGCAGGTACATGGCGGGATGCCAGCTGTAGACCGAGGTCGATTCAAGCCCAATGTGAATCTCGGAGACCGCGTGCTTGTCCGCTAAGGCAACGATGCGATCTCGCAGATGAGCAGCCCCCTCCAGATTGTTTTTCACTGTGAGGGTCTCGAGCTTATCCCCGTCTGTGTTCATGAAACACGTTTCCAGTTCTTTCGAACTGACGTCAATACCGACAAAAAGCGTCAAATGGAATTTCCTCCTTTCGATGAGGGATGCAGGGAATAGACTCTCCGGGATGCCTCCGGCGCACGCGCAGATCAATCACCCTCGCCTATAAGAACACGCTTCGGTCCATGAGCTGCCCTGGCTTGCTAGGCCAGGCATGGGGTGCCGAAGGGAACGGCCAGCGGGTCAGAAGCTCAGACACGTACCGGAGAAACAGACTTAGAAATGTAGACGTGCTACAGGAGGAGAAAGAATTTCCCCGATAGATCCCTATGATCTATTGTCCAGAGGCATGCGGGAAAGTCCAGTCCCTTTTGCAATTTTCAAGGTGCGATTTACTGGAAATCGAAAAGTTTGCGGCCAGTTCCCATGGGAACTGGAAATCGGCTTAAAACTTGGTTCTAGAAATACTATACGAGGAGGTTAAAACATGAACCATGTAACTGTAGCCGAGCTGGGAACGGAGCATTTGGACGAAATGACCCGCTTATTAACGATGTACCGTACCCGCGACGCCAAACATGAAGACCATCTGACGAAAGAATGCCGCCATGCCTTGGAACGGCTGCTGCAGTTCCCGAACGCCTTCGGTCTGCTCGCCCGGTTCGATTCCCATGCGGCCGGTTTTCTTACGTACAACTGGGGCTTCTCCACCTCGAAAGGGCTGCCGATTATGCGGATTCAGGATCTGTTTACGGCTCCGTTGTACCGTAGGCTCGGTGTCGGCAGCGCATTGCTGCGGCGCGCGGCGGCCTTGGCCGAGGAGCGGGGCGCGGGCCGCATGCAGCTCGAAACCGACCTGGATAACGCTCCGGCCCGCTCTCTCTACGCTGCGGAGGGGTTCGAGTGGATCGCGCAAAAGATTGTGTACATGTATCCTATGCAAGGATGGAACTCATGAACGTCCTACACGGTTTTCACTACACTGATCAAGCGCCTTACGATTGCCGAATCGAATGGGGCCCGCGCGGGGCCAGAGCTGCCGCCGAACGAGGGGATATCGTCATCATCGTCGATGTTCTCAGCTTCTCCTCGACGGTCGTTACCGCGCTGCATTACGGCGCGCTGATTATACCGTATCCCCCGCCGATGGAGGGCGCCCGTTCCTTTGCCGCAGCTCAGGGAGCGGAGCTCGTTACCGGCCGGGCCGAAGCGGCCAAGACCGGAGGCCATTCGCTCTCTCCCTTATCGTTCGGCTCTGCGGACCGATCCAGGCCATTCGTCCTCTGCTCCGCCAACGGAGCCGCCTGCACCGCAGCCGGAGCCGCAGCGCAAACGGCCGCGGTCATCGCAGGCAGTCTGCTCAACGCCTCCGCCGCGGCACGCGCTGCCGAACGGCTGAGACTCCTGCGACCCGGCAAAGCCGTTACCGTCATCGCCTGCGGGGAACGGTGGGACAACGCCCGCCAAGAAGAAAATAGCCTGCGTCCCGCTATCGAAGATTATTTGGGCGCAGGAGCCATTCTCTCCGGGCTGAGCGGCAGCCGCTCCCCGGAGGCCCGGCTGTGCGCTGCTGCCTACGAGGCGGTGCGCAGCGACGTGAGGGCGCTGCTCCTGGACTGCGCCAGCGGCCGGGAGCTTCGTCTGCGCGGCTTCGAAGACGATGTCGCGCATTGCTCGAGCACGGATCGCTACGAGGCGGTCCCCATGCTGCAAGGCGGACGGTTCGTCGATGCCTCCGCCCCCGATGCGCTCATCGGCGATGCCTTGTAACCGCCGGAGCACCCGGCGGCGCGCAGCCGTCCTTCAGCACAAAGAAGGCAGCCCCGAATATGAACCGGGACTGCCTTCTTTCTATTATATAGATCGTATTAGAGCGGATCTTACAGATCGAAGTACAAGGAGTATTCATGCGGATGAATCCGGATGGATACGGCTTTGGCTTCGCTGCGTTTCAAACCGATGTAGTTATCGATGAAGTCTTTCGTGAATACGCCGCCTTCAGTCAAGAACTCATAGTCGGCTTCCAGAGCGTTAAGAGCTTCGTCCAACGTGCCAGGCACGCTGCGGATTTCGCCTTTTTCTGCGTCGGACAGGTCGTAGATGTTTTTATCCAGCGGACCATAGCCGAGAGCGCGAGGGTCGATTTTCTTCTTGATGCCGTCCAAACCGGCCATCAGCATAGCTGCGAAAGCAAGGTAAGGGTTCGCGGTGGAGTCCGGAGTACGGAACTCAATACGACAGCCTTTAGGCGTAACGGCGCCAACCGGAATACGAATCGCTGCGGAACGGTTGCCTTTGGAGAATGCCAGGTTAACCGGCGCTTCGTAGCCAGGAACCAGACGTTTGAACGAGTTCGTGGACGGGTTCGTCAACGCGATCAAAGCAGGCGCATGGTACAAAATACCGCCGATGTAGTTCAATGCCATTTCGCTCAGGTTAGCGTAGCCGCCTTTTTCATAGAAAAGAGGAGTATCGCCGTCGAAGATCGATTGGTGAACGTGCATGCCGCTTCCGTTGTCGCCGAACAGCGGTTTTGGCATAAACGTAGCCACTTTGCCGTATTGTCTGGCTGTGTTTTGTACGATATATTTATATTTCATCAGGTTATCGGCCGTTGTAGTCAATGTGTCGAAGCGGAAGTTAATTTCGCCTTGACCGGCGGTAGCCACTTCATGGTGATGGCGCTCGATACGAAGACCGGCTTCCATCAACAGACGACACATTTCGCTGCGAATGTCTTGCTGCGTATCCGTAGGACCTACAGGCACGTAACCGCCTTTATGACCGACTTTGAAGCCAAGGTTTCCGCCTTCTTCTTTACGGTTCGAGTTCCAGTGAGCTTCTTCGGAATCTACGAAATAAGAAGATTTGTTTTGTCCGCTCTCGAAACGAACTTCGTCGAAGATGAAAAATTCGGATTCAGGGGCAAAGAATGCCGTTGTGCCTACTCCTGCCGATTGCAAGTACTCTTCCGCTTTTTGAGCAATGCTCCGCGGGTCACGATCATAGCGCTCGCCTTCAGGAGTGTGGATATTACACATCACGATCAGCGTAGGATGAGCAGTAAAAGGGTCTACATATACCGTCTCGGTATCAGGAAGCATAACCATGTCAGATTCTTCAATACCTTTGAAACCAGGAATAGAAGATCCGTCGAACGCTACCCCGTTCACAAATGTAGCTTCGTCAACTTCATTCGCTGGCAAGGAAATATGATGAGCTCTACCGGAAAGATCGACAAAGCGAAAATCTACCCACTCGATGCCTTTTTCTTTAAGGATGCTTAATACGTTTTGAATTGACATTGTAGCCAACCTCCTAATTTCCGAACATTCTTCACGGTTTGTTCGTACATTGTTCAAGTTTTTTATTTATTATGGTGTTATTATAAAACTTTTCGTGAATAACCGTCAATAGTTATGTCAGGTATTTTTTATGGATATGTAAGGTATTCTCACACATCGATCGATTTTGTTCATATTTTCGACAAAAAAAGACTTGATCTCCTCATTAACGGGAAATCAAGTCTTGTCATTTATTTATTTGCTTGTGAGATTATACGGTAATTGACTCTTTTTTCGTATCGAACCGTTTCCCTACCAGCGGAGCCAACTTCTCCAAATCGACCATCAGCTTGGCGAATTGATCCGGGAACAGCGATTGAACCCCGTCTCCTGTCATCGAATTGTCCGGATCGGTATGCATTTCGACGATCAGCCCGTTAGCGCCTGCGGCTACGGAAGCTTTACTCATCGGCTCGACCAGCTCTCTGCGCCCCGTGCCGTGGCTCGGATCGGAAATGACCGGCAGATGGCTCAGCGATTGCAGCGCCGGAATGGCGGCGAGATCAAGCGTATTTCTCGTGTAAGGTTCGAATGTTCGGATTCCGCGCTCGCAGAGCATTACGTTCGGATTGCCTCCGGCCAAAATGTACTCGGCGGCGTTCAGGAATTCGTCGTACGTAGAGCTGAAGCCCCTCTTCAGCAGAACCGGCGTCTGAATCGTTCCGAGCTTGCGCAGCAAATCGAAATTCTGCATATTGCGCGTACCGACCTGCAAAATATCCGCGTATTCGGCGCATACATCTACATACTCCGGCGTCATCACCTCGGTAATCGTCAGAAGACCGTGCTTCTTGCCCGCTTCCGCCATCATGACAAGACCTTCCACGCCGACGCCCTGGAAGCTGTAAGGGCCGGTTCTCGGCTTGAAGGCGCCGCCGCGCAGCACCTGCGCTCCCGATGCTTTCACGAGCCGGGCGATTTCATCGATTTGCTCGGGAGATTCCACGGCGCAAGGTCCGCCCATGATGACGAGCTGCTCCCCGCCGATCTCCACATCCTTAATCTTGATGACCGTATCCGCCGGATGGAAATCGCGGCTCGCCAGCTTATATGATTTAGAAATTTTCACCACCTGCTCTACGCCCGATAGTTGGCGAAGCTGCTCGGCAAGCATCGGATCGGCTTTGCCGATAATGCCGATCACGGTGCGGTCCACTCCTTTGGACACATGCGCCTGCACCTCGTGCTTTTCGATATGATGGACAATTTCCTGAATTCTCTCTTCGGATACTTTATTCGAAATAATAACGATCATAATAACAGCACTCCCTTTTATATAAAATTCACTTGAACGCTTCGACGCTTATACGCTTTTAAGCTTTTAATCACTAAAGTAACTATACAATAAGAAAAAGCCTCCCGTCAAGTAGGAGGCTTTATTTTCCTTTTTTATTGCGTCGACTCCGGTCTGACCATCAGCTGAGCCTTTCTTTTTTTCCGCTTTTCCTTGCGCCGCGAGTCGTACAATTCAAGTCCCCATTTGATTGGGAAGTACACAAGCAAACCGAGGAAGATCCCGACAATGACGCCGCCGATAAACAGCTTCAGGTTCGAGCGGATAAACGCATCCATCCAATCGGGCAGATGATACGCAAGAAACTTGCGGGCGCCGTGCGGCATAAGCGCGCCTCCGACCTTCATGTGGAAGTACGTCATGGGAATATAGATCACTTTGCCGAAAACGAAGCCGATCAAAGCCGCAGCCATACTCCCTCGAAACAAATAAACGAATGGAAATATAAGGAAGAATGCAAGTCCAGCCGTCGGCAGCGTGAACATTTCTATAGCCAAACCGATGGAAAACCCCATCGCAACCATGCTTGGCCCGCCTTTAGCCCGAGTCAGCAGCAAATATTTGTATTTAAACCAGCGTGCAATATTGCGGACATGAAAAGGCTTTTTGCTTTTTGCCGTTCTCTTCTGCTGCATATCCCTTCATCCTAACGTTTGTTATTCGTTTCCCGCTTTTTTCTTCACCGGCGGAATCAGCTTCTCGAAATTAATGGTTCGCTTGATTTCCCAAGTTTCCGGATCGTTTGGATCAAGCTGTTCCAAATAGTTTATGACTTCCTTAGTGATTGGTGTCGGCGTAGAAGCGCCTGAAGTTACGGCCACTCGCCTCACCGGCTCCAGCCATTCGCGGCGCAGCTCCGTTATGTCTCCAATCCGGTACGCCTTAACCCCGGCGATCTCCTCGGCCACTTGCGCGAGCCGGTTCGAGTTGTTGCTGCGCGGGTCGCCGACGACCAGCACGAGATCGGCATCCTTCGCCTGCTCCGCTACCGCCTCCTGCCGCACTTGGGTCGCCAAACAAATTTCGTTGTGAATTTCGGCCCGAGGGAACTTCTCCAGCAGCCGGTTCATAATATGCTTAATGTCCCACTGGCTCATCGTCGTCTGATTCGTAATGATGATCTTCTCCGAGCCCAGCTCCAGCTTCTCGATCTCTTCAAGCTTCTCGATCAAGTGCACGCGTCCCGGCGCTACTCCGATCGCTCCTTCCGGCTCCGGATGCCCCTTCTTTCCTATATAAATGACGTGATAATCTTCCGCCGTTTTTTCCCTGATCAGATCGTGGGTCTTCGTAACGTCCGGGCATGTAGCGTCTACTACCGTCAACCCTTTATCTCTGGCAAGCTTGCGCACTTCCGGCGATACGCCGTGAGCGGTAAAAATAACCGTGCCCTTTTCCACCTGTTCAAGAATTTCCAGACGATTCGGTCCGTCCAGCGTAATAACGCCTTCTTTATCAAAATAATCCGTAACATGGGAATTATGCACAATCATGCCTAAAATATACACGGGTTTCGGCAGATCCAAATTTTTTGCCGTTTGCATAGCCAGCGCCATGGCATCTACAACCCCGTAGCAGTAGCCTCGAGGCGAGATTTTGATAATGTCCATTCCTGCACCTGCCCTTCACATCCATTATACCTGATTACTCTCCTCTAGGGAATGCCTGTGCACGAATGTTGTCGAATCCTCTAGCATAGGAAGCCAGATGACAAAAGTGCTCCCTTCATCCTTGCGCGTCTTCACCTCGATAGAGCCTTGATGCTCGTCGATAATCCACTTGGCGATCGATAGCCCGAGACCGGTGCCCGATGTCTTGCCTCTGGACGGATCGGCTCTGTAGAATCGTTCGAAAATGAGCGGTATCTCTTCCTTATCCATGCCGATTCCCGTGTCCTCGATCCGCACCCCGATCTGATCGTTCATGCGCAGCGCATCCAGCTTCACATAGCCATGCTCCGTATATTTAAAAGCATTTTCGACGAAAATGAACAACAGCTGCTGCAGGTAATCGCGATTGCCTATGACGACAACGCCCTCCAACGCACTCAAATCTCCGGCCTGCCAATCGACGTTATGCGGAAGCAGCTGCGCCCTGCGAATGACCTGGTCGACAATCGGCTTCAGCTCCATTTCGCTCTTCTCCATCTGAAAGCCCGCATCGGCTCTGGCCAGCGCCAGCAAGTCGTTCACAAGCCGCGTCATCCGTTCGGATTCGCCGGCGATGTCGTGCATAGCCTCAAGCGACATCTCCAGCTGCTGACGGTCTTGCAGCTCGCCGATGGCGGCGGTTTGCCGCCACATCTTCTCCAGCAAATCGACATTGCCCCGGATCGTCGTTAGCGGGGTTCTGAGCTCGTGAGATGCATCTGACACAAACCGGCGCTGCCTCCGGTAAGCTTCCTCCAGATCGGAATAGGTCGTCTGGAGGCGCCCTAGCATGCCGTTGATCGTATTGGTCAATCTTCCGATCTCGTCATCCGGTCCGTCGTAATTGATCCGGTTGCCGAGATCGGCGCCCTTCTCAATCTGATCCGCCGCGGCGATGACCTGATCGATCGGTCTGAGCGCCTTGCGCGCAAGGAACCAGCCGATCGAGGCCGCCAGCAATATCGTCACGATCGATGCGGATATGAGAATGATGCGCAGCAGCGCGAACAGCTTCTCGAACGACTCCGTATAGACCGCCGCCTGAAAAACGCCGGCCAGCTGCTGCTGGCCGTTTTTGAGCACCGTGATGGGCAGGCTGTAGACGATAAAATCGAGATTTTCAATTTTCGTTTTGCGGATCAGGCTTTGATCCTGAATCAGCGCTTGCTTCTGCTTGTCGGTCAGCTCGGGAAGCGTCAGCTGCAGCTGCTGCAAATTGGACGATTTATCGGTCCTTCCGTTAAGAAAATTGTCCAACTGGTAGAACGTCGTGGAGCTTTTGAGCAAATCTCTGCCCTGCAGTCCGAAATCCCAGCTGACGCCGCCTCCGAGCGTAATGACCATCCGCGGCTGAATGCGGGCGTATACATCGTTCGCCTGATTCGTCAGATCCTCTTTATAATAGTTGTAGTTGTTAAAATAAAGCAGACCGTACAATCCGAAGCCGAATAGCAATATCGTGACCGACAAAATGCCCGTATACCATAATGTTAGACGAAGACGAATGGACAACGTCAGCCCTCTCCTCTCAATACATACCCGGCTCCGCGAACGGTTTGAATCATCCGCTTGTGCCCGTGCTCCTCCGTTTTTTGTCTAAGCAGCGCAATATAAACCTCAAGGACGTTCGACTCGCCGCTATAGTCGTAACCCCATATTTTTTCCATAATCAAATCGCGGGAAAGCACCCGCTTCGGATTTTGCATAAATAAATGCAGCAGCTCGAATTCCTTCGTCGTCAGCTCGATCAACTGGCCGCCGCGGAATACCTCCCGGGTGTCCAGATCCATGAAGACGTCCTGGTACTGGAGCCGGTTCGTCGGCTGTTCCGCTTTCTCCGCCGTCTTGCGGCGCAGCAGCACGCGAATCCGCGCAAGCAGCTCTTCGAGCGCGAACGGCTTCACCAAATAATCGTCGGCTCCGATGTCGAGCCCCTTGACCCGGTCGGCGACCTCGTCCTTGGCCGTCAGCATCAGGACCGGCACCGTCGTCCCGCCTTCGCGGATACGCCGGACAACCTCCCAGCCGTCGAGCTGCGGCATCATCACATCCAAAATAACCGCATCGGGATCATGCTCCAAAATTTGCTTCAAGCCGTCCATGCCGTGATTGGCCGTAAATACCGTATAGCCTTCGAATGCCAACGACCGGCGAAGCATGGAAGTGATTTTTTCATCGTCGTCAATTACCAATATTTTTTCTCTCATAGCAACACCGCCCTTATTAGTTATTGTATCAAAATTAGCCTGTCAGATACAAAAAGAAGCAGAGCTACACAAAAGGCTTCGCTCTACTTCTTTCCTGTTATCTAACCTTTTTCTGTTTCTTATTTGACGGTATTGTCGGCTTCGGCATTGCGGTCCCCGATCGTGACGGTGATCGACTCTTTCTTGCCGTCGCGCATAACGCCGAGCGTCGCTTGATCGTTCACTTTTAGAGCTTTGATTTTATCGACAACCTCTTGCGAAGTTTTCACCTTAGTTCCGTTCACCTCGACGATAACGTCGTAAGGGCGGATGCCCGCTTTGAATGCCGGACTTTTGCGTTCCACGTCGGAGACGATCGCTCCATCGGTATTTTCGAGCTTCAGCTCGGAAACCCATTCTTTATCGATAGCCCCGAGCTGCACGCCGATATACGGGGACGGCTCTTTAGGAATTTTCACGTTGTTTTTCAAATTATCCAGAACGCTGGAAATCGTGCTTGTCGGAATCGCGAAGCCGATCCCTTGCGCCTGCGCGCTGACCGCCGTATTGATCCCGATCACTTCGCCGTTCAAGTTGAGCAGCGGCCCGCCGGAGTTGCCGGGGTTGATCGATGCGTCGGTTTGCAGCAAATGCTTGTATTCGCGAGTGCCTTGGCTGTCGGGAATCGAGATCGGACGTTCCTTGGCGCTGAGCACCCCAACCGTTACCGTATGGTCGAAGCCGTAAGGGTTACCGATAGCGACAACCCAGTCGCCTACGTTCGTATCTTCCGCTTTGCCGAGCGGCAGGGAAGCGAATTCTTTGCCGTCTTGCGGTTCGATTTTGAGTGCGGCCAAATCGAGATCGTAGCTGTTGCCCAGCAGCTGCGCTTTGAACGGCTGGTCGTAGCCCTGCACCGTCACCCAAATTTCAGCCGCTCCGTCGATCACGTGCTCGTTGGTCAGAATATAGCCGGATTTTTCAAAAATAAACCCGGTTCCCATTCCGCCCGGCTGCAATTGCTCGGTGTCCTGGCTTTTTTGTCTTTGCTGACCGCCTCCGTTGCCTCCGAAAAACTGGCGGAAAAACGGATCGTCGAACAGCGAATTGCCGCTGCTTGCCTTAGTCTTCACTTTCGTTTCGATCTTAACCACCGCAGGACCCGATTGCTCGGCGATCTGCGCGATGTTATCCGGTCTGCCGAGGCTGAACGAAGTCGGCTTCGCCGTTCCGCCGCTGGAGGATTGGCTGGAGCTCGGGGCCGCTGTGCTGCCCAGGACGCCCTTCGATCCGGTAAACAAATTCATCTTGTCCGATGCGAACATAAGCCCCCCGACGACGACGGCCCCAGCCAAGAAAGCAATAAACCCGCTTCGGAACGAAGAGCCTCTTTTCTTTTGCTGCGGGAACTGCCAGTTTTTCATAGGGTCGTCGCCCCCGCCATCCGAGACATTGTAAGAGAACGGTCTTACCGGTCTAGGCGGCGTCACTTCCACCGGCTCCCCGCTGCCTGTCGTAGATGTAATGTGAGCGTTCGTCTCATCTTGATTCATTGAGGATTTATAAGGCCCGTAGGAATAATAGTATGACGGCTTCTCTTGCCCCTCGCCCCTATCCGAATTTCCCGCCGCTTCACGGGAAGAAGTATCGTTAGAAGAATCGCCTTCAGGCCGGCGAAAAAAATCATCGTATCCTTTTTTATTATCTTCCATATTGTTAACCCCTCCATCCACTAGCTTTAAAGATTTCTTGAGTTCATTTACTTTCCTTGATTTATATATTGCCTCGCCAACCTTAAAGAAACCTTAAAATTAAATAAATAGAGAGTAAAATCATTGATCCATCCCCCTAAATCCCCCTTGACCTCAAGGGGGACCCCGGGCGCTCGCGCCCCTGGACCCCGCATGTTTGGTGCAAACACATGGGATTGCCGCTTCGATGGGACGTTGGTGCCGGTAGCCGCGTTCATCCCCTGTTCTTTGCTCCGCAAAGTAACAAGGGATACGCTTGGCTGCAGTGCGGGAACGGGCTCGTGCAAAGAGCCACTTTACCGGATAGAGCGCGCGCCCGTCCTGCCAGCCTTTGCCTGCGGCAAAGAACCGGCAGGAAGCGCTTTACTTAATCCATCCCCCTAAATCCCCCTTGACCTCAAGGGGGACCCCGGGCGCTCGCGCCCCTGGACCCCGCAGGTTTGGTGCAAACTCATGGGATTGCCGCTTCGATGGGACGTTGGTGCCGGTAGCCGCGTTCATCCCCTGTTCTTTGCTCCGCAAAGTAACAGGGGATACGCTTGGCTGCAGTGCGGGAACAGGCTCGTGCAAAGAGCCACTTTACCGGATAGAGCGCGCGCCCGTCCTGCCAGCCTTTGCCTACGGCAAAGAACCGGCAGGAAGCGCTTTACATGATCCATCCCCCTAAATCCCCCTTGACCTCAAGGGGGACCCCGGGCGCTGGCGCCCCTGGACCCCGCAAGATTCGGCGCGAGCTCGGAGTTTTGCGGCTTCGATGGGGCGTTGGTGCCGGGAGCCGCGTTTATCCCCTGTTCTTTTGCTCCGCAAAGGAACAGGGGATACGCTTGGCTGCAGTGCGTGAACAGGCTCGTACAGAGAGCTACTTTACCGGATAGAGCGCGCGCCCGTCCTGCCGGCCTTTGCCTACGGCAAAGAACCGGCAGGAAGCGCTTTACTGCGAGTGAACATACTCTCTTCTTAATTCTACCTTTTATTTCATACCTTCATATTAGTATGTATCAAAAAGAGACGCGTGACAATACCTGCGTCTCTCTAATTATAATGATACAGCATATGCTACACATCCAAATTATTGGGGTCCAGGGGCGACAGCATCCCTGTCCAAAACCGTGAGCGCGATTTTCCCGAAACAGCCCAGCGAACCCGCCGTTTTGCTCCACCCTCAAGCGTGTCCTCGAAGCCGCTTCGTCCTTGCCGGGGTCCAGGGGCGACAGCATCCCTGTCCAAACCGTGAGCGCGATTTTCCCGAAACAGCCCAGCGAACCCATCCGTTTTGCTCCCCCCTCAAGCGTGCTCTCGAAGCCGCTTCGTCCTTGCTAGGGTCCAGGGGCGACTGCCTCCCTGTCCAAAAACCGTGAGCGCGATTTTCCCGAAACAGCCCAGCGAACCCATCCGTTTTGCTCCACCCTCAAGCGTGCTCTCGAAGCCGCTTCGTCCTTGCCGGGGGTCCAGGGGCGACTGCCTCCCTGTCCAAAACCGTGAGCGCGATTTTCTATCGAAACAGCCCAGTGAACCCATCCGTTTTGCTCCACCCTCAAGCGTGCTCTCGAAGCCGCTTCGTCCTTGCTGGGGGTCCAGGGGCGACTGCCTCCCTGTCCAAAACCGTGAGCGCGATTTTCCCGAAACAGCCCAGCGAACCCATCCGTTTTGCTCCACCCTCAAGCGGGCCCTCGAAGCCGCTTCGTCCTTGCAGGGGGTCCAGGGGCGACTGCCTCCCTGTCCAAAAACCGTGAGCGCGATTTTCCCGAAACAGCCCAGCGAACCCATCCGTTTTGCTCCACCCTCAAGCGTGCTCTCGAAGCCGCTTCGTCCTTGCCGGGGTCCAGGGGCGACTGCCCCCTGACCAAAACCGTGAGCGCGATTTTCTATCGAAACAGCCCAGCGAACCCATCCGTTTTGCTCCCCCCCTCAAGCGTGTCCGGTTCAAACTTTGCGCTAAGCAAAGCAGAACCGGACCGACGCGCGCCGATCCACTCTACGCCCCGCCAAGCACTAGCCCGTTCCCGCACTGCAGTCGAAGCGTATCCCCTGTCCCTTTGCCAAGCAAAGAACAGGGGATGAACGCGGTTCCTAGCGCCAACGTCACATCGAAGCCGCAAGCCTCTGAGTTCGCACCGAACATGCGGGGTCCAGGGGCGCAGCGCCCGGGGTCCCCCTTAAGAGTAAGGGGGATATAGGGGGATTGATTTTCACGTTAGGGGGATTGAACTCTCCACTTCCCGCAAAACATCCTTCGCTTTGCTCACCCATCGGTCTTCCAAGGAGGCGTCCTTGTCCACAGGCTCCTGGAACTGATCGACGAGCGCTCCGTACGTGCTGACTTGGGCTTCCTTATCCAGCCCTTCATTATATAAGTGCTTCAATACAAACGGACGGCCGATGGAGATGATCGCATTCGTCGCATCGGTATTTCCGTCCAACACCCCATGCGTCACCGTAAAAGGTATTCTTAGCCATACCTTGTTCTCCTCGTCCAGGGCCCGGTCGAAATAACCGTGATCGTATTCCCAATTGCCGCCCAAAGTAAACTGATGATCCTTTAAATAATCGCGGATTTGGTCGTAGCCCTCTTCCCGGTTTATTAAGCTGGAATCCAAAGAAATCATCGTATGTATCCTCCCGCATGTTTTTAGTATATAGAATAAACGTTACATGCAGAAATTATCCACACAAGAGAAATGCGAATGATCGGATCAATATGTCAATATATCTTACGTAGTTCGTTGACATAACTATCATAGGAAACGTATAATGAGTGGCGTAGATTTTTCATATCGTTGGTCTAGAGGAGTTGAACACATGGATTTATCCGCATTGGCGAGCGGCTTGGATACGATCTGGGTAGTCCTGACCGCTGCGATGATCCTGCTGATGGAAGGCGGCTTCGCGCTGCTGGAGGCCGGCTTCGTAAGGCAAAAGAATGCCGTCAGCATCATCATGAAAGTATTTGTCGATATCACCTTCGGAGCGCTCATCTTTTATTTCTTCGGATTCGGCCTTATGTACGGCAAGGATGTTTCCGGTCTCATCGGTACAAGCGGTTTCATGATGGGAGGAGACTTGACACATATCAAGCTTTCCATCTCCAACGATACGTATTGGCTGTTCCAGTGCGCCTTCGTCATTGCAGTCATCTCCATCGTCTCGGGAGCAGTCGCCGAGCGCATCAACTTTCACGCTTATATTCTTTACACTGTCGCGATGACCGGGTTTATTTATCCGATTGCCGGTCATTGGGTTTGGAGCGCGGGCGGCTGGCTCGGCAGCCTCGGCATGATCGATTTCGCAGGTTCCGCCGTCATCCACGCGATGGGAGGCTTCTCCGCCTTGGCGGCTGCCATTTTCATCGGGCCGCGCATCGGCAAGTTCTCCGATGACGGTACGCCGAATATTGTACCCCCGTCCAATCTTCCGCTGGCCTCTGTCGGCGCTTTCGTCCTCTGGTTCGGCTGGTTCGGCTTCAATTCCGGCAGCACGTTGAGCGCGACGAACAGCTCGATCGGGCATATCGCCGTCACTACCATGCTGGCGGCAGCCGCCGGCGGCGCCACATGCATTCTGTTTACAATGCTGCGCTACCGCAAAGCCGACCCGCCAATGGTCATTAACGGCTCCTTGGCCGGGCTTGTCGGGATAACGGCCGGCTGTGCGTTTGTAAGCGACGGGGCCGCCATATTCATAGGAGCCGTCTGCGGAATCGCGATGGTCTTTGCTACCGAATTTCTTGAGTCCAAACGGATCGACGATCCGGTCGGCGCATTCGCCGTTCACGGAGTCAGCGGCAGCATCGGTACATTAGCAGTCGGCCTGTTCGCCAAGCCGGAGCTTGCCGCGAGCGTAGGGCAAGGGTACAGCGGGTTATTTTACGGCGGAGGCTGGTCGCTCTTAGGGGTGCAGGCGCTCGGACTCATTATCGTTGCCGTCTGGGGTTTCGCCTTAACCTGGATCGCCTTGAAGCTAATAGGCCGCTTAGCTCCGGTTCGAGTCAGCCGGGACGAGGAGCTGGTCGGTCTCGACGTAGGCATTCACGGCGTTCCCGCCTACAGTCAGGAGCATGATTTCATCGAACTCAACAAGCTGAAGAGCCGGTAATTCCCCCGGCGCGGCAAGCCGGCCGACAAAATCCTTTTAGCAAAACCTGATCCATCCCCGGCTTCGAACCGTGGATGCGATAAAACGAATGAAGGGCTATCCGGGCAGATACAATCTGCTCAAGATAGCCCTTCATTGGCGTCTATTGGAGATGCCGTTATTTGGAGCTGTCCGACTTCGACGTTACTTTTCCGTTGCGGAAAGTAATCTTGGCCGAACCGCCGTCTTTTAGCTTATACTCGTAAGTTTGCACAGGGTTGCTGCCGTCTTCGGCTTTCGCTTCGCTGATCAATTTGCCCATTTGCCCCATCGTTTTGGTTACGTCGTCGAACGACATGCCGAAATCGACTTTGCTGTATTGATCCGTCGTAACGACCGGTTGCTCCGCAGCTCCTTTCGGCGCCTCCACAGGCGGATTTTCCTTCGTTTGCCCCTGATCGGCCGACTTGTTGTTATTCGAGTCCTGCGCAGCCGGCGTAGGCGTCGGCGTTGGGGATGGTGCAGGAGATTGAGTTTGCTGCGACGTATCCGGCGTAGGCGTCGGCGATGCCGTGCCTGCTTGGTCCGTTTGCTTGGAGCAAGCGGAAACTAACATAGTTAAAGCAAATAGTGCGATGAGTGCTTGGCGCTTCATCAGATCCCTCCATTCATGATTGTCATTCACAGATGACCTTAGTCTGCAGCCGCTCGACTAGAACTCATTATAACGACTTTTTTGTCGCAAAGCAAAACCAGGTGTCGACTTTACTGTTTATTATCACCAAAAATGTGCGTGAAAACGCACAAAATAGGCCCCTTTTTCGCATCTCATGTCGAGGATTGGCGAAGGAGCCGTGCTCTCGTTCCTTAAAACGAATGCTTCCATTACAGGCCGATCTCTTTCTCCAGGTCGTCGCTGATAGCTACATAATCCGACGGCTTGCTGCCGTTCAAAATCGCCCTCGCCTGTTCCGCCTCCGCGCGGAGCTGACGAATTTGCTCCATCGGCCTTTTCACATAATGGATATATTCCACAGCCAAATGATGATCCGGCTTTTTTCCGGCAAATATTTTTCGAAAAGATGACATCGCCTGATAGTTCCTTTCTTCTATCAATCGTTTCTTCTCGTACCTTTCGATCACTTGCTCTATTTCCGCGATCTGTTCTTCCTTGCGGGCAATATACCTTTCCAAAAAAGGGAAAACTTCTGCTGCTTTTCGTTTAGTCATCGCGCTCATACTCCCCATCGTCAAAGCATTCAGCATGGGATATCACCTATCTTTTAATGTCAACTTTCATAACAGTGATTTTATTTTACACTAAATAGCCCGTTTTGAAAATAACTAATTTTTTTCATGACGATTAAGGAGGAGATCTGAATAATTAAAATAAACAAACGGAGGTTAGCAGGCATTCTTAAGCGTTAAAAAGAGGGAGGTAGGGACGTTCCAATTATTTTCAATTGATGAACAAATCCCCCAAAAGTGACGTGATGCTCTGAAGCTTATTCCGTCCGCGTCCAGCCTAAGCTGGATCGGCGACAAACCCTTCCTCTGGGATCGTTCTATGGGTAGACTTTACTTTCGGGGGAGACCCCGGATTTCCACAGGATATTGCTGCGCATCATTTCCTAAATGAAAAAACCGGCGCATCCGCGCCGGTCTGGTATGTTAGTATTTAGAGTTATTGTCGGCACTTTCGTTAGCGTTGTTTTGCGCCGATTGTTTTGCGTTTTTAGCTGTTACCTCTTGGGAAAACTCTGTATCGTTTTGTTGCTTCTTATTTTTGTTTTTAGCCATGATGTTCACCTCCCCTTACAATCATTAGTATGAGCAAGGTGAAAGGCGATTATGTTGGAAGTTTAAAACAAAATCTCGTTTTCCAACTGGCTCCAGATCATTTTCGTAATTTTTCCGTCGCCTTTTTTAACAACGAACACATTTAATGTCTTTTTTCCCCATTCCCGATACACTTGGTCTTTGGTCTCGAAATACAGGTCAATCCGGTTGCCCTTGATGGCGCTCCCCGTATCCGCTACGACTCCGTATCCGTATCCCGGTATCCAGAGCACGGTTCCCAGAGGGAAGACATTCGGATCGGCGGCAATAGTAGAGAATGAATTTTTGTTGCGCTGCACCTTCATTCCGGAGAAGGTCACTCCGTATTCGGGATGACCTGGATTTTTTCCGGTCGATTCTTCGCCTGCGTAGTAGCCCGTAGCAACCACTTCCACCGCGGTGAACTTGGAGATATCTTTTTTCAAATTCGGCAAAAACATATATTTGTCGCTTTGTTTTTCGGTATATTCAGCACGGCTTGTTTGTTTTACCGAAGATACGGCCTTGGTCTCTTTAACTCCATCTTGCGTTTCCGGCTTGGCCGGAGCAGACGTGCTTACGCTTGAAGCCAGTGACGGTATAACCTGATTCCACTCGCTATCGGCGGAACGGTTTTGCGCGAGCGATTGCTGCTCTTGATCCAGCACCATGAACAATCCCAACAAAATGACGATCAAACAGATCCATTTCGCATGACTTGCGGCTTTTGGTAACATACTTGGTTTAAAACCTCCCCTTAATATAAGAGGCTGTCCAATTACTTCTAGGATTATACAAGCTTGCGAAATGGTTCTTTGTCCGCCGCGCGTCTTGAACCGATTTTTGAAGTAAAAAAAAGGACTTACCCTAAGTAAAAGGATAAGTCCTCGCCGACCGTCCGAGGGACGATTAATCGATTTGTTTCGTACGAACCGCTTCGCTAATCAGCTGCACGACGCTGTCCAGGCTTTGCACGCCCAGGTCGCCCTGCCCGCGCTTGCGGAGCGAAACGCTTTGGCTGTTCATCTCATTCTCGCCGACAACGAGCATATACGGGATTTTCTCCAGCTGCGCTTCGCGGATCTTATAGCCCAGCTTCTCGTTGCGCAGATCGGATTCTACGCGAATGCCCGCCAGCTGCAGCTTTTCTTCAACTTGCTTGGCATAGCCTTCGAAGGCCGTAGATACCGGGATCACCTTCGCTTGAACCGGAGACAGCCAAGTCGGCAAATTGCCGGCGAAGTTCTCCAGCAAGAACGCCGTCATCCGTTCCATGGTGGAGATGATGCCGCGGTGAATGACGACCGGACGATGCTTCTGGCCGTCCTCGCCGACATATTCCAACTGGAACCGCTCTGGGAGCAGGAAGTCCAGCTGCGCGGTGGACAAGGTTTCTTCCTTCTTGAGCGCCGTTTTGATTTGTACGTCCAGTTTAGGGCCGTAGAACGCCGCCTCGCCTTCCGCTTCGTAGAACGGCAGCTCCAGCTCCTCTACGACTTCGCGCAGCATACGCTGCGACATTTCCCACATGTTATCGTCCGGGAAATATTTCTCCGTATCCTGAGGATCGCGGTAAGACAGACGGAACCGGTACTCGGTGATTCCGAAATCTTCGTACACTTGGCGAATCAGGTTGATGACGCGCGCAAATTCTTCCTTGATTTGATCCGGACGGCAGAAAATATGCGCGTCGTTAAGCGTCATCGCGCGCACGCGGTGCAAGCCCGTCAATGCGCCCGACATTTCGTAGCGGTGCATCGTGCCAAGCTCGGCTACGCGGATCGGCAAATCGCGGTAACTGCGCATGTCGCTCTTATATATCATCATATGATGCGGACAGTTCATCGGGCGAAGCACGAGTTCCTCGTTGTCCATAATCATTTTGGGGAACATATCCTCTTGGTAATGCTCCCAGTGTCCGGAAGTTTTGTACAGCTCTACATTGGCGAGAACCGGCGTATAGACGTGCTGGTAGCCGAGTCTCTCTTCCAGATCGACGATATAGCGCTCCATCGTGCGGCGCACTTTGGCGCCGTGAGGAAGCCACAGCGGGAGGCCTTGTCCGACTTCGCGGGAGAAGGTGAACATCTTCAGTTCTTTCCCCAGCTTGCGGTGGTCGCGCTTCTTCGCTTCTTCCAGCAGATGCAGATGCTCTTCAAGCTCGGCTTTTTTCGGGAACGCCGTGCCGTAAATGCGCTGGAGCATTTTATTCTTGGAATCTCCGCGCCAGTATGCGCCCGCTACGCTGAGCAGCTTGAACGCCTTAATGCGGCCTGTGGACGGCAAATGCGGCCCCCGGCACAAGTCGAAAAACTCGCCTTGATCGTAGATCGTCAGCACGGAATCCTCCGGCAAATCGCGGATCAATTCCAGCTTCAGCGGGTCTTCCATATCGGTGAAAATGCGGATCGCTTCTTCGCGGCTGACGACACGGCGGCGAATCGGCAAGTTCTCCTGCGCGATCTTCTCCATTTCTTTCTCGATCTTGACCAGATCCTCCGGCGTTACCGGCGTTTCCAAATCGATATCGTAATAAAACCCGTCTTCGATCACCGGGCCGATTCCCAGCTTGACTGCTTTTTCTCCGTAAATGCGCTTCAGCGCCTGAGCCATCAAGTGAGCCGTGCTGTGACGGTATACTTCAAGCCCCGCTTCGCTGTCCAACGTGACGATCTCCAGCGCGGCATCCTGCTCCAAAGGAGTGTTCAGATCGACGACTTTGCCGCCCACCTTGCCTACAACCGCATTTTTCTTAAGGCCCGAGCTGATCGAACCCGCCACATCTTCAATTGTCATTCCTTGCTCGTACTCTCTTACCGCCCCGTCGGGGAACGTTACTTTTACCGCTGCCATGCTTATCCATTCCTCCTGTATTATGCTGGAAAACATAAAAAGCGCATCATCCCATAGAAGGGACGAGTGCGCTTGGTCTCGTGGTTCCACCCTAGTTCAATTCGCGTAGCTGGAAACAGCCGGCGAATCCTCGTAAGCATCCTGTAACGGGAATGAACCGGAGATATATACTAACCGGGAATCGTCCGCTTGCGACTAAACCAGCGTTCCACATCTCGGCTACAAAGGGGTAAATGATTGTCGTTGACTGAGGAAGCTTGCAGCCTAAGACTTCCTTCTCTGAGCAGCACTTCAACCATTGTTATCTTTGATCGTTGCCTTACCCTTTATTATAGTCGGCGGCGGCGGATCGGTCAAGATTATGGCATAGTCCGCAATAGTCGCACAGCTGGACGCGATTCTCGAAAATTTGCTTGATCGTCTTAATAACCTGAACTTCAGGGTCTCGAGTATGGATATAGATCTGCTGCGGCGAAACCGAGATTAAAGTGCTGACGATCACATCTTCAAAATTGATGTCCTTCTCCAGCATTTCAACGGTCACCGTAGCATCGTTCTCGCTCGTATCGATGGGCTCCATCGAATCGTTGAGCAAAGCGAATTCATTGCCGCCTTTATGTATCAAATGAGCGACAGGTATTTTGGCTTCCTGGATATAGACAAAATATTTCAAAAGAGAAATGAACTCCTGATACTGCTGATCCATCAAAAATTCATCGACCGCATATTCAACCATTTCATGGAGCTCCTCCATATAATCGTGCAGCCGAAAATGGATAAACCCTTCCAGATTCAAGTCCGTGTGCTCCTGCAAATATTCGAAAACCGCCTGTGCGATAATCTGCTTGCGGCGGGAGAACGTCTGCTCGAACGGAGGTTCCCCGGCTTCGCCGAAGGCCCCGGGAAGGCAGTAGCTTAAGATGGAGCGTATTTCTTCATCCTTCTTATATTCGTAATGACGCGCGATCAGCGAACGGAGCAAGCCTTCTTCTTCCTCATGAATGATCCACTCCGCGAGCGCATCCGCCGTTTTTGAATAGAGGGTGTCCGTCCGTCTGTCCAATTGAAAGCGAGGAAAAATGCCCTCGGCCAGAATGGTCGAACAAGCGCCGAAACGCTGTACGTGTACCGCCAGATGACTTTTATATACTTGCCGCGCCGCCTGCTCCACAGCATCGCGAAGACGCTGAACCGCATCATCCGGCATTTTCGCCACAGTCAAGGCAAACAGTTTCATCTTGCTCACTCCTTTCTTCCCTTACTTCTCTTTTTTAAGTATATGGTCGCCGGAGAGCATATATACAAACAACAATTTCCCATGACTAACGCCGGCCGTTTTCAAGAACGACAAAAAACGCTTATCTACACGAATCCCTCCATCGGATTCATATAGACAAGCGTTATGCGCCGTAAGTGCAGCGAATTCTAAATTGGCCAATTAATTTTGCATAATAAAGTCGTTGTCAACCTTCTCGTCCACATCATCAAACACGCGAAGAATCTCGTATCTCGTGTTGCGCTGCGCGGGGATTTTGCCCGCTTCGCGGATAATGTCCAGCGTCGAGCCGATGTTGACCTTATGGGTCGTGCCGGCGGCGGAGACGACGTTCTCTTCGATCATCGTGCTGCCGAAGTCGTTGCAGCCGAAATGCAGCGAGCGTTTGCCGACCTCCGGCCCCATCGTCACCCAGGACGATTGGAAGTTCGGAATATTGTCGAGCATAATCCGGCTGATCGCCACATTTTTCAAATAATCTTCCGGCCCGAGCTTATCCGCCTTCAGATTCGTATTGTCCGGCTGGAATGTCCAGGAAATAAACGCCAGGAATCCCGGGGAATTCCATTTGTTGGCAATGCATTCGTCTTGAGCGTCGCGGACGCGCAGCAGATGCAAGGCGCGCTCTTCCATCGACTCGCCGAAGCCGATAACCATCGTGGCGGTCGTAGACATGCCGACCCGGTGCGCCGTCTGCATGACGTCCATCCAATCGCGCCAGGAGCCTTTCAGGCGGCTGATTTTGCGGCGGGTGCGGTCGTCGAGAATTTCCCCGCCTCCGCCCGGCAGCGAGTCCAATCCGGCGGCATGCAGCTCACGAACGACTTCTTCCAGCGTCAACCCTTCGGATACTTCCTTCATTTTCATAATCTCCGCAGGAGAGAAGGAGTGCATCGTAATATTGAAGCGTTTCTTAATCTCGCGCAGCAAATTCGTATAGTAGGAGAACGGAAGGTTCGGATTCGTTCCGCCCTGCATCAAAATCTCGGTACCGTTCACATCCAGCGTCTCCTGGATTTTCTGGAAGATCGTTTCGTCCGGGAGCACGTAGCCTTCCTTCGAGCCCGGCGAGCGGTAAAACGCGCAAAAACGGCAGTATACATCGCAAATGTTCGTATAGTTAATATTGCGTCCAATGACGAAAGTGGTAATTGGCTCCGGATGATGCCTCAGCATAATTTGATTTGCGACATGACCCATTTTTTCGATCTCGTCGGATTCGTACAACCGAATACAATCTTCCAATCCGATCCGGTTTCCGGCCAGCGCACTATCTAGGATGCGGTCTATGGAACTCATCCTGTGCTCACTCCTTTTGCTATCTATTGCCAAACTATTTTGCATACGAAAAAACTTATAAAATCATGGTACCACAAACATAGGCCCGAGTCATTGAAAAAAACGTGAAAAAGAGACTGCCTTCCCGGGTATGCACCCGAAAAGACACTCTCTATTCATATTTAACGGCGCCAAAAATTATGCCCCGTCCGCTTTGATAGCAGGTTTTTAAAAGGGCGGTGAAAAACAAGCAGCCTGCCGTCGATAGAAGCTTCCTCTCGCTGTTGCAGCTTCGCCACGCTTCTATAAGAGGAGGCTAAACGCCGCGAAGCGCTTGATCGAGATCGGCGATGATGTCCTCGATATTCTCAAGACCGACCGAATAACGGACAAGACCGTCGGTAATTCCTCGCTCCAGACGCACTTCGCGCGGCATCGCCGCATGGGACATCATCGCGGGGTACGAGAGAATGCTCTCTACAGCCCCGAGACTGACCGCTACGAGCGGGATTTGCACCTGGTGAAGCACCTGCTTGGCGCGCTCGCCGGAACCGATGTCGAAGGAAACGACGGCCCCGTAGCCCTTGGACTGCTTCTCATGAATTTCGCGTCCGGGATGTCCGGTAAGCCCCGGATAATATACCTTCTCCACGTTCGGATGAGCGGACAGCCATTCGGCCAGACGGCGGGCACTCTGCTCATGCGCTTCCATGCGCGCCTGCAGCGTCTTCATCCCGCGCATCAGCAGCCAGGAGTCGTATACGCCGAGAATCGTGCCCATTCCGTTCTGCACCTGCTTCATTTGCTGTCCGAGGCTCTCGTTGGCGGTGACGGCCAGACCGGCCGTGACGTCGCTGTGGCCGCCCAAAAACTTGGTCGCGCTGTGCAGCACCAGATCGACGCCGAGCTCGATAGGACGCTGATGATACGGCGTCATAAACGTGTTATCCAGCATCGTCAGCAGCCCTTGCTGCTTGGCCCAAGCCGTAATCTCCGCGATGTTCGTAATTTTCAACGTCGGATTGGAGGGCGTCTCCATAAAGACAACCTTCGTATTCGGCTTGAGCGCCGCCTTCACTTGCTCCAGATCGGTCATATCGACGAATGTCGTCTCCACGTTCATTCGCGTCATGATCGTGCTGAGCAAACGGTACGTTCCGCCGTACACATCCTCGGTGCAGATGACATGATCCCCTGCCGACAGCATCATGAACGCCGCCGATATGGCCGCCATGCCGGAGGCGAAGGCGAAGCCGCGGTCGCCGCCTTCCAGGAGGGCGATATAATCCTCCAGCGCTTGCCGCGTCGGGTTGCCGGAACGGGTATAATCGTATTCCTGCTGTTCATCGAGCGAAAACTGATGGAAGGTCGACGCTTGATAGATCGGTACGCTGGAAGCGCCCGTTCTCGGGTCGATCTCCGACCCGAAGTGGATCAGCTTGGTTGCAAACTGACGCTCTGTCTGTTCGTTCTTGCCGTTAGGCTCGTTTGCTGCCATTACGCCTTAAGCCCCCTCTATCTCGGACTGCGCCAAATCGATAGCGCGAGCCAAATCCGCGATCAGATCGTCCGCATGCTCGATGCCTACGGAATAACGCAGCAGACGGTCGTCGACGCCCACCCGGCGGCGGATGTCTTCCGGAATGTCGGCATGCGTCTGCACAGCCGGATACGTCATCAGCGATTCTACTCCGCCGAGGCTTTCGGCGAATGCGATCAGCTGAATATGGCGCAAAATCGGCTCGATAAAGCGGGCGTCCTTCATTTTGAAAGAGAAAATACCGGTATTCCCGGATGATTGCTTCTTCTGAACGACATAGCCCGGATGACTCTCCAGCGCCGGATAATAGACGGCTTCCACTTGAGGATGATTTAACAAAAATTCGGCGATTTTGGTCGCGTTATGTTGATGGCGTTCCATACGGATGGCGAGGGTTTTCATCCCGCGCATCAAAAGCCAGCTATCCTGCGGATTCAGCACGGCGCCGATCGAATTGTGCAAAAACGCCATTTGCTCGGACAATTCCTTGCCTTTGGTCACGATGAGACCGGCCAGCACGTCGTTATGTCCGCCTAAGTATTTGGTCGCGCTGTGAATGACGATATCGGCTCCAAGCTCGATCGGACGCTGGAAGAACGGCGTCAGCAGCGTATTGTCCACGATGGACAAAATGCCCTTCTTCTTCGCCCAGCCGCAAACGAGCTCCAGATCGGTAATCATCATCAGCGGGTTCGTCGGCGTCTCGATCAACACCGCTTTCGTATTCGACTGATAATGCGATTCGAGCGCGTCCAGATCATTCGTATCCACATAAGTCGCGGTCACGCCGAAGCGCGACATAATTTTCTCCAGAAGCCGATACGTCCCGCCGTACAAATCCAGAGAGACGATCAGATGATCGCCTTGGCTGAACAAGGCAAAGATCGTCTGCAGAGCAGCCATGCCGGAGCTGCAGGCGAATCCGGCGTCACCGGACTCCAGCTCCGCTATCGCGTCCTCAAGCACCTTGCGGGTCGGGCTCTTCGTGCGGGCGTAATCGAAGCCCGTGCTTTGTCCGAGCTTCGGATGACGGAACGCCGTCGCTTGGTAAATAGGGAAGCTGACTGCGCCTGTCACAGGCTCTTCCTGAGAGCCGATTTGGGCTAACCGGCTCTCGATTTTCAACTTGCTCTCGCTGTGCTGCTCGCTCATATACAGTATTCCTCCTTGTGCAGATCAAACGGTGTCTCTTGGTACACATAATAGTTAAGCCAGTTGGAGAACAGCAGGTTCGCATGCGCTCTCCACGATACGAGCGGCTGCTTGGTCGGATCGTCGTTCGGGTAATAATTTTTCGGAACGGCAACGTCCATCCCTTTGTTGACGTCGCGGTCGTATTCGTATTTCAAGGTACACGCATCGTATTCCGAATGTCCGGTTACGAATATTTGTTTGCCGTCCTTCGTGCCGACGATATAGACGCCCGCCTCCGAAGACTCGGACCAGATTTCAAGCTCGGGAACATTCTCAATGTCCTCGCGGCGCACCTCGGTGTGGCGCGACTGCGGAACGAGGAACAACTCATCGAAGCCGCGGAGCAGCTTCACGTTGCTTGTGCTGATATAGTGCGGGAAGACGCCGAACATTTTCTCTTCCAGCGGATATTTCGGAACGCCGAAGTGATGATACAGCCCCGCCTGGGCGGCCCAGCAAATATGCAGCGTCGACGTCACATTTTCGCGGCTCCAATCCATGATTTGCCTCAGTTCATCCCAATAATTCACATCCTCGAAGTCGAGCTGTTCAACCGGAGCGCCGGTAATGATCAGACCGTCGAAGCGCTCTCCCCGCACATCGTCGAACGTTTTATAAAACTGCTCCAGATGCTCGACGGACGTATTTTTCGAAGTATGCGTCCTCGGATGCAGCAGCACAAACTCGACTTGCAGCGGGGTATTGCCGATCAGCCGGAGAATTTGCGTTTCCGTCGTTTCCTTGGTCGGCATCAGGTTCATTATCGCGATTCGCAGCGGACGAATATCTTGGTGGAAAGCCACCGTTTCATCCATCACGAAGATGTTTTCGTTCATCAGAATTTCTCGGGCTGGCAAATGATCTGGAATTTTGATTGGCATAGGTATATCCTCCTTTTTTGTAGGCGTTTGTGTTTGTTTCCGGGTAAACTCCTGCAAAAAGGCACTAAAAAAGGCCTTTTTCGCGCGCACGAGAAAGGCCTTGTCAATTCAACAATGTCCTCTCTCATCTCTCAGAAGCTTACGCTTCCGCAAGATTTAGCACCGTGCTTCCTGTCCATGCCCGCCTGCGCGGATATGAGCTTAAGGATAGTCGGTTGCCGGGTATCATCGGGCTAGTCCCTCCACCTGCTCTTGATAAGAGTTTGAAACTTGAAATATGAAATTGTAGTTCTATACCTACTGTATACGAAAATAAAGGGAACGTCAAGACAGTATTCCGCATCCCGCTCCGCTCTTTAAGAATATCACTTTCCCCGCAAACGGCATATTATATCGTAGACCCGAAAAAAATTGCAAAAAATAGAGCAGACCCACCTTGAAGAGCGGCAATCGAGCGGTTATACTAGACAAGTAATTCGACAACACTAGCAAAGGGGTGCACCAAACGAATGGACGGAGACCCGAGGAGTAGTATCTTTCGTTCAGCGACAACAGAATATTTCGTTTGGAATGCCGACGGCTTACGCCGCTCGTTCGCATGCACCGGACTGTCCTTTGCTTAGGAACCAGGTCGCCGCAGCCGTTTACGGCCGGCTTCTGACTTTTTGACCTCTACGCCTAACCTAGATGCTGTCCGGCGAATCGGCGACGTTTCTTCCGTCTGCATTCCTCACGAGCTAACTCAAGCTACATGTGAAGGGGTGGAGCAGATGAAAGCACGTTTGGTTCAGGACGGCATTTTTACTTTAATTGAGGATATTACCCAAACGATCGAGGCGCCGGAGCATGGATTTTATTGGATCGATGCCGATGTTGACGATTTGACGATTTTACAGCCCTTATTTCATCTTCATGAATTGGCGGTGGAAGACTGCTTGACGGAAGAAGAACAGCGTCCGAAGATCGAGCTGTACGATACCCATTATTTTATCGTCGTCAACAGCATCCGGTTTGATGATGAAGAAATTTTTCTGCGGGCGCTCAATATATTTCTCGGCAAGCATTATATCATTACCGTGACCCGGCAAAAAATTAACGAGCTGCGCGCTTTGAAACCGGTGCTTTGGGAAGAGGAAGTCGGCGCGCCGGACCGTTTCTTGTATCATTTGATTGACCTTGTCGTCGATAACTATACGAATGTCGGCGACCGGATCGAAGCGAAGATCGAGAAGCTGGAAGAAGATATACTGATGAATACGAAAAAATCGCATTTGAACGAAATTATCGGTCTGCGAAGCGAAATTTTATGGCTCAAGAAAGTGCTCGTTCCGCAAAAAGAAGTGATCGCGACGTTAAACCGCAAAGAACTGCGGCTCATTAGCGATCCGCTCAAAAAATACTTCGGCGACATCTACGAAAACGCCGTAAAAATATCCGAGAATTTCGATACGTTCCGCGATTTGATGGCGAACTTACGAGAAGCTTACCAGTCCAGCCTGTCGAACCGCGCCAACGAAATCATGCGGATATTTACCGCGCTCACGACCATTTTCATGCCGCTCACATTCATCACCGGTATTTACGGAATGAACTTCGAGCATATTCCCGGCATCCATTGGGAGTACGGCGGCGTCGCTGCGGTCATCCTGATGTTTGTTATCGGCATTTCGATGTTCGTTCTGTTTCGTAAAAAGGGCTGGCTATGAACGCGGCTCGTTTCTATATATAGTAAACTCTTGCCTTGGACGGTATCGGCCGCTTAAGGCAAGAGTTTTTTGCGTTCGGACCGTAAGCGAGCCCGAAGCCGAAGCTGTCATATTAGGCGGCCGGGACGAAACGATTAACCGGCGACGGCTTCCTGGCTTGCCTGCTCCTGCGATGCTTGTGCCTTACGAAACTTCATCCGCAGCAGGCGCAACCATTCATAAATCCGGTCGACCTCCTTTCCGTCAAGCTCCTCTTGCTTATACAGCGATTGCAAAATCGGCTTCAAATACTTGTCCCCGCGCAGCTCGAAAGCCTCCCAAGCCAGACTCAGCTCTTCTTCCGGAACCCGCTTCAGTTCAAGCTCAATGTACGCCTCCAAATCATAGCCCTCCCTGTCCAGCTCCTCCAGCCAGATCATCAAATCTCTCGGCTGAAGCTGCAGCTCTTCCCGCAGCTGTTCCAGGCTGTCGCCGCGGGTCACCGCCTCAAGCAGCCTGCGCTTCGTCTCGCGCTTCGTTTGCTCCAGCTGCTGCTTGCGCTGCTTCTCCTGCTGCTGCCAGGCTTGAAACTGCAGCAGATTCACACTGTCCTCCACCCAATCCAGCGGAAATGAAGTCGTCCGCTCATATTGACGCGTGAACTTCAACAGCTCCGCTCCATACAGCGCGGCTTTATTCGCGCCAAATCCGGGAATTTGGCTTAATTCCTCTTCGGTGTGAGGGAGGAACGCGCAGATCATCCGCAGCAGACGGTTGGTCGCGACCAAAAAGGGCGATTTGCCTTCTTTGCCCGCCTGCTTAAGCCGCCATTGACGAAGCGCCTCGTACAGTTCTTCGCTCGTGTGCTGCTCGCTGTAAAACTGCAGCAGCTGGATTCGCGCGGAGCGGCTGTCCAACGAAACCCGCTCCAGAAGCAGGGCCGGGTCCAATACCGGCTTGAAGCCTTCATGCCGCTTGACGAGCATCCGCTCGCGGAACGCCGCGATCAGCTCCTCCCAGCTCGTTCCTTCAAACCAAGTTTCATGGGTTAATCTGCCGTCTTCTTTCGTCTCCTGCCATCCTGCGATCCACTTCCCATGACTTTCACCGATGGAAGCCTGCGCTCCCCGCGTGCGGTCGTCGCCAACCTGCTTCTCCATACTGTTCAGAAATAACAGATTCATTCCATATCCCACCCTCGCCATCAGATATATATTCAAACGCAAAAAAGCACCCCTCCTACGTAAAGTAAGAGAGGTGCTTCCTCTAAGCGCGTTTGAAATTATTCCCATATTATCATACAACCTCCATGAAAGCAAGAGGAATAACGATTTTCCCATGAAGGCAATCTAAAAGCAGTACTGTAAAAAAAGCGAGGTGCAAGCATGATGGCCAATCCGGAAAATGAACAAAACGGCTTCCTGGAAGAGGACCGCCATCGTTATACCGATGTCAAAACCGTCGAATCTCAGCGCAACGACCTAACCGCCGAAGAGTTCCCTGAAGGGCCGTACGGCGCGACGTTTCACGAAGCCACCTTGGGCAAAAGTTCTCCGTGGCGTGAGGATCAGCGTCCTCCCAATCGTTTCACTTACGAGAACCGCGAGCTCCACGAAGGAATCTCCCGGGATTACCCGGGATCTCATCCTACGCATGACGGTCCGGGCGACGATTTGATTGATGATTGATCAGCGGGCGTCCTCGTCCCGCTAGGCTGCAACGAACAAATCCCCCAAAAGTGACGTGATGCTCTGAAGCTTATTCCGTCCGCATCCAGCCTAGGCTGGATCGGCGTCTAACCATTCCTCTGGGATCGTTCTATGGGTAGACATTCCTTTCGGGGAAGCCCCCGGATTTCCACAGGAATTTGCTGCGCATCATTTCCTAAACAACAAAAAAGGCAGGAGGGATTAATTTCCCTCACTGCCTGTCTTTTTGCTAAACGATTATTATACCTTCATGACTCCGCCTGTGCTGGCGTTCGTTACGAGCTTGGAGTAACGGGCCAGGTAGCCAGTCGTTACTTTCGGCTCAAAGCCTTTCCAGTTCGCTCTGCGCTGTTCGAATTCCTCGTCGGAAATCATCAGTTGAATGGTGCGGTTTTCCAAATCCAGCTCGATGATATCTCCGTCCTCGACGAAAGCGATCGGACCGCCTTCAGCCGCTTCAGGAGAAATATGACCGATACTGATGCCGCGCGATGCGCCCGAGAAACGGCCGTCCGTGATCAAGCCGACTTTGGCGCCAAGACCCATGCCGACGATTTGCGAAGTCGGAGCGAGCATTTCCGGCATGCCGGGACCGCCCTTAGGCCCTTCATAACGGATAACAACGACATGTCCTTCTTTGACTTTGCCGTTGGCGATGCCGTAGAGCGCGTCTTCCTGAGAGTCGAAGCAGATGGCAGGACCTTTGTGATAGCCGCCTACGGATTTGTCGACCGCGCCGACTTTAATGATCGATCCTTTCGGAGCCAGGTTTCCGAACAATACGGCCAAGCCGCCGCGCTCGGAATGCGGGTTATCCAGCGGATGGATAACATCCTTGTCCAAAATGTCGCAGCCCGCTACGTTTTCGCGAAGCGTTTTGCCGGTTACGGTGATGCACTCGCCGTTCAACGCGCCCGGTTTTTTGAGCAGCTCGTTGATGATCGCGCTCACGCCGCCCGCATTGTGCACGTCTTCGATATGGTAATCGGAAGCCGGAGCGATTTTGGCCAAATGAGGCACGCGGTTAGCAATTTCGTTGATACGCTCGATCGGATATTCGAAGCCGGCTTCATGAGCCAGCGCCAATGTATGAAGCACCGTATTCGTGGAACCGCCCATCGCCATATCGAGGGCGAACGCATTGTCGATAGCGTCGATCGTGACAATGTCGCGAGGCTTGATGTCCAGTTTGATCAATTCCATCAGTTGTTTAGCGGAACGTTTAACGAATTCCTTACGTTCAGGCGAAATCGCCAGAATCGTACCGTTGCCCGGCAGCGCAAGGCCGAGACCTTCAGCCAGACAGTTCATCGAGTTGGCCGTGAACATACCGGAACAGGAACCGCAAGTCGGACATCCGTATTGCTCAAGCTCAAGCAGGCTCTTCTCGTCGATTTTACCGACTTGGTAAGCTCCTACGCCTTCAAATACGGAAGTCAGGGAGATGGCGCGGCCGTCGCTCGTTCTGCCGGCTTTCATCGGTCCGCCGCTGACGAACATCGTCGGAATGTTCACACGCAGCGCGCCCATCATCATGCCCGGCGTAATTTTGTCGCAGTTCGGGATACATACCATGCCGTCGAACCAGTGGGCGGATACGACCGTCTCCAAGGAATCGGCGATAATTTCGCGGCTCGGCAGCGAATAGCGCATTCCGATGTGACCCATTGCGATTCCGTCGTCGACGCCGATCGTATTGAATTCGAACGGTACGCCGCCCGCTTCGCGAATCGCTTCTTTAACGATTTTGCCAAACTCTTGCAAATGCACGTGGCCTGGCACGATATCGATGTAGGAGTTGCACACCGCGATGAACGGCTTGTCGAAGTCTTCCTCTTTTACGCCGGCGGCACGCAGTAAGCTGCGGTGCGGCGCACGGTCGAAACCTTTTTTAATCATGTCGCTTCTCATTTTTGGCTTGGACATTTCGTAAGGCCTCCCAAATATGTTAATAGTCTATGACTTAGCGTCTTTCTATCATTCTATAAATTCTATCATGTTTGTCGAGAAATGAAAATGTTCTTATGCGAAATATCTGACGAATGCCTTTTGCCCGCGTCCCCGACTTGAGGTATAATGATAAAAACTATCGGCGGCTCGCATGCCCCACAGAACGAAGAACGGAGTGAACCTATAATGTCAGATTTGGATTATTTATACGATTCCAGCGAGGATACGACGACGCGCTTCGTCTGTTTCGTAGGGGAGTCGATGCGCCGCTTCGACTTGGCGATTACGAATACGAACCGGTTTTACGGCAAAAAGCTGATCACCGACCTGCAAAGCGGCCGCACGGCGGTCATCGGCCCCGACGATCTGGAAGAAGAAGGCTACCTGGAACATGTTTACAAATTGACGGAAGAAGAAGCGACCGAGCTGACCCACTTCCTGTCTCAAGTCGTCGGAGCGATTAATTTTACCGATATTTAACTTCCCCGTTAAATAAGGGAACATTGAACCGCCGGCGAGGCTGCGGAGCGAATGAATCGTAAATCCAAGCCCCTTTTTGGGGACAATTTTATACCAGCCTCACTGTTCCAACCCTAAAGACCGCTCGGCTCTAAAAAAGCCGGCGGTCTTTGCTTACCATATAGGAATAGAAGTTGGAAAAGGAAATCGTTACCGTTTCACTAAATCCTCGCGCACCGGAGTGAACGTATCGAGCAGCACGCTCGCTTCCAGCGCCTTGCAGCCATGTCTGGCGCCGCTTGGAATATAGATCGTCTCCCCTTGGGAAATAACCTTCGTCTCGCCGTCCACCGTAAACGCCAATTTCCCTTTCAAGCAGTAGGAAAACTGCTCATGAGGGTGGCTGTGCTGGTAGCCTTCCGCATTGGCTTCAAAATGAACTTCCATCATCATAATCGACTCGCCGGGTTCGAAAATTTTACGCTTGACGCCCGGTTCCGCATTTTCCCATACTCCGATATTGCTCATCCGCATGTGCCTCCTTGTGATTCAGAGCTTGTTACAAGCACTGTTAACGTTTGCATCCACCTTTAGAAGGATGGTGAAAAAGTCCGCTGCGGCGTCCATTGGATCCTCCAATCGCTGTTGAAATCGGATTTTTGGATTGTTCAAAGGCGAACGCTTCGCTTTTCCAGATTCAAATGGCCCCTGCGCTCTTTTTTCACCACGCTTATAGAGGTGGGGTGATTTCGTCGTGTCCTGCGGTCGCTAGAAGCTTCCACTCGCTGGTCACTTTTTCACCATGCGCTTTTTAGTATACCTGAGCAAGCAGAGCTTGTATATCGGTTTTCATAGAGCGGATGTTGCAAAGCAGGGGGAGTCGGCAAGCAAAAATCCGCCCTCCCCAAACCGCCTGCTGCTGCGAATTCAGGGGGCGGCCGTCATCCATTTCCTTTTATAGACCGGATTATCCGATCAGCTTGGACAGTCCTTTGAACTCCAGTTCCTCGAATTTGGCGATCACCTTATGCCGGTCGATTTCCCAGCAGCCGGCGGCAAGCTCGCAGCTCACCGGCACATCGCAGCGGATTGTGGCAAGCTCGCGCGACAGATGAAGCATCTCCAGCTCGGCTTCGATTTTGGCCCGGACGCCTTTGGGCAGCGAAGCCAAATTGTCGATGATGCCTTCAACGGATCCGTACTCCTGCAGCAGCTTCAGCGCCGTCTTCTCTCCGATGCCCTTCACTCCAGGATAATTGTCCGCCGTATCGCCCATCAATCCTTTCAGGTCGATAAACTGCCGGGGCGTCAGCTGCTTCTCCTCCATCAGCGTCTCCGGAGTGTAGACGGCGTAATTGCCCTGGCCTTTTTTCATAATAATGACCCTGACGCGCTCATGCAGCAGCTGCAGCATATCATGATCGCCCGTCAAAATATAAACGTCCCTATCCTTGCTGTATGTATCCGCCAGCGTTCCGATGCAGTCGTCCGCTTCATAGCCGCTCAATCCGACATTAGGAACGCCGAAGCTCTCAACGACGTCCTTGACAAGATCGAATTGCGGTTTCAGCTCCTCCGGGCAATCCGCGCGGTTTGCCTTGTAATCCGTAAACTTCTCGCTGCGGAACGTCTTGCTCCCCATATCCCAGCAGCAGACGACATGTGCGGGCTGGAAGGTTTGCACCGCATCCCAGAAATATTTGACGAAGCCGAACACGGCATTCGTAGGAACGCCTGCGCTCGTTCTCATAATATAGCCGCTATAGGAAGTCGCATAAAACGCGCGAAATAATAAAGCCATGCCGTCGACCAGCAGCACCGATTGATTTTGTTCCGTTTCTTGAATCAACATCATCTCTCCCAAAGCCAAGATAATCCTATTATACCATGCCGCCGGCGGCTGCGGGGATATCCAGAAGATGTTAATGCCGCTAACGAAACCTGCGGTCAAGCTTTTGCCGTCCGCTTTAATTTTTATGCGCGAGGCGGAATTGCATCGGCGTAGTGCCGAATTTCTTTTTAAACACATAGTGCAAATAGTTCGCGCTCGAAAATCCGTTACGGAAAGCGATCTGATCGATCGTTTCCTCGCTCAGGCTGAGCTCGGTGCAAATATGCGAAAGCCGCACCTGCTCGATATATTCGCTGAAGGTACCCCCCGTATGCTCGCGGAAAATGCGCTGCAGCTGCCTCGGGCTGATCTGCACGCGCTCGGCGACGGTCTCCAGGGTCAGCGGCTCCATATAGTTGTCCTTGATGAACTGTACGGCGAGCTGATACCGGTAATGCTTCATATCGCGGGAAGGCACATCGGTGCGTGGACCCGAGGAATAAGCCCGGATCGTACGCAGCAAAATTTGGATGATCGACTGCTTGATGACGGTGAACAGCCCCGGCTGATTCTCATACCACGCCCGGTACGCGGTCAGAAAGCAATCCATCGCCCGATACTGATCTATCGCCGGTCTTGCCGGAAGCGTTTGCAGCTGCCGAATACAGGCTTCCGCCTCGGCCACTTCCCATTTATGCCCCCATTCGGCGGAAAGCTCCGCGCCTTCTCCGCTATCCGCCGTATCCTCCAGCTTGACGATATCGATATGGAGACATAGCTCGTCCATCGCCTCGTCGGCATCCGCCTCCTGGTAATGCAGCAAGTTCGGGCCGGTCAAGTACAGCATGCCTTCCTGCAGCAAATAAGGCGTTTCTCCCAGAATAACCTTGCCTTTGCCCCGGGGAATGTAGTGAAATTCAAATTCCGAATGCTTGTGGAAGCTGATCACATGCCCCGGTGGAAAGCTCGTATGATGAAATCTCAGCATCCGGATACCGTAATGGCCCCAGCGGAATTGGACGTCCAGGCGGTCCAGCGCAAAGGGCTGCTCAAGCATCAGTTCAAAAGAATACGGCTTAGGGGCCGTTCGTGTCGTATTATCCATCATCGCGCCTCCCGGGAAGAGCATGTAAATCGTTTGCAATGCGCCGATGCGCCGCCTTCACTCATCTCATCTGTCCTGTGTCAGGCGGAGCAATCCTCGGCTTAAGAAACCGGCTGCCGTCCTCGCTTCAAGCATACCACAGCTCCCGGCATTCGGTCAGGCGGCCGCAGGCGGCAAAAGGCCGCCGCCCCGCTGGCTGCGCGCCAAGGAGCGAATCGGCCCTTCCTGTAAGTTTCCTGCCGTTACTGCGCCAAATCGCTCAGCTTGAACGCCGCGCCTGTCCGTGCGGAAGCGTTCGAAGCTTCCATCAGCCTGGTCAAATCCAAGGCCAATTGAATATTTTCCTCGGCCTTCGTGCCGTTCTCGACATGGCTTACCCATTGATCGAACGCCGACGGGCGATCCGAAGGCAATTCCTGAACCTTCCACTCTTGAGAACCGTCTTCTCCGAGCTTGGAGCTGCGCACCAGCAGCTTGTCGTCATGCGTCGAGTACAACAGGCTACCTTCGGTTCCGTGCACCTCAACGACAAACGGAGAGAACCGGTTGACGAAGCCCGCCTCTACGACCGCCAGCGCGCCGCTCGCATATCTTAGCACGGAGACGGCGTTGTCTTCCACGTCTTTGCCGGTAACGTATCCGTAGCTGGCCGTCACGCTGTCCGGCAAGCCCAGGAACAATCTGGCGAGGTACATCGGGTGGCAGCCGAGGTCGATCATCGCCCCGCCGCCGCACAGCTGCGCATCGAAGAAATGGGCCGGAAGCCAGCCTTGCGGTCCGCGCTCCGAAGGAATCGCGCCGTTATGGGACAGGCGTGTGCGAACAAGCGTAATGTCGCCGAGCAGGCCTTGGCTCAAAATGTCCTGCGCCGCCAGCGTATAACCGGCGTTCAGCCTCGGCAGCGAGACCGTCAGCTTGACGCCCGCTTCCTCGACGGCCGCCAAAATTTCATTGCATTCCTTCAAGGTCGTTGCGACGACCTTCTCCGTAAATATATGCTTGCCCGCCTTCGCCGCAGCCACCATCACGTCGCGGTGCATATTCGTCGGCGTATCGACGATGACGCCGTCAATATCGGACTGCGCCAGCAGCTCGTTCAAATCTTCAAAGAACCGCGCCCCGCGCGCTTCCGCTTCCTGACGTCCCCGCTCCGGGATTTCATCCCATACGGCGACGATCTCCGTGCCCGGATGCTCTGTCGCCTGACGGGCATAATCTCTGGCATGGACATGCCAGAAGCTTAACATCGCTACTCTAATCATCGCTATGTACCTCCGCTTAAGGTTAATGGTCTAAACATGTGGTAAAAAAGTCCGCTGGGGCGTCCGTTTGATCCTCCAAACGCTGTTGAAATCGGATTCTTCGGATTATGTTCTCGTTTGTCACCGGACTTTCTAATGCTCGTAGATTAATCGAAGTAAACGGCTTTGCCCGTTCTTGCCGATTCGTAGATGGCTTCCAAAATTTCCGACACGACGCAAGCCTGCTCCGGAGTTACCGTAGGCTGCTTGTCATTGATGACAGCGTCGATCCACAGGCGGATTTCCGTATCCTGCATGCTTTCTTTCTTGCCGTCGTAGAAATCGACCCCGCCAGCTTCGAGCTGAATATTATTTTGGAACAGACGGCTGTGCTTCTCTCCGTTAATACGCAGCCCCTCTTCCATGTCCGCTCCGCCTTCCGTGCCGCACAGCGTGCATTTGGCTTCCTTCACATCCAGCGTATTCAGAGCCCAGCTCGATTCGAGAACGATCGTCGCCCCGTTTTTCATCGTGATCATGCCGACCGCCGAATCCTCTACCGTAAATTTGCTCGGGTCCCAAGGGCCCCAGGCGTTGGCAGCGTTTTCTTTTTGTGAAAGCTTATGAAACGCCGTACCGAGAACCGCCTTCGGCTCATAGTTGTTCATCACCCATAACGTAAGGTCGAGCGCATGCGTACCGATATCGATCAGCGGCCCTCCGCCCTGCTTCTCTTCATCCAGGAACACGCCCCATGTCGGTACCGCACGGCGGCGGATCGCATGAGCCTTGGCATAATAAATGTCGCCCAGATCGCCTTCCTCGCATACTTTCTTCAAATACAGGCTGTCCGGACGAAACCGGTTGTTATAGCCGATCGTCAGCTTCTTGCCGCTGCGCTTGGCCGCTTCCACCATGCGGCGGGCATCGGCCGCCGTCTTGGCCATCGGCTTCTCGCACATCACATGCTTGCCCGATTCCAAAGCAGCGATCGAAATATCGGCGTGGGAATCGTTAGGCGTACACACATGAACAACATCGATGGACGCATCGTTCAACAGCTCCAAATAATTCTCGTACACCTTCGCTCCGACGACACCGTACTTATCCGCCGCCTTCTGCGCCCTCTCCAATACAATGTCACAAAAAGCGACAAGCTCCACTTGATCCAATTTGGCCAGGCTCGGCAGATGCTTGCCGTTGGCAATGCCGCCGCAGCCGATTATAGCTACTTTCAACTTCGCAGACATAAGATAAACCCTCCTATAAAATGATGACTTGGTTTCATATTAGCATGTTTACCGAATAGTTTGAATTGCAAATAGATGACAGGAAAAAGTAAGAAAAGGCGACATTAGGGAAGACGCGTCTTAGGAGGTAAAAGGAGGCTGCGAAAGTGGTTAGGAGGTTTAATGGCAGACTATCCGAGACTAATGCGCGTCGCTGCTTATTTATAAATTAACCTTCGCAATGTCCGTTCCGACAGGTTTCATCTAAGCCTTCGGAAGGAACAAATCCCCCAAAAGCGACGTGATGCTCTGAAGCTTATTCCGTCCGCATCCAGCCTAAGCTGGATCGGCGTCTGACCACTCCTCTGGGATCGTTCTATGGTTAGACATTACTTTCGGGGGGGGGGCCCCCGGATTTCCACAGGATATGGCTGCGCATCATTTCCTTAACAATAAAAAACAAGCCGCCCTAAAGCAGCTTGTTCCGTCTTTTACTCCCATATTTACTTATTCAAAAACGTCCCGATCCGCCGCACCGCTTCCCGCAGCCGCTCTTCCTCCTGCACAAGCGCAATGCGGACATAGCCTTCGCCTTCTTGACCGAAGGCATCGCCCGGAATGACGACGACGCCGGCCTGGTACAGGATTTCCCGGGAAATTTGTCGAGATGTCCAGCCCTCAGGAATGCGAGCCCAAATGAACATCGTCGCTTTCGGTCGAGGAATCGTCCAGCCTGCCGCAGCCAGCCCGTCGATTACGACATTGCGTCTGCGCTCGTACAGCGCGGCTACCGATTCGCCGTGCTCCATATCTTCCTCCAGCGCGGCAATGCCCGCTTCCTGCACCGCCGCGAACACGCCGTAGTCGATGTTCGACTTCAAAACGCGCAGCGCCTGCACCGCATCCGGCTGTCCCACCATGAAGGCGATCCGGCAGCCGGCCATGTTGAAGCTTTTCGACAAGGAATGAAACTCCACGGCGACATCTTTGGCGCCTTCGATCTCAAGAATGCTCATCGGGCGGAAGCCGTCGAACGCCATCTCCGAATAAGCCAGATCATGCACGACCAGCAAGCCGTGCTTGCGCGCGAAGGCGACAAGCTCCTCGAAGAACGGACGCGTAGCTACTGCTGATACGGGATTGCTCGGATAGTTGAGCAGAATAAACTTGGCTCTTCGCGCCGCTTCCTCCGGAATCTCGTCCAGTCTCGGCAGGAAGCCGTTCTCCTCCCGCAGCGGCAGCAAATACGGCTCCACTCCGGCAAGCACGAGACTGGCGGAGTAGATCGGATAACCGGGGTCGGGCACCATCGCCAGATCGCCCGGATCGGCGACCGCCATCGCCAAATGCGCCAGGCCGTCCTGCGAGCCCATCAGCGTGACGATCTCTGTATCGGGGTCTAGGGCAACGCCGAACCGATACTTGTACCAGCGGGCCACCGCGCCGCGGAAAGCCGGACTGCCCTCCGAGGTCGGATATCCGTATACCTCCGGTTTGCGTACGGCCTGCTCCAGCGCCCGAATGACTTTCTCCGAGGGAGGCCGGTCCGGGCTGCCGATTCCCAGATCGATCACGTCCATCCCGCTTCGCTTCACTTCTTCTTTCCACTGCGCCATTTCGGAAAAAATAGCGGAACCCAGCCGGGATAACCGCTTCGATTGAAATTGTTTCATTGGGTAAACGACCTCTTTACTGTTTTCTACGGTTGAAGGGTCAAGCCTTATATATTCCCGACCTTATGGACCATCGACATCATGGCGATCAGGAATAGGGCCAGCCCGAGGTAGGCAAAGCCGAATTTCCAGCGCGCCGCGTTCGGAACTTCGTAGTATTTATCGTTTTCGTAGGGCTCGTAGTCGACTTGGCAGTGAATCATCAGATGCAAGCCGTCCTCCCGCTGAACCCGCTCCAGCCTCGTCACATGCGTTCGCTGAATCAGCCCCTGCTGCATCAGCGGAATCGTCCCTTGAAAGCTCAAGCTGTCCCAAACGACGCGGACATACTGCTGTCCTTCCAGATCGGAATAAGTGACGAACGGCAGCTCCCGCTTATGCTCTTCGCCCGGGATGATATAGCCCTGCTCGATCAAAGGCTCGGCCGGGATCAGGAAGCTGGCGCTAACTGCGCGCTGCTCGCCGTGTTCGCGATGCTTGACAAATTTTTTATACAAATTGTACGCGAACATCACCCAAATAATAAGCAATATAATGTTAAAATGATACAAGATAAGCACCAGCCCGCCGACCAGGCCGACCAGCCACAGCCATCGGGATACCGCCGTCGCGATTCTTCCCCCGTCCAGAGGATGGATCGGCAGCAGATTGAACAGGTTAATCAGAAAACCGGATAACGCAACGCTGTACAGCAGCTTGCTGTCGACATAATACGCCAGGCCGAATACGGCAAGCGCCCCTATGCTTCCGAGCAAAGGACCGCCGAACGCGATATACGCTTCGGTTACGGCATCGCGCGGATGCCGCTTCATATTGATCATCGCCCCGACGAACGGCACGAACACCGGCGCGCTCACCGGAAGCCCTTTTTGCTTGGCTGCGATCACGTGTCCGAGCTCATGCACCAATATCAGCAGCACGATGCCGACCGCAAACCCCCATGGAAACAAAATCGCATAAGCGCCGATCGACAGCAGCATCGACAAAAATACGCCGCCGAATTTGCCGAATTTTAACAGCGTCAATAACCATTTTCCCTGCGCAAGCACAAATGCCGCGGCCGCTCCGAATACCCAGAACGGATTTTTCTTCTGCTTGTTTGGCTGCAACGCCCGCACACTCCTTTAGGTAACGCATTGTTCTAGCGTTTCAGGCACCCCATACTTCCGCATACTGCTCTTCTTTATATCCAACGGTAACTTTGGTCCCGTCGGTCACAACGGGGCGCTTGATCAATCGGCCGTTCGAAGCCAGCAGCTCGATCTTCTCATCGTCGGTCATTTGCGGAAGCTTGTCTTTGAGCTTCATTTCTTTATACACTTCGCCCGATGTATTGAACCACTTCTTGATGTCCAGCCCGCTATCCGTAATAAGCTTCTTCAACTCCGACACGCCGGGCGGATTGTCGAATATGTGCACGGCTTGTACATCCAAGCCTTTGGCTTTTAGCGATTTCATCGCATTTCTGCATGTGCCGCAGGCGGGATATTGGTAGCAAATCACTTGCTTTGTCTTATTCATACGCTCATTCCTTATCTTCAGTTTCCTTTAAGTATACAAAATTACCGGCAAAATGAACAATCCATCCGCATTTCGGCTCGTATATAGAGTAGAGATCTGCAAAAATCGTTAAATTCCTGAAACTTTTTTCCATTTTTAGAAGTATAATAAGATATAAGGGACTTGCGGGCACGCAGATCGGTCCTGATCAGGAAAGGTGGGTTCATCTCCAGTATGGCTGTTCGAAATCAAAGGGCGCTCCCTTCCGATCGCTCAACAAGCGCATCAGGCCGCCGCGGCACCCCCGATTTTCTTTTTTTGTTTCTGACCTTTCTGCTCGTATGCTTCGGCTTTGCCTTCGTCTTTAGCGCCAGTATGGCTCTGAATGCAAATACGCCTTGGCCGTTTGCTTTCAAGCAAGCGATTAATATTACCGTCGGAATCTTCTGCATGCTGGTCTGTATGAATATCGATTACCGTAAATTCCAAAAGTGGATCAAGCCTTTGTTCATCTCCGTCGTCCTGCTGCTGCTGGCAACGCCGGTCATCGGAGCGTCCTTGAACAATGCGCGAAGCTGGATCAAGCTTGGTTTCTTCACGCTGCAGCCTACGGAGCTGGCCAAGTTGATGGTCATTCTCTATCTCGCCGGGCTGCTCAGCCGAAAAGGAGAAGGAATCCGCGACTTCAAAACCGGATTTATCCCGCCGCTTGCGGTGATAGGGTTTATTTCCGCGTTAATCATGCTGCAGCCGGATTTCGGCTCTACCGCGATTTTATGCGCTTGCGCTCTCGTCATGATCTTTGTCGGCGGAGCGAGAATGCGTCATATGTTTCTGCTAGGTCTCGCAGGCGCTTGTTTGGCTTCCCTATTCGCTGCCGTCTACTTGCTTATCGGGGGAGAGGGCAATTACCGTATCGACCGGTTTACGACGTTTCTCGATCCGTTCTCCGATGCCAACGATAAAGGCTACCAAATCGTACAAGCCTTGTACGCGTTCGGGCACGGAGGAACCTTCGGAGCCGGCTTCGGGCAGAGCATACAGAAGCTCCATTATTTGCCTTTGCCTTACAATGATTTCATATTCCCGGTTATCGGAGAAGAGCTCGGATTTATCGGTACTTCGATCTTTTTGCTCGTCTACCTTGCCTTTCTGTGGCGCGGTCTGATTATAGCGCTGCGCAGCAAAGAGACGTTCGGCATGCTGACGGGGGTCGGCATTATCAGCCTGATCGGCATTCAGGCATTTATTAATATGGGCGGCGTAACGAACACGATCCCGATGACCGGCGTAACCCTACCGCTGATCAGCTATGGCGGCACGTCGATCGTCGTCACTCTGATGAGTCTCGGCATTTTGCTGAGCATTTCGCGCGATTACAACAAACCGGAGAAGGAGAAAGCCGCCGAGAAAAAAAAAAACGCCCGTCTTCATCGGCGGACGCTGACGATGACCGAGATGCAAACGGCCCTCCCGGGCCAGCGCCGGTTTACCGGGCCGATACGCCAAAAAGACCCTTTCGTAAAAGGGTCTTCTTCGTGCTTCGTATTATCTGCCGGCCTCTAGAAGTCCGGTAAAAAGAGAGCGGAGGGGCCATTTGAATCTGGAAAAGCGTTAGCGTTCGCCTTTGAAAACGGATTTGCTCCATAGAAAAAGGAAACAACCAGCCAAAAATCCGGCTTCAACAGCGATTGTAAGATCAAATGGGCACCGCAGCGGACTTTTTATCCACACTCCTAGCGATTATCCACCTTCTCGGGATACATATCATGGTTGATCAGGCGATGCTCGGCCATCGCTTCATATTTCGTACCCGGACGCCCCCAGTTGCAATAAGGATCGATGGAAATGCCGCCGCGCGGGGTAAATTTGCCCCACACCTCGATATACCAAGGATTCATCAGGTCGATAAGATCGTTCATCATAATATTGACGCAATCTTCATGGAAATCGCCATGATTGCGGAAGCTGAACAAATACAGCTTGAGTGACTTGCTCTCGACCATTTTGCGGTCGGGAACGTAAGAGATGTACAGCGTGGCGAAGTCGGGCTGGCCGGTCATCGGGCACAAGCTGGTAAATTCGGGACAATTGAATTTTACGAAGTAAGCCCGGTCCGGGTGCTTGTTATCGAACGCCTCCAGCAGTTTGGGGTCGTAATCGAAAATATAACGGGTGCCTTGATTTCCAAGCAGTGTAATGTCTTTTAATTCTTCATTCGTTCTTCCTGCGGACATGCGAAACGATCTCCTCCTTGTTCTGTTCCGGCTCCTTTCGGGCGCCGTCAACGAAAAGAAGAACGAGATTAAGTGGAACTGTCTCTGTAGTTTTTTATAGAGGGAGTTCGCGAACCTCTCCCGGGACGGCACGGTCTGCCCCGGTATCTTCTTTCATTTTTTCCTTTCGTACTATACCACAGCCCGGACCGAAATGCACGAACAACCATTTTCCTATGAAAAAAAGACTTTGCGGCGGCCCGCAAAGTCTTTTTTAGCCGAACTCCTCCAAACGTTCGACGCATCGCGTCAAATCGTCCGGCAAAGGCGCTTCGAACTCGATCCACCGCTTCGTTCCGGGATGAACGAAGCCCAGCGTACAGGCATGCAGAGCGTGCCGGTCAAGCCCCCAGGCCGAAGCTCCGGCGCCGCCAAGTCCGCCCGAAACGGCCGAGCCTTCGGACCGGGCCGTCTCCGTATCAGCATCCGTCTGTACCGCTGCAGTAGGCTCCCCCAGAAGGTACAGCTTATCGCCCAGCAGCGGATGCCCCAGATGCTTCATATGCACGCGGATTTGATGCGTGCGGCCGGTTTCGAGCCACAGCCGCACCATCGTCGCCTCGCGAAACCGTCGCTCGACGCGGTAGTGCGTGACGGCCGCATAGCCTGAAGGCGTTACGATGCGGATATGCGGCTGATCGGGATCGCGGTCGATCGGCTCGTTCACCGTGCCTTGATCGTCCTCCATCACACCGTGGACGAGCGCGATATATTCCTTTTTCACCTGATGCGCCTGCATCTGCTCGGACACCTGCTGGTGGACGAACGGATTTTTGGCGACGGCCAGCGTCCCCGACGTCTCCTGATCGAGCCGGTGAATCGGGCGGAACCGGTAGCTTTTGCCCTGCTGCTGCCAATAGTGGACGACGCCGTTAGCGAGCGTGTTCACGTAATGGCCGTGCGTCGGGTGAACGATCATCCCGGCCGCCTTGTTCAGCACAAGCAGCTGCTCATCCTCATGCAATATATCGAGCGGCAGCGGCTGAGGCAGAATGTCGTCCGACTCCTCCTTCAGCATGCGAACTTCCACGAGATCGCCTTCGCGGACACGGACGCTAATATACTGCCGCTCCCCGTTGACGGTAATGCCCTGCTCGGTCAGCTTCAATCGGGACAGTAGCTTGCGCGACAAATGCATTCGGCTTTGCAGTATCGTTTTGAGAAGAATTCCGTCTTCCTCTTGGGAGACGTGATACGTCAGCGGTTCGTAGTACAGGCTCATTTGCGGCGGAACACCTCGGCGCTGCGGGCGTATTCCACGTCCTGCCTGCCGCTGCGGGCGTTAGCCAGCCGGGCGACGGTGAAGAACAGATCGGACAGCCGGTTCAAATACCGGCGCACTTGTTCATTGATCGGCTGCGTGCGGGCCAGCGTCACGACTCTGCGTTCGGCTCTGCGGCATACCGTCCGGCATACGTGCAGCGCAGAGGAGGCCTGAACTCCGCCTGGCAAAATGAACTTCTTAATATCCGGCGTCTCCGCATCGTATTTATCGATTAACGTCTCCAGTCTGTCGACCATTTCGGCCGTTACCTTATACGGACGAAGCTCCTGCTTGAGCAGCGCCAGATCGGAGCCGCAATCGAACAGCTCATGCTGAATTTCCAGCAAATCGGCGAGCAGATCGGCGAACTTCTCCTCATCCAGAAATCCCATCGCCTGCCCGACAAAGCAGTTCAGCTCGTCAACCGTTCCGTAAGCTTCGACCCTCACGTCGTCTTTATCGACCCGGCCGCCGATCACCCCGGTCTGCCCCGCATCTCCAGTACGCGTATAAATCCTCATAGACTCGCCTCCTCTTGATATTGTATCCCCATCATCTCATACACCCGAGCCATATCCAAGTGGCTTCTTACATGGTCCGCCAGCCTGTCAAACGCCGCTTCCCGGCGCTCCTGGAACCGCAGCTCGGCCGCAAGCGGCTGAAGCCCACGGGCGGCGCGAATCGAATTCAGCCATGCCCGACGAAAATCGTCATTATGCAAAATGCCGTGCACATAAGTCCCCCATATCCGTCCGTCCTCGGAGACGGCGCCGTCCGGATGCCCTTGCGAGCCTTCCTGCTCCGCATGCAGCCAGAACGGATGACGAACCTGCTGCAAAAAATGCGTCCGGCCCATATGGATTTCATATCCATAAATAGGGAATTGGCTCGACACTTTCCCGACAAGGTCGCTGTACAATCGGGACGCTCCCGAGGCGCGCACCGTCCGCTTCTCGGCAGTAAATACGGTTTCCGCCGGGAATATGCCAAGCCCCGCCGTTTCCTTGCGGTCCGACTCTATAAGCTCGGGATCGCGCAGCGTCCGGCCCATCATCTGATACCCGGCACAGATGCCCGCCATCCAGCCGCCCTGCTCCGCATGCCTAAGCAGAGCGGCCTCCAGTCCCGTCTGCTTCAGGAACAGGAGATCGTCCACCGTGTTTTTGCTGCCGGGCAAAATAACGGCGTCCGGACTGCCCAGCTCCTCCGCCGAGCCGACAAAGCGCAGACGCACGTCCTTCTCGTACAGCAGCGGATCGATATCGGTAAAATTGGACAGCCGCGGCAGACGAATCACCGCGATATCGATGGAGTCGCCCGCAGCCGCGGCGGTATTGGCGCCCGCTATGATCCCCGTCGCAAGCTTGCGGTCGAGCGAAGCCGAGTCCTCATCCTCCAGCTCAAGATCCGGCAAGTACGGGATCACGCCGAGCACCGGCTTGCCTGTGCGCCGCTCCAGCCAGTCGAGCCCCGGCTGCAGCAGCGTCACATCGCCGCGAAACTTGTTGATAATAAAACCGCCGACCCGGTCCCTCTCCTCCTGTGTAAAAATATCCAGCGTGCCGACGAGCGAGGCAAAGACGCCTCCGCGGTCGATATCGGCGACAAGCACCACAGGAGCATCGGCCCACCCGGCCATTCTCATATTGACGATATCCCTGTCCTTCAAATTGACTTCCGCCGGACTGCCCGCCCCTTCGAGCACTACGGCGTCATAGGCCGCTCTCAGCCGGTTCAGTGAAGCCTTGACGACCTCCTCTGCTTCGGATAAATAGCGTTCGCGGTACGTGCGCGCATCCAGGTCGCGGTAAGGCTTGCCGTGAACGACGACCTGGGACACCATATCCTTCTTCGGCTTCAGCAAAATCGGGTTCATATCCGTCGTAGCCGGTATCCGGCAGGCGTCGGCTTGCATGCCCTGCGCGCGGCCGATCTCTTTGCCGTCGGGCGTCACATAAGAGTTGAGCGACATATTTTGCGATTTGAACGGCGCGACGCGCAGCCCGTCCTGCAGCAGAATGCGGCAGAGCGCGGTCGTAATCAGGCTCTTGCCCGCATCGGAGGACGTCCCTTGAACCATCAAGGTCGCGCCCGCTCCGGCTCCGCTTGGCAACATACGCGAAGCGCGCCCTTCCGACTGCGGCGCAGCCCCGTTCGCTCCGGCTGCCGCAGCCGATGAAGGCACACTCGCTAAAGGCGCGTCAGCAGCGGCTGACGGCGCGGCCTGCGGCCGCCCCCGCTCCTGCAGAACGGCGATCGACGCCGCCAGCTCGGCGACGAGCTGCTCGTTGTCCTCACGCAGCCGGATCGCGACTCGGGCATACGTCTCATCGAGACCCGGAAAAAGCGATGCGTCGCGGATCAGCACGCCGCGCCGGCCCATCTCCGCTTGCAGCCGCTTCACGTTAAGACCCAGCGGACGCAAGGAGAAGAGCAAATAATTGGTATCGCTCGGCGTCACTTGCAGCCCCAGCGCCGCGAGCTTTCCGGCAAGCCGCGGCCGCTCTTCGGCCAGCCAGCCGCGGGTGCGCCGTTCGAAATCCGCATCCTCCAGCACGGCCTCGCCGACCAGCTGCGCCAGCGTGTTCACGCTCCACTGCACCTGCTGGCTGCGCATCCGGACAATCCGATCCGGATGAGCCACAATAAATCCAAGTCGAAGCCCCGGAATCGAGTAAAATTTGGTCATCGAGCGGATGACCATCCAGTGCGGCGAAGAAGCCGCCCGGCGAATCATCGTTGCCTGCTCCTCATCCGGGCAAAAATCGATAAAAGCCTCATCGAGAATGACCGTCTTCTTCGCTTCGTCCAGCAGCGCAAGCGCCTCGGGCGGCAGCCGCCTTCCCGTCGGATTGTTCGGGCTGCCGAAGAACAGCAGATCGGAAGCGGCGACAGCCCGCTGCACGTCGTCCAGCTGCATCACGAAACCGTGCTCCTCCCGAAGAGGTAGCTCATAGACACGCCCACCCGCTTTATCCACCGCTTCCTCGTACTCCGAGAAGGCGGGACGCGCCAAGGCCGTCACCTCCGGCTTCAGCACGCGCACCGCCAGATCGATCAGCTCCGCCGCCCCGTTGCCGACCAATATCGATTCCTCCGGAATCCGGTATTTGGCGGCCAGCGCCTTCCTCAAGCCGCGCACCGCCGGGTCCGGGTAAGCTGTCACCTCGCGCCAGCGCTCGCGCAATATCGTTTCCACCGCTGCTGGAGGCCCGAGCGGATTCATATTCGAGCTAAAATCAAGAAAATCGTCCTTGCTCCTGCTGAACGTCTCCGCCGCCGTCCACAAATCGCCCCCATGCCCATATCGCTCCAGCATATCGCTTCCCTCCCGTACTTACCATGCCTTTGATGTCATTTACGTTTCTATAAAATTTCGTTCATCGGTCGATCCACTATGTAATGATCGCTATTTCGTGATGTTTGCTTATCATCGGATTTCTCTAACGGAGTGGTGACAAACGCCCACTGCGCATGCGAAAGCATCTTCCGATCGCAGCCCGTCCCGGATTTCTTGAAGGAACAAAGGCGAACGCTATCGCTTTTCCAGATTCAAATGGCCTCTCCGCTCGTTTTTCACCGGGCATCTAACCCCCCCAAAAAAATGGAATCCGAGACATTCCTCCGTAACTGCTATCCTATGCAGCTGAAGACGACAAGCAGCAGCAGCGTCTCCAGCAGCTCGTTCAGGGCGCCATAGGTATCGCCGGTCAGCCCCCCGAGCTTCCGGGCGATCCAGCGGCTGAACGCCACGCCGGCCAGCCCGCTAGCGGCAGCGGCGGCCCCGATAAGCAGCAGGCCGCGCGACGAGAGAGGCGAATATCCGCCCAGACTGACCAATGCCGCGGACAGCAGCAGCGCCAGGGCAGTATGAACCGCAAGATGCCTCGCTCCAAGCCCGCGAAAAAAGCCGCCCAGCCCTCCGCCGCTCTGTCCTTCGCGGGCATACGGCCAGCAGGCGATGGCTACGACCATGTACCAGCGGCTCCAGAGCGGAACGAGCGGCAGCAGGAACGCGGTGCCGTTCCACGACAGCGGCAGCCATTGCTGCAGCAGCGTCCACTTGCACAGCAGCAGAAGCGAACAGGCGATGACGCCCATCGCCCCTACCCTGCTGTCCTTCATAATCTCCAGCATCCGCTCCCGGGAGCGATGGCTGAGAATACCGTCGGCGGTATCCATCAGCCCGTCCAGATGCAGTCCGCCGGTCATCGCCGCCCAGAGCGAGAGCAGCAGCGCCGACGTTACGCCCGGTGCGAGCCAGCCCTGCAGCGCCCAACCTGCGGCGGCGAGCAGCAGCCCGAGCACCGCGCCGACCAGCGGGTAAAAGAGCACGCTGCGGCGGAACAGCGCATCGTTATATTGCAGGCTTACCGGCACGGGCAGCCTCGTTAAAAACTGAAAGGCCGCGGCGCATGCCGACAACCCTTTTACCATAAAGTCCAGCATAGTGCGCACAGCAGCCCTCCGACAATAAAATAACTGACGCCATACAGCATCTTGACGCTTTGCAGTATATCGTCCATTCGTCGCTCCCTGAGCGGCCAGCCCATTCGAGCCCGTTCGCTCGTCCGTCCGTGGTACACATTGACTCCTCCAAGCTCGATGCCGAGCGCGCCGGCTACCGCCGATTCGGGAATGCCGCTGTTAGGGCTCGGGTGCAGCGAAGCGAACGAACAGACCGCCTTGGCGGCCCTGACGGCGGAGCAGCCCCGTCTGATGGCAGCCGTCAATATGAGCAGGATGCCGGTCAAGCGCGCCGGAATCCAGTTCATGACATCGTCCCAGCGAGCCGATGCCCAGCCGAAATGCAAATACCGGTCGCTCTTATAGCCGACCATCGAATCCAGCGTATTGGCCGCGCGGTACAGCATCGCCAGCGGCGCCGCTCCGATGAGCGCATAGAAGATCGGCGATACGAACGCATCGACCGTATTTTCCGCTACCGTTTCGACGGTCGCGCGAGTCATCTCCGATTCGTCGAGCCGCGACGTATCCCTTCCGACGATATACCCCGTATACTTGCGCGCTTCCTCCAGACGCCCCGAGCGCAGCGGATCGTACACTTGCATAGCGGCGTCCTTCAACCCTTTGACGGCTATCGTCGTCGAAATAAACCACGTGTTGACGGCATAACCGAGCCAAGGATGAATGAGTCTGGAGAGCCATAGGATCAGCCCCATGGCGAGAAAAGCCAGCGCTAAGGTAGATATCGTCAACGCAACGCCGCGCAGCCGCTGCGAAGCCGGTGGAAGCGGAGCCGCTTCCGGCGGATGCAGCCTAGACTCCATGTACCCGATCCATCGTCCGATCCAGATAACCGGATGCGTCGGCCAGCGGGGATCGCCGATCCACCAATCTACGAGAATGGCCGCTATCAGCATAACCGCCGTTTCCTGCCAAGAATAAAACAACAACCTATGTCACCGCCTGCCTTCAAACTTGCTGGTTTCGGAAGTGTGGTGAACAAGTCCGCTGCGGTGCCCATTTGATCTTCCGATCGCTGTTGAAATCGGATTTTTGGATGGTTGTTTCCTTTTTTCTATGGAGAACATCCGTCTACAAAGGCAATCGCTAGTACTGCTTCAAATCTTTAACGGCTCTCCGTTCGCTTTTCACCACGTTTAACTCGTCTTCTTCAAACATACCGGCCATCTATTTATCCGGGCGATACTGCAAGCTTTTCAGTTCGAGCGGGATTCCCGCCGTCACCAGAAAAACCTGATCCGCGACCCGGGCCAGCCGCTGGTTCATGATGCCGGACAAATCGCGGAATTGTCTGCCGAGCTTATACTCCGGCACCAGACCGTAGCCGACCTCGTTAGTGACAAGCACCAAATGTCTTTCGCTCCCGGCATACCGCAGACCGGACTGAACCAGCTCATCGATCTTAGCCTGCAGGCGTTCCTCGGCATCCGGCTCCCGCTCATAACGCAGCAGCCAATTGGACAGCCAAAGCGTGAGGCAATCGACCAGAATGACGGAATCGTCTGCAACAGGGCCGCTCCCGCATGCCGCCAACTGCCGCGTTTGCGCGCAAGCCGAAGGCTCCTCCTGCCGCGAAGAAGTCTCTGGATGCCTCCCGTCCGGCATATCCTCACTACCGCTCCGGCGAAGCAGCAGCTCCGCCAGCTCGAAGGACTCTTCTACGGTCGTCCAAGGAAAGCCTGCAGCCTCCCGCTGCCGCCGATGCAGGCCGATCCTTGCTTTCATCTCCTCATCGTACGCTTGCGCCGTGGCGACATATACGCCTTTGCCGGCCAGTCCGGCAGCATGGGCCTCGGCAAAGGAGCTCTTGCCGCTGCGCGCGCCGCCTGTCACTACTATGAGCATAGCCCTATCCGTCCCTCCGTTAGTGATTATCCGCAGAGGAAACGCCGGCCGAAGCGAAGGTGGCCATTTCCTTCATAATCTTCACGGCCGCTTCGATCAGCGGGAAGGCCAGAACGGCTCCCGTACCTTCGCCGAGGCGCATATCCATCCGCAGCATCGGAGACAGTCCCACCGCTTCCAGCAGGCGGGCATGCCCCTGCTCCTGAGATAAATGCGAGGCGATCATATATGAAGCGCTGAGCGGAGCGATCCGGCTTGCAACGAGCGCAGCCGCCGAAGAGATAAAGCCGTCGATCACAATCGGACAGCGGTACAGCGCCGCTCCAAGTATAACCCCTGTCAAACCGGCGATTTCAAGTCCTCCCACCTTCGCGAGCACATCGAGCGGATTATCCGCATCCGGCTTGTTAACCGCAATAGCCCGCTCGATCACCGCCTGCTTGTGGAGCAGCTTCGCATCGTCGATCCCCGTTCCGCGTCCTACGCTGACTCCGATATCGGTTCCCGTCAGCACGGCCAGCAGCGCCGAGCTTGCCGTCGTATTGCCGATTCCCATCTCGCCGGTCGCAAACATCGTGTAGCCGCTGCCGGCCAGTTCCTTCACCAGCTCCACGCCGGTTCGGATCGCCTGCACCGTCTCCTCCGGCGTCATGGCCGCTTCCTTGGCCATATTGCGCGTCCCCTTGCGCACTTTGCGCGAGTACAGCAGCGGATGCTCCAGATCGCTGTTGACGCCGATATCGACGCAGACGACATCGGCCCCGGTATGGCGGGACAGCACATTGACCGCTGCTCCTCCGTTCAAGAAATTGAGTACCATCTGCGGCGTCACCTCCGCCGGGAAGGCGCTGACACCTTCCTCGCAAACCCCATGATCCCCGGCCATCACGACGACGGCCTTCTTGCCGAGCTCCGGGGCGATCTCTCCCGTAATGCCGGCCAGCTGCTTGGCGACCTCCTCCAGCCGCCCCAAACTGCCCGGCGGCTTCGTCAGCTGATCGAGATGGCGGGCGGCCGCCTCGACGGCCTTCCGGTTCAGCGGCTGAATTTCGCCGGCTATTTGTTCTATGTACGATACGGACATTGCTTTTTGTCCCCTCTCCGATGGTTTGCATATTAAGTAAAACGTCAGTCGGCGCCTTTTCACGAATGTGTTCCGCTCTGACGCTGTTCAGCTTCCGACAGGCTTCTGACCGGCTCTCCAACCGGCCGCTGCATCACCCGACTAACGGGCTTGCCTGCAAGCTTCATTCCCGCTCGCGCATCCGGCCTCCCTGCAGCAATATTTGCGGCGCTCCGGTTACCGGATGCTTAAGCACGATCGGCTGCGTCCGGTACACCTGCTCCAGCAGCTCGCTGCGGATCACTTCCTCCGGCCTTCCGATCCCGGCCGCGCGCCCTTCCTGCAGCAGAAGAAGCCTGTCGCAATATTGCGCCGCCAAGTTCAATTCATGCAGCACGGCGACGACGGTAAGTCCGCTCTCCTGCTGCCATGACCGAATCCATTCCATCATCTGCACCTGATAGCCGATATCCAGATACGTCGTCGGCTCGTCAAGCAGCAGCAGCTTCGGCTGCTGGGCCATCACCTTGCCGAGCGCCACCCGCTGCCTCTCCCCGCCGCTTAGCGCGTCAAGGCTGCGATGCTGCAAATGCGCAAGCTCCAGCCGCTCGATGACGGCATCGATCAGCCGTTCCGAATCGTCTCCCGCGGCTTCGTCGCCGAGCCAATTTTGGAACGGATAGCGCCCCATGGCGATAATCTCCCGCACCGTAAAGCCGAGAGCCGGAAGCGCATCCTGCTGCAGCACCGCCGTCCAGCGCGCCAGCGGCTTGCGCGGGTAAGTATGCGCCTCTTGGCCCTGCAGCAGCACGCTGCCCGCACCGGGCTTCTCCACGCCGGAGATCAGCTTCAGCAAGGTCGACTTGCCGCTGCCGTTCGGCCCGATAACGCCGAAGCACTCCCCTGTGTGAACCGCGAAGCTGATATCTTCCAGCACAGGCCGCTCATGATAAGCGATGGCCGCATGCTGCACCCGAATCAGCTCTTGCCGAGCTCCCGTCTCCATTCGTTAGCCTCCTTGTGATCGAAGTATGCCGATGTACACTAAGAATTGGACATCCGCTTGCCGCGCTTCAGCAAATACGCGAAAAACGGAGCGCCCATAAACGCCGTCACCACGCCCAGCGGAATTTCCGTTGGACTAAGCAGCGTCCGCGCCAATGTATCCGCCCACAGCACATAGAACGCGCCGCCGATCAAAGATAACGGCAGCAGCAGGCGATAATCCGGACCGACCAGAAGCCTCAGCAGATGAGGCACGATAAGGCCGACGAACGCGACGACTCCCGATACAGATACCGCCGCGGCGGTAATTAGCGTTGCCGCCGCAAGCGCGATGAGCTTGGTCCGCTCCACGTGAACGCCGAGATAAGAAGCTTGCCGCTCGCCGAGCGCAAACAAATTCATTGCCCGGCCGAAGCCGAGCAGCACCAGCGCGCCGGCAGTCAAATACGGCAGCAAAATCAGCGAATACGACCAGTTCCGCATAGCAAGGCTGCCCATCAGCCAAAATACGATTTCATTGATGACCTGCTTGGACATCGCCACCATCAGTGAGACGAACGCCCCCAGAAACGCCTGCATCACGACCCCAGCCAGCACGAGCGTCTCCGTTCGGAGCTTCCCGTCCGTTCTTGCCAATATAATGACCGTGACGAGCGAAAGCGTTCCCGTGACAAAAGCGACGACAGGCACCGTCCAGGCGCCGAATAGCGCAAACTGCAGCCCGAACAAAATGAGAAAGGCCGCGCCGACGGAAGCCCCGGAAGATACTCCCAGCGTATACGGGTCGGCGAGCGGATTGCGCAGCACCCCTTGGAACGCAGCGCCGGCAATGCCCAGCGCGGCCCCGACCAGCATGCCGAGCAGAACGCGCGGAAGCCGCACCTTCCAGATGATTTGCTCGGCCGCCGGCTGCCAATCCGCCTGCACCGAACCGCCGATCACCGGCAGATGATGAGCGAGTATCCCCCAGACGTCCCGCAGCGGCACATGCACCGTCCCGATGGACAAGCTTATCGTTACGGAAAGAAAAAGGAGCAGAATGCCCGCTCCTCCCCACATCGTCAGCTTCCGCTTCATACTACTTCACCAATTCCGGATATATGCCTTTGGCTATCTCCACCAATCCCGCGGTAATGCGGGGACCCGGGCGGCTTGTCGTGTCCTTATCCACTCCGGCCAGCCGATTGTTTTTGATCGCATCCACTGAAGCCCAGCTGCTGCGCTCCTTAATAATTTGATCCAGCGATTTCTTCGAATTTTCGTCGATCAAATTTTTCGGGTACAGAATGACCTGCGGATTATCCGCTATGACCTTCTCCTCATTCAGCTGCGCATAACCGGTTATATCCGCGGAGACGTTGATGCCCCCGGCCAGCGTGATCAGCTCGTCGAGAAACTCGCCCTTGCCGACCGTCCAGCCCGGGGAAAACTCCATAAGCACCCGCTTCTTTTGCTCCGGCTTTAAGTCTTTGACCGCATCCGTTACTTTTTGGCGCTCGGCTTTCATCGAAGCGACCACTTTCTCCGCCTGCTCCTGCTTATCGAAAATTTGCCCGAACATCAAAATATTGTTCATCACATCGTCGATCGTCTTCGGTTCGACCTTGAACATATTGATATTTAGCCCGCGCAGCTGCTCCACGGCCGCCGTCTTGAGCGATACGCCGGAGAGCACAAGGTCGGCGTTGGCGGCGATCAGCGCCTCCTCGTTCGGCTTCACGATACTGCCCATTTTCGGCTTCTGCTTAGCCTCCTCGGGATAGTCGCAGAAGTCCGACACGCCGGCGATCTTGTCGCCCAGCCCAAGGGCAAACAGCGTTTCCGTCTCGCTCGGGGAAACGGAAACAATTTTGGAAGGCGCCTTTTCAAACGTAAACTCTTTGCCGGTCGCATCCTTGACCTTCAGCGGATAAACCGTCGCCTTCTTCTCCCCGCCCGCCGGAGCGGCGGTAGGAGCCGGCGATGCTTGCGTCCCTGACCCCGCCTTGGGAGGGTCGACGAGCTCGCCCTTAGCTGGTTGTTTCGCCTCGTTCGTTCCGCCGCAGCCGGCTGCGCCGAGCAGCAAAGCAAGTCCCAAAGCTGCCGCCAGCCAACGTTTCGATGATATGCGTTGTACGATTTTCTTCATTATCGGTGTTAGCTCCTCAAATTTATTTTCACGCGCTTACCGCGCGCTCGCTTCCTGCTTCCGTACAAGAAAAATCCCTCTGAGCTCCGGGGGCGGCCGGAGAAACCAGAGGGCTCACGATTGATCAAACGGCAATCAGGCTCTCCTGAAAGGCGAGAACCGTATGCGCTCGACACCCCTTTTTCCTCGAAAGGCCGGTCTTCCATCGAACAGGCAGGTTTCCTGACTTATGGGCATGATGGAGCGCCTCGCCTTCCCATTCTTGCATCCAAGAACAGTGGCATGCGGAGGCGCTTGCTCCCATATACAGTGGCGGGACCGTGCCGGACTTGCACCGGCTTCCCTTTTAACCTGCAAAGCTCTCGGCCTTGGCAGGCACCTGTTCGATACATACTATAAAGATGTTTATGCCTTAGATCCTTACTTCTCGGCAATCACTTTGATCACTTGCATCACTTTATCCTGATTCTTCGCATTGGCCGGCACGAAGGCGACCAAGTCTTTGCCATTCAATTTCTGCTCCGTGAACCATTTGGTTTTCTCTAGCGGAATGCCGTACAGATGCTTCTCGGTTTTTCCGCTTTCCTTGCCGTCCACCGGCAGGTCGAGCACGCCCTCCGGGTAGTCCTCGCCTTTGGCCGCATCGTCCAGACTGACGTATCCGCCCTGCTGCCCTATCGCCTTGAACTGCTCCATAGGAACAACAATGATCCCGTTGTCTCCGGCAGCAATTTCCACGATCAGCTTCTCCATCGAAAATATCGGAACCGTCTGCACGTTAACGGTCGGAGCTTGTCCGAGCTTCGCCTGCAGCGCAGTCTGCAGCTTATCTCCCACCTCCGTCGGAATCCCGTTGGCGCCCATCATAAAGATCGGCACATCCGACTTCGGTCCGCCGCCGCAGCCGGCCAGCACCAGCAGCAACAGCATGATTAGCATGAATTTTCCTCTCATGTTCCCTCTCCTTACAGTCATCATACGGTACGCCTCGCGCTTCTGCAGTTACTACCCTCCATCATATCATAAATGCCGACGGTCTATCAAAAAGACGAAGAACAAATCCCCCAAAAGCCATCCATGCCGCCGACGCGGCACCACAGACAATGGAAATGGGGTACCAAGAGTAATTTCCAGGGTAGTGACGTGATGCTCTGAAGCTTATTCCGTCCGCATCCAGCCTAGGCTGGATCGGCGTCTAACCCTTCCTCTGGGATCGTTCTATGGGTAGACTTTACTTTCGGGGGAGACCCCGGATTTCCACAGGATATGGCTGCGCTTCATTTCCTAAACAAAAAAGGAGCCGACTAACGGCCCCTCTTGCTACGGTTCATATATTCGTTAATTTTTTGATCTAACAGCATGCTGATCTCCACAACATTCGGTGAGGTCAAACTCTTCTCGGTCTGGACCAGCTGCTCCAATTTCAGACGCAGGTTATAAATCTCTTCTTCTAAAGAAGCGGTAGAAGAAGACTGTTTCTTTCTTCCAAAAATCCACTTCGGCTGCTGGTTATTCTCGCGAATCCAACCGATATTGATGTACTGTCTTAGCTGATATTCCGGAAAGGCCATTCTTCATCCCCCCTAACGCCTATCTCTAGATTCGGAAGTCTCATAAATGATCAACGATATGAAACTTCTATACTATTAAAGATACCAGTTTTTAGTTGGGATGGAAATGACTTTTTTTGTCGAATTTACAATTTTCGTATAAAATTCCCTATTCTGTCGATTGCTTCAAGCAGCTGATTGACCGAAGTCGCATAGGAGCAGCGTACAAAGCCTTCTCCGCCTAGGCCGAACACCTGTCCCGGCACCGCGGCAACCTTGGCTTCATAGAGCAAACGCTGCGCGAATTCCTCCGAGCTTAGGCCTGTAGACGCAACCGATGGGAAGGCGTAAAATGCTCCTTGCGGCTCATGGCATTCCAAGCCGATGTCTCTAAAGCCCTGCACCACAAGGCGGCGCCGCTGGTTATAGGACTCTACCATGCGATTTTTTTCTTCCATGCCGTTTTTCAAAGCTTCAAGCGCAGCCACCTGCCCCATCGCCGGCGCGCACATGACCGTATATTGATGGATTTTGAGCATGGCGGAAATCAGATCGCGATGTCCGCATGCATAGCCCATTCGCCAACCGGTCATCGCAAACGCCTTGGAAAAACCGCTGACCAAAATCGTGCGGTCCCGCATACCGGGAATCGAGGCGAAGCTGACATGTTTTTGCTCATACGTAAGCTCGGCGTAAATTTCGTCGGAAATGACGATCAGATCATGCTCTTCCACAATTTTGGCGATCGGCAGCCAGTCCTCATAGGTCATAATGCCGCCCGTCGGATTGCTTGGGTAACAAAGAATGAGCACTTTCGATTTCGGCGTAATGCTCGCTTTGAGCGCCTCCGGCGTCAGCTTAAAATTATCTTTGGCGAACGTCTCTATCCCGACCGGGATGCCGCCGCCGATCCGGGTAATCGGAGAGTATGAAATATAGCAAGGCTCGGGAACGAGCACCTCATCCCCCGGCACGACCAATGCGCGCAGAGCCAGATCGATCGCTTCGCTGCCGCCGACCGTTACCAATATTTCATCGGCCGGATCGTACGGAACTTGGAACGAATCGTACAAGTACTCGCCGATCGCTTCGCGAAGCTCCGGCATGCCGGCGTTCGGCGTATACTTCGTATTGCCGCGCTCAAGGGAATAGACGCATGCTTCGCGCACATGCCAAGGCGTGCAAAAATCCGGCTCGCCTACGCCGAGCGAAATAATATCTTTACTTGCGCTTACCAGATCAAAAAATTTGCGGATGCCCGAAGGAGGTATCTCTCTTACAAGAGGGGCCAAATAGCCCGACATCGATTTGGAGGAAGCTCCTTGATCCTGCCCTTGTTGTTGTTTGATCATCGCTTATCACCTTCACGGAGAGATTAACATACGGCGATCGTCTTCATGGTCTTCAAAAGTGATGCCGTCCTGCTTGTATTTCTTAAGTATGAAATGCGTTTTGGTCGAAAGCACGCGGTCGATCGGCGATAGTTTATTCGAAACGAAAGAGGCGACTTCCTTCAACGTTTTCCCTTCAATTTCCACGAGAAGATCGTAAGCTCCGGACATTAAGTAGACGGATTTCACTTCTGGATATAAGTAAATGCGCTCCGCAATCGCATCGAATCCGCGGCCGCGCTCCGGCGTAATCTGCACTTCGATCAAAGCGGTCACTTTCTCGTTATCCACCTTCGCCCAATTGACGATAGGCGCATATTTGATAATGACATGCGAATCCTCCAGCTGTTTGATCGCTTCCGTCACTTCCGCTTCGGAGGAACCGAGCATCGTCGCTATAAGCGCCGGAGTCCTTCTCGCATCTTCCTTAAGCAGCTCAATAATTCGTACCTTAAACTGTTCCATCGGTGGTTAACCCTCCTAAAAGTTTTGCCTTTGGCAAAACTGTCATCGTAAGCATGAGCTTTAAGTTTTGCTGTAGCAAAACTGTCTTCGTAAGCATAAGCTTTGTTTTGCCTTTGGCAAAACTGTCATCGTAAGCATGAGCTTTAAGTTTTGCTGTAGCAAAACTATCTTCGTAAGCATAAGCTTTGTTTTGCCGTAGCAAAACTTGTCTTTTCAAGCGCCGCTTACACAATCAATTTATTATTTCATATTACACCCAATGGCAGACTTTTTGCAAAATAAAATTAAGGGTGCTCGGCAAGCAGGAACAAAAAAAAGCCTGCGAGAACCGCTTCAAGTTCCCAGGCTTTCCGTCATATGATGAATGATTAACACCGTTACAGCCGATGCATCGATAACAGTTTGCGCATATAAGTTTCGATATCGCGGCTTTGATAATCCTGCAGCACCGTAATTTGATATTCGCCGCAGGTCCCCGATTCGTCCGTTACCCTGCCAAGCCCGACAAGCCGTCCCTGATCGTATGCGGCGACGACATAGCGGCTTTGGCAGTACGTTTCATACAATAAACCGGCATTCATGCCGTCCTCCGTGACAGTGGCCAACAGCTCCTCAAATTGTCCTTGTGCAGGAGGTTCATTTTCCAATGCAATAATCACACCAATCACCTTCCCACTGAATTCTTGTTACCTATAATTATACATGTATTTGTATTTTTATTCAACCTATTTTCGCTCACGCTCGTCTTCTAAGAAAAAAAGCATCCCTCGTAAGAGAGATGCCTTATGGCCGCAAGCGGAAACGAAGCGATTACGAAAAAATCCCCATGCTCAGATAACGCTCCCCCGTATCCGGAGCAATGCACAGCACGCGCTTGCCCTTGCCGAGCTTCTTGGCTACCTGCAGCGCCGTCCATACCGAAGCGCCGGAGGAAGGGCCTACAAGAATGCCTTCCATTTTCCCGAGCTCCCGCGTCGTTCTAATCGCATCCTCATCGGCTACCTGGATGATTTCATCGTATACGCCCGTGTTGAGAATTTCCGGAATGAAACCGGGGCTTGTCCCGACCAGCTTGTGCGGGCCCGGCTTGCCTCCCGACAGAACGGGCGAACCCTTCGGCTCCACTACGTAGATTTGAATGCCGGGTAGCTTCTCGCGTAGCACCTCGCCGGTGCCGGTAATCGTCCCTCCCGTGCCCGAGGTCGCCACGAACGCGTCGAGCTTGCCTTCCATTTGCTCGATAATTTCGAGCGCCGTCGTCGTCCGGTGAATGTCCGGGTTCGCTTTATTCTCAAACTGCTGAGGGATGAAGCTGTCCGGAATTTCGTTTCTCATCTCCAGCGCTCTGCGGATCGCTCCCGGCATCCGTTCTTCTGCAGGGGTCAGCTCGACATGCGCCCCGTAAGCTTTCAATATGTTAATGCGCTCTTTGGTCATATTGTCCGGCATCACGAGAATTGCCTTGTAGCCTTTGGCGGCGGCATTCATCGCCAGTCCGATGCCCGTATTGCCGCTGGTCGGCTCGATAATCGTCGAGCCCGGCTTCAGCAGCCCGTCCTTCTCCGCTTGCAGGATCAAGTTATACGCCGCGCGATCCTTGACGCTGCCGCTCGGGTTGAAATATTCGAGCTTTACGTATACATCGGCGTCGTTTTCCCCTGTCATTCTGCCGAGCCGGACCGCCGGCGTCTCCCCAATCAATTCCGTAATGCTGCTTACCATCAGACGATTGTTCTTCATCCTCTTCTGCCGCTCCCTTCCGCGCCGTGTGCAGTACCGACACCTTTGGCCGCACACTTATCGTCCTTAATTGTAACGGCATGGCTCGTTTTGTCAAGGCGGGCGGTTCCCGATCTTCGCTCCTCATGAGCCTGAGCGTCAAGCTCCTCCGGCTGCTTTAGCCTGCTTGGCGGACGCGACTTTGCGCATAAAAAACCATGCTGCCAGCGGCGTGCTGCCGATGCCGAGCAGCAGCCAATTCATCGCCTGCGGCGCCGAGGTGAAAGCGACGACAACGATAAACACCGCCGTCCCCGATATGCGTCCGACGTTCAGCGCCAGCTCCCTCATGACGATGTACTCCTCGCGATGCTGCACGCTGTCGGCATTGCCGCCGATCAAATCGAATACCGACGACGTCATCGGAATCGAGTACAGCGGGAAGAACAGCCCTACGCCTATTCCGAATATAAGCAGCGTCATGAAATTAACCTTCCAGAAAAAAGGGACAATAACCAGCACTATCATAACGGCTCCGATCAGCATAGCGGCTTTGCGGTATCGCGGCTTCAGCAGCCGTCCGGCGATCATGAAGCTGACCAAGGAAACGGCGGAGGTCACCAGCGAGAAATTGCCCAGCTTCATCTCGTTTCCCGTGTGAACGTAGACGAGCAGCGCAATCATGAAGCCGAAGACGCCTTCGCGAAAGCCTTGAGCGATCAGCCCGAGCGAAACCGTGCGCCACATCGTTTCCTTTTGCCTCAAACAGCGGACGGTCAGCATCCACTCGTAATTCCCTTCGGATTTTCTTTTTTTTAGAAAAAAGCTAAAAATAACCCCAATCACAAATACGATCAGCGAGATCGTAAAAATAACGCGGTACCCGTTCGTCTGCTTCAAGTGAACGATCAGAAAACCGGATATCCATGGAGCGATCATCCCCGCCCCCGAACCGAGCAGCCCCGCCCAGCCGTTAAAGCGGTCCCGGTTGCCGGGATCGGTTACTTCAAAATAAACTACGTTGAAGGCAAGCCAGAAAAATCCCGCCGACATGCCCTGAATGACGCCCAGAAGCACATAATAGTTCACCGCCGAGGCGCCGAACCACAACACAAGCAAATAAAACAGCGCCGACACGGCGACCCCCGCCCTCAGGCAGTTCATTTTGTTATGCTCCTTCACCCATTTGCCGGCAAGCCAAAAGGTCAGCGCCATCGCCACATGATTAATCAGCGTGAACCAGCCGATGAGGGAGAAGTCCTGCTTCGCTTTCCATAAATAGACGTTCACAAACGTACCCGACAAGGCGTTAGCCGCCGCAACGAGTCCTTGAACCGTCAGCAGGAGCCGGGATTGTCCCAGAAGACGGCCTTCTTGCTTGCCTCCGTCCCGCGGCTTGCCACGTTCTCCTCCGTAGTGCCAGCTCGGCCGTTCCTCTTTGCTTCTCAGCCATTTCTGCGGAAAATTCTTGATTCCCGATTGCATAAGTACTCACCTGTTATGTAGGATGTTGACGTCCTTGTTAAGCTTCCCCTTAGCTTGAAAATCATGAGGGAATGCAAAAAAAGGAAATTCCGCCTACTTTGCGAAATTCCCTTTTTCTCATTGCCGCATATCGTTATTCATCCATGCCGTGCCGCTTCAAAAGCTCGATCATGGCCATACGATCAGCCTCGGATAGCACATGCTCGACCTTGAAGCAGGACGGGCAGACGAATACCTGGGTGCCGTATCCCGCCTGCAGCAGCGGCTGCCCCAGGCCCGGCGCAGCGTTCGGAGCATAATCGGAAGCCGCTTTACGGCTTCCCGCCAGCAGCATGTAGCTGTGGCAGGTCGGGCACTCCGGCGTAACCTCCTGATGATCGAGCACCCGCTGGACGCCTTCCTCGTATTCGTTCATTCCGTCAAAATCCTCATATTCTTCTTCAAAGCCCTCGAATCCCTCGTCTTCGCCTTCGTCATCCTCTTCCGCTTCTTCGTCTAAATCCTCGTCTTCAACAGTCAAGTTGATGCTGCGGTAATCTCCGAGCTCGTTAAAGCAATGCGGACAAGTTTCCTCCGGTCCGATTTCGGGGTCCCACACAATCTCGGTTTGACACCAAGGGCACACTTGGTCATGCGATTGCGTCACCTTACATTCCTCCGCTTCGGATCTCTAGTAGCACGGCGTTTTTTATGTGCGGTTTACGGCCGCTATTCACCATGTATCTAGCCATGTTTAATAAAATAATAAGTGCCCCAGGCGAAAAACACAAGCGCCAAGGCAAGCAAACTGCCCCATAAATATTTCATAGCAAGCCTCCCGATTCATTACCGCAAACGCTGCATTTTTTTAAATGACGCAGGCGCCGATGACATAAGAAATGGATACGGAAATAACCATCGATAAAAAGCCTACGGCTTTGTTATCCCGGGCAATTTGCTCGTCGATTTTGAAATACGGAGTCAAAAATTCAAAAATAAAATACGCCGCCAGCAGCAGTATGAATCCGTATCCCGCCCAAATCAGCGAATGCAGCACGGAATCGTTATTCAAAATCGCAAAGCGGAACAAATTGCAAATTCCGAATATTTTGCCTCCCGTCGCCATTGCGACCGATAAATTGCCGTTCTTGATCTCTTCCCAATCCTTATACTTGGTCACCGCTTCGAATATCGCCAGAAACACGATCAATGCTACAATAGCTACCGAGAAAAAAGCAAGCGTTTCAATATAAGGATTACCTAATAAAATATCCACCTTGTCGTTCATTCATCGACACCTCCCATTGCATGTAAGGCCTTTCAAGTTACGGCAGGGGGAAAACGCCCCGTCGATAGCTGCCGTTAACACCGGAAGAGACTGTGGCTTAGCGCCGCAGTCTCTCGGGGTTCCATTTGCAGTTATTGCGAAATTTAAGATTGCTTCTTCGCCGCCAGTTTGGCTCTCAGCGCAGCCAGCTCGTCGTCGACGCCGTCGTTTTTGCCAAGCTGATCCAGCTCGTCGTCCAAGCTGCGGCTCTTGGAACGAAGCTCGTTGCTGGCTTCCGCTTCCGCCTCCATTTGCAGCACTTTCTCGGACATCCTGTCGAAGCCTTTGGCCGCGTTATCCGAACCGAAGCCGGACATCGCCTGATTGATCTGTTTTTGTGCTTTAGCCGCTTCGGCGCGAGCGATAAGCAGATCCTTTTTATTCTTCAGCTTGGTGAACTCGTCTTTCATTTCCGACAGCTGATCGCGGAGGCGGTCTGCATTGCCTTTGGCAACGTCGTACTGCTTCTTCATCTCATCGTAACGAGTTTGATGCTCTTTCTTATCCTGAAGGGCGCGGCGCGCCAAGTCTTCGTTGCCTTGCTCCAACGCTTTGAGCGCCTGATCCTCGCGCTTTTGCACCATCTCTTGCGCTTCTTCGTACTGCTGCTTGAATTTTTTCTCGACGGCGATCTGTTTGGCTACCGCCACTTCCGCCTCGTTAATATCCTCTTCCATATCGCGCAGGAACTGATTCAGCATTTTAACCGGATCTTCCGCTTTGTCGAGCAAATCGTTGATCGAAGCCATCGTCAGGTCGCGCAGCCTTTTAAAGATTCCCATACTAAATTCCTCCCATGAATCGTTCGTTTTATTTTGACAAGCTTTGCTATCGGATTACAGTAACATCGATGTTTACACTTATACATACGGAGCAACCCTCTCGAGAGTTTCATTCCGCATGAAAAAAAATTTGTCATTTCAGTTCGGCGACGGTCACCCCGGTACCGCCCTCATTGTAATTGCCGATGCGATAGCTTTTGACATGCTTATGTTTGCGCAAAAATTCCTGAATCCCCGTGCGCAGCACTCCGGTACCTTTGCCATGAATAATGTAAACCTGCCCGAAATTGGCAAGATACGATTCGTCCAGAAAACGGTCGACTTCGATAAGCGAGTCCTCCAAATTCGACCCGCGCAGGTCGAGTTCCATCCGGGCGTTGTCGTCGCGCGTCCGCTTCAGGCTGGCTGCCGCTTGCTGCGGCTTCTTGACTTCGGTCGCAGCCGCCTTGACCAGCTCCAGAGCGTTTAGCTGCACCTTCATCTTCATGATGCCGAGCTGTACCGTAGCCTCCGAATCGCTCACGATCTCTACAATGTGGCCTTTTTGCCCGAGATTGGTCACGAGCACCTCGTCGCCGGCGCCGAGCTTCTCCGGCTTCTTCTTGGCCGGCTGGCCGCCGAGCTTCTTTTTGCGCAGCTCCGGCACCGCTTCGTTCAGCCTTCGCTTCGCATTGCTCAGGTGATGGTCCTTCACCTCGCCGGCTTCGCGCTGCATCCGCCGCAGATCGGCGATAACCTCGTCCGCCTCGCGCCGCGCCTTGGCGACCGCTTCCTGCGCTTCGCGTTCGGCCTTCTCGAACAGCTTGTCGCGCTGCTCCTCGAATTTTTGCTGCTGCGCGGCAAGGTTCTTGCGCAAGCTTTCGACCTCGCGGCGCAGCTGTTCCGCCGTCTGCCGTTCCGCTTCGGCGGTCAGACGGTTTTCCTCCAGCGTCGCAATCATCGATTCGACGCGCTGATCCTCCTCACCCACCTGCCCGCGGGCGTGATCGATAATCGACTTGGCGAGCCCGAGGCGCTCGGCGATGGCAAAGGCGTTGCTTCGCCCCGGTACGCCGACCAGCAGCCGGTAGGTCGGGCTGAGCGTCTGCACGTCGAACTCCATGCTGGCGTTAATGATGCCTTGGCGGTCGAAAGCGTAAGCCTTCAGCTCGCTGTAATGCGTAGTCGCCACGATGCGGCAGCCCATCTTATGAATGTACTCCAGCAGCGAAATCGCAAGCGCGGAGCCCTCGGCCGGGTCGGTGCCGGCGCCCAGCTCGTCGAGAAGCACCAGACTCTTCGGCGTCATTTCGCGGAGAATGCGGATGATGTTGGTCATATGGCTGGAGAACGTACTGAGGCTTTGCTCAATGCTCTGCTCATCCCCGATATCTGCATAGATCGCGTCGAATACGCATAGCTGGCTTCCTTCCTCCGCGGGAACGAATAACCCCGACATCGCCATCAGGGACAACAGGCCGATCGTTTTTAGCGATACCGTTTTGCCCCCCGTATTCGGCCCCGTTACGATAATCGTCGTATACCGGTTGCCGAGCTCGATATCCAGCGGCACGACCGAATCGGCCGGAATGAGCGGGTGGCGTCCGCGCTTGATTTTAATAAAGCCGCGATCGTTCAATATCGGCAGCGTCGCTTTCATTTCGTGAGCGAGTCCCGCTTTGGCGAAGGTAAAATCAAGCTCCGTCAAGGCGTCGATATTGCCGAGCAGCAAGTCGGCCACCTCCGCTACGAGTGCGGTCAGCATGCGCAATATTTTCTCAATTTCGGCCTCTTCCTTCAGCTTCAGCTCGCGCACGCGGTTATTCAGCTGCACAACCGCCTCCGGCTCGATGAACAAGGTCGCCCCGGAAGCGGACTGATCGTGAATCATGCCGCCGAAATGGCCGCGGTATTCTTGTTTGACCGGGATGACATAACGATCGTTGCGGATCGTTACGAGGTTTTCCTGAAGCATCTTCTGGATCGACGGCGTGCGCACCATCTGCTCCAGCCTGTCGCGGGCGCGGGTTTCGCTCGTTCTCAGCTCCTGGCGGATGCGCGCCAGCTCTGGGCTCGCCGAGTCGACCACCTGGGCGTTATCGTCAATGCACAGCCTGATTTTATCCTCGGTCGGCTTCAGTTCTTCAATCTGCTCCGTCAGCATAATTAAGGAAGGAATGGAATAATCCTCATGCACATCGTGCAAAAAACGTTTCAGTCGCCTTCCGCCGTGAATGGTCCCCGCTACGTCGAAAAGCTCGCCCGGATTCAGCATCCCCCCGATTCGCGCGCGATGCACCGCCGTCTTGATGTCGCGAATGCCGCCGAAAGGGGCGCCGCCCTTAAGCCGGTTTACGTTGACCGCTTCGTCCGTCGCCTTGAGTCTTTGTTTCACTTCCTCAAAATCTCCGCTCGGCTCAAGCCGCTCGACGCGTTCTTTGCCGAGGCCGGTCGCCGCATGATGGGCGCATTTATATAAAATGGAGGCATAATCCAATGTTTTCAATATTTTGCTGTTCAATTTACTATCCTACCTTTCGTTTCCGTTACAAACCACATCCATTATATTATATCCGAAGCCCCGGGGATAAGCTAATTTTCGGTTATATCCGTTTTGCCCCAAGCCTAAAATATGGCTCACATAATCCCGCCGGCGGAAGCCATACTATGATGTGCACCGAGTTAAACCCGTTGACAGGCCGCATCGTAAGTATGTAGCAAAAAGCTTAAAACGCATGGAATCGCCATTCCAAAGGGAGGTATCAGCCGATGCATTTGCTTGGACATATCGTCAGGTTTATCGTATCCGCTTTGGTACTGATGTTTGTCAGCTTTATTGTGCCGGCCTTCAAAGTCGGCGGTTTCTGGAGCGCCTTCTTCCTGGCTCTGGTCATTGCGCTCGTCGCTTGGATTATCGAAGGAATCTTCGGCAAGAAGATTACTCCGTTCGGGCGGGGCATCGTAGGATTTCTTACGAGCGCGGTCATTATCTGGCTCGCCCAATTCGTGGTAAGCGGCGTCTCGACAAGCTTTATCGGTGCGATCCTGGCAGCCCTTGTCATCGGGATTATCGACTTGTTCATACCGGTCAAAACGCCGTTTGAACAAGGTATTAGCGGCCGCGAGAACAAGCGTTGACCGCAGCTTCCGCCAGTAAGCGGCAAGCCGGGAAAATCAGTCTGCGGAATTTCCGTACGGCTGATTTTTTTTGAAGCATAACGGCTGCATCGGCTGTGAAAGCAGTCACTTTTCCTAGAATATGTTACAAATTCGCCTTCCATTATTCACCGGTTTGTCACTGCATTCGCTGCGGCGATCGTGTAATATGGTCTGTGTAAAGACCATAACGGTTTAACGGAGGGGTATCACTATGAAAAGAATGATCGCACTCGCCCTGGCGGCTTGCCTTGTATTCGCTCTATCCGCTTGCGGCGCGAAGAAAGAAGAAGCGCAGGCTCCTGCGTCGAACGGGGCATCCCAGGCGACTTCCGCGGCGGCAGGCCAAGAAGTAAAAATTGTCGCAAGCAACTATCAGTTCGACCAAGCGGAATATAAAGTGAAAAAAGGCGAGAATATCACCGTAACGCTGGAAAATAAACAAGGCATGCACGGCGTGCAGATCAAAGAGTTCAACGTTTCGCTGGATGGAAGCAAAAAATCGGCGACCTTCAAAGCGGATAAAGAAGGCACTTACGATATTGTATGCTCCGTACCGTGCGGGTCCGGTCATATGAGCATGAAATCCAAGCTGATCGTCGAATCGTAAAAAGAAAATCTTCATCCCGTATATACCGTATGAACAAATCCCCAAAAGTGACTTTCGGGGGAGCCCCCGGATATCCACAGGAAATTGCCGCGCATCATTTCCTAAACAAAAATAAAACGACCGGATTCCCTGCTGTTTCAAGGGAACCGGTCGTTTCGCTTTGGCTTCAAACCGACTTCGTTTGCTGCTGCCATAATTCATGAAGCTTATCCGATACGGCAGGCAGTGCATTCAATATATAAGGGGCCGATTGCGAGCCCTTCAATAAATCTTGCACCGTATCGTTAGGGATGACCGTCATCACTTGGACGGCGATGACCAGCAGCACGGAAGCTTCGGCCATACCGAGCAAAGCCCCGCTCCATTGGTTCATCGACTTCAGCCCCGGCGTCAGAGCGATCCAATTGAGCACCCTGCCCACGATACCGAGCGCAAATTTGACTCCAAAAAGCAGCAAAGCAAATGCAATCGCGTTGTACATGTAGGTGTCCAGATGCATTCCTTTAATCAGAAACTCAAAATTCCGGTACGATTCGTATGCGGGCAAAGAAAGCGCCCCGGCGATCCAGGGCGACACTTCCTTATAAAAAGCAAACGCCACTACATACGCAATGATCAAGCCCGCGACCGACACAACTTGACTGACCAGTCCCCGATAATATCCGAGCACGATGCCCGCCGCGATCACGACGACGGCAGTCCAGTCCAGCCCATTCATGGTTCCGTCCGCTTGCAGTTATTCATTTTCGACTACCAGCTCGATCCATTCGTTGTACTCGATTTGCAGCTTTTCGTATTCGGACTTCAGTTCCTGAAGCTCCGTATATATCCGCTGCGCTTTCTCGCGATGCTCGCCGTATTCCTCTTGAAGCGCTTTGTGCTGCTCGGAATGCTCTTTGAACTGCTCCTGCAGCTCGTTATACAGCTCGACCTGCAGCTGCAATTCTTCCTGCTGGGCTGCGAACTGCAGGCGAATTTGCTCCAGTTGACCCGACAATTGTCCGGCAAGCTGCTGTCCGTCTTGCTTCTCGCGTTCCAGCTGCTCCAGAAGCCGCGCCCGCTCGGCTTGCTCGGCGATTAGATTGTGGTTGCGCCCCAACTGCTCCTCATACCGCCGCTCCAGCTCCGCCAGCTTAGAGGCTTCGCCAAGAAGCTGCGCCTCCAAAGCGGATGCCGCCTCGGCTTGTCCCTGAAGCTGCTCCTGCATAGCGTGAGCGCGCTCCTCCAGCCTTCTCATTTCCTCCAGGCTGTCGCTCTCCTGCTGCTTTAGCTTGGCCTGCAGTTCGGCATACTGCCCTTCCAGCTCGCTGTACAGCTCTTCCTGCAGCTGGATCTCCTCGAGCTGCTGCGCGCTTTGCTTGCGCAGCTCGTCCCCCAGCGTGGCCAGCTCGTCGCAGCGGCGCTGCCATTGGCTCGCCGTCTCCTGCAGCTGCAGCTGGTAAGCCTGCTGCTCGCGGAACTGCGCCAGCAGCGCGCGCTGCTCCTCTTGCAGCTGCGAAAGCTGCTGCTGCCGCTCCGCGAGCTGCGCTTCGCGCTGACCGAGCTGCTCGCGCAGCGCGGCGCTCTGCTCCTCTTGGCGGAGCAGCGCCTCCCGGCTGCGCGCTTCCTGCTCCTGCAGCTGCCGTTCCAGCTCGCTCTGCCGCGCTTGCAGCTCGTCGTACAGCTCCTGCTGCAGCGCAGCCTCCTCAAGCCGTTCGCTCAGCTTGCTCTGCAGATCGGCGCCGAGCGCTCGCGCGGCATCCAGCTCCGCCGTTAAGGCGCCGCTCTGCTCATGCTGGCGGGCGATTCGCTCTTCCAGCTCGCGGCTGGCCTCGACTTGAAGCCCGAGCTCGGCTTCGAGCTGAAGCTTCTGCTCCAACTGCTCCTGCAGCAGCTGCTTCAATTGCTCCTCCAGCGCCTCCGCTTCGCGCTGTGCGGCGCGATGCTGTCTGGTCAGCTCCTGCTTATGCTCCAGCTGCAGTTCGTATTCTTTTTGCTGCAGCCGGATTTGCTCATTCAATTGCTCTGTCAGGACGCTAAGCTCCTCATAGCGCTGCTGCTGCCGGGCCGCGTCGCCTTGCTGCGTTTCAAGCTGCGACCGCAGCGCCTGCAGCTCGTCCTGGCTCTGCGCGAGCTCCTGCTCCAGTCCGCGGATACGCTCGCCTTCGCTGCTGATTCGCAGCTCCAGCTGTGCGGCCTGTTCCCTCAGCTCGGCCGCATGCGCCTGTACTAGCCCGGCCTCGAGCTCCAGCCGTTCGCGTTCCTGCTTCTCGCGCTCAAGCTCGGCCCGCAGCTCCGCTTCGCCCGCCGCGTATTGCTCCAGCTTCTCCGTCAGCTCAGCCTCCTGCATACGGCTCAGCTCCTCGAACTCCGCCGCCGATTCGCGCTGAGCTGCAAGCTCCCGCTCCAGTGCCGCGATACGTTCCGCTGCTCCGCTCACGCGTGCCTCCAGCTGCGTGATCCGCTCGCGCTGCTCGGCCCCTTCCGTCCGCGCCTGCTCCGCTTCCGCTTCCAGCCGGGCGCGTTCTGCTTGCTCGCGCTCCAGCTCTGCCCGCAGCTCTGCTTCGCGCGATTCGGCCTGCGCCGCCTGCTCCTGCAGCCGTTCCAGCTGTTCCCTCTGGCGATCCGTCTCTTGCCGCTGACGGTCCGTCTCTTGCTTCCGGCGCTCCAGCTCGGCTTGCAACTCCGCTTCGCCCGCCGCATAGCGCTCCAGCTTCTCGGTCAGCTCGGCCTCTTGCATACGGCTAAGCTCCTCGAACTCCGCTGCCGATTCGCGCTGCGACGCAAGCTCCCGCTCCAGTGCCGCGATACGTTCCGCTGCTCCGCTCACGCGTGTCTCCAGCTGCGTGATCCGCTCGCGCTGCTCGGCCCCTTCCGTCCGCGCCTGCTCCGCTTCCGCTTCCAACCGGGCGCGTTCTGCTTGCTCGCGCTCCAGCTCCGCCCGCAGCTCGGCTCCGCGCGATTCGGCCTGCGCCGCCTGCTCCTGCAGCCGTTCCAACTGTTCCTGCTGTCGATCCGCCTCTTGCCGCTGACGATCCAGCTCCGCCTGCAGCTCGGCTCCGCGCGCTTCGGCCTGTGCCGCCTGCTCCTGCAGCCGTTCCAACTGTTCCTGCTGTCGATCCGCCTCTTGCCGCTGACGATCCAGTTCTTGCTTCCGGCGCTCCAGCTCGGCTTGCAGCTCCGCTTCGCCCGCCGCGTATTGCTCCAGCTTCTCGGTCAGCTCAGCCTCTTGCATACGGCTCAGTTCTTCAAACTCCGCTGCCGACTCGCGCTGCGACGTAAGCTCTTGCGTGAGCTGAGCGATCCGCTCGGCCGCTTCGCTCACACGGGCCTCCAGCTCCGCGATTTGCTCCTGCCGCTCGGCATCTCGCGTCCGAGCCTGCTCCGCTTCCGCCTCCAGCCCGGAACGCTTCGCTTGCTCGCGTTCCAGCTCCGATTGCAGCTCGGCTCCGCGCGCTTCAGCCTGCGCCGCCTGCTCTTGCAGCCGTTCCTGCTGACGATCAGCCTCTTGCCGCTGACGCTCCAGCTCGGCTTGCAGCTCCGCTTCGCCCGCCGCGTACCGCTCCAGCTTCTCCGTCAGCTCGGCTTCCTGCATACGGCTCAGCTCCTCGAACTCCGCCGCCGATTCACGCTGCGACGCAAGCTCTTGCGTGAGCTGAGCGATCCGCTCGGCCGCTTCGCTTACGCGGGCCTCCAGCTGCGCGATCCGCTCCTGCCGCTCGGCATCTTGCGTCCGTACCTGCTCCGCTTCCGCCTCTAACCCGGAACGCTTCGCTTGCTCGCGTTCCAGCTCCGATTGCAGCTCGGCTCCGCGCGATTCGGCCTGCGCCGCCTGCTCTTGCAGCCGTTCCAACCGTTCCTGCTGACGATCAGCCTCTTGCTTCCGGCGCTCCAGCTCGGCCTGCAGTTCCGCTTCGCCCGCTGCATACCGCTCCAGCTTCTCCGTCAGCTCGGCTTCCTGCATACGGCTCAGCTCCTCGAACTCCGCCGCCGATTCACGCTGCGACGCAAGCTCTTGCATAAGCTGAGCGATCCGCTCAGCCGCTTCGCTTACGCGGACTTCCAACTGCGCGATCTGCTCCTGCTGTTCGCTCCTTTGCGTCCGCGCCTGTTCCGCCTCCGCTTCCAGCCGGACGCGCTCGGATTGCATCCGCTCCAGCTCCGCCTGCAATCCGGCTCCCAACGTCTCGGCCTGTGCCGCCTGCTCCTGCAGCCGTTCCAATTCTTGGTGCTGACGATCCGCCTCTTGCTTCCGAAGCTCCAGCCCCGCGCGAAGCTCCGCCGCCTCATTCTGCGCTTGCTCCGCTTTGGCCGCAAATTCCTCCTCCTGCAAGCGGATCAATTCCTCCGCTTCGGCTGTCGCGTTGCGCTGCGCAACCAGCTCTTGCTCCAGATCGAAGCTGCGCTCCTGCTCGCTGCTCAGCTCCGTCTGCAGCCGCTCCCGTTCCTGCTTCGATTGTTCCAATTCCGTCTGAAGCCGGGCCGCTTCCTTGCGTGCCTGCTCCGCCTGCGCCGCAAATTGTTCCTCTTGCAGCCGCTGCAGCTCTTCAAGCTCGGACGCCGCCGCACGCTGCTCTTCAAGCTGCTGTTCCAGGCCGCTTGCACGTTCCTGCTCGCCCTTGATTTGCTCGCCAAGCCGGTCGCGCTCTTCATTCAGCTTATCAAGAGCCGACTTCAATGCAGACGCTTCCTTCTCCGCCTGCTCCGCTCTCGCCGTCAGCTCCATCTCCTGCATCCGGCTCAGCTCTTCAAACTCGGCTGCGGCTTCGCGCCGCTCCCGAGCTCGCGCTCCAGATTTCCGGATCGCTCCTGTTCCTGCTTCATCCGCTCTTCGAGCTGCGCATGCTCCTGCTTCAGCCTCTCGGCCTCTTCTTGCAGCCGCTCGGCTTCGGCTTCCGCCTGCTGCGCTTTCTCCGTCAGCTCGGTCTCTTGCATCCGGCTCAGCTCCTCAAGCTCCGCCACGGTAAGGCGCTGGGCCGCCAGCTCCTGCTCCAGCTCGGAACGGCGCTCTCGCTCGCTGCGAATCAAGCCTTCCAATTCGCTCCGCTTCAGCTCCGACTGCTCCGCTTCCGTCTGCAGCTCGGCGATCCGGGCCTGCGCCTGATTCCGTTCCTCCTCGGCTCTTTGGCTGCTCGCCTCCAGTTCCTTCAGCATCTCCCTCTCGACTTCAAGCTCCTGCAGCAGCACCGCATGGCGTTCTTTCAGCTGGGAGAACTCTTCCTTCGTCTTGTCGAGCTGTTTCTGCTTCTCGCGCAGCGCCTCCATGTCGTCTTGAATCTTGAAATAGTCATCTGCGATATGTACAGCCGCCAATACGGCAATTTTCGGTGTATCCAAACGCGGGGAGCCCGCAGCGATTTTATGCATCTGTTCGTTGACTTGCGCGATTACTCGTTTCATATTCGTGGCGCTGGTTTTGGCCACCAGCTTGTACTGGTTGCCGAATATGTCCACCGTCATCCGGATTTTATCTTCTTGGGTCACAAGCAAGCTCTCCTTTCGAACCTTATCAGAAGCGGTTTTCATGTTCCGATTCGAGATACGATGTGTCGCAACGAGTGAAACTTGGACAGAATCCGGAACCTCGCCGGCAGCTTCCGATACGGCGCTTCTCGGCTTGAAATTGCGCTCGCGAAACGTACCGCAGGAAACTGCCGCGCATCATTTCCTGGAAGTAAAAAAGACTTCCCCGTATCTCCATAAACAGTTCGATACGAGGAAGCCTTTTTCCTGCTGTAGCAGGCGACTTTATGACAATTTCCGAGTTTCCCCCGAAAATCTATTTTCTCAGTTCGGCTCCGAACGATTGTTCGAGCGCCGAGACGACCTTGGCGTGCAATTCGCTTACTTCTTCGTCCGTCAGCGTCCGCTGCGCAGTGCGGTATACGAGCGCCAGCGCAACGCTCTTCTTATCCGCTCCGAGACGCTCTCCCGTATAGATGTCGAACACTTGAATCGACTCAAGCAGAGCTCCGGCCACTTCTCGCACTTGCGCGATCAGATCGCCGACAGGCACCTCCCGGCCCACTACAACGGCGATATCGCGCCCGATGGCAGGGTAACGCGGCAGCAGCTTATGGGTGATCGACTCGTCGGCTTGAGACGTCAGCGCTTCGAAATCCACTTCCAACACATACGTGTCGGCCAAATCCTTCTGCTGCTGAAGCGCCGGATGCAGTTGTCCCAGGTAACCGATAATGGAAGTTCCTTCCGCCGTTTGCAGCGTAATGCTCGCCGTACGCCCCGGATGGAAGCCTTCCGGCTGCGCCGATTGATAGCCGATGCCATCGATGCCCAGATAGGCGACAAGGCTTTCGAACACGCCCTTCAGATCATAAAAGTCGACGTCTCCGGATTTGCCCGACCAATGCGTTTCATGGCGTTTGCCGGTCATCAGGGCGGACAGCAGCAGCTTCTCTTCCGGCAGCTTGGTCAGCGTCGCTTCGTCTGTAACGAACGCTTTGCCGATCTCGAAGATCGCCACATCGTCCGTATTGCGGTTGCGGTTATACACCGCCACGTCCAGCAAATGCGGCAGGAGGCTCGTGCGCAGCGTGCTGCGCTCTTCGCTCATCGGCATCGACAGCGCGATCGGCTTGGCTTCCGTATAAGAGCCGGGCAGCTGGCCGATTTGATCGGGATGAGTGAACGTGTAGGTGATCGTTTCGTGAAGTCCTTTGCCCGACAGCACATTGCGGGCGATGCGGCGAATCGCCTGTTCCCGGGTCAGCGATCCCGGCGTCGTTACGCCGCTCATCAGCGTCGTCGGAATGTTGTCGTAGCCGTACAGTCTGGCGACTTCCTCGATCAGATCGACCGTGCGCGTAATATCTCCGCGGCGGCTCGGCACATGGACGGTCAGGACGTCTCCCTGCACATCGGCGGAGAAGTGCAGCCGGTCAAAAATCGCCTGCACCTCTTCCAGCGACAGCGCCGTGCCCAAATACTGATTGATCCGGCCGACGCTCAGATCGATCTGCACCGGAGCGTGACGCTCCGTCACCGCCTCCACGATGCCTGACGCCACCTGACCTCCGGCGTACTGCGCCATCAGCGAAGCGGCGCGGTTCAGAGCGGGAATGACCGCCTCGGGATTGACTTCCTTCTCGAAGCGAAGCGAAGCTTCCGAGCGCAACCCGAGCTGGCGGGATGTTTTCCTTACGGTACCGCCGTCGAACTTGGCCGATTCGAGCAAAATCCGCACGGTGCCGTCCGTCACTTCGGAGTTTTCTCCGCCCATCACGCCTGCCAGTCCGACCGGCTTCACGCCGTCGGTAATCAGCAACATATGCGGTTCGAGCGCGCGCTCGGCGCCGTCCAGCGTAACGAGCTTCTCGCCCTGCTTCGCCATCCGCACCTCGATATGGCCACCTTCCAGCTTGTCGGCGTCGAAGGCATGCAGCGGCTGGCCGTATTCCAGCATAACGAAATTGGTGATGTCGACGATATTGTTGATCGGCCGAACGCCTGCCGCCATCAGCCGGTTCTGCATCCAGAGCGGAGACGGCCCGATCTTCACATTCTCGATATAGCGCGCTGCATAATGCGAGCATTGTTCCTTTGCGGCAATCTCTACGGAGATGTGGTCCGCGGCCTGCGTCCCCGAACCGTCCAGCCCCTGCTCCGCATCCGGCAGCCGCACCGGACGCCCGAGAATGGCGGCGATCTCATAGGCGGCGCCGAGCATGCTCAAGCAGTCGGAACGGTTAGGCGTCAGATCGAAATCGAGCACCTCGTCGTTAATGGCGAGCACATCCAGAATGCTTTCTCCGACGGGCGTTTCCTCCGGAAGCACCAGAATGCCTTCCTGAATTTCCTTCGGCAGCAGCTTGTCGTTAAGACCGAGCTCCTTCGCCGAGCAGATCATCCCTTGCGACTCTACGCCGCGCAGCTTCGCCCGCTTGATGACCAAGCCGTCCGGCAGCTTCGCGCCGACGACCGCTACGGGCACCTTTTGCCCTGCGGCTACGTTTTTGGCCCCGCATACGATTTGCAGGTCTTCCCCTTGGCCGACATCCACCGTGCAAACGCTCAATTTATCCGCATCGGGATGCTTCTCGCGGGATTTGACGAAGCCGACGAATACTTTCTCGACCCCTTTATTGCGCTTCTCCACAATGTCCACTTCAATGCCGCTTCGCGTCAGCTTCTCCGCCAGCTCGTCGGCCGTATATCCGTTCACGTCCACATATTGGGACAGCCATTGATATGATACTTTCATGTCGTTCTGATCGCTCCTCTCGATTACAAATGGGCGAACTGCTTCAAGAAACGAAGGTCGTTCGTATAAAAATGGCGAATATCTTCAATATCGTACTTCAGCATCGCTACGCGCTCCACGCCCATACCGAAAGCGAAGCCGCTGTATTCCTCGGGATCGTAGCCGCCTTTTTCCAGCACGTTCGGATGAACCATGCCCGCGCCGAGAATTTCCAGCCAGCCGGATTGCTTGCATACGCGGCAGCCCGAACCCTTGCACATGGCGCAAGTCACGTCGACCTCGACGCTCGGCTCCGTGAACGGGAAGAAGCTGGGACGCAGACGAATTTGCGTATGATGCCCGAACAGCTCGCGCACAAATTGCAGCAGCGTCCCTTTCAGATCGCTCATCCGAATATTGCGGTCGATCACCAAGCCTTCGATTTGCGTAAACATATGGGAGTGGGTCGCATCGTCGTCGTCGCGGCGGTATACTTTGCCCGGACAGATGATTTTGACCGGCACCTCGCCTTTCATCTTCTCCATCGTGCGCACCTGCACCGGAGAAGTTTGCGTCCGCATCAAAATTTCTTCGGTAATGTAGAAGGAATCCTGCATATCCCGCGCCGGGTGGTTTTTCGGCAAATTGAGCGCTTCGAAATTATAATAATCCTGCTCGACCTCCGGCCCTTCCGCGACGGTGTAACCCATGCCGATGAAAATATCCTCGATCTGCTGAATGACCTTATTGATCGGATGCGTCGCACCGATTGGGGACGGTCTGCCCGGCAGCGTAACGTCGATCGTCTCCGCGCGCAGACGCGCCTCCGTCTCGGCCTTCTGGTACTCCTCCTGCTTGCTTTCGATCACCGCTTCGATCGCGCCGCGCACCTCGTTGGCCACTTGGCCGATGATCGGGCGCTCCTCCGCGCTAAGCGAGCCCATACCGCGCAAAATTTCGGTCAACGGCCCCTTTTTGCCCAAATATTTGATTCTCATTTCAGCCAGCTGCTGTTGGCTCGTAACTTGCGCCAGCTCCTGCAGCGCTTCGGCCTTCAAAGCTTCCAACCGCTCTTTCATCGTTCATCCTCCTTATGAAATGTGCTGAATCGTCCTTTTGCTGCCGCGTTTTCCCCGAGCCGAAACCATGCTCCGGACAACAAAAAAAGGCTTTTTCTCCCGTATAAGGGACGAAAAAGCCGTGGTACCACCCTTGTTAGAAGACCGCTTGCCTCGCAGCTTCCGGCGCAAATGCCGGATAAACCGAGAACAAAGCGTTCCTTCTCACTCATTGAATGTAACGGTTCCGAACATAGACGTTCTCGCCGGTTTCTTCCTACTTGCTCGCAGCCGGCATGGGCCGCAGTTTCAGAAGACTGCTCAGGAGCGAACTTCGACAGCCTGTTTCTGTAGAACCGCTCTCAATCTCCGGCGGCTCCTCCCTGTATAGAAGTACTGCGTACTTTTCTCCGTCAACGCATTTAAACAATATGCAACTTTACACTGTATTATATGAAAATTAAGAGAGCGATGCAAGCAGGATGTTATAAACATTTGCCGGAGATTTGTCGAAGATATACATAGTACCTACTTACTATATTATGAGGTGACGTCATGCGGTTTACTGTAGGCAAAAAATTGCTGCTGGGATTCGGTATTGTATTGTTATTATTGTTTGCGTTAGGTTATTTGTCCGTCAAGACGATGGACTATATGAAAGGCCGAGTCGACAGCATCACCGCCGTTTGGGTGCCTGGCGTCGAATCGATCAACGAATTGAATTTTGAAGCGGAACATGTACTCAATTTGACCTACAGGCATAAGGACGAAACTGATGCGTCTACTATGGACGTACTCAGCAATAGCATCGCCCAGCTGTACGACAAGTTTGACACAAACCTCGCCGTTTATGAAACGACGCTGCACTCGGATGGCGAAAAGGTCCAGTTCGAGCAGTTAAAAGCTTCTTGGAAACAATTCAAGGATAACAATAAGCTGGCGCTTGAAGCGAGCCGCAGCAACAACCGGGACAAAGCTATGGAGCTGCTTAACGACGGGCAGAAGCTGTTCGACGATATGCAGACGAGCTTCAACGATCTGAAGAAGCTGAATCATGACGGCGCCATTGCGGCTGGAGACGATGGTCGCCAGTTCCTATAAAGGCGGCAGAGTGTTCATCTATGCGCTTATGGCGGTCAGCGTGCTGGCCACTGTCTTCGTGCTCTGGATCATGCACGTGCGCGTCGTCGTCGTATTGCGCAAAGTGACTGCTCAGATTATGCAAGTAGCGGAGGGGAATCTGTCCGTTCAGCCGGCCAAGGTGCGCAGCAAGGACGAGCTGGGCGATTTGGCGGGAGCCGCCGCTGCGATGGTCGTCAATCTGCGGCTGACCGTCGAGCAAACGCGCGACGCATCGTCCCAGGTCGCCGCCTTGTCGGAAGAGCTTGCGGCCGGAGCCGATCAGGCCGCGAACGCGTCGAGGCAAGTCGCCGCCGCGATCCAGGAAGTATCCGGCGGCTCGAACGAGCAGCTCGCCAGCACGGAGGAAACGGCCAATGCGATGGAGGAGATGGCTGCGGGGATCGGGCGGATTGCCGAAACATCCTCCGCCGTATCGGAACGGACGGTAGAAACGTCGCATCATGCGGAGAACGGCAGCGACGCGATCGAACGGGTCGTCCGCCAGATGGGCTCGATTCAAACGTCGGCCGGACAGACCGCGGATTTTATCCAGCGGCTTGGCGAACGGTCGGAGGAGATCGGCAACATTTTGACGATGATCGCCGGCATCGCAAATCAGACGAATCTTCTTGCGCTTAACGCTTCCATCGAAGCGGCCCGAGCGGGCGAGGAAGGCAAAGGCTTTGCCGTCGTCGCTGCGGAAGTGAAGAAGCTGGCGGCCCAATCGAGCGCATCCGCGGAGCAAATATCCGGATTGATCGACGAAATCCGCTCCGAGACGAGACTCGCCGTAGAGGCGGTGAATACCGTAACGCATGAAGTGAGCGAGGGCATAGCGGTCGCCGAAACGACGCAATCGATGTTCGGCCGCATTCTCCAGGACATTCAACGGATCAACCATGAGATTCAGGAAGTATCGGCTACTTCGGAGCAGATGGCCGCCGCTACGGAGCAAATCACCGCTTCTATCGCCTCGACGGCGATGATCGCGCGCAGCGCGAGCGAGAACACCCGAAGCGTCGCCCAGGCTTCCGGAGATCAGCTTGCCTCAATGGAGGAAATCTCCGGTTCGGCCGCGCATCTCTCGAAGCTGGCGGACGACCTTCAGAATACGATCCGCACCTTTAAGCTGTAACGGCTTATGCCGCTGCAGGCGCGGCAGCATCCGGAACTCCTTTTACATGAAGGCTTTGAGCAAAGCGGCGCAGGCTTGGCCGTCTTCGCTTAAAGCCTATTTTTCATCAAAAAATTTTATATTTCTATGTTTTTCGTGCAAAATTACGTTTATAATGGTACTTATAGTCCGAGGCTTCCGCATGCTGCCGTTTTCGCATTTTTAATTTGAGGCCCGATCCGGAGGGAGGTTCGAGAGTGAGTATTTTATCCAACTTTGGCCAAAGGGTGAGAGAGCTTCGGCTTAAATCCGGCATGTCGCAGGAGGCATTGGCCGCCCGGGCCGGTTTGGATCGTTCGTACATAGGAGGCGTGGAGCGGGGAGAGAGGAACGTTTCCTTGGAGAACATCGCGAAGCTGACGGAAGCGCTTGATGTCGACATGAGCTATTTTTTCGACAATGAACGGTTCGAGCTGCACTCCGCTTATATGAAAAGCGAATTTCGCAAAGCGTTAAGCGAGCGTTTCGTGTACAACATCGATTTTGAAGAAGAGGTCATCTCCTGGCAGGTCAAGGGCGTGCTGAGCGCCGAGGACATTGTCAAAACTTCGTTTGACTTGAAAATCGCCTGCACGTATTTGTCCAAAGGGAGAATCAAGCTGCTGATCGATAACCGGGGCATGATGGCGGATGGCCATCCGTTCGTGTTCACGCCGGAAGCCAATGAGAAAATCGAGGAGCTGCAGAAATGGATGCTGCCCCACTGCCAGAAGGTGGCGGTGCTTTGCAACTCCAAGCTGATGAAAAATCAATTGGACCGGCTCAGCCAGCGTACGGGAATGAACGGCATCTCCCGCCATTTCTATGAGGAAAACGAGGCGGAGCTGTTGGCTCAAGCCTACAGTTTTCTCGAAATCCCTCACAACCGGCTGATTTCCGGATAACTCGTCGGGGGTGCAGAACCCCTTTCTTCTATTTTACATACGTATGCATGTTTTTAATATATTCGTGCACAAGCTGCCGGATCGACTCCAGCTTCTCCTCCGGCTTCCCTTGGTTCTCAAGCGCTTGAAGCACGAGCTGAACGTACTGCCGCCCCTGCTTCTTCGCTACCGCGTTCATCTCGCTGTAATCTTGGAGATAGGCGGGAATAAAATAACATTCCAGCATATCCATCGAGAACGCGTAATCCCCCGCTTCCCGTTCCGACCATACCTTAAGCTTGTCGTAAAGCCCGCTCAATGTAATAAGACCGAGACGGTAAGTTCTTCGGGAAAATTCGTATTCCTCTTCAGAGATAGCCCCCTGCTCCCGCTGCTTTGTATTTTTTTCGTCTAGGAAATATAACGCCCCTCCCCATTCGGAGGTAAACTTCAGCCAAAATGCCAAATCGCCGCGTTCAATCGTAATCCGAACCACCTCATTGAAAACCATGTCCGGATTTTCTGCAAGTACGAGCCGTGCCTGTATTTGTTTATCCATCGTTTGCGCTCCTTTTTTTGTTTACATTTGTTTTTAGGATGAGCCTGTTTTTTTGACAATGCCGATCACCGCACTGACGATGACGAGCAGCACTCCGATGTTAATGGCCACATCCGCCAAATTGAGAATGCCGTGACCCGATGTGAATTCCAGGAAATCCGTCACTTTTCCGAACAAAATCCGGTCAATTGCGTTGCCTGCCGCGCCTCCGACCAGAAACCCCATGCTAAGATCCATCCATCTGCCCTTGATCTCGCCCTTGGCCCGGTAATAGAGCACTCCTGCAATAAACAGTACGGCAAACAAAGCGAACAATCGGCCGTATCCCGGAAACAGACTGTGCGCCATGCCGCTGTTCTCATAATAGGTAAAATGCAGGACGGGGTCCCAGAACGGGACGGATTGCCCGACCTCCATGGAATTGCGTATCCATATTTTGGCCCATTGATCAATGGCCGTTACGATAGCCGCCGTAATATAAAACAGCATGAAGAACCCTCTTTCGTCATGATGGAGCCAGCTTCTCCAGCTCTTCAATCCCCGATTCGTCGGTGTAATAATTGCCGTCCAGCTTAACGCATGCCAGCCGCTCGCGGGCGAAATGCTCCAGCACCCGCTCCAGCTGCAGCCCTAGCAGGAGACAAGCGGAATCGATCTCGAATTTATGCTTCATCTCAAATTCCCATCCTATTCGCGAGAATGACGGAGGCCGGCTTTTTATCGCTGCCGCCCTATTTATTTAACCATCTTGCCGGCGCAAAGTCCATGTCATTGCTTTAATACGGGCAGTGAAAAGCGCGGCTTACGCAAAACTTGCGTTATCCTCCTAAATAATGTAACTTATACAAAGTGCATAATCGCACAAATAGTAGATAAATAGATTTATAGATTAAATTGGGGAGTTGAGTTGAAATTATCGTTAAAATTTTCAAAAATGTGTCTCTCGTCGTGCTCAGTTTCATTATTAGTTATTTTCTCATTGGGGGCGCCGTACTGGACCTGCTGTTCCGGATCAAAAGCTTCATACGCCCGACCTGAAGCAGCCTGCATGCCGCCGGCTGAATGTATCGTCCGCATGAATTGATTTAAGTTCTCCTCCTGCTGCGCATTCCTTCCTTGTTTCCGGCATTATTATGCCGTTCCTTGCATCCCCTTTTATTCATCCGTGATCCGCTGCTTTTATGCTTCAACCTTGCCGGCCTTACGGCTGCCGCTTGAGCGATCCCGCCCACGGCACGGGCCGACGCACGCGCGCAGGGGGCGACTTTCCATACGGGAATAAACCCCCCGGCTTCTGCCAGAGGGTTTTACGTGAGCACATAGACGAAGTGCCCGTATACGACCTCCAAATCTTTCACGGAAATGTCCAGCCGGGCAGCCTGCTCCTGGAAGGTCAGTTCCGGGTTTTCCTGCAGAAGCTTCAGCAGCGACTCCGTAATGGCGAGGGGAGAGCTTTCGAAATGCTGCTTCAAAATTTCAAATTCGTTTTGCGCACGGTTGCTCTTGATCAGACCGAAATGCGCCAATTTCCTGATCGTACGCGAGACGTCCTCTGTAGACAGGTCCATAAAATTGCTTAACACCTTAAGCGACAGATGGCACACCCCGTCCTGATTCCGTTTGGACGAAAGCAGCTTCAGCAGGTCTCTGCACTGTACGATTCGATGCAGCGATTCTTGAATCACGTTCGATGTAGCGGCCGGTTGCATACTTATCACCATATTTTCGATAAATTCATCGGCTTGCGCTTTCATTCGCGCCCCCTGTAGCAAGGCGCAGCCGTACAAAAGCGGCCGAATGGCACCCTTCGATCTTACCATATATTTACACGATCAGCCATACGTGGGTTTTCTGATTCCAGTATCCCGCAAGTACATCCGTCCAATCCGTTTGCACCTGAGCGGCATAACTTAACTTGGGGGCTAAAACACCCCTGAATGAAATGCAAGCTAAGCTGAGGAGGAGATTCGAATGGGTGGATTAGGTTGCGGAATTGGCGGAGCTTTCACAAGCACCGGCGTTATTTTGGTTCTGTTCATTCTGCTTGTTATCGTAAGCCGCGCCTGGATCTAATACAGCCGGCAAACAAAGCCCGTCTCTGACTTAAGAGACGGGCTTTTCCTATTCCTTCCTTATGAAGAAACTATGAAGTTTTCGAACAGCCCGCCGCCTCGTTAAGACTCGTCCTTGCGTTCAAACCATAGAGGATCGTCGCAGTCGATATCCCCATTGTAATTAATGAGAATCTCTTCGCCGGCGCGAATATCGGTATAAGCGTAAAAATCGACCGTATGATTGTCAAAATTGAGTTCATAGTCGGCGTTAGGCGTATACGAGTGGTTAAACAGCATGCCGTAGCCGAGCAAAATCGCCGAATGGTTGGCGCCGTATTCAAAGGCGTAATCCGCCAAAATCGTTTTCTCTAAAAACTCGTGCTGCTCATTCGGATAAGGAATGACCGGCGCCTCGTGGATGAGCTCGCCTTTGGCGATGTCTCGCGTAGCGAACACTCCCCGGTTGAACTCTCCGTCGCTTAGCTTGGAAGTTTTGATCTCAATCATCGTTAATCACCTGCGCATTTCTCTTAATTAAAGGAATTAATGATTTATTGTACCGTACTTCAGCCTGTATGGCAAAGTTTCTTCTCCTGCCCGCTTCTCTCTTGAACCGCCGCCGTTGATGCACCGCGTACGGAAGAGGAGGATCGCGCAATAATGTACAAGTCTGCAAAAATGTCGGAAATCCGCTCCACCGGCATGCCGCCCCCCTTACAAAAAAATGCGATTGTTGACCATAAACGCCTCCCTTATAGTGTTGTGAAAACCATTCATTTTTAATTCGGGAGGCTGTGCACATGTTCGATATGCAGCAATTTAAAAATCCTTCGGCTGATTACCGGATTCATCCGTTCTGGTTTTGGAACGGCGATATGGAAGATGACGAAATTCGCCGTCAAATCGACGAGATGGCCGACAAAGGTTTGGGCGGCGCCTTCGTATGCGCGAGACAAGGGCTGAACATCCCTTATTTATCGGACGTCTGGTTCCGGAAAGTCAAGGTTGCAGTGGAGGCGGCCCAAGCGCGAGGACTGTACATTTGGCTGTACGACGAATACCCGTACCCGAGCGGCATCGCCGGCGGCGAGGTAACGCTGGAGCATCCGGAAGCGAAGCACTACACGCTGGCTCATCACGCGCAAAGAGCGGAGGGCGGCGAACGCTTGTCGGTCGAGCTGCCGTGGGCGCGCATCTTGTACGCCAAAGCGATTCCGGTGCTGCCGTCGGGCCGGAAGCTGTGGGACGAAGCCGTCGACATCCGTTCGTCGATCGGTAACTTTCAGACGGAGCCGATATTCCAGAAAGCGGGGCTTACCGCGTACAACCAGAAACGGTTTTTCACTTACCGTACGGTGCAAAAGCTCGAATGGACGGCTCCGGAAGGCCAGTGGGAAGTGCTGATCGTTCAGGAGAAGGAAATCGAGGATTTCAAATATTACGGCACCTTCGTCGACCCGTGCAACCGCGAAGCGATGGCTACCTTCATCCGTCTGACGCATGACCGGTACGCGCAGCATTTGGGCGAATATTTCGGCGGCACGATCAAAGGGATGTTCACCGATGAAATCGGGCTGCTCGGCAGCATTCCGTGGTCTCCGCAGCTGGCCGCATTTTTCAAGCAGCAAAACGGCTACGATCTGTGCGACCATCTGCACGCCCTGCTCTATGCGGATGCGGACAACGCGGCGCAAATCCGTTACGACTACTACCAGTCGGTTCACCTGCTCCTGCTCGGAGCCTATCATAAGCAGGTCCATGATTGGTGCGAGCGTCACGGGCTTGACTACATTACCGAAGTCCCATCCGTGAGGATGACAACGCAGTTGTACAGCCATATTCCGGGAGGCGATTCCGCGCACGAAAAGCTCGGCCGCTCGCTCGACTGGATTTTGGATCAAAACGCGGGCAATTTCCGCAGCGATCCGAAAATGGTCAGCTCCATCGCCCGCCAATTAAACCGGGAGCGCAATCTGATCGAATGCTTTCACAGCGTCGGCTGGTCCATGACCTTGCAGGACGCCAAATGGATGATCGACCGGATGGCGGCGATGGGCACGAACTTATTCAACTTCCATGCCTTCTTCTATACGCTCGACGGGCTTACCAAGCATGACGCGCCGCCGTCCCAGTTTCTGCAAAACCCGTATTGGCGGCATTTCCGGCAGCTCGGTGATTACACCGGCCGGATCAGCTACGTGATGAGCTCGGGTGAAGCCGACATTTCCGTCGCGGTGCTGCAGCCGACCACATCGCTGTGGACGCAGATGGGCAACCCGTTCCACGGCTTCCAGTACGGCGGCAAGAACCCGGAGGAACAGCAAAAGCTCGAAGATTTGAAGCGATGGTGGAGCGGCGTCTGCAGCGAGCTGACGAAAAGCGGCAGAGATTTCGATCATCTCGATCCCGAGCTGCTGGCGGAGGCCGACGCGGCCGGCGGCAAGCTCTCGCTCGGCAAAGCCTCCTATTCGGTGCTGATTATGCCCCCGATGACGAATCTGGAGTCCGCCGCCTGGCGCAAAATCCAGCTGTTCGCCGAGCAAGGCGGTATCGTGATCAGTCTCGGGCAGCTGCCTTATGAGACAATCGAGCCCGGACAGCGGCAGCAGGATTCGGAATCGATCCGGCGGCTGTTCGGTTTGACGGAGCCCGTGCGCGAACAATTCTGGAGCGGCGGCAATACGGAACCCGATTGGGTGAAAGGAGCCGGCAGCGTATACTTCCTGCCTTGCACGGCAGCTTCGGAGACGCAGCAGGCCGTGAAGCGGATGAGCGCCCTGCTCGGCGAGCTGCAGCCGCAAGCCGTGCAGCTTTTGCCCGCATGCGGCGATTGGGGCTTGCTGACGCAAACGCGCAAGCTGTCCGAAGATACGGCGCTGGTGTTCATCAGCAACCAAGAAGGAACGCCGCGAGACATCACGCTGCGGGCGTCCGAGCGGCTTTGGGGCGACGCGCGCCTTGAAGGCTGCGACGCCGAGTTCCAGCTGCTGTCGCTCGACCGGGGCGATGCCGCGCCCGCCCAAGGAACCCGCGACGGCTCGGCCTGGCTGCTGCCGCTGTCGCTGGCTCCGTACGAGTCGAAGCTCGTACAGCTGAAGCGCGGCAAGCCCGCCGCTCTGCCCGCCGCCGCACAGCCTTGGCAGCTGGAAGCGGACGCAGCCGCTCCATGGCGGCTGTCGGCCCTGCAGCCGAACGCGGTGCGCTTCGACACGTTCCGGCTCGCCGTCGGCGATGCCGGCTCGGAAGCGAAGCGCGCTCCGTTGGAAGCTCCGGCCGTTACGGCGAAGACGTTTATCGACCAATGCGCGGATTTGGCGGAAGCAAGCGCTCTGCCGGTACAGATGTCCCAGCTGTTCGGCACGCCGATGAAGATCGCCATGTCCTACCCGCTGCAAGCCGTATACTCGGCCGCGTTTACCGTCGATAAGCTTCCGCAGCGAGCCATGCTCGTCTTGGACAAGGGCGCGCTCAGCGGCAGCGGATATTTTCGGATCAACGGGCACCGGGTCGATACGGACGCGTTCAAGCCGGTATTTTTGTACGATCCCATGAATATCGGTTGCGACATCGCCTCGTATTTATGCGAAGGGGTTAACGAGCTTGAAGCCGCCGTAGAAATTCGCCATGACTGGGACGGTTTGGTCGATGCGGTATACCTGACGGGCGACTTTCTCGTCCGGTTCGACGAAGAGCGCCGCCCCGTTATTGCGGCCCCGGCGGAGCAGCAGCTGCCGCTGACGGCAGGTCCTTACCCCGGATACCCTTATTATGCCGGAACGTTCTCCTTCGAGCGCGAGCTCGTTCTCCCGTCGATCCCGGCCGGAGGTTCGTTCGAGCTCAGCTTGACCCATAGCGACGACGCCTTCCATGACAGCGCGGAAGTACTCGTCAACGGGCAATCGCTCGGGGTGTGCGCCTGGTCGCCTTACCGCTGGCTAGGGGATGCCAAGCTGCTGCAAGAAGGCAGCAACCGAATCGAAATCCGTGTCACCAATACGCTGATCGGTCTGCTGGAGGGCAAATATTTCGACTATGCGCAGCATGAGCTAAAGCCCGTTCCGGCGCGGTAATTGACGCTTTCGTCCGCATAAAAGTCGCAATCGGCAAAATAATCGAAGCCCCGTTTGCCGGTTGCGGCCTCGGCTGCGGCAAAACTGTACGATTGTTTGCAAAGGCAATATCGTTTACGTTGAGATAGAGCTTAGGCTATAAGGAAGGGGAAGAAGATAAATGACCATGTTAAGACAGCAGCAGCAAGCGGCTCCCGCTTCGCCTGCCCGCTCCGGCGAGAGCCGTCTGGGCAGACTTATCAAAGATATGTCCAGGGACAAATATTTATATTTGCTGGCTTTGCCCGGAGTTTTATTTTTTCTTATTTTCAAATACGTGCCGATGTGGGGAGTCGTGATCGCGTTTCAGAACTACTCTCCGTTTGCCGGAATTATACACAGCGACTGGGTCGGATTCGAGCATTTCCAACGATTTTTCTCCAATCCTGAATTTATGCTGCTGTTCCGCAATACGATGGCGATCAATTTGCTCAGCCTGATCTTTTTCTTTCCGCTGCCGATCGTGCTGTCGCTTATGCTCAACGAGCTGCGCAGCGTCTTATATAAACGGGTCGTGCAATCGGTCGTCTATATGCCGCACTTCTTGTCATGGGTTATTATTTCCGGCCTGACGTTCCTGCTGTTCGCCAAAGGGGAAGGCTTGGTCAACAAGATGCTGGAAGCGATCGGGCTCAGCCGCATCGACTTTCTGACCAACTCCAATTTGTTCTGGGGCATGCTGACCATGCAGTCCATCTGGAAAGAATGCGGCTGGGGGACAATTCTGTTTCTTGCGGCCATGGCGGGAATCGATCCTCAGGTGTACGAAGCGGCCAAAATCGACGGCGCGGGACGGATTCGCCAAATGTGGAACATCACCCTCCCGGCGATCCGCAGCGTCATTGTCATTCTGCTTATTTTGCGCCTCGGCCATATGATGGACGTCGGCTTCGAGCAAGTATTTCTCATGTATAACGGCGCCGTCTCGGAAGTGGCCGAAGTGTTCGATACGTACGTCTACCGGGTCGGGATTCAGCAGGCGCAGTTCAGCTACAGCACGGCCGCCGGCTTGTTCAAATCGGTCGTAGGCCTGGCGCTTGTCGTCGTATCCAACTGGATCGCCAAAAAATTGGGCGAAGATGGCGTATATTAAGGAGGAATCGAAGTGAAGCTAGGTATAAGAGACCGTCTATTCGATATAGTCAATATTATTTTGCTCGGCGTGGTCACCGTAGTCACTTTTTTCCCGCTGTATTACGTATTCGTCGTTTCGTTCACGGATGCGACGGAATATTTGAAGAGCAATTTCGTGCTGTTCCCGAAGCAGTGGTCGCTTGATTCTTATAAATTTCTTTTGTCTACCGGAGCTTTTCCCCGCTCTGTCGGCGTCAGCATCTATATTACGCTGGTCGGCACCGCCCTCAGCCTTGTCGTTACCGCTGCGCTCGCTTACGCGCTGTCCAGAAAACGGCTGCGCGGCAGACAGCTGATTTTGCTCGGCATCTTGATTACCGTCCTGTTCAACCCCGGCATGATTCCGAACTACATGCTCGTCCGCGAGATGGGGCTGATCAACAGCTTGTGGTCGCTCATTATCCCGGCGCTGGCGAGCGGGTGGAACGTCATTTTGATGAAAGGCTTCTTCGACAGCATTCCCGCCGAGCTGGAGGAATCCGCTTCGATCGACGGCTGCAACGACCTCAGCATTTGGGTCCGCATTATTTTGCCGTTATCGCTGCCGTCGCTCGCCGCTTTCGGACTTTTCTACGCCGTGGGTTACTGGAATCAGTTCTTCAATGCGTTAATTTACATTAACGACGCCGAGAAATGGCCGCTTCAGGTGATGCTGCAGAACATTTTGCTCAATGCCAATAACTCCGATCTGATGACCGATGCGACCGCCGTCGCCCCGCCGTCCGAAACGCTGAAGATGGCCGCGGTCATTATCGCCACCGTGCCGATTTTGCTCGTCTATCCGTTCTTGCAGAAGCATTTCGCCAAAGGGGCCATGGTCGGCTCCGTCAAAGGATAAGCTTGCCGCCGTCAGGCCATGGGGAGGATTCCAGCTCAAGTTTGTCGAAAAAAGGGAGAAATACAACTGGAGGTCGAATGCATCTTGTCTGGAATTGTCAAACCATGGCTGGAAATGATCCGCAAATATAAGTATAACAGTCGGTTTTTCCGCAAAATTCTCGTTCTTATTCTGCTTATTGCCAGTATTCCCGGATTGATTATCGGCGTTAGCATTTACGGTATTGCGACGAACAATCTGGAGGAAGCGCTGCAGCGCCAGCATCAGAATCAAATCCGCAACCGCGCGGCCAACCTGGACGAGCAGCTCGCATATTTGGAGATGACGCTCTCCCATTGGGCGTTCGATCCGAAATTCGACGATAATCTGAAACATATCAGCTTCTCGTATCAATTCGAACAGGTTCAAGAGCTGTACCGGACGCTGCTGGTCATGGAAGGAGCGCATCCTCTGCTGGAGAAGGTGCAGTTGTATCTGGACGCGCCGCGGCCGCTTACGATGACCAAGGACGGATACGCCTATCTTAGCGATGCTGCGAAAATCGAGAGCTACGACTCGTTCCTGGCCAATAACAAATCGATGTTCTGGACGAACGACATTCCCGGAGAAGCTGCGGATACAATTTCGCTAGTCACTAAAATACCCGGAGGCAGCAGCCAGCCGTTCGGCGTCATTATCGCCACCGTCAACAAAGAGAAGCTGAATCAAGTATTGAAAACGCTGAATCCGTATGAGGAAGGCGTTACACTGCTGATGACCGGCGACGGAAGCTGGCATTTGTCGACGAACGGGAATACGTTATCCAAGATGGAGCAATCGCTGCTGCAAGAATACGACAAGCACAGCGCCACGACGGATTCGTTCCTGTATGAGTACGATCAAACGACATACTCCGTGTCTTACGGGCAAATTTCCCGGCTCGGCACGAAGTGGATTTACGTTTCCGCGGCGCCGCTGACTTCGATCACCGCTCCCGTCATCGCCGTCTCCAAATGGATTCTGATCGTCAGCTTGACCGGGCTGATGCTCGCTCTTCTGCTCTCCTGGTTCGTGTCGCGCCGCATTTCCTTGCCGGTGGAACGGCTCGTCGGCCTGCTGACCGGCGATAAAACCGTTGAAGTGAGCGACGAATTCGACCTGATCGAGAAGCAGTGGAAGCATCTGTCCAAAGAAAGCGAGACATTGAAGCATAAGCTGCAGGAGCAGCTTCCGGCCTTGCAGGAAGGGTTCTTCCTCCAGCTGGCGCAGGGGTATCTGCTCTCGCTGCAAGAGAAGGATATTCAGGAACGGATGAAATACTACGGCTGGGAAACGGAAGACCGCAAATTCGTCGCCTTAATGTTCCAATTGACCGGATTCTCCAATTTGGAGGGCCGGTTTTTGCACGGGGACGAGGATTTGGTCACCTTCGCCGCGGCGAATATTATTAGCGAGCTTACGAAAAAGCAGTACGAGCAGGTGGAAGTCATTAACTTCCACAACTTTTCGATCGGCGTGCTGCTCTCCCTGCCCGGCGAGCATCCATCGTCATGGCTTGAAGACGATTTGGACGCGCTGTGCGCGGAGCTGATGCACACCATCAATCAAATATTGAATATGCAGGTCACCATCGCCGTCAGCAGATGGATTTATAATGTCAAGCAAATTCCGCATCTGTTCGAGGAAGCGAAGCAGGCGCTGGCCTATCGCGATTTGCTCGGCGAGGACAATCAAATTATTCGTACGGAACGAACGCTCAGGTCGAACCTTTCCGAGGCCAGCAATTACTACCCGTTCACATTGGACAAAGATATCGTGGCCGCCATCCGGAACGGACAGGAAACCGATGCGGTCGATTTGATCAAGCAGTTTATGGACGAGCTGTCTACGGGCGGCTCGACGGAATTTGTCATTCAGCAGGGCATGCTTCAGCTGCTCGGCAGTATCCGGTACGCGGCGATGCAATCCGGGATGAATCCCGTGCAATTATTCGGCAGCGTCAATTTATTCGATCAGCTGGCGCAGATCAAAGAGCCGGACGAAATGCTCCGCTGGTTCCAGCGCAAGGTCATCGGCGTCTTCGTGCAGGAGATGATCAGCCGGCAAAACATTCATTTGAAGCAGATCGTCGACAAGGTCGTCGTCTATTTGCGGGAAAATTATATGAACGCTTTATCGCTCGAATCATGCGCGGACCTGTTCGGGACAAGCCCTTACACGTTAAGCCGCGCCTTTAAGCAAATTAACGGCGTGAACTTTATCGATTATTTGACGAACATCCGCATTCAAAACGCCAAAGCCTTGCTCAAAGAAACCGAAATGAAAATTAACGAAGTGGCGGAAAGCGTCGGTTATCAGCACAGCTACTTCAACCGCATCTTCAAAAAATACGAAGGGATTACGCCGAGCCAATTCCGCGAATTGAACCGTTAAATCCCTTCTCCAGCCTCCTTCCGGCAGCAATGTGCAAAGAGCAATATAGTCCAAGCCTTAACGAAAAACTCGGGCTGGGACAAGGCCCGACAAGGTCGCGGCAAGGTACAAAAAAATACGATTGTCGATCAGCGGCGGATGTACTACTCTCAGTCCAGGAGCCGTGAAGGCTTGCAAACAAAGATTATCGATTGTATGAGGGAGGATCATCATGAAAAGCAAAAACAGACGCAGAATGGCCGCAGGATCGCTGGCGCTCATCCTGACTATGTCGGGGCTGCTCGCGGCTTGCGGTAAAAATAGCTCAAAGGATCAGGCCGGCGCGTCGGGGCCGCTGGAGGTCAGCGTCATGACCATTCTGCTCAGCGCATCGCCGCCGGCCGCCGACAATCCGATCAAGAAAGCGATTGAAGAAGCGACGAACTCCAAGCTGAACATTCAATGGGTGTCCGGCAACAACTATACGGATAAGCTGAATGTGACCTTGGCTTCGGGGGATATTCCGGATTTGGTGACCATCAACGATCCGTTCTCGTCGGTATTTCGCAATGCGGTGTCGCAAGGAGCGTTCTGGGATTTGACGCCTTACTATAAGGAATACCCGAATCTCGGCTCCAAAATTTCCGATACCGCCTGGGAATTGACCAAAATGCAGGACGGCAAAAACTACGGCATTCCGCGTCCGCGTCCTGCCGAAGCCGACCAGTTCCTGGTCATCCGCAAAGACTGGCTGGACAATCTCGGCCTGAAGGTGCCGACGACAACCGATGAACTGTATACCGTCATGAAGGCGTTCGCCGAGAAGGACCCGGACAAAAACGGCAAGAACGATACGATTCCGTTCGCCGCCTATTTGAACGCGCCTTCGGACATGGCTTCGCTCGGTGCCATCGAGAACAGCTTCACCGGCGCCAACGTGAAAAACGACAAATGGAAGCTGCAGGACGGCAAAATCGTCAATACGGCGTTTTTACCGGAAACCCGCACGGCGATTGAATACATGACCAACATGTACAAGGACAAGCTCATTCCGGAGGACTTCGCTTCGATGAAGCTGTCGCAGGCTTCCGACTTGTTCAAGGCAGGCAAAGCCGGCATGATCGTGGAGAAAGCCGGTACGATGAACGATTACTACGAGAAGCTGAAAAAGGTCGATCCGAACTTCAAGCCGACGGACTTCTATCCGATCACGAGCATCAACGGCTTTAATCCGAAAGGCCCCGGCTTCTCCGGTATGCTGTCCATCCCGAAATCGGTGCCTGAAGCCAAGATGAAGCAAATTCTTAAGCTCGTCGACACCTGGATGAACGACGACGTGTTCGCCATTCAGCAGTACGGCTTCGAGGGCACTCATTATACGGTACAAGACGGTCAAAAAGTGATCAACACGGAGAAATTGGCCGCGGATAACGGGCCGGATTTCAACCAAATCGTCTATGTCGCCGATCCGTACGCGAGCTCGACCAAAGTCTACTTCCCTAAAGACGCCAACGATTTGTTCAAGTCGATTCAAGACGAGCGGGCCAAAACCAGCGTAGCGGACATCAGCACCGGCTTGTATTCGCCGACGGCCGTCAGAGCGCTGCCGGAATTCGAGAAAAAAGCGCAGGATTTGAAAACAAAAATCATCCTGGGCCGCGAGCCGATCACCGCTTGGGACGACTTCACAGCCAAAATGAAAAACGACCCGGATATCGTCAAGATGAGCCAGGAATTGACCGAAGCTTATCAGAAGCGCGCCGGAGGCAAATAAGATTAACTTTGCGGGCGGGACTTCACTCCCGTCCGTTCCATTTTTCCGGGGAGGAATGAACCATGACAGAGCGTTACATCGACGAGAATGAAAGTATCTTCAAAAAATGCGGCGGCGAGGTCGGAGAGATTCTGGCTACTATCGCCGGCAGATATGTCGGCAATCATCCGCCGCATCCGATCGCCTATCGCGCCTTTTGCGCCGACGGAATAACTAAGAAGCACGATTACAGCTATCATTTTAATTTTGCCGAGCGGTTTCCCGCGATACGGGGCGGTCAGCTCGTCTACGCCTGGTCGAAATATTGGAGCGATCTGGCCGCTCCGTTATCCTTTATTCTGTACTGCTACGGACCGTTTCGTTTGTATGCCAACGGGGAATTGATCTACAAGACGAACATCGCCGACGAGCTGAACGACCGGCGCCGGACTGTCGTCGCTATCCCGATGAACAAAGGCTGGAATCATCTCGTATTCGAGTTTATGAAGACCGAGGGCGGCTGCGGCGGCTCCTTCGGGCCGGGCTCGTACAAGAGCAACCCGATCCATGTGCTGGCTCCGTCCCCGGAGAGAGAAGGCCACGAAGGCTGGATATATTCCGAGCCTCAGAACGAGCCTTGGCCTGAGCTGCCCGGCGCGGGAACGACCGAAGCAGGCAGCGGCGCGGTATGGTATCCCAAGCTGGAGTGGAGCGCCGAGGAGCAGGCGGCAGGAGCGCTCGCACGCATATTCGGCGATCAGCCCGAACCGGGCCGCTTCTACCTCGCCTGGACGAAGCTCCGCTCCTTCGCGCAGGAAGCTCGCGAGGTGGAGCTTACAGGCAGCGCGATGGGACGGACGGAAATTTACGTGGACGGCGAGAAGCGGCTTGCGCTGGAGTCTCCCGGCGAGTTCCGCATTCCACTGCGGCTTAGCTGCGGCCTGCACGATCTCGTCATCCGCTGCGAGGGAGCTCAAGACAGCTGGGGCTTCCGGCTGGACGAGCTTCCGGCCGGAGTGCGCTTCGCCGCTCCTTATCCCGTCGAGGGCAGCAAGGACGCTTGGCTGTACCTTGGGCCGCTTGCCGAAGAAGACGCGGGGCCGGACGTCGCCTCGGGCTTCATTCGCTCGCTGATCCAGACCGGCAGCGGCGGCACGTTCTGGCGGCTCGATCAGCCGAACACTTGGGTCCGCGCGTTCGCGGAAAACGCGCTGTTCGGCAAATGGAACTATCCGCTCGGCGTGACGCTGTACGGGCTGCTGCAAACCGGCAAGCTGCTCGAACGGAAAGACTTGCTCGATTATGTGTACAGCCATATCGAAACATGCACGACGTTATATCCGTACGCTTTGTGGGACAGGGACAAATTCGGAGCGTCCGGCGTGCTGAACACGCTCGCAACGCTCGACAGCTTGGATGACTGCGGCTCGTTCGGAGCGACGATGCTGCTGGCGCTGCAGGACCGGCCGATTCAGGGGGCGGAGCCTATCGCGGAGGTCATCGCCGATTATATCAGCAACAAGCAGGACCGGCTGCCCGAAGGCGCGCTGTACCGCAAGCCGAAGCATGTCGACTTCCCGAACGCCACCTTATGGTGCGACGATCTGTACATGAGCGTTCCGTTCCTGTGCCGGTACTACCGCCGGACGGGAGATATTCGTTATCTGGAGGACGCCGCGAACCAGTTCGCGCAGTTCAAGAAGCTGCTCTACATTCCCGAGCTGCAAATTATGTCCCATGTATACGACTTCACCTTCGACAAACCGACCAAGGTCGCATGGGGACGCGGCAACGGCTGGGTGCTGTTCTCCCTCTCCGAGCTGCTCCGCGAGCTGCCGGAAACTCACGCGGCTCGGGAAGAGCTGCTTGCGTTCTTCGGCCAGCTGTGCGAAGGATACCTGCGTCTTCAAGGCGTGAACGGGCTATGGCATCAAGTGCTGACCGATCCCGAATCGTACGAGGAAACCTCCTGCACCTCGATGTTTCTGTATGCGTTCGCGCGCGGCGTCCGGTTCGGCTGGATCAAGAATACGGAGCCTTATATCGAAGCGATTGACAAAGGCTGGACCGGCATGTCCAAAGTATCCATCGACAAGTTCGGCAACGTATACGGCGTATGCAGAGGCTCCGGCTACTCCTTCAGCACCGGCTACTACAAGGACGACTTGTCCTGGCTGCTGAACGACACCCACGGCATCGGCATCGTCCTGCTGGCCGGCATCGAAGTGCTGCAGCTGGAGCAGTGGCTGGCGAAGCTGTAGACGGTAAGCTGGCCGCGCTTGACGGCGAAGATCGGACAGTTCGACACCGGCAAATATAGACAATAAAAGAGCCAGGACCGTTATTACGACGGTCTTGGCTTTTTCATTATTCCCCGATCATGTCCGATACCTTGCCGATGCGCAGGCTTTCCTTGTATTGACCCGGAGTGACCGATTCATATTTTTTGAAAATTCTTATAAATGTGTTGGCGCTATTATAACCGACCTGATCCGCAATCTCCTGAATCGGATCATCCTCGCTGGCCAGCAGTTCCTTAGAGCGTTGAATACGCAGTCGGTTCAAATAATCGGAGAAATTAGTTCCTGTCTGCTGCTTGAAAAAAGTGCTCAAGTACGGGGAGGATAATTGAAAATAATCCGCAACCTTATTCAAGGACAGTTCTTTGTCGGACAGATGCCCGGCAATATACTGAATGCAGCTATCCCGCAAATGATGGTTTCCCTTCGCTTTCTTCTCATGGATGACGCTGCAAAGCCTGTCAAACAGAGACAAGATGGCGAGGAAGATCGCTTCGACGTCCTTGCTGTGGTTAATATCCCGGAACACGTCCGTATCGTCATCGCAAATATCCCGATAATCCAATTGGATTTCCTCCAAAATTCGGAAGAAAGTGCTCACCATGCCGTAGAAAAGACAATTCGCCATCTCCGGAGAAAGCTTGCGTTCCCTGAAATTGACTTCATAAATTTGGTCCAGCAAACCTTGAACGGAAGGAAAATCTCCTGTCTTTACGCAAACAATAAGATGATTTTCCTTTTCCGGAGGATAGTAGAAATGGTTAGGATTACTGCGGGTTTGTTCAAAGTAGTTGATCCGGCTTCTTCCTCGAATCAGTCCGTAATTCAATGCGATTATCGCCTCATTATAGGATTGATGGACCATCTCCAGACTCGGGCAGCCGCTTCCTACCCCGATGCTGATTACGATATTAAATTTTTTATTCAAAAATTCCTTGAGCTGCTGCAGCAAATGGTCCAAAGGATGCGCTCCAGCCGTCTCCGCAGCCGCATCGTGATTGATCAGCAGCGCTACTTTATCCTCCTCAATTTCCAGTGCAAATCCGTCCCCGATACTTCGGATCATTTCCTCGCCGATGTTGCAAACGACAAAGCGCGGCCGGCTTTTCCCCGTCGACGAATGACGCTGCATAAAACCGCTGAAATCGTCGATATTCAGCACAGCTACCGTATAGCAGCCGCAGGGAAATCGGATTCCGTAAAATTCCAGCAGCTCATTTACTTCATCGAAGTCTATCGTATTGTTCTTCAACAGTCTTAAAAGGAAGTGAACCTTCAGCACGGGGAGCTGCTTGTGCAGCTGACTCTCCAGCAGATGATTGTCGGTATGCATCCCCTGAATATTGCTGAGGATCGTTTCATATTCTCCTTTTTGCTTTACCGTCCGGTCTTTCCTGTTCGTCAAAATCCACTGAACCGTATTGCGAATCGGCTTATAATGTTGAACGGAAAAGATATAAGCCAAGGTGATCCCCAGCACAACGCAGATGAACAGAGCGACGGAAAACAGGATGTGGAGATAGGAAATTTTCTCCATCAATACGCTGACCGGCAGAATGGTTACATATTTCCACCCGTAGGCGCTGGAAATCGTAGAAATTGCAATATACTTTTTTCCATCGTAATTGAAAAACATATGGTCCTGTCCGCTATTGAAAATCTCGTCGTAATTCACAGGAACCGGTTCAATGGAGCCCGGTGCCGCAGTAATCACCTGGTTGTTCCTATCGAGAATGGCGCGGTAGCTTCTGCCGTCCATCTCTCCCCTGCCGAAGAAATCCCACATCCTATCCTCCGGCAGCAAGGAAATCAACACGGCGTGATTGCTCATTCCATACTGGGTAAGCGGTTGCAAATAGGTGATGAGCTTCTTCCCTGACTTGTTGGCTCCCATAGTATTAACGACTGGCCAGAGCTGACGCTCCTTGGCGCTTCGCAGCCGTGAAATCCAATCGGAGAACGGAATGGCCGCATTTCTCATAAACGTTTCGTAAAAAAAATCCGGGTCGTACTTCGTTACATTGGAGACGATAATATCGTTTTTTAAAGAATACATCATAATCTCATCGGAGAAGCTCTTGATCGCATTGGTACTCGCAATATTAAGCTCGCGGATAATGCTCTTCAGTTTAATATTGGCTTCCACGATATCCGGCTCCCGATCCGACGTAAATTCGTAGACGTTGGGGTTATTCGACAGTTCAAAGGCGATTTGATCCAGCTGCTTCAAGTTCATATCGATCGTATCGCGGGCTTGATTGATGCTCGTAATGCTGGAGCTGACGGTTTCCTCCTCCAACGTGCCCAACAGCTTTCCGTAAACGATGAAAGAAATCATACCGAGAGGAATGATCAGGATCAGGGTATAGGACACAAAAAACCGCAAGAACAGTTTTCTTTTTTGAAAATGGATCATGAATTTCCATAGGCCGCCCATCCCGATCACTTCCCCCTGCTCGTACTAAAAACGCTTTCTCTCACTATAGCATAAATCGGCGTTGACGATTAGATTACCCTTACATATGACGGTCTGCGAAATCCATAAAGCAGTTCCAGTCGTACCGCGTCAAATCATGCTTTCCCGTTCTCAAATGATACCCGATCCTGCCTTCGTGTATCGGCACTTCCGGCAGCGGAGATCCCTCTGCTTCGAATCCGAGGAAACCCAGCAGCTTATAAACGGGATTCGCATGCATGCAAGCAAGGAATTCCGATGCGGGATCGGCCCATATGTCTTCGGTCGCGCTTGCAACGTAGAGCAGCCGCGGAGCGATGAGGGCAAGCAGCATATGCTGATCCACCGGCAAATCATGCTCTCTGCCGTTAAAGCCCTTGTAATTTTCGCAAAACCAGTGAGGAAACCGCTGGTTAATATCTTGCACGGTTTCGCCTTGTTTGCCGCGGGTAATGGCAGCCCCGGTGCAGCCGGAGTCGTTGCTCACTACCAATGCGAAGCGCTCGTCCTGCGCCCCGCACCAAAGAGCGGTTTTCCCCCCGCGGGAGTGCCCGACGACGGCAACCCGCGCTTCATCGATATCCGGATCGGCCTCGAAATAATCCATGACCCTGCTGGCGCCCCACGCCCACGCGCCGATCGTGCCCCAGGCATCGGCCGGCCGCGGAGCCTCCGCCGCTTCCCATATGCCGTGTACCCCATTGCGGAACCCGTCATCGAAGTCCGGGTCCGCATCCTGAACATGGAACACAGCTGCAGCATACCCCCGCGACACGATGTCTTCCGCCGGCCAGAAGGGGCTTTGCACCTTCCGATCCGGGTCCATATTTTCCTGTTCCCGATTGCATATCAGCAAAAAAGCCGGAACCTTCTTCCCCTCGGTGATGGGTACAAAAAGATAGAGATGGATGACTCCCGTTCCCCCGGGTCCGTCAAATCTGATGTTTATTTTCTTCCTTACCGCTGTTCCGTTCATCCATCCTCCGCTTTGATCCGCCACTTCAAAACTTTGGCTGCGCGGACGGCCTATCGGGCATCTTCCATAGACATGCTGCCGGAACAACTCGACAATCTCGGATCGCCGCTGCTCGCGCCACTGCTTGGGAGATACAATCTGCTCTCCCCTATTTCCAATCAGAGGGTCCGGTAATATCGGTTTATCGGGTAGACGATAATTCATTTTCTCACTCGCTTTCTTTTTTATATTATTGAATATCCCTTTCAGGGAATCTTAGAGGCTATTTTCCCCGCTTCTGATAACGGTCAAAGGCCGCTTGGTAGGTCTTGGTCAGCTGCTCGATTCCCATATCCTTCAGGCGCTGAGTAAATTTGTCGTAGTTGTCGAGAGGCTCTTTGCCGGTCGTAAACTTATCGAACATTTCCTGAGCATACGTATCGATGTCCGTTTTAATGCGCGCTACCTGCTGGGTTTCCTCCGCCGTGAAGGTCAAGCGGGGCACAATCAAGCTTACATCGGCGGTGCGCCAATGATCGGCCGCCGGATAACCGTAAGGCATCATAAGCTGCCGGTGATACTGGACATCCTGCGCCATCGCCCAGCCGTTCAGCGCCATCGTATATTTGCCCAAAGCGGCGGAAGACGACAAGCCGTCTTTATTTTTATTGATCAGATCGGTATTCTCGGCCTTCCCGTCTTTCATGACATAAGTCATATTCTCTACGCCTAGGTTAAAGAGCATGTTTCCTTCTTGACCGTATGCATAATCCAGCCAGGCTACAATTTCCTCCGGATGTTTGGCTTTCTTGGTTACGGCCGCACAAGGCGCCAACACTTCATACGTGTAGGAGCTGTTCAGCGAGTAAGGCTTGCCGGCCGGTCCTGTCGGCCAGGAAACACCCTCCACACGGAACTTCGGATCGCGTCCGGATTCAACCATAGTTCTCATAAAATTACTTGGCTGCACCGCGAATAAAGCCCCGGATGTACCGCCGGTTACCTTGGCATCCTGCTTTTCCCTGTTATTGAGCATATAGTCCGGATCGATCAGCCCCTCGCTGAAAAGCTTATTGATAAAGGCAAGTGCATCTTTGAATTTCGGGTTCATTGGCCCGTACTTGATCGTGCCGCCGTCCACATAGAAATCATACGATAATCCCCAGGCGCCTACCAGATTGCCGATGCCGTTATTCCCTATAAACTTCTGGCCTGTCATGGGCCAACCGCTCGGGTTTTGCGCCTTGAACGCCTTCAGCATGCTGTACCAGTCATCGACGGTCGCCGGCTTCTTCAAATTAAGCTGCTCCAGCCAATCCATCCGCACTTGAGGCCCGTCCGTAACCCGGAGCGAATCCTGAAGCCGCAGCATCGGCATGCAGTAAAATTTGCTTTCATCATCCATGCTTTGCTTTTTGGCTTCCGGATTTTCGTTCATCAGCTTCGTGAAATTCGGCGCTTTGCTGCTTATATAAGGCGTTAAATCAACGATCACGCCATCATCCACATATTTCTTCATCCCGCCCGGGGCGCTGAACCAGTCGTACACGATCACATCCGGCAAATCGTTGGAGGCGATCATCAAGTTAAATTGCTCTTTACTCTGCCCTGCCGGGGGATGAATCCAATCCACCTTCACCCCGGTTTTTTTCTCCATTTCCTGGAACACGAGATTTTCTCCGTAATTTTTGATCGATTGCGCCGCCCAAGAGCCCATCTCCGTGAACACTTTAATGCTTTGCAGCTTCTGTCCCGCCTCTCCCTGCCGGTTTCCTTCCGCGGAATGTTCCGCCGCCGGGGACGTGCAGGCCGACAGCACGCTTAAGCTCATGATCACGGACAACGCACGTGTAGTCAATGGATATCTGAATTTCTTTTTCATAGGAACCTCCTGGAATATTGGGCTGTACTACATACAAGGGTCGCGAAAAACGTTCACTGCACATGCTAAAGCATCTTACGATCGCTGTCGTTCTCAGATTTCTTGAATAGGTAAGCCCGTGAAACGGGGAAAATCCGTCTACAAAGGCGACCGCTTACGCTGCTCCAACTTTCTATCGACTCTTCGGCCGCTTGTTCACCGCTTCTAAAGCCGCAAGGTCGCGATCATCCGCCGCTTACTCCTTAATCGCGCCGATCATCATCCCTTGCACAAAATACTTCTGCAGAAACGGATACAGAAACAACACCGGAAGCGACGACACGATGATGGTGGCGTATTTGAGCGGGATGGTTTCCTGCATACGGTCCACACTGTCGGTTACCCCGACCAGCATGGAGGAATCGTTAAGGATCAGAATTTCGCGCAAAACCATCTGAATCGGGAACATTTCCCTTTTTCTCAAGTAAATAAGAGCATCGAAGAATGCATTCCAATGCCCTACGGCATAGTACAGCAAAATGACCGACAAGGCGGGCAAACATAGAGGAATCACGATGCGGAATAAGATGAAAAAATCGTTAGCGCCGTCGATCTTCGCCGACTCCTCCAGGCTCGGGGGCAGCGCCATAAAAGCGGTCCGCAAAATAATCAAATTCCACGTACTGATCGCTCCGGGAACGATCATGGCAAAGATTGTGTTGATCATGCCTAAATTCATCACAAGAAGATATGAAGGAATCATCCCCCCGGAAAAAAACATCGTGAAAATGATGAACTTCATCATCGTCTTTCTGCCCGGCAAATACGTACGGGATAAGCCGTAAGCCGCAAAGCAGGTCAGGAGCAAATTCAGGGCCGTGCCCAGCACCACATAAATCAAAGTATTGAGGTAGCCCGTCCACAGCATGGGGTTGCTGAACACTCTTTTGTAAGATTCCAGCTGGAAGCCCCTTGGTCCGTAAAGAAGCTTGCTTCCGACGTTCAGCGATACTCCGTCCGAGATAGAAGCGAACAGTACATACAGGCAGGGGTATGCCGTAACCACGACTAACAGCAAAAGCAGCAATACGTTGAATAAATCAAAAAGCCGGCTGGGAACGGATTCATTGCGCAGCATCATAGTTGCCTCGTCGCCTCCTACCATAAACTGTTTTCGCTTATTTTGCGGCTGATCGTGTTCGCCAGAATGAGCAGCGTAAAGTTGATCGCCGAATTGAACAGACCGACCGCCGTGCTGTAGCTGTAATTCATATCCTGCAGCCCTTTGCGGTAAACAAAGGTGGAGATGACGTCCGCCGTTTCATAAATAGACGGATTGTACATGAGCATTACTTTCTCAAAACCTACCGTCATCATGCTGCCGATTTGAAGGATCAGCATAATGACGATGATCGGCGTAATCCCCGGCAAGGTGATGTGCCTTAATTTGGCCCAACGCCCCGCGCCATCCACATTGGCCGCTTCGTACAAGGCAGGATCGATCGCGCTTAGCGCCGCCAGATAGATGATGCTTTTCCAGCCCAGATGCTGCCAGACGTTGGAGCCGACGAAGATGGAATAAAACAGATTGGGCTCCGTCATGTAAGATACCGGTTCTCCCCCGAGCTTGGCGACCAAGGCATTAATGATCCCATCCGAGGAAAAGAAGTCCAGCACCATACCTACCGCTACGACGACCGAAATGAAATGGGGCAGGTAAGTAATGGTCTGTACCGTGCGCTTGAACATCCGACTTCGCACTTCATTAAGCAGCAGGGCAAGAATAATGGGGGCCGGAAATCCGATCAGCAGCTCATACAAATTGATGGTAAGCGTATTCCTGACCAGCCGCCATAAGTAGACGCTTTCAAAAAAGTCTTTAAAGTTGGCCAAGCCTACCCACGGACTGTCCATAATTCCGCGTGCGGGGGTATAATTTTTGAAAGCGATAATTGCGCCGGCCATAGGTACATAATGAAAGAGGAAATAATAGACAAGTACCGGCAGCAGCATGAAATAAACGTACTTATGCTTGACCAATGTTGAGATTGCAGTTCTCAAGGCGTCACCTCTCTAATGTGAATTTACAATCAAGTCTACGGACGGAGACGACGGCTGTATATATTTATATTTTCTAGGCATGTACCGTCTTTCATCTTGCAATCACGAATTTTTCCGGAGATATTCCATTTTTAAGATGGATCTGTCTCCAAGGCGGAAAAACGAACAAATCCCCCTAAACAATAAAAAAACCATCCCAGGCCGAACATAAACCCAGGATGGTTGGAAATATTTGTATTATATATTTTCGCTAAACGGCAAAAAGCGATCCTTGCTGATCTTATCCTTTTCCGAAGCGTTCAGCACCGTCACGAACACCGTTTGATCGATTTCCACACAAACAAATTGATACCCGCTGTCTTGAATCATCTCGTTGATTTCGGCCAATATACCTACGTCGATAAAATCATTCATATATTGAGGATGAATCGTCCGTTTCTTTCCGTTCAACATAAAGCTGATCTCGACAGGTCCTTCCTTCGACTTCCAATTTTCTTGTATTTCCGTAGGCTGGAAGGCGCCGCGCGAAATATCGCTCCACTGCTTCAGCGTCCTCGCATAAATCTCGTTCCCTTCGCCGACATCGGCTTCCGTGTCTTTGAGCCATACTCGCTTCTTGTCTTCTCCGAGAATGTACAGCTCGGCCAACGAATCATAATATTCGGAAGAATCGAAGGGGTCCCAATTCTCCCCTTTTAACTCCTCATGCACCTTTTTGAATTTATCGTCAAATTGCTGGCCGGATAATGATTGGTCGCCCGCGAAAAATCCCAGCTCCCGATAATAGCGCGCTGCATCCAACACCCGCTCTACCGGCTTCAAGGCGCCGAACTTTTCTTCACTTAGCTGATCCGTCGTCTTCAATTCCTTAAGCGACTGCAGGATGTTCTCGTAATCTTGTTCGGTTTCCGTCCCGATAGCGTCTGTGCTTGCCACACCCATTCGGAAAAAGTTATATTGGCCTTCCGCTATCGTTAGCACATATTCATACTTTGCGCCGTTAGCCGATTCCATCGAATACGAGAGCTGCCGCGCATTCATATGATCGACGGTGATCGATTTGGTCTCGGAAGGCTTAATATTGACCTTCTCCAGCGATTCTTTTAACGCCGCTTCATAATCGTCCAGCGTGAACCCGTCTTCAATATCCGCTTTGCGCTCAACAAAGGCCATCAACACCTTGCTTCCGTTTTCCATATATAAATCATAGTTAATTTTCGATACGGGCGATTTGGCGACCCATTTGCCCCCTACCTTTATGCTGAACAAGCCGCTTGGAGCCGTTATCGTCCGATCAGGCCACAAGTAGACCGCCTTGGCCCGTTGATCCCAGGTGGCTTCCAAATGGGAAGCCTCGCTTACGAATCGAACCGGCACCATCATGCTGCCGTCCACATTCCGCGGTGCGACCTCTAAGGTAACGGTATCGCCGTTTAAGACAGCTTCCGTATGGTCTGCCTGCATGATCAGTGAAGTTCCCGCTTTCTCGGCCCTTATACTCCTCGTGTCCTCATCCCACTTCACAGCAAAGCCCAGCTTTTCAAAGAGGGGGCGAAATTGGACCAGCGTCGTACCGTCATCGATGATCGGCGCCCGTTCAAACAACACCCTGACGTCTTGAACGAAGACGGATACGCCGGAGATGGTGTCGGTTTCTGCCTGGCCGCGATTCACTGCCACTCCAGACTGCTCAAAACGGCTTACCAGCGACTTGGACGGAGCGTTAAGAGCGCTGCCGTCAACATAAAGATGCTTCAGTTTGTTCATTGAGCTTACGGCGGTAATATCTTCGATCGGATTGCCTTCCAAGCCCAGCCATTCTATATTTAGCTTAGCGAGAGGAGCAATGCTCGTGATCTTGTTATCCGAAGCGAGCAGGTCGGTCAACGAATTCATCCGCGACAGGCATCCGATATCCTCAATCTGATTGTCGCTGACAACCAGCCTTTTCAGCTTGTATAGCCCCGCTACCGGACAAATATCGCGAATTTGATTGTTGTTCAAAACCAGAAACGTTAAGTTATAAAGGCTGCCGATCGGCTTTAAATCGGAAATATTTTCGCCGGGTATAAACAAAGTTTGCAGGTTAAAGGCATATTCCAAGCCCTTTAAGCTATGTATCTTTTCCTTCCCATCCGTGAATAAGGATGTCAAATTCTGCAGCGCTTTGAAGTCCAAGACCGCGTCCGAACCCAGCTTCAGCTCATTCCGTACGGCTTGCTCCAGAACCGAGTCCTCGAAGTGAATGGAAGTTTTTATTTGCTATAGTTTCAATTCGATTGGCCTGACAATCGTGCGATAACTTCCTCTTTTACGCTAAATCACTCATCTCTTCTTCATCGTCAATAGTGACAAAATGGCCCGCGGACTGTATCACCGTCGAAGGATGACGTAACGCCTATTCATTCCATTTTTACAATTAATGGTTTTATTTTAAATAATTTGTAAATAATATCCTTAAAACGATAAAGAGGAGTACATTGTAATGATTGCATTTGTTCATCTTGTGCTGCATCTATTGCCATATGCATATACATGCGCCCTCATTGATGAAATTATATATAAAGCAATCCGCGATTTGCGCAAACATTGAATAATTAAAAAAGAGAACCTATTTCAGGTCCTCTCCGGCAGCAGTGGGCGTTAAGCTTGCTTCCAAATCGAAGCCTGCAACGGGTTCAATGAAAGCAGGGAACGGGATTTGCGGTGCTGAGGCGGGTCACTGTCATGGATATTGATATGGTCCGGAAAGTTGCCTTCCTCCGTACCTGTTCCTACATTAGTAATAGTGCGGTTTCTTACGCTTGAAAACAGCTCGGTGTCAGTCAGTACACGCTTAACGTCCTCGTATTTAAAAACATTCCATGTGTCCGTGCTTTCATCATAATAAATCGGATTGTCGCACGGCATTTTCTTGTAGCAAGTTAACGGGAAAACTCTTCGGATTTTGTTGTAAAGCCGGTTATCTCTGAAAGCGAAACAACTCCATACTCCACTGCATGTATCCCTTTAATCAATATGAATCAATATGATTTAATATGGATTGAAAATCCATTTTTATTCAGCGTCTCAATTCGTATATACATTTTACCTGCAATAATAGGCGATTGACCGTCAAGGTCAATCGCCTATTACATTGAGTATTAGCAGCACCTTTTATGCTGCAACGTGAACGTTTCGAAACAGTCAGCCCGCCCTGTCACTCTCCAATTGTTTGAGCATTCTTAGCAGCATGACTGTTGCTTCTCCTCGCGTTGCTGTTTCATTCGGTGCAAATTGGTTCGAACCGCGGCCATCTACTATTCCAAGCGTTCTAGTCGCCTTTATCGCTCCTTTTGCCCATTGTGGTATCGCTTCGTCATCGGCAAAATCGGTAAACGCATTAGCGTTAATTTCCTTCTTGAGCGCCCGCGCGATCATTGCCGCCATCTCTGCACGGGAAATGTAGTCATTGGGACGGAAGCTGCCGTCTTCATATCCGTTGACGATACCTGCCTGAACGACCTGCTCTACTGCCGTTATTGCCCATCTCCCTATTTGATCGTTATCGGTGAACGTCAAGGAGGAAACCTCCCCTTTCAGTTTCAGAGCACCTGCCAGCATAACCGTAAACTCGGCGCGGGTGACAGGATTGTTCGGTTTGAATGCGCCATCCGGATATCCGTTGACAATGCCATTTGCCGCAGCACGATTAATATCATTTTCTGCCCAGTGTCCCTCAATGTCGATTAATGAGGCCGCAGATGGTTTAGGTTCTTGCGGTTCGGGAACCACTTTCTCTATGACAAGCGTATAAGTTCTCCGGGACCCATCTTCTGCTTGAACAGTAATCGGAATGATGTTCTCTCCCTCTTCCAGCTCGATTTGAATGCCATCGCTAATCGTCTGCTCTTGCCATGTCGCTTTGGCAGCCGTATGATCTACAGTTGCCCTCACCTCAATTTGTTTTGCTTCCGTTCTGGCCCTGTAAGAGTATGTCTCCATCGTAAACGACGGCGTTAGGGAAAGGCGTTGGCCGTCTGTCCATATTTCGAACGTTTTCAAGCTGGCATTACTAGATAAGCCGCCTCCCGAGCTAGAGGAAGAACGCGCAAGCGTCCTCACCGTTCGACTTAACCCAAATTCACTCTCATTCCCCGCTGCATCATAAGCTGTTACTTTGAATGTATACATGGTATTTGCGCTCAAGCTGTCAATACTCGTTCCGTAGATGCTTCCGCTGACCGTCATGTGCTCCGTACCATTCATGTATATCCGGTAGCCAGTTACCCCAACATTATCCGTTGCCTTTGGCCAAGACAGTTGCACACTCGTACGCGTTACGCTCGAGACGATCAGTTCGCTGTCTTCTGACCATGTCGGCGTTTCAATGTCCGGTTCAGGCTGCTTCGGTAAAGTGGTCACCTTTATACTCAAGCCTGGGGCACTCTCGTTACCCGCCGTATCATAGGCAGTGACTCTAAATGTATACGTGGTGTCTGCGCTCAAACCGTCAATAATCGTTTCGTAGACGCTTCCGCTTACCGTCATCCGCTCCGCACCATTCATGAATATCCGGTAGCCGATTACCCCGACATTATCTGTCGCCGTTGGCCACGACAGCCTCATGCTCGTTTGCGTGATGTCTGACGCCGCCAATTTGCTGCCATCCGGCCATTGTGGGACTCCAGTATCCTGTTCTTGCGGCGTCGTATCCACGATTGGAATATTCAACGTCTGCGGCGATCCCGCGCTGAACGCGAACGTCAAGGTCAGCGATCCGACCGACTGCTGTGCCAAGTATTCCTTACGGATCGTCAACGTGTTACCCACCAGCGTATAGTCCTCATCCGCCGTCAACTCATCCGCGCCGTTCTTGATGCTAATTAGCGTATTTCCGTTCAGCGTAACGGTCGTCGTCACATCCGTTTGGTTCACTGGATTCTTATCGAAGCTGCCGTTGATCAAGCCAATAATCGCAAGTGCTGGAAGGTGAATCATACTGCTTGTAACGGTGGAGTTCAATCCAAGTGCATCAAATTGTAATCGGGCGCCTTTAACATCTCCCGTATAGGACGCTCCCAGGTCCTCAAAAATCACCATTCCATTTTCAGCTATTTTGATTGTCGTGCCCGTCAATCTCCAGTTTTCGATGCCCATTTTCGATACTCTAACTGGCGTAGCATTATCTTTACTTAAATTTCCGTAATCATCAACAAGCCATACAATCGGCTGCGGGTCAAATAACCCTGTACGATCATCGAATCCTGTGCTGTCGGCCTGCAACTTTAAGTTCTTCGCAGCCCGCGGTTCGGGTTGAACGACAATAGGTTCCACATTCGGTTCCAAAAGACCCTTGATATGAAAATGAAGCGTCTGCTGTAAAGCTGCGTGCAAAACAAGCGGCACTGTAGCGACTCCATCTCTAAATTGCACCTGAATCGTTTTTTGCGCACCACTCAGCGTCTCTCCTCCAAAAGAACCTGCCGTCCCATCCGGCGCTGCTTCATAACCTTTAAGCGTTACTTCTGCCGGCTCGTTAAACGAAGTATTTATGCTGCCGTCTTCGTCATGAACTTCAAAGCGAATGTTTACCTCGGAGCCCGCTTGTACCTCTGATGCTTCCAGCTCAGCTATTGCTTCGTATGGCTCCTGGACGAGTTGATAATAGGCACTTCCATTAGCCGAGTCAATAAAAGGACCCTCAACGAGAGTATCGGCTTTCAGATTAACGACTGGCCGTACGCCAACCTTTAAGTTGCCGGATTTAATACGAAGGTCACCGCTGGCATTGTTGACTAAATAATAGAGGTAAGAAAATAGGCTATTTTGCGATCTCGTCCAATAATACTCTGATTCGTTGCCGCTGGCCTTTCGGTCGTTAGCATTCTTGAAGTAAGGAATGACGTACTGATCTTCGCCGTACACAGAAATTAGTTCTGAAGCCGCTAAAATAAAGAATGTCTCCTCTTGCAATCCGTCGCCTTCGGATAAATTGGGATAGCTCGTTATCGAAATCGCATTGCGAAACGTTGCGGAGAATGCCGGATAGAACGATTCTCTTAGCCACCCGCGAACAGGTGATAGACTCCAGGGCTTCATCATCCCTTCCTTGATAACTTCATTTGTTTCAGCTACAATTTCTTCCGAGATGAACAAGCTGGTACCGCGCTCGTATTTGTCCTTGTCTACAAGAACCCAGTTGATAGGCGCCGTCTTGTATACTTCAGCATCCGACAATCCCGCTTCGATTGACCCGGCCGTGAAATAATCCCATTCCCGGTTATCGCGAATTTTTGTGCCGACCGGCAAATCGCCAACGCGCGCTACCTTAGGCGCCTCCCAAGGCAAGGCTACAGTCGTACTTTCAATGGGCGGCAAGCCATCCGCTTCAAATCGAAGCTGCGCTCCCGTTACCGCCGCTCCGCTCGTTGCGCCAAGGTCGGTAAAAGTTACGCTGCCTGAGCTTGCTGCTGCCGTTGTTGTTCCTGTAAGATTCCAGGCTCCCGAGTCCTTCTTCTTTACCGTAACAACCGTACTGTTGTCACCCGCGCTCTTGTTGCCGTAAGCATCGAGAAGTGTAACGACAGGCTGCTGCGCGAACGCGCCTCCATTGCTGGCCGGAGCCTTAATGTCTGTGGTTAGCTCCATCGAGGCAGCACTTCCCGCTCTTGGCGTGATGATCAACGGATTTGTCTGCGGCGATGCCACGTCCGCTACACTTAGGGCGATCGTTTGTTCTCCCGCTTTGTTCAGCTTAAGCTTTACCGTGGCAGCGCCGTTGTTAAACATGACGCCGATCGTGTTCGGAGATGCGCTTAAGGCCGTCCCGTTCAAGCTGCCATAGGAGTTGTCCGGCGCTTGCAAGTATCCGGAGATCGTCACCTCATGCTCCCCGCTAAACGTCGTATCTGTGAGCCCATTCGCATTTTTCACAAAGATTGTGATCGTATTATTCACATTCGCACCGACTTCAGGGTTGTGCGAGTCGGCGAATGCTTCGACGGTTTGCGCACCCAAGCTTAATTTCCGGACCCGTTGGTTGAACACATCCGCAATGTACAGCTCTCCATTGTTTGCCGCCGCTAAACTAAAAGGATTGAAAAATTGAGCTGACGATGCCGCTCCTCCATCTCCCGAATATCCTTGAATCCCCGTTCCGGCGATTGTACTGATCGTCCCGGATGCATCCACTTTTCGGATGCTGTAGTTTCCTGCATCCGCTATATACAGCTGCCCATAACGATCTACCGCTACTCCCGAAGGATAGGTTAATTGGGCTGACGTTGCCGGTCCGCCATCTCCCGAGTATCCAACACTTCCCGTACCGGCGACCGTGCTGATTATCCCGGATCTGTCTACTTTTCGGATTCGATTGTTAGTAAAGTCCGCTATGTACAGATTGCCGCTGTCGTCTAGCGCGACGCCAGTCGGGCTCCTCAGCTCGGCTGATGCGGCAGATCCTCCATCTCCCGAATCTCCAGCAATCCCCGTACCGGCAACCGTACTGATCGTCCCCGACGCATCTATTTTCCGAATCCGATGATTAGACTGGTCCACAAAATACACATTGCCATCTTTGTCCGTCGTCATTCCGCTAGGATAGCTCAACTTAGCTGATATGGCAGATCCTCCGTCTCCCGAATAGCCAAAAACCCCCGTACCGGCGACCGTGCTGATCGTCCCGGATGCATCCACCTTTCGAATTCGGCAGTTTACCGTATCTGAAATATACAGATTGCCGCTGTTGTCTACCGCTACTCCCATTGGGTAGTTCAACTCGGCAGCTGTCGCAGGTCCCCCATCTCCCGAAAATCCGGCACTCCCCGTGCCGGCGACCGTACTGATCGTCCCCGACGCATCTACTTTCCGAATCCGACTGTTTTCGTAATCGACAATGTACAGATTGCCGCTGCTGTCTACCGCCACTCCATATGGATTTTTCAACTGAGCAGCTATCGCAGGTCCTCCATCCCCCGAAAAGCCGCCGGTACCCGTGCCCGCTACCGTATCAATAATGTATATGGCTGCAGCGTGGGCTTTTCCCCCCAACCATTCAGGCAGCAGTGACATGATCAACAGAAAAGCCAGCATGATTGCAATTCGCTTCTTTACCTGCTTACGCATTGGTTTCCCCTCCCAAGACAAACATCTATGGCGCTGCAATTCCATATAAAAATAGACGCACAACCTCATCCGCCAAAATCTCCGGCTGTTTAAATGGGCGGGCTTTTTGTGTCGCGATAAAGCGCTCCATCGTGCCCACGATGCTATCCGCAACGATCCCCATGTCCATGTCTTTACGGAAATAGCCTGCCTGCTGCTCCGACATTAGGTTCGCACGGATCTCATCGGCCAGTTGGTCTTTAATCTCCGCCGCCTGGGGAGCAACCGAAAAACCGATGCTGGCCAGATGAGGTTCTTCGATGAAAAAACGGAAAAACGGCGTAAGTCCCTCTACAATTCTTTGACGGATGAATGCTTCTGCAATTCCCGGTTCAAGGCGGCTTTTCTGCGTGTAGTCGCCCAAGCGGGAACGAAATAAATGGACCAACTCATGAAACAACGCTTCTTTATTCTCGAAGTAAAGATAGAAGGTTGGCTGGGTAACCCCCGCCTTCTCAACGATGGCGCTTATCTTCGTCTCGTGATATCCCCGCAAGGCAAATTCTTCTGCGGCGATGCTTAACAGTAGTCCTCGACTTTGCTCACCGCTCGCTCCTTTCTTCCTCCCTCTCTGACCCATACCTATCGATCCCCCATAATCAAATTATATTACTTTTAAGTATTATATTATTATCCCCTTCTCGATTTTGTCAAGGAACTGATCGGACAAGGTTACTTTCTATAGCCTCAAAAAGCGAAGCGGATAGGAGGCTGTTCATTAACTGCCGCCCCCCAGGCCGGGCGCACATCAAAAAGGAACAGAAGCCGATATGCGGCAATCTGCCCCCATTTTTTTGAAATATCGTGTCCGGTTAAAGCCCTCGTTCGCAAATGACTTGAGTGAATAAATAATCTCCCTTTGTAAGCAGCCCGTTTATTCACTACACTTCGATCTTCCGGTCAATCCGGCCATCCAAGACCGTATTCAAAAATGCCAGCTCCGTAGCCGTCATTGTTTTATCTACGATCTTCTGCATCCAGTCCCAACTGAGCTGATCCGCGTTGTACGCCTTGCCCAGCACTTCATACAGCATATCCCATTGCCATTGTTCCAATTTCATCGGCATATTCTCTTCATCCTCCTGTAAAACGTCGTAATTGTAGAGCTGGTATTTCTCAATAATGGCTATTAACTTGGCGGCATAATTCGAATCTGTCGCATATCCCGCTGCCTGTAAAGCTTGTGCAGCTCCCGCATAATCCAGCTCCGCGCACCGGTCAAAAAATCCTGCCTTCGAGTAACGACTGTTCTCTACCAAAAAATTACTATGGTCAATTACGCTGTCTTCCCAGCTGGGATAAGCCCGAAAGCCGTTGATGACAGTGACAAAGCTTCCGTTCTTATGCTCTTGAGTGACAAGCTCTTGAGCCGTACCCTTGATGCCAAACAAGTTATTGCCCGGGGCTGCAGCGCCCCACGCGCTTTCGTGCGCCGCTTGCGATATCGTTATGCTGGCCAATACGCCCGTGCGCTTTTGCTCGGCCACTGCTATAGGGACAATGATATTGATAAAACTTTGCACTTCCACCATATACCAACTCCCATTTTTTAATAGTTTATTCCGTATCGGGCTTGCCCGAAACTGCCTTCTGACCAGATTCCGAATTTTGACAAAAAGTCTCCTAACGTTTGTCGAAAAAAGAAAATAGAAAAAAACCCTTGCGGCGCAAGGGTGAACTATGACCTATGGGTGGAAACGTAATAAAAAGACGCTAGTCTGTAAGAAGATGACTTCTGCATGCATCGGGTCATCTTTTTTTCCCGCTGGCAGCGGCCATTACTGAATGCTTAATGTGCATTGCAATGCACTATTCTGGTAGCCCATTACCTCAATAATATACGTACTCCCCGCGACTACGTTATAAGAAATCTGTGAATACGTTGTGTTATTATAGTCATCGTTTGTAGAAAGGAGATTATTGTTAGAATCATAGAGATTTAAAGTCGTATCAGCCATATTTTGATAAAACCCGGTCGTAAACGTAACTACTCCGCTATTCTGCGCTTTAAATGTGTACTTCTTTGATGATCCTTGAGCTATTTCTACATTTACTGTGTCTCCAAGCGAGATTTGATCTTGATCAAAAAGTGTAAGACCTACAACTTGAACTGCATAATATGCTCTGGTTTTGTCTCCCGTTCCAAGTTGTCCTTCTGCGTTGCGTCCCCACGACCAAACTGTACCATCGTTTTTAATGGCAAGTGAGTGAGACTGACCTACTTCTACAGATTTTACCCCAGTTAATGGTGTTACGAGATCAGATGTAACTACTTGATGCGGAGTTTTATAGGAGGAGTTATTGGTTTGTTGACCAATTCCTAAATATCCACTTGTGTTATTTCCAAAGGCCCATAAAGTCCCATCGTTCTTGATCACTGCTGCTCTGCCCCCATTTGAGGAGACAAAGGAAACATTGTCAATTCCCGCTTTTTGTGTCGGTACTTTTATGCTGGAGGAGCTACATTCCACAATTTCACTAGCAAGGCAAGCTCCCCAGTTCCATACGGTACCATCGGTTTTTAAACCTAAAGTAGCTATACTGCCTGGCTCAACCATAGCGGCATTGGGGAAATCAATGATAACAGGCTCTGGCCTATGTTCCATGGCCCCGTCGCCAATTTGACCGTTAGCGCCATCTCCCCACATCCAAATTGTACCGTCTTGAGATGTTGCAGATGCATGTCCATACCCTACAGCAAACTTTACTATATTTGTTACGTTATGTACGCGTACAGGTACAGTATTATTGCCAGTCGCGGTTCCTAAGCCTGTTTTGTTAGAACCGGTTCCCCAAACCCATAGAGTTCCATCACTTTTTAATGCGTAACTGTTAGAGCCGGAAGCCGCAATGGAAATCACCGAATTTAAACTTGGAATTTGAGTTGGGGTCTTTTTATTAACTTTTGTTCCATCGCCAAGTTGGCCGTATTGATTTGATCCCCATGCCCAAACCGTTCCATCTGATTTAAGGGCCATAGAATGATTTGAACCTGCCGCTATATCAATCACATTATTCAGACTGGGAACTTGATTAGGTGTTAATTTTTCCGCAGTAGTGCCATCGCCTAGTTTGCCAGATGCATTATCCCCCCATGCCCAAACCGTTCCATCACTTTTTAAAGCTAATGAAAAAGAATCTCCTCCGGCAGCTAATTTGGGTGTCACGGTTACTGCTGCATGAGTAACGCTTGAAAAAATAGAAAAACTCCCAAAAAATAAAGATAAAGACAAAACTAGAAATAACCTTTTGCTAAAATTCATTGATGTCCTCCTAAAGTAAATAAGATTAAGGATAAATTGATATTCACACAAAAAGAATATTTATCCTTTTCATTTATTAATAAACAATTTATCCAATTCGTAGAAATTATATCATAAAGATCTTCTGAATTCTATAAACTACTACACATTGTTAATATTTAATTGGTAGTAACTACTAAAGGAATAGTAGGATTGGAACTGTTCTTGGCACTATCTATCGCCTTCAATGTGAAACTATACGTTTTTTTGCTTACCAGGTTATTTATCGTATAGGTCGTCGAAGCAGTATAACCGATATAAATATTGTCTTTATAGATTTCATATCCCTTAATATAAGTATTGTCGATTGAAGGGTCCCAGGATAATGTTATAGCTGTTGCCGTTTTATTGCTTGCCCTTACATTTGCGGGTGTGGACGGAGGCGTTCGGTCAATTTTGGCTACAGCCGTCGTAATGACGCTTTCGTTCCCTAAGTTGTCAATCGTTTTACTGTAAACTGTAGTTTCTCCTTCGGGACTAATCGGAACAGACAAGGTGTAATCAATCCAATTATTTTGGTCTCCAATTTTATATTGAGTTTTTTGAACACCGCTTCCGCTATCTATTCCAGGTGTAATAGTAAAAGTAACTTTAGAGTTGGTCCACTCAGCCGTACTCAAATTGATTGTTGCTGGCGTCGGCGGGCTTCGATCGATTTTAATAGTTTCCGTAACCTCAATGCTTGAATTCCCGGAATTATCAAGCGTCCGGGCATAGATTACTGTTTGACCTTCTGCAGTAATCTTGAAATCTCCGGTATAATCAGTCCATACTCCATCCGCATTAAGTTTATATTGGCTCTTATAAAACCCGCTTAAAGTATCAATTCCGTGATTAATCGAAACGGTCACATCATCCTTAGTCCATTCCTTGGTAGAAGCTACAATAGAAGGACTTGACGGTGCGGTTAGATCGATGACAAAAATATATAGTTTGGCTTGTTCGATATTGCCTACAATATCCGTTGAGCGGTAAATCAGTTTATAAAACTGCTCATTTGCCATGACAATCGGCCCAGTATAATTATTCCATGTCGCGCCCTCGTTTAGGCTGTATTCCGTGTTTTTAACGCCAGTATCATCAACTGCCGATAAAATAACTTTTACCGAGCTTCTAAAATAAGTCGGTTGTCCCTCGTCACCCAGTATTTGGATTGATGTTACCGGCGGTGTGACATCAGGATCAATTCTTATAAATTGAGATTTCGTCGTTTCCATATTATTGTTGTAATCTTTGGAACGATACAAAATTGTGTACTGATTATATTCCGACAAGTGAAGTATCGTATGATAAGGAATCCAAGTTACACCGCCGTCCAGGCTGTACTCACTCGACTGTACGCCGGATTCATTGTCCGTAGCATTTAACGTGATATCAATAGGTCCATAATATTGCCCAGATGTTACAGGGAGCTGGTTTACGAGCATCGTCGTCTCAGGCGGGGTTGAATCGTTTGAAACAATACTATCCCCTTGAATGATTGTTGTAGGCTCTAACTCCGTAAGAGTGCCAGAACCTTTTACATCATAGCCTAACTTAAATCCGATATCTTTCATCGTTATGATTCCTTTGGTCGCTGGAGTAACGGGGAGTTTGTAATATTGCTCAAACTGCAATTTTTTTCCGCCGCTAAAATCAGCTTCTTCGATAGTGACTAGCCCGTTATCGGTACCGGTTATTTCAATACGATAGTTTTTGGAATTAGGTATTTGAACATATTTATGTCCGTCCTCTATAAAGTACAGAATCCCAGGGATATTCTCCTCAAGAGAGCCGTCAGGCAAGGGACCCGTGTGTCTGCCGTTCACGTCGTAAACATGTACATCTACAGGCGATTTAAAACCAAAAAACTTTTGAAAAAGACTGGTGCAGCCCGAATAATCGCAAGTATCAATATCCGATGGAACCGCAGAACCAGGCGATCCCCACGGTATACCATTTCCAGGAGCCCCGCGACGAATTCCGTCTTTGGTGAAAAACGGCAGTATTTCTGATTTGAAGGCCATCATAGCAATCGGATTAAACCAAGGCAGCTTTTGTCGCAGCGGTACAGAACCTTGCAACTGGTCGTATGCAGGTTTATTTTCTTTCTCAAGACGCTGCCGTGCGCATTCGGCACGTAATCCTTTAAACCATACCTCAGATAAGAAGCTATTTGCATCAATATTAGTTTCGCTTTTCAATTTGCTTAAAAATTGAACTAATTTAGCGTCGGCAGTATTTGACCATTTTTGAATATCTATTGGCGGATGACTTCCATAATTACCCACTAAATTCCCGTTTAAGTAAGCATAATGATATGGAAAATAACTGCTTTGAACTGTATGAGAGCCATCCTTTTCATCAACCCAATTTGCACTAGATTGCCCATCTGCTGAAATTTGAACCTCCAAAGTTGAAAAGATGGATGGGATATAATGACTTTCACCGGTATTTCCGATCATCCCATTAATTGCACCCGACGGATCTGCCAATTTGGCTATACTGTCCCAAATATCAGGGGCATTTACGCTGACTCTGCTTTCCAAAAAAGACCTGACGGAATATTGGTAAGCATAATTGTCTCTTGGTATAACTTCTTCTGTTTGCCAGTTAACCTGCCTGGTAGGAGATGGTTCATTATCACAGTAAAGCGATTGTGTAATATCTCTGTCCGCCAGAACACGAGGTGTGCTTACGAAACGATTGCCGTCTGATTTGCCCTCCAAAATAATTTGGTTTAGTTGTCTAAAAGAATGCTGAGGATAAGTATAATACTCTGTAATCGTAGCGTTAGGGCTCTCTGATGGAATGTGATCCTCATGAAAAGGGCTATTTTCGACTTTATCAAAAGGAAGATAACTTAAAACCGCCCCTGTCGTTTTAACTAATGCATATAACCGAAGAGCTGCGGAATCTTCAGCGCCTCCGGGTCCCGATGCAATAACCTTGATTTCATGGTCGTTGATATCGTCCGGGGAGAACCATAAAAATTGGCTTTGATTCAATACGCTATTTTGTTTGGCACCATCGACGTAAAGATCCGCGCTTGTTGCTTCGCCACGGATATCCAAATGGAAGTAAACAATTTCCCCGGGATTATAAGAATCATCGTAATAAGAATCTGTTGTCGAATTAATTTTGTTTAGTTCCACTGTTAAGCTAGGTCTTCGAATGACCGAAATTATGATTTCGGTTAGCGACGCAGGGCTGTCATCCGGGATTACTTGAATAATATAATCGCCCTCATTCGTATCGCTAAAAATAAAATCCCCGCTCATGACATTAGCAAAATATGAAGACCGTAATTCGTTTCTGGAATCGTCTAATATTTTTACATATGTATTGTGAAAAGTACCTTTGTAAGAAAAATGAACCGTAGTTGTTTCCCCGGATATAAGGGTTCGTTTGGCAGCAGTTACATCAGGTGTAGCGTCAGGAGGAATCCCCCCGCTCGAAACGGTTACATAAACAATCGCATAAGCTTGAGACTCGTCGTAATCAGTGTTCGGGTCATCTATAAGATTGACCTCGATCCGATAATGCCCGGGTACGGTTTGCTTAAAAGTCCAGTAGCCGTTCAAAATAGATGAAAATGCGGACTCTTGAACTAAATTATTGTGTTCATCATAAACCGATATAAATCCGGGATGCGGTAAATCATCAAACCAATAATGAAGTGTTGCTTGCTGTCCGGGAAGCACTGTGGAGGGAGCTATTTCTGCATGCGTAAGCAGCGGAATTACCGTCCCCGAATCATTTCCGGTTGAAATGGGCTCGCCAGTAGTATCAAGAACAACCTCTCTTTTATATTTTTCCTGTATTGCATTTATCGGTTGTATAAGCCCATATCCATAGTATTGTTTATCTCCTAAGAATGTAGCGGAGTTAAGCATTGAAGCTCGTAATTGCTTGACGTCCCAGTCCTTGTGAGCGGACCATATATCTGCCGCAGCTGCAGTTACTATTGCTGCAGACAAAGATGTGCCCGATTTAACCGTATATTTATTGTTTATATCAGTTGTACTAATCCAAGAACCTGGTGCTACTAATTCCAATTTTGAACCGTAATTTGAGAAAGAGGCTGCTTTATATTCATTATCAATTGAACCAATGGCCATAACGGCTGGGAAGTGCGCGGGATACAAAATCGATTCCGTTCCATTGTTACCCGAAGGGGCAATAATGAGGATACCGGATTCCCACGCTTTCTCAATTGCTTCTTGAAGAGCCTTACTTGGTTCAGTCCCCCCGAAGCTCATATTGATAATATTTATATTGTTATCCATTGCCCAGTCCAAGGCTGCGATAATATCACTGTAAGATCCTTGACCATGTTTATCGAGCACTTTGACTGCATACAAATCTGCAGACGGGGCGATTCCCTTAATGCCAACATCATTAAATTGAGCATTAATCAAACCTGCCATATTCGTACCGTGACCGTTATCATCCTGAAAGGAATCCCCTACAAAAGAAATTCCTCCAGCTACGTTCAGATCCTCGTGGTTCAAATCGATACCAGAATCAAACAGGGCAATCTTTATATTTTTCCCCGTATGTCTATTACTCTCTAGCAGATTGCCTTTAACAGCACGAAAAGCCCATGTTTCCATCGCGGCATGGTTCATATAACTGTATGTTGCCTCGGTTACAGAGGGAGCGGCCGTCAGAATAGATACCGTCTGGTCTAATTCTATGTACTCAATTGAAGGGTCTTTCCTTAGCTGGGCAACTTCGCTATTTGAATATTCCATAACAATTTGAGAAAAATGGCTAAAACTATTTATTTTTTTACCGACTTTTGTTTTGTCTAATTCAGAATCTATCTTCTTATTAGACTTTGAAAATTCATTTTCATTTTTGAATTTTACAATGTAGCGTTTTTTGTTGTTTAAGTATGCTGATTGAGTGACTGTTTCTTCATTGTATGTATTGTCTGTAACAGTAGGAGCAGCGGATCTAACAACCGGATTGCCAGGCTCAGTAAAAGCATAGCCAATATTGTAAAAACTAGAATCAAAAAAAACGAATAGAATCATGATAAATGATATTAATGAAAACCATCTGCGTTTCATGTGTCCATCCTTTAGAGTGTATTTGTCCCTTAATCAATATTCGCCTTCTTTCCCTTTTATTGGGACTAATACAGTATATTAGGAAAACCATTAACTGTAAAGCTATTGAATTTAACAAAAAAACACACCTTCCAAATGAGATTTCAACGTCTCAAATAGTTAGTGTGCTACCGTTCCAAAATGAAGTTTTAAGCGGGTGATGGGAATCGAACCCACGCTACCAGCTTGGGAAGCTGGAGTTCTGCCATTGAACTACACCCGCATGGTTGCCGCGGCGTACTGTTAATTATATACGGACTTGCCGTAACTTTCAACTGCAATTCCGCGAAACCCGTTCAACCCACCGATCGATCGTTCCGTCAAAGGGGAACTTCCGCTCAGCCACCCGCTTCTGCAGCAGCTCCAGCTCTTGCCGGGCGCGGGCTATCAATTCGTCCGGATAACCGTAACGTACGGCATTGGTCGCAAATTCATCCTCGTCGACGACTTTCCATTCGCCGCCCCGGCAGATCAGGTCCAGATCCAAGTCGACAAAGGATACGTGATTCCCCTGTATTCGCGCCGGCTGATTAATATTGCAATAAAACTGCCGGATCGTTCCTTCCGCAATATCCGCGCTGACGGTGAACCAGGAGGTGAACGAAAAAAATTCGATGGTCCAGTGGTCCATCGTAAATATTTTGCCTTTGGTGTAATGATGAAGCTTGCGCCCCTTCTCTCCGAGGACGAATACGTATTCGCCGGTCTGCTCCAGCAGCTTCGTATTCCATTCATAATGAAGATGATTGCCGTATTTCAATGACTGAATCGTCAAATTTCCGCTTGATTCCATATCCGGTTCGCCCCCTTATCGTTTACGCTTGTCCGCTCAGTATACCAAAAAAATATACCTCCTACGATATCGAATATCGATAGGAGGCGGTGTCATGCCGTGGTATCTATTGTGCATCCAATGCGCCGATATGGTTAAACGGATAATAACGGAACAACACTTTTCCGATTAGTTTGCTTTTGTCGACGAACGGCGTCGGCCACAAATGCGAGTCCAAGCTGTCGTTGCGGTTATCGCCGAGGAAGAAGTACTGATCGGCAGGCACGGTAATCGGGCCGTACGTATAGTTCATTTTTTCCTTAAGATAAGGCTCGTCCACTTTCTCTCCGTTGCGGTACAGCGCGCCGTCCTTCACTTCTATCGTATCTCCCGGCAGGCCGATCAGCCGCTTCACGAAACGCTGATCCGCTTGATCAGGCAGCGGCGGATAAAAGACGACGACGTCTCCGAACTTGAAATCGGTCAGCTTGACCATTTTCTCCACCAATATTTTATCGTCCAGCTGGATCGTAGGCAGCATCGAGCCGGTCGGCACTTTCATTCCTTGAGCTACGTACGTATTAAATGTAAAGCTGACAATCACAGCGATTGCCAACGTTGGAACCCATTCCTTGATCCACCGTTTCATCCGATGCATTTACTCAGCTCCTTTGCCGTTTCTTCTGTTACTTTACACTATTTCGGCAAAAGAAAGATTAATGTAACATAAATTTTCGAATCGCGCTTCGCCCGATCAGGAAGAAGCTTTCTCCGCTTTGTTTTTCACGGTGATATATTCCTTGAGCACTTGGTTGTCCGAGCTCTTCCATTCAATCTCAACCTGCGTCGTATCCTTCCAGCTTGTTACGGTTCCTTTTTTATCCAAAGTTACGAATTGCCCCGGCTTCAGCAGCGTCGGCTCGATCACGGCGTTTGCCAGCGGCGTCCCGCTGCCGTGAACAACCGTAACGTTGACGTTATCGATCAGTTCGTCCACCTTGTAAGCTACCGATGCGATTTCCTGAAGCTTGTTATTTTGAGGCGCATAGTCTACCTTTACTTTCCAATGCAGCGATTCTCCTTCCAGCGTGGCCGGCTTCGCTCCGGGATCGCTCGCCGTACTGGCCGTATTGCCCGAATTGGGCGTCCCTGCCTCCTGCTTGACGCAGGCCGCCAAAGGCATGGCCATAAGCATCAAAGCCAGAATGGTAATGATCCGTTGTTTTCTCCGCATGCCGCTATTCCTCCTGTATGGCTATATGGTTATCATGGTGCTGCTGGCAATATTTTATTCCAAAAGGAGGCCTCGTTTCAAGTCGGGGGCGCTTTGACAACCATCCGGCATTATCGTTAAATAAAAGAGATAAGCTAACCAAATTCAGGGAGGGATTCAGTTGAAATACCGCAGATTGGGCAAGACGAATATGAAGGTGTCCGTTATTGGAGTCGGCACATGGCAGTTCGGCGGCGAATGGGGTAAAGCGTTCACGCAGGCGGAAGCCGACGCCGTTCTCGATCAAGCCAAGGAGTCCGGCATCAACCTGATCGATACGGCCGAATGCTACGGCGATCATACGTCGGAATCGCTGATCGGCAGCTATGTAGCCCGCAACCGCCGCGAAGACTGGGTGATCGCCACGAAATTCGGACATCATTTCCACGGCCATCAGGAGCGTACGCAGCACTGGTCTCCTCAAGAAGTGCTGTCCCAGCTGGAAGCGTCTCTAAAGGCACTGCAAACCGATTATATCGATCTATACCAGTTCCACTCGGGAACGGACGAAGCGTTTGATCAAGACGAGCTGTGGACGTTGCTGGACAAGCAGGTGCAAGCGGGCAAAATCCGCCATCTCGGCACCTCGATCGGCAGCAACGACAATCTGCATCAGACGGCGGCCTCGACCCGGGTGAACTCGCAGGCGATCCAGGTCGTTTATAACCGGCTCGACCGCAAGCCGGAGGAACGCGTCTTCCCCTCCTGCGAAGAGCAGGATCTCGGCGTGCTTGCCCGCGTGCCGCTGGCGAGCGGATACTTGAGCGGCAAGTATAAGCCGGGGGCCGTATTTCCGGACAACGACGTGCGCAACCGCCATGACCGCGAGCAGACGATTCAACGTCTGGAAGAAGCGGCCCGAATTCGCGAGAACGAAGTTCCGGCCGGCATGAATATGGCCACTTGGGCGCTGGCATGGTGCCTGAAGCATCCTGCCGTCACCGCCGTCATTCCCGGCTGCAAGAGTCCCGAGCAGGTTATCGCCAACGCCGCCGCGGCGAAGTATGTATCCGATCTGCATAAGCAAGCGTGGAAAGATTAAAGCATAATAATCCATGTTTTTAGACAGGAGCGTCCATGTTATTGAGCTGCCGGGTTGAGGTATGCTAATTCGTGAAACGAAATAAGCATTTCCATGCGGTGCAGAAAGGTCTTGAACCCGATGAAGCTTACGACACGAATTTACATGGACGCCGCTCTGCAGAACATGAAGAGCGTCAGTTTTTTCACGTTTCTGCAAGTACTTATCGCCCGTCTGGGCGCGAGCAATTTCGAGATCGCCTTATCCAATTCACTGCCGCCTCTGTTCTGCGCGTTGTCGCTAGCGTTTCTTACACGACAGCTCCCGGTAACCAGAGGCGTCTTTCTTGCGAGCGGCTACGTTCGTCAAGCAGCCTTCCTTTGCATGGCTTTCGCCGCGCTGCTGCCTCATCCGGTACCGTTTCTGCTGTTCTTCTGGTGCATTAACGCCGTCGCCGTCATGATTACGGGAGCGCAGCAGCCGGCCATTATGCGCAAGTGGGTCGCTCCGGACGCGTTCCCGCAAATTTTCAGCAACAATAAAATTATCGGCATCGTGATCGTCACTTTGGGCAGCTTCGGGATCGGGCAGTATCTCGACGCATTCGACTGGATGTTCCCGAAAAACTACGTATTTTCCATGCTGGTCGGCTGTCTCGCCACCTTCGCCGGCATGTCGCTCATTGCGGAGCTGGCTCCCAAGGAGAAGCAGCCGATCCGTCTCTCCTGGATGCGGCCGCTGCAGGAATGCGACCGCAAAACGTGGTGGATGGGACTGAATAACGTCGGGATTGCGATGGTCGCTCCCTTGTTTGTCATTTACCATGTCAACGTGCTGAAGCTGAGCAACTCGCAAATCGCCTATTTCGTCGTGACGGCCGGCATCGTCTCTACGCTGCTGCTGCCGGTCGCGCGCCGCTGCATGGAACGGTTCGGCGTACTGAAAGTATACGGCACGGCTGTGATCGGAATGGCGCTGGCCGTGCTGCCTTACGGCTTCGTCCATTCCTTCTGGCTGCTGCTGGTCATACAGGGCTGGGTCGGCGTCTGTCTGGCCGTGCACGAGGTGGCGTCGCAGACGATGATGATGAAGGAAGCCGCCAAGCATAAAAAAGAGATGGCGTACTTCTCCGACTTTCAGCTGGTGATGAACGCAGGCAATGCCGTCGGCGCGCTGGCAGCCGGAGCTTTAATCTCATTTCTGCCGATGTGGGGCTGCTTTATCGTGATCGCCCTAAGCCGCGTCTTCTTCTATTTGACTTACCGCTCTTCGAAGGAGGCCGAGTCGCACCAGCCATCCTCCGCCATGCAGCAGGCCAAATCGGCCAACGGATAAGCAGGAGCTGCGATTTGCACGCATTTTTTAGTAGGTTGGATCGGCGTCTAACCCTTCCTCTGGGATCGTTCTATGGGTAGACATTACTTTCGGGGAGCCCCCGGATTTCCACAGATATGGCTGCGCATCATTTCCTAAACAATAGTCATAACCACCGGCTTAGCCGGTGGCTTCCATCAGCCCTATAAGGGCATGGTACTAGCACGCGCCTAAGAAGGCGCACTGAAAGTCTGCCAACCGCGAGCGGTCCCGGGCTTGCCCCTCAAAGGGGCTCTTTTATTTGCCCTTTCCTACCGACTCACCCGTAAACGGGTCGAACAATTCTTTCATCGTGATTTGTTCGTAGTTCTTATCCTCTGTTAGTTGATTTCGAATGTATTCGGCTATCGCTTTCCTGTTTCGCCCTACCGTATCCACAAAATAGCCTCTGCACCAAAATTGCCGATTTCCGTATCGATACTTCAGGTTCGCAAATTTATCGAAGATCATCAGCGAACTTTTTCCCTTTAAGTACCCCATAAACTCCGATACACTCAGTTTCGGTGGAATACTCACCAACATATGGATGTGATCCGGGCACGCTTCCGCTTCGTGAATCTCCACCCCTTTGCGCTCACACAACTCCCGGATGATCTTTCCGATCTCTCTTTTTAATTTCCCATAGATGACTTGCCGTCTATATTTCGGTGCAAATACAATATGGTATTTGCAGTTCCAGCGGGTATGTGCTAGACTGCTCTTATCCATTCCCTTGTCCTCCTTGATTTGATGTTGCGGTTGGCAGACCGGCTATCATCTTATCATAAAGGTCAAGGGATTTTTACTCATAGCTATAAGCTTTCCCGAACCCCCAGTCGAACTGGGGGTTTTCTTAGACAAAAAAACCCAACCGGACTCCTTTGTCCCGGTTGGGTTTTGCCGTTAATACAGACGGATTTGCTTATCGTATACCGTCTCGTCATCGTTGCTGTCCATAACGCGAACCTCGATATCCCAATAGCCGGGATACGGCAGATAAGCGCCGCTTGCTTTATACGTATACTTTTTTAAACCGCCGAAATTATCTTCTATGCTGTTGTCCTCCGCGTATTCGAGCGGCACCTCGATAGGGGCGATATCCTTGCTCTTCGCATCATGCAGCTTCAAGATCATCTGTTTCGGCTTGCCGAGCGGTTCGGGCAGCCATACCTTCACCGTAAACTCGTTTACTCCCGGCACGTTCGGCGTAATCTGCGCCGTCATATGGATTTTGTCCCCCATCACATGCCAGTTCAGCGGTTCGTTGGCCGGCAGCGGCGTCAAATAGGTGAACACGCCGACAATGGCGACGATGAGGAGCGACAACACCGCATCGGTGCGCAGTAGGAGGCCGATTTTGCGTTCCCCGCGTTTGCGGTATACGAAGCGCAGGCAGCCGGCGGTGATAACGACCAGAACGACCAGGGCGCTTTTGGCGAGCAGCAGCTTGCCCCACTGCGTTTCCAGCACGTACTCGATATCGGGCAGAAAGATAACCGTCGACAATATGCCGGAAGCGGTTAGCAGCAGAATTGAAGCTAATGCGGCTCCGGAAAAGCGCGGGAAGAAGGCCAGTCCGTCTTCCTTGCGCTTGCGCCACAGCACCAGCAGCATCCACAGCCCGCCGACCCAGAGCGAAGCCGCGGCCAGATGAATCATATCCAGCAGCAGCGTCTGCTTAAGCGGCTCGAACGCCGCCGCATGCCCGTTCAAGCTTTTCGCCAGACAGATCAGACCCACCCACAGCAGGTCCAGCCATAGGCTGCGGTGCAGCACGACGAAGCTGAGCAGCGACAGCAGCAGCGAAACCATCCATACATACCCGATCCACGTCTGCGTGAAGATAACCGTCAGCGCTTCGGGTCCGCCGTCGCCGATTAAGGCGAACACATGAGTAAACATAAAAAAGAGAAAGGCCAGCAAATATCCTCGCTGAAGCTGGGTGCCCCAAGACTTCAGCGCATCCAGCGTCTCCGGGCCGAAGCCGCCGAAGCGCAGCCATAAGAGCCAGCCGCAGAAGGCAAGCATCAATGCGTAATATAAAATGCGCGAAATGAATTGCATGATATCGACGAAACCTATCTGAGCGGACAATCCGTGCGAGTGGAGATGCTGCATCGTCGGCGATGCTTCGATAGGCTGCTGGCTCAAGCTCTGTCCGACCGCAAACAAGTAGGTTCCTTCGACCGGGTGCCCGTCCGCCGAAATGATATGATACGTTACCAAATAGCTTCCTGAAGACAGCTTGGGTAAATCGAGAGATACCGTCGTCCGGGTCTCGTTCATCCGCGCCTTGTTCTCCGTTACCTGCTTTTTGTTGTTGTCAAATACTTTGATATAAAAAATGCCGTCTTCCAATCGCTCGTTAAACGTAAGCTCGACCCTCTCCGGCGCTTGGTCCAGCTCCGCGCCCGATGCCGGCGACGAACTCACAAGCGTTGCATGAGCCGAGGCCTGCTCCGGCAGCGCGGCGAAACCGATTCCGAGTAATAAGATCAAACAACAAAGCATTTGGACGAGCCGCCCGCTCTGCGCGTGACGAAGCCGTTCATAAACGACCGATTTCATGATATTCACAATCCCCCTTTGACCGCAACCGCCGGACTACTCTCCCGTAAGCTTCTTTCTTCCCGCATATCCGTCGTACAGTCCGTGATAATGCTGCACGCTCTCTTCGCCTTGGCGCCAGCACAGAAGCACTTCCTCCCCGTTCAACAAGGCAGGGAAATCGACGAGCCCCATATCCACGTCCTTCAATTGAATTCCGTTCAGCTCGAAGCTTTGCATGACCGCATTGCCTTCGACTTGCAAAAAGTCCATTTCGCATTCCAATGTAAAGTACGGGTCCACTTGGGATGCGCCGCCCTTTTGCTTATGATAAGCCTTGAGCTGATGCAATTCCTCGTATTTCTCGCGAAAACGGCGTTTAATATCCTGCAGCTTGGCCAGCTCCTGCTTCACAAGCGGCAGCATCGCATTGGCCTCAGCCAGTGTAAAATACGTTTTGGCCATAACACACCTCCAATAAAGGTACTTCTTGACAACCCGGCGGCGGACCGCCCTTCGCTACTTGATTCGAGGAGCCTCGCCATCCTCATCAGGACGAGAGTGAAGCGCTCCTTTGGAATCGTGCTCATGCTCGTGACTGTGCGGATGATCGTGATTATGACTGTGGCTATGATCATGCGCGCCGCTGTGAGCGCTGTTAGCATGTACCCCCGCATCCATATGCGTCACCGAAAGCTCGGCATAAAATACGCCCTTCAACACCTGAATCCGCTGCTGAAGCTCGCGCAGCCGGCTGACGACGCCGCGCACCACAATCACCTCCAGGCATTGAAGATGATTCAAATGAATATGCATCGTCGAGTTGATCTCCTGATGGTATTCGTGCTGCAGCTCCGTCAATACGATCGGCAAATCGCTGACATGATGGTCGTATACCATGACGATCGTTCCGGCAGCCATCTGCTCGGGATGAATGTTAGACGGCGCCAGCAGCGCCTTGCGCACAAGATCCCGTATCGCCTCCGAGCGGTTATCGTAGCCTTGCTCCTCCAGCAGCGCGTCGAACTGCTCGATGAGCGATTGCGGCATGGAAATGCCGAATCGGACCAATGCGTCCTTCTCGCTCATTTGCCTCGCTCCCCTTTCCGTTTAATCCCTCGTATCCTTGCTGCCGCGCATGCGGCAATGCTTCTTTTAATGTAGCATACTCGGGCGGAGCTAACCAAACTTTTCACCGTAATGTCATACTCTGGACATAACGGGCTTAACACTGTATGCATCGTACATTTTATTGCGCATTCGCCTTCATATCTATTGCTTTATTCAGTACTATATATTATTATGTACTTAACGACACTGAGTTCGCTCGCTGCTATGGTTCGTTGCAAGGAAGGATGAATGCCCGTGGAAATCGATAAAGAAATATTAAAAGGCCATATCGACACGATCCTGCTGTCGCTGCTAAGAGCGCAGCCGATGTACGGCTACGAGCTGTCCAAGCTCGTTCGCGAGCGCAGTCAAGGCCGTTTCGAGCTTAAGGAAGGCACCTTGTACTTGGCGCTGAAGCGGCTTGAGAAAAACGGCTATATCGAGTCGTACTGGGGTGCGGAGGAAGAATCCGGCGGAGGCCGGCGCAAATATTACCGCATTCTCGACACCGGCGGCGTGCGCTTCCGGCAAAAGCAGGCCGAATGGCATTTCGTCAAATCCGTTATGGATACATTTATTAAGGAGGAAGCCGAACTATGAGCAACCCTATCGACCGGTATATCGATTCCTTGTACCGGGATTACGACGCAGGCTCGGCCGAGCTGACGGAGCTGAAGGCCGAAATGAAGCAGCATTTGCTGGACGCGGTCCGCGATTTGAAGGCGCAAGGATACACCGACGAGGAGAGCGCCAAGATCGCTCTGGATCGCTTCGGAGACGAAGACTCGCTCTCCGCCGAGCTGCAGGCTTCGTTCAAGCTGCACCGGACATTTGCCCGCGGCCTGCTCTACGCCTCGCTCGTCTTCGCGTTCATCGGTATCGTCGTTGCCGGGTGGTTTCTGCAAAGAGACTTTCACGCTTCAAGAGAGCATTCGGCGCTCACTCTCGGTATCGGCACTATGCTGAAGGAGCAGACCGCGATCACCCCGCAGCTCAAGGAAGAGCTGGATTCTTTCGCATCGCAGCATATGTACGGCACCCGTTATATCGCCGTGTTCCAGAACCCTTCGAACGACCCGATATTTCCCCAGCCGCTTGACCGGGCGGTCTATATATATCCGCCCGATGCGACGCACGATACCGAGAGCGGCATGGGCGGGGGCACGGATGGATACTGGTCGACCCAAGCCCAGCAAGAGCGCTTTGTGACGAGAGGCTACGGAGCCGGCTGGTCCCTTCCGTTCTTTGCGGCCTATTGGCTGCTGTTTGCGATATGGGGCTTTGTGAACGCCTACCGCGAACGGCGGTTGACCATCATTTGGGGCGCGGCTTTCGCCTGCCTCAACGTCTTCGCCTATCTCTTGTTTCGTATCCGCCGCAAATGGCTTTATCATTAGACATTAATAGACTCCCGAGTAGGTCCAATTAACTATTTTTCTTTCGTAAGGAACGCCGCAAGTCCCCCGTTCGTGCCGGCCGGATCGGGCTGAAATCAGCCTCCACAGCGGGGATTCCGACTCGCCTATATATTGTGGAAGTACTTTCATAATCGACAAATATCATTTTTTGCGGATTCGTAGACTGCTCTCTTACGGAACGGGCCGGGCTCGGCATTCAAGGACTGCACCGCACAACCGCTTTGCCGCCATTAGGCTTACACAGCTGCTGGCATGCGCCTTCTGTTTTCAGGACGGCCGCATGCTTTCCAATGAACGGCTGAAAAAGCTCGGCTTGGAAATTTTATATCCCGAAATCTCCGATCATCCGATGAAATGGGACGACTTGTTAGGAAGCGGACGGATGCCGGCCCCGTACACGCCGAAAGCCCGGTTTCGCTTAACATACAGCGAAACCGGGCTTTTAGGTTACCGTCATCGACCGTGCAGGCCGCTTACAGATTAAGCAGCTGCCTTACTTTAAATTCCAGCTCCACCATCGAGAACGGCTTATGCATGAATACGTTCACGCCGAGCGAGAGCCCCTTCGACAGATCGTCCTCCCGGGTCCGCCCGGACAGCATCAGAATATGCATATCCTTCGGCTTGGCTTCTTCCAGCTCCAGCCTCTCCAGCAGCTCGAATCCGCCCAGATTGGGCATTATGCTGTCAAGAATGCACAGGTCCACCTGCTGCTGCTTGATCAGGACGTAAGCTTCCTCGCCGTCCGCCGCTTCAAGAAACGTAATCGGCAAATGCTGCAGCTTCGACATGAGAATCGAACGCAATATTCGGTCGTCATCGGCGATAAGCACCACCGTCTTCCTTCCTTGGGCGCCTTCCGCAATTCCGTCCTCCCCGCCCATCTCCTTGGCATACTGCAGCACCTTGTTTCTCCCGCATTGCTTGGCCGCGTACATCGCATCGTCGGCGCGTTTGATCCACTCTTCCACCGTCATGTCCTCCGACCACTCCGCCACTCCCGCAGAGAAGGTAATATAGTAGGACTGTCCGTCATTTTGAGTGACCGGCTCATTGCGGGTCAGCTGCAAAATGCAATCAATCGATTTTTGCGCGTCCTGCGCCGTGCTGCCCGGGAGAACGACGACGAACTCCTCGCCTCCGAAACGGGCGATCAAGTCCGTCGCCCGCAAATGATTTTGCAGCATATGCGCCAAGCCTTGAAGCACCAGGTCGCCGATATGATGGCCATGCGTGTCGTTAATGGACTTGAAGCGGTCTATATCGATAAAGACGAGGGAAATCGGCGTCGGATAACGGCGTATCCGCTGCAGCTCGACTTGAATCTGATGATCGAAAAAGCGCCGGTTATAAGCGCCCGTAAGCGGATCGCGAAACGCCATCTGCTCGAAGCTCTTCGTTCTTTTCAGCAGGCTGTATATTCGCGCGCTCAATTCTTCATATTGAAACGGTTTCGTAACGAAATCATCGGCGCCCAAATAGAAGCAGCGCACCTTATCCTGAATGTCATCCCTTCCGGACAGAACGACCAAAGGAACCCATTTTAAGGTTGGATCTTCCTTAACGAATTCAAACAGCTCGTATCCGGATTGAGGGTGCATCATAAGATCCAGCGTGATCAGATCGTAAGAGTGCTCGCGCAGCAGCTTCTGCGCAGTCGCAACGTCGGAGGCATGGTCCACCTCATAGCCTTCCAGCTTCAGCCGCCTTACCAGATAAGAGCGCAGCACCTCATCGTCATCGATAATCAGCAGCCTGCCTCCGGACGGCGTCATCGTCGTTTTGCCGAATTGCTCCTGCTGCTCGTCGAGCTCCATCTCCTGCTCATAGAGACCGAGCTCCATAACCAGTTGACGCTTCCACCTCTCGCCGGCTTGAACCGCTTGGTAAAACTGCGCGCGCACGGTATGCGAACCGAGGATGCTTTCTTGGTCTTGCGCCCATTCCCATAAATGCACGAGATTCTCCGCAGCCGATCCGATCCGCTCGAATTCGAACATCGGCGCACTGCCCTTGATCGTATGGACGATCCGATATATTCGTTTGGCCGTATCCGCCGTGCGTTCCCCGACAGGCGCGCCATGCAGTTCTTCAAGCTCCTTGAGCTGTTTGCGAAGCTCCGAGACGTATCGTCTACGTCCCTCCTTCATCAGTCTAGCTTCCTTCAGCAAGCGTTCCTCAGGTGATGAATGACGCAAACCTTTCACTTCCAGTCATTTCGTAATAGATATGTATAGACGCTTATTGCCCGCCCTCTATTAACTGTCCGACGGTATCGACCAGCTGCAGCGGGCTGAACGGTTTCACGATATAGGCGGTGACTCCGGCCGACTTGGCTTTCTCCCGGTCTTTCTCCAGAGCTTTGGCCGTCAGCAGGACGACCGGCGTGTTCTGATTCGGGTTCGGCTCTTTGCGCATCCATTCGCATACTTCGACTCCGGTGTATTCCGGCATCATATAATCCAGAATAATGAGATCGTACCGGCGGTTCCGAATGTGCTCCAAAGCTTCCTTGCCATCCTCCGTTTCCGTAATTGCGTAGCCCTCGTCGGCTAATGTTTCCGTAAGCAAAAAACGAAGAGCCAATTCATCATCGGCGAGTAAAATACGGTAATCAGGCATCGCGGCAGTCTCCTTAATTCCCTAACAATTTGCTTTATTATACCATTTTACATCCCTGACAGTATGTAAAATTTCATACAGTTATAATGTCAATTTTATAACACAACCGTTTCTCCTTCTTAAGAACTATGTTAAAATAAGGTTATCTTCCATTTTACAATATTTTTTTAAAATATTTAGTTACTGAGAACTATTGAAAGGAGATGGAAAGTCTTGAGTGATTTAGAGCTTTTGATTAAAAAAGTTTCACGTTACGTCTCCTTCGGTCAGCCCGTTTCCTCCGGTTCCGTCATCAATCAGCGCATATCCGATCCTCGGGTTCCCATATCCGCCTGTTATATGTCGATGAAGCTCATGAATGAACAAGAGCATTACTATTACGAAATCTGGCTTAAAAAGGAAGGTATGTTCGCCGTTACGGAAGCATGGTATAAAGAAACGACCGTATCCCGGAGCTTGCTGTACGACGATCTGACCTACGAACAGCTTGCCGAAGTATACGGCGAAGAAGACAGTCGCACCGTAATCATGCGCATGAACGAGATCATCAAAAAATCCGAGAATGAAGATTGGCATCGGATGTTAGGATCAAGAAGAGTTTAGGGAGTCGCTCTCCCTCAAACTCTTTTTTTATTCCGGTGAATGCTCCAAGACCCTCCTTCGATGACAGGGCAGCCTCTCGGCTCCTCCCATACGTAGACCCATCCCTCGCGACCGCTCATCAAAGCATCTTGTATCCACACACGATCATACAAATTGCTGCGTCCCGGGCCGAAATAATCCTCCAGCTCATCCATCGCCGCAAGCCCTTCTTCGCTGACCGTAAACCATTCTCCGCAGACCAGTCCGTCTCCTTGCAAAATCAAGGCCGGATAAGGCCCGTAATCGCACAAGATGCCGCGGACCGCTCCCGGCTCGGCCGAAAGCAAATAAGGAGCCGTTACATGATGATTACTCTCCCCGGTCATCAGTGTGCCATAGACGAAAACGGAAATCAAATGCTCCACCTTCCTTTTTAAAAAGAAAGCAAATGGGCGCCGCGGCGGACGATTGCACCGGACTTCCCAAGCCTCTCTCGCATACAGTATAACAGAATCCCAGAAGGGAGTTGACCCGATGCTTAGTACAGAAGATGCCAATAAGATCATTTTATTCTTGTCCGCCGCTTACGGCTGCACGGATTCCAAAGAAGCTCAGAACGAATTTCACCGCTTGGCCAATGAGCTTCGCAAAGCGTCCGGACAGCCTGAAGAATAAGTATGAACCGGTTTCGCGGGTTCAGTCCAAACCGGACTGAAGCTTGCCCGCCGAAGCGCCGAAGAACGGCCGAACCGCCGCTTTCGATAGGACAACCTCGCCGCCGCTTCCTGCCGGGAAGCCGGCGATTTTTTTCATTCACGCGCCGGCATCGCCGCTCATATAGTAAGTTAGCTTGCGCCTAAAGCCGGAATTTTTTATGCAAAATGATAAAACACATATTGCCGATAACCTTAGTAGGAATTATAATAAACACATACTTATTCAGAGCATACGAATGCATGGGGTGGAGATCAATGGATTGGAGCATTGCACTAATGGGGCTGCTGGTCGGCCTGCTGGTCGGATTGACCGGTGTCGGCGGAGCCGCGCTGTTAACGCCGATACTTGTGTTTTTGGGCATTCAGCCTACCGTTGCCGTTGCGACCGACTTGTTTTACAACTCGATAACGAAGCTGTTCGGAAGCATTCAGCATTACCGCCAAAAAACGATCAATTTCAAGCTGACCGGCTACTTGGCCGCAGGAAGCGTGCCGAGCGCTATCGCTGCCATCCTGCTTTTGGAGCTGTATCCTCCCTTGCATGCGATTCAGGAGACGATCGTCAAGCATGCTCTCGGCATCGTCCTCATTATCGTAGCCGTCCTGAGCATCGCCAAGCAGTGGATCGGCCGCTTGGACACCAACCGCCTGTCGGAGAAACCGCTGGAGGAGAAGAAGCGGCTGACGATCGCCATCGGCGCGCTGCTCGGATTCATCGTCGGGATGACTTCCATCGGCTCGGGCTCGCTGTTCGCCCTAGCCATGATGTTCTTCTTCCGTCTCGGCGCCGCCGAGCTCGTGGGCACCGATATCGCCCATGCGTTTCTCCTCGTTTCGGCCGCCGGCATCATGCATGCGGGCTTCGGCAATATCGATTATCATCTGGCCTTGAATCTGCTGGCCGGCTCCGTTCCCGGCGTGCTGCTCGGCAGCGGCTTGTCGGCCAAACTGCCGGCCAAACCGCTTAGAACGTTTATGGCCGCCATCATTCTCATCAGCGGGCTTAAGCTGATTTAACTCGGGACGCCCGTTCCCGTAAGCCGGCCCTTCGAGCCCGGAGCGATTCCCCATGCCTGCAGCTATCGTCCGGCGGATTCGCCGTTTGTCCGGGCCAAGAAAAAAAGCCTTAGGATGATAATCCCGGCTTTTTTTTCGTTTATATCGAACCCATTATGCGGCCTGCCGGCTTCCGGCTAATGCTGCCTGCCGACGGCCACGCGGGTTTTCACAATAATTTTACGGATGCTGTCCTCGGACAAATGATATTTTTGAATCAGCTCCATGACGGTCGAGCCGTTCTCATAGAGCCGGTAAATTTCGTGATTGCGCCGCTGGATCGTCTGTCTCGTTCCGTTGTTCTCGCCCCAGCCCGCGCGAGTCTGATCTTTCTTCGGGATATAGATAATCTCGCCCTGAATGTAATCCTGCAGCTGCTTCAGCAGGCTAGGGGGAAGAATATCCTTTCCGTTCTTGTAACCCATAGATGAATGCCTCCTTCCGTGCATTAGTCGCATGCGCCGCCGTGAAAGAGATAAGCATTTTCATCTTTACACCTCCTAAGAGTTTTCGCTCCGCCGAGCCGCGTTTTTCGCAGCCGCAGCCGAACCTTTAGTAACGTTAGGGTCATCCATGAAAACAAAAAAACACGATCTGCCGTATCGTGCCTGGGTGCCATACTATATGTCATGGTTCATGTCAATGACGTCAGGTGACGGTGATGGGAAAATGCTTATTCAGTTCAGCCAAAACCCTTTTTTAGTTGTTGTGAATTCAAACATCGAAGCCACTCCTTTCGTCATATTTTCATGATTCCAATTACTTCCTAATCGATTATACCCTATGTAAGGTATTCATGTCTATTCATGTTTTTTGGGAAAAGTAGGGGGAGGCTTTGGGGGCCTCCCCTGTTTTACCGCCAGGAATATGCGGCATCCTTATAACGCTGAGGCGATAAGGAGGAGCACGTTCCCTCCGGCGGCAAAACAACCGCTGACGCGGCCGCCTATCCTTGCGGATCGGCGTTATGGTTATGGAGTCTCTGCATTAAGCAGAGACCACCTCCGGTTGTGTAATCATGTCTGCGATCACTCCTTTCTTTGAGTGTTAGCTGGCCTGCTACAACTATTATTTACTCATATTTACAAATTCAGCTCAAGCGAAAAAATCGTTATAATGAATTTCTCCTTGCCAAGCCCTTCCCTTGCCGATTCCTTGCCAGATGGCAGCGCCGGCTTCCCCGCCGTTCCGTTACGCGCTTCCGCCGCAGCCTTCCTAAAATCCGCGCTGCTGAAGCCAGGAAGCGCATACTTCCGTCCAAGCTCTGACGCCCGGCTGCTCCCCGGCAAGACCGAGGCCGTGCCGGCCGCTTTCGAATACATGAAGCTCGAAAGGCACTTTATTGCGGCTGAGCGCGCTGGCGAACAGCAGCGAATTTTCTACCGGGACCGAAGCATCGTCGGCCGTATGCCATAGGAAGGTCGGCGGCGTATCCTCGGTAACCTGAAGCTCGCTCGACATCAGCTCCACCAGCGCCCCGTCCGGATGCTCGCCGAGCAGGTTGCTGCGCGAGCCTTGATGGGCATGCGCGCCAAAGCTGATTACAGGGTAACAGAGCACGAGCAAATCCGGCCGGGAGCTGAACCGTTCGACCGGATCTTCCGCATCGGGGCGTCCCGCGTCGTAGTGCGTTCCGGCGGAGGAAGCGACATGACCGCCCGCGGAAAATCCCAGTATGCCTACGCGGCCCGGATCGACCTTCCACTCCGACGCGCGGCTGCGCACCGTCCGGATCGCGCGCTGCGCGTCCATCAACGGGTTCGGATGACGGTAAGGCGCCACCCGGTAATGAACGACGAACGCCGAAATGCCCAGCGAGTTGAGCCACAACGCCACAGGCTCTCCCTCATGCTGCGCCCGGCGCGCGTAACCGCCGCCGGGGCATACAATAACCGCGGCGTTCGGTCCGCCGTTTCCTTCCGCCAAATAAGGAACCAAGGTCGGCAAATCTTCCGGCTCGTTCCCCAGCGCATTCGGTGTGCCGTCGGGCCATAACAACAAACTCATCGTAACTTCCTCCCAGCATCGTTATCGAAATCTATGATTCGATCATACTATAACCGGTAAAATACGGAAACCGTATTTTTTTTATTGTTTAGGAAATGATGCGCAGCTCCTGTGGATATCCGTGGGCCCCCCCGAAAGGAAAGTCTACCCATAGAACGATCCCAAAGGAAGGGTTAGACGCCGATCCAGCTTAGGCTGGATGCGGACGGAATAAGCTTCAGAGCATCACGTCACTACCCTGGAAATTACTCTTGGTACCCCATTTCCATTGTCTGTGGTGCCGCGTAGCGGCATGGATGGCTTTTGGGGGATTTGTTCCTCTTCGGCAAGAAGAGCGGATAACTGCTCAATGAAAAATTCATTTTCTTCCTTCGTCCCGACGGAAACCCGAATATGATTCGTAAGCCCCCAAGCCCCGCCATAGCGGACGATCACGCCGCGCCGCATCAGCCGGTCGTACAATTCCTTGGCTCCCGGCCCCAAATCGGCCAAGATGAAATTGGTCATGCTTTCGGTATAGCTCAGACCAAGCCGGCGGAAAGCGGCGTACAACTGCTCGCGCCCTTCGGCGTTCACCGCTCTCGATCGGCCTATATGCTCATGGTCGGTCATCGCCGCCTTGGCCGCTTCCTGCGCCAGCGAATTGACGTTGAACGGCTCCTTCACCTGCAGCACGCTGTGGATAATTTCCGGCGACGAGACGCCGAAGCCGACGCGGATGCCGGCAAGCCCGAAAATTTTGGAGAACGTCTGCAGTACGATAACCGGATAGCCTTGGCGCACGAATTCAAGCCCGTCGGTATAATCGTCCGCAGAGGCGAAATGGCTGTAAGCGGAATCGACCATCACCAGCACATGCTTGGGAAGCCCGTCGAGCAGACGCCTCAGCTCCGGCTTAGGCAAATACGTTCCCGTCGGATTGTTGGGAGTGCAGAGAAAGAGCATCTTCGTCTTCTCCGTGACCGCTTGCAGGAGCCGGTCGACATCGTATTGATAGTCGTCATTGAGCGGCACCGAAACGGGCTCCGATCCCATCAAATAAGTCCCGAATTCATATTCGCTGAAGGTAGGAGACGGCATGATCACCTCGTCCCCCGCCTCTAGGAACGCTTCCGCCACCAGCTTGATCAGTTCGTCCGCCCCGTTCGTGACGATAATTTGCTCCGTCGACACGGAAAGCTCGGCGGCGATCACTTCGTTCAGCGCCTTCGTTCCGGCATCCGGGTAACGGTGAATTTCCGGCAAGCAGGCAACGATCGCCTCCATCGCTTTCGGAGAAGCGCCTAGCGGATTTTCGTTCGATGCCAGCTTCACGACCTTATCGATTCCAAGCTCCTTCTGCACTTCCCAGATCGGCTTGCCGGGAGAATAAGGCTTCATATTGCGCAGCGCCTCGCGGGCCTGTACCTGAAATTCGGTTTGTCTCATCATCAACAGCTCCTTCAACATTCGCTTTCACGCTACAACTCGATATTACACTAATATATTAACTTAGTAAAGCGTTAAAATGGTAAGTTGACACAGTAGACGTATGGTGAAAACAACCGCTGCGGCGCCCGTTTGCCTCTTGCATCCGCCATTGAAATCGGATTAGGAAGAACAATTCCCCCAAAAGTGACGTGATGCTCTGAAGCTTATTCCGAGTACTTTCGGGGAGCCCCCGGATATCCACAGGATATTGCTGCGCATCATTTCCTAAACAACGATAAAGCCGCCCTCCGGTATGGAATGGCGGCCTCATGTTTTCAGATTATTGAGCGTCCGAACCATGCGGCGAACACGTCCGCACAGGCGGCCATTCGCTCTTCCAAGCGCCGCTAAGCTTCGTCCCAGACGACTTCCCAGTTCGCATTCAAGGACGCTTCGATCGTGCCCTTCTCCATAATATAGGTGGCCAGCAGCTCGGCCATATCCGTCGGAATATCGCGTACGACCGGCTTGCCCTGGAACATCGTATAATTGCCTCCGCCGGCCGCGCGGTAATTGTTCATAACGACATCGTACTCGGCGTTCATGTCCAGCGGTTTACCCCCGTAATTCAGCAGCACCACGCGCTCGCCCTCGGGACGGGAGATGTTCAGCTTGTATTCGATGCCTTCCCACATGTCATAATTGTAATGCTGCGGCTTCGGCTCGCTGAAGGCGGGATTCACCTTGATCTCCTCTCCGTCATAGCGGGCAAAGTAAGAGGCCGAGCGCTCGAGCGCGTCCTTGATGTCTTGACCGCTGATGCGAATGACCTGCAGCGTATTCGGATAAATGTAATTGGAGACGATATCCCGCATCGTAATGTCCGGCGGGAAACCCGGAGATATATTATCGAACAAAGCGGTGTTGGAGATCGGCGCACCGGACAACTCCATCTGCACCTTGTTAATGAACTCAATCAGCGGATGCTCCTTCAGTCTGACCCCCATCGGGTCGGTCACGCGCATATCGCCGAGCAGCTTGCCGATCGGCTGATCAAGCCATTGCTGCGTCAGCTTCTCGTGAGGCTCGACCAGCTCCAGAATCGCCTTCACGGCTTCCTCTTCACCCGGAGGCAGCAGCTCCGACGTCGCGTCCGCGATCGTCCACCGGCCTTCCCGCTTCTCCAGGCGCAGCTCGACTTTGCCGAGATACGTCCCTTGACTGCCCGGCTGAATCACCGTCACTCCGTTAATGCGGCAATCGGCGATCGTCCGATGCTGATGCCCGGTCAGCAGCACGTCGATTCCTTCCACTTCCCGGCATAGCGCATACCCGAGATTCTCCCCGGTCAACGGTTCCGTCGGCTCTCCGGTCGCCATATCCCGCTCGAAACCGCCGTGGTAAGAGACGATCATCACGTCCGGCTGCTCCTCGCGGCGGATTCGGCCGACCCATTCGCGCGCCGTTTCGAGAACGTTCTCGAACCGCAGTCCCGCGATATGCTCCGGCTTTTCCCAATTCGGAATATACTGCGTCGTCAGCCCCAGCACGGCGATCTTGACTCCGTTCGTCAATTCAATTATGCGGTACGGCTTCCCAAAAAATGGCTCGCCGCTTGCGGCATCGACAATATTCGCGCTCAACCACGGAAAATTCGATTCCTTCGCCGCTTTCTGCAGCAGCTCCAGGCCGTAGTTGAATTCATGATTGCCGATGACTGCCGCATCGCAGCCGATCAGGTTCAAGCAGCCGATCATCGGATTCGGCGCCTCCCCGTTCAGCTTGGCATGATGGTACGCCAGCGGCGTTCCTTGAATCAGGTCGCCGTTATCGATATAGACGACATGTTCGTTCCTGCGGCGCTCTTTTCCGATCAGCGAAGCGATTTTGGCCAAACCCATGGAAGTCGGCTCATTATTTGCATATTGAATGGGCAACATAGTCCCATGAAGATCGCTTGTTTCCAGTATAATCACATGACAGCTTTGCTCGTTATTCATACGTTCGAATCAGCTCCGTATCTCCAAATTCCTCTTTTCGCAAAAGAGATTTGTTCTCACTATACCAAAAAGATGCGGGATCGAGCAATTGCGACGGGTCTTAACATTTTTTTGATATCGAAGAGGCCAGGTTAATAATTTTTTTACTGTCCATCTGGGTATATTGTGCTATAGTAGATGTTGGATTCGAAACCATAATTAACAGGAGGTCAAAAATTTATGTTGAAAAAGGTTGCAGCAATCAGCTTATCGCTCCTGCTGTCCGCGGGAATTGCGGCTGGCTGTGCGAAGAAAGAGGCGGCTACTCCGTCCGGGACGCCAGCTCCTGCTGACAAAAAAACAGAAACAGCGCAAGGCTACGTTCCTAAGGAGCTGACAGTACAATTCGTGCCTTCGCAAAGCGCGGAAACGCTCGAAGCCAAGGCCAAGCCGCTTGAAAAGCTGCTCAGCGACAGACTGGGTATTCCGGTCAAAGTATCCATCTCGACGAACTACAATACGATCATCGAAGCTATGGCTTCCAAAAAAGTGGACATCGGCTTCCTGCCTCCTACAGGCTACGTGATGGCTCATGACGATAAGAAAGCCGCGGATCTCTTGCTGCAAGCTCAACGTTACGGCGTTGACGATGCAACGGGTCAAGAAGATAAAACTAAGCTGGTCGATTCCTATAAATCGATGATTATCGTAAAAAATGATTCGCCGATCAAAACGATCGCAGACTTGAAAGGCAAAAAAGTCGCTTGGCAGGACGTTACTTCTTCCGCAGGCTACATATACCCAGGTCTTGAAATGAAGAAGAACGGCGTCGATCCCGATAAAGACGTTAAAGGAATCACGGTCAAAGGGCATGACAAAGGCGTTCTGGCCGTACTGAACGGCGAAGTCGACGCTGCCGCGATCTTCCAGGATGCGCGCACGACGGTAATGAAGGACGTTCCGGACGTATTCTCGAAAACGCGCGTACTGTTCTTCACCGCTCCGATTCCGAACGATACGATCAGCGTTCGTACCGACATGGACCCTGAATGGCGCAAAAAAATCGCCGACGCATTCATCGCTATCGGCAAAGACCCTCAAGGTCAACAAATTATTTATGACGTATACTCCCACCGCGGCTACACGACTTCCGACGACAGCAAATTCGACGTCGTGCGTGACGCCAACAAACAAATGGGCGGCAAATAAGAAACAAACACCCTCAAAATTCTATGTATGCAGCAAAAAGCGGAGCAGGATCGAATCCTGCCCCGCTATTTTTTTGTCTTTTTTACACGAGCCGCTTGCGGATATATCCGGAGATGATATCAATAATCGTAACCATCACGATAACGCCGAGAAGAATAATCCCGACCCTCGACCAGCTCCGCGCGTCCAGCGCGAAGATGAGCGGCGTACCGATACCGCCCGCGCCGATAACACCGAGAATCGCCGCCGAACGGATGTTAATTTCAAAGCGGTATAACGCGAAGGAAAAAAAGTCCGGCAGCACTTGGGGAATGACGGCAAACCACAGCGTTTGCAGCTTGTTTGCTCCGCAGGCCACGAGAGCCTCCGTCGGACCGCGGTCCAAATTCTCGATCGCCTCGGAATACAGCTTGCCGAGCATCCCGATGGAATGCACGCCGAGCGCGAGCGCCCCCGCATAGGAGCCGGGACCGACCGCTTTGATGAAAATGATCGCCATCACGACCTCGGGAAAGGTACGGATCAGGCTGAGCACGAATTTACCGCTGCCCGTCGCCCAGCGCGCTTTGCCTTTGGCAGTCGCGGCCCAGAACGCGAACGGAATACAGAGCACTGCGGAGATAAACGTACCGAGTACGGCAATCGCCATCGTATCGAGCAGGCCGCGCAGCAAATCTTCCCCTTCGGGCAAGTAGACGTAGCCCCAGTCCGGATGGAACAATCCGCGTAAAATCGACCTGGACACTTCGCCCGCCGTGGCCATAATTCCGGAATATTCGACTCCGGTGAACGCCCAGACCAAAATAATCAGGACAACAACCCAAATCGACCACAGTCGAATCCGGGCTCCGACATTGTTTTTAACCGAATCTGACATCATAGCAGCTTCTCCCGTAACTTAGTACTGACATAATCGATAATGAGCACGACGATCAGCGTAATGATAATGATCGTTGCGGCCTGATCGTAACGCAGCCGGTCCAGCGTCCGCTGCAAAATCAAACCGATGCCCCCTGCGCCGACGAAACCCAGTATCGTCGCGGCGCGAACGTTCACCTCAAACGTATACAGCACGTAAGCGGCGAATTGCGCGGTAACTTGCGGCACGACGCCGAAGTTAATCCACTGCAGCTTGTTGGCGCCGACTGCGGTCATCGCCTCCAGCGGGCCAGGGTCGATCGATTCGATGGATTCATAGGTCAGCTTGGACACAAGCCCGAACGAGAAAAAGGCAAGCGCTATCGTACCCGCCAGCATGCCGTATCCGACGATCGCCGCGAAAACGCCGGCATACATCAGATCGGGAATCGTGCGGACCAAATTCAGGATAAAGCGGGCGCATACGCTAAGCACCGGCACCTGAGTAACGTTACGCGCCGCCAGGAAGGAAATCGGGATCGACAGAACCGATCCGACGATCGTCCCGATGATAGCCATCCGGATCGTCTCTATCATCGGATCGACCACCGTGCTGAGATAGCTCCAATCGGGCGGATACATTTCCTGAAACAGCTTGCCCATCTCCGGTATGCCTTCGATAAGCTCCATAAGCGAGGCGTCGGTTCTGAGTGCACTGCCGAACAGCAGCACCAGCACGAAAATGACGGACAGCGTCGGTTTCAAAGACGAAGGCTTTTGGAGAGGCAGCTGCTTGCCTTGACCGGATGACGACATCAGCCTTCCCCCCAAGCAGCTCGTCCTTCTTAATTTCACGGCCGTAGATTTCCGAGAATTTGGCGTCCGTCGCTTCGGACACCGGACCGTCGAAGACGAGCTGGCCTGCGCGCAATCCGATAATCCGGGTCGCATATTCTCGGGCCAAATCGATAAAGTGAAGGTTCACTATCGTCGTGATGCCGAGCTCCTGATTGATCCGCTTCAGGTCGTCCATAACCTGGCGGGTCGTCAGAGGATCGAGCGAAGCGACCGGCTCGTCCGCCAAAATAATTTTGGCTTCCTGGGCCAAAGCGCGCGCGATGGATACCCGCTGCTGCTGCCCGCCGGACAGCTCGTCGGCGCGGGCGTAAGCTTTCTCGCGGATATTGACCCGCTCCAGCGCTTTCAATGAAAGCTCCACGTCTTCTTTCGGAAACAAGCCGAGAATCGTGCGCAGCGTGGAATGATAGCCGACGCGTCCGGATAAGACGTTGCGCAGCACGGAGACGCGCTTGACAAGGTTGAAGCTTTGGAAGATCATCCCGATATCGCGTCGCATCCGGCGCAGCTCCGCTCCTTTGGCCGCAGTGATCGACTTACCGTCAATCAATATTTGACCATCGGTTATTTCATGCAGACGGTTCATGGAACGCAGCAGCGTCGACTTGCCCGCGCCCGATAAACCCACAATCACAACAAAATCCCCCGGGTTAATCTTCAGGTTGATCTTGTTCAAACCGACCGTCCCGTTGGGATATACCTTGGAAACATTTTGAAATTCAATCATAGGCTAAGCGTTTCTCCTCTAGTATAAAATAACTACCATCAGTACATTCGACATAAAATTCAATATTCCTTTTTTATAAACCCGCCTCAATTAAACCTTTATATTCCTGATAGTTTGTCCATCTTCCTATAAAGAATACCGCCGTCCGGCAAGCGGAGGGCGGTATTCTTTCACATCTTAAGGCCTATGTCAAGCAAATAGGGGAACTATCCATTGGATGATTAACGTGCAGGGCACCAGCAGCAGCTGGGCCAGCCACGTTCCGCAAAACCGCGAAAACATCAGCCAGCCGTACATTTTATTGATCGATCCCATACTGGCCTGCCCGTTCATCGCTCGATCCGTCAGCAGCGCGACTTGAGGATCGACCAGCAGCGTCATTAAGATGGTCGCGATTCCGTTGACAAGCCCCGACGATTGGGACGCCGCCGTGCTGTACTCCGGCATCAGGAACGACGCATATAGCGCGGCCAGCACTCCGACGGTATAAAATCCGGTCACCAGCATGTTCAGTAATAGCAGCCGTTTGGGAACGCCGCCGACGCGAAGCCTCGACAGCATGGCCCAGGTCGGCAGCTTGAACTGGCTCCCGACCCGCTTCAGACTGCGGATGGACACCGAATCGCGGACAAGCCGCGGCAGGGAGCCCGTCTCTTCCAGGCGGCTGATCAGCTTGACCGAGATGCGCACCGCCGTCGGAAAAAAGAGGATCGCGAGCAGCGTGCCGATAGAAGCGCCCGCGATCATAACATGCATCTGCGCTTCCAGCGAAATGCCCGGATTACGCTTGGCCTCGTCGATAACCCCGCCCATCATCGGGCCTTGAATCAGGTTCGACGTTCTCGACAACAGTACGATCATCCCCGTCAGCGACAGCGCGACGGCCAGCTTGCCCGTCCTTACGCCGGCCAGCCGGATGCCGTAAGACAACGTTTCGACCGCATGGATGACCATGGTCAGAGCGGACACCCACAGCACCTTATCTATCATGAAGCTCCCCCCGTATGCGGCCCGGCGTGCTTTTATCCGTCATGAGACGTCCGTTTCCTTCTTCTTTGCCCGAACCGGCCAAATCGATCAGCTCCTTCAATAACAGCCTGAACCGACGCTCGCAGTCCTGCCCGCGGCAGGCTCGTCTTACAAGCATCTTACTATAGAACCGCTGCAAATAAACAAGAAACATGACGCCGAAAAATGTCCGCTTTTCTCCCGTATGAACGCCGAACAGCCGGAGATCCGGCCGTTCGTTACGGCTTGGTTCTCCGGCTGCGCCGGTTGGGCGGTTTATCCCGCCACGTCTCTTTTCGTAAACAGAAGCCAGGAAACGGCATAGAACACGATCCAGTAAAGGACGAGCATCGTTACCGAGAAGCCCAGCGTCATTCCCGCTATCGGCGGCTTATCCCCAAGCAGATACGGGGACAAATCCGTATTGGCGAATAAAATGTACTTCACCCAAGTGTATTTGAGCGAAGCCAGCACGAGCACGATCGTATTGGCCGTAAACATCAGGCAGATGGACAAGCCGATAGCCAGGGAGCTGCTGCGGAACGCGGCCGAAATCATAAAGGCGAGCGTCACATACATCAACAGATCGATGAACTTGATCCCGTACGTCTGGATCATTCTCGGAAACGAGTCCTGCTCCGCCACCGGGCCGCTCAGGCCGAAAAACAACAGCCCGACGAAATAGGAAACGATTAGCAGAAACAACAGCAGCGTCACAAGCAGCAGTACGACCGAAACGTATTTCGCCGCCAATATTTTGCTGCGGGTCGCCGGGCGGATCAAAAGCAGCTTGATCGTGCCCCATGTAAACTCCGAGGCGACGCTGTCTCCGGCTACGATCACCGAGAACAAAAACACAAGCCAGCTCATGCTGGTGCACATCGCCACGAACGAGAAGGCATGATTCATGCCCGAGCCGATGACGTACTTCAGCATAATAGCCATCAAAACGACGGCCAGCAGCACGATGGCAAACATGATCCAGGTGCGGGTGCGGTTGTATATTTTCATCTGTTCGTTCTGGACAAGGCTCAAGAAGTTAGACAATTTGATTCCCCCTCGTCACTTCGAGGAATTGCTCTTCGAGCGATTTGTTCTGCGTCCGGATGCCGTAGACGCGAATGCCCGCCTCCACCAGCCGCGCGTTCAGCTCGGCTATCTCTTCGCGTCCGCGCAGATGAACGGTGAGCGAGCCCGCGTCCTGCCCCTGCACGGATTGCTCCGCCGGAGGCTGCGATAAAGCGACGCTGTAGAGGACGCTGCCTTCCCCGGCCACTGAGGCTGCGGCCCGCGCCGCCGCTTCCAGCCGGTCAACCTCCAGCAGCACTTCCAGAACGCCAGCTCCATCCTGCGTTTCCCTGAAGGACCGGACATCCAGCAGCTTTCCGTTCTGGATGATGGCGACGCGGTCGCACATCAGCTCCATCTCGGAGAGCAGATGGCTCGATACGATGACGGCGATGTTCTCTTCCCGCGACAGCCGTCGCAAATAATCGCGCAGCTCGCGGATGCCTTCCGGATCGAGCCCGTTCGTCGGCTCATCGAGGATTAGCACTGCCGGACGGTGCAAAATCGCCTGAGCGACGCCAAGACGCTGCCTCATGCCGAGCGAGTACGTTTTTACCTTGTCGTGGATACGGTGCTCCAGCTTGACCAGAGCGACGACCTCATCCAGCCTTTCCGGCGTAATTCCCGGAATCATTCGGGCGAAATGCTGCAAATTTTGATAACCGGTCATAAATTTATAAAACTCGGGATTTTCTACAATCGCGCCGATATGCATCATCGCTTGCTCGAATTGCTTGGTAATGCCGAGACCGTTGACCAGCACTTCCCCTTCCGTAAGCGACATGAGCCCGACCATCATCCGGATCGTCGTCGTTTTTCCGGCGCCGTTAGGCCCCAGAAACCCGAATACTTCCCCGGGCATCACATCGAAGGAGAGATGATCGACGATCGTCTTCGAGCCGATCCGTTTGGTCACGCCGCGCAGCTGCACTACTGACATCGTATTCATAAGGCCTCCGATTTTCAAAAAGGATACGGTAACTTCAAACAGGAAAAGTATACCATACTGAGCAGTCTAGACCAAACCGGGGCGATGAATACCGTCTATCGCTCGTAATATTGGGCCAGCGTCACGATCATGCTGCCCATCCGCTCTTCCTCCGGCGCGACGACCCGCTCGATGCCCTCGTCGCGCAGCGCTTCCGCCGTCACCTTGCCTACGGCGACGGCGACCGTACAGGTGCGGAACGCCTCCAGCAGCTTCGCTTCAAGCCCGTGTTCGCGGGCGTAGGCCATCAGGAAGCGCACCTGCGGCGTGCTGGTGAAGGTGACCGCATCAACCTGCCCTTGAGTTATTTCCGCCAGCAGCGTATTGACCACATCCAGCTCCGGCGGCACATGCCGGTAAGGCAATATTTCGTAATAATCGGCTTGCTGCTCCTCCAGCCAATTTACAAGCCGCGGCGCATGATCGCCGTAGAGCTGCAGAACTACCCGCTGTCCGCGCATGGAGTAAGGCTGCAGCGCACGCACGATGCCGATCGTCGTCCCGTCGTCATCCCTCACCGTCGGAGCGAGTCCGAGCGTTTTCAAATATTTGACCGTTTTATAGCCTCGCACCGCCAGCTTCATCCGCTTCAGGCGGCCCACGAAGGCGTCCGCCTCTCCCATATCCTCGGCCGTCTTATACAGCATCTCCGCGCCGACGCCCGTAGTGAAAACGATCCAATCGCCGCCTTCGTCGATCAGCCGCCTGATCTTCGCTTCGGTCAGCTCCTTCTCGACGGCTACCGTCCCCTGAGCCGGACGCACCAGCGGAATCCCGCCCAGCTTCTCCACGATGACGCTAAGCTCCGCCGCCTTTCTCGGCCCGGTGATCGCTATACGCTTGCCTTCCAATCTTCGCATGGTTCCCCCCGCTAATTCATTAAGTTTATGTCACATTCTCTTACATTCGGTAATCTATTCGTACTATAACGTATTCATTCATCATTTTCAATTCAAATATACTTATTATTCCTATTAGAAAACTTGATTTTTAACAAAGCACACGAATTGCACGGGAACGGGAAGCAGCCCCGTTTCCGCCGCGCGTCAAATACCAGGGCTATCGCTTCGCTCTCTCAACCAAGCAGGCGGCATTATCCGCCGTATTTTCGCTGCAGCTGCCGAATTTGCCTGATCAGCTCCGGTCCGATCGCCGATTCGTATTGAGCATAAATCGGGTCCCAGGCGCGCATCCACTCGGCCCGCTCCTCGGGCGTCAGCGTATAAATCTGCATCTGCGACTCACGCCGGATTTCCTCCAGCTGCTTCTCGTTCATCAGAACGGCGTTCCGATTGGCCCACTGCGTCGTCTCCTGCATCGCTTCCCCGATTTGCTGCTGCACATCGCGAGGAAGCTTCTGCCAGAAGGAGCGGTTCATCAAAACCGCGTAGCCCAAGTAGCCGTGGTTGCTGATCGTCATATACTTTTGGACTTGATAGAACTTTTTCGTATAAATGTTGGAGATCGAATTCTCTCCTCCGTCGACAGTTCCGTTCTCGTAGTTCCGGTATACTTGATTAAAAGGCATCTCCGTCGTCCTCATATCAAACATCCTAAACTCCGCATCCAAAAGCTTGCTTCGCATCGTTCGAAAATGCTGTCCCTTCAAATCGGAAGGATGGATAATCGGGCCTTTGCTGCTGGTCATTTGCTTAAAACCGTTGCCCCAAAACGCCATGCCCTTCATATCGACGGTTTGCAGCTGATCGAGCAGCGTCTGGCCGATTTTCCCGTCGAACGCCTCCTGCACCGCCTCTTCGCTCAAAAAAGCGAAAGGCAAATCGAGTGCCATCCAGGACGGCAGCAAGTCCGACAAGTTCGGAAAAGAGGGAGCGATCATCTGCACGCTGCCCTGCTGCAAAGCGCGGATTTCATCGACCTCGGAGAACAGCACCCCGTTCGGGTAAACCTCGACTTTCACCCGGTCATGCGTCTTTTCCTTCACCAGCTGCGCAAATTGCTGCGCCGCCAGTCCCTTCGGCGTATTCTCGGCAACGACATGGCTGAATTTGATGACGATTTGCTGATCGAGCCCTTGCTGCTCGTCGTCGCGTACGACCGGCGTTTGCAGAACCGTCGGATAGAAGCCTACGATCAGCGCGGTCATCAGCCCCAAAATGACGATCGCCGCAATGCCCAGATACGATTTCATGCCGCATACGCCCCCGCGCGTCTAGTGAATGTCCTTCTTCTTGAACCGTCCGCCCTTGACGTCGTGAATGTTGCCGATGGCCAGGAAGGCGCTCGTGTCATGCTCTTCTACGATCGATTTCAGCTTGGCTTCTTCCAGACGGGTGATGACACAAAAGATAACCCGTTTTTCCCCACCGGAAAACCCGCCTTCACCGTTAAGATAAGTAACCCCGCGGCCCAAACGACTGAGCAGCGCGTCTCCGATTTCTTTGTAGTTGTCGCTAATAATCCAAACCGACTTCGACTCGTCGAAGCCTTCGATCGTAATATCAATCATTTTGTAGGCGATAAAATAGGCGATAAGAGAATACATCGCATGATCCCAGCCGAAGACGAACCCTGCGCTGGCGAGGATGAACAGGTTGAAGAACATGACGACCTCGCCGACCGAAAACGGCGTCTTTTTATTAAGCAGAATAGCTACGATTTCCGTACCGTCCAGCGAACCTCCCGACCGGATGACCAGGCCTACCCCGATCCCCAGAATAATGCCTCCGAAAACGGATGCAAGCAGCGGGTCGATGGTCAGAGGCGGAACCGGATGCAGCAGCGACGTTCCGATAGACATGAAGAGTACGCTGATCAGCGTCGAGACGGCAAAGGTTTTGCCGATTTGCTTGTAACCGAGAAACAGGAAAGGCAGGTTGAGCAATAATAGGAAGATTCCAAGCGGCAGCGATGTAAGGTGGGACATAATGATGGATATGCCCACGACCCCGCCGTCAATAATATTGTTAGGTACCAGGAATATTTCCAGGCCTACGGAGACGAAGGCGGCCCCGATCAGCATGGAAAACGCTCGTTTAAGAATCTGCGTCCGGGTGATTTTGGAGTGCTGAGGAAGAGTGGGTTCCGACGGACTTTTTGGCGCAACGTTCGCTGACATTTCCTTTTCCTCCTTCAATGAGTTGATCGGTCAAATCAAATTCTACCGCAATCTCCCAAATAATCATGTCCGTTGCCGACAGCTGCCCACGAATAAACTCCTTCGACTGCTCCAGCTCATTAAGCTCAAGCTGTCTAATAAGCGCTTGTTTGCGGATAAGCAACCGATCAAGATAATGTTCTATTTTGGATTTGCGGTATGTTTCCGCCATAGCGCTTGATCCCTCCTCAATTTTATTCTGACTATTCTATTGTATTCATTTGTATACAAAAAATCAAAATTTTTCGCACTATCATGAACTGCCAAGTTCAGGGACAAACTAACCGTACCTGCTAGAAATATGAAAGGAGCTCGTTGTTTATGAAGCCTCTTCCTTATTGTATAACCGCCGGCCTCCGCCGTTTTTGTCGCCTCGCGCTGCATCAATCGTTTCTCTTGTGTATACTTTGCGTTCTGCTTGTCGCCTCTTCCGCCGCTTGCGGCAGCAAAAATAAAGGCGCCGAAGGAAGCGGCAAGCCCAAAGCGCAAAGCAACGAACAAAAGAAACCGGTCGATAACGCGCTGAGAGAGCAGATGAACATGTATAAGCAGCTCAAGCAGCATGAATACGAAGAATCCGAGAAGCTGCGCAAAGCGGATAAGGAGCAGCTCAAAAAAATTCAGAAATCCCGGCAGCAAAAAAGCGGCGGCGGTTTCTCCGGGACCGGGTCCTCCGGAAGCGGGGGGCAAAGCGGCAGCAGCGGCGGCGGAAACAGTCAAGGCGGCAGCAAATAACCGCAGCGAAATCGGACTTGCAGTTTAACGAACCGCCCTTCCTGTTGTATGATGAGGATAAATATCGTCCGAGGGAGGAAATGGGAGAGCGAATGCTGCAGCGTCTGAAAATCAATGCCAAGATCGCCATACTGTCGTCCGGCATCGTGCTGTTCTCGCTCCTTATCGGCGGCACGGTGCTGGTCGGCACCAGCATCGGCTCAAGCGAAGCCGAGCTCGGCCGGCGGCTGCTCGTCACGGCGCGCACGGTCGCCCAGCTGCCGGAGGTCGCGCGGGGCATCGGCGACCCTTCGCAGTACCCGGCGATCCAGGAGGCCGCCGAGCGCATTCGCATCATCAACGACGTCACCTACGTCGTTGTGATGGACATGAACCGGGTCAGGCTGTCGCACCCGGTTGACGATAAGATCGGCACGGTATCGCTCAGTGCCGATGAAGGGTCCGCCTTTGCCGAGCACACGTACGTGTCCAAGGCAAAGGGCGAGCTCGGCACGGCTCTGCGCGCGCTCGTGCCGGTGATGAACGCCGATCACGTACAGATCGGCGTCGTGCTGGTGGGACAGCTGCTGCCGAGCATCGGGCAGGTGCTGCAAACCTTAAGCGGGCAAGCCTACGTGATTTTGCTGCTGTCGCTCCTGTTCGGCATCCTGTGCTCGTGGAAGCTGGCCCAGCATATCAAGAAGCAGATGTTCGAGCTGGAGCCGCACGAGATCGCCCGGCTGCTCGTCGAGCGCACCGCTACGTTCCACGCGATGCATGAAGGCGTGATCGCGATCGATAAAGACGAACGGATTACGATTTTCAACGACAAGGCGAAGCAGATTATGAAAATCGACGAGGAGCTGGACGTGATCGGTCGGCCGATCCGCGACGTTCTGCCCGATACCCGGCTCCCGGAAATATTGGAGCTGAACCATCCGATCTACAATCAGGAGCTGCTGCTCGGCACGACGATTATTTGGAGCAACCGGGTGCCGATCAAAGTAAACGCTCAGACGGTCGGAGCGGTCGCGATTTTCCAGGATCGCACGGAGGTCACGCAGATCGCCGAGGAATTGACCGGCGTCAAAGCGTTCGTCGACGCGCTGCGCGTGCAAAACCATGAATACATGAACAAGCTTCATACGATCGGCGGGCTGATCCAGCTCGGGAATAAAGAGAAAGCGCTCGACTATTTGTTCGAAATTACGGAGCAAAAGGAGGAGCTGACCCGCTTCTTGAGCGAACGGTTCAAGGACGACAGCCTGACGGGGCTGCTGCTCGGCAAAATCAGCCGCGGCAGCGAGCTCGGCATCGCGGTCGCGATCGACCGGCAAAGTCATCTAGAACGGTTTCCCGACCGGCTGGATCATCACGACATCGTCGTTCTGGTCGGCAACCTGATCGAGAACGCTTTCGACGCGCTGCAGCCGCTGCAGCGCAGGCAGAAACGGATCGTCGTAAGCGTCGAGCAGGACGATGAAGTGCTGTCCGTGCTCGTCGAGGATAACGGCACAGGCATCGATCCTGCGGTCCGGGAGCGCATATTCGAGCAGGGCTTTACGACGAAGGGCGCCAGCGGCCGGGGCATCGGACTCTACCTGATCGCGGGTATTCTGCGCAAAGGGGGCGGCACGATCCGCATCGATTCGGCGCCGGGCGAAGGGGCGAGCTTTCTCGTCTCGTTCCCGATGAAATCGGCGGAAGCGGAGCGGGAAGCGTCAAGCGGCTTGCCCGAATCGCCCGCGCCGAACGGCTTCCCGCCTCCGGCCAATCTATAAAGAGGGGAACGATTCTTTTCATGCAATCCAAACCAATCCAGGTGCTGCTGATCGAGGACGATCCGATGGTGCAAGAAGTGAACCGGCAATTCGTCGAGCAAGTCGACGGCTTTCGCATTGCCGGCATTGCCGGCACCGGTGTCGAAGGGATGGCCAAAATCCGGGAGCTGGCGCCCGATCTGGCGATTCTCGATATTTATATGCCGCAGCAGGACGGCATCGAGACGCTAACGCAAATACGCCGCGAGCAGCTTCCTGTCGACATCATGATCATCAGCGCGGCCAACGACCAAAGAACGATTGGGAGAATGCTGCAATACGGCGCAGTCGATTATATTATGAAACCGTTTAAATTCGAACGGGTCAAGCAAGCTTTGGAGCGTTACCGCCAAATGAAGCAGGGGCTGACGAGCTCAGACACCTTATCGCAGCAGGAGCTTGACCGCATGCTGTCGCGGCATGCCGGCCGCGCGCCCGAAGCCGTGCCCGTGTCGGCCGCAGATGCTGCAGTTTTCGCCCATCGCGGCGAGCAAGCGACGGAGCAGCTCCCGAAAGGGCTGCAGGCGGGAACGATGCGGCAAATTCTCCAGTATATGACCCGCCAGCCCGAGCCGCTCTCCGCCGAAGAAGTAGCGGAAGGCGTAGGTATCGCCCGGGTGACCGCCCGCCGCTATCTCGATTATTTGGAGAAGAGCGGCAAGGTGCGGATCGACCTGCAATACGGCGTCGGCCGGCCGGTCAATAAATATATGTTATCCTCCTAGCCTCGGGCGAGCGGCCGGCTCATAAGCCGGAGCCCGCTGCGGCGGTTAGCGGACCTTCCTGGTCTTCAGCATCATATAGTCGCCTTGGAAAAAGACGACACGGCCCTCCTCCTCGCTCACGCCGAGCTGCCGGCGCAGCGAATCGTCCCATCCCAGCATATAAGCTTCCAGCTCCCGCTTCACCTGTTCGGAGACATTCATGCGGCCGCACCACGGGTCGAAAACGAACGTTTTGCGCGTCTGCACCAGCAGCTCCACGCGCAGACCGGCAAGCTCCGCCCTCCGAATCCACTCCGTCTTCTTCCAGGCCCTGTAATGGCTCGGATCACGCCGCTTCTCCACTTCATTGTACAGAGCATCCGCGTCGTCGCTCTCCGGAGCGATGTTATCGAACAGGATGAAGCTGCCGCCATGCTTCAATACGCGAGCGGCCTCGCCGACGAAGGCGTCCGGATCGGGAAAATGATGCGCCGCGATCCGGCAGGTGACCACATCGAAGCTTTCCGCTTCAAAGGGCAGCTTCTCGGCGTCACCCTGCACATAGCGGACCGTTTCCTTGCCGCGGCTTCGCAGGAAGGCTTCCGCTTCCTGCAGCATTTGCGGCGTCAAATCGAGCGTCGTCGCCTGCCGCACATGCTCCGCCAGCACCAGCGCCGCATGACCGCCGCCGGTCGCAATATCAAGCCCGGCCGCCCCGTTCTCCGCTTGCACCCATTCCGCCAACAGCCGTAAATCTTCTCCGGACGCATGTCCCGGGCTGTTCACATATTTTGCGGCGTTAGGTCCGAACTGAAGCTTCACTTGTTCCTTAATATCCATTCTCTCACCCTCCACATAAGTTTCAACAAATGAAACATAGTTTCAAATAACGAGATAACAATTCCAGAATACAGCAACCGCTCCCGATTGTAAAGGCCCTGCCGTCATCCGGGAACTTGGACTGGGTACGGGAATTAGGATCGGGGCCGGCGCTCGCTGTTACTCTTGCCGACAAGAACAAATCCCCCAACAGTGACGTGATGCTCTGAAGCTTATTCCGTCCGCATCCAGCCTAGGCTGGATCGTCCTCTAACCATTCCTCTGGGATTGTTCTATGGGTAGACTTTCCTTTCGGGGGAGCCCACGGATTTCCACAGGATATTGCTGCTTGCTGCGCATCATTTCCTAAACAACAAAAAAGCGCGAGCCTAGGAATCGCTTCCCGGCCCGCGCCTTATATCGGCTGCCCGTGCGGCGGCAGCTCTGTTTAAAGAACAAAGAGAACCGTTAATTTACGTCATATCCCTGATCTTCGATCGCTTCTTTGATCGCCGCTTCGTTCAGCTTGTTCTCGTCGTAAGAAACGGTGACCGATTTATCGCCAAGGTTAACATGGCCCGACGCGCCAAGCTCTTTCAATGCCCCTTCGATGGAGTTCACGCAATGATTGCAGGACATCCCTTCCACTTTCAATGTGATGGTTTGCATAAGTATCACTCCTTTACACCGATTATAACATACCCCCATAGGGTATGTCAATTTCTTCTCGTTACCATCTCTTCATGCCGCTGTCAGCTCATATCCTCTACAATAATATACCCGTCCTCCGCGACCAAAATGACCAAAAGCACCAATATGGCCAAATGATTCACAAATTGTTTTGTAAGCGATAACATAAGCCTACAGAAAATAAACATTGGGGGAAGTGATCCGCATGTCCATTCCATCCGGCGCTCATACCAGCATCATTTTGCGTCTTGAACTCGATAAAGAAACCGCTTCCTTCGGCCAAATCGCCACGGCCGTCAGCGATACGGGAGGAGATATTATCGCGATTGACGTCAGCCGCTCGGATAAAACGACGACCGTCCGCGATATCACGGTCAACGTCTACGACCAAAAGCATACCGACCTGATCGTGAAGGCGGTCGGCGCCGTTCCCGGCGTTAAGGTCATTCATGTCTCCGACCAGACCTTTCTGCTGCATATCGGCGGCAAGCTCGAAACGATGCCGAAAACGCCGATCAAAAACCGCGACGACCTCTCCAGAGTCTATACTCCCGGCGTCGCCCGGGTTTGCATGGCCATCCACGAGAAGCCTTCGCGCGCGCATTCCTTGACGATCAAGCGCAATACGATCGCGGTCGTATCGGACGGCTCCGCCGTACTCGGCCTCGGCAATATCGGACCGGAAGCCGCGATGCCCGTCATGGAAGGCAAAGCCGTATTGTTCAAGCAATTCGCCGGCGTCGACGCGTTTCCGATCTGCCTCGATACGCAGGATACCGAAGAAATCATCGCAGCGGTCAAGGCGATCGCCCCTTCCTTCGGCGGCATTAATCTGGAGGATATTTCCTCTCCGCGCTGCTTCGAAATCGAACGGCGGCTGATCGAGGAGCTGGATATTCCGGTATTCCACGACGATCAGCACGGCACGGCCGTCGTCCTGCTCGCCGGGCTGCTTAACGCGGTCAAGCTCGTCGGCAAGTCGCTGGAGCAATGCAAGGTGGTCGTCTGCGGCATCGGCGCTGCCGGCATCGCCTGCTCCAAGATGCTGATAGCCGCAGGCGTCCGCAACATTATCGGCGTCGACCGCGCCGGCGCTATCGTCCGCGGCGAGACGTATCCGAACGAAGCCTGGCAGTGGTACGCCGAGCATACGAATCCCGACTGCTTAAGCGGCACGCTGTCCGAAGTGATCCGCGGCGCCGACGTGTTTATCGGGGTGTCGGGACCCGGCGTCCTGAAGGTTCAAGATATTCAGCGCATGGCGGCCGATCCGATCGTTTTCGCCATGGCCAATCCGACGCCGGAGATTTCCCCCGAAGAGGCGGAGCCGTATGTCCGCGTTATGGCGACCGGGCGTTCGGACTACCCGAACCAAATCAACAACGTGCTGTGTTTCCCCGGCATTTTCCGGGGCGTGCTGGACTGCCGCGCTTCCCGCGTGACGGAGGAAATGAAGCTGGCCGCGGCCAAAGCCATCGCAGCGGTCGTCAGCGACGAAGAGCTCAGCGAATATTACATCATTCCCAGCGTTTTCAACCAATCGGTCGTCGAGCGGGTCCGCGAGGCCGTGATCGAAGCGGCCTATGCCAGCGGCGTCGCCCGCAAAACGGCGCGTCCGGATTCGGCTGCAGGCGCAGGCAAAACTGTTCAAATAACCCGTTAACGGGCAACCTAACCATATGAAGAAAAGAGGGGTCATCCATGCGAATCAACTTTAAAAACTTGACCGTGCAGGTGCTGCTCGCCATCGTCGTCGGTATTTTGATCGGTCAGTTTTTCCCGTCCTTCGGCGTTCAGCTTAAAGTTCTCGGCGATATTTTCGTCAAGCTGATCAAAATGATCATCGCGCCGATCGTCTTCTTCACGATCGTCATCGGCTTCGCCAATATGGGCGATATGAAAAAAATCGGGCGGATCGGCGGCAAAGCGCTGATCTACTTCGAGGTCATAACGACGTTCGCGATGGCTATCGGCATCGCCATTATGTATCTGGTCAAGCCCGGCGCCGGCATGGATATCAGCAATGTCGGCAAGAACGCCGCCGACGTCGCCAAATACGCCAAGCAGGCCGCCGAAACGCCGCACGGCTTCGTCGATTTTGTCGTCAGCGTCATCCCCGACAGCGTCGTCGGCGCCCTGGCCAAAGGCGACATGCTTCCGGTGCTGTTCTTCTCCGTGCTGTTCGGTCTCGCTATGGCCGGCATGGGCGACAAGGCCAAGCCGGTAACTGCATTCTTCGAGAAAATGAACGAAATTTTCTTCCGTCTGGTCGGCATCATCATGCGCTTCTCCCCGTTTGCGGCCGGCGGAGCCATGGCTTATACGATCGGCAAGTTCGGCATCGGCTCCTTGTTCTCTCTGGGCAAAATGATGGGCTCGGTTTACATTACGATGTTCTTGTTCGTCGTCATCGTGCTCGGCGCCGTTGCCAAAATATACGGCTTCAGCATTTTCAACCTGCTGAAATACATTAAGGAAGAAATTTTACTCGTGTTCGGCACCTCCTCGTCGGAATCGGCGCTGCCCCGTCTGATGCAGCGGCTGGAGAAATACGGCTGTTCCAAGTCGGTCGTCGGCCTTGTCGTTCCGACCGGCTACTCCTTCAATCTCGACGGCACTTCAATTTATTTGTCGATGGCCGCGCTGTTCATCGCGCAAGCTTACGGCATCGAGCTCTCCTGGATTCAAATTTTGACCGTGCTCGGCGTGCTGATGCTTACTTCCAAAGGGGCTGCGGGAGTCACCGGCTCCGGCTTCATCACGCTGGCCGCGACGCTCGCCGCAGTGCCGGGCAATGTAATACCGATCGAAGGCATGGCGCTCCTGCTCGGCGTCGACCGCTTCATGTCCGAAGCGCGGGCGATCACCAACCTGATCGGCAACAGCGTTGCGACCGTCGTCATCGCCAAGAGCGAGAAGCAGTTCGGTATTGAAGAGCCGACTGCGAAGGCAGAGGCAAGCGGCCTGTTCTCCGGCGAAAGCGGCAAGCTGGCAGGCGCATCCGAAGCATAAGAAAAGCGTCTATCGCCGTTCTTTCCAAGAGGAGCGCCCGCGTTCCGAGCCGGTTTTAACGTTAAATAATCAATCCCATGGTTCCTCCCTGAATAAGGGGAATCATGGGATTTTGAATTTGCTTGGCTGACGCGCGATGGTCCATTGCGGCAGCGCAAGCTACCGGGAAGACGCGGCCCCCCGCCTCATCATCAGCGCGCTTGCCAAGTAAGCGAAAGAAATCGGGCCGTATACAGCGAAAATTCCCGGTGTCATAAGCAAATACAAGCTGACCGGGGCCGACCAGACAAAAGCCGCCGCCAGCAAAACCGGCTGCTTGATCGTTACCCCGACGAGTGCGATAACTGCCGGCGCGAACAGCATGAAAAACGTAATCCATACCGCATCCGGCTGAGCATCGCCGGAATACGGATTGGCATAATGAAGCATATACCAGAGAACCATCGCCGTTAACGAAGCGATTCCCCCGACCGCAGCCGACGCTTTGCGCAAAACCATCCCAACCGCCCCCTCCCGTAATATCCTCCCGTCATGCATTACAATCAAATAATCCGCTGTTAAATTAAACGCTCGAAACACGTGCAAAGTTCCATGCTTCGCCCAGCCGCCGGCGGTTTGGGCTCTGCAAGACAGCGGATCTGAACGGCCTTCCGGCCCGCTACGGAGCCCCGACTGGAAATAAGCCGCCATTTCCGTTAGTCTAATAAGATATAAGCCCCTACGAGGAGGTTACCGCATGAAAGCGATCCTGGAAGTCGATCACGTTACCGGAGGCTACAGCCGCCAGCAGCCCGTGCTGCACGATCTGTCCTTCCATATGCAGCCGGGGGAAATGATCGGGCTGATCGGCTTGAACGGCGCCGGCAAAAGCACGACGATCAAGCATATTCTCGGACTGATGCTGCCGCATAAGGGAGAAATTCGGCTCAAAGGAAGCACGCTTGCGGACTCCCGGGAGCAGTACCGCAAAACGTTCGCTTACGTTCCCGAGAGTCCTTTATTATATGAAGAATTGACGGTTCAGGAGCATCTGGAGCTGGCCGCGATGGCCTATCAATTGGACAAACCGACGTATGAACAGCGGATGCGCCCGCTGCTTGAGCAGTTTCAGATGGAGTCGCTAACCGGCCGGATGGCTTCGCATCTGTCCAAAGGAATGCGCCAAAAAGTCATGATCATGTGCGCCTTCCTCGTGCAGCCGGAACTGTATATTATCGACGAGCCGTTTCTCGGACTCGACCCTTTAAGCATGCGTTCGCTGCTTGAGCTGATGGTGAGCGTGAAGCAGAGCGGCGCCTCCATTCTGATCAGCTCGCATATTCTCGCGACCATCGAGCGTTACTGCGACCGGTTTCTGGTGATGCATCAGGGCAAGCTGATCGTATCCGGCCCCGTTCCCGCCCTGCAGCAGGCGGCCGGGCTGCCCGGAGCGCCGCTGGATGACGTATTCTACGAATTGGTCACAAGGGGCGGTTCGCGGTAATGGATATGAAAGCCTTGTACCGCCGGCGGACAGCGGGATTTCTGCAAGAAATCCTCCCTTATCTTCACTACGCGCTGCAGAGCGCGTCGATGGCCGCGCTGACGGCTTTGCTGCTATTTTCCATCGGGTACCATCTGTTCCTTCAATGGGTTACGCCGGCCTTTCCCTGGCAGCTGCCTGCCGCCGCGCTCATGTGGATTATGCTGATGTCGGGAAAAGTCCGCACGTATTTGCAGGAAGCGGACACGCTGTTTCTGCTGCCGCAAGAGAAGGGAATGGCGCTCTATCTGCAAGCGGCGCTGCAAAAAGCGCTTATGCTTCAGCTCGCCGGGGCGATTGCCGCCTGGCTGATCGTATGGCCGCTGTACGCCAAAATGACCGAGACCGCCGCCTCCCGGTTCGTCCTGCTGCTGCTCGTGTGGGCCTTGTTCAAGGCTGCGCTCGTATACGGCAAATGGTTCGAGCAGCAGCTGCAGGAGCCTGCCGCGCGCCGCTGGCTGACGCTGCTTCGCTGGGCGCTGTCCGCCTTCGCCGCCTACGTCGTCATCGCCTTCGAGCCCCCTTACGGCATTCTGCTGCCGGCCGCAGGCTTGCTTCTTTATCTCGTCTGCCTTCGCTGGCCGCGCAAATATCCGGTTCACTGGATGCAGCTGATCGATCTGGAGAAGCGCCATCGCGCCGCGGTATACCGGATATTGAACTGGTTTATCGACGTGCCGCAGGTGCAGGGCAAGGCGCGTAATACCCGCTTGTCCATCCAGCGCTGGGTCAAGATTCCGTTCCGCGCGGAATCCGCCTATGTTTATTTGTACTCGATCGTCTGGTTTCGTTCGGAGCTGTTCGGCATTTCGCTGCGCATCACCGTTATCGGAGTATTGCTGCTGCTATCCGTGACCGGCACCTGGCCGGCGGCCGTCGTCTATATTGTCGTCGCCTTATTCAGCGCCTTGCAGCTCTCGGACTTGAAGCGCTATTACAAGGAGCATTTATGGCAGCGCATTTATCCGCTGCCCCCGGAGCTGCATAAGCGTTCCGTCGGCATCGTGCGCCGCGCCGTACACCTTGTCATACTGGCGATTCTGTTTGTTCCCGCCGGCTTCTCCATGGGCAGCTGGCTCCAGGCGGCCGGCCTGCTGCTGCTTGGCGGCGCCGCTTCCTGGCTGTATCACCGGTACCGGTAGCGGCTGAAGCCGAGAAAACGCTGTCGCTGCCGGGCAAGGTATCGTATAATGATACATGCGTTTTCATTTACTACCGGTAGAAAGGAAGCACTTTCCTATGCGACCCACTCCCGCAATTACAAGAGCGGCCCGACCCCGAAGGACACTTCGCCGCAGAACGCTGTGGACGGCGGTACTGCTTGTCCTAGTTCTCGCGATCGGCACCGTCCTCGCATCCGTTTACGTCGGCTGGCAGCTGACGCATCCCGCCCGCTTGGCGCTTTCGGAGTCGCCCGAGAACTACGGGCTCGCCTTCGAGGACGTTCAATTCGCAAGCAGGACGCAAGAAGTGAACCTGAAGGGCTGGTTTCTTCCCAGCGTATCCGAGCCGGCCAAGATGAACATTATTATGGCGCACGGCTACCGCAAAAATCGGCTGCAAGCGGACGCCGAAGCCCTGCAGCTGGCGAAAGCTTTGGTAGAGCAAGGCTATAACGTGCTCATGTTCGACTTTCGCAACTCCGGCGAATCGGAAGGCACTCTCACCTCCGTCGGCTATTTGGAGAAATACGATCTATTGGGAGCCATCGATTGGATGAACGCGCAGCATCCGGGCAAGATTGCCCTGCACGGCTTCTCCATGGGCGCGACGACGGCGCTGACAGCGGCCGCGGACGAGCCGTCCGTTGCGGGCGTCGTGGCGGACAGTCCGTTCAATCAGCTGACCGCCTACCTGAAGGAAAATTTGCCGGTATGGTCCCATCTTCCGAATATTCCGTTCACGCCGCTGATCTTGGGCATTTTGCCGCCGCTTACCGGCATCGATCCCGATCAGGTAGACGGGCTCGGAGCGGTCGACCGGATCTACCCGCGGCCGATTCTGTTTATTCATAGCGTTGACGACCATTCGGTGCCGTACCGCAACAGCGAATCGCTGTGGTCCAAGCATAAGGACCGGTTCGAGCTGTGGCAAGTTACCGGCGCCGATCATGTGAAGACCCATGCCGTTTATCCGCAGGAATACGAAGCGAAGGTCATCGGCTTCTACGATAAGCTTGCGGAGCAGCAATAGTCCGCATGATGTAAAAGTCCGCTGCGGCGCCATTCGATCCTCCCATCGCTGTTGAAACCGGATTTTGGGGACGGTTGTTTCCTTTTTCCAGTGTAACGGACACGGGGGAGCTAAATTCGCCGCATACAGACGCTTTTTAAACGTAACGGTCACCCTGGCGCTTACATAGCTCCGAATGGCTTTCTAAGGCGGCTTTGTCAACAAATAGCTGCAGCTGTGTCCGTTAGAAATCCCAAAAGGCCGATAGCGTTGATATAACGGCCGCTGTGTCCGTTGCGAGTGTGATCCGCGGACAAAGGAGAACGCCGGCGCTTCTCCAGACTGCGCTCGCTTGCTCCATCTTCTTTTCACCACGCTTTAAAAGTGAAAAGCGTGGTGATTTCGTCATGTCCTGCGGCCAGTTGTTCCACGCTTTTAAAAACAAGCCCCTTCCGCCGCCAATCCGTCTTACCGGTCCCGCCGCCGGATTGGCAGCAGGGAAGGAGCCTGCCGGCTACTGAATCCGCACCGCTCTGCCCCGCTCCGTATCCGCCATCGCCACAATACCGAGCTGTTCGAGCGAAGCCAGCACTTCGCCGAGCTCCCTTACCTCGAACTCCACGCCTTTATACACGAGCAGATCGACTAGCTCCAGCAGCGTGACTTCGTAACCGCTCTGAAAGCTCGTTTGGATCAACACCATGAGCTCGCGTATAAGCCGCTTATCCTGGCTGACCAAAAAACGCGACTTGATCGCCGCAAGCTCGCTATTGAACTTGCTGCGGTATACTTCGGCGATGTCTTTTTCCAGCTCCTCCGGCACATCCAATCCTTGCTCGCGCAGCACTTCAAAGACCGAATCGATATGCGCCGAAGCCTGCTCCGCAAACCGGTTGAAAGATTCGAGGATATGTTCGTTATAAGTCCGTGTGTCCTGCTTCAGTGCAAGCAGTTCCTCCTTCATATGAGCAAATTCGTCGACCTTGTCGATGATTCTTCCCAGCGCTTGCTGGACTAGCATATTATGGCCCGAGGCTTCCAATGCTTGAACATAGGAATACACCATCGCCACTATCGCCAGCAAAATGGTGGAGAGCGCCGAGCCGAACGAGATCTGGTCAATCAGCTCGCGAGCGGAACCGAATTTCCAAGACAAGGCCCCGATGGTAACGATCGTCAAATCGATGATGATGAAGCTGAAGATCAGATCCTTTCCGGTCATTCGGTCCGTCCATGACTGCTTCGGATTCATTGCCATTCATAGCACCTCCCCTTTCCGTTACGTCCCGTCGCCCTTCAGCAGCCGGACGGCCTCATCCACAGTGGAGCAAAGTGGAATCAGCGCATCCAACCGGGCAATCAGCAGCAGCTCTCTCATAAGCTCATCCTGTACCATAATCGTCATTCTCCTGTTTCCCTTACAATACGTTTTCATAAAATGGATCAGTATCCCCATGCCCATACTATCGATTAAAGTCAGCCGCGATAAATCGAAAACATAGCCTTCGCACGGCTCGACGATCTGACTCAGTTGTTCCTTCGCTCTGGCTTCAAGGCCGAACGTCAGCTTCCCGGCGGCGGCAATATGCTGGTAAGCCCCGATTCGCTTGCTGTCAAAATGAATGAACGTTCCTTTATCCCTTCCCCTGCCGCGAGGATTACCCAATGAACCGCTCATGCCCATCGCCTCCTTCGTTTTCTTAGCTCGATCGTAATTTGCCCCCTCTCGTCCTGGTCGAAGGTCAGCTCATCGGATAATCGCTTGGCTATGAGCAGCCCTCTTCCCCTTTCTTCATGAAGCAGGTCATCCAGTGTCATGCCGCGCATCGAATGAAGCCTCTGAACGGCGGAAGGCTCGGCGCGATTCGATATGGTGATCACGATATCGCTCTCGACCAGCTCCATTTTTAACGAAATGGTGCAGCCGCTCCCTGCCGCCTTCAACTCACCGCTCCTATCCGCAAGCGAAGGGCTCTGTTCCTCCGCGCCGCAAGCGCCGTAGGCGCCTGAGCAGCCGTACTGGCTAAGGGACGCCTCCACCGCATTAATCACCAGCTCATGCACGGCAAAGCATAGTTTTCTATACTGCGGAACCCCGGTATATTTCAGAAAACTTTCCGTCATTTCATCCGACAAATCGATAAATTTCCGGGTGGGCTCGCTTTCAATCATCATCCGCACCATCAAACGTCACTCCTTATCCGCTCTCATTGGCTGCTCCTTTAAATCCAGAACGACTACGCAAATATCGTCCGGCTTGCACTCGGTCTTCCGCAGTTCCTCCTCCAGCTCCCTCATGAAGCAATCCGCATCTTCGCCGGCGCATGCTCTCAATCGTCTCTCAATCCGTGCCGACGTTTCCGCCGGCGATGCCCGATACAGCTCGAACAAACCGTCGGTGAACAGCACGATTCTCGCTTTGCGGGCATAATCCGCAACTCCTTGGCCGAACCGGGCTTCGGCATCGATTCCGAGCGGTATGCCACCGCGCCGAAGCTCGGTCATATCCGCATCATCCGCAAGCATAACCCCGTAAGGATGACCGGCATTGACGTACTCCACGCGTCTGTTCAGAGCGTCGGCCCTCAGGCAGACCGCCGTACAATAAACGCCCCCTTTGCCCGCCTCCGAAGGAAACAGCTCGCACATACGGCCGTTCAGCCGCCGGATGATGGCTTCAGGTTCGGACGTTCCGAACGGAAGCGACTGTACGTAGGAATGCATATACATGCTGACCAATGAAGAGGACACGCCGTGTCCCATCACATCCATAAGCAGAAGGACGACCGTATGCCGGTCCACGAACACCCATGTATACATATCTCCCGACACTTGCGCAGAAGGTATGTGCATCCCCTTGACCGCTATAAACGAATTTTCCGCCGGCACCGGCAGCACGGATTGCTGAATGCGCTTGGATAACCCCATATCATAGCGTCTTTGCTGCTCGCTCAGCTTGCGCTCCGTAATATCGGTCAGCGTGCCGAACATCCCGCCGGACGGGCCCTGCCCCTTCTTTACAAGCTCGGCGTACAACTCCACCCATCGATAGCCGCCGTCCTGTGTGACGACCTTCATTTCCATCCTGCATGACGACAGCGCCCCGCTCCTTATCAGATTCATCTGGCTGCGGACTTCGTCGCGGTCCTCCGGGTGAATATAATTCAAAACGCTCGTCTGCAGCGCAGCCTCCGCCGGGAAACCGGTCATATCCGACCACGCCGGATTCAGGAATACCCACCTGTCCTCGCGATCGGTCAAATAGACGACCTCCCGTACTTGGTCCAGGGCCGCCCGGCTCGTCTCCGCCAGCGCCCGAAACCCTTGAAGCTTCATCCAATGATCGATCGCCCAAAAAGCGATGGACCCTCCGGCGAGAGATACCGCGGCATTGCGACCGTTCAGCAGCCACTGCTGCGCCGCACCGGAAGTTGCGGACAACGCGGGCAGCGCCGCGTATGCGAGCGTCTGAAGCAGGTTCGTAAGGTGGAACCTCGCCGAGCGGCTCCACGGAAGCCGCGAAGCCAGGCCGCAGATCAGCGCGACCAGCAGCGGCGATAACGACAGAACAATCGGCGCGTCCGGACATGCGCCGCCCAGTCTCTCCGCCAGAATGACGGCGGCGACGGACGCCGATAACATTCCTCCGAAAGCCGCTGACAGCGCAACGGCCAAGCCGCATAGGCTCCATCGCAAGCTTTCTCCCGTACCGGGAGATGCCAAAGGGACAAAATACAGCAGCAGCGCTCCTATCGTTCCGAAGAGCAGCCCTGCGCCAAGCCTCGTTAAAACGGGGGAATCCGGGGACAGGGGCGGCCTTAACCACCATTTGGCAAACACAAATAAGAACGCAAGCGCCAAGCAAACGTTCGTCGCATCTGTTTGGATCATCTCCGGCACCTCAGCCCTCCTTTACGCCGCTTGTACTATACGGTATGAAGCGAAGACGCCGATTGACTCCATGAATGGAGAGGTGAGTTCCAACTATTTTTTTTCGCAAAAAAACAACGGCAAAAAACCGCCCCGAATAATCGAATAATCGGGACGGTTTCGTATCATACCGGCTGGATCTTTTATTCGTATACGATTTTTTGGCCGGTACGGGATGATTCGTAGATGTCCATGACAAGGCTGAAGCCTTTGTACCCTTCGGGTCCGTCGATCCAGAAATGCTTGCCTTCCAGCACATGCTCGTAGAAATCGCGGATTTGATATTGATGGCTCATGCCCCAGTAGGCCTTCTCGCCGAGATCGTTTTTGACCGGCTCCGCAAGCACCGTGACCTGATCGTCCTGCTGCAAGTAGAGCGTATCTCCGCGCAGGGACAATGTCGCTTGCTCGAATACAAGCTCGACCTCGATCGGGGCGCTTTTGCCGTAAGCGTTGGTTGCATAGAATACCGCCCGCACGCCGTTCTTGAACTGGATGAACGCATGAGCGGAATCCTCGACCTCGATAACCCCTTCCAGCGAATCGTTGGAAATCGTGCCCTTGACGCTTGTCATCTCGCCGCCGAGCCACTGCAGCAGGTCCAGCGTATGGATCGCCTGATTGATCAGAACGCCGCCGCCTTCGGTAGCCCACTTCCCTTTCCACTCGGTTTCGTAATAACCGGGGCCGCGGAACCAGGTTACGATCCCTTTCATACACTGCAGCTTGCCGAATTCGCCGGAATCGACGGCTTGTCTCATGCGAACCGAGGAAGGATTGTAACGGTTTTGGAAAATGACGCCGAGCTGCACTTCCGGATGCTCCTGGGCCGCCTGCAGCATCGTCATTGCGGAGGCTTTGTTCTCCGCCATCGGTTTCTCCGTCAATACATGCTTGCCCGCGCGGAGGGCGTCCACCGTCATCGGGGCATGCAAATAGTGGCCTGTGCAAATATGAACCACTTGAATGTCTTCGCGCTTCAGCATTTCCTTGTAGTCCGTGTAATAATCGCAGCCGTACTCTGCCGCCGCTTTTTGCGCCAAGCTTTCATTAATGTCCACAACCGCCTTAAGCTCTGCCAGTTCCAGTCCTGCGATCGCTTTCAAATGGACGCCGGAAATAGAACCGCAGCCAATAATCGCTGTACCCAATGGTTTCACGGTTTCACCTGATTTCGTTGAAGTTGAGCGTCGCTGCTGCAACGGAGCTCCTCCCAACCATCTGCGGAGAAGAAACTCGTCTAGCTTCGCTTTCAATACCATTTTATAATGAAGTATAATAAAAACAAATTCCTTGCTTCAATTGCCGTTTTTATTGCTTTTTTTGACTTTTTTTCGTTCGAGGTGATCCGCCATGCGCATTCATCATGAAATTAAAGGAATTCAATACGGGCACCGGCGCATCGAGCAGCCTCCGAAGATGGATTTCCACCTTCACGACCGGTTCGAAATTTATTTTTTCATCGCCGGGGACGTGCAGTATTTTATCGAAAAGTCGGTATATCCGCTCGCCTACGGCGACCTGCTCATTATGAACAACCGGGAGCTGCACAAGGCGACCTTCCGTTCGGACGCCCCTTATGAAAATATCGTGATCCATTTTGACCCGGAGGCGATTCGTCAGCTCACCTCCGCCTTTGCCTTCGATCTGCTGGATTGCTTTACGAACCGCCCGCAAGGGGAGCAAAATAAAATTCATTTGCACCCCCACCAGCTCGAAGAGATCGTGGCCTTGTATCATAAAATGGATTCATTGTTCCAAGAGCCGGACGACGGCTCCGAACTGCTTCTCGCCGCCTATTGCACCGAGCTGCTTGTCCTGCTGAACCGCGCGTTCCGGCATAACTTCTCGCCGCTGCCTTCCTCCGTCGCTCCGGAGAAGCTGGCTCCCGTGCTCGATTACATCGACCACCATCTGGATCACGATTTGTCGCTGGAGGCGCTGGAGCAGCAATTTTTCATGAACCGCTATTATTTGAGCCGGCTGTTCCGCCAAAGCACGGGAAGCACGATCCATGAATATATTTTGCTGAAGCGAATCGCCCGGGCCAAGAAGCTGCTCTTCGAAGGGCATAATGTCACCGACGCCTGCCAGCTGTCCGGGTTCAACGACTATTCCAATTTCATCCGTATGTTCAAACGTTTCGTCGGCGTGCCGCCGGGCCAATACCGCAAGCAAAAATAAGGCAATCCGCCATTGACGAGCGGGCTGCCCTCATAGTAAGATGATCCATGGCAATTCACTAATTCCGATGTTAATACATAGGTATCGAGGTAAAGGACGTTGTTGAGTTGAACGTAAAGATTTGGATCATCTGCTTTTATTTAATGTTTATTTATTGGATTTCCCGGCATATTCCCGATGTGAGAGCCATCTTCTTCCCGACGCTCGGCGCTTTTTCTTATTTGTTTATCAGCCGCGCCTTCTCCGTTAAAGAGTTCGGCAAGATGATTGCCGGCGCCGCGGTCGCGTCGCTGGTCAGCTCCGCGCTTTTTTTAAGCCATACGGGTCTGCTGTCGCTTCTGTTAGCCTCACTGTTCGCGATACTGATCATCCGCAAGTTTCATTTGAACGCGCCTCCCGTGCTGGCGATTGCGCTGATTCCGTACTTTGCGGAGCCGGCGCAGGTATGGACGTTTCCGCTTGCCGTGCTCGCTTCGCTTGGCGGCCTGCTGCTGCTCTTATCGATCGCCGAAGTGGCGCAAGTCGTCGTCCTTCGTTCGGACTTGCGGCTGCTTAAGAAAAAAGGCCAATCGATGGAAAGCGGCAACTCATAGATGACGCTGGACAAGCCCGGTTCGAAGAGAGCGATTCCCTTCAGCCGGGCTTTTCTGCGCGGAACGCTCATCGCTTGACGACCTCGAAGTTGTCTTCGATAAGCAGCCAATTTTGCGGGAAAGCGAGCCCCAGCTTCCAATAGCTGACCCCACGAAGGCCGAGCTCCTTCACCAGATCGAATTTGGCTTGAATGGAACGGGCATCCTCGAACCATACGACATGCCTTCGCCCCTGGCGATCCGTGTATTCAAAATGGGGAGCTTGAGCCGTCCGGTCGAATCGAATCGCTTCGTTATGGTCCCTCGCCAACTTAATCGCCTGCTGCGGGCTGATCGCCCGGGCAAATTTCCCGCCATGCACGTAAGGCAGCGTCCAGTCATAGCCGTATAAGTTTTGCCCCATCATGATTTTGGACGCCGGCATTTCCGTCAGCGCATATTTCAATACTTTGCGCACCGACGGCAGCGGGGAGACAGGCATCGGAGGGCCTCCGCTGTACCCCCACTCATAGGTCATAATGATGACGAAATCGGCTATTTCCCCATGCGCTCTATAGTCATGCGCCGTATACCACGCTCCCGTCTGGGCGGCGCTCGTCTTCGGAGCCAGCGCCGTCGACATCAGGAAGCCTTCGCTGTGAATGCGCGCGGCCGCCCGGCGCAAAAAAGCGTTATAGGCCTCTTTATCCGCAGGCCGGAGATGTTCGATATCGAAATGAATATCGCGGAAGCCGAGCCGCTTGGCCGTTCGGATGATCTCCTCCAGCAGGCGGCTTTGCATATCCGGGTCGCGCAGCGCCAGCTCCCCCAACCGGGCGCTGAACTGACTGCCCTCCAAATTCGTTACGACCATCATCATCGTGACTCCCTGTCCGGCCGCGATCGAAGGCAGGTCGTCCAGCGGCGGCTCCTGCAGAGTGCCGTCTCTGCGAATGCGGAAGCTGAACGGAGCCAAATAAGTCAGATGCGGCGCCGCTTCGGCGGACGCTGTCCTCAAAGCCGCCGATACGTTATGTCCATGGGGCTCGACGTAAGCGTTTATTTCCGCGGCACGCCGAGGGCGTTGCGGTATGTACAAGCGGCTGCCCGGCCGCAGCGCCGCCTGCGGAGCCAACTGATTGGCCTGCGCCAGCGCCGACTCCGAAATGCCGAACGTCCTGCCGACGGAGCTCAGCGTGTCCCCCGAGCGGACCCAGTAATACATGCCCGCGATCGGAATGACGAGCGCTTGCCCTACAACGAGCCTCCCTGGCTCCGCCAGCTTGTTGGCTTCGGCGATGTCGTGCATGGAAACCCCGTACATGCCGGCGATACCGTAAAGCGATTGCCCCGATTGCACAACGTGAATTTGCATACGGTCTCCTTCCCAAGCATCGGGATGCTGTACCCCGTTACGCTTTATGCCGATTCTTTCCTATGTAACATTCTATTCCGCTCCCTCCTTGCAGATGTTCGAGAAGATGAGCGTAATTGATAATATATTTGCATACATATGAAGTATGGGAACGACCTCTGATCATCCTTTTATTACAGAACGGGAGGAAGATTCAAAATGGCGATTCATCCCCCTCTATTACAGCCCGGAGATACCATCGGTATCGTTTCGCCGGGGAGCCCTCTTCCTGCAGATCAAATCAATCTAGGCATCACCATATTGAAAAGTATGGGTTTTCAAGTAATCACCGGAAATTATGTCTACGCCAGCAACGGCTTTCTCGCAGGAACCGACCGGCAGCGCGCGGCGGATGTGATGTCCATGTTCGCCAACCCTGCCGTGAAGCTGATTCTTCCCGCGCGGGGCGGCGTCGGTGTGGCGGGCATATTGCCTTATTTGGACTACCGGTTCATTTCCGCGAATCCGAAAATCGTCTCCGGCTATAGCGATGTGACCGTACTGCTTAACACTCTGTATCAAAACAGCGACCTGCTCACCTTCTCCAGCCTGATGCTGCTCAATTTCCGCATGGATACGCCGGCATACAACTACGATCAATTTTTCGGGATGGTCTCTTCCGCGTCCGTACCCAAATTCGTGCTTAATCCTCCGGGCATCCCCTTGGTCGGCAAAGTACCGGGAAGAGTATCCGGCACTCTGATCGGGGGCAATCTCACGTCGTTGACGGATACGCTCGGCACGCCGTATGAGATCGACGCGCGCAGCCGCATTTTATTCCTTGAGGAGACGCATGAGCCGATCAACAAAGTATACCGGATGCTGAATCATCTGAAGCTGGCGGGGAAATTCAACGATTGCGTCGGCATCGTCATGGGAGAATGCACGGAATGCGGCGTTTCCTACGGCAAAAGCTACGACGATCTCATCAACGATTTCATCGTCCCGCTGGGCAAGCCGCTGCTGACCAATCTGTCCGCCGCTCATGGTACGTACAAAGCGGCGGTACCTATAGGCGCTTTGGCGCATCTCGATACGCAGAGCTCGAACCCTTCGCTGGCTATTATGGAGCCTACGGTCAGCGCCCCGGCATCGGCTTGATGCAGCCGGTCCGTCTTCAAGCCATCGTTCCCGGTGAAGCCCCGCCGCGGACACGCCGCCATGAACGATGTACATATGGAAATGTCAGGCGCAGCGAAGCTGCGCTTCGAGGCAAATCCCCGCTGCTTCCGGGAGGGCCTGCGGCTTGCGGCCGAAGCGGGAACAAATCCCCCAAAAGTGACGTGATGCTCTGAAGCTTATTCCGTCCGCATCCAACCTAAGCTGGATCGGCGTCTAGCCATTCCTCTGGGATCGTTCTATGGGTAGACATTCCTTTCGGGGGAGCACCCGGATTTCCACAGGAATTTGCTGCGCATCATTTCCTAAACAACAAAAAAAGCCCGCCCGCTTAAGGCGGGAGAGCTCAAACCTGACGTACAATCAACGTCAACATCCACCTCGGCTGCAGCCAGCGATAGCATCCCCGAAAGCCCCCTGCGGAGCCGGGCTTACTTGCGTTTGGCCGCAGCGGCCGGATTGGCGTACGAAGTTATTTTGCGGTACATCGATTTGTCTTTCAGCATGCGGAACAAACCGAGCATCGGCATAAAGTTGACTTCAATGATCCACACCTTCCCGTTCTTATCCAGCCCCATATCGATGCCCAATGTGCGATTGCCCGGGTAATATTTACGCATTTGATGCGCCGTCGCCAAAGACACCTTATCGATGCTCCTCAGCGACTCTTCCGCCGACGATCCTTTCATATCGGATTGCCGGATAGCCGTCTTCACGGGAACGACCTTTCCCCTGCTCCTTCTGACGTTGGTGACGATATATCCTTTGCCGGCCACCTTCGCCAGCTTCCCGGTGACGTTCCAGCTGCCGCCTTTGCGGCGCTGCACCATAACCCGCAGATCGAAGGGGCGGCCGTGAATGCTGGCAAGAGAAATCCGCCGCTGAACGATATAGCCGCGCGAGGCTTTCCTCCGGACCAGCGACTCCAGCTTCTCTCTTCCCTCCACCTTCTTTTTGCTCGGGCCGTCATGCACCACGTAGCGGCCGTCTCCCGCATGCGATATGAGAAGTACGCCCTGGCCGCCGTAGCTGCCCGAAGGCTTCACGATCGCTTCGCCGTACCGGTCCAGCATTCGCCACAAGGCGGACGAATTCATCCGGTACGTTGCGGGCAGATGCGGCTTTACCTCCGAAGATCGCTTCAACACCCTGTATTTACTCCACTTGCTGCTGCTCCATTTTGCCATTCGAGTCTCCCCTTCTGCATCGAATAGGTACAGAATCCGCTTTCGCTAGAACAGCATATGAACCGCGGACCGAAGATGCTGTAGGCATTGCTCCATAACGCCCCCAAGTTGGGCAGGCCAGGGTACTATACAAAGTTAGTACTCTTCTTCGGCGCGCTTTGCATTTACAATACAAGTATGAATTAGCACCAGGTATTAAAAGCCCATCCTAGCGTATTCTCGCTTCGCTTTACGAAAAAAAAGGAGTGGATTCCGATGTCGTTTCTTATCCCGCTGCTTAGAGCGCTGCTGCGCATCTGCTTTCGTTTGAATATCTCCGGCCTTGAAAAGCTTGATTTCCGTCAGCCGACCATCCTGATGCCGAACCATGTTTCGCTGCTGGATGCCGTGCTGCTCGCCGCTTTTTTGCCGGAGGAAGCCGCATTTGTCGTCAACACGAAGATCGCGGCGCGCTTCAGGCTGCTGCTGAAGCTGCGCAGCCACATCACCGTCGATCCGCTGAACCCTTATTCGGTCAGAACGATGGTCAAGGTCGTGCAGAGCGGCGTCCCGCTCGTCCTGTTCCCCGAAGGGCGCATTACGACGACCGGCAGCATCATGAAGATTTATCCCGGTATCGCCTATATCGCTTTGAAGACCGGCGCGCGGCTCGTGCCGATCGCCATAGACGGAGCCGAGCGCTCCAAGCTCTCTTACATTGGCCGTCTCGTGCGGACGGCCTGGTTCCCTCGCATCGCCGTCCATATCGGCGATGCGTTCACGGTGGCGCCGCAGCCGGGCGTTCCGATGAAACGCCAAAAGGAGCGGGCCGCCGACGCCATCCTGCTCGCGCTGCAGGATGTGCTGCTCCGCGCCAGGTTGAAGCCGGGCGTCAACCTGTTCAACGAGCTGCTGCTGCAAGCGTCGCGCAGCGGCTGGGGCAGCCCTGCCTGCGAGGACTTGTCGCAGGCGCTCAGCTACAGGAAGCTGGCCGCCGCTTCCTATGTGTTCGCCCGCAAGCTGCGCCCGCTGCTTGCGGATCAAGGCGCCGCAGGCTTGCTGCTGCCGAGCTCGAACGGGCATGTCATCGCCCTGTTCGCCTTGTTCCGGCTCGGCGTAACGCCGGCGATGCTGAACTTCTCCGCAGGCCGGCAAAGCCTGCTGGACGCCTGCGAGACCGCCTCGCTGCGCACCGTCCTTACCTCGCGGGAGTTCGCCGCGAAGGCGAAGCTGGAGCCGGCGATCGAGGCGCTCGCGCAGCGTTGCCGCATCGTCTATCTGGAGGACGTTAAAGCCGAAGTCGGCCCAGCCGACAAACTGTCCGGCCTGCTGGACCTGATTCTGCGCCGCAAAGCTCCCGCCGCCGGAACGCCGTCCCGCAGCGGTTCGGCAACGGGCGGCAGCGAAGCCATTCTGTTCACCTCCGGCAGCGAGAGCAAGCCCAAGGGCGTCGTTCTCGGCCACGAACAACTGTACGCCAATATCCAGCAGGCCCGTGTCGTATTCGACTTCACCGAGGCGGATAAAATGTTCAATGCCTTGCCGATGTTCCACAGCTTCGGCCTTACCGTCGGCACGCTGCTGCCGCTGCTTACCGGCATGCCCGTCTATTTATATCCGAGCCCCCTTCATTACCGGGTGATTCCCGAGGTCGCCTACGACCGCAACGCGACGATTATCATCGGCACCTCGACATTCCTTGCAGGCTACGGCCGCGCGGCGCATCCGTTCGATTTTCGCTCGATCCGGTATGCCGTCGCCGGCGGAGAGAAGCTGAAGGACGAAGTGCGGGAATTGTGGAGCCGCAAGTTCGGCATCCGCGTATTGGAAGGCTACGGAACGACGGAGGCGGCTCCGGTCGTCTCGATCAATACGCCGCTTGCGAGCAAGCAGGGTACGCTCGGTCGGCTGCTGCCCGGTCTGCGTTCTAGAATCAGCCCGGTTCCCGGCATCGACAGCGGCGGCAGCCTGCAAATCCAGGGCCCCAATGTGATGAAAGGGTATTTGCTTCACGGCCAAGGCTTTGTCCCCTGCCCGGATTGGTATGACTGCGGAGATGTCGTAGAGACGGACGATGAAGGGTTCCTGACGATGAAGGCGAGATTGAAGCGATTTGCCAAAATCGGCGGAGAGATGATCTCCCTGCAATTGGTGGAGGAGTTGGCTGCCGCCTGCTACCGCGATTCGTCCCTCGCTCTGGCTGCGGTCAGCGTCCCGGACGGACGCAAGGGAGAGCGGATCGTGCTCTACGTGACGAAGCCGGTGCGCCTGCAGGAGCTGAAAGCGTACCTCGCGGCTCGCGGCAGCACCCCTCTCCTGCTCCCGTCCCGGACGGAGACGATCGACGCGATGCCGCTGCTCGGCAGCGGTAAGCCGGACTACGTGGCGCTGAAGCGGCTCGCCGGAGAAATTGAAATTGCCGGAGCCGAGGCCTAATTTCTAATTTCCCTTGTTCATCCTGGAGCTTTGGACGGTTCGACCGATAGATTACATGCTAATATAAAGGAGCGGATTCCGATGCAAACCCATGCCGCCGTCAAACCCGCACGCGCACCGCTGTCAACCAACCTGAAGGCGCTGAACGCGCTGTATGTGACGCAATTTTTATCCGCCTTCGCGGACAATATGTCGCTGCTCGTCATAGCAGGACTGCTGACCCGGGGCGGCTTCTCGGCCGAGTCTTTGGCCCTTGTGACGATGGCGTTTTTCCTGCCGTATATTATTCTCGCGCCCTTCGTCGGGCCGTTCGCCGATAAATATCCGAAATCCCGCGTGCTGATCGCGGGCAACGCCGTTAAGCTGCTCGGTATAGTTCTGCTGCTCCTCATCGATACGTCCGGCATCGTATGGCTGATGCTCTGTTATTTCACCGTAGGTGTCGGAGCGGTCATTTACTCGCCTGCCAAGTACGGCATTCTTCCCGAGCTGACGGGAACGAATGAAGAGCTGTTTAAGGCGAACTCCCGCATCGAGGCTTACACGATTCTGGCCATACTGACAGGCATCGGGGGCGGAGGCGCGGTCGTCGCGGCCGTCCCTCCCGTATACGCGTCTCTCGTATGCGCCGCGCTTTACGCCATCTCGTTAGCGATGACGCTGCGGATTCCGCGAATCCCCGGCGACGCGTCGATCCGATATGCGAAGGAAGCCCTCCTGTTCTACCGGAGCGCAGGGCGGCTCTTCCGCCATCCGGTCACCGCATTTTCGCTGGTCGGCACCGGAGCCTTCTGGATGAGCTCCGCCGTGCTGCGCACCGCCGTCTTGGCCTGGATTCCCGCGGCTCTCGGCTATAAGGAAGGCGATGTCCGGGTATCGCTGCTGCTCGCTACGACCTCGATCGGCATCATTATCGGGGCATTCCTCGCTCCGAGGCTCGTGACGCTTACACATTTTTACCGTTCGGTCCGTTTCGGCTTCATCATGGCGGTCCTGGTGCTGCTCTTCCCGTGGATTCACCATACCGGGGTCGCTATCGCGTTTCTGTTGGCGGTCGGCTGTATGGGCGGCGTCTTTATCGTGCCGATGAATACGGTGCTGCAGGAGGAAGGCCTGCGCATAGCCGGAGCCGGCAAAACGATCGCCGTGCAAAATCTGACGGAAAATACGCTGATGCTGGTAGGATCTGCACTTTACTACGCGGCTGTAAATTATGGAGCTTCCATCTCCGGCGCTATCGTTTTGCAAGGAGGATTGCTTCTCTTATTCCTCGTCTATCTGGGTTTGCGGATCGGCAAAGTAAAGCCTGAGGTTCGGCAGCAGAACTGATCGTTCCGCGGGGCAGCCGCCGAAGCCGCCGTCGGTCCCGCCCGCACACCGCCGATTCCGGAACGGTACGCTTATTGCATTCATGAGTGCGCATTAGCGCAATCCGAGCGTTAATCCAACCGTTAGCCGCAGATTAACGAACTGCCGCCGTACTGCCGTCCCGAACTCAGTCTACGGAGCTTGTCTCCCGCGCAGCGGTTCGGGGCGTTTTTTCTTGAATCGAAACGCCATGGCCGCTCTCCCCCTTTCGGCAGAAGCCGTTGATCCGGCTTGACGAAACATTGCCAAATGACCATTGACATACCCCGTGGGGGTATATTATAGTATAGACAGAAGGCAGGAAACAACCATCCTCCGTTCATAAAAATATTCCTTAAAGGAGAAGATAATGATGCAAACTATCGTACTGAAAGTGGAAGGCATGTCATGCGGGCATTGCGTTAATTCGATAGAAGGCGCCTTGAAGCGGATCGGCGCGCAGGGCAAAGTCGATTTGGGCGCGAAGAGCGTATCCGTCCAATTCGAGGAAGCCAAGCTTACGGCACAGGCGATCAAAGAAACGATCGAAGAACAAGGATATGACGTCGTATAATTCGGCGCTGTTCTTTTTTTTGACAGATATATACCCCCCACAGGTATATTGAAGGGAGCAAGATTATTATGGAACAACAACAGCAGCAGCAGCAATCGACGATGCAAATATCGGGAATGACCTGCGCCGCCTGCGCCAACCGGATCGAAAAAGGACTGAAACGGCTGGACGGCGTTACGGGCGCCAATGTCAATTTTGCATTGGAGAGAGCGTCCGTCACCTATGATCCGGACAAAGTCAGCCTGCACAGCCTGGAGCAAAAAATTCAGGCTCTCGGTTATGATACGGTAAAAGAAACCGCCGATTTTACGCTCACCGGCATGACCTGCGCCGCTTGCGCGGCCAAGATTGAGAAGGTGCTCGGCAAGCTCCCCGGGGTCAGCTCTGCCGTTGTAAACTTCGCTCTCGAAACGGCGCATGTGGAATACGACTCGGGCGAGGTTACCGTCGAAGATATGATCGCGCGGGTCCGCAAAATCGGCTACGACGCTCATCTTAAGCAGGAGCAGGCTGCCGAAGGAGACCGCCGCCATAAGGAAATCGCATCGCAAAAGAGCAGGCTGTGGATTTCGGCCGTTCTTTCCTTGCCTTTGCTGTGGGCGATGGTAAGCCACTTCACGTTCACTTCGTGGATTTACTTGCCGGCGTTTCTGATGAACCCTTGGGTTCAACTGGTGCTCGCCGCTCCGGTACAATTTATCATCGGCAGGCAGTTTTACGTCGGCGCCTATAAAGCGCTGCGCAATAAGAGCGCGAATATGGACGTTCTGGTCGCCCTAGGGACTTCCGCCGCCTTTTTCTACAGCCTGTATTTGACGCTGCAGTGGGCTGCGGGCGCTTCCGGCCATCACGCCCCCGAAATGTATTACGAAACGAGCGCCGTGCTGATCACGCTTATCCTGCTCGGCAAATTGTTTGAGGTGTTGGCGAAAGGCCGCACGTCGGAAGCGATCAAGAAGCTGATGGGACTGCAAGCCAAGACCGCTCTCGTCGTGCGGGAAGGCCAAGAATTGGCGATTCCCTTGGAAGAAGTGCTCGCCGGAGACATCGTCATCGTCAAACCGGGTGAGAAAATTCCGGTCGACGGCGAGGTGCTCGAAGGAAGCTCCTCCGTCGATGAGTCGATGCTTACCGGCGAAAGCTTGCCTGTGGAGAAAAAAGCGGGAGACGCCGTGATCGGCGCCACCGTCAACAACAACGGCAGCTTAAAGGTAAAGGCGACCAAGGTCGGCAAAGAAACCGCGCTCGCGCAAATTATTAAGGTCGTTGAAGACGCGCAAGGCTCCAAAGCGCCGATTCAGCGCGTCGCCGACCGAATCTCGGGAATTTTCGTTCCTATTGTCGTCGGCATCGCCCTGATCGTCTTTCTCATCTGGTATTTCGCCATAGCTCCCGGCGACTTCGCCGGCGCGCTGGAAAAAGCGATCGCCGTGCTCGTCATCGCCTGCCCCTGCGCCTTGGGGCTGGCTACGCCGACTTCCATCATGGCCGGCTCCGGCCGCGCCGCGGAATTCGGCATCCTGTTCAAAGGCGGCGAGCATCTGGAATCCATGCATAAAATCGAGACGGTCGTTCTCGATAAAACCGGGACGGTGACCAAAGGCAAGCCTTCTCTCACCGATATTTGGGTTCCCGAGCTGGACGAAGCCGAAGTGCTCGCTCTGGCCGCTTCGGCCGAGAAGCAATCCGAGCATCCGCTGGCCGAAGCCATCGTAGAGGGCATTCGCGCCAAAGGCATTGCGCTGCGTCCCGTCGAGCGCTTCGAGGCGGTTCCCGGCTACGGCATCCGCGCCGTCGTCGGCTCGAAGGAGGTGCTGGTCGGCACACGCAAACTGCTCGCCGAAGCCTCCGTGGATTACAGCGCTGCCGGGCGGCGGATGGAGCAGCTCGAAGCCGAAGGCAAGACCGCCATGCTGATCGCCGTTGACGGCCGATTCGCCGGTTTGGCCGCCGTAGCGGACACGATCAAGGAATCGTCCCGCGAAGCCGTATCCCGCCTGCAGCAGATGGGCATCGAGGTCGTCATGATGACCGGGGACAACGAGCGGACGGCTCAGGCGATCGCCAAACAAGTCGGCATTACCCGGGTGCTGGCCGAAGTGCTGCCGGAGGGCAAAGCCGCCGAAGTGAAGAAGCTGCAGGCCGAAGGCCGCCGGGTGGCGATGGTCGGCGACGGCATCAACGACGCCCCTGCTCTGGCTACCGCCGACGTAGGCCTGGCCATTGGCACAGGCACCGATATCGCGATGGAGGCTGCGGACATCACGCTCATGCGCGGCGAATTGACCGGCATTCCCGACGCGATGCTGATGAGCAGAAAGACGATGGCCAATATTAAACAGAATTTGTTTTGGGCGCTCGCCTACAATTCGCTCGGCATTCCTATCGCGGCCATCGGGCTGCTGGCTCCATGGGTCGCCGGCGCCGCTATGGCGCTGAGCTCGGTGTCCGTTGTGCTCAACGCGCTGCGGCTCCAGCGGGTAAAATTGTAACGTTGTCCCGCCGCTGCGGCCACATGACAACTGAAAATACAATCATCGCATGCGTTAAAATCCGCATCTTCCGGCGAGAATGTGTATGTATATTCGGCATATCGCATGCCTTGCAGAAAAGAGGAATGATTATGAAAAAAGCTACGGCGGCTCTTCTGTTGGCCGCCGCCTTGTTGAGCGCTTGCTCCAAAGCGGCTCCCGCCCAAAGCGGACATGAAGGCATGGATATGAGCAGCAGCGATCATGGGGCCCATGCAGGGCATGAAATCGGCGAAACGGCCAAAGCGGCGGCTGTCAAAGCCGCTTTCTCCTTTAAACCGGAGCGGCCGCAAGCCGGTAAGGATACGAATGTCTCGATCCAAATTTCGGACAGCGCCGGCAACCCGGTCGATAAGTTCGATGTCAGCCACGAGCAGCAAATGCATTTGATTGTCGTAAGCAAAGACTTGTCGTATTTCGAGCACATCCATCCCGCCTACCAAGGCAAAGGTGTGTTCGATGTAACGGCCAAGCTCCCCGTCGCAGGGGAATATAAGCTGTTCGCCGACTTCGTTCCTTCAGGTCAAGGCTCCGTAACCAGGAGCCAATGGGTGACCGTTCAAGGCAACGCGCCGAAGCCTCAGCCGATTCAGCCGGACTCAAGCTTAACCAAAACGGCGGACGGCAAAGAAGTGACGCTGGCGACCGGCAAGCTGGAAGCGGGCAAGGAAGCCTCGCTTACTTTTACGATCAAGGACGCCGCCACGAAGCAGCCGATTACGAACTTGCAGCCGTATCTCGGCGCCGTCGGGCATGTCGTTATATTAAGCGACGATGCCGAGCAGTATTTGCACGTGCACCCGATGGAGGAAAAGGCAAGCGGACCTGACGCAAAATTTATGACGACGTTCCCTAAGAGCGGCGTTTATAAAGTATGGGGGCAGTTCCAGCATGAAGGTAAAGTGTTTACCGTACCTTTCGTAGTCAAGGTCTCGTCGTAATACCCGCTTCTGCCTATAAAGCCGCAGTTTCTGCCGTATCGCATTCGAAATCCGCCAAAGAGGCCGCCGCAGCGTGAACTGCCTCCTTCAAGCAGCCGGTTTCTTCAGTAAACCTGTCTACTTAGTAGGAGCTATCCATTCGCTGCAGCGGCCTCTTATTTGCTTACAATACGATACGTGACTTGCTGCGGGTTAATAGCTCGTAGCGAGCCAGTTCTGCTTCGACCAACTCAGCTTTCCCGCGCCGGAGCCGTTGGAGGCGGTCAGCCTGCTTTTCAGCGTTGCCGGGTCATCGGCCGTATACGAATAAGGCAGAGAGGTGAAGCCGTTCCAGGAGAACGCCTTGACCGGCGCCGGCACCGGAGCAAGCGGACTGCCCGACGTGTCGCTGCCGCCGCGGAAGGAGCTGCCGTCCAGCGAATACATCGTATCCAGAACGCGGATTTTGCCCGTATAGCTGGCATCGCCGGCATCCGCCTGATTGTTGCGCACCGGAGAAGCTACGTCGATGATCTGCGATTTCTCCAGCAGCACCGCCCCGTCCTCGGTAGAGATCGCCCCGTTGCTCGTCACTCCGAAATGATAGCCTTTCGAGGAAATCGCCGAAGCCATGGCGGATGTAATTTTTTGCTTGGCAGCCCACGCGGCGGCATTATCCATCACGATGTTGTAAGCATGAGCGTTGCCGCCTCTTAAACGCGGCATGCGGTCTTGAATATCCTGATAATAGTTATGATGCAGCGTAATCTGCAAATCGGCATTGTCCGAAGCGAATTCCGTCGCGCCGACCAGATGCCCTTTCTTTTGCGAAGCGGTGATCGCTATAATATCGTCCTTGCTGAGTCCGACCGCGCTGCTACGCAAATAGGCGTACATCGGATAAGCCGACGGATTGGCTTCCAATGCGTTAATTTGCTGGGTTACCCAGCTGCCCGAGCTGCGGTCGTCGCCGCGGAACGTAGACCAGGAAATGGTGACGCCGCTGCTGCCTTTTTTCACGTCGACCAGACCGTCATACGCTTTGTTGAACGTGCAATGGTCGATCCACACTTTGGAGGAAGCGCCTTCAATGGTAATGTAATCCCAATCGTTTTTGTCGTAATTGCCCTTGCTTGCTTCGTCCCACTCCCACAGCTCGTCGAATTCGAGATTGCGGATAATCAGGTTCGAGCTGCGTTTGATATCCAGAGCCGCATGCTTGATCTTCGCGCCGTTCGCCGAGAAGATCGTGAGCCCGTTGAAGCTGTCGATCGTCACTTTGCTGACCCCCGTCGTCTTCAGCACCGGATGGGTAAGCGGCGAGTTGTTGGCAGCAAACGGCGATGTTTGCGCCGCGGAAGGAATCTCATTCCAGCCCAGGTTCAGATCGTTCATAATCTCGACGACTTTGACCCCGGAGCCTTTTTTGAGCGCCACGGCCAGATCGGTTGCATTATATACCTTTTTATAGCGGGAATCCGTCTCCGCAATGCTGCCCCCGCCCGTATTGCCCGCCGAGAATCCGGCCAGATTATACTGGCTGTTTCCGCCCGCCGGAGGTGTTGGCGTTGGTGTTGGCGTCGGTGTTGGCGTTGGTGTCGGCGTCGGTGTTGGTGTCGGTGTCGGTGTCGAGGAACCGCTGTCGGAAACGGTAATATTATCGAACTTCGTCTTCGTCTTGTAAGCGACCAGGCCTACGGCTCCGGCCGTCAGGCTCGAATCGGTCGCGCTGAGCTGCAGCGTGCCGTTGACGTACATTTTGATGGAGGAGCCGCTCAGCTCCAGCTTCACTGTATACCAGGTGCCCGCTGCAAGGCCAAAGTTCGTTTTGGTAGCCAAGTTAGTTGTGGAACCGTTTACTTTTTTACGGATTTCCAATGTGCCTCCGCTGCTGTTGTACAACGATGCCGCATAGAAATTGTTGCCGTCCTGATAACGCCCCGCTACATAAGCCCGGTTCGAGCCGTTAAAGTCCTCAACCTTGACCTTGGCTTCAACCGTATAATCGGTCCAAGACTGGCTTCCCGCCGAAGTCCTGCCTTCGCTCGTGCTCGATTGGTAGTAGACATAACTGCCGTTATCCTGCACGACCGACCATGTGCCCGTTGTCGGCGTCCAGCCTGTGGAATTGCCGTCCTCGAAATCGTCGCTGAACAGTGTCGCGGCGCTGGCCGGATACATGACAAACAGCGATAGGAGAAGAGCAAAGCATACGACGATCGCCGCATTTTTATAGCCTTTTTTCCAACTCATTACCATTCCCATAACGAACCTCCCGTTTGGACTAAAATACAGCCGTTTAAAAGCCTGGTGAAAAAGCTCGCTGCGACGCCTATTTGAACTTCCAATCAATGCCCGTCGCGGATTTCTTAAATGGCTGTCCCGTGAAACGGTTGAAATCCGCGGACAAAGGCGATCGCTCACGCTTTTTCAGATTCAAATGGCCCCTCCGTTCGTTTTTCACCGGTTTTTTAAAAGCCGGCAAACCAGCATTCTCTCTACCTCCCCCTTCGCCTCACCTCCTCTCTTGCCGCGTCGCCGCTTTCATCGGAGAATCCCTTGCCGCTCCGCCTCCCGTTCATGCTTCCCGGCGTTGTCCGCACTCTCTTCCCCGTACCCGGTTTTATCCCAAATAATATAAAGCGGCCTGCCCTTGCTCTCATCATAAATGCGCCCGATATATTCCCCGATAATGCCGAGAATGATCAGCACGATCCCATTAAAAAACAAATTGATGGCCACGATCGAGGACCAGCCCGTAATCGTCGTATCGGTAAACAGCCTTTGATACACGATGACCAGAATATAGACGAAGCTGAGGAGGGATAGGACGAAACCGAGGTAAGCGGCCAGCTTCAACGGTTTGTAAGAAAAGGAAGCGATCGCGTCGACGGCAAAGCGGAGCATTTTGCGCAGCGGGTATTTGGTATCCCCGGCCCACCTCTCCTCGCGCGTGTACTCCACGAACGTTTGCCGGAACCCGGTCCAGCTGACCAAGCCGCGCACATAACGGTTGCGCTCCGTCAACGATTTCATCACGTCGCATACTTTGCGGTCGATCAGGCGGAAATCCCCCGCATCCACCGGGATGTCGACGCTCGTCATCGATTTCAGCATGCGGTAGAACATGTGCGCGCTCGTTTTCTTAAACCAAGTCTCTCCTTCGCGCTTCAGCCGCTTGCCGTAGACGACGTCGTAGCCTTGCTTCCATTTGTCGATCATTTGCACAATGACTCCGGGCGGGTCCTGAAGATCGGCGTCGATGATGACTACCGCATCGCCCTCCGCATAGTCCATCCCGGCCGTTATCGCCACCTGATGACCGAAATTGCGGGCAAAGCCCAGCATACGCACGCAAGGATCGTTGCGGCTGATTTCCTTGACGATCGAGGCTGTCCGATCCCTGCTCCCGTCATCGACGAACAGCAGCTCGTACGGCTCGCCCAGCGTATCCATAACCTGCTTCAGCCTTGCATAGGTTTCGGCGATGACCTCCTGCTCGTTAAACATCGGAACGATGACGGTATAGCGGATGTCCGTCTGCATGGACGCTCCCTCCTTTCGGATAATAGGTTAAAAAAACTGCCACTGCGGAAACCATTTCAGCACATGCTCCGCATAAGAGCGGCTTACGACGAGGCCGGACAGCACCGGATAAAACAGCGCGAAACCGACGGCGGCCGCCCCCAGATACAGGTACAGCCAGCGCTTGCTTGCGGGGTTCGTTTCCTTCCAATGCCGGTAATAATAAACGATCGCCAAAATCGAGAACGGAACCATCGCAAAATAATGATAAAGAAACGTCAGCCTCGGCACGAGCATCCACGGAACATACTGCGAGAAAAAGGCGATGACGATAAACAGCGCCTTCGGGCAGCGGGTCCGAAGGCCCCGCACGAGCAGCAGTACGATCGCCGCGAATCCCGTCCACCATACGAGCGGATTGCCGATCGCCGCAATGCTGGATATTTGGCCGGGAGGCAGCTCCGCGGCGCCGTAATACCATACGGGCCTTGCCATAATCGGCCACTGCCACCATTCGGAGCTGAACGGATGCGTCGCTTTAAGCTGGCTGTGATAGCTGAACATGTTTTTTTGATACGTCCATACATCCGCAAGTCCGTGCCCGGGGCCGGGCACCATCATAAACGGAATGTAGGACATGACGTAGATCGCCGCCGGGATGATGACGAAAAAGCCGCAGCAAAACAGCAGTGTCATGAGCGCCCGGAACGGAAACACATCGGCAATAGCTTTAAGTCGGGCCGCCCGCTGTGCATCCGTCCGAGGCTCGCGGGCAAGCTCTCTCACCGCCAGCCGGTATTCTCTGTAATGAAGCGCCAGCGATAGGAAGAACATGACGGCCAGTCCCGCTCCAGCATAAAGCGCGATCCATTTGGACGCCGCTCCCAAGCCGAAAAACAGGCCGCTCAGCCCGAGAGGGATGAACGATCTTGTCCACGACTCGGCCAGCAGGCTCTCCCCGCAATACCGGTACATATAGTAGAACATCAGCAGGATGAAAAATACGCCGTACACATCGATGGTCGCAATGCGCGTCTGGACAAAATGCAGGGCGTCCGCCGCCATCAGGAAGCTGCAGACAAACGCATATTCGTTCCGGCCAAACAGCCGTTTGCCGAACACATACATGATCGGAAGCATGGCGATGCCGAGCATCGTTCCGACAATGCGCCAGCCGAAAGGATTCATCCCGAATAGCGCAATCCCGAGCGAAATGAACAGCTTGCCGAGCGGCGGATGCGTCGATTCGTAAGGCTCGATCTTATGCAGATGCTCGTACGCCGTCCGGGCGTGATAAATTTCATCGAAATAAGCGCCGTTCATGTACGTGGGCGTGTACGCCGCCTTGCTCTGCTCATCGGCAAGCCGCGCGACCGCCTCCGCCGTAGCGGGATTTACCCGCTCGCCTTGCACCGAACGAATCGGCGCCGGCTGCCGGCTCCCTTCGGCATAGACGGCGATTTCGTTCAACGTAAACGTCGGCTGCTTCACCGTCAGCCGGATATACTGCCCGGTTTCATTGACGGGAATCACCTGCCACATCAGTACCTTGAACACATCGGCGGAAACTTCGACAGGCTCCTTCCAGGCAAGTCCGTCCTCGCTGATTTCATACGTGAAGCTGCCGTCCCCGATCCCTTCGAAGCTGTTGATCCGCTCGATCTGCCGCTTCTCGCCCAGATCGATGACGATCCGCTCCCCGGCCTCCGTCGCCTGCCATCCCGTCTCCGGCGCCTCGGTCGAGCCGAGATGATAGAAGGCGAGCATGGAATACACCAGCACAAGCGCGCCCAGCAGCAGCGTGTCTTTGCGCCGCCAGTTCAGCGGATAGACGCGCGGAAGCAGCTTCAGCAAGCCGCCTCGTCCCGCATCCTCCGCCGCCGCGCTTAGCTGCGCTATGCTTGCAACAGAAGCCGCTCGGGCGGCGGAGCGGCCCTCGTCGCCCCTCTTGCCGCGACGATCGGGCCCGCCGCCATCTTCCCGGGCGGTTCCGCCCGCGAGCATAACCGTGCTCCGCCGAACGATAAGCCGCCATGCGGTTACGCAGAGGACAGCGAACAATATGACGTTCAGCAGCGAAACGCCCCTTAACACGGCATCCCCCGGAGCGATATGGTATTCCTGACGAAAGCTTGCCGCCAGCACTTGACCGACGTTGATATAATGGGTCACGCTGAAGCCGGCGAACAACAGCAGCAGCCTCCGGTCCTTGGACCGTATGAAGCCGTACAGCAGCAGCGGCAGCGCGTAAAACAAATAGCGCTCGTGCATTTTCGTCAGCACCGTGAAAGCCCCCGCCATCAGCAGAGCGCCGATCACGGCGAGCTGCGACTCGTCCCGCTTGCTTTTGAAATATAAGAAGGCCGCAAACACTAGCACGCAAGCCATCAGCAGTGCGCTCCATGTCTGGTAGCTAAGCAAGAGCATCTTCTCTGCGACCGGAGCAAAATTGCCTCCGAGCAGCGTCATCAGATTATACGCGTTCAAGCTGGCGTACGGGTAAGAGGACAGCGTGCCGAAATACAGGCTGAACAGCCAGAGCGGCCCCTTATGAATCAGAAACGGAGCGGCCAGCAAGACGACAGCGCCCAGTCCGAGCCCGAGGCAGACAGCCAGCTCACGCCACGAACGGCGGCGGACAAAGATAAACAGCAGCAGCGGCCCGAACAAAAGCGCCTGCGGCTTGATCAAGAGCGCAACCGCATAAAGCACGGCCGCCGGCCTCAGCTTCCCCTGCGACAACGCTTCGAACAGCAGAAGCACCCACAGCATGAAAAATGAATCTACTTGCCCCCAAGCGGCCGAGTCGGCGATCACCGCCGGATTCAGCAAATAAAGCGCTGCCGAGCCCGCAGCGGCGGCTAAATTCCCGGTATACCGGATAGCCAGGCGGTAAAGCAAATACGAGCCGAGCATATCCGCGGCGATCGCCGGACTTTTCAGCAGCAGCAAAAACGCGGGATCATCGAACGGCATGTTCAGATGCCCTCTCAGCCATCCGATGACATACAGCACGTAGATATAACCCGGCGGATAATCGGCGAACATATCCTCCGTATAAAAGCTCGCAAGGCCTGCGGAAGCCGCATGCGCCGCCCATGCCTTGAACGTGTTAACATCGACGTCATAACCGTAAACATGCCAAGCTATAACGACGCGGATAATGAATCCCGCCGCAAGTATCGCCGACAAGAGCAGCCTATGTTCCGAAGCGTTCCTGCGCCGCAGCCCGCTCCCCTTGTCCATATAACGGTAAACGAAAAAGCATAACAGCATGAAGAGCAAGCTGCACAGCCATGTAGTGATGATGATCCTCGCCCCCAGGTGGTTAGTAGAGTCTCGCCGCTTATTGCAGGGCAGGATGGGAGCGGCCCGGGAAGAAAGCATTTCCCCCGGGTCCTCCTCTTACCTCAGTTATACCCAACCCTAGGGCAGGCCAATCAAACCGTTAATCGTGTCCGATATCCGTGCCGCTAGGCGTACCTGCCCCCTTCAAATCGCTGCCCGAAGCCAGCTTCAGGAAATTGCCCAAATTCGGCGATCCGTCGGCATTGCGGGTCAGCGTCGGCGTCAAGCTGACAAAATCGTCGTCCGCGGCAACCAAGCCTTTGGCATTGGTGCTTTTGTTATTTTTCCACCAAACGTTGGAGCTGTCCACATCGGTTCCGCTCGTTTTATCGCTGGAGGAGCCTTTGTAGGACAAATTGTTGGAAAACTGATGCGTTCCCGTATCGAAAGCAAAATTGCTTTGCCCGTTGCCGAAGGACGTATTGTTTTTCATCGTAATGGAGCCCGGATTGCTGTTGTACGTAAAACCGTGCTTCTTATTCTGGTAAGCGACTGAGTTGATCACGATATGATTGACCGCGATCTTCTCTCCGCCGAGCTTAAAGCCGTTGCCGTCGCTGTTGCTGGTCGAATTCCCCGAGGAAGTCTGCCCGTTGTGATGAGCGACGCTATTGCGAATCGTTACCGGACTGATCGCTCCCGTATCGGATTTGGTGTACAAATCCCAGCCGTCATCCGTGTTATACGCCGATATGCAGCCGTCGAACACATTGCCCGGTCCCACGGTCAGCTTGGCGGCGAAGCCGTCGGCATCCTCGCCGTTATCCGGATCGAAATTGTCATGAGAATACGTATTGACGACTTCATTGTAGCTCGGCCACTCGCTGTTGGACGCCGAAGAGGAGTACCTTCCGAGCTGCACGCCCGTATCCCGGTTGTCATGAACGTCGAGGTTTTCAAGACGGTTGTAATTGCCGGCCACATAGATGCCGTTGTCCGCCGCGCCCTTCACCTCCAGGCCTTTCACAACCCAGTAGCTGCCGTTGATTTGCAATCCCCGTGCATTCTGGGACACGTCGGAGGCGTTGTACGTCTGGGAGGAGAAATCCAGCACAGGCTTCTCCGACCCGTAAGCGACGATCTGTTTCTTGGCGCCGGCCGTTCCGCTGTTCGTCCGGTCAATCGTAATTTGCGTGGAATAGGCGTACGTGCCTCCGCGCAGGTAGATCGTTCCGCCGGGCGCGACCTTCGTAATCGCCGACGTCAGAGTCGTCGGGCTGCCGATCGTTCCCGCATTGCCGTCCAGCCCGTTCGGTGCGACATAAATGCTGCCGGATACCGGAGGCGTTGGTGTTGGCGCTGGCGTCGGCGTTGGCGTCGGTGTTGGCGTTGGGGTCGGTGTCGGCGTCGAAGACCCGCTGTCCGAAACGGCGACGTTATCAAATTTGGCTACGGTCTTATAAGCGACCAGCCCGATTCCGCCGGACGTCAAGCTGGAATCCGTGGCCGTCAGCTGTAAAGTACCGTTAACATACATTTTAATGGAAGATCCGGCCAATTCAAGTTTTACGGTATACCAGGTGCCCGCAGACAAGCCTACGTTCGTTTTGGTGGCAAGCGTTGTCGTTGAACCGCTTACTTTTTTACGGATTTCCAGCGTTCCTCCGCTGCTGTTATACAGGGATGCCGCATAGAAATTGTTGCCGTCCTTGTAACGCCCCGCTACATAGGTACGATTAGAGCCGTTCCAATTGTCGACCTTTACTTTGGCTTCTACGCTATAATCTGTCCATGTCTGGCTTCCGGCCGATGCTCGCCCCTCATTCGTGCTGGACTGGTAATAGACATAAGAACCTCCGTCTTGGACGACGGACCAAGTGCCGTTCTGAGTCATCCATCCGTCGGCGTTGCCGTCTTCAAAATTATCGCTGAACAACGTCGCTGCCGAAACCGGGGTCAACATGATCATAGCAGCCAGCAGAGAAAAGCTCAAAATCAACGCCAAATGTCGAATGCTTCCCTTTCTTTTCATTTCGTTATCTTCCTCCTTTAATCGTACTGATATTGCTGTTAGGAATAAATGGGCATTAACGCCGTCTTACAGTTCACCTCCCCGGGATATGTGTAAGATCGCCATTAAGAACGTGGGCTGCAATACGTTCATGGCGGAAGCCGGGCAACCATCCCCTTATGGGAATTTTACCCAAAAGCTTCATTTCCAACGTATATCGGATCGCCCGTTACATCAATCATCTGATTTTAACCTGTTCTCCACAGCCGCCTTCAGCGGGGTATCATCTCGCTTGATGAATAATCCGCAGCTTAGGAAATGTGCAGCTCACGCCGGTTTGGCACGAAATCTGCGGGGAGCGGAGCCAGGGGGATGAGGAATCGCCCGCTTATCGCCCGTCATTTGCGAGTGGATCAGCCCGCGCCCCTCCCGAGCGTATTTTGGGACGGCAAACTAGCCGTCCTTTTCTAAAAGCCCGTTGAACAAGTGGCCGGAGAGCGGCTAGAGAGTTGGAACAGCGTAAGCGGTCGCCTATGCAGACGGATTCTCTCCACAGAAAAACGAAAAAATAATCCAAAGAATCCGTTTTCAACAGCGATTGGAGGATCAAATGGACGCCGCAGCGGACTTTTTCACCACTCTTCTAAATGCGCCTACGGGAAAGAAAGGGCAAATCTGCGGGTATAGCGGAGTAGCACGCATTTTCCTTTGGGATGAAAGTATGGGCTTGATCGAATAAAAGACGGGTATCCGTTGCGATAACCGTCACAATCGTATATACTCGAACCATATCGAAACCGGCTTGAAGCACATGCCGCTTTAATATGACCATCCTTGCAAGGATGCCGTATTAGGGCGGCTTTTTCGTTAGCTTGAAAAAAAGGGGATTGGATCATGAGCTTATTTTTGAAAACCTATGAGGAATGGCTGCATCAGCATATTGCGAAGGAGAGGAACGCGAGAAGACGCGAGCTTCTTGAGAGAGGATTATCGCACGGCACCGTGGCATTTTTGCGATCCTGCTGGTATCCGGCGGTTGGAAATCTGGATCATCTGTATCCGGAATGGGAGATTCGCGATGTTCACAATTCCATACGCTATCTTGATCTGGCATATATGCCGGGAGGGGTCAAAGGCTGCATCGAAATTCAGGATTATCGGTCCCATGCGAGAGACATCGGCGTTACCCGCTTCAAAGATTTGTGCAAAAAGCATTCGATGCTTGCGCTGGATGATTGGACTTGTCTTTATGTCGCTTATCTATCGATAATGGAAGAACCTGAATTTTGCAAGCAACTGGTACTTGCTTTTATCGGGAAATTCATCTCCACCCCGCTATCGTCCGATTTGGACTGGGCTGAGGCGGAAACGCTGCGGTATGCGCGCCGGGTGCTTCACTCGTTTGCAGCCGGCGACCTTGCCGGGCATCTCAGACTGTCCGATCGCCACACCCGGCGAGTGCTTCATGGACTGGTCGAACGAAATCTGTTGACGGTTGCCAGCGGAAATCAGCGGTATCGCACTTATAAACTGCGTTGGGACGGAGACAGCTAAGCGTAAACATTCCTGTAGAGGCTAATATTTGGCCTTGGACAAAAACAGGGACGCCTCGTATGATGGGGGTGTCACGGGTCAAGGCCCTAAAAACCCATCAGGAGGCGTCTTATTATGAAGTTTAACCGAAATGCCACTATAAATCAACGAATCGACCGTATAACCCCACACCATGCGGTGGTGGGAGTCGACATCGCGAAAGATAGCCACGTAGCCCAATTGACGGATTTTCGCGGTCGCTCTCTGACTTCACGTCACCTGTCGTTTCCCAACTCACGGGAGGGGTTTAAACGATTTCTCCGGTGGATTCAAGAAGCACAAGCTAAACACGGCTTGTCTTCGCTTCTCGTCGGCATGGAGCCCACGGGGCACTATTGGTTCAATCTTGCCAACTGGCTGCTCGAGCAGAGCGTTGACGTCGTGCTGGTCAACCCCGTCACGACGCACCGCAACAAGGAAAATCGGGACAACAGTCCTTCCAAAAACGATCCAAAAGATGCACTCACCATTGCTGATGTGGTGAGCCGGGGCTTCTACACGGACTACCTTCCCCGAGGGACTGCCTTTGAACGGATCAAAACCATCATGAGCGACCGCGAGTTCTGGTCGAAGGATGCCACACGTTTAGGTAACCGCATCGTCCGGTGGATCGATTTGTACTTCCCTGAGTTCAGACTGGTATTCAAAGATTGGACCGTCCCTCGTGCGCTGGCGACGCTCGGCGCGTTTGCGCTACCTGGTGACCTTCAAGGGCTAACGGTAGAGCAGGTCATTGCAGGCTGGAAAGAACAAGGCATGAAACGGGCCTCAGGCGTTAGCGGGAGAGCGAAGGCGCTGGAGCTGTTATCTTTGGCCGCACGCAGCATCGGTGACAAGCGAGTGCCGGAAGAAGCGCGTCGAGATATCAAGCGGTTGTTGGATGCGTATAAACAGTCCCTTCAGAGACTCGATGAAATCCAGCGGGAAATAGAGGCCCTCGTGGGTGACATGCCGTTGGCGCAGCAATTGCAAAGTATTCGCGGGCTGGGGACGATTACCCTTGCAGCCCTCCTGGGTTGTGCAGGCGACCTTCGCTTGTACTCGCATGGTCGGCAGTTGCTCAGGCGGGCCGGTCTGAATCTGGCAGAGTGCACCTCCGGCAAGTTCAAAGGACAAATCAAGCTTTCCAAGCGCGGAGACAGCATGCTGCGTAAATATTTGTTCCTGGGCGTGCTCAATCTCGTTCGATACAATGAAGATTTCAAGCGATGGCATGAACACAACGTAGCGAAGGGGATGAAGAAGCAGGCATCAATCTTTAAGTTAATTGGAAAATGGGCACGCATCACGATCGGTATGGTTCAAAGAGGAGAAGAATACCGTTCCGCACACGAAGCGGCCATCCCTGCAGCCTAAAGTCTCCTAGCAGAAACGAGTATTGACTCATTTGCAGGATTTCAAATCATGGATGCACAGTGAACCGAATTCTGTGTCCGTCAGGGCAATGACCCGTCAAGTAAACGCTATCGGTCTCCACACCTTTGGACAGGTGTAACGAAGGAATGTAAGGGCGAAGACCCGTTGAGTCATGGGAGGGTGAACCTCCAGAGGCAAAGTGGAGTAGTGCACAATAGGGTAAAACTGGAAGCGTTATGAACGCTGCCTCTGTTCCTGCATGCCTATTAGCCAATGAGATGGGCCAGAATCCCTACATTCCAAACTTCACCGACATCCAATACAATAGAAATCCTGCGAATGAGTGAGCATTCGTGAGATTATCCCCTAATTACGAGGGACGGACACTGCAGCCGTTATACAAGCAAAAATCGGACCTTTGGATTCCTTACGGACATAGCAGCCGCTATTTGACGAAGCAGCCCCGTTGAAGCGGCCATTCCGAGCCATTAAGCGCTGTGACGTCCGTTACGTTTTGAAAACGGCGGCTTCGAACGATGTAACGGCTGTGGCGTCCGTTAGCAGTCGGACGTCCTTCGAACGTCGCGTTGCAGGTTTTCGCGATCTAGTGCAGGTCGTGTTCTGATAGGTTATCGCGCTTCAGTTTGGCGTCCACATTCTGCCTGGTTGTTTTATCGTCTAAGGAACAAAATTGACGAATCCCCTTTTCACTGTGTCCTCCCCACAAGTAAATGTCGCTACTATGAAATAGACTGCCAGCGAAATAGGCCGCCCGCAAACCATGCCCGGCACAATACGGCAACCGTCAGCGGTTGAGTTTATTTCGCCCGCCGACCGAAGGCTTCAGCCGGAGCATACCGCGTACGGGGAGCGGGTTCGCTTCAATGTAGTACGTCCCGAGCAGCAGACAGACGATGCCCATTCCGACAAACCAGCCGAACCAGGAGCCGGTGAACCGGCCGAGCTCCATCAGCGCGCCCATCGCCAAAGTCGGCAGCAGCGGCTCGCCGTAAGCTTTCCACCAATCGAGCTTGAAGCCTTCGCGGTAGAAGAACCAGATCATCGACAAAGCCGATACAGCCCAGCCGCCCGTGTAAATCCAGACGGCGAGCACCGGATGATTCCCGGCGATAAACGGCACGAGAGCGACGACAAAGATGCCGGCAACGATCATCACCCAGAAATTCGCTTTCGTTTTGCCGAGCCCGGCCAAAATATTGCCGCCCAGACGGCCGACGGAGGAGAAAAATACGCCGAGCGCCAACAGCCGGATATAGGTGCCTGAGTCGCCGGTCGCGTAGCTGGTCCCGAACAAAAAACCGTTGATCTCATCCGGGTACAGGCAGATCGCCAACGTCAGCGGATACAAAATAAGGTTGTTATACCGCACGCACAGCGTTCCTCTGCGCCGGCTCTCCGCCCAATCCTTCGAGCTCTCGGCGACGAACGGAAAGGTGACGATCATGAACGCCCAGGTCACAATTCCGATGAAGCCCGTAATTCGAAACGCATTGGCCAGATGGCCTACGGCAACGACCGAGCTCGCGCCGATCACCATTACGAGAAACGGCTGCTGGAACGCCTTGGCAATATTGCCGGCCCATACGGGAACGCCGTACTTCATCATCTCCCGCATTTGCGACAATCGGATTCCCCCGCCCCACCGCGGCCGATGCACCCTCTTCGCCTTCCAGCAAATAAATAAGGCGGTCAGCAGCGAGCCGACCCCCATCCACAGCGAAACGCCCCATAACAAGTTATGACCTGCGGGCGCAAGCACCCCCAGAATCATACCCATTGTCGAAAATATCGTCGTAATGACCATAAAAAAAGCCTGAGTGCCGAAATCCCGGTTGCCCGAGAAGGAGGCTACTCCGACGTTGATGACCGAGTTGAAAATAAGCATGAGAGAGCTGATCAAGAGCGCCCCCTGCAAGGATGGAAGCTGGTACGCACGGGCAAGCCACGGCGACAAGGCGGCGAGCAGCAGGCTGACGACGATGCCGAAAAACATGCTTCCGATCAAAGCCAACCGGAATTTATCCTGCACCGCTTCCTGGACATTAGTTGAGAACGAATAGACAAGCGCGGCATTGAAGCCTACGTTAAGGAAGAGCGACACCATCCCGAAAATTTGCAGCAGCAGGTTCACTTCGCCGAACAGAGCCGGATCGTTCAACACGCGCGCCAGTACGATCCCGCCTGCCGTCTGCAGCAATTGGTTAATAAAGAGACCGAGCACGATAATGGACACGCTGCGCAGTAAAAACCGTTGGGTCTCGTTCAGTACAAGCTTATGCATTTCTGGGCACCTTCTCCTGATTTCTGTTTATCTTCGCTGGATTTGGTTGTATCGTAACACCGGGAAGATGCCCTAGCAATAATCATTAGCTCACTTTTTTCAAAAAATAAAGCAGTTACCGCACAGCGGCGGCGAAAGCGGCAATCGCTTCCGCAAGCTCTTGCGGCGCTTCCACCATGCTCATGTGGCCTGAGCCTCGGATCACCTGCTGCGTCACCCGCTCCCCGCTCACGGCCATCGTCCGCTCGACCGGAATGATCCGGTCGTTCTCACCGGCGACGAGCAGCAGCGGCAGCTTCGTCCCTTGCAGCACGCCGTTGCGGTCCGGCCGCACCCGCATCCCTTCGAGCGTGCGGATCGCCCCTTCCGGGCTCGTGCCGTTGCCGATCCGCTTGGCCTCTTCCACCGCCTCCGGCATCGATTGCAAGTGATCCGGCGCGAACAGCTTCGGAATCAAGCCGTCGATGAACGCCGGCAGCCCTTGCCCCTTAATCGTCTCCATCCCTTGGAGACGGCCTTGCTTGCCTTCTTCGCTGTCGGGATAGGCGGTCGAATGGATCAAGCCGAAGCCGGACAGCACATTCGGATGACGCTCGGCCAGCGCCAGCGTCGCATAACCCCCTAGCGAATGTCCGAGGACGATCGCTTGGCCGAGGCCCAGCTTGCCGATGAACTGCGCGATATCGTCCGCGATCGTCTCCATCGTATACGTTCCTTCCGGCGCTTCGGAGTCCCCGTGACCTCGCAAATCCGGGGCGATAAAGCGGCAGCCGTCCGGAAGCAAAGGCAGCAGCTTGTCCCAATAAGCGGAGCTTCCGCAAAAGCCGTGCAGCAGCACGACGGCCGGTCCTTGTCCTTGTTCCTTGTAAGCGAGCCGGATATGATCCAGCTGAGCGAATTTTTTATCCATAAAAGAAACAGCTCCCTTCCGTTGATAACAATCAGGTTTATTTTACCACACCTTGCCGCTTCTCAAACAAAAAGACCCCTATCCGTTTCGTCCGGGGCAAGCTTTGAAAGAAGCCGCGGACAACGAGATAGGGATGCTTATAGACGGACAGGATATCCGCGTTTAACCCGCAATAGGCTCGCGGCGTCCGGCGTTTATTGCGGCTGAACGATATCGGACACGGTAGAGGCGGCGGGTTCGGAGCTGGAGGAGCCGCCGAGCACGCCGGGCAGTGTAACAACCGCCGGTTCGGCAACAGGCTTATACTTCGAGGCAACGTAGGTTGCCGCCTTAACCTCCGTAACGACCTGCGGATACATCTTGTCCGGGTCCGGAGCCGTCACTTGGTATTGAACGACCGCCGTGCCGTCCTCCTGGAAGCGGATGCCGGTAATTTGCAGGCCATAGCCCGGATGCGGCATTTGGCGCGACAAAATCACCTTGTTCACCTCGTCGCTAACCTTCTCGACGCTCACCTCAACATCGCCTTGCTGCGGCGTCTCTGGCGCTTCTGCGTGCGCTTCCGCGAATTTGATCGTATTATAAAGCCACACGGCCGCTTCGCCGCGGGTCATCTGCTGCTTCGGATGGGCCATGCGGTCCTCGCCCAGATTGGCGATCTTATGCAGGTAAATACGCTGCATCTCGTCCTTGTACTCGCTGTCGATCTGGTCTTCGTCGGCGAACAGAATGAGCATTTTCACCGTCGGGAAGACGCCTTTCGTATCCAGCGCATGAATGAGAAGATCGGCATACTTCTCTTTGGTGACCGCAGCGTTCGGATCGATATCCTGCGGAAGATCGAGGCCGTTCACCTTGGCGATCACGAAGCTTTCGGCGTACCAGGCGTCGTTAGGAACGTTCGTAAAGTAGTCGGACGCCACCGGCTTTTTGACGAATTTGACCGTATTGAGATTCAGCTTCATGCCCTTTACGATCATGCTGACCGTTTGAGCATAGCTGATTTGACCGCGCGGAACAAAATGCTGGCTGTCCACGCCGCTGACGATCCCTCTATTTTGCAAAGCCGATATCGGCTCTTTTTCCGCCGCGTCCACATCCGAAAACGCGTACGCCGAACCGGCGGACACGCTGCACAGAAGAGCTGCCGTCGACATCAGAGTAATCCATTTTTTATTTTTCATGTATCAATATCCACCTTTGCTTTTGAAGTGCGGTGAAAAACAAGCGGCCTGCGGTCGATAGAAGTTTCCACTCGATCTTCCGAACGCTCATTGTTCAACGGGATTTGACTTTCGCTTATATTGTTCACCAAAATTTTGCAAATCGTTTCCAACTTATCACTCCGGAGTTACCTTCTAGACGGCGATGCTTTCCAAAAGGTTGCTCGCATAACGCCAAAAATGCAAAAAAATACCGCAAAGTCCGAGAATCCCGGCTCTTTGCGGCAATACTGCGGTACATCCCAAGCATCCCAAGCAGCGGGAGCCCGCCGCCCATTACCCCTTCAAAGCACCCACCATGACGCCTTTGACAAAGTACTTTTGCACGAACGGATACACGCACAAGATCGGCACCGTGGCTACCATGATGGTCGCATACTTGATCGTTTCCCCGATCTGGAACTTATCGGCTGCGGCGGCTCCGGACGACATGCTGTCCGTCGAATTCGCGAGCAAAATTTCCCGCAAAATCAGCTGCAGCGGATACAGATCGCGGTCCTTGATAAAGATCGAGGCGTAAAACCAGCCGTTCCATTTCTCCACCGCATAATACAAAATCATTACGGCGATAACCGGCATGGAGAGCGGAATAATAATTTTGAACAATATCGTAAAATGGTTCGCTCCGTCGATCTTCGCCGATTCTTCCAGGCTTTCGGGAACCGACATGAAGGCGGTGCGCATGATGATCAGGTTGAACGTATTGACCGCAAACGGAATGATCGTCGCCCACAGCGAGTTGATGAGACCGACGTTTTTCACTACGAGATAAAGCGGAATCAAACCGCCGTTAAAAAACATGGTAAGCACAACGAGGAAAATAAATACTTTGTTCCACATGACGTTTTTGCGGGAGAGCACATAAGCGCCCAGCGCCGTGACGAATAAGTTGATGATGACGCCGCATACGACGATAAACAAGGTGTTGCGGTAGCCCGTAAAAATGCCCGGGTTATCGAACACGTTCTTGTACGCTTCCAGACTGAAGCCGAGCGGCTTCCACAACAGCCCCTTGTGGGCGATGATCTGGTTGGCGTCGCTGAGCGAGGAGAAGGCCACATGCAGCAGCGGATACAAAGCAATGACGACCAGCAGCAGCAGTATAATGTGGACGCTCCAATCGAAGATCCGTTCCATAATGCCGTTATCCCGTTTCATCGAAGTCCCTCCTCACCATAGACTGTTTTCGTTGATTTTACGGCTGATCCAGTTGGCGCTAATGAGCAGGATCAGGTTAATGACGGAGTTGAACAAGCCGACCGCCGAGCTGTAGCTCCAGCCGAATTCAAGCAAGCCTTTACGGTAGACGAAGGTGTTGATGACGTCCGCCGTGTCGTAAGTAGCCGGGTTGTAGAGCAAAATGATTTTCTCGAAGCCGACGTTCAGCAGATTGCCCATCCGCAGGATAAACATGATCGTAATCGTAGGCAAAATACCGGGCAGCGTAATATGCAAAATTTGCTTGAACCGCCCCGCCCCGTCCATCCGGGCCGCTTCGTATTGCTCTTGGTCGATGCTCATTAATGCGGCGATATAAATGATCGATTCCCAGCCTATCTTCTGCCAAATTTCCGAAACGATATAAATGCCCCGGAACAGCTCCGGCTTCTGCAGCATCGCCTGACCGTCGCCGCCGAAGTACGTATAGATCATATTAATGATGCCGTCGCTGTTGGTGAAATCTTTAATCATCCCGCAAATGACGACGAGCGAGATAAAATACGGCATATAAGTGATCGATTGAACGACCCGCTTGAATGCGGCATTGCGCACTTCGTTGATGAGAATCGCCAAGATGATCGGCGCCGGAAATTCAAAACACAAGGAATAGGCGCTGATGACGATCGTATTTTTCAAAATACGCCAAAAGTAATAACTGCTGAAAAAGTCCTGAAAATTGGCCAGCCCTACCCAAGGGCTGCCGAGTATGCCTTTCATCGGCGTATAGTCTTTGAAAGCGATAATCGCCCCGTACATCGGAGCATAATGGAAGATTGCATAGTAGACGAGAACGGGCAGCATCATCAAATACAAATATTTGTTGAGCACAAAGTCTTTGACGACCCGGGAAGTCCAGCTCGGTCGGCGCAGCGCGGCGCTCTCGGATGTCTCGACAGTCATCGTTTTGGCCATAACATTCCCTCCTCTGAAGCTCCGCCTCTCACGGCGGAACCGGCTTCGCAAGCTTTCGGCTAGCGCAATAGTTGCGGGGTATCCTCGGCATCTCCGGCGCCGGGAGGAGAGGCGTCATACGCCTCTCCTGGTACGGCCTTCCGGATCACGCGCGAATTACCGTTTGTTGTAACGGTCCAGCGCAGCTTTCTCGATCTCGATCGCGCGATCCAGCTTGAGCGATTTCAGCTTATCCATATACTTGTCGAAGTTTTCCAGAGGCTCGTTGCCCAAAATAATTTTGAGCGTCATTTCGTCGACCAGCGTATTGACGTCGGTCATAATTTTGGCCAGCTCTGTGCTCTCCTGCGGCGTAGCCGTAATCGGAGGCAGCGCGTATTTGTCCACATCGGTTTTGGACCAAACGGTCACTGCTTCCTTCTGCGAAGGCATGGTCAAATATTGCTCGATATACCGTTTATCCTGTACGAACGGTCCGTTGTAGTTGCCGCGGATATACTGCGACATCGCTTGGGCAGGAGCCAATTTGTTCGGATTATTCATAATGAGATCGGTATATTTCGGATAGCCGTTCTCCATCTTGTAGCTGACGCCTTCGGTACCGAAGTTGAAGAACATATGCCCGTCGTCGCTGTAGCCGTAATCAAGCAGCCGTGCCGCAAGCTCGGCGTTTTTGGAATTGGCGGTAATCGCCACCATGCCGCCCGGCGCAAAGGCAGGGTCCTTTTGCCCGAATTTCGGCGTATCGCCCTTCTTCAGCACCGGATAAGGTGCAGCTACCAGATTCGCTTTCGGATCTTTGGCCGTCAGAATCGGCATCCATTTGCCGATGCCGCCCCCGGTATTGCCGATCGTGGCTCCTGTCGCATTGGAAGCAAGGCTCGCATCGAGCGTTTTGCTGTCTACGGTGGCGATGTTTTTGTCGATCAGGCCCTCTGCGTACCATTTGCGGAACGTGGCGAGGAATTCCTTGTATTCCGGCTGGGCGGGACCGAACTTGATCTGGCCGTTTTCCGTATAAAACATCCGGTTGATGCCGAAGGCTCCGATGAAAGCGCCGTTATAAATTTGCTCAAGCGGACGCGGCACGCTGAAGAAGGACAGCGGAGCGGCAGCCCCCTTCTTCTCCTTGAATGCTTTGAGCACGGTATACCAATCGTCGATCGTCTCGGGAATCGGCAGACCGAGCTCGTCGAGCCAGTCTTTACGCACAATCGGCCCTTGGAACACCTTCAAATATTCGTCGCCGCGAATGAACGGGAAGGCGAAATAGTTGCCTTCGTCGGTTTTGACCATTTTGTCGACGTCCGGATGCTCCTTCAAATATTTCTTTAAATTCGGAGCGTATTTATCGATATAATCGTTAAGCTTCAAAATGTAGCCGTCTTTGATCGCCTTCTCCGGACCTCCGGGGAAATCGAGCCAGTTGTACTCGATCATATCCGGCAGATCGCCCGACGCCAGCAGGACGTTCAAGCCTTCTTTGGCCTGGTTGACGACCGGAGAGGAAAACTTGAGCGGAACGCCGGTCCGCTTCTGCCATTCCTGGAAGAACGGAATATCCGCCAGGGAAGAGCTGATGCCGACTGCGTTGCCGGTAATTTCTCCCCAATACGTTAGCGTTTTATCCGTTTTAATAGGATATGTCGTTGCCGCCGGGGCGCTGTCGCCCTGCGGCGCTTTGGTGTTATCGGCAGCCGGCGGAGCCGCTTGATTGGAACAAGCTATCGCCAAACTGCTCATCATGGTGGTGATCGTTACAATAGGGATGAGTTTACTTCTTTTCTTCATCGCTTTCGACCTCCCGCTATTCTTTTAGGTATGAGATGCGTAACTCACACTTCCATCATAATGACAACGCTTACAAATTGATATCGGCAATTTTTTCTTTCGCATCGTCAATATATGAAACGGCAGTAGTCAAAAGCTCCAAATCGATCTGCAATATATCCAAAATAGGGACAAAAAGCGGCGGAAAAGGCGGTGCATTGACCGGGGAAATTGGCCGGGGAAACGGTTGAGAAGCGAGAAACGAGGACGGGCGCGCGCTTCTCCGGCGAGCTCCGATTGGCGGCATTCGCTTGTTTGCCGTGCTGCCGGACGCGGCCCGCTTGCCTTGAGCCGCTTTTCGACCTTCCGCTGCCTTCCCGTACGCCGGTTGCTCTGAAGCTTATTCCGTCCGCATCCAGCCTAAGCTGGATCGGCGTCTAACCCTTCCTCTGGGATCGTTCTATGGGTAGACACATTACTTTCGGGGGAGCCCCCGGATATCCACAGGATATGGCTGCGCATCATTTCCTAAACAACAAAAAAGCGGTCTCCCGCCATATACCGGCGGAACACCGCTGTCTGTGCATGCAGGCGCGGGCGATCCCGAAGGGACGGCCGCCGCTTCGCGGAAATCGTCACACACTCACCGTTTCTTTATATTTGCCGGGGGTAATCCCCTCGTATTTTTTGAACGTGCGGATAAACGCATTCGGGTCGTTGAAGCCGACGAGCGAAGCGACATCGGTAATGCTTCGCTGATGCTCGGCAATCAGCGTCTTGGCGTTCTCAATACGCACTTTGTTAATATAATCCAGCAGGCCGCCTCCGGTCTGATCCTTGAACAGCTTGGACACATACGTCGCCTTCATGTCCAAATGCTCTCCGATCATGGATATGTTCAGATTGACGTCCTGATAATGCTCGCCGATGAAGGCCGTAACGCGCTCCACCAGCGATTGCAGCGCCTGCTGACGGGCCTGCTGTATATTTTGCTGGCGCTTGTCCGAAGTATACGCGCACACCTTCTCCAATATGCCGTTCAGCTGGAGCTGCATATCCTTGACCGTCTCGCACGCCATAAGCCGCTCAATCGACTTCGGGTTATTGCGCAGGAAAGGACTCATTTCGTCGCCCATTTCGCTCGTCGTCTTGATCATCGTGCTTGCCAGATTGAACAACAAGCATTTGGCGAGCGGCACCGGCAGTGCGGGATGCCTGCGGAAATTGCGCTCGATAATATCGTCCAGCGTCCGCTTCGCCTGCTCCAGATCGCCGATCTTCATCGAATTCATCCACTGCTGCTCTACGGATAGCGGATAGTAATAGCCGGACGTGCGGTCCTGCTCCTCCTCCCGCCGCAGCGCAGGATAAGCGAGAATTTCGTCGCTGCCCATCACAAGCTTGTATTCCATCGCCTCCAGCGCTTCCGAATACGCGCGCGAAATGCCGGAAATCGACGTGTGAGTCCCGCTGATCGACAACGTCAGATGAATATGGTACCGCTGCAGCAGGAAGCTCTGCGCTTCCTTGGCGATGCTCATCATCTCGCCCCGGCGCTCCTCCTCCGTCCCCGCGCTGAAATTGATCAAACAGGCGAACGTCTCGTCGATCTCCACCGCATAGCCGCGATGCTTCCGCCCCGCCAGCTCCTCCACCACATTCGTGACGATGAACTGCAGCAGCATATGCTTGTCGCCGACCTCCATCCCCTCAATGCGCTCGAAGAACGGGCCGCGCTCATCGACGTACAGCAGCATCACCGCATAATCCTGCGTCAGCGGCTGCATATGATAGGCGGTCAGCGCCTCGTCGACAGGAACCTGGCTGTCGAGCTTGCCCTTCAGCAGCCGGCCGATGAAATTCGAGCGCAGCACATGATGCTGCTGTTTCATCTGCGTCGTGAACTTATCCATTTCGCGCAGCGTATGATGGATCGACTCCTGGATAAAATGAAATTCATTGCCGCTTTCCTTGATAGGAGCGTCCGTCTTGCCGGCGAACGTCTGCATCAGCTCGCGCACGGGCACATAGTTTTTGCGCAGGAAGAAGTATGTCAGGATCACCCCGCCCACTACGCTGATCAGAATGCTCATGTAGGTCAGGTTGCGCACTTGCTCGGCTTTTTTCCAATACAAGCGGCTCGGGATAACGGAGACGTACTTCAGATCGGCGCGCGCCGAATGAATATAGAAGCCCTCCATCTTCTCCCCGTCCTTCGTGAAGTAGAAAAGCCCTTCATTGCCGTTCAGCTCCGAGTAGGGGAGATTGGCGGGAGCCGCGTCGCCGTTGCTGGAGACAAGCACCTGATTATCCTTGTTCAAAATCATCACCTGGCCCTCGCGGTAAAACTGCATATTGGCAAGGGGACCGAGAATTCTCGCCTCGTCCAGCAAAATGACGTTCGTGCCGATAGGCTTCTCCCCAGGGCCGGCCGCGTAAGTGCTGACGTAAGCTACCGCCTGTCGCAAATGACCGTCTTCGCCGAGCCAAGGCATCGGGATAAAGCCTTTGAACGACTTCTGCTTCAATATAGCGCTCCACTGCTCGTAAGACATGGAGCCTCCCTCGTGGGTCAGATCGTAGCCGAGCTTGGAATCCCGGGTTATGGCGGGAAGCAGCAGCATATCGTCCGCGGCATAATATATATAGAAGCTATCCAAAAAAGGATACGACGATTTGTACAGTTTTAAATCCTGGGTTACCTGGAACAGATCGTACCGGTCTTCGTTCGGCGTCCGGTATTTGTTGGAATACAGCAAGTCCTGCACCTTGACGTTCCAGGTCATTTCAAAGCTCAGCCGTTCCATCGATTGAAACTGGTTATCCATAATCTCGCGAAGCTGCTTCAGCTGCGCGTCGTTAGCTTGATGAATTTCGCTCTCCAGCGTTTTGCTCGATGAGTTGTATACGATAATGCTGATCACGACAGGCAGCAGCAGCACGGCCATATAAGATAACAGCCACGTCAGAACGACGCTGCGCCGCCGCAGCCGGAACTTGGTCCATAGTCTCATCGAATCCCTCCCCCGAGAGATAATCGTACGTAGATGCCATGCCTGTCAATCCGCTTTGAAAACGTTTACTACCTATTATTATTCATCTTTTATTCTTGTTTTACAACCTCTTTTTTGCTGCCTAAGCCGCTTGGACCGCCGCAAGCCGCTATACGCGGATTCTCGTATTCCCATTCTCCGGCCGCTGTGTTATTATAAACTATTAGGGATGTCATAATTTGTCGAAATTTTAGTCGAAATACATCGATATAATGAAAAATTTCATTGACCATTTGCAAGGGCTAGTGATAAAATACAATTACCAAGTAATCATATTGGAATTATAAAAACAGATTTTCCGGGGGAGGACCACGAATGAAAAGCTTGAAACAAAGCATAGCGCTTCTGCTCGTGCTGATTTTATCGATCAGCTTGGCGGCTTGCGGAGCGAAACCCGAAGCCAAGCAGGAAGGCGCGGCTCCGGCAGATAATGCCGCAGCAGGCGCAGCCGGATCGCTGGCCAATAAAAAAATCGCACTCATCATGCAAATTAACCTTGGCACGTTCTCTGCGCAGTACATAGAAGGCGTCAAAGAACAAGCCGAAAAACTCGGCGGCAAAGTAACGGTCTTTACGGCCGACGGCGACCTCGCCAAAATGTCTTCGAACCTTGACGCAGCCATTAACCAAAAATTCGACGGCATCCTGATCGACCATGGGACAGCAGAGGCGCTCGACCAAGGCATCAAGAAAGCGGTCGAGAAAAAAATTCCGGTTATCGCCTTCGACGCGGATATTAAAGTTCCCGGCGTAACCGTGCTGGAGCAGGGCGACCAGAAGATGGCCGAGCTGACGCTCGATAAAATGAGCAAAGATATCGGCGGCAAAGGCAATATCGTTAAAATCTGGGTAGCCGGCTTCGCTCCGATGGAGCGCAGACAAGTCGCTTACCAGCAATTTATGGACAAGAACAAAGATGTCAAAGAGGTTGCCGCATTCGGCGCGGCATCGCAAAACACGGCTCTCGATACGCAGGCGCAAATGGAAGCGATCTTGAAGAAATATCCGAACAAAGGCGATATCACGGCCGTCTGGGCGGCTTGGGACGAATTCGCCAAAGGCGCGGCGCGCGCCATTCAGCAAGCGGGCCGTACGGAAATTAAAGTATACGGGATCGATATGAGCGACGAGGACTTGCAAATGATCCAAGACACGACGAATCCTTGGGTCGCTTCCGCAGCCGTCGATCCTAAAGACATCGGACGCGTTCAAGTCCGTTACCTGTACCAAAAACTGCACGGAGATCAGACGCCGGACAATATCGTGCTCGATCCGGTATTCGTTTCTCGCGACCAATTGCCGCAAACGCAAATCTCCACAACGCAGCTTAGCGAGCATGTAAAAGGCTGGGGCAACAGCGAGCAAGGCTACACCGATTGGCTCAAGCAATTGGAACAACCGGCCAAGAAATAGACCGAAGCCTCGCGAAAAACGCGTGCAATAGCTCTTATCCCATCGGCGCACGGCCGGTGGGATTTTCCATTGAAAGAAGGAGTGTGATGCCTGATGTCTTTAACCACCGCCTTACTGCAAATGAACCGGATATCCAAGTCTTTCCCCGGCGTCAAGGCGCTGCAGCAGGTTGACTTTGAAGTGCGCGGCGGTGAAATTCATGCCCTGCTCGGCGCTAACGGGGCCGGAAAAAGCACGCTGATCAAAGTGCTGGCCGGCGCTTATATTCCCGAGCAAGGGCAGATCGCCATCGACGGCAAGCCGCTCGCTCTTCAAGGCCCGATCGACGCCATGCGCAGCGGTATCCAGTGCGTATACCAGGAGGTCGATACCGCCCTCGTCTCCCAGCTGAGCATCGCGGAAAATATTATGCTCGACGGACTTACCCAAACAAGCGGCGGTTCCTGGATCAACTGGAGCCGGGTGAACAAGGAAGCCGAGCGCATCCTGAGCGATATCGGCCTCACGATCGACGTAAGGCGCCAGGTCAGCGAGCTTAGCATTTCGCAGAAGCAGCTCGTGCTGATCGGACGAGCGCTGGCGCAGAAGGCGAAGTTCATTATTTTCGACGAGCCTACGGCCCCGCTCAGCAATGAAGAAGCCGATCAGCTCTTCCGCATTATGGAGCGGCTGAAGGCCGAGGGCGTCGGCTGCATCTTCATCTCGCACAGGCTGGGCGAAGTATTCCGCATCAGCGACAGAATCACCGTCATGCGCGACGGACAGCGCATCACGACGGTCGCGGCGGCGGAGACGAACGCGCAGGCGGTGATTGAGCAGATGCTCGGCCGCACCTTCGAGGAAGAATTCCCGAAGGCGGAGGTCGAGATCGGCGAGCCGCTGCTGGAGGCTCGCGGCATCACCTTCTCCACGAAGGTGCGCGGCGTGGATTTGACCGTTAGCCGCGGCGAAATCGTCGGCGTCGTCGGACTCGTCGGCGCGGGCAAGACCGAGCTGTCGCGCGTGCTGTTCGGCGCCGATCCGCTGGCCGGCGGCGAAATCCGGATGCGCGGCAAGCGGCTGAAGCTCGGCAGTCCGGCCGACGCGGTGCGCGAAGGCATCGCGCTCATCCCCGAGGAACGCCGCAAGCAGGGCATCCTGGTCGAGCAGACGGTAAAGCATAACTTGTCGCTGCCGCTGCTTAAGCTGTTCAGCACGCTCGGCTTCGTCCAGAAATCGAAGGAAGCCGTCAACGCCAAAGAGATGATCGCGCAGCTCGGCATTCAGCCGCCGAATATGGACCAGACGGTCAAATATTTGAGCGGGGGCAACCAGCAAAAGGTCGCCGTCGGCAAATGGCTTCCCACGGAAGCGGAAGTGTACTTGTTCGACGAGCCGACCAAAGGCGTCGACGTCGGCGCCAAGAGCGACATCTTCCGTCTGATCGGCCGGCTCGCCCAGGAAGGCAAAGGCATCGTCTACTTATCTTGCGAAATCTCGGAAATATTGGGCATCGCCGACCGGATTCTCGTCATGAGCTACGGTCAAATCGTCAAGGAATTGCGGCGCGAAGAAGCGACGCAGGAGCAAATACTGTATTACGCCAGCGCAGGGGAGGCAACGGTCTAGTGAAGGACAAGCTGCTCGATTATTCATACAAATACGGGGCGCTCATCATTATCGCCGCCGTTATCATCGTATTTTCGGTAGTCAACGAAAACTTTTTGTCGTACGACAACATGGCCGACATTCTTCGTTCCATCTCTATCGTCACGTTCGTGGCCATCGGCGTGACGTTCTCGCAAATCGTCGACGGCTTCGACTTGTCCGTCGGATCGACCGTCTCGCTGACAACGGTCGTCGTCGCGACGATGATGGTCTGGTACCAGCTGCCGCTCGTTCTGGTGCTGACCGTTCCGCTATTGATCGGCATTATTATCGGTTTGTTAAACGCTTTTCTTATCGTGAAGGTAAGAATTCCCGATTTGCTCGCGACCCTCGCGGTCATGTACATTATCGGCGGCGTGCATAAGACGTACACCAAAGGCTTCTCCATCTACAACAACATGCAAATGCAGGACGGAACGAAAGCGCCAGGCAAATTTACGGAATCGTTCCTCTGGATCGGCCAAGGCAAGCTGCTCGGCCTGCCCGTGCCTGTCGTGCTGATGATCGTCGCCGTCGTCGTCGTCCACATCTTCCTGACGTATACCCGCTGGGGCCGTCAGCTGTACGTGACCGGCGGCAACCGGGAAGCAGCGCGGCTCTCCGGCATTTCGGTCAACCGCGTACGCACGCTCGCTTACGTGCTGTCCGGCGTCTTCGCCGCTATCGGCGGCATCCTGTTCGCCGCCCGCGTCGGCTCGGGGCAGATCGACGCGGGCTCGCCGATCCTGATGGAATCGGTAGCCGCCGTGTTCGTCGGCTTCTCGGTGCTCGGAGCAGGCAAACCGAATGTGATCGGCACCTTCTTCGGAGCCGTGCTGATCGGAGTGCTGCTCAACGGCTTGACCATGCTGAACTTGCCGTACTATGCGTTCGATATTATTAAAGGAACGGTGCTTGTGCTCGCTCTGGCCATCACGTTCATTCATATGGCACGCCGGCGCGCCTCATGACCGGACGCTGCGGCGCCGAAGCTGCATGGACAAAGATCCGGTCATCGGGGGAAGCGGTATTGGAACGCCATTCGATTCTCCCAAGCAACGACTAAACGGCAAGGCGGCGCGCCTCATGAAGGCTGCGCCGCCTTGCCGTTATTTATTTGCCCGCGCTCTCCGTCTGCTGATTGTTCTTCTTCTCCTCCGCCAGCTTCTGCACCGCTTCTTCCGTCTGGCGAAGCACCGTATTCATATCGACGTTATCGAGCGTATACTGATTGAACGCCGTCTCCAGCGCCACCTTCAGCTTATTCGGGTCGGCCCCGACCAAGCCCGGATCGCGCTTCGGCGGAGCCGCCGCCGGCTTATGATAGAACAGCGCCTTCACGTTCTTCCCCTGAAGAGCCGGCACGTCTTGGCCGAGCGACCGGAAAGCATCGCCGGCATTCGCGCTCTTGAGCGAAGGCACCGTCGCCTGCTGCTTCGCATCCAGCGCCTGCACCTCGTCGGAAAGCAGATAGGAAATAATCGCGAACGAAATATCCTTATGCTCATTCGTTCTCGTAATGAACCAGTAAGCCGAGTTGATCTGCGTCCCCGTATCCGGAGCTTCCTTGAAGGTCGGAATCGCCGCCATATCCCAGTCGATTTCCTCGGGAATGCCCGTATACTGCCCGAATTGATTGACCATCATCGCTACATTCATATTTTTCATAAAGGCTCCGGATTCCTCGGTCTGACTGCGCTTCTTCGGATCGCGGTTATTGTTCGGGATTTGATAAAAGCGCCCGAGATTCTCAAGCAGCCGCTTCCATTTCTCCGTATCGTTCAGCTTATCGGCTTTCGGATCGAGGTAAGAAACCGAGAGCTGGTTATCGCGGAGAACGGCGCCGATGAACGAGCTGAAGCCGCGGTATACTTGGCCTCCGTCGACGCGGGTCATCTTTTTGGCAAGCTCGTAGACTTCGTCCCAAGTCATCCCGTCGGTCGGATAAGGGACGCCGAATTTATCGAACAGCCCTTTGTTGTAGAACAGCACCTGCATCCCGCCGTAAGGCATCGGCAGACCGTACAACTCCCCCTTGGGGTTCGTATTGCGCATTTGCTCGATCAAGGTCGGCTCGAACCGGTCCAGATCGTAGTTCGCGCTTTTGATGAGTCCGCTCATATCGTAGGCGAGACCGGGATTGATGAGGAAGGAATCGATGTTGGATGTGTTGCCGATCATAATGTCGGGATAAACGCCCGATGTGATCAATTCATTAATTCCCACCCCCTGCTCCCTTGGCAAAAATTGAACCGTAACGTTCGGAAACTTTTCTTTGATTTTATTGCCGTATTTTTTATCGAACGCCTCCTGGTCGTCCCCGAAATCGGACTTAAAGATAAGCGTTACCGGAGCATTCAAATCCTCCTTCGCTCCCGCTTGCTCTCCCGCCGCTTCTTCCTTCCCTCCGCCGCCGCAGCCGGACAGCGCTGCCGTCATCACCGCTGCCGCCATCCACAGACGGACCGTTCTTCTCCCCGCCGGCCATTTTGCCATCTCAAATCCCCCCTGTTCAACTGAAAGACGGGCAGCAGCCCACCATATAACGTCCATTATAAGGAGGAATCGGGAGAGAGGATATAACGAAAACTATCATGTTTTTATCGAAAGTTCATAATTTCCACCTTGTGAAAATGGATTCAAACAGTTATACTTTCCAACGGTAAAATATTTCCGTTTACCCTTTTTTTCACAATAGCAAACAAAGCATTTCCCAATAGATAACAGTCGTGTTAAAATGGTTGTAAGATTTTTGAAAGTTAGGGGATTTATTGATCATGGAATTGGCAGAACAAGTGGAAGTGCTCCGGGCGAGGCTGGTCGAGCTCGTAAATAAAAAAAATAATTTTTGCGATCAGGAAGTGATTACCCTCAGTCAGGAGCTGGACGTTCTGCTGCTGCTGCTGCAGTTTCATTCCAAGAGCGCAGACGAAAAAGGATGACGACGAGAGAAAGCTCCCCCATGATCACCCTTTTTCAGTCACCTCTTATTTAACCGATGATAAGCCGTTCCTCCGGATAATGAACATCCGCTTTCGCCTTGCGCGAAACGAACAAAGTCAGGAACTGCGTCATTCCGATCCTTCCGATATACATCAGCACGATGAGCGCGACTTTGCTCGCCCAGGACAAGCTTCCGGTAATTCCGGTAGACAGCCCGCATGTCCCGAATGCGGAACATACTTCAAAAATGACGGCGATTGCCGGCACATGCGGCGATTCGGAGATCAGCACGACGAATATGCCGATCATGACCAGTAAAACTCCCGTAATGAAAAAGAGAAAGCTTTTAATGATATCTTCATGCCGTACGGAACGCCCGAACACTCTGATTTCCTCTTCTCCCCGCATAAACGTAATGATCATCAAGACGATAATCGCTACGGTCGTCGTCCTGACCCCGCCGCCCATGCTGGAAGGACTCGCTCCGATGAACATCAGAACGGCCAGCAGAAGCTGGCTGGCATCCGTCATTTTGGACGGATCGATGGTGGCCAGTCCCGCGCTGCGCGAGGTGATCGAGGCGAAGAAGGCGTTCAGCACCTTCTCGTACCATGCCATGCCTTCGAACGTATTCGACCCTTCGGTAATCCAGATCCCCGCCGCCCCGAGCAGCAGCAAAATGGCGAACGTCGTCGTCGTGACCTTCGTGTACAAGGTAAAGCGGAACCGTTTATGCCCGCCGAATAAATATTCCCGAACCTCGGCAATGACCGGAAATCCGATCGCCCCGAGCACAATAAGCAGCATCGTGAGCAGCTGCACGACGACATCGTCGGAATAATCGAGCAAGGAATTGCCGAACAGGTCGAAGCCTGCGTTCGTGTACGAGGACACCGCATGGAACAAACCGTGATACATCGCTCTGTACAGCGTGTCGTAGTAGCCGGCAAAATAAAAATAACCTCCGAACAGCAAAGCCCCGACGCCTTCAAAGAGCAGCGTCATCCCGATGATCAGCTTCATCAGCTGCACCATGCCGGACAAGTTGTAACGGTTCTGGTCGATCATCATCATCTTGCGCTGCGAAAGACCGATTGGCTTGCCGAATAAAATCCAGTAAAAAGTGCCCATCGCCATAATGCCGATGCCGCCCACCTGAAAAGCGATCATGAGCACAATCGTGCCGAACCCGCTGAAGGTGGCGGCGGTATTGATGGTAGTGAGACCCGTGACGCTTACCGCGCTGGCGGAAACAAACAGAGCGTCGGTAAACGACAGGCTGGCGCCCGGCTTCAGGCTAATAGGCAGTATGAGCAGAACGGTAACGATGAAGATGACTAAAAAATAGGCGATCACGATGGTATGCACCGCCGATCGCTGTTTTTGCGTTTTCTTGAGCAGCATGTTCCTCCGAGTTCGATCCCGCAAGGATCGGATCAACAAGTTTATTCCCTTATCATATGAAAAAGCGCCCATAGAAGCAAGCTTTTCCATGGACGCAATTGTTATAAATAAGTATGGCTCGGCTTAATCCGCATCGGTTATTCCTTGATTTTCTCGAATTTGGCGTCGTACAGCCGAAACATCGTCTTATACCCGGATTCGTCGATTTTGATGCCTACGTCGAGCCGGCCCGTAATTTGCAAAGCCCCCGACGTGTACCTCAGCTTCGTATCCTTGGGCACGAAGACGATCATAATTTTATTCCAGTACGTCTCGTCGCCGTTGTCGAACGGACATTCCGCCCCGGGCTGCGGGATCAACAGAAACCAATGCTTGTCGAACGACAGCACTTCGCCCATAAAGCCTTTGATCTGCACCGTTTTGCCGTTTAAGTCCCAGAACTTGTTCGACGGCGTCGACTGCGTATCATCGTCGAAAAATTCCGCCCATGTCAGCTCGTTCCCCGCCGGCTGCTTCGTCGGGGACGGAGCCGGGGATGGGGACGGGGGCGGAGAAGATGGAGATGGAGGCGAAGACAGCTCCGGCTCCTGCGCCTGAGCGCCGCCCTGAGAAGGCGCGGCCGGGGCGCTCTCCGCTGAAGCGCCGGCGCCAGCGGCGGCAGGCTGCGGCTCCTCGGCTCCCGCCGGAGCCGGAGCCTGGGCCTGCGTCGCGGCGGGCGAGGCTTCCGCCGCCGCCGCAGTTTCCATCCCCTGCGCCTCAGGGGATGGAGCGTCTCCCCCTGCCTGCCGCGCAGGGGGAGACGCCGGCTCGGCCGCTGCCGGCGGCGCGGCCGAAGCGGCAGGACTCGGCGCCGGGCGCGAGTCCGCGGGTCTCCCTTCTGCGGCGCTCCCCGCAGAAGCAGGCTGTGCCGCCGCTAGCGGCACAGCGGTCTCGGCGGCGGCGAAGGACGCCGCCTCGGGCGAGCCGGCCGGCTTCGAGCCGCAGCCGGCGAGCAGCGCGGCGGCAGCGAGCACCGCCGCCGCGGCGATGGCCGCCGGCCATCGGCAGCCTCCGGCCGGACGCGGCGCTCGCTCCCGTCCCGTTGCCTTCACTTCGCCGGCAGCGGCGCGCTGCTCTCGAAGCGGCCGCAAATCGCCAATCATCCGTTTCATGCGTAGCTTCCCCCTTGCCTCTGTAATCATTGCAACGCTTCGTTTCTTATACCCCCTCATGAGCGAAAGACCGTTCATGAGCGGAACAACTGCAGCGGGTCTACACGGTATATTTTCATTGCGGGCCACAGCGACGCAAGCGCTCCGATCACCAGCGTACCCAGCATAAGCAGCCATTCCTCGCCAGGCAGACGCCATACGTCCAGCGCGATGCCGGAGAAGTCGAAAAGCGCGTCGCGGCCCGCATAGCTTCCCGCATGACCGGCCGCCAAACCGAGCAGCAAACCGATCAAGGTCAGCAGCAGCCCTTCTCCGATCAGGGACAGCCATACGAACGTTCTGGACTTGCCGATCAGCCGCAGCAGACCGACATCCTTTTTGCGCTCGTTCACAGCCGACGTAAGCGACAGCAGAATCGAGATGGCCGCCAATACGATACACAGCATCGTGACGATTCGAATGACCTGCGAGCCTTTGTCAACCACATTGACGACATCGGCTACCGCTTTGCTCGTATAGATCGCCTGCGCGTTACCGAGTTTGTCGTACTTCGTTTTGAGCGTCTGCGCACCGAGCAGCGACCGGGGCTTGACCAGAACCGAAGTTACATCCTTATGTTCCCCCTGCTGGCTGTGATGGACGGCCCAGGCATAATCGACGGTCGTGAACACCGCCCGGTCGTCAGGCGTATGAAGCGGCGGCAGTATGCCGACCACCGTGTACAGAAAACCGGCATGAGCCTCATGCTCCTCATGGGATTCTCCGGCCTCCTCTTCCTCCGCAGGCTCTCCCTCGTGAAGGAGGCCGTGGCCGCCGCGGAACGTATCTCCGACCTTCACGCCGAGCGTTCGGGCGATGTGAGAGCCGACGACAGCCTCCCCCGTGCGGAGATAGACCGTGCCCGCTTCCAGCTTCTTATCTCCGTACCGCGTCAAAAAATATTTGGCGTCCACCCCCACAATAGGATAGCCGTTATAGTTGTCCCCGGTCGTCATCGCATAAACCGCTTCGGCCTGTTCCTCCTTCTCAAGCTGCGCGAACACTTCGTAAGGAATGTTTCCGGTCGGCGTTCCGACGTGATAATAAGTGTTCAGCGCCAGCTGCGTCGAGCTGCCTTGCGCTCCCACCGTCAGCTCGAACGGGCCGTAGCCCTTCTCCGCCCCCTGCTCGACTCCTTGACTGCATAAGATGAGAAAGACGAGCAGCGCCACGGTCAACGCTACCGAGCAAACCGTCAGCAAGGATAGCGTCTTGCGGTGCATCATGTTACGCCATAATAAATGAGGAAGACTCACCCTTCACGCCTCCTTGATCCTCAGGCCGCTTCTGCGGCTCTTTGCGAAGCAGTTCATTGATTTCGCTCATATGGACCTGCGTAGGGTACAGCCGCGCCAAATGCAGATCATGCGTAACGGTGATCAGCGTAAGCCCCTCCTCTTCGCATAATCCGAGCAGCAGCTTCATAATCTCTCCCGCCGCCTCCCAATCCAGACTCCCGGTCGGCTCATCGGCCAAAATAAACGGAGGACGGCGAATGAGCGCCCGGATCATCGCCACCCGCTGCTGCTGGCCTCGCGACAGCTGCGCCGGAAGATGCCGCTGCCGGTCCTGCAAGCCGGTTCGCTCGAACCATTCGTTCAGCTGCGCCTCCTTATCCTTCCGGCTCCAGTGCGAAGGAAGCACGAGCTCAATATTTTGCCTTGCCGTCAGCGAGGAAATCAGATGAAAATCTTGAAAAATATACCCTGCCTGTTCGGCTCTGTACCGGTCTCGCTGCGCTTCTGAATACCGGTGCAGCGGATGGCCGCAAACCGTAATCTCTCCGCTGTCCGGCGTCAGCACCCCGCCCAGAAGATGCAGCAGCGTACTCTTGCCGCTGCCGCTCGGTCCGATCAAGGCGATTCGCTGACCTTGGTTTATTGACCAACGGTCTATTTTTAAAATAGGCAGCGTCCGACCTTCCGCCCGAAACGATTTCTGCAACCGGCTAATCTCGATCATCTTCTCACCGCCTTTATCGCCGTATTTCGCTGCAGCCCGATGCCGCGACTTTGAAAAGGCAGGGGAACATCGCTCCCCCGCCTCGCTTTACCCATGCCGTTACTTCAAGCTGATCCGCTCGGACAACGCATCCCAGGTCAGCGGTTTCCTGGTCAATTGCTTGAACGCGTCCAGCGACAGCCATAAAGAGCCGTTATCCATATTCGCTTGGAACCCGGCAGGAGCTCCGTTATACGTAACTTCGGACGTCTCTACGTTAACGGCCGCTTGGTTGGCGTCTTTGGACAAGACGACGGATTTCGCCGCTTCATCCCATGCCACCTGAACACCGAGCGCTTCGGACAAGGCGCGTGCCGGATACAGTACGGAACCGTCGCGCGTCACCTTAAACTTCGGATAAACGTACTCTGCCTGCTTTTCGGCCGTCGTGCCTTCCAAATCCACATCCGCCACTTTGGCGATCGCTTTGGCGATATCCGTATTGTCGATTTGGCCTTTGACCAGATCGGCGATCGGCCCGTACGCCCAGACGCCTACGTCGACGGCGGAGTGCCCGTGCCCGGTGAAGCCGACCATGAAGCGCTTGGCCATCACGGCGTTATACGCGCCTTCCTGCGCATAAGAAGTGCCGTCGCCCTCCATAATGTAGCTCGCTTCGTCATCGGTCAAATCGTTGAATCCTGTATTTTCAAGCACCAATCGCTTGATTTCCTCGATGCTCTTCGCCGCCTTCAGCTTCGCAGCGAATATTTCGGACGATTGCTTCTCTTGATCCCAGGCATCGACATTAATCTCATATACCCCGTCGCGGGAGAGCGACAAACCGCCGGTCTCATGATCCGCCGTCACCACGACCGACGTGTTGCCGTCTTTTTTGGCAAAATCCATCGCCACTTTCACCGCCGCGTCGAAATCGAGCGCTTCTTGAACGACGGAAGGAAAATCGTTCGAATGGCCCGCATGGTCGATTCTTCCGCCCTCGATCATCATCGTGAACCCTTTCGGATTTTGCGCCAAAATTTCGATCGCCTTCCCGGTCATATCCGCCAGGCTGGGAACCGTATCGTCGCGGTCCAGCACATAATCGACATGAGAGCTGCCGAACAATCCGAGCGCTTTGCCGGCTCCGGCGCCGAGCGACTCCAGCCCTTGCTTGTCGTAAACAACCTTGTAGCCTTTCGCTTCAAAATCCGGGATAATCGTCTTGTCCGTACGCTTGCCCTTCTCCTCCTTGCTCAGGAAAAACTGCTTGCCGCCGCCGAACAGCACGTCCACGTCCTGATCCTGCAAATATTGGGAAGCGATCGCGCTCTCGTTATCGCGGTTGCGCACGTGCGAAGCGTAAACGGCCGGCGTCGCATGCGTAATTCGCGCTGTCGTCACCAGCCCCGTCGACTTGCCGATTTTTTCGGAAGCCTCGATGACCGATGCGAACGGCTTGGATACGTCTTCGTTGGAGACGCTGATGCCCGCATTGTAAGTTTTATGTCCGGTTGCGAAGGCCGTGCCGGCCGAGGCGGAATCCGTCACTTCCCCGGACACCATCACGCCGCCGTCTTCTCCCCGGTCTGCATATGTAGTGGCTTGGCCCACATAATAGGAATCAAGCTCAAGATGATTTTTGTTCAGAAAATGGCGGGAGTAGTCGCGCGCCGCCGATACTTGGGCCGGACCCATGCCGTCGCCGATCAGCACGATGACGTTTTTCGATAGGGCCGGCGCGGACGCAGTCCCTGCCGGAGCATCGGCGGCGATAGCCGGGCCTGCGTTCCATGCCGGAAGCAAGGAAAGTGCCATACCGGAAACTAAAAGCTGTTTAAATACCTTTTTCAAAAAATTCCCCTCCGTTTATGAAATAAGGATGAAGACATTCGCTACATCGCTCATTATACGGAGCCAACATTATCGGAAATGGGACATCATGTTATCGGAACGTCAATTTTGCCGGGAACTGTTAATGCAATGTGAAAAAAAATCCGGCTGCACCAGAGAGTGGAAACCTCTATCGAGCGCGGGATGCTTGTTTTTCACCACTCTTTTAAAGTCATGTTCACAGCGTCTGGAATCCGGTACCCTCTTCATGCTCCAACGTATCCGTTTAGACAACGGCTTGGCTGCAGGCAGCCTCCGGAACCGAGCATCGAACCGTTTCTAAAGCTAACGGACGTCAGGGAGCTAATTTCGTTGCAAACAGACCCTTTTCAAACGTAACGGACGTCATGGCGCTTACATAGCTCCGAATGGCTTTCTAAGGCGGCGTTGTCAACAGATAGCTGCATCTGTGTCCGTTAGAAATCCAATATGGCCGATAGGGTTGATATAACGGCCGCTGTGTCCGTTGCGAGAGTACGGCGCGACTGTAGGAGCGTTAGCGCTCGCCTTTACAGCGGATTTTTCTCTACGATAGGAGGGTCGCCTACTGTGCATGCGAAAGCAGCTCCCCATCGCCGCCCGTTCCGGATTTCTTGAATAATTGTCCCTTGCATGGGCTGCAATTCGGGAACGAAGGCGACGCTGACGCTTCTCCGGATCGCCCTCGCTTAGCGAAGTCTGCTTTTTCACCAGCCTTTTAGGAGTCTGTCCGACGGAGTTACTTTTGTAGGTCCCTTCGGAGTTAGACTCGGTTTTCAAATGATTTTTCATCACGATTTGAGTATAATCACTGTGTCTTTCTTTGCCTTTGTGGGAGTTACGCCGCTTTTTTACGTTTTTGGGCAGACCTCTCCCGTTTATACACCGTGGATGGTTTGGGATATTTGGCAGAATGAAGCTTTCTTAAATTATAGCTTAAAGCCAAAAGGACGAACTCACCCTCAACCTTATCTTCGCCACGGAGGTGAAACTGACGAAAGCCCTGACATTCTTTCATTTGCCCCCACGCGGGTTCCACGATGGCTTTACGTAACCGGTAAATGTCTTTACCGGCATCGCTTTGCACTTTGGTTCTCATGGCTTCTCGGATCGGATCGCCTTCATTGCGTTTGACCCTTCGTTTACCGGATCCGGACTTAACGCAGTCCTTTTGAAACGGGCAGGTCAGGCAGGCATCGCTCATATACACCCATTGAGTCGCTTTTTGAGGATCCTTTTCATAGTATGTGTACTTGTGGATCAGCGTTTGTCCCGCTGGGCACACATAGGTATCCGTTTCCGGGATATACGTAAAGTTGGTTTTATCGTACGGATTCCCGTGCTGCTTGTTTTCACGGGTTGCCGCGATGTAGGCGTCGGTCTCGGCCTTCGTCGCCGCCTGAATGTTGTCCGCACTAAAGTACCCTGCGTCCGCACTCACTTTCTCGGGCACCTTTCCCGTTATGTTGCGGATGGAACCGAGCACCGGCTGGAATTGGTGTTGGTCGCTGCTGCTAGGGTTCATCTGCAGTCCGACGATGAATCCCTGATCCGCATCTACGGCAATTTGCGGATTATATCCTTGGATGACGCCTTGGGTTTTCGTATCCATGATTTGGGAATCTGGATCGGTAAAGTTGAATTGATCTTTGTCCGGTGTCTTCGATTCCTCTACCGGTTTGCGAGTTTCCAACTGTCTGAGCGCCTCTCTGATTTTTTCAAGTCGGGATTGGCGATTGGTCACCGATTCCGGCAACAGCGAAAGGGGCTCTTCGTTCTCTTGGTCGTCTATCTGGCCGGCTTGCTCGAGAGCTTCGCGGATTTCCTTTTCCAGACGCTCGATTTCCTGGTTCATCCGATCTCGCGACATCGACTTATGCTTCGATGCATGGGCTTTCAGCTTCGAACCATCGATGCTGACATGACCGAGGGACACGTACCCTAGCTGTATGGCGATGTGTACCACTTGTTTGAAAAGTCCCGGTAATGATTCGAGGTGATCCTTTCGAAAATCGCTGAGCGTACGGAAATCCGGTCGATGGCCGCCACATAGCCAACGAAAAGGAATATTTTCATCCATAGCCTGACGAAGGGTCCGGGAGGTGAACACACCCGTAGCATAGCCATAGAACCATAACTTCAAAAGCATGGCGGGGTGATAGGCTTCTTCTCCGCGATGGGAATACCGATTTGTCATGACCGTGAGATCCAACTGATCCACGATGTCGCTAACAAGCCGCACTAAATGATCTTCAGGGATCCAATCGCTCAAATACATCGGAAACAATTCACCTTGTTCCGTGGAGTAAGATTTAAATTTTGCCATTAACCACACACCCTTTTTTACCAGATAAACAGATTACAGTTAAGTTTCGCGACGAAACTATGCTTTTCCTGTTTCGTCGGACAGACTCTTAGAAGTCTGGTGAAAAAAGAGCGGAGGGGCCATTTGAATCTGGAAAAGCGTAAGCGTTCGCCTTTGAAAACGGATTCTCTCCACATAAAAACGAAAAAACAATCCAAAGAATCCGTTTTCAACAGCGATTGGAGGATCAAATGGACATCGCAGCGGACTTTTTCACTACCCTTTTAGAAGTGATGGAGAAATCGTTTATTTTTGTTTAATCTGCGGCATCAGCTTGGCGATTTCTTCGTCGGCTTCGCGGAGCGCGGTGTTCACGTCTTTTTTGCCCGCAACTGCATCCGCGACCTTGCCGTTAAAAATTTTGCGGACGTCGGCGTTGCCGGAATACATCGAGCCCGGCACATACGGCGCGATGCGGCCTTTATAGATCGCCTGCACGTTTTTCCCTTGCAAAAAATCCATTTCGGCGCCGAAAGCGTCTTTGACGGCCTGGCTGGCCAGCACCGGATAATATCCGTATTTCTTGGCCATCGCGGTCTGCACTTCTTCCGAGGCGAGTACGGAGAGCACCTTCATCGCGTCTTCCTGATGCTTGCTCACTTTGTTAATCCCCATATACATCGTGTCTCCCAAGCCTTTGAGCCCGTCATAGCCTTTGTAGCTCGGCAGCTGCGCCATATCCCAGTTCAAGCCGTTCTTGGACGCTTCCTGCAAAGAAGGCATAATATTTGAAATGACCATCGCGGTATTTTTATCCTTAACAAAGGCGTTCACCACATCGGCGAAAGCTCCCCCCTTCGGTTCGTTGCCCGGGATGGTCACAAGATTCGTATAGAGCGTCAGCAGCTGTTTCCATTGATCGTTATTTATCGTAGGCTCATCCGTCTTGGCGTCCAGCAGATCGATCGGCAAGCCGCCCTTCATCGCGAATATGCTTTGCGGATGCAAGCCTTTGTACTGGAAGCCGGCGTCCATCTTCGTTACCTGTTTGGCCAGGTTGATGACATCCTCCCAATACATGCCGTCTTGCGGGTAAGGCACGGCGAATTTATCGAAAATATCTTTGTTATAATACAAAGCCGTCGGGCTGCTGTAAAAAGGAAACGCGACGATTTGACCGTCCACCTTGCTTCTTTCCACAAGAGCGGGATCGAATCGGCTTACATCGACATTTTCCTGTTTCATCAGTTGGCTCATATCCTGGGTAAGACCTAGCGACGTGTAGGCGCGCACATCGTTGGCGATAGTGAAAATATCCGGAAATCCCCCCGATGCGACAAGCTCGTCCGGATTGCTCCCTTTCCCGCGGACCACTTGTTCCAATGTGATATAAGGGTATTTCTTGCGGACAGGCTCGACGAACAGCTGCTGCCATTGGTCATCCGATACGGCTACCCATTGATAAATTTTGACGGTAACCGGCTTCTCCCCCGTCTTCGCGGCGGCTTCGCCCGGGTTTTCCGCAGCTTTCTCTTCCCCGAGCAAGCGGCGAGCATCCATAATGCCGTCAATACTGCGGCGGCGGCGAAAACTTTCTTGTACATGCTTATCCCTCTTTCCGTTATACATGACGCCCGGCAGCTTGCGCAGAGCGTGATGTAAGCGCTTTATATTTGGTGTTTTCATTATAACAAAGCCGCATCGCGGTTTCTGTCTTCATCTTGCGCTCAATTATAGGAATATTGCTATCTTTCCAAACGGTTGAACACCCGCTGTGCCTGTCCCTGATGCAAATCCGTGCCTTTTCCGGTCAAATTCGCGGCTGCAGATGAACAATATTCCTATAAAATCAAGCAACATGCCGAAAGTATGCGCGCCGCCGGTCTTATATAATAGGTGGGGTAAGCATCTTGATCATGGAGGGACTGCATTTGCAAGCACAAGCTATTTCTTCCGAATTTGCCCGCGCCAAGGCCGCTTCCGTCTACGCATTCATGATTTCCGGCTCATCGGCGGATAACCGAATGAATATCGATCTGTGGGATTGGATACCCGGGGTCGGAGTCCTTGCGATTTGGCGCTATTTTGAAAAAACCGGCAGCCGGGACGCGCTCCGTTATTTAACCGGCTGGACAGCCCGTAATCTCGGAAAATCATGCGTTCATAGAACCGTCAATTCCACGGCGCCGTTCGCCCTGCTGCCCGCGCTGCACAGCGTCGCGCCCGACGACAGCTATACGGAAAGCGTCCGCGCAACCGCTCAATGGCTGATGGACCAAGCGCCCCGTACGCGGGAAGGAGCCTTCGAGCATACCGTCACGGAACCAGCCGCTTTCCCGGAGCAAGTATGGGCCGATACGGTCTATATGGCCGTTTTGTTCCTCGCGCAAGCTGCCGGAATGCTGGGCTCCGCAGCCTATGCGCAAGAGGCGCTGCGTCAATTGGAGCTGCATCTGCGTCTTTTGCAGGACGATGCAACCGGCGTGCTGTTCCATGGCTGGAACTGCGGGGAACGCCATCATATGTCGGGGGCGAGATGGACCCGGGCCAACGCTTGGGTCGCGCTGGGCTTCCCTTGCATCATACAGAGCGTCGCCGGTCTCGCCGATATTCCGGCCGGCTTAAGCGAACGATACGTCCGGCTTATGACGGCCTTGCTCGATTACCAGAATGAACGGGGCTTGTGGCATACGGTTTTGGACCGGCCCGACTTCTACGAGGAGACTTCGGGGAGCGCCGGAATTGCCGCAGGCATCATAAGGGCCATCGAATGCGGGCTGCTCGACGGGAAGCACCGCGAAGCGGCGGACCGCACCGCTATGGCGATCATCGGCAGGATCGATGAAGCGGGCAGAGTGATCGGAGTATCCGGAGGCACCCCCGTGAAGGAAAGCTTGGAGGACTATAACCTCATTCCGTTCAAGGATACGCTGTACGGACAAGGCTTGGCGCTGATGCTGCTGTCGGAATACGCATAAGTCGTAAGGGCATCAATGAGCTTCATTGCCCGGAAGACAGTAAACAAACGGCCCAATCGCTTATTGCGACTAGGCCGTTGCATGTTTTATGTTATTGAACTCTCTCGACGCTCCACATACCAGAGCCGCCGATGCTCACCCGCACTGTCCGGCCGGAGCGCGTAAATTCCGCCAGCGTCTCCTCCGGCCTGTCATCGACCCGGATCGAAGCCGCTATCTCGGCAGCGGTTTCGCCTGAGCCGTGCGGAATCAGCAAGGTGACGAAGCGCACCTTGCTCCCGGAAGCGACCGTCTGCCGGGCGAAGGTCGTATACGGCTTCATTCCGCCGTTCATCGGCACGTTCACAGCGCCGAAGGTCCTCCCTTCCCCCGGCGCGTAATACACGAGCAGCGACGGGGCGGCGGATGCTTCCGTTCCGTCCGGCTTATACCAGCTTCTCGCCTCTCCCGGCGAGTCGAACCAGTTCGGTCCTTGCGCTTCCAGAGAATACAAATTCCATAGCGGGCCGGCCGTATACCCGGACGCCAGCGGGCCCGGCAGCAGCTCGTCGACCAAGATCAATGCTCCTTCTTCCGTAAGCACCATTTGCCGGGTCAGCTTGCTGTCGAACGTATAATATTCGTCCAGACGGATGAGCCCGTAGCTGTCCTTGCGGCGGGACTCCGCTTCGGCCTGCTTCAGCAGCGGAACCAGATTCGTATCCGACGGATAGAAATCAACATCAACCGGAACGCTGTCTGTCGGATTCACCGTAACGCGGAAGATGAAGTCGATGTCCGTCCGCTCCGCAGCGATGTAAGTCCAATCGTATTTGATCGTCGTATAATCTTGCAGGCTAAACGTCGTCCGATAGCCTTTGTTTCTGTAAAACAAGCTGGCGCCCGGCTTGACGCGTACGTGCAGCGCATGATTGCCTTCCACGGCATTCGTCCCTAGCGAGTAAGGCCGGTCGGCGCGTTCCCACTGAGCCAATGTTTCGAAATCGTCGATCACCTTGACGCCGGCCGGCCCTTCCAGCCGCAAATGGTCGATAGCGAACGTATACGGCTTATTCGCCGCCAGACGAAGCGTGATCGCGTCGAGCGTAAAGCTCTCCTGATCCAGCATCGATCCCGCGATCAGACCGCGCACGGGGATCGATTCATGCTGCCATACCCCCGGCTCGGGCGCAGAGACCGCAGCGGGGTACGGCTCGTCGGGCGGCAGCAGCGCAACGATGTTAGCGTCGGTGGCCGAACGGTTATGTCTGGTCAAGCCGTGGAACAGCGGAATACCGCCCGCCTCGTAATACAGCAGCGCTCCGATCCGGTTCGTATGGGAATGGTAGCCCCTTCCGTACAGCTCGCTCATGACGTAAGGCGTTCCGGGCGCGCGGTCCGCTCCGAGGATCAGCTTATCCGGCGTTCCCGGACGACCCGGTTCGTTGCGCCGCGTCACCAAGCTGCCGGCTTCCGCCCCGCTTGCTCCGAGGCTCGTCTCGGGCAGCGACAGAACCTCGGCCAGCGGGTACAAAATGACTACCGACCACAGATTGTCGTCGAAGGAGCCGGGAGCATAACGAAGCGGGTAGTTCTTTGAATGGAAAGCGAACGTTTTCCAGGCTGCTTCCAAAAATGACGAATCGTCGTACATCCGCGCCGCCGCTTCAAACACATAGATCCATGCCTGCCATTCGCTGCCGAAATAATCGTCGCCGTATTCCGGAACGGCTCCCGAAGGCGACAGCTGATCGCGGTAACGTTCGAACATGCTGCGAGCTTCGCCGTTTTGCAGCTGCTGCGTCCTTCCCGTCAGCTCCGCCAAACGGATGACCGCGCTTAACCCGATGGCATTGTAATGCCCGGCGTTCTCGTTTAAGTCCTTGTTCGCATACCAATAATTCCAGAGCTCATCGATATTGGCTTTCCATTTGGCGGCGTCCGGATGGTCCGGAAACAATCTCAGCGCTTCGGCGGCTCCGACCGCCCGGGACAGGCCTTGATTATTATCTGTCATTTGACGGGCGTTGGCATAAGGCAAATACGCGCGCAGCAGCTCCTCGTCGCCGTCTTCAAGCTTCCCCGCCGATTGGAGATACGCATACGCATGAAGCAGCGGCTCCGCAACAAAAAAAGGATTGTCGTGCTTTCGGTACAATTCGGGATTGCGCCGCCATTCATCCATCAGCACGCGGAATGTCTTCTCCGCTTGCTCCGCATACTTGGCATTGCCAGTCAGCTTGTGCATATCGGCCGCCATCGCGGCAAAGAAGGCAAGCCTGCGCGGATCGTTCAGCCGCTTGCGCATCGCATCGTAGTTGAGGTTGCGGGTCAGCTCCTCGTAGGTCGAGATAACATAAGACTTATAGTCAGGCGCATTCATGCTCGCAGGATTCCCCTTCCCGTAATAGAACCATATGGCGACAGCCAGAACGGCGGTCAAGCCGACGCTCGCCGCCAGCGTCGCACCTTTGCTGATGAAAGGCATACTCTCTTCCTTCTTTCGACCGGTCATCCCCATTGTAACAGGAAGCGAGCAGCGAATCTTTCGCCGCATTGCCCTTATTTATCAATATATTGCGTTCATTTTGAACTCCAGGTAAGTTATAGGTATAGAGAAATTTGCGGAAGGGGCTGACAGTACGATGCCGAACGGCCAGGATCAGAGGCTGCGGATTTACGAAGTGGAGGAACGGCTGCGGATGCGTCCTTTTTTTATTAAGCATCGCGCTACGGACAAACATTTTTATATGGATTTTCATGCGCATCCGGGATATGAAATCTATATTTTTCAACAGGGCTCCGGCAATTTTCTTATTGAGGATCGGATCTTTCCTCTTGCCGGAGGCGACATCTTGCTCATCTCCGAGTTCGAGTCTCACAAAAGCGCGCCCAGCCTGGGAGTAGACTGCTCGCGAAGCGTCGTCAATTTTTTGCCGGAGCTGCTGCTGCCCCAGGCTGCCCCTCCATTTTTGGAGTTATTCCATACCGGTTCGGATTGGACCCGCCGTCACCTGCGCGTATCCGGCGAAACGCTGGTGAAGATAAACGCGCTGCTGACGCGGATGGAAGAAGAAAATCGCAAGCGGGCGGACTTTTTCGAAATCGGCTGCTCCCTCTGCTTAAACGAGCTGCTTTTGGAAATCGCCCGTTTGATTCGAAGCCAGGCATCCGAAGGCGCGTCCCCTATACCGCGCAGCTCGGTCAATTCGAGAGTCGAGCAGGTGATCCGCTATTTATCCGAACGGTACAGCGAGCCGATCAAGCTGAAGCAGCTGGCCGAGATGATTTATGTAAGCCCTTACTATTTATGCCATCTGTTTAAGGAAACGACCGGCGTTACCATTTCGGAATATTTGATTTATACCCGCATCCGCCAATCCAAGCGAGAGCTGGCCCTCACCGAATATTCCATCGCCGAAATCGCCAGCCGCGTCGGCTTCAATACGCTGGCCCATTTCGGACAAACGTTCAAAATGCTGGAAGGGATGACCCCGCGCGATTACCGCAAACAGATGAGCCGCCGGTAGCGGGCGCGCCGTCTTCGTCCGCCGACGCCAAATAAGCCGGCCGCGTTCCGTACGCAGACGCCGGCCGACGGAAAAACAGAACCGAGAGGATTCCCAGGCCTTTATCTGGATGAGGACCCGCGCAGCCGGGGTCTTCTTGCGAAATACACGGAGACCAGCAGCAGCGGTATGGCAAGCATCATCGTCAAATCCCAGAAGAGCCAATGATGCTCTAGCAATTCGTTGTAGAAGGTCAAATTCGGAGACAGGCAGTAGGCCAGCCCGAATAGGAGCAGACCGAACGGAATCAGCAGAAATCGTTGGCTGCGCAGGTTGAACAGCTGTACCGTCCCCCAGCTGAACGCATAGCAAAATAACGTGCATTTGAAAAAAGTCGATATAATCCACACGATCGCCAGCAACGCCTCCAGCCGTTCCAGAAAATGCCCGATGCTAATTTTCTTGGCTAATCCGTAAGCCGGATACACTTGATGGGCAGTAATATAGGAACCGAGCACAACGACGCTGACAAAGATGACCGAGACGACGCAGATCCCGCCGATCAAGGCGGCGAGCATAAAATCTTTGCGCATATGCTTCCCCCGCTTGACGTACGGAAGAATCATCAGCAAGCTGGACAGCTCCGCAAACGGATACGACGCGACGTAAACCGCTCCCCGCAGCACAGGCGCGACCCCGTCCCCCATGATCGGGAGCAGTTTGACGAATTTGGCTTGCGGCAGCAGCAAAATGATCAGCGCCACGATGAACAAGCCGAACCAGGGCAGCAAAATTTCTCCCGCTCTCGCCACCGCCTCAATTCCTCTTACCAGCGCATAAAGCAGAACTAGGATCAGAATGAAATGGACGGCCCGCTCCGGCGTCTCCGGAATCATCTCCGTAGTAATGAAATCCCCGATTTCCCTTAGCAAGGCTGCCGCATTAAACAAACAATAAAGCAAATAGAGCAGCGACACGGCCCCGCCGGCCCAGCTTCCGAGGAGAAACCGGGTGAATTCGACGTAAGTGAACTCGGGCTTCAGGCTGCTCGCATATAGCGCGATCGCAAGGACGATAAGACCGCCGGCAATCCCGATGATTCCGGACAGCCAGGCGTCCTGCTTGGCCGCGTTCGTCGTAATGGACGGGAGAATCAGAATCGAGTCTCCGACCGTAACCAAAATAACGAGAACCGCCAACTGCTGTATGCTGATTTTGCCGTTACTAAGCATGGCGCTCACCTTTTATTCAGGATGTAGGAAAAAACAAACGGCTGATAGGATCATACACGATTTTCAAGACGATCAGCGGGCTCGGCACGTCGATCAGCCTCACCGCCGCTACGCTGCATAACGTTCCCAGCGCCAGCAAGACGGAGAAGACCGCCGCCTCCCGAAACCAGCCTTTGCGGATTAACGGAGGAAGCTGCAGAATAGCGGCGAGCAGCACGGCTGCCAGCAGCGAGATGGTTTGGATCATGAATCCGTCACTCCTTCACATCGTTCAGAAATGAATTTCCGGTCGTTCCCAGCTTGCGCAGCAGCACCTTCGCTTTATAATTGACTTTGACCTTCGGAAACCGTTCCGTCCAGTTGTCCTTTAGCTTTTTCCACTCTTGGGGATTCGATCTGTAAATCGCCTGCCCGAAGCCGAACATATCTACTTTATATTTGCTTTGGGCCACCTTCACTGTTTGTTTCATCCGCTTGACCAGCGCCTGCTCCGCTTCCCGCTGCAGCATCTGCATTGTTTCCGGATTTTCGATGTCGATCTTACATTCGACATTGCCGATATTCGATTCGCCCTTCACCGAAATATCGATAACCGGCTCCCCGTTCACGACGCTTCCTTTAATCGTACTTTGGGCCCGTATCGACTCCAGGTCGATTTTGCCCCCGTCCGGACACCGCACGCTGCCTACCGTGCTTTTCACATTGTTCATAATGTAGTTGTACCCGCGGCTTTCTTCCTCATCCAGCCAGCCGATCAGCTTATCCTTCTTGAATACCGCCAAGGTGGAATATTCCAATCTGGCTTCCGGCTCGATTTGTTCGACGTTGCGTTTGGTTTCCCCGAGCTGCCGGTTTCCTTTGACGACAATGCCGGTCAATACGGGATTCATCCCTTCGGAGACGAGCTGTTCGATAAATTGGTCGAGCGTGAAGGTCGTTGTCGGCGCCCAAGCTTTGGACGACGTTTCGAGAGAGTTGTACAGCTTGTTCGCGGGAATTTTCTCCAGCGGCGTCAATATTTTGAGCACGTCTTCGGCCTTGCTTTCTTTGGCCACCATAACGTAAAAATCCGTCCTTGATTCCGAGTCCCGGAACAACAGGTCCAGCGCTTTGCCCACGCCGTCTTTGGCCAGCTCCTCCGACAGCACCAGAACTCGTATATGCGCCGCGTACACTTTACGCGGACTGACCTCGGTCATTTTACGGAACGCTTGAAACACCGTCGGCGCCGTCGCTTTATACATCACAACGGGCGCCAGATCGTTGCTCCCTACCTTGGCGGCTATCGCGGAAGGCTCGACGACCTGCACGGCGACTTGCACCTGATCGCCCTTTTTATCGATGGCCGTGCCGAGCTGGATGCCGAGCGTATTCAATTCCCTGCGGTTCCAGCAGCCGGTTGTGAGCGACAGCAGCAGTATGGAAGCGAGCGCCGCCGCGGCAAGCCGTTTCATGTGGACATCTCCTTCCGCTCTCTTTATGGATTCGACTTTTGGCGAACCGGATTGTTCCGGTTGAGCAGGCGCGGACGCAGGTTGAGGCGGGGCCATCTCAGCCGGAATAACGAATCCTTCTGATCCTTGAGTATAAAAGGGCCGAACGGACTCATGTACGGGATGCCGAAAGAATACAAACCGGATAAATGGATCACAAGCCCGAGTATACCGACAAGAATGCCATACAATCCGAACGTCGCCGACAATCCCATCAATAGGAATCGGATCATCCGAACCGAGATCGACATGTTCACAGCGGGGATGACATAGCTTGAGATGGCGGTAATGGAAACGAGAATAACCATCGCCGCAGAGACAACCCCCGCTTCCACCGCCGCCTGTCCGATAACGAGCGTGCCTACGATGGATACGGCCTGCCCGACCGTACGCGGCATCCTGACCCCCGCCTCCCGTAAAATCTCATAGGTCGTCTCCATCAGCAGCGCCTCGATAAAAGCCGGAAACGGAACGCCTTCCCGCTGCGCAGCCAAATTGATAAGCAGGCTTGTAGGCAGCATCTCCTGATGAAAGGTCGTAACGGCAATGTAAAAAGACGGGGCCAGCATGGATATAAAAAAGGACAAATACCGGATCATCCGCAGCAGCGTGCTAATATCCGCCCTCTGATAATAGTCTTCCGCCGATTGAAAGAAATGGACGAACAACGCGGGAACGAGCATCACGAAAGGAGTCCCGTCCACCAGAATGGCCGCCCGCCCTTCCAGCAGCGCCGCTGCCACCGTATCCGGCCGTTCCGTATTGTAAACCGTAGGAAACGGGGTATATCCTTTATCCTGGATAAACTCCTCGATATACCCACCCTCCAACACTCCGTCAATCATGATAGCGTCGAGCCGCTTGCGGACCTCGTCTATCATCCGCTCGTCGGCGACGCCGTGGACGAACATCACGCAAACGTTCGTCTTCGTCACCGTGCCGATCGTCTTGCATTCCAGCCATAGGTTCGGGTCCTTAATCTTGCGCCGAATCAGGGATGTATTCGTACGGATGCTCTCCGTAAACGCCTCCATCGGTCCCCGCACAACCGTCTGCTGGGTCGGCTCGCTTACGCTGCGCTCCTCTCCTCCGGTAACGGAAATTCGCAGACCGGCGGGCGAGCGGTCGATCAGCACGACCGCATCTCCCGACAGCACCGCGTCAAAGAGCGAGTCCATACTGTCCAGCACGCTGATATGGCCGGCGGCGAGCACATCGTCCCTAAGGAACGGCAGCAGCCCAGAAACGCCCGGTAACGGCATTCCACCTCTCTTTAACGCCATAAGAGGCTCAATGACGGTCGTATGAAGCAGCATATTGTCGACGAGTCCGTCTATGTAGAGCAGGGCAACCCGGCTGCAGCTTTCTCCTTCGCCATACGCGATTTCCTTCACGATCAAATCTTCGCTGTGTCCCAGCGCCGTCAGGATGGAGGTAAGGCTGGCTGAAAGATCGGGCTGCAGACCGGCTTGATCCGCTGTCGTTGCTGGTCGTTGCGTAGAGTTCATCGGAATGTACCTCGGGTATCGTCGATCTTCAGAATATCCCTTCGCAGGGGTCTGTATCCTGGACCGGAAAATATAGGGTATCGTTAGTATGAGCCGATTGCCTGTTATTTATCAACGGGGTTTTATACGAAACGCCAAGCGATTGGAAGCTCTGCCGAACGGCAAAAAACCGCCCTTCCATAGAAGAGCGGCGACTTCGGTTCCATAGATTCATCCGGCGTGCCGACCTGGAACGCCCGCTGCGCGTAGGCGCAGGACAAGAAGGGCGTCGGCGCTGCGTTCAATAACGCAGCGCCCGAAAAGCGTCGACCAGCTTGCGGGTATACGGATGCTGCGGATCTTCCATCAGCTGTCCGCTGCCGCCGGTTTCGACGATTTGCCCGCTGCGCATGACGGCGATCCGGTCGCTTACGCAGCGGACAAGCTCCAGATCGTGGGAAATAAACAGATAGGTCATGGAGAACGTTTGCTGCACTTGCCGCAGCAGCTCGATAACTTGCGCCTGCACCGATACGTCGAGCATCGAGGTCGGCTCGTCCAGCACCAGAAACGCCGGATTCAGCATCAAAGCGCGGGCGATCACAATCCGCTGGATTTGCCCTCCGCTAATTTGATGGGGGTAGCGCAGCAGGATGCCGCTGCTTAGACCGACCAGCTCCAAGAGCTCCAACGCTTTGGCCATGCCCGCTTCCCGGTCCATCGTCCGGTGCAGGCGGACCGGTTCGAGCAGACTGTCGAGCAGCGTCTGCCGGGGATTGAGCGCGGAATCGGGATGCTGAAAGATCATCTGCATTTGTCGGCGCAGCGGCCTCATCTCCTTCATGCCGAGTCCCGTTATCCGGCGGCCGTCGAAATAAATGTCTCCTTCGTCGGCCTCCGCAAGCTTCATGATCAGTCGGGAAAGCGTCGACTTCCCGCAGCCGCTCTCCCCGACAAGTCCCAGCGTCTCGCCCTTGGCGATATGGAGCGATACCCCGTCAACGGCCAGGGACGCTCGCCGGCTCCATCGTCCGCTCCGAAACCGTTTGCTCAGATGCTCGACCCGAATCATACAGAAAACACCTCGCTTTGCATCCGGCCGAATCCGCTTCCCCCTTGCGGCCCCCGTCCTGTCTCATGGCAATCGCCTGTAGCTGGGGCTGCGCGGCCGCACATAACGCAAGCCGCTCGCCGCAGCGCGGGTGGAAGGCACATCCGGGCAGCATCTCCGTCAAGCTCGGACTCGCTCCCGGAATGGCGGCCATTCCCCGGCCCGGCAGCGATCCGAGGAGGCCCCGCGTATAAGGATGGCGGGGCGAGACGAACAGCTCCGCCGCCGCGGCTTCCTCCACGATTTGCCCGGCGTACATGACGCCGATCCGGTCGCACAGCGCCCGCGCGACGTGCAAATCATGCGTGATGACGAGCATCGCCGCGCCCGTGCGGCGGGCGGCGGCGCGCAGCAAGCTCGCCACCTGATTGCGGACGACGGCGTCGAGCCCTTTGGTCGGCTCGTCCGCAATCAGCAGCGACGGCGCGCCTGCGGTGCCGATCGCCGCCAGCACCCGCTGCTTCATGCCGCCGCTCAGCTGGAACGGATACGCGCGCAGCTGCCTCCGGGGCTCGGGCAAGCCGAGCTCCTCCAGCAGGCCGATTGCCTGCTCGCGCGCTTCCTTGCGCCCGATCCGTCCGTACAGCCGGATCGCTTCCAGCAGCTGATACCCGATCGACAGCACCGGGTTCAAAGACGACGCCGGGTTTTGCGGAATCAGCGCAATGTCCCGCCCGCGCAGCTTGCGTCTGGAGCGCGGGTCCAGCTCCAGCAGACTTTGGCCCTTGTAGACGATGCTCCCCGACACTTCTGCCTCGGCCGGAAGCAACCCTGGGATCGTCAGTCCGAGCACCGACTTGCCGCTGCCCGTTTCTCCGATCAGCCCGTAAATTTGTCCCTGCTTCAGCTCCATCGACACTCCGCGAACCGCATGTACGATGCCGTTGGGAGTGCGAAACGACGCCCGCACATCGTGCAGGCTGAGCAGCGGCTGCGTATCGCTCACCTTCCTCATCTCCCGCATTTCATAGTCATTTTCAAATAGCAGGCGGCGCATAGGCCATGCCGGTCTTCTTGATTACAGTAACGATTGTTCATTGGAGTTTTTGCTGTCCAGCCAATCCCTAAGACCGTCTCCCAGCCAGTTGATCGAGAAGGATACCGCGGCGATGCACAAGCCCGGCGCGAGAATAAGGTGAAAATAACTGCGGAAATACGGTCTCGCGTCGTTCACCATCACGCCCCAGTCCGGCGTCGGGGGCTGCAGCCCGAGTCCTAGAAAGCTGAGCGAGGCGATGGACAGAATCACCCGCCCGATGCGCACCGTAAACAGCACGGTCAAAGGCCCGAGCATATTCGGAACGATATGCCTCGCCAAAATATAAGCGTGTCCGGCTCCCAGTACGCGGATGCCTTCAACGTAGGCCTCTTCGCGCAGCTTCATCGCTTCCCCGCGGACAACCCTCGAGAAATCCGCCCAGGATGTCAGAATGAGCGCAATGAATATGCTCTGCACGCCCGGCCCCAGCGTGCCCGCTATCGCAATCATCAGGCTGAGCCCCGGCAGCCCTTGAAAAATATGAATGACGGCCTGTATCGTATCGTCGATCCAACCGCCGAAATAGCCGGCCGCCGTGCCGACAACGAGACCGATCAGCATCGTGGCGGCCGTCACCGCCAGCGCGAGGAGAATGCTGACGCGCCCGCCGTACAAGATGCGGCTGAATACATCCCTCCCGAGCGTATCGGTTCCGAGCAGGTGCTCCGAAGTTAACGGGGCGAGCCGCTCGGCCATGTTCACCCGGTTCGGGTCATAGGGCGCAATCAGCGGGGCCAGCAAGCTGCCCAGCACTATAACGGCAAGAATCGATAGGGCGATGACGTTCGGCACCGTAAGCAAGCTTCCGGCCGACCGCCGGGAGACAGACGGTAACGGCGTCGACTCCCCTTGCGGAGAAGACGCGTGAACGGACGGCTTGTCCTGGCCAAAATTCGGCTTCATCGCAGCTTCCCTCCTAACCGCATTTGCGGATGGATCAGCACATAGGAGAAGTCCACCAGCAAGTTGAAGGCGACGTAGACGACGCCCGTGAAAACGACATAGCCTTGAATAACCGGATAATCTCTGCGGAAAATGCCGTCGATGGCGAATCTGCCGATGCCCGGCAGCGCAAAGATCACTTCCACGATGACCGAGCCGCCCAGAATGGCGCCGAAATACGTTCCTAACACGGTAACGAGAGGAATAAGCGCGTTGCGCAGCGCATGCCTCAGCATAATAAGCGCGTCATGCAGTCCTTTGGCTTTAGCCGTCAAGATGTAGTTATGATTCCAAACTTCCAGCAGCGAAGCGCGTGTCAAACGCATCAAGACGGCGCTCGTCCCGGAAGCCAGCACGACGGCCGGCATAATGAGATGCCGCAAGCTGCCGTAGCCGCTGGTCGGCAGCCAATGCAGCTTCTCCGAAAACAGCGTAATCAGCAGAATCGCCAGCCAAAACCCCGGCACCGAGACGACGATCAGGGCGACGGCTCGTCCGACGTGATCGAGCGGGCCGTTTTTCTTAAGCGCCATCAGCATGCCGAGAGGTATGCCGCCGCCCGCCGCAAACAGGACGGCCAGCAGCGATACGCTCAGCGTAACCGGCAGTCTGCGGACGATCTCCGCGCTGACCGATTCCTTGGTCATATACGAGGTACCCAGATCCCCCTGCACCGCTTTGAACAGCCAGCGGCCGTACTGCACGGCGAACGGATCGTTCAGTCCCAGCTGTTCGCGCATCGCTGCGATCTCCTGCTCGGAAGGCTCCTTCACACCGTTTTGAGTCAACGCTTCAACGGCGGGATCGCCTGGGGACGCTGCGCTGAGGACGAAGGCGACAAGAGAGATGCCGATCAGGATAGGAATGGCAGCCGCGATGCGGCGAATCAGATAAGCCATTTTACTGAGCCCACTCCAGCTGAGCCAGCGTCGTTCCGTAGACCGTCGCCTTGTAGCCTTTAATTTTCTTGTTATACGCGATCAAACTCGCATCGTTGAATAATGGGATCGTCGGCAAATCCTGTGCCGCAATCGTTTGAATCTCGTTGTAAATCGCTTTGCGCTCATCCATGCCCAGCGTCGTTTTGGCCTGGTTCAGCAGCCCGTCGATCCGGTCGTTCTTGTAGCCGAGGCTGTAGCTTTTATTGCTGGAACCGGCGCTCGACAAGTAGTTGGTGAAGATCGTATACGGGTCGCCGTTCGGCAGGCCTTGCGTAGCGAGCGCGAGATCGAAGTCCCCCTTCGATTGGGCTTCCTTGAAGGCCGCGCCGTCGAGAATGCGGATGTTCGCGTCCAGATTCAGCTCCTTCAGCACCGATTGCAGCAGCTCGGCCTGGGCTTTGTACGGATAACGGTCCAGACCGTATGTAGGGACGATCAGATCGATTTTTTGACTGCCGCCTCCAAGCGCCTCGGCCGCAAGCTTTTTCGCTTCCGGCAAATTATACTCCGGCCTGATCTCCTTATAGAACGGCGACGTGACATTCAAAATGTTGACGGTAGATGTCGGGTATCCCAAGTACAGCTCCTTGACCAGCTGCTCGCGATCGATCGCAAGACTGAGCGCCTGACGCATCTTCGGATTGTCAAATGGCGGCTTTTTCCCGTTCGGGTGAATGTAGTGGGAAATCGTCGATTTCGTAGCGGACACCTCGAAGCGGTCGTCCTTGAGCAATTCTTTGGCCAGAGCCGGCGGAAGGGCTCCCAAATCCATAACGCCCATAATTTCCCCGGACTTGAGCGCCGCAAGCCTCGTGTCCGGATCTGGAATGACGCGAACGCGGATGCGCTTCGTCTTGGCCTTGTCGCCATAATACCCGTCATAAGCTTCGAGCAGGTCGAATTGATCCTTTTGATGCTCGATCAGCTTGAACGGGCCCGTTCCTTGAGGCAATCCGTTGAAGTCGCCTTTTTCATCGAAATTTTTGGGGCTATAGATCGGACTGGCAAAATTGACCATCGAATACAGCAGTGTCGGCTGCGGATTATCGAAGACAAGCTTGAAAGTCATCTCGTCCACTTTGACCACATCCTGAAGACCCGGATAGGCGCTTTTCACATCCAGCGTGTAAAAAGGAGAGCTCTTAGGGCTTACCTGCTTATACCGGTTGAAGTTAGCGATCACGGCATCCGCGTTCACCTTCTCTCCATCATGGAATTGGACGCCGTCGCGCAGCTTGAACGTCCATTCCTTGCCGTCCGCCGACATCGTCCATGATGTCGCCAGCTTCGGCGCAGGCTGCCCGTCTTCACCCGATGCCACCAGCGGCTCCCACACATAAAGAATCAGGCTCGTGTAGTACGCATCCTGAGGCCCCGGAGCCAAATCGCGGGGAGCGGCCAGCACGACTTCGCCTTGATTCGCCGCAGCGGATGCGGCTTCCGGGGTCTGCTGCGCTTGCGGCGCTCCTGCGCTGCAGCCCAGCAGACCGATCATGATGCACAGCCATAAGATTGATAATAAGTACGTTTTTTTCAACATGTTCGTTTGCCATCCTTCTTCTTGAATTCATCTTTACATTACTGCTTTGCCTTCCTGCGGGCGGCTTCCGTCTTCAGCAGGCCGGGCGTTCCGTGTCCGGTCGGAGTAAAAACTCCGTCTGCATAGCCGTAAACGGCACGGCTGGTTAGCGGATTGCCCCGATCAGATGCTCTCTGACGATCGCTTTGCCTATATCCGGGGTAATCTCTTTATACCAGACGCCTTGCGGGTAAACCGTCACGACGCAAGCGTCCTCGCAGCGGCCGTTGCACTGCGTCCGGGTCGTATGAATCCGGTCGTCCGCTCCATGCGCTGTAATCTCCTCGCGAATCGCCAACGTCACCGCGTCAGCATCTTTGCGGGAGCAGCTGCCCCCGTTGCAAATCAGTACATGATGACTCGTTTGCGATAAATCCCAGGTTGCCATAACCGCATTCCTCCTTCTTCCCGATTCGCAATCTGCAACGCATACCAAAAAAAGGCATCTTCACCCGATAGAAAATAAGGTAAAGATGCCCGTAACAGTCCCTGTGGACGCATGACGGCCGTCTTAACACTTCCCCATCTCCCGTAGGTCAAAGCAGTGCTGTCAGAACAGGCAGGTCTCCTGGCTCCGGAATCATACGTCGGCAGCGGCCTTCCCGATCCGGTTCGATTACCTGGATCAGTGACATGTTCGCTTGGACTACTCCGTTACAGTGGCGGGACCGCGTCGGTGTTGCACCGAACTTCCCTATTAAGCTCCGGTATTTACCGGAACACCCATTCCCACGATGTGTAATTGTCGTTAAACAACACTGATGATACACGAATATACGGTTTTATACAACACGAAACTGATAGTAACTAATAGTAATTATTACTATTAATATATAAGCAGCGGCGTCTTTTGTCAACAACGGGAGAGGACAACAGAGAGCAAAAAAAGTTTTCCGCTTGCTTAACCGTCATTTTTTCACCGCGTTTTTACGCATGCTGGTACGGGAACAAATCGCCCAAAAGCCATCCATGCCGCTACGCGGCACCACAGACAATGGAAATGGGGTACCAAGAGTAATTTCCAGGGTAGTGACGTGATGCTCTGAAGCTTATTCCGTCCGCATCCAGCCTAAGCTGGATCGGCGTCTAACCCTTCCTCTGGGATCGTTCTAGGGTAGACTTTACTTTCGGGGAGAACCCGGATATCCACAGGATATGGCTGCGCTTCATTTCCTAAACAGCAAAAAAGCCCGGATTTAGCCGGGCGCGGAGTATAAAACCGTGCCTGATTTGCCCATGCTAGTTAGATAAGGAGGTGAGAATCCATGGCGAGAGACGTAATGTGCGAAGTCAACTCCTGTAAGTATTGGGCTGCAGGCAATCAGTGCAACGCTTCTTCTATTTATGTAGTCAGCAATCACAACGATAAAGCCAGAAACTCGGCGGAAACCGACTGCAAAACGTTTGAATCGAAGATCTAATTTTTTTTCGGAAAGGCAGCCTATCGGGATATGGGCTGTCTTTTTGCTTGCTCAAATACAGTATAGCCAATAATGATAATTATTATCAGCCGATAATTATGCGCTCGTTCCCCTCTTCCCGCAGCATTTTTTCCTGCTTGAAGTCCGCGCCGGTGCCTGTACCGGACGATTTATGTTTCTGTATAAATTAGGCAAGGGCACAAGCCGCCGGCCGGCGATCGTCGTATACTATCTCAGATCATGAGAGGAGCTGATAGGTAATGGCATATCGTTCGCATAGACATTGTTGCCCGCCAGCGGATCCGATTATTACTGATCCGCGCAGAATAGTAAGAAACTTTTATCACCCGCAACTCGTTCAAGTCATTCATCCGGTTGAGGTTGTTAACCGCCACCATTGCGTGCCAGTCTACCAACATTCGATTTCGTACTGCGAAAAAGACGAATTTTGTGGCAGCGCTCATCCGTATTTCCGCAAAGATAACCTCTAATCCGCAGGTAACGGAGAATGCCCTCCGCTAAACGCCGGCTATCGGCGCCGAACGTTCTTGGGTATTCTTCCCTGAAAGCTATACTGGGGAGGTCTCTTGTCTGTACCCGCCCAGCTTAAAAACCGCCCGGAATATGAATCCGGGCGGTCGCTCTACATTTCACCGGGTGTTACGCCTCTCCGGGCGAACCGGCCTCGCTCCGCACTCCGCCACGGTACAAAGGCAGCATGACCAGAACACCGATGACGAACAAAACGGCAGCCGTTTCGTACATAGCTACGATATGAAACATGCTTTTCAGCCAACCTGACATGCTCATCGTCAACACCATTCCGCCCATAAAGAGCGGACTGAGAATCCCGTTGACCCGGCCTACATACGATTCTTCCGTATTGCTCAGAATCATCGTATTAATGCCGATCTGAATCGCCGGGAGCACCAAGCCGGAAACAAATTGCGCGCCGAGCGTCAGCCACAAGGACGTCGACAAGCCGGTTACCACCATGCCGGCCGCGCTTACGATCATCCCGATGACCAGCATCGTCTGCGGCTTGAAGCTTTTGGACATGGTCATCGCAAGAACGCCGCCGATGATCATCGCCACCCCGTTGGCGGTCATCAGCCATTGAATATTTTCCTTGGGCAAGCCAAGCCGCTCGGTCACCAGAAACACGCCTAACGGCTGGATCAAGCCGAGCGCCAGACCGGCCGTCAAGAAACAGCCGCCGAGCGTGCTCAGCACCTGCTTGGAGAGAACGTACCTGAAGCCGGCGGCCATCTCTTCTTTCAGCCTGGTAACCGGCTTATTCTCGGACGGCGCCGGGTCGGCGGGAAGAAACAACAGAACGGCGGCGGACAGCAAAAACGCGACCCCCATAATGAAAATAGCCGTCTGAATCCCGTAATGCTGGTAAACAAATGTCCCGAGAATAGGTCCCAGCACCATAAACAGGGCGAACATCGTCTGATAAATGGACATCCCCATCTGAATGAGCTCGCCGGGCACATGCGTTTTAAACAGGCGCATCCCGGACGGCTGCGAAAACTGCGATAAAATGGCGGAAACGAGCGTCGCGAAAAAGACCGCCTTCCATGTCGCAAACACAAGCGTGAGTAAAACAGCGAATACGGAAACCGCGCTCAACACATCGCACCATACCATCGTCCGCTTCGGCTTCCAGCGGTCGGCAAACGTGCCTCCTATAAACGAAAATATAAAGATCGGCGCAAATTCCGCTACGGAAATCATCGATACGGCGAACGGATCGCCGCCCGTCTGATCCATGACGAATAACAGGACGGCGAAATTCCGGACCCAAATGCCGATCTGCAGAAATAATCCGGATAACAGGATCGCCTGTACGAACCTGTTGCCAAATAATGCCCCCATCCCTTGCGAAGCAGAAGTCATCTATGCTCTCATCCTTTCTTGCGGTTACAAAAAAACTGTAGCTGCGCGTAATCTTAAACGAGGCTTGCCGCTAAAAGGTTGCTGAGTGTTAAAATTAACCTCAGCTTCATCGTTATTCCCAGGAAAGCCGCCGTAGAAACCTCGCTAAACTTCCGTGAACCATTGTACCACGCACCGTTCACCTTTATCGGGGAGAAAATGATTAAGGCTGTTTTTTCCGCCGCCCCCGGTTTCCCCTCCGTTTCGTCCAAAGAAAATAAACCGTCTGCAAGCTGCGCATACTAAATAGCAGCCCGTTTGGGACGATATTCTTTATGGAGGTATGAAATGATGAATATGCAGCGAGCGCAAGAAATAGCCGCTTCTCCGGTGATGGCCAATGTTACTTGCGACGGAGTTCCGGTCTATATTCAGCAGGTATTCGAAGATAACGGAACGGCGCGCATTTATCCTTTGAACAGTCCCGAACAAGAGCGGGAAGTTTCGTTAGCGAGTCTGACCGAGCAGCAAACCCAAGGCTGAGAGCCGCTGCCGCAAACCTGCCGCATGCGGTAAAACCTCCGGCTAATCGCAAGGAAGCGGATGGGCTGCCTAGCGGGTCCCAATCTGGCCGCAAGCAGGCCCCTTGGCTTCTAAAGCGGATTCAGGCGCATTGCGGGAGCCTTGAACATGCTGCCTGCCGCAATGTCAAAAAGGAGCAGCTGCATAATAGGCAGCCTGCTCCTTCCTTTATTGCGAGGTATGACCTCGAGTTCTTATCCTCTCGGGTTGTTCGCGCTTGACTCCCCTGCCGGCCTAAGCCGGTAAAATCCATTGATCTACCGCATAGGCGATACCGCCATCTTGCAGCGTCCGGGTCACATAACGGGCTTTGGCCTTCAGCTCGTCCGAGCCGTTGCCCATGGCAATGCCGCTGCCTGCCAGCTCGATCATTTCAAAGTCGTTGTGGCCGTCGCCGAACGCGGCGACTTCTTCGGGCTGAAGCCCCAGATGGTCCATCAGCTTGCGTAGACCTACGGCTTTGTTCATGCCGGTAGGGTTAATATCGACGGCCCAGGGCCGCCAACGGTGTATATAATACGCGTCCTTCCGTCCCCCGGTGTAGACGCCTTCTTCATGCTCCTCGCAAAATACGATACATTGATATATATCGGGAACCTCTTCCGGAGAAGGCAGCGTTACCGGCTCCATAAAGCCGATTTCCCGCTGGCTTTGGCGAAAATGAGGATCTTCCTCGCGGTTCATGAACATCAGCTCCGAACCGTACAGCAAAAATGTATGCTTCAGCCGCTCGGCTTCTTCCAGCCAACGGCGCACCGTATCCTTCGGAAAAGCGCTGCCGAAGACAGTTTTGCCGCGGTATCCGATATGGCTGCCATTGCACGTAATCGCCCAATCGATGCCGAGCTCCTTGCGAAGCGATTCCATCTCGTACTCGCTCCGTCCCGTGCATAGGGCCAGCGCGACGCCCCGTTCCTTCAGCTTCTGCAATGCGGCCCGCGTAGAGTCGGGCAAGTAGTCCCGGTCGCGCAGCGTACCGTCCACGTCGAATGCTACCAATTTGATCATCTCTGCCACCCCATCCTTTCTTTCTGCTTCATTATAACAGAAGGCCTCCCGTTTGTGGGGCTGCACGGACTGCGGATCTGCAGGATGAGCAAACTCGCCGGGGTTGTGTCCCCACGGGCTGTTCGGGCTGCTCGGGCTGTTCTGCATCGCCGTACAGCACCGAGAAAAATCTAACGGACGCAGCGGCCTCTATGTACACGAATATCAAGCTTTTGGAGTTGTAACGGACATAAGCGCAGTTATTTGACTAAAAATATATAATTCAGTAACAAATGGGAGTCAATAAGCACTGTGGTGTCCGCTGCCGTTGAAAAGCAGCCGATCCTAACGAAATAACTGCAGCTGTGTCCGTTAGCCTCCATTCCCGCAAGCGGCAGCGCTTCATTTCCATCGTCGGTCGGCAGCTTCGGTGCCGATTCCAGACAGCGAGAGAACGATTACCGGCAGCATGAATGCGGTTGGCCGCCCCCTCCCTTCGGCACTATAACGGTTAGAACGGCAGGCCGGGAGCCAGAAAAACGATATACGCAATCACCGCCGCAATGCCCATGGCGATGAGCGGCGCCGAACGTCCCGGAACGAGCGGGCGCTTCTCCTCGGCTGGCCTGACCGCGAGAGGGGTGAGCAGCAGATACCATTGGCTCGCCCACAAGGAGTACGCCGCTTGCTCCGCCAGGCCGCCCCCGGCGCCGTGCAGCGCCCCGCCGAGCAGCGCCATCGCCGCGATCACGGCGTAAGGCAGGACCGCCAGGCGAACGGCGGTCCGTCTGACCGCAGCGCGGGAACCCGCTGCGAACGGCTCCAGCGTCCGCGCGCCATGCAGCAGCGCGGACAAGCAGACGGCTAGGCCGAGCGCGGCGAAGCCGGCCCTGGCCATTAGCAGGAGCGGCGGCTCCAGGCCGCTCAGGAAAGCCCCGACGTCGCCGCGCTGCGCGAAGGCGAACGCCGTCATGCAGCCGCCGGCCATATACATATTCGTATGGCCGAGCAGCCAGAAGCCGTAGCGGACATGCGGCCGCTTCGGGCGATATGCGCGCTGGACGAGCATCACCGCGAGGCCGAAGGCGATATTCGCCGCCGCTCCGGCTGCGGCGAGCGTCCGCCGCGCGGCGGGAGCGAGCCCGTCGCTTGCATAGGCGGCGTCCAGGCCCGTCAGCCGCAGCGGGCCGGCGTCCAGCAGCAGCGCGGCCAAGCCATGGCCGAGCGCTTGGTGGACGATCAGGTCGATCACGGCGGCCATCGCCGCCATCGCACCGACCGTAAGCAGATGCGGCCGGGACGCCCTGCCGCCGCCGCGAGTGTGCACAGGCTGCAAGTGCCGTTCAGCTCCTTTCCCTAAAGCAACTAAAATGATGCGCCATGATGACATCGCCGACGCGCGGCCTCCGCCATGTTCACGAGCGCGCCCGGCTGCATTCCATGAACGGAATTGAAGACGAAGAAATTGCGACCGGTGCCGACGTTAAGCGGGCCATGTTCCGCGCGCAAAGACGGCGCTATTCGCCGGGCCGCAGCTTCACATTCCGTAGACCGCCGCGATCGCTTTCACTTCTTCTACGACTTTCATCCTTAGTTCCAGCGGCGACAACACCTCCGCGTGCGGGCCGTAGCTGAGAATGATTTCGCAGGCGGATTCGAGCGTTTCGAATTCAACGTCGAGCTCCAGCCAGCCGTCCTCCGCTTCTTCCTGGCCGCCGCTAATTTTGGCATAACGCTCTCGACCGATGCGCGCACGCAGCCTTTCGTTGACGCGAACCCGCGCAGGGTACTTGGGTAGCGCTCTCTTGAACCGCTCCGTAGATTGTTCCCAATACGTCTCCAGATCGAACCCCTCCGGGCGCTCGAACCGCTCCTCCAGCTTACGGGCGCAGGCAAGACGGGAGATCCGGTACGTGCGCATATCTCCGTCCGTTTCGGCGACCAAATACCAAATATTCCGTTTGGCGACGATCCCGAGCGGATGCACGGTGCGCTCCGCGATCGCATCTTCCTTGCGGTATTGTAAATACAGCTTGCGTTCCTCCCACACCGCTTCCTGCACCGTGCGAAGATGCTCGAACGATTCGTGCGATTGATGCCAGCCCGCGCCGTCTATATGAATCCGCTGCCTTACCCATTCGGCGTTTTCCCGGATTGCGTCCGGCGACGCCGCCAACAATTTCTGGAAGGCGGCTTCGAAGTCGCCCTTTATTCCGAGGTCATCGAGCAGGCTGGAAGGAATGGACAGCAGCAGCGAGAAAATCTCCTCCGTCTTCATTCCCGTCAAATCCGTTCGGTAGCCTTCCGTCAAAGCCCAGCCTCCCCCGGAGCCGCGCTCGGCATACACCGGAATGCCCGCCGAGCTAAGTGCCTCCATGTCGCGGAAGATCGTCCGCTCCGACACCTCCAGCTTTTCCGCCAGCTCCCGCGACGTCATTCTTCCATGGTTTTGCAGCAATAACAAAATGGACAGCAATCGATCCGCTCTCAAGGCCGAGCTCCCTCCTTGCTTGTTAGCTTCTATATTTTTCATTGTACCATATCAATATGTCAGCGGTTGTCATATTCGGTTTGTTACATTGCTATTGAAGTCGGGTTACTTAAAAGGAAAGTCGTGCTGTACATCGCGGTATCGCTCGACGGGACATTGCCAGAGAAAACGGAGACATCGATTGGCTGATCGGCGTCGAAAGAGAGGGATTCAACGGCTACGCCTCGTTTATGCAGGGGATCGATACGGTGATTATGGGGCGCGCCACGTGCGATCAGCTCGAATCGCTCTCGAAGCAATTTACGTATCCCGATCAGCGGTGCTATGTGTTTACGCGCTCGCTTGCGCCTGAAGATCCGAACGTCGAGTTTGTTCGTGAAGACGTCTCTTCGTTCGTCGCGAAGCTGAAGCGGCAGCAGGGCAAGAGCATATGGCCGGTCGGCGGGGCGGGCTTGGCGGACGACTTTTTGCAGGCGGGACTGATCGACGAATTTATCGTTTCGACCGTACCGGTGCTGCTTGGAAAAGGCATTCCTTTATTCCACAGCCCTGTTCCGGAGCTGTCCCTCGAGTTCAAGGACGTCCGGCGTCACGGGCAAATCGCCCAATTCCATCATGCAGTCCGCTTTTGACAAGCAGGTGACCGTCTTGCATCTCTCTCACATCCCCAAGCATCGGGCAGCACAATAATAACCGCAGCCTGCGCCGCAGCGGTATCGGAATGCAGCGTCCGTCAGCCTTAGCGCAAAGACCTCATCCTCCTCATCATTATCGAGTCGAAAATTCCAGTTCGTGTCCCCCGAACCGCCATGACGGCAACGGGAATCGCGTCTCTCTATCCCGCACGCATACGCTGCGAACGCGTCAAACCGGGAATACGTATGCTTCCCCGCACAGCTGTCGTTAACTTTATATGGAATTGTACCTGGACGCCCCGCATCGACCCATGACATCCAATTGCGACAGCTCCCGATCCATTCCCGGCAAAACCGTTGCAAAATAAAGCATCATTCCCATCACAACCCTTCGTATCCGATTTTGGGGACACAAAAAAAGCGAATGAACGAGTATCGTCCATTCGCTGCCTTCTGTGCATACCGGCAGAGCGCTCTTGATGAACCTAGGAGCGCCTGCAGAAAAGAGCGCGATTGACTTGCTGGCGTTCCACGACAGTCGGATGCCTGCGCTGTCTCCCCCGCAGCGCATTCGCACTTCTCAGTTCCGATTAACGAATCGCAGCTGTCAAGAAAACGTCCGTCATCCTCAACGCGCTATCTCTCCATCTATACGAATCCGTTTTTTATTATGCATAACCGTGCGCTTCTCCATCGGCCCAACTTCCGTAACGGCGGGCCGGCTGCCGCTAGACAGCGGATTGGCGGCTTTCGCTCGTCCGGTTAATTCGTTTGGCCTGAGCGGCCAGCATGACGAAATGCAGCAGGAACACGCCGGAAATAATATAGAACACGACCGAGATGCCCATATGGCTGGCGACGATCCCGCCGAACAAGGAGCCGGAGACGTTGCCGAGCGAGCTTGCGCTGGCATTATACGAGAAGACGCTCCCCTGAATCGATTTCGGCGTCAAGCTTCTAAGCAGCGAGCTGATCGACGGAATAAGACCGCCCACGCATAGACCGGATAGAAAACGCGCTCCCATGAGAACCCACGGATCGGTAATTCGCGCTTGCGGAATATACAGGATCGAGATTAACAGGAGACAGCAGAGCAGCACGTTCAAATAACCGTACCGGTCGCCGATCCTCCCGAGGATCGGGGCCGAGATCATCGTGCCCAGAGCGCTCGACGCAAAGATAAGACCGGCCATGATCTCTACATGATTCTCGATGTGCATACTTTTTACGTACAGCGTAATGATCGGGCTGATGCTCTGAAAGCTGACGGAGATGAGGAACGTCGAGACGAAGAGCGTCAAGATGACCGGCGCCTGCTTCACGACATCCTTCAGCTGCACTTTCTCGAATTTGGCCCCAGCCGCACCGGATTGACCTGCTGCAGCTTCCGCAGCCGCCTGGCCCCTCCGCCATTGAAACCGGAACTTCGGGTATTTCTTTTTCTCATGAACGCCGAACAGCACCAGCAATCCGGCGATAAAGAGACAAATGCCGGTAAAAAAGAACGAATTGCGCATCCCGAGCCATTCGGCCAAGATACCTCCGAGCAGCGGCCCGAGCAGTTGTCCCGTCACCTGGCCGGTTTGCAGCGTCCCGAGCACTTTGCCGACCTGCTCCTTCGGGGTCTCGATGGCCATCAGCGCGACCGCGCCGACGCTGAAGCCCCCCATCGTGCCGAACAGCCCTCTCAGCAGCAGCAGCTGGAGCGGCGTATGCACAAGCCCCATCGCGGCAATGATAATCGCCGAGCCGAGCCCGGCGCGGACCATCGTTACTTTTTGCCCGTACTTGTCGGAGAATTTCCCCCAGAACGGCGACACCAAGGCGATCATCAAATGATTGATGCCGAAGATCATCGCCGCCCACAGCGCAGCCTTCTGCACGTCATGAATGCCCAGCTCCTGTACGTACAACGGCAGAAACGGGATAATCATCCCGATTCCCGCCGAGCTGAAAAACGTGCCGAACCATAAAATGTACAAATTGCGTTTCCATGCTTCCATCTGGAGTAACCTTCTTTACAGTAAATTATGCGATGAATGCACAGAATGCACTATCCTCTCAATAACTAATGTATAGAATACTCCGAACGAATAAAAGAAACCATGGATTTACCTGCCCTGTAACATGGACTATTATGCTTTTGTGCAGCCGTTTGCAGCTGCCTCCGCAACCAAATGGGGCGGGCGGAGCCCCGTTACCGGCACACCGCCCGCCCCTATCGGCAGCTATTCATGTTCCGCTTGAATCGGTTTTACTTTGCCTAACAGGAACAAATAATTCAAAATTCCGATGACGATCAGCGCCGCGGAGAACAGCAGGGCCGGTACGAAGGAGCCGTAAGCCGCGACGAAAAAGCCGGTAATGATCGGGCCTACCACGCCGCCCATATTGGATACCGTATTTTGCATGCCCGCGACGACGGAGGTCATATTTTTCGGAGCTACGTCGCCAGGCAGCGCCCATACTTGCGAAGCGGCGACCGTGGTGCCCGATTTGGCGATGCATAAGAGCACCACAGCCAGCACGGCCGATTGGGCGAAGGCGGCGAAGCCGATACAAGACGCCATCAACAATCCGATAATAAGAAACAGCTTGCGCGTCGCCGTCAGCGACAATAAGCCTTTGGCATAAATGCGGTCGGACAGCCATCCCGCAATGACCTCGACGACCATCGCGCAAAGCAGCGGCAGGGAAGCCATAAAGCCCATCTCGATCAAGCTCATGCCTCTTTCTTTCACCAGGTACGTCGGCAGCCATGTAATGAAGAAATACGAATTGTAATTGATCATGAAGAAACCGATGCACATTGCCCAAATATTGCGATACTTCAGCAGCTGATACCATTTCATCGGCTGCTCGGCGTCCAAACCTTCCCGTTTGAACTGCCCTTCCCGGATATGCTTCAGCTCCGCTTCATTGACGCCTTTATGCTCTTCCGGCGTTTCCTTGAAGTACAAAATCCAAATAATCGACCAAATGATGCCCAGCAAACCGATGATGAGGAAGGTCATTTTCCAATCGAACATGGCAATCAGCCAGACGATCAGCGGCATCGCGATAGCTCCGCCGAATTTGGAGCCGCTGTCAAAAATCCCCGCTACCGTCGCTCGCTCCTTGTCCGGAAACCATTTGGACGAAATTCCGGCGTTGCTCGGATAAGCGGCGGCTTCGCCGACCCCGAGCGCGATGCGGAAGCCGAGAATCGATTTGAAGCCTGTCGCCAGACCGGTCACCGCCGTAGAGAGCGACCACCAAGCGACGGCGAAGCCGAGCGTTTTCTTCTGGCCGATCCGGTCGGCCACCCAGCCGGACGGAACCTGCAGCAGCGCGTACGACCAGAAGAAGCCGGACAGCACGACGCCCATCTGAGCGGCATCCAAGCCGAATTCCTTCGTAATATACGGCGCTGCCGCCGAGAGAACCGTTCGATCTATATAATTGATCGCTATTGCTGCCCACATAAGAATGGCGACGACCCAGCGCACATTAGATTTCTTAGTCAGTGTTTGCAAGATGTATCTCTCCGTCTCTTGATGTTGTAAGTGAATCCGATTCTCGTTTACAAGCCGTTCATCACATGCTCGGGTCTTTGCCCGTTCACAAGAACATTCACGATATTGCGCACGCAAGTCATGCCCAGCGCGTTCACCGCCCCGCTCGTATAGCCGGCGATATGCGGCAAAGCGATACAATTAGGAAGCGCAAATAACGGATGCTCCTTCAGCGGTTCCTGCTCGAATACATCCAATGCCGCTCCGGCGATGATGCCTTCGGTCAGCGCTTCATGCAGAGCCTCTTCCTCAACGATGCCTCCGCGGGCCGCGTTAATCAAATAAGCGCTTTCTTTCATCCGCTTCAATTGATCCTTGCCGATAAAATGTTGCGTTTGTTCCGTCAAAGCGATGTGCAGCGTGACGAAATCGCTGCGTTCGAGCAGCTCGTCCAGCGTGACGAAGGACACTCCATGCCGCTCGGCGAACGCGTGATCCGGATACGGATCATACGCCAGTATATTCATATCGAAGCCGCCCGCCCGGCGCGCAACCTCCTTGCCGATGCTGCCGAGGCCGATAATGCCTACCGTTCGGCCGTATACGTCGGTGCCGAAAATCCGCGGCCATTCTCCCTTCTTCGTCAGCTCGTTTGCCAGCGGAATTTGCCGGGCGAGCGACAGCATCAAGGCAAAAGCGAAGTCGGCCACCGCATGCTTGTTGGCGTTAGGCACGTTCGTCACCCACACTTGACGCTCCTTGGCCGCCTTCAGGTCGATATTGTCCACGCCGACGCCGTGCTTGCAAACCAGCTTCAATCGCGGCGCTTGCGCGAGAACCTGCTCCGTAATCTGATTAAACGCAACGATCGCGGCGTCCGCGTCCTGAGCCGCGGCGATAAACGCTTCCTCCGTAATATCTGCCGGCAAATGCATGAGCTCAATGCCGTACTTCTCCAAATACTCGATAGGTTCGTTGGAATATTTGGCGAAGGACGGCGATGTCGATACAACTTTCATCGTAGTAGTCGCTCCTTCTAAAAGCAGGCGGTGAACGCTAACGTTGCTGCGGAACCGTTCCCGCTGGCTTCGCCCCGCTTCATTCACCGCAGCTTTTCGGTTGTCTGTAATCCAAGCTATTTAACGGTAGTCTTCGGAGCCAAATCGGCTCCGGATTGAATCGCCGCGAGCATGCTGCGTTCGTCGGCGATGTTTTTGCCTGCGATGTCGAAGGCGGTGCCGTGATCGACGGAAGTGCGCACGATGCCGCCCTTCAGACCGACCGTGATATTAACGCCTTCCTCCAGTCCCAGCACCTTGATCGGCACATGGCCCTGATCGTGATAGCAGGCGACGACGATATCGAAATCTTTGCGCACCGCCCGGAAAAACAGCGTGTCCGCAGGATAGGGACCGGTAACCCGGATGCCTTCGGCCGCCGCCTGCTCGATGCCGGGAATAAGCTTCTCCTCTTCCTCCCCGTTGCCGAACAATCCGTTCTCGCCCGCATGCGGATTAATGCCGCACACCGCAATGCGCGGGTTGTCGTAGCCGGCGCGGGTCAGCGTCTCATGAGCGAGCTTAACGACTTTGTACGTCCGTTCCGGATTGATCGTCTCGATCGCTTTGATCAAACCGACATGCGTCGTCAGATGGATGACCTTCAGCTTCGGCGAGGACAGCATCATGGAATAGTCCTCGGTGCCCGTCAAATCGGCCAATATCTCGGTGTGCCCCGGATACAGATGGCCTCCCTTCTGCAGCGCTTCCTTATTCAGCGGCGCTGTGCAGATCGCCTGAATCTCCTGCGCTTTGGCCAAATCAACCGCTTTCTTCAAATATTGAAAAGCGGCGTCTCCAGCCTGCGGAGACATGACGCCAAGCGGCAGGTCCGCCGGAAGCAAGTTCATATCCAGGCAGTCGATCGTGCCGTGAACGAACGCCCCTTCGCCGGGCCGCTCAACCCGCCGCAGCCGGACCGGCGTGCCCGTTATGTCGATGGCGCGCTGCAAAATACCGTAATCGCCGATGACGACCGGACGGCAAATATCGTAAACCGATGCATGTCCGAGCGCTTTTACAATCACCTCGGGGCCGATGCCTGCCGCATCCCCCATTGTAATGCCGATAATAGGCTTCATCGTTCTCCTCCTCGCAGCTTGCGGGCCGCCTTGATCATAGCCGACTCCGAGCCGAAATTTCCTGCTTTGGTCACTGCATATAGGTCTTTCCCCGGCTTGCGGACGGTTCCTAGCGGAATGCCGGGCTCCACCTCGTCCAGCAGATGAAATTCATCCGCCCCAAGCTGCTGAAACACTTGACGCGCCGTATCGCCGCCGGTCAGGAACAAGTAGCGCAGATCGAAGCGATCCGCGATCCGCACGGCCCATTCGCCGAGCACCCGGGAAATCCGGTTGCTGATGTCGACCGGGCTGCAGCCGAGCTCCCGGCCGAGCCGCTGCGTGCGCTCCACTTCGCTGGATGAATACAGCGCAATATGGCGCCCCGCCTTCACGGCCGCTTCCGCCTCCGGCAGCACGCGGCTCCACTCCAGCTGCTGGGGCTCGCCCTCGCGGATAATTTCCTCTGCGCGAACCTCGATCCCGGCCGTGCCGGGCTCCGCCAGCAGCCGCCGCAGCTGCTCGCGGCCGATCGCGCTGACGCTGCCCACGACAAGCAGCACCGGCGTTTCGTGCGCCGCAAGCGCGACCCGCTTCGTCTGAGGCTCGAAGCCGTAAGCCTGCGGCAGCGCGCTCATCAGCCCCGCCGAGCCTACCCAGACGATGGACTTGCCGGTATGCTTCATATGCCGGGCAAGCCGCTCCAAATCTTCGGCGTCCGCGGAGTCCGCCGTTATATAAGCGACGCCCCGCTCCTGCAGCGCGGCCAGTTTGGCGCTTACATGCTCGGGCGGCTGCCGCAGATCGCTGCGGGACAAATGCCCGACCTCCTTGCCCGCTTGCTCTTGGATGAGCCTCGTGATCAGCGAGTCGCGGACCGGCGTCTTCGGGTCCTTCGCCACTTCCGTCTCATGCAGCGGCTTGCCGCTGAGGTACATGACGCCCTCTTCGACCGTGCGCCCGTTCTGGGGGAAACCGGGAGCGATGACGACGAGCTCCGGGCGGAACGCATCGAATACCGCGTTAATCTCCTGCCCGATATTGCCCCTCATCGTCGAGTCGATCTTCTTATAGATGATATCGAACGGCTCGGTCCGGAGCGATTCGCACGCTGCCTTCACTCGGCGGTACGCTTCCTGCGCGCTTACGGAGCGGCTGTCCGTATCGATAATAACGGCATCCTTGTTCCTTAGCCCTTCCGCCTGCGGCTCCAAAATGACCGATACGTCGAAGCCATAGCGGATCAGCTGTCCGCCGCAATCGCTTGCGCCTGTCAAATCATCCGAAATAACGGATATTCTCATGCCCGTTCCCCCTTTATCCCTTTAAGAAAGCAATTTGCGGTAAATCGCTTCCATATCCTGCAGGCTGAGCTCCTTCGGATTGTTATTCAGCAGACGCGTTACTTTCGAGGCCGAAACGGCCATCTCCGGCACGTCTTCCAGCTTCACTCCGAAGCTTCTCAAATCCTGTGGAATCTCAAGCAGCCTCGTCCATTCGACGATGCGCTCGACGACCTTGCTTGCCGCCTGGGAAGAAGTCAGCCCCTGCGTATTGATGCCCATCGGTTCGGCCGCTTGCTGCAGCCGGTCCGCAATCGCGTCCATGTTGAACTCCATCACATGAGGCAGCAGCATCGAGTTGGCGACGCCATGGGCGATTTTGAATTTGCCGCCGAGCGGATACGCCAAAGCGTGAACGGCCGCGGTGCCTGCGGCGGTCAAAGCCATGCCGCCGTACATGGAGCCGAGCAGCATCTTCTCCCTGGCCTCCACGGATGCTCCGTTCCGATACGCTTCCACAATGCTGGAGGAGATCAGCCGAATCGATTCCAGCGCGAACATATCGCTGATCGGATTGGCCTTATTCGATATGAACGATTCGAGCGAATGCGTGAACGCGTCCATTCCGGTAGCCGCCGTAATCGGCTTCGGCAAGCCGAGCGTCAGCATCGGATCGAGGAAGACGAGCTTGGGCAGCATATATCGGCTGACGATGCCGATCTTCAGCTCTTCCTCCGGCAGCGTGACGATCGCGTTCGGAGTCACCTCCGCGCCCGTGCCGGAGGTAGTCGGGATCAGGATCGTCGGCAGCCCCGGCTTCTTAACCAGATCCGTTCCGAGCAGGTCGCGGACGGAACTGTCGTTCGTGGACAGAACGGACAAAATTTTCGCGGAATCGAGAACGCTTCCCCCTCCGAAGCCGATCACAAGATCGTAAGCTGCCCCCTCCATGGCGGCAAATACTTGCTCGATATTACCGATCGTCGGTTCCGGCAAAATGCTTGTACTGACGTCCGCCTGCACGCCCTTGTCCGCCAGTTGGCCGACCAGCGTATCGACGAAGCCTAACGATTGGATCGAAGGCTGCGTAAGAATAAGCGCCTTATGCACATCGGCGCCGATCAGGTGCAGATGCTCTCCCACCCGCTGCAGCGAATTTCGGCCCGCGACAATATGATCCGCGGTTTGAAACCGGTATAGCGTTTGCATAAATTCAACCCCTTGAATTTGTAGGAATATTGGCTAGCGGCGATCGTTATAAAAATCGACCATAGCTTGAACCTTCTCTAGCGCCTCTCCCGATAAAGAGGATACCGGCGATTTGGGAGGCCCGACCGGGATGCCGTGCAGTTCCACCGCTTTTTTCAACACCGAAGGAAGCGTTCCCAAAGCGAACGTGTCGCGCAGCGGCTGAAGCGCATCCTGCGCTTTTTGCGCTTCTCCGATATTGCCGTTTCTCCAGTTCTCATAGATGGAGACGACGGTTTCCGGAAGCATATTGCCCGTTGCAGCAACCGCTCCCGCGCCGCCGGCAAGCAGCGTCTTCAAAATTAAAGAGTCGGTTCCGGCATATACGTCGAACGCTTCGTCCTTCGTAACGCGAATATAATGCTCGATGTTGGCGAAATTGCCGCTGCTGTCCTTAATGCCGATGATATTCGGAATTTTGGCCAAGACGGCCGCCGTCTCCGGCTCCAAATTCACTCCGGTCCGCGCAGGGATGTTATACAGAATGACCGGCAGCTTCACCGCTTCGGCAATCTTCGTATAATGAACGATAAGCTCCTCCTGCGATGGCGCTATAAAGAACGGCGTAATGACGGAAATGGCGTCCGCTCCCAATTGCTCCATTTGCTTGGAAAGCTCGATCACATCTTCCGTTGTCCCGCCTCCCGTGCCCACAATGACGGGAACTCTGCCTTTCACTTCCTCTATGACGATCCGAGCCATGAACCGCTTTTCTTCCGCTGTCAGCAAATGAAATTCGCCGTTCGTTCCGAGAATGAAAATGCCGTGAACGCCCGATTCGATAAGCCGGTTAGCCAATTGGCGCACTACAGGCTCGTTGATTCGCTTCTCTTCCGTGAGCGGCGTCAGCATCGCAGGAATAATCCCCTTTAATTCCACCGTAAAAGCCTCCTTTTTTTCCAAAGTCGATTGCATCGTTTTAATTAACAACATTAATGAATCATAAATCTCACTTAATGAATTATAGATAATATCGTTTAAAATATCAACAGTTATATTTGATTATACGACGTATTTTTAATGAGCGCTGCATTATAAAACAATAATAGTTGCATTATGCAACAAAAAAACCTATATCCGGCTTCCGAATGATTACTCACTCAGAATCGAATATAGGTTGCATAGATGATAAGCGCTTGCCCGAAATGGGTAATACACAGCCTGCAAACCGCGGCAATGCCCTGTTTATCGAAGCTCTCATGTCGGGTCTTTCAGCATTCGCCATAATGTCGAACGGTTGATTCCGAGCCTCTTGGCGGCGCGGGACTGATTCATGTTCTCTTCCTGCAGCACCAGTTGAACGATCTCTTTCTGAATGCTCTGAAGGGGCTGGTCCAGATTGAGCGTTCTTGCGGCCCCCGGCTGGCTTTGCTCCGTTCTTCGTTTCTCCAGCGCGGCAATCAGTTCCTCATCGATATATTCCCCTTCGGCCGCTTTGACAAGCTCTTTCACCGTATCCCGCAGCTCGATCAAATTTCCCTTCCAAGCATATTCATAGAGCGCTTCCTGCGCCTTCGGACGGATGCCGACGACCTGCTTGCCGTATTTCTCGTTGTTCTCCGATATAAATATGCGGATCAGCTCCTCCAGCTCCTGCGGGTTGCTGCGCAGCGGCTTCATCTCGACGATCGCTCCGCTCATCAGCGCGAACAGGTCCGGCTCCAAAAGCCCTTCTTCCTGAAGCCGGTCCGGCGCTTTCTCGAAGGAGAACATCATGAGCGCCGCGCATTTGGCAACCGTATCCGCGAGTCTTCGTTGATATTTGGGAGACAGGCGCTCCGCTCCGCGCAAATAGATCATGCTGCCTTCCTCCGCTCCCTCCAGCAGCTGCTTCACCTGGCGGTAAGCTTCGTCCGAGCTTCGCAGAACGGTAACTTCCAGCAGCTCTCCCCCCTCCGGCCGAAGCTGCCTCCACAGCGTGCCGGCGAGAATCCGTTTGCCTGTTCCTTGCTCGCCGTATACGGTAACGGGCTGTCGGCGCTCCAGACGCTCCGCCGCAAAGGCCAGCGAGTCCCGAAAATCGGCGCGGGCCCGAATGAGATGCGGAAACGTTCCGAGGAACGGCTCCAGGCGCTGCACCTGAATATCGCTTTCGCTTTCCGTCACCGGGCGCACATACAGATGAAAAAGCGCCGTCTCGTCCTCGCCCCGGGCAGCCGTCAGCTTATAGCGGAACGTCGGGTCGTATAACTCGAATGCGGCGGCCGAATCATCCGGCTTCTCCTCCGCTTGACGCAGCATCTCCGGCAAGGCGGGAAAACGCCGCCGCATCGCCTGAGCGGCTTCCGGGCCGGACTGCGTTCCCAGCAGCTCCAGGAAAGCGGCGTTCATGAACTTCACATTCCCGTCCGCCTGCACGGCGGCCATTCCCTGCTCCGCTCCTTGAGCGAGCGAGCTCAGCATACGCCCCTCGGCCTTGTAACGGCCCACGGCCCGGCACAAATTTCCGGCATTCTCGAACGCCTCCAGCACCGATTCCTTGCCGGATGTAATCAGGATGCCTTGAAGCCCCTGCTCCTTGGCCAGCCGCACCGTATTGGTGCCGCCGACAATGACGAGCGCCCCTTTCTTCCTCGCCGCTTCCAGCGCCGCGTTCACTTCGTCCTGCTCATAGATGACCGTGTGCGGAATATGCACGTCAAGCAGCCGCGAGACGGCTACGACCGCTTCGATAATGTTCGGAAAGCCGATCATTTCGATCGGCGTTGTATATTCTTTCAGCAGCGTAATAAGCCGCAAAATATCATAGCCGGATATTTTAATCTCCACTACAGGCAGCGAGGAGCGGTCGCGGACGAGCTGAGCCGTCCCGCCGCGGCTGATGATGACGTCATAGCCGTCCTCTTCATATTGGCGGATCGGCAAAGATTCCGACAAGTCCCTCTGCACGACGGTCACATCAAAATCGCCGAGCTGATCGGTGAGACTGGAGGTTAGCTCCACCAGTCCGCGATAGGGCGCAATAACCAGCGCCTTTATTTTTTTCATAGCGTACTCCTTTTGCCGGCTCATAAATTCCGGACACTTTCTTCATGCTTCATTTTCGGTCACTTTATAGCTAAATATACTGACTGGCCGCTTGAGTGTCAATTTAAGTGGCGTTTTGCATCAACGTATCGACTGACCGTATTTGTCAGGGAAGATCCATTATACTGAAAGAGAAATGCTGCTGTAAAAAGCGGACTTATCACAATGGAGGGATCGTTGATGAAGGAAGTTTGGATTTTCATAACGGACGGCTTCGCCGACTGGGAGGCAAGCTACGCGGCGGCCGAGCTTAATAACCCGGACAACGGGTATCGGGTCAAAACCGTCGCAATCGATACTAAGCCCAAAACATCTATGGGAGGCTTTCAAGTCATCCCCCATTATGATCTGACGAAAGATCCCGTCCAGGCGGAGATCGCCATGCTTATCGTCCCCGGAGGCACCGGGTGGAGAGAGGATGTCAATCAGCAGGCCGCCCGGCTGGTCAAACGCTGTTTGGACAACGGCATACCGGTCGCCGCGATTTGCGACGCGACTACGATGCTGGCCCGCCACGGCTTCCTGGATAACGTCAAGCATACCGGAAACAGGCTGGAATGGATGAAGCAGGGGGCTCCGGACTATCGCGGCGATGTCGGCTATATCGAAGCCCAATCAGTCAGCGACAGCTTGGTTATTACCGCGAACGGCAGCGCTGCCGCAGAATTCACCCGCCATATTCTGGAGAAGCTCGGCGTCTACGAGGGCAAGAAGCTGGAGGAGTGGTACGCTATAGTTAAAAAAGGCTATTTGCCCGAATAGCCGCGCTCTTCATTGCGCAGGATTACTCCCGCAGCACCCCGTCCATACTAGAAATATAGCAAGCAGCGAGCAAGCGGGGCCGTTTGGCGGGCTATGCACGATTCCGACCCGAAAGGCGCCGAATATTAGCTCGGCATGTAATTATAGCAATCCGTAAGAAATCATCGTATGTCTTACCTGCTATACTTGGATACAAATCAAATGAATTTAAAACTCTCTTTCTAAGAAAGGATGATGTATTTATGGCTAAATTAACCCCCTATTTATTTTCCGAGGACGCGAAAGCCCAAGCTGATTTTTATATTGGGGCGCTCGGAGGCGAGATTATCTCCGTCATGACACACGGGCAGCTTCCCGATCCGGAAGAAGCGCTCAAGGACAAAGTGCTGCACCTTAGCATGGTAGCCGCCGGCATCCCGATTTTCATGTGCGACGCCGCTTTCATGCCGATTCACCGCGGCAACCAAATCCATCTTAGTCTGGAATTTGCTACTGAATCGGAAGCCCATGAAGCCTTCGGCAAGCTTGCGGAGGGCGGTCAAGTGAGACATCCGCTCCAGCCCGAATTCTGGGGAACGCTGTTCGGACAGCTTGAGGATAAATACGGCGTAAACTGGATGATCACTACCGAAGCCAAACAGGCATAGCCCCGATTTTCATACATTTATTGTTAAAAGGAGGTCGCCGTTCGTTTCGGATCGGCCTCCTTTTGGCATGGACAAATTCCTCTCTCGCAATAAAAGGAAAAAGCGGATGAATGTCGAATCATATACCATTATGTCGAAAATGATTGGCGGCCGATTACTTGTGCAGGAGGTGACTCCCTTGCTTATTTCCAAAGCCTTATATACGGATACGGAGCTCTTCGCCGCTTCCTTGTTCCAGCTGAAGGTGTCCGTGTGGGAACGGACGGCCGACGATATTCCGGTCCGCGTCGAGGACGGCGGGATTATTACCAAAATTACGCCGTTCAGCGTAACGATCAACGGCATCCGTTATATCCGCAGCGACTGCGAGTTTCGTACGGACGCGGATGCAAACGGGCCTGCTGGGCGAAACATATAAAACGGCAACCAAGCCTCTATTATCGGTCCTGACCGACTTCCTATTCCGAGACAGAAAAAGGCTTGTCAGATTATGCCTATTTGTGGTAAAATCGATCTTGTGTTGAAAAACGCAATACAAAGTGTGGAGCCGTGGTGTAGAGGCCTAACATGCCTGCCTGTCACGCAGGAGACCGCGGGTTCGAATCCCGTCGGCTCCGCCATGATTTATCCTTGCATACGACGAGCTTACCGGGTTCGTCGCACATAACTTGAAGAAGACCGAGCAGAGCGACTATTCTGCTCTTTTTTGTATTGGTTAAGGAGCGTGAGAGGATGAACCGTCGCGGACGTTTTGCACCTACTCCATCGGGACTGCTTCATATCGGCAATGCCTTCACCGCGCTCGCCGCCTGGCTGCAAATGCGCCAATGCGGCGGCGAATTCGTGCTGCGCATCGAAGATATCGATCAAGCGCGCTCCCGTCCCTCCTATGCCGAACAGCTGCAGAACGACCTCTTGTGGCTCGGCATCGATTGGGATGAGGGGCCCGGAATCGGAGGCCCCTATGCCCCTTATGCGCAGAGCCGCCGCGAGCCGCTGTACATGGAAGCGATCGAACGGCTGCAGCAGGCCGGCCGCTTGTACCCGTGCTACTGCAGCCGCCGCGAGCTGGCTTCCATCGGCAGCGCTCCCCACGGGCTGGCGTCCGAAGGCGGCGTCTACCCCGGGCGGTGCCGCTTCCTTACGGCGGAGGAGCGGCAGGTCAAAGCCGCCGGGAAGACGCCGGCGCTGCGCTTCATCATGCCGCAGCAGGAAGTAACGTTCCGCGACATGCTGTCCGGAACGCATACGTTCTCAGGCGACGCGCTCGGAGACTTCGTCGTCAAGAGAGCCGACGGCATGTTCAGCTACCAGCTCGCCGTCACCGTCGACGATGCCGCCATGGGCATCACCGACGTGCTGCGCGGCGCCGACCTGCTGGACTCGACGCCCCGGCAGCTCATGCTGTACGAGGCGCTTGCGCTGGAAGCGCCCGCATTCGCCCACGTCCCGCTGCTCGTGGACGAGGGCGGCCAGCGCCTGTCCAAGCGCGACCGCTCGCTGACGCTTGCCTCGCTGCGAGGCGAGGGCGTCGCGCCTCAGCGGCTTCTCGGCGCGCTGGCCTGCCTGGCCGGCTGGGTTGACCGGCCGGAGCCGCTCACGGCGCGCGAGCTGATCCCGCGCTTCGGCCCCGTTCGCCCGCCCGGAGCGCAAGCGAAGATGATCGTCGACGGCACGATCCGCAGCTTGTTGACGGCAAACTGAGCGCCGTCCGACAAATAGGATGATGCCCGGCCGTTTGCAGCACCAACCACTACCATTGTACGGAGGAATCATGAACGAACATTCGACGATCCGACTCAGCGTGCTTGATCTCGTCCCCGTCCTGAATCAAGCGTCTCCGAGCGCCGCCTTGAAGCATGCGACAGAGCTCGCCCAAACCGCCGAGAAGCTCGGTTATACGCGCTACTGGACCGCCGAGCATCACGATATGCCGGGGCTGGCCTGTACTTCGCCCGAAGTGCTGCTCGCCTCGATCGGGGCCGTAACCCGCACGATCCGGCTGGGGTCGGGCGCGCTGCTGCTGCCTCATTACAGTCCGCTGAAGGTGGCCGAGTCGTTCCACATGCTGGCCAGCTTGTACCCCGGCCGCATCGACCTCGGCATCGGCCGGGCACCGGGCGGATCGGCCCATGTCACCCTTGCGCTCAGCGGCAACTTTCTGGAGCGGGTACGGCAGATGCCGGATTCGCTCGACGCGCTATCCAAGCTGCTGCAGGGAAGCTACGCTTGGGACGGGGAGCCGGTTACGGCCAGGCCGGTGCCCGACATAGCGCCGCAGCTTTGGCTCCTCGGCACGAGCCGTAAGAGCGCGGCTTACGCCGCCGGTCACGGAGCCGGGTACGTCTTCGGGCAGTTTATGAGCGACCTGGAGGCGGACGAAGTGATTCCCGCCTATCGCGAGGCGTTCGTCCCGTCGCCTTTGGGCCCGGCCCCGCGCGCCATCGTAGCGGTCGGCGTCGTCTGCGCGGAAACGGAGGAGGAAGCGCGGCAGCTCGCCGAGCGGGTCAAAGCGTCCGTTCCGCCGGAAGCGAGAGCCGCCGCCTCGTCAGCAGAGCCTTCTCCCGCTGCCGGACGGAAGCTTCTCGTCGGCGCGCCGCAGCAAGTGAAGGCGCAGCTGGAGCGAATGTCCCGCCGATACGGCGTAGACGAGTTTATCGTCGTTACGGCCATACCGGATTATGCGCAGCGGCTCCGCTCTTACGAGCTGCTGGCCCAAGCGTTATGGGGGAACGGAGTCCTTCCGTCCGCCCCGAAACGATAAAAATCTTGCCGGCCGCCGCCTTCCCCCCGGACAGACTTCCCTTTCTCTGCATATCTTAAATAATAAGAACGCCTTGATCCGAGAGCCGGTTGATTGGACGACGGCCGCGATCAAAGGAGGTTTGATTGCCGATAGGACATGTTTTTGGCCCTCGCGTACGCTTTAACGGGCCCAAGCATACTTATCCGGCAAAAGAGTGCGAACGGAGGGGAAGTACTTTGCGCATAACGGATCGTTGGCTTAGTCTTACCCGCACGACCTTTTTATTCATGCTCCTTGCGGGGTTAGGTTGGTTCGTGGTCAATCCGGCTAGTGTGTTTATTTGCGTCCAGGAAGTTAGAATTATACTTAAATTGATGTAAATGTCCGGTATCCGCGCAATCCGCAGTCTCCGTCTTCCGAGCCGTACGCCAAGGCTCCTAAGCCGGGGACTATTTTGTCCGCAGTGCGGCGGGCATCCGCCGGTCGGACGTTGAAAACTCTCTTGGACGGATCTAAAAAGGCGGAGATTTCGTCGCGGCCTGCGGTCGATAGAGGTTTCCACTTCGAGGTTTCCACTCGCTCTTGCAGACGCTTTTCCAGATTCAAATGGCCGAAACCTTTTTTTGCCCAGGCCTATAAGCCCAGCCTCAGCAGCAGTTCATACTGCTGCTTAAAATCCTTTTTGCCTTGTACAATTCCGCAAACGAAGCGAAACGTGTCTCTGCTATTTAGCAGCATGTTTCGGAGGATGCGAAGAATCCAGGCTGCGGGCAGCAAGAACGGCATTGTTTTCAAAAATGAACAGTAAGGAATTTCGGCCATTTTCTCATAGCCTGGAAAGCAAATTTCCAAGTATACCCCTATGGTTAAAGGGGCCTTCTTGACTTCCTTATTATTCGTATAAACCTGACGCAGCATGACGATATGAGGCTCCCTTTGGTTCGCCCCGAAGGTCCCCCCGATAAAATATATTCGCCGATCAACTCATAAAGGCCCTCTTTCATCGTCGGAAGCTTGATGGGAGGGCTCACTTCAAACCAGCGCCGGCATAGGGCGAATATGTTGTGCGCGAATAAAACCAGATTCAGCTTCTTAAGCTCCCGCTCCAAATATCCCCAATCCAGCTCCTTCTCAAAATAGATCATATACATAGCGGCATCCATGACCATCCGAATTCCGCAGCCGTAACCGTAAAAATGCTTCGCCATATGAACCAGCATATACAGTAAATGATCGTTTACCGAGAACTCGTAGGTATATCCGTTAGGCTGCATGACGGCCTTGTCCCAGACGTCCGAGAAGTAGTTCATATAATCAAATTTATTGTTAATATTGTTGACCAACAGCTGCGTATGAATCTCAAGATGGACGGTGCCTTTCGAATAGCTCCAAACCTCGCCGGTGACAATCCCCGGTTTAAAACCCATACTTTGCAAAAGCTCATGGGACTTCTCCCGGTCCTCGGGCTTGATTAAAATATCGATATCCCCCATCGTTCTCATTTCTTTCACCGGATAGCAGTTTTTTATCGCATAACCTTTGAAGATGAGATGGGGAATCTGCAGCCGGCTGAGTTCATCAATAACTCGAAGCATTTCGCTTTCCTGATGGAGCGCTCTTACAATCGTTGAGGTGAAATCTTGTTTCATCATCTGCAATAATGCAGCAGGAGGCCTATTTCCCTGTTCTTGCGTCTTGGCCATTAAATAAATCATTCCGCCGACGAAGTGAATGTTCCCCAGTTGATAAACCTGCTCCCATTCGATTTGCCGCTGCTCCGGGGACCTCCTTTGATGAATAAAGGCGGCAAGCAAGGAAATAAAGTATGCCGGTTGATGCTCCATTGCACAATTCCTCCGCTCATTTCATATTCTTCTTATTGTTCCAATCCGCCGAAGCCGCAAGATCCACATCCATACACTCGCATATACCCTATACCTGAACTGCCCGCAGCTGTATTCCCTGCCCTTGCGGGTAAAGGAAGTAACGACGGCCATAACATTTTTTTGCGGCAGCTTGCTTTCAATCTGCGATTGGGCGTCACCGCACATATCGTAGCTATCCGGCCTTACTTTGACAATTCGATGCAGAACCATCTGCCCCGTCGATCTTCGATACAGAACAATATCTCCCTTTTTCAAAGCATATGGATCGCATTTCGTTAGCACAACCTCGTCCCGCCCATGCTTCCACAACGGATACATACTGTTTCCCGTCACGGGAATCGCTACATTCCAATTTAGTTCGAGCATCGGCAAAAGCAGGGCGGATAGCTGATCCGGAGTGATCTTCGCGCTTGATCTGTGCATAGCGGAACGATTACTCCAACAAGCCCGCAAGCTGCAGCTTGTCCACAAACTCGCGAATATCCGCTATCGCCGTTGCAGCATCGATTTCGTATTCTTCCTGCATCGCTTGAAGCAGCTCCGCTTCGGTCTTGTCCGTCCCCAGCTGCTTCCACAAAAACGCCCCGCTATCGTTTAGGGTGATCATTCCTTTGAAGCTGATCGTGGCGGCGCCTACGGGCACAACGATTTGGCTGTCAGCAATCGTATGGATGCTAAAACCGTTTACCAGTTTCATATTTGAAACCCCTCTTCGCTATAATTTCATCATAAACGACCTCAACCGCTTCCTGACTCTTATTGCAATGCAATCTGTAGACGGGAACCGTTGCGACCAGATTCTCGATTCTTTCGAGCGTCTTTAAGCCTAATCCGCTGTCGTAATAAGGCCTCTCGATTTGAGCGGTTAATTCGAAGATACTGTCCCTGGCATTCAACCGCTCTATCCTATTGCGTTCGGAACGCCGAATGAATACAACCGCCTTCAGGGGCACCCGGACATTCATGTTCAGATCCGTCTTCCCGCTCCATGGCGTCCCGAAGATATAGGGGATTCCTTCGTAAAAGCGAATCGCGGGCTTATCGTCGTTGACGATCACAACGTCCTCGCCAAAACGTTCCTTCCAAAGATTCGCATGCGTGGACTTGCCGATGCCGCTATTCGCCGAAAAGACAATCCCCTGATGCTCAAACGCCAGGGATGAGCCGTGCAGGACGGCCCCCCCAAGCTGAGTTAACCGATTGCTGAAGGCAGCTCCCGTAAAAATATATTCCCAATCGGTCAACGAAAATATCGGATGATTTCGTCCTTTCCATAGGTGAATCCGCACCTCGGAATAATCCCGGTTGTAATAGAATGCCGTCGCAAGCTTCCCCGTCTGTTGATCCCTTACATATCTGCATAATTGATGTTCGCTTGTACGAACGATGGTAGCGGATTTCACTTGCTCGATGATTTCGCCGGGCGGTTCCTCCACCTCGTCGCAGGCAACCGTCTGTAACCACATATCTCGATTTGTAAAAGCGTCATTTTTGTATGCGGACAACCGTTTATCAAAAAAGGAAGTATCGATCATCCCGCATTCCATATGGAGATCCGCTATCGTTACTTTGTTCACGGCTTGCATTAAAAGTCTTCCCCATCCCCTAGTCCGCCCGAAAGGGAGCAGATGTTGGTAAGTTCATACTCTTCAATTTCTATTTGCGGCTTTTCATATTGCTTCTTCAACTTCGAAACCTCCCTTCTTTCCATGATTACGGCATCGTGCCCGAGACTACGCTTCGGCTGTAGATGACCGTCTCGGCGCCTGCGCTATCCTTGTAAACCAGATACGCTCTTGCGTACCAGGTTTCGCCTGAATTCACTTTTGTCTTGTTCATCATATACTGCCCCGTTTCCGTCGGTCCGCTGGATTTGGCCCGCAAGACACCTGCGCTGCTAAATGGGTTTCCAGACCGGGTATTCCGTGGTCAGATCAATATCATTGCCCAGCCTATAGTGCGCTTTCAAATCATTGCGAACAAGGTTAAGCTCACTCGCCGTTGTGATGACATAAGGATTCTCCTCCGTACCGGCCCCAGAGGCAAAGCCCGAGGCCCACGCCTTCCCGTCTGCAAATAGCACGAACGTTAGCGCCGCGAAAAAAATAGAAGCGCTAACCTGCTTAGTCCAGACTTCTTATTCCAGGTATACAAATGACTCGGCTCCTTTACTTCTGACCTATTTATCCTTACCGAAAATTATAATCACGAATGGAGACAAAAAGTAAGTAGACACTTATATGTCTACCTGCCGCCCGTTTGGTCAGGAACCAATCCCCCAAAAGTGACGTGATGCTCTGAAGCTTATTCCGTCCGCATCCAGCCTAAGCTGGATCGGCGTCTAACCATTCCTCTGGGATCGTTCTATGGGTAGACATTCCTTTCGGGGGTGCCCACGGATATCCACTGGAAATTGCTGCGCATCATTTCCTAAACAATAAAAAACTGCTCATTGGGATGAGCCCAAGAGCAGTTTTTCACGGTTGTTTTCATTTACGGGTCAAGCAAGCCCCATTTTTTGCATTTCTCGGCTAATTCCAGGCTCGACTTCTCCCAACGAAATTTTTTCATGATTCTCCCGACATGCTTTTTCACGGCCGCCAGGCTGACACTAAGCTCCACCGAAATTTGATACTGCGTTTTCCCGTCCAGGATGGCCCGTAACAGGCTGCAGTCCCCGTCGCTGAGCATGCTTCGCTTTTTTTCATAGACGAGCTTTCTGAGACGATCGCCGTATTTGGACGACTTGTTTTGATAAGCAAGGAGAATGACCTCGGGCAGTTGCTCGAAATCGTATTTATACACATAATCGTAAGCCCCGTTCAGAAACGCTTCATTAAAAATCTCGTCATCTTGATCCAGCGAGCTCAGCATAATGACTTTGACGTAAGGAAACTGAACGGTAATATCCAGCGCTGCGTCCAGCCCCGACGCCTTGGAATCATTCAAGATAATATCCATGATCACAATATCGGCGTGTTCGTTACGAAGCAGCGTGAAGCATTCTTGAATCGTAGACACGCAGGAAAACAAATCGATTTGTTCATGCCCGGCCAAAAATTGCTGCAGCCCGCTTCTCCATTCTTGATCATCCTCGACATACATTGCCCTGATCCGATCCATAGCACCACCTTAAACCGTTTGTCTTAAAGTCAGTATGACCGTAGTTCCTTGGCCCGGCGCACTTCTGATCTCCACCTTGCCTCCATGCGCCTCCATAACTCGTTTGACATGATACATCCCCAAGCCGAAATGCTCCCTCGTTCGATGCTTCGTAGAGAAGAAGGGCTCGAAGACATTGTGCAGCTGCACGCTGTTCATGCCTGGCCCGTTATCGCCGATAGAAAGCAGAACCTTCCTTCTCCGGCTTTCAGTCTTGATCCGAAGGGTCCCTTCCCCCTCCATCGCTTCGATTGCATTGTTGCATATATTGAGTATACACTCCGAAAGGAGCTGTCTATCCACAGGCAGCATGAGAGTCCTGTAGCATTTGTCCACGCGAATATTCGAGAAGGCCTTACAGATGTCCACAATTTCATCCAAGATGATGGCCAGGTCATGCCTCTCTTTATGTAATTCCGTCTTGTCGCTCACCGCACGTGAAATAGTGGCCATCGTCTTCATCATGGCTTCATGGGTCGTTAACAGATTGTCTACCATCGGTTCTATCTCTTCATAGCGCTTCATGGTCAGGCTCTTTCGGATGTTGAGTGCATTCAGTTTAATTTTCCCGATCGAATTTTTCAACGAATGATGAATGATTGCTGTGCCGACATGAACCGTCCGGATGGACTTTCGCTGCAGCCCCAAAAAAGCTCCCCTAAGATATAAAATAAGAAGAAGCAGGATGCTTCCGACACATAGGTAAGGGATGAAAATCAAGATCCGGTCGCCCATCACAGAGGACGAAAAATGATACACATTTAAAATCGTTACAGGAACCAAAAACATCAAAGCTATCGCGATATGATGCGCGCGCTTCCGCAAATCTTTCTCCATGACGACGGGACGAATCGCTAACCACCAAACAGCCAGCACGTATACAAGCCCCCACGCGGAAATAAACGCCGTATTCAATTTATTTACGGACAGATCCGTCTGAATCAGCAAAGTCATCCAAAGCGGCACGCTTAATGCGCCTAGCATCCACTTGTCCTTCCTCATATAGTTATTGTAAATGAGATAAAAGACAAGGATCGCATAATACGGAAATGTACTGATGAAAAAATTAAGGGTTCCCGTCAGAAGATTCATCGAATCGATCATAAAAGCGCTGCCATGATGAGTCAGCGAGGGGACGATCCGCTTCTCTAAAATAATCTGCGGTCCGACCAGCCCGGTGCAAAAAATAATCGCAGTCGTCCAGAAGATAAGCCGGTTCCTTCTATGCTTTATGCTTAAATAAATACCAAGGGTCGTTAAGCTTACAAACATGAACAAAAATGTTAAATAGAACAGCATGCCCTTCCGCCTTTAGCTGAAATCAATGGTTACCTACAGTATATATGTCTTAGCCCGTAAAGGCTAGGTATAGGTTCGTCCGGCATGTTCTCAACAAAAAGATGACGAACCGGGGCTTTTTTTGTTACAATTTTAAATGGACTCTTATGCGGATCACATCAATAAGGATTGGAGGGGAAACTATGGGAAGCTTTCATCGCAGTCGTCGCTGGGTCGTTCTGGTCTGGTTTGTCGTAGGCCTGGTACTGTTCCCGTTAACTCCGCCCATCTCGCAGAACGTTACCTTCGAACAAAATGTGCTGAGTCCGTTCAACGAAACTCCAGCCTTTATGCGGGTTGCGCCCGAATCGTTCAAAATTACCGTTCCCGCTCTCCCTCCCCCGATCCCTTGGCACGAACAAGAACATCGTCCCGATCCGTGTTATCTGCTTTTGCTGGTGATTTATATCATTTTCTTACATTCCAAAATACCCAAAATTCTTAAGAAGGTCGTGCTTGCTCCGTTGAAATACACCTCGGATTACGTGGCATTTGCTTATTCGTTCCCGACAGCAAGATAGGAAGAATAAGCGTAAGAAGAGGGGATTTTCAATGACTAATATTCCGGTATCGAATGAACAAACGACAGCTCAGCATCAAAAAGTAACCCGCACCAAATTTATGCAGCGCATCTTTTTTATGTTCTTCGGCGCGGCGTTCTTCTCGTTAGGTCTGGAAGTATTTCTGGTTCCGAACCATATTATCGACGGCGGCATTGTAGGTATTTCGATTATTTTATCGCACTTGTCCAACATTCCGTTAGGGATCTTCCTGGTGCTGCTCAATCTGCCGTTTCTGATGATCGGCTACAAGCAAATCGGAAAAACGTTCGCCTTATCGACGCTGTTCTCGGTTCTGATCATGTCTCTGGGCAGCTCGCTGCTCCATTCGATCAAGCCGTTCACGCTGGACCCGCTGCTCGCGGCCGTATTCGGAGGCATCATTCTGGGGATCGGCGTCGGCCTCGTCATTCGTTCGGGCGGCTCGCTCGACGGGACGGAGATTGTCGCCATTCTGTTCAGCAAAAAGACACCGTTCTCGGTCGGCGAAATCGTGATGTTTTTCAACCTGTTTATTCTTAGCAGCGCCGGCTTCGTCTTCGGCTGGGACCATGCGATGTACTCGCTGATTGCCTATTACATCGCTTTTAAAATGATCGATATTACGATTGAAGGTTTGGATCAATCCAAATCGGTATGGATCATCAGCGATCACTCGGAAACGATCGGGCAGGCGATCACGTTCCGGCTAGGCCGCGGCGTCACCTATTTGAACGGGGAAGGCGCCTTTAGCGGAGATAACAAAAAAGTTATCTTTAGCGTCATTACGCGTCTGGAGGAAGCGAAGCTGAAATCGATCGTCGACGAGCACGATCCGAACGCCTTCCTGGCGATCGGCAACATTCACGATGTGAAGGGCGGCCGCTTTAAGAAAAAAGACATCCACTAAAGCGCAGGACAGCTCCGGGTTCATTCCCGGGGCTGTTTTTTTGGGGCGTTGCACTGACTGCGCCGCGGCTTATGAACAACGCAAAAAAAGGAACGGAATTGCCGCATGAAGCGGACGACCGTCCCTTTCCAGTTCGGATTTTCCATCCTTTGCCGATCATTATACACCGGAATACGGAAAAGTAAAGCGCTATCGGCCAGCTTTATTTTCCAAGCTGCCTGCGTACCGTGACCGTTTCTCCGCCGATTCCCCAATTATCGGTATCGACCTCGTCGATGACGACGACCGTCGTTTGCGGATTTTTCCCCATCACATCCGCCAGCAGCTGTGTGACTCCGCGGATTAGCTTCGCTTTTTTCTCCGGCGTTACGTGTTCCTTCGTAATCTTAATGTTGACGTAAGGCATTGTCGCGATCTCTCCTTTGTTTATCGTATCGCAATCCGGTTAAGAGCAGGCAGCCTCCCGCCAGGACGACGGCCGCCGCTCCGAGAAGCGCTCCGTTGTAATCGCCGGTCAGCGAAAACAACGCGCCGGCTCCTGCAGGCCCGAGCATTTGACCGGTGCCGTATACGGCGGTTAATATGCCGATGACCCGGCTGCTGCGGTTCGGGCTCATCTGCCTCCCCAGCGTCGCGGCCAGCGTAGTGATGCCCATGAAGGTAGCCCCGAATAACAAGGCGCTGATCACGAAGCCGCCCGGAGCGCTCCACCAGGCCGGAAGCGCGATGCCCGCCGCCTGCAGCAGCATCGACCACAGCAGCGTCCTCACGAAGCCGAGCTTCTTGGCCAGCGAGGACCACAGGATGCAGGAAGGCGCGGCCGCGGCGCCGACCAGCACCCATACCCAGATCGAATGTCCGGCAAATCCGGGGATTTGGTCCGCAATGGCGACGATGAACGTGCCCGTCACGATGTAGCCGAGCCCTTCCAGGCCGTACGAGGCGATCAGCCATGGCAGCCAGCGAGCGGGCGGCGCGGCGGCGGAATCCGATGCGGTTTTGCCCGCGCCGCTTGCGGACTCTCCCTCCTGAACCCACATCCAAGCGAACACGGCGCCGACCGCGCTGAACAAGCCGAGCCCGATCCATGCGCCTTGCCAGCTTCCCAAGCGGGCAAACAGCGGAGTGAGCAAACCGCTGGCCAGAATGCCAGCTCCGACGCCGCCGTAAAACAGGCCGGACCAAGCCGTCTTTCCCCTTGCTGCCAGCACATCCAGCACCATCGCGGAAGCAAGCACGAAGACGAAGGCGCTCACGATCCCGGACGCGAAGCGCAGCGCAAACCATAAAGAGGGCGAATGGGTCATCCCCATCGCTGCCGTCGTCAGCACGCTTGCCGTCAGGCCGATTCTATAATAGAGCGCCCGTCTGCCGTGCCACGGAATCACTCCGGCCAGCAGCGCTCCGAGCATATAGCCCGCATAGTTGCTGGAAGCCAAATAGCCTGCGAAGGCGTCGGAGAAATGAAGCTCCTGCTGCATCAGCGGCAAAATCGGCGTGTAAGCGAAGCGGCCGACTCCCATCGCGATTGCCAATGCCCATATCCCGCCCGCCACTTGCCGCCGCGGCTGTCCTGTCATGATCATCATCCCCCCGATTACACCGGCGAGGCCGTCGGCCCGCCATTCTCCCTATAATCATATACGATGCTTTGTCATCTGGTATAATACATAATAAAGATTCCACCCATCACTAAAACAGATGACAGATTAACTTAAATCGTTATTCATTGTTAAGGAGGCGGCCTCTATGGACCTGCATGCTTTGAAAATATTTCAAACCGTCACACAAACCGGCAGCATCACCCGCGCGGCGCAGGAGCTGAACTATGCCCAATCGAATGTGACGACCAAAATTCAACAGCTGGAGCAGCATTTTCAGACGGCTTTGTTTTACCGTCATAACCGCGGCATCACGCTCACGGCCAAAGGACGGACGCTGCTTGACTATACCGAGCGGATTTTCCAGCTGATCGAGGAATCCTCCAAGGCGATGCGCGACGAAGATACGCCGTCAGGCCCGCTCCGCATAGGCTCGATGGAGACGACCGCCGCCGTCAGGCTGCCGGATGCGCTCGCCCAATACCATCATCGGTATCCCGGCGTCGATTTAACCCTAGTGACCGGCCCTACCGAGCAGCACCTGCACTCCGTGCTCCACTACGAGCTGGACGGCGCCTTCGTCGCCGGTCCGGTGGATCACCCCGAGCTAGCGCAGGAAACGGTGCTCCAGGAGGAGCTCGCGCTCATCACCGACGCCGCTCATCCGCCGATCGGCTCGGTGAAGGAGCTTTGCAATCGCACGCTGCTCGTCTTTCGCTCCGGCTGCTCCTATCGGGCCAAGCTGCAGCAATGGCTCCACCACGAAGGAGTGTATCCGGACAAAATGATGGAGTTCGGCTCGCTCGAAGCGATCCTCGGCTGCGCGCGGGCAGGTCTCGGCATCAGCCTGCTTCCCTTGTCCGTTGTGGAACGACAGGTCGCGGACGGAACGCTTCGGGTTCATCCGGCCAGCTATCCGTTCGCCCGGGTCGATACTGTGTTCATCCGCAGAAAGGATGCGCTGATGACCGCGGCGCTGCTCCGCTTCATCGAGTTGTTTCGTTAACCCGTGTCCGGTGCCAGCCGCTCGCTCTCGAAGCAATGAGCCTGACGATAACTCTTACGGACATAGCTGCCGTTATTGACGACAATATCGCACTTTTGGATTTCTAAAGGACATGGCTGCAGCTATTTGACGCCAATGTCGCATTTCGGCAGCAGATTCGGGTCAATAGGTGCTGTCATGTCCGTTATGATTTGAAATCGGCGGATTGCACCGTATTTACAGCTGTGACGTCCGTTAGCTTTCCTCAGCGTCGAAGTGAGCGGATATCCCCGCAATCCGCGCATTTCTTAAGCTTGCACGGCAAAAAGCCCCTCCCGAGATATGACTTACGGGAAGGGCCTAGTTTGTCCATAGAAAAAAAGATGATGCGAAGCAGCATGAATCCTCGTTTTGCAGTATGCGCTCTACCAGTGCGGTGAAAAAGCCCGCTGCGGCACCCATTCGATCTTCTGCTCGCTCTCATCCCCCGGATTTATCGAATGGTTAGTCCTTGAATGAGTTGAAATCCGGGAACAAAGGCGAACGCTCACGCTTATCTAGATGGCTCTCGCTTGGCGATGGCTGCTTCTTCCCGGACTTCTAAGAGTCTGTTCGACGGAGTTACTTGTGATCTCCCCGTAGTCTCCAGCCGATAGAGCTCCCATAAGTGATCCGCGCCTTATAATTCTTCAGTCACCGTATGATTCTGCGCGGCTTGCAGAATCGTACTCAGCAAATTCGGAAACCGGACCTCCAGATCTTCCGTCCGGAGCGAGACAAAATGCTGCGTTCCCTGAATCCGGACGCGGACGATTCCCGCTTCCCTGAGCGTACGAATATGATGAGACAAGGTCGATTTGGCTATCGGCACTTCAAACGTGCTGCAGGACTGCTCCCCTTGCTTCGCAATGGTATGCACAAGACAGAGTCGGGTCGGGTCGCTTAGCGCGTAGAGGACGGAACCGAGTTGTATTTCCTCCGCGGCGGGATGATATAAAATTTTCAATTACATCGCCCCCTTTTCCGGAAATTTACACTTTACCTGTTGAATTATACCACAACCCGTGCTATATTTCTATTGTTCGATAACAATCGAACTAAATGACAAACTATCCCTCATGCCCTTCGGACACAGCATGCTGAGGAGCGGCATGATGCCACTAAAGGAGGCTTAACCTCATGAACCAACCGTCCGCAATCCATGATCCATCGGCGGAGACCGCCGCCGGCGGCGCCTTCAAAGAGCGGCTGATCATTCCGCTGCTCGGCTTCACCGTCATTCTCGTCGTGATGAACACGATGATGTTCAATCTCGCCCTGCCGCAGATTACCCAAGACTTCGGCTTATCGGCGATTGCGGCTTCGTGGATCGTGACAGGGTATTCGATCGTCTTCGCGATCTCCTCCATCACGTATTCCCGCTTGTCGGATTTCGTGCCGATCCGCAAGCTGTTCATGATCGGGCTCTTGTCGCTGGGCTTCGCTTCGCTGCTCGGCCTCTTCAGCCATCATTTCATCCCGCTGCTGATCGCCAGGCTGATTCAAGCGTCCGGCGCGGCTTCGGTTCCAGCCCTCGGCATCGTCCTGCTAACCCGCTACATTCCGCTGACGCGCCGGGGCAAAGCAATGGCGACGGTCATGTCGGCCAGCTCGCTCGGCCTCGGCCTCGGTCCCGTAATCGGCGGTTCCATCACCCAGTATTTGGGCTGGAACGATCTGTTCCTCGTCACCGCCGCCACGCTGCTGCTTGTGCCCGTGTTTTACCGGCTGCTGCCCAAGGAACGGCCTCAGCGAGGCTCCTTCGACATCGCCGGAGCCGTCCTGATCGGCGTCGGAACGACAGGGATGCTGCTGTTTCTGACCAGCCGCTCCTGGATTATGCTCGCCGCCGGGCTGCTCGCCCTCATCCTGTTCTGGCAGCGGATTAAACGCACGGCCAATCCTTTCGTCCAGCCTGCGCTGTTCGGCAACAAATCGTATTTGAACTTAAGCGCGCTCGGCATCATGGCTTATATGAGCAGCTTCGTCACGCTATTCCTGCTTCCGCAAGTGCTGGCGCATCTGTACGCCATGTCTCCGGGGCAATCGGGGCTTGTGCTGTTCCCCGGAGCCGTCCTGTCGATGCTCGCCTCGAACTGGATCGGCAAAATGATCGACCGCTTCGGCAACAGCGCGCTGTTCCGTTACGCTCCATGGCCTCTGGCCGCCGCTGCCGGACTGTTCGCTTTATTCGCAGTGCATTCCGTCTTTGCCATCGTCGCCAGCTACATGCTGCTCAGCATCAGCTTCTCGGCGCTCACGACAAGCGTATCCAACGAAATTTCGCGCATCGTGCCCAAACAATATATCGGCGCTGGCATGGGATTGTTCCAATTGATGCAGTTTTTCAGCGGGGCCTTCAGCGTCGCCGTTACCGGCACTTCGCTTACGATGCAGCGGAATCTCCCGCTTCCTCATGCGTACGCCAACATTTTCTGGGGCATGACGATCGTCGGAGCGATTGCCATCCTCTGCTCCTTGCTGTACCGCGCCGAGAAGGGACGCCCGCAAATGAAGATGAAGGTGCCTGCGGACAGCGAATAAACGAACGCCTCTGGACCCAATGAAGCTTGAGCATCTTTATTCGCGACAAATTGCTTTTGCATCAGGAAAAACACAAGCGCCGTCGGCAGCGTCGAAATGACGATGGCCGTCATGATGACGCCGAAATCCGGGGAATAGCTGGAGCCCAGGTTGGAGATCAGCAGCGGGATCGTCCGCTTCTCCGGAGATTGCACTACGATAATTCCGCATATGCCAAAGAACCTCCCGTCCCACAAAAGTGGAACGGAAGGTTCTTAACCGCAGGCGCATCCCGCTTGAGGAGCGGCGCTCCTCTCTCTTCGTGCCCCGCATTTAAGCTCCGACCGATTGCTCTTTGAACTCCGCCTTGACCAGACCGTGCTTTTCCCAGGCCCGGCTCTTCCACCGGAAATACATAATGACCGCGCGGGCCCATTCATCCGATGCGATCGCCAGCCAAATGCCGGCAAGGCCCATGTCCAGCTTGAAGACGAACAAATAGCCCAGCGACAAGCTCATCCCGACCATCGTAAACATGCCGACCCACAGCGGGTATTTGGCGTCGCCGGCGGCGCGCAGCGAGTTGATGAGCACGATGTTCATCGTCCGCCCGGTTTCCAGCAGGATGCTCAGCAGCAGCACATTGGCGCCGAGCCGGATAATTTCCGGGTCTACCGTGAAAATGCCCATCAGCTGCTTGCGCAGCGTGATAACGACCGCAACCATCAGCAGCGTCGCGGCGCTGGCCCATTTCACGCTTTTCAATACGCGCGCATAAGCTTCATCCTGCCGATTGCCGCCGACCAGTCTGCCGACAATAATCGCCGTTCCCATGCCGATCGCAATGGCGAACAAGTAGATGAACATCGAGATGTTAGCGGCATATTGTCTGGCCGCCAGCGCCTCCGCTCCGAGGAACGTCGCATAGAACAGGAAGATCGTCTGGCAAATATGGTACATAACCTGCTCCAGCGCCGACGGAATGCCGATTTTCAATATTTTGCCGATATATTCCTTGCTCAGGTTAAAATAATATTTGACCTCGATCCGCACCTCGGTGACGCGGTACAGCAGCCACAAGAATACGAGCAGCGCAACCGCCCGGCTGCCTACCGAAGAGATCGCCGCCCCTTGAACTCCCAGCTCCGGAAAGCCGAAATGTCCGAAGATCAGCGTATAGTTGCCCGCAATGTGAACGACGTTCATCCCTAACGACACGAGCATAGCCGCCTTGGTGAAGCCGTGCACGCGGATGATCGCCGCAAGCGAATTGATGATCGCCTGCAGGAAGATGCCGCCGCCGACAATATACAAATAGCTGCGGGCGAAGGCGAGAATTTCGCCTGACAAGTTCAACGTCTCCAGCAGCCTGCCGCTGAACAGAACGAAGCAGGCGCTGATCACAACACCGATCAGCAAATTGAGCGTAACCGCATGCGCGGAAATCCGGGCCGCTTCGATATATTTGCGCGAGCCGATATATTGCGATACGACAATCGACGCCCCGTTGCCGATCACCTCAAGAATCAAAATCGCGATAAACAAATATTGATTCGCCGCTCCGACGCCCGAGACCGCATTATCCGATATGGCGCTCAGCATGAACGTATCGGCGATGCCCATAAGCATAAACAAAAAAACTTCCAGAAAGATCGGCCACGTGAGAAAAAACAGATTGAACTGCTCCGGCCGTTTGCCTTGCTCTTGTTGTCCGTGAATGGATTCCATGTTGCCCACCTTTTCGCTAAAAGTACCGTTGCTCCGACTCTAAACTCAGGTATCGTAGCACAGTTCCTTTCCCGTGAAAAGACTCATTTTGCGATTTTACAAAAGTTTCAAATTGAGTGCGCTTACTTTTGCTTAAACGCTTAACCATTGGCCGAATGGCGATAAAATGACGACAAAAAGAGCAGCCCGTACAGGCTGCCCGTCGCTCTATTTATTCACTATGCCAACCGAATCGGCGCTCCTGCTTGAGCCGAGCGAAGCGCGGCGACCGCAATCGCCTGCGTCTTGACCGCATCCTCGTACGGCGAAAGAATACCGGAGGTATCTCCCGTCCGGACCGCATGCAGGAACGCTTCGTGCGCGCATGCGTATGGATTGGTTTGGTTGCGGTATTCGAATACGGTCGATTTGCCCGTATCCTTCAGCGATTCCTTCGTCAGCTCCATCACGCCTTGATCGGTATACAGATGCAGTCCGATTCGCCCGCCTCCGGGCAGGATGCACGTATTCGACAGCGTCGCCACCGCGCCGCTCGCCAGCTTGATCGTCACCGTGCCGACATCCGGCGTCGTCACGCCTTCTTCAACCAGATGCATCACCCGGCTGCCGTAGGCCGCGTACACTTCAACCGCTTCGCCCATCGTGTAACGCATCAAATCGACGATATGCGTCGTCTGCTCGATGAATTGCCCTCCGGAGCCGTCCTGCTTGCGCCACCACGGCACGCGCGGCATGCCGCCCATCCAATAGCCGAGCCCCATTCCGAGCGTCCGCTCTCCCAGCATGGAGAGTGCCCGCTGTGTGGAGTCCATATAGCGGAAGTGATACCCGACCGAAGTGATCAGCTTCTTCGCCTGAATGCTCTCAAGCAGCGCCGAAGGCAGGTCGAGGTCGATTCCGACCGGCTTCTCGACGAAGAACGGAATGCCGCGCTCGATCAGCGCCCGCTCGGCTTCCCCGTGGGCCATCGGCGGCACGCAGATATATACCGCGTCCAGCTTCGTCCCATCCAGCATCGCATGAATGCCGTCATACCCTTGAGCCCCGTCCCACTCCGACGCGGCGCGTTCCGCCTTATTCAGACTCGTCGCGCAAAAAGCCCGGATGTTAACATCGTCCATTTGGGTCAGCAAATTGCAGTGAAATCTCGTAAAGCCTCCGGTACCGACAAATCCGACATTCAGTGACAACGTTTCATCCCTCCATGAAAGATCTTTTTGGCATCACTTACCGATCGATCGCTAAAATCCCCCGGCCGCCGGGAGCAGAGTCGGATTGACAGCTCCCTCAAGGCTTGCTGCCGGATGATCCCCGCTCTGCGTACATCCGCGTCCATGCATGCCAACTCTGGCCTGGAGCAAGCAGTTGAAAGCCCGTGAGCGATTCCGGCGCATCCACATTCGGCGCGTTGTTCGCCCAGGTCTGAGGCTCCGGACATACGAAGCCGCTGAGCCCGTCGTCGTTCCATACGGTCCAATGGCCGTATTTCGGATCGACTTCGTAGACGAGGCTGATGTTGCGGCGCGTATCCGTCAAGGCCGCCCCATAGAACGGCTTGCCGCCGCGTTCCATCGGCCCGCCGGTAAAATGATTCGCATACGGAGTTCCCGTCGGCCGTATGCCTTCTCCGCGCAGCGCCCGGTCGCTTTCGCTCAGAGGCAGCAGCTTGCCCGTCGATACGAACAGCGGCGTTACCTCCCACTGCTCCGCTACGGAGATCGCCAGGCGATAATCCTCCTCCCGGCCTTCTTCGTGAAACGGCACCCGCAGCGCAGTATGAAATCCGACGCCGAGCGGCATCGGCTCGCCGCTGTGATTCGTAATTCGCACCTGCTGGTGCAGTCCCTTCTCGGACAACGTATAAGCAAGCTCGTATGTAAATTCATGCGGAAAATAGGAAAACATTTCACCGTCTTGGCCCATCTCCATCAAGAAGACGACCTCGGCCGCCCCATTTTCCAAAATGCCGGCAGAATGAATCTGCCAAGGCCGTTTATGCAATATGCCATGCATAAAATGCGCCCCGTCGGAGCTGTTCAGCGGCAGCTCGTAACGGCGGTACGGCGTCGCAAACTTGCCGTCGATAATCCGGTTCGGCGGAAACAGCGGCGGCAGTCCGTAGCGCTGGCTCTTCTGGCGCAGCGTCTCTCCGTTCTCCGGCGTGCGGAGAAAGCTCAGCCCGTCCCCTGGCCGGCTCAGCTCAACCATATTGCTGCCCACGCTGTGCGCGATGACCGCGCGGTAACCTCCCGCATCGATTTGAATGGCGGGCGCGTCGTCGAAATGCACCCTTTGAATGGAAGCCTGGCTCATTGTAAATAGCCCCCTTGAGCAATAGAATGTCGTAAGCATTAGCTAGTCCCTTCCATTATCCAACAAATCGCCGCGGAGCGCAAAAACGTTTTTTGCGCATAGATCTTTCTCCTCTTGAGACGCTTGCTTTCGGCGCGGCGTTCAGTCGCTAAACAGAATCTCTCTGCTCATCTTCACCTGCTCGATCATGTGTCCGATATTGCCTTCTCCCGCATAGAGCGCCATATCGAAAAAGTCCCGCTCCAAATCAGACCAATATAACTCGTTTTCGTCTCCGGAGACGATGACGTCTCGCTTCAATTTACCGACATACACCTCGACATAGCAATCCTGCAAATAATAGGTAAAATCCATCAGATGACGTAAGCTCACATCCTCCGCGGAAATTCCGGTTTCTTCCCGCAGCTCTCTGTAAGCCGCCTCCGGCCCCGGCTCCCCGGGTTCAATTTTGCCGCCGACCAGATTGCTTAGACCTAGATACGGCTCCTTCAAGCGTTTGCACATAAGCAGCCGGTCCATATCTTTATTGTAGATCATAATGACGTTATACCCTTGCATGACCGGATCTCCTCCTTATATTTACGCGGCATGATCATGCGCGGCAAATCCCTTCGATAAGCTCGTCTACCGTTCCGGTGAATACTCCAACTTCATCCAAATGGTAGAACGTGCTCGTCGTCTCCAGATTCACCGTTTCGCCGTTCGGAGCATATAGATACACCTTTTTGCCCGCTCCCAGCGCAATCCCCATTTCAATATGACTTCCTTTGCCGGCGGGCAGCATAATGATCAAGCAATCCGCATCCATAACGGCTTGCTTTTCTTGTTGACCGATTTCTTTGAACTGCTCTATCGTCGCATCTTTGAAGCCTTGCGTCCAATCGTAAGTCAAGCTCCAGCCTTTTTCCTTCAGCCCTTTGGTAACGGTTCTGACCGCGTCGATATTCCGAAAGCTGGATGCCGCATAAAATTTCATACCTTTCACCGCCAACAATATGTATTTAATAAAGGACAGATTTCTCATCGTACACTCTCTTCGATAATAACCCGTTCGGCTTCGTTTGCGAAGGCTAAACTTATTCGTAATCGCTGATGCCGCCTTCCTTCTGAATTTTGATCGTCTCCTCGATCGCTTTATTCATCGATTCGTTCGTCATTCTGAGCGCTGTCTGGCTGTCTTTGGATTCCGTGGCGATCAGATTCCACACCATGTCCGTATTTTCGTTAATAAACGTCAGGCCCGGCTTGCGCAGAGGCGGCTTCGCGCTGTTCAAGGCAAACAACGATTCGACGTGCTTGCCCCTCCATTCCGGAATGGAGCTTCCGTACGCTTGCTGCACGGCAGGGTCCATCAGCGGAGACATGACCCCTTGCTTGGACATCTCAATCTGCACCTCGGGAGACAGCAAATAAGCGATGACCTGGAACGCCAAATCCTTTTTGTCCGATTGCTTCGTTATAAACATGCCGTTAGTATTAGGCTGGAACTTGGACTTCGGGGCTTCCGGGAACACCGGGACTGAAGAAACGTCGAAATTGATCTTGGGGTTCTCGTTCACAATTCTCGTTACATTTTCCATGGAATCGACGATCATCGCGACGCGTCCTTTGGTGAATTCATTCGTCTTGACCAGCTGATTGCCCGGGATATCGTAGAAGCGCCGAATATTATCGACAATGCTCGTCCATTTGCCCGATACCATGGATGCCTTGTTCTCGCTCGGATCAAGCCCCGGCTCCGATAGCTGATTGAACCGCAAATAATGGGCGGGATTCATTTGGAAGCCTTTGTAAGTGATGTCCCCTTCCTGCCGGGTCAGCTTCTTGGCCATTTCATAGGCTTCGTCCCATGTCATGCCGTCTTGAGGGTAATCGGCGCCGAACTTGTCAAAAATATCTTTATTATAAATAAGCACATATTCGTTCGAGTTGAAGGGGAGGGAGTACAGCTTGCCGTCCGACGTATTAATCGAATGCTGCATGTCCGCCGGATTCAGCTTGCTCGTGTCGAAATTATACTTTTTGATCAGATCGGTCATATCATATTCCATTTTGAACCTTCGTACCTGTCTGTACGTGTTGCGGCGGACTTCGTCAAAGACGATATCCGGTATCGTGCCTGCTGCAATCAGATCCTCGTATCTCCGGCCGGGATTATCCCAGGCTACATGCTTGACTTTAATATCCGGAAATTTCTTTTTTATAAATTGGCCGACCTGCCGCTCGAAATTTTCCTCCTTAACGAAATAGGCGGGCCATGCCGTGAAAATGAATAATTCATTGTCCGGCGGCGCCGCGTCCGCTTGCGAAGGCTTAGCCTCCTGGGCGGCCCCAGGCAGATCCGCGCCCGTCCCGCCATAGCATCCGGCCAAAATAAAAAGCATGGAACCGATCAAACACGATGGTTTTATAATATTTTTCATTAAAAGCACCCATCCTCCCGAAATGAAGTAAAAAGTCGTCTCCGCACTGCCGCGCCTGCCGCTGCCCGAAGAAACAAGATTATCATAATCGTTAGCCGGAGGATTGATAATTCTAATTTTTTAAGAAAGGTGGACTGGTTTAAAGTCAATTGACCCGCCCGGCGGATTCCGAGAAAACCTGCCGAAGTCGGTTACCGGTGCAGCCGCTGAAACTCCCCCGGCGTAAGCCCCGTCGCTTCTTTAAATACGCGGGAAAAATATTTGGCGTCCGAATATCCGACCCGCTGCGCCACCTCGAACGCTTTGAGCCGGTTTCCGGCGAGCAGCTCCTTCGCTTTGCGGATTCTCATATTTTTGACGCAGGCCGTGAATGAAACGCCCAGCTCCTTCTGGAACAAAGAGCTCAAATATTCCGGCGTAATGCCGAATGAGCCGGCCAGCTCCTCAAGCGTAATTCCGGTCTGGTACCGTTCCTGAATCCGCTTCACCGCTTTATTGATCACAAGGCTGTGCGACACGGGAACCGACGCGAAGCCTTCGGCGGTCCGATCGGCGGCATCCAGCAGCGCCTCTCTCAGCTCACGGGGCGTCTGCGCGAGCGACAGCCGATGATAAAGATCTCCCCACTCCTTCGCCGTGCTGGCATCGCCGAGGATGACTCCCGCCATATACTGCATCGCGGATAGAAACCGGATACAGGCGTCAAGCACCTGCTGCGGATCGGCAGCCTCTCTCATGCAGTGCTCCGCAAACAGCTCCGTTTCCCGCTTCATTCCCGTCCGGTCGCGGCTAAGTACCGCTTCCTTGATCTTCGGCTCCCATTCCGCCGGATACGGCAGCGGCCCTCTGCCGGCAACGCCAGCCGCCTTATGTTGATTGAGAGCGGCTTCGCCGCCCGCAAGCAGAGACCATTTGCGCAAGCCTCTCAATTCGCGCAGCCGCTCTCTTAAGTCATCGCCGGGAGCAAGCTGCTCCCAGGTCAAGATCGCATCGTTCAGCGGCAGAGCGCGCAGCTTGGCAAGCAGATGCTCCCACAGGCTGCTCATGCAAGGAGCCGCGGATTTCATCGTCAGCGCAAGATTCAATTCGCACAGCTCCGGAATCCCGGCCAACAGGAAGTCGTTGACCCTGTCATCCAGCTCCAGAGCGGTTTGCAGCGTTCTTCTTGCTTCCTCCGCCTGCTCCCCGCCGGCTTGGCCGGTGTAGACGGATGCAAGGTAACGCGCCGAAGGCCCGTTCATTGCGAGCCGCTGCTTGACGCGCTCCGGCGCCTGATCCGGCTCCATATCCGGTTGCAGACAATACCTTCTGAACCACTGCCCGCCATCCTCATCCGCCCCGGCTGCCTTCATGTCATCCGCGCGGCGGTTAGCCAAATCGGCTTCCATATGAAGCAGCACCTGCTTGAAGTCGTCGGCCGTAATCGGTTTCAATAAATATTCGACGACAACGCCGAGCTGCAGTGCTTTTCGGGCAAATTCGAACTCGGAATAGCCGCTTAAAATGATCGTTCGCGGCGCGATCCCTTCCCCCTTAAGCGTCTCCAGCATGTCCATCCCGCCCATAAGGGGCATTCGAATGTCCGTGATCACCAAATCCGGATTCAACCGCTTAATGGATGCTATGCCTTCCAGACCATTCTCGCATTCTCCGACAACCCGGTACTGTTCGCTCAATTTATGGATCAGCCGAACGATGCCCTTGCGAATTTTCTCTTCATCCTCCACAACGACAATTCTCATGAATTCCCCTCCCGGCACAGCGGCATGATCAAGTTCACCCTCGTTCCCCGGCCCCGGACACTTTCGATACGGCAATGCGCCCGTTCCCCGTAATATAGCTGCAATCTCTCTATCACATTCCGTATGCCGATTCCGGAGGACGCTTCGGCGGCATCCCGCGCTTCGGCGAGCAGTATGCTTCTCACGACGGCCTCGTCCATGCCGCAGCCGTTATCTTCGATTTCCACGCATAACGAGCTCTCATCCTCCGTCAAAAAACGAATATGCAGCTCCGAGCCGCTCTTCCTTCCTGCAAACCCGTGCAAAATCGAATTTTCAACAAACGGCTGAAGCAGCAGCTTGTACATCGGAGCCTGCTGCAGTCCCGGCTGCATATGTACATAATATTGAAACGAATCGCTGAAGCGAGTTTTTTGCAAAAACAAATATTGCTCCAGCCATTCGAGCTCCCGCGCCAGCGGCACCATCTGATTGCTGCTGCTCACACTGTAACGAAGAATGAGCGCGAGCCCCTTCAGCATCCGGCTAATCTCATGCTCTTCTTTCTCAATCGCCATCCAATTGATCGAATCCAGCGTATTGTATAAAAAATGCGGATTAATCTGGGCCTCCAATGACCGGATATCCGACTCCTTCTGTTTCTGCACGGCTTGCTTCGTTCGTTCCATCAGCTCGTTGATCGTCGCCATCATCTTATTGTAGCTGGAAGCGATGATCGACATTTCATCTCCGCTGGTATCGTCCAGCTTCACGTTCAGGTTGCCGTGCTCGGTCTGCTGCATCGCGCTGACGATGGTCCGTATCGACTTCGTAAGCAGTCCCGAGAAATAGACAATCAGCAAAATCGAAACCGAGAGCATGGCGAGCCCCGTCCAAATCGTAATTTTCTGCATGGCGTACATTTCCGAGAACATCTTCGCTTCGCTGGTAACGTTTACAATCGTCCATCCGGTTTTCTCGTTCGGATAATAATTCATGATGGAAGGCTGTCCCATCACCGCGGCCTGCTCGGGGAGAGGAGACACGTCCGAATGTTCGGCGTCCAAAAGACTGAAGAAGCTCGCTCCGATCTTTTCCTTCTCCGGGAACGAGATAAGGTTACCAGAAGCGTCCATGAGAAAGTTAGCGCTGCTGATTCCGCTCGTCGGAGCATTCGGCAGCGACACGGTGCACGCTTCTGAAAGTACCGACTCGTCAAGATCCATGACGATATATCCCATTCTCTCCAGCTGCCCCGACGAGATGCCGAACAGCTTGCGGGCGATATGGAATATATAGTATGCTTCGCCGCCGTCCGTTTTCGCTTTCTCTGTAACGGTAATCAGTGGATTCTGCCGCATGTCGTTCAGCTTCATAATGAGCAAAAACGGTGTTCCGTCCCTCTCCTGACTCCATGAGGAACCCGTCGTTTTATCATAAGATACCAGCACATTCCCGTTGTTATCGAAATAAGTAATCCTTCGTATACCTTTCTTGGAATTCGAATAACCGGCGAATATCTGCTGCAGCACATCCGAGGCGACGAGCTGATCGAAGTCGGAGCCGTGAAGCAGCTTAGGGGTCGATTTGACGACATCGTCGTTAATGATCAATTGATACAAAGTATCTTCATACTCGGTTAAGACCGCATCGAGACTTTTATTCGTTTGAATCAAATTGTAGTTAACCTGCTCGTTGATTTTCGCTTTCATCGCCTGCGTCGAATTCATATAAGTGACGTACTGCATCAAAAAGGACGGCAAAAAAGCGACTAGCACAAAAATAATAATCAGCTTATTTTTATAGGTTAACTTGAAATTTGCCTTCCCGATCCCCCGCATCCAACCACCCGTTAATCATGTATTTTGTTCCATCATAAATCTTCCGCGGTCATATCGCCATAATAAAATTAAATTAATTCCCATTCCGCGATTATTTTCCCAACCAATCGATCCGGGCATTTCCCCCGAAAAAAGAAACCAATCCCCCAAATATCCACAGGAAATTGCTGCGCATCATTTCCTAAACAACAAAAAAAGCCCGCCGCAGCCGGCAGGCTTTAAACTGCTTCATAATGTTACGATTTCACGATTCAGGAGTCCCCGTCACTTCGCGAATAAATTTCTCCAACGCGCCGACATCCGTAATGTTTCTGTTGCAGGCTTCGCTGTCTACGCACAAATAGTTGCCGATCGCTTTGTAGTAATCGGGAGAAGCGTTAGCGGGTCTCCACTTGGTCACCGCCGAGAACAGCGCCACCTCTTCATGCCGGTTGCACAAAAAGCACACGCCTTTATTCGTCGGAGTATACCGGCCTTCAATACCGACCGGCTTCCCGTTCAGCTCGTAAACGATAAACAATTTATTGGTCGCGATATCCACCCATCCGAGATAAGTGACATAGCGGTAATCGATAGCGGTTAGGTCGGGAGTCTTCAATTTTTTGACTTTGGGATACAGCTTGGCAAGCTGCTTGGCCGTCAATGACGGAAACGGCGCCATATACGGCGCGAGCGAATGCAGATACTGCTGAAATTCTCCGGTCGTTCGTAACGATCCGGCCTGCTCCAGCAATGGTTTTTGCAGCTCCGAAGCATCCGGGAACGCTTCTATGATTTTGTGCTGCGCGCTGTATCTCACCGATTCGACCACTTTCGGATCGGATACGGTGTTGCAGGCATTTTGCAGCAACCCGATCTGCTTTTTAATAATGTTGTACTGATGGTTTCTAATAAATGGTGTATTCATAGCTTTCAGCCCCTTATTTTTTATAAAAACAAAAAAATAAGTGCAAAGCCCATTATTAGAAACGATATAAGCTCCCTACGGGCGACATGTTAGCAATAACCGTCCGCCCACGCAAAGTATCGCCCTAATGCTAGGCTTTGCATGAGCCGATTCTTCTTCCGGCAAAATGATTTGCCATATATACCGACCTCCTTTTATAAGCATTATATAAAAAGTCCGGCCTTTACTGCAATTGCAAAATTGTGTATAAGAGCTTCCGGCCATGCGGCAGCCCCATGAGCTGCTGTTACTTTCCGCTCGACAGCGAAAATAGCTTGCGCACCCGTTCATCCTTGAGCCAAAGCGCTCCCCACATCAAGACGGCGACATAGACCGCGGATAAAACGTGGGAGAAGAGCGGGGAATCCATGCGAATATGCGTGGCTACCGCCCCGCCGCAATAGGCGGTGAGCAGCACCGCTCCCAGGATCGAAGTGCGGGGGATTGCATACAAGATCGTAGGAATCAGCCCCAGGATGCCAAGAATGACAATATGATGCTCGGCAAAACCGAGCGAAACCGTGCCTTCCACAACCGGGGCGGGCTTGAACAGCTTCGATACGCCGTCGAACAGCATAAACAAAATGACCAGTCCGCTCATGACTCGCGCCGTCCACAATCGGCCTTTGGAAATAGAGACATTCATATTTTGCACACCTTTCTCGTTCATTTGATATAGCGATCATATCACAGAACATGAAAGCGCGTTTCTTCCCGATTGCTTTTTTACCGGCACAACGGCCGCGGAGAAAATCGAGTTATGGCGAAGGAATGGGGAATTGTAAAGCGGTGCCGGAGGGAGAATGCAGCTTCGGCATTGTTGGTCATTGCAGCAGAGGACGTTACTGACAAGCGGATGAAATGCGCGTCAAGCGGCGCGATCCGCTATAGATCATGTTTATGCAGATAGGCGATCGCTTCGGAACGTCCGGCGACGTTCAGCTTTTTATAAATGACGCTCAAATAATTTTTGACCGTGCCGGTCGTCAGGAATAATTCGGAGGCGATGGCTTGATTCGACTTGCCTTTTTTTAATTCTCTGACGATGTTGCGTTCCTGAACGGTTAAACTATGCGGCTTATCGTCATGCTGCCGGTCTGCAGCGGAAGGAATGCCGGCGCCGCTTTCCTCGGCCTTCGGCTTCTCTCGCTGCTCCGAGGACTGAAGAGCTTGTACGAGACGCTTTTGAATACTGAGGGGATAGGTCATTCTTCCGTCCAGGCAGTCTTGCACGGTGGAAATAATGGTTTGCGTCTCGACCCCTTTAACTAAATAACCGCTGGCGCCGTAGCGAATAGCTTCCATAATGTACTGCTCATCCTCGAAGGTGGTCAAAATTAAAACCTTGGTGTCGGGATATTCCGCTTTGATTCGTTTGGTCGCTTCCAGACCGTCCAGCTTCGGCATATGGATGTCCATCAACACGAGCTGAGGGCGATGCAATTCAACCTGCTCCATCGTGCTCAGCCCGTCTCCGGTCCTAGCTACGACCTTGTATTCATCCTCCATGCCGAGAATAGCCGCCAAACCGTCGCGAATTAAGGGCTGATCGTCCGCTATAATAATGGTCGCTTGTGACATTCCGTTCACTCCTCCCGATGATTTGCGCTGAAAGGGATTGTAATTTGCAGCGTGACTCCGCCGGCCGCCCCCTCGGCTGCCACCGAAAGCTCCCCTCCGGCATCCTGAACCCGTCCCTTCATGGCGCTCAGACCGTACCCGTGAACAATCGCGATCGGCGAATCGCCGTTATCGGACAATACAAACCGTATCATTACGCCGTCGTACGATAACGAAAAGTGAAAATACGTGCTCGAACCGTGGCGGATGCCGTTGGTTAATCCTTCTTGCAGCGCGCGGTAAACCGTCAGCTCAATCATTGGCGTAAGATCCGGCATCGCCTCGTCTATGTCGTATTCGATCTTCACGCCGGTTTGCGTGACGGTCTCTTCAATCAGCCGGATCAGCTCGGGAATGAACGTGTGATCGGGGAAATTGTCGCGCAGCAGGTGAACCGAGCTTCGCACGTCAGCCAAGCCTCTGGATATGTTATCCATAGACCGGCCCAGCATTTCTTCCGCAATAGCGTATCGCTGCTTTTTCATGGCATGGGAGGCTGTCTGTAATCCGGTTAATGCCGCCGTCAGCGTATGTCCTACCGAATCGTGGATTTCCCGGGATATTCTCGTCCGCTCCTGCAGCTTGGCTTTGCGCTCCAGTTCAATCGAGGCCAGCCGCAGCTGTTCGTTGTCTTTGGCCAACTGATTCTTTTGATGAAAAGCGATTCTCGCCAACAGGCTTACCCCGAATATGGCAACATAATCGACGACTCTGGGAATAAGCAGATAGATTTGTTCAAAAGACGGGAAGTCGCGATATATCACTACGCCTATGAAAATACTGATATAGGTCGCCGCCGTGAACATAATCGAATGATTTCTCGATTGGTGAAACGTAAATTCGCCTATGAGAACCAGCAAATAGATTTGCCCGAAAAAGCTTTCCGACTCGATGCATATGACAAGGGCAAGCGCCAACTGAACGCACAAAAACCAAAAACCGCTTCTACGATGCAGCTGGATGTTCAAGAAGTAATCTCGGATCAGGACGATCGCTATATATACGCCCAAAAGCGACAAGAGCCCAATAGAAAGATGAGCCGTATGGAGCATCAAGCAGATCGCTGCTCCTATGACGATGACGGTCGTTATAAATTTCATTCTTCTAACCAGCTGCAAATCCATTATTGTAAGCCTTTCATAAGTCACTAATTACATATATTTTACCACAAATGTGACTTTGGTCATAGAAATCGCAGAAAAATGTCGAAATTCGCCCGTTTCTACCTTCATCTAGTGAATTTCTTCATCTAGTATAGGCCATTGGACATATCTATAATGAAATTAGCCCGATTCATCGATTGCAGCAGGCTACGCGGATAAAAAAGAAGCCCACAATTTGTTCTTAGTTTCATATGAAAATAAAAATTTCAAGGGAGACATGTACCATGTTTCTAATTTTATGGAACGTATTAGGTTGTGTTCTTTTTTTATCAAGTCAATATTTGCTCATTACATTGCTGCTGGAACGAAAGCTTGAATAGGAGGGAAACCTAGTTGGAAGACGGCAATCGCGGCGAAAACACCAAAAAGATGCTTGAGCTTTGCGGTTCAGACTATGAGAGCCTACATGATTTGCCGATTCAAAGGGTGGAGATCGCTATGGAGACATTGGCCAATCGGTATGCACTTACGAAGCGGGAATCGGAAATGGTGACGCTGATCGCCGCATTCGGATTTTCCAATCGGGAAATTGCCGAACATTGCACCATCAGCGAAAAAACGGTCAAAATTCATCTTGCCAACGCCATGAACAAAATGAGCGTTAAATCCATGCGAAAATTACTGTCTCTGCTGTTTCGATACGTGCTGAACGCATCGCCGTAACCCTGCGTAGGCTTATTCAATAAAATATCTTGGCGTTAAGCTACAGCATCCCGGCGGCAATGCCTCCGCACCCGGCCAGAAAACACATAACGCCTCCGAAACGAACCGACCAAATGTACAGGTCCGAAGGCTCTGCGCCATCCTCCGATTTCCAGCTCTCCACTGCATTCCACACCCACACTGGCTTCCACAGCATCACCAGACTGCAAAGCATAAGCAATATCGACAGTACGGCCATTCCTCGTCCTCCCCCCATTCGCTTTACTCGTTAGAGATCCCGCATAAGATGCGGCGGCGGACGGAATCCGCGCGGCTTAGAAAAGCTCGTCGGCTATATGCCCTTCCCTCACGTAATGGATTAACGCCTCCGCTTCACGGTACACCTTCTTCTCTTCTCCCGGACACAGCCACCAGTTATAAGACTGTCCGCAGGAGCGGTCATCCGGGCATAACGCATAGTCGATCCAACCCGGCATGTAGGTGCGCAGCGTCAAAAGACATCTTCTCATATGCCACGGGGCGCTGACGACAAGCAGCCGGCCGATTCGGTTCAAACCGAGTTTTCGATCCAAGACCAGCATGGAGGCAAGCACATTTTCCTTCGTATGGTCGGACTCCATCTCTACCAAAATCGCCTCTGCCGGAACGCCCCACTGCATCGCCTGTTCCCGCATGATCAGAGACTCCGGCACGCTCCGCTGCCCCCACCGGGTCCCCCCGGAAAAAAGAATTAACGAAGCCTTGCCCGCATGGTACAGTTGAACTGCTTTTTTGACCCGCTCCTCGGCCAGGCTGCCGCCGCTGCCGAATACAAAGATGCACTCCCCGCGCTCTTCCTTCAGCGGGCTATCCGCAAATAACAGCCGGGTCAGGTCGTCTCTTGACAATCGGTCCGCGTGAAGCTCGGAAATCAGCATGAGAGATCAACCCCTTTCATAAGACCCACCGGTTTCTACTAATCTTCTATCGATTGTACCATATACTATGATGAAAAAGATCGTTTCGTGTCTCTATCATTCCCGTGCTGCCGCGGAAAAAGAGCGGACTGCCGGCGATTCGCCCGAGGCAAAGAAACCTTTTGACGAGATACGGCGTCTAACTATCATTACAATCCATTTACTGGTAACAAGGAGGCCTTCAGACCATGAAATTCCGAAATAACCGGCATGCCCGTCGACTCATCCGCTTTATGTTTGCCGTATTGCTGTGCGCTTCGCCGCTTCTCGTCCCGGCCGGATCGCCCGCGGATGCGATAGCTCTGCCTGCGCTGGCCCATAAGTTCAGCCCCCCTGAGCTGCCGCCGGTCATCACCTTATTGGAGGACACCCCGCTCTACCCGGAGCCGGACGATAGCGGCGAGCCCTGGGCCGTGCTCTCGCCGCAGGACGTCCAAACGGTCGAAGCGGAACAAGAGTGGTACCTCGCCCCGCCGCCGGGCGAGCAAGGCAAGCGCTGGATTCGCATCGCGACCACCTGGCTCGGCGACATGTGGATGCATATCGATTATGAGCGAATCGGCCGGATCGTCCCGGCGGATACGAATATCGCGCTGATTTGGTCCGCGGCCTTATATACGGAGCCGGTGCAATCCGCGCAAACCGATGTCGTGCTGGCTCCGCAGACCGTCCACTGCAACGCGATGTTCCAAACGCCCGGAGGCAGCAATGCATACCGGATCGAGACATCCTGGCTCGGCGACATGTGGCTCGTAAAACCTAACCGCATTTTGCTGGATATGGAAATCATCGACCAAGATATGGTTTTGCCGACGGAGACATTGCGTATGGAGGATTCCGATACCGCGCATCGCCTGCAGCGGCCCTCGGAGGCCGTGATGATCCCGCCGCAGACGGTATACGCCTTGGAGAAGACCGTTAACGGGGAATACCATGTCCGCGACGCCGAAGGCGCCGAATTTTGGATCGATCCCCGCTATGCGCAGCCGGCTTCGGCCAAGCCGAGCAGCGACACGATTCAGTTAAGCAAGGACACGCTGATCCATTTGTTCCCGGCGATGGACCATCCGATCTTCGGCTCCCTTTCTCCGCAAAAGATCGAAGCCTTTCAGCAGTGGGACGATGAGCAGGGTCAGCGCTGGTACCGCATCCACAGCTGGAACGGCGATCTTTGGATTCTTCCGGATCACTGATCGAAATACGCTTCCGCGGCAGAAAAGAAGCCTCCGGCGCTCGCGCTTCGAAAGCGGCGCCGGAGGCTTCGTTCCTTACAGCCAGGTCGTTTTATCGCTATGCGGCGTGCGGGCCGTCGGAGCCGCTTCTTCAACCGGATAGCCGATAAACAGCGTGCCGACTACCTTCTTGTTCTCGGGAGAGCCGATGAAGGCGTGCATCCGCTCGTCATGCACCAAGCCGATGCCGCGCGTGCGCCAGACGAAGCCTAGTCCGAGCTCCGTCGCCGCAAGCCACATCGAATGGATCGCGCAGGCGGTCGCATATTCATTGTCCTTGGACGATGCCGCGTCGCCCGGAATGACGTCGGCGGTGACTACAATCACCAGCGGAGTGGCCGTCAGCACCTTGAGCGATTCCTGCACCAAGTTCGGCTTGGTCGGGAACCGCTCCTCCAGATAAGACAGGGCTAGCGCTTCGTAGCGCGCTTTGGCTTCGCCGCGAATGACGTAGAAATGCCACGGCTCGCGCAGCCGGTCGTTGGGAGCCAGCGTGGCGGCGGCGAGCAGAGCGTGGATTTTTTCCTCCTCCACCTCCACAGGCTTCACGTTGCGCACCGCGCGGCGCTGCTGCAGCACATTCATAATGGACATATCGTTTATTCCCCTTTCGTTCGGTATTGTACGCATGCTTCGACCCACCGCTCCGCGAGGAGCGGCTCGGAGGCGAAATGGATATGGGTATATCCGGCAACCAGCGTGCCGGCTTCATTCAGATAGCCTTCCTGTTTAATACCGCGCAAGCCTTTCGTCTCGTAAGCATGGCGGATAACGGCGTCAGGATGCGGCTTGAACGTCGAATAGTGAAACTCATGGCCCTTCGCCTTGCCCGAAGATCCCAGCAAGAAGTTGGCTTCCGTACCCGTAATTTCCCTGTAACCGAGCGCAGCGAGCTTCTTCTGCATCTTCACCGCGCCGGGAATGAGACCGGCCATCGGATATCTCGTCCCGTCCGTCGTCTCGATCGCTTCTGTCAAATACATGAAGCCGCCGCATTCGGCGAGCGTCGGCAAGCCGCGCTCGATCGCTTCGCGGATCGACTGCCGGACCGCTTCCCCGGCCGACAGAACGTCGGCGAACTCTTCGGGGAAGCCGCCGCCGAGATACAGCCCGTGAACACCCGCAGGCAGCGATTCTCCGGCCAGCGGCGAGAAGAAGACGCAGTCCGCGCCGTACGCATGGAGAAGCTCGAAATTCTCCTGATAATAGAAATTGAACGCGGCGTCCTTCGCCACCGCGATGCGAACTCTCGGCCGAGGCGCATCCTCACGCGGGAGGAAGACGGACGGGGCGGCCGCAGGCTCCTTGGGTTCGGATTCGGCTTCCGGCGATGCGGCCAGCTCCCAAATCTTCTCCACGTCCACCGTAGCGGCAACCAGCTCGGCCAGCTTGTCGAAGAACGGACGGAGCTCGCCCCGTTCGATCGAAGGCACCAAGCCGAGATGACGCTCCGGCATCTCGATCCGATCCTCCCGTTTCATATAGCCGACAACGGGAATGCCGCATTCCTGCTCGATCGCCTCGCGGACGAGCTTGTAATGGCCGTCGCTGCCGACCTTGTTGGCGATGACGCCGACGATGTTGACCGCAGGCTCCAGCATCTGGAACCCGCGGACGATCGCGGCGGCGCTGCGCGCCATGCTCTGGCAGTTCACGACCAGAAGCACCGGCGCTTCGAGGAGCATGCTGATCTCCGCGGTGCTGCCTTCGTTCGTTTTCGGATTTTTGCCGTCATAGAAGCCCATGACGCCTTCGATGACGGAGATGTCGGCATCGCCGCTCGCCCGGTTGTAGATGTCCTTCACCGTATCGTGAGACAGCATGTAGCTGTCGAGGTTGCGGGAGATACGGCCGGTGACGGCCGTATGATAGGTCGGGTCGATATAATCCGGCCCGCACTTGAAGCCCTGCACCTCGCGGCCGAGCCGCTTCAGCGCAGCCATCAGGCCGATCGTCATCGTCGTCTTGCCGACGCCGCTGCCGGTGCCGGCAATGACGATTTTGCGAGCGCCGTGCGCGACGCCTGCGCCGGAATTAACGCTGTAGGACATTAGCTTCCGCCCGCCCTTCCTGCGCGAATGAAGCGACGCCGACGGAAATCGTCACGTTGCCGGACTTTTTCTTCACGAGCGCAAGCTTCTCGGCGCCCGTATGCAGCTTGGCCGCCGGCTCGCTGACGCCGTAAGCGCCGGTGAATTTGTACACGGTGTCCGAAGGGTCCTCGATAGCCACCGAGTTCAACTGCTCGGGCGTATAGGTGACGAACGCCCAGCCATGCTTTTGCACGACGGCGAGCAGCCCCTCCTCGTCCTTCTTCAAATCGATGGTGCACACGGCCTTGACGCTGCGCACCGAAAACTTCAGCTCGGCAAGCGTCTCCGTTATAACCGCCTCGATCTCCTCGGCGGACGTGCCGCGGTTGCAGCCGATGCCGAGCGTAATGACCTTCGGCCGGTACAGCACGCCGTTGTCCAGAATCGCCTGCTCCTCCGGCTCCAGCAGGCGATGAGTGACAACCAGTGCGGCCTGAGGTCCGGCCGCCAGCGCTTCGCTTACCGCAACATACGTGCGGATATTCGGTGGCAGCGGCGTGTCGTACAGCCACCAGCCGGATTCGCCCGACTCCTGGACGACCGCTACCCGCTCCTCGTTGACGACCGAAGCGCTGACCGGCGTCAGCTTATCCGCCGACTCCCACTCCCAGCCGAACCGGCGGCCGAACAGATCGACCGCGATGGTGCCCTGCACGTCGGAGGCCGTCGTAATGATCGGTCTGGCCCCCATCGCCGCCGCCACCTCGCGGGTCAGCTCGTTCGCGCCGCCCAAATGGCCGGAAAGCACGCTGATGACGTTCTCCCCTTTATCGTCGATGACGACGATGCCGGGGTCTTTCTTCTTATCCTGCAGCAGCGGTGCGATCATCCGAATGACCGCGCCCAGCGAAATGATAATAATAAGGCCTTTATAAGCGGGAAACAGCGCGGGAAACAACAGCCTGACGCTGCCCTCGAACAATTGAATGCCGCGCGCTTCCTCGTCGCCGCGCTCGAACTTCGACATATAATACAGATCGGCATGGCTGAAGCTGCCGTGCAGCTTGCGCGCCATCTCGACGCCGTGCTTCGTAATGGCGACGATCGCATAATCGCCGCGCTGCGCGATCGCAGGAATCTCCCCTTCTTGCAGAACGATCATGCTTTCACCCCTTTGCGGAAGCGGTGGGTGAACTCCTTGTCGTACAGCTTCGAGCGGTATTCGTCATTCTCGTGAATATTCGGGTCCAGCGCCCATCCGGCCAAAATCATCGCATGAGAGCGAATTCCGTTTTTGTGCATATCCTGATCGAGATTCCCGAGCGTCGTGCGCACGATAATCTGATCGGGCCAAGTCGCCCGCTGCACGACGGCTACCGGCGTGTCCTCGCTCCAGCCCGCCTCGGTCAGCTCCTTGACCACCTTCTTCGTCAGCGTCGCGCTCAGAAACAAGGCGATCGTGCAGTGATGCGCCGCCAAATCCTTCAGCTTCTCCAGCTCCGGCACCGGCGTGCGGCCTTCGGCGCGCGTCAGGATCAGCGTCTGGGTCAGCTCCGGTATCGTCAGCTCCGCGCCGAGAGCGGCCGCGGATGCGAACACCGAGCTGACGCCGGGGATGACCTCGTAGCCGACGCCTTCCTTCTTCAGCAGCGCCACCTGCTCCATGATCGCGCCGAACACCGCCGGATCGCCGGTATGCACACGCGCCACAAGCTTGCCCTGCTTCACCCGGTCGACCATGACGGCGACCATCTCCTCCAGATCCATGCCGGCGCTCTTCAGCACCTCGGCCTCCGGCTTCGCCTTGGCGATCAATTCCTCATTGACCAGCGAATCGGTGTACAGGACGACGTCCGCCTCCTGTAAAATGCGCAGTCCTTTGACCGTAATGAGATCGGGATCGCCCGGACCTGCTCCGATAATATAAATTTTCACTATTTTCTCACCACCATTAACGTCAAGTATTCAAGCCCTTTGCCCTGCAGCTCGACAATGTTCGTCCAAATCATTTCCTCGGAGGAGGTCACCTTCGTAAGCACGGCCGCTTTGTCCGTTAGCCCCAGATCGCGCAGCACATGAATCATCAGATCGATGACCTTCGCCACTTTGATGAATACGACGCAGTCATGGTTTTCGATAGCGGTGCGCATCTTGTCGTAATCGTCCGTCGCTGGCACAATGGCGATCTGCTCGTCGCCGTCGGCAAGCGGAATGCCAAGCCGGGACGCCGAAGCATTGACCGATGAAATTCCGGGGATCGAACGAATCTCGACCTCCGGATGGCGCTCCTTCATGAGGCGCATCAAATGAATGAACGTGCTGTATATCATCGGATCGCCCTCCGTGACGAACGCCACGTCCTTGCCCTGCTCCAGATGCTCCCATACGGCGCTTACCGTGCGGCTCCACTGCATCTCCAGCGCCTCGCGGTCCCGCGTCATCGGGAAGGTCAGTCCGATCATCGTCTTCTCCTCGGTGTTCACATACAGCTCGGTGATGGTGAGCGCATAGCTTTTGGCTCCCATTTTTTTGCGCGGATATGCAATAACCGGCGATTCCTTCAAAATCCGAAACGCCTTGACCGTAATCAGCTCCGGATCTCCCGGGCCTACGCCAAGGCCGTATAATACGCCTAGCTTACTCACCCGCATTCGCCTCTCTTTCCTCCGCCCCGCCGGGCTCCTTATGCTTGGCCGTAATAATATAGATCGGGTTCAGCCCCTCGAACCTCGTCAAATCGAGAATCGGCTTGCTGCGCGCGATTTGCGCCAGCGTGATGCTCGTGGCGAAGCCTTCCTCGGCGAACGCCTTATTCGCTTCATACAAATTTTCGATCGTCGCCGCGTTCAGCACGATTCGCCCGCCCGGCTTCAACCGTGTGCAGCATGCGTGCAGCAACTCCTTCATCTCGCCGCCGCTGCCGCCGATGAAGACGGCGTCCGGATCGGGGAACGCTTCGAGCCCCTGCGGAGCTCTGCCTTGAACGGCCGTAATGTCGGTGCGGAAACGATGCATATTGTCGATACAATTTTGCAAATCCGCTTCGTTTTTCTCAATCGCATACACTTGTCCGTAACGGGCGATCTTGGCCGCTTCGATGGCGACCGATCCGGTGCAGGTGCCGATGTCCCAGACGACGCTGTCTTCCTGCAGCTGCAGCTGCGCCAAGCTCAGCACGCGGATTTCTTTTTTCGTAATCAGCCCTTTATCCGGCTTGCGCTGGATGAATCTGTCGTCCTCGATGCCGAGCGCATCTCTGGTGCCCGGGCCCTTCCCGCCTGCTGCCGATAAAATCAGCACGTTCAGCGGCGAGAACTGCTGCTCCGCCAGCTCCGTGAGGTCGTACCAGCCGGTCCGCTCGCCCTCACCGTCCAAATTCTCGGCGACAAACGCGCGATATTCCGTCATCCCGAACGATAGCAAATAGCGGGCAATCGCGCCCGGATGATTCGTTTCGTCGGTCAGCAGCGCGACCTTCGGCTTGCCGTCGATGCGCTGCGCCAATCCTTTGATGCTGCGCCCGTGCACGCTGGTTATGTACGCATCCTGCCAGCTTTGGCCCATCCGCGCGAACGCCACCTGGACGGAGCTCGGGCTCGGGTACACCTCTACATCCAGCTTGGAGGACAAATATCCTCCGATGCCGTAAAAGAGCGGGTCTCCCGACGCCAGCACGACGACGCTCCGTCCTTGCTCCGCTTCGGCCTTCAGCTTGGCCGCAAGCTCGGACAGACCGCCTTTAATCACGATTGTCCGCCCCATATAATCGGGAAAAAACTGCAGCTGCCGCTCGCCGCCGACCAGCACGTCGCTTTCGTAAACCCACTTCGCATATTGCGGAAGGAGCCCTTCCTGCCCGTTGTCACCGATGCCGATCACTTTCGGTTTCATCACTTCAGTTCCCCTCCTTGTTTCGCCGCACTTCTAAAAACGTGTCCGACGGATTGAAATTCACGAATAATTATCCAAAATCGCCCCTTCCATGCAGCCGCCGGAACCGAGCTTCGAATCGTTTCTAGATTTTAATGGACATGGGGGAGCTTAATTCGTCGCAAACAGATGCTTTTTAAACGTAACGGTCACCATGGCGCTTACATAGCTCCAATTTGCATTCTAAGGCGGCTTTGTCAGCAAATAGCTGCATCTGTGTCCGTTAGAAATCCAAATGGGCAGATAGCGTCGATATAACGGCCGCTGTGTCCGTTGCGAATTTAGTCGTGGCCTGCGGTCGATAGAGCTTTCCACTCGCTGTTCCAGCTCTCAACCCGATCTCCGGCCTCTTTTTCTCCGTGTTTCAAAAAAAATCCCCATCGATCTTACGCGCCGCCCGGGGGCAAGCTCGCTTTGCCCAGCAGCTGGCCCTTCATGGAAATAATGACCGTCTCCACTTCCATACCGCCCTGCACTTCGTTCATACCGGATTGGCAGCAGTAGAAGCTTAACCGCTCGAAGAAGCCTGCATAGCCCCATTCGAGCATCAAATCCCCGACAAGCGCCGCCGTATTGGCCTCGCGCACGGTCGCAATCTGTTCCGCCGTCGCTCCCGATTCCTCCGCCACCCGAGCGAGAAAGCCGAAATCGACAGGCGTGCTTTTGGAATGCACCATCATTACCCCTTGGGCAACCTTGGAAAATTTGCCCATCATCCCGACCAGCGTCACCTTCTCGATGCCCTGCCGTTTGCACTGGGTCAGCGCAAAGCCGACGAAATCGCCCATTTCGATGAACGCTTCTTCCTGAAGCTCCGGGTACATGTCCATCCCGTACTTCTCGCTGCGCCCGCCGGTCGACAGCACCGCCTGCTTGCACCCGCACTTCACTGCGACGCGGATGGCTTGGGCCACGCTGGCCTTGTAAGCCGCCGTGGAGAAAGGCACCACAATGCCCCGCGTGCCGAGGATCGAGATGCCGCCGATAATGCCGAGACGGCCGTTCAGCGTCTTCTTGGCGATTTCCTCGCCGTCCGGCACGGAAATGACGACTTTCACGCCGCGATGAATCTCGTATTGATTGAGCACTTCCGCTACGGCATCGCGAATCATTTTGCGCGGCACCGGATTGATCGCCGCTTCGCCGACGGGAACCGGCAGACCGGGCTTGGTGACCCGGCCTACGCCGATACCGCCGTCCAGCTCTATGCCCGGCTCCTGGCGCCAGGTGACGGTGGCATAAATTCTCGCTCCGTGCGTCGCGTCGGGGTCGTCTCCGCCGTCCTTGATCACCTCGGCTTCGGCGTGCTCGTCCGAATATTCGCAGCGCACCATCATAAACGTAACGTCCTGCCCGATCGGCAGCCTGATCGTCGATTCGAGCTGCGTTTCCTGCAGAATTAAAGCAGTGAGCGCCGCCTTTGCCGTCGCCGTCGCGCAGGAGCCTGTCGTATAACCATACCGAAGCGGTTTCGCTTCCTGATTATCGCTGCCGTTACCCTTCATCGTAGCCATGGGTCCTGGCGCCCCTTAACCGAGGCGCTCCGCCATGAGCGAAATCGCGTTGACCGAGGCTACCGCGACAGGGCTTCCGCCTTTGCGTCCGACATTCGTAATGAACGGAATATCGAGCTTCGCAAGCTCCTCCTTCGATTCGGCCGCCGACACGAACCCGACCGGCACCCCGATCACCAGCCCCGGCTTCGCCTCGCCTTCCTTCACCAATCGAATCAGCTCCAGCAGCGCCGTCGGCGCATTACCGATCGCGAAGATGCCGCCGTCCGCCTCGCGGATCGCCTTGCGGATCGAGATGATGGCGCGCGTCGTATTAAGGCGCTTCGCCTCCTCCATAACGTCCGGGTCCGATATGTATACCTTCACGTCGCCGCCGAACTTCGCGATGCGCGGCTTGCTGATGCCTACCTGCACCATTTGCACGTCGGCCACGATCGTTTTGCCCGAACGGATCGCCTGGATGCCGGCTTGCACCGCATCTTTGTGAAACAGCATGCTTCGTCCGAGTTCAAAGTCTGCGGAAGCATGAATGACCCGCTGCACGACCGAATACTGCTCATCGGTATAAGGATGCTCGCCCAATTCCTCAGTGATCATGCGAAAGCTTTGTTCTTCTATTTCCTGCGGCTGTACTGTGAGCGGTTTAAATTCCGTTTTAAAATCCATCGATCACGCCTCCTGCAAAAGTTCGTTTAATTTGCCGATCACGCCGTCAAAATCGCCGTAATGCGTGCCGTACTCGATGCTCGGCCGCCCGATGACGATCGTTTCAATTCCCAGCTCCAGCGCCGATTCCAGCTTCTCGTCGACAGCTCCGACCTTGCCGCTTTCCTTGGTAATCATCAGCGTCACTTTATAATGCTCGTACAGCGCCTTATTCAGCTCCCTGGAAAAAGGCCCCTGCATCGCAACGATGTTTTTTTGCTCAAGACCGAGCTCTTCGCATTTCTCCATATTGTCTCTGCGCGGCAGCATCCGCGCCACCAGCGTCGTATCCGGCAAGCCTAGGAGCCGCTTGGCGAAAATATGCAACGTCTTGCTGCCGGTCGTCAGCATCACGACGCCCTTGCGCTGAGCGGCCAGCTCAGCCGCCTGCTCATAGTCGTCAGCAAACGTAATGAGCGGGTGCTGGTCGATAGCGATCCGGTCCCGCTCATAACGAATATACGGCACCCCTGCTTCCCGGGCTGCCGCAATAGCATTCTTCGACGCCTCTTCCGCAAACGGATGCGTCGCATCGACAAGCGCGCGTATGCCGCGTTCCCGAACCAGAGCAACCAGCGCCTCGGCGGTCAGACGTCCGGTCATGACCGGGAGTCCGGCCTCCTCCATCGACTTGGCCGCGCTATCCGTAACCACCGTCGTAAGCAGCGTGTAACCGGACTGATGGATGCGAAGCGCCAGCTCGCGGGCGTCGCTCGTTCCAGCCATCACTAATATCATCGTAACTGCCTCCTCTATCTTGTGAAAAATCCGGGCAAAGGCGGCTATAAAGCGAAGCCGCCTTTGCTTGCCGGACTGCCCCGGGGCCCCCTCTAGCGCTCGCCGGACTTCCGGGATATTGCCGTCTTACGGCTTATGACTTGCGGGTGTTGCAGCCTTGCCTCTCGCTCCGTCATAGCCTTCTCCCCACGTTCGCGATCAATGACCTTCGCTGCGCCCGCGGGCAAGCGCGTGATCATGATCATGCGCAGATTTATGACTGTGTCCTTGGTCATGCTCACGCTCGTGTTCGTGATGATCATGCTCATGTTCATGATGATGATCGTGGTCATGCTCATGCTCGTGACCATGATGGTGATCGTGCCCGTGCTCATGCTCGTGACCATGATGGTGATCGTGCCCATGCTCATGATTATGTCCATGATGATGGTCGTGGTCATGTCCATGCTCATGATGGTGATCATGCTCATGTTCGTGACTATGATGGTGATCGTGATGATGGTGATCATGATCGTGGTCGTGATGGTGATGATGATCGATATGCTCCATCGCCGCCAATCGGTATTGGCACATGTCGCAGTTCATCTTTGTCTCGCCCTGGACCGCTTCCAAAGCCCGCTCGCGCAAAATATGACGCAAATTCGGATGAAAGCCGAAATAGTCGGCCAGCATAAACTGATGCCCCGGATACTTCTCCGAAAATTGGGTGAGCATCGCTTCCATCCGCTTGATCAACACGCCTGTAAACAAGAAATACGGCAGGATGACCACTCTGCGCGCGCCGAGCTTCAGACATCGCTCGATTCCTTCGTCGACCAACGGGGCGGTCACTCCGATAAACGCCGTCTCCACCCATTTGACCTTGAGCTTTTCCCAAAATAAACGTGAAATTTTGAACAAATCGCTGTTCGCATCGGCATCGCTGCTTCCCCGGCCTACGACGAGTACTGCCGTATGTTCAAGCTCAGGTTCCAGCTCCGGGCTCCCGGTCAGTTCAAGCCCCGCAGCCGCCCCGGCGGATTCCAGACGGGATGCGAGAATATCGAGCACTTGTTCATGCACTCCGATAGGCCGTCCGTATGTAAATTGTACGGAAGGGTAGCGAAGCTTGGCTTCGTCGATAGCGGCCGGAATATGAATTTTGGCGTGCCCCGCCGAAAATAACGTAATAGGAACAATCGCGATTTGCGAAGCTCCCTGACGCACGCAGCGCTCAATGCCTTGAGCGATCGTAGGCGATTCGAATTCCAGAAAGCAGGTTTCCACCAGTTGCTGATCCATCTCTCCCGCTATCGTGCGGACAAATTCCCGCACCTCTTCGTTGCCTTCCGCATCCTTGCTGCCGTGCCCTACAAATAGTACAGCATTCATGATCAGTAACCCCTCCCATATCCGTCACGTAACGTTAATCCCCACACACCGCGTTCTCAATTTGGAAAACGGGAAGCTCTTGGTGACGATAACCTTCTAATTCCTTGACCCGTTTGAAAAATTTATGAAACCGCTCATTCGGATGACCTTCCGAAATATAGCGCTGCACGATTCGTTCTATCGTTTCTACTAATTGCTCGGGCTCGATGCCCTCGGCTACCGGCTGCCCCGGATGAGCGTTACGCCCGACCGTCTTGCCGCCGAGGAACAAATCGAACTTCTGCTTGCGGTATACGATGCCGATGTCCTCCTGCACCGCTCCGTAGCAGGCCATACCGCAGCCGTTAAGACCAATCCGCAGCTCCTTCGGTACGTTGAGGCCGCCGAGCTTGCGCTGCAGCTCTTCGGCGTAAGGAATGGCATCTCCCTTGTCGCCGTTGCAGAAGTCGCAGGCCTTGAGCTGCGCCACATCGCCGATCGGAGCAAGCAGAAAACCTTCCGCGCGCAGCCGGGATGTAATTTCATCCGGATTGTCGGTCGGCACCCGCACGATCAGTTGATGATGCGGAGTATATTCCATCGAGCCCTTCTCGCCGACCACATCGGCCAGCGTGATCATCTGCTTCGCAGTGAATCGCTTCTCCGCTACGCCGGGACTTACCGCCAGCTCGAATATCGACTGCTGGCGGAACATCCCCGCTCCCGCTGGCAAGCCGTCGGCCGCCGTCTCTATGCCGCGGCTGCGGTCGACAAGCTGCAGCGCCTGCAGCGCCAGCTGCAGCGGCGACGCTTCCGCGACGCTCACGCTGCCTCCGCCCAGGCGCTCGCTCGCCCGTCCCGCGCTCACCGCTGTCGCCGCTGCGCCTGCGCTCGCTTCCGCGACGCTCACGCTGCCTCCGCCCGGGCGCTCACCTGCTCGCTCCGGCCTCACCGCTGTCGCCGCTCCGCCTGCGCTCGCTTCCGCGACGCTCACGCTGCCTCCGCCCGGACGCTCGCTCGCCCGCTCCGCGCTCACCGCTGTCGCCGCTGCGCCTGCGCTCGCTTCCGCGACGCTCACGCTGCCTCCGCCCGGGCGCTCGCCTGCTCGCTCCGCGCTCACCGCTGTCGCCGCTCCGCCTGCGCTCGCTTCCGCGACGCTCACGCTGCCTCCGCCCGGGCGCTCGCCCGCCCGTCCCGCGCTCACCGCTGTCACCGCTCCGCCTGCGCTCGCTTCCGCGACGCTCACGCTGCCTCCGCCCGGGCGCTCGCCCGCTCGCTCCGCGCTCACCGCTGCGCCTGCGCTCGCTTCCGCGACGCTCACGCTGCCTCCGCCGGGGCGCTCGCTCGCCCGCTCCGCGCTCACCGCTGTCGCGGCAGCACTCGCGCCGACGCCGGCATCCTCCTCGTCCCAATCGGACTCGCCCGGCTCATCCCAGTCCCAATCTTCGTCGTCGGAGTCGCTTCCCGACGGCTCATCCCACTGCCGCAGCGCCCACGGCTCCGCCTCCTCCTTCAGCCGCTGGTGAGGCTTCAGAGGCTGAACGTCCGCGTTCAGCGTATACTTGCGCTGGTAGCCGCGCGGCGTAATCATCAAGCCGTCGTACACCGTTGTCGACGCGTTGCCGATGATCACCGTCGTCAGCATGCCGATATCGTGATCCAGCATATCGCGCAAATTCGTCAGCACGACGTGCTGGCGGTCCCGATAGGCGCTCTTCACGATGCCAACCGGCGTTTCCGGCGACCGGTATTTAAGCAGAATGCGCTGCGTCTCCACGATCTGCCGCGTCCTTCTGCCGCTGCGCGGATTGTACAGCGCAATGACGAAGTCCGCTTGAGCCGCCGCCTCGACGCGCCTGGCAATCAGCTCCCATGGAGTCAGATGGTCGCTTAGACTGATCGTGCAAGCATCATGCATGACCGGTGCCCCGAGCAGCGAAGCCGAGGAGTTGATAGCCGAAATGCCGGGAATGATCTCGACTTCGACGCCGCCGCTGCGGCTCCAGCCTTTTTCCATCAACACTTCGTATACCAGTCCCGCCATCCCGTACACGCCTGCGTCGCCGCTGGAGATCACCGCTACCTTCTTGCCGGCTTCCGCCTGCCGCACCGCTTCCTGGGCCCGGCTGACCTCCTCCGTCATCCCCGTCCGGACGATTTCCTGGTCCGTCAGCAAACCGCGGATCAAATCGACGTACGTGTTGTATCCGATAATCACTTCGCTTTCTTCAATCGCTTCCCGAGCCCGTTTCGTAATATGCTCGAAGCTGCCCGGCCCGAATCCGATAATAAGCAGTTTGCCCGCCATGCTTGCACATCCTTTCCTTCCTAAACTCTATTCCCGCTGCGGCTGCGCATGCCTAAAAATTGAGCAAGCCATCCGCCAGTCGTTTCTTTATTTCTTCATGCCGGTATTCGTCGTTGCCGGTTGGCGCACCATTCCTAAACAATAAAAAAAGCATCTCCAACAAATAGTGTTAGAAATGCTTTTGCAGCCCGTACCCTTGGGTGGTAATAAGCGTCCGGAATGAATTCCGCGCTTTATATAAGGTAAGCCGATCTCTAACACCTCCCTAAATCCGCGTAGGTTAACAGTGTCATGGAACGAGGCAGGTCTCCTGACTTAGAGCTTCGTCCGGCGCCTTCCCAGGACAGCGACAACTGTCGTCCCAGTGGCATTCGTACCGGATAATAAACCGATGATCATCGGCGCTCCTTACAGTGGCGGGTCCGTGCCGGTTTTGCACCGGCTTCCCTTTTAAGCCGGAGGGGCATGCCCCGTCCAGCACCTAATTCGCTTTCATATTTAATTGTTCAGAGCAATCATATCACCCTAAACAAAGATTTGTCTATATACGCCTCTTGTCGAACGATGGCCTTACATGGGCCGAATTTCTTATTTTGCGCTTCAACCCTTGCAAGAAGTCGGCCTCGTACGAACAATGTAGCCAAAAGCTTGATTCCGAGGGGCAAACATGAAACAAATCAGATTAGAGAAGGTGGACGAAAGCTTTATGAAATACGGACAAACGATAGCGAAACTCCGGAACAAAAGATGCATGACCCAAGAGGAGCTTGCGAGCAGGGTAGGAATTACCCGTTCCGCACTCTCTCATTACGAGAACAACCGCAGAGAACCCGATTACGAGACGATTCAAAAATTCGCCGATTTTTTCGAAGTCACCGTAGATTACTTGATGGGGCGCAGCGAAGATACCTATTATATTAACGAGTTCGCCAACCAGCTGGAGCTGTCGGATGAAGCGATTATGGAGAGGTTCGTTCTGACCGTAGACGGCAGAGAATTGACCGAAGCGGAATCCAGAAGCTTCATTGCCTTTATTCGCTCGGAGCGTTTAACGGGCCAAAGCCAAAACAAGCAAGCGCAGGCCAAGCCTTGATGACGCGGCTTTTCGTCGCGGCTGTGTCATCTGCTGTATTCCATCAGATTCATTTCCCAGTGAAATACGGGATATAACGGCTTGCCGCCGCACGCGGAGAAGCCTTTGTCGGCCGCCGGAGCATGTTCGTCCTCCAAGCCGCTCCAACGTTCATAGGTTTCCGCGGAAATCTGCAGCTGTTCCATAATACGGTTGATATCCAAGCTCTTCTTTTGCTCTTGCATCCCAGTCCCACTCTCCATCTCGTTTCATAGCTTTCATTGTTTAGTATTATATATGAAGCGTCCAAAAAATAATGTCGCTTGCTGGGGGATGTTCCTATAAAACTGCCGATCATTTTGTCGAAATCGAAATTATAAATAAATCTTTATTTTCATAGAAAAATCCCTGCCCTAACCCTGTCACGGGAAGCAAGGATTTTTGTTTAGTTCTAAAAGAGTGGTGATTGAGTCGTGTCCTCCGGCCGCTTTTTCGCCACGCTTCTAAAATACGAAGCGTATCATGAATTTACAGTTTTTAGCCTGCGTCCCGCTTTTTTTACCCCCATTCTGCGAACGATCAGGCTGACAGAAGCCGGTTCCGGCGCAGCCTCTTTTACCCCGTTCAATTTATCCATAAACCGCTTGTAAATAAAATCTCCCGCAATCTGCGTCAAGCCCTCGCGCAGGCTGACCGAAGGCGTCCATCCCAAATCTTTGGCCGCCTTGGCGTAGCTTACGCATACATGGGTTTGTTCCGCAGCGCGCGCCGGGGCGTAAGCCGGCTTCAGCTTCTGACCGAGCATTTCGTTCATCAGATCGAACAGCTCGGCGATCGGCGTCGCTACCCCCGTACCTATATTATAGATTTCCCCGTTCCCCCGGGTCAGCGCCTGAATGTTCGCTTCCGCCACATCCGTCACGCAGACGAAATCCCGGCTTTGCAACCCTTTGCCGTATATGATCGGCCGCTCGCCGTTCACATAGGTTTCCAAAAATGCGGAGATGACCCCGCCCCCGCCGAACCGCTTCTGACGGTAGCCGTATACGTTCGTATAGCGAAGGATCGTATAGTTAAGCCCGTAGAGAGCTCCGTACAGTCTGATATATTCTTCGGGAGCCAGCTTTGACATTCCCATGCAGGAGACGGGGACGCAAGAAGCGTTTTCATCCGCAGGCCGGGACTCCGTCAAGCCGTATACTTCCGCGGAAGAAGCGTAAACGAGCTTTTGAATCTGAAACTCTTTGCACAAATCCAGCAGATAGATGAGCCCCCGCAGATTGGGGCTGAGACCGCGGTTGATGATCGACTCGTCGAGCTCGTTTTTCTCGGCCAGATGAATGCAGTAGTCAGGCTTCTCTCCTTCGAAAATGTCCCGCAGCTCTTTGCCCGATACATCCGCTTTATACACCTTGCAGCCTTTAGGAATGTCTTCCTCTTGGCCCGCGCTAAAATTGTCGACAACAACGACTTCCAAGCCTGCCCTCAATGCGCAGTCCGCCGTATGGGACCCAATGAATCCCGCACCTCCGGTAATTAGTACTTTCATCCTTACCCCTCCTGCCGATTTGTTAGTATAAGTCGTCTTACACAGCGATAATCGATAATGGTCCTATATGCAGCGTATCAATCGGTCGAAATCTGATACATTTTGTATCTATCATAAATAAAAAAAAGCCCCCGGTCAAGAGGTCCTATACAAAAACAGCTCCGTGCGGCCGATAGGCCATACTTCTTATGAATTATGCCGCTTTGACCGCTTGCCAAGAAAACTTGAAAGTTCTTCCATAAGCAAGCATAGGCTAATAGGGGAGCGTACTCTTATTCATCCCGCATAAGCCCGGCCCGCTTGCCAACATGTCAGTCTTGAGGGAAAGCTTCGGCTTGATCATTCAACAATTCAGGAGGAAATCGCAGCTCTTATTTTAAAGAGGGACTTGGAATCGGAAGGGAAGAAAGGGGATGGCGTAAAGCGACCTTTCGGCTCGGAAGCGCTTCACTAGAAGCGGCGGCGGCGGCGCCGATAAATTTCGTCTCGTCTATCTGCATCTGCTTCATAATATGACGTATATCTAAAGTCCGGGTCTCCTGTTTCAAGTTATTGGCATTCATTGGGCGCACTCCTTCTAAAGTCCTATGGATGATGTACTTTCCATTAACAAAATATTGCCTTCATAAACCACTTTATGATACACTATGTATCTTGTCAAACGAGGATTCTGTCGAAAACCATAAAAATTTATTTACATTACCAAATATTTTCTCCCACCCGCCCTAACCGCCCCCATTCAGCGGGAATACAAAGGCCGGATAGCAGGATCAACGCCATATATTGTATGATAAATACAAATGCCTATTAGGGGGTGAGAGCTTGTTGTACGCCGCCGCTTTACTCATCGCTGCAGCTGCAGCCGCAGCCATCGGGTATCTTCTTCTGGTCCTCCCCACCCAATGGCTCAAAGTCGAAAAAATCCGGCATCCGCTCGGACTCGGCATCCGCATTTTGCAGATCAGCGATCTGCATATAGAACGAATGCGGATCAAACCGCGCCGCTTATCCGCTATTATCGCCCGCGAGAAGCCGGATTACATCTTCCTGACCGGCGACTTCACCAAGGAGGAAAAGCTGCTTTCCCGGCTTGACCCTTATCTGCGCATGCTGGCGGGCCACCGCATCCCGGTATACGCCGTGCTCGGCAATCACGATTACCAGCAGCGTAAAGTGATTCGGCTAATCAAGCTGATTCAGTATTACGGCATTATTTTGCTGCGCAACGAGTCGGTTCGCATGCCCGGATTCGAGCTGATCGGGATCGACGACTACAGTACGGGGAAAAGTAATCTGCGCAAATCGTTCCAGTATGCCGATACGGATCTGCCTCGCATCATCATCACTCATGATCCTAATGTCGTGCTTGCCATCAAAGAGCCTTACGATTATTTGATGGCCGGCCATTTGCACGGCAAACAGCTCAACCTGCCGTTCTTCTACACGTTCCGTCCGATGGGCAAGCTTCCCGCCATGGGGATCTACAAAGGGCTCCATTCAAATAACTACGGCACCTTCTATATATCCAAAGGAATCGGCCAGACGGCCTTCAATCTGCGCTTTCTCGTAAGAAGCGAAGTAACGCTGCACTATTTATAATTCAACCCCGCCACCGTTAAAAAATAAAATACCGGACGATTGATACTAATCGTATCATCGGTCCGGTACGAAGGCCTTTGCTCCCTTCTTGCGGAGCTTCCGACAAGATAGACGGCTTCTTTGGGGCAAGCAGCCCGCGCTACTTGTCATTCGGTTTCGGAGGAAGTGGACGTTCATGGCGGATTGACATCAAACTGCTGGTATAATTTTTCCCGTCGATATTCAGCTGCACCATAATTTTTTGGATGTCTAGTTGAATTTTCCCATGATCCAGGTTGTCACCGTTCATTCACAGCACTCCTTTTTCCAGAACATCGGCATGGATTCATACGCTTACCTGGCTTCGGCACCGCCGAATACTAGGATCCTCATAGACTATCGATTCCAAGGTGCAAATTCACTCTCGCAGGCTCCCGGATTAGGTTTGAAAAACTTTCCCAGGGGTAAAATGATAGTAGGAGTAGAACGAGGCGTAGCTTGCTATGGCTTTGGTCACAGCGGATTGAGAGGCTTCCATGAGATGATTGATTTTGGCAAAAAGCATAGATCTCTCAAGTCTGTTCATCTCATATTCCAATTGATAGCGATAGGGAGCGCTCTCGCCGCATCGATGAAGCTTGCTGCCTTGAAATTTCAGGACCGCTTCTTCAAACACAAATTCCAGAGAGAACGTAACGTGCCCCCGGTCCGGCAGCAGCAGCTCCGATACGAATTGAATCTCACCGGAGCTCAGCCCCTCGACCTCAACTAAAGCAAATCCGGTTTGCACGGGGCGGTCGTTCACTTGGCTTATCGACAGTCTGCATTCCATCGAGCGAAGCAGCTTGCGCAAATGAAATTGTTTGTCGTTTTCTTTTTGGTTCACATGACATCTTCCCAACCTTCGTTTTTTTGGGTAAAATAAACTTACGATACATTTTGTAATAAATTAAAATGTCAAGGCGGTTATTGTGGCATCCAGTATATAATTGCCTAGCAAATTCATATACTATCATTAACATACGATACATTTTGTATCAATGTCAATATGACAGAATGCTAACTCCCAAAAAATCCCTGACATTTGAATAATATCCTTGAAAACCCTGATCTATCAACTAACTGATTGTAATCACTGGAGGTAACTATTTATGAAATACGGGGAACGAATAGCATCATTACGTGAAAAACATTCCCTGACGCAGGAGGGGCTTTCTAGCAAACTCGGTATTACTCGCGCTTCTTTGTCGCATTACGAGAATAACCGGAGAGAGCCGGACTACGAAACCATCGTCAGCATAGCGAATTTATTCAACGTTTCTATCGACTACCTCATCGGAAGGACCGACGACCCGCACATTGTGCTGGATGAAGATGTCCGCGAATTCGTCGATTCGTTGGAGCTGTCCAACGAAAAAATTTTGGAGAAATTCTCCTTGACGGTAGACGGAATGAAGCTTACTCCGGAAGAGGCCAAGCGCTTCATCGCCTTTGTCCGCGCCGAACGTTCTATCAATAAAGGCTAGAATAGTTTGCTGCCCGGCCGCGGTCGACGCATTCCTTTCATGCTCGCAACACCGCATTATTTTGACCTTTCATCGGATAACCTCGCCATGTAGATTTACCCTCTCGGATTGTACCTGCGGAACGACTGCCTGTCCAAGAGAGATGATGTCCGTTGCTTCGATCCTATTTCCATTTCGCACTTAGTACAGCAGTTTATAAAAACCATATGGTCGGATTGCATCGTAATCCTTTCCTTTCCCCCTTCTCATACCAGCTTGTTGGCGGGACAAAATCAAGTAAAGATCACCGGATCTGTCGACAGCAGATGGGTGATCTTTATTGTTGCGTAAAATGCCTTTACAGCGCACAAAGAAGCTTCGTCTCTGACCGCCGTGTACAGCGGGAACGGAAGCTTCTTATTCGGTAGAGGGCAATGGCCCGATTAAAGGGAGCAAACCTGAAACCGATCACCCTGCTATGTATATTTGATGCGAAACGGCTAAGGGCGCTCTGCCCGGCTTACTGCTTCGCTCTCATCATTTCGCAAACATGCTCGCAGGAACAAAGCGCCTTTTGCACAGAACACCAGGATCTCTTGGCATAATAGATCGGCAGCTCCTGCTCTTTGGCTTGCTGCTTGATCACCTTGGTTAAGTTGTGGTTAATATAATCCGTCAATACGAGGACCGCGTCCACTTTATCGGGAATGCCCTTGCGGACCATCTGGCATTTGCGTCCGGACATATGCATAACGTCGTCAAAACCGATATTGGCAAGCTGCTCCGGCATATTCCCCAAATGATCTGCTCCTACAACTAAAATCGATGCCACTGGCTTGCCTCCTTTCTTTCTCCAATTCAATATGTGAATGTACGTGTTGAAACTCTTGTCAGCGGCGGCTATGCGCCCTTACGCTTCCCGGAGCTCCACTTGGTAAAATTATATTCGTCGCGCATTCCCCAGCAGTAAAACCCGACAAGCACCATGGATACGAACAAAGCAGGCAATAACAGACACAATACCATTTGCACGAAAGATGCTCCTCCTTATAGGCTTTGTTTACCGTTGATAATAATTCTCATTGCTTATATCCTAATGATAATGGTTCTCATTATCATTGTCAACATGCTTCGAATTATTTTTCTGTACATCCCATAAATTAGTATATTTTTTGTGAATGTATCTCATCCTTATACCGTCTGATGAATATGACTTAGCTCTATGATACAATACAGTACATCAACCGAACCTTCGGAGACCCCTCGCCAAGCCGGGGGCTTTTTATTTACAATCATTAATCAAGAAGGGATTGTGGCCTTTATGAATCCGACCATCGAGCTGCTCCGCAGCCACCGCTCCATCCGCAAATTCAAACCGGACGCCCTCACGAGTGAACAGATCGAAGCGATTATCTCTTCGGCGCAGATGGCGTCGTCCTCCAGCAATGTCCAAGCCTACAGCATTATCGGCGTTACCGATCCGGGCTTGAAGCAGGAGCTGGCGCGGCTCGCCGGCAATCAGGCCTACATCGAGCAATGCGGCCTGTTCCTCGTCTTCGTCGCCGACCTGCACCGGCTCAAAGAAGCGTCCGCGCTGCACGGGCAGCCGTTCCACCATAATACGGAAAGCTTCCTGGTCGCTACCGTCGACGCCACGCTGGCCGCGCAAAACGCCGCTATCGCCGCCGAATCGCTCGGCCTCGGCATCTGCTATATCGGCGGCATCCGCAACAACCCGCAGAACGTATGCGAGCTGCTGCAGCTTCCCGAGCTGACTTATCCGGTCTACGGCATGTGCGTCGGCGTTCCCGACCAAGAGCCTTCCCACCGTCCTCGCCTGCCTCGGCAAGCCGTGTATCACAGCAATCGCTACCATGCCGACAAGGCCGCGCAAGGGACGAAGGAATACGACGAAACAATGTACGAGTATTACAGGGAACGTACGGGCGGCAAGACGCTTACCACTTGGTCCCAAGGCATCGCCGACAAATACGCCAAGCCGGGGCGCGCCCATATCCGTCCGTTCCTCGACTCGCGGGGATTCAAGCTCGAATAAGCGCCGGACGCAAGGCGGCGTATAACTAAACGACAAAGGGAGGAAACTGCCCTGCGCAGCCGTCCTCCCTTTGTTATGCATCCTGAGCTGCACTGCTTTTAGAACGACGGTCAACCCCGCAACCAGCGGCGCTGCTCTTCTATCCTGCGCCGAATCCCATTCTCGCTCCCGCCTGCTCCGCAACCCACTGCTGCGTCCGTGCTTTATTCAGCTCCGCCTTCATATTCTGTATTAGCGCTTCGAGCTTCACTTCCTGCTCGTAATGCTTTTGCAGCGCCGCCGAAGCATACAGCTCGTTCAGCTGCGCAAAGCTGAAGCCTTCCGTCAGTGCGGCCGCCCTCTCCGCCGCCCCGTCGCCCGCGACAAGTTCCAGCCGCTTGCGCTCCAGATACCGGCGGCGCAGCGCCGCATCGGGCAGCCTGATCTCGTATGCGCGGTCAAAACGTCCGGCCCGGTTCATCAGCGCCGGATCGATGTTCTCCGGATAGTTCGTCGTCCCGATCAGAAAGATGCCTTCCTTGGACGTCGCGCCGTCGAGCGTGTTCAGGAAAAACGAGCGGACCAGCCCGGGCATCGAGTCGATATCTTCGATGACGAGCACCATCGGAGCCATCTTCTGAGCGGATTCGAATACATCCTGAATCGATTGGCTGCAGGTATGCTCGGTAATTTGCCAATAAGCGACCGGAGCCCGCGCGCTTCCGGCAATCGATTTGACCAGCGTCGTCTTGCCGTTGCCGGGCCGGCCGTAGAGCAATATGCCCCGTTTGTAGGGAATATCGTACGACGTAAAAAACTGCCGGTCGCGCGAGAAAAATTCGTCGATCGACCGGTAAATTTCCTGCTTCACCCGATCGTCCATCATCACTTCATCGCGGCCGACCGCTCTGGTGATCGGCTCCTGCGAGCGTTCGAGGCCGTTAGGGCCGTCCGTCATCACCGTCACATGCTCCCGGTCGTTCTCCCTTTGCCTGAGAAGCATATAAGCGAGGAAGCGGTCCATGCAATCGTCATCGGCGGCAAAAATATACTCCTCGTCGAAGATTCCGTGCTGCCGGAATACGGGTACTCTCGCCAGCGCAACCCGATAAGCCGGATAGAGGAAGACGTTGTTGCGAATCGAAGCGAAAATGCGGTATCCCGCTTCGGCCTGCTCCCCGCGGTAAGAGAACGATTTCGCTTCGACGCTGTCGTAAATCGATGCCATATGCTCCGCCGCTTCGCTGCCCGAGCGGATATCCTCCTCCAGCATCTCCCACATTTCATTGCCGTAATCATCCTGCACATACATTTGAAACTCGGCTCCGAACCGTTCGGTCAGCATGCTTTGAATGCGCTCGATAGCAAGCGCCGCATCATGATGCGGCGGCGCGCTGTGCGGCGTTCTATGGCTAACGAGGCTGGCAGAGGCTGTCCGCAAGCCGCCGGTCTGCATTGCTCCCCGTGCCGGGGAACCGGTGCGTATCGGAATCATGCGCCTACACCCCCTTGACCGCGGCCAGCGGCTTGCACTTGGCGACGACGCCGGCCAAGCCCGCTCCGACGACGCTGTCGATGATTTGGTCGACATCCTTGTAAGCCTGCGGCGATTCGTCGATCAGCGATTCGAGCGTCCGCTGGTTGACGACAATCTCGTCGTCCGATCCGATGCGCATCGACGAACGGAATTGGTCCATCGTCACCAGACGCTTCGTCGCGCTGCGGGAGCGTATGCGGCCGGCGCCGTGGCATATCGAGTAATAATTGCTTTGGCCGCCGGGCTTGCCGACCATAATATAGGAGGAGGTGCCCATCGACCCGGGGATCAAGGCGGGATGGCCCGTTTCCGCATAGGCATCCGGATTGTCGGGATGACCCGGCGGCAGCGCCCTCGTAGCCCCCTTGCGGTGGACGAACAGCGTATTCTTGCCATGCTTCTCTTCCCAAGCATAGTTATGCATCAGATCGTACAGAGTGCTCATTTCGAACTTGGAGCCGAACACTTGCTGGCCCGCCTCGCGAATCGCATACGCGATCAGGTGGCGGTTGACGACGGCGTAGTTCAGCGCCGAATACATCAGGTTCACGTACATTTGCCCGCTCTCGCTGTCCAACGGGGCGAACAGCAGCTTCGGATCGGCCGTTCCGAGACCGCGGCGGCTCATCATCTTGACGATCTCGCTGCTGCAGTATTGATTGACCGCTCCGCCCCAGGCGCGGGAGCCCGAGTGAATCATAACGGCCACCTGCCCATCCGACAGTCCCCACTGCTCGGCGATGTCTCTGTGATCCTCGTCGATTTCCACGTACTGGATCTCGGCAAAATGATTGCCGTTGCCGAGCGTCCCGAGCTGCCGGTGCGCACGATGATAAACCGTCTCCGGCAGCCGCTCCAAATACGATTCGTCCAAGCCGAATTTGCCGCATTCCACGCGGGTCAGCGAAGTCGCTTTGCGGGGCGTATACCCATCGGGAACGTATTTCTTCGGCAGCCCGGACAGTCCTTTGCGCACGATATGATCGAGCCGGATATCCGAGAAATGCCCCCTCGCCTGCTCTTCCACCGGCAGATGCCGCTCGATCGCTTTGACGAGCTTGCGCCGCAGCTTGACGTCGCGCAGGTCGTCGCGATGCAGATTGGTCAAATGCAGCCGCATGCCGCAGCCGATATCGCTGCCGACGATGGAAGGCGACACGTAACCGTCCGCCATATCCCAGATCGCCGTCGTGCCGATGCAGGTCCCGACCCCCACGTGCACGTCGGGCGTGTAGCTCATATACCGGTTGCCGGGAATTTGCAGATTGTTGTTGGCCATGTCCAGCACTTTATAATCCAGTCCGGCGAACAAGGAGTCGCTGGCATAGACGTGCAGGTCCCCCGCCGGGAGCTGCACCTTGCGGTAATAGGCCTCTTGCGGCCGTTGTTCATTGTCTTGAAGTAATCGTTCCATATCTATAGGTCTTTCCTCTCTCATCGTTGATTAGTTGTTTTTCAGGTGCGCGGTTTCATTCGCGATTCCGCTGTACATAGAACAAATCCCCCAAAAGCCATCCATGCCGCTACGCGGCACCACAGACAATGGAAATGGGGTACCAAGAGTAATTTCCAGGGTAGTGACGTGATGCTCTGAAGCTTATTCCGTCCGCATCCAGCTTCGGATGGATCGGCGTCTAACCAATCCGCCGGGATCGTTCTATGGTTAGACATTACTTTCGGGGGAGCCCCCGAATATCCACAGGAAATGGCTGCGCATCATTTCCTAAACAACAAAAAAACCGCAGGCTCCCAACGGAAGCCCACGGTTCATGTCACAGAAATTATGGATCATCGATCCCGGAAAGCGAACCGCCTTGCCCAAGGTCCTTCAAAAAGACCGACAAAACGTCCGCTCCCGGGATTATCCAACTGACACCCGGCCGTCGAGGCCGATGGACTTCATCTGCTTATTCAATTCCAAGACAACTGCATTGAACGTATGCCGGATCATGATCATCGGCCTCCTTTCGATTTATGATATGGTTATGATATACGCGAGAGGGAACGTTTGTCAATGATTAAATAAAAAATATTTATTGATTTTATTAAAAATTTCTATTGATTTCTGCGGCGCGTCATCACTGATAGCTTTTGACGGAGCCCAGCTTGTCGGCCAGCGCCTGCAAGTTTTGCCCCTTTAAGGCCCCCTCGATCAGCTCGGGAAGGCGGTCCGGGGAACAACCGAAGCAGGGGATGCCCATTCGCGCCAGCTTCTTGGCATTGCCTTCGTCGTAAGACGGAACGCCCCGATCGGATAGAGCCAACAGACACATCGCTTGGACGCCGGCCGCCCGCATCTCCTCCATCCTCCGCAGGAAGGCCGATACGTTGCCGCCTTCGTACAAATCGGAGATGAGAATAAACAGCGTTTTCTGCGGCTCCTTGATGAACGGCTCGCAGTAAGCGACCGACTTGTTAATGTCGGTGCCGCCGCCCAGTTGAATGCCGAACAGCATATCTACCGGGTCCTGCGCGCACTGCTCGCTCAAATCGACGACTTCCGTATCAAAGACGACGACCCGCGTCTCCAGCGCGGGCAAGCTGGCGAGCACGGAGCCGATGACCGAGGCATAGATGACCGAATCGGCCATGGACCCGCTCTGGTCAATGTCCAAAATAACCGTCCATTCCTTGCTCCGCCGGGCCCGGTCGAAAAAGTAAAAGCGCTCGGGAATCAAACGCTTGCTCTGCTCGTCGTAATGCTTGAGATTTTTGGCGATGGTCCGCTTCCAGTCCATCCCCGAAAGCGAAGGCAGCGGGGAATGCCGCCTTCGGTTCAACGCCCCCGTGACGGCCCGGCGAATATCTTCTTCCATCCGCTTCATAATTTCGTCGACTACGGCTTTGACCAGCTGTCTTGCCGTATCTTTGGTCTTCTCGGGAATTTTGCCGCGGAGCGCCATCAAGGTAGCGACCATCTGAATATCCGGTTTCACCTGCTCCAGCATCTCCGGTTCGAACAGCAGCTGCTTCAGCCCTTTGCGCTCGATCGCATCGGCCTGAATGATCGATACGATATCCGAAGGGAAGAAGCTGCGGATATCCCCGAGCCACTTGGCCAGCTTCGGGGACGAGGCGCCGAGTCCCGCCTTGCGGCTCCCTCCCGGACTGGCGCCGGATAAGGCTCCGTCGCCGGTTTCATCGTAGATGGCGGCCAGCGCCTCGTCCATCATTCTCGCTTCTTCGTCGAGCAGCCCGGCGCCGCCGCCGAATGCGCTCAGCTTCTCCTCGGCGGCTTCGCCGAGAATGAGACGCCAGCGCTTTAACCGCTCTGCCGGCTCCATTGGTTCCTGCCGTTCCTGTATCGTCATAGCTCACAAATCTCCAAAGTCGTAATCATTAAGCTCATCCAGCATCCTTCTCTCCTCTTCGCTGAGCGGTCGCTGCAGCATTTCTCCCGCCTGGTCGCCGCCAATGCCCCACAGCTCGCCGAGCATCTCGGCGACCAGCTGCTTCTCCCGCGCTTCGAACGAGCCGAACGCTCGGCGCAGAAATACGAGCGAACGGTGAAACTCCGCGCCTTCCAGCGAACGGATATAGTCGTCCAGCTGCTCCCATAGCCCCGTTCGCGAGAGCAGCGCATAGCGGTTGCGCATCGACATCCCTTCGAACCAGCCGGCTCCCAGGTCGGCCGGAATGCCGGGAGACAACCGTCGCGACACCTCGCGCGACACTTGTTCGCTTCCGAGCTGATTGCGCTCCAGCAGCAGCGCAAAGGCCAGGCCGGACAGCTTGGCGTTGCGGTCGTCGCGCGAAGCGAGCGCCTGAAGCTGGCGCAGCCACAGCGCATCGTCCACGTGATCGTAATGCTCCTGCGCGATCCCGTGCAGCTCGCCCATCGCCTGCGCGATGCCTGCGGCGGCTTCGTCGCTGCATCCGGCCGCATCGACGAGCAGCAGCGCGCCGCGCAGGAACAGCAGCTGAAGCAGCGGCAGCAGCGCCGACGTGTCGACCTTGCGCAGATCGCCGTAGCGGATCAGCACCGACAGCTCGACCGCCGCGGCCGCAAGCTGCGGCACGCTGCCGGCCTCCACCGCGAGCCGCTGCAGCTCTTGGCGCGCCTGCTCCATGGCGTCGGGCAGACCGCATTCGTACGCGGCGCGAATGATCCGGGAAGCTTCGCGGATCTCGGCGCATTGCTCCAGCCGCTCTTTAATGACGAAGGCGGCGGCCAGCTCGATCGTCTCGCCCTTCAGAACGGATTCCACCGTCTGAATCTCCGCTTCCGGGGTCCATTGGAGCACCCAATGCTCCGCCCAGGTAGCGGCGTTCTGCCTTACCTTTTTGTTGCGGGCGAAGGCGATTTGCAGCAGCCCCAGCCGATGCAAAAAGGTCGAGCGGTGCAGATCGAGAAAGGCCGCTTCGGCCGACTGCACCCTCCGGTTTTCCCGCAAATCCAGCTCCAGGTCGGCTGCGACCGCCGTTTTGTATTTATCCAGCTTCAGCCGCTTCAAATTGCGGTTCATATCGTCTTGAATCGACGTCTGGCTGATCCCTTCCGGCAGCGAGCCGATGGCCGTCCCGATATCGGTTCGCGCCAGCGCCTCGGCAACGGGAGCCAGCTCTCCGAAGCCCAGGCAGACGATCGCCGCATCGCGCAAATCTTTATTCGTCGGCAGGCTTCCGCCGTGCAGCGAAGCCAGCGCTTCGGCTAGCCGAACCCCTTCGATGACGGACGCGGTCGAGCGCGAATTGCCTTCCTCCCGCATCCGGGCCGCGACGGAAGACAAATACAGCGAAGGCAGCTTCGCCATGTCGCCCTGCCGCAGACAATGCCAGAGCAGCTCGAAATAGGCGGGAGCCGGATTGCCCGCCCCGTACCCCGAATGCGAGGACAGCTTGTAGTAGGAATACGGCATTAGCGTCAGCTTCGTCGGACGGCGCGGCAGCCCTTGCAGCTCCTCGTCGGTCATCATCGGCAGCGACTTATCGAGAGCGGAGGCGTGATGCGCTCCCGTCACGACGACGATCCGCTCCGCGGGGTGGCCCGCCGCTATAGCTTCCGCTATGCTGCGGCGCATATAGGCTTCGCGAATCGCGTTATACGCCGCCTCCTGCGGATCGAACGCCCATTCGTCCTGCTCCAGCATGGCGCGGATTTGACCCGAATATTCCAGAAGCGACCGGCGGTAAGCGCCGGGCTGCAGCGGATGCTCGAACTGTCTTTCCCAATAAGCTTCGTAATCCGCTTCGCCGGACAGCTCCGCGAGCCGGTCGTAGATCAAGCGCTGCTTGCCGTAATAAGCTCTGCGCGCGGAGTCTCGGTCCAATCCAGCTTCCTCCTGAAGCTCTGGCTCTGCGTCCCCGTCCCCGGACGTTCTCCGCAGCCCGTGAAGCGTGACGGCGGCATCCGACGGCAAGTCGATGAACGCCGCCTTGGCCCCGCGCTCGGCCGCCCAGACGAACGCCTGGTATTCCGGCGAGTAGGCCGCCAAGGGGAACACGAGCGTCTCCACCGGCAGCTGCTCGGTATAAGCCAGAATAGCGATAGGCGGATTGACGCCGCGCGAAGTCATTTGTCCGATCCATTCGGTTGCATCGGACGGCCCTTCGACCAGCACGAGCTCGGGCTCCGTTTCGTCCAGGAAGGCCCGAAGCTCATAGGCTCCCGCAGGCGATAAATGGCGGATGCCGAATACATGCACCTGCCCGTGGCCGCGGTTCAATCGTTCATCTCCTTGCATGCGTTGTATAGGCTTCGCCATTCCGATCCCCGCTTCTTCATGACATTTTCCAAATACTGTTTCCAGACGACACGATCTTGATCTTCATCCTTCACAATAGCTCCCTGCAAGCCTGCGGCGATATCTTCCTCCCTGACCTCTCCCGTGCCGAAGCTGGCGGCAAGCGCCATGCTGTTCGTCAGCAGAGAGATCGCTTCGGCCGTAGATACGACGCCGCTCGGCGGCTTCACCTTCTCCTTGCCGTCGAGCGTCATGCCGCTGCGCAGCTCGCGGAAGATCGCGACCACCTTGCGCACCGCTTCCTCCTGCGGCAGCTCCGCCTGCAGCTCGTAGCTCGCCGCGATGTCCCTCACCCGCTTGCGCACGATCTCGACTTCCGTCTCCAGGTCCGCCGGTGAAGGCAGCGCCAAAATATTGAACCGCCGCTTGAGCGCGGCAGACATATCGTTGACGCCCCGGTCGCGGGTATTGGCCGTAGCGATGATCGAGAAGCCTCTGGATGCGGACAGCTCGCGTCCGAGCTCGGGAATCGAGATCGTCTTCTCGGACAGGATGGAGATGAGCGCATCCTGCACTTCCGACGCGCAGCGGGATATTTCCTCGAACCGGGCGATGCCGCCGCATTCCATGGCGCGGTAGATCGGACTCTTGATCAGCGCGTCGTCGCTCGGCCCGTTGGCCAGCAGCATGGCATAGTTCCAGGAATAGCGGATTTGCTCCTCGCTCGTTCCGGCCGTGCCTTGAATGACCTTGGACGAATCGCCGTGAATGGCCGCGGTCAAATTTTCCGACAGCCACGATTTGGCCGTTCCCGGCTCCCCGATGAGCAGCAGCGCGCGGTCGGTCAGCAGCGTGGCGATCGCAATCTCCACCAGACGCTTATGTCCGATGTATTTCGGCGTAATCTCGACTTGGCCCGCCTGGCCTCCCGTAATGAAGGTCAGCACCGCCCGCGGAGACAATCTCCAGCCCGCAGGTCTCGGATCGCGGTCCGCCTGCCGCAAAGCTTCGAGCTCCTCCCGAAACAATCGTTCGGCCGGCAGCCTGAGTACATTTTGTTGTTGTTCCATTCGTTTCGCTCCACTCCTTTATCGTGTCGACGTCCCGTACAGAGGGGCGTCAGTAGGTTACTGCCTTGTTCTCTTGGCTTTTGATCCGCTCCGCCAATTCCCTTACCTGCTGCTTCAAGCTTTCGTAAGGCAGCGCTTCGGCGAATTGCGCCACACGCTCGGCGTACGCCGCGGGAAGAGCGGCAAGCAGCGCCAGCTTCTCGTCGTCCAGGTAATAGATCTGCTTGGCCTTCGTTAACTCGAAGGTGCGCATAATCAGCTCGGGGGCATCCTTGCAGCGCTGTCTGAGCAAAGCTCCCAGGATCGATACGGTGCGCGGCTTCATCAACTGGGGAGCCGTCTCCCAGCGCTTCAGCAAGTAGGACGTAACTTTGTCGTCCGGCTCGCTCGCCAGGCGGCAAACCAGCTCCTCTTCGTTGATGTCGGCGAACAGATGCACCCACCTGGAATCCCATTCAGGCCCGGCTGGCAGCGCCCGCTCGGCCCCTCCGAGCGATGCCGTTCCGAGCGATGCCGCTCCGTCATATGCGGTTCCGTAAGACGCCGCTTCGCCAGCCGCTCTCCAGCCAGCAGGCTCCGTCAGCGTATAGAAAGCATGCAGCAGCTCTTTGGCCGCGGCTTGCTGCTTGCCCTTCGCTTTGAACGCTTGCGCGAAACGATCGTATACTTCTCCCGGCGGCAGCGTACGCACGGCGGCTTGAAAGCTGTAAGCGATCCATTTGCGGTCCCGCTGTTCGCTAAGCGCCAGCAGGAACCGGTCGGTACCCGGGAGTCCCATCGCGAGCAGCTGCCGGGCCGCTTCCCGCTGCAGCGTATCGGCTTCCTTCCCGGCGAACGCCGGCTCCGATAAGAGCCTCATCCACAAATCGGCGATCTGCGGATGCGTCTTCCCGTCCATACATTGAGCAGCCGCCTCCAGTGCCGCAATCGCTTGCTCTGCAGCCTCGGCTTGGGCAAGCGACGGCAGCTGCGCTTCGGCAAAAGACACCAGCCGTTCGGTCAGCGACTTGGATTCGCAGCTTTGGATCGGATCGATCGCATTGTCGCGGTCTTTGCCCAAAAAAGCCTGATACAGCCGATCCGCAGCTGCGCCGCTTGCCAGCTCCGCCAGCGCGAAGTAGGCCGCGCGGCGTATTTCCTTCTTTTTATCGAGCGATTGCTCCAACAGGACGGCCTCGCATTCGGGATACACTCCCAGCAGCTTGATTGCGGCCGCCCGTACTTCCAGCGAGCCTTCGGTCATCGCCTGCAAGTACAAAGTCTTCTCCTTCATACCCGCGATCCGGTGAATATGCTGCAGCCGGCGAACGGCTCCTTTGCCCGCCTGCACGTCGAATTGGCTTTTCAGAACAGGCAGCGCCTGCTCCCCCAAGGCGGGAACGACATATTCCGTCACATATTCGGCGATTTCGGAATTCGTCTCATCCAGAGCGGAAACGGCGGGGACGATGGTCCGGATATCCCGGAACACGCCCTCTTCATAGGCCGTTCGTATCGCTTCCAGCCTGCCCGGACCTTTCTGCGTCAACGCCTCGGTTGCCGCCCGCAGCTTGCGGTACGAAACTCCCGTATAGCAAGAAGTGTCCACCGTCCGAATCGGCACCGCTTCCCCGGCGGCATCCGTCTTGCCTTGCGTATACATGACCGCATGGAGCAGCGTTCCCAGCTCAAGCAGCTTCGGCGGCGCTTCGTCCCCGGACGCTTCCGTCAGCTGCTCCACCAATCGGGCCAGGCGATGAAATACCGGAGCATGCTCGCCCAGCGCCTCAAGCCGGGGCCTGAGCTTGTCGAGCCGCACGTCCCCGGCCGCCAGGGCGCTGCCGGCTATGAACAGCCGCCGAACCTCGCTATGTAACTCTTGCAGCAGTTGTATGCTCATCAAGCGAGCCTCCTTTCCTGAATGGCAATATCAAATGAGCCGTACGACCCCCGTATCCGTTATTAGACTGAGCGGCTGAACCTGCAGCCGGTTTTCCTGAAAATCATGCTTCATCATCACAAGAAACGTCTGATTGTCCGTATGCTCCGCCTTCAGCAGCGGCAGCAGCTCCGTGCTTCCCCGCCCGGACCAATCCGCGTCGCCCAAGGCAAGCCGCTTCCCTGTGTCGTCCTCCAGCACATACGTCCCGTCCGCCTTGTGCAGCCGTGCCGCATGCAGCAGCATGACCGGCCGCTTCTCCCCGAGCGGGTTTTTCATATGATTTTTGGCCGTTTTGACCGCCTCGGCGAATGAACGGCAAGCGGCCGTGCGCACCTTGGCGTAATCGCCGCTCCCGGGCTCGCGGAACAAGGCCGCCTCCCAGCGAATCCGCGGATTCATCTCTCCCGGGTAGACGAAGCATTCGCTTGTCTTGACCACGGCCTCCGTCGAATCTTCCTCTTTCATACGCTTGGCAGCCCGCACCGGCCTGTAATTGCGCGTCGGATACACGGCCCCCGATTGCAGATGAACCCACCAGCCTTCATCCACATATTCGGCCCTGGCTTCGTCCTCGTAAGAGCGGAACGCCAGCTGCAGCAGCTCCGCTTCGGGCAGCACCCGGCCGTGCTCGCGCAGCTCCGCCAGCTGCCAGGCATGGCCGAGCCGCTCCTCCAGCGTGGAAGCCGCGTCCATCGGCGCTTCCGGGTCGTCCTGGCGCGCCTCCAGACGCTCCCTGCCTTTTCTGACCAGAGCATACAGCACGGTCAGCCGGTCCATCGCTTCCGTATAGACCGCTTCCCTGTTCTCCTCCGATTGCAGCAGCAGCAACAGCTCCCGCAGCGCCGCCTGCGCGCCCGGAAGATAATAATTGCCGAGCTGCTTGGATTGCTCCTCCAGCATATGAAGCGTCTTCGGATCGATTCCGGCCAATCCGCTCTGCGTGATTTGCCTGACCAGCTTATCGAGCAGACCGAGGCCTTCCAGCTGGCTGGCTATTTTTTTGACGAGCGCGGACTTGTTCGTCTTGCGCTTGGCGGCGGAAGGAGCCGTTCCCGCGGCCCCGGCCGCTTGCTTCTTCTCCTCGCGTTTCTCCGCCTTTTCGCGCTTGTCCGCTACATCTTCAGGGACTTGTTCCGTCTGAAACGGAGCCCCGGAAGCAAAGGCGTACAGCAAGCCGAGAATATGCTTGCACGGAAATTGGCGGCTCGGGCATGAACAGCGAAACACCGGATTGTCCGGCTTCGCGTAATCCGCCGAACAGCGGTACGGTTCCTTGCCGCTCCCTTTGCACTCACCGAAAAGCAGCGTTTGATCTTCGGAGCGGCACAGTTTGGGGAAGCTGTTTTTTCTGGCAAGATCCCGGCCGTTCTTGACGGCGGCGGCGTTCAGAGCCAACGAGTCCACATACGTTTCGGTAATGTCGATCATAAGCGTACCTCTCGTTCGTTCCGATTAATGGCTTGCTTTTACTACTTTCCACGTTATGTCATGGATTTCCTTTTTATGTGCGCCGATGGTCCCGGCTGACGCTGATCGACGGGACTTCCGGCCTGCCGGCTCATCATATAAGGATATAAGAAGAGCAGACCGAGCACATACAATGCAAAAGCGAAATAAGCGGGCAGCAAATGCCATGCATTCGTGTAACCGATTTGCTGATGCACGCTGAAGCCGGCCAAGAACCCCGGAAGCCCGCCGAGCAAAAACGTCCACCACAGCCAGCGGCTCCCCTGCCGGATTCCCCATAACGCCGCGGCCAGCAGAGCTAACGCATCGGCGAACAGCGCTCCTCCGAACCCGGCGCGGTCGTGCGCGATCAGCGGAAGAAGCTTATCGTTAATTGCGGCCAGCATCTCGGGCGTGGCGCATAAATATTGCAAATCCTCGGGCACGAAAACGGCGGTGACGCCTACAAAGGAGATGACGAGTCCGCCGATAGCAAGCGCCAAGCCGAGGGAGACCATCATCAGCTGTCCCCATTGAGCGCGCCGCCATATCCGGTCGTTAAGCAGATTCGGTCTTTCCCGGGGCGGGAGGTCCTCCTGCCTGCGCATCGACAAGATGAACATCGGCAGCAATATCGCTGCCGCCGACGCATGAAGCGGATCGAAGTAACCGTAGCCCAAGTATAGGAAAAAGCTGCTGAAGCCGACGATGCAGGAGGTCGTCAACGCGGTTTTGGCCCAATGCAGCCCCTTGCCCAGCCCATGATAAGCCAGCTGCCCATATATAATGCCGATAGAAATCATCGTACCGGCCAGCGTAACCCTGTCATGCGACATAAAGCCGAGCAGGTACGGATTGGCCTGAGTCAAGGCTGCGGGCTCCATCCCCAGGAAAGCCGTATCATAAGGAAGTACGACGGTCGTCGCCGCAATGATCCAGGCGAGCACGCCGCCGACGATCATGCCGAGTCCGAGCAGACACATCCAGCCCCAGCCGTGCCAGAACGAAGGCGGCGCGGGGGCTTCGGACGCGCGGAGCGTCTCGTATAGAATCGCTTCGTTAATGCGCTTGGCGAGGCCCGGCCCCGCGTAGACAAGACCGCTGTGCAGCTGCACGAAGTCCGCTCCCGCCCGTCTCAGCTCCAGCGCGTCTTCCGGCTCGTGGACGCCGCCGCCGGCGACGATCTTCATCTCCGGCCCGCCCAGCTCGCGGAGCAAGGCGACCCGCTCGGCCGCCGCATCCCGGCACGCGCGGCCGACGATAGCGCCGCCTTCCCCGCAGGCGGCGTCGCCGATCACGACGCCGGCCCACGGTCCCGGCGCAGACCGAATGCCGTGGAGCAGCTGCGCGAGCCGCTCCTGCGGATAATCGGGCGGCGCATACAGCAGCAGCGGCGGCGCTGCATCCGCCTGCCGGGCATCCTGCGGCAGCCGCTCGGCCGACGCCGCGATCGCTTGCAGGTGCGCGAGGCTCTCCTGCAGCGGCCAGCCGGGGTCCGGCGCTTCGATGTAGAACGCCGCGGCATAAGGCCGCAGCTCCGCCAGCAAGCGCCGCTCTTCCTGCAGCGCTTGCGCAGGCGAGCTGCCCGGCATGCTGCGGATGCGCAGCATGAGCGGCAGCGGGTGCCCCCGCTTGCGCTGCAGTCTGCGGAGCGTCGCATCCAGCCCCGGGTTCGCCGCAGCGTCCGGGTAAACGATCGCCTCGTTCGGGATATCCCGGCGAATCGTCCGGCTGTCCTTGAGCTCGCGGACGGTCACCGGTCCGATCTCGATGAAGCCGAGGCCGAATTGAGCCAACGCCCGATGGGCGACGCCGCGCGGGTCGAGCCCGCCCGACAAGCCGACCGGGTATGGCAAAGGCACTCCCGCCAGCTCGCTTTCCAACAAGGGAGATGGCTCCATATGCCCCATCGTGCGTATGAGCAGGCGGCCTCCCGGCAGCTTGGCCAAGGCTCCCATCGCGTGCAAAGTCAAATCCCGAGCCAGCTTCGGAGGCAGCCGAAACAGCAGCGGGCGAAACAGCGTTTGATACGACCAATCGGGCATGGAACCGAAGCCCCCTTTCATTTCAAAATCGTTTTTATACCATTTATTACTATATGTAACGCTCCTGCGCCCTTTTTGTTGCACTTTTCAGCCTTATTTCCCTGATGCCGCAGCGGAAAAAAGCCACCCCGCGCCAGACGAATCTGTGCGTGAAGCAGCCTTATTGCCAGATAGCATTCCGCAGTCCTTCGGCCGGCTTATCTCCTTTTTATCTTGTGTTTCCGCGTAAGCAGCGAATACAACAGCAGCAGTGCGTAGATCAGCAGCAATCCGGCAGAGACCCACGCCATGCAGAAGATCGCCGGATAGTCCCGGTTAGCCGTCCCGATAGCGCTCATCGCCCAAACGATCGCCAGCATATAAAACGGATCGTGAAAACGGCAGCCGATCAGAAGACTCAGCAAGCCGGCAATCAGCAGACCGATGACGGTCCAGAACGTTTCGGGCAGCCCCAAGCCGTCCCACTGATGCGCGTACAGGAAGACGGCCGCATTCGCCAGGCTGGCCGCCGTAATCCATCCGAAATAAAGACTGAACGGCATCTGCACCAGAAAGCGAATCCAGCGGTTCGAAGACCAGCCCTTATACCGGGTATTCCAATAAATCGCCGCCAAGGAAAGCAGCAGGCCGAGCATGACGAATAGCGAGGATGAGATGAACAAGCACTGCCATAAGAAAAGCCAGCTTATATTGAAAAAACAGCTCACGACAAACCACGGACCGATGGCCCGAACCTCGTCCTGCTCCCTTTGTCCGGGAATGAGCTGTAGAATGGCGTAGCCGAGCAAAAGCGCATAAATAAGTCCCCATATGGAAAAGGCGTACGGCGCAGGCGTAATTTGAACGGGAAACATCGCGGAAATTTCTCCGGTCGCAAGTCCGCCCAGAGGATGTATCTGCGCCAATGCGTTAACGGCAATGACGGCCAGACAAGCAAACATATTGAACGGGCGCAGCTTTGTACCCTTATACATGACGACCTCCTTGGGTTATCCTGTTCTTCCTTGCCCCTCCGGTCCGGCTTTCGCGCTCGCTTGCGCCTTGCCGGGTCCTGTAAATGAAGCGGCCCGAATGCCTCGAGCTTGTCTCCATGCCAGTATATGTGCAGGCATGCTCATGCATGCCATACGCCAAAGCGAAAAAGGCTCTTTCCGGGAAAATAATATTTCTCCCGAAAAGAACCTATTAGCGCAATAAGAAGCATATCAACGTCTTGCAGCGCCGGAATCCTGCTGCGATCCATGGTGAATGCTGACGGTTTTGCCCGGATCTTTTCTTAACCTTACGCTAGGTCTTGGCAGCGTGAGGCCCGCTCATGTCGTCCGCGCACAGCATAATATGCCGGACAAAAGCTCCTTTGCTCACTTCGCATCGGTCGACCGTAACAAGCCCCGCCGCGGCGATGGCATCGTCGATCGCATCCGTCGCGATGACAACGACTCTGGCAGCCAGGCGGCGGGCGCTCTCCAGCATAGCCAGCCGCTCCTCCGCGGACAGTACCGAGCACAGATTATACGGCAGATCGAGCACGGCCGCATCGTAGCGTCCTGCGATCGCGTGGATGCTGCCGACCGACACCCTCGCGTCGAATCCGAAATGAGCGAGATTTCTCCGGGCTCCGCGCACGGCAAGCGGATTGATATCGCTACCCGTCATGTCGATGCCCATCGACACCGCTTCGAGCAGCACCGTGCCGATGCCGCAGCACGGGTCGATCGCCCGGACGCCTCGCGGCTCGGGAACGGCGATGTTGGCGACGGCTCTGGCAACCCGCGTGCCGAGCGCCGTCGAATATTGCTGCGGCTTCTCGTTATGCCGCAGCCATACGGCCTCGCCCTTGACGATGTCGCCGAACAGCCAACGGCCGTCCGCGCAGGCGATGCCGAACCGGCGCTGCGGCCTGCGCATCTCGGCCTTGCCGCGAATCCGCGAGCCGACGAGCCGCTCGATCGCCCGCCGCTCTTCATAAACCGGAGCATCGCCGGTTTCCACGAACTCGGCCTTGAACGTTTCGTCCGTAAGCCGCACTTCCCCCGCCCGTTCCGCCAGCTTCTCCAGGCTGTCTTCCTCGCAGAGCACATCCAGCCTCAGCTTAATAAACGGACTGCGGCTCGGCTCGACCGCCTTGGAGCTGAACAGATAGCCTGCTCCCCCTGTCCCGGCATCGTTGCCGAACAGCGCGCGCAGCTCCATTGCGCATAAAGCTTGTTCACTTTCATGACAAACGTAACTATATACATACAGCGGCTGCGGAAGCCGCGCCGATTGCTGCTTCATCAAGCTCTCATCCGTCCTTGCGTGTTTAAAGTCCCCTTGCGGCACGGCCCTCGCTTTTCTGGATACGCCGCGCCCCAAGTTACCTCATTGTCTCACCCTAAGGACGCCTTGTCCACCCTCCCCGCGTTTGCCGCCATGTCATTTAGAAGTGCGGTCATTGAGTCGTGTCCTGCGGTCGATAGAAGTTTCCGCTCGCTGTTCCAACTCCTCCCGTTCGGGACGTTCATAAGCAGCAAAGGGACGAGACAGCGATTTTGTCCGCCGCCCCTCCCTCCGAATGATGCCGTGCCGAGCTTCTATTTTTTGGCCAAATATTTGCGGATATCGAACGCGACGGCCGCTACGATGATCAGCCCTTTAATAATCAGCTGCCAATACGGGCTGACGCCGATAAAGGTCAGGCCGTAGTTGATGACGCCGAAGATCAGCACGCCGACGAGCACGCCCGGCACCGTGCCGATGCCGCCCGCCGTCGATACGCCGCCGACGACGCAGGCCGCGATCGCGTCCAGCTCATACATATTGCCGTAGTTGTTGGTCGCGCCGCCGGTTCTGGCCGCTTCCAATACGCCGCCCAAGCCGTACAGCGATCCGGCAAATGCGTAAATGTACAGCAGGTTGCGCTTGACGTTAATGCCCGAAACCGTGGCCGCCTGGATGTTGCCGCCGATGGCGTACATATTTTTGCCGAGCCGCGTCTTGTTGAATACAACCCATACGATCAGCGCGACGATGATGGCGATAATGACGATATAAGGGATGGAATAAGAGCCGTTCGGCCCGAAGAAGCCGGTGCCGATATTGGTGAAGTCCTTGCGCAAGCCGGCGATAGGCTGGGATTCGTTCGGCTTGAGGTCGAAGTAAATCGAGTTCGCGCCGTACACGATAACCATCGTTCCCAGCGTGGCGATGAAGGGCGGCACGCTAAGCCGCGAGACGATCCAGCCGTTCAGCAATCCGACGAGCAAGCCGGCGAGAATGCCGATCACGATCGGCGCCCATAAAGGCAAATCCGGCATATCCGGGAAAAAGCGGCGCGGATAATCCGATATTTGCAGCATCGAAGCGGACAGCACCGCCGTCAGCCCGACGACGCGGCCGGCGGAGAGGTCCGTTCCTCCCGTGATCAGGATGAACGCCATACCGAGCGCAATGATGGCTCTGGTGGAATTTTGCAGCAAAATATCGCGCAAAATATCTATCGACAGAAATCGCGGGTCCGAGACGGCGATCCCGATTACAAGGACGATCAAGACCATGTAGATCGCGTTCTGCGTTAAAAAGTTGCTTACTGATTTCGTGTTCATGTGTGAATCCTCCCGTGAGAAGCCCTACACCATATATTTGGTCGCAAGGCGCATGATCTCTTCTTCTGTCGCTTTCTCCCCTTCGACGATGCCGGACAGCCGCCCTTCGCACATGACCATGATGCGGTCGGACATTCCTAACAGCTCCGGCATTTCCGACGAAATCATAATAATGCTTTTGCCCTGCCTGGCAAGGTCGGCGATAATCGAATAAATTTCGTACTTCGCCCCGACGTCGATCCCCCGCGTCGGTTCGTCCAGCAATAAAATGTCCGGCTCGGTCAGCAGCCAGCGAGCCAGCAGCACCTTCTGCTGATTGCCTCCGGATAAATTTTTGATCAGCGTTTTGACCGATGGCGTCTTGACCCGAAGCTGCTCAACGCTGCGTTCCGCTTCCGCTTTCATCTTCCTCTCGTTCAGCAGGAAGAACGGGTTCAAGTACCGGTCGAGATTGGCGATCGCCGCATTCTCTTGAATCGACAGCACCGGAAAAATGCCCGTGACCCGCCTCTCTTCCGTTAACAGCGCGATTTTATGCTGCTTCGCCGCCTGCGGCTTCTTGAATTTGACCGGCTTGCCGCGCAGCGTGATCGTTCCCGACGATACGGCCCGCAGTCCGAACAGCGCTTCGATCAGCTCGGTGCGCTGAGCGCCGACCAGACCGCCGAGCCCTAGCACTTCGCCTTGGCGCAGTTCGAAGGAAATATCCTTGAACGACTTCGCCGCCGGAGAAGTCAGCCCTTCCACCTTCAGCAAGACGCCGCCGGGTACGTTCGTCCGCTCCGGAAACCGCTGGCTGAGGTCGCGCCCCACCATGCGCGTAATGATCAGATCGGTCGTCAGCTCCGAAGCCGCCCACGTGCCGATCAGCTTGCCGTCGCGCATAATCGTCACTTCATCGGATATGCGCAATATTTCCTCCATTTTATGTGAAATGTAGATGATAGCGACGCCGCGGCTTTTGAGCTGCCCGATAATTTTGAACAGCGCCTCGACTTCGTTGCCCGTCAGAGACGAGGTCGGTTCGTCCATGATGATGACGCCCGAGTGATACGATACGGCCTTGGCGATTTCCAGCGATTGCAGCTTGGAAACCGACATGGAACCGGCCAAAGCGTGCGGATCGATATCCATCTCCAGCTCCTTGAACAGCCGCTTCGTATCGTTCAGCATTTTTCTATGATCTACCAATCGGAAAGGCCCCCAGCCTTTTGCAGGAAAACGCCCGAGCCATATATTCTCCATCACATTGCGCTGCGGAATAGGGTGAAGCTCCTGATGAATCATCGATACGCCGTGATCGAGAGCGTCCTTCGAGTTTTTCAGCTCCACCTTATCGCCGTTCAAGTAAATCTCGCCCGCATCCGGCGTATAAATGCCGAACAGGCATTTCATCAGCGTCGATTTGCCGGCCCCGTTCTCGCCCATCAGGGCATGAACCGTACCGGGCCGGACTTTCAGCGTCACATTGTCGAGCGCCTTGACGCCGGGGAATTGTTTGCAAATGCCGTTCATTTCAAGCACAAATTCATGGTCAGCCATGGTAACGCCCCTTTCGGAAAAAAAGAAAGCAAGGGTACGACGAAAGCAGTCATTGCCCTTGCCTTGTATTGCCGCAGTTTCTTCGGCGCATCATGGTCGCGCCGCGCTGCCTTTCATGAACACTGCATTTATTTGGCGTCGTTCACATTGTCTTTCGTAATTTTTTTGTAAGGAACCCATACGTATTTGCCATCCGTAATTTCATAGCCGGTATTGTCTTTGTTCGGCGTTTGGCCTTGAGCGAGCACGCTGGCCAGATTCAAGGTCGCTTTCCCCTGGTTTTTGGCGTCGTTGAGCACCGTGCCGAGCAGCGTGCCGTCTTCCAGCGCCTTCACGGCCGGAGCGGTGGCGTCGACGCCGACGACCGGCATATATTTGTTGTCTTTGAAATAGCCCTTCGCTTTCAACGCCTCAATCGCTCCGAGAGCCATGTCGTCGTTATTGGCGAATACAGCCTCGATTTTATCGCCGTGGGAAGCGAGGAATGCGGCCATTTTCTCCTGCCCTTTGACGCGGTCCCACATCGCCGTATCTTCAGCCAGCTTCTCGACCTTGATACCGGCGTCCTCCACCGCTTTAATCGAAAATTTCGTGCGCAGCTCGGCGTCCTGATGTCCCGGCTCGCCCTTCAGCATGACATACTGCAGCACGCCGTCCTTGTTTTTATCCGCTTCCGGATGGGACTTGAAGTAATCGACGACCAGCTGCCCTTCCATCGTGCCGGATTGCTCGGCTTTGGCGCCGACATAGTACACTTTATCCCATTTCTTCATATCGTCGGCGAGCGGCTCGCGGTTGAAGAACACGACCGGCGTATTCGCCGCCTTCGCTTTATCGATAATGACGCCGGCGCCGGTGCGGTCGACCGGGTTAATCGCAAGCGCATTCACTTTTTTCGTAATGAACAAGTCGACTTTGTCATTCTGGGTAGGCTGCGAGTTCTGGCTGTCGACGATATCCGTCTGGGCCTTGCCCTCGGCGGCGGCCGAGATCGCATTGCGCACGCCCGTCATGAACGTATCGTCGAATTTGTAGATCGCAACGCCGATGACCGGCTTCTTGGCGGACGCTCCGCTGTCCGTGTTGGCCGGGCCGCCGCCGGCTGCCGGCGCATTCGTTCCGCCCGTACCGGAGCAGCCCGCCGCCGCCGTCATTAATGCTGCCGCAAGCAGCGTGGATACAACCTTTTTCATATCATTGACCTCCATTTACTTATATAGTTAACTCGTTTCCGCTTTTTCATTATCGTTGAAGTTACGGCCGATTCCCATGCAAAATTCTCATCCGTTCTATAAAAATTCTCATGTATTTGGGGCCGCAAAAAAACGACGCCGTCCTTATCTTAACTCCCGCGGGGCTTAAGATAAGGACGGCGTCTAAAGTTAGCCAAACGGGCCGCGCGTATAACGCAGCTACTTCACAAACGGGAATAACAGCTTCTGATTGTCCAGCCAAAACATATTTTCCTGATCGATCACTTTCGTCCCCGTATCCATAAAGGCCGGATTCCGCTTGCCGTTCATCGCGTCGACGGCGTACTTGACGCCCAAATAGCCCATGCTGAACGGGTTCTGCACGATCGTCGCCTGGATGATCCCTTCCTGCAAATATTCGATATCCTCCGGCGTATTATCGAAGGTGACGATTTTCACCTTGCCGGCGAACCCGAGGCGCTCGGTTTCGGCGGCAACGCCCAACGAAGCGGCCGCATCCAGCGCGACGATGCCGTCCGCCTGCTCCCGCTGCAGCAGCAAGGCTGCCAGCTCGCCGCACCGCTCTGCGCTGCCGGAGCAGTACTGCGTAGCGCCGGCAAGCACGCCGGGAGCGGCCCGAAGCGCATCGCGCAGCCCCCGCTCCCTCTGCTCCGCGTTGCGCCCGCCTTTGCCGAAGCTGATGACCGCGATGCGGCTGCTCCCGCCGGTCAGCTCGATCAGCTTCTTGCCCGCCTTCTGGCCGGCATCGACATTGTCGATGCCGATGAAGCTCTTGATTCTGGACGATCCCGCCTCCGAATCGATCGCGATAACCGGAACCCGCGGCAGGCCCATCCGGTCTACCGCCGCGCCTAGAGCGTCATAATCGCTTGCCGCCAGCACGAGCGCGTCCATCCCGTCCTTGACCGACCGATTCAGCAGTTCGATCTGGCCGTTCACATCGCCTTCGTCATCCGGCCCTTCGACGCGGAGCTCCACGCTGAATTCCTTGGCCGCGGCTTCCGCTCCCATCTTGACCGTCTTCCAGTAATCGCCGCTCTTCGATTTCATAAGCAGCGTTACGTTCTTGATTTGGCCGGCTTCCGCCGGCTCAGAATCGGACGCGCAGGCAGGCAGCAGTGCGGGAAGAGCCACCAAGGCAAGCAAAATAATCCGGCGTCTTATGACCGAGCTTACCGCTCCTCTTGTAATCATCCTTGCGTCCCCCCTTCGTCCATCTGCAGCGGCAGCCATACCCGAACGACGGTGCCTTCCTCCTGCTTGCTGTCGATATGCAGCCCGTATTCCTCCCCGAAGGCCAGCCGGATACGCTGATGCACGTTGCGAACGCCGACGCCGGAGCCTTCCTCCGAGGCTGCCGAGCCGTGAAGCAGGCGCTCCAGCTTATCCGGCGGTATGCCGAGCCCGTCGTCCTGCACCGTGAACAGCAGCTTGCCTCCTTCGAGCGACGCCGTAATCCGGATCAAGCCTTCGTCCACCATATATTCGATGCCGTGGTAAATTGCATTTTCCACCAGCGGCTGCAGCAGCAGCTTGAGCGTCCGGCAATCCAGCGCCTCCTCTTCCGCTTCGATCACGTATTCGAACTTATTTTTGTAACGGATTTTTTGAATGATCAAATAATTTCGCACATGCTCCAGCTCTTCCCGCACAGTAATAATGCGCTTGCCGCGGCTTAGACTGATGCGGAAAAACTTCGACAGCGACGTAATCATCGTGATCACGTCCTCGCTCTTGCCGCTGCCCGCCATCCGGACGACGGAATTGAGCGTGTTGTACAAAAAATGCGGATTGATCTGCGACTGCAGCACGTCCAGCTCGGTCTTGCGCTTCGCTTCCTGCTCGCGGATGCTCTGATCCATCAGCTGGCGGATTTGCGACACCATATAATTGAACCTGCGGGACAGCCGTCCCACTTCGTCGTTGCCGGTAACCGGAATGTGAATGTGAAAGTCCCCCTGCTCCACCTTGCGCATCGATTTCTCCAGCCTTTTGATCGGCTGCGATATTTTGGCCGACATGAAGGCGGAAATCAGCAGCACGAATACGATGACCGCAGCGAGGAGCCAGGCGATGAAGCCTCCGATTTCTTTTTTGGCGGCCACGATTTCATCCATGTAAGAAACCCCGATAATTTTCCAGCCGATGTTATTGACCGTCTTGATCGTAATCAGCCGCTTCTCGCCGGTCGATTCGTCCAAATAGCTGCCGTACGTATACTTCAGCGCCTGTTCGACGTTTTCATATTTCAGGCCGATATAAATCAGCTGCTGCTGCGGATGGTAGATGATATTGCCCGCCGATTCGTCGATAATGTACACGTAGCCTTTTTTGCCCAGGCTGACTCTGCGGAACAGCTCGTCCATCGTCTTGAAATTGACGTCGATCAGCAGAACCGCCCGTTCCGGCTTGCCGCTTCGCATAACCGTAATCCCTTTGCTCATGGAAACGACCCATTTGTACTCGCCTTTGTACAAATTTTGAATATGCGGCAGCGAGAAGGACAGATGATCCGGTATTTCCACCGCCGACGTGAACCAGCTCTGCTCCGTCAGCTTCGTATTGCTGCGCATTTCGGCCGCGGGCAGTCCGGTAATCAGCTCGCCCGACTGGGTAAACAAGGCCATCGAGACGATATCCTCGCGCGATTCGAAGATCGTGTTCAGCTGCTCCAGCAGCGTATCGTTCGGAATCGGGCTGCCGGCTCGCACCTTGCGGTCGACCAGATCGAATACTTCCGTGACCGCCTTCAAATACACTTCGAGGTTGTAATTAATTTGCTCCACGATCTGTCCGTTGCTGAGAAACGTATTTTGCTCCGCCGTCCGCGCAAATTTGTTGTACAAAATGACGCTGACGATCAGCATGACCGCGATGGCGATCAGCGTAAAGGAGGCGGTAATAATAAACTGGATGCTCTTCGATTTCCACGTGTCGGCCAAAGCGCGATACTTTCTGCGGATCGCATTCATCGCCGCCGCCCCCCTGTTCTTTAAGCTTCGCGCGAGCTGTTCTTATATTCTTTGGGAGAAACCCCCACATATTTGCGGAACGAGTAGCTGAAATAATTGGGCTCCGAGTAGCCCACCTTCTCGGCGATTTCGAACGTCTTCAAATCGGTGGTCCGCAGCATTTCTTTGGCCGCCTCCATGCGGATATGCAGCAAGTAGCCGACGAACGTCATCCTCGTTTCTTTTTTGAAAATGCCGCTGAAATAGCCCGCGCTAATATGCAGATGGCTGCATACCTTGTTGATCGAAATATCGCTCTCGTGATAATGCGCCAGCGCGTACGCCTTCGCCTTATCGACCAGCGATTTGTAGGAGGACTGCCGCTCGCTGACAATGCTGCTCATCAGGCGGCCGCACAGCCCTGCAATCCAATCCTTCGCTTCCTGCGGGTTGGTCAGCTTATGGATTTCGGCGAACGGATTGAAGCTCGCCCCGAGCACCGGGTCCAGATCGGGATTGGCGTCTTTGGCCGCTTTCAATATGGCGGTCAGCATCTCCAGCAAATAAATCTGGTAATCCTTGAACGACACCGGCGCCGCCTCAATCCCCTGGAACAGCTCGTCCACCAGCTCCTTCATCTCCTGAAGCGTGCCTACCTTAATGCAGCGAATGAGCGCATGCTCCTTCAGTTCATCGAACTGCAGCTTCTCTACGGCGCGTTTCTCGACGTCGTCGATCATTATGATCCGGTTATTGCCGAGAATAAGCCGGTAATCAAGCGCCATCACCGCCGATTTGTACGAATAGCTGACGTTGGCGATATCCGCTGTGACCGTGCCGACGCCGATCGTCACCGACAGCTTCACATATTTCTCGATGCTCTGGCGGATCTCTTCCAGCACGGATGCCGTACGTTTGCTTACCGCCTCCTGGTCCGTTTCCGCCGCCGCGGTGAGCAGCACAAGATTGCCGTTGTGCAAAAACACGATGCCCGCCTCGTATTTATTGACTATTTCCTCGGAAATGTTTAAGATCGCAAACAATTTCAATTCCTGGTCCTTGGAATATTTGAGCGATTGCGACCCGGCCCTCCTCCCGTTCGGATCGGCCGCTTCCTCTCCGCCGGGATTGTCCATGCTGAGCACGGACACGACGAAGCTTGCTCCGTCTATCTTCACGTTATAGTTGAGCGACTTTTGCTCGATTTCGGCCCGGGGCAGCTTGCGGTTCATCAGCGAACCGAGGAACACTTCGCGAAGCACAGGCAGGCTTTGCCTGTAATGCTCCTGCAGCGTCAGAACGTTCTCCTTCCGGGCGATTTCCTCGTCGATCAGCCGCTTGATCTTGGCCAGCGCTTGCATAAGCTCTTGAGTGGAAAAAGGCTTCAACACATATTCGTCGATATGCATTTTGACCGCCTTCTGGGCATATTCGAACTCATCGTAGCCGGTTAAAATAATGATTTTGGTCATCGGGTACTTGCCGCGAATCCATTCGGACAGCTGCAGACCGTCCATGAACGGCATGCGAATGTCGGTCACGACGACGTCCGGAGCCCATTTCTCGATCAGCTCCATCGCCTCGCTGCCGTTCTCCGCCGTATCGGCGACCTCGAAGCCGCAGGAGGCCCAATCGATCTCCTGCACGACGCTTTCCCTGACTTCCTCCTCGTCTTCTACCAAAATAAGCTTGTACATGATTACTCCTCCTGTATAGGACGGTATGCGTCTCTCCCTAGCTGCCTGTTTTGCAAACGGCCGTTAGAAGAGTGGTGAAAAAGTCCGCTGCGGCGTCCATTTGATCCTCCAATCGCTGATATGAACGAGACTGTCAATAGGCAGTTTGTAACTCCCCTTGGTTTTCCCTTGCCCCTTTTTATACAAGAGGGGTGAACAAGCTGAACTAGAAGGCAAAAGCTATCAACGGTGAGCAGTCTGATATTCGCGGGTTCGGATATACCGCATGTTTTCTCTCCGTTATAGAGAGTGGCACCACGAACTGTTGTCGTGCATCTTTCCCTTTTAGGGTTGGCACATAGCGATTACGTGGATTCTCTCTTACGGCTTTTCCCTTTGCCTTCTAACTCAGCTTTTCATCTCACTTGCATTGGAGGGGGCATGGGACTACCTTGAATCAACAAAATTGAACTTTGATATAACAAGCGTCCTGTAAAACAGGCGATTCATCCATGTATTCTTTTTTCTTCAAGTTCTCTGGCAATCGACCAAATAAATCCACTTAATTCTCGCGCCACAGCCACAACTGCTTTGCCACTTGGCTTCCCCTTTGACAGCATTTTCGTATATTTTCGATGTAACCGATGCTGTGCCTTCCAGGATATGGCCTGTATTTCAGGTGTTTTTCCTTGTTGACGTTTCTTTAACTCTCCTTTCAACGCAGGTGTATAGCGATAACTCCAAGCGGATTCGACCAGCAAACGGCGAAGGTGGGTATTCCCTGATTTCGTAATACTTCCCTGCCATCGGCTTTGACCACTTGAGTATTCCCGCGGCACCAAACCTGTGTACCCCATAAAAGCCTTCGCATTTCCAAACCGGGTAAATGAACATACTTCGGCTACGATACCTGTTGCGGTCGTTTCAGCTACGCCACGTAAGGTTTGAAGGGCTTGTATTAATGGAGCGTGGTGCCCTTTCGTCGCTTCCTCGTGAATGGCTGCTTCTATACGTTTCAGACGTTCTTCATTTTCATCCATCTGATGCAGCATTTCCTGCAGAACCAAACGCTGAGTAGCAGACTCCAATGGAATACGTCCTAACCACAACCGATACTTTGCCGTCCAGCGGCGAAGCCGCTCTTTAGGTGCAATCTGATGACGAAGAAGAAACTTCCCGATCCGCTGCCGGATTCGAGCCCGATCTTCCTTGACATCTTCACGCATCCGTACCAGATCACGAAGTGCTTCTTCCTCTTGGCTAGGTACATGCACACGGGTTAATTCACCTGCTCGAAGTAATTGTGCCAGACGCATCGAATCCCTGCGATCCGTTTTTACCCGTTCTCCTGGACGACTCGGCATGAGTGAAGGGGCGATAACTATACAGTCATATCCGTGTGCGGTTAGCAAACGAACTAAAGGATATCCTGTTGGTCCTGCCTCGTAACAAATGCTTAACTCATTGGGTTCGCCTAACTTTCTCAATGTTTTCAAGATGTGATACTCCGTATGAGGAATCGTACCCAAATACCGAGCGCCTTCTCTACCTGGATCTGCTACAGATACAGCAATTTTTTCCTTCGATACGTCTAAGCCTACGTATTTTATGGTATCCTTCATAGTACAGACTCTCCTTTGCAATTTAGCTCTGATTTTGGTTTTGGTTTAGCTTCTACTACACCATTATTCCCAAAATTAACCTAAGACGTTGCACTGACGGGGAGTCTGTCTCGTTCATGATAACTGTTGAAATCGGATTTTTGGATCGTTGTTTCCTCTTTTTTATAGATAAGATCTGCTTTCAAAGGCGAACGCTGAACGCTTTTCCGGATTGGCCCCTCCGCTCTTTGTTCACCGGGCTTTTAAAAGGGCGGTGAACAAGCAGCCATCGCTACACGAGTGCAATCTGGAGAAGCGCCAGGCTCGTTCGCCTTTGTTCCCGAATTGCAGCCCATTTAAGGGCCGATTATTCAAGAAATTCAAGATGGGTGCGATCGGAAGATGCTCTCGCATGCGCAGTCGGCTACCCTTCTATAGCAGGGGAAATCCGCTGTAAATGTGAGCGATACGCAATACACTCGTAACGGACACAGCGGCCGTTATATAAACCCTATCGGCCATCTTGGATTTCTAACGGACACAGATGCAGCTATTTGTTGACAACGCCGCCTTAGAAAGCAATTCGGAGCTATGTAAGCGCCGTCATGACCGTTACGTTGAAAAAGCGTCTGTTTGCGACGAATTTAGCTCCCTCATGTCCGTTAAATTTAGAAACGGTTCGATCCCCCGGTTCCGGGGGCTGCACCTGCTGCAGCCCCCTTTCCAGGCCGTTCGAACGCTTGCCCGCTCCTGAGAAAGATGTAGGATACCGGATTCCAAATGCTGTGAAGTTGATTTTAATGGAGTGGTAAAAAACGAGCATCCTTTGCGGTCGATTGTTCACCACGTTGAAATCGGATGTTTAAGGTGTTGATTCCTTTTTCTATGGAGAGACTCCGTTATTCTTAGGCGAACGCTGAACGCTTTTCCGGATTCAAATGGCCCCTCCGCTCTTTGTTCACCATGCTTTTAGTGCTAATAATGTATCAAAAATTCGTTCGTTTTGAAAGCCGTTTCATCCGTAGTCCGTGGCTCTATGTTGAACCGTAATCCGTTTCCATTTATTATTGTAGTATCTTTGTTTTTTCCATACCATTCTTTTCGAGAAAGGGGAGCATCGTCATGATGTTGCGCAAAGCAGGCGGGAGAAGGACGCTGATCCTGACCGCGCTCCTGATTTCAGCCGCTGCCTTAGGAGTATACGGCTATGCAGGATACGGCTCTCCCGCTCATCCCGACGCCATTATCGTGAAGGAAGTCCACGTGACCGGCGGCAAGCTGCTGCTGAACGGAACGACCACCGGCAGCGGCACGGGCTACAGCGGCTACAATCTGGCGCAGGACGGCGGACATCTGTATGTCCGGCTGCGCTACAGCTTGCTTGCCCGTTCCGGCGATTTCGATATCGCCGCCTCGCTGCCTGACGCCAATATTAGCCATGTCTATCTGCAAGGAGAGGACGGCCGGAGCGAGAAGCTGATTTGGTCAGAGCCCGCTCCGCTCGCCGCGCCTTAGCGCAACCCCGAAATTTTGATTGTATTTGCCCTTGCCGCCTGCAAAAAAAAGAGACTGACAGGAGAACCCTCCTTATCCGTCTCGAACAGTGCGTGCAACAGGCCGCTGCGTCAGCCCCGCTTCTGCTTTAACTCCACTTCTGCTTCAGTCCCGCTTCTTCTTTAGCCCCGCTTCTGTTTCAGCCCCGCTTCTGCTTCAGCCCCACTTCTTCTTCAGCTTCTCCGCCGCCTTGACCGCCGCGTCCACCTGTTTCTGAGCTTTGGCCATATCCTTGAACATCTTCTGAATATCTTTGTTTTCCATCATAAATTTGAAGCCCTGTTTAAAGGTGTTGTTCATCGCCGCCAGCCCTTTCATTCGATGTATGCTTCTATTATTGTATGGACCGGCGGTCCTTACGGCTTCCGCTTATGCCGGCGGCAGAGACGATTTTCCTCATGAGCCTGCCTGAGCCCCATCCGGTCCTCCGGTACCCGAGGCCGAAACGCCGCTGTTCAGGGAGCGATCAGCAGTCCTTGTAAGAGCCGAAAGAAGCGGCCTGCCCGGCATAACGCCCGGCTTCATCCCGCAAATTCCAGACGATCGCCTGCTGAATGTAAAATCTGCGCCCGCCGCTCGAAATCCGTATGCCCGTGTAATGGTCCACGTAGCCTTTCTCCGCTACCGCCTGCAGAAACCGGTCGCGCTCCGAGCGCTCCATCGGCTCCGCCGTATAACGGGACGGAGTCTGAGTAAACGTCTCCCAATCCATTTCCCATAGCGTCAGCGCGGCGCGGTTGCCGTAATTCAAGACCGGATCGGCCTCGGTGCCGTGCGAAAGCACGACGATAGCGGATTCGAACAACTGCTCCGCCAAGCTGCTTCCCGGATCGACGGGGATCAAATCCCGGCCGATCAGCCGCTTGTAGCTGTTCAAGATTAACCGGGCATGCTCTTCTGTAGCGCCTGCTCCGCGATCAGGCCGTTGTATCATGTTCATGGGCTCCTCCTGCTTGGATAATTGCTTACTATCATTCATTATAAAGCCTTCGCCCGCAGGTTCGATACATCTTAAAAGGCGGATGCCGGTTTTCGCTCTGTACGCGAGGCATTTCTCCTCAAGCACGTCTCCGAATTAAGAAGCTCCCCTGCGAGAGCGTCAAGCAGACCGCCGCGAAGACGCCGATCGACGGGTACCCGCCGAGCTGGCTTGAGGCGCCGTGAACGCCGCACCGACGCCGCCAAGTAAGCGACACAGAAACGTATCCGTTCCGATCACAAACATAATGGCACGAAACAGCGCGGCAAATTTTCGCCTCCATCATTACTCCTAAAGTTTATTGTTGCTTGACATGTTTATCTTATGAGATAATAGTGACAAAACTTGTCGTAAATTAAATGACATCTTCCTAAGGAGCTGACCGGGATGTCCAAGTCGAAGCGGCTGATGGAGCTGATGATGACCGTTAACCGAAAACGCCGGTTCAAGGTCCAGGAGCTTGCCGACGAATTCGGCGTCTCCACGCGTACGATTTTGCGGGATTTGCAGGAGCTAAGCGAGCTGGGAGTCCCTTTATACTCGGAAGTGGGACCGCACGGCGGCTATCAAGTAATCAGGGAGAGAGTGCTTCCTCCCATTGCTTTTACGGAGGGAGAGGCCGTGGCCATGTTCTTTGCGGTGCATGCGCTGCGGCATTATTCTTCGCTGCCCTTCGAAGCGGAGTCCGCTTCCGCGCTGAGCAAGTTTTATTTGCATCTGCCCGGAGACGTTCGGGACCGGATCGACAGCATGAAGGACAGAGTCGACTTCATTGCTGCGACGCGGCGCGGCGACGCCCCGTGTTTGCCCATCCTGCTGGACGCGGCCGTGCGTCAGCAAGTGCTCTCGATCGAATACGAATCGAGGGAAGATGGCGCGAGAACCCGCTTGATCCAGCCGGTATGCATCTATGCGAGCAACGGATTCTGGTATTGTACGGCTTACTGCTTCCTGCGCCAAGGCTTTCGCGTCTTCCGCTGCGACCGCATCAGGGAAGCGGCTTACGACACCTCAGGAACGGAGCCGCTCGACTTAGGCGACATACGCCTGAGCCGGAAGGAAGCGGCGGCGCCCAAAGAGCCTATCCGTCTTCGCGCCGAATTGACCCGCGCCGGGGTTCAGCGATGCGAAGGCGAGCTCTGGCTCGCTCCGATGCTGCTCGTTCGAGAAGACGGAAGCGGCTCCATCGATACGGATGTGTCCCGCGCCGACATTCCTTTTTTTACGGAATTTTTCATTGCGCTGGGCGATGAGACCGCTTTGCAGGAGCCGGCGGAATTGAAGGATTCGATCCGCAGCAGACTCTCTGAGCTGCTGGCCCGCTACTAGCGGTTTTTGCCGGCCTGTGCGGAAGCGAAATTAAAAGCTTCCGAGGCTGTCAAAACGCCCAGTATGACTAAGATAGCGCCGAAATAAAAGATGAGTCCATGAAGCCGCAGCTGTCCGTGCAAAGAACAAATCCCCCAAAAGCCATCCATGCCGCTACGCGGCACCACAGACAATGGAAATGGGGTACCAAGAGTAATTTCCAGGGTAGTGACGTGATGCTCTGAAGCTTATTCCGTCCGCATCTAGCCTAAGCTGGATCGGCGTCTAACCCTTCCTCTGGGATCGTTCTATGGGTAGACTTTCCTTTCGGGGGAGCCCACGGATATCCACAGGAAATGGCTGCGCATCATTTCCTAAACAACAAAAAAGCCGGGTCTTCCCCGGTAATGTTTTCGGCGCTGGGCCCAAGCCGCCTGCCCGTCAACGCGATCAACGGACATGGCAGCCTTCTATGAAGATGGCTTATTTTCTCTGAGTAAAGATTTGGAAGGTAACGCCGAAGCGATCCTTAACCATGCCGTATGCCGGGCTGAAGTGCACTTTTTGCAGAGGCATGATGACTTGACCGTCCTGCTGCAGAGCATTGAAAAATCGTTCGGAGGTTCCGGTATCGGGAGTTGTGATGCAGATCTGGACGCGATTGCCGCTTTGGTAGGGCTCCCCCGGGAAATGATCGGCAACGAACAGGTCGGCATCGCCGATTTTTAGTATGGAATGGGCCAAACGGTCTTTGGCTTCATTCGGCAAGGGGTGCTCGGGGTTCTGCGGTCCTTCTCCGAATGTTTGCGTAAACACGATTTTTGCTTCTAATGAGCTTTCGTAAAATCGGATAGCCTCCTTTGCATTTCCATCGAGCATGATAAAGGGAGTCACTTGAAATGTCATGATTGGTCCGCTCCTTCATTTTAAAATATGGGGCCGCAGGCTGAGTTTCACCAGGACTGAATCCAACTATACAATATAATAGTGACAGGTATTGTCATAAACTCAAAACGTTAAATAAATAATCGATCAACGGCGGTGTAAACTATGGACGAATGGACGAAGCTGAAAGAGTACGAAGAGCGGATTCGGGCTCTTCCTCCCGGTCGGCCTTTGACGAAAACCGATCTGTTCACGCCCGATTTCCTGCTGTCCGGACAAGGCGATCTGGAAATGTACTATGCTCCGCATAACGAATATGTTCAAACGGGAGCACGGCTCCTTATTGTCGGGATCACCCCGGGATGGACGCAGATGGAGCTTGCTTTCCGGCAGGCGAGAGACGCTCTGCAAGCAGGAATGCCGCTCGCCGAAGCGGCCCGCAGCGCCAAGCTCGCCGCCAGGTTCTCCGGCTCGATGCGCAGCAATCTGACCGGCATGCTCGATCAGCTCGGTTTGAAGGAGGCGCTGGGCCTCTCTTCCTGCGCCGAGCTGTTCGAAGGCCCTCACGAGAAGCTGCTGCATACGACCTCGCTGCTCCGGTATCCGCTGTTCCGCAGAGGAAGCAACTACACGGGTCATACGCCGCGGCTCGACAAATCGGCTTATCTTATGAAGCTAGTGCGCGGCGCTTTCCCGCGGGAGCTGGCTCTGCTGGGAAAACCGCTGCTCGTCATTCCGCTGGGTCAAACCGTGGAGGCCGCGCTCGCTTTGCTCGAAGCCGAGGGCTCGATCCCGCATCAAGCGTGCTTGCGCGGTTTCCCGCATCCGTCCGGAGCGAACGGCCACAGACATAAGCAGCTGGAGGAGCATTTGGATTCGCTGCGGCGGCAAGTGTCCGCCGCGCTGGGCTAAACCTGGCCCGATGCCGCCCTGCCTTCGCTTGCGCCCGCAGCCCGGAGCTTGTTCTTTGCAAAAATGATTTCAACGGACGAACATATAAGGTATACTTCTATTTATAGTCAATTAAGTCATGGGGGTAAAATGAATGAGCCAATACCAAGATATCGGCGGACTGGGCCGACATTACTTGCAAGCAGACTCTTACGGCGCCGCCGCCTTTTGCTTTTATCGCGCAATCCTGGAGGATCGGGCGAACGGAAATGCGTGGAACGGCCTGATTCTGGCTCTGAGTCTTATGCGTAAAGAACATGACGCCCAAACGGTGCTCGCACGCTATGCGCTGCATCATGAATTGCTGGAATTCGACCGCGATTTGATAACGTTCTCAATGATGCTGTGGCAGCAAAATCCCGGCGCGCTGGGCGAATGGATGCAGCTTATTTCGCAAATGAAAGGCGTCAGCGAGAAGGACAAGCCGCTATTTGAAGAAATGGCCGCAGATATGCACAAAGCTTACGATGAACTGGTCGAGAAGCACGGCATCGACACGTTGAAGGAGCAAGGTCTGCTTACGCTGCCCGAATATGCCGCCCGCCGGATCGAACTGGACTGGCTGATGGAAGAATCGTTCGATGCGATATTCGAGCATGTCAATAAATGGATAGAAGATCCGGAAGCCGTTCTGACGGCCGTACGTCTGCTCTGCATGGTGCCCGATCCGCGCAGCGAGAAGCTGCTGCGGAGAGTATGCCGCAACGAGGAAGTGGACGGCAAGGTGAGAACTCACGCGCTGCTCGCTCTTCGCTGGCTCGGTGTCCGCGGCAACGCCAGGCTGAACAAATTCGGGGAATCGTTCGTGATCAACCTCGACCAGCCGGAACCGGAGCTGACCGTATCGGTGCCTGCGGCATTCAAGCCGGCTCTCGACCGGATGAAGCTGTGGATGGCCAAAGAGCAGGGCGTCATCACGGAATTCGAATACGAGAGCCACGCGGCCACGGATCAGCTCGACATGCCCGAAACGCTGGCCGCCAAGCTGGAAAAAGCGGACGTTCCGAGCGTGCTTCAGGAAGTCGCTCACGCCCTGATCCGGGCCGCTTACGACAAATATTATCCGCTCGTTCCGGGTATCAAAGGAGCGCGGCAATGGAGCGCCGCTCTGCTGATGCTGATCAAAGAGTATGTAGAAGGCTCCGGAGAAACGTGGTCTTACGGCGAACCGGAACGGGACGAAACCGCCGTGCGCCATCGCAACTGGCTACTGAGCGGAAGTCCGAACTATGTGGATACGATGCACATTTAACCGTGCCGTATGCTAAAACAGGACAGCCGGGCCGGCTGTCCTGTTTTTAGATTGCGGGCAATCCGCAAATTGCACCAAAAATCTAATATCAAGGGCAGGGAACAAACCGAACATGAATATGAATCATGAACGATTAATCGAGCTCGGTCTTACCTATTACGGCACCAGCTTGCGGTACCCGTTCGATCCGGATATGCCGGTGCTCTACGTTCGCAACAAAATATTCGCCTTGCTCGGCAAACAGCAGGGCGTAGAAAGCGTCAATTTGAAGACGCTGCCGGACGAAGCGTGGCTGCAGCGCGAAACGTATCCCGGTGCCGTCATTCCCGGGTATCATATGAACAAAAAACATTGGAATACCGTCATCCTGAGCGGAACGGTGCCGGATGACGTCCTCGTCACGATGTTCCGCGAATCGTATGAGCTCGTCGTCGCCAAGCTGCCCAAGGCGGAGCGGCAATGGCTTGTTTAGCCGGTATACGGCCGCCGGAACGAACAAGATGCCGCGCGCTTCCGTTAAGAAACGCCGGCATCTTGCCATCTCCTCTTATTCCGCCGAATCAAAGCGGCGCTCGCCGTTCAAGTAGTAGCTGTCCTCCCGGTAGGTCGTAAACGCCATTTCCACTTCCGGGATGCCCAGCGCCTTTACATGATCGGCCACCGCTTTGGCGAAGCGGTCTCTTGTCTGAAGCCCCCGTTCGAACCAGGCGATCTCGATAAACGGGAACGTCTCGACCACGCTGCCGTCAAACACGGATGTCACATGGAGGCAGTCGATCACAAAATTATCCGTCCCGCATTCGCAAATCTCCGCCAATTCCTTCACTAACGATTCGCTGATCTTGCACATTTGCTCTGCTGCGATGCCTCTAACGATGAGCTGCGGCATACTCCATCTCCTTTCATAAGATGTAGTGTACCGCTAACCGCTCCCCACTGGCAAATGCGTCCGCGCTCCGGCCGCTCGTCAACAAAAGCAGCCTATACGCCGCCGAGGGCCAGCAAATCTTTCAATCGGCCCGGATAATCGGTAATAATGCCGGAGACGCCCCAGTCGATCAGCGCCTTGAGGTCCTGCTCTTCGTTCGCCGTGTACGGATACATGTGCAAGCCCGCCCGGATCGCCTGCTCCACTTCTTCGCGGTCTATCAGACGATGGTACGGATGCAGGGAATAGACGTCGACGCCGAACGTCTTGGCATAAGCGGCGGGATTGTATAATCTGAGCTGATATAGCAGACCGATCTTCGTCTTCGGCTCCAGCACCTTAATACGATGCAGACATTGATGGTCGAAGGAAGAGACGACGACGCGGTCGAACAGATCGCGCTCGCGCAAAAACTGCACCAGCTTGCGGTCCATATTCCCGTCATACGATTGCTTCACTTCCACGTTAATCATCAAGGAGCCGGGCACGGCATCGAACACTTCGCCAAGCGTCGGCACGGTCTCGCCCCGGTACGCCTCGGAATGCCAGGAACCGGCGTCCAGACTCTTGATCTCGGCCAGCGTCTTCTCGCAAATCATTCCTTTGCCGTTGGTCGTCCGATCGAGCGTCTCGTCGTGGCATACGATGATTTCCCCGTCCGCCGACAAATGAACGTCGAGCTCGATAGCCTCGCAGCCTTGCTCCACACCCAGCCTGAAAGCTCCCAAAGTATTCTCCGGGGCCATTCCTTTCGCTCCGCGGTGGGCAATAATGATCGGTTTCTCGGTTTGCATACAATCATTCCTCTCCCGTCTCCCATTAGACGTATGAATTAGCATTGCAGACAGCGATGCAGCGTTTTCGGTCGAACCGCCCCCGAAACACAAAAAAACACATAAACTGCTTGACCGTAAAGTCAGCAATTCATGTGTATCTCTCCATTAACTCCTACACAATAGATGAACTTGTCGTCATTATACTACTTCGATCATGACGAAATGTCAAACGTTTTTTCCTAAGCCTGCCGCTTCATAAGGCGCCAGGGCGGCGAGCCTGAAGCGTTCCTTCTCCGCCGGCGCAGCGTCTATCGATTCGTACAGCTCGACCGCCTTGTCGTAATACAAGGACTGCACGATTCGCGAATATTCAATGCACCCGGACGCTTCAATATAGCGCATGCATTCCTCCCTATGCCGCTCCGCAAACTCCCGCTCCTCCAGCCGGCCCTCGTACAGCTCTTGCAGCGCCGGAAACTCCTCCGCACCGTTCGAGAGCAAATGCAGAATCGGCAGCGTTCGTTTGCGCTGGATCAGATCGCCGCGCACATCGAGAGCGAGCATATTTTTCACGTCGTTCTCAATCTGCGCTACGACGCCGAGGCAATAACACAGCTCGTCGAGCCGCTTCGCCGCCGCTTCGGGCACGTTCTCCGCCAAAGCATAGCCCATATAACAAGCAAGCCGGATGAGCGAGCCCGATTTGAGCTGCACCATAGCGAAATAATCCGCTTCATCGGCGATATTGGCCGCAGGATTCAAATCCTTCTGCTGGCCGCTCACGGCGGCGGCGATCAGCTCGCTCACAGTTGTCGCCATGTACGGGGAAAACGAAGCGTACCGGCGCTGCAGCCGCCCGACCTCGCCCATAAACGCCGCCAGCAGAGCAAGCACCGCATTGAGCGTGAACGGCTCGGGGCAAGTCATCCATGCCTTATGCGGCTTGTCGCGGTCCTGCAAATCGTCGACGATATCCAGCGTCAGCATGATCAGCTCCGATAGCGCGGCTGCCTCCGTCATATCGGCGGCGGACTTCCCGCCCATCATCCTGTAAGCGGATTCCGTCAGCTCGCTCCAGCGGCTGCCTCCCTCCGCTCTCGCTCCGATAAACCGCTTGAGCAGCCGATTCAGATCGTCGGTTGAAACGTAACGGTCAACCAAAGCCAGCATATGTTCCAGCACATCCCGCTTCACGCTACTCCCCCCTGACCGATTCCGAATAATATTTGCTTTGAACGAACTGCTCCAGCGCCTGCACCTTGGTTTTCACGCCAAGCTTGTTGTAAATTTTTTTCAAATAATTGTCTACGGAACGCTTGCTTACATAGATTTCATTGGCGATCTGCTCGTGCGTAGCGCCTTTGACCAGCATGGACATAATCTGCACCTCATCGCTCGTCAGCACCACCTCTTGGGAGGCCGCCCCCGTTACCAGCCTCATGCTGCGGTACAGCGGCAAAGGAAGCACCGTGCACCCGTCCATCAGCGCTCTGGCCATCGTCTGCACGACGCTCTCCCCCGCTTCTTTGGAAATAATGCCGCTGACCCCGATCTCCAGGAGATGGTTATACATATCCGCAATATCGATCCCCGTAAAAATAACGACATGCGTCTGCGGGTAGCTCTCCTTAATGTCCTTCGCCACGGCGCTTCCGAACTGATCCGGCAAATGATAATCGAGGAAGACGATGTCCGGCCGATGCATATCGACAAAATCGAGGCAAGCCGCTCCGCTGCCCGCGATCCCGATCACCTCGATTCCCGGTATTTGCTCCAGAATTCCCTTCGTCGCCTTTGCCATAACCGGATGATCGTCAACGATCAGGACACTCATCGTATAATTCATGCGGTTAACACCTCCCTTATCGGCACCGTTATCCAAATTTGCAGCCCCTTGCCCCTGCCCGTTCTCACATTCATCTGCCCGTCCAAATACAGCACGCGGCTCTTCATCTGCTCCATGCCCGTTCCGGAAGCGCCGATTTCAAGCTCGGCTTCGCTGGCCCGCAGCACGTTAAAGCCGATTCCGTCGTCTTCATAGAACAGCAAAATGTTCTCGTTCTCGGCGGTAATCTTAAGGCCCACCCGCGTAGCCTGCGAATGCTTCTTGGCATTGTTCAGCAGCTCCTGAACGACGCGGAAAAAATGCCTTTTCGTATCCAGGTCCCAGCCCTCGATCCGCTCCGCCCCCTTGGCGCTGAAATTCAGCTGGAACGGGCAGAGCGGAGCTTCGTGCTCAACCACCTTCTGAATCGTGCGAATCAGCCCCACCTCGTACAGCAAATGCGGATGAAGCTCGAAGCAGCTTTGGCGAAGATTCGTATTAATAATCTCGACGTAATCGATGATATTTCGCATCGTCTCCTCATCCTCCGCCTGGAATATCCCCCTCTCTGCGATCGCCGCGAACCGCTTCTTCAGGAAGAACAGATCCTGCAGCGTCGTGTCGTGCAGATCGGTGGCAATCCGCTTGCGTTCGGCTTCCTGCAGCTCGAACATCAGCTTGCGGAACCAGATGAAGTCTTTGGAGGCGTCCTCGTTAGGCAGTTGGGAGGCGAGCCGCTGCAAGCGCACGTGCAGCTTCCCTATCAAATGCATATTTTCCAGACTGACCGCCAGATACGAGATGATCAGCTTGAGCCAATGCACCTCCTCCATGCCGAGAAACGTATTCATTCTTTTGCGGGAAATGATCAGATAGCTCGTGTATTCCTCATGCCGGTTCACCTCAAACCGCAGCAGAGACGGATGCTCCGGATGATCCATCGAAGCGAGCCTCTCCACCTCAGCCTGCTGCAGCTCTCCCTCGATGACCGTCTCCAGCCTGTCGTTGTATTTGAATACGATGGCCGCTCCGAACACCTGCAGCGTATGCACGATGTCGACCAGAATAATCTCCTTCAATTCCCGGAAGCTCGAAATGGACTGCAGATTGAAGGCAATCTTCTTCAGCGCGTTCTGCAGCTGATATTTGCGCGGAAACATGACGGCTTCCAGCTTGGTAGCAAAATATTCCAGTGAATACATGACGAAGGAAAGCAGCATCAGGATGAAAATAAAGCTGACCAGCAAATGCCCCAAGCTCGCCGCTTGCTGAAACACCATCGCGTTCAAGCCGACGATCGCCCCGCTCGGAATTACCGAGATGACCGTCGTGAAGACAATTCGGCGCAGCACCAGATCGATGTCGTACAGCTGCTTGGACATGATCAGATAAGTGAACGATATCGGGAAAAACAAGACGAACCATGACGTGTACAAGGAGCTGACGCCGTCTTGTCCGAACAGCAGCTGAGGGACGAACGACAGGAAAGCAAACGGAAAAAAGGAAATGGTCAATGTCCACAGGATGGTCTTGATAATAACGGATAAGTAAGAGTTCTGCTTGCGGAATTTCAAATAGACATAAGCGAGAAAAACGAAGTTGAGCGAAAGCCCCAGCAAGAAAAATCCGATGACCCACTTGATGGAAGAAGCGTACAAATAATTGGACACGGCCGGGATATAAAAAGGCAGCCGGAGCAAAAACGACATTGCGACAAAACCGTACAAATAACGCAGCAGCGAACGGATGAATTCAAACCGGATCTCGCCCTTCTCCTCCAGGAAAGCGATCAAAAAGTGCAGAAATATAACCGGCAAAGCGATCATCAAGGAGCTGATCGCGATCTTCCCGAGTATGTCTCCCCTCTGGGAAGCGCCCAGGCAGGCAAACATGAAGCCGATGTTTAAAAATACGAGCGCAAACATCCGGGAAGATAAGGAATGGCCCGCCTTGACGTACAGCAGCAGCGCGAAGGCCAGGCACAGCAGCTCTCCGAATACCGGCGAAATATCGGTGGAGGCGCCGTCACTCACGTTTCTGGTATCGATGGGGATGAGTTCTCCGCTGCGGTTCAGCACGATATCCTCGGCTTGCTCCAGGATTCTCCAATGCCGGATCGTCAGATGTTCATCCGGAGCCTGTCCGTCGATTTCCCGAACGACATCGCCCGGACGCACGTTCAGCTTCAAACTGGCGCTATCGGTCTCCAATTGTCGAACGATCCACTCTCCGGAGCTGCTTTGTTTCAACAAAATCCCCAAGTAAGGATAATGAAATGTCACATATCCGAACCAAGCATGCATTGCAATCAGGGCCAGTACGACAATTCGAAAAAAAATTTTGGATTTCACCAAAATCCCCCTTGATTTTTCCATTTTTCTGATATAATAAAGGATGTAACAAATGTAAATAATTGTCGGGAAAGAGGTGAAACATGCATGGTAGCTGTAACTTATTCTCCTGGTTTGCATCATGTGGTGCGTTCATTGAAACAAATGGATGCGCAAGACGTTCTGAATCTTTTCAAGGATCAGAAATGGTTTGAATCCCATTCCTTATCCGCCTCCGAAGGACAAGCCGTTATGAAAATGTTCGCCAAAACAGCAAGCGACTACATAAGAAAAAACAACAGCATTAGCGAAACTTGGTATTAATTCTTTTTCATTATTTTACCAAATTGAAAAGAGATTGTATATTATGGACTTGTCCAAATATGCAATCTCTTTTCGTTTTTTCTCAAAAAAATTAGCGAAAATGCAAAAATATTTGTACACTTATGCAAAACTTTTGCGCTGATGGTGAATGGAGCTTGAGTTATAATAAATAGTATAAATATGGCAATTGTGGAGAAAACATGAACAACCTTTCTAATTTAAAACATTCTTTTCAAATACCTGATAACGATGATCAGGAATATTTGACGCTGGCCATCCAGACAGTCCTGTTCAATAACAAGGATCAAATCCGTCTGCTGGCAGACGCCTTGTCCGATGAACAGTTTCTTCAGGAAATGTCCGATGAAATCGTGCGCAGAGCCCGCAAATTCAAGCATATTGCCGAGTCGGCGGCCAAATGCTTCGATCTGCAAGCCTATGAAGTAAAAGGAGAGCCGTTGGAATGTACAACCTTGGAGACCAGGAATTGATGCACTGCTACATGGAAGCACTCGAGCTTCAATTGGACGACGAATTTATCGCTTTGCTCCGGAGAGAGATGGAGAAACGGAAGCTCCCCTCCCTCGCGCACGCCGAAGACGTCCGGCCCTGCTTGCAAGCGGCGGGCAGCAATTGATCGCCGGCCGCAGTTCGGCTTCGCCGCCGCTGCAAGCCGCTGCGCCGTTCGCGAACAGCACCGCTTACCGCTGTCCCCGGCAGCTAGCGCCGAGCTTAAAAGGCCCCGTTGGCATCAGCGGATCGCGCCGCTCCGCCCTCGCTGATTTACTGCAATGCTCACACAGACCGGACGAGCGTTTCGAGCGGATGCTGCTTGACGAAACGTACGGCAAAAAGGGACCCGCGAGAGACTAATCGTCTCTCCCCGGGTCCCTTCCGCCTGTCTTTCCATGATGCGGCCTCCGCTTTTCACTGCACAATATCGCTGACGATTCCTTCGCAGGCGCTGACCAAATCTTCGCCCTTCAGAAAAATCTGCAGTCCCCGCCGGCCGGCGCTAATGCTGACGACGTCAAGCGGCAGCACCGAGCGGTCGATATACAGAGGGTATTTCTTCTTCACTCCGAGCGGAGATACCCCGCCGCGGATGTAGCCTGTCAGCGCAGCGATGTCCTTGACCGGCGTCATCTCGACCTTCTTGTTGCCGCTGGCCGCGGCGAGGCGCTTTAGATCAAGCTCGCGATGGCCGGGAATGCAGGCCATAATGACGCCCGTCTTATCCCCCCGCAGCACCAGCGTCTTGTACAGCCGCTCGCAATCAATCCCGACCTTGCCCGCTACGGTCGCCGCATCCAGCTGATTCTCGTCCCAATCGTATTCATGCAGCGTGTAGGGGACGCGCAGCTTGTCGAGCATGCGGCTGGCATTCGTTTTGGCCGTCAATCCGCTCCCCTCCCGTTTTTCGATCCGTCCGTTCGTATCTGTTGTTACAAAGCCCAGTTGCCTTTTCGGAAGACCGGCTCCAGCGTGCCGTCCGCCAATTCTCCGTCGATGTCTAGCTCCGCCGATCCGATCATAAAGTCGACATGCGTCAAGCTGACGTTCGCGCCCCGTTGCACCAACTCTTCCTTCGACAGCTTCGTTCCGTTCTCCAGGGTGAACGGATAAGCGCTGCCGATGGCCAGATGGCATGAGGCGTTCTCATCGACGCCGGTATTGTAGAAAATGCGGTTCAAGTTGGAAATCGGCGAGTCGTAAGGAACGAGCGCAACTTCGCCCAAATATTCGGCGCCTTCGTCCGTCGACAGCAAATCGGCCAAATGCTCCTGTCCGACCTCGGCCGCATAGTCGACGATCCGTCCGTTCTCAAAGCGGAAGGAGAACCGGTCGACCAGGCGGCCGTTCAAATTGAGCGGCTTGGTGCTGCGAACGGTCCCGTTGACGCCGTCGCGCTTCGGCAGCGTGTAAACTTCCTCGGTCGGCATATTGGCGACGAAGGACACGCCCTGATCGTTCAAGCCGGCTCCGCCGTACCACACATGCCCTTCCGGCAGCTCGACGGATAAGTCGGTGCCGGGCGCTTTGTAATGCAGCCGCTTGTACTTTTTATGATTGAGCCGCTCTCTCATGCTCTTCAGCTTGGCAATATGCTCGTGCCAGGCGGCTACAGGATCGGCGGCGTCGACCCGGTTGATCTTAAACAGCGTCTCCCACATAGCCTCGACCTGCCGCTCCGGCGGCAGCTCGGGGAATACTTTGGCCGCCCAAGCCCGGGTCGGAGCCTTCACCAGACACCAGCTGAACGTCTTGTTGCGCACATAGCCTTGGAATTTCTGCCTGGCCCGCGAAGCGGCACGGGTAGCGGCCGATACTTTCGCGGCATCGATCCCTTGATACAAATCCGGATTCGGCACCTTAATATTCAGCAGCGCTCCGCCGCCCTCGGCCAGCTGCTCCATCATTCGCGCCGTCCATTCGGGATAAAATCCGAACGAGTCGTCCGGCGCGTATTCGAACCGGGTGCGGGTGACCGCTTCGTCGTCCCATGCGACTTGAACGTATTTCGCTCCCGCCTCGTATGCTTTTTGCACGACCTTCCGGGTAAACGGCGCGGCTTCGAGCGGCGACTCGACGAACAGCACCTGCCCCGGTTGAATGTTGACCCCTACCTTGACGACAAGCTCGGCGTATTTTTCCAGATTCGTTTCATGCGTATCCATGCGTTATAACCCCTTTGCATATTTTTATCCAATGGTTAATTATCCCGCTTTTGCACGCAAACATCAAGCTCCATCTTGGAAATACCGCCTTCCGGTGCGGCCGGGAATCCCGCGCTTCTGGCGCGGCAGCCGCCTTAAGCGTCCGGGCGCGCCCGCAGCGCTTGTCCGCAGCGGGCGCAATAGCGGGCATGCGGCGGAGATTGCGTGCCGCAGGCCGCGCACACGAGCGGCAGCTGCTTAACGCCGGACCCTTCGCCTGTAAGCTCCCGAAGCTCGCCGGGCAGCGTCGGGTTCAGCGCCGCCACGGCATGGCGCTCCTCCTTCGTTCCCGTACGGATGAGCCCGTACAGAATGAGCAGCCCGGCCGCGCCGACGGCAATCATCGACGCGAATCGCGCGGCTCCCTCCAAGCCGTGGTAATCCCACACGGCGTGCAGCACGACGGCGACGATCAGCAGCCCGGCGGCCTTAAGCCAGCGGATGGCCGGAGCCGCCGCCGTCCGGCGTCCCGCTCCCGCCGAGAGCCCGTACCAGACGCCCGTGGCGGCAATTGCCGTCCAGGTGCCGTGTCCGAGCGGCGACAGGAGCGCCCGCACCCATAGCACGGCGAGCATGCTGCCCGTAGAGCTCTGCTGCAAATACGTCCAGCCGTAGATCAGGCTCTCTACGGCCGCGAAGCCCATTCCGGCCGCCGCCCCGAAGACGACGGCGTCCATGAGGAAGCGCATGCGGCTGCTCCGCAGCAGCGCCGTGCAAATGATCAGCTTCGCCGCTTCTTCGATCAGCGCGACCGCCGCGGGAATATCCAGCTGCGCGAACGATGCGCCGCCGGGACCGAACAACCAGGCCCGCTCCACGATCCAGGCGAGCGGAACGGCGACGGCCGCCGAGGAGACGAACACCCAGGCAAGCCGTGAAGCCCGGAAGCCGAGCAGCTGCGAGCCTCTGACGAAGGCAACGAACGTGACCGGCCCTACCAGAGAGCCGGCGGTCAAGGCCGCTGCAGACCATAACGGACTTTGCAGCCAAGCCGCTAGCAGGGTGAACAAGACGAAACCGCCGCCGATCGCAAGCAGCGTATCCATCCATCGCGACGGCTTCGGCTGTCCGCTCCCCGCCGGACTCTCGGCCGCCGCCGTTAAGGCGTCCGACGCGGTTTCCGCGGGCGCGTTCCCCGGCTCCTCGGCCAATAGCTGCTCCGCGGCCGCAGTCAAATCCGGACGGCGAATGCGCAGCACCTCGGCGAACTGTCGCCGCACCGGGGCATAATGCTGCAATATCGCCAGAAACTCCGTCTTGCCCATCACAAGCAGCTCGCTATCCTCGACGGCCGTTACGGTACCGCTCTGCGTCGTATCGGTCAAAAGCGCCGTCTCGCCGAAATAATCGCCGGTCTCGAACGCATGCGCCCGCTGGGGGGTAGTATACGCCTCCAGCCTGCCGCTTGCGACCATATAAAACCATTGGGCCGTATCCCCTTCCCGAACGACGGTCTGTCCCCGGCTCACCTTGCGTCTGACCGTTATTTCCGCAAGCCCCCGCAGCTCTGAATCGGGAATGGCCGACCAGATCGAGGCTTTGCGCAGAAGCCCGTGAACGTAACGCAGCTCCGCGGCGAAGGAGAGGCTTTCGTGAAAGTACGGGCTTGCTTCGGCAAGCCGCTCGAACGCGGCCCGGTCAAGGCGCAGCGTCATGACATCGCCCGCCGCTTTAATGCCTGCCGTTCGTTTTTCGTTGCGGATCAAAGCGATCTCGCCTATTAATGCACCGGGACCGAGCTCGGCCAGCATCACCGCTCTGCCTGTCAAGCTGCGGGAGATGACCTGCACCCGACCTTCTGCAATGAAGAAGCAATCGTCGCCTTCCATCCCCTCATGCATCAGCCATTCCCCGTCAGCAAAAGAAGCCGACTGCATCGTGACAGCGGCTTTCTCCAGCTCTTCCTCCGGAACGCCGTGCAGCAGCGTATGATGTTTCAAAAATTCAACCATGTTGACGGACATTGCCATTCTCCCCAGCCTCTATAAGGAATTACGACGAAAAAAAGAAACCTGCCGAGCGACAGGTTCCCCGTACTGCTTCTATTATCGCATATTTCCAATGATGCTGCTGCGGGAATCTTGCATTTTTTTAATAAAATTCGACATGGTATCGAAAGCTTCATTGCGTTTGTTCGTCAAGCTCTGCAGGCGCAGCATATCCATCTGTTGAGAATTGCTCGCCGAATCGATAGAGCCGCGGAGCTTATCCAGCAGTGCGTCGAACTCCGCCTGGGTCAGCTTATCGCCGGAAACGGTTATGCTTGCTTCGGCCAGCTTGCTTTTCAGGCCGGCCGGAACGGCCGCCGTATCTCCCGCTTTTTGCGGCCGCAGCGACCGCAGCTCGCTAAGCATATCGTTCATCTTCATGATCAATTCGTTCCGCTTCTGTACCTCTTCCATCTGCTGCTTCAACTGCTGATCCAACAGATCGGCGCGCTGGGACTGGACCTGCATTAACGCCGTCTCCAAATCCATATTCGATACCTGAACCGTCAGCGTGCCGTTCGCATCTACCTTGCCGATGGCATTTTGCGTCGCTTGACCTCCAAGAGCTTCCTTCACCGAACCGTACGCCGAATCGTTCATCATCAGACCTACGCCGCCGACCACTCCCACTACCAAAGCGCCGATCAAGGACAATGCATGTTTCTTATTCAATGGATTTCCCTCCGTCTGTTCTTGTTGATTTCAGTATAGCACGGAATGGAAATACTGCCTTGTTAAGTTTGACACACAATAGCAGAATAGGCCGCCGGGACTTGTTCAATCCGCCGCCAACAACGTGCAGCAATCCGCCGGAATCCGTTCGGCCAGCCATACTTCATTGCCGGCATAATAGAACTCGACCCCGGCTACCGCAGCCTCCCGGGTGCGCACTTGCAAAATGACGAGCTCGCCCCGGCGGCTGCCCGCCATCGCAGCAAATTGCGTTCCTTCCGAGAGATGAACGTATTTTCTTCCCATCGGCCGGATGCCTTCCTCCATAATCGAGGGCAGCGCCCTCTCGTTCGTGCCGTGATATAGAATGAGCGGCGGCGTCCCCCGCTCGTATTGGACTTTATCATGACTATGCCCGTATCTGGCCCGGATGCGCCCCGCGCGAATCTCGAAGCGCTGCTTCTCCGACCGGTCGACGACTCCGCGAATATCGTCTGCGGTAATATGCGACCACTTCGGTTCTGTCTGAACCGCCTTCAGCAGGTCTTCTATCGGACAAGAGCCGTCTTGCGGGTCCAAGGTCACTCCGAACGCTTCAGGCGTATGCCGGAGAATTTTGGTCATAAATTTGCTCAGACTCGTTTCCCAATGTTTGTTTACCATTGCTTTCACTTCCTTTGCTGCTGTGACTTACATCCATTATACCGGCTCACAGAGGAATGCAACGGGAAAGTTTGGCTGTGAGAAAAATTCTATCTGCGCCTTTTCAAGGATGCGTGCGGCGCCCATTTAATCTTCCAATTGCTATTGAAATCGGATTTTTTTGAATGTTGTTTCCTTTTTTTATGAGAAAGTCCGTTTTTCTTAGTCGAACGCTGACGCTGTTCCAACTCTCTACCGACTCTCCGGCCACTTTTCCACCGGGCTTTTAGGAGGATGGTGAAAAACGCCCACTTCGCATGCGAAAGCATCTTCCGATCGCTCTTGTTCCCGGATTTCTTGAATAAGTAAGCCCGTGTAACGGGGGAAATCCGAGAACAAAGGCGAACGCTGACGCTTCTTCAGATTGCTCTCGCTTAGCGAAGTTTGCTTTTTCACCGAGCTTTTAGGAGTCTGTCCGACGAAACAGGAAAAGCATAGTTTCGTCGCGAAACTTAACTGTAATCTGTTTATCTGGTAAAAAAGGGTGTGTGGTTTATGGCAAAATTTAAATCTTACTCCACGGAACAAGGTGAATTGTTTCCGATGTATTTGAGCGATTGGATCCCTGAAGATCATTTAGTGCGGCTTGTTAGCGACATCGTGGATCAGTTGGATCTCACGGTCATGACAAATCGGTATTCCCATCGCGGAGAAGAAGCCTATCACCCCGCCATGCTTTTGAAGTTATGGTTCTATGGCTATGCTACGGGTGTGTTCACCTCCCGGACCCTTCGTCAGGCTATGGATGAAAATATTCCTTTTCGTTGGCTATGTGGCGGCCATCGACCGGATTTCCGTACGCTCAGCGATTTTCGAAAGGATCACCTCGAATCATTACCGGGACTTTTCAAACAAGTGGTACACATCGCCATACAGCTAGGGTACGTGTCCCTCGGTCATGTCAGCATCGATGGTTCGAAGCTGAAAGCCCATGCATCGAAGCATAAGTCGATGTCGCGAGATCGGATGAACCAGGAAATCGAGCGTCTGGAAAAGGAAATCCGCGAAGCTCTCGAGCAAGCCGGCCAGATAGACGACCAAGAGAACGAAGAGCCCCTTTCGCTGTTGCCGGAATCGGTGACCAATCGCCAATCCCGACTTGAAAAAATCAGAGAGGCGCTCAGACAGTTGGAAACTCGCAAACCGGTAGAGGAATCGAAGACACCGGACAAAGATCAATTTAACTTTACCGATCCAGATTCCCAAATCATGGATACGAAAACCCAAGGCGTCATCCAAGGATATAATCCGCAAATTGCCGTAGATGCGGATCAGGGATTCATCGTCGGACTGCAGATGAACCCTAGCAGCAGCGACCAACACCAATTCCAGCCGGTGCTCGGTTCCATCCGCAACATAACGGGAAAGGTGCCCGAGAAAGTGAGTGCGGACGCAGGGTACTTTAGTGCGGACAACATTCAGGCGGCGACGAAGGCCGAGACCGACGCCTACATCGCGGCAACCCGTGAAAACAAGCAGCACGGGAATCCGTACGATAAAACCAACTTTACGTATATCCCGGAAACGGATACCTATGTGTGCCCAGCGGGACAAACGCTGATCCACAAGTACACATACTATGAAAAGGATCCTCAAAAAGCGACTCAATGGGTGTATATGAGCGATGCCTGCCTGACCTGCCCGTTTCAAAAGGACTGCGTTAAGTCCGGATCCGGTAAACGAAGGGTCAAACGCAATGAAGGCGATCCGATCCGAGAAGCCATGAGAACCAAAGTGCAAAGCGATGCCGGTAAAGACATTTACCGGTTACGTAAAGCCATCGTGGAACCCGCGTGGGGGCAAATGAAAGAATGTCAGGGCTTTCGTCAGTTTCACCTCCGTGGCGAAGATAAGGTTGAGGGTGAGTTCGTCCTTTTGGCTTTAAGCTATAATTTAAGAAAGCTTCATTCTGCCAGATATCCCAAACCATCCACGGTGTATAAACGGGAGAGGTCTGCCCAAAAACGTAAAAAAGCGGCGTAACTCCCACAAAGGCAAAGAAAGACACAGTGATTATACTCAAATCGTGATGAAAAATCATTTGAAAACCGAGTCTTACTCCGAAGGGACCTACAAAAGTAACTCCGTCGGACAGACTCTTAGAAGGGTGGTGAAAAAGTCCGCTGCGGCGTCCATTTGATCCTCCAATCGCTATTGAAACCGGATTTTTCGGATGGTTATTTCCTTTTTTCTATGGAGAAAATCCGTTTTCACCACGCTTTTAAAGTCATGTTCACAGCGTTTGGAATCCGGTATCCCATTCCCTCTTCATGCTCCAACGTATCTGTTTAGACATTGGCTTGGCTGCAGGCTTGGTTTGAGCGCCTTCAAACGCTGCTCGCCCAAGCTTTTTTTTAGGAACGGGAACGCGCCCGAACGCTCTGGAAGGGAGCTGCAGGAGATGTAGCCCCCGGAACCGAGCATCGAACCGTTTCTAAGTGTAACGGACACAGGAGAGCTAAAGTCGTCGCAAACAGACGCTTTTTCAACGTAACGGACGTCATGGCGCTTACATAGCTCCGAATCGCTTTCTATGGAGGCTCTGCCAACTAATAGCTGCATCTGTGTCCGTTAGAATTCCAAAATGGCCGATAGGGTTGATATAACGGCCGCTGTGTCCGTTGTGAGTGTACTGCGCCTCTGAAGGGTCGCCTTCTGCGCAGGCGAAAGCCTCTTCCGATCGCTGCCCATCCCGAATTTCTTGAATAATTAGCCCTTCAATGGGTTAAATAATTCGGGAACAAAGACAACAGCTGCGCTTCTCCAGATTGCCTTCGACTAGTGAAGTCTACTTTTTCACCACACTTTTAGAAACGTGGTGAAAAAGTGACCGAAGAGTCGATAAAAAGTTGGAGTAGCGTGAGCGGTCGCTTTTGTAGACGGATTTTCCCGCTTTAGTGGTTTAAAATGAAAAAAATCCGGCTGCAAGAGCGGGTGGAAACTTCTATCGACCGCAGGCTGCTTGTTTTTCACCACCTTTTTAGAAGCGTGGTGAAAAAGTGGCATTGTACAGTCATGACACAATAGAAATGGTAAAATAAATGGAACTGATCGATGAGAAATGAGGCCAAAACTTATGCTAGTTTCCAAACGCCAAGGCACCCAACCTCGACTATTTCAAATGGTCGAGATGGAGGCGCTTGTTCCCCAAAACCATCTTCTTCGTCAACTGGATCGTGTTATTGATTGGAGCATGATTCACGAACGTACACGTGCTCTGTATTCCGAAAATATGGGTCGTCCCGTGAGCGATCCTGAACTTCAGCTACGCTTGATGGTTCTTTGTTATCTGTTCAACCACAGTGAGCGTGCTCTGTACAATTTGCTGCCTATGCATGCGGGCTACTTGTGGTTTTGCGGCCTCGACTTTGAAGCCGTTCTGCATCCCGAAGAAGCCGAGCTGGCCTTGCCGGATCGGACCACTCTGGTGAAAACCCGAAAGTTTTGGCGGGACCATCAGGTGTTTGACGACCTGATGCGCGACATTGTTGACCAGTGCATCATCGCAGGACTCGTTAAGCCGCAAATGGATGCGGCCGTGGACGGAACACAAGTACGCGCGAATGCGTCCATTCACAGTTTGGCAGAAATCCAACTGGCCCCTGTCGAATCTATCGAGGCGTATTTAGTACGCCAAGCCAAGGAGGATACCGAAGACACGAAAACCGACAAGGAGGATGCCCCTAAACCTCCCTCTACGAGGAACGATCATTCGGAGGTAGAGGAACAGGCTGTTCACGAAGATTTTCATGGCAAAACCTTTTCCAACCGTACGCACCGTAGTACCAGCGACCCCGATGCCCGTTTGTATAAGAAAAGCAAAGGGCAGGAAGCTCATCTGCGTTATTTGGTGCATGATCTGATCGATGTTCACTCCGGCGTGATCCTGGACACCCGGGCTTCTTTAGCATCCGGTACAGCAGAAAGAGAAGTCAGCCTGAAGCAAGTGCAAGCGATTCGATTTCGTCATCCTCATCTCCAAATCCGAACGCTTTCGGCAGATAAAGGGTATGAGTCAGCAGACTATCTGGTTCAGCTCCATGAACTTGGCATCATCCCACTCATCCGGTTGCGTAGTCTCAAGCTGCAAGAATTCCCGGTTTACAAGACCCGAGCATTGCATCCCGTTCGAAAAGCCAAACGCCGTCTCAAACAGAAGGAGATCCAGGCTTACAATTTTGCAAAAAGTATTCAGCGTCATGGTGCATACCGGCACATCCAAGCCCTGCGTGCGCGTATTGAACATGCCTTTGCGGAGGCCAAAGGAAGACATGGACTCGATCGAGCCCGCAGCCGCGGTCTTGATCGCATGCAAGAGCAAGCTACACTTACGGCCATGGTCCAGAATTTAAAGCGACTGTGCCGATTCAAAGCCAGAAGGCCACGGGCCGGTGCACTTTCCTGCACCGTCCTCGCCAAGATAACAGGCTGTCCCCAGTATCTTTGCTCCACTACATGCTCAGGGTTCCGTTTTTTTGGTAACTTTGACGGCTTCATTTTGTAATAACAGGGACTTTTTCACCACACTTTTAGAAGAGTGGTGAAAAAGTCCGCTGCGGCGTCCATTTGATCCTCCAATCGCTGTTGAAATCGGATTCTTTGGATTATTTTCTCGTTTTTCTGCGGAGAGAATCCGTTTTCAAAGGCGTTCACCATCCTCTTAGGAGTCTGGCGAAAAAGTCTCACAGCGCCTCTATCCCCCACACTTCCCGGAGCGCCGAGCGGAACAGCTCGTCGAGCTGCCGGTCCCGGCTCCCTTCATTGTCGGCCATATGGCGCGCGCTCTGCTCGAAGTGGGCGATCCGCTCCTCCAAGTAATCGTTGATCGGCTGAATCCGCGGCTCCAGATCAAGCTCGTCTCCCGCTTTTTTGCGGACGAGCAGCGCATCAACGGCCTGCTTTAGCCTGCTGTCTTCGGCAAGAAGCCGATCCGTCAGCCGGTCGAATTCCATCGGCGGCATCGTGCCGTAACGCTCGATCCATTCGCAGGCGAATACCGGACGCAGCACGTAAAAATATTTTTTGATCTTGACGCGTTCCCCCTGGAGATAATCGCGGTAGTTTCTTTTGGCCATATGCAGATAATGATAGGCGCACGACTTCGGAGAAAAAGCGAGCGGCGACAGGCTGCGGATTCGCTCGGCCACCGAATAGTTCTCGGCGTACCGGATCGGCGACTGCAGCCATTCGAGCAGCGGCGGGTTCGACTTGCGGAACAAATTCAGCGCCTTCTTCAAATCCCAGCCGCTTATATCCAGCTGATCGCTGATCGGCCGTTCGATGACATCCCTCCACTCAAAAATCGACACGTACCATTCCAGCGGCCGGATGTACAGAAACCGGACGTCGTAATCGCTGTCCTTGGATGGGAACCCCCATGCCCGGCTGCCCGATTCGCACGCGTACAGAACCCGCACGCCTTCCTCCCGCTCGATTCGTTCGAGCTCCCCGATAATCGTTGACCGATCTATGATGCGCTGCGTCACTATCCATTCCTCCTGTCGTTTGCGGCGGCTGCACGCAAATCTCTCGCCGCCTCTTCATGCGTCTATCATCGCTGATTCGGCGCCGTATGAACACGGCGAAACTATTACGAGCGGTTGAAACATTTTTCCATTTTCACCCTATCCCCTCCCCTGTTACAATAAAAGGAACAGCCTGTAACGAAACGGGGGAGGATCATGGCCAGAGAAAGCTTTGACAAAGAAATCCAGTTTCTGCGGATGCTTGCGCTGACGAGCGGCGCTTACAGCCGGCAGCAGTTCGCCGAGCGGCTCGGCATCTCGATTCATACATACGACAAGACGATCCGCCGGCTTAAAGACATCGTCCAAGCGGTATACCAGCAGCTTCCCGCCGAGCAGGGAAAGGAGTTCGCCGAAACGCTCCGTTTCAATTATTACGAATCGGCGGACCCGATGCTGCTGTTCTTGTACCGTGCCAAATCGCTTAAAGATTCGGAGAGCCACAGGCTATCGCTGCTGCTCAGCGCGATGCAGTCGTCTCCCATGACGGCGATGGAGCTGCTTGACGCTTGCTGCGAGCGAATGCCCGAAGGCCTCCCGCTCCCCGACGAGAAAACGATCCGCTCGGATCTCAAATATTTGGAGGAGGTCGGCGCCATAGCCCGCGAGCCGGGAGGAAGGCCTTATCGTTACAGCATGCAGGACGGCCTGCTTAAAGCGCTGACCGACGACGAGCTCATCGATCTGTACGATTTCGTCGACGTCATGGCAGGTACTCAGGTGCCTTCGGTGCAGGGCTATCTGCTGCGGGACGTACTGAAGAAGGCTTTGCGTAAGCAAGCCAAGGAGGCGGCGCTCGCCGAGCCTTTTCTATACAAATATCATTACCATTCGCGCATTTTGGACGAAGCGCATTTGTTCACCCTGCTCGGCGCGATCCGGCAGCGGCGTTTGGTCGGTTTCTTGTATTTTTCCCCCAAGACAGGAAAAAGCTATGCCTCCCAAAATACGAATCCGTTGTTCGAGCGGGAAACCGAGGGCAAGCATGAACTCGTCTTGCCGCTGCAGGTCGTCTACGATCATCAGTACGGCCGCTGGTATTTGCTCGGCTCCAGCGCCCGTCACAGCATCAAAAAATACCGGCTGGAAGGGATCACCCAGATCGAAGAGGGCAAGCCCGTCTCCGAGGAGCTGTTCGAGGCCAAGCGCCGGGCGCTGGAGGAGCACACCCGCTTCAGCTGGCTGATCGATACCGGCCGCCAAGTGACGGTGAAGGCGCGCTTCTTCCACCCGCAGTCCGGAGGACCTAACTTCGTCAAGGAGCGCGTGCTGCTGCAAGGACAATGGGGACGGATTACGGAGGAAGACGAGGAAAGCTTCGTCTACGAAATCGAGGTAAACGGCACGACCGAAATCAAGCCTTGGCTGCGCAGCTTCGGCTCCAGCTGCGAAGTGCTCGAGCCTGCCAAGCTGCGGCGCGAAATTATGGAGGAATGGAAGGAGATTCAGGCGTACTATGAATCTGTTTGAAAAAATCTTCAATTACCAGGTTATGTCGCGGCTGGAGGATGCCGGCGCGTTCGCCGTGACGCAGCATGAGCGCATCTGGCTGAAGACGATGCTGGCCCATCCCGCAGCGGAGGCGGCCTTTACGCCGGAGACGCTGCAGAAGCTGCGCAGCCTGACCCGGGACACGCCGCTGCTGGAACATGCGGGCAGCCTGATCGAGAAGGCGAAAAGCGCGGAGAAGCAGGTGTACCATCCGCTGCTTCGCCCGCTCCGGCGGCTTATTATGAACCGGGAGTCGCTGCGCGTCACGTACCGCATCAAGGACGGAAGCATCTTCGACCGACAGCCCGGCTTTCCGTTCCGGCTCGAATACTCCATGATCAAGCGGGAATGGTACTTGCTCTGGCATCATCTGGGGAGGCGCGCGTTCATGTCGACGCCGCTCGGCAATATTTTGTCCGTAACCGGGCAGCCGTTCCCGGCCGCCAAAGCCGAAGCCTTGAGAGCCTCCATCTCCTCCATCCTTGAGCGGCGCAAGGAAACCGCCGATATCGAGGTCGTTCGCGAATACAATCCGGAGCTGTCGAGAATATTGTACGCCTTCTCCTGCTTCGAGAAGGAAGTCTCCTACGCCGCGGACACGGATACGTACCGGATTACGCTGACGTTCCTCGGCGACGAGAGCGACTACGTGCTGTCCAAAATCCGCTTTCTCGGCAAGCGGGTCCGCGTAATCCGCAGCGACAAGCTGCGCCGCCGCATGCTGGAATCCGCGACGAAAGCGCTGGGTCGCTACAGCGAAGCGAGCATTCCGGCGTGCGATCGATAAATTCGGCGAGTACGTTAACTACGAGCTCAGCCTGTGCTACGAGAAAACGTTGGCCGAAGTCTCCGCGGGTTAAAGTTGAACGCTTCGCCCGTACGATGCGGAGCCGCCCTTAAGCGCCTGGCGCAGAGAGCGGCTCCGTTATTGTGCATTACAGTATCTTGCGGTCGGCCGGAAAGACGAGCCCCAGCTGCCTTCTCGCTTCATCCATAATTTCCATCGTCGTTAGCGAATTCGCGTGGGAGTTGACGGCCGATTCCCGCTGGCCGCTGTGCAGCAGCCGGATAAACTCCTCTACCTCATATATCATGTTGCGGGCCGCTTGAGACTGCGTCAGCTCCTCTACGCTGCCGTCTCTATAGCGGATATGCACCTGTTCGGGCTGGTTGATCTTGTCGATGATCATCGTGCCGCCTTCTCCTTGAATCTCGGAGGGCGCGTACGACGATGTGATTTTGGAATACATCACCATGCCGTCCATCTCTTCATACGACAGCAGCATGCTCCCTTGCCCGTCTACGCCCGATTCCAGCATGATCCCGTTTGCTTGAACGCGGGACGGCTTGCCGAATAATGCGACGAGCGGATATAGGCAGTACACTCCGATGTCCATCAGCGAACCGTTCGACAACGCGGGATTGAACGCGTTCAGCACCGTTCCCTGCTTGTAGGCGTCATAGCGGGAAGAATATTGGCAATAGCTCGCGAAATACCTCCGCACCGGTCCGATCTTGTGAAGATTCGAGCGAATCGCCGCAAAATTGGGCAAAAGCGTAGACTTCATCGCCTCCATCAGGAGAACGCCGTTATCCCGCGCCGTCCGGATCATTGCCTCAAGCTCGGCCGTATTGGAAGCGATCGGCTTCTCGCACAGCACATGCTTGCCGCCCTTCATGCACAAGATCGCCTGCTCGGCGTGCAAGCTGTTCGGGCTGGCGATGTACACGGCATCCAGCTCCGCGCTCGACGCCATCTTCTCCAGATCGGTAAACGTATGAGAAATCCCGTGCATGGCGGCAAACTCCGTAGCCCGGTCGGCGGTTCGCGAATAGACGGCCGTCAAGGCGAAATCCTCCGCCTGGCGGGCTGCCGCAATCAGCTCTTCCGTAATTTTATTCGTTCCGATAATTCCGAATCGCACCATCTTAAGCTCTTCCTTTCCTGCTGCTTCTTAATCGAAATCCATACATTTTATTAGGGACAAAAAAACCAAGCTCCGAATGCACTCGGGCTTGGCTAAGCTAAACCGGCTATCCCGACGAAGGCGGGCCGAACAGCCGCGCGACCTCCTGCTCCAGCGTCTGAAGCAGCGGGAACGGCTCCCGTTCTTTCAAGCTTTCGATCAGCTGCCGAAAATACCATTCCTGCGGCTCCTTGCCCCGCTTGAAGCGGCGCCATACCGCCTCTTCCCCCTCGGCTTCAATCGCTCTTAGCGTGCTGCGGACATTATGAATTTTGTCTGCGCAGGCGACCATCCGAACGTCCCGGGAAGCCGTCTTCAAGGAGTTAATCGTATGGTCCTTCCGTTCCTCCCAAGACAAGGTTTTATCCGGCTCCGAGCAGCCGAGAACGATATCCGCCACCCGCTGCCCGAACTTGCGAACCAGCTCCTCATACGTAGCGTCCGTATCTTCCAGCGTATCGTGCAATATGCCGGCCGCCACCACTTCATCGTCGCAGCCCGCGTCAAGCAGGATCATGCCTACGGCATAAGGGTGGGAAATGTACGGGATGTCCGTCCCTTTACGCACCTGGCCTTGATGGGCACGCGCCGCAAATTCGATAGCTCTCTCAACAAGCGTAGTCAACAAGTTGCGCCACACCTCCTGTTATCAGGATAACCCGCTTAGCTCCGACAATACCTTGCCGACGCTGTCTTGAATCAAGTAATCGGCACGGCCGTCGTAAGGCGTCGGAGACTGATTGATCAATAATAGCTTATTGCCCGTATAATACCGGATTAATCCGGCCGCCGGATGAACCGTCAGCGAAGTGCCGCCGACAATCAGCATTTCCGCCGAGGCGATCGCTTCCGCCGCGCGCTCCAGCACATTCATGTCGAGCGTCTCCTCGTACAGCACCACATCGGGTTTAACGATTTCCCCGCAGACATCGCATGCAGGCACCGCATCCTTACAACTAACGATATGTGGCAAATCAAAAAATTTGCCGCAATTCATGCAATGATTTCGATGAACGGAGCCGTGCAGCTCCAGTACGCAGCGGCTTCCCGCCGCCTGATGCAGCCCGTCGATATTTTGCGTGACGACCGCCCGCAGACGGCCTTCCCGTTCCATATGCGCCAGGGCGGTATGAGCCGCGTTTGGCCGGGCGTCCGGATAAATCATTTTCGACTTGTAAAATTCGTAAAAAAGCTCCGGATGTTCCATAAAAAAGCTCCGGCTGAGTATCGTCTCCGGCGGATAAGAATGTCCGCTGCCGCTCCCGCTTTCGTACAGTCCTCCGGCCGAGCGAAAATCGGGGATTCGGCTCTCCGTGGAGACGCCGGCCCCGCCGAAAAAGACGATATTGCCGCTCGCTGCGGCGATCCGCCGCAACTCCTGCATGCTCATCATGCTTCCCGTCCTTTCTTTCGAAATGATCCGGCATATCCAAACGAAAAAAAAGATCGAGCCCTTGCTTAAGGATATAAAGTTCTACGCAAAACGCACAAATCCTCTTTCATCAGACGTTTTTCGCCGCTTAACGTCCGCGCACAGGCGCGCATATGAAGCGCCGTATTCCCTAGCTGGCTCTACCAAAAGACGCCGATAGACGTTTTTTTCATAGGAATACAAAAAAGCTATGTATTTTCACACTTAAATTAAGTAATATTATATAGCGGAAAAATAATAGACATCAGGAGGTTATTATGCTGTTCAAAGAGCAATTCGAGGAAATTCAGAGCATTGCGCGGACGATCTTCGACAACCCTGAATTGGGCTATAAAGAAGTGAAGACCCGGCAGACGGTCGTCGATTTCTTGAACCGTATCCATCCCGGGATACAGCTCGAAACCTTCAGCACGACGGGGATCAAAACGTCGCTCGGCAGCGGCAAGAAGCTGCGCATCGCCTTCATCGCGGAGCTCGACGCCGTCTATGCTCCCTCGCATTGGCGCGCGGATCAAGCGACGGGCGCGGCGCATAACTGCGGCCACTACACCCAGGTCGCCATCGCGCTGGCGCTGTACAAGTATTTCTATACGACCGGCGCGTACCAAGCTTGGGATTATACGCTGACGTTCATTTTCGTGCCTGCGGAAGAGTACCTGGATCTCGCCTACCGGGACGAGCTGCTGAGAAACAAGCGGATTTCGTATTACGGCGGCAAGCCGGAGGCGATGAAGCTCGGCGTGTTCGACGATATCGACATCGGCGTATGCGTTCATGCCATGGGCGGCGAATTTCCGGTGCGGACGATCGAAACGAACTGCGACCTGGCCGGATTTCTGTACAAGCGGTATACGTTCGAGGGCAAGGCGACTCATGCCGGCTTCGACCCGTTCTCGGCGAAAAACGCCTACAGCATGTCCACGCTGTTCAATGTCGCGCTCGGCCTGGCCCGCCAGCAAATGAAAGATTCGGAGAAGGTGCGGATGAATCCGATTGTGATGGAATCCGATATGTCCACCAACGTCATTCCGAACCGGATCAAGGTCGGATCGGACCTGAGAACGCTGACGGTCGATTACATGAAGGAAGCGGCGGTCAAAATGGACGATGCGGCAAAAGGAAGCGCGCTGGCTCTGCAGGGAACCGTATCGATCGAAACGCAGATGGGCTACTTGCCGTTTGTGCAGGACCGCTATTTGTCCGACTTCGTCATCGAGGCGTTCCACGAGAGCGATGAAATCGCCGCCTTCCGGAACGAAACGCCGATCAGCGCCGCGGGCGACATCGGGGATTTGTCTTACATGATCCCTTGCATCCAGATCGGCTACAGCGGATTTACCGGAACGATCCATGGAGACGACTTCAAGGACATCGATCCCGAGTTCATCTATGAAGTGTTTCCGAGATTTCTCGCCCAGGTGTTCGAGCGCTTCAACGGGAGAATCGACCGTTCCAAGCTGTACCGGAGATCCTATGAAGACTATGAGAAACTGATCTTATCGATCGCGCAACAGTAATTAACGGAAAAGAGGATTATCATGAAATCGACGGCTTCCAAGTCCCAATTTATACTTCTGCTCGTATTCGCGCTTTTGGTCATTACCGTGTCAGAGTTTATCGGCATCCAAGCCGTTAAGATCGGTTCGATCAAAATCAGCTTTCTGCCGCTCGTCTACGCGATCCTCATCACGATGATTCTCGGGATCACCGTAGTGCGCAAAGGCATCCTGAAGAAAGTTTACAGCAAGGATAACGTGAACTTTTCGGGCAAATATTTGATCTTCATCATGCTGCCCTTGATGGCCAGATACGGAGCGGACGTCGCTCCCAAAATTCATGAGATTTTGCAAGTCGGCTGGATCTTCGTCATTCAGGAGTTCGGTCATCTGTGCACCGTGCTTATCGGGCTGCCGATCGCCATTCTGATCGGTCTGAGGAGAGAAGCCATCGGCGCGACGCTTGGTATCGGCCGCGAAGGGGAACTCGCCTACATCTCCGAGAAATATACGCTCGATTCGGATGAAGGCCGCGGCGTATTGTCGCTGTACATTATCGGGACACTGTTCGGAACGCTGTTCTTCAGCATCGTGACCCCGATTCTGCTGTCGTTCGGCTTCGACGTAGAAGCATTGGCGATGTCGGCGGGCGTCGGCTCCGCGAGTATGATGACGGCCGCTTCATCGGCCCTGGTGGCGGGAATCCCGGCCAAAGCGGACACCATTACGGCCTACGCGTCGGCAAGCCAGCTATTGACCAGCTTCATGGGCACCTATACGATGGTTTTCCTTGCAGTTCCTATTCAACGCTTTATGTACAAACTACTGGTTAGAGGTGCGAAATAATGGACGGCGGATTAAATAAATACGCAAAATACGCTTTGGTCTTGTTGCTCAGCATAGGTCTCATCCTGTTCACGCAGGAAATCAAGCTGCTTAAAAATCCCGGCGGCACACCGATCTCCATGACGACGATCTACGGATTGATCGTGCTGTGGCTGTTTTCCTTCATCGGTATTTTAATTTCCGGCCTCATGAAGAAGGTGCCGCTCAAAATCATTCAAGATTTCCCCGTGCTCGGCTGGGTGTCGATTACATCTCTTGTTTTTTGTCTTATTTCCGATTCCTTCATCAAAATGATTCAGGCCGTCGACTTCCTGTCGATCACGACGCCGATTCTGACCTTCGCCGGCATTTCCGTTGCCGACCGTTTGATCGATCTGCGCAAAACGTCTTGGAAGGTCGCCATTGTCGCTATCTTCGTGTTTAGCGGAATGTATGTGGGCAGCGCGATTTTAGCGCAAATCGGGCTTCACGCTTCCCGGTAGGGACTTCCCGCTCACGTTCCTTTTTTCTTAGGCGAACGCTGACGCTTTTCCAGATACAACTGGCCCTCCGCTCTTTTCTCACCGGGCTTTTACAGCCAATCGTAAATAACCTCCGCCCGCGTCATGCGGCCGAGGTTATTTGCGCTACTCTCTGATCTTATCGAGCGTCTGCAAGTAGAGCACCTGCAAAAACTTTTTGATATTTACTTTCCCTTTATCCTGCGTTTTGTTCTCGTCGATTTCTTTCATTTTCAGCCGGACGTCCTGGAAGTCGAAGTAAAGCGGCGCATAATGCTCGAACTTCGGATTGCCGTAATCGGTAAGGCCGATGCTGGCCAGATGGTTCAGCGCCGACAGGACGGCGCGGCGGATGCGCTGCTCGACCGCCTTTCCTTCCTTATCCGTATCGGTGGTTCCGTCGGGCTTATGCGCGCGGGCGGCGACCTCGTACAGCTCTTTGAGCGACGGCAGCGCCTCCGATTTGTGTACCTGCACCAAGTAGTCGATAATCTCGACGATGTCGCGGCTTCCGGCATCGCCGATCACGCCCAGATCCATCAATATCGGCTGAACGACTTCGCGGACGCTCGGCTTTTTTTTGCCGGCGCTGCGGTCCGGACTGCCGATAATATCCAGCTTGGCCAGCGATTCTTTGATCTCCTGCAAGTAACGGCCGATTTTCCACTGCTCTCCGACCCGGGACAGCACCGCCTCGACCTCGATCCGGTTAATCGGCTTCTGAATATAGTATTCGATTCCGGCCTGGTACGCTTTGCCGATCATCTCTTTGTTCTCGATTTGGGAAATCATCACGTATTTGCCCGCATAGCCTTCGCGCTTCAAGCGAATAATCGTCTCGATTCCGTCTTGATCGGGCATGAGCAAATCGATGAGCACCACGTCGGGATGCGCGTCCAGCACCGCTCGGGTGCCGTCCGTCCCGCTGCCGGCCGTAGCTATCACCTCGCCCAGCCCGCCGTTCTCAATAATGGTCTGCAGCATTCGCCGGCTTACGGCGTCATCGTCGACAATACAATAGGATAGCATCATCCGTTCACCCCTTACTTCAATGCCGTAGTAGGAAGAGATACAATGAATGTCGTCTCATCGGTTTGATCGCGGCTCTTCAGCCGTATCGTCCCCCCGAAGGAACGCACAATGTCCCGCACGTGCGACAGCCCGATACCCGTCGCGGCAATGCCTTCCTGACTGTACTTGGTCGTAAAGCCGGGCTCGAATACCATCTCCTTGTCCTGCTCCGAAATGCCGCTCCCCGAGTCGGATACGATAAATACCGTGTCCTCGTGCATCTCGTAAACTTGGATGCGCACGGTCCCCTTCCGTTCGATCGCCTCGACCGCATTGGCGGCCAAATTGTTCAGCACGGTTAATAGCGGAATATAATGAGACGTAATATAATCGGACCGCACATCTTTCTCCAAGCTCGCTTCCTTGAGCAGCATCCTGCCGTATTCTTCATTCGACCGCATCACGAACTGGACAATCTCCGACAGCTTCATCTCGGAAGCGGTTTCCCTGTCGGACAGCTTTAATAAGCCCGCGAGAATGCGCTGCGAATCTTTTTTTACCTCGTGGATTTGCTGCGTAATTTCGAGAATCGAGCGGCTGTATTCCCAGCCTTCCTTCGCCTCGTTCAGTCGGCAGTACAGATCGTAGCTTTTGGCTGTAATTTGCTCGATCGTATCCATCGACTTCTTCAAATAAAACACTTCGCCGTACAGCCCGCTGCCGATCTTCAGCATCTGCTCCATCCGCTTTTGCTGCTCGGCATGAACGATTCGCATTTGACTGACCGTAAGGCTGCTGTACAGCCCGACGGTAAAATAGCAGCGCACCACCGCGGTCACCGAAATGAGCAGCCATTGGGACAGCTGGACATACGGCAGATGAAACAGCGTGCTGCGGGCAATCAGCTCCATTTCATTGGACAGAAAATCGATCCCGGCCGTACACGCGCCGAGAAGCAGCGGATGAAGCACGTGCAGCCGCTTCTGAATCCAGCTCATTCCGATGGAAAACACGATATAATAGAGCATCGCGGAGAAATGCTTGCGCACGCTCTCCAAAATCAGCAGATGGTCGGCCGAAGCAGTGTCCTCCAGCATACGGAACAGCAGCACGGCCACTCCGACCGCTACCCCGGTTTTGACATAAGGCAAGTGCCGCATCAGCAGCAGAAAAAACAAAAAGGCGCTGCTCCCGAGCCCAATCCGGAAAATTTCCCCGCTAAAAGGGGTGATCTTGAATTCGCCGGCAATCGCCACCAGCAGCGCGATAATCAGGATCTGCATGCCTGTGCTCTTAAACCGGTTTTGCATCCACTCCAACGATTGCCCCTCCTCTCAGCCCGAAAGGGAATGATTCACTTATATGGACGCTTCATCCTGATTATACCTATCTTCTATTTTACCACGTTCGCCATGCTTTAGCGTAGCGGAGAACATTTCCTGACGGTTCGGACGCGCGAGCAAAAAGCCAACCTCCTGAACACGCATTCAGAGGTCGGCACGGAGCCGTGATGCCGTCCGGTTAAATCAGCCGGTTCTCCAATCGTTTGGCCGCCAGCGACAAAGCGTAATTGACGGTAAAATAGAGCAGCGCCACCAGCGCCAAAATCGGCAGCGTGTAGTTGTAGCTCTGACCGATTACGATCTTCGAGTTATGCATCAAATCCGGCAAGGAGATAACGATCGCCAGAGATGTGTCCTTCAGCAGCGAAATAAACTGGCTGACCATCGGCGGCACCATCCGGCGCAGCCCTTGCGGCAGCACGATATGCCAAAGGGTCTGGACATAGTTCAGACCGGAGGAGCGCGCAGCTTCGATCTGCCCCTTGTCGATGGAGGCGAGACCGCTGCGGACGATTTCCGAGATCATCGCCGCTTCGAATACGGCAAGCCCGACGATCGCCGAGTTTTCAACGCCGAGCTTGACGCCGATATCCGGCAGCGCAAACCGGGTGAAGAAAATAATCAGCAGCAGCGGCAGATTGCGGACCAGCTCGACGACGACGGCCAGCACCGGAGCGACCACCGGCATTCGGGTGTAGCGAAGCGTCCCGACGATACAGCCGATGATAAAGCTGAGCACGATGGCGATGAACGCCACGCGCAGCGTAACGACGAAGCCTTCGAGTATAAATACGAGATTATGGGCGGAAAAAGCGCCTGCGATATCCATAGACTCCCTCCTATCCGGCTTTTGCCAATTTGCGTTCTAAATGTAAGGCCATGTAGCTCAAAGGGAGGGTCAATACCAAATACAGCACGGCGACGAAAATATACGTATCGAACGTGGCGTACGTTTTGCTGGCTACTTGATCGGCGTAATACATCAGATCGAGTCCGGCGAAAGCGCCGAGAATGGATGAGTTTTTCACCAGATTAATGAATTGGTTGCTGAGCGGCGGAATGACGATCTTGATCGCCTGCGGCAGCACGACATGGCGCATCGTCTGCATGTAGTCCAGACCCGATGCTCTGGCGGCTTCCGTCTGCCCTTTGGGAACGGCCATAATGCCGGCGCGGATCGCCTCGGCCACGAAGGCGGCCGTATAGATCGTCAGCCCGATCGTGCCGCAGACGAAGCCGCTCAGCGTAACGCCTATCGACGGCAGCCCGTAAAAGAATACGAAGATGACCAGCAGCAGCGGAATGTTGCGGATAAACTCGACGTAAGCCGTTCCGAACCACTGCAGCGGCTTGAGCGGCGTAATCCGGAACACGGCGATGATCGTACCGAGCAGGAAGCTTCCGACCAGCGCGATGGCGCTCGACAATATCGTATTGCCGAAGCCCTTCATGTAGGTGCCGAAGTAATCTGTAAAAATCGTGATGTCGGGCATGCTTCATCCCCCTTTCGTTATTGCGTAAAAACGCATCCCTATGCGGGAAGAAAGACGGGAGACGCACCGGTCTCCCTCTTCGCTCGCGATTCTTATTTGGACGGCGCCTTGCCGATCCATTTCTCATAAATTTTGTTGTACTCCCCGCTCGATTGCAGCGTCTTGAGTCCGTCGTTGACCGCCTGCAGCAGTGCGGATTCGCCCTTTTTGATCGCGATGCCGTACGGCTCGTCGGTGAACGGCTCGCCGACGACCTCATAGTTGGAATCCTGCGCGGCCATGCCGTACAAGATCGCATTGTCGGTCGTCAGCGTATCGCCTTGGCCGGCCTTGAGCGCGCTGAACGCATCCTGGTAATTGTCAAACTCCAGCACGGTGGCATCTGGGGACTTTTGCTTAATGTTGTCCACCGAGGTCGAGCCTTTGACGGCCAGCACCTTCGTGCCTTTTTTCACGTCGGCGATGGTTTTGATCGGGCTGCCCTTCTTCACGAGAAGCGATTGGCCCGCCTTGAAATAAATGTCGGAGAAGTCGACCTGCTTCTTGCGCTCGTCGTTAATCGTCATCGTCGCGATAATCATATCGATCTCTTTATTGTCCAGCATCGGAATGCGCGTCTTGGAGGTTACTTCCTTCAACTCGATCTTGTTCTCGTCGCCCACGATTTGCTTGGCCAGCGCTTTGGCGATATCGACGTCGAAGCCTTCGACCTTGCCGCTCGCCGGGTCCTTCAGACCGAACAGCTTCGTATCGTATTTCACGCCGACAACGAGCTTGCCGCGGCTCTTAATTTCATCGAGCACCGAAGCCGCAGCCGGTTTGGAGCCTCCCGTCCCTGTGCTTGCGTCTCCACCGTCCTTCGTTCCACAGGCGGACAAAATCATTGCGGACAAAGCGATAATCGAAACGCCGGTTGCCAACCATTTCTTTGCTTTCATGGTCAAAACTCCCCTCAATATTCGGAATAGGCTTTACTTAATGATTCAATACCCGGTTCAGGAACAGCCGCGCCCGCTCTTCACGCGGATTGGAGAAAAACTCATGAGGATGAGCCACTTCCTGAATCTCTCCTTTGTCCATAAATACGACCCGATCCGCCACTTCTTTGGCGAATCCCATCTCATGGGTCACGACGACCATCGTCATCCCTTCCGTAGCGAGCGTCTTCATAACGTCCAGCACTTCGCCGACCATCTCCGGGTCCAGCGCCGAGGTCGGCTCGTCAAACAGCATAATTTGCGGCTTCATGGCAAGCCCTCTGGCGATGGCTACCCGCTGCTGCTGGCCCCCCGACAATTGAGACGGAAACCGGTCGGCCTTATCCTCGATCCCTACTTTTTCCAAATAATACATGGCGGTCTGCTGCGCTTCCGACTTGGAAATGCCGAGCACCTTCATCGGCGCCAGCGTGATGTTGTCGATCACCTTCATGTGCGGATACAGGTTAAAATGCTGAAACACCATGCCGATATCCCGGCGCAGCTTGTTAATATCCGTCTTGCTGTCGTTCACCTGCACCTGATTAACGGTCAGACTGCCGCTTGTAATCGCTTCCAATCGATTGATGCATCGAAGCAGCGTGCTCTTGCCGGAGCCGGAAGGACCGATGACCACGACTACTTCGCCCTGATCGATCTCAAGCTCAATGTTTTTCAGAACATGAAACTCGCCATAATGCTTATCCACTTGCTGAAACGAGATCATAGAACCCCCCCCTCTATCAGTCCAAGCTATGTGTGAGAATTGATAACATTTGATGTACTTGATTGTAAAGATTACCTACTGAATCTTACGGAATCCTACATGGGAGTTTGAAGATTTTTTTAAATATTTTTAAAATTCAGAAGAAGGAACGGAGGAAAAAGCGTCGGAGGGCATGTAGAGAGGAGGAATTTCATTTCTGTGAAATATGATACATTTCGTATATTTATCGACTCGCGACGATTGATTTTGCTATAAAAACGTGCAATAATACATTCAAGGATACACTTTGTATCAAAAAAACATACAATTCAGGAGGGGTAAGCGTGAAGACAGCGAAGCAGTTGAATTTTGAGGAGCTTGATGCGGAATGGACCGAACTCATAGTGACGGCACGTCGTCTGGGGCTCAGTACGAACGAAATTCGGGAATTTTTACATAATCCGATGATGTCCGTTATCGACGCAGTGGCGGGAACGGGACGGAGTCCGCACCACTCTGCGCTGTTGAACGCGGCTCAATAGGGTTGTTATTGGGGAAATGCAGAGGGAATCATACGCAAACTATTTCTTAGCATTGCTGCGATTGTAAGCTCTCCATTCGAGGAATTCGCGGAATTGCTGCTTATCGACTCCGGAAGCCATCGCTTCCTTAATCATGTCGTACCATTCCTTGTCCAGCTCGGGTTCCTTGTAAGACGACTCTTCCTGCTCGATCAGGCTGTCGATGGGCACCTTTAATACCGCGGCGATTTTTTCCAGAAATTGAATCGAAGGATTTTTCTGAATATCCCGTTCCAGGCTGCTGATGTAGGATTTGGCGACCCCAGCCCGCTCGGCCAGCTCGGTGATCGACAATCCCTTTTCTTTGCGAAGCTGTTGAACTCGTTTTCCTATCATGCAAGCCCTTCCTTTACATACCGTAATCAAAGCTAACATACATTGGTTTCATTATATCAAAAACAGAGGGAGCGAACAATTCGCCGTATCCGTTAAAAGTATGGTGAAAAACGCCGACGGCCCATGCGAAAACGTCTTTCGATCGCTGTTGTCCCCCGATTTCTCGAATCGCGAACCGGTAAAACGGTTGAAAATCGGGAGACAAAGGCGAACCGGTGCCGCTTCTATAAACTGTTCCCGCTTGGCGATGTCCGCTTTTTCACCACGCTTTTAAGAGCTTTTCGTCATGATGCCGTCTTTGGCTTTCTCATTGCGGCCTCTGAACTTGGCTGCGCCCAGCAGAAAGAGCAGCCCGGCCAACGTATCCAGCATAACGTCCCGGAAGGATGCAGACCTGTCCGGAACGAAGGACTGATGCCATTCATCCAGCATGGCGGCCAAAAGCGTACAACATAGCGCATACCCGATCGTTCTTTTTCTTATCGCCTTGTAGAATACAAGAGCAAGCAGGCCGAAGGCGACGACATGCGCTCCTTTGCGTACAAACGAATTGGCCCAATAAAGATGGTCCTCCGTCATATTGCCTATATAGCGCTGAATAATAAGCTTCGTATGCTCACCCGTAAACGTCTGCATGGCCGTCATGGCAAACATGCATCCCAATGATCCGATAACTAACGCCCACCAAAACCAAGATTTTGATTTACTTCCTTTTGTCATTGTGCCATTTCATAAATTCAATCACGATTTTATATTCATGAATCCGTTCTTTATCGATGCCTGAATTTTTCAAATCGCAAACAAAATCCATCCATTCCTGGTCAAGGCTTTGCTTCGCGTCCCCATCCGAGGCGATTTTCAGCAGCGTTTTGAGATCGACCTTCAGGACGGAGGCGATTTTCTCCATCACGTGGATCGACGGATTTTGCTTCAGATTTCGTTCGATATTGCTCAAATACGACTTCGATATGCCGGTCCGCTCCGAAAGCTCGGATAGCGTAAAGCCTCTTTGCTTCCGAATGGATGAAATATTGTTACCAATCATGATCTACATCACTCCAAAACGACACATTGAGCAAAATTTCTTGGTTTGTCCACATCACACCCTCGGTACAAATCATGAAACCGTAACCTCCCACGTATGAATCCTCCGTCTGTTACATCCCCTAGTCGATTCCGCCGATTAAGACAGCGGGGCGAAAGCGGCTGAAATCATGTTCATATTTTGTTTGTCACCGCGCTTCTAACCGTCAAGATCAAAGCTATCGGCGCATCACCTCCCTCAATCCGACCTCCTTATCGTGCAGCAGTCGAAAGCCGGGCCGCATTATGTTAAGATGAACATCACGGCCGCGCTTTCTCGGACGATCTCGGCTGAATACATCCGTCCGTATGCACATAAGGTTTACAAAGGGGGTCATCCTATTATGTATTCGCTTTTGACGGCGTTTCACAAGGCGAAGCGTAAGTATCATAAAGCTATGCATGCTTACAACTGCATCCTTTATAGGGATTGTCTTGACCCGGCAATGAAAGCGCGGCTGCTGCGCAAGCTGCGGCATCATGAACGAAAGCTGCAGAAGCCGGATCAGCGCGATACGCCCTGATCTTTATGCGCTTATGCTGCTATTGCGCACCCAGCACGCTTTGACGCAATCAATGACCCGCAGCTGCTCCTCGTCCGACATGCCCGAACCGGAAGGCAGACAAATCCCCGCGGCGAATAACCGCTCCGATACGCTCTCTCTCTCGCTGTGAGGATAATAAGCGCATCCGGCAAACAGCGGCTGCAGATGGAGCGGTTTCCATACCGGACGAGCCTCGATATTTTGCTCTGCCAGCGATGACAGCAGTTCGGATACGGTCACTCCCGCCTCGCGCTCATCCACCGTTAAAGCGGTCAGCCAGCGGTTGGAACGGGTTTGTTCCAGCTCCGGCATAAAGCGGATTCCCGGCAAGGAAGCCAGCTCCTCGGCGTAACGCCGGAACACGCTTCTTCTCGCCCGGACGCGATCTTCCAGCACTTCCAGCTGCGCTCTGCCGATGCCCGCCAGCACATTGCTCATCCGGTAATTATAACCGCTCTCGCTATGCTGGTAATGCGCGGCCTGATCCCTTGCCTGCGTCGCCAGAAAGCGGGCTTTGTGCAAGCCTTGAACGTCATTGGACACCAGCATGCCCCCGCCGGAGGTCGTAATGATCTTATTCCCGTTAAAGGAAAATACGCCGTACCGGCCGATGGAACCGCTGGCTCTTCCTTTGTAGGCGGAGCCCAGCGATTCCGCCGCATCCTCGATGATCGGAACGCCATAGCGCTCGCACAAAGCCGCGATCTCGTCCATCTTGGCGCTTTGGCCGTACAGATGGACCACAATAACCGCCTTGGGCAGCTTCCCTGCCTGAGCTGAAGCGCACAGCGCCCGCTCCAGCGCCTGCGGAGACATATTCCATGTATCCGGTTCGGAATCGATAAACACCGGTTCCGCCCCTTGATAGCGAATCGGATTGGCGCTCGCTACGAAAGTGAAGCTGGAGCAGAATACCGCGTCTCCTTCCTGAACGTCCAGCAGCCTTAGCGCCAAATGAAGCGCCGCTGTACCCGAGCTAACCGCCGCCGCATCGCGGACTCCCACGCAATCGGCCAGCTCGCGCTCGAAGGCATCCACATTCGGGCCCAAGGGAGCGATCCAATTGGTATCAAAAGCGTCCTGAATATAGGTTTGCTCTTTCCCGCTCATATGCGGAGGAGATAAAAAGATCTTCTTAGGATTCGTTGCCATAGCTTCCAATCACATCCCTTTTCTTCAAATTAAGTTCAACCGGCCTTCAGCAAACATCGGCTTCGTCAGCACCTTGGCCGGCGTGCCGACCGCCGTACAATACGACGGAATATCGCTGATTACGGTAGCTCCCGCTCCGATCACCGCCCAATCGCCGATGTTCTTGCCGGGAATGATCGTAGCTCCGGCCCCGATCATCGTCCCTTCCCTAGCGACGACGGCCCCGGTCAAGGTCGCCTTCGGAGCCACATGGACGAAGTCGCCGATCCGGTTATCGTGCTCGATAATCGCCCCGGTATTAATAATCGAATGATTGCCGATATGGGCGTCGGCATTGACGATCGTATTCGCCATGATGACGGTGCCAAGACCAATGGATGCGCTCTTGCTGACGACGGCCGTTCTATGAACCAAAGAAACGTAGTGCTCGTTCGTTAAGCCTAATCGCGACACGATGGACTTGCGGACCTCGTTATTTCCGATCGCGACCACGAATTTGAGGCCCGCCATATGCTTGAGCAAGCGGGAAGCCGAAGCGACAGGGCCGACATATACGCCGTCCCGGAGCGTCAGCGAATCGTATTTGTCATCAAGTATAGCGGTGAGGGCATAGCTCTCCTCCGCCCGAATCAGGTCCAAAATGACTTTACTGTGGCCGCCTTCGCCGATTACGGCAAGCTCCATTGTTCATCACACTCGTTTCATGAGAATTTCGAGCCGGAGAACCGCTCCATGGTGACATGATTGGCATGGCTGATTCCTTCCGATTTCACAACCTTGAGAAACGTTAAAGCCAATATTTTCAAATCGAGAGCAAAGCTGCGATGATCGACATACCACACATCCAGCTTGAATTTCTCCTCCCACGAGATGCCGTTTCTGCCGTTCACCTGAGCCCAGCCGGTAATGCCGGGCCGCACGTCATGCCGTCTTGACTGCTCCTGCGTGTACAGCGGCAAATAATCCATAAGCAGCGGCCGCGGGCCGACCAGGCTCAAGTCGCCTTTGAGCACGTTGACGAGCTGCAGCAGCTCATCCAGACTGTATTTGCGCAAGAACTGGCCGAACGGCGTGAGCCGGATCGAATCCGGCAGCAAATTCCCGTCCCTGTCCTTCGCATCGTTCATCGTTCTGAATTTGTACAGCATAAAAGGCTTGCCGTGCAATCCGGGACGCTGCTGCCGGAAGACGACGGGCGAGCCCAGCTTCCATCGGACCAATACCGCAACGACGCCGATCAGGAGAGACAAAAACACCAAAAGCACCGCAGCTGTTACCACATCCAACATTCGTTTCATTTCACATCAGGCCCCTGCTTTCTTGAACTGAACGGCACGGCATCCCTTTTTCAAGAGATGTCTCCGCTCGAATAGGCAAAAACCCCGCCGCTTCTTCCGTAGCTGCGAGGTTGTTCTTTCACGCCGAAACCGGCCGCGAAGCTGCTGTCTTCCGCATAACCGTTCGGATTGCTCGATTGCCAGCGCCAAGAGTCGCGGCACATGTCCTCGATCGTCTTCTCGGCCGTCCAGCCCAGTTCCCGCTTCGCCTTGGCCGGATCGGCGTAGCAGATGCCGATGTCTCCCGGCCGGCGCTCGGCGATCTTGTAAGGGATTCGGCAGCCGGTGACCGTCTCGAAGGCCGCGACGATCTCCAATACGCTGTAGCCCCGCCCCGTTCCAAGGTTATAGGCTTCTACGCCGGGCGTGTTCACGATCCTGTCCAGCGCCTTCAAGTGTCCGCGGGCCAGATCGACGACATGAATATAATCGCGCACCCCCGTGCCGTCCGCCGTCGGATAATCGCTGCCGAACACGCGAAGCTCCTTCAGCCTGCCGGCCGCCACCTGAGTAATGTAAGGCATCAGATTGTTCGGCGTCCCGTTCGGATCTTCCCCGATCCGGCCGCTCTCATGCGCGCCGATCGGATTGAAATAGCGGAGCAGCGCAATGCCCCATCCGTTATCGGAAGCGTGCAGGTCGCGCAGCATCTCCTCTATCATCAGCTTGGTCCGGCCGTAAGGATTGGTTGCGCTCAGAGGCAAGTCTTCCCGGATCGGAACCCGCTCCTGCAATCCGTATACGGTGGCCGATGAGCTGAACACGATCTTCTTGACCCCGTACTTCTCCATCACCTTGCACAGGACAAGCGTCCCTGTTATGTTATTGTGATAGTACCAGAGCGGCAGCTGCACCGATTCCCCGACCGACTTATGACCGGCGAAATGAATGACCGCTTCGATCTTATTTTGCGCAAATATTTTCATCAGCTCTTCCTGGTCCAATAAATCCGCCTTATAGAACCTGAAGTTTCTTCCCGTCAATTCCCTTACTCTTCTAAGCGACTCGGGCCTGCTGTTCGCCAGGTTGTCTACGACAACGATGTCGTAGCCGGCACTCAGCAGCTCCACGCAAGTGTGGCTTCCGATATAACCGGAACCGCCTGTGACGAGTATTGCCATCCGGATCATCCCTCCATGTTATGGTTCATAGTTAGTTAACATTCTATCAGCTCGTAAAACTTGTTCAGTTCATCCTGATACCGATTTTGCTCGTAAGAAAGCTGCACCGTGAGCTTATCCCGCAGTTCCTTGGAACGAACGAGCTTGGTGATCCCTTCCGCCAGACCCTGAGCATGTGCAGGAACAACGATTCCTGTTTCTCCATCTGTGATTTGCTGCTTGAACGACGGTATATCCGTCACAACAATGGGACGCTGTAGCGCAATAGCTTCCTCGACGGCGATACAGTGGGCTTCCGTTTTTGACGGTTGAACATAGATATCAGCCCCCTTGACATACGGATATGGATTTTGCTTTTCGCCCATGAGCATAAAATGCTGTTCCAAGCCCAGCCTCTTCAGGCGCTCTTCCAACTCCCCCTGCAGCCCCCCGGTGCCGATCAAATACCATCGTATCGGATAGCCCTCCGATACGATCTGCGAGCATGCCTCAAGCGCAAGCATGACCCCTTTTTCATCACACAGCCTGGCTACTGTCGCTACCCTCGTGCCTTGAAAGCCGTCGTTATCGACAGGCTCCTCCGACAGCCTTTGTACCGTCGCATTGGATACTCGATTATGTATCACGCGGATTTTGTCCGAATGCTCCGGAAAGAAGGATTCGAGCGATCGGCGGGCCGAATCGGCGACGGTAACAATGTAGTCACTGGACACGAAGCTTTTTCTCTCCAATCGCGGACATGGCCAGCCTTGTGTCTGGCTGTAAGCGTAATCCATATGGTTATACATAATTTTTTTGTCCGCATGTACTTTCTCGGCAACGTAATAGTTGCAGAAGAAGTCGAGATAGCTAATCGCAACGTCATACCGGGACTTTAGCTTCGGAAGGAAGCGGCGATACACCTCCCACCTCGCGCCGACCCCCTTGCCCTTGCTGAGCTTGCCCGCAAACGATCCCAGTAGCTTTCCGGCGGCTAGCGATACTCGCCCTTCCGTTATCATTCGGGGAAAGCCTCGCGCAAAGGCATCGAATAGTATGGAAATAACGGAGGAAGTACATTCACTTGCGGCGGAATCATCGTAAACAAAGCTCCGCTATGATCGAACAACAGCAAATCCACTTCATATTTCCGGTAATCCAGGCTTTCCAGGAGCGTGATTAAGCTTTTTTCCGCTCCCCCCGTATGGAGATACTGAAGAACAAACAATAGTTTTTTCTTCAATGTTCAAACCTTCCCTTCACAGATCAAGATGATCACATCCTGTTTACGATACTCCGTAGCTTGGAGATCATCGCAGGACCCATAAGCTTGCTTACACTTTTCTTAACGCGGCTTCTCCAGCGAACATGGGCGGGAAGCCACGATTTGGCAAAATGGTGGATCGTATAGCTGTCATCCGTTATATAGTTGGCGCCGTTGATGTAGTCATACGGGCAAAAATAAGTGCGGGGATATAAAGCTACCCCATTGCGCAGCACTTGATACTGGTTGTTGAGGACAAGCCCGTTGTTCAAACAATGATCTGTAATTACCCTCGTATTCGTCGTCAAATCCAATGAACCGTCCGGCTGCAAAAAGCGGATATCCTTGTAATGATCCAGCAGCTCTTTAATCCACGGATGCCCTTGCACGGCTCCCATAATTCCCGTAGGAACGTGCCTCTCGTCTTCAAAGCCGGAAAAGGCCTCATGATGCCTAAACCGGTCCAGAGACTTTAAAACCTCGACGTCCGTATCCATATAAATGCCGCCATGATGATACAGTGCGTAAAGCCTGACATAATCGCTGACAAAAGCATACTTGCCGGCTTCGTACGCTTGCTTAACGTACAGGTTGGAAGAGATATCGAAATTATCCTCATTCCATTCGACGATTTCATACGGCTTCAGATGCTTCGCCCAGCTTTTCATGCAATTGACGATAATTTGATTCTTCTTCCCTTTACCGAACCAGCAATAATGTATGACGCGGGGAATTTCCGCCTTGCCGCTATTCAACTCCTCAGCCCCTTTCCGAGCTTTCTTCATTTCAAATAATCACTGCTGTAGTACATATGTAAAGAGATCACATTTTCATAATAAAAATAGCCAAAGTAAAGCACGACAATGGAATAATAAATCAACTTTTGTTCTCTTTTGACAAAGAGATGCACAATCCAGGAAAGCAGGATCAAATTGTATAAGCCGAAATAAACGATGAACCTGGCAAATATCCAGTTCTGAGTCGCAATGACCATGAATACGACGCCGAGAATGCACATATTTACGATATAATCTAATCTGGGGTCCATTTGCCGCAATTTGTCCCGCCCCAAGAAGGCAAATACGACAGGCACCGCTTGAACGGCAAGCCTGATGATGTTGGCCCCACCTTCTTGAAAATCTTTATAATTGCTGTACTGAGTATCTTGAATCGCGGAAAATAATAGATTCGAAAACTGGCCGTACCCCATGGCCAAAAAAACGGCGGAGAAAAGCAATACGAAGGTTGCCCCTGTCCATGCTTTTCTTCTGACGATAAAGTAGATCGGGATCAAAATAAACGCACTTTGATGAATCGTCGACGCGAACAAAACGACGCAAATATATTTTTTCCAATTGCCTTCATAGATGTATTTGGTTGCGGCGAACACGATAGCCCCGGCCATAAACTGTCTAATGCCGTTCATTGATACGGTATAAAGCCCGCAAGCTATATATAAATAAACGCTCAATTCAAATAGCTTCGAATATCGGTAGAGAACCCATATGATCAGAACATTAGTTATTAATGCCGTAGAAAATACGAGAATTTGCGGATTATCGGAAATTTGTTTTAAACCCATTTGAAACAAACCGAAACCGATATCTTTGTTCGCCCGGATAGTCTCCCAAGTAAAGTTATTGAGGCGATACGAGTACATATAGTAGTACGTGTCGCCAATGTTATTACGCAGCCCGGAGACCAGAACCAGCGTTGCTACTGCGAAAAAAGCCAGCAAAATGTTCGGCTTCAACGCCTTGACGGAGGAGGGCTTCACGAACCACCTGGAGCACAAGCTAAAGATGTAGGCAAGTGCTATATTCACATATAAAACCGCCACATACCTCATTCCCTTCAATTTAAGCGGCATGCACCTACAGATGATTTTTGATTATGGCGGATTTGCCCGTCTTTTGGATGTAAGCATACAGCGCCAACCCGAAGGGAACCGCCAGCAGTGTCGTCCATTTGTACGGCGATTCCAAGAGGAATCGGTAATTGCGGATCATCAGATTCCCAGATACGTAATGTATCATCTCCCGCAGTCGATCCTTATAGGTCGGAGCGAATTTCATTGCAACCTGGCGAAAAAATAAGAAACCTCTCGGGTTTCGACGATATTGATGGATCATATTCATGCTGGACCCGTCGGCCAAATATTCTACAAAGCATACGATCTCATTCATAATGAGCAGCGGGCACTCTTGATCGATAAGGACGTATTTATAGCTCAACGGGCAATATTTTTCACCGGGAAAAATCGGATACGGAGGACATTTGCGCGTCAGCTCCGAACGATACACCAATTTCTTATCCCCTTTGACCTTGTGAACGGCATACAAGCCGGACAGCGTCGAGGCCTCGATATGATCCGGCATTCTGGTTCCGATCATGGTCCCGTCCACAGAAGCGTCCAGCGCCACAATACCCGCATACTTCGCGCTGCCGTGGCTGCGCCAGAAGGAGACGATCTTCTCGACCGCGTCGTCCGCCATGTAGTCGTCCGAATCGATGCAAACATTAAGCTCCGTGTCGATCAGTTCGTAGGCGGTGTTATGCGCTCCGTGCATGCCTTGATTTTCCTGGTAATGGTAGCGAATCGGCACGCTTCCTTCATCAATCCAGCTCTGCACCAGCTCCCGCGTCGAATCCGAGGAGCCGTCGTCGATAATGAGCCAGACGAAGTCTCTGCTGGTCTGCCTCTTCAAGCTTTCATAGCATAAATGAAGCGTGTACGCGCGGTTGTAGGTCGGCGTAAATACGGTTAATGTCGGAGACATGCTCTATCTATCCCCCCACATGTTTCAAATAATAATCGGCAAGCCATTTGGTCATCGACGCGGCGTCGTACCCGCGAGAACGCAGCAGCTCCGAGGTATCCGCATGCTCGTAGGACGAGGCAAGAATGCGTGAAGCCCAAGCCTCCGGCGATGCCTTCAGACTGAGGAACTGCACGCGCCCCGTCACATCCGTATCCCGCGTGATCGCATCGGAGGCGAAGCATCGCAGTCCGGCGGCCTGGGCCTCGACCATAACGACGGGCAAGCCTTCGAATAACGAAGGGAACAAGAAGCAGTCCATCCCCTGCATCAGATCGGCGACATCTTCCCTGACGCCGAGAAACCTGACTGCCTGCGAGAGTCCAAGCTCAGCTGCCTTTCTCTCGATGGCCGGGCGCAGATAACCGTCCCCTGCCATGACGAGCATCGAATCAGGCCGCTGCCGGTGTACCTCTTGAAAAATATCGAGCAGATACCCGTGATTTTTCTGTTTATTGAATCGGCCGATATGCCCGATTACCAGCTTGCCGCCGGCCTGCAGTTCCCCTCTAATGCGATCGCGGACGGAGGCGTCGAATTGGAACTGCTCGACATGAACGGCATTATTCAAAACCGTAATGCCCTCCGAAGATGTGATGTCTTTGCCGAACAGCCATTGGCCGGCGTTGCGGGAGCAGGCGAAATATTGATTCGGATTATCCTTCATTGCATACCGCGCGTATAAGCGAAACGGCAGCTTCAAATCCAGCCCGAGATCGCTTAAATGACTGTGAGCTATGCGGCAAGGAACGCCGGCCCGCTTCGCAGCGCGAAGTACAAAGCTGCTGTTCTCGTTGATGTGCGAGTGAACGACGCGGTATTCCGAATGCTCGGCGAAGAACGCATCCAATCGCTTAAAATACAACCTGTAATTGCCGGGCTTGATCTGCGGCATCCGAAAGATGCGTCCTCCCAGCTTCATAATTTCTTCATCGTAATGGCCTTGTTCCTCGCGATGCACCATAAAATCGAATTGGATGCGGCTGCGGTCCATTTGCCGGTAATAGTTCATGAGCATCGTTTCCAGCCCGCCCCGGTTCATAATGGTAGCCACTTGAAGCACTCGGATCGCGTTCAGCGCCGATCCCCCCTATCTTGCTATTTTTCTCAGCCGCTCCACGGCTAACAGCATCAAGTAATAGCCGATTGCGAAGCGGAATTTGGCGAAGGAATAAAAGATTCTCCATACATGCGAACAGCGGCCGGTCTCGAACCGACTGAACGATTGCCGGATTCTCCGATCGCGCAAAATCGCCGACAGCTTCTGAACCTTCTTGTACGCCGGGGCTTTATTGCCGGGGCTTATCGTATTCAAGCCGAGTCCCAGCGTATTCAGGCAGATCCGGTTATGCAGCGCCTGCCGGTATTCGGAGGGGAGCCCGTTCGCTTCGATAAAATCTTCCATAAACTGATAGAGGCTGAACCATTGTTCCTTCAAATCCGGCTTATAGCCGGTGGTGACGGAGCTGTCGTTCACCCTCCAATAATGGTAAAAAGGTTTATTGATAAACACGAATTTGCGCGCATGATAGCAAGCGTGAATATTAAACAGCGAATCTTCATTCGTTCCGACGATCTTAAGGTCGACGAACGAGAGCCCGTTCCGCTGAAGCAGATCGGCGCGGTACAGCTTGGACCACACCGTGCCCCATGCATCCAGTAGCTCGGGGCTCGCGATCTCTTCGTTCAGCGGACCGATCAGACGTCTAAGAAGATGGTCGCGCACCTCCTGTCCGTCGTAGCTGACCTTCTCGGGAAGCTGGAACATCTTCTCCTTGGCATGGGTGCCGAACTCGCGGATGTACGTGCACATCACGATGTCGGCATCCTCGCTGACTGCCTGTTCGTACAAGGTCTCATACATGTGCCCGTCGACCCAATCGTCGGGATCGACGAAGCCGATGAACTCCCCGGAAGCCGCCCTCATCCCTTCATTGCGAGCGGAGGAGACGCCGCCGTTCTTCTTGTGAATCGCGATAATTCGCTTGTCCTGCCGGGCATAACGATCGAGAATATGTCCGGAGCGGTCGGTGGAGCCGTCGTTTACCGCGATAATCTCGATAGCGGTCAGCGTTTGCGTCAGCAGCGCATCCAGACAGCGCTCCAAATAAGCTTCCATATTATATATAGGCACCACTATACTTACTTTTGGTTTCATCTCCGCCCTCCAGAAAGTAATGGGCATAAATGCCGGTTAATTCTACCCCGACCCGCTCCAGCGAATAGTGGCGCATCCGGTCTCTGCTCTCGCGTCCCATCCGCTCGCGCAGCGCGCGGGATTGGCTCAGCTGCGCGATTCGCTCGGCGCACTGCCGCTCATCCAGTCCCCGGATTACGTAGCCGCTCAGGCCGTCGGCGATCAGCTCGGAGTGACCGCGGTTTTCCGTCGCTATGACGGGCAGCCCGCAGGCCATGGCCTCCATAATATTGACGGGCAGCCCTTCCCTCAGACTGGAAGCGACGGCCGCGTCGCATAGCGGCAGCAGCTCGGCGATATCGCTGCGGTAGCCGAGAAACTCGACCTGCCGTTCTACGCCCAGCTCTCTCGCCAGGTTGGCGCATGCTTCCTTGAGCTCGCCTTCTCCGGCCAGCAGCAGACGAGCCCGGGGGGCGTCGCTGCCGGCCAAGGCTAACGCCCGGATCAGCCACTGCTGATTTTTATTGCGGTTGAACTCCGCCGCATAAAACATCAGGAAGTCGTCCGGGGCGTAACCCAGCTTCGCCCGCGCTTCCTGCCTCGCCTGATCGCCGAGCGGCCGGAACCGCTCCAAGTCGACTCCGACGCCATGTACGCGATCCACGCGTCCCGCCTTGAACCGCCGTTCCACAGCCAGCCTGTGATCTTCTTCGTTAATGGTGATCAGGCGGTCCGTATAGCGGGACAGCATCTTCTCGATCGGATAGTAAACGAGCCAGTTCAAGAGCGGTGCCCCCTTGCAAAAATGAAACCCGTGTGCGGTATACAGCACTCGGGTTCCGCGCCTGCGCGCCCCGCGCGCAGCCAGCCGGGCCAGCACGCCTCCCATCGGCGTGTGGCAGTGAACCAGCTCATAATTGTTATCGTCGATAATAGATTTCAGCTTGGCGTATACGTCGATATTGCCCAGCTTGAACGGAGAACGCCGAAACGGTATGTCGAATTTCTTATCCGTATAGGGGAGCTCCAGCTTCCCGCTGGCGGCAACATGAACCTCCCACCCTTGCTCCTGGAACCACTTCATATAGGGAAGATGAAACGCTTGGAAATGATAGTCCACCGTTGCGCAGAACAGCACTTTTTTTGCCATATGCGTCACCTATTTAATCAGCTCTTTTTCCATCACTTTGGACATATAGTCCAGCAGTTCGTACCGCAGATCGTCACGCTGCAGCGCAAATTCGATCGTCGTCTGAATAAAGCCCAGCTTCTCGCCGACATCGTGGCGGGTGCCGTGAAACTCATAGGCGTATACCGCTTCCCGCCTATTCAGCTCGGCGATGCCGTCGGTCAGCTGAATTTCGGACCCTGCGCCCGGCGCCTGATCGTGCAAAATCTCGAATATGCGAGGACTTAATATGTAGCGGCCCATGATCGCCAGATTCGACGGCGCATTCTCCCGCGACGGCTTCTCGACCAGATGCTTCACCTTGTAGAAGCGCTCATCCATCGGATTGCCGTCGACGATCCCGTAGCGCGACACTTCCGCATCGGACACATGCTTCACCCCGATGATCGAGGAACGGTAATGATCGTACAGCTCGATCATCTGCTTCAAGCACGGCTTCGGAGCGCGGACGATATCGTCGCCGAGCAGGACGGCGAACGGTTCGTCTCCGATGAACTTGCGCGCGCACCAGATCGCGTGCCCCAGGCCTTTAGGCTCCTTTTGCCGGATATAGTGAATGTCGACCATGTTGGTAGACTTCTGAACCTCGCTCAGCAGATCGAACTTCTGCTTCTCCAGCAGATTTTGCTCCAATTCGAAGGAGCTGTCGAAATGGTCTTCAATCGCCCGTTTGCCTTTGCCCGTCACAATAATAATATCCTCAATCCCGGATTCCACCGCTTCTTCGACGATATATTGAATGGTCGGCTTATCGACGATAGGCAGCATCTCTTTAGGCATCGCCTTCGTGGCGGGAAGAAATCGGGTGCCGAGCCCGGCGGCCGGTATAATCGCTTTTCTAACTTTCATCGTCATAACACTCCTTTTTAACCAATGGATATTAATTTTTTGGACATCGGAATCACCTTGTTGCTGTTCGCCAAGTCGAGCAGCCGCTCTCTTAGCTTCGCTTTATCCAAAGTAGAGTAAACCGATATCATATCTCTGATCTCATCCATGTACAGATCGGCCGTCTTGCCGATATAAATTTTCGGATATACTTGCTGTTCTTCGATCTCGTTCGCCTTCAACAGCTCCTCAAACAGCTTCTCCCCCGGACGGACGCCGGTAAATTCGATGCCGATATCTTCCACGGAATGGCCGGACAGCTTGATTAAGTTTTTGGCCAAATCGACGATCTTTACCGGCTCTCCCATGTCCAGCACGAAGATTTCTCCGCCCCGGGCCAGCGCGCCGGCTTGAATGACAAGCCGCGACGCTTCCGGTATCGTCATGAAATAGCGGATCATGTCGGGATGCGTGACGGACACCGGCCCGCCCTTTTCAATCTGCTGCTTGAAGCGCGGGATGACGCTGCCCCGGCTCCCGAGCACATTGCCGAAGCGAACGGCGACGAACCGGGTTTCGCTAATTTTGTCCATGTGCTGGATGATCATTTCGGCCATCCGCTTGGTTGCGCCCATAACGCTGGTCGGGTTGACCGCCTTGTCGGTAGAAATCATCACGAACGTATTGACTCCGTATTTGCTTGCCGCCTTGGCGACGTTCATCGTTCCGATCACATTGTTCTTGACCGCTTCCTCCGGGTTTTTCTCCATCAGCGGCACATGCTTATGGGCGGCGGCGTGATACACGACGTTCGGGCGATGCTTGCTCATAATCGACATCATCTTCTTGCCGTCTTGAATATCTGCAATTTCCGTAATGAACTCGATCGATGTATGCTCGCATAGATCCTTCAATTCCATCTCGATGGAATAAATGCTGTTCTCCCCGTGTCCGAGCAAAACAAGCTTTAGCGGATTGAACTTCGTAATCTGCCGGCAAATTTCCGACCCGATCGAGCCCCCGGCTCCTGTGACGAGCACAACCTTGCCGGTTATGTAATCGGAGATGCTGTCGATATCGAGCTCAATCGGCTCCCGGCCCAGCAAATCCTCCACCTGAACGTCGCGGAACTGGTTGACGGACAGCTTGCCGGTCATCAGATCCTCCAGCCTCGGCAAAATTTGCGTCTTGGCTTTGGTTTTTGCGCATTCCTGGAAAATCGTGTTCAATCCTTTCCGGCCGAGCGAAGGAATCGCGATGATAATACTGTCGATCTGCAGCTCCTTGACGGCCCGCTCGATCTGATCGACGCCGCCGATGACCGGAATGCCCAAAATATCGAGCTGCTGAATCTTCACGTTGTCGTCGATAAAAGCGACCGGCTGCAGCTCCGCCTCCTGATTGTTCATCAGCTGGCGGACGACCATCGTCCCCGCCGAGCCGGCGCCGATAATGAGCGTGCGCTTCTTATTCGCAGCTTGCGGGATGTACGAATCCCTGAACAGCCGCCAGCAAAAGCGCGAGCCGCCGATCAGCAGCATGTGCAGCATCCAGGTCACCGCGAGCAGCCGGAAGTAAATATCCTGAACGATAATTTCCTGAATCAAGGCGGCGGCGATAATCGAGAACGTCACGGCCTTGAAGATGCAGAGCAGCTCGCCGATACTGGCATACTGCCAGGCTTTCTTATAAAGCTTGTAAACCATCGCAAACGCATGGTGGCTGAGCAGCAGCGTAATGGCACTAACGACAAGGGGAAACGTGACAACATGGAGATCCGCGCTGAGCAAAAACCGGCTGAAAAAGATAGCGCTGAGCACAATGCACGAATCGACGATAATGAGCAACGATAATCTTTGACGGTATGACAAAAAGCTCACCCTCTCAATAAAGTTCTTAAGTATACGGCCTTTGGAACAAAGACCATATATTTAAACCCTTTAATGAAATGCAGGGCATCTAACCCTTCCTCACGCCACACCCTTGACGACTGGCGTCTAAGGTTGCCATTAACCCACAGCATGGCCGAGTGCCTCCATCGATAACGGCAAGGAGACATCGCCGGAACTTGGTACATTCCTTTACATGTTCTTTATAAAGAACACTTTAGCAAAAAAAAATATTCTCTATTAGGAAATGCCGCCATCAGCGGCTTGAAAAACGGGACAAGCGGTAGTTCTCTTGTAGTAGGTCCTAAGAGGCGATTATCGGGTACAATGGCATAGAATTTTCCGCTATTTCAAAGAATTCCGTCGAAAAATTCTTTATAAAGAACAAATTTGGTAAAAAAGAACGTCGAGACTGTTGGGTTCATCGACAATATATTTATTGTAGTTCTTTATAAAGAATTTGTCAACCCTCCCGCCTTATGAATTTCCCGAGCTTACTTCGGGATGCGCCGTCCTTCTCCCCCTCTTAAGCAGCTTCGGCACGAGTCCGGACGCAATGCCCCATACATATTGAAATTCATCCGTTTTATAGAACAGCATTACATAAATCAAGTTCGGTATTGTCAGACATACAATGGCCTTCAGCATGAATCCCGTGATCGTACCGCCGGGAATCCAGCCGCATAACAGATAGGTCGCATAACAAGCGGCCGCCCCGATTCCCGCATAGCCCAAATAGCGAGCATAGTAATGGAACAAAGGCCTTTGGAACACTTTCTTGTACACGAGATACGGCGTCGTCCAGAACGGAACCAATACGGCGCTGATTAACGTTCCGATGAACACCCCGGCAATCCCTATCGATTGAACCAGCCAGAGCGAGAAGCCCAGATTGATCGCGGCCTGCGCCAAAGGGGCATACCGGTCCTCATGGAAGATGCCTGCCGTCGTCTTGACCGTGCTGATCGAATTTCTCATCCCTCTCTCATAGAACGTCACCATCAGAACAATGAGCACAAGCTGCCCCATGAGAAACTTCGGGCCGATCCACAGCGTAATGAACGGTTCAATAAGCACGTACATGCCTATCGCGCAAAAGGAATACAGCCAGAAATTAAGCAGCATAGTCACCTTGTAGACGCTGTAAATTTTATCCTTGCTCTCCTTGGCCACCAAATTGCCGATGCTGTGATACAGATTGTTGAATACTTGGTTGACGAACGTACGACATATGTCGATCAGCATATTGTAATTCGAATACAGCCCTACCGCGGCTATACTGACATAAGTCGAGATGATGATATTGTCCGTTCCGAAGATCAGATATGTGCCGACATTTTGCAGGACGATCGCTTTAACATTTTTGAAAATGCTGCTTTTGGTAACCGCATCCAGCACGTCGTTCACTTTATTTTTCAAATACGGATACATTTTATCGACGATGAACGAGAGAATGATGCTGTTGGAGATCGTGATAAAGCTGTCTATAACCAAATACAAAATGTAATTTTGCGTATAGTACAAGATGCCTATTCTCAGGCCCGCCGACACGATGGACGAGACGGAATACAGGCCGGTTACTATATATCCTTTTTGCTGAACGCTTAAGAACGAGTTTTTATGCTGGTAGAAATAGGGGGCGACCGTGTTGATCAAAAATACGAGATAGATCAGGTGAACATGCTCCACGCTCGAATCTTTGACGACATGCGGGAGAAACGGCATGAGCGACAATCCCAGCAGCGATACAATGATAGCTATGATCCAATACGCCTTTTTATACAGCTTCATCAGCAGAATGATTTTGTGCCGGTCCTGATCCGCCACCGGTTTGTACAGATGATAAATAATGCTGGAGCCGATTCCCGCTTCTGCGAGCGAGAGCATGGACAGGATGTTCGTGAACAGTCCGTTCACTCCCAAATAATCCAAGCCCAGCGTATGGATAAACACCGTTCTGGAAAAAAAGCTGAGCAGCGTAATGATGAGCTGGTTGCCGAGCCCTACCGATATGTTGATGATCGAGTTTTTTGTTCGCATCATTTTCCCCATTATTTAAAGATTAGACCACATAGCCAATATCGTTGATTAGTTCTTCATACATTTTGCGTTTTTTTTCCGCTGAAATCCGGCCGCCGATCGTGAAGTCTCGATCATACACTGTTTTCTTTTCCAAGAGCTCGTTATTTTTACGCGCATATTCCTCTACTGTGCAGATGAACTTGGCCGGAGCACCGCCAACGATGACCTCTGGAGGCACAGACTTGGTAACAATACTGCCCGCAGCGACAATACATCCCCGCCCTAGAGTAACTCCGGGCATGATTAGAGCGCGAGCTCCTATAAATACATCGTCCTCTACTGTGATGCTGCCGACTTTGGTATACTGGTTCAACTGCTTAGTGCTTGCATCATGAGTCAACAGATAAGCGTAGGGAGCAATCGTGACGTTATCTCCGATACGGATCAGCCAGCAGTGCGAATAATCGAACACCACTCCAGGCTGAATCGAACAGTTCTGGCCTACTCTCATTCCCATTCGGATGTAGTCCTCTAGCCACAATTCCTCCAATAAGCACTTGCGAATACGCGCCCTCAAAAAACAAATGATCTTCTTTAACATAGAATTCCTCATAACCTTAAGGTCCGACATGAATGGAGTTCATTAGCCTAATACAAAAGCCTTGCGTAAACGGCAATATGTTAAATAACATCGAGTAAACCCCGATATCCTTCGTGTCGCCTTGCGAGAAATCGACGGCCCCGTTTCGGCGGGTGGCCTTCATAAGATAACGAACGGCGCGTTCCGCGCTCTCCAAGCAGTCCGCCGATATATCCTCAATCCTGGAAGCCTGCTGCATAAACCAGCCCAGCGTCGCGGTCGTTGAAGAGTCGGCTCTGCATTCTTGACGCGTTACTGTCCAGCTCCAATTTCCGTCGGCTTGCTGGAACGCCATCGCGGCGACGGCGAATTTGCGTACACTGTTTTCCAGCGTCTTCTTGGCCTTATGCCCTGCGGGAAGCTCATTCCAGGCATCGACAAGCCCGATGGCGAACCAGCCGAGCCCGCGCCCCCAGCCGTACAATCCGAGCGGCAGCTTGTTATCGATTTGATAAGCGTGGCTGGGGATATGATGCCCTTCCAGCATGCCGTGCTTTTCATAAGATAAAATTTGCTTGACAGCCAAATCCACGCAAGCTTCCTGGCGGTAACGAAGACCGTAGCAAACGAGAAACGGGCAGATGAAACCGATCGTATCAACATACCGATAGTTAGGCATAAATTTGCGGTAAGCCACCGTGCCGTCCGTTCCTAGATGATCGCGAATAAGTTCCCATGTCGTCTCGAGCGCCTTCTTGTAATGATCAGTATTGATGAAATCGAGCTTCATAACGGCATAAGCCAAAATGGCCGCGTCCACTTGCTCGGGCTTTTCCACCCACTCGCCATCACGGTCAAACTTGGAGGCCAAAAACTTCTCAATTTCCCGCTTTACTTCCTGATCGCCGCTTCGCTTCACATACTCGGCCAGACCCATGAGCAGGGAAGCTTCCTGCCAATGCTGAATAGAGTTCTTCGAATAGTTGCCCTTCAGCATATCGATAGCGACCAGTCTCGTATTATCAGTCACTTTAATTTGAGGAGTATGATTGAGCCATTGAATTCCGACGTTCGTGATCGAGCGGCTCCATAGTTGCTTGTCTTGGAATCTTCCAATATGAATCCGGCTCAGCCAATCTTTGAAGATAGGGACAATGTCGATCAATATGACCACAATGATGAGAGCAAACAGCAGTAGACATACGATGAGAGCTATCACAGAATCTGTCCTTTCTACCTTGCTTATTTTTTTGAGTCAAATAACGCATACAGCTTTTCGATTTCCGTTTCGGTGCCAAGCGGCTCCTTCTCTAAATTAACCGACAATTGCCGTCGCAACGAAGCATCTTCCAATAGCGCCTTGATTCCTTGAGCGATGGACCGGGCATCCATCTCTACGATCAATCCGTTATGTCTGTCGGTGATCTGATCCTTTGCCGTACTGAAATTGGTGACAACAATTGGCTTATGCAAAATTTTGGCTTCGTCTATCGCGATGGATTTCCCCTCAAATCTGGAAGGCTGCACGTAAATATCGGCCTCTCTGATATAAGGATACGGATTTTCCTTCACTCCAAGCAGGTGAAACCGGTCTTGAAGCCCATTTTCGCTAATCATTCGCTCAAGTGTTTTCCGCTCCTCTCCTTCCCCAATGACATACCATTGTACAGGATATCCTCCTTCTACAAGCTCCTTGCAGGTTTGTACGGCCATTTCAAAGCCCTTCTGATAATTTAGTCGGCCGATGGAAACCAGCTTTATCGCGGAATCCTTCTTGATTGGCGGCGTTTGCCCGACGGGCGAATCGGGTATCGTGTTTGCGGCGTTCCAGTCCGCATCTTCCATAGCCAAATTTCGAATCGCTGCCGGCGATACGATATTATGCATGACTTCTACCTTGTGCGCATACTTCGGAAACCGCTTCTTCAAAATAGTGCCGCATTCCCCGGACACCGTAACTAGATGATCGAGCTTATCGAAGTAGGTCTTATCATAGGAAGGGTCCATGCCCAAGCGGTCATAATCATTGTGAATAAAGCCGATTTTTTTACGTGCCTTCACTTTGTCAATACAGAAATAAATCGGATTTTTTTCCAGGTAGCCTATGGCAATATCGTAGACCTGATCTATGCTTTTCAACGATTTCGACAGATACTTCCACACTCTCTGCTCACATCGAACGCTGTTTTTTTCCGTTTTATAGATAACACCCGCCCGCAGTCTGAATGAAGCAATGTTAATCCTGCCCCGTTTTAAGCAGTTGAGCACCGCTTTGCGAATCGGCATATCGTAATACTGATATTCTTGCGGTTCTCCCAGTAGCTTCACCGCTGCCGGTATTTTGCTCATAAAAATTCCCGAGTGCCTGAGCAAATACAGATCGACCTCATACAAGGAGTAATCGATCGTCTCGAGCAGCGAAATCAGCGCTTTTTCCGCGCCTCCGCATTGCAAATTGTTCATGACAAACAATATCTTCTGCTTCATCGTTTCCTCCTGCAACTTGATGATAGAAATCGGAGCAGATCGCTTCCGTACTAAGTCAACAATTGATAAAACTTTTCTATCTCTCCCTCAGTGCCTAACGCCGTTCGGGATAAGTTATAGATTAATCTCGTTCTTAACTGCTTATCGTTAATGAGTATTTCAATACCTTCCGCTATCGCCTCCGCGTTCATGTCTACAATGAGCCCATCGACGCCGTCGCTGATCTGATCCCTAGCCGTACTGAAATTAGTAACCAGAATAGGTTTGTTTAGTATTTTGGCCTCGTCGATCGCAATGGACTTGCCTTCAAACTTGGAAGTTTGCGCGTAAATATCAGCCTGCTTAATATAGGGATAAGGATTCGACCTTAAACCCAGCAATCGAACGTAATCGCATAAATCGTATTCTTGAATTAAATGCTCCAGTCGTCCTCTCTCTTCCCCCTCCCCTATAATATTCCATTTAATGCGATATCCCCGGTCAACCAGTTTCCTGCATGACTCAATGGCCATATCGAAGCCTTTCTGGTCGTGAAGCCTTCCCACGGAGACGATGATCGTTTCATCTTTGTTTTTTTGATATACATCCGTTTTCGATTGGTTGGCCAGAGAGATGATAGATTCGGGAGATACGATATTATATATTACCTCCACCTTATGTTGTTGATCGGGAAATCGTCTTTTTAATACGTTGGCACACTCTTCCGACACCGTTACGATACGGTCCAGTTGCTTGTAATAATGGTGATCGAACCGCGAATCCATTCCCATTTGATCATAATCCGTATGAACCCACCCTATTTTTTGATGCGCATTCACTTTATCGACGCAAAAGTAGATGGATGTTTTCTCCATAAACCCTATAGCCGCATCATAAGTTTTAGGCAGCCGGTCTAAAAATGAAGCCATGTGCCTCCAGCTGTACTGTTCTCTTTGTGATATGTTGCGCTTGCCTCTATTACTCAAAGTAAATGCTATTCGGTGAAACGCAAGTGCAATATACCCTTGCCGCAACAGCTTCCGGAACGCCTTAAGCATAGGCAGCCTGAACTCATGATACACTCCCGTTAAAGGCAGCAGCTCAACCTTCTCCGGGATCAGTTCCATAAACAGGCCGTTATGATCCAACAGAAACAAATCGACATTGTATTGTTGGAAATCAATTTGATTCAGCAGAGTTACCAGGCTTTTTTCCCCGCCGCCGGACATTAGGCTCGGCATAATAAATAGCAGATTTTTTTTCATACTCCACCTCAACGGCTCTGAACCAGCTTGCCAAGATGTTCAACGGCTTTATAAGACATTTTTTTTATGTGCGGAATCGATGTTTGCAGCCGCTGCCTCAATTCTCGCTCTTCCCGGATCATCTCGTCGAATTTTGCTTTAAGAAGGACACCGTCTGATATTTCCTTAATTCCGAGCACCAGCTTTTCCTCACCGAAAATATCTTTGGAAATCCCCTTGGATTTGATGCTGTATCCCAATACCATCGTTGGAACGAAATTGGAATAAGCCGCTATAGTAGCATGAGTTCTTGCGCCGACAAAAAATCTCATTCTCGAAATATAGCCCTTATACTGAACGGCATTTAAATCTCCCGGCAGCAAAATCACTCGGTCTGTAGCTCGGAATTCCTCATAATACTGCCGAAGCATCTCATAATCGTTATTGCCCCCCTCCATTACATGCGGAGTCAGCGCGATGGTCATATCGGTCGTGGTCAGTATATGGCTAATCAGCTCCCGCACTGCTTGCTGAGATTGAACGTTGCGTTTCCATACAAGCGGACTAAAGTTTAGACCGACCGTATTGCCATCCTGCCAACCCGACGGCAGTTCCAGCTCTTCTTTCTCCATCGTAAAAGCCGGATCGGCGCATAATTGAACGTTAGTCAGCCCTTTCTGAACCAGCATATTATAGGTCAGCGTCTCCCGAGCCAAGATAAGGTCGAATCGCTTTAAATCCTCAAGTTTCTTTTCCGACATATCCTCCTCACCGATTGAGCAGCCCCATAACACCAATTTTTTCCCCGATGCTTTGACTCTCCGGTTAATCTCATACCACCCCGGTTGTTCCCCGTAGCAGTAATTGTCTCCGCCAATCGATAAACAGACATCCATGCCGGGAATATGTCTAACAATGTTATCGTGAATTTTCCCGAGCGCATACGTTTCATCCTGAAACAGCTTCATTTTAACGGCGGAAACAAACCAGTCATAGGAATATTTCCGGATGCCTCGGGCAGATCCGTCATAAATGCCGTCCAATTTTGTGATGATCTGATCGGTATCGGGCTTGCCGGACGCCAAGTATACTTTCGCATCGCGGATTCGCTCTTTAATCAGACTTGTTGAGGACCTCACAATGGCCTCGCAGCCTCTGTTCAAGCTTCCGCCATGAGCAAACATCATAATCTTCATTTTCCTTATTCCTCCCGTTAATTAGCCAGATCATTCACGATATCACTCTATTTATTCGCCGCGCTTCTCAATTTGCTATAAGACGTGATGCAGTAGAGACTTATCGCCGATCTCCCGCGTATTGCCTCCAACAGCCACCGGTCGTAGCGTCCCAATTTCCCGGCTTTTTCATCGGCGTAAAAAGCCAGCGCTTCTTGCACATGCGGATTCGCTATCATCCGGCTGACATAAGCGAACCTGGCCTTAAAACTCACTTTTTGCGCAGCTTGGAAATAAAGGTACACATACGACATGACGCTATGTACTAGCCGGACCGCCTTCAGCTTACGGATTTCTTCCCTGCTTAGCGGAATGGCTTTCATCTCGGGGACATCCGTAAGATACACCTCCAGCGCACGCTGGAAGTAATCTTTGCCGATGATATTCCTTGTCGCGCTGCCGTCGACCTCGCGGTAATGATAACCGCAATAATCGAGATATACGGCATTGGAGGCATGGCAGAATACCCGCATATTAAAAATCCCGTCTTCCCCAAGCGCTACCTTATCCGGAAAGGCCGCGCCGCAATCTTGAATCAGTTGATTTCTGTAAAGCTTGTTCCACACCGAGTTCAATTGGTCGGATCTTAAAAAATAAGGCAATATTTCCTTCCTGACAAACTCCCGGTCAAGCAGCCTGTTAGTAAGAAAGGGATAGCTGGTCTGCACCCAATGGCCCTCGATCTCGCTTTCGAAGTTGGAAATGACAACATCGCCGGCATACTGTCCGGCCGCTTCGTATAGAACGGCCATCATATCGGGTTCAATATAATCATCCGCATCGACGAACCCGACATACTCGCCGGACGCAACCCGCAGACCGGTGTTGCGCGCGGCGCTGACACCCTGGTTGTCCTGCCGGATGAGCTGGATTCTTCTATCCTGCCCGGCATATGTCTCAATCAGGCCGGCGCTCCGATCCGTTGAACCGTCGTCAATAAACAGAAACTCGCATTCCTGAAGCGACTGCTTCATTAGAGACTCGATGCATTCGGCTAAGTACCGCTCGGCATTATAAACGGGTATAATTACGCTTACCTTCGCCTTCATTCCTTCCCTCCTTCCTCCAGCTAGACAGGCAGCTGCTCCAAGTCGTTATTCTCGGCATCCGGCATCATCTGATTGCGCAGCAAATGTGCGAACAGCTTGCCCCGCTCCTTGGACAGCTGCGTAAAGCCGCCCTGCTGAACGATCCTGCCCTGATCGAGCACGACGACTTGGTCGGCGTTGCGAATGGTCGACAGGCGATGCGCGATAACGACGATCGTCATCTTGCCCTTGAGCCTCTCCAGCGCCTCCTGAATCCGCGCTTCGTTCTCGGCGTCCAGCGCGCTGGTCGCTTCATCCAGCACGAGAATCGAAGGGCGGCGCAGTATCGCTCTGGCGAGAACAAGCCGCTGGCGTTCCCCTCCCGACAGCCGCACTCCGCGGTCTCCGATCAGCGTATCCAGCCCTTGCGGCAGCCGTCTGACGAATTCGTCGGCGGCCGCGAATTCCAGCGCCTCCCACAGCTGACGTTCCGATGCTTCCGGATCGATCAGAAGCAGGTTCTCCCTGATGCTGCCGCCGAACAGCAGCGGGTCCTGCGGCACATAGCCGACGGCCTTCCTGAGACGCTGCAGAAGACGGCCGCCTAAGGGAACGCCGTCAACCAGCACTTGCCCTTCTTCGGGCCGCAGCAGCCCCATCAGCATATCGATCAAGGTGCTTTTCCCGGCGCCGGACCGTCCGATCACCGCCGTCATCCGCATCGCCGGAATGTACAGATCGATCCGCTCCAATGCCCGCACCGGCTCCTGCCGGTTATAGCGGAAGCTGACGCCGCGGCATTCCAAGCCGCGCTCCACGGCAAGCGGAGCTACGTCCTCCGGCGCAAGCTCGCCGTCCCGGATTTCTCTTGACGCCCGGCACTGCTCTTGAAGCTGAAGCAGCGAGGCAAACGCAGGGAGGGCCGAAGCGATCTGCTCCAGATTGGACTGGATGCCGGTGAAGCGCGGCCACAGCCGCGAGAAGATCATCATGATGAGCAGCAATTGCCCCCCTTGCGTATGAAACAGGTAGCTCGATAAGTAGACGAATGCCGCTATGATCAATGCGGAGGCCGCCTTATAGTACAACTGGGAGTCGGAGCGCAGTTTGGCGTGCCCGTACCTCTCCTCGCCGATTCGCTCGCACCACTCCGCAAGCCAGCGGTTGCGGGATTCCTCCAGCATATTGCTCTTGATATCTTTAATTCCGTTAAAATGATCCGTAATCCCGGCGATATAGCTCCTGGCCAGCTCCGACGTTTGGCCGCCGAGCGTTCTCGATCGCCGGATCAACACGCGGGAGAAGAAGGCGAGCAGCAGACCGCAGCCTATCACGAACAAGGTCAGTTTGGCCGATAACCAGAATGCAATGGCGATCTGGATGAGGGTAAACACCAGCGACGCCGCAAACTGCAGAAATACGTACGTGCCGTTCGTCACCCGCCCGAGCTCGTCGGTCATCGCATGGATGAAATCCGACTTTCTCCGTTTAATAAAGAAGTCCCAATCGGCCTGCAGCAGGGATCGATACGTTTCCATCCGAACGTGGTTGATAAACCCGGTGTGGATTCGAATATCTCTGAGGCTTAAATTGCGCTGGATTAAGGCCTGCCCGATCACGAGCGCGGCATAAATCGCAAGCACGATCAGCAGGCTGAGCGGTCCCGGCAGCTCCTTCAGCAAGTCCAAGCCGCCCGCCAAAGGGATACTTCCGGCGTTGATTTGGAGGATGCCGATCAGACTCAGCAGCGGAATCAGCAGGAACATGCCTATTCCGTCGAGAAAGCCGACAAGCGTCATCCCAAGCAGATTGACAAATAAAATATTTCCGGCATAGGCATGCATCTTGCGGGCGAAGTACAGCACCTGCTTCATTTTATTCCGCTCCTTGCTACGATAAGGCGTACTTTCTTTGTTTTTCTCCAAGCCCACAGAAAAGGACGCAGAGGGAAATAAAGAAAGTGCAAAGCTTTGGGCAGCGCCAGCGTCTCCGCGTCATGCGGGTACGGATACAAGAGGCTCATGATAAACAGCAGCTTGGTCTGACAGGACATGAGCGCGAACAGATGGCGTTTGTGATACCGGGACACGTCTTCCGGCAGCGGCTCGGAGTGCAGATTGATCATTTGCCCGATGTAGTAGAGCGCTCCTTGAGCGAGACTTCGCGCCCGCTGCTCCTTCGACCATCGGCGGCATGATTCGCTTAGCGGCGTATGCAGCAGCTGCGAGGTTAATATCCATGCCTGCGCCGCGATATGCGAAGTACGATACTTGACCAGCAGCCCGCGGAGCTTGTTATCATCCAGCGGCTGCCGGCACAGCTGATGAATGTCCGTCAGCCAGCGCAGCCGGGACCATCCGTGGCGCGCCCCGTGGGAGACCAGAAACAGGAATAAATCCTCTCTCCCCAAGTAATAAACGGGATGCCGGGTAATCGCGCTGAGTCTCTTTCTTTGCCATAAGGAGTAGAAGCCGGGTTCGCTTCCGGGGCCCGGGCCGAGCCGCCAATGAAGCTCAATCTTGATTCCCATGTGCCTGTGAAAGAAGGTGATATGATGATGTCTCCATTTCCAGTCGCTTAGTACGGTTTGGATATATTCGTCTTTGATATAGCCGAGCAGGCCGAGCAGCTGCTCCGCCCGGTCCAGATCATCGATCGGGACGAGCAGATCGAGGTCTCCGCATGTGCGAAGCGACAGATCGCCGTATAGATCGGCCGCCAGAACGGGTCCCTTCAATACTAGCGTGCGAATGTTCGCTTCGCCGAGCGTTCTGCAGATCTGCTCCATTTCCCCGCTCAGCTGCAGCATCCGGAATATGTTTTGCTGGTAATCGGCGCGCAGCGCTTGCATCACATGCGCGGGAATCGCGCTTATTCCGGCCTGCTGCAGCTTATGGTACAGGGAAGGATAGACCCGGTGATGTCTTGCCAGCTGCAGAAACAAGTCCCAGTCGATCCCGGCCGCTTGCAGCTTATCGCCCGCTTCCCCGCCCAGCAGGGCAAGCATGAGGTTCAGCTCCTCGGGGAAAGACGCCGTATCCAAACGAAAATCAGTACTCATTGTATTCACCTTCATTTTCCTTTATCGCTTATCCGTTTGGCGAATTTCCCGACTACCCGGAACCGCCCCATTTCTTCCGCTCCTGTAATATAGTAAGGGCCGCTGCGCAGCCAGGCATGGGCGATCAGCTTGCCCGCTTCATCCTTGGCCGTTCCCAGATACAGCGTGCTCTCGATACGGCGCCTCTCCAGCATCTTCAAAGCGGCGATCGCCCTGACGAGGCATTTGCTCTCCCAGAACGTATGCCGGCTCATAATCTGAACCGCGTCGTAAACGACCCTTAACCGTCCTTCTTGTTCCGGTAGACTCGTCTCGGGAGTCTCTTCCATCGCCTCGCCGAGCGAAGGCGTTATTTCGGCAAACGGCCGTGACACGAGAAATCGCGCCCAGCCTAAATATACATAAGCTTCGATAAAAGCAAGCATTGTTTTCCAATCTAAAGAAAGCCAATTTCTAGCTTTGCGTATTACGCCCACTGAATTAATCCTTCCTCCAGCAAATGCTGCAGAAACGATACGACCTGATGCTCGCAATCGTCCCGCTCCACTTCATATTGCCGCATGAGCGAATCTACGATACGCTCTACCTCGGCCGGCTGCGCCAGCTGCTCCCAGATGTCGCCTCCGACTTCGCCCAAGTTGTAATACTTGCTGTTATGAATGCTCAGCATTACTTTCTCCCCGTCCATGTCGCTGACGATATTTCCCGCTCCTTGCACAAAACGATCGGTTAAAGCAATACTTTGATTTGGAATCATGCTCTATTCCTCCATACGCAAATTCTCTAAAAGCAGCGATACTAACTGAGGAGCGGTAAAACCGCCGGCAGGTCTTCTCAATTGGAACATAGCTGCCTGCCCCGCTATCGCGGCCGAAGTTTGGAAATGCCATTCCATCAGGCCCAAACGGGGGATTAGAAAATGGCGGAACGTATGCCGGAAAAGCGTCTGAAGCCGGTCCAGCTTGGAGATTGGATGGATGGAAACCTCCGGCTCCTCCGTTTTGACCAGTTCGATAACGCCGCCGAGCGGCAAAGGCTGAGCGCAATAATGCGTCGCGACGGGCACGCTGTACTTGGTCTCCCTGCCGTAGATCGACCGGTATGTACCGGTTTCCATGCCGAACTGCTCAAGACTTTCCCGCCACAGCTTTTGCTGCGGAAACGACGGTGTTATGACAGCCGTTTCGTCCACGGGAGACAGCGATACGGAGATCAGATCGTCGCTTACCAGCGTATAGCCGGCCTGGATAAAGGCGGAAGCCAAGGTCGATTTGCCCGCTCCCGATTCCCCTACGATGGCATAGGCTTTGCCCCCGATAGCAACGGCGCTTCCGTGCAGCGGATACTTTCTTCTTTGCATTAGCAGCGCGCCCATGCAGGTTCCGAGCACGTACAGCCGTGTCAGACCTTCATCGGCCGACGGCAGAGGCGCTACCGTAATGACCCTTCCTTCCCGAATCGAGTAATTCGCATTGCCGGGAACATGGAACGTCACTTCTCCGTTCCGCACGTCATGGTAATAAGGGCGGCTTTCGAGCCCGGCTCCGAACCGCGCAGCAGGATCGACTATGATTTCCACATCGGCCCGCCCGGTACTGCGATGAATCACAGGCAATTCCGGCAATTCCATGCCGCTTGCGATGGATAAGTCAAAAGCTTTGTATACGACCTTATTTTCCGTCTGAATCATGGTACTCACTCCAAACACGTTCGGTTGGTTAAGCTAAGAGAAGAGCCCCTATACTCTCGGTGATGTATAAGGGCCCTTAGTGCTGAAGCTATAAATAAGGCATTAGCTAGTGAAGCGAGGATCATCAGAGTTTCTGCCCGGTATGTAAGCTTCATCGGTAAGAGGCCCGTTATGAGTCGAAGCCATCGTCTGCTTCACATCCAGCACTTCCAATTTAGGCTGCTGCCACTCTTTTTTCACCATGCTTTATTCACCTCCCTTCATGTTAATCGGCTTATAAACCGGTAGACGATCAAGCTGCGCATGAGGACTTTATAATCCGGGTCGATCGCATGTTCGGGACGAACCCCTTCCCGCAGCTTGTGCAGCGCCTTCTCTATTGCAGGAACGTTTAATATTTGCCGCATCCTCTCGTCGGCGCAGAGCCGATGAAGCTCTTCCCTAAATGCGTTCCAATGCGGAATCATACGGTGAACCCAATCCGCACCCTGTACCCCCCGAACCTTCTGATTCAGCCTGACCTGATCGGGCAGCACGTTCTCCGTAGCCCTTCGGATCAGCGCCCGGTCCATCCCGCCTTGCACATACTGCTCCTCCGGAACCGACAGACAAAAGCGGATCACACGCAGATCGTTCGTCGGATCTCTCTTCCATAAGCCGTAGCGCAGCGAAAGCTTCGCGGCCAGCGTATTGCTCGCATTCCAATGAAACAGCTCTTCAAAATGCCTTTTTCTCATCTCGTAAGCATCTATACCGCCGTACCAGCCGGATTCGTCGATGTCGAAGCGCTGCAGCTTTTTAAATACTCCGGTCCTTCGGGCGAATTCCGGATGAATGAGCGGCGGGAACGGGTAAGCATCAGCCTGAGGGACCATCCTATCGATAAACGGGAAGGCCGTTCGGGCTATGAGAGGCAGTCGGCGGTAGCGGCTTCCTCCGGTTTTAGTGCTGTATTGGTCCAGTTCCTTGAACAATTTGACCCATTTCAGCCTTTTGAGAAGAATAGCGTAGTACTCGTTAGCCGATCCCCAGGAGATAGACAGATTGCCCCGGCCGCCGTTCAGCAGCACCCCAACCTGCTCGTCGCGGGCTTTCTCGAAGATCCCTTTGAGCCAAAAGGAATTTTCAAAAAATTTGTAGGGCATCTCCATCAAATCGAGGAAGTCTTCCACCTCCAGAAAGGAATTTCTCCCTTCGAAATCCAGATAATGGTCTCGGATATTGCCGACATGCCGGACCGTCGCTTCAATGAACGGACGCTCGTTCGCCATATACCGCTTGGAAGTATAGTCATGAAAGTCGCCGGAAGGAACATAGCTGAACGTATGCAGCGGTTTGTTCTCCTTGCGCAGCGCTCCTGCGGCAAACCCGGCGATGGAGCCGGAATCCAATCCCCCGCTCAGTTGGGCCCCTACCTGACGATGCGTGCGCAAACGGCTCGTTACGGCCTCGCCGAACACGGCTTGAAACGCCTCGACGTATTCTCCGTCCGATTTCAGCCGCAGCGGCTTCCCGGGAGTCAAGGTGCAGTAACGGCTGAGCCTCGCTCCGGATGACGTCACCGTGATGCTGTGGGCAGGCGGCAGCTGCTCGATATCCTTATAGACGGTTGCCGCCGTGTCGACAACATCAATCATGCCCGATATGGCGAGATATTCCGCCAGCCAGCTTTCATTCAGTTCCGCTTTCATGCGCGGGAGCGACAGAAGCGGCCCGATCACGGTGCAGAAGGCGAAACGCATGCCGCTGCGGCAGTAGTACAGCGTGCGCGAGCCGGAGAAATCTCTCGCCCCGAAGAGCTGCCTCGCTTTTGCATCCCACAGCATAAAGGCGAAGTCGCCGATCAAATGCTGCGGAGCCTCCTGGCCCCACCTCTCGTAAGCAAGCAGGATCAGCTCGCTGTCGGTAATCTTGCGCCTGCGCTCATAATCCACTTCCAGCAAGCGAACTAGCTCCGGCCGGTTATCCAATATCGCATCCGCCGCAATGACAATCTGCCTGTCGGCGTCATAGTAGGGCAGCTGCTCATAGACGGCTTCCGGGGTAATGTGCTGGACATGGCAGCCCAGGAATACCGCCCCGCTGTTCCATGTACGGATCGCATCGGCAGGATATTTCTCAAGCTCTCGCATCATCGTCCGGCCATGCTCGGCAAGTACCGGCTCGTTGTCTAAATGATAAATTCCAGCGATGGCGCTCATCCTGTTCCTCCGTAATCCGACATGATTCCAGGCTTCCGCTGCCCGAGCGAAGTTCGTTATAATGAATTAGTCATTTCGAATTATCCATAACGAACAAATATTGTTCTTTATTAAGAACGATCTCAGAATAGCATCTTCATCGAAAGCTGTCAATCGGTTTCTTGCGCTTCCGCAGCCATTCTAAAGGAATCTTTATTGGAGCGTCGCAACGAGCCGATCCGCTTCTCCGAAAGGCGTGTCGACCGTTTCATACACGCGCAGCGTATTGGAAAATTCGAACAGCGTCGAATCCATGCTGAACGTTTGTATGCCGCTGGCTACGCGGTTGTCCCCGGTGAAAGGAAGCGCCTTTGAGCCTATGACATTGCCGCTTGCGTCTACGAGCTCGACCTTTAATTTGGGGAAGCTCTGATCGACGACGGATTGATCTTGCAGCTTCACGTCCAAATCCAAGGTCAGCTTGTAAGAATAAGGCAGACTGGACTTCGCCGAGCCATAGAACACCTCTTCTTTCCAGCTGTTGAATTTGACCGTGAACGGGTAAAACTGGATATCTCCATCGCTTTGATCGGATTGAGCCTTCGTCTTCAGTCTGGCGATAGGGATATTATAGGGAGCAACGCTGTCACCATCCAAAATTTCCATCGTCAGCCGTTCGCCTTTCTCCGTCGTGGGAAGCACGAACGTATAATAGATGACGTAGCTGATATTCGGGGCTAATGTCTCCACTACGGTAGTTTGCCGGTTTCCCGTATATTGGTTGCCCGCCGCGCTGACTAACTGCGCCTGGAATTTGGGGACGGGCATAGGGCGATCGCTGCGGTTTTGCAGCTTGAACTTGGCGACTGCCGCCTTAAAGCCACCGCCTACGCTGTCATGAATGTGCAAATCTACCAGCGCAACGCCGATTTCGGGCTGAATGACGCGGTTTAACGGATCGAAACGAATCCATTGATTCATTTCATAAGGTTCGGACTGCTCAACCGAAGCGGCGGCGGCATTGCCGTCCGGAAGCGCGATGCTGAACCGGCCGATGGAATAATCGATCTTCGTCTTATCGTCAACCGCGAAGCTTTCCGGCGTCAGAACGGTGAGACTCTTCATTTCCTCCTTCTTTCCTGCGGGAATGGCGTAATGAATATATTTCTGCTCGTTCGGTTCAAGAGCTACCGCATCCTGCTCCAGCCTCTTGCCGGTAAATACTTTTTGTTCGGCTTTGCCGTTGATCAAGAAATCCGGGATCGTTTTCTTCTTATCGCCTTTGTTCTCAGCAAGCAGCGTGAGAATGCTTTTCGGTCCCTGGGGCGTATTCTGCTCTATCAGACTGATCGGCTTATATTCGATAACCGGCGACAGCTCGGCGATCGTGAAGGCTTCACCCCACTGCTTATTAACCGACGGATCACTGAATGCTCCGAGATCCCCTCTCCATTCAATCGAGGATACGGGAATCGACAGCATCGTCGTTTCTTTTCTCGGAGAGACGAATTCATCCACGTCAACCCACGAGATTTGTGATACCGAGAAGGCGTCCTCCCGGTCGACGACAATCATGTAAGTCAGCTCGACGGTTTCCTTGGGCTGTATCGCAATAGCGTTGGCCGCGCTCGGCCGAAGCGTATACTCGATTCCACCGTCCGTCTTTGCCCGCACTTCATAATCCGGCACCCGGGTCAGACGGGAGCCTTCGTTATACAGTCTGACGACGGCGGCGATTCTCACCCCTTCGGGCGCCTGCTCGTTAAGAATATTTTTTACCGATGCTTTCACCGTTTCCGTCACATAATAATCCGCAGGTGCAGGCGCCCCCTCTTGAGCCGTCGCGAGAGGAGGCATCGGAGGGATCAGCAAGGAGACCAACAAGGCGAATACTACCAAGATTCGTTTCCACTTCGTTATCAATTCGGTTCACTCCAATTTTATTTTTGCTGTTCCACAGCAGCGGACTTGACTTTTTCCTTATCATTCAGCTGATTCATGCCTTCAACGACAACTTGCTCGCCCTCATTCACTCCGGAGGTGATCTCCTGGATAGAATCGTTGAGCCGGCCCAGCTGCACTTTGCGCTTCTCGACCGTATCCCCATTCAGCACGAAAACATAGTTGTCGTCGCCTTCCTTGACGATGCTGTAAGTAGGTACCGCCACGACGATCTGATCCTGATCCTCCGTCAATTGCAGCCATACTTTCATTCCGGGCTTTAACTCCATATTTTGGTTCGGTACATCGACATTGATTTCGTACGCTTTCGTATCCGGATCGATTACCTTGGCCAAGAAGCTGATTTTCCCTTTATTTTTCTGCGCCGCCCCCTGCAAATAATAGGTCAGCTCGGATTTTCCCGTGACATACTTATATTCCTCTTCCTTCAGTTGGGCCTTGATCTTGATCGGGTCCAGCTTCTGAATAACGCCGATTTTGGCTCCTTGCTGCAGCGACATCCCCGTTTCGAGCGGCATCTCGGTCAGTATCCCGCTCGCCGGCGCCTTAACCTCCAAGTAACTCATCGATTGCTCTACCTGAAGCTGCGTCATTTGAGCCCCTTTCAGCTGAGTTTCCAATTCGGAAGTCGCATCGATAGGCTCAAGCATATCCGACTTCTGCTTCAGCTGCTCCAAATCCATGCGGGCGTTGCGGAGCTGAACCTCCATTTGGTACACCTGCAGCTTCGTAGCCAGCCCGACCTCGTAATCGTTTTTGGTCTTGTTATACGTTTTGGTCAGATCGACCAAATTTTGCTCGCTCTTTTGAATGGAGTTGGCAAGCTCCCGCTTCTGGTTATCCATGTCTTTCTTCGCCCGTTCCTTGGCCTTCGCAATGGCGTCTTGAACCGTCTGAACGGCAAGGGCCGCCTTTTCCTTCTGAAACTGGGCGTCCGTGGAATTAAGCCTGATAATGACTTCTCCTTCTTGAACCATATCTCCGCGGGCTTTCAGAATAGCCTCTACGTCTCCGCTCGCTTTGGCCGCAATGTCGTACTGTACTGAAGACTGCACATCGCCGGCATGAACAAGCGGATCTCCGATTTTTTGCTTGGCGACCTTCATAACCTTGACGTTCTTCAGCGGCTGCTGCGATTGCGACTGCTCCTGACCGCTGCCGGCGCCGGCTGCGTTGTGCTCAAGCGGGATCGTCTCCGAGCAGCCGGCAATGATGGCGAAGCTGAGAGCCAGCACGGCAACCGTTTTGACCCTCCGGCGGACCAGCCTATGTCTTTTTCTTCTCACTATAAGTCCCTCTTTCTTCCGAGATTCAGTGTTTTTTCACGATCATTCCCGGCATAGCGGAGAGCTTCCGCACTCAGTACGCTTCCGCAGCCTGGCCGCTAATTTTGTTCATGACGATCCCGAGCAGCTTTGCTTTGGCTAGTGCCAGTTCTTCCTTCACCTTCTTCGCTACATTTCGTTTCACTTTGCCGTATTCCACGACCAGCAGCACGCCGTCGCATTGCGAAGCCATAATTTTCGCGTCCGTTAAGGAAAGTACCGGAGGCGTATCGATAAATACCATATCGTAGTTTCTCTTCAGCGCTTCCAGCAGCAGGACCATCTCATGGGATGCGAGCAGATCGGCGGGACTCGGCGGAACGGCGCCTGCCGTGATAACGGACAAGTTCTTGACATGAGTCTCCTGCACAATCTCATTCATGGAACAATAGGCGGATAAATAACCCGACAACCCCCTGCTTCCCTCCTCGCCCAATGTGCGGTGCAGGGAAGGCTGGCGCATATCCGCATCGACCAGCACGACCTTCTTGCCGATCTGAGCATAAGCGAAAGCCAGATTGAGCGCCGTCGTCGATTTGCCCTCGCCTCTTGCGGCGGAAGTAATCGTCACGGTCTTGATTCCGTCATCGAAGGCCGATGCCTCGACATTGAACCGTAACGAACGGTATGCTTCCGAGGCGGCCGAACTTGGATTTTGCTCCATTATAATCTCGCTATTGGATGGTTTTGGCATGTGCAACCTCACCTACCTTCCTTCGGGACTTGCTTCGTTTGCCCGCATTTATCTCTTTATCCTTCAATTTGGGAATCAGAGCCAGAGTCGACGCTCCGAACATTTCGCGCACATCGTCCTCCGTCTTGACCGTATCGTCCAAAGCTTCTAATAAAAAGATGATTCCGATAGAAATGACCAGCGAGGCAGCGAAGCTTAATACGATGTATTGGTTCGATTTTTTGTTAATGGGGACGGGGTTGTCTTGCATCTTGGCCCGATTTAATATCGTTACGTTATCGACCTTCATAATTTTGGGAATTTCCGTCTGGAACACATCGGAGACGGCATTGGCAATTTTGACCGCTTTTTCATAGGAGCCGCTCTGGGCAACGATCGTCATAACCTGGGTTTCATGCAAATCGGATACGTTGGTCATAGCGATGAGTTGTTCTGCGGACAAGTTCAGGTCGGGATAGCGCTGCACGACTTTATCCATAATGGCGGGGGTTTTAATAATTTCCTTATATGTATTGATGAGAGCAATATTGACGCCGATCGCCGCATAATCGATTTGCTCCTTGCCCGTCATGTCCTTTTCGCTCGTTTTGTTAACGATCAATTTGGTTGCGGCCATATAGACGGGCTGATAGTTGACGGTGCTGTAGAAGGCGGTCAACATCGTGGAGGCAAGTACGAATAGTACGACAATCCACAGCCGCTTTTTTATCATCATGATATACTCTTTTAAATTAATCTCCATGCTTCTCCTCCGTAGGAAGTATTCTTTCAGCTAACTCCCGGCTTCATTGATACCTTTTGTATCATTGGCTATAGATACTACTTTATGACACTTTTTGTATCATGTCAACAGCGTTTTCCTAGGGTTTGATCCATTTTGTATCAAATTTCACAGAATTAAAATCACCGTCTTGAAACTTACCGTCGAACGCTGCCTTCGTTCTCTTTAGCATACAATGATGAATGAAATGCCTATTCACAATTCCAATTTTTGGGACATATTATACTTTGAGAACAGCTTATATTCGTTGCCTTTCCACGATGCATGAACCTGCGTGTCCGGTGCTATTTGAATTGATTCTTGGCGGGACCCCCGATAACTTATATTTTCCTTTATGGCAATAAACACTCTATCGACTAGGGGGAGGTTTGAGATCTTCCTTGAAGCATCGCCTAACGGCGGTTGGGCCGCTAGCTTAGGGGGCTGCATTTCGCATCCCCCTATCCTCTGTGATTCTGTCTCCGGTTTTACGACATTAAATAAAGAGGTGATGTCCATGGCTGGTGAAAATGACAGTCCAGCAGACAATTCCGTTTATTACGAAGATTGGGCGGGAGGAGAAGGCGTTACCGTCATCAACACCGTTCCTCCGAACGAAGTGACTCAGCTGATCGTAGCGGATGTACGAGCTACCCGGGTTACTTTATCCTGGACAGCGAGCACATCGCCGACTATCGCGGCTTATGACATTTACAACGGCTCGGCCCCGGTAGGGACAACAGCCGCCACGACGTATACGGTAGACGGCCTAAGCCCGCAAACCGCATATACCTTCACGGTTAGAGCCAAAAGTCAAGACGGTCTTAGTTCCAGCGGTGTCAGCGTTATGGTTACAACTTTGGCGCAAACCTACGCCTTGTCAATGAACGGCGTCAACGAATATATTCTGACTTCACCGCTGTCGTTCGATACCGTCATTATGGATATGAACGCATCTCCGAAAGCGGGAGGTTATTCCGCCTACCTCGACGCTTCCAGAGGCATTGCGCTAACGACCTTCGGCAGAGACAGCTCGGGCCGGGATTTCCTGCAGTCCGGCTGGAAATCCGTGATGGTCGACGGAATAGATAAAACAAGCTTGGTCGGTACAACCACCGTGCTCCCGAGCGGACAGCGCACCGTGGTTGTTCTATCTCTTGTTTCTCCCGGAAAGGCCCCCGTCGCTCTATTCTCCAACCAGCTCGGAGCCATTCCCATGAAAGGGCTGCTGTATAGCGTGCAATTTTTGTTGAATGGACATGTGATTGCTTACTATGATTTCACCAAACCGTTCACCGGGCCGGACGTTCCGGATCGAAGCGGCAACAATCAGACGGCCAAGCTGCAAGGAGGCACATGGGTGAGCAATTAGCGCGCCGCTTGCGCAATCCATTTTTAATTTAGGAGGTGCAACCTATGCAGGGCAAGCTGAAAAAATTAAAAACCGACGACAACGAATATATATATCCGATTACGGTGTCCGATGCCGTGTATGTCGACCCGAACACGAATCTGAAAACGCTGCTCGGGCAGTTGCAAGCAGGCATGGGCTCCCCTGTTTCTTATCTCATCCAGGCGGAGTCTTGGGGCATTCGCAATGACGGGACCGAACCCGAAGCTACGACCAAAGGAATTAACGATGCATTAGCGTGGGCTAAGGAGAAAGGATACAATCATGTCCTGCTGCCCGGAGGGACATACAGCGTGCAGATCGATTCGAATGGAACCGCCATCTCCATGCCGGGCGGCATGCATCTGGAGCTGCACGCAGATTGCGTTCTGCAGCTGCAGGCCAATTCCTCGCCAAGCTACCGCATAATTGAAGTCAAAGGAGTCCGGCACGCCAAAATTTCCGGCGGAACGCTGATCGGCGACAAGCAGAACCATTGGTTCGAAATCTTTGTCAAATTTACGCGCGGCGGCGTCAATGCGGACGGCTCGCTGAACGACGATCCGAATTTCATTCGCAGCGAAGTGATTGATCGTTATGCCAATCCGGGACTTCTGTCCAACTTCCGTTTATGGTCGATTGACGGCATCGCCGCAACCTCGTACAGCTTTTATCAATACAAAGATACGGTGTCCAAGGATACGTTCGTCAATCTCCGCAATAACGGCGGATTCGCGCCTGCCGCGCCGACCGGGCGGGGGTGGTTCGATACGATCGATAACGCGAACAAGATGGTGTTCGTTATCGATATTTCCTCTTCCCCGTTAACCGACGAGCAGATTGCACAAATCAGCGCCAAAATCGATAACTCCTACTACACGCATGAAAGCGGCTTAGGTATCGGTATTCTGAGTTCTAACTATGTGGAAGTAAGCGGCGTCGAGATTGCCAATTGCACCGGCGACGGCATTTTGACGGGCATCGGGGTCTATTACGACGATCCGTCCCAATATAGCCAGGAACAGATAGGGCAGCATATTTATATTCACGACTGCACGATCCATCATTGCCGCAGACAGGGAATGTCCCTGTGCGGACCTAACGACGTCTACGTCATGAACAATACGATCCATCATATCGGCTATGCCGACGACGGGACGACCAGCGACTTTCGTAACGGCATACCTCCGATGTTCGGGATCGATATCGAATCGATGGTCGGAGAAAGCAATATTCCGTTCAAAAGCATCTATCTGAACCAAACTTCCGGGCTCGAAACGAACTACCGAATTTATATATACAATAATTATATTCATCACAACGCACGCGGCCATTTCGTCAATGCTGACGGTACTTACATTACGCTGCAGAACAATACGTTCGAAGGCTATACAGTCGGAGGCGTCAGCTCTTACCAAAACCAGTGGTATGTCAAATATATCAACAACACGTTTATCGGCGGCTCTCTCACCGTATCCGGCAATAATTTCGTGAACGGAGCTGTGCTGAACAAAGCACATTTGAATTTGTCCAATGTCCAGGGGGCTTTTGTCGACAACTGCCAGATTAAAGACGGGCTGTTCTACGGCTCCAGCATATACGGCTACTTCGGCATGCCGGCTGCGGTCGACGTCACAACGGGTACATTTACCTACAACACTCCTCACGGCATGGGCAACGGAGCCCAAATCAGCTTCGAGCAATGGTTCGGTAAGGTGCCCTCAGGCATCAGCGTCGATAAATTGTACTATACGGTCAATGTAACCAGCATTAGCTTTCAAGTATCGGAGACCAAGGGAGGAAAGCCAGTTACCATTACGGACGCAGGAACAAGCGGCTTTAACATATCCCGTTACAACTACGGTCGCTGTTACATTTCCAATATAACGGTAGAAAAGGACTGGAGAGACAATAACAACTACGACGGAAGCACGGGGTTTATCCCCCTTGTTGCCGGCGCTGCGTTAAAAAACATTACGGTCAAAAACTGCGACGTCTCCATTAAGCCGCCGGATAACTATGTCGGAAGACCCAACACAATCGACGGACTCACCATTATTGAAGGCACGGGAAATTTGCAAAGCAGCCACATCAGCAATCTCAAAGCGATGCGAGCCAAGACAGGCGCTATGGGCGGAGACATTACGCTCGGCACCAATAACGTTTATTCCAAGGTTAACCTTGACGGCGCGCTATTCCAAGGCGTACAGGTCAATTTCGGGGCCGCTAATTTGAGCAATGGCACCTTCCTTAACGCCAAAATTTATAAACCGGACAGTCCAAACACAGCGGCCATTACAAAGAGCTATATGGAAAATACGGCGATCAATCTCCACTGGCTCACATACGATGGGGCGATGACGATTGCCGAATGCTTGTTCAACAACGTAACGATGGATGCGAGCGCCGCCGTCCGCCTGCTGGGCAATCTCGATATCAACTCGGGCTTGACCGATAATCGGATGAACGCCGTGCCGGTGAGCGGTAAATACGCTCTGGGCCAAATCATCTATAACGCCTCCCCCGCTCCGGGCGGATATGTGGGTTGGATTTGCACGACGGCCGGATATGCGAGCAATTTGTCATGGTCGGCGGGCAAGGCTTATTCGAAAGGAAGCCGGATTGTTGCGGCAGGGCATGTGTATGAAGCCCAAAATAACGGAACGTCCGGCTCCGCGGTCCCTGCATTTCCAACCGCCTCGGGCGGTACGATCACGGATAACGATATGATGTGGAAAGAAATCGGATTGCTGGCCGTATTTAAACCGTTTGGACTTATCGGCACGTAAAGCGCTTATCGAATAGGAATCGCTATATTTTCTTAAGCGGCAAATTTTTCGTTCTCAAAATGTTCATTATGAGGTATATTCTTTATAACGAACTTTTTTCCTACTTAAATCCCATAACAAAGGAGGACTTTCGCACCTTGCCGCCTATCAAAAGATTAGTATGCGCAGCTCTAGTCGTAAGCGCGCTGTTACTGCCGACTTCCGCCTTCGCTTCAAACGGTTACAACTCCAGCGGCCATAACAACAGTTACAACAACAAGAACAGCAATAATAACAGCAACAGCAAGATCAATCAGTCGTTCAACGATTTCTTATCCCGTATCTTCGGCAACAAAGGGCATAACGAATACCATGATTATTGGGGAAAAGAAGATGAATTCCGGGACTGGTACGAGAAAAATAAGGACAACTGCCCCCCTGAGGAATCGTATGACATTTGGAAGAAATGGTTCTGTTATTAAGAACAAAAGAGTCTATCCCTCTTTCTCGGGGGATAGACTCTTTTTTGTTCATCCGGTTATTCGCTCGTAAGGCGATCCGGTTAGTTCATCAGCTCCGCGTATTGCAGCAGCCGCTTGAGCATAACGGCCGCTTCTGCGCGGGAAGCCTGCTCGCGAGGCGCGAATTCGGTGTCGGTCAAGCCGTTAATGATTCCGGCATTGACCGCTCCTGCTGCGGCATCTTGAGCCCAGCTCGAGATGGTGGAGCTGTCTTTGAATGCGGCAAGCTTGCCGGTATTCGTATTGCCTTGTTTGCCTGTGAACTTGAGGGTCCGGTCGATCATGACGGCCATTTGTTCACGGGTAATCGTTGCGTTCGGCTGGAACGTTCCGTTCTCGAAGCCGTCGATCAATCCCGCCTTGGCAGCCGCGCCGACAGCGCCTGCGTACCAGTCGGAAGCTTTGACATCGGAGAATGAAGACGACGTCTGCGGTGTCAATCCTGCCGCTCTTACCAGCAGCGCGGCGAATTCCGCACGCGTGATCCGGTTATCCGGAGCAAACGTCGTTGCCGTCATGCCGTTGACCAATCCTTTGGATGCCAGCAGCTCGGCGTCCTTTTGCGCCCAATGCCCTTTCAGATCGGCAAAGGTTTTGGCTGCTTGAACAACCATATACGTGCTATTGCCCGTCCGCTTGATAGCGGCCGTCGTCACTCCTCCTGCGTTCTTGAAGACCGAAGGCACGAAGCTGAACTCCCCGGATTGCGGGTTGTACATGACCGCTGAAATTTCATCGAACCCGCCCGTTTGCGCCTGCGTCAGAACGATCGTTCTTGTCACATACGTGCGTCCGAAGTCGCTGACGGCAACCGTTTGGTTTCCGGCTTCCGCCGTAATCGTAAATTCGATAGGAGCGGACAGCAGCGTCACTCCCGCTTCCTTCGCTTTAGCTGTCATTTCGCTGAGCGCACTGCCGGATACTTTTTCAATCGTGACGTTAATCGTTACTTTCTCCGCTTCCGTTCCAAGCTGCTTAGCCAGTTCGGCCGCATCCAGTACCTTCAGCGGCAATTCATAGGTTGCGTTTGCCGTTTGTATCGACAGCACCGCATTAGGAGCCGTCTTGGCCGCTTGGGCCAATGCATCTGCAGGAATCTGCACTCTGGAGACGGACTCCGTCGTTTTCACTTCGACGATAATGGTTGGAGCCGCTTCGTTCTTGGCGGCTTCCAGAGCCTTCGTCAACGCAGCCGCATCCAGTTTGACCGTGGCGACGCTCTTCCCGTTAACAGTCTCGATCACTGGCGTGCCGACAATTTTCGTGCCGCTGTCCGATGTTTCCACGCTGTTGCCCGTCGATGGAGCCCCGGCTCCCCCGCCGCCCCCGCGGGAGCCGCTATTATTGGAGCCGGACGGAATTGCGCTTGCTGGAGCGGAATAATCGCTCTCGCCCGCGGCATTCCATGCCGTTACTTTGTAATAGTAGGCCGTCTTGGCATTCAAACCGGTTAAGGTATACGCTGCTTCCGTTACGGTGGAAGCTACCTTCGAGAACGCGCCGTCGGCTGCCGTGCTTTGGTAAATATGATAACCGCTTGCTCCTGCCGACCCCGTCCACGACAAGCTTACCGAGTAGTATCCTCCCGTCGCTTTCAAGCCCGTCGGCGCTGCAGGCGCTAGAATCGATTGCTGCGGCGTTGCGCTCACGGTTGCGGAGCGGCCGCTTTCTCCCTTAGCATTTCCAGCTGTCACTTGGTAATAGTACGTCGTTCCATTCGTTAGGCCGGTATCGACGTAGCTGCTGTCCGTCAAGTTTGCAGCCAGCTTCGTGAACGGACCTTCCTGCGACTTCGCACTGTATACGTTGTAATAGGTTGCTCCTGTTACCGTAGTCCAGCTTAAAGCCGCTTGGCTATCTCCGGCTGTTGCTTTCAATTCGGTAGGAGCAGACGGAACCGTTACCGGCTCGGTGTTCGGAGCGATGAATTTCAGGAAATCGCCCCAAATAATATTTCCTTCCGCGTCTCTTTGATAAGGCAAAGCTTCCGTCAAGCTGACGAAATTCGCATCCGTAAGCACGACGCCGGATTGATTCGCGGATACGGTGCCGTTGAACATATAGTTGATGTCCGAATTCAGTTCTTCCGGATAGTTATCCTTGCTGGTGTAATCCTTCTGATAGGAAACAAAACCGTTGATCTCAAAGTCGGTTTGAATCCCCGTGTAGGTGGAGAAGTTCAAATTCGCTCCCGCATTGTTGAAAGAAATATTGTTTTCCGCTTTGACACCCGGATTGCTGTTGCTGGTAAACCCGTAAGCGCCGTTGCCGAAGGCGATGCTGTTGCGGATCAAATGCGGAACGTGAATGCCTTCGCCGCCCAGTTTAAATCCGTTCTTGTCGCCACTGCCTACCGTACCGTTGGTTAATGTGCCGTTATGGTACGCGATGCTGTTCTCAATGGTAACCGGCCCGATAGCGCCGGAGCCTGCTTTGGTATACAAATCCCAACCGTCGTCAATATTGTTGTGGGAAATGCAGCCGCGGAAAATATTGCCTACGCCCGCCGTTAATTTGGCGGCAAAGCCGTCGGCATTATTATTGGACGGATCTTGGTTATCGAACGATTCGCTGTTAAGAATCAGGTTATAAGAAGGCCAATCGGCGATATCGTCGGAATTGTCCGTGCGGCTGATTTGCAGACCGGTATCGCCGTTTTCATAGAACCGGCTGCCTTCCACGATGTTGTGGCTGCCGCCGACGGTGAAGCCCTTCGTATTGTCCGCCGAGCGGGCAACATCGATACCTTTGATATGCCAGTAGTTGCCGCTCAGCACGACGCCCTCGGATTTTTTGTCGAAATCGATGACAGGCTTGGCTCCGGGTGCTGCAACAAGATATTTCATCGCCTCGGCCGTGCCGTCATTGTATTTCTTGATCTCAAGCTTCGCATTGCGAACGTAGCTGCCGTCCGCCAGAATAATCTTCTGGCCCGGATTGACGAATTGAACCGCCGTATCCAAATCGAGCGGGCTCTCTACGGTACCCAGTCCGCTGTCGGAGCCGTTAGGCGTGACGTAAATATCGCCGTTGTCCGCATATGTTTTCATCGTTACGGTAAAGTTTCTTACGATCTTATCGTACGATGTCAAATACTCCGTATCGTTAGGCAAATACGTTACGCTGAAATTCGTATTGCTGTTGCGTGCGAGCGTTGCCGGGATCTTAAGCGTCTTACCGCCCGCAATTGCCGCATCTTGGGCAATAACCTGCTGTCCCTGCTTCACTGTCACGGTACCGTCGACATTCGAATTCAGCAGCAGCGCGTAGTCGGCGTTGGAGGTTTTATCCAGCGATACGATATCGAAAGTCGGCGTTGCCGGCTGAGGCTTCGGCTCAACCTTAGGCGCGTCGGACTCGGCCGCCGTCACCGTCAAGCTGATATTGCTCACTTCAATCGTGGCAAGACGCGCCGTAAAGAAGCCTACGTACATTTTGGAATCCTGGACGTTCAAAATATCCGGTGTAAAGAAAATCTCTTCGTTCCCATCGTTCAGCTTCCCTGTATATCCGCTGTTCGTTTTGGACAATGTTAGCCGGTAAGGGGCTTTAGGGTACGTGTTATTGGCCGTAGGGCGCTCGTTTTTGAGCATAATGCTCTGCACGCCTTTGCTTCCCGTGCCGTCCGGCTTCGCTACACCGGTTCTCACGAACAGCTGCGTCCCGATCGGCTTGGTCGTTCCTCCGCTGAAGCCGCCTATGGCAGCGATATTGGAGGCGAAGACGGACGAATCCTTGGCCGTCCCGTTGACGTCTCTGGCCATAATGCCGAACGACTCCTGGCCGTCATACGAGTCTTTGGCAAACTCCGTCACTGTAATGTCGGCGGATAAAACGAAGTTATCCTTGGAAGCGTCCAGCTCCGTGTAATAGAACGAGATACCGTCGTGGTCTCCGGTTACTTTACCGCCGCCGTCCTTGGCTTCCAGCTTCACCGATCCGTCCGGATTGACCGTAACCGTATTCTTCGCATCGGACGTGGATTGCCCGAAACGGATGCTCTTCCATGCGTATTCCTTCGCTTCTCTCACTGTAACGCTGAGAGAAATCGGGGCCAGGCCCGTATCGGCCGGAACAATCGACAGCGCGTAAGTTCCTGCGCGGCTGCTGTCATAAGCGGCTGTATCGACCGAGTATTGCCCGCCGCTCAAAGCCTCTTTATCCCCGCTATCGTACACCGTGGATACTTCCAGTCCCGCAGCATCGAACGCTTCGCCCACGGTATAAGTGGTTTTGGGGTAGCTAGTCACTTCGATGCCCGTAGGCTGCTTCACTCTGACGGTAAGAGGAATGTCGACCGTTTTTCCTTTATAAGTTAGCGTAACATACTTTTCGCCTGCCGAGCTTGTGTCCAGCCCGGTTACCGTGTACTCGGTTTTGAGCAATCTTACCGAGGAGTTATCGCTGTACTTGGCATAGACGACCAGCCCGTCCAAATCCAATGTTTCGCCGATAAAATAAGCCGTTTTCGCTGGAAGCTGCTTAATCTCCAGCCCCGTTACGCTCGCATCCTTCACCGTAACGTCGAAGCTTGCCGTCATCGCCGGAGTTATCACGGAGCTTACCGTAACGGTATACGTGCCGGGATTGTTGAATACAAAGCCCGCATCGGTCGCTTCGGCGCCGGGAATGGCGAAGGTGTATTGGTCCGCTTCGAGCTCGGAAGTTTGCCCGGTATTGTAATCCGCACTTATTACGATCCCTTCAGGATCGAAAACATCTCCTTTATAGTAAACCGTCTGCGCAGGCAAATACTTTATTTCCATTCTATTTACGTATAGTGGAACAATGTTAAGATCAATCGTTTTTGTAACGCCGCCAAAATTTATGGTAATGGTATTAATTCCTTCTTTGCTGCTATCAAAGCCAGAAACGGCATAATCGTTGTTCGATAGCGATTCTATAGTGCCATCATTGTACTCTGCCGTTACTTTTAAGCCGCTTAGATCAAGCTCTTCGCCGACAATATAAGTCGTTTTCATAGAAGAGTAATCCAGATTCAGCTCCTTAATTGTGCGAGTATCCATTTTCAGCGTCACATTGCTGAACGTAACCGTGGCGTTTCTGGACGTATAAAGCCCGGCATATAGATAGTTATCAGATAAATTTTCAATGACTTGAGTTTGATCTCCGCATTTGAGCAAATACACATTTCCTGACTTCTTAATGCTTAAGTCATAAACTTGTCCTGCGCTCGGAGCGGCTGCTTTATCGAACTCGTAACCTGTTTTTACCTGAGATCCGCCTTTTTTATAGAACCCTTTCATCACTAGATCATAAGCCCCCAGTGCGACATAATCACTTGTATGGGCTTTGTCATTTGTAGATGTTTCTAAAACTTTATTACGCAACATAATCCCAAACGAGGCTTGTTTATCCGCTGCTATCGTTTCTACACTGGCCGTGGCAGACAATTCAAAATTACCGTCGGCCGGAACCTCCTTAAAGTAATAGGCGATTCCCTCTGAACTGGAATCAATTTTACTCTTACCTCCAGAGCTTTTAAGAGTTACCGATCCGTTATCATTTTCTGCAATTTGATAGGTAGGATATGAGGGGTCCCCTCCAAGATTGCCAAACACCCTTCCTATCCAGTCACTGGAAATGCTTATCATTTCCTCCGAATCCGCAAACGCCGGAGCCGGAACCAATGAAAGCAGCAGCACAAGCGACATCATCAATGAAAACCATCGTTGTCGTTTCAATCCGCATTTCTCCTTACCTTGTTTTTTGTCAGTACTTCTCTTGCCCGGTATTTCCCAAATCCGCATTCCCCCATGTAAGCATTTACACATCGCAAGTCGCCAGCGCCTCTGATTCGGCAAGAAGGTTTAATCACCCTATTGAAACTGCCTATTAAACTGATTGAAACTTCAGACTCAACAGGAAATGACAGCGCTACCTGTAGTGTATTTCAGCCCAACGTAACACTCAATAAGCTTTATTTAACCAGTTCCAAAGCCTGGCAACCCGTATACTCCGGGGTTTTACGACAAAAAAACAACCCTCTCGACGGAGAAGGTTGTTTTCGGCAGATAGCTCGTATGGAAAAGTTTAACTCCAATATCTTCTGGAAACGCAATGTTCAAGCGCCAGCTTATAGCCGCTTAATTCGACAATTTCTATCGTTTTGCCCGTCTCCGGGGAATGAATCATTCGGCCGTGTCCGGCATACATGCCGACATGATGGACGGCCCCTCGCCCTTCCTCATATGCGAAGAACAGCAGATCGCCGGGCTCGAGCCGCTCCTTCTCGACCAAAAGTCCGTGCCGCGCCTGATCGGAGGCGTCGCGGGGAATCGTAATTCCCGCATAGCGGTGCATGGAATATACGAAACCGGAGCAATCGTATCCGAAGGAGGACAGCCCTCCCCACAGATAAGGAAGACCCAGGAAACGCCGCCCCTGTTCGAGGATGCTGGCGCCAACGTGACCGTTTGAGGATGCGGTAACCGATGCCGGAGACGATTCGGTGATCCGCACGTCGCCGGTTTGCAAATAACCGATGCCGTCCGGAGTCCGCACCTTCACCCAGGACGCCTCCTCCGCCAGAACGGGAAGCGACGTCATAAAGCTCAGCTCCAGCGAGCGAGCCTCCGCAGCCGGGGCCGTATGCAGCCAGGCGGCGGCGGAGACGACATCGGCCCGCGGAAGAAGCCCCGAATCCGCCGCTGGATCGGCTAATTGGGCCGAGCGGACCCAGCCCGGATAACCCGCGGCCTCTTTGCGCGTACTCTGGCTGGGGATAAATATTCTCGCCCATTCTCCCTGCACCTCCGCAACAATAACCTCCGTACCGTACAAGACTTGCGTTTGGAGCCGGTTTCCATTGCACAAATCCAGCCTCTCCTCCAGCGTCATGGCGTCCAGCCACGCTCTGATCCCGGCCGGCCGCTGCAGCGCGGGCTCATCTACGAGGCGGGAGGAATCCGGCTTCGTCCATACGCAAGCGACGGAGACGGCGACAATTTTGCGTTCGCCCTGGCTCATATCCCCACCCCCACGCTTTGATTATAAGCGACGCTGCGGATGCCCAGACCCGCTTCTTGCGGGAACGTCATAACCCGGCCGTCGTACCGCACGCCCCCGTCCACAATATCGCTGAGCATCATGAGCGGGGCGTCGAAGTCGCATCGCGTAATATTTTTCTTGCTGGCCGCCAGGTGAGCCGCCGCCGTAATGGCGACGCGCGATTCGATCATGCTGCCGACCATGCATTCCACGCCGAATTCTTCGGCGATATGATTAATCGTTTGCGCTTTGTAGATCCCGCCGGCCTTCATCAGCTTAATATTGATCATATCCGCGGCGCGGCGCTGCAGCACCTCGATAGCTTGCGCAGGCGAGAACACGCTCTCGTCGGCCATCACCGGCGTCTCTACAGCGTCGGTAACAGCCTTCAGTCCGTCGATGTCGTGAGCTTTGACGGGCTGCTCCACAAGTTCGATGTCCAGCCCCCAGTCTTCCATACGGCGGATAGCCCGGATGGCGTCCTTGGCCAGCCAGCCCTGATTCGCATCAACCCGCAGCCGAATGCCGCTGCCGACGCGGTCTCGAACCTCCTTGATCCGTGCGAGATCTTCCTGAATATCGTCTTTGCCTACCTTAATTTTCAGCACGTTAAACCCTTCCTGCACGTAACGTACCGCATCCTCTCCCATCTCCTGGGGCGAATTGACGCTGACAGTAAAATCCGTTTCGATCTGGTCCCTATAACCGCCGAGGAATTGATAGAGCGGCAAACCGCAGTGCTGTGCGACCAAATCGTAGACGGCCATGTCGACCGCCGCCTTGGCGCTGCTGCTGCCGACCATCGCATGATGAATCGTCTGCAGTATTTGCTCGTAGGCAAGCAGGCTGCGTCCGACCAGCAAAGGAGCGAATACGTTCTCCACGGCCGATTGAATGCTGTCCAGGCTATCTCCCGTAATGACGATGGTCGCAGGTGCTTCTCCCCAGCCGACTCGGCCGTCGTCCGACTGGATGCGCACAAGAACGGATTCCGCGTGATGCACGGTGCGCAGAGCGGTCTTGAACGGCTTTTTGAGCGGGGTCGATTGTCTCATCACTTCTATGGATTGAATAAACATGGCTGCTGCCTCCTTATCCCCTTACACCGGGTTCGATACATTCCAATACTTTATCTGAGGTGCTCATTCTGGCTTCAATGCCGATAGGAACGGCAATATTCGGGGAGCAGTGGCCGATCTTGAATCCCGCCATCGCCGGTTTGCCCGCCGGGACGATATAATCGCCGAACACTTGCTCCAGCGTAAGCGACTGCTTGCGCTTGTTCGGTTCGCAGTTGTTGAAATCGCAGATGAGGATGCCCTCCGCATCGCTGAACTTGCCTGCCAGCCGCAGCTGATTCAGCATCCGGTCGACTCGGTAAGGCTCCTCGTCGATCTCCTCGATGAACAGGAGGCGCCCCTTCGTGCCGACCTCATAAGGCGTCCCGAGCGTGCTGACCAACAGCGACAGATTGCCTCCGACCAGCTGGCCCGCCGCTTCCCCTTCGACCAGCGTATGTAACGGAGAAATCTCCTCCGTATAACGAAGCGCGGACGGGTTCAACAACGTTTCGTAATTTTGCAAAGTTAACGGGTCGGGCTCCTCTTCCTCCAAATCGATCAGCATCGGGCCGTGGAACGTCACCAGCTCCGCATAGCGCAGCATGGCCATATGCAAAAATGTAATATCGCTATATCCCCAGAACACCTTCGGATTCGCCCTGATCAAACCGTAATCGAGCAGATCGGCGATTCTTCCCGTGCCGTAACCGCCCCGCGCGCAGAGGATCGCCTTGATCTCCGGGTCGGCGAACATGCCGTTTAGCTCGCGCGCCCGCTCTTCGTCGGTTCCCGCCAAATAACCGTGCCGCTTCACAAGCGTCTCCCCCATCCGCACGCGCAGACCGAGCCGTTCCAAATAACGCGCCGACTCTTCCATCCGCTGCCTGTCGCCCCAGCTCGCAGGAGCCGTAATGCCTACCGTATCCCCAGGGCTTAGCGCCCCGGGCCTAACCGGTTTCTTCATGACGCCGTTCTCTCCTTTCGTCTGCCGCCCGCCGCACTTGCAGCTTGCCTGACGTTCGTCCTCCATCGGGCTGCTCACGCTTGATCCGGTTCATTATATGCGCCGGAGGCCGTTTTAACATAAATTGCATCTCTTCTCCTAACTAAATGCAGCTTTCATCGCCAATTCGGTCATAGCTATCATCGCCCGGTAAGCCTCCAAGATGTCCTTGGCTTGAAAAGTGACCACCGGACTGCCTCCATCAATCGACGTCCCGGGGATCAGATGCGCCCACTCGGCCTGCCCGTAGTTGGCAAATTCGACGGACAGCACCGGCTTCTCCGGAGGGATAAGCGGCTTCACGCGGCTGCGTCCGGCCAGCGCCTCGCGGGTTTTCTGCCGCAGCAGCTCGCCGCTCTTCTCCGGCGTCAGGCTGAGCGCAGCCGTGCGCGAGACACGTTTCTTCACGACAGCGGTCGTCACCCCCGGGATCAGCGCCTCCGCTTCGAGCGCCGTCTCGTCGTCACCGGCGACAAGCAGTACCGGAACGCCGTAATACCCCGCCACCATCGCATTGAACCCGAGCTCGCCGACCTCAAGGCCGTTAATGTACATATTGCGCACGCCGAAGATCATCGTATGGCTGAGCACTCCTTTCCGCCCGGCCCGCGTGTGATAGCCGAGAAACGCAGCGCCCGCGAACGAGGAATCCAAGCCTTGGACCATGGAAAGCGGCTTCACGTCGCCCGTAATCAGCTGAGTCTCGGGGTGCAGCTTTTCGATCAGCAAATTGTTCATTTTGGAATGGCTGTCGTTCACGACAACTTCGCTGCAGCCTTCGCCGAAGGCGGCTTCGATGACATGATTGGCCTCCTCCGTCATGATGCGCTGCCCGCGGGTATAATTGTACTGCCTGGAATCGACGAACGTCGGATCGACGAGCCCGGTGATCCCTTCCATATCGACGGATATATACAGTTTCATCGCTTGGCTAACCTCCCCTGCGAATAGTAAAAAATGACAAAGAGAAAAACCCAGCAAACAGCGTCAGAACTTGTATCGTCCTAATCTACCGTCTGCTGGGTTTTATTTACGAATGAAGTAGTAAATAAAGCAGCCTACACTGTCGGGCCGGAAGACGAAAGCTTCGTCTCTTCTCGACCTTGAAGCGCCGATTTATATTTTTTCTGGGCATCCTTAAACGCTACGATCAGCGCCTTCTGCGAAGATCCGTGATATCTGCGGCGAATTTCATCGGATGCAGTCTCCAGCTGCAGCATATTCTGCCCGATCAAAAGCGAGCGGACAAATTCCGAGGTCAACGGAATCATCGACGAACAGCCGGCATCGACGATCTTATGATTCGTCGTATCGACGACCAAGCCGATAAAAAAGGCGTTGAACTGCTGTGTAATCGGATTGTTCACCGAAACCTGGGCATCCCCGATAATATAGACCGTATCTTTGTCATACCGCACAAGACCAGCTCCTTATTAGCATTTCGCCTGCTCCCTGCGCGGGATGTGGGAAGGGGCGCTTCCTACGACCGGCGGGGATTGAAACGGTAACGGTGTACATAAAGTCTAACACCCGTTCGACAAGTTTGTAAATACCGAATCTCCTTTTAAAATGCGATTTTGCGGTCCAGGGGACCACGGCGCGATACGAAGCAAACACCCTCATCCCCACTCTGCTTCAGGGACGGAGAGCGCGGCACGAGGAGAATTGGTTCTCCAACGCTTCATCGTGGACTAATAGTTTCCAATATGGTTAAAAATTACATTTTCGCACTTGACATGATACCCATTGCTACTTAATATAAAAAGAATACCTTCTAGTGACTTAACAACAATGCTCAGTGGAGAGAATGACGATGGAAGACGATCAATCGAGGGATGTCTATTCTGCCATAGCCGATCCAACCCGGCGCGCCCTGCTGCGTCTGCTCGCGGGAGCAGAGGAGCTGCCTCTCAACGAATTAACCGCTCATTTTCAAATGGGCCGCACGGCTGTATCCAAGCATTTGACCATTCTTAAGGATGCCGGACTTGTCACCAGCCGAAAAGCCGGGAGAGAAACGAGATATCGTCTCCATGCGGCGCCGTTAAGAGAAGTTGAGGATTGGGTATCGTTTTACAGGAAGTTCTGGACCGAGAGAATGTCTCTATTAAACCAGCTGCTGCAAGAAGAAGAATAAAGCCGGGCATCCCTCCCTTATTCGAGAGGACGATGCCCGGCTTCGCTGCGCTCAGCTATGTTCTGCAGTGGAACGGAACTGCTAAACAGCCCCGCGGATTTGGCTCCACATCGTCACCATATCGATCCAGCCCGCGATGCTCGGCGATCTTGCCGCCGGTAACCCGGTATTGGCGATACAGCGTGACATCGATCGTCCGCCCCGTCGGCTCCGTTCCAAAAAACATCCCTTGATGCGTGCCTTTCACCGTCATTCTGACGAGAACTTGCTCCTCTTGGGCTATGCTTTCCTCTACGGCGTTGTCCGGAAAAGCCTCCAATATTTTGCCCGCAAACTGCTTCAAGCCGTCCCGCAATTGATACGAATGCTCTTGGTAATCCGGCGACAAATACCGATCCATACAATCAAAACGGCTCTCATTCCAAAACGCCTCGATAAACGCGGCTACCGTTTCCGTATTTTGCTGCTCTATCGATTTCATCATACGTTCATCTCCTTCGGATATGATGCGCCGGGTCGGCTCTATGACGCCGCAGCCCGGTTGTTTTTGCTGTCGAAATTGGATTTTTGGGTAGTTGTTTCCTTTTTTCAAGGAGAAAATCCGTTTTTCTTAGGAGAACGCTACGCCTTTCCAGATTCAAAATGGGCCCTCCGCTCTTTGTTCACCATGCTTTATAGATAACAGCCTTTACTTAGCCTGCAGCTGCGGCAGCAGCGTCCCGGTATCGAACCAGCCGCGATGTTCCTCTATGTTGCCGCTCACGATCCGAAATTCATGGAACTGGGTGATCTTCACCCGCCTGCCCGTAGGCGCCGCCCCCGCAAACATTCCGCTGTGCGCCGCTGTAATGACGACTCGGGCTACGACCTTATCGCCTTGCTCCAGCGTCTCTTCGATATCGTAGCTGCGCTCTGTAAAAGCCTCGCAAAGTTGCCCGGCGAAAAACTGATCCGTCCGCTCCAAAACGCCCTTGCGGATCAGCTCTCCGATTAGCGCGGCCGCCGTTTCCGTATTTTTTTGCTCTATCGATGACATGGCTTCAACATCTCCTTTTTGCCGATTGGCGAATGTGATTCTCGCGATCCGCCCGATACCATCTCCACCCCCGTTCAGCCATGAGAACAGCACAAACAGGCCGAAGCTTGATTGCCAAGCTCCGGCCTGTTTGCGCTTGCTCGAAAAACCTTCATCGATCCATAACGGGCCGCTCTACAGCGGTATCTCTGATGGAGCCGCCTCACAGCCGCGGGTCTATCACCTTCTCCTGCGCCGTCTCGAACAGTAAATTCGCGGCGGCGTTCCGGTAATCTTCGTTGTCCGCATCGATGGCGTCGAACGGGATTGCCAGCATCGCCTGCCCCAGCCGGTACTCGTTCAGCGACGTACGCAGCTTCGGCGCGATGTTCTTCTGCTTGATCAGCTTTTTATATTTGTGCGCAAAGCGGTAATCATAGCCGTAAATGATCGACAAGTACTCCGCGTTGCGCACCTTCATATAAGGAACGGTCGTACCGTCCGCCCGCTCCGGCTTGATGACGACGCCCTCCATCTGATTCGCGACGGTCAGACGGGCGAAGTACGCCTCGGCTTGCGCATAACAGCCGGGATCGGCCAGATCCAGCAGCAGATAATCGTCATCCGATACGAAACGGTACATCTCCGATGTCGACCCTTCCGGAATGCGCTCCTCCCCGTTCTCGCACACCGTCTTCAGCAGCGCAAACGGCTTGTAATCCAGCTCGCCGTCCCCGGCATACAGCTCCAGCTGCTTTTTGTACACCTGGTAAGCGTCGATATGCTCCTGCAAAGGGACGTGCGCGGCGGCGGCTTCGCGGACATATTTGTAATTATGATATGCCGCGTTCCCGTATTTGTCGTTCAGCGCTTTTTTGGACAGATGGAATTGATCCTGCTCAAAGCCGCTTGCGTCGTATTGGGCGAGCAGCTCCTCCCAGGCCGCTTCGAATCCGTTCTGTTGGAGAAAGGCGAATTCGCTCTCCAGCGCTTTGCCGATAGGCATAAATTGCTTCTGAATCAAGCCGTCGCCGAGCGATTTCCAGGGCATCAGCTCCCCGTCCAGAAGGAGCATCGCGATCCGGTTCCGCTCCATATAAGCGCCGAATTTGTCCAGCAGCTTCCCGTAGACGGCGGACAAGTCGAGCCGGGCGATTTTGTACCCGTTGCGGCTGACGGCGAAGCATTGCTCCGCGTCCCGATGCAAATAAATATTGCAGCGGGAGCCCATATATTTGGGCTGCAGCACGACCTCGCGGACGCCGCGTCCGGCAAAATAGCTTAAGCCGCGCTTCAGCGACTCCAGCTCCTGCGCCGCCTCGTCCTTATCCGCAGGCGACATCGTGCCGGAAATAAAATTGACTTTGTTGCGGGAGCAGTAGCGCAGCCGCCGCAGGTCCTCCTCCTCCAAATCCTGAAGCGAAACGGACCTCGCTGCCGGGAAAATCTCCTGTAACGGTTCGTCCAGCACGGTCTGCCCGGAAGGATGAGATTTATAGAACGGCCGATGCGCCATGCTCACCGCCGTCAGCATATTGCCGTGCACGGCGCCGGTATCGATATGAAGCTTGTTCAGAATGCGCGCCGGCCGCTTGGCCGCGATATGGCCGAATAGATGATACGGATGATTGACCACCGCCTCTTCCTTGAGAAAAGCGAGCTGCTCCTCCAGCGGCGCTTCGCGGTCGATGCGCAGGTTCCGCTGATGGCGCAAGGAGTCGGCGTCCAGCTTGCCGATGTACTTGCTGCGGCAGGGCGCATGAGTGACGTAGAACGACGGGCCCTGCCCTCCGCTCCGCCAATAAAACGGCCGGGACAGCGCGATCAGCGAGCGGAATTTGCCCAGCAGCTCCTCATCCTGCAGCAGCACCCGAGTCGAGCCGAAGTAAGAATTCAGCAGTTCGGGATCGGCGCCCTGAATATCGCCCCTCGTGTACTTATCGACGAAATGCTCGTGATTGCCTTTAACGAACAAAAAATGCTCGCGGTTATCATACAAAAATTCCACCGTTTCCCGCGTATGGCCGCCCTTGTCAATCCAGTCTCCCGCCAAAATGATCTTGGTGCCGGCCGTTTTGTCCGTCGCCGCAAGCCGCCCGTCCTCCAGCTTGTAGCCGCAGCTTTGCAAAAGACCCTTCAAATCGCTCAGGCATTCGTGAACGTCGCCGACGACGATATATTTCTGATCCGGAGGGAGCATCGTCGCCGCGTAATCGTCCCAATTGTCGATAACGACCGTATATGCGGCATTCGGCGTCTTCTCTTCCGGCGAGTAAAAATCTTTGCAGCGGATTTTATGCACCTGATCGTAGCCTTCGCGCGCCAGCGCTCCCAGCACTTCCCGCTTCAGCCTTGTAATATGCTGGGAGATCAGCTTTTTCGACCGTTCCGAAGCGTAATAATCGGATCTTTGCCGATAGTCGAACACGACCGCCTCCAGGCGGTACTGCCGATCCCGCGCGACGGCCCGCACCTGAGCCCGGAAATCCTCGGACAAACCGGTCGTATCGATAACAACGAATTCGGCCGATACCGGAAAGGAAGTCACCAGCTTCAGCTTTTCGAATAGCAGCCGGAAAGCCTGCTCGCTCGCCTCCAACATCACCTGATCGTACTTATCGTAGTCATAGCCGAGCAGCTCCTGTCGAATATCGTCGGACGATAAATACTGCACGTTCAGCCTTCTGCCCGGCGTCTCTCCCGCAGCCCGCTTCAGCCCGGGCATCAGCACTTCGTTGGCGAAGGTCGTCTTGCCGCATTCCGTAGAACCGATCAACATAAATATCGTATGCACACGGGTACGCATCTCCATAAGCTTACCCCTCCTTTTTCTTCAAAATCGCGCCCTGCGTCGTCGGCACATCGTTCACCCGATCGCCTATCGCCATCCATTCGCATTCAAGATCGAGCCCCGCGGCGGCTTCCGACAGCCACCGGCTGAACTGCTCCCGGCTCATCTCCCACTTATGATCTTCATGGCGGAACCCGGACAATTCATAGTAGCGGTTGAATTCCGCGTTCGGCGTCGTAATGATGCATTGTCCGAACCGGATGCGCTCGCCGATCAGGCGGATCAATGCGGCCGCTTCCTCCTCGCTCATATGCTCCACGACTTCGGTCACAATGATATCGACCTCTTCGCCGTTGTAGGTTTCGAGAAACTGCTCTATCGAGCCGAAGGTGACGATATTGTCGAGCTCCTTGGCCTGCGCTTTACGGTTGACGGCGGCAACCGCCTCTTCGTTAATGTCTACGGCATAGTAGCTGCCGTTCGTTTTGCCCGCGAATGCGGAGGCATAGAAGCCTTCCCCGCAGCCGATGTCCAGAATCGACTTGTCGAACGCAAGCCTGCTGCCGATATGACGCCTCCGCTGATGCGCCGTCCCGCCGAAATCAAGTTGAATGGCGTAGCGGCCGGTGTCCTCAAGCATCGCCCTATATTTCTTGAAGCGGTCTTTCGAAGACAGGAAATGGCGCGCGAACAAACTGCGGATATAGAACGGAGCGTCGATCACCTGGATGCTGCGGACGTATTTGTCCAGAATATCTTCCGTAATATCGAGCTGCTCCTCGCCGAACATCGCCAGAAACAAACATAATGCGCTGACGGCGTGAAGCAGCCGGTAGAGGCTGTGCCGGGTTGTGACGGCAAGCGAATAGCTGTGATGGGCATGATGCCGAAGCTCGAAAGTCAGTTCGGGAAAATGCTTGTCGAAGAAGCCGACATAGCGGGCTAACGGAATATGAATCATATTGATCCAAAACGTATGCTCATACCCTTCCGTATCCCGCGGATCTTGGGTTTTCAGCGGAGCGGAGAAAAAATCCCCGATCGCATTGAGCGGAAAAAGCGGCGTGTTGTAGCGGGACACATTCAAATATTCGAATTGCTCGCCTGCATCCTGCTTATAGGAAATGTCGTTATCCGCATCCTTGAAATAGACGTTGTACGCGGACGGGTCCGTATACCAGCCGTAGGCCAGCCCTTTGCGTACGGAGCGGAGCTGCATGCCCGACTGCGGATTTTTTTTGATGATAAAAGAAAATTCGGGGTTCGTCGATTTCAATTGAACTATAGCCATCGTTCACCTCTCCTTGGCCGGTGCTTGTAATAGATAGCCTTATCATCGCGCGAATCCGGCTTCGCGAACAGGGTGAAAGTATTACGATAACGAAATCGTCGCTCACTTTATCGGCGGGCTTATATGAGTCTGTCCGGCGGATTGACTTTTGTAGATCCATTCGGTGATTGATTCGTGGCCTGCGGTCGATAGAGGCTTCACTCGCTGTTGCAGCCGGGTTCTTTCATGTTGAACCCCCCTCAAGCGGGGAAAATCCGCTGTAAAGGCAAGCGCTAACGCTGTTCCAACTCTCTATCGGCTCTCCGGCCATTTGAATCTGGAGAAGTGCCAGCGTTCGTCTTTGCTACCGATTCACAAACCCATTCAAGGGCCAATTATTCAAGAAATTCGGGGCGGGCAGCGATCGAAAGATGCTTTCGCATGCGCACAGTAGGCGCCCCTTCTATAGCACGGAAAATCCACTGCAAAAGCGAGCGCTAACGCAGCATATTCGCAACGGACACAGTGGCCGTTATATAAACCCGATCGGCCTTCTGGGATTTCTAACGGACACAGATGCAGCTATTTGTTGACAAAGCCTCCGTTGAAAGCCATTCGCAGCTAAGTAAGCGCCATGACGTCCGCTACGTTTAAAAAACGTCTGTTTGTGCCGACATAAGCTCCCCGGTGTCCGTTAGACTTAGAAACGATTCGATGCTCGGTTCCGGAGGCTACACCTTCTGCATCTCCCTTCCAGGCCGTTCGAGCGTTTACCCGCTCCTGAGAACGATGCTCGGAGGAGCAGTGTTTGAAAGCGAAGTTAAAAACGCCCGCTGCGCAAGCAAGGGCATCTTCCAATTGCTATTGAGAAATCGGATGCTTTGGATTGTTTTTTCGCTTTTTTATAGAGAGAATCCAATTTCAAAGACGAACGCTACTTCTCCAGACTGTTCTCGCTTGCTCCATCTGCCTTTTCACCACTTTATTCCGAGGTGTGGTGAAGCATAGCGGCCCGCTCTACGCTTCCAATACCGGCGCCAAAAGCTTGGTTCAATAAAAGCGGCAAACATGCTAAAATTAGGAAAAAAACGCCGAGGTGATCGCCTTGCCCCCCATCCTTTTACGCGAAATTCCCCGGGAAATCATCGAGCATTCAGGAACGGTGAAAAGCATTCGTTTTCCGCGCCAGGGTCATACGTCAGATGTAGGCATCATCGAATGCGCGCACGGCCGCTTCGTGCTCAAAAGAGCCAAAGGCGAGCAATACTGCGCCTGGTTATCCAAGGAAGTCGGCGTCCTGGCCTGTTTGCACAGCGGTGCCGCGCTGCCCGTTCCCCGCGTATACCGGTTCGTCGAACAAAAAGAGGAGAGCCAGTCGTGGGCTTTGCTGCAATGTTTTGAAGGCGAAACGTTAAGAGAGGCATTGACCAAGGAGAACAGTGCGGACAAGAAGCAGGAGTTGATCTTCCGTTTCGGCGCAAGTTTGGCGCAAATTCATGCGGCTCTCTGCCCCGAAGCACTCGTGGGCGATGCCGATTGGCTGGACGACATGCTGCGCAAGGCGGAGTTCAACCTTGCCCGTTACGCTACCGACGGAACGGCGGAGCTGCTGGAATTATTGAAGAGAAGCAAGCCTGCGCCCATCGAAAACACGCTAATTCACGGCGATTTCACCCTCGATAACGCGCTGGTTCATGACGGAAGCATAACGGGGATTATTGACTGGAGCGGCGGGGCGTTCGGCGACCCGAGATATGACGTATCTTTGGCCGTTCGTCCGAAGCCCGGCGCTATGGAAACGGATGCGGAGAGAGAAGCTTTCTTCGAAGGGTACGGAAGAAAGATCATAAGCGAGCGGGAATATCGATATTTTGAAAACGGGCTTTATGAATTTTTCTAACCCGCGGGCAAGCCGTCCCTAAAATAAACCTATCACCTGCAAGGAGATGAACAGCAATGTATGTCGTAAACTCCGATGAGATGCGGAATCTGGACCGGTACACGATAGAGACTATCGGTATTCCGGCCAATGTGCTGATGGAAAATGCGGGACGGGAGGTTGCGCGTCGCATTGAAACGCTGTTTAGCCGGACGGTCTCCGCAGACGGCCCCGCCCGCTGGGTCATCTTGGCCGGAAAAGGCAATAACGGCGGCGACGGTCTGGTGATCGCCCGCCATCTGCTCGAAGCCGGCTTCGAGGCGGAGGTGGTTTACGCCGAAGCGCCCGAACGGATGGCTTCGGCGGATGCCGTCGCGCAGCGCCGCATTATCGAGCGCCTGGGGATACCCGCTCGGGTATACGGCGCGGAACCGCTCGACTGGCGGGCGTATGACGGCATCGTCGACGCGCTGCTCGGCGTAGGCGCGGCGGGCGCTCCGCGCGGGCCGTACGCGGCGCTCATCCGGGAGGCTAACGCCTCCGGTCTGCCGATCGTCGCCGTCGATCTGCCGAGCGGGCTTGACGCCGACACCGGCGCCGTCCATGAGCCGTGCATCCGGGCCAAGCTAACCGTCGCTCTCGCGTTTCTCAAGCGCGGGCTGATGCAGTACCCCGGCGCGGATTACGCGGGCCAAGTCGTTTGCGCGCCCATCGGCATTCCCGCGAAGCTCGCCGACGAGCTCGGCGTGCAAACGTACGTGCTGAACGAGAGCGTATTGCGGCGTATCCTTGGCGTCGATCCCGCCATGCCGCGCCGGCAGAATACGCATAAAGGGACCTACGGGCATGCGCTGATCGCCGCAGGCTCGCGCCGTATGAGCGGCGCGGCCCTGCTCAGCGCCAAATCCGCGCTGCGCGCCGGCTGCGGCCTGGTCACCCTGGCGGTGCCCGACCGGCTGCTGGATTCGCTCATCGGGCAGATTCCCGAGCTGATGTTGGCCGCCGTGCCCGACGGAGGTACGGGAGAATGGGGCTCGCTGGGAGAAGGCACTACTGCCCCGGCCGCCTCACATGACGGAAGCGACGCCGGGCCGTCCGAGAGAACGATCGGCGCAGCGGAGCAAGCGCTGCTCTCCCTCGCCGAAGGCAAACAGGCCATGCTGATCGGCCCCGGCATGGGCCGCTTTCCGGGCGACAGCGCCTGGCTGCGCGCGGCATGGGAGTCCGTCGCGTCGCCGCTCGTTATCGACGCGGACGCGTTGAATATGCTGGCGGATGCGCAGAACTTCGCCGCCTGGCCGAGACGTCCGTCGCCGACGGTGCTTACGCCGCATCCCGGCGAAATGGCGCGGCTCGCCGGCGTTAGCACGCCTGAGGTGCAGCACGACCGGATCGGTCTCGCCCGCCGCTATGCGATGAAGCACGGGGTGACGCTCGTGCTGAAGGGCGCTCGCACGGTCGTCGCAACCGCCGCCGGCTCGGTCTATATTAACGTGAACGGCAATCCCGGAATGGCGACGGGCGGCTCGGGAGACGTGCTGGCAGGCATCATTGCGAGCTTGCTGGCGCAAGGCTTTACGGCGGAGCAGGCGGCCGGGCTCGGCGTCTATCTCCACGGCGCCGCAGGAGACCGGGCGCAGGCGCAGCGTCGCTCCACGGGCTCGATGCTCGCCGGCGACATCGCGGACATGCTATAAGGCAAGTCCTGTACTGCGGAGAACGGCCGATGATCGGACGGCGGCGGTCCGGGACGCGCGCCCTTCTGCGTCCGCTCGCCGATGCCATCGCTTTCTCCGCATGCGGCCATGGGTAACCGCAGCCGTTCCGCGCTAAGACGGTTCGCGTCTGCGAATGCCTTGAACTTTCGAAGACGGCAGCATCTTCGCCGTTGCCGTACCGGATAGCCGGTCCCCGTCTACGGTAACGGCAAATTTCAACTGCAGCCGCATCGGCTTTTTCACGCGAAGCGACCATGTCAGTTCGCTGCCGTTCTGAATATGCAGGTCCGTGCATTCGGATATTTCGTCGCCCTGCCGGAACGTGCCTCGAACCGTGCCGTTCGCCTTGGAGATCGTCATCACGACCGGAAGCTTGCCGACCGGAGTGGAGATCGTCAAATCCCATATCCCTTCGATGGCCCGCAGCGATTCTTTCGTCCTCTCCGGCCGTACAGGATCAAGCTCTCGCTCGTCTCCCGGATCGCCCGGCTTCGAGTGCTCCAGCGGCGCGATGCCCGCTTCGGTCCATACCGTCCCCCTGCGCTCATATTCAAACAGCTGCTCCACCGCATGCGAGATTCGGGGCCCCCATTCCCGCTCGACCAAGTATAAGGCGACATCGAGTCCGGATGTGACCCCGCCGCCGGTGACGAGCCTGCCGTCCACGACGACTCTTGCGGATACGGGCTTGGCCCCCATGGCGCGGAGCGCCTCCATCCCCAGAACATGCGTGACGGCGTAACGGTCCTCAAGCAGGCCGTCCATGGCGAGCAGCATCGCTCCGCCGCATACGGTGGAGACCGTCATCTTCTCATTGCTTACCGCTTGCCGCAGCATCGGCATAAGCGCGCTCTCCTTCGCCCGCAGCAGCTGCGTCATTACGCTATCCTCGCTCGTATCTTCCGGCCCGACCTTGCCCATAGCGCCCGGAATGAGCAGAATACCGCCGCAATCCGGATCGATGAATCCTGAAGCGGGCAATCCGGGACCGTTCATGCCGCTCGGGACGATTCTCGTCCCTTCCGCACTGACGAAATTCACTTGAAAATCGCTTCCGCTCAGCATGTTCGCGGCCGTAAACACTTCATAAGGACCGATCGCATCCATAAGATCAAAGCCATCGAATAAAACGATTTGAATATTGAACATCGCTACTCTCCCCTTTTCTTTCATGCATGACCGCCGGCTCCGCCTGTCCTGATAGCCGCTTCGGCGGTCAGCAGCAGCGACGGCATGGCCGCCATGACGCTATAGGAATAGGCTGTCTCATATTCCAAGCCAAGCCCGTCGCCAAACAAAAGCATAAATAAATGAATCGCCAGATTAGTGAAACAAAAGGCGTAGCTTCGCATCATCCAACGGCGGTGCTCGGCTATCTTTTTCCGTTTGATGTACACAAATGCGGTCAGCGTCGCAGCAAACCAAACGATGTTCCACAAGTTAAACATGACGCTGACGGCTTTCCCTCCCGTCGCATACGGCGCCAAGTACCCGGATGTCAGCAGCACCGCAAGCACGCTCAATAAATAAACGTACCCGTTCAAGCGATGCACGCTCCGATACTGCCGAAGCAGCCGATTCGAGAAATTCACGGCGCCAGCCAGCAAAGCGACGGAAGCAAAAAGAATATGCACATCCAGCATGGTGAGCCATGCCGGTACATGAACCGCGCGCCTGAGGCCGCTCTTGCGGGCCAGGAATTCCGCTGCGCCCGGGTCCGATACATACCGGTTCAAGAGCGCCCATACAATAGAAACGACCGCGAGCGCCGCCACGGCTTGATAGAGGCGCTTCCTACTCATCCGGCTCCTCTCCCGTCTGCTTCAAATGGGCCCGGCTTGGACCTTTTCCCTGTTTCATACATGTCTGCTCCTTTCTTGACCGATTTCCTATCCGGCCTTTGAAGTGTGGTGAAAAAGTCCGCTGCGCCCATTTGATCCTCCAATCGCTGTTGAAACCGGATTTTGTAAATGGTTACTTTCTTTTTACATGGAGAACATCCGGTTTCAAAGGCGAACGCTATCGCTTTTCCAGATTCAAATGGCCCCTCCGCTCGTTTTTCACCGCGCTTCCAGCATAACCCGAATCTGTTGCAGAACGGGGACCGAAACTGTCACAAAACCGTCTCTAACCGGTCTCTAACCGGTCATCGTATGCGCCGTCTCAAAGGAACATGATATACTGTCAGTGTGTGTAGACACGCTTATGTCGTACCGAAAAGGTCGTGGTTTCCATGAATCAGCCGAAAACAATTATGGTCGTCGACGACGATGTCAGCATCGTCGAACTGATGAGAGACTTTTTGATCAATGACGGGTTTCGGGTCGTCACGGCCCATGATGCGAACTCCGCCTTGGCCGCGTTCCGCCGGCAACCGGCGGACTGTCTCATTGTGGACGTCATGATGCCGGGGCAAGACGGATTCGAGCTGTGCCGAAAAATCCGCGAGACGAGCAATGTCCCGATCCTGTTTCTAAGCGCACGGGACGACGACATTCACAAAATCCGGGGACTCGGCATCGGGGGAGACGACTATATCGTGAAAACCGCTTCCCCCGTTGAAGTGATCGCCCGGGTCAAGGCGGTGCTGCGCCGTGCCGCAGCGTCCGGGCAGGGGACCGGACAGACAGCCGGAAAGGTCATCGATTACGGGCGGCTTCAGCTAAACTTCGCCACGAGGGAAATCAGCGTTAACGGAGAACAGGTATTCTTGACCCCCAAGGAATTTGAAGTATTCCGACTATTGGCCGAGCATCCCCGGCAAGTATTTACTTATGAACAGTTATTGGACCAGTTTTGGGACGGGGTCGGAGATAAACATACCGTGCGGGTGCTCATGGCGAGAATGCGTGAAAAAATCGAGGCCGAACCCGGTCAGCCGCCGTACATCACGAATGTTTGGGGAATCGGATACCGGTTTGAGGGACTACCGCAATGAGGGCGTTTAAGGTTCGCACGGTGCTGTTCGGCTCGCTGTTTATGATCTCGAGCCTTGCTTGGATCGTTTACGTCGTCGTTCATCTCATCGAAACCAAATCGATACAGATCGGTGCGGAACAAGGGCCGAGCCGAATCGGGATATGGCTGGCTGCGTCCGTCGGCTTTCTGGCCGCAATTGCCGTGTTCGGTTACGGCTTTCGCAAATGGATCATCGAGCCTTTGGAGGCGATGGGCAGAGCCGCCGGGCAAATTGCGGAGGGAAATTTGGATATTGAGCTGCCGCCTTCGGGGGTCCGGGAGATTGCGGAGGTTCGCCGCGGCTTCGATAAGATGGCGGCCGGGCTGCGCGAGTCCGTCCGGCAGCAATCCGCGCTGGAAGAAGAACGGCGGTTTTTCATCGGCGCCATCGCGCATGATTTGCGCACGCCGCTGTTTGCGCTCAGAGGGTATTTGGAAGGGCTGGAGCGCAACGTCGCTTCCAGCCCTGAACAGAGGAATCATTATGTGAAGGTATGCAAACAAAAATCCGAGCAATTGGACCGTCTGGTCTCCGATCTGCTCGCCTTCGTCAAAACGGATCATATGGAGAGCCTGCACCGGCAAGATTCGATCGAGCTCGCGGACATGGTTCAACAATCGGCTCAGACCGTGCGTCATGCGGCCGAAGCCAAATCGATCGCCTTGCGCCTCCGAATCCCTCCGGCCGATGCCAGTTCGGGACTTGTGACCGGGGACGCTTATTTGCTGGAACGGGCGTTCAACAACCTGCTCGATAACGCCGTCAGGCATACGCCGCATGGCGGCGTCATTGAAGTGATCTGCTCCACTACGCCGGACAAGGCGACGGCGACCGTCCTGGATTCGGGTCCGGGTATTCCGGAGGCCGATCTTGAGCGCGTGTTCGAGCCCTTATACCGCGGCGAGTCGTCGCGAAACCGCGAGTCCGGCGGAACCGGCCTCGGACTCACGATAGCGAGACGCATCTTCCGGGCGCACGGCGGCGATTTGACGGCGGACAACCATCCGCAAGGCGGCGCGAGGCTGACCGGGTGGATTCCCCGTACATCGGGAGCGGAATCCGAATAAGGCGGCTACAGCTTCGTCCGGTAGATCGGCTTGTTCTCCAGCCCGCGGATCATCGGCGTCCACGCTTCCGATTCCGGCAAGGAATCGAGCGCGTCCTCGACCATCTGCAGCTTGGCGTCCAGCGCGTCGATATGATGCAGCGCGACGGCCTCCGCCGTCTGCGGCTGTACGGGGCTGCCCCACTCGCCCAGGTTGTGATGGGACAAGACGAGATGCTGAAGCGCAATGACCCGCTCCGACTGCAGATCGATACCGCTGTGAATGGCGGCCTCGGTAATCCAATTCGAGGCCATCGAGATATGGCCGAGCAGCTTGCCCTGCACGCTGTAATCGGTCACGATGCCGAGTTGGGCGATCATCTCCTCGGGCTTGGCGATATCATGCAATATGATGCCCGCCTTAAGCAGATCGGCGTTCAAAAACGGGCGCTGCTTGCATACGAAATCGGCGATTTCAAGCATGCGGACCATATGATAAGCCAAACCGGCGTAATAGGCATGGTGATGGGTTTTGGCCGCGGGGTAGTGCATTAATTTCTCGTCTACTTTATTCACGCAGTAAGAGACGAGCGTCTTGATCCCGTCATCCTGTATCGACGCCATTACCTGCTTGATCGTATAGACCAGATCGACGGGACGAATCGGCGCCGAACGGATAAAATCGGTGAGCGATACGCCATCGTTCTCCGTCGCCTTGCGGATGCGGGTGATTTTGACCTGCAGCCTCTCGCGGTACGTCTGAACAATCCCCCGAATTTTAACTAATCCCATCGGAAAAAAGGTCTCTTTATCCGCCGCCGAAACGTCCCAATATTTGGCCGACAGCTGACCGCTCGAATCGCACATGACAATATCGAAATAATCTTTGGGCGGCGTCCCGTTCGTCTGCTTGACCTCCAGCTCTTTCAACAAATAAAATCCGACAAATTCATCCTGATTGACCAGGCTTTTAATTAACGTCATATGGTATGCCTCCAAAACTAGTAACCTATGTATGACTCTATTCTAGCATATTCGGTGCCAAACGTAATGGCTTCGGCATTAGAAGCGGCGCCACATCTCGGAAACGGCAAAGAAGACTCTCCTAAAATCGGAGAAGCCTTCTTAAGACGCGCCCGTCCTAACCGATAGGACAGGCGTCGCAGCAGCTTTGATCCGGGGCGATCTTGTAGTACAGACAGCATGTTTTTCTCATTCGAACCGCAGGCTCCGGAAACGCGCCGCCGGACGGCTTTCCGTAGAAGACGGCTAACGGATTGTCCTTCTCCCCGAACAAATCCGGCCGGGCCTCATGCACCAAATAATAGTAGTCGTCGCTAATGCAGGCTGCTTCCTCGGAACCGCATCCTTCGCCGAGCCGCTTCTCATAGAGCGAATAGATGCGGACGGCGATGTTCTCCCATAGGACGGGCAGCGGTATGGCCGCCGCTTGGGATATGGAGCGAAGCAAAGGACCGACATGCCCGCCGAAAAGAGTTCCGACCACTTCCTCACGCCATTCCCCCCGCTTCCCCTCAGCCGGCGAGGTGATGCGGCCGTTCTTGAAGCTTAACGACGGCTGCCACTTGCCCCAAGCGCCTTCCGGGACGGAAAGGAAGCTGTTTTGTAGCGACAGATCCAGCCCCCGATTATACATCGTCATGGCATATAAGCCGGAAGCGGCGCAGAGGAAGGCGTACCGCTTGACAAACTGCGAGGCGGCAACCCTTCTGGATGAGGCCTGCATTTTATCCGACAGCCGGTCCAAGTACGCCGCGCACTCTCCTTCATCGAGCAAACCGGCCACAGCCATGAAGCCGGCCGAATCCGCATCCGCGCAGACGGACAACTGAAAATGGCGGTCCAAATATTCCCATTGCCGCGGTTCCAGTACGTTATATTCCTTCATCGGCTTCTCCGGTACCTTTCTACAGCTTCAGCTCGACGTTAAACGCTTTCGCAATCTGATCGACGACCATATTCATCGCGATAGGCCCGTAATAGCCGATCCATAAGGTCGCATTCACCGGATAGACGTGATTTTCCTTGACGGCCTTCAAGTTTTTCCATACGGCGGTGCTTTGGAACTGTTCCGCCAGCCGCTGGAACTGGTCGTCCGTCAGGAAAAACATGTGATCCGCGTTAACCTCGGTCAAAGCTTCCAGCGTGATCATCATGCTCGTATCCTTATCGTTCACGGCCTGTTTCGGCGGGGTCAGCCCCAAATCTTTGTATAAAATGGATGCGGTGCGATGCGTCGTCGTATGCAGCCGGATATTGTTATCCCGCGGACGGATTAGAGCGACGGTCTGCCCGTTCAGCTTGGCCGTCAGCTCCGCTTTCAGCTTGCCGACCTTCTGGTCGTAGTCGTTGCGTACTTTCTCCGCTTCCTTCTCTTTGCCGAACATTTTCCCGAGCGTCGTCAGCGAATCGCGCCAATCTTCATTGCGGTCCATCATGATCGTCGGAGCGATCTTGACGAGGCTGTCATAAATTTTTTCCTGAAACTCCGTGCATATAATGAAATCCGGCTCCATCGCGATAATGGCCTCCAGATTAGGCTCGTCCTTGGTTCCAAGTACTTTGACGTCCCCCAGCTTATCGCTCAGGTAGTCGGGAAATTGCTCTTTATCGGCGGTCGTAATGACCGTGCCGGCAGGCTTCTCGTTCAAAGCGATCAGCTGATCGACAAACTGGGCGTCCAGAACGGCCGTCTTCTCGGGGCGTCGCTCCAGCGTTACTTCACCCTTCATATGCTTGATCGTTACGGGAGAGCTTAACTTGGCGGCCCCTTGAGAATCTGCGCTCCCTGAAGCGGCCGATTGCGGCGCAACCTGACTCGCCCCTCCGCCTCCCGCCCCGGCGCTGCTTGTAGCGGCGCTGGAGCAAGCTCCGAGCAGCAGCAGTAATGCCAGCATAAAACCCACCGTCGGCATCGCTATGAAATTTTTGTACATGGGTGTAATTCCTCCGTCTTTGTATTGATAATGATTTTCATCGTCAATACGACTATACAATCGCGGCCTCCCTGCGCCAATGGGAAATCGCGACAGACGGGATGGATTTAGGCGACGTGTCCCTGCCGCGGGCCTTGCCCGCTCTTTAAAATGAAGCGGAGAAACGCCGGTATATTTCTTGAACATCCGGCTGAAATAATAGCTGTCCGTATAGCCGACCGATTCGGCGATATGCGGCAGCGAAGCGTCCGTATGCCGCAGCATCGCTTGAGCCTTTTGCATCCGGACCTCGATCAGATAATCCATCGGCCCCATCTGCAGTCTCGCTTTGAACAGCCGCTGAAGCTGCCGCACGCTGCAGTGGAACAAGGCCGCCAAGGAATGAAGCGTGATCGGCTCGGCGTAATGCTCGTCGATATACCGGACGGCTTGAGCGGCCGCATTCGGCCGCGCGGTCTGGCCGCCTTGCGCCTGCAGCTGGCCGAGCAGCTCGTAAACGAACTGATGGAACAATCCTTTGACACGAAACTTCTGCAGAGGGCCGCCCTGCTGCCATTCCCGGTCCATTTGCTCGATCGTATTGAAAAGCGGAATCGGGTATTGCGGCGTCAATCCGTATTGCAGCTGAAACGGACTGCTTTCCTTATATAGACGGACCAGTTCTCTACGGCATGGCAGCGTCAGGACGGCATTGTAATACACCATAAAATATTCGAAGGCTTCCGTCACCTGAACGACGTCCAAATAGGCGCCTTTGCCTGCATGGCAGACGAAGCATTTGTCCGCGGCATATTCGGTCCCGTCTAGCAATACTCTGGCTTTGCCGCGCGGCGCAAACAAAAATACGTTGGCCGGAAGCCGGTAAGAACGCAGGCGGCCGCCCGGTTCTATGACGGCATGTCTGACGTCCAATACCCGAAGAGCCGCATGATTCCACAGCAGCATATGATCCTGAAATGGCATGATCCGTTCCCCTTCTTCCATTCCTTGCGCGTAGTATCCGAATAAAAACATTATAGTGATAATCATTCTCATCGGCAATACAAATGTTCCCCGCGCAAGCCGGAAAACATGCAGGGCCCCTTCGAGGTCCGACCGCGCGAAGATTGGCTAGGTCATTTTGAAATATGCTATCATGAGATTCAGAGATTCGATTTTCGCGAGCATGATAGATGCACACAATGACGGAAGGGGCGCCACGATTCATGAGCAAAGGCACGGCCCTGCTGAGGCAGCAAAATGAAAAGCGGACGCTAGCGCTTCTTCGCGCAGGAAAAATCAGCTCCAGACAAGAGATTGCCGCAGCCTTGGGTTTAAGTAAAAATACGATTTCATTAATTGTCGATAAATTTATAAAAGAAGGCGTCATTAAAGAAGTCGGATCGGATGAGCAAGGAAGCGTCGGGCGGCCGCGGATTCAGCTGAGCTTGCAGACGGAGGCGTACAAGAGCATCGGCATCCTGATCCAGCACTCGTACATTCAATATGTCGTCACGGATTACTGCTCCGCCGTTCTGGACCAAGGCAGCATCGTGACGGACGCCAACGACCCCGACCGATGCATCGGCACGCTGATTCGGTTATGCGGCGAGCTGATCGGACGGCATCCGGAGGTGCTCGGTATCGGCGTCGCCGTCCCGGCTCTGGTCGATCCGATCGAAGGGGTCGTTCACTTCTCGTCCCATTTGAGCTGGCGGAATGTCCGGCTCAAGGACCGGATGGACGCGCGGCTGCCGGTTGCAACGAAGGTGCTGAACCTGGTGAAGGCCGCGGCGCTCGCTCCGTCCTCCGGGATGCCGGCGGAGCACGCCGCCAACTCCTTTTATTTGCGTATCGACGAAGGCGTCGGCGGGGCGCATATTATCGACAGCAGCATTTATAACGGCGCCAGCTGGACGGCCGGGGAAGTCGGCCATCTGTGCGTAGAGCCGAACGGCCCGCTCTGCACCTGCGGTCAGAGAGGTTGTCTGGAAGCGATGGTCAGCCTCCCCGCACTGGCCAAGCAGCTCCGGGAGCTGTATCCCGAAGTCCGCGCCGAAGGCGACTTTGACGCTTATTGGACAGAGGACGCGGCCGGGCTCTCTTCCGCCGACGAGCTTATGCGGCAAACAGGACGGTATGTCGGCATCGCGCTCGCGCCCGTCATCGCGCTGCTCAATCCCGGCTATATCGTCGTCGACAGTCCGCTGGACAAGCTGGACGCCTTTAAGCAATCGGTGCTTTCTACAGTGGAAAGCCGGGCGCTGAAATATCCGACCGAGCAAACGAAAATCCTCTTTATCAAAAGCCGCTACGCCTCCAGCATCGGAGCTGCGTTCGCCGTTATTCTTGATTTTGAAAAAGAATGACGGCTTTTTTTCTGCGCCGAATAAAATGTGACAAAAGTTTGAATAGACGATTGACACCCGAAACATGGGCGTGTTAATTTAATATTAACAATTAGTCCTAGTTTAGGATTAATTGATCCGAATCACATTACAAAGCAGGGGTGAACTCCATTATGTCAATGTTGGACTGGATCGTGTTAGGGCTGTTTTTCCTTCTTATGGTGGGTATCGGGGTATGGTCGTTCCGCCAAATCAGCGGTACTCAGGACTTTTTTGCGGCAGGCGGGAAAATGCCTTGGTGGCTGTCCGGCATCTCTCACCATATGTCCGGCTACAGCGCGGCGGTATTCGTCGCCTATGCAGGCGTCGCTTACACCTACGGATTTACCTTGTATGTATGGTGGGCTATCCCGGTGTCCATCGCCGTCTTTGTCGGCGCCGCCCTGATCGCTCCGCGCTGGGCCCGGCTGCGTCAGAGGATGAACATCGAATCCCCTATGGAATACCTGTCTACCAGGTATAACGTGCCTACGCAGCAGCTGATGGCTTGGAGCGGCGTGCTGCTCAAGCTCTTCGACGTCGGGGCCAAATGGGCGGCCATCGCCGTCATCCTAAACGTGTTCGCGGGAGTTCCGCTGAACGTAGGCATTTTCTTATCCGGCGCGATCTCCCTGCTGTACTCCGCTATCGGCGGCCTATGGGCCGACGCCTGGACGGATTTCGCCCAATTCATCGTTCAATTGATCGCCGGAGTCGCCATGTTCGTCATTGTCGTCATGAAATTGGGCGGCATCGGCTCGATTACCGGTATCTGGGATCAACTCCCCGCCTCTCACAGCCAGCCTCTGGTCGGCCCGTATACGATGGGGTTCGTCCTTGCTTACATCCTTATTGATTTTCTCAGCTACAACGGCGGCACCTGGAACCTGGCGCAGCGCTACATCGCTTCTCCGAACGGTTCCGAAGCGCGCAAGGCCGCTCTTCTCTCCGGCGCTTTATATCTCATCTGGCCGCTGATTCTGTTCTTCCCGATGTGGGCCGCTCCTCTCTTCTATCAAGATTTGAAAGATCCGACGCAATCGTATTCGATGATGACAATGGATTTGCTGCCGCACGGCTTGATCGGTCTGGTGCTCGCGTCCATGTTCGCCCATACGATGGCGATGACCACCTCGGACGCCAATGCGATTACGGCGGTCATTACGCGCGATATTTTGCCCGTCATCTCCTCCAAGTACCGTACGCTCAGCGAAAAGACCGCGCTGCGCGTAGCCCGCGGGGCGATGATTACCTTCGTCGTGCTTACCTTGATCATCGCCGTCTACTCCAGCACGTTCGGCGGCATATTGAATCTGCTGATCGTCTGGTTCGGCGCTCTGGTAGGTCCGATCTCGATCCCGATGCTGCTCGGCCTGATTCCTGCCTTCAAGCGAAGCGACTCCACAGCGGCCATCGTATCGTGGGCTGCCGGTATCGTCACGTTCGTAATCGTCAAGTATGTGCTTACCGTCAGCACGGCCACACTCGTTGCTTCCCCTGTCGTCGTGTCGGCCATCCTGTTTATCGGCATGGGCTGGCTGAAGGGCAGCACGCCGGTATCGCCGAAGGTCGAGCAGCTGCTCGATTCGCTGAGCTCCGACGCCCAAGATGCCAATTCCCCGCAGCAGGGATTCAAGGCATAACCGATCGGCGCTATGAAAGCTGAAACATAATACGGCTTTAAAAGCGTGTTGAAAAAGAGCGGAGGGGCCATTTGAATCTGGAAAAGCGTAAGCGGTCGCCTTTATAGACGGATTTTCTCCGCTTTAGCGGTTCAAGATGAAAAAAATCCGGCTATAACAGCGAGCGGAAACTTCTATCGACCGCAGGTCCGGCAACCTTAAGGAAAGGAAGGAACATCATGCACGAAATATGGGGCGCACAAACGCTGCAAGCTTTTTATCAACGTCATCTGCTGGAAGATTTGCTGCCCTTCTGGAGCAAGGCGGTGGACCGGCGCTACGGCGGCATGTTCACCTGCTTCACGAACTCGGGGGACGAGCGGATCAGCACGGATAAATACACCTGGTCGCAGGGCAGATATATATGGATATGGTCGCGGATCGCGCGCTTGATCGGGCAAGGCGTTCTGCCGGGGGACGCTTCGGCTTTCCGGAGGGAGGCGGAGCAGGCCGCGGATTTTCTCCGGCACCACGTCTACTTGGACAACGGGAACTGCGCCTTTCTGCTGACGGAGGACGGGCGGAAGAAGGAGAGCGTTCCCGGGCAAGGCTTCGATACGAGCTTCTATGCGGATTGCTTCGTCGTGCTGGGCTTGGCCGAGCTCGCCCTCCTGAACGAGCGTAACGACATGATTGAAGAAGCGCTCGCCTTGTACGACCGGATTCATGCCCGCTTAAGCGGCGGGCGTATCCGCAGCGAGCCTTACCCGATACCGGAAGGGCTGAAATCGCACTCCGTTCATATGATCCTGCTGAACATTTCCGGTCAGCTGACAGAGACGCTGGCGCATTTCCGCCATCCCGCCTGTCAGCGTGTGCGGCAGGATTGCCTTGCCTACGCCGAGAGCGTCATGAATGAATTCCTTATGCCCGATCAGCGTATCGCCGAGCTGCTTCCGGCTGAGCCCGGCGAGGCGCCGTCAACCGTTCTTTGCCGCCATGTCAATCCCGGGCATACGCTCGAGAGCATGTGGTTCGTCATTCATGCGGCAGGGCTTCTCGGACAAAGCGACTTGGCCGTGCGGACGCTGCCGGTCATCCGCCGGGCGTTCGAGCTCGGATGGGATACGGAGCACGGCGGCCTGCTGCGCTTTGTCGATCGGGACGGCGGGCCTCCCGCGGGACAGCGCACCGGCGATCCGTACGAAACGCTCATTATGGACACCTGGGATTCCAAGCTGTGGTGGCCGCATTCCGAGGCGCTGTACAGCACGCTGCTCGCTTACGAGCTGGCCGGGAAAGCCGAAGACAAAGCGGCGTTGAAAGAGCTGTATTTGAAAACGCATGAATACGTCTTCCGGACCTTCCCCCAGCCCGACCGGCGCATCGGTGAATGGATTCAGATTCGAGACCGGGCAGGCCATCCGCTGGACAAAGTCGTGGCGCTGCCGGTCAAAGATCCGTTCCATATTATCCGCAATGTGCTGCTGATTATCGAGCTGTATGCGAACCATTCGGAAACCGCCGGCGGAGGTGTCCGGTGAGATGACATCGCCAATCAAGCTCGGCTCCGCCAAAGCGGACATCACCCCGGCGAAGCCCGTTCCGCTGGCCGGATTTGCGCATAGGCAAGGGCCGTTCGAGCATATCGCCCGCCCCTTGTTCGCCAGAATTCACGCTTTCGAGCGGACGGACGGCTCGGGGCACACCGCCTCCGCCCTACTGGTCTCCGCGGATTTGATCTGGTGGGGAAGCGATCTCGTCGAGAAGCTGGTTCCCAAGATTAAGGAACGCTGGGGCTTTCATACCGTGCTGCTCCATGCGACCCATACCCATTGCGGGCCGCAAACCAGCGGCCGCTTCACGGATGCGCTCGGCAAGCCCGACGCCGAATATACGGCGGAATTGGAGCGGCGGCTGTTCGAAGGGATCGGCCAGGCGCTGCGGACGATGGAGCCGGTCACGATAGAACGGGGCGCAGGGCAATGCCGGATCGGCGTCAACCGCCGCAAGAACGTCGGCGGGAAGATCGCGATGGCGCCCGACGTGAACGGGCCTGTCGATCCGGCCGTTACCGTCATCCGGTTTCGCGCCTCCGGCGGCGCGGTCAAAGCGCTGTTCGTTCATTATACATGCCACCCGACGACGACCGGCGATAACGAAATTTCGTCGGAGTACTGCGGGGCGGCGCTGGAGCGCGTCGAGCAAGCGCTCGGCGGCGGGGCCGTCGGCGCCTTCCTGCAAGGCTGCTGCGGGGATATTCGCCCCGCGCTCGTCAGCGGCGGCGAATTTTACCGAGGCTGCCGCATGGAGGTGGAGCGCTTCGGAAGCTGGCTGAGCGAGGAAGTGCTGCGCGTGAGCAGCCTGCCTATGCGGCAGCTCACGCCGGCCGGGCTCGGGAGCCGAACCGTAGAGCTGCCGCTGCCCTTCGAGTCGGTTCCAGCGAGCGAAGAGCTGGAAGCCGAGGCCCGGCAGACCGATATATACGGCGAACGCGCCCGCCTCCTGCTGCGGGAGCCGCAGCGCAGGCAGGAGAGCATTCCGCTGGAAATTACGCGGCTCGATCTGGCCGAAAAATTGTCGCTTGTCGCCTTTAATGCGGAGATGGTCGCCGATTACGGCCGCTTTGTCAAGGAAGCCTCCTTTGGCAAGGCGCTCCCGCTCGGCTATACGAACGGCATGATCGGCTATGTGCCCACCGAAGAGCAGCTTGTCCAGGGAGGCTACGAAGCGCGAGACTCGGTCCCGTATTTCGGCCTGCCGTCGCCGTTTCATCCCCGAACGGAAGGCGTCATCCGCAGCGCCATATTACAAGTGATAGGAGAGAAACCGAATCATGAATGAAACCGTACAACCGCTGCACACGAAAACCGTCGATCGGCTGAAGGTGAACATATATGCAAACAGAGAGCTGCTTGGAGCGGCCGCCGGAAGCCATGTCGCGGATAAAATGAAAGAGCTGCTAAGCTCGAAAAACCGTATCCGGATGATCTTCGCCGCAGCGCCTTCGCAAAATGAATTTTTGCAAGCTTTATGCAGCGCTGAGGGCATCGACTGGGAACGCGTCACCGTGTTCCATATGGATGAATATATCGGGCTCGCCCCGCAAGCGCCGCAGCGGTTCGGCTCGTTTCTGAGCGAGCGGCTGTTCGATCGGGTGAATCCGGGCGTAGTTCATCTGATCGACAGCTCCGGCGACATTGAAGCCGAATGCAAGCGCTATGCGGCGCTGCTCGGCGAAGCACCGGTCGACATCGTGGCGCTGGGCATCGGAGAGAACGGCCATATCGCCTTCAACGATCCGCCTGTCGCCGATTTTAACGACAGCGCGCTCGTCAAGAGCGTGGAGCTGGATATGCCGTGCCGCCGGCAGCAGGTCAACGACGGCTGCTTCGCCAGCCTGGAAGACGTGCCGACGCACGCCCTTACGCTGACGATCCCCACCCTGTTCTCGGGCGCTCATTTATACTGCATGGTGCCGGGCGCGACGAAAACCGCGGCCGTGCGCCAAACGCTCGGCGGCCCGATTTCGACGGAATGCCCTTCGACCATCCTCCGGCGGCATCCGGACTGCACGCTGTATGTAGACACGGATTCGTACGACGGTGAAATCGGTTAGGAGATGAATAAAGATGCCAAGAAGCGTAACGAAGGTGAACGGAATTCATTATAAAACGAAGCAGCCCGTTACGATTCATATCGAACACGGCCGGATTCAATCGCTTCATCCATTGGATGCGGAAATTCGCCAAGCTGCGCTGCCCTGGGTCGCTCCGGGTCTGGTGGATCTGCAAATCAACGGCTATTTCGGCGCCGACTTCAATACGATCCCGATTGCCGAAGGCGCGGTGGAACGCGCTACGCGCGGGCTGTGGAGGCAGGGCGTCACCACTTACTTCCCCACCGTCATTACGAACGGAGATGCGGAAATCGAGCAGGCAATGCGCTCCATCGCCGCCGCCTGCGCCGCCGACCCCGTCTCCGCCGCCGCAGCTCCGGGCATTCACCTGGAGGGGCCGTTCATTTCCCCGGAGGACGGTCCGCGCGGAGCCCATGACAGAAGCTTTACGAAAGCGCCCGACTGGCCTTTATTCCAAAGATGGCAGGAAGCGGCCCAAGGGAGGATTAAGATCGTCACGCTATCGCCGGAATGGCCGGGATCGGCCGAATTCATCGAGCGCTGTGTGGAGCAGGGCGTCATCGTGTCGATCGGCCATACCGCCGCTTCGCCGGAGCAGATTGCCGAAGCGGTTCAGGCCGGCGCGCGCATGTCGACGCATCTGGGCAACGGCGCCCACCTGTCGCTGCCCCGTCATCCCAACTATATATGGGAGCAGCTGAGCCGGGATGAGCTGGCGGCCTGCGTCATCGCCGACGGCTTCCATCTGCCGGATTCGGTACTGAAGGTGACGCTGCGCGCCAAGGGAGAGAAGGCGCTGCTCGTCAGCGACGCCGTGTACTTAAGCGGCATGGAGCCCGGCCTGTATGAGAACCATATCGGAGGCCGGGTCGTGCTCACTCCCGAAGGAAGACTGCATCTGGCGGAGCATCCCGGCCTGCTGGCCGGATCGGCCCAGCTGCTTCCGTGGGGCATTTCCCATCTGCTGGACAGCGGACTGGCCGAGTTGGATACCGCATGGGAGATGGCGTCGCTGCGCCCCTCCGCCCTGCTGAACCTGCCCTCGCAGAGCGGACTCGCCCCCGGCGCGCCGGCGGATCTGGTCTTATTCGAGCTGAAGCGTCCGCAAGGCGTGAAAATCATCCAAACTTATAAGCTGGGAGAACGGGTCTTCGACTCGGCATCCCCCGCCAAGGAGGCAAACGCATGAGCACAGCAGCCATGACCCGGTATCTTCAGCAAATCACTCGTCATCTGGAGCTTCTTCATCAGGAGGAGCAGGCCGCCGTCGCCGAAGCGGCCCGTGTGATGGCGGAGCATATCAAGCAGGACCGCATCGTCTATGCCTACGGGCCGGGCGGCCATTCGAATCTCGGGCCGCAGGAGATTTTTTTCCGCGCCGGAGGTCTGATGCATATCAGCGCCATCCTCGACGAAGGGACGCTGCTGAGCGGCGGCGCGCTAAGATCGATGGCGGTCGAGCGAACGCCCGGCTACGCGCGGATCGTGCTGGACGATTACGGGCTGAAGCAGGGGGACTTATTGCTGATTATTAACGCCTACGGCATCAATTCGGCGACGATCGATGCGGCGCTGGAAGCCAGAGCGCGCGGAGTCAAGACGATCGGGGTCACCTCCGTCCGCCATGCGCTCGCCACGCCGGCCGGCCATCCGGCCCGTCATCCGTCCAAGCAAAACCTGCACGACCTGGTCGATATCGTGCTGGATACGAAAATCGAAGTCGGAGACGCCGTCGTCGAAATCGACGGTCTGGACCAGCGGGTCGCCGCGATGTCCACGTTCGCCAACGCCTATCTGCTCAATTCGCTCACAGCCGAGACGATCGAACTGCTGGTCAAGGACGGCATCCGCCCGCCCATATGGATGAGCGGCAATGCCAGCGGCGGCGATGAAGCCAACGCCCGCTTCATTGAGCGATTCAAAGGCAGAATCAAGAAGCTGTAGCGCACACGCCATAACAAACCCGGCCTTGCGATCCTTACGATCCGAGGCCGGGTTTCGTTTTGTACCTGCAAAAAACAGAGGAGGACTAAACGTGAGCTGCCCTTCTATAGCGGCCGGATTTCGTCTTCCCCCCCGGCAAAATGCAGACAGCCAGACGCTAATCGCCTGCTGTAGCGGCCGCGCCCCGGCTGTCTGCGTTCCCGGAATTTGGCTTCCTATCCAGTCCTATCCGGTCAGCCTCTTCATATCCGGGCGGCTCCGCCTGCCCGGCCGTCGTTCCTCACTCGGGCCCGATAAAGCCTCCGATCACCGGCACTTCCAGACAGGACGGATACCGCCCGGAATGATAGATCGTTACCGCGGACGGCAGCGGCTGCAGCCCGGGACCTTGAGGCGCTTCCTGCTCGGGCAGCGAGCAGCTGCCTCCGGCGATCGCAAGGCGCAGCCGAAAGCCTTCCGGCACGACCGAGGCCATGGGCATCAGCTCGATGACATAGTCCCGGATTTCGCCCGGGACGAGCGGAGCCGGGTGCGAACGGCTGCGGCTGCGGGAGGCGTTGAGATAACCGCAGGTCAACTGCTGCGAGCGTCCGCCGGGCGATACGGCGGAGAGCGTGACGACAAAATCGGCGTCCTCGGCCGTGCACGCCGCCCACAAGCGCAAGCGTACGATGCCGGTTATCTCCGCAGGGCGGGGAAGCGGCTCCGTCGTCCAGCTCGCCGCCGCCTCTTCATAGCGCGACAGATCGGCGGCGGGAATGCCGCCCCTCGCGCAGCGCATCGCCGGAAGCAACGGCCCGGTATCGGGCAAATAGTCGTAGCAGCTGACCGAACTGCCGCTCTCCGATTCGGGAGCGAAGGAAAGCGAACCGTCGCCGTCTCGTCCGGCCAGCGTGCCGCTCGGTATGCCGGCAAGATAGAACGCCGCCCGCTTCGCATCCGGGATCGGCCAATCCCGCTCGTAGCGCCACATGTCTGCGCCCCGGATGAACAGCAGCACCGGCTCTTCCCGGTCGATCCCGTTATCTTCTCCCTTCAAATAGCGGTCGAACCACCGCAGTTGGCACAGCCTGAAGTCATAAGGCTCCATCCGCGCAACGGAAGCATGGGCCTCGGGCCCGACGACCAGCTTGCATATACCCCCGTGGGCGCGCAGCGCCGAATACGCCTTCAGATTCCCCGGCGACACATAATCTTGCCAGCCGCCGGAGATCAGCGCCGCTATGCCGGATTGCGCAATCCGCGCCAGCTCCTCCGGCGACACCGTCCGCTCGCGCCACCAGTCGTCCTTGTTGCGGTGCGCCGCTGCCGCCGGGTACTCCGGCGCTCCCCTGCTTCTTCGCCCGGGGCCGGGCAGCGTCCCTCCGGCATACCACAAATCGTCGTAGCCGTCGGGCGACGCGATCTCCGGGCTGATCGCCTTCAGCCCGGGCGGCAGCCGCTTGGCGGTCAGCCATTGGCTGATGCCCCGCAGCGATTGGCCGATCATCCCTACCGCGCCGGTCGACCACTCCTGCCCGGCCATCCACGCCACAAGCTCGCAGCCGTCTTCTCCGTACGATTCGAATAACGTATTGACGCCTTCGGAGGCGCCGGAACCGCGCATGCTTACATGCAGCACCGCATACCCGCTGCGGGCAAAGAAGCCGCACAGCCCATCTTCTCTGGGCTGGTTCCGATTCCCGTAGCCGTTAGCCAGCAGCAGACAAAGCCAGCGCTTCGCGCCTTCATCCGCCTGCGGCAGGAAAAGCCTCCCGCTCAGCGTAATCCCGTCGCTCAGCGTAATCCCGTCGCTCAGCGTTACGCCGACATGCTCGGTCACCTCAACCCGATACTGCCGTCTCCCGGCACAGTCATCCGATGTCCCGGACTGCCTTGCCCAGGCTCTATCTTCCGTCCCTGCGCCCGGAACGCCTGGCCTATCGTTCATCCTGCCGCTCCCCTTCGCTCGTATTATATCGGACTTTCCTTGCAGCCTCATCATCCGCCATCCTTATTTGACCGCGCCGATCGTGATGCCTTTAATAAAATACTTTTGGAAAAACGGATAAGCCATCAGCACCGGCAGCACGCCGACAATCGCGATCGCCATACGAACCGTCGTGCTCGGCAGCTTGGCGACCTGGTCTCCGGCGGCGGCGGATAAGTTGGAATTTTGCGTAAGAAACTGAATATCGAGCAGCATCCGGTTCAAAATATTTTGAATGCTGAACAGCTTCGGATTCGTCACGTAGGTTAACCCGTTGAACCAGTCGTTCCAATACCCGATCCCGTGAAACAGCCCGATCGTCGCCATAATCGGCATCGAAAGCGGCAGCACGATTTTGTAGAAGGTCCGGTACTCTCCCGCGCCGTCGATTTTGGCCGCTTCAATCAGGGCCGGCGGAATCGAAGTCATAAAGTAAGTCCGCACCAGCAGCACGTTAAACCCGTTCATCAGCAGCCCGGGGACGATTAACGCCCAGATCGTATTTTTGATCCCCAGAAATTTCGTATATATCAAGTAGGTCGGCACCAGACCGCCGTTGAACAGCAGCGTAAAGAAGACGAGAAACGCCCAGAAATGTTTCAAAGGCAAATCTTGACGCGACATCGGATACGCCAGCATCGGAGTAATGACGAGACTCGCGCACGTCCCGATGACGGTGATAAGGATCGTGATGCCGTAAGCGCGCCCGAGCTCTCCCCCGTGCTCCAGCAAATAGCGGTACGCGTCCAGGCTGAACATTTGCGGCACAAACCGGTACCCGTATTTAATAATGCTCTCTTCGCTGGAGATCGACGACATGAACAGGAGCACGAACGGAATCAAACATGCGGCCGCCATGGAGAGCAGCACGAGATGGGCGATCCATTGAATGCTTTTCGGTTCTTTAGACATGCTTTCATTTCACCTCCTTCTAGAACAGGGCGTTTTCCCTGCTCAGCTTCCTCACCGCATAATTGGACAGCAGCACCAGCACGAAGCCGACGATGGACTGGTAAGCCCCCGCCGCCGATGACATCCCGATATCGCCGAGCGTAATCAAGCCTCTGAACACATAAGTATCGATGACGCTGGTCGTCTCGACGAGCGGACCCGAATTCATCGGCACTTGATAGAACAGACCGAAATCGGAATAAAAGATGCGGCCTATCGCCAGCAGCGTCATCATCGTAATGACCGGCGTAATAAGCGGAATCGTAATCATGCGGATTTGCTGCCATTTCGTCGCCCCGTCGAGCATCGCCGCTTCGTAGTACTCCGTATCGATGCCGATAATCGAAGCCAAATACACGATACAAAGAAAGCCCGCCCCTTTCCATACGTGGACGATCGTCAGGATGAGCGGCCAATACTTGGCCTCGGTGTACCAGGAGAGGGGATCGATCCCGAGCAGCGGCAACACCGTCTTGTTCATCAGCCCGGTCTCCAGGCTCAGCAGCGCATAGACCAAGTAGCTGACGATGACCATCGAGATCAGATGCGGCAGCAGAATGACGCTTTGATAAAAGCGGTTGGCCAGCTTTTGCCTGATCTCGTTCAGCAGAATCGCCACGCCTACGGCCACCACCGTATGAATGATAATGAACGCCCCGTTGTACAGCAGCGTATTTCGCGTGATGACGTAAGCATCCCGCGTTTTGAACAAGTATTCGAAGTTTTTGAAGCCGATCCAATCCCCGGCAAAAATGCCCTTGGCATAGTTCACCTCTTTAAAGGCGATCATAATCCCGAACATCGGAACGTAATTGTTGATCAGCAAATAGATCAGCCCCGGAATCATCATGGAAAACAAAGGAACATATTTTCTAACTGTTGTACTGCGCACGGCATCTTCGCTCCCCGGTCTCGTCGTCTAGAAGAAAGGCAACCCGACAGGCGTCGGATTGCCTTGTCTTTCCTCACTGCTCTTTGGACCATTGATCCAGCTGCTTCTGCTTTTCGGCGACAATTTTGTCGATGCCCGCGTCCTTCAGCTTGGAAATAAAGTTCGGCAGCTCTTTATCCGGGTCCAGCACGCCGCATTCCAAGCCTCTGCGGTATTGGTTAATGACGTTGGATACCGCGGTCACCTCGGTTTTCACCGGAGAGGCGTCGAACGTAAAGCCGAGCGCCTTCGATTTCATCGCACTCCGATTGAATTCCTCGGTCTTTTTCCATAAGTCCGGACTGTCGCCCTTCCACACGTATGCCAGGAACTGATTGCCGAACATCCATCCCATGTTCAAGCCCCAGCCCGTATTCGACTTGTCGACGCCTTGCGGGTAATCGATCAGGCCGTCGCTGCCCTTCGCGTAGTGCTTGCCTTCGATTCCCCAGTCGAGCAGGTTGACGATGTCTTTGTCCGAATACATCAAATTCAGGAACTGAACCGCCCGGTCCGGCTTGTTGGAGGTGGCGGCGACTCCCCACATGACGTTCGTGACCGTGCTCGTCTTGGCGATCGGCGGCACCAGCTTGACGGTGGCCATCTCCATTTGGGTCGTATGCGAAGCCTGCGTCTCGAAGCCCGGCTTCTGATGTCCGAGCACCGCCGCCGCTTTGCCCGCTTTAATGACGGCGTTCTCCGCCTCCTGGTTTTGCACGGCGTCCTTCAAAATATAGCCGGATTCGTACCAACGGCGAATCGTTTTTAAATACCCGGCATACTCCGGCGTCTCATACCAGTTCACGACCTTAAGATTATCCTGGCCGTTGCCCAGCAGCACGCCCAGGTCGTCGCCGAGGCTGTCGCGCGTGCTGAAGGTGCCGAGCACCGAATTGCCCGTCTTGTTCGTGAGCGGAACCATCGACGGATCGATCGTCTCCTTCAGCGCCTTCAGCAGCGGCTCCAAATCGTCCAGACTCTTCATCTTGGACGTGTCGATCCCTGTTTTGACGAGCAGGTCTTTGCGGATCAGCAGGCCGTAATCTTGGGCGAAGTCCCGGACGCTCGGAACCCCGTAGCTTTTGCCTTTGATGAACGTCGCCTTGTAGTAATCGCCCAGCGCCGTCTTGATGCCCTGTCCGTGCTGATCGATCAGCTCGTTAATCGGCAGCAGTCGCCCCATCGAGACGTCGGCGCTGTAATTGTACGTGGCCATCAGATCCAGCTTCTCCCCGCTGCTCAGCATCAGATTGATCTGATTAGCCCAGTCGCTGCCGAGCGGCAGCAGCTTCATCGTCGTGTTCAGCTTCGCCCTGGAAATTTTGTTGATTTCATCCTGCACCAGCTGAATGTCCTTCGGAATACTGCCGATAATCGGGAAGGCGACGACCACCTCGTAAGGGTCTTTGTTTAACGCGTTCGCTCCCGCATCGCCCGCCGGTTCGCTCCCCGCCTTCGGAGCCTCGTTCCCTCCGCAGGCGGATAATAGCAGCGCAGCGGACAGTACGCAGCCGGCCAACTTCATTTGTTTTCTCATGCTCTTTCCCCCATCTGTTACCGTTTCAAATTGATGTTCGAACATGATTTCATTCTACCGCCTGCCGGCATCCGGTTCCGCTCTGTTTTCGACCATTCCTTGTTCTATTTTCGACTAGGAGGAAGGCTGCGGAGGCGCCGAAATTCAAGCGGACTCAGACCCGAATGCTGCTTAAACCGTTTGGAAAAATGCGAAACATTCGAGTAACCGACCTGCTGGCCGATCGCGATGACCGACATCGTCGTATGGGAGAGCAGCTCCTCGGCCCGCCGCATGCGCTGCTGCTGCAGGAAGGCGGTGACGGACATGCCGGTTTCTTTCTTGAAGATGCGGTCCAAATAATCCGGGTTCAAAAACACCGTCTGCGCCACGCTTTCTCTCGACAGGCTCTCCTGATCGAGCTTCCCGTCGACATATTGCCCGATTTTCTCGACGAGTTCGGCCGATAACGAGCGTGCGGCGGGCGCCCCTCGCGATACGTTCACCTTGCCAGTGGACGCGGCGTTATGCTGAGCGAGCAGGAACAGCCTCTGCACCGTATCGGCAAACTGATGCACGGGCGCCGCTTCCCCCGCATAACAGGACACATCGCAGTACAGATGCCGATTGCCGAAGGCAATGAACGATTCGCAGTCGGCGACAAGCCGGCTCATGTCATGGCCCCCTTGGCCCGAAGGAATCACGGCGAGCAGCTTGCGCTCCGACAAGACGATGATTCTGCCGTCCTCTTGGGGAAACAGCGTTTCCTCGGCGCAGTTGCACAGGCCGTATTCCAATATTTTTTCATCCCGCGGGCTGAGCGGTTTATGATACCGCTGTACCTGGATCAGCACGGGAAGGAACAGCATCCCCTCCCTGAGCGGAATGTTGCGCTCCGCCGCCGCTTGGCGTATCGCTTCGGGCTGCGGCGAGATCGAGTAGCCGATCACATCGAGCCAGAACCTCTCGACGAGCAGCGGCTGATGCTTCGTCCAAAATTCCCCCAGCTGGCTGTACTCCAGCAGATAGCTTTGCCGGTTAATCTGGGCGATCGCTTTCTCTACCGCCTGGCGCAGCTCCTCCCTGGATACCGGCTTCAGCAAATAGTCCAGGCAGCCGAGCTGCATCGCCTGCTGCGCGTACTTGAAATCGGCGTGGCACGTAAGAAACACCGTCTCCGTCCGGGGATGATGCTCCTTGACCCATGCAAGCAGCTGCAGCCCGCTGCCTTGCGGCATCTCAATGTCGCAGATCATAAGGTCTACGGAATCCCGACCGAACGCCTCCTTCGCCTGGCGGATATTGTTCGCGATCGATACGGAGCTTATGCCGAACATTTCCTCCCAAGGCAGCTCGCTCTTTACCGCCTCCGCAAGCCATAGTTCATCGTCAACAATAAGCAGATTCATGCAGCTTCCTCTTTTCCGGTTCGTGATAAATGGGCAGCCGTAGCTCTACCTTAGCTCCATGAGGCTCCCCGTTGGCAAAGCGGATGTCCGCCTTGTTCTCGTAAATGATGTGCAGCCGCCGCTTCACATTCCATATGCCGATCCGCTCCCCCTCTTCGTTGTAAATCCGGTTTCCCCCGGCAAGGTCGCTCAGCACCTGATCGGGGAAGCCCATGCCGGTATCTTGAACCCGCAGGAGAAGATACGGCTGCTCGCCGCAGACGGCCACTTCGGCGTGCACCGTAATGTCAATCGGCTCATCCAGCGTGACCGCATGCTTGACCGTATTTTCCACGAACGTTTGAATAATTAACGGCGGGACCGGCTCGCGCAGCAGAAAATCCGGAACCTGCACCGACATTCGGATATTATCCGGGAACCGCTGCTCTTGAATGCGGATGTAGTTGCGCACATGCTGAAGCTCCTCCTTCAGCGTCACCAGCGTCAAATTGCTGCGAAAATTGTAGCGGTAGTAATGAATAAGGCATAGCGAAATATCCTCCAGCGTCCGATACTCCCCGGTGCGAGCCAGCATGTGCAGCATATTTAACGAGTTAATGAACGTGTGGGGATTGAGCTGCAGCTGCAAATGCTGCAATTCGGCCTTCTGCTTGTCGAGCTTCTCTTCATACACCCGGATGCGCAGCTCCTGGATTTGCGAAATCATATGGTTGAAGGAGTCGTTCACGATCCGAAACTCCTCCGATGTCCGGAACGCCGCGATGCGCACGTCCAGATTGCCCTCCATAATCTGTTTAATCGCTCTGAGCAGCCTTCGTATCGGAATCAGCATCGATTTGCGCAGCAGCAGCAAGCTTACCGGCAAAATCGCGAACGACGAGACCGTGATGGTGACGACGACTTTTTGCAGATCGGGCAGCTTCTCCAGTATTTTATCCTCCGGGAGGAAGACGAATAAGCTGAACGCTCCTTTCGTGGAATGCTTGCCGAGGGCGAGGAAGCGTTCTTTTTGCCCCGTCATGTAATAATCCGTCAGCCCGACATCCACCTGCACCTGCCGTTCGCCGACGAACGATGCGTTAGTCAGCGGAGCGCCCTGTTCGTCCACGAACAACGCCGCGCCTTGGTCCCCGATATTCACCAAAGGCAGCGGCAGCTGCACATTGGCGATGTTCATCCAAGCCCCGACGTAACCGTTTTCACTTCTCATCAGGCGGACAAAATACGAAGCCCCGGAAGGAGGATGCACGATAAACCATCCCCGCTCGAACCATTCCCTTGGCGTCCGATCCGAGCGGACCGCGTCCCGGACATAAGATCGGATATAGTCGCTCTCGCCGATCTGCGTCTGCCTGTTGAAGGCATAAATGTAATCGTCGCCCGGCGCCGAGTATACGAAGATGCCCGCCAGAAAATCGTAGGAAACGATGTTAGCCGTCACATTATTGCTTAGATTATGAATCGCGCTGTAATGATTCCACTCCGACGCGGGAGATTGCAGAATCGACAGATTCGATTCGTACTGCATCAGACCGAGCAAATATTCATCCACCCGTCGCAGCTTCTCGTCGAACTGCTCCATATACAGGCTCAGCATATTGTTGTTGGAATCGGCCACCTGATTATGAACGACCTTGATCGAATAAAAGCTTAAGCCCAGCATCAGCGCGTTCAACGGCACGATGATCAGCAGCACGCCCAGCACCAGCTTCGTGCGAATCGAGTTCAAGGACAACCGTTTGATCCAGCGCTCTCCTCTCTTCACGCCGGCATCCCCCCTTAACAAAAGTCTAAAAAAGAAAATCAAAAGTCGAAATCGGAGTAGAGGGCCCGAAGGCTTTCTGCGATAATCGAGATATACAATAAGCTAACACTGAAGGGGGAACGATGGCAATGGCGGAAATACGGAGCTTGGAGGAGGAACGGTGCGTCATATTGCATGCGGACGACTTCGGCATGTGTCATACGACCAATCAAGCCATTCTAAACTTATTGGAAAAGAGGGCGATTACATCCGCTACCTTGATGGTCAACTGCCCCTGGTCGCTGGAGGCCGCCCGGGCGGCTGCGCGCAATCCCCGGCTGGACGTGGGCGTTCATCTGACGCTGACAAGCGAATGGGATCATTACAAATGGGGGCCGGTGCTGAGGAACGGGAATGTAGATACGCTGGTTGACGAATTCGGCCATTTTCCCGCGAACACGGCTCATATGGCGAAGGCGGACCCCGAACAAGTCCGGTCGGAGCTGACCGCGCAGATCGAGCTGGCGATCCGCATGGGGGTTGACCCGACCCATCTCGATAATCATATGGGCAGCCTTAGACCGGATCATCATGAGCTGCTGGTGGAGCTGGCCGCGCAGTTCGCGCTGCCTATCCGCTTCTCGCCCAACCCTGCACACAAGACGGGCAAGGAGGCGCTGATCGCGCAGCTGGCCGCGGAGAGAGGGATTCTCCATCCGCATGAGGTTCTAAGTCTGCCGTTTACTTATGCCGAGACGCCGGACTACGATTCGATCAAGCAGCTTGCGATCCGGCTCCTTCGGGAGATGAAGCCCGGATTAACGGAGCTCTTATTCCATCCGTCGCTCGATACCGAAGAGCTGAAGGCCATTACCGGCACTTGGCCGATCCGGCGCTGCGAATACGATCTGTTCCTCGACCCGGACGTTCAGGACGTCATCGCCCGAGAGCGTCTGAGCCTTATCGGATGGCGGGAGGTTCGCGAGCTGCAGCGGTCGTGGAGGGCATGATGGCAGGCGACGGCTGAGCACGCCAAACAACAGCAAAGGATGCTCACGGCCTATCGCTTCCTTAGGCTGAGAGCATCCCTTATGATGCTGCGTTCGAACGGTTACTTCCGTACTTTCGTGCGAATCATCGCCGCTTGAATCTCATTAAAAAAATCGCGAACCTGCTCGTAAGGCGGAGCAGCCAGCTTGGAAGGATGCTGCGGGTCCGCGCCCGACCAGATCGTCTCCAAAGGAAGATACCCGCGGTAACCGCTGTAGCGGATTCGCGTGAACAGCTCATCCAAATCCGTCAGAGTCTCCGTATTCAGGCCGCCGGGCAGCCTCTTGATTTGAAAATTATACGTATACGGCAGCACCGCTTCGATGTCGTCGTACCAATCGTAGCCGTCGCCCGTCGCGGCGCCGAACGTTTTGTAGCAGCCGGTATCGTTGACGACGCCGAGATTGGGGTGATCCGCCCACTCGAGAATGCGGATGACCTGATCGGCCGTCGAGGTGATGTCCCCGTGATTTTGCATGCCGATGCGGACTCCCTTGCCTACGCCGTAGTCCGCGCATTCGATCAGAGCGGGAACGATCCTCTCCCGGGCGACCGTGTCCCAGTCGGTAGATAGTATATCCTGCGGAATTTCGCCGTTGAACACGCGCATGACGGGCGCTCCCATCGCCGCGGCGACGTCGATCCAGTACTTGATTCGCTTCACGTCCAGAGCCCGTCTGGCGGCATCGGGATCGGCGAAGTCGTTCTTGACGCCCGTGCCGCTAATTTCAACCCCCAGCTCCTCGCATAGACTTCGGATGCTTTCGGCATAGCCGTATATGTCCTTGTCCGGCTTGGAGGGCATCGCAAAATTCTCATACCCGGGAATGAAATAGCCGGTGACGTCCACGCAGTCGCAGCCGATCTCTTTGCAAAAACGGATGAGCGACAGCGTATCCGCCGGAGGCGCGGCGTTTGTACCCTGCAACCAGGCGAACAAATTATGGCTGAAGCTGTACAGGTTGACACCCAGCTTGTAGTCCCCGGAATAATACTCTCCCCTGCGGTCATCCGCCAAATAATGCTCCGTCGGAATTTGCTTGTACACCTTGGCAAGCGATACTTCGTTCAGCTCTGCACGATTCATTGGGCGATTCTCCTCTTCCTTATTGGAATTTTAATTTGAAACTTCAATTTAAAATATCAATCCGCTTCCCCGTTTCATAAGACAAGTACGCGGAATAGATCACTTCCAGCACGTCTCTGGCCAGCTGCCCGTCGGATAGAGGCTGCCTATCCCACGCGATGCACTCCATAAAGTCCTGCATTTCCTGAATGTACCCGCGAGCCCATTCTTCGTCGGAGGAGGCGAAATTCCAGCCAGCCTTCGTTTCGAGCTTCTCGGCGATAAATTCATTGGCGAAGACGTCCGGGCTCGGAGCATACACCATCACTCCGTCGTTCGGCGTCATATTGCATTGGATGACGGAGTTGGACGTATAGATGTCCATCACGTTGCGAACGCCGCCCAGTACGGCGAACGAGGCCAGCACGACCGCCTTGGTCCCGTCGGTAAACGTGATGATCACGCTGGCCCACGTCTCCACATCGACCCAATCCGTCACGATCCAGTGCCGCTCCACCGATTGGTATGCGGCGCTTTTCGTCATCGGCGCCATATCGGCAACCACCGACCGGACGCGGATGGGGCGTTCCCCTTTCATGCGGCCCTCAAAGCTTTTCAGATGAATCGCCGCGGCGATCGGGTGCGAGCCGAGAATCATCAAGGCCCCTCCGCCCGCCGTCTCCCATCGCTTCGAAGACTGCGCATGCGAGCCGCTATGGCTCTCCTCGGCGCGAATATCTAGTATCGAGCCGCCCTTTGGGAGGCGCACCCGTCATCCATTGAGCGTTCGGGTCCGTCTTCTTGATGTTAAGCTCCGAGCCGGAGGAGCCTTCGGCATAAATCGCCGTGGCCACCAGCTGATGAATCCCCAATTTATTGGCTTCCGCCTTCACGCTCGGATCGTTATTTTTATTTACCGCAAAGTCTTTGTCCAGCACGCCCTCGGCATACGCCTTGCGCAAATAGCCCAGGAAATCCTTCAATTCCTTGTTCTGCACCTGCCATGGAACCAAGGCACCGTTCACTTCCTTCCAGCCGTTAGCCAACCCGAAAGCGAACTTCAAGTAATCCAGGTTGTTGAAGGTCGTTCCCCCGGAGATCGAGGTCGAGAAGCCGACGGTATCTTCTTTGCCGTTGCCGTCCGGATCGTTTTTGGCGAACGCCTTGGCCACGTTATACAATTCGTCGGTGTTCGTCGGATATTTCAGCCCCAGCTTATCCAGCCAGTCTTTGCGGATAACCAACGTATCGCGGGTTTCCGGCGTATACACGGGCACTCCGTATATTTTTCCGCTCGGATTGCCTATGGCGAACGTTTCCGGCTTAATATCCTTGGTCAGGTTGGGGTAATTGCCCAGCAGCGGCTTCACGTCGAGAAATACGCCTTTATCGCGCCATTTCAGAAAGTTGTTCATATCGATAAAGAACGCATCAGGAAACGAATTCGACGCCGCCAGCACGCCCAGCTTCTCCGTATAGCTGTCCGACGGCACCCATTGGAATTTCAGATCGACGTTGAATTTCTTGTTCAAATAATCGATCATGGGGTGCTTGTCGGGCCAGCCTCCGCCTTCATAGGTGATGCTCATCAAGTTCAGGCTGAGCTTCTCTTTGAACTGATCTGCCGCTCCCGCGGATGCTTGCTGCGCGCCGTCCTCCGGCTTGGAGGCCGTGGAACCCGGCGATCCGCATCCGGCAAGCATACTCGCCGTCAGCGCCATCGCTGCCGTCGATTTGATCCATTTCTTCATACCGTTCCCCCCAGTAAAATTAATGGTATTCTCTTCACTAAGGGTAACAGAATGAATGCGCTTTAGCATGATCAGATCTTCTGATTTCTCATCCGATCGTATTGTGTTGCATTTAGGGTTTAGAGTAAGTTTGAATAGGTATATACAAAAACGGGCTCCCCTATGAGGAAAGCCCGTCGACTTCGCCGGCTGCAACCCAGTGAATTCCCTGCTCCGCAAGCTTCTCCCGCCATTCGGCCGGAGGCGCTGCATCGCTAATGATCATATCGACCTCGCTCAAATCGGCCATTTTGAAAAAATGGGCGGACCCTATTTTGGAATGGTCGCCGAGCACAATCGCCTGGTCCGCCTGCTTCAGAAACATCCGCGACAGCAGGCCGCGCTCATCGTCATAGCTCGTAATGCCTTTGTCCAGCCGAATACCGTCGGCTACGACGAATGCCTTGTCGACATGGAAGGAGCTCATAAAATGCTGCGCCGCCGCCCCGCTCACCCGGTAATGGGCGGCATTCACCCGTCCACCGATGAATACAATTTCGCCGGAGAACATCCCCTTATTTTTATAATCAATGAGCAGATTCAAAGCCGGAACGGAAGAAACGAGAACGGTAATTCCTTGTTTACCCAGAAGAAATTCGATCATATGCAGCGCCGTCGTACCGTCGTCCAGCACGATGACATCCTTATCCTGAACGAAATCGGCGGCAGCCCGCCCGATCCGCCTCTTCTCCTCCGCATGCAGCACCTCCCGCTTGAAATGGGACGGTTCCTCCCGCTCAAAATGAATCCTGATCGCCCCGCCGTATACGCGCTTCAACTTGTTCTCAAACTCCAGCTCTTCCAAGTAGCGGCGCACGGTCTCTGAGGAAACTTCCAGCTGCTCCACAAGCTCCGGCGTTCTTACTTTGCCTTGCATCTGAAGCAGGTTCAGGATGGTCTGTTTTCTTTCCTCGCCATTCAATGACACGTATGCAGCCTCCAATGCCTCCAGTAATTAACTATAGTATACCAGCTGTCGAATCGGATAAACATCGTTCCGCTGCGGATCGGTTCCTCATGTTCGTTATGTCCAAAATTGCTGCGACTCGATCGCGCTTGCCAGCTCGTCGATTTGATCCGGCGCGACATCGCCGATGTTGCCGATACGGAACGTGTCGGCGGCGGATATTTTGCCGGGATAGATCACGTAACCGGCCTGTTTCAAACGATGATACAGCTCTTGAAACGAGAATTTATCCGTCTCGGGATAATAGAATGCCGTAATGATCGGCGACGGCCATTCCCGGGCCAGCAGCGGCCGGATACCGAGACGCTCCAGCCGGGCGGTGAGCCGGCGCTGATTTTCCGCGTATCGCGCGTTTCGCGCGCTGACGCCGCCTTCCTGCTCCAATTCGATCAACGCTTGATCGAACGCTCTGACCACATGGGTCGGCGAGGTGAACCGCCACTTGCCGTTATGCTTCTCCATCGTGCTCCATTGGTCGTACAGATCGAGCGACAAGGAGCGCGCCTGTCCCGCGCAGGCTTCCAACGCGGCCCTCCGCGCCAAAATAAAGCCGAAGCCCGGAACCCCCTGGATGCACTTGTTGCTGCTGCTGATCAGAAAATCGATGTCCAGCTCCGCCATATCGATGTCAACGCCGCCGAAGCTGCTCATGGCATCGACGATCGTGATCAGCCCGTGCCGCTTCGCGGTGCGCGTAATGTCCGCGATCGGGTTCAAAATCCCGGTCGTCGTCTCGCAATGGACGACCGCAACATGCGTGATGTCGGGCTGCTCGGCAAGCAGCGCCTCCAGCCGCTCCGCGCTCACCGGCGCGATCTCGCCGAAGTCGGCGACGGCTACCGGGATGCGCAGCGTCCGGGCAATGGCCGCGATTCGCTGGCCGTAGGCGCCGTTCGCCAGCACCGCCAGCTTGCCGCCTTCCGGCAGCACCGTGCCGATCACGGACTCGACGCTGAACGTGCCGCTGCCCTGCATCAGGACGCAGGTGTACGCTTCCGGATCACGGCGGCTCGCCATCCGCGTCAGCCGGCGGCGAATGCTCTGCACGAGCGAGTTGTAGTCGTCATCCCACGTGCACCAGTCGCGCAGCATCGCGGCCTTGACGCTGGGGGTCGTGCTAAGCGGCCCCGGCGTCAGCAATAAATACGGATTGTTCGGCAGCGTCGGGAGCGCTTCCTGCGCTTGCTTCGCTTGCTGCCCGCCAAAGCTTTCTTGCCCTTCATGGATAGCGCGATTCATGGACGTTCCCCCTTGGCCAGCCGCTCATTAATTTGCGCTACGACACGATCGAGCTCGCCGATCGTCTCAATGACGTAATGCGCCCCGGCCGCACGGAAGCCGCTCTCGATCTGATCCAGACGGCGGCTCAATTCCTCCGGATCGCAGGCTTCCACCTCCTGCTCCGTCATGCCGAGCTCGCTGCCGCCCTTCAGTACGCCGACGGTCCATACGCCCGCATTCGCGCCTTCCATCATATCGCTGATCGTATCTCCGCATTTGACGAGATGCTTCATCGGATACACGCCGAGCCGGATCGCATTTTGATACAGCATCCACGGCAGCGGACGTCCTCCCGCCGCCTCATCCGGACAAACGATCCCGTCCGGCTCGTAACCGCGCTTGGCCGCTTCCGGGGCGACGACGTTCATCATCTCCCTCGTATAGCCTGTCGTCGTGCCGATCCGAATGCCCTGCTTGCGCAGCCGTTCGGCCATATCCACCGCGCCCGGAATCGGCTCCGCATACCGATGCAGGATCGAGAACAGCATCGGCTCGAAATCGCCGTACAGCGAATCGACATCCGCTTCGTTCGGCGTCCGGCCGTATTGGGCCTGCCATAGCACTGCGACGCGATCCATTTCGCAAATTGCGCGAAGATGGTCCTTCTTCAGCATGCCCATCGGCTTGCGCACTTCCTCCTGGGTCACTCCAATGCCTCTTTCCTCGAATACTTTCATAAAAGCCGCTACCGGCGCGAAGCATCCGTAGTCAACCATCGTTCCTGCCCAATCCAATATAACCGCTTGAATCATGTCGATCTTCCCCTTTTGGTAAAAAATAGTTATTCCTGCCGTTTAAGAAGCTCCAATAAGAGTCCCTGAGAAACGTTACTTGCGCTGCCAGGCCTCCATCCTTCTGCGAAGCCGGAACGTTCCCGCCTCGTACAGCAAACGCACAGCGACGTTCACCGCCACGATCAGCACCGACATCGCCGCTGCAGGAGCGATATCTCCCGCGTCGTCCATATTGACGATGGCAATCGCAGCCGGCTTCAGGTCCGGCGCATATAAGAAAATAACGGCGGATACCGTGACCATCGAATTGACGAAATAATACATCGCCATTTCCATAATCGCAGGCAGCGACATCGGTATCGTCACACGAAACAATGTTTTGTAGAACGGCACATTCATCGATTCCGATACGAGCTCGAATTCTTTATCCAGCTTTTTGAGCGCGGTTGAAGCCGTAAGGAACGGCACCGCATAAAAATGAACGATGTTCACCAGCACGAGAATCGCCATCGAGCCGTATAAAAAATGAAGCGGATTGCCGGGGGCATTAAAAAAGAATATATAACTGAGCCCGATGACGAGCCCGGGCAGCGCCAGCGGCAGCATCGAGATGAAATAGCTTGCTTGGCGCAGCGCCGGCCAAACGCGGATTTTTTCGATTAAGTAAACAAACAAGAAGGTCATGGCCGTACCGCCCGCCGCGGTAAATAGCGAGATGCGGATACTGTTCCAAATCGGAGCCAGCCCTTCGCCGGCCACATTGGAAAAGTCGTAATGACTCCAGCCGAGCGTCAAATTATACGGCCATACCTTCACCAGCGAGGCCAAGACGACAACGGCCGTCAACAGGACAATCGAACCGCCGATCAGCAGACAATACATATGGCCGATCGCATTGCGCCACCGTCCGGGCGATACTTGATACGGCGTCGACTTGGCCGTAAGGACCGCTTGCTGCTTGCTAGTGACCATCCGGTCCACAACAAAGGCGAGTAAGGCCGGCAGAGTGAGCAGAATGCCGATTACCGCTCCCATCCTCATGTTTTGCTGGCCGATGACCTTTTTGTAAATATCGGTCGCCAATACCGAATACTGCCCTCCGACCACCGCCGGCGCGCCAAAATCGGTAAAGCTGAGCGTAAAGCAGACGAACAGCGCGCTGATCGCCGCATATTTTACACTGGGCAGCGTAACGGTAACAAAGGTTCTTGCTTTGCCGGCCCCCATCGATTCGGCCGCCTCATACAGCCGGAAATCGGTCATGGCCAGAGCAATGGAGAAGATAAGGAACGCCTGCGGAAACGTATAGATGATTTCCGATAAAATGATTCCCGTCGGTCCGTACAGCTCAATGTCTATGGACGGCAGCAGACCGAACAAGCCTTGGGTAGCCAGCCCCTGCTTGCCGAACAAATAAATCAGGCCGATCCCGTGCATCATCGTCGGAGCAAACAGCGGCAGCAGCACGACGGATTTATACAAGCGTCTGCCCTTCATATCGGTGCGGGCGAGCGCATAAGCGTAGAAAAACGCAAGCACGGCCGAAATGGCGGTTGTGCTCAGTGAAATGAACAATGTATGGCCGATGGCGCCACTCCAAACCGGCGTCTCGAAGTATTGCAGGAAATTGTCCAGCCCGACATACGCGCCGTCGCGGCTCTGAAACGCTTGGCGGAACAGCATGTACAACGGGGCGGCCATAACGATAAGCAGGATGAGCAGCATGAGCGCAATGAATGCCGCTTGCCCCCCTTCGCCCGCCCCCCAGCTGCGCCGTTTCCGCCATCGCGGGGCGAGAGCTCTCATTGCAGCACCGCCGCTTCCCGGTCAAAGGCGAGCAGCCGTTCCTGCGGAAGCGTCAGCATCATCTTACGATGCTTGACCAGCTCCATGCTTTGGGAAGCCTGCACGGACACGTCGATCGTCATCGCTTGATCGACCGGCTCCTCCCTGTCATTGAGCAATTGCAGCTCGATCCGGTAGTAAGGCCCGCGAAATTCGACATGACGAATCAAGCCGGCGATGACCGGCACGTCATGCTCCGCCGCGCCTCTTCCGGAGCTTACGACCCGAATATGCTCGGGACGCACCGCAAGCAGCGCCTCCGGCTGCGGATAGCCGGCCACCTGCGAACCCGGCAAAAAGTTGATCGCCCCGATAAAATCGGCTACAAACGGGCAGTTGGGCCGTTCGTACACTTCCTGCGGCGAGCCGCTCTGCATCACCTGCGCGTTGTTCATCACGACGATCCGATCCGCCAACGTGAGCGCCTCCTCCTGGTCGTGCGTGACCATCACGGCCGTGATGCCGAGCCGCTCCTGCAGCGCACGGAGCTCCTGCCGCAGCTTGATCCGCACCTTCGCGTCCAGCGCGGACAGAGGCTCATCGAGCAGCAGCAGCTCCGGCGACATCACAATTGCCCGGGCCAGGGCAACGCGCTGCTGTTGACCGCCCGACAATTGGGCGGGATACCGCTCCTCGATCCGATGCAGATCGACCAGCTCGAGCGCTTCCCGCACCTTCTCTTCGATTTGCTTGCGCGGCAGCTTGCCCTTCAAGCCGTAGGCGATATTTTGCGCCGCCGTCAGGTTCGGAAACAGCGCGTACGATTGGAACACGATGCCGAAGTTGCGCTTCGCCGGAGGCAGCGCGGTAATATCGCGGCCGCTTAGCTCGATCTTGCCGGCATCCGGCCGCTCAAGGCCTGCAATAATGCGCAGCAGCGTCGTTTTGCCGCAGCCGCTCGGCCCCAGGAGGCAGGTGAACTGCCCCTTGGGAATATCGAGATGAATGTCGCGCAGCGCTTGAAACCCGCCGAACGATTTGTGAATGCCGCGCACGGTCAAATCGCTGTTTTTCATAAGTAACCACTCTCCTATATAGCTAGCTGTTCGATCGGAGAATTCCCTGCTCGGCGAGCTTGAATCAGCTCTTGGGCTCGCTCTTGCCGCTGTAACGCTTCTCCCAGTCCGATAAGATGCTTTCGCGGTCCTTAGCCGCCGCATTCAAATCGTATTGAATCAACTGCTTCAGCGGGTCCTGCGTATAGCCTTCGGGGATTTTACCGTCGCCTTTCACGGAAAGAATCGCGTAATTTTTCGCATATTCCTGCATCGGCTCTTCGGAAATCGCCCAATCCAAAAACTGCTTGGCTTCCGGCTTGATGTCTTTTTTCTTCATCAATGCGTTTGCTTCAACGTCCCAACCGGAGCCTTCTTCCGGGAACACCACCTCGACCGGAGCGCCCTTCTTCTTCTCTTGAAGCCCGCGGTAGCCGAACGAGATGCCGATCGCCGCTTCCCCGGAAGCCGCCATCTTGGCCGGCTTGGAGCCGGAATGAACGTAGGAAGCGATATTTTCGTGGAGCTTGTCCATATATCCCCAAGCCTTGTCTGTGCCCATCAGCTGAATCCAGCCGGATACATCGAGAAAGCCGGTACCGGATGAAGCAGGATGAGGCATTACGATCATGCCCTTATACTCCGGCTTGATCAGATCGGCATACGATTTCGGGACCGGGAGGTGTTTCTTCTCCAGCTCCTTCGTGTTGACGATAAACGCCGTTTCCCAGGCGTCGATGCCTACCCATTTCGGAGGGTTCGCCGTATCCTTGAATTCCGGCACCACTTTGTCCGCGCCTTGCGGGGCGTAAGGCTCCAGCATGTCGTTCTGGCTTAACACCAGAAGACTCGTCGCCGCCGTGCCCCAGACGACGTCGGCGACGGGATTCGCTTTTTCCGCCAGCAGCTTGGCCGTTATCACTCCTGTACTGTCGCGAACGATGTTGACCTTCATGTCGGGATATTTCTTTTTGTACGATTCGAGATAAGACTTGATTTGATCGTCCTCAAGCGCTGTGTACACCGTAATTTCGTTGTTTTTGACCGGCTGGTTAGCCGTGCTTGCGTCCGCCGAAGCGGCACCGCCCGCCGCCGGGGTTTGCGCCGATTTGGCAGCACAGCCTGCCGTCAATGATATCGTTACTAATGCCGCCGCAATGACATGCGTCCACTTTTTCAAGCTAATCTCTCCCTCGTTTTTTTAAGATGACTGCTTGTTTCTAACTATAAAAGCGAATTGTAATACGAGTGTTAAACCCATATTAAGATTGTGTTTTTAATAGTTTTTCGTTGTTTTTAGTTGTTTTTCATGTCAATCTAACAGAGGAAGATGCGGCCCGCGGCCCGTTTTGCCGGATTTTCGATGGTTCATTATTTACGCGATGCTCAAAATGCGTTGCACGGCAATCGGTTCCCATCTTATGTCGAATACAAAAAAATCCCCGAGAGAGTCGGCTAACTCTGCTCGAGGAAATCATAGTATATGTATTGGCTTTTATCGCGGCATGGTAGGGCATGCCCGGAGGAACCTCCTGCCGGCGTCCTCCCCTATCGCAATTGCAGCAGCGTTCGACGAAGGTTAGGTTCCTCTCGTCTTCAGCTAATCCCCCTTCTCCAGCTCCCGCAGCAGCAGCCGCTCGAACCATTTCCAAGGCAGCAGCGTCTTGCCTGCGATCGACAACGCCGCTCCCCGCCCCAGCGGATAGCGCAGCCGGGGATAGCGGGAGCCGGCGATGCGGACGACGGCTCGGGCGACATCCTGCGGCTCGCCTGCGGTCCGGGCGACATTGCGCGAATAGCGCAGAACGGCTCCCAGAAACCGCGCGTAGGGCGAGTCCTCCCGAAACCGCGCCGTCATATGGTCGAAGCCTTTGGACCATATATCGGTCCGGTACGCTCCCGGCTCGACCAGCACGACGTGGACGCCAAACGGCAGCATCTCCAGGCGCAGCGATTCGCTGAACCCCTCCACCGCGAATTTGGACGCCGCATAGGGTCCGTATCCGGGGAAGCCGACTCTTCCGCTCACGCTGCCGATGTTAATGATCGTGCCCCGCCGCTGCTCGCGCATAACAGGAAGCGCCGCCCGGGTCATCGCGATGAGTCCGAAGACGTTGACGTCCATCTGCCGCTTCCACTCCTCCATCGGAATCTCTTCGATGCTGCCTCCGATGGCCATCCCCGCATTATTGACGAGCACGTCGATCCGGCCGTAGGCGGACCGTATATGCGCGATCGTCTCTTCGCACGCCGGGTGGTCGGTTACATCGAGCGGCAAACAGTCGATCCGCTCCGCAACGCCCGCTTCTTCCGCACGCCGAAGCAGCAGCCCGTTATTCGCCGTATCGCGCATCGTTGCGATCACCCTGTAGCCGGCTTTCGCCAGCTCCAGCGCCATTAACAATCCGAAGCCGCTGGACGCCCCTGTTATGCATGCCACCGGCCTTTCGCTCTGTCCGTCCTGCCCGTCTCCGCTGCGCTTAAGCTGCGGATGCTTCTGACTCGTGTCCAAGAGCAAACCCCTCCTTTTCTTAAGAGTGCGGTGAAAAAGTCCGCGGTTCTCAGGAGGTATAGCCCCCGGAACCAAGCATCAAATCATTTCCAAGTTTAACGGACACCGGTGAGCTAAATTCGTCGAAAACAGACGTTTTTGAAACGAGGGACGGACATCACAGCGCTTACATAGCTCCGTATCGCTTTCTATGGAGGCTTTGTCAACAAATAGCTGCATCTGTGTCCGTTAGAAATCCAAAATGGCCGCTATGGTTTATATAACGGCCCCTGTGTCCGTTGCGACTTTACTCCGCCACTGTAGAAGCGTTAGCGCTCGCCTTTACAGCGCAGATTTTCCGTGCTACTGCGTATGCTCCGATCGCTGCCCGTCCCGAATTTCTTGAATAAATGTCCCTTAAATGGGTTGCAATCCGCAGAAAAAAGCGAACGCTTATGCTATTTCAACTCTTTATCGACTCTCCGGCCACTTGTTCACCATGCCTTTAGCATCTCAGTATAAAAGCGGCCGCTCCTCCGGCTGGAATCTTCTCTCCACCCTTCTCAGCTTGCGCGGCCCAAGCTCATAGGCCAGCTCGGTATAGCGCAGCTGCGGCGCGCTGCAGCCGAGCGAATCGCATAAGCGGCCGATGCTTTCGGTAATGCGCGCGCAGACGCTATCCCATATCCCGGCATGCTCCGGCTTCAACCGCAGCGAGATTTCTACCCGGTTCGCCGCATGCTGAACAGCCTTATACTCCAGCACTTCCTCGGCGGAGGAAATGATCGCACGGCTAATAAAATCGGGAAATACCGGCACCGGCGGCTCCATTCGCCTCGCCTCGCTTTTCGCCGGGAAATAAAATAGATCGTCGCAGCGCCCCTCGACCCGCTCCAGCGCCAAGTGCGACGAACCGCAAGGACAAGGCTCCGCCCGTTCCGTCAACATATCGTTCAGACGGTACCGGATCAGCGGCTGCGTCGTCCGCGAGAAATCCGTAATAATCGGGACGAACTTGCGCAGCTCTTCGTCGAGATATTCCTTCTGCACCGCGACGATATCCTCATTGATATGCAGCGTCCCGTGCGGACAGGTGCAGGCCAGCAACCCTTCTGTGCATTGGTAAATCTGGTGCACCGCCTGGCCGAACGCTGCTTCGATGCGCCGCCCGTCCAGCGGGTCGAGCACCTCGGCGACCCCGATGATCTTGTCCGGCCGGATCGCCAGCCGGCCGTCCTGCGCCGCCTCCGCCAGCGCCCGCAAGAGCGACGGCGGGGCGACAAGCAGACTCGGCTGCTGCCGGTTCAAGCGCTCGATATGCTCATGGAGCGGATCGAGCAGATCGTAGAACCGGAACTGCAGCCTGCGGCTGCCGACGCTGCCGTACAGATTGCTGTCGGCGCGGAGGAAGAAGGCGACCCGCTCGGCATGGAGCAGCGAGCGGGGCAGTACCTTGGCCAGGATCGTGCCCGCCCAGGCCATGCGTTCGTAACGGCTCACAAGAAACAAGCCGCGGCTGCCCGACGTGCCGGAGGACAGCCCTATCGTCACGGAGCCGAGCATCGGCGTGAAATCGCGGGTTTGCTCCGCCCGCAGCGCGAGCGCGAAAGCTTGCTCCTTCAAGACGCCCGCCGTATTGAGGCGGTCGAAGTGCTCCATCATTTCCGTTTTCCCGATGACAGGGAAGCTGCGCCACGCCGAATCGGGAAGCCCCCGCCACAGCTCGCGGTAATAGGCGGAGCGCTTCCGCACGAAGCGGATATGCCGGCGGATACGCTTCTCCTGCCGCTTCTCCACCCGCTCCCGTTCGCGGCTTCGCCGCATCCGGTACTTGGTCAGCGCATAATGCCAGACTACAATCAGCTTGTCGATCATACCGAGCCCCCTCCCCGAACAAGGGACCGTTCCATCTCCTCGCAATGGGACGGAACAATCCGGATGTCCGGATACAGCTTATGCAGCCGGCGGACCCGTTCGAAGCTATCCTTATACTTGCGGCGGTCGGACATAATCAGTCCTGCCAAAGGATGCGGCGGCCGGTTCTCCCGATATGCGAGACTGCTCCATACCGCATCCGCGCATAGAAAATGCATTTCGCCTCCGGCAGACAGCAGAAGGCCGATTTGCCCGGCGGCATGTCCCGGCACGTCGACGGCGATGAGGCTGCCGTCCCCGAACAGATCGAGGCCGCGCTCGAACGGGAAGCCCGGCGGCAGCTCGGCCTGCTTGCTTTCATCTATCGGCTGCGCCCTCGCCTCGAAATCGTCCGGCAATAAGCCGGGCAGGTACCCGGCCATAACGGCGTTCCAGCCCGTACGGCGGCGGACGGCGTCATACGCCTCCTGCAAGAACAGGAAGTCGGCGTTCGGAAAATCCCTCAGCCCGGCGACATGATCCGCATGGAAATGCGAGATAATAATGTGCCGCACCGCCTCCGGCTCGATTCCTCTACGCCGAAGCTGCTGTACCGCGCTCTCCCGCTCCGTGAAGCGAACGGGCGTCATCTTCGCGTAGAGCGAGTATGGCCAGCGGGCCGTCTCCCGGAAAAACCGCTGCGTATACCCGGTATCGAACAGCATATAGCCGAGGCGCGGATGCTCGATCAGCGCGAACAGAGCGGGGAAGCGGACAGGACGGCGGCTTCCGCCGCGCAGTGTAACCCATTGTGGATGGGTGCAGCAGCCGGCCTCCAGCACGAAGCATGCGACATCCAGCTTAATCATGTTGTCTCCGGTACCAAGCGGCATAAGCGTCAATCCCTTCCTTCACAGTGACCTGCGGCCGATAGCCGAGCTCCTCTCTCGCCGCCGTAATGTCGAGCGTCTGGCTGCGGCCAAGCAGTCCGACGCTGTAGCGGGTTAGCAGCGGCTCCTTGCCGCTGCCGGAAAGCTTGGCGGCGGCCTCCAGCAAACCCGCCAGCGCGTAAGCCGCCCGGTACGGAAGCTTCCGGCTGCGGAGCGGCTCGCCCAGCCGTTCGAACAAATAGTTCAGCACCTCAATGAACGGCTGCGGTTCGCCGTTCGTAACATTGTACTTGCGCCCGAGCACGGAAGAAGGCGCCGTCATGCACAGCAGCAGCGCCTGTACCGCATTATCCACATAGGTCAGATCGAGAACGGCGCGGCCGCCCCTAATGAGCGGCAGCTTCCCTTGACGGCTGGCCTCGATGAGCCGCGGTACGATTGCCCGGTCGCCCGGACCGAAAATCGCCCGCGGACGAACGGTAACGACAGCCAGCCCCAAGCGAAAGGCCGCATCGATGTCCTGCTCGGCGAGCCTTTTGGTCTCGGCATAGGCATTGGCCGCGCGGCGAGGCAGCCGAGCGGATTCGGCAATGCTCAAGCGATCGGTATAATCGAAATAGATGCTCGGCGTTGAAACGTAAATAAGCCTCTGTACGCCGCCTTCCGTACATCCCTTGATCACGTTGCGAGTGCCCGTTACATTGCTTTCATAGAAATCGTTATAGCTGCCCCACAGCGAAGACAGCGCCCCGCAGTGAAAGACGATATCCTGCCCGAAGCAGCTCCTTACGGTCTGAGCCGTATCCTCCAGGCGGCAAGGCAGAAACGCGATGCCCTGCGCGGCCAGCTCCGCTCCGGCCTGCGCATTCCGCCCCGCAGCCGTGACTTCGTGGCCGAGCTTGTGCAGAGCCACCGCCAAATGCTTGCCTAAAAAACCCGTTGCACCGGTGACCAGCACCTTCACCTTAATTCACCGCCGTTCCATTCAATATCCTTCGTGGACGCTTCCATCACCGAAATGCGATGCCGGGCGCCGACGCGCAGATTCCAATACACTAGCCGGAACTGCTGCCAGAGAGGGCCCGGATCGTTCGCCCTGAAGACGACATCCCGCCCTCCCGTCATGATTCGCAGCCATGACCCGAGCCGCTCGCGGGAAAAGTCCTTGAGCAGGGCGACCGCGCCGCAGCTCAGCATCGCTGCGGCGATCATTGCTTTGCGGGAAGCTTGCGGTTCGATCCGCTCCGGTAGCGGCTGCCCTTCCTCCGGCATGAGCGCCCGGTCCAGCCGGTCCTCCGGCCGGAACAGATGAATGCCGCTCGTCGCCCGCGGATTGCATTCGAGGGGATATAGCCCGCCCTCGCGGTCTTCGATGAAGTCGAAGGCGATCTGGCCGGTGAAGCCTTCCTCGCGTATGAACCGCTCCGTCCAGCGGTCGATTCCCGGATGCTTGACCGGCTCGAAGCTGATGCAGGCGCCGCGTCCGGCCGTAAAGCGCACGGGATAGACGGCATGCGCCGTTATCGTCCCTTGCTGGGCGATGCTGTAGCTGCAGTAGCCCGTCCCTTCGATATACCGCTGCGCCACCCACGGCTCTTCGCCCGTCACGGGCAGGGCAGCCAGCCGGGAATCCGGCTGCCAGCCGCTTGCCTTCACCTCCGCTATGACGACCTTGCTGGAGAAACGGGAGAAGACCGGCTTGAATACCCACTTCGCCGCATCCGGCTCCCCGGCCTCCCGCCGCCGCTTCGCCCGCTCCGCCTCCTCTGCCATGAAGGCGGCGCGCTCCTGCGGCGACGACAGCAAATGCGTCTGCGGAGCGGACAAGCCGAGCTCCTGCACACGGCTGATGAACTCCCACTTGCTGTGCAGCCGCCTAAGCTTCCCAGGCGGCTCGGCCAGGACGCGGCAGACGCTCTGCAGCTCGTCAAGCCCGGCCGCGACATAGAACAGCTCCTCGCACATCGGCAGCAGCCAGTCCATGCGCTCGGCCGCGGCAATGTCCCGCAGCGCCGCCGCATAGGCCCGCGGATTCGCCGCGGGCTCCGGCACCAGGTAGCTGCGCCGCACGGCGCGCGAGCGCTTGCACAGCTGCTCCGGGCAGCTCTCCGCCACGTAGACCGCGTGGCCGTTCGCCGCGAGCTGCCTTGCCAGGTCGAGCGTCGCGGGCGCTCGGCCGCCGGTGAGCAGAATGCGCCTGCCTGCCGGTTCCTTCCGCTCCGGCGATCCGGCCTGCCCGCTAATAGTCAAGGATCATCCCTCCGACGGACAACCCTGCCGACGTCCCGAGCAGCATGATCCGCGATCCCCGCGCAATCCGCCCTTGACGGATCGCTTCATGCAGCCCCATCGGGATCGACGCGGCGATCGTATTGCCGTGCGTCGGCGTGATGAACATCAGCCGCTCGCGCGCGATGCCGAGCTTTCGGCCGATGAGCCGCATCGCCATCGCGCTGCCCTGATGCGGGATGACGAGTTCGATATCTTGGATCGAGCAGCCCGCTTCCCGAAGCAGCGAATCGACGAAGCCGGGCAAAATGCGCGCCGCCATCTTATAAATCGCCTGGCCGTCCATCTCGAACAGGAACGCCTCCTCCTCCTGCGCGGACAAGGCGTGAGCGCCCGTGCCGCCGCCGCGGATTTGCGACAAATGCGCGCCTTGACTGTACGTCTTCATCGCCGAGCAGACGATGCGGGAGCCTTCGCCTTGTTCCGCTCCCTCGACGATCACCGCCGCCGCCCCGTCGCCGAACAGCGCTGCGCTCTCCTTATCCGACCAGTTAAGCCCGATCGAGGCGATCTCGCTCGATACGAGCAGAATGCGGCGGTAGCGGCCTGACGCTACCATATACGACATGACGTCGAGGGCGGTCAGGAAGCTGAGGCAGGTGGAATTAATATCGAAGCAGGGCACCCCGGATTGCTCCTCGCCGAGCGCCCGCTGAATCAGCGAAGCCGTGCTCGGAATCGGCTGCTCCATCGTGCCGCTGGCGCACACCAGGCAATCGATGTCGCCGAAGCGCAGACCGGCTTGCTTCATCGCTTCGGTCGCAGCGTAAGCCCCCATCTGCGAGGCGGTCTCATCCTCGACGAAATGCCGCCGCACCACGTCGGATTTTTTCTCGACCCAGCCTGCGGGCACGCCGAGCCGCTCATCCATCTCCCGGGCGGTCACGATCTTTTTCGGCAAATATTTGCCTGTGCTTCTTATTTTAATATTTCTGATATGCATAGTCGAACCTCCTTATGCTCTCCCTGCGTAACTTCTCTTAAAGCTGTGCGACATAAGAGAAGGAAGCGATCGACAGTCTAGAAGCGTCGAATCTTTGTTATACCTTATTGTAGACGATTCCTGAAATGCTGAAAGTACTATCTTTTTCTAAGACCCCGCAGATTTCGCGGCTGCCTCTAACTAAAGCAACAACAAAAAGACGCCCTTAAGGCGTCCTCATCAAGCGTTCGTCGGCATCGCGGTGCTGCGCGACGTTCAAGACGACAGGCGTTTTTAAGCTGCTTACTACGGTACTACGGGCTTGGCCGGCGGGTTATGTCCCGGAAGCAGCCAAACCCGAGCCGTTACCATTAAAAAATCGTAGGCACCATACCCCCGTCCATTCGGATGGCGGAACCTTTAAACGCGGATGCATAAGGGCTGCATACGAATGCGGCCAGCCTGCCTATTTCGGAAGGTCTGATAAAGCGCTGGATTTCGGATTGAGGCAGGTTTGCCGCCATAAATTGTTTCTCCTTTTCCGAAAAAGCCCTATCGTCCGGAAACAGGCCGTCGATAATTTGATATACATTTTCGGAAAGCGTCGGTCCCGGCATAATTGCATTGGATGTGACTTCCGTGCCTATCGTCAGTTTGGACAGGCTTTTGGACAGCGATAACAGCATCGATTTGGTCATTGCATACTGAGGCATCTGCCCCGAAGGCATTACCGCTTCTTCGCTGGCGATAAAAATAATTCGTCCGTCATTGTTGTTCAACATGGCGGGCAAATAAAATTTAGACAATGCGTTGGCGGCGAGCACGTTCGTACGAAAATACCTTTCCCACACCGCGTCGTCAACGTCCTCATAGGACATGATTTCGTAAATCCCCATATTGTTGACCAGGATGTCGACGCGGGGAAACTTCTCAAATAAAGCTGCCCTTTGCTCCTTATTTGCAATATCGGCGGCAGCGTTCTGCGGAGAAGTCGACGGGAACTCCGATTTCAATTCGCTTACCGTTCTTTCGACCTCGTCACGATTCCGTCCGTTAACAAGTACATCGGCGCCTTCTCTGGCAAGTTCAACGGCAATGGCTTTCCCTATGCCTCTGGTCGATCCGGTTACTAAAGCGGTCTTGTTCCTTAATCCCATATCCATAACTGATATCTCCTTTGTTGTCGTTCACAGCAAACGTATAATGCTTCGGATTGCTCCGGTTTGCTTAGGATAGAGATCATATTACTTGGTCCGGATCGTTCCGTAACTAGCCCGCAGCGCCAAATTTCTTGTTGAATCCGCCAAATGCGAAAACTCGGAAAAATACGAGAACTGCGCGAGACGGATCAGGCGGAATTTGGTGAGGTTAATTAGATGAGATTGGTGCTCTATAACCGCGGGTTTGCCTCGATATGCCGGGAACGCCAGCGGGAAGGCGTGTCGCCTTCCCAATTGCGAAAGGCGCGATAAAACGAGTTCTGGTCTTCGTATCCAAGCAAGAACGCCACTTCTTTTATATCAAGCTCAGGATCTGTCAAATATTGCCGCGCCTGTTCATGCCGAACCTGCGACAGCAGCTGCTTGAACGTTGTCCCTTCCTCCGTAAGGCGGCGCTGCAGGGTTCGATCGCTCATGCCGAGCCCGCTCGCCGCAGTCCGAATGTCGAGGCGCCCTCCGGTTAAGCTGCGCTTCAAAAACCACTTGACCATATCAGAGACGGAACGGCTGATCTGTTCATCCAGCGAGCGGTCCAGCACGGGAGTCAGGATCTCCAGCAGCTCTTGGTTATACGATATAAAAGGGCGGTCCAGGTCGCTCCGGCGCAGCGTCAACCGGTTCTCGGCCGCCCCCGTCCGAACAGGACATCCGAAGTAAGCTTCAAGGGGCTGTACATCTCCCATCGAGTGAGTAAATTCCGCGGACATTGCGGTGATAGGCCGGCCCGTGCCGCGCCGTCCAAGCTCCAGAAGAAAGGCCAGCGTGGTGCCGACCAGCACGGGCGGTACGGGGCGCTTGCCGGGCATCCATTCCAATTCGACGGTACAGCGCTCTCCCTCTTCGGTTATCCGCAAGCTTTCCGGAGGACACAGCCGCTTATACCGGGCCATCCGGTTCAGGGCATCGCGATAGTCGCGAGCATGATAGGTAGCCAGGACGGTCGGCGGATATTGCGCCGTTGCAAAGACGGTGACGAGCCGGACGATTCCCGCAGCCGCGTCACCTGCGAGATCGGCGTACGCTTGCCAAACGGCGAAATATTGGGAGGCGGTGACTTCAGCCTCATCGGCAATTGCGGCGAGCGGCAGCCGCGCTTTGCGGGCTACGTCCTGCGGGTCCATCCCCAATTGCTGCAATCCCGCCCAAAATCCCGGCGGAAATTTGATACGGTCGGATTTCATTGCTTATGGATCTCCTTTTAGCTGCTTACCTATTCGTTCCGGGTACTAATAAGTATACATTAATTATGCGCTTTTCTTCATCCAAGGGATACGCAGCCATACAAATAAGCCGCCCCGGAAGGAGGTCGGCTTAAAACTGAAATGTCGCGGGGAAACGGCCGGGCTTTTGAAGCCTGGTGAAAAAAGCGCGGAAGAGCCATTGGAATCTGGAAAAGCGCTGCCCGGCGCAAAGCCGCTGCTTCGGGTTATTTCGGTGGCCGGGGCGTTCGGGAACCGTAGGCTGCGAAGAAGCCGTCCTTGCTCTTGCTTGGAAGAGACGGCGTGGAGACTGTCTTGCCGTTCTGAACCATAACGCCTCTCTGCGCAGACTTGAGCCGCGGGTTGCTCCGGTTGAGGCGGCACCTGGTAAACGGAAGCCGGGTATACTTGGCCAAATTGGTTATCTGATTGTTGAGCGAAGGCGCCTCCATGATCCATTCCGCGGTAAGAGCCGGTCCGCTGTAGGCGACCGTTTTGGAGAAAACCCAGCCTTGGGTTCGATTGGCAAGGACAATACGCCATCGATTCGCGCCGCTTCGCCGGGAAATGCTCGCATACATCCAATCGCCGGCCGAAACCTTATGAGGGATTCTCGTCTCGGCCGCAGGCAGTATTTCCCACCAGGCGTAATAATGGGCTTTGCCGTTCTTGTAGTGCTGTTCGGTTCCGGTTTGAATTAACGAGGAGTTACCGAATCCGTCAATGCCGATCCAAGTCGAGGAATATTTGTCTGACTCGCTTGCTCTTATCCGCGGTACCCTCCAATAGGCGGAGATGCTGCGGCATGAATTTTTTTTCGTTTTCTTCACGGCGTACCCCGACCAGTTGGCGGATGTCCACCCCGCCGCCAGCGCATTCTGCCGGATTCCCGTCTTGGAAGACACCGGCTTGCAGGGCGACGAGCCTTTCCGTATGCTTCGCGCCAAACCTTTCACCACCTGTTCGCCTTTATCTGCCGCATCGGAATGTTAAGTCCTTTACAGCGATCGCATCGCTGTATTCCAATCGGCGAATAAACCTGCTTATAACCGGGCGCTTCGCTTCTTGGAAAGCCGAAAGCCCCGATGGAGGTTTATTTCATATGGCTATTCGAACCGGGGAGAACCGGACACGGACGGCTGTCACAAAGAGCATGAAACAGGCGCGCCGCGGCGGCAAGCAATCCGTTCCGCCAAGGCGCCGCACAGCAAGAGCGCAGAAACAGCGAACAAGCGGCCCGCTCCGAATATATCCGGAAAGGACCGCTTGTTTTCATTATAATCGGTTGCATCGGTTGCATCGGTTGTATGGAGGCGTTTCGGATAAGATGGTTCCAATACGCTCCACGTCCGCTCACCAACTCCCGCCCATCCCCTGGGCAATCAGCCGCTTGGCCCGCTCCACCTCGCGTTCGTCCGGTTCGGCGACGCCTTCCAGCGGATAAGGCCTGCCGAGCTGCTGCCATTTGTATACGCCCATCCGGTGATAAGGCAGCAGCTCCAGCTTCTCGACGTTGGTCAGCTTGCCCAGGAAAGCGCCGAGCTTCCTCAGATCCTCGCTGCCGTCGGTCAGGCCGGGGACGAGCACATGGCGAATCCAGACCGGTTTGCCCTGCGCGGACAACAGCTCGGCGAAATGCAGCGTCCGCTCGTTGGATTGACTGGTCAGCGCCGTATGCTTCGCCGGATCGATATGCTTCACGTCGAGCAGCACCAAATCCGTCACCTCCATCAGCTCCTGCACATGGTCGGGCTCGCAGAAGCCGGACGAATCGAGGGCGGTGTGCAGCCCCCAGCGCCGCTTGACTTCGGTGAACAAGGCGGCGACGAACGCGGCCTGCAAGGTCGGCTCTCCCCCGGTGACGGTAATGCCGCCCCCGGAGCGCCTGTAATATTCCAGGTACGGCTCCAGCTCGCCGAGAATTTCGTCTACGGTGACGACCCGGCCCTTGGCCGAATCCCAAGTATCCGGATTATGGCAGTATTGGCATTGCAGCGCGCAGCCCTGCATGAACAGCACGAAGCGTATGCCCGGGCCGTCGACCGTTCCGAACGTTTCGATCGAATGGATGCGGCCGGTATGAGAGTGGACGGCTCCGGCGTGACTGTGTTGGGAATGTAAAGTGCCGTTCATACGGTATGCTCCTTTCCTTGAGCGCCGCCCCTCCCGGATTGCCCGGTACGACTAACCGCCCGATATCCGGGGTTGAAGGCGAACGCTTGCGTTTCTACGGACTGTTTCCGCTTGAGCTAGTTCTTCTTGTTCATCAGACGATCAGATCAGATCCAATCAGATTGATCCGTGGAACGTCCGGTGGATGACGTCGAGCTGCTGCTCGCGGGTCAGCTTGACGAAGTTGACCGCATAACCGGAGACGCGGATCGTCAGCTGCGGATAATTCTCCGGATGCTCCATCGCGTCGAGCAGATGCTCGCGGTCGAACACGTTCACGTTCAGATGATGGCCGCCGGTCGCGGAATAGCCGTCGAGCAGGCTGACCAGATTGTTCACCCGCGCCTGCTGCTCCTTGCCGAGCGCCTTCGGGACGATCGAGAACGTATTGGAGATGCCGTCCAGGCTGCTCTCGTAAGGAATCTTCGCTACCGAAGCGAGCGAAGCCAAGGCGCCTTTGCGGTCGCGGCCGTGCATCGGATTGGCTCCCGGAGCGAACGGCTCTCCCGCCTTGCGTCCGTCCGGCGTGCTGCCGGTCTTCTTCCCGTAGACGACGTTCGAGGTGATCGTCAGCACGGACATCGTCGTCACCGCATTGCGGTAGGTCTTATGCTTGCGCAGCTTGGCGATGAACGCTTCCGTCAGCTCCACGGCAATGCGGTCGACCCGCTCGTCGTTGTTGCCGTACTGCGGGTATTCGCCTTCGATCTCGAAGTCGACGGCGATGCCCCGCTCGTTGCGGATCGGGCGGACCTTGGCGTATTTCAGCGCGCTCAAGCTGTCGGCGACGACGGACAAGCCCGCTATGCCGCATGCCATCGTGCGCAAAATATCTTTGTCGTGGAGCGCCATCTCCAGCCGCTCGTAGCTGTACTTGTCATGCATATAGTGAATGACGTTCAGCGTGTTGATATACAGCTTGGCCAGCCATTCCAGCACGATATCGTATTTCGGCATGACCTCGTCGTACGTGAGCGTCTCGCTCAGGATCGGCGCGATGGCCGGTCCGACTTGAATGCCGAGCTTCTCGTCCACGCCGCCGTTAATTGCGTAGAGGAGCGCTTTGGCCAGATTCGCGCGGGCTCCGAAAAACTGCATCTGCTTGCCGATCCGCATCGCCGATACGCAGCAGGCGATCCCGTAATCGTCGCCGAATTGCGGCAGCATCAGATCGTCATTCTCGTACTGAATCGAGCTTGTCTCGATCGACACCTTGGCGCAGTAAGCTTTGAACGCCTCGGGCAGACGCGGCGACCAGAGCACCGTCAAATTCGGCTCCGGCGCGGGCCCGAGGTTGTACAGCGTATGCAGGATGCGGAATGAGCTGCGCGTCACGCGGGTCGTTCCGTCCAGCGCCATGCCGCCGACGGATTCCGTCACCCAGGTCGGGTCGCCGCTGAACAGCTCGTTGTAATCGGGCGTGCGCAGAAACTTCACGATACGGAGCTTCATGACGAAATGGTCCATCAGCTCCTGCGCGGTTTCCTCCGTCAGTCTGCCTGCCTTCAAGTCGCGCTCGATATAAATGTCGAGGAAGCTGGATACGCGGCCGAGACTCATCGCGGCCCCGTTCTGCTCCTTGATCGCGCCGAGGTAGGCGAAGTACAGCCATTGCACCGCTTCCTGGGCCGACACGGCCGGCCGGGAAATATCGCAGCCGTAGGAGGCGGCCATCCGCTTCAGCTCGCGCAGCGCGGCGATTTGCTCGGACAGCTCCTCGCGGGCGCGGATGACCTCCTCGGTCATCGCGTCCACTTCGAGCTGAAGCTGCTCTTCCCGCTTCGCCGCGATCAGCCGGTCGACGCCGTACAAGGCGACGCGGCGGTAATCGCCGATGATCCGGCCGCGCCCGTAGGCGTCGGGTAGGCCGGTAATGATGCCCGCCTTCCGCGCCGTGCGCATCTCGGTCGTATAGGCGTCGAATACGCCCTGGTTATGCGTCTTGCGGATATCGGTGAACAGCTTGACGATCTCCTCCGGCAGCTGGAAGCCGTACGCCTCGCAAGCGTCCACGACCATCCGGATGCCTCCGAACGGCTGCACGGAGCGCTTGAACGGAGCGTCCGTCTGGAGACCGACGATCTGTTCCTTCTCCTGATCGATGTAACCCGGCGCATGGGACGTAATCGTCGATACCGTGTTCACGTCGATGTCCAGCACGCCTCCGTTGGCATTCTCCTGCTTCATCAGCTCGCGGATTCGCTCCCAGAGCGCGACGGTCGCCTCCGTCGGACCGGCCAGAAACGCTTCGTCGCCGGTATAGGGAGTCAAGTTCCGGTCGATGAAATCTTTTACATCGATATGGGTCTTCCATTTGCCGGAGCGAAACCCTTCGTAATACGCTTCCCATGCTTGCTGCTTCTGCTGCTGCAGCTCCGCTTCCTTCATTGCCATGACAGGCACCTCCAAAATATTATCTCAGCTTTGCACGATAAGATCAGATCATAGAATCGATAACGCCGTTATTCGAATTTTCCGTAAAACGCCTTGCGGTACAGCTCCGCCAGCTCGGTAACGAGCGGCATCCGCGGATTCGCCGTCGTGCATTGATCCTCGAAGGCGCGGTCGGCGAGCTCGTCGGCCTTGCTCTCGAATACTTGCGGGTCGATGCCGAGCTCCGAGAAGGAGGCCGGAATGCCGAGCGCCTGATTCAGCTTGCGGACCGCCTCGATCAAGCTGTTCACGCCCTCCTCCGTCGTGCGGGCGGGCAAGCCCAGAATACGGGCGATCTCCGCGTAGCGCTGATCGGCGACAAAATGGCTGTATTTCGGAAACGAAGCGTACTTCGTCGGCTTCTGCGCATTGTACCGGATTATGTGCGGCATCAATATGGCGTTAGTCCGTCCGTGCGCCGTATGGAACTCGCCGCCCCATTTGTGCGCCAGACTGTGGTTAATGCCCAGGAAGGCGTTGGCAAAGGCCATGCCCGCTATCGTCGAAGCGTTATGCATCTTCTCTCTTGCCAGCGGGTCCGCCGCGGCGAACGAAGGCTCGAGGTATTGGAACACGAGCTGAATCGCCTTGATCGCCAGACCGTCCGTATAATCGTTAGCCATGACGGATACGTAAGCTTCGATCGCATGGGTCAGCACGTCCATCCCCGTATCGGCTACCGCCGTTTTCGGCAGGCTGTATACATAATCCGGATCGATAATCGCTACATCCGGCGTCAGCTCGTAATCGGCCAGCGGGTATTTGGTATGGCCCGCCTGCTTGTCGGTAATGACGGCGAACGAGGTCACCTCGGAGCCCGTGCCCGAAGTCGTCGGAATCGCCACGAACTTCGCTTTGCGGCCGAGGCGCGGATATTTGTACACCCGCTTGCGGATGTCCAGAAATTTCTGTTTCAGCGATTGGAAGCTCGTATCCGGATATTCGTAGAACAGCCACATCGCCTTGGCCGCGTCCATCGGAGAACCGCCGCCGAGCGCGATCACGCAGTCCGGCTGGAACGATTCCATCAGCCTGGTGCCGCGTTCGACCGTATCGACGGAAGGATCGGGTTCGACATCGGCGAAAATTTCAATCGATACCGGCGTCTTCCGTTTGCGCAAATAATATTCGACGCGCTCGACATAACCCAGCTTCACCATCATCGGATCGGTGACGATCAGAATGCGGGAGATGTCCGGCATTTTCTCCAAATATTGCGTCGCGCCTTTCTCGAAATACACCTTCGGCGGAATTTTGAACCACTGCATATTGACCGTGCGGTAAGCGACCCGCTTAATGTTCAGCAGATTGACCGCGGTGACGTTGGCCGTCGTCGAATTATGGCCGTAAGAGCCGCAGCCGAGCGTCAGCGACGGCAGGTTCGTGTTGTAAATATCGCCGATCGCGCCGTGCGTCGACGGAGCGTTGACGATGATCCGGCCGGTTTGCAGCGCTGCGGAGAACTCCGCAATTACCTGCTCGTCATTGGAATGAATGACGGAGGAGTGACCCATGCCGCCGTAAGCGACCACTTCCGCCGCCCGGGCTATTCCCTGGGAGGCGTTCTTCACCTTGTAGCAGGCCAGCACCGGACTCAGCTTCTCGGCGGACAGCGGATAAGCTTCGCCGACGCCGCCCAGCTCGGCCGCCAGCACCTTCGTATTCTCCGGCACCGTGATGCCTGCCATCCCCGCGATTTGGACGGCGGACTGGCCGACGATAACGGCGTTGACCGCGCATTTCTCCGGGTTGATGACCAGCTTCGATACGGCTTCCGTCTCTTCCTTATTCAAGAAGTAGCAGCCCATATGGCTCATTAACTGCCTGGTCTGCGCGTAAACCGGCTCCTCGATAATGACCGCCTGCTCGGAGGCGCAGATCATGCCGTTATCGAACGTCTTGGACAAAATCAGATCGGTTACGGCCTGCTGCAAATTCGCCGTTTTCTCGATAAAGCAGGGCACGTTGCCCGGGCCTACGCCGAGCGCCGGCTTCCCTGTGCTGTACGCCGCCTTGACCATGGAGGCTCCGCCTGTCGCCAGCACCAGCGCGACGTCGGGATGGTTCATGAGCAGGTTAGTCGCTTCCAGAGACGGATGCTCGACCCACTGGATGCAGCCTTCGGGAGCGCCCGCCTTCACCGCCGCCTCCATGACCGTGCGCGCCGCGGCCTCGCTGCTGCGCTGAGCGGACGGATGGAAGGCGAAGATGATCGGATTGCGCGTTTTCATCGCGATCAGCGCCTTGAACATCGTCGTCGACGTCGGGTTCGTCACCGGCGTCACGCCGGCGATAATGCCTACGGGCTCCGCAACCTTCTGGTAGTGCTCATAGGGATTGTCTTCGATGACGCCGACTGTTTTGTCGTATTTGATGCTGTGATAAATGTACTCGGTGGCGAACAAATTTTTCGTAATTTTATCTTCATAGACCCCGCGGCCCGTCTCCTCGACGGCTTGCTTGGCAAGCGCCATATGTTTATCCAGCCCGGCCAGCGCCATCTGCTGCACGATGTTGTCGACCTCTTGCTGATTTAGCTGCAGCATGGCCTGCAATGCTTTCTTCGCCTTTTGAACGAGTCCGTTCACTTCTTCTTGCGCAGTAACCGCGCTGCCTGATGCCGCCTGCTTTTCTCTGACTGCCATAGTTTCGCCTCCAATGGATAAGCGGGCTTCCGCCGCTTTTATGTGATTTATTTCACAATATCTTGCGTCAAGCCTTTTCCCCGATTGCACAGCAGGTTTTGCATCTGCATAGCATCTACATGGCATCTGCATACCAGAAACCAGCAGCCTAAGAGAACAAATAATCCATGTCCGTCAGCACCTGCTCCGTCATCGGGAATACGAGCTGCTCCTCCTGGCGCAAATGCTCTTGCAGAATGCGGCAGGCATGAATCAGGTAGCCGGCCGCTTGGCTCGGCAGCATCGCATCGGGGTTGCTCTCGATCACGCGAACGGCTTTCAGGTAGGAGTTCAGATTGTCGGTCGCCAGTTCATGATCTTTCTCCAGCATCCACAGCGAAGGCACGATCGACGGCGCATGCTTGCGGTGGAAATAATCGTTCAAGAACGGATACAGCTCGTGCTCCTCCCATTCCGAATGGCGTTCCAGCTCTTCCAGAAAGGCCGTCGCTCCCAGCCGCAGCTGAAGCAATAACGGCAGGGCCCGCTTCGGATCGGTTTCCCGTTCCGCCAGTCTTGCCTGAGCATACATCCCGTTCAATGCCCGCAGCAGGTCGTCGTGTTCCCGCTTCAATCTCTCCAGCGCCTCGGAAAGCTCCGTTTCGTGCGCGGTCCCCAAGTCGCCTTGCGTTTCATAAGCCATTTTCCTGTCCATGGTCATGACCTCCGTTTATCGCTTGCCGTTATCGTTACACTTGCCGTCTTGCCGCTTGCAGAAGAGCGCCGGACTTGATCCAAGTCCGGGCTCCGTCTGCTTGCTTGATAGCAGCCGCGCTCCCTGCCGGTCTTGCAAGCGGGCTTCTTGATGTTCGGCGATGCATTCGCGGCCTGCGGCCGAGAGAAGCTTCCGCTCCCCGGCCGCTCTTTCACCACGCTTCTTGCTGTTCTTGCTGCTCCTTGCCGACTTGGCTTGATGTGCCGGACGGTTATACATGCACCGCTTTAGGCTTGCCGTCCGCCGCTGTCGGGCCGTTGTGTCCGCCGTGTCTCATCTTATGAAACGCTTTGCGAAGCAGCGGCATCAGGTAGTAGTCGACTCCGAAGCGTCCGGCGTTCGTTTCAGCCAGGAAGACGAGTCCGCCAATCAGGATCAGCCAAGGGTTAGTGCTTACGGTGCCCGCGAACATGAACATGAAGTTCATCAGCATACCGAAGAATGCCGCCGTCGTCGTCAATGCGCCGAGGATAAGTCCAAGGCCTACCAAGCATTCGCCGATCGGAATGACGATGTTAAACCATGTCGCGTTCGGCAGTGCGAAATGCTCCAGGAAGGCGGTGAAGGTCGGATAAACCAGCTCGTTGGTCGCCTTATCGACAATCGGCTTGGTGACGGCCCCTTTAATAAACCCTGTGGCGTCGAACCCGCCTGTCAGCTTGTGCCAGCCTGCCGTCAGCCACTCCCATCCGAGGTAAACCCGAATGATGAAAAATAATCCGGCCGCATAAACGTTTTCCCTAATCCACTTTAACATGATAATCCTCTCCCATTCTTTGATATGAAGTTTTAACATGAAATTAATTGTAAAACTGGAATGTTCTTTTTTTCACAAACTTATTTGTAAAAAATCTTTTCGACCAGCGGAGATCGATTGGATCCGGATGTTTTCTTCATGGCGATTCTCCTTTCCCTGTTTCATAGCGTTGCTTGGTTGTTATGTGAAGCCTTTATGCTCCGAAGCTTCATCTTGCGAACCTTGTTGTTATGAAGCTTGGCGCTGCGGGGTGTTTTGCTGTCCCCCATGGCTATAATGTACCAGACCTCAAGATAAAAGAATGTGCTTAAAATCACACTTGCCGGAATTTTTTTAAACTTCGTTTTGCTTCGACAATATCCCCCGCTAATCCGCGTTGAGGGCTGCGTTTTGCTCCAATCTGCGGCGCCGCTCCCGCCCGGAATAAGTTCCTTGTGAAAAGGATCACAGAGTTTCCCGTGCAGCGATCTTACAATAAGAATGGAAGGAGTGAGAGAGATGGAACTTAGAAAAATCGCCGTTATCGGCGCAGGCACGATGGGACAAGGCATCGCCGTTATGCTGGCGTCCAAAGGTTTGGACGTGCTTCTCTACGATAAAACGCCCGAGCTGCTCGGACAATCCGTTGAAGCGATCGAGGCTCATCTGGACCGGCAGATGGAACGATGGGCTCTTACACGTCAGGAGAAAAAGCTGATCCTCTCCAGGCTGCACAAGGTTACGGATATGGAAGCTTTGGCGGAATGCCAGCTTGCGATTGAGTCGGTTACGGAGCATTTCGAGACGAAGCAGCGGCTGTTCATCGAGCTCGACCGCATTCTTCCGCCGGATGCGATTCTTGCCACCAATACGGCTACGCTCAGCCTGACCTTGCTGGCAAGCAGGCTTGTTTATCCGGACCGGACGATCGGCATGCATTTCCTGCATCCGGCGGGGCAAATCCGCATGGTCGAGCTGGTGCGGGGCATGAATACGTCGGAGGAGACGTTCGCCCGAATGAGACGGTTCGCCGAGCAGGTGCTGGACAAGGAGAGCGTGCAGGTGTACGAATCTCCCGGCTATGTGACGACCCGGCTCATTTGCGTTCTGATCAACGAGGCGATCCACGCCTTGCTGGAGGGCGTCGCTTCCGCCGAGGACATCGACAAAGCGATGAAGCTCGGCTACGACTTTCATTACGGCCCGCTGGAAATGGCCGACCGGTTCGGCCTCGATTCCGTGCTCGCTTCGATGGAGGCTTTGTTTCTCGAATTCGGGGACGTGAAATTCCGGCCGAATACGCTGCTCAAGAAAACCGTGCGCTCCGGCAGGCTCGGGGTCAAAACGGGCAGAGGCTTTTTCCAATATACCGACGGAGGGGAAAGAATATGAACATCCTGGTTATCAATTCCGGCAGCTCCTCTTTGAAATATCAAATGTTCGATATGCAGCGCGAGCGGCTCATCGCCAAGGGCAGAGTCGAGCGGATCGGCTCGGAGACGGCGCTGATCTCTCAGCAGGACGGCGCGGGACACGAAGTGACGCTCGTGCAAGAGATTATGACGCATTCGGAGGCGATCAGCCTGATGCTGCGCCTCCTGACGAACCCGGATACCGGAGTGCTCCGCAGCGTAACGGACATTCACGGCGTCGGGCACCGGGTCGTCCACGGCGGCGAGGTGTTCACGGGCGAGGTGCTCATTAACGCCGGAGTCAAGCGGGAGATCAAGCGGCTGTACGACGTCGCCCCGCTCCATAACCCGGCGCATATGGTCGGCATTACCGCCGTGGAGGAGCATCTCCCGGATGTGCCGCAGGTCGCCGTATTCGATACGGCTTTCCATCAGACGCTCCCCGCGAAGGCGTACTTGTACCCGATTCCCCGGGTGCTTCACCGCAAATACGGTATTCGCCGCTACGGCTTTCACGGCACGTCGCATGAATATGTCAGCCGCCGCGCGGCGCTATTGCTCGGCAAGCCCGTCACGCAGCTGAATATGGTGACCTGCCATATCGGCAACGGGGTCAGCTGCACGGCCATCGAAGCCGGCCGCTCGGTCGACACGAGCATGGGCATGACGCCGCTCGAAGGGCTGATGATGGGAACCCGTTCGGGCGATCTCGATCCGGCGATCCTCCCTTATCTCATGATGAAGGAGGAGCTGACGCTGCATGAGATCAGCTCCATGCTGAACAAGCACAGCGGCCTGCTCGGCGTCTCCGGCATCAGCTCCGACGTGCGCGAAATTCAGGAAGCCGCCCGGCAGGGGCAGGCGAGCGCGATACTCGCGCTGGAGATGTACGAATACCGCATCCGCAAATATATCGGGGCGTATGCCGCGGCGATGAACGGCGTCGATGCGATCGTCTTTACCGGCGGCGTCGGCGAGAACTCGTCGTACTTGCGGCAGCAAATTACGCAGCGGCTGACTTATCTCGGGGTAGCCGTCGACGAGCGGCTCAACGAAGCGGCGGATAGCGGGGAGCGGCTCATCTCCGCCGAACAGTCCCGGGTCAGTGTCCTCGTCATTCCGACGAACGAGGAGCTGATGATCGCCCAGAAAACGTACGCTTTGCTGGAGAAGAAGGAAGCGGCGGCGCCAAGCTGCGATACGGATCGCGTTCACCACGCGGCATTGGGATCGGTGTAAACGGACGGATCTGCCCTATAGGAGGGGCAGTCGGTATGTTGCGCCGCTTGCCTCTGCTTATGGGATTCGACCTACTGCCGCGCGGCGCTGCAAACGCGCACTTCGGGATTCGCGCGCGTTGGAAAATTTCGCAGCATTGCGATGCGAGCGCAATAACTGTGTCGGTGTCTTTTCACGTTAGAGGAGCGGCCGCGTGCAGCGGTCGCTTTTATCGTTCATGCGCATCCAATGATCCCATTCTGGCTGCACGGCAAGCCAAAAAGACCAATTTCACCTTAACGAAATTGGTCTCAGTCATCGGCCTGTATTCAAGCGGCTGCTGGCGCTCGGGCCCGAATACCTCATAATTGCGGCTCCCTTATAGCCGGCTCCTTGCTCCCTTTCGCCTGCTGCCGGACCTGCTCCTCCGCGCTTTCTCCTTCCCGCAGCTTCCGTCTGTAGGCCAAACGATAGAGCCCGGCTACAAATAAACAACCCCCGATCGCATTGCCGAGAAAAACGGGGACGAAATTAGCCGCATACTCCCCCCAGCTCGCCTGTCCGGCGAAAATCGCGGCCGGAATGAGAAACATATTGGCGACCACGTGCTGAAAGCCGAGCGCCACGAACGCCATCGTCGGAAACCAGATGCCGAGCACCACTCCCGCTCCGTCGTCGGCGCCGTACGCGGTCCACACCGCCAGGGAGACAAGCCAGTTGCAGCCGACCCCCGAGATTAGCGCCGTCAGGAACGGCTCTTCCAGCTTGGCTTCGGTCAGCGCGACCATTTGGGCCAGATAAGGCCCGTGCTCCGTCATTCCGGCAAGATGGCCGAACGCATAGGCGACGAAGATCGCCCCGGCGAAGTTGCTCAGCGTGATGACCAGCCAGTTGGCGGCAACGCGCCTTAGCGGAATGCGTCCCGCCATGCAGGCGAAGGGCACGGCCATCATATTGCCGGTGAGCAGCTCGCCGCCCGCCGCCAGGCACAAGATCAGCCCCAGCGGAAAGACGGCGGCTCCGAGGAAGCTGCGGAAGCCTTCCCATTCGGGAGGCAGGCCGGCGCTTACGCGGATGGCCAGAAGAAAGCCGAGCGAGATGAAGGCGCCGGCGGCGAATCCGAGCGGAAGCTGGGCGGACAGCGGCAGGTTCGCTTTTTTCACGCCGAATTGCACGGTGCGCAGCGCGATTTGCTCCGGTTTGGCGAAGCCCATGGAACATCCCCCCTCCTAGATGCCGCCCGGCCTAAAATCCGTACCGGTTCGAACGGTCTTCGAGCGCCGCGATAATCTCTTCTTCCTGGCGGAAATGATGCTTCAATATCGAACCGGCCTGCAGCAAATAGGCTGCCATATCTTGAGCCTCGGCGCGGCGCACGGCATGACGGATGCGGTCGGCCGCCTTGATGAACGCCTCGATGCATTGCTCGGCAAGCTCATGCTCCTGCTCCATCAGCGGGAATTGATCCGGCTCCTCGCCGAAATACCAGGCGACCATCGGAAACATCTTCTCTTCCTCCCAATGGCTGTGGGCCATCAGCTCCTGCTGAAAGGCCAATGCCTTCCCGCGCAATTCAAGGAGCGGCTCCGTCCAATCGTCCGTCTGCTCCTCGTCCCCGATCGCCTTGGCGGCGGCGCATAATTCGCCCAACCCTTCTTCGAGCATCGCGTGCTCTTCCCTAAGCCGCTGCACCGCTTCGTTGAATTCATACAGCGGGTGGCCGATCGTCGTAAAATGCAAATCCATATTCATGCGCTGTCTCATCGCTTATCCCTCCGTTGGCTTCTAGGCCTTATGCTATGATCTCTTGCTAGTTCCCACTATACCGTATCCGAACGGGAATGTATGTGAAAACAATCACAAGTTGTCATGGATAATCGATTCGTTGTTTGACACGCATCGTCGCGCCTACCCCGCTTCAGCTTGCACTACAGCTTGAACGCTTCGTCGATCTCGCGGATTTTGTCCTGATCCATAACGACGATGCCGCCCAGACTTGCCGCCGAAATGACCGCTTTGGCGCTGTACTCGGCCACTTCCAATCTGTCGAACGCATTCAGCAGACTGTGCCCGACGGCGATCACGCATTCATTTTCCATGAGAGCGATCGGCGTATCCGGAGTAAACCGTTCCGCCGTTGCCTCCGGCGTCCGGAAAGCCGCGCCGTAAGGTAATTTCGGCATGCCTCTCAGCAAAATGTAGCTCTCGGGAATCGTCCTGGAATCGAACTTGGCAGCCGTCACGGCAAAGGCCATAATATTCGGCGGATGAGCGATAATAATCGAATTGACATGCGGCTGCTTATCGTAAATCCATTGATGCAGCCGAACCGAGCGGCTCGGTGCCTTCCCCGCCTCCACGCGGCCGCCGTCCACCCTTACAAGATCTTCGGGCCCGAGGTATTTCCGGTCCTGATCGAATGGCGTAATAATAAACGAATCTCCGTCGATTCTTTGCGAGAACGTGCCTTGCGTGCTTGTAAAAAGCTTCTGATGATAAGCGCGATGAATCAGCCGGCACATCTCCCGGCGCAGTCCTCTCTCCTTCGCGCTAAATCCGGCGGGAACGAAAGCCTCCGCTTGCGGCGTGTCCGCCAGCCGTTCGGCAAGCTGCTCGGGCGTCAGGGCGACCGGTTCGCCGATCCGTCTCGCCTTCAGCTCCAGCCTCGCGCAAAACTCCAGCGTTTCGAAGGCTTTGAACGCTTCGAACAAATCACTACCCCCGATCACGACGCCGTGATTTTCCAGCATCACCGTGTTGATTCCTCTCGCGAATACGTCGGCAATATTCCTCCCCAGCCGCTCGCTGCCGGGCAGCGCGTATTCCGCCATCCCCACCTCGCCGCAAATCCGGTAATCGTTGGGCAGCAAATGCAGGTTCGGGATTTGTCTGACGATGCTGAAGGCGACAAGCGCCGGCGGATGGGCGTGAAGCACCGCCTTCAGGTCGGGTCTGGCACGATAAATGCGCTCGTGAAAAGGAAGCTCGCTCGACGGCGCATGAATGCCGACCGACGTTCCGCCCGGCTTCACGCACACCACATCCTCGCGGGTCAGAGCCCCTTTGTCCACGCCGGCGGGCGTAATCCAAATATCTCCGTTCTCGTCGCGTATGGACAGATTGCCCCCGGACGTCGTAGTCATGCCGTAACCGTAAATTCGCTCCATCATCATAATGATTTGATCAGCCGGATGCGCCAGTTCAAAATGCATAGAGTCCACCTCTTTTTCCTATATAAATGCATATCCTCAGTATGAATTTCATTATAGCCCGCGGTAGCGCCGTATCATGTGATGGATTTCACAATATCAATTATAATGCCCGGTTCTGCCTCAGAAAATAGACCGGCACCTTTGACGGATCAGCGGTCCCGGTCGTTTTGCAAAAGGAATTGGCTTCAACTCCTGCAATTTTCCTACTTCTGTCCCTTATTTACGCCTTACACTATAATACCTCATCGCCCGCGGCACGCCTTTGATGTCCAAAACTCCGTTGTAGATCAACTGCCTCAGCCGATATTCTAAATAACTATCGCCAATGTACTGCTCACAGGAGCCGAGCGCTTCGCCTATGACCCTTGCCGCTTTAATAAAATCACGATGGGATTGGCCGGTATGCAGCTTGTCTATGGCTTCCAGCAAATAAGCGTCGTAATGATCTTCACGGACATTAACAATTCGTTCTCCGTCCCATGTGCGCAGCACTTCGTCACGGTTTGCAAGCGACAACCATTCCTGCTCCAGCAGCCTTCTTGTTTCCCGTGGTAAAGGTCCGACTTCCTCAGCCTCTCCAACAATCTCCTGAAGTAGCTCCGGGGAAATTTCGCCTGTATGGGAATAGCGAATTTGCCGATCAGCAGTGGAAAACCTTCTCTCGCACGCCTTTGCGGCATGGAAGGTAAAGATTGGATTGTTCCTTTCCTTGAGCAAATACATGGCATACCGAAGCCCTGCCTGCTCATGCGCATTGCCGCCGCTCCATATGACAATGGAGGCTTCATCGGGAATAAGGGCCATTTGCTCGTCCAGTCTTTGGTGATACATACTGCCATAATCATCATCAGCATCGTCGTCATTGCCGCTATTAATATGGTCTTTGAACCACTCCCCTCTAGCCGCTCGTCCCCTTTCTTCATGAAGCCGCCATAAAGGACCGATGGAAAATAGGTCGCGGAAGCAGACCATCTTGCTCGCCTCCGCATCTCCCAGCTGCTTCATGGCCAATTTCAAGCTTGCGGCAGCAGAATCCCCGAAAACGATATGTACCTTTCTGGCAGACGCATCCGGCTCCCATATCGATTTCCGGCTATCGGGAACCAGCAGCTGCTCGTACATGTCATTGATGTTTTTATACAAATCTATATTCGCATTAGGGCTCAACTCGACCAAATCCAATTGAAGCTTAATGCCCGCGAGGAGCTGCTTGGCCTCTTGCGAGGATAGCGCATGGATCGCTTTCCGTATGTCTAATCGTTTATTCAATGCTCTTTTCTCCCCTCCAACCTATATCGATACGATTCGATTTGGTTCGGATTTTTACTGTTTGTACCTTTTTAATTTAGACGCGAAATCGCCTAGTTAGTTTCATATATAGGATAATAAAGCAAATAGACCCATCTCTATGAGACAGGCCCGACTAAATCTAGATAGTAAGTACGTTCATTTAACTCCAAGGTTTAAAAAGTTGACGTCTGCTTTACGGTAGTCCATTGGATCTGTGGAATTTGTTCATCATTAACCGTGAGCGAGCCTACACAAATGCTAGTTTCATCAGGATTTTCCAAGAAATGTTGAATTGTAGATTGGATCATTTTCGAAGTTTTTAGATTTAACAGTTCATTTTTATGAATCCAAAACAAGTCGCCCTCATCCGAAGCGATAAAGTTTCTATGCGTCGTTTCACCAAAATAAACGTACTGCTGTCTGATTTCACCGTGACTGTCTTCTATTAAAATGTATTTAAGTTTAAAGTTGTTGATTTCATTCTCCTTAAACCCGGTCTCTTCTTCAATTTCCCTGTAGCTTGCTTTCATCGGGAAGTTCAATTCTTCATATTCAAGATGACCGCCAATGCCTCCCCAAAACTCGAAATCAAATAGTTTGCTGCGAGCTTTCTTCATCATTAATACATGCTCTTGATGGATCAAGAATGCTGTCGCCATTTGTCTGACTTCCATGCAATCGCCTCCTGTTAGCGGAACTTCTTATTAAGCACAGCCTCTTTAGTTGGCTAAGCCTACTTGATTCATACGATAAAAAACCGGTGTACCTTGAAGCAACGATCGGCAAAGTTCAATCAGGCTTGGCATATGTTCGCGTATCCATAGATGCTTTTCTCTTCTGCTGACCAGAAATGCATAATATTCGCATATATTCAAAAACATCAAGTCCTCAAGCTGTGCGACATCTATGTTCCCGGCAATCACTTTAGTGTAGCCGGACAGCAGATCATCCCGCAATTCGCTTTTAATAAAAAGGGCGCTCATAGCTACATCCATTGCGTAGTATCCAAACCCCGATAATCCGAAATCAATGAACGAGATTCCCCTGGATGTGCGAATGAAGTTGCTATAGTGAATATCGGCATGGATGAATCCCCATGTCTCAATGCTTTTGCTCCAGCTTTTCATGCGATCGATTATCGGCGGAAATGCCTTTTCAATAATTTGGAACTCGCCGCTAAGGATTACACCCATGTTTTCACCTGATCGCAATTTGGTCAGCATGTTATTGATCCACGCGATCTCGTATTCGGGTCTTATAAACCCGGAACTCGGTTTAAAACTCCGTGAAAACTGGTGCAATTGGGCGACACGCTCCCCCAAGGTACTCGCCATTTCTTCACTGGCGAAGTCGCTCCTGGACATGGTTTCCCCGCAAATCCATTTCAAGACGGAACAATATACTTCTTCGCCTTCCAGGACAACGCTTGATACTACATCACCGTTTAGATTCGGAACAGGGATTTGAACAGGCAGTTCAGAACAAGACGACCAAGCTAACAAATATTCCAATTCCGATTGAATCGCCTCGCGCCTGTTTTGTACCCCCTGCATGTTTTTGGTTATTGGTTTATGTATCCGCAGCAGGTAAGCATCTTCAGATCCCTTTTCGGTTACCTTGTAAGTGATGTTTTCATTATGGCGAATAAATTCCACAACGGGGTCGATAAAGGGATATTGTAACAATATTTCCTTAATACAGTTCGCATCATCCGGCATAGCAGCTTTCCTCCCCTATGATCAGACTCATCTAAAAAGCGATGGCTCGCATCCGCCTCTACCCTGGTTCTCGTTTCCCATAGCGCAGCGAGACTGCCGTTCATTGCGGCAGCCTCGTCAGGGTTGGTTCCATTTACTCAGTATGTATTTTTTTATGTGCTCTGCGACTTGTGCCGGTGGGGTTGATGTAGTATCAATTACGGGCATAGGAGGATTGTATGCGGTTTCTGCATTTTGAATAAGCCATTGGGCAAATTCTTCATGCTGCTTAAGCATCTCATCGGTCCACATGGCGCGATCTCCTCGGTTGCGCAAACGATGATTGCGAGTCGCATCATCGCAATGCAGATTAATAAAGCATATTTCACTGAATTCATTGTATGTATCGCACTTTTCAGCCGCCCATGGCATCATCGTGCCGCAAATGATCGTTCCTCTTCCGGATTTCGCAACCGCATTAGCAAAATGAAACAATAAGTTAAACCGATCTTGGTATTCTAATTTGGCAGCCGTCGTTCCGAAATTGTCCATATCCGTGCTAAATACATCAAACTGCGGCAGTATGGCACGCAGCTCCTGCATAACTGTCGTTTTCCCGACACCGCTTGCGCCGGTAACAATAAATAAAGGGATCTTCTCCATATAACGCCCCCCAGATATTACATAAATACAGATTATATCCAATATCTGCTTACATAGAAAGGGAAAGTTTTCTTTATAAAAAATAAAGCCCGTCTACAAAAATCGCATCAGCTCATGCATAGCTTCGATCGCGCCCAGCGGCCGTACCTCCCGCTCCTCCATCCGAGCGGCTCCGGGGCCGTACGCCACGAACGGTACGCCGGCTAATTGCGCCGCCATGCCGTCGATCCAGGAATCGCCCACGGATAACCAGCGATGCGGCGGGATGGCTTCATACTGCCGCAGGATGCGCTGCACGCCGTCCGGAGCCGGCTTCAGAGCCGTGGTGCCGTCCCTGCCGACAACCTTCGCGAAATACCGGTCGATGCCGGTTTCACGAAGTGCCTTGAACGCCGCCGCATCCGCGTTATTGGTCAACACGGTGAGCACCAGCTTTCCGCTGATGGCCTCCAAACATTCGGCGACACCGGGTTCCAGGTCCGCTCCGGCCATCCCCTCCTCTTCGATAGCGGCCACGCGCCGCCAAACGGCCCGATCCACACTGTCCGTATAATTGCGGTGCGAACGCGCCGAGTCGATCATCGTTACTGTCGTATGCCTGTCCCAAGCCGTCTCCTCTTCCATCACGCCGAAGCCGAGAAGCAATTCGCGCACTTCTCTTTTCATCCGGGCAAAATCAATATGCGACCGAAGCAGCGTGTTATCCATATCAAAAATAATTCCCGCGAAGCGAAGCGGTTTGGGATTCATTCCGGGCTCCTCCTAACCAGGTAACGATAATCGTCTTACTTATACAATGCCGAATCGCGGGCGTTTTTGCAAGCCGGTTCATATATGGGGCGCAAAAAGGCCGCCGGTTGTGTGCACCGGCAGCCTCTTCCTGCATGTTTCAGTAAAGTTTAAACCCGTTTAAGCCGTGCCAAACGCACCGCAAAGTTAAATCGGTTCGCCAACCCGGCTATCGCTGCGGCTCAAAAATTCGGCGACTTCCTCGGCAGTCGGTATCGACTCTTGAGCTCCGGCCCGCGACACCGCAAGGGCTGAAGCTGCGCTGGCCTGCCGCAGAGCCTCTCTGATCGGCGTCCCCTGCTGCCTGGCTGCAATCAACGAACCGATGAACGTATCCCCGGCAGCCGTCGTATCCACCGCATGGACGGAGAATGCTGGAGTGAATATACTCTCTTCCTGATCGTTCATGTAGAAGGAACCTTTTTCCCCGAGGGTAATGATCACTTCCCGTACCCCTAATGCGATAATCCGGCTTGCAGCTTGCTTTACATCGGATAATTCTTCACTAAGCCGAATGGAGGTAATGGATTCAGCCTCCGATTCGTTCAAAATCATAACATCCACCAGAGGAAATACGTCCTCTTCGATGCCTAATGCCGGAGCAGGATTGAAATAAGTCCGTACTCCATGATCCTTGGCCAGTTGCAAGGCGGCCCGCGTGCAAGCCCATGGAATTTCGTTCTGGACCAGCAGCACCGACGACGGGCCGAACAGCTCCGGCAGGTCTTTTAAATCTTCTACCGTCAAGCAACCGTTCGCGCCTTCGCTGATAACAATATTATTCTGGCCCGACTCCTCCACGGCGATAAAGGCCGTGCCTATATCACTCTTTTTCTGCATGATCCGGTCCGTATCGACGCGGTAATTTCTAAGCCCAAACACGATGTCCCTGCTGTAGGAATCGTTGCCGACCGCCCCGACCAAACTGACCTTCCCGCCGGAAAGCGCTGCGGCCACAGCCTGGTTCGCTCCTTTGCCCCCGGATTTCGTCTCCGTCCTGTAGCTTTGCACCGTTTCTCCGGGTTGCGGAAACCTGCGAATATAGCATACGAAATCCATATTAATGCTGCCGACGACTACGATATTTCCCATGGATACAACCTCCCCTGGCATCCAAGCCAAACCGATTTTTTTATCGCTCGCTGTAATCATTGATCGGCCGCTTTAAGCAAGCTACTCTTTCGATCCCGTGTTGGCGATCCCGTTGACAAAATAACGTTGAAGCGGCAGCAAGACAAGGACAGGCACAAGTACGGCAATGATGATGCCGGCGAACATCTCGTTCCAGTACGTTGCAAATTCGGTGACAAAATCGCTTAAGGCGACCTGGATCACTTTATAAGCTTTGGACCGGGTCGCAATCAGCGGCCACATGAACGACTCCCATTGATGGATGAAAATTAACAATCCCGCGCTTACGGTGACGGGCTTGCACAACGGGAGAATGATTCCCGCATAAATTTTGAACCACGAAGCTCCGTCAATCCGCGCCGATTCGATAAGCGCCTTGGGAAGATCGAGGAAAAATTGCCTGTAGAGGAAGATGACCAGCCCGTTAGCCAACCCGGGAACAATGATGCCGGAATACGTATCGATCCATCCCAATTTATCGACGAGGCCGTACAAAGGAATCGCGATCACCTCAAACGGGATCATAAAGGTGAGAATGACGAGGAAGAACAGTAGAGTCCGGCCTCTAAATTCAAAATAGACGAAGGCAAAAGCGGCCATGGAAGCGATAACCAGCCCTATCACAACGTTGACTATCGAAACGTAAAACGTGTTGAAGAAAATCCGCCCGAAGCCTCTCTCCGTAAATAGCGAGACATAAGCGTCAAAAGTAATATGAGTCGGAATGAACGTCCTCCACGAAACAGGCGACATGTAGCGGAAAATTTCATCCAGGGGGCGCAGCGACGAGACTAAGGCAAACCCCAGCGGCAGCAAGATGATAAGCCCCAGAAGGATATGTGCGATATACATTACGGGAATCGAGCCCTTGTTGCGTTTCATGTGATCCCCCCTAGTGCTTGGCTTTCAAAAATTTAAACTGCAAGGCGACGATGCTTAAGGTTAATAGCAGCAATATAATGACAATCGCAGACGCTCTGCCGGAATCGGAATAGAGGAACGCGCTGTTGTAGCTCTCCAGCATCAAGACATTCGTGCTGTGCTCCGGGCCGCCCTGGGTAAGAATATACATCGGGGAAAACAGCAGGAAGTTAGAGACGGTAACCGATACCGCCACGAACGTGATAGACCGCTTCATCATCGGAAACGTAACCTGCATAAATTGCTGCCACCGGGAGGCTCCGTCCATGGAAGACGCCTCGTATAATGAAACGGATACCTCCTGCAAGCCGGCCAGAAAAAAGATCGCCCAATAGCCGATGCCTTTCCACGTCGAAATGCCGATAATCGATGCGAGAGCTTGCTTGGAGCTGGTGAGAAACGGCTGCTGCTCCAGCCCCAGCCCGACCAGCATGGAGTTCACGACTCCTTGTTCGGGGCTCAGCATAATATTCCATAAAATACAGGCAGTAGAAACCGATACGGCAACGGGAACAAAATGAATTCCCCGGAATATCCCGATATGCTTGAGCTTCGCATTAAGCAATAGCGCCAGCATAAAGGCAAGAATAACCTGTATCGGATTGACGAATACGTTGAATAATAGCGTAATTTTCAATGAATTCCAGAAAACCGGATCTGTAAAAAGAGTTGTATAGTTTTGCAATCCGACGAAGGCTTCGCTTGCGTTGAGAAAGGCCGGCGCATACAAGCTGTCCGTCAAGCCTTTAAACACCGGATACAGCTTGAACAGGAGCAAGCCGAGCATCGCCGGGAATAAAAATAAATAAGGAGTGATTCGCTGCGCTTTGATGTCATTCACCTTCTGTCGTCCAAATTTCTAGCTTCCTAAGAAAACTTATTGAAAGAAAAGGGACAGGACGGTTAGCCTATCCCTTGCCTTATAGTTACTTCACTACGGACTGATATTTCTTTAATTGACTGTCAATGAGCGTTGCAGCGTCATCCAATGCCTTTTTCGGGTCCGATCCGTTCTTAATATCCTCGAAGGCTTTGTTCACATTGGTTTCCCATTCCAGGTAGCCCGGCGTTTTGGGGCGTGTAGCCGCAGTTTCGCGCGCTTCCCCGGCCGCCAATTTCATAATGTTATTAGGAAACTCATTGTATTTGGGATCTTTATCGATCTGATCGAGCAGTTCCAGAGTAGCCGGAAGCGCCCCATTTTCATTGAACCAAATTTGCGAGCCTTTACCCAGCGTCAAATATTTGACGAACTTGGCTGCGGCTTCTTTTTTCGTGGAATATTTGGAGATGCCCACATGCCAGCTTCCTGTAGGCGTCACGACTTTCCCGCCTGCGAAATAAGGATGAGGAGCGATGCCGAAATTCATGCCTGCCTCTTGAATCCGCGGCATATTCTGGGTCGAAGCCAGGAACATGGCCACTTTACCTGAAATAAAGTAATCCAGCGCTTCCTCCCGTTTGATCTTCGGGCTCACTTTCTCTTTATTGAACAGATCCGAGTAGAACTGGAACGCGCTTACCATTTCGGGCGAATTCGTATAGCCCGTAGCCGTAAGGCCGTTGTCGCTCAGCAGCTTCGCATTTTTACTTTGCCCAAGAGAAATCAGCTGATAGGCTTTGCCAACCTGGTCGAAGCTGAAACCGAATACATCGTTTTGGTTATCGCCGTTCGTATCCTTGGATAATTTCCTGGCTACTTCCACCACATTCTCCCAGGTCATTCTATAATCCAATTGATCCGATGGAAACGGAATGCCCGCTTGCTGGAATAAATCCTTGTTATAGAACAGAACGACGCTGGAGGTGTTCATCGGAGCCGCCATTAATTGCCCCTGATACGAGCCCGCATCGGTGGCGGAAGGAATCCACTTCTGCTTGGCATCCTCGCCAATCAGCGAATCGAGCGGTTCCAAATATCCTTTCACCGCATATCCCATCGTTAACGGAACATCGACAGAGATAACGTCCAGATCCTGCGCTTTGGAAGCGAGCTTGATTTCTATCGTTTCGGTCAATTTGGTCGAAGGACTAAGCTGCAGATTCACCTTGATATTGGGGTTTTCCTTCTCAAATTCGTCAATGACCTTCTTGATCGGCTTCTCCCAGATCGAGTTGGCCAAATACGAAATTTCGGTCGTTCCGGAAGCGCTGTCCGCTTGTTTGGCGGACTGAGAATCTTTGCCCGAAGTGCCGGAGCAGCCTGCCAGAAGCAGCAGAGCCAGCGAGCAGGCGATGCTGGTTTGTAATTTTTTCAACGTGAAAGCCCCCTTTTTTATCTATCCAAGCCTATATCAGCTAAACACTCGTTCTTTAAGCAGCTGCAGGAACGATTCGCGGTCCACTTCAAGACAAACCTCAACATTCCCCTGCTCATCCAGTTCCCCTACCGTGATTCCCGTCGGATGTCGATGATCGTAATCGACCCGGACGCTCATTCTTCTCGTCGTCACCAATTCGCGGTTGATCAGAAGCGCTACGGCCAGCGGGTCATGCATGTAGGTGAAATCCCTTTGCCGGTAATCCATATATCCTTCAATTTGCTTGGTCAATGTAACGGCTAACGGGGTTCCCGAGACCGCAAGATCGTCCTTGTCCTCTCTTGTTATGGAAACCTGTCTCGTCACATCAAGCCCTACCATAAGAATCGGGGCCCCGCTCCCAAATACGACCGATGCCGCCTCAGGGTCGCATTTCACATTATGTTCAATCGGAGGAAGCTCTACGGCGGTGCTGCCCAAGCGAACGACGCCGCCCATCATAGCAATTTCTTTGACATTCTTCGCAATAGCGGGCTCCCGAATGATCGCCGCAGCTATATTCGTTAGCGGCCCGATAGGCACCAGCGTAATTTCGCCCGGATTGTTCATCACCGTCTCGATGATATAATCCACGGCATGCTTGCTGTCTTTCTCCTTAGAGTCCTCGATATCCAGCCCTTCACCCTCGATGCCGGCCCAGAACACCTCGCGGTTGCGCAGCAAAGTCTGTACGACCCCGGGGTACACGGCTACCTCTTCGTCTCCGGAGAGCCTCATGATTTTCCTGGCAATGTTCGCACGAACGTGCACATTCCCGTACACGGTCGTAACTCCTTCAAGCTTAATTTCCGGCGATCTCAGCGCGAGCGATAAAGCAACGGCATCATCCGAGTCTGTCCCTATATCCGTATCCAGTATAATGCGATTCACTATGAAGCCCCCTATTTGGTTTGAGTTGTTATAAAGCGGCGTTTCACCGTTCTTTTAAAGTATAAAATGGATAGGGGGCGGCGAACACGGATGATATTTTAAGATCCTAGTGGACAATCTAAAGATCTTGCTTACTCCCGGCCGACAAAAGCGCGATACTCTTGCGGCGATACTTCATAATAGTTCTTGAACAGCTTGGTAAAGTACGGCGTATATTGATACCCGAGCTGGGCCGCTATTTCGTAAATTTTGGCCTTCGAATTTCTTAACAGATAGGCGGCCTTTTCCATGCGGTACCGGTATATATATTCGCTCAAGTTCACGCCCGTTTCTTGCTTGTACGCCGCCGACAAATAAGCGGGATGCAGATGCACGTGCTCGCTAATCGCCTGGAGAGTGACATCCTCGGACAGATGGCGCTCAATATATTGATGGATTTGCAAAACGAGCGCGCTCTTGTTGACTTTAGCGCCGGCGCCGATCCGTTCTTTGATCCGCTCCAGCGCCTGAGACGCCCATCCGTGAAGCTGCTTGACCGTGCGAAATGCGGAGGCATGGGTTCCGCTCCTGTAGGAGTCCTCCAATACATCGGCCATCTGCAGCCCGTTCATATGAATCAGATAGGCGTAAGCATTCGATAATGATAAAAACACCTCCGACAATGACTCCGCCGTGTCCATCCCGTTGCCGCTCAGCTCTTCAAAAATATAGTTCAGCCGCTCTTCCGCATCCTGCCACCGTCCCGTTTCGATCAGCTGCAGTACCGTAGGCGGCTCATACAATCGCTGAAGAGGGCGCAGCGGCATATGCGGCGGCTGATCCCACAAGCGGTGGAACAGCTCCTGCTCGCTTTCGGGCATCCTTCTGAAGAGCGCCAATGCTTGCTGGTACCACTCGGCCACCGACAAGGGAAAGGTTGCAAAATCGCTGATGACGACAGAGATTTTCCCCTGGAGACACAATGCTATAGTCTGCTGCAATTGCGGGACCAGCTGCTCAAGAATCTTTTTGCTCGACGCATCCGTCGAAACCCCGTTTCTCCGTTTGATCATGAAGGCCAGATAATGGCTGTCGTCTTGGCATGTCCAGACTTCGAAATATTCCTGCAGCACTTCCTCCGCGATATTGACGACGGCAAACTCGAATAAAGCGATGCTGCGCTCGTCATACTCCAGAAACCGGTTTTCAATGCGAACCAGCATAATAGCGGCCTGCTCTCCGAATGAGAAGGGAATGTTCAGCTTCTCCGTTTGTTCCGTCCATTTCTCGGGAGCCCATCGCTTCCCTTTGAGCACATCCAGCAGGAGCGAAGCTTGGAGCTGGACCAGATGAGAGCGGACGGTCTCCTGCGCCTTTCGGCTGGCGAGCGCGGCTTCCCTCTTCTGCTTCAGCCTGTCCGCCGACTGCCGGATCGTCTGCAGCAGCTCCTCCTTCTTCACCGGCTTCAGCAAGTATGCCGCCGTATTGCTCTGCAGCGCCTGCCGGGCATATTCGAACTCCGCATAGCCCGATAAAAGAATGTACTCGATATCCAGCTGCTTTTGTTTGACATATTCGCATAATTCAAGACCCGACATCCCCGGCATGCGGATATCTGTCACCATAATATCTATGGGGGATTGCTCTAATATTTGAACCGCCTCGTGCCCGGAGCCGGCCGTATGCACATGGTCAAAGCACATCGTGTTTCTCATGAAAATTTCCAAGTCCTCCAAAATCACCGGCTCATCGTCAACGAGAAGCAACTGCATCATAATCCGCATCCTTTCTCCAATATAAGGTCACACTAAGCCCCGTCAGGCCGGATGACGCCTTCAATTCCAATCCGGCGTCTTCGCCGAACCAATATTGCAGCCGCTGCTGCACGTTCCAAAGCCCGTAGCCCTTGGTCTCCTCCATAGGACGGTTAAGCTGCTCCGTCAGCAGCCGCAGCCTGTCGGCCGAAAGACCGACGCCGTCGTCTTCGATCGTAATTCGCCTGTATTCGCCGGAAGCCTCTCCCGTTATCACGAGAGTTCCTTTGCCCACTTTCATCTCCAGGCCATGGACAATCGCATTTTCCACGATAGGCTGTATGAGGAGTCTAGGCATGCGCAGGTTCATCATTTCTTCGGGAACATGAATGTCGTACCGGATTCTTTGCAGCCTTAGCTGATGAATCTCCAAATAGTTGGTCACCAGCTTCAGCTCATCCCGAAGACAAGAGTTATCGTCGTCAAGCCTTGTAATATAACGGTAATAATCGCTCAAATTGTAGGCCATGGCGATGACCGGTTCATTGCGCCCGAGATTGGCGGAACTAATGATGAAGTTCAGACTGTTATATAAAAAATGGGGGTTAATTTGCGCTTGAAGCTGCTTCAGCGTAGCCAGCCTCGACCGGTTTTTTTCTTCGTATACGTTTTCGATCAGATGCTGGATTTGCCCGGCCATATCGTTGAACCGAACAACGACAAAATCGAATTCGTTATGAAACCATTTGTTCAGCCTCACGCTAAAATCGCCGTGCTGAAATCTTTTCAATACCCCGGTAAGCGCGTGCAGCGGCTTCTGCACATGCTTGTACAGCAAGTAGGAAGCCATGACTCCCAGCACGAGCAGCAGGGCGATAAAGCCGTAAAAGAAATTTCGAATCTTGGTTAACGGAGACAGGATTTGCTCCAACGGCGTGTAATCGACAATATAATAGCCAAGCGCTTGGGAATACACGTAGCTGATCGAATACGTCTGACTGCCGATTTCCGTCACAACGTTTCCTTTATCCTCGAGCTTGTTTTGAAACAGAGCATGAACGACGGCGTCGGTCGTCTGCTTATCCGAGGTCCGGTTGTAGCTGATATGGTTTTGACGGTCCACCATAAACGGATCGCCCTTGCTGCCCGTCTTCAGCTGATCCATCAGCGATGTAATATTTTGCTCGTACAAAGCGATTTCGACAATCACTCCGCTCTCCTTCAGCGCGCCGTTCTCATTAATCGGTCCCCCCGCGTAATAGACGAAGGACGACATGTCCGGACGATCGGGGTCCGATCGGTAGCTCCAGCCGGCATTCCTTACCTCCGCGTTCAACTGCTGCTCATTGTACGGAGCTTGACGCAGCGTCGTAGACAGCGTTCTTTGGACCGAAGGAAAATACAAGGTAATATCGTTGTACCAAGTGTTCGCAGAGCTTTGAAGAGTCAGCTTCTCCTGAACTGTCGATTCGATTTGGTTCAAGAGCGGCTGTTCTCCGGTCTGCATCGTTCTCTCCATGCCCAGTATCGTCGTATCTCGGGTGAGTGTAATCGCATTCATGGCTAAGCTGAGAGCGATCGAATCCAGCTGTTTGTGGAAAAACTCGAGCTGATTGCTCTTCTCCTTTTGCAGCAGCCCCTCTACTACGCGAACGCTGGCCTGATTCGACAAACCGTAAAGCAGGATAATGAGGATGAGAAAAACGAAAATAATCGCATTCATTTTGGAAAAAATATTTTTTTGGATGATCATCTGGATGCCCCTTTAGCCGTTTACTGGAGTTTGCCTTTATATTATCACATTGCTCTCCTATCGGATTATAGTATTTAATCCCGCGCTGCAACACCCCCGTTCTCGTTACGCTGAATACCTTCCCCGACAAAACAATAAGGGCAGCATCGCGCTACCCTTAACATCGTTATTTATAATTCCTCGCTTGTACGACAGAGGAGCTTTGGCATTTTACGCTGCGGGGCAAACCCGCATCCAACATTTTAGGACCGTTAACTGTATTTGTCAAACAGGATGCCCGCCAGCACAACAAATCCCCCAAAAGTGGCGCGATGCTCTGAAGCTTATTCCGTCCGCATCCCGCTTCGGCCGGATCGGCGCCTAACCATTCCGCCGGGATCGTTCTATGGGTAGGCATTACTTTCGGGGGAGCCCCCGGATATACAACAAAAAAAACGGCAGCCGGTCCAATTCCGACTGCCGTTCGCACTAACGTGTCTCCTTAGGTATCGCCAAAATGAAATCATTTCGCCAGCGCGTCGGGCTTGCGGGGAGGCGCGACCGTTCCGGCTCCCGCCTTGTTCAGCAGCAGGTAAGCGAGTACGGAGGTGACGCAGCCGAGAGCGCCGACCATCAGGAAGCCTTTCTCCAAGGACAGCCAATCCCCTGCGGCTCCCATGAATAAAGGACCTCCGAACATCCCCAGGCCGTAAATCGCTTGGTAGAACCCCATCGCCGTCGCTCGTTTTCCGGTATCCATATGCTTAATGCTAAGCGACATCAGCACGGGAGAGGTAAAGCCTCTTCCGAACCCGGCCAAAGCTTGCGTCAGCATAAGCACCCAGAGCGACGATGTGAAAGGAATCGCCACCGTGAACACCCCGCTAATAACGAAGCCGGCAATGATCGTGTTGCGCTCACCCAGCTTTTGCGCCAGATGCCTTCCCCCGAACCAGGCGGCTAACGCGGTCGGGAACGTGGAAAAGAAGGTTAGCAGCCCCATGTCCAGCTTGCTCGCTCCCAGCGACTGGGCGAATACCGGCGTGAAGCCGAACACCGTGGCGAAGGTCAAAATTTGAAACAAAATGGATAAGAAGGAAACGGTGAGCAGCGTCCGGTCCTTGGCAACTTCCACAACGCCCTCGAACGTAATTTTTTGCGCCTGCTTATCCATCTTCTCCACTACAAACAACGCGCCGACAAGCCCGATCGCCCCGACGACCGCGCCGACGATAAACGAGGACTCCCATCCGAACCGGTCGGCAAACCATCCGCCGAGAAGGATGCCGAGCATCTGTCCCATCGAGTTGTAAAAGGACAGCGTCCCGAGCGCCCGGGTCGTGTCTTCCTTCTTAAAGTAGCTTACGAATAAGATCGTAAAATCGACCCAAGTGGCGGCCGCCGCACCCGCAAGTGCCCTCAGGATGAGAATCCAGGTAAGCTCCTGCGTGATCAGGATGCCGAGCCCTGCCAGTACGGAGAATAGCAAGCCGAACAAAATAAACAATTTACGCTTGTGAAAACGGTCGGAGAGCACGCCTACGGGAATCCGCAGCAGCATTTGGCTGAGCCCGTACATCCCGACGATAAAACCGGCCATTTGGTGGGATGCGCCCAGATACTCCACATACGAGGCCAAAATCGGAACGCAAGTATACATGGAAAACCAGAACAGCAGGGTTACCGCGCAAAAAAGAGGAATCCGATAATGAGCCTCGCCGTTAGCCAAAGTGATCACTCCGCCCATGTCAATGATTTATACCCACATCATAGTCAATAAGGGGGAGCATGACAAGGACTGTATTAAGCTCTACTTAGTAACCTGGAGGTAAGTGACGAAGCTGCTGGGTCCAGCGCAAGCTTGCCGTACCTCCCTCTCCACGGCTTGCCGGAACCGCCTGTCCCTGAACGCCCTGGCCGCCCGCTGCCGGGGACTCATTCCCTAAGCTCCGGCAGCATAGCGTACACCGCTTCCGCCACGCCGTTCCCGCAATTGCCTGCCGCGATGTAGCCGCGGGACGCCCGAAGGCGTGCTTTCACTTCCTCTTCGGCGTTGCCGGGGGCCGCGGCAGCGAAGCCGTGGCCGCCATCCAGCATGGACAGGTCGTTGCAGCTGTCCCCGATCGCGAGCGCCTGCTCCGGAGCGATCCGCAGCAGCTCGCAAGCGCGGGCCAGCACCGGACCCTTGCCTGCGCCCAAGCGGCGGATGGCGACGCCCGCCACATTGCGCACGGCCGAGTAAGGCAGCCCGCTCTGAGCCAGCCAGTCCGCGATAACCGCCTCGCCGGCTCGGGCCGCGTCGGCATGGGTGAACAGCACCTCGACGAAGCCTCTCGCCTCTTCCTTCCCGCTCTCGCATCGCCGCGAAGCGGCGTCCACAGAAGCCAGCTCCCCTTCGAGCAGCGCAGCGACGCCCGCAATGACGGCGCCGAAGTGCTCCCGCTCCGCGCGCTCAATCGCCTCGTTCCATTCCGCCTCGGGCGCATACTCGCCCTGCCCATTCAAGCGGTGGATGAACCGCTCTTCCGAGATGATCAGCTGCGGCCACCCTTCGCGCTCCGGCACAATGCCTTCGCGTTCAAGCAAGCCGAGAATGAACGGCAGCTCCCTGCCCGTCGCGACGGCTATCGTCTTGCCCTGTCCCGCCGCCCGGCGCAGAGCCTCGACTCCGGCCGGCAGCAAACCGTATCTGCCCGATGTTCCCCCGAGCAGCGTTCCGTCCAAATCCACCGCGATCAGCTTCATGCTTCTGTCTGCTCCTCTCTCAGTCCGATCAAGTATTTCCCTACCGCCGCGGCATACCGCAGCCCTTCTTCCCGCAGCGCTTGCGGCAGGACGACGATCGGCCGGTGCGTCTCGTACGTCAGATCGCCCTCATATTCCATCTTACGCAGAGCCTTCATCGCCGCCGTCCAATCGATCGAGCCTTGGAACGGAAGCAAATGCTGATCCGATAATCCGTCGTTATCGTTAATATGAGTCGCTTTCAGCCGCTTGCCCAATTGGACGTATTCGCTCGGATGAATGCCCTGTTCATGGGCATGACCCGTATCCAGACAAGCTCCGACCAGCGGATGATCCAGAGCGTCGACCAGTTCGACCAGCTCATCGAGCGCCGCGCAGTACTTTCGCCGCGCCGCATGGGGGCGCGGCGCGCGGTCGTAGAAGTTTTCGAGCGCGATGCCGACCCCCGTCCGTTCCATTACGGGAAACAGCCTACGGAAAAACTGCACGTTATACTCCGTCACTTCGCGGTAAGATTCCGTCCCCGAAATGCCGCTGCCGTGAAACACAACCCATGGTATGCCCAGAATGGACGCGGTCCGGATCGATCTCTCCGCCAATTGCAAGAAAGTTTCCGGCGTGAGTCCCAGCACCATATCGTGAAACAGCCCTCCATGCACCGGCCCGTGCATCTGCGTAAACGGCAAACCGTTCCGGTCGGCCAAATCGCGAATGCGATGCGCCCAAGCTTCCTCTTCCTCCGCCGTCTTTGCCATAACATCCTTCTGATGGTCCCAATAATTAAAATCCAACGCTTCAAAGCCTGCGGCCTTGCAAGCCGGAATCGCCCGTTCAAAGTCGGTTCCGAATCCGTTTAACGAGGTAGAAATGTTCATAACTGCAGAAACCTCCCAAAATTATTTCGTTCCCTGCGACTTGCTGCTCCCATTATCCGTCAAGCCTGCGGCGGTTAGGAATATCAAACGGTAGGCTGTTTTTTGGCAATTCGTAGGGAAGAAGAGGAAAGGGCTTTTAGAATCGCTGGGAGTGCGCTATGATGGGATAAAACGCTGACTATCCACTCATCCGAGCAACGGCAGGTGATTTCCGTGCAAGAGTATTCCCATGAATACGCCGACCGCTGGGTTCATGAAGCGGATTCCTTCGATACGGCCGGCGGCTTGTACTTCGTGCATATGGGACATAACGTCGCCAAGTCCAACTACAGCCTCGGTCCGCGACGAACAGGGCATTATACTATACATTTTGTCAGGGAAGGACGCGTCCGGTTTCTGTACGGCAGCCAAGAAGTCATCCTGGGCAAGGGGGATATGTTCTGCAAATTTCCCCATGTTCCTTACTCGTACCGGCTTGTGTCGTCCGAATCGCGGCTCAGGATGATCTGGTTCGGCTTCAACGGCAGCCAAGTTCCGGAGCTGATGACGATGGCCGGAATCACCCCGGAGCTGATGTACCAGCGCAAAGTCGTCGACCCCGACCTGGAATCGGTCTTTCACCAGATGACCCAGCTGCCCAAAAATCTCGGCAGGAAGCAGCTCATTCTGTGGAACAGCCTCATGCTCCGCATCTTCGCCAAGCTGCTCCCCGACCGGAAAGCGGAGGCCGATCCACGCATGCCGGATTTCTGGCTGAAAAAAAGCCTCGACTTCATTCATACCTGCTACGCCGAAAAAATTACCGTGAGCGACATCGCCGCCTACGTCAACATTCACCGCACCCATTTCTCCAAAACCTTCACCGAGCAGATCGGCATGCCGCCGGTGAAATATTTGCAAAAGGTGCGTCTGGACCAAGCGGCGCAGCTGCTGAAGGAGACGTCGATGCCGGTAACGGAGATCGCCTTGACGGTCGGCTATCCCGACTTGTTCTCGTTTACCAGAGCGTTCACCAGACAGCTCGGCTGCCCGCCCAGCAGGCTGAGAAGCGCGCCGCCCTTCACCGCGCCGTAAGCGCATGATTGTATCCGGAAGACAACAAAATAACCCCACAAAGTGAGGCCTTGGCTTCGAAGCTGATTCAGGTACTTTGCGGGGAGCCCCGAAATTTATAAGTTCTGGCGTGTGAACAAATCCCCCAAAAATGACGTGATGCTCTGAAGCTTATTCCGTCCGCATCCAGCCTAAGCTGGATCGGCGTCTAACCATTCCTCCGGGATCGTTCTATGGGTAGACATTACTTTCGGGGGAGCCCACGGATATCCACAGGATATGGCTGCGCATCATTTCCTATACAACAAAAAAGGCGCTTATCGCAAGCGCCGATTCGGAGCCGGAGGCTGCGACCCGCCGCCTCCCCGCCTTCTTCGTATCCAGGCAACACATAAGAGAAGCGCCGGCAGCAGCAGCAGCACAGACAATTTGTAAAATACCCCCGTTGTCGATAAAAACATCATAATTTTTTGCGGATGCGACATTCCCCAAAAACCGTTTATGACGATCAAGAGGCCGCAGGGAAACACCAAAGCCCGATAATCCGGTAATTTTAACCATTGGGCTACGCCAACGACCAGAGAGTAATACCATAATGAGATCTGCACGAACCCGCCGACAATCCAAAAAGCCATCGCTATCGATTCCAAGTGGGCCAGAAAATCCGCGATGCTGATATACCGTACGGCCTGGAACGCGGGGAATGTAATACCGGCTGCAAGCTTTTCTCCAAACAGGAACAGACAGGTCATATTCGTGATGACCAATACTACCATGAGTACGAACACCGATAGCATCCCGAACCTCATCCCTCTTTGATCTCCCAGGGCAGGAAACAGGAATGAAGAGAAAAAGAATTGTACGAACCACGAGTGCGGAACCAGCGACCCGGCAAAAGACGCCTTCAATCCCTTCTCCATGACCGGAAGCATGTTCTCCGGAGAGAGATCGGAGCTTAACATAAGAATAAGCGTCAGAAATAAAATCAGCAAAACGGGAAAAAACACTTGAGTGCAGCGGGCGAGCACCTCCACGCCGGCATATACGGCAAAACTGCCGACAAGTATCAGACTGAATAAGATGAGGGCAACGGGAGTTTCCGGAAGAAATGCCACCGAAATGAATTCTCCGTATTCTCTAACGACCCCGCCTGCACCCTGCAGAAGAAGAAAAAGAAACACGAATCCGACCGCCTTCCCCACATACTGCCCGACTATCATCTCGCTGTATTGTATTGGCGTTTTGTTCGGATACAAAGCGTGAAGCCGCCATGCGATATAAACGACAAGAAAACCGCTAAGAGACCCCCAGATCGGCGATAACCACATATCGCGCCCCGCATGCTTCGCCGTAATGGAGGGAACGGCCAGAATGGCTGTAGCCCCAACCATCAGGAACATCATCATTCCCATTTGACCTGCGGATATATTCTCCTTATGAATGATGTCATCTCCCCTATCCGCTGCCGCTTGATTGGCATCAACCACCCGAGTGCCTGCGAGTCGTTTCCCAAGTTAGCTGTTTTTTATATTCATTTCCAATAATAAGATGCACATACCGTATCGTATAAAATAAAACCGGAAGAGCGCCCTATCCCGGACAGCTCGAACCGGCCCCGGCGGTAACGTCCGCTTCAGCCCCGAGTGAGCAGAATAGGTTTCACTCGTCCAAGCAATCTTTCGTTTCCGGCATTTACTAAAGTATAAGTATGTAAATTGGGAGAGTGATCCTATGCCGGCCAACAAAGCTTTGCATCACAAAAGAACCCGCGTCGTGTACACGACCGGCATTCTTAGAAGAAATCCCCGAACCAAATATGCTCTTGTAGACTGCGTCAATCTGGGGAAGCATTCCCGCAGGGTTACGGTCCAAGTGCTGGATTGGTCCAGCGGCTCCCCCGTACCTTTGAAAGTAAGCCCCTGCCGCACCACCCGGTGTACGGTAACGGTCGGCCCCCGTCAATCGGTGTTCCTGTTCGCGGACGTGTCCAAGGTTGCCTTTAAATACGAGGTTCGCATCACTCAATCAGCGGACCGCACCTTTGTAACCAACGTGTACGGCGTTACGAAAACGACGTTCAAGCCCTTGGAAGGCGGCACGGTGCTCCAGCGCGACCTGGTAAAGCTGCGAACGTTTCAAGTGTGAGCATGCAGAATAAGCCGTCAACCGCTATCGGTTTACGGCTTATTTGCGCTCTGCCCGCTTTCCGAGATAAGCGCGCACTTCATGTCCGGGCCGCAGAACGGCAGAGCCGGTTGGCCCGCTTCCCGGCGGCGTCATCTCCCGCCCCGCTCCTCCCCCGTCTCCTTGGGACGAAACAGCTTCATCTGCCGCTCGACATGGCGGATAAACCAATAGTCCAAACTGCTTACGTCTTCCTCCCGGTACATAAGAAAGATTTGATTCAGCGGGAACGGATTGTGCTCGATCGGAATCGCCACCATCTCTCCCGATTCGATCTCCGGCTGCATATACAGCGGACAGGATAGAAAAATGCCCATCGTGCTTTTGATCCAAAATTTAATCAGCTGCAAATTGTTCGTCTCATAATGCGGATCGTACAGCATATTCAAATCTTTGAAGGTCAGGTCGATTTTTTTGCGGGAAATGCTGTCCGATTCATACAGAATAAGCCGCTCCTTCAGAACATCCTGCAGGGTGAGCATGTCGCGCTTCGCATAAGGATGATCCCTGGAAATCACGGCGTAGGCCGGGTGAGCATAGAGCAGCTTGAAGGTAATGTCCGGGGCATTGGCGGTATAGCGGGTAATGCCGATTTGGATATGCTTGGACTTGAGCATGTTCACCTGTTCCTCCGTCGAGTAGCAGTACACCTTCATCGCAATGCCCGGATGCTCGGCCATGAAGCTCTCCAGAATCGGCGGCAGCATCGTGCCGGCGAACGAATTGTTGCAGCCGAGCGACAGCGTGCCCGGCATCCCCTGCTTCAGCTGATCGACCGCCTCGCGCCCTTGATCCAACGAGTTCAGCGCGCTTAAGGCATAGGGCAGGAACGCGCTGCCTTCCTGCGACAGCCGAACGGTTCCGTTCGCGCGGATGAGCAGCGGCTTGCCGAGCTCCCGCTCCAGCTGCTTGATCCGGTGCGATACGGTCGGCTGAGGCAGGTACAGCTTCTCCGCCGCCTTGGAGATGCTGCCCAGGCGATAGATGGTCACGAAGGTTAATATTTGATCGAATGTCATACGGCGCGCCGCCTTTCCCCCAAAAATCCGCTCATCCGCCGAGCCGGCCGAAGCTGCGGGAAGGATATTCAAAAAATGAATAAGGTCATTCATTTTCGCTCATTTACTTGTCTTCTCATTCTTCATAGTATAAAAAATACAAGTATTTTTCCACTAAAGAAAGGTGACTTGCTATGAATATGGAAAAAGCGGTGCGGGCCGTCGGAATATACGGCGGCGGGATTTTTTTCGGAGTGATGTCGGTGGCGCAGCCGTTTTTTACCTTGTATGCCGAAGCGCTGGGCGCGTCGACGGCATTGATCGGGCTTATTGTCACGCTGCGCGCGCTCGTGCCGATGTTTATCGCCATGCCGATCGGCCAGATGATCGATACGATGGGCCCGATGAAAATGACGAAGATCGGCTGTCTCATGCTGATCGTTTCCTTGGGACTCATGTCCTTCAGCACGACCTTGGCCTTCCTTGCGGTATCCCAGGTGCTTCTCGGCACGAGCATGATCATTATGGCTTCCTCGCTTCAAGTGCTGGCATCGGACGGGGAGCAGGACAAAGCGCGGCGCAATAAAAACATTAACCGCTTCTCGATGTGGAACTCGGCCGGCAATATGGTCGGTCCGCTGCTCGGCGGATTGGTCGTAACGCAAGCCGGCTCGTCCTTGTGGAGCTACCGGTCGGCCTTCGTGGCCTCGCTCGTCGTCTGCTCCGTCTGCTTCATCCTGATTCTGCTCATCCGAACCCCCGACGGCGCGGCCAAACGGGGCGCAACGAAGGAGCTGTTTCAGCCTAAGGAAATGCTGAACAGTTACGTGAGCGGCATTCATCTGACCCGGCACCGGGGGGTTCAGTTCGGCCTGGTCGGCACGTTCCTGATCATGTTCATTCAAGCGTTGTACGCCAGCTTCATTCCGCTTTACTTGAACGGCCACGGCTATTCCGCCTTCGTCATCTCCTCGGTCATCTCGCTGATGGGACTGTCGGGCTTCGTATCCCGCTTCCTGCTCGGGCGGCTGATGAAGCTGGCGACGCTGGAGAAAATCCTGATCGTCGCCGGCTGTATAGCCTCCGTCTGCCTAATCCTCATTCCGGTCGCGTCCTTGCACCTGATCGGCATCGCCGTTCTTACGTTTCTGCTCGGCAGCTCCATCGGTATGAACCTGCCGATCACCATTATGATTATGGTCGAGGAAACGAAGGATAACGAACGCGGCAAGGTGATGGGGCTGCGCCTGCTGACGAACCGGCTGTCGCAGATGGTCGCCCCGGCCATGTTCGGGCTGCTCGGCCAGGCGCTCGGCTTGACGGCCGCCTTCTATACCGGCGGCGGCGTCCTGCTCGCTACGATGCTCGGCTTCGCGGTGTACAGCTCGCACCGGGCTCCCGCGGCGGACAGCGGGGAAGCCCCCGCAGCGGCGGGGGAATCGTCCGGCAGTGGGTAACGGCCCCCGTCCCCTGCCGCGGCGGACGCCCGGCTCGGAGACAAGGCTTGCAGCACGCATAAGCTTTCGCACCGTTTGCGTTGACGCAGCGGTCATGACGAAGCTGGAAGAACGGCTTGTTTACGAGCTGCCGTTCTCCGGCTTTTTGTTATTTATGTCCGGCCATCCCTGTGAGCATCGGCTGCATATCGCCTAACCTCAACGTAACATAGTGACTCTTGCGAAACTAAGTTTCAAAATTTTCAGTCATTTCCTGCTTGGACAAACTCGCTTATAATGAAACTTAGTTGACGGAAAGGAGCAGGATTCATTTGTTGTACGAACTGCGAATTTATCATATGCATCCCGGCCGCATGCAGGCGATCCGCGACCGGTTCACCCATTTCACCCTGCAGATTTTCGCCAGGCACGGCATGCGGGTAAACGATTTCTGGGAGGATATGGACGCGGAGAACAACCGCCTCTACTACGTGATGCAGTATGCGGACATGGAGGAGAGAGACCGCCAATGGGAGGCGTTCCGCAACGATCCCGAATGGCAGAAGGTCAAGCAAGAGAGCGAGAAGGACGCTCCGATCGTCGAGCGCATCGAGAGCATTTATATGAAGCGCGCTCCGTTCTTCCCGCAATAATAATACAAGGAGAGTGACATCGCTATGAAATACCGTAAACTTGGCAAAAACGGGCCGGACATTTCCGTTATCGGCTTCGGTTCTTGGGCTATCGGCGGCGCCGGCTGGGCCAGCGCCTGGGGCGACCAGGACGATCAATCTTCCTTCGAGAGCGTGCGCGCGGCGCTCGATGCGGGGGTTACCTTCTATGATACCGCCGCCGTGTACGGACTGGGACACTCGGAGGAGGTGCTCGGCAAAGCGCTCAAGGACAGCCGCGATAAAGTCGTGCTCGCCACCAAATGCGGCCTTGTCTGGGACGAGAATAATGTTATCTCCAAGAACGGAACGTACGAATCCGTCATCCGCGAGGCGGAAGCTTCGCTGCGGCGGCTCGGAACCGACTATATCGATCTGTATCAGATGCATTGGCCGGATACCGATGCGAAGGCTCCTGCGGAAGAAACGATGCGGGCGATGGACAAGCTCGTTCAGGACGGCAAAATCCGTTACGTTGGCGTGAGCAACTACAACGTCGACCTGCTGGAGCAATCGCTGGCCGTACGGCATGTCGACTCGCTGCAGCCTCCCTACTCCATCCTGAGACCTGCCGTAGAGAAGGAAATTTTGCCGTTCTGCCTCGAACGCGGCATCGGCGTCGTCGCCTACAGCCCGCTTACTTCGGGTCTGCTGTCCGGCAACTATACCTACGACACGACCTTCCCGGCCAACGACTGGCGCTCGCGCAACGCCGCGCATACCGGCGAAGGCTTGCGCAAGAACGTCGACAAGGTCGAGAAGCTCAAAGCGATCGCCGCCCGCTTCGATCTGACAATGCCGCAGCTCGCCATCGCTTATGTGCTCGCCCATCCGGCGCTCGCCAGCGCGCTCGTCGGCGTGCGCAAGCCGAGCCACATTCTCGGCGTGCTGCCTGCGGCCGAGGCCGAGCTCGACGAAGCGACTCTCGCGGAAATCCGCGCCATCGCGGCGGAGTGAAGAACGTACAAGAAAACGACAAACAAGCCGGCTCCGATTGAAGCCGGCTTCCTCTCTCATGGAAATATTTGGATAAATGTCCGTCCACCGATTGACATTATGCACGCTGCATTGCCCGCACGGATACGACCCCGGCTTAATAGGGTACTTTAAACATATACCTTCTCGTCTCCAACGGATGTCCAGTCGCCTTGGAAAGAGCCAATGCATAAATCCGCAGAGCAAAATTGATTACAATCGGAGCCAAGTATCCCTTCACTTCCTCTTCAATTCCGGTCAAATCGAACTGCTTCGCATCAATCACCAGCACTTTTTCCCCGTACTGCTTCAGGAAGGTTAACGCCCGTTCCTCCAGCGGTCTCGTTTCATCCAGCCCCATCAGCAAGATGAACGGAACATCCTTGTCGAGAATTTCAAATGGTCCATGGAAAAATTCCCCCGCATGTATCGCATGCGAATGCTTCCACTGCATCTCCATCAAGATGCAAATCGCAAAGGAGTAGGCGACGCCATAGTTTGAGCCGCTCGCCATCGTGTAGATGATCTTCTCGTCTTTAACCGATTCTGCATACGCCTTGGCAGGCTCTGTTACCTGCTTCATCACCCTTTCGAATACTGCACCGAGTTGTTCCAGGCTGCTGACCAGCTTCTCATACTTCTTGTTGCCTTCCTTCACGTACAAAAGCCCCATGGATAATCTGTATAAAATGGCATAGTTCATCATCTCCGGCTCCGGCTCCATGTGCCCCGCCGAAACCCAGCTGTAGTTGACAGTGTAATCCGACTCATCCGCCAGAGGCGCCGTTTCCACATACATCAGCGATACGGTCAATGCGCCTTTGCTCTTGGCGAATTTGGCCGCCTCCGTCGTTTCCGGCGTTTTCCCCTTATGCGACATAAGAATGACCAACGATTCCGTATTCAGCGATTGCGGATTGCGATGGATAAATTCGTTTGAGCTGAATATTTCCGAAGTGATCGCCGCCGATTCGCGATCCAGAAAGTATTTGCTGGGAAACATCAATGCGGAAGAGCCACCGCACGCTACGAAGAAAACCCGGCGGATCGTTCTGGTTTTAAAGGCCTCAAAAATCGTTTCCAGCTGAGCTGTTATGTTCTGATTAGCAGTCGTTTGTTTCAAGATAAGAACCTCCCGGTAATGGATTTGAACTTTACTGAGAAAGCAGTTTAGAGCCAATGCTCTTCAGGCTTTGGCGCACGGCAGCTTCTGGGTCCCAATTGTACTTAGGGGAAATATGCTCCAGTGTCAAATATCCGTTGTAGTTGATTGTTTTCAAACCATCTATAAAGTTGTCCAGCGAAAATTTGCCTTCTCCCCATGCCAAGTGAGCCGTCGTCAAGCCGTCCCCGTCAAGAAAGTGAACGTGGACCAGCTCATTGCCAAACGCAGCTCCGTACTCCTCGATGGTTTCGCCGGCCAGCACCATCGGAATCGTATCGAGCATCACCTTCATTGCCGGAGAATTCACTTGTGCATGCATCCTTTGGAGTGTGTCGAGATTATAAATCACATTCGAGCCGATATTGGACATCGATTCGAGGACAAGCGTAACACCCGACTGCTCCGCATCCTGCGCCAGCACATGCAGTGATTGCGCAGCCCGCTTCCATGCTTCTTCCTCGGGTTCGCTATAGAAGCCGAAACCTACAATAACTAGCATTTTCGGGCACTCGAGCGCGTTGGTTACAGAAATGCACTTCCGGAAATATTCGATGCTGCGCTTACGGCAGGCGTCGTCCTTCGCGGACAGATTAATCGGATAAATCGCCTGCTCCGGCGTAAAGCAAACCAACTCCAAATTTCTTTGCTTGATTTGCTTCAATACCCCAGCCACTTCTTGAGCCGATGCGTCATCTACGTACAGATGGGGAGTGCCCGCCCATAGCTCGATCGCTTCCAAACCGGTGCGAACCGTTGAGTCCAAAAAATATTCCAGCGGATATCGGTGGTAATTTTGATTCATATTGGCAAGCTTCATTCTAGGGATTCCCTCCTTACTCTCCGAGCACCTGAATATATACTTTGCGGGCCTTCGGCCCATCAAATTCGGCTAAATACACATCCTGGGCGTCACCGGTCACCATCTTGCCGTCCTGAACGACAAAGAGACAACTGTTGCCCGACAGCATTGATTTCAAATGCGAAGGCGAATTGCTGCCGGTCGCCCCGTACGAGGGCAGAAAATGCGCGTGCGCATAGGGGGCATCCTTCGGAATAAGCCTCTCGAGCGCCTCTTCAATGTCCGTTTCCACGCATTCAAGCCCCTCGTTAACCATGATGCCGGTCGTCGTATGGGCCGTAACGACGGCCGCCAGTCCGTTCGTCACCCCCGACTCGGCTACGAAGGCGCGGACCTCCTCAGTAATCTTAATCATTTGAAATTCAGCCCGCGTTCGGATTATGATGCTTTTCAGCTTGACCATCTTCACTCCCTACCTTTCCAGCCCGATAAATTTCAGCGCATTGAGACCGAGAATTTTTTGCAGCGTCTTGTCTCTGAAATGGAGTCCCTTGAGCGCAGGCAGCAGCCGTTTGGCCCGAAAACGCGGTGCATTCGTACCGAACATAACTTTGTCGGCAAGATTGCGTTCAATCCACAACGGTCCCATATTTCGCGTGAAAACCTGTTCGTAAAAATCTTTCGCATTATCCATATGCAGCAAAGACGTGTCCGTATAAATATTCGGATATTTCAGCAGCAGCATCACCGTCTCGTGAATCCATGGCCAGCCGAAATGAGCGAGGCACATCCGCAGTTTGGGATAAGCGATAGCCACTTCCTCGAAGTGCAGCGGATGGGAATATTTCGCTGGCGCGTCCGGCTGCCAGCTCATTCCCGCATGGAACATGACCGGCTTGTCGTATTTGAGACATATCTCGTAGATAGGCTTCAGCATCTCCTCATAGGGATAAAACTGCTGCTTGGACGGATGCAGTTTAAGCCCCTTCAGGCCAAGGCTTGTAAAAGCGTGCTCCAGCACTTCCACTGCATCCGGACGGTGGGGATCGACGCTGGCAAAGCCGATAAAACGGTCCGGAGCGAGATCAACAATGCTCTTAATCTCCTCATTGGTGATAATGCAGCCGCCATGCAGCGTTGTAATATCCTCGGGCAGCAGAACTGTCTTGGCCACATCCATGTAGCCCATCTCGATGAGCGCCGATTCCAACGGGTATGGAGACTGCTTGAAAATGCCGAATTGCTCTTTGCGGAAATTCAGTGTTTCCTTGTCTCCGCATATGTCTTTGTAAAAAATCGGATGGGAATGGACGTCGATGATCATCTTGTTTGCCCTGCCTTTCGTTGTTTGGTAGAATCCGGCCTTAATACGGCTCAAACCTGGCGACCACGGCCGAGGCGACCTCGGCTCCGCTAAGCAGGCAGTTTTGAAGCGTCATGCCCTGGAATACGCCGTACATGAAGCCGGCACAAAACGAATCCCCCGCTCCGACGGTATTTACTACCCGCTCAGCCGCAACGATACCCTCACGATAAAACCGGGTGCCGTCGTAGGCGAGGCTGCCTTGTTCGCCCAAGGTTACGATCACCGCGCGGGGGCCGAGGCGCTGCGCCCACCGCATATACTCTTTAATGAAATCATCCTCCTGCTCATAAGAGAAAAAGGCATAGTCAATGTAAGGCAGTGCGAGCTCGGCCTCTTCTTTAAATACGCGCGTCGAGAAGTCGAATACCGTCAGCAGACCGCGATCTTTGAACGCGGGAAGCGAACCGGTTACTCTCCCGGAAAAATTCGTATGCACGCAATCATGTCCAGCGATGAATTCAATATCCTCATCGGTTAAAGCGAACCGGACCATGACGCCTTCGATTTTCTCCTTATGAACCCTGTCGTTTCCGTTCAGATTCATTCGAAACATCGCCGTCCGCCCCTCGGCGACATGCAAATGGCTGATGTCAACACCTTCCCTGCGCAGCACGCCCGCCATCTGCCGGCCGTAATCATCGGTACCGACGACGCTAACCATCGACGTATCCGCGCCGAGCCGGCTTAGATGGATAACGAAATCGACGCTATTGCCCGTCGGATAAGAACGACCCAAGTTTTCGTATATATCCATGCAGCTTAAACCTACTCCTGCTACCCGCATAGCTGGCCTCCTTGCCTAACCATGTGATTGAAGCGGCGTCGGGCCGCGTTTTGCATCAAATCATACATGGGCTGTTCCGCTCCGGCGCAGCTGCGCTGTCCGCTTTGCGTCAATCTCCAGCGTCTCCGGGATCAGCACCACGCCGTATTCCCTGGCAGCTTCATCCGGCTTGACATAGCCTAAGCGCGCATCCTCCCGTACCAGTTCGGGGTCTCTGGAGAACGGGTCCATGTAGCCGCCACCGCCCGGCGTACTAATGATCACAGTATCTCCTTTGTTTATCGCCAATGTCGCCTTGGGCGGCAAATTCGTCACTTCGCCTGAAGCTGTAATATGGATGCATTCCGACGCTGCGCCTTCCTTACCTCCAAACAAGCCCCATGGTCTCGTTCTCTGGCGTTCAGACGTGATCGTAACGATCACATCGTCCGATTCCGAAACAATCTCCCGGGTAATTCCCACGCCGCCGCGGAATTTGCCGTACCCGCCGCCGGTTTCAGCAAACGAATACTTCTTCACGAGCAGGGGATACGATTGTTCAATAACCTCGGTCGGCGTATTGCGCGTATTCGTCATATGCGTATGCACACCGTTCATCCCGTCCAGTCCGAGCACAGCGCCTTGTCCTCCTCCGCAGGTCTCGATGTATGAAAAGTATTCGCCGGTCGCTTCATTAAAGCCGCCAAAGTTAAGTCCGTTCATCGAGCCGGAGCAGGCGGCGATAGCCGCCTCGGGAAGCACGGGAGCAAGCGCCCCGAGAATCGCGTCGGTAATGCGCTGCGACGTGTTACCATTGGCGTTGGAGACCGCTGCCGGGAATTTCGCGTTGACGACGGTGCCCTCCTTGGCGTGAACGCGAACCGGCCGATAGGCTCCGTCGTTCGGCGGCACCTCCGGGTCGAGCAGCGCTTTGACGGCGTAATAGGCGCAGGCGCTTGTAACGCCGATCGTCGAATTGATAGAGCCTCGAGCCTGCGGCGAAGTCCCTTCGAACGAGACGTGAATTTCGTCGTCCTTGACGCAAACCTGCACCGCGATTTTGATCAAATCCCGGGTGAGGCCGTCGCCTTCCAAATAGTCCTCGAAGGTATACGTTCCGTTCGGAACCTTGCGAATTGCCGCCCGCAGCCTCCGTTCCGAATAGTTCATCAGCTCGTTCATGCACGTTTCCGTGAAATCGGTCGAATACCGCTCGAACAGCTCCTTTAGACGGGTTTCACCGATTTTGTTGGCGGCGAGCTGGGCGTAAATGTCGCCGAGCATCTCCTTGCCGGTCCGTGAGTTTTTCGTCAAAAGTCGCAGCACCTCCTCGTCCATAACGCCCGCTTTACGCACGCGAATGGCCGGCAGCCTGAGCCCCTCCTGAAAAATTTCTGTCGTTTTGACCGAGCAGCTCCCCGGAGTCATGCCGCCGACATCAATATGATGCGCAATGTTGGCGGTTAATGCGACAAGCCGACCTTGATGAAATACAGGGGAGATCATGAAAATATCTGGAAGATGCGAGCCGCTAATATACGGATCGTTAATCAGGATCGCATCGCCTTCCTTCAGTTCGTCAGGCTTGTAGATCTTCAGCACCTCGCCGACAACGGAAGGCATCAGCCCCAAGTGAAGCGGAATATGCTCCGCCTGAGCCACCAGCTTGCCGTCCTTCGTGTAAATTGCCGTAGAGCAGTCCATCCGGTCCTTGATATTCGTGGACAATGCCGTTTTGATCAAAGCGACGCCCATTTCTTCGGCAATGGTATGAAAAGCGTTCTTCATCACTTCTATCGTGATGGCATCAACTTTTGCGCTCATGGTCCGTCCTCCCTTGGATTCGTTATGCGTTATACAAATGGATGAGCAGATTACCGTAATCGTCGGTCTCAGCTTTTTGCCCTGGATGGATGACAATCGTGGAGTCGAGCTGCTCAAAGATGGCCGGCCCTTCTACAACTGCTCCCGCACGTAAACCGGAACGGTTGTACACCGGCGTTGCCACAAATCGGCCGTCAAAAAACACCTGGCGGGAAGGTAGTGCCTCCTGCGTTTCCGAACCCCCTTCCCTTTTGTCGAAACGAATTTTCGGAATCGCCCCAATGGCGATCAGCCGAATGTTAACCAGCTCGACCGTCTCCTCCTCCCGGCTGAAACCGTATATTTTATGATGCATCCTATGGAAGTCGTTCACTGCCTGCTCCAGCATCTCCCCGTTCAGCTTCAGCCCCCGGATCGGCACATCGATTTCATACGCCTGGCGCAAATAACGCAGATCGAGCGCAACTTGCAGGTGAATCTCCCCGTCGGCGAAGCCTTCCTTATGCAGCTGCCCTCGTGCTTCCTCCGCCAGGCGGGCGATGACATCATTGGCATCATCCAGCTTTAACTGAGCGACACCGGACAGCACGGTTTGTACAAAGTCGTGCCGCACATCGGCCATTAACATCCCCATCGCGCACGTGATCCCGGGATTCGGAGGAATAATGATTTCCTGGCAGCCCAGCTCCTTGCCTATCTCGACGGCATGTACCGGGCCCGCACCGCCGAAGGCGACAAGCGAGAAGTTGCGCGGATCGTGTCCTTTCTCGATCGAAATGACCCGGATGCCGCGAATCATATTCGCGTTCACGACCTTGAGAATCCCTTCAGCCGCCTCTTCTATCGTAATGCCGAGAGGGTCGGCGATTTTTTCCTTCATCACCTGACGGGCCAGCTCGAGATTCATTTTCATCTTCCCATTCAAAATGTAGCCCGGATTGATCCGCCCCAATATAACGTTCGCATCCGTTACGGTCGGCTCCATGCCGCCTTTGTTGTAGCTTACCGGGCCCGGCACGGCGCCCGCGCTCTGCGGCCCGACGCGCAGCGCTCCCCCCACATCGATCCAGGCGATGCTGCCGCCTCCCGAGCCGATCGTATGCATTTCGATCATCGGCAGCTTGATCGGGCTGCCTTCCACCTCGCTCATGGTGGTGTACTGCGGCCTGCCCTTCTCAATCAAAGCGGTGTCGAGACTGGTGCCTCCCATGTCGATAGTGATCAGATCCTTATAAGGCGTCGTTTCCACGATGAACAATCCCGCCAGAATCCCTCCCGCAGGGCCCGAAAGCACCGTCCTGGCCGGAGTGTGCATGGCGCTCTCCGCAGTTATGATCCCGCCGTTCGACTGCATAATGTATAGCTCCGACCGAACGCCGATTTCCTTCAAACTGCCTACCAGACGATTCAGATATCCCTTCATCTTTGGCAGTACATACGCATTTGCCGCCACCGTGCTGGTCCGCTCATATTCCTTGAACTCGGGAAGTACTTCGCTCGACAGCGTGACATAAGCTTCTGGGTATTCTTCCTGCAACGCTTGCCGGATCATATTCTCATGGGTGTCATTCATGTAGGAGTTGATCAGGCATATGGCGACGGACTGCACGCCTTCGCGTTTCAGTCTGTGCGCGATCTCACGTATTTCTTCCGGATCCAAAGGCTCCAGCACTTCCCCGTTCGCCTTAATCCGCTCGCTCACTTCAATACGCAGATCGCGCGAGACAAACGGAACCTTCTTCCTTGCTTTGAAATCGTACAGCTTCGGGCGGGACTGCCGGCCGATTTCCAACACATCGCGAAAGCCTTTGGTCGTGAGCAGCGCGGTCTTGGCGCCTTTGCGCTCCAGAAGCGCGTTCGTCGCCACGGTAGAGCCGTGGATGAAGAACGAGATGTTCTTCACGTCAATTCCCGTTTGACTCACAATTTCGCGTACCCCGTTAATAACAGCTTCGGACGGATCGTGAGGAGTCGAAGGCACCTTGGCTACATGCACCTCGCCTGTTTGTTCATGAATGAGAGCAATATCGGTAAACGTTCCGCCGGTATCGACACCAAGGCGATAACTCATGTTGAACACCTCTTTAAGTTGTTAAGTTTAATCTTTCATGGAACCGCTTGCCAGACCGCTAACGATATATTTTTGCAGCGATGCAAAAATGATGATGATGGGCAAGGCGGCTATCGCGGCAACCGCCATCAAATAATTCCACTGCGTACCGAATTCGCCGGTAAACTTGCTGAGGCCCATCGTCAAAGGCCGCACGCTTTCATCGGAGGTGAGCGTCAGCGCAAAGATGAAGTCCCCCCAGCCCCACAGAAAGCTGATCGCGCCGACGGTAAGCAACCCCGGTGTAACAAGCGGCAGCACGACTTTCCAGAACGCCCCCGCCTTATGACACCCGTCGATCAGCGCCGCCTCCTCCACCCCGCTTGGCACTCCTAGAAAATAAGGACGAAGCACCAGAACGGCAAAAGGCAACGTATGCGTCGTGTTGGCAATCACAAGTGCCGTATAGCTGTTGACAAGCTGCACCTTGGAGAACACGATGAACAGCGGCATCGCCACCATAATGCTCGGCAGCATTTGTGTAGCGAGGAGCACAATAAGCACGGCTCCCTTGCCCCGAATCGGCAGTCTGGCGAGGCCGTAAGCGGATGGCGAGGCCAGCAGCAGCGTAAGCAGCATCGTCCCGGTAGCAATGATAAAGCTGTTTCCGATGTAGCGGAAAATCCCGGTGTCCGCGACAAAGTTGTGCACGTACGCTTCCAGCGTCGGCGACACCGGAATATAATGCGGAGGATAAGCGAACAACTCGTTCATCGGTTTGATGGAGGTGACAAACAGCCAGTAGATCGGAAACAGATAGACAAGCGTTGCCGCAGCGGCTGCAGCAGCCGTAATATAGCTGCGGGCGCTGTATTTGCCGGATGCGATCATGACTTCTCCTCCTTCCGGGACATCCAGAGGTACACCGATGCGAGGGTAATCAGAAAGACGAACATCAGGCTTGCCACTGTCGATCCCATGCTGATTTCATAGTTGGTAAAAGCAAGCTTGTAAGCGAACAGTGGCAGCACCGTCGTCACGTTTACCGGCCCCCGCCGGTCATGACGAAAATCAGATCAAACACCTTGAATGTGTAGATCAGCACAAGCATTAACACGATAAAAATAGTCGGCCTCATCAGCGGAACGGTAATTTGCATGAACTGCCTAAACCGGCCGGCTCCGTCGATTTTGGCGGCTTCGTACAGCTGATCCGGCAGCGCCTGCAACCCCGCAAGCAAAATGAGCATGTTAAACGGAATGCCGATCCATATATTGGCGATTGTCGCCGCCGTCAGCGCAGTACCCTGATCGGTCAGCCAAAACACTGGCTTATCAATCAGGCCGAGCATGATGAGCAGATGGTTGAATACCCCGGAGTCCCCCGATAAAATCCACTTGAACAACGTACCGGTAATGACAATCGGCATCATCCAGCCAAGCAGAATCAGAGAGCGCATCAAGTCCCGTCCGGGAAACCGGCGATGGAAAAACAACGCCAGCGCAAACCCTAGCCCGAATTGAAATACAAGACTGCCGGCCGTGAAAAACAGCGAGTGGCGCACAGAGTCCATAAAGAGCGGATCGGCAAACACTTTGGTATAATTGTCCCATCCGACAAAGCGGTGGCCGCCCTTCAAATTCATTAGCGTAACGTCCTGAAAGCTAATCCAAATATTATATAATATAGGGAATATAAGGAATGAAATAACAAACAATCCTCCGGGAAGAACGAACATATAGTTGGTCCAGCCCGCCCGTATCCTCCCAGGAGCCGATTTGGAGACAGCCCGCTCTGTCTTGGGCAATGCCTGATCCGTCATGGAGCTTCTCCCTCCCACGCTTCGATTGGGGGAGGAGCTTCCTCCCCGTTATAATGTGATTTTTCTTTATTGCAGCAGGGGCTTGATCTTGCCCGCCGCTTCCTTCACCGCGTCCTCCGGCGACTTCACACCGGTTACGGTTTGCTGAACCATATCCTGCACCGCCTCCGAAATTTTCGGATAGTTCGGTCCGTAGGCCCGCGCTTTGGCGTATTGATGCTGATCCGCAAAAATCTTCATATATTTGTCCGTTTGCCAATAGGAGTCGTTGATTAAATCTTTGCGGCTCGGAATTCTTGCTCCGCCGATGAGCAGTGGCTTCAAATATTCCGGCTTTTGGGAAAACTTGATGATGTCCCACGCAATGTCCTTGTGTTTGGAGGTAGCTGTAATGGCCCAGTCGTCCCCGCCGAGAATCGTCGCTTTTTCTTTGCCGGAAGGCAAGTCGGCCAGTCCCCACTTAAACTTGGCCTCATTAAGCGCAGGAAGCTGCCAAGGGCCGCTTAACACCATCGCTACTTTTCCGGCCATGAATTGCAGGAAAGTAGCCTGCTGATCCTGCGTCAAGACCTCTTTGGACATCGAGCCGCTAGCCACCAGATCCTTATACAGCTTGAGCGTATCTACCGTTCCCGGGTTATCGATGTTGGTCAAGTCGGAGCCGGCCTGCCAGAGGAAGGGGAGATACTGGAACGTTAGCTGCTCGCTTTTCGGAGCGGCGATGGCGAGGCCGTACACACCGTTGCCGCTAAGCTTTTTCGCCACAGTCTTCAGTTCATCCCATGTTTTGGGCGGCTCCACCCCGGCTTGCTTGAGAAGATCATCGTTATAAAATAAACCCAAATTATTGTTGCTCACGGGAATCCCGTAGTTTTTGCCTTTATACATTGTTGCATTCCACGGCGCTTCGAAATATTGATCCGCTTCCCCCCATGCCTTCACCTCTTCGGTAATGTCGGCAAGTACTCCGGCGGAGGCGAACGCCTGATGATCCGGCCCGTCGATCATAACTATGTCGGGGAGCTGGCCGGCGGCCGAGCCAAGCAGCAGCTTGTTTTTAATATCGGCGAACGGAACGAACGTTCTCTCGATTTTTACGTTTGGATGCTCCTTCTCATATGCGGCAATCAGATTTGTTAGAGCATCGATCATCGCCTGATTCGGCTGAAAATCCCACCATGTAATCTTGACCTGCTCATTCGGCGGATTCGACATCTCTGCCGATTCTTTGGGAGCCGGCGCGCTGCCCGTTTCGGACGAGCAGGCTGTGACGAACGAGAAAATCAGAGTAAGTGAAGCGAGCAACCATTTTTTCTTCATTTCAACTTGCCTCCTTTATGACCATTTACCGTGTTGGACTGAGGATGTTTCCGGAATGTCCTCTTGACTTCATTATAGGTCAGCAGGCGCTAATGAAATATAAACAAACTTAAGAGGATCATATATACAAATTTAATGTTCGTCCGCAGCTATCCTTGGGCGATGCCCATGTAGCAAAAAGAAGACGGCTAGTTACCGTCTTCCGTCTGCAAAGCACTTCATTATTCAACATGAATGTATGTCCGCGCTCGCTCAGCGCATCATTGTTCGGCGCCAATGCGTATCGTGATACGGGTTCCGGGTGAAGGTCCTCCGGATTCAATATTCATCCGGTACGTGTCGCCGAACATCAGCTTGAGCCGCGAATCGACGTTTTTCATACCATAGCTTGAGCCGCTCATCACTTCTTCCTCCCAAAGCCCGGAATCGATCAAGCACCGCTGGCTTGCAAGCACCTCCTCCGGCATGCCGACCCCGTTGTCCGAGACCGTCAGTACGATCCAGGAGCCGTCCATTTTCCCGGAGACCCTAATCATCCCTTTCGTTCGCAACCGGCGAATACCGTGCAAAAGCGCATTTTCCACAAGCGGCTGAAGCACAATCTTGCTGATTTTGTATTCTTGAACCTCGGGCGCCAGACGAAGCTCGTAGTCGAAGCGGTCCTCCAGACGAATTTTATGAATATCCAAATAAATCCGTATCATCTCGAACTCCTCGCGCAGCGTAATCGTTTCGCTTCCCTTGCTCAAGATGATCCGGAACAGCTTGGATAGTCCTTCCACCATCCGGCTGATTTGGGGCTGGTTGCTGTCCAGGGCAAGCCAGTGAATCGTATCCAGCGTATTATACAAAAAATGCGGATTGATCTGGTATTCAAGCACCCTTAGTTCAAACAACCGCTTCAGATGCTGCTGAACGGAAACGTCCTCCAGCAAATCTTCGATATGGGAGGCCATTGAATTAAACGTATTGCCTATGATGCTGATCTCATCGTTACCCCTGATCGTGATCCGCGTCCCCCACTGTTTCTTTCCGAACTGTCGCATCGCCTTCAGCACGCGCCCGATCCGTCGCGACAACACCGTCGCTCCGAATAAAGAGACACCTAACGCCACGATGAGAAATATAGCATAACCATATTTGAGACTATCGCTAATAGCCTTGGTCTGCTCGTGAATATACTGGTTGTCCAAACCGACAAATAAATAATTTCGCATTCCCGTTGCGGACGACTCCTCCATCCGTTTGACGATCATCCTCCATGAGCTGCCCCGGAATGATACGTCCGACTGTCGGTCCCCTATTTCGGCAAAAGGAAGAACCTCGCCTTCCTCCGCGGAAAATTGCCGCCCGTCGTAAACCATCCGTCCTTTACCAGAAGCATCGTATAGGCCAAATATCATGTTGCCAAAATAATTATAAGTATCGAATGAGCTTTGAATTTCGTTCAAAGAAAGATTAATGACGACGTGCCCGATCACTTGCTGGGGCATCGTAGTCCCGTATATTTTTCTGGCAATCGTAATCATATTGCTCTCCTTGGTTAACGCGTCGTTAACGCTCCATGGCAACGGGTCGTCGAAATCCGCTTTCAGCAATCGGGAAGCCAGAATATCCTCCGGGTAAATTTGATAATTTTGCGCCGTGCTTAAATACACATTGCCCTGCGTATCGATGATCGCCAGCGAGTAGATATTCGTCCAGACGAGACGGTACCGGGACAACAGTGAGAGCATTGCCGCCTGATTGTCATAGAGCGTCTGCAGCTTCCTAAGCTCGGCGTCCGGTGTAGGGGATTCGCCCTGGGCCAATCTATCGCGCCAACTGGATGTCAAAATCCGCTGTACGTCGGGCTCAATGATGAGTTGGTTGGTCAAGGTAGTGACGACCCCGAAGAGCGAACCGATCTCCCGGTTTACCGCATGCTCCAGCCCAAGCAGCGTATTGTGAATTTCGCTGGCCTTCTGTTGGACTTGCCGGTCGGTCAACTGCTGGATAACGAACATTAAGAGCAGATTAGGAATGAGAAGCAGTAAAAGAAGCTTGATAAAAATCGTTCGCGACATCGTGTTATACCAGCGATTTAAACGATAACGGAGGCGATCAATCATTGGGAGGAAAGTCCTTCCTTGTAATCGGATGGGCTTTTTCCGATCCACTTTTTAAAATAACTGCTGAAATACAAGTGGTTGTCGTAGCCGACTTTTTCGGCGATTTCGGAGATTTTCAGATCCGATTCGTGCAATAGCTTTTTCGCTTGCTCCATGCGCAGGCGCGCCAAATACTGCATGCATGAATAACCGGTCGTCTTGCGGAACATTTGCGTCAAATAGTTGGGATGCACATAGACGAGATCGGCCAAATGCTGCAAATTGAGACTCCCGTCGGCATAACACTCCTGCATATGCGCAATCACTTTGGTGACAATCTCGCTAGGATACTCCTGCCGGCGCGGCTCGAGTGCGGATACGCATTCCTGGAGCCACTGGTTCATCCGATCCATTAATCCGGTTCTCGGCAATCCGGCAAGCTGCGGCGCGGCAAACGGCAGCTCGAGCTCGCGAAATAATGCCTCCAGCGACTCGATCAGCTTGTAAAAGGAATGGAATACATAGTCGGAAGGCGCGGGGCTTGCGGCAATCGCTTCAATCATCAGCCGTATATTGGTCCTAGCTTCTTCCCGGTCCCCTGCGCGCATGGATACGCGAAGCTTCTGTTCGAGCTCCAACGGGTAGAAATGCCGTTCCTTGCTGGATTGCTCCATCGCTTCGCAGGCCTCGGCAAATATTTGGCGGAATTGCAGCAGATTGGCCGCTCTCGATCCCGTCCCGAAAACTACCGGAACGCCCAGCATTCTTGCCGACATATCTGCGAACTGGACCGCTTCCTTCCGCAGCCGCTCCGGCTTGTCCTCGCATACGCCAAACGCCAGCGTGCATGAATCCTTGAGCAGCACGAACCCGCGATACTCGGCCAGCACCGTCTCGGTGAACAAATGCTTGACCGCTACGGAATAGAGCAGGGAATCCCGTTGAGACATAGGCCGTCCCGTCTCTTGCAGACGGATGACGCCGCCGGAGAGCAAGGTCCCCTTCAAATCAAAATCAAAGCAATCGGCATGCTGAAGTATATCCGTGGATGAGATGAGACGCGACTCGAGTAAATCGGACAGCAGCTTGTCCCGGACGTACAAAACACTGCTTGCATGGCGCTGCTCCCATCGGAGCAAATCCATCTTACGCAGCTTCTCCTGCTCCACCTCATGGCGAATTTCGTCCAACGCATCGCGAAGCTCTTCCCGATTAATCGGCTTGGTCAAATAACGGCACACCTTCAGGCTGATCGCTTGCTGTGCAAGCCGAAAATCATCGTGACCGGACAATAACGCGCATTTGACGCTCGGATACTTCGCATTTACCATCCCTATTAATTCAAGGCCGTCGACATATTTCATGAAAATATCGGTAATGATCAGATCAGGTGGCGCAGTCTGGCTCTCCAACCATTGCAAAGCCGTCTCCCCGTCATCCGCCGTCCCCGCGACCCGATAGCCCAAATCACAAATCATCCGCTCCAAGCCCCTGCGAATCAAAGTTTCATCTTCGACAATCAGAATCTCCATAGTGCGAGCCCCTCCCGGCGTGTAATAAATGAAGACTCATCTCTTGCATACTTACCATCAGTGAACCTGAAAGCGAAACCGGTCTCCTCGAAACAACGTCTTGACGTATTCCATAACTTGATGATCCTCCGAATAAACGACCGCTGTCATCAGAAACAGCGGAGCACCGGTTTTGACGGAGAGCAGCTTGGCTTCCTTTGTCATCGCCCGGGCCAGCTCCAGCGTTTTGCTTGAATAGGCGGGGCGAATGCCGTATTTGCTATCAAGCAGGTGGTAGAGCGATTGCTTCGCCAAGTCTTCCTTCTCGAGGCCGGGACAGCGTTCCCCTGATAAACAGGTCGTTTCAATCGCAACGGGAACATCATCGCTTAACCGTAGCCTGACAATCTCAATCATGGAGGCGCCTTCAGCCATTCCTGACAACTCAGCCAGCTTTCCCGCAGCCTTAATCGCTCTCGCGCTGACAAGCCGCGAGCCAACTCGCATGCCTCGCGAGTTCATACGATCGGTAAAACTGGCCACATTGACGAGCTCCCGGTCGATTTTTCGTTCGGCTACAAAGGTCCCTTTCCCTTGACGACGCACGAGCAGCCCCTCCTGCACAAGCTCGGCAATCGCATTTCGTACCGTTATCCGGGCAACGCCGTATTGCTTGGCCAGCTCCAGCTCGGTGGGAAATCGTTCTCCGGCCTGCATCCCCCCGCTTTCGAGCATCGTCCGAAATATTTCTATGAGCTGTACATAGAGCGGCATATCCGTTCTCTGATCCATCAACTGGCTGCCCATCTGCCTATCCCCCCCATACCTATCGAATGGCTCCCGTCCTTAGATTCCACAACCCGTGTAAACCGTTCGGAACATATGACATAAAAATTGTCCTATAGTGCATCGTGCTTAAGCTACTCTATACATAATGTTATCGCTTTCATTTTAGCAAAAAAAGAGCTACAAGAAATACTTCTTCCCATACCCAAGACAAATTTGTTTTATAATGTTCTATTATTTTATTATAAAGTTCTTGTCCGATCGCGTCAACGACCGGTCCCTTCCGGAAAAAGAGGAAACTCCTCCCCCAAACAAAGTCAGTCAAGCTTACCGTCGAAGGTACCAAGTGACATAATAACTGTAAATTTGAGCATGATACCACACATAGGATGTTCCCCATAAAGTTCAACCATCCTTCCTCAGGTACAAGCTTGATGATTACCTCCACTGTTTAAAAACCTATTACATCTAATTTCGCCATAAAATCCCTCGCTATATTAACAATCCATACACCAATAAATAAAACAACATTCTCTCATATTTTCTCAAATCCTTCTTCTCTTCCTCTATCTGATTCCTCAGCAAGTTACCGCGGCTGGGAACCGAGAGGGTTTAATTAGGAGTAAGACGTCTGTGAATCCAACGTTTAGCCAGTTCCGCTTCTGTCAAACCTAGTAGTTGTTCCTCGTACGTTTCAATCTCCCTCCGGGTATCGTTAATCAGATGAATTAACATCATTTTCTTGAGATCATAGTCATTCGCATAATCTAACAGTGAACCATACCAAATATCCAGCTCTTCAAAGGCATGGTCCGATTCTCCAAGGGGGCGGTATAAAATCGTACCGACTTCTTCAGCGTTTATCGTTAGTATAACATCGAAGAAGTCCATGCCAGTTTCTTGAGTGATGTATTGCTGAATCGCTTGTAGAGGCAGCTTAGAAATGAGATATTTCAGCGGGATCACCTCACACAGAATAATGATACGCAATTAAGTACCAGCTTCATTTCTATTATATGGTACGTTTTTGCGTATAGCAATCATTACCTATATCCGTGCATAGCAGGTGATCCTTTTGGGCAAAAAAGTGATTATAAACATAACAAAGCTTACGCAAAAGCATCATATCTCTTTACGTGAGCTTTCCAGATTATCCGATGTGCGTCATGCTGCATTAAGCGAGCTTTCTAACGGCAAAAGGGAAAATATTCATTTTAGCCATATCGAAAGAATCGCCGAGGCGCTGGACATTAAAGATATTCGGGAGATTATAGATTTGATTGAGGTTGATGATTAATTGCGGGTTCGGGGGCTTTCGGTAAAATGAGAATATCCGCCGATTGCCCGGCGGACCTCTCGATTGACCTTGCCTTATTTTTCGCCGGATTTATTATAATCAGCGGTGAATTCCTCGATAATTTTGTCTCCGCCATTTTTCCGCCACTTCTCTACCGCGTCGTTCCAGCCCTTGTCGTCCAGCTCGCCCAGTACATATTTCACCTGAGCTTCGGTAATTGCCTTCTTAAGATCCGTGCCCTTTTGCGTATTCGTATCGGATAACAGAGAGGCGCTCAGGTCTACTACGCCCAATTTGCTGTTGTCGTGGAAGAGTTTATCGATTTTTTGCTCCAATGGCGTTTTCTCCATCGTGACGCCGCCAAACTGGCTGCCCCAGCGGAAGTTTTGCCAGTCCTCGGAACCTTTGGAGCCGGCGATTTTCTTCGCTTTCCCGCCTTCAAGCGTGTAATCCGTGCCTTCGACGCCCGCATTGATCAGAGACAGCATCGGCTCGTCGCTCATCTTATCGATGAAGGCAAGAATTTGCTTCAGCTTCGCTTCGTCTTTCACGCTAGAATTGGGAATTGCAATGAGAGAATCATAACCGACGGTACCCCTGACCCGCTGTCCTTGCGGTCCGTCGAAGTTTTCCGCAACCTCCACCTTCACCTTGGGGTCCTGCTTCATCATATCCACATGCCGGGTAGCCGCGTCGTCGATCACCGAGAAATACATGCCGGCTTTTCCTTGATTGAAATAATCGTATTTTTTGGCGATGGGGAAGTCCGGGCTAATTATTTTTTCGCTTACCATCTTTCGATACAAATCGAGAGCCGTCTTAAATTCCGGGTACAGGAAGTCCGGCGTTACCTTGCCGTCCTTCAGCCCCCATCCGTTCGGACCTCCGGCGTAAATCGTCAGCTGCTTCAATAATTCCATCGTCGCATCTTCCTGAATGCCGAACGTGTTCTTCTTGCCGTCCTTGTCCGGGTCATTCTCCGTAAACGCCTTGGCCACATTGTACAGCTCGTCAGCGGTCTTGGGCATCTGCAGCCCTAAATTATCCAACCAGTCTTGCCGGATAATCATGCCGTAACGGGATATGACGCGCTCGCGAGGAATTCCATACAGCTTGCCGCTGATGCTTGCGTTCTTTTGTGCGACCGGGTTCATTTGACTCAAATTTTTGAAATCTTTCAAGTACGGTGTCAGCTCCCAAAACACACCCGACAGCTGCGCATTCAGGTTGGCGGTTTCCTTATTCTTGCGAATCAGGATCACATCCGGCATATTTCCCGAGGCGATCGTTGCGCTGACCTTATCGTCATAGGCAGTACCGGCGCCCGGCACCCATGTAATATCCAGCTTCGTATTCGTATACTCTTCGATCTTCTTCAGGAAAGGGCTGTCCTTTTTGGGCGGCTCGGCCAATTGTTGAATCATCATTACCTTCAGCTCCAAAGGCTTGTTGGCTGAAGAGTCTGTCTCCGCAGGCGCCGCTTTATTGGAAGAGCTGCATGCCGCCACAAGAGAGGCGGATAGACAAGTCATACACACGACATTAAGCAGTTTCATGGACTTACGGACTGAGCTTTTTCGGTTCATACGAATTCTCCTCTTTATTCATCGATTTGTAGTCTAACCTTTAACTGACCCCAGCAATGCACCTTTAGCAAAATGCTTTTGAAGAAACGGATATACGACAAGTATCGGTAATGTGGATAATACAATAACGGCCATCTTCACCGTCTCCGCCGGAGGAGGAATAAAATCCTCGCCGAACTGTGCGGAGTCGCCAATCCCCCCTTGAGCTAGTATTACGATCTGCCTGAGCCATACTTGAATAGGCCAATAAGCATTATCGTTGATATAGAGAATCGCGTTGAAGTAAGAATTCCAATGGCCTACCGCATAAAACAAAGCCAATGACGCCAGTACCGGCGCCGAAAGCGGAAGCACGATGCGGAACAGAATGGCGATATCGCTGCAGCCGTCGATTCTCGCGGCCTCTTCAAGCCCGTCCGGGAGCTGCTGGAAGAAGCTGCGCATAATAATCAGGTTAAAAGCGCTGATTAAACCGGGAACGATCAAGGCAGCCGGGTTATCGAGCAGCCCTGTTTCCTTTACCACCAGATAAGTCGGAATCATCCCGCCGCTGAACAGCATGGAGAATACTACGAGTTTCATGATCAAGCTGACGCCCATGAGATCTTTTTGCGCAAGCGGATAGGCCATCAGCGCCGTAAAGAACAAATTTGCCATTGTACCCGCTACCGTAATGAAGACGGATACGCCCAAACTGGATAAAATCACATCGGTTGAAAGAATGTATCGATAACCGACGAGTGACAGCTTTGTAGGAAACAGGATAAATCCTTTTTTGATCAATTCCGCAGGCTCGGTTATTGAAGCCGCCAGGATATAAATAAACGGAACGACACATACCGCCGCAATCAGTATTAGAAGTAAGTAATTGATCCCGTCCAGCAATCTGCCGGCGATGCTTTTATCCGCCATAACCGCGTCCTCCTCTCGATTAGTAAATGCCTTCTTCGCCAAACTTCTTGGCCAGACGATTGGCAATCACTACAAGCAGTAAGCCGACAGCAGACTTGAACATGCCGACTGCAGTGCTGTAGCTGAACTTGCCCTGCGTAATCCCTGTGCTGTAAACATAAGTATCGAACACTTCGCCAATTTCCCTGTTCATCGGATTGACCATCAGGAAGATCTGCTCGAAGCCCGAATCCATAAAATGACCGATCCGCAAAATAAGCAAGATAATAATAGTACTGCGGATGGCGGGCAGCGTGATATGCCACATCTGTCTCCAGCGTCCCGCTCCATCCATCTTGGCCGCCTCGTACAGCTGCGGATCGACGCCGGCGAGCGCCGCGAGGAAGATGATCGTCCCCCAGCCCGTATCCTTCCAAATCACCTGCGAGGTGATGATCGTACGGAACCAGTCGCTGCTGAGCAAGAAATTAACGGGCTCCATATTTGCTTTTGCCAACATGCTGTTGACGATGCCGTTGTCTGTAGAAAAGAACAGGAAGCTGATCCCGACGACCACAACCCATGAAACAAAATGCGGGATGTATATCATCGTTTGGATAAACCGTTTGAATACTTCCTTGCGAACCTCGTTAAGCATTAATGCGATGACAATGGGCATGGGGAAGAAAAACAAAATATTGTATATCGCTAAAATAAACGTATTGCGGAAGAGCATCAAGAAGCTCTCGTCCGTAAAAAACGTCTCAAAATGCTTCAAGCCCACCCATTTGCTGCCGAAGAAGCCTTGGAACGGCTGATAATCTTGAAAAGCGATAAGCACGCCCCACATGGGCACATACTTATATATCAGGAAATAAATCAATCCCGGCAAGAGCATGATATAAAACCAACGATGGCGCTTCAGCCGTCGCATGAATCGTTCATTCTTCGTAAGCGTTCTCACAGAATGGGCCGATCCCGTTATTTCCATGTCCGATTCCTCCTTTTTTGTTTATCCGTTTGTCGTACCTGGACGGCTTGAATCCAATGTACTAAGGATGCTCGTTCCTGTCGACAATCCATATAGCAGATCCTTGCAGCTGCGGATACAAACGTTGATGCGGCAAGGGTTTAGCGGCATTCATAATCCATACGGCAGATCCGGATAATCATTAGAGCAGACAGAACAAATGGCTGTGCATCATTTCCTAAACAACAAAAAGAGCCTCATTCCGAGGCTCTTCTAAGGGATCGACCAGCACGCGCCTTCAATCTATCCGGTGCTTCTCGCGGTACTGTCCCGGCGTGGTATTCTCCATCTTGCGGAAATACCTTATGAAATTTTGCGAGTTCTGGTATTGCAGCTTCTCGGCGATCTCGCCGATCTTCATGTCCGTTTCCACCAGCCACTGCTTGGCCATCGCGAGCCGATACTGGGACAAATAGTCGCTAAAGCTGCTTCCGGTCTCCTTCCGAAAGACGGTTCTCACGTAGTTCGGATGATAGTTAAGCCGCGATGCGCATAGCTCGACCGTCAGGTTCGTATCGTATTCATTATGGATGATCTCGAGCAGACGCTCCGATATTTTTTTGTTGCGATTCTCCCACTGATGCAGCAGCGTGTCGATCATCGGCTCAACCACATGAGCAAAGAACCATTGTTCAATGTCTGCGGCCGTCTTGAGCTCCTGCAGATGATCAAGGAGCGGTTTACCTAGAACCGGCAACGGCTCCGTAGTGGACTCGCCGCCTTCCTGCCCTTCCCTTAGCAAGTCGATGAGAAGACGCGTAAGCACCATTTGCAAATCTTCATAGCTCAAATAATCCGCAATGATTTTGTGGGCAAATTCATTGAGAAGCCCTCTGGCCTTCTCCTTGTCCCCTGTTTTAATGGAGTCTATTAACTCCTTCTCCAGCCAATCGGGATAAGCGGCTACGGAACGCGATTCAGGCGATACACTCGTATAAAGCAGAATAGCTTGCTCTCCGAATCGCAAACGATAATTTAACGCATCCAGGCTTTGCTTATAGGCTTGGTGCGAATCATGAATGCTCGGATACGGGGTGCTTATCCCCACGCTTACCTTCAGCCCGAGAATTTGCTCCGCACTCCTCTGTACATCTTCAGCGTAATGATAGAGCTCCGTTTCAAAATCATGTCCGTCCGGCTCGCAGCTGCGGCAGATCGTTACTTGATTGTCGACCATGACCACGGGCTCAAAGCGCCGGTTCGCCGGGATCAGCTCGCTCGTAATATTGCCGATGGCGAACATCAACAGATCGACGTCCCGATCCTGATACCGCGTATAATCCAGCGAATCGATCTGCACAGTCATGACAGCGAATAAACTAGCGGCTGCTCCTGTTTCCGGCATGTCCGAAGCAAGCTCGGCACTTCCCTGCTCATACCCGAACTGAGCCAATCGCTCCTTCGTTTCCTTGGGACGAATCTCTCCTTGCAGCAACCGCCGGATAAAGAAGACTTCTAACTGCTTGGAATGGATTCGGAGCTGATCCTTCATGAGCGTCTGCGATGTGCGCAAACGATGAATGGACTCTCCGATGACTTGCAATTCATCTTTATGCTGCGGAGGGTCCCCGGCGGCGCCATGATCTACGGCTACAGACAGAACACGGCGAATGGGCATATACATTCGTTTGGAACCGATCCAGGCGAGCAGTAGAATGAGAACGAATGTCCCTAGCGAGATAAAAAGTGTATACCAGCCGATCGATCGGGAATCTCTGGTAATATCGTCCAAGGAAGCAAAGGACAAGTAATACCAGCCGTTATAATTCGATTTGGTAAAATTGACGCTAATTGTTTCCCGGTTCGCCTTGAAGATAAAGTGCCCCTTCTCGGCTCCAGGCATCCCGCGGATCATCTCTGCCGCCGGCCGCCACTCGCCGGTTGTCTTGAGCACGCTTCCGACGGCTGAAGTCAAGGGCCGGAACTCAGAGTCCAGAATAAGGGTCTCCCGCTCCTCGGCTTCGTTGTAGACCAGCTTCTCCAGTTTGGCGGCAGAAATTTCACCCATAATCAGCCCCGTGCTCAGTGTCCGGTTGATCGGCAGCTTCTTGACCAGATGCACCCCTGCCGGGATCGCTTCCTGCGCCTGATTGCCTCCCGAATCGGCTTCGGCCTCTTGTCCGGACCCGGGAACATACGCATTCCAAAAGGAACGGCTTTCCGACTTGGCATACTCATAGATGACGCTGCGAATCGGCGAAGTATCTAAAGGGCTGTAGCCTTCGTTCGACAGCACCCAATCATTGTCCAGACTGGCAACGTATACATTCTTTATTCCGAGCTCATAAGGCTGGATCTTGTTTAGGCCGCCGACAAGTTCGTTGAGAAGCACGAAGTTGTTTGGCGAAAACGGCGTCTGCAGTGCTTCATGAACCGTTGAAGTAGATATATATTGTGTCATCAGGTTCTCGAAGAGCTGCAGCACTTGTTCCACATTGAGCTGTGTCTGCTGAAGAAGCTGCATATTGCTGTCGTTAACCTTCTCCTGGACGCTTTGCTTGGCTCGCAAAAATGAAAGGCTCCCAAGCGCAATCACCGGAATCATCCCGATGAGCAGCGTCAGCAGCAGAAGACGGACCCAATAGCTGGATGATAAGTGCCTGACCATAAGCAGCGTTCCTCCCCGACCTGATGTATCATTTGCTCTCCATATAGCATATAGGGCACATATCCTTATTATAGCAAAGTAGGGCGCTGTGAGAAGTATATTAAAAGATGGCCGCCTAAAAGGCGCTGTATACGTCCCTGCGGCTGAGAACGTCTTGTGCTCGCCGCAACCTGAGATCGGGTACCTCCAAACCATTTTCTCCATGATCTGACGGACTATGGTATATTGCGGGATGTCCGTAACAAGTGCTGCCATGCCAAAACGGCCGTGAGATCATCCCGCTGCCGCTTCTTTGCTGCTTAGGTATTATTTTATTTTACTTCTACCGGAGTCCCTGCTTCAGGAAACTTGCTCAACCACGCCTTAGATTTTTCAAGCATTCCAATCGTTATTTGATGATTGACCCCGGAATACTCAACTAATTGCAAGTATTCCTCTGACACATCAGACATTTCATTCATAAAGTACCTTTGGCTTGCGATAGGGATTATGCTATCTTCCTTACCGTGTAACAATAGCAGTCTTTTTTTATCCCCAAAATTCAGCTTGTACTGAGGGTCATGTTCTTTCAAGAAAATATTTTCAGCATCCGTTAATGGAGTTCGTCCATCTCTTTCACGATACAGCTCCTCAAACTTGACCCAGGCACATGAACCATTGATAACTATGGCGGACTTTAGGAAGGACACTTTTGAAAGTGCACCGGCAGCAATAAAACCGCCTGTCGAATGACCGATGATAATGATAATATCATCAGTTGCGGCCAAAGCGGTTGCTATACTCTCTGCTTCCTTAACCCCTTGAAGCACGACATTCCAGAAATTAGCTTGCAATACTTGAGTATCGAAATAGTTCAGTTTTCCGCGCACCCCATGATCAGGCAGTTCGGGAACGATAACTTTGAATCCCCAACTGGAGATAGTCGATGCAAAGAACAAATAGTCCTCGATTTTTGATGACCAACCGTGATATAAAAGTACTGTAGCTCTTGCTTTTTCACATGGATTTATAATTAGAGAGGGAATTCCTGCAATTTCACAAGCTATATAATTATTCATTGTGGTCTCCTTAATCAGCTTTAGGTCCTTTTTTAGTTCGCTTATATCTTTGTGACGTATAATCGATAGAAAAGTTCCGCTAAATAAAGTAAAATATTTACAACTAAACCGAGCCGACGGTATGATTTATACTAATTTCATTGAAAATAGGTGACCTATGAGAAAAAAACTGCAAGTTTTCATATCGTCTACTTGCTACGACCTGCTTGAGGAACGTCAAGCCGCTGCGCAGGCTATACTTAGAGCCGGTCACATTCCTACCGGAGTGGAGCGATTTTTCGAGGAAAATCCATTGGAGATGACGAAGAAATGGATCGATGAATCCGACGTATTTATCCACATTATCGGTGGATTCTACGGCACCCTGCTTCCGGATGAATCGAAGAGTTATACGCATTGGGAATATGATTATGCCGGAGAAATCGGCAAACCAAGATTTGCTATTGTTGTTACGGACGAAGCCTTAAGACGAAAGCATTACGACTTTGTCGTGGCGAAAGACTATCAGAAGCATCTGGAGTTCAAGCAATCCGTCATGGAAACGGTACCTACCTATTATGCCGATAATGGACAGCACATTAAGTGGGTGATCCGCGAAACATTGCCGGAGTACGCAGGAAGAGACGATTTGTACGGCTGGTTTTCCGGCAAAGAGCTCCCGGACGTTCAAAAGCTGCTGGATGAGAACGAAAGATTGTTGAGGGAAAATGCCAGATTAACTGCCGAGTTAGAGAAATATACTAGAGATCAATAATACGGATGTTGAGGAAAATATGACAACCCATTGGCAACCGCCAGCAGTTCGTCCTTCGTCACATTCGGCGATGACGTCATAACATGGTACAGCATCGTCCCTCCGGCCGTCGGCTCCATCCAGCTTATCTCTCGGGCTTCCCCTTGATCCACAAAGATCGATTCCGGATTGACGGTGTAGTAGGCTTCGCCTGGTTTGCGCTATTGACAGGTTGTCAGACGGGTGATAGAATTCATAGAAAATTCCCACATAGTCGATCGGATTTGTATTATTTAATTTTAACCATAGTTGGAGGAATGCATCATGTTCAAAACGATTTCCGTACCGAATACACTGCTTGGGGCAGCTCTGTCCGTTTCCTTGCTGCTGACCGTTCCGGCGCCCGCGGCGTTCGGCGCCGAGGCTCAAGCGGAGGCTTCCGCTCCGATTCAGGCCGCTCTTGTACAAACTCAGCAAGCATCGAGCGAGTACGGCATCTTTCTGAAAGAGAAATTCAATGTGACCCTGTCGGAGACGCCGACACGCGGAGAATTCATCGACGCTATCGCCCGCTCGCTGAGCTACGCGCCAGATAACCAAACGACCGTCGCTTTCAGCGATCTCTCGGCGACCAGTCCCTACTATGCTTCGGCGGCAGCGCTGTATCAGCGGGGCATTCTGACCTCGACGTCCGTATCGGCCGATCAGCCGCTTTCGGCGCTGCAAGCCGTCTTCATTGCGGTGAAGGCGGCAGGCGTCACCGAGCTGGCCTACTCCTACCCGCAGCCGAAAGTCTCCCAATCGCTCGCCCCGCTGGCGCTCGACGTGAGCGATTTCGTGTCGCTATCGGCAGCGCAGGAAATTGCCGCGGCGAAGGATGCCGGCCTCGTCGACCCGGAATTGTACGGCGACCTGAAGCTGGGCGCGAACGCCTCCAAGCAGCTGGCGGAGCAGCTGATCGGACATGTGCTGGAGGCCCAAGGCCAGTATAAGCACTATATCGGCCAATCTTCCGATGCCACTATCTATGCGAAGCTGACCGACGCCTACAATACATCGGATATTATCGAAGCGCCCGAACTGGAGAACATCGTCAACGCCGCTTTGGAGCAAGGACTGGTTACCGGCTATAATTTGAAGGACTCGCGCTTTAACTCCAACTTCGTCGACTCGCTATCCCTGACGTACGGCCATTCCGATCTGAAGCACGCGATACAGCTGATCGGCTTGCTGCGCAGCGAAGGCATCGAAGCTAAAGTGCAGTTTGAACCGAAGACGTCCGCTTTCGTACATCTGATCGAGTGGGGTCAACCGACGCCGTCCAGCACGACGCATTATAAAAAGCTGGCCAACGGCAACTATATCGCTTTGGCGAAGGAGTACGACATCGCCTTCGAATTCGCGAGCGCAGCGGACAAGGCCAAATTCCAGCCGGTCGTGCTGCAATACGCCAAGAAAAACAGCGAAGATACGACCGGTCTGATCGCCGGCTCCTGGTGGCAGCCTCTCTATTACTCCTTGACCGAGCTGAACGATTACGATGTGATTACCAATAATAAAATCACTGCCGACGGCCCTTATTACGCGCAATCGTTCTCGCTAAGCGACAAGTCGGACGGCATCGTCGCCGGCTTCCGCCAAATCGATCCGAACGTCCGCGTCAGCACGTACAAGTTCTGGGTCGACCGTCCGTTCCATAACTATTTGACGGGCGACGACTTTAAATAAAGAAAGGCTCAAAATCCCGGTTAGGAGCGCTTTGCTCGCGGCCGGGATTTTCTATCTTCAATCATTGTAGCAGTTTCCCCAATTAAAATGTGACGAGAAAAGGGGCATATCCCCGTCATCTGCGATGACTATTGGGATAGCCCCTTTGGAATCTATTAGTTTATGAATCTTTCCGTTTGCAGCAGGCGCTTCAGCAGGACAGCCGCTTCGGCACGGTTAGCGGTTGCGGAAGGCTCAAACGTATTGGCGCTCTTGCCGTTCAATAGCCCTGCCGTCACCCCTTTGGCTACCGCATCCTTCGCCCATGCGCTGATCGCGCCGGCATCCTTGAATGCATTCAGCCGATTGGCGTCACCGCTCGTTTTATCGCCTGCAAATGCCATGGCCCGGTTAATCATCACCGCCATTTCCTCGCGGGTGATGGAGGCGTTCGGGTTAAACTTGCCGCTCTCGTCTCCTTCGATCAAGCCTGCTTTTGCAGCGGCTCCGACGATGCCCATATACCAATCATTTGCCGATACATCCTTGAACTTGTTTGATTTGTCCTCGCCGAGTCCCAAGCCTCTCACCAGCAACGCCGCAAATTCGGCGCGGGAAATGGAGCTTTGCGGATCGAACGCGGTTTCCGTGCGGCCTTTGACCAGCAGCTTCGATGCCAGTAATTCGACATCGTCTTTAGCCCAGTGATCCTTCATGTCCGCAAACGATTTGCTGAACTGTACAACCGAGTAGATCGAGTTGCCCGGACGGCTGATCGTCACTTTCGTTTTGCCGTCGGCTGCCTGGAAGGTTGCCGGTACGAAAGTCATTTCGCCTGAAGCCGGGTCGATCATCACCGCTGTCGCTTGCTTGCTGTCCACCGTACCGCTCAGCTCCAGCGTGCGGGAGACATAGGTGCTGCCGAAATCGTTGACGGAGGCACTCTTTCCGTTGGCTTCAACCGTTACTGTGAAATCGACGGCTGGAGTCAGGAGCTGCGCTCCAGCTTGCTTCGCTGCGTTCGCAATCTGGATTGCCAGACTGCCGCTGACCTGTTCGATCACAATGCTCACTTTCACATCCTTCACGTCCGCTCCGATCGATTTGGCCAGCGAATCGATATTCAGCAGGTTCATCGGAAGGGCATAGGTCGCATTATTGAATTTCACTACCAATACCATATCCGAGGATTGCTTGGAAGCGTTCAGCAAGGACGAGGCCGGAAGAATGACTTGCGCCACCGTTCCATCCCCCTTGACTTCAACCACCACTTCTTTATGGTTATTGGACGTGCTGGTATTGATCGCTTGATCCAGCGTAGCGCTGTCCAGCGTAACTACGGCTGCGGTTTTGCCGTCCGTTGTCTTCTGCGACTCCGCCGTCGTACTGATGGAGACGGAACCGTCATTATTCAAGGTTACCGTGCTGCTGCTCGTAGCTCCTACTGACGAGCCGCCGCCGCTCCTATTTCTGTTCGTGCTGTTTACCGGCGTCGCGCTTGCCACCATCGAAGCCTCGCTTTCGCCTACCTCGTTAGCGGCCGTTACGACGTAGTAGTAGGTCGTGCCGTTCGTTACATTGGTATCCGCGTAAGAGTTCGCCGTCAATTGGGTCGCAATATTCGTAAACGGACCGCTTGCCGACATGGAACGCTTCACGTTGTAGTAGGTCGCTCCCGTCACCGTCGCCCAAGTAATATCAACTCGGGACGAAGCGCCCGTTGCATAAACACTTGCCGTTACGGATGGAATGGTAATCGTTACAGATGCTGTCGGTGTTGCGCTTGCTTCTACAGATGCCGGGCTCTTGCCTGCCGAGTTCACGGCTTCCACCACGTAGTAGTAGGTCGTTCCGTTCGTCAAGCCGCTATCCGTGTAGGATGCCGTTTCACTTGTGCCTACTTGCGTATAGCCGCTTCCGCTTACCGTGCTGCGCTTGATGTTATAGCCCGCCGCACCGTTGACCGCTGTCCACGCCAGTGCGACCTGACCGTTGCCCGCCGCTGCCGTCAGGCCCGTTGGGGCTTCCGGCGCTTGCGCCGGTGCTGTCGGTGTTGCGCTTGCTTCTACGGATACCGGGCTCGTGCCCGCCGAATTCACGGCTTCCACCGCGTAGTAATAGGTCGTTCCGTTCGTCAAGCCGCTATCCGTGTAGGATGCCGTTTCACTTGTGCCTACTTGCGTATAGCCGCTTCCGCTTACCGTGCTGCGCTTGATGTTATAGCCCGCCGCACCGTTGACCGCTGTCCACGCCAGTGCGACCTGACCGTTGCCCGCCGCTGCCGTCAGGCCCGTTGGGGCTTCCGGCGCTTGCGCCGGTGCTGTCGGTGTTGCGCTTGCTTCTACGGATACCGGGCTCGTGCCTGCCGAGTTCACCGCTTCCACCACGTAGTAGTAGGTCGTTCCGTTCGTCAAGCCGCTATCCGTGTAGGATGCCGTTTCACTTGTGCCTACTTGCGTATAGCCGCTTCCGCTTACCGTGCTGCGCTTGATGTTATAGCCGGTCACATCGTTGACCGCTGTCCACGCCAGTGCGACCTGACCGTTGCCCGCCGCTGCCGTCAGGCCCGTTGGAGCTTCCGGCGCTTGCGCCGGTGCGGTCGGTGTTGCGCTTGCTTCTACAGATGCCGGGCTCTTGCCCGCCGAGTTCACCGCTTCCACTACGTAGTAGTAGGCCGTGCCATTCGTTAAGCCGCTATCCGTGTAGGATGCCGTTTCACTTGTGCCTACTTGCGTATAGCCGCTTCCGCTTGTCGTGCTGCGCTTGATGTTATAGCCGGTCGCATCGTTGACCGCTGTCCACGCCAGTGCGACCTGACCGTTGCCCGCCGCTGCCGTCAATCCTGTCGGCGATGCAGGTACCGGAACTTCAGGAGTTCCTCCTACAGCCGTAATCGAAATATTATCCAAATACTGGTCAATCGTGTTGGAGCCCGGCGTCAATGTTTCGATCGAACCGATATCCTCCACTGCTGCCGTGTACAATGGCAACGTAGTAATTTGCTTCGTTCCATTAATGTATACATCCGCCGTTTGTGCGGATACGTCCGCTACGATTTTGAAATGATACCAAGTATTGATTGCATATCCTGCCATAAAATTATCCGCAGCCGAAGACTGCCCATCCGGTACTGTTTTGTACGAAAATACCGTATCCGATCCGTTTTTGGCGGTTTGAATATCAACGGCTAAAGCTCCGGTCGAGCTTAACAGACGGATGACTTTGCTCGCGCTTGCCGCTGCTGTCAGCATATAATCGAACTCGGCTGTTACCACCCCGTCTTGAGGTGCAAACGACTTGCTCACCTTCACGAACTGCGGGCTTGCGCTCTTATCCGTATCGTGCAGATACAGGCTCTTCGTGCTTCCCTTCAGAGCTGTCGACGGAGCCGCAATGGATGCATCGAGCGCCGTTCCGGCAGAAGGAGTCGGCATGGTTACGGAATAGCCCAAATCATCCAACGTTGCCGCGCTTTCAAAATTATCATTCACCAACGTAATGCCGCTGCCCGGCTCGCCGGGTTCGCCGGGTTCGCCAGGTTCACCGGTGTTCGCTGCTGTCGGCGTTGCGCTTGCTTGCGCCGATGCCGCGCTCGTACCGCTCGCATTGGCCGCTTCCACCACATAATAGTAGGTCGTGCCGTTCGTCACGCTAGTATCTGTGTACGAAGCCGACTCGCTTGTGCCTACTTGCGTATAGCCGCTTCCGCTCGTCGTGCTGCGCTTGATATTGTAGCTTGCCGCGCCGCTCACTGCCGTCCACGCCAGTGTTACTTGCGCATCGCCCGCCGTCGCCGTCAGGTCCGTCGGCACACCTGGCGCCGGGGTCGTCTGTTGCGTTGAATTGCCCCCTACAGCTACAAGCTGAGTCTTGTAATTAAGCGTCTTATTTTTCAAAGCTGTATTAACGACATACGATGCGTCGTCAACCGAATTATCGAACTGCCAAGTAAAATCCCCTTGATTGAGGCGTCCGGCTTTTGCCGTAACCACTTGCGGAATCAGGTTTACATCATCAATGTTTGCTGGATTGACTGCCGTTTCGATCATAGTATCAAAGTTATTATAAGCTGTTCCGCCTACTAATGCTTTGAAGGAACTTGGAACCGTTTCATTTCTCGACGAGGCCAAATAGGCATCGAATGATGTCGGATTAGCCGGAGCTGTTCCTGCATCGGAATTGGCATAAATCAGACTATTGGGATTATCAATAACATTATTGTAGGCTTTGATCATGCCTCCGCTTTCACTCGAGAATGTGCCGTTAGCCACACCGTCCCTAATATCCGTGCCTTGCAAAGAAATCATCATTGGATCATGAGCGTTTCTCCAATAATTGGATTCTACAAAGATGGAACTTCCCGTTGTAGCGCCCACGCCATATTTGGCGACTCCATCATAGTAGTTATTGTATACGTGAATCGTTCCCACTCTTACGCGTGGATGACGGGAGTCTGAATGGTCAAACCAGTTATGGTGGAAGGTTACAAAATATTCGGTTGGTTCGCTCAACCCGGACAGAGAAGATTTTCCGGAATCCCAGTAGTGATTGTACGAGACCGTGATATACGTCGAGCTGCCTTTAATGTCGGTTGAACCGTCGCCTTTGACTTGGTCGGCATCGCTCCCTGCATCTCCGTAGAAAAGATCGTTATTATGCACCCAAATGTTAACGTTCTTAGTATCCATTGAGAAGGCATCGTCAGGGAATCTCATCATGCCTATGTTTCGCAATTCTACATTACCGGCATTTCTTACCAGGAATCCCCATCCGTACGCATAGGTATCTTCTCCGATGCCTTCAAGCGTCATATTCATTTCGGTATAAGCCGAATTTCCTTTTACTTCGAGATATCCGGATGAGTTAAGCTGGTCTTTCATATCCTCTTTTGTAATTTGTCCAATGAATCGGATATCGAGAGGCGTTTTATCATAGCCTTTTTGCCTTAACTTTAAAATGTCGCCTATACCGGTACCTGTTGTTTTAGTCCCCTTACTGTTGGTTATGACATCAAGATTTACGGTTCGCGCCGTCTCCGATGTTACATAAATAACTTGAGCGCCGCTCCTAAGCGAACCATCGTCATTATAAGCGCCCGAACCGGTTTTAAATGGCGACTGGGAGGAAAAAGCAAATCCGGATCTATCATGCTTCATGACCGATATTACATCGGAAACGGCATAAGTAATTGAACCGTCTGACTGCAGCGCTTCCACTTTCATTACATAATCTCCAGCCGGAAGCCCTACCGCGTCTGCTCTCCAATAAGCAGGGTATTGGCGGATTAATTGGTTATCCATTTGTACATATTGCGAATCCGATGCATTTACCGGTTTAACGTATACGTTATAACCTTCGGAATTACTTACGGGTGCCCATTCTACATAGGCCGTTTCAAACCAGCCCCCGCTCTTGGATATGACAGGGCTTCCGGCAACCGGCTGCACAGGAACAGCGGAGACTACAGCCGAATTCCCACTCTCACCCTGGGGATTGACAGCCGTAACAACGTAATAATAAGTCCTATCATTCGTCAATCCGGTATCCGTGTAGTTAGTCTCTGTCACGCCTGAAGCCACAGTCGTAAAGTTCTGACCGTCCGTACTCCGCTTCACTTTGTAGCTGTTCGCTCCGTTTACAGCGCCCCACGATACGTTTACCTTAGCATCGGCCCCGGTCGCAGTTACACCTGTGGGCGCCTGCGGCGGCGGCAATGTCTCCGGTGTTGCCTGCACCACTGCTGCATCTTGGCTCGGACCTGCGTCATTCACAGCGGAAACCGTAAAGTAATACGTTGTATTGTTCGTTAAGCCTGTTAACGTATACGAGTTGGATGCAATGCCCGTCACAGAGGTGTAGGGACCTTCGCTGGCCGTTGCATATTTAACCGTATAACTTTGGGCTCCAGCCACAGCATCCCAATTCAATATAACCTGGGTGTCTCCCGCCTTGGCGGTCAAGCCGGTTGGAGCGCTAGGCTTCGGCAATACAGGGGTATCCGAAACCTCATTCGATGTAGACACGCTCTCAAGTCCCGCGGAGTTTTTCGCCGTTACAACATAGAAATATTCAGTTCCATTTTCGGCTGTCGTATCGGCATAAGTTGTGCTACTGCTGGGTATCGTAGCGAGATCCGTGTATACGCCGGCTTGCGTGCCGCGTCTAATCGTATAGCTGGCCGCACCGCTCGCTGCCGTCCAGGACAACTGGACAGTCGCATCGCTGCCCGGATTCACTACCGTCAAATCGGTCGGCGCATTTGGCGGCGTCGCCGGGTCCCAGCCGAATAGCACTGTTCCGTCAGGTCTTTGGATCATCAGATGGTCAAACGTTGCATTGGCTTCCGTAACAGCAAGACCAATATTCAAAGTGGCGTTGTTGTTCGCGTTGTCTATTACGTACGAAGAGTCGGTAATGGTAGCATAAGCCTTTCCAAAGGAGCTGCCGTCTTTCGAATAATAAGTATTATATTGATTTCCGACTTTCTCCAAACGCAAGTAAAAAGGAGCCGTATCCACAATTGCCGGAGACGCGTTTGCAGTCCCAGTCGATGTGTAACGCTTGTATGCCAGAACGTTGGCATTGTTAAACACCGCGAAAAAACCATTGCTAGTCTTTGTCGTCCCGTTCTTCAGCATTAGTATGGCTTGAGGCGTAGTCGAGGTCTTTGGCGTTCCAAAAGGAGCAAAGGACGCCACTCTGACCGTCGCGACAAAATCCCCGCTGATCGTTGTATTTACAAAATAAGCCGAATCGCCGGCGGATTGCAGCTTACCTTCCGAACCTGCGATTGTAAAGGTTTGGGTCGCGCTATCATAGTCTGCGCTGGTCGATTTCACCATTGCGTTTCCGCTCGAGATGTCATCATTCATTGCCACATCGGTCCAACCGGAAGGCAAATTGGTTGCGGCTGCCAATGCCGTTGGTACATAAACCTGCGGCAGAAAACTTAGCACTAAAGCAAACGTAAGAATGATGGCAAAGATCTTGTTTAGCTTGCGAGGCTTCATTTTTCACTTTCCTTTCAATTCCAAGTCCTTGAGTGTGTTCATTTGAATTTCTGTCGGCTGGTTCATATATGCTGCAAGTCCAGATTCGTGTAAATCCATACGACCTCCTTATGTTAAATTAGAATCTTGTCGTCCCTTATTATATCCGGGTGACATCGCCATTTGAAGCGCTTTCAGTCATTATCTGTGCTAATGATTATACAGTTATCGGCAGGTGTTATTAGTTCGGAAGCATCTGTAAACTGAAGACCAGCGGCAAAGAACCAATCCCCCAAAAGTGACGTGATGCTCTGAAGCTTATTCCGTCCGCATCCAGTCTAAGCTGGATCGGCGTCTAACCATTCCTCTGGGATCGTTCTATGGGTAGACTTTACTTTCGGGGGAGACCACGGATTTCCACAGGATATGGCTGCGCATCATTTCCTAAACAATAAGAAAATCTGAGCCTGCGGCTAAGTCTTTGTCTAAACCCACGCGTTTGAGCGTAGGGAGGAAATTGGGTATGAGGTTCCAACCGCTGTTGAACTTCGTGTTATTTTAATTTGTATGTAATGGTGTCAACACGAAGTTCAAAGGCGGCCGCTATCGCTTCTCCACCTCATACCCATTTCCTCTTCTGTTCTACTCTGAACTCACTTCCACTTTTTTCTCGACTTCGGTTTCCGTCCGGTATTATCCATGCTCAGCTGTCGTTTTTTTTATCGCCAATAGGAACTATCTTCACTACGCTGACGCTTTAGTAAACTTAAACTTTCCAAAATGGCAAAATAAAAACCTCGACGGGCGCAAAGCCCATCAAGGTTTAAACGAATTTTTAGGGGTACAAATGTCAAATCGTCATTCCATCCCATGCCACCGTAATCGGACACGGGAATTGCTGCTCCTGAAACCAGGCTACAAGATCCGCATGCGTAGAAGTAAAATGGTTAATATGCGTGAGATAAATTCGGGATTCGGCATGCAGAGTTCCCTGCTCCAGCAGCTTATGAAACAGCTCCATGCAGCTGAATGCATCCAAATGGCCGTTCGGATGGAGCCCCCGCCCGCCGGTCAGTCCAAAGGTGCATTCGCTGATCAGCACATCCAGCGACGCGTTCTCCAGCAGCTTGAACGTTTCCGGAAGATACCAGCCTGAATCTACGCCATAGTACAGCTTCTGGCCGTCCTGCTGTTGAATAAGATAATTGGCGCAGCTCTCCCCCATATTGCCCAAGTGATTGCCTCGCAGCGGGGTCACTTCCATTCCTGAGATGGTTACCGTTTCGTTGAACTCCAGCTTATGGAAGGCCACGATGCCGCGAGCCTCCAGATCGGACGTCATCCCTTTCATGATGGGCCGGCTCTGCCGATAGAAATTGACAATTTCATAGGCTTGATCCGTAAAATAAAAGTTCAGCGGCTCCTTCAAGCGTTCGATCGACATGTTTCTAACATTCATCATCATGTAATTAAAGTGGTCTTCATGGGTATGACTGACCAATACATGCTGAAGCTTGGTAAAGTCTCCGAATTCAATCGCTTGCTGAAAAGCATCCGCCCCCAAATCAATGCAGAGCTGTTCATCGATTCGGAACATCGAACGGCGGCGAATTTCTGCGCCACCTTTCGCGCGCGCATTGGCGCAAACGGAGCAGGAGCAGAAGGGATTCGGTATTCCCTCGGCTGCGCTGGTGCCGTAAAATCTCATAGCTAACCTCCCTTTCCCTATTCGCGGATTACTTCTTATTCCAGCGGTCATAAGCGGCTTGATAGATGGCCATATATTTATCCAGCTGCATTTTGTTCAAGGTGCTTACATATTTATCCCATTCGCTGAGCGGTTTGGCGCCCGTAATAAATTTAATGACTTGCTCGTCGGTATACGCTTTAATATCGGTCGCATAAGAGCTCAATTCAATATTCTCTTGTTCGGTGAAATTCGGAATCATCAATTTCTCTTCCGGCACCAGATTAGGACGAACGACATCTTTATTCTTAATCATCTCCGGCAGAACCGCTGCGCTTTGGTCGACCTTTTGCGTAACCCGCTGTGGGATGCCGCCGCCTTGGAAAATGGTATATTCGGAGAGCGCTTCATCGACGGTAAGCCCTTTGGGATTATTGGCGAATTCATCCTTCAGCTTATAGAACCCGTCGCTGCCGACCGTATAAGTGACGCCTTCGATCCCCAGCCGGGCCAGCGCCGTTCCTTCTTCGCTCAGGAAATAATCTCCCCAGCGCAGCGTTGCGGCAGGATTCGGATTTTTGCTCGTGATGACGAAGGAGCCGGTATCCCGAACTTTAGGGCTAATGCCCGTCCAATATACAGGGCCGTCAATAGCTTTCAAGACAGGGTTCTGGACGTAATTGCTGCGATTTTTGCCCATCCACAGATTGTTGTTGCCTTTGGCGACGTAACCGATTCTTTCGCTATCGATCTTTGCAACTTCCTGATTCATATTTTGCGAAAATATTTCCTTATCGATCAAGTCTTCCTTCCAGAGCTTATTGAAGAACGTGAGCATCTCTTTGAACGTGTTGTCCGTTGCGATATAACGAACCTTCCCGTCTTTATCTACATCCATGTAAGGGGCGATGATCCCGGAATTTCCTCCGAAGCCCCAGCTTCCGTAGAACGATCTGAAAAATTCATCTCCACTGCTGCCGTTGCCTTCTTTATAGCCCGACATTGGAATTTCATCCGCTTTGCCGTTCCCGTTCGGGTCCTTCTCCTTAAACGCCTTTAACACTTCATAAAACTCGTCCATAGTTGTCGGCATCTTGAGTCCCAATGTGTCCAGCCACTTTTGATTCAGCCAGGAAGAGCTAATCCGTCCGTCGGCTTCACTAATATTGGGAAGCGAATAAATATGGCCGTCCGCCGAAGTAATCGCTTTGCGAATGCCGTCATTGTTCTTCATAAGCTCGGACAAATTCGGAGCATAGCCTGCATTAATGTAATCGTCCAACGGGATGATTTGCCCTGCCGCGGCATAGGACGTAATCAATTGAGGGGATAAATTAGCCCGCATCACAAAGTCCGGAAGATCGTTGGAAGCAAACAATAAATTTCTCCGTTCCTCGAACGAGTTTTGCGGCACGGAATCCCAAGTAATCATGACGTTCGACTTGGATTCATAGTATTTCAAGCCTTTATGCTCGTTCCAGTCTTTGACCAGTTCATACTTCGAGACAAGCCCCTTCAACTGAACGGGCTCTTTGGCAATCGGCATTCCCGTTTTCGTAATATTGGCCGAGACATCTTTTCCGTCTTGGGCAGTGGGGGCTGCGGGCTTATCGTTGCTGCAAGCGCTCAGCGCAGGAACCGCGGCGAGAAGCGTTGCGGTTGCCAGCATCGTCAATTTCTTTTTCTTCATTCGTTCGTCATCTCCTTTTTTTAGGCTAACCTTTTAACGCACCGATCATCATGCCTTTGACAAAATACTTCTGAAGGAACGGGTATAGCAGCAGAATCGGACCGCTGGATACGATAATGACGGCATATTTGACGCCCTCCGCCACCAGAAACTTGCTCGTATCCATCTCGATCGAATCCATCATCACGTTATCCGACTGGTTCATAACCAGAATTTCCCGCAGGAAGAGCTGAAGCGGATATAAGGAACGATCCTTCAAATAAATCATCGCTTCGAAATACGAGTTCCAATGATAGACGGCGTAAAAGAGTACGAGAACGGCCATAATGGGCGCGCTAAGCGGCAGTACAATGTAGAAAAACGATTTGATGTTGCTGCTGCCGTCCATGTAGGCCGACTCGTAAATCTGCTCGTCAATGTTCGTTTCCAAGAAGGTTCTGGCAACAATCATATTATAGACGTTAATGGCCGAAGGCAGAATTAAAGCCCACATCGAATTGTACAGCCCCAGGTTCTTCACAAGAAGATACATCGGCACAATCCCGCTGCTGAAAAACATCGTAATCGTGATAAAGATCATCAGTCCGCGGCGCCAGGGGAAATTTCTGCGCGACAGCGGATAGGCCCCCATCATGGTCAGCGTAATATTGACGAAGGTGCCTACGACCGCATACAGCACCGTATTGCGATATCCGATCCATATTTCCGCATTCATAAATACGCGGCGGTAAGCTTCCAGATTGAAGCCTACCGGGATCAGCCCGATCTTCCCGCTAATGACCAGCTTGGGATCGCTGAACGAGGCATTGACTACGTAGAGCAGCGGGTACAGCACGATTAACACAAGAAGCCCGATCAGTATATAAGTAAAGGTTAGAAAGATTCGATCTCCGTTAGATTCCCGAATTTTGTGAGAAACGGCCTCCACGTTCACATCTCCTTTTAAAACAGACTGCTGCTGCTGTATCGTTTGGCAATCTTGTTGGCCGCGAGCAGCAAAATGATGTTGATGACATTGTTAAACAGACCTACAGCCGTCGAAAAGCCATAGTCCATATTGATAAGACCTACTTTGTAAGCATACGTGGAGATGACCTCCGATCGTTCCAAATTCAGGCTATTCTGCATAAGAAGAATGCGCTCGTAGCTGAGGGTCATCATCTTCCCCATCTGCAAAATAAATTGAATAATCACAACAGGCATAATGCACGGCAGATTCACATGAATCATTCGCTTCCACCGGCTGGCTCCATCAATTTGCGCGGATTCATTCAACTGAGGATCTACGGCGGCTAATGCCGCGATGAAGATAATGGAATTCCATCCGCTATTGCGCCAAATGTCGGAACCGATATAGACGCCGGGAAAGTAATCCGGACTGGTCAGGAAAGGAAGCGGCGAGATGCCGATCATCTCCAGTACATGATTCAAATACCCGTTCTCCCCGCCCAGAAACAAATTAATAATGCCGACAAAGACAACGGTGGAGATAAAGTATGGAGCATACGTGATGGTCTGAAACGTCTTCTTCCATCGTTCGCTCCTCATCTCATTGAACATGAGCGCAAGGATAATAGGGATGGGAAAGCTGATCAGCGTTTTAAACAAATTGATCAATAACGTATTATTGAGAATGCGCAAAAATTGAAACGAATGGAATAGCTTCTCAAAGTTATCCAAGCCGATCCAAGGGCTGCCCATAATGCCCAGCGCAGGGTTAAAGCGTTTGAATGCCAGCTGTACGCCATACATAGGTGTGTAGCAGAAGATAAGAAAGTACAAGACAACAGGGATGATAAAGATCAGATAGTCCCAGTTGCCTCGCATCCTTAGCCTCTTGGAGCTCGACCCAGGTATAGATGCGGTTGCAGCCTTCGATTTCGCAGCCATCTAACAGGCCTCCTTCGTCATGCCAATCAATCTAGACGTTACACTCGGAATCGATTCGGCGCCTGAATCGTGTTCCCATGGCTCCGATTATAAGGAATGCTGCGAGCTTCCAACAAGAAGCGATAATTGCCCTTGCGCCCCAAAATTCGGTTTTTGCGCGGTTTTTGCACCCTGCATTTTTTTCAGTCACCCGTCATTTTTTGCTACTTGCGCTAAAAGAATTGATAACAGAGCCAAATATTCGTATACTCGTGAAGACATGAAGATCTATTTGCGCATAGGATGTGTTGATGTTGAGGAAAGCGCTTCAGTCCAAGCTCTATCGAAAATTTCTTCTAAGGCATCTTCTAATATTGGCCGTAACCGGCCTGTTATTGTTATTCACCAATATTATTTCTCTCTCGAACACCTATCAGCGCCTTACGGACAATACGCATCGATCGATGGCGCATATGACCGACCTGCTGGACACGCGAATCGTGGACCTGCAAAAATTGACATTGACCTTGTCGCATGACACCAAGCTGCTTCCCTATCAACTGCAGGAGCAGCTGCAATATCCGTATGAAATTGCCGCTGAGCTCTCCAAGCTGAAGGCGCTGTCCGCCGATCTGGATTCGATCGGTCTGTTTTATCGGAATCCGGTGTATCCTGCTCTTGAAAATGTTATTTTCACCGACACGGGCATCTATACCCCTGAGAGCTACAGCCAGCTCGTCAGCGAGGGCCGGATCGCGTCAGACATTCTGGCGCATAAGCTGGGCCAGCTTAGATCGCCCATGCTGCTATCCTCGCTCGCCAACGAAGGTCAGCATGACGCCCAAGAACAAGTGCTGCTGCTCCTGGTTCCGCTTGACAATACCCCGTATTCCAGCGGGATTATGATCTATAAACTGAACTATTCCGCTTTGCTAAGCAATTTCCAAACGACGATAGACAGCGATAGCAGCCTGATGGTATTCGACCAATACAACATGCCTATCTTCTATATAAAAGGAACTTCCGATCCGGGCTGGAATGAGCTTGCCCTTGCGGCTCAACATTCGAACGTACGCATCCCGGGCTACCTGCTCTTACAGGAAACGTCGGAGAAACAGAAATTCCTTGTCGTCAATGCGATTCGGCGACATGCCTATTTCCATGAATACTATTCGGCGCTAAGCGTATCCGTAAGCATATTTTTGCTGTCGCTGACACTGGGACTCGTACTTTGCTTCCGAGCGGCCCGCAAGAGCTATCAGCCGATTCAGGAGCTGTCCAGCCGCTTCCCTACATTATCAGCCGACAAATCCATTGCAGAGGATAGCAATGAATTAGAGCAGCTTACCCGCTATATCGAGCAGATGAGAGACGAGACCATCCATTTGTCCAATAAGATGCATAATCAGGAGGTTCTGACCAGGAACCAGCTGCTTCTGGCCCTGCTAATGGGGAAATTGAATGTAGACAATACGACCCCGAATAACCGAAGCACGCTTCATAAATTGTTCGGTACGCGCAACATCAGCAGCGTGCTCGTCATTATTTTCGACGATTATAATGCCAAGGTTAGCAAGGAGCCGCTGAGTGAACAGTGGTTAATGAAATATGCGATTTGCAATGTGCTGGAGAATTTATCCGGCGAGCATGGCGTGAATTATGCCCTTGATCTGGCCATCAATAACGGCATTGTGGGGATCGTTTCGTGGAATAAAGAGTTTGCGGATCAATGGGAGACGCGCAGCCGCGAATTTGCCGAGCAGATCATCGCCTTCATGAAACGGCATTTCTCCCTGTCGATATCCTGCACGGTCGGAGAGCCGCAGCCTACCAATGATTTGCATCAATCGTTCAGCTCGGCCACAGCGCTTGCGGAGTATCGGATTTTTGCCGGCAAGCAGTCCATTATTACCCCCTCTGAATTGTCGCAGCAAAACATGGAGAATAACGACACGGACAAGCGTCATATTTCCGACTTGGCTGAAGCGCTCCACATTGCCGTCTGCTCCAAAAACTCGGAGAAGCTGGAGCTGTTGATTGAGGAACTGGAAGCGCGCTTCACCCGGCTCGAAGATGCGCCGACCTTTCGTCTCACGTTTCAAAAAATCATTTTCACCTTGAACGAGCTCGTCAATAACATCCCGCTATCGCATCGCGAAGCGATCAAATATAAACTGGACGCCCTGACCGAATACCAATCCAAAACCGTGGCCGAAGCTTGCGCTACGCTTCTCGACGCGGCCAGCAGCATTCAGGAGAGCCTGGGCGAAGACTCCAATAATAACCGATTGTATCATGCGATGCTCGCGTATGTGGCCGACAATTACATGGATTGCAATCTCAGCCTTTCTACCGTGGCCGAAGCGCTGTCCCTGACGCCATCCTATGTCACGCGATATTTTAAGACCAAGAACGGTCTTCCCTTGATGCAGTACGTCTCCAAAATTCGCATCGAGAAAGCCAAAGAACTGCTTAAAGACAGCCAGCTTTCCATCAAAGACATTGTCGCGCAGGTCGGGTTTGTCGATGAAAATAACTTCTCGCGGGCCTTCCGCAAGCGGGAGGGCGTGTCTCCAAGCCAGTATCGGTCTGTTCATTATGAGTGAGGGGGCTGGTGAAAAAGAGGAAACTGAGTTTTTATAGGTAACGTTAGCATTCTGCCAGAAGGTTTAAGGAACATATTAAAAGCTGGCTCCGTTGGGGGCCAGCTTGGTTGAATGATAGACCTCAGTGAAATCATCAGAGCTTGTCTGTTTGTTTTTGCTTTTCAATCTCTCTGATCGTATATATAGTTTCCATAATCGTATACAAATCATGGTGCCCGAAGTTAGGATACCTCCGCTCTTCATGCATTCCGACTGGCTTATGGTGCATGTGATCAGGCTCAGTTACGGTTTGATGCAGCTTTTGATCGTAAGGCTCGTTATGCCATTTCCACAACTTTCCACGTTGATATTCCCAATCATACTGGTATTTTTTCTTCTTTCCCGTCCTAGTTTCGATCAATTCAAATACTGTCATGTAAGTTCCGTCCATGAACTTTATGGTTTTACGTACAAATGCTCCCTTACTGGGCTCTTCGCCGAAAAAACCGTCCTCGATCGAATCGATAAGATCAGGGAAAGCGCGTTTTAAAAAATCAAAATTCGTTCCGTGTAGATCATCACTTTTTCGCTTCATTCAATTCCCTCAGCTCATCAAGCAACGCAAGCCAAATCGACGCATCGCGATCCTCACGGATTGTCCGTTCTGCCTTAGCGCCAAGTGTCATTTCGTATGTACCGCCATATTTTCTCATAAAGCTAGAAATCTCGTCTAATATCGAATCCCGTTGCTCATCAGGATTCAATTCCACCACCTCATGCTCTTGATTCTGGCGTTCATACATGTCAACAACTTCGCGGACCGAAATCATCTCTCCGGTTCTCATAACAAAAGAAATCGTTTCAGGAATTCGGTTATGTCGATTTTTCCCCTCTCGTCTATACCCAAGGAAACGCCCTTCATCTATCCACTTATTAATGGCTTGCACCGAAACACCAAAGATACGGGCCAATTCACCCGTAGTGTACACTTTAACCGGCTGGGCATGGTTTACAACCTCTGCCATTAAACGAATCGAATCAATAAGATCCATTCGGAATTCTACACTCCTGCGAGGGTTAGTCACAACAATGTAATCATGAAGCATGTTGCTGAGCGCGCGATAGAACTCTGGATCAGTTTGCTTGATCGTACCCTCAAGTATTTGCGCGCTCTTTTCAATGAGCAATTGGCGCTCTTGTTTTGTAGACACGAACATCACCTCTTGCCTCCATTCTAACAAACTTAAACTAAATCTTCAACAAAACTTAAACCGCTACTTTAATCTACTCTATGCACAAGTGTTACCTGTAAAGACCAAAATATTCGTTTGGATAACAAAAAAACGCCTGAAATCAGACGTTACTTTAGAATTCCTTTGAAATTAACGTTATGTACCCTCTGAAATATACAGATTGGATGACAACCAAAATATCAATAGCGATGAACAAGCAAATGAGGTGTTTTCATTGGCGCTATTTCAACTATGATATTTTTTTATCAGAAAGAACTCTTTAATTTTGTTTCTCAGACTAAGTTATTTATTAGAGTCTGTCTTCAAACTATTAATCAAGTAAAAATAATGGTAGAATCAGGGTATGAGAAGACGATACGAAATACACGACGAACAATGGGAAATAATTAAAGACTTGCTGCCCTCCGAGCGAAAAAAGCAAGGCGGAAGGCCAGCAAAAGACAATCGGACGATGTTGAATGCCATGCTGTGGATTGCAAGAACCGGCGCGCCTTGGCGCGATTTACCGGAGTATTATGGTTCCTGGAAAACCGTATACACCCGATTTCGCCGCTGGCAAATGTCTGGTGTGTGGGAGCAGATTTTAGAGCATGTTTCGATAGAACCCGACTTCGAGAATGTGATGATCGATGCAACCATCGTTCGCGTTCATCAGCATGGAGCCGGGGCAAAATGGGGCTGCAATTTCAAGCCATCGGGCGATCCAGAGGCGGACTCACGACCAAGATCCACGCCATCGTAGACGCACTGGGTAACCCTTTGCGTTTTGAACTCTCCGGCGGACAAAGTCATGATTGTATGACGGGCTACGAAATGCTGAAGTCCATGGAACTTACCGGAACCAATGTCTTGGCGGATCGAGGATACGATACGAATGCAATCCTTGATCTTCTACAGGGTCAACAAGCCAATCCCGTGATTCCCAGTCGCAATCTCGCCGTGTTCAGCGAGATTGCGACTGGTGGCTTTACAAAGAACGCCACGGGGTAGAATGTTTTTTTAATAAAATTAAGCATTATCGTCGCATTGCTACACGGATTGAGAAATTAGCCTGTACGTTCAAGGCTTTTTTGACATTAGTTTCGATTATGATATGGATGGCTTAAGTTTGAAGACAGGCTCTAATGAACTATCCCTTATTAACTCAACTTTCGCAGCTTTAAAAAGTCAGATAAGCACTGATATAGCTGGGCAAACCGGCAATAAATTGTTGGAGTTGACTATTGATCAGTTTTTTGATTTTCTTCCCCGCCTTTGTTGCGATTTCGGTGATCAATCCGAGTAATTGTTGGAGGGCCACGGTCCAATCCAAAGTGCCGACTTCATCACAAAGCTCAAAAAATAAGCCGCCCAAGGAACGCTGATCGGTACTTTGTCGGTGCTGCCATGCGAGCACAATATAGCGAGTAAAAACAATGGTTGTGTGGCTGACAAGCAAGTCATAAGAGCGTCCTTGGAACCCCTTCTGCAGACGCAATAATGATTTGGTGCACTTAAAGAAGACCTCGATGTCCCAACGCATTTTGTAAATGCGAATGACCTCTTGAGGCGTTAGCGTCAGATCGGTGGAGAGAATGGCCAGCCACTCGTTCTTTTTGGAACGATGACGAACAAACACCACCATAACTGGAATGCCCGGTACGAGGTGTGTCCGGATACAACGCAGAATGGTAGCATTCTTCCCTTCTACCCGCGGTGCTGCGGTGTACAACGCTTTAAGATCAACGCGCTTTCCATCCACCAGATAGCGCTTGTTGTCGTTTTTCACCATACCGATAACATGCAGCCCACGGCTTACGATTTCTTGAATGAGTGGAGCATGACGATATGTCACCGCCTTCCCTCCGCCGACATTACTCGGTTTCATCGGTAGTACGCGGTGATCCGACTCCCTGTCCATCATTTGGCTTCCTCCCTTTTGATCGGTTGTTTGCCATACTTCTCTTGTGAAGAATGGACAGGGTCTCCCAAGTTGCTGTGAAGTCATTGTATAGCATGCCTAGCTCTTCGACCCCGGGAGAGCTCATTCATCCTCGCCCTTAACGCATGAATGAGTATTGTCTTCCGTACTTTCGAAAACGTCGACCTCTCCGGTTTACTCTTTTCGAGGCTCAGTCACTTTTAGGCCTACTACCTGGCTGTCTACGCTTAACGTCTGAAATTACTTCCAGCCGTCCAAGACTCGCTATTGGTGGCTTGGCTTTGCCTTTCCAAGCAGGATTCCCACCTGCTAAACTTCACAACCTAGGCTTGGTCGCACCGAAAGTTGAGTTTTGAAGAGATAAATGTACAATTGCTGCCTGTTCATTAAACTATCGTTATCCGTTAGTGCCTTGCAACAACTGACCCTGCCATAAATGTTCTTAAAAATTTTTTTAGGAAAATGGACAGCCAAGATGAATATTGCAAACATCTATACAAAGCTTGCTAGAATAGTTAAAATCAAACGAAGGGGCGTTGCTTCTACGTTTTTGACTTTTAAAAAATTTTATAGGGTGAAGACAATGATAAAAAGAACTCTCTTATGTTTCGCATTTTTAGGCTGTTTAACAGCTTGTAATAATGGTCATGCTGTCAGCTTATCGAATAATAGGTCTCCTGACCTCGAAGTGAAACAAACGGAGGCCGTAAAGTCCGATAATCTTGGCGTTTCAAATCATGTAAATAATGAAAAAACAACTTCATTAATTCCAACTGGTTGGCACATATTAGTGAACAGAGAGCAGCCTGTAAAAGCTACAGGCGATCTGAATAATGATGGTATTCAGGATGTCGCCATGGTTATCGAGAAAACTGTAAAAAGCGAGAAAGCACCTCCCCGATCATTACTAATTGCCTTTGGGAACAAAGATAGCACATTCTCACTTTCAATAATTGCGAAAAACGTAGTTCTTCCTGCAGATGCAGGCGGAGTGTTTGGAGATCCATTTGATAGCCTTACTATAGATCGAGGGTCCGTGGTAGTTAGTGACTTCGGAGGTAGCAGCAGCAAGTGGTATAACCGATATCGATTTAGATTTCAAGATAATGATTGGTATCTAATTGGCGCAACAATGGGTTCGTCATTTCCAGTTAAAAATGAAATGGGTAACGATGAAGACGACTATAATTTGCTTACAGGGGATTTTATTAGTAAAAGAACAATTGAAAATGGGGAAGTAAAGATTACAAAAGGGAATAGGGGGAAGAAAAAACTTGTCAAATTAAAGGAATTTGATATTGGCCAAATGTAAAGCTGGTTTTATCAAAAAAAGTCAAGAGCGCCGAAACAGCGAAAAACTGCCGCAACCCACGGCAGTTTCCTTTTGACAAATATTCTTTTGCATTGTTCTCACATTGGGGTTAGCGGGGAACATAAAAAATCATATTTTACGTTTTCTAATGAGTATGAATCCAATATTAATCAGACTGCTCAAAATAAAAGCCAATGTATAAAGAAACAAGAAGACGAGAACATTCAAAGCATCCGTATACACAAAAAAAGACACAGCGGATGAAATGACGTATAACACAAACCCTACACCCAGAGATTGAAATATTAAAATTTTTTTAGAAACCTTGCTTACCCTAAAGATCACAAAGCATATTGGAAGAACAAGTGTAAAAAACAACAGACTCATATTGATGAAACCCTCTAGATCAATTGGAAAAACCCCCTCTGTTATTGTTAGTTATGACAGTATTTACGACGAGTGGAAGGCTGGGGCAATAACAGCTACAGCTGCGATGAAGAAATTGAATATGAAGCATAGGACGTTTTATAGGCGTGTCAATGAATACGAAAGCGATCGTCTTTGTTGAAACGAACTTCCATTCACCGTTTCTTGAGGACGATAAACACTACATTGACCAGGCTGGCAATGATGAACGCGATGGCGTAAATAACCCAATATACCAAAATATTGAGCGCATCGGAGGAAGAGAAAAAAGCGACTGCACATGAAACAAGCAATAATCCTAAACCTACGCCCATCGATTGCACTATTAAAGCAGTGCGAGTAACCGGCCTTCTCACGTTTACGATCGTAAAACCGATAGACACCACAAGCAGCACCAGCATACCATACTCAAATTAATGTAAGCTTCCGTATCGACGTCGATGATCCGATGTTTGTTCTGTGCCCCGTAGATCAGAGCGTGTGTACGCTTCCTCCCACAACGAATATTGCGCGCTGCCCTTGCCCTGCAATCGGGACAGCCAGACTCGTTCCGCGACCGCTACGTGCCGAACAGCTTCAGAAGTTCCTTGTTCTTCGTCTCACTCTTCTCGAGCGCGTCCAAGATGCGTCCGTCCGCCCAGTTCATGTGGTCCATCATGCGCTTGACCGTCTTCATTTCGGTTTCCCCTCTTCGTCTCATCGATCCTTTGAACCTACTGTTATCCTTTAGTTTAATCATTTGAATGAACTAAAACAATCTTTTTTGGGGCGAATTCCGTGTGATTTAAACGCAGCCCAGTTCATGTTCCTCCCCCACTTCTATGGAACCTGATAATACGAAAAAGAACCCTCCGACTCTCGAAAATGTATTAGGCATGGGCTAGTTAATGACTAGCGACCGCATGTTCATCGGTTTCATTCAAATGAATGCTCATGCCAAGGGCGATCGCTACCTTGATCAAGGTGTCTATTCTAGGAATTTGCGAACTGTTTTCAAGCCGTGCAACCTGTGCTTGGGAAAGTCCAGCCCTTTGGGCAAGTTCATTTTGGGTTAATCCAAGTAATTTTCTGCCTTTGGACTTTTTATAATCTCATGATTATTTAGATGAAGCAGCGCCAAGTGGGGATTAGCTAACGGCATTGAACTATATGGGAATGTATGGTATTATCACGAAATAGGAACACACGTTCCTGAACTTTTATATTTTCATTGCAATGGCTCTTTATTTGAAGGAGGAAATTGTATGAGGGAAATTGTAAGAAGTGATATTAAAGAAGATTGGGTGCATTCTGGAATTGTTGAAGCCGGTGATTTTGCATTCATTAATTACTGTGTTGGAAATATGGGTCAATCTATTGAGAATCAGATCAACGGTGCATTTGACCATTTAGAGAAGCGATTAGAATCAATCGGTTTAACTTTAGAATCAGTCGTTAAGATTGACTGTATGTTTAGAGATATTTGGAATATACCTGTGATGGAAAAGGTAATCAAAAATAGATTTAATGGTAAATACCCTGCCCGAAAATCAATACAAACAGAATTTGCACATCGTGGCGGTGAAGATGGACTTCAATTCCAACTTGATGCCATAGCATTTAAAGGTTAGTCTCACAATTAAACAGGCGCACTGAAATATTCATCTCAATAGCCCTTTATTCAATGGCTAAGTAACTTGGAGGAATTTAATGTGGCAATGATTACTGATGCTTCTAATGACTTAGAAAGATTGACCTTTTTTATTTCTAATTTAATCCCTTACTCCGATGATGTTCTTCGCAAACAAATAGTTGGTAAGTGGTCGATTCAGGACATTATCAGTCATATTATGGGTTGGGACAAAAACTTTATTACGACACTTGATCGGATTATAAACAATGAAGAAGTAAAGCTTGAAGAACATCATGATGTACAGGCATTTAACGAAGCATCCGTTACTTTCGGTAGAAATATAGAACCACATGATTTGCTACAGGAAGCTATTTCCCAACGTAGACAATTGGTATTAAAACTCAATATGGTTTCTGAAACGGCATTTATCAGACAATTCCATAATAGTGCGTATACGTTGGAAACCTTTTTACGAGAAATGTTTATTGGTCATGACAAGCATCACCAAGAACAAATACTGAGACACCTTCAAACGGTTACCCTTAATAATCAACAATAATAGAAAAACATAGCCTATTCAATTACTGAGATAAAAAGACTTTGCGGGTGGTGTCACGTTCGCTGGTACTGCCCCGTTTTGCTGTCTCTCTCCCCCTCAAGAAGGTATCTGGAATAAAATGTAGAAATAATTTTTAGAAGGCAATTGTTCGACGATTATAATCTAGTACAGAATTAAACGGAGGGATATTTTGAGTAAAAGAAAATTACTAGTGTTTATTTTTACTATTATTATTATCTTATTGAATTTACTCGCATTCTTCAGATGGGACTATACTAACATTAAAGATGAAATGAGATATAAAACAGATCTATGGACCAATAAAGTTTGGGTTGAATTTTATCCGCCTCTCGCGGATGCATCATCTCCAATGGAGTTCCCAGTAACAAATGCTCCTAAATTTGATTCGTACGATCAGTTAGAGACCTACGTAAAAAAAATCGCAATTTCCGGACTTTTAGTAAGCAACTGGGTTGAAAGAATGAATTTAACTAACTTGTATTATGGATGTAACCTATTTTCAATACTTATACTAATAATATTAATAATAAGAAGAAAAAAGATCCTTTAAAGTTTTTATTTCCAATTCTAACATGTTACACAAGTGTTAGAATCAGTAGCAGCGGTATATCCTTTGGAATCGGAGAAATCCTCCACATTTGTAACCGCGGCTTTCTTACGTTGAGCCATCCATATTACAAAACCGACACGTAACAACAAAGCGGCAATTACGATAATTATGGCATAGTTTAACTCAGGGACATTTATCGGAGTGTGCATAATGTTGTTTTCCAAGACCCATACAAACACTTTAAACATCATTAAAAGTCCAAGAAAACGAACTAATAATATCGGGATCGATTGCTTCTTCCTTCTAGCCATTCTTCTACCTCCAAATATTTTTAGGAAACTCCTTTTTTCGCCTTCCATCTCTTAAGACGGTCATCCAACATCAATCCATTGATTAATTGAATGTTCAGCTTATCCGCGGCTTCCTTGGCGGCTCTTGTAAAATTGCTTGTGGTCACAATCCAGGCATCGTAACAGCCATGCACTTGCTTACCGGATTTTAATCTAAGCACAATGTCATTGCCCACATCTTGCTTCCAGCGCTTGCATTGAACGGCTATTTTGTAACCTTCTTTCCCCTTCAGGATCAAATCCACTTCGTGATCGCCTGCACCGCCAACTCTCTGCACCTGATATCCCTGATCTTTATAATACAGCTCCATTAATCTTTCAAAATCTGTTCCGGATAGCGTATGGACATTAGCTTTCAGCAACTCAGAATCCGTTAGTTTTGCTTTTGTAGTCGTTGCTACTTTCGCTTGTGAAGACTTATCGGAGCTTGGAGTCTTACGCTTGGCACCAACAATAAATATCCCTCTCAGAAAATAGGCCAATTGCCTTCCTTCAGCTCGATACGTCCGTGCCATTAGTCTCACTCCATTATGGTATTATTTATAAGCATTTCGACACAGATGTATAAATTCCTACATTTATCCAAAAAATGAAGGGAATAAAAAAGAACCCTGCCGATGGGCATGGGTCCTGAGATACAAAGGATACTAACGACCTTGATCCTCAAAGCCCCCTCCATAAACTAATAAATAAAACAACATCCTTTCATATCTCCTCAAGTCCTTCTTCTCTTCATTAATATGATTCTTCAGCATTTCCCCACGGCTAGGAACCGAGACGGTGTAATTAGGAGTAAACCGTCTGTGAATCCAACGTTTAGCCAGTTCCTCTTCTGTCAATCCTAGTAATTGTTCCTCGTACATTTGAATATCCTGCCGAGTATCGTTAATTAGATGAATTAACATCATTTTCTTGAGATCGTAGTCATTTACGTAAGCTAACAGCGAACCATACCAAATGTCTAATTCCTCATAAGCGGAGTCTGATTCTCCGTGTGGTCGGTACAAAATTACGCCGACTTCGTAGACATCTATCGTTAGCATGACATCGAAGAAATCTGAGTTTGATTCATTGGTTATGTATTTCTCAATGGCTTGTAGAGGCATCTTAGAAATGAGGTATTTCAGAAAATTTCACCTCTTTAGGAAATTAACTTCATTTTTAATAAGACACACTTTGTGTCTTTTTATATCTAAACCATACTATTTTTTGATAAACCAGTCAACATAAGAGACTTATCGTGTCATTTGTAGTTTGGATATTTCTTACTACTTATAATGTTTAGTGGAGGTGATCGCTTGTTTGGAAAACGGCTAGCAGAAATCAGAAACAAAAAAGGCATCAGTCAATACGAACTCGCGGAACACCTTAAATTCACTAGAGCTCAACTTGCTAACTATGAACAAGGAAAACGGGAGCCTGATTTTGAAACACTTATAACCCTTGCGGATTATTTCAAGGTAAGTACTGATTATTTGTTAGGTAGAGTAGATAAACCAGCCAGTAGCGCTGTTGAGGAATATAGGAATGTTCTTTTTTATCTCGGAACAAAAGAAGCATTGACTGAAGAGGAAGCTGAATTTTTAAAGGAAACTTTGGTGACGTACCGGAAGGTTAGAGGAAAGTATTAAAAGCTGGCCCATTTGGGGCCAGCTTTTTAACGTTGGGTCTGTCCAGTATTTTGTGTAAACTCTATACTAACGTAAATAATGACCTATACGGTCAGGGAAAAAGACGGAGAGTTGAAGAAGCATTTGCCCCCAATTTTGCACACGTCCTGTCCACTTACGAGTAACGTCCATTGTTGCTAAGTAAAGCATTTACCAGAGCAGGCGCGAAAATCCTCATGAGTTGCTGGAATCATGTAGAACAAAGTATGAACATTCAACTTGACAGATATGTTGACTCCAAGATACGAAGCATAAAGACTTTTGATTTATTATAATGGGGATTCCAAAGAAGACCGGAACAGGCACTTTGCTATTCTGGTCAACATTATTGAGATAGATCAGCTTAACTTGCCAAATTGATCGCAATTTGATAATAATCACTATCAACAATTTACTACATATAACGTCTCAACCACTACCAAAATTAAACAAATCCCTTATTTAGGTACCCTTTTGAAGACCTAACAGCTTCGCTTCAACCTTCAACTCAATTTTCTGCTTTACCACTATTTGTGACCGCGCTGTCTGTAACGGCAAGTTAAAAGGCACCCATTTGGGTGCCCTAAACTAAAAAACTGCATCTACGAGTTCCGGTTTCCACTTGAATACAAACTTCATATATTTATCCAGTAGGTAGAAGCGTTCTGCATTTTCTCCCCCATTATAACCAAAAACCGGGGGTAGCTTTCTTCGAATCAGTAAGTTTGGCAAATATTTCAATCCACTTGTCACCGAATGTTGTTCAATTTCGTTATGTCCCATCGTTCTCAAGCGTTGTAAAACTTCGGTGTTTCTCAAGCCTTCTTCAGGTATTTCGGTATCCCTCACCATTTTTAGAAACCACTTATATTTTTCAGTAGTACCGTCAGACCTACCACCTGCGGCTACTTCTGCTACGATCTTTCTGTAGGCAACTTCGTTATCACTTGCAATGGATTGACAAGCCCTGTCCACAAGACTTAAATCAGAGTAATGTTCTTTTATTGCTTTTGTTGACATAACATCAATTTCAAAACATATCCTCAGACAAATATCTTGCACCAATGCAGCACTGTTCATAGATTCGTTAACGATTTTCTGCACCAAGTCAGTGGAAAATCCAACATTTAACAACCCTGCACCTCTTTTTATCATTTCAGTTAATTCTGTTGGAGAAAATGCTCCTACCGAGATCCCAATAATTCTTCCCATTAAATCTGGATTATACAATACCAAGTCTGTGTTAATTGGCTCCACACTCAACATTACAAATTGTTGCCGCTCGTCGGAATAAGCTTTCAAATCCTGGGAAAGTTGTTTCTTTACTTCTTCGCTGGCATAATGAAAATCTTCAAGGACCACAACTTTACGACTCGGTTTTAAGTATTTTATAACCAAATTTGACCCAATTACAGGATGGGCAACCGGTGCCTCTCTTTCATTATTGGTTCGATTTGTTTGAATAGACGCTCGTAACTTGGCACTAAACAATGCCGAAACTTTGGCCTGGAGCTCTCCTAATAGTGTAGCTGTAATACCAGTAGCTTGGCCTTTTTCAGTTGTGTAAAAGGCCTGCAGTTCGGACAAGATTTCAGAATAAATATCATCTACTGTTTTGTTAGAGTTAACAGGAATCTTGATAATATCATCTTCAGAGAAATGTTTCCTCCAAAGATTGCTTTTCCCCATTTTTGAGCCTCCGTATATCAGTATTTGCTTAGCCTTATTTACTTTTCCCAACCTCATTTCACGCTCGATATGATCGCGAGAAATGTATGTATGTTCTGGGAACCCTACTGATACAAACACATCCCCAACATTGTATATCTCCATATTAACCCCCTACTATTTTCTTTACAGTAATTATATTAGCTATATCCTTAATTAGTAAATAAGTCGTAAAATACCTGTCATTTGTGATAGTTTTCTCCGTACTGTCTGTAGCGGTAGGTTTAAGGCCATCCATAAACGAATGGCCCATTTGATAAAGTATTATCATGCAGATTGACTGTGAATGAATACAGCAAGGTATTGATAATCGATATAAAAATGATTGCTCCGATTAACTACCATTGCATACTGCCCATTGCGACGCTCAATTAAACCTACGCCTGAAAATAAACAGTCTTGGCCTTTCTGCACTAGAAACTTGAGAGATTCAAAGAAGCCGGGGAAATTGACAGGTGCGTCATCAAAGAAAAATTCTTCGAAATATACTCTAAAGCTATTGTCCCCATCTTTTAACTCTAAGACAGCCCTTTTGTCACCTGTTTCGACGCTTTGAATAAAGTTTTCGAGACTTCGCGTCCAACCCAAATCATCGTCCGTTAAATTAATAAGCGATCTATTTCTAACAGACGGCTCCTTAATATTGTCTTCTCCACTGGCCAAATCCGCATCCGGCCCTGTTGTTGGAACAATATTAAGGGTAGGATTTTCACCAGAACCAGGATCAACTTTGGGGCGTGGTCTTTTCTTAGTACCCGGTTTAGTATTATTAGTACCCGTTTCTTGCTCATTTCTTTTTCTCTTCAGATTGTCAAGAACATTTTTAATATGTTTATCGCTTAAAGCCATTGTTGAAGTTGCAATAAATTTTTGTCTGCTTGCTGAGGCCACCCGCTCAAAGTAATCAATACAATCTTTGATGTGATTATCTTTTGGCCAGGTTTTAAAATGCGCCCTCACTTTTCCTTTTGGAACATACGAGAGCCTTGCATTGCATCCTCCATAGGTACAATATAGGTTATTCTTTACGTCGGCATAGTTCTCATGTTGCTCAATATTATTAACTGTAACTTGTTCCTCGTGGTCTTCTTTTCTGTAAATAGCCTCATAAATTGGCATACAATCTATCCTTCCCATTTCATTTAGGACAGGAAGAATTTCCGTTATGTATGTAACCCCCTAACCTGCTTGCCACTCCAACAAAATCCGCCCCATCTATTTCAAGAACAAAAAAGCGAACATATAATGAACTTTTTCGTCACATTTCCTTTTCTTCTTGCCTATCAATCTAGCATCTGGTACTATATAAACATCGTAAACGGAAGCGGAAAAGCTATTGGTAGATTTCGATGTCCCCACATCGAAAGGACTACTGAGTGGACAATCGGAAAACTTTGTCCCAATACTATTGTATTATTTTTCTATGTCAAAAGTCAAAAAGGTCAAAGTCGCTATATGGCGATTTTGGCCTTTTTTCGTCCATTTTCCCCGAAATTCAGACTTTATTCTCCCTTTCTTTTCAGTTTTCTTACTAGCACTCCTTTTTATCGAGTGCTAGTAATTGTATTTGAAAATGAACTCTTATATATATTATTATACAGCCACCCCCCCCCCCCGCAAACGAGCTTTTTTGCAGGGTGTGGCTCAGGGCAAACCCCTCCACTCAAAACCTTACACACACCTTTTTTGGCGGGTCCATAACAAAAAACTTGCCGTTACTTATGATACGGTTCACCACCCCAGTTAATCTTAAAGAAGCAAGTTTCATATGCAAGCTGCATTTGTTCAATTTTTCTTCAAATATTCAAATAAAAAACTTCCAACCTCCAGCCACAAACCACAAAAAGCCATCCCTCAAAAACAAAGGATGGCTTCCCCACTCTCCTCAACTACCCCAAAATCTCCCGGGCCCCAGGAATCGCCTCCTGGGCCCCTAACCGCGTCACCGCGATAGCCGAAGCCTTTTGCGCCAGGTCGACCGCTTCGTCCATACTCTTGCCCGCGATAATCATCGCGGCCAGCGTGCCGGAGAAGGTATCGCCCGCCGCGGTGGTGTCAACAGCTGCCACCTTGCGAGCTTCCTTATACACATTCTCGGTCCCGTTGAAGTACACGATCCCCTTCTCGCCCAGCGTGATGAGGGGATAACGAATCCCTTTATCCCGTAAAATATTCAGAGCCTTAAACGCATCTTCCGTGCTCCGAATCTCCACATTGGTGTACAAGCGGCATTCGATTTCATTCGGCGTGAAGTAGTCCACGCCTTGCAGAATCTCGCCGTCAAGCGGCACAGCTGGTGCCGGATTCAAAAATATCGGCACGTTGCCTTTCAGCATACGGACCGCTTCATACACGGTCTCCAGCGGAATCTCCAGCTGCAGCATGACGGCGGCGGCGGAGAGAAGCTGCTGCTTGTAGCCGCGGATGTAATCCGGCGTGACACGCTGATTGGCGGCGCCGTCCAGGATGATGCTGTTGTTGCCGTTGCAGACGGTGATCGCGGCGACGCCTGTCGTGACGTTCGGCTCACGCGTCAAGTAATCGGTGCGGACGCCGTAGCCCGAGAGGCCGTCCAGCAGAGACTGGCCGAAGAGGTCGTCGCCGACCTTGCCCATGAACCAGGTGTCGGCGCCCATCTTGGCGCAGGCGACGGCCTGGTTGGCTCCCTTGCCGCCGGGAGAGAGGAAGAAGCCCTCTCCCTGCATCGTCTCGCCGATCTCCGGGATACGGCTCGTACGCATAACCATATCCATATTGGCGCTGCCAAGGACAATGATGTTCCCCATTGGTTTCCTACCCCATTTTTTAGGAGTTTGTTGGACGAACTGGGTTCGTCGTGAGTTTTCATTCATCTGTATAACAGAGGAAAGGGAATTGCCACGGAAAGTCTACGGCCGCCTTTGAAATCAAGGTTGTAACCATTAAATCAATTATTAACAACTTGAATTTCAATAGCGGTGAAGTGGCAATCCCTATCCGTCGTATACGTCTTATGAATGAAAACTCACTCTGCTTATTGGGTCCAACAAACTGCTAGTTCTCTCTCACTCGAATATCGCTATAATAAGCTCTCGCCACGCCGAGCGTGCTTACGCCGTACATGCCGTAACCCCATGTATCGTCGGTATGCGTCAGCACTTGCTCGCCATTTACGCTGAGCGTAATCGTATTCCCCTGCGCGGTTACCTTCACATCATACTCCTGATTTAACCGCCAAGCATAGCTGGCCGAGGCGAGCTTCTTGAAGCCGAAGTCGTTGATATAGATCGCGACTTGATCCTTGCCGTCGAAGCCCGCGTGGTAGCCGCGCATAGCGCCCTGGGCGCGGATGGCAACCAGATGCGAGTCGCCGATCTGCGGGTTGATCTTCACGGACACGGAGTAATCCCGTGCGAAGTAGCTGCCTGTATACGCCTCGCTAGGCTCGGCGGTCATCAGGTACATGGTGCCGTCGACCAGGCTCCAAGCGCCGTGGTTGTGGGCGAACGGCGTTACGCAGCCGAAGTCCACGGATTGCTTGCCGAAGTCGATGCGGTAGTCCGCCGGGCCGTAGATGCGGAACTCGTCGATGAAGATGCGGCCGAGGCTCTTCGGCTTGCGGGTCGAATAGGCTTCGAGCACGATACCGACTTCGTCGATCAGCTCGCCTTCGGAATCCGGGATGTCGAACTCGACATGAATCCATTCTTGATTGACGAGCTTGATATATCCTTGAACAAGCTCCTTCTTGCTCTTGGCCAAGCGGACGTAAGGAGCGATGCCCATCGTTTCGTTGCCGCTCCATTGGTCGAGGTAGATGTTCATCGACACTTTCTGGCCGGAATAAGCGCGCGGCGCGAAGGTCGGCGAGTAGCGCTCGTCGCTGAAGTCGTCGCGGGTGTAGAACGGCTTATAGAATACTTTGGATTTCTCCCCGCGGACCATCCGGTCGAAGACCACTTCGAGGGAGCCGGTTCCCTGGAACGCTTTTTCCGTAGAATGGCGCGCTTGGCAGAAGAACGGATCGGACACGCGAATATTATGCGTCGAACCCGGCAGCTCGAAGTCGAAGTAGACTTCGTTCTCCTTGAAGCTGTCCAGAAGCGCCTGCGGGCAAGGCTCCTTCGCCAGGCGGTAGCCAAGAATGGCGAGTTCCTTGGCATAGCTCGGAATGTCCAGTATGTTGAGATAGCCGGAAATCCCCGACATGACGATGGAGTCGTTGATTGGCTTGCGGTATTTGTCCGCGATGCCTTCCAGTCCGGCAGCGACGCCGAGCACGGTGCCGACGTTGCCTGCGTTGCAGTCGGTATCCCAGCCGCACATAGTTGCGATCTCGACGGTGCGGTTGAAGTCGCCTTGGCCGTAGATCATCGCGAGGACGCAGACGCCTGCGTTCGGGATGATATGGCAGACGCCTTTGTATTTATCGTAGCCCCAGTCTCTTTCCAGCATATCCCGGCAGGCGCGGAAGTCGTTCGGATGCTCGGCGTGGAACGCCAGCACAGCTCTGGCCACCTGCGCATAGAGCGAATCCGTGGGAATCTGCGCAAGACCCGCTTCAATAATCTCGTTAATATCCGAGGTCAAGAACGCCTGGGCAATCGCCGCGCAGAAGAACCTCGCGCCCAGCACGCCTTCGCCGTCATGGGAGACGCGGGCCGCGGCTTCGCCGAAGTCGGCGGCCTTCTTAGGGTTGCCCGGGTTCACAAGCCCCCACGTGTCGATAAAAATTTGCCCGCCGATCTGCTCGGCGATGATCAGCCCGTTCTGCTCGATGGAGCCGGATTGCGGCGCCGGGATGCCGTTCTTGAGGTTAATGAAGGAGGTATGCTCGGTGCTGACGCCGTAGCCGCCCCACCAGAACATGCCGACGCCTTCGCGGGCATAGTTGAGCCATGCGCGAGCGACATCGTTCGGGGTCACATCGCGGTCGACGGCGTCGTCATAGAGCGCGCGCAAGAAGTAGAAGGGGCCGTTCGCGTCGTCGTCGGCCGCGAAGTTTTTGAATTCCTTGACATAATCGGTAATTTCACCGTACGTATTTTGAATGCGTTCATAAGTCCAGATGGTCGGCTCAACCGGGGCGCCCAATCGGATGCCGATATTCATGCCGAGGTAACCGGAGTATACTTTTTCCAAATAATTTGTAGGAATCATGATAAGTCCACCGCCTTTATTGTATTGAACGGAGCTGCTGCTGCCTGCGCTCGTTAAACTGCACATCTTCTTGAATGATCGCCGCAGCCGCTTCGATGAATCGGTCGCACTGCGTCTCGAAATCCTGCTTGCTCGCTTCCTCCAGCGCCGCGATCTCATCGGCCGGAATCGCCTGCACGCCCTGCATCGCTCCGAGAATCGCGCCGATCATGACGCCGATGGAGTCCGTGTCGCGTCCGGAGCTGACGCCGTCCTTGACCGCCTCCAGCAGGTCGCCGTCGTGCAGCACGATGTAGCCGAGCGCGAGCGGCAGCTCCTCGATGGAGAACAGCCGGCTCGGCGTGTAATGGTTCGACGGGACGCCGAGCTTGTCGATGCTGCGGTTGACGTCGTCGCCCATCGGCGAGTACGGGGCGATCGCCTCGTGCAGAGCCTGCACGACCTTGCTCCGCTCCCGCTTCGCCGCCCGCAGCTCCAGCGCCTTCGCGCATACTTCATGGATCGCCCGCTTCGTGCCGTCCTTCGCATAGCGAAGCGCCGTCTCCATAATATCCTCCACCGTCGCGCCCGGCTCGAAAGCCTTGGCGACGCAGGCCGCCAGCACGCCCGCCGCTTCCAGCCCATAGCTCAGCTGATGGCCGGAGGCGAACAGAATCGCTTCATCGTAAGCCGCCTTCGGATTGCAGGCATTCACGATCCCTATCGGAGCAATGTACATTGCCGCTCCGCAGTTGACCATATTGCCGTAGCCGCCTTCGCGCGGCTCGCAGTTCGCCAGCACATGGCGGTTGAAAATATGCTTCTCCGGATAAAATAACCGATCCAGGATCAACGCTTCCCGCCCGAATTCGGGAATATATCTCGGGCGGAACGCGATTTCCTTGACGAATTCATTAGCCATATCGTACGCGTCCAGATGACGTCGCTCCGTGCAGTATACATTCATCAGCGCCAGCGTCATCAGCGTATCGTCGGTGACGATGCCCTGCCCTCTCATTCTGCCGAGCCTTCCCGTCTCCGGCCAATCCGCCTTCCACCACTTGGTCTTGACCGTCTCAATCCGGCCGTATTGCTCCTTGATCTGGGCATGGGTCATTTTCTCCACGACCGCCCCCATCGCATCGCCGAAGGCGGTGCCGAAGACGACTCCTCTGACCCGGTCTGCAAAAGAAATCATGAGCCTGCTCTCCCATCCATACCGGGAGCGCGAAGCCGTCAGCTCCGCACTCCGCGGCTTTTTTTATCTGCTTCTGCCTTGCCTTGCCTTGTCGCTTCCGAGCTGCAAAACCGAATTTACTTGATCGTTTTATTCGCGTACTCGGTCATTTCCTTACCGCCTGCCGCGTTCCAATCCTGTACGAACTTATCGAAATCGGCGATCGATTTCTTGCCGGTGACGACGTTCGCGGCGAATTCCCTATACAGCGCGTTGCAGGCATCCCACTTGGCGGCGAGCTCCGCAGGGATAATGAAGCTGTTGTCTTTGGAGGACATGGACGCCATCATCTCCAGCGACTTGACAGCCGGCTCGGACAAGTACGGCGTCGACGGATCGAATGCTTTGTCAGGCTTGAAGTTCACCGTCGACTCGACGAAGCGCGCATACCATTCGGCGAATTTATCCGTCAATTTGATTTTGTTGTCCACGATATTGTACTGCTCGCCCTCAACGCCGAGCTTATCGAGCATTTGCCCTTTGGGACTGGCCAGGAACTCCAAGACGGCGAAGGCCATATCCTTGTTCTTGGACGTTGTGCCGATCGCGAAACCGCGGCTTTCCTTGCTGACGTCAACCGGCGTATAGCCTTGGGCCTTGCCCTTGGCCGGAGGCAGCGGCATAAGCTTCGCGTTCGCGCCGTTCTGGGACATCGTTTTGGTATTGTAAATATCGATAACCTTGCCCTGCGTGCCAGCAATGACGGCGGCTTGACCGTCGTAGAACGCTTTTTCCTTCGTATCCCATTTCTTGGTCAGAAACTCGGGATCGAGCAGCCCTTCTTTGTACAGCTTGGCGTAAAACTCCAGTTTGTCCTTCTCGAACGAGGTCGTTTTGCCGAAAGCGTACTTGCCGTCGGAGCCTTTGATCCACGTCGCGGTCAGACCGAACGCCTGGCCGAAGGTCGTATCGAGCTCATCCAGGGTGCCGGCCGTCGTGTAGGCGAACTTGGCGCCGTTCTTGTCCTTTACTTCCTTGAGGAAGTTATAGTAGTTGTCGATTGTCGGATTCGCGAGCAGCTCTTTGCCGGAAGCCGTTTTGTTCAGCCAATCCTCGCGAACGACCGGAACCGAATTGCTGGTCTGAGACAGCCAGACAAGATACGGATAGTTCTTCGTTCTTTCTTTGTTGTACTCATTCATGGATGCTTTGACATAGGTGGATTTCTCGATGTACGGCGTCAAGTCCTCAAGAATCTTCTGCGTCACCGCGAACTGGTAATCCCCGCCCTGGAAGTAGATCAAGTCGGGAATATTGCCGCTTTGCAGCAGCAGCCCCAGCTTCTCGGAGTAAGTGCCGCTCTGTACGGGAACGATTTGCAGCTTCACGTTTTTCCCTTCGGCCTTCATCCCTTCTTCAATGCCTTTAAGCAGCTTGTCGTCGGGGGTCAAATCTTTATCGACAATCGTAATCGTCACAGGCTTATCCGGCGTGCCCTGCCCCGCTTCGGCCGGAGCCTTCGTATTGCCGGAGCTGCAAGCGGTCGTTACCACCATCAAACCGGCTGCCATTAGGGTGAACATTTTTTTCATTTCTGTTTTCCTCCCCATTGTTCTGAATTGGAATTATTCCTTGACGCCGCCATCCATGACCCCTTTGGTGTAATATTTCAGTATGATCGGATACAGCATAAGAATCGGAACCATCGCGATAATGATTGTAGCCGCTTTCAATGACGAGAAATCGAGCTGGGCAATATTGTTGTTCTTGAGTAGATCCGCCGCGCCGACCAGGGCTGTCGTGTCGCGTTCGACGACGAATTGTCTTAAGAGCACCTGCAGCACCGTATTCTCCCGGCTGGACAAGAAGATGCTCGATTTGAAGAACTCATTCCATTTGGCAATCGCATAGAACATCCCTATCGTTAACAGCGGAATGCGCGAGAGCGGCATGACGATTCGCATGAATAAGGTCATATGCCCAGCGCCGTCGATCTTGGCCGCTTCGATCAAGGAATCCGGGATTTCCTCCAGGAACCGCATCATAATGATCAGATAATAGACGTTAATCATCCGGTACAGCACCATCGCCCATAGGCTATCCAGCAGATGCAGGTCCTTGATGACCATATATTCCTGCACGATCCCCGGCTCAAAAATCATAATGATGATCAGGAAGATCATAATCGGCGTTTTGAAGGCTAGAGTTTTGCGGGTCAGCACATAAGCGGCGATCGTCGTAAAAAAGATACTCAAGCACGTACCGACCACCGTAATAAACACCGAATTGAGCAGCGCTCTCCCGACAATCGGGTTGCTGAGCACGACTTGAAAGTTAATGAACGAGAAGCCCCTCGGCCATACTTCATATCCGTGCAGCAGATATACTTTGGCAGGATGGGATAACGCTCTCGCCAGCAGGTTCATGATCGGGACGAACATCGTCAAGGTAACGAGCGTCAGAACGAGCCCGATGAGCAATTTGGGAACGGTAAGCCTTCTTTCTAGCATGATACTTCCACCTCCTTACCATGCGCCTTTGTTCGTTAATTTCTTCGAGATAAAATGCGTGGACAGCACGAGCACGACGCCGATCAAGCTTTTGAACAGGTTGGCCGCCGTTGCGAACGAATATTGCCCGTTGATCAGACCGACGCGGTATACGTACGTATCGATAATGTCGATTTGGCTGTTGACGGAATCATTCGTGAAGTTGAGCACCTGATCCAGTCCGGCATTCATAATGAAGCCGACATTCAGGATGAAGATGGTCACCATCGGTACATACAAATGCGGCAGCACGATGCGCGTCACGATATGCCAGCGGCTGGCGCCGTCGACGTAAGCGGCCTCATACAAGCTCGGGCTGACGCCCATAATCGCGGCTAAGAAAATGATCGAGTCCCAGCCGATACTGCGCCAAGCTTCGCTTGCCAGCAGCACCCAGCGGATGCTGTCCTTGTCGGTGAGGAAATCTTTGGCCGGCATGCCGAGCGCCTTTACGAATTCATTGACTGCCCCGGTCGACGGGGACAGGAACTCGAACCAGATCCCGGCAATAACGACCCATGACAGAAAATGCGGCAAGTACGATACGACCTGCACCGCTTTGCGGAATTTCCCGTTGGCGAATTCGTTCAGCATCAAGGCGAAGCAGATCGGGATCGGGAAAATAAGGAACATTTTCATCGCGCTAATAATTAAGGTGTTCTGCAAGACATTGGCGAAAACCGGAGTGCTGAACAGCTCCTTGAAATATTTGAGACCGACGAACTCGTGATCGCCGAGAATGCGGTAATCGTAGAAGGCCAGCTTCATGCCGATAATCGGCCATACGTGGAACAGCACGAAATAGATGATGCAGGGAAGCAGCATGAGATACAATGTTTTATCTGCCCACATTCGCTTCATTCTAGTGTTCACTTGGTATTCTCACCTCTTGTCCGGTAAAATTCTAAGCTGATTGTCAAGCTGCCTTAACGCTCAACATGAAAGCGCTTATTTCCATACGTTACATTGTAATGAATTGTTGCGGATGCGTCCTCTTCAATTCGCTTTAATTCTTCTCAAAAATAGCTATCGTTACAAAGTGAGCATATATTTTCTGAATTCCTTAGGGGTCATTCCTACAATTTGTTTAAACGATCGGTAGAACGAAGCATGGCCTTGAAAGCCGCATGACAGATACACCTCGGTAATCGATACATTGGGATCGCTCAATTTCTTTTTCGACTCGTGAATGCGGACTTTGGTTAAATATTCTTTGAAGCCTTCTCCCATCGTTTCTTTAAATAAGTGATAAGCCCGGGACGTGCTCAAGGATAAGCTCGCAGCCAGATCCTTCAGCTGAATAGGTTCATCATATTGTTGGTGAATCAGCCCGAGCGCCGGCTGCAATTTCTTATAGGCCTGCAGCGAACGGGTCCACTCTTCCATCGGAATTTCTTTGGCATAATGGCGGAACAGATGAGTGCATACTTGTAATAATAATCCTCTTACCATGCTCGTGTACGCCCGCTCCTGCTCCTGCATTTCATTCCAAATGTCTCGCAGAAGCGCTCCAATCTGTACGGCCGCGGGCAGATGTCCGTCGATTTTATTCACGAAATACGGCGACTTCATAAAGAACGGGGCTAATAGCTCATTCTCCCCTCCATCGATCAAAGAGCCGTCAAATTTCAAGAAGTGAAACTGGCACGGCTTCAAGGGATCGGATTGCGCCCGATGCTGTTCCATATGACTCACAACGAACACATCGCCTGTGTTGATCTCATATCTCTTATCCTCAAAGTGAAAGAGTCCCTTCCCCTCAATGCAATATCCGACTTCAAACGAGGTGTGCCAATGAAACGGTTCCATATAAATGCTCGGCATCCAGCGTGAGATGTGAATGGGAAAGTTTTTGTTCAAGTTATAATCCCGCTTTACTATAAAACCGGATGCAGCCGCGTTCGGACGAACCGACGGATCTGCCGCCTCGTTCATAGATTCACTTCCAGTTCCATCAGCGGCGCGTGCTGCTGGGCCCCGTATACGTCGCGGTCGAGGAACGTCCCGGACGATACTTTGCGGGAGAACGTAATCTTGAACCCAAGCGCTTGGTCGAAAAACACGATATGCATAATTTGCTCTTCGGCAATGTTATATAACCGCGAGACGAGCTGTTTATTGATGAGTCCGGATTGCTTGATCTTGTTATACACGTCGGGGTCGGCGAACAAGACGTCGACCGTAATTTCGAACGGGCCGCTGTTCTTGCTGCGCAATACGGCTGCTGCGTCATATAGCTTCATGGCTTCACCTCCGTGTATTCGATGGGGAACATCTCCAGCCCGTCAGAGACGTCCATCAAGTGGTAGACGGAAAATTCGTACACCGCGCCGAACGGCACATCGCTCGGGGCAAAAGGAAACGCCAGATTGCCCGCCGTCGCCTTGCGGCCTTCATAGCCGTAATGCAGGAAGGTCGAGCGGACCGAGCTGCAGATCGCATTCGCCAGCTCCTGCGTCTTCGCCACCACCTCGAAGACGACGCCCAGCTCATGGGCGGGGGTGCGCTGCGGCTCCAATTCGCCGAGTACGCCGTTCAAGCCGTAGTTGATAAAATGAATCCGGTAATCGTCCGGCGCAATCTCGCTGTAGTAGTCCCGCACCTGCTGCTTCACCAGCTCCTCCACCTCTTCGATGCGGGCGATCAGCAGCGGGTCGCGCACGCCGGCGACGACGAACGTCCGGTAGGCGACCTTCATCGCGCCTTCCAGCTTGATCTTGTACTCCGGCGCCTTTTCGATCCGGCTGCCGGTCACTTCGACGCTGCCGTCGCCAAGCTCGGTGAACCGGCAATGCTCCAGGTTCAGCACCAGACCCGGTCCATGCAGAATGTACGGGTGATCCTTCTCGTAGAACGTGTGGGCCGCGACCGATACGGCCGTGCACCGGCGCGCTTCGCTCAGCGGCTGCACGATGAACGAATCCTTCTTCAGCGTGCCGAGCATGCTGTCTTTGGTCGTCCCCGGCTCCGCGGATAAGGCGGCGCATTCGAGGATTTTGCCGAGATGATAGGCGAGCGCCGTATCGTAGCCGTGGAACATCGCGACCGCCGCGAACGGCGACGGATCGTAAGCGCGCCCGCAGATGATAATATCCGCTCCCGCGGCGAGCGCCTCGATGATCGGCTCGTGGCCCATCTGCGCCACGATGCGGCTCGTCGCCTGCAGCCTCTCCGGCGTCAGCGGGGCGACGGACAGGCCGAGCGGCTCGCACTCGCCCGCTTGCAGCTTTGCCTCCACCACCTCGTGAGGGATGTCCGCCCAGATCGTGGCGAGCTTGACGCCGCCGATCCCCTGCTCCTGCAGAATCTCCATGATGATCGCCTGCGTCCATTCGACGTGAACCTTGGCTCCGCTGCCTCCGGCCGACCCGATGATAACCGGGATGCCCGCCTTGGCCCCTTCGGTAACGATGATCTCCAGGTCCTTCTTGCAAGCCTGCTTGCTCACAATCGCCGTGCCTGCGCCCAGCTTATGAGGCCCCGCGTCGGTTGAACCGGCGTCGACGACAATCGCGTCCGGCTTCAGTTCCATGCCTTTCATGAAGGACGCTTTAGGAAAACCGTACCCCAGCATGCCGCAGGGGGCCAGTATTTTGAATTGTTCTGTTGTCATATGCACCCTCCACTCTCCGAAGTATTTGCAACCGATTACATTCTATCTGCAAAAGAGTCGGCCTCGCTTCCTGGCGACTCAACTCGCCAAGATTTATTTATCTGGGTAATTGGATGACCCAATTAAACGATCAAAAGGATGCGCATCATCCGTTTGATCCCACTTTATTATGCATAATATTCGACTTCACTTGGCCGATATGATGCAGCAGCGCTTCCTTCGCCTTCTGAGGGTCTTTCTCTTTGATCGCCTGCAAAATCCGGAAATGCTCTTTATATACTTCCGCCTTCCGGCCGGGAATGTCCACCGTCTTCGTCGCCGTCTTCTGCAGCAGATCCATATGCAGATCGATCAGATTCACCAGCACTACATTATGCGTCGCCTTCGCGATGGATAGATGGAACGCTTGATCCGGGTTCGTCGGATCGTCCGAGTCGGTGTCGATCGTGCCCCAGCGCTCCAGAGCGTTTTCAATCTCCGCAATATCCTGCTCCGTCGCCCTTAGCGCCGCCAGCTCCACAATGCCGGTCTCGAAAATTTCCCGCGCCTCCAGCAGCTCCATAATCGTCGCCCGCTCGATATTCTCGATAATGCGCTTCTGATCTTCCGCTTTGCTCAAATTTTTGCTAAGGAACCGTCCGCCGCCAGGGCGCGTCTCGATCAGCCCTTCCCGCTCCAGTATACGGAACGCCTCCCGCAAAGTGCCGCGGCTGATGCCGAACGCCTGAGCCAGCTCTCTTTCCGTCGGCAGCACATCGCCCGGAGCCAGATTGCCTTCGAGAATGAGATTCTCGATCTGCTCAATGACATCCTCGTAGACCCGATGATATTTAATCTTCTTAATCGTCATTGTCATTAACCTTTCCGTATGTTCATGACTTATGTGTTTACGGATTTATGGGTAATTGGGTGACCCAATTGTCCGCTTCTTCATACTAATCATAAATGAGAGCGGTGTCAAGTCCATTTATGCTTAGACATGGCGAAGCTTTCACCCAAACAGCTGACCGTGTACGCCATGGCAAGTCATAACCACCGGCTTAGCCGGTGGCTTCCATCAGCCCTATAAGGGCATGGTACTAGCACGCGCCTAAGAAGGCGCACTGAAAGTCTGCCAACCGCGAGCGGTCCCGGGCTTGCCCCTCAAAGGGGCTCTTTTATTTGCCCTTTCCTACCGACTCACCCGTAAACGGGTCGAACAATTCTTTCATCGTGATTTGTTCGTAGTTCTTATCCTCTGTTAGTTGATTTCGAATGTATTCGGCTATCGCTTTCCTGTTTCGCCCTACCGTATCCACAAAATAGCCTCTGCACCAAAATTGCCGATTTCCGTATCGATACTTCAGGTTCGCAAATTTATCGAAGATCATCAGCGAACTTTTTCCCTTTAAGTACCCCATAAACTCCGATACACTCAGTTTCGGTGGAATACTCACCAACATATGGATGTGATCCGGGCACGCTTCCGCTTCGTGAATCTCCACCCCTTTGCGCTCACACAACTCCCGGATGATCTTTCCGATCTCTCTTTTTAATTTCCCATAGATGACTTGCCGTCTATATTTCGGTGCAAATACAATATGGTATTTGCAGTTCCAGCGGGTATGTGCTAGACTGCTCTTATCCATTCCCTTGTCCTCCTTGATTTGATGTTGCGGTTGGCAGACCGGCTATCATCTTATCATAAAGGTCAAGGGATTTTTACTCATAGCTATAAGCTTTCCCGAACCCCCAGTCGAACTGGGGGTTTTCTTAGACAAAAAAGGGCCGCCTCCCGGCAGCCCTTAAAAGTCCGGTGAAAAAGCGGGCGAAGTAAGCCGAGAGCAATCTGGAGAAGCTTTAGCGTTCGCCTTTGTTCCCGGATTTCCCCCGTTTCACGGGCTTGTCTATTCAAGAAATCCGGGGACAAGAGCGTTCGGAAGATGCTTTCGCATGCGGAGCGGGCGTTTCTCACCACCCTTTTAAAACTTCCAAAGCGATAACCCTTATCTATGGCGGCGGTGCTCTCGGATCAGCTCGGATTAAGCCTTTGTACGAACCCCGCGGCTTCCGCTCGAGAGAGGAAGCTTGAAGCTCCGGCTTGCCGCCGCTTCTGCCGGACGCGAGTCGTTACTCGATTGTGTTTTGAAAATAGTGCCCTTGCTCGAGATCTTCAAGCAGCCCCGGCTGCACAGGACGCCAGCCCAGCAGCTCCTGAGTCTGCGCACTCGATCTAGGGATATCAAGCGCTGCAAGGACGCCTAGAAAACCAAAGTGACCTTCTGCCTCCTCACGGGAAATGCTGACCGTCGGCAAGTTCAGCTGCCGTCCGATCACTGCGGCAATGTCGCGGAATCGGATACCTTCATCGCCCACGCCATCCAGCCGCGAGCCTGCCGGGGCGGCTTCAACGGCCAAGCGGAACAGTGCTGCCGCATCGAAGCGATGAACGGCCGGCCAGCGATTGGTCCCGTCGCCGATGTAAGCGGAGAAGCCCTTCATACGGGCGATGTGAATCAGTCGCGGTACAAAGCCCTTATCTTGTTCCCCGTGCACCGATGGCGCAAGCGACACGATAGATGTCCGCACCCCGCGTTCAGCCAGTCCGATAACTGCATTCTCCGATGCAACCCCATTGGCGTGAGCCGTAATCACGAACGGCTTGCCGGAGCCTTCAAGCGCCGCTCCCATCGCTTCTACGGCACGCAGATCCGCAGCCAGCGATCCGGCAAAATCCGAAAAATCGTGGTTAAATGCCAGATGAATAACACCATCGGCGGCAGCGGCGGCGCGTTGAAGGCTGTCAAGATCCTCAAGAGTGCCGCGATGAACCTCTGCGCCGGCCTTCTCCAATAAGGCGGCGCCCTGATCCGAACGGGTAAGTCCTGTAACTTGATGACCGCCTTCCAGCAGCTCGCGAACCACTTCTGAACCGATATAGCCGGCTGCTCCGGTTACAAAAATACGCATCATGATCTCTCCTCATAAGATTTTCCGCACAAAGGATGATCCTCTACGCGGTTGATGACTTGCACCATTCAAGCATAAACTATAGAGTGAACTCTAAGGCAAGTCATTCTGAGTCCAGCGGTATGATGTCAAGTCCCCGAATCGGTCGAATTGGAAATTTTCTTGGCTGTAACAGCTGGGAGTGCCGAAAAAAGGACAGCTCAAACTGAACCCAGCGAAAAATCGAGATAATATCCAGATTTTAACTGGGAATTATGCCAGGGACTTTAGCAAAGGAGGCGTTAATCCTTCGCAGGCGTCACCTTCTTCCGTGGCGTATAGAGTTGGCCGTTGCGTAGCAGCACATCGACCAGACGCACAAGCTTTCTTGCGGTTAAGACGAGGGCGCGTTTATGTTGGTGCTTGGGCACTTCCTTGTATTTCTTCCGGTAGTACTCGCCGAATTCTTCATCGCGGTTCTTTACCGAGTTGGCAGCTTCAACGAGGTAATAGCGAAGGAATCGGTTGCTGGATTTAATCCGTTTGGTGTCTTCGGCTTCAAAGGCGCCAGACTGGCTCTTGCGCCAGGTGAGGCCAGCATACTTGGCGACAGCGGCTTGGTCGCTAAAGCGCTCGATGTCACCGATCTCGGCAAGGATGCCAGCGGCATAGACGCGATCAATGCCGGGAACAGAACGCAGGCACAGGGAGCCAGGGATCGTCTCGAGAATTTGCTCAATCGCCTTGTCCAAATCCTTGAGCTGAGCCTGGATGCTCCGGATTGCTTGAATGGATGTACCCAGCACAAGATCAATGGAATCCTCGACGACTTTGGACAGCCGGTAAGAGGCCCTGGCCGCTTTCTGAATGCAGCGCGCGACGTTCTCGGGATCCGGGAAGCGATTGCGCCCCTTGTCCCGCAAGTAGTCGGCCAGATCGCCGACATCCATCGTCGCGATGTCGTCCAGACTGTACTTTTCGGAGAGCATCTCAAGGATGGCATGGCCGAACACCGAGCTCTCGACTTCGGTCGTGAAGGCATTGCACTTGTAGAACAGGTTTTGCAAGAAGTACTGTTTCTCGCGCGTCAGGTTATGGATCAAGTGAAACCGCATGCGCGTTAAACGCTGGAGCGCAACATACTGCTCCTGCATGACAATGGTGGTTGTCAGCCGCCCGAAGCGCAGACGGTCCGCAATCACCCAGGCATCAAGCCGGTCGGTTTTATTCAGGTCGGGATAGGTTTCTCGGAACTTGCTGACCAACTTTGGATTCATGGTAAAGACCTTGGTATGGCGCTCCTGGAGTGTAGGGTCACTATGCAGGTACATGGCGGGATGCCAGCTGTAGACCGAGGTCGATTCAAGCCCAATGTGAATCTCGGAGACCGCGTGCTTGTCCGCTAGGGCAACGATGCGATCTCGCAGATGAGCAGCCCCCTCCAGATTGTTTTTCACTGTGAGGGTCTCGAGCTTATCCCCGTCTGTGTTCATGAAACACGTTTCCAGTTCTTTCGAACTGACGTCAATACCGACAAAAAGCGTCAAATGGAATTTCCTCCTTTCGATGAGGGATGCAGGGAATAGACTCTCCGGGATGCCTCCGGCGCACGCGCAGATCAATCACCCTCGCCTATAAGAACACGCTTCGGTCCATGAGCTGCCCTGGCTTGCTAGTCCAGGCATGGGGTGCCGAAGGGAACGGCCAGCGGGTCAGAAGCTCAGACGCGTACCGGAGAAACAGACTTAGAAATGTAGACGTGCTACAGGAGGAGAAAGAATTTCCCCGATAGATCCCTATGATCTATTGTCCAGAGGCATGCGGGAAAGTCCAGTCCCTTTTGCAATTTTCAAGGTGCGATTTACTGGAAATCGAAAAGTTTGCGGCCAGTTCCCATGGGAACTGGAAATCGGCTTAAAACTTGGTTCTAGAAATACTATACGAGGAGAAATGAATATGAAAATTCAAGAATTAGCGAAAAAGATGGGATTATCCGTTCACACGATCCGTTTTTACGAAAAGGAAGGCCTGTTCGACAGCCGTCATGTTCAGCGGGAGAAAAATAACTATCGCCATTATTCTGACGAAGCTGTGGAGCGTCTACAGATGATCAAGAAGTTTCAGGGACTGGGCTGCTCGCTGGCCGAGCTAAAAGAGATTTTTCAGGATAAAGATACCAACACGAAGACGAACCAGCAGGTCATTGACTGGATCGAACAAAAGAAAAAAGAGATTGAGCAGAAGAAAGCCGAATATGATCAAATTCTTGAAACGCTGGACTGGATGATCGAATACAGGAAGGTCTTAATGCACGATCCGCAAAAGGCTGAAACGATGCTCATAGCCAGAAAGGCCATCTCCCCTCATTAAGGGGGAACCGCCTCGACCAGACCAAACGCGGCGAAGCGCACGGCCTGCTCCTAACGATGCGGCAGATGCCGTTATTTCAATGGATCGCTAGTCGGTTCGAACGTATTTACCGTTACCGATACGGATTTGTAGTCGGTAAAATCGCCCTTGCCTGCGATTTCGAATGTCGTTGCGGTGAAGCTTTCGGCGCTGCCGCTGCCCGTCTGCTTCAATTCCGCCGTACCAAGCGCCTTGCCTGCCGCATCATAGAAGGTCAGCGTGGCATCGTATCGGTAATTGCCCGTTTGGTTCAGGCTGACCCAGCCGCGTATTTTCGTAAAACCGTCCTGCGCGGCCATCCGGACATCGCCGATGCCCAGTCTGTTCGACGAATCGTAGACATCGACGGTAGGCGGAACCGGCAGCCCCCTCGGAACCGGACCTACATTAGCCAGCAAAGCAAATGCATATCCCGTCACGTCGCGATCGGCCGTCGCCTTGAAATCGCGAATCTGATCGCCCTTGGCGACGAACGCCGCTTGGATCGGCACTTTGCCTATATGCTTGCCCTGATCGTCATAGAATAAAAGATCTCCCGTAACCGTAACGTCGCTTCCCGGAGCAATGCCGCTTTTTCGCGAGTTCGTCATCGCTTCCCAGTGGTCCTGCCCGACAAACAGCTTGCCTTCGACCGCAGCCCCTTCGGCTGTTTTGGTAACCTGCAAATGGCCGGCGCGAATACCGCTGTTCATGTTCGTGACGGGAAAGTCGTTGTCGACTTGGATCGTCGTGCTGTCGTGATCGTAGGCAACTACGGCACCCAAGCTTTCAGCGGCAAAACGGATCGGGACATACGCATGCCCATCCACATTGATGGTCGAGTAGCCGTCAGGCAGCTGCTTTGCTTCGCCGTTCACCTCATATTTCGCCGGGAATAGCACCGCATTAATGGCATTATCCGCATAAACCGCCGTCGTCCCGGCCAAAATGGCGCCAACTGCGAAGCCTGTTATATATTTTCTCATTTTATAAATACCCCTTATTTGTAAAAATAATGAAATAAACGCGCTGCCAAATTTAGACGCAAAAAGACGCCGGAAGTTGCACTAGCGTATCTTGTTAGCGTAACAACCAGATCATTTGGGGCGGCCATTTAAATATCGATGTTCTTAATAACTTTTTGTGTTCGTAAAAGTCAGTTCTCCGCCCTTTCCCGCTCACGACTCGTTTCAACCGCGCGATCATTTGCTCGCCAATCTTGGAATCCGCTCTCGAAGCGGATGCCCATCTCGACAACGGCAATCGACGAGAATAACCGGTCAAGTAAGGTTTATTTTCGCAGGATATGCATAATGGATAGCGAAGCGGAGAATAAGAAATGGGGATGCCGGAGAAAGATAGCCAAGAAAAAAACGGCCCTGTCGCAGATCGTTTTCTTGTCTGTTCATGTTGACCTTCTTACGAGTGAACGACAACCTTCGTCTGCTTCGGCACATGATCGTAAATCCATTTCGCATCCGGGATGGAGAGCCGGAAACATCCGTGCGACGCTTTCTGACCCAGCTTGTCGGCTTCATCGACAATGACATGCCGCTCTTCGTCCATCGGGACGCTGTGAAACAGAAACTCGCCGTGGTTTTTCCAGGAAACCCAGTACATGGCGCCTTCCTTCGCTTTCTTGCTGTAGAACCAATCGCCTCTTTCCGGTTCGATGTAATAGGTTCCTTGAGGCGAAGTATTGTCCGGCGATGTGTCCAGACCGGAAGACATCACCATCGAGTATAATACCTTATCCCCATCCTTGACATAGACCTTTTGATCGCCGATCGAGACGTCGAGCCAGATGGTTTCGCCCTTGGCCAAAGCCGGATAAGGACCGCCGGACGGCTCGGTCCAATCGATGGCGCTTGCCGTATTCGCAGCCTGCTCCGCTTGGTCCGTTACAGCGGCAACCGGCGGCGTTGGCGCCGACGAAACGGAGGACGGCTCGCTTGGCCCGCAGCCTCCCAACATAAGCAGCATAAGCCCGGCACTTGCTATAACATAAGCCGTTTTCAATGGTATCATTTCCTTTGCTTCTATTGTTATGAGCGTGACGATGAACCGTCGTTCCCCAGGCCGGATGGCGGGATTGCGTTACCTGCCCACCGCCAACAGGATGATTCCTGTGGAAACGAGAGACGTCAGCGCTTGTTTGCCGGCCAATGAGGCGGCAAATGACCAGCCGAATTCCTTGCCCACGGTCCGCAGCGTCACCAGGCAGGCGGTCAGCGTCGAAGCCAGGTACACCAGGACGAAAACCTGCCCCGCGTCCAGCGACTGCAGCAATCCCCCTTCGCCGTAATTCAAAACGAGCAATCCGTCCTTGCGTAACATGGAAAAGATGACGCCGCTTGCCGCCTCCGCCGGTAAATGAAACCATTGCAGCACGGGTCCTGCGGCTTTCGACAGCCATTCCAGCAGTCCAGTCAGCTGCAGGATGGCGGCGATCAAGCAAATGGCGATAAAGATCGGCATAGCCTGAAACATAAACTGCTTAATCACGGTGCGCACCCGCCAGCTTACGGCGCGTATTCCCGGCCTTTGCAGAAAGGTTCTGGTCTCGTACGCCGGAGTAGCCAGCCGGCCCGATGCGCGATGCCATAACCGCGTATGCAGCGCCCCGACCAAACCGACGACGGCTACATACGGCACAAACAGCCATGGGTGGCCGGCCGATCCGAACACCGATAAGGAAGCGCCGATCTGGTAGCTGCAGGCGGAACCGAACGCAATCAGCGATACGCAGGATTTGCGGGTGCAGGCGCTGCAGGCGGCTTTGGAATACCGCCACGACGTTGCAGCCGAAGCCGGACAAGACGGGAATCAGATCGCGGCCGCTTAGCCCAATCCGGCGCATCCAGCCGTCCAACGAGTCGGTGATCCGATCCTTGATCCCGCTCTCCTCTGCCAGCGCTACGCTGACGCCAAGCAGCAGCACGACGGGGAACGCCCACAGGAAGGAGTACAAGCCGAGCGTGACGATGCCGTAATCGCCGACGAAGAAGGGCCGCAGCAGCGGAGGAACGCCTTCAAGCCAGGACCGGATCGGATCGATAATGCTCCGATCCGCTATCGGCTGCAGCCATGCCGACAGCACATAGGCCAGCAGCACCGGTGCGGCGAAGAGCAAGAGCGTCATCGCCAGCGACAAGGGCCGTCCCCACACGGGATGCTCGAACCAGGTGGATTGAGGGCGTAGAGCGGGAAAGTCCGCCTTCAGCAATGCCTTCGCCTTAGGGCGAATCGGCTTGGCCAGCGCCAGCGACATGAGCAGCTCCGTTCTGCCCGCCTCCGTCAGCCGGCGCGCATCCGCCATGCGGACGGGAATGCCCAGCCAATCGCCGTAATACCGCGCTACCTCCGTCAGATCGGCGGACATTTTATCCGCAAACGTCAGGACGAGCACCGCCCGTTTGCCCTCCGCCTTCACGGCCTCCAGCAGCAGCGGCAGCTCCACAGCGGCATGCGTAGCGCGCACGACAAGAACGACGATATCCGCATCGGTGACGGCCCGAGGGCCTCCTGCGTTGTCCTGCTGTCATCCTGGACCCGAAGGCCGGGAAGATCGGCAAGATCCAGCTCGGCGGTCAGATGCCCTCGGCGCGACCGGATCGTCGAACCGCGAAAGTTCGACTCCTCCCCCGTGTCCTTCCCCGGTAAGCCCGCGAAACAGCGCCGATTTGCCGGAGGATTCGAACCCGATCAGCACCGCCGTATGCGGATGCTCCCGCGCTTTAGTCAGCATGTGCAATCCTCCCCGCAGCAGCTCAGATCGGTCAGCATCATGCCCTGCTTACGGTATTCCTCCAATGGTTGCGTGTCCAGCCCGAGCCGCTGCCCGATCGCTTCCGCCACCACGCCGAAGCGCTGCCGGAATTTGTAGATGAAGCAAAACAGCAGGCTGCCGTGCGTAACGCTCGGTCCGGATACGAATAATCCCGGCGTCTTCGTCGATTCGTCGTATTCGTTCAATATCGTCACATCGCCTTCATCTTGTTCGAACAGATGCCGAATCATCTCCAGGCTCCCTTTGAACCCTGTAGCCAATATCGGCTGATGACTCGTCTTCACGAACCGGCTGGCGCCGGAAGCGTCCTCGCAGTAAATCAGGAATCCCCCGCCATCGGCCGGCTCAATCCAATGCACTTCATAGCCGGACATGAGCTCGATTGTCCCGTCCCCGGTCTCCTTTAAGCGGTCCTTCGTGTACGGCGATAGCTCGACGCTCGGGTCGCTGCTGCCTTTTTCCGTCCAACGGCCGCTCCGGTCGATCAGCGTCACCTTTTTGCCCAGCCGGCTCAAATGAATCGCCGCGTCGGCGCCGCTCTCGTAGCCGCCGATGACGACGATGTCCTCGCCTTCCACCTCCCGCCATTGGCCGATCAAGCTGTTATGGAGAGCGTATTCCGCTCCGGGAAATCCGTCCAGCCGCGGATACTGAAACTCCCCGGCCGCCCAGATCACGAATCGGCTGCGCATCGATCCATGCGATGTTTGCAGCTCAAATCCGCCTTCCGGCAGCGGCTGAACCGAGGTGACATCCACGCCGGCGTGTATCGGCAGCTTTTTATACTCCGCCACGGCCTGCAAATAGTGCGCATAATCTTCGCCGGAAGGATGTTCCGTGCCGAGCGTATACGCAGGGGACGTTTTCAGGGCGATCGCGTTAAGATCCATCATCCCGTAGGCATTGCTCGTAAAGGACGGTGTAATCATGCGCATTTCCTGCGGCCACATAAGGAAGGAAGCTCCGACCTCCCCCCTCTCGAGTATGCCGAATCGTTCGACGCCCAGCTCTTGCAGCGCGCATCCCATCCCGATCCCCGCGGCGCCTCCCCCCACAATCAGACAATCATAGGATTTCAATAATGATCCCTTCTTTCCAACGACACCCGCTGCTTTCGTCATCCGTGCATCCATCCTTTATTATGGTAATCAACATAACCGGCGTCCGTCTTATAACGTAATTATTACGCTTTATTCTCAGTATCCTCCGTACCCTTATGAGATCTTAGTTTATCGGCAAAAATCGATTCATTGCTCCTTGCGGCGATTGCGGTTTAACCCTCGCGAACGATTTGGGGGTGGTCTCGCGCGTTCTGGCGATGGCGTCGAATTCATCCAGGAACAGTACGCACGGCGATCCTTTGGCGTAATCGAATATTTTTCGTATATTGCTGCCGGTTTCCCCCAAATGACTATGAATAATCGCGTCCAGCCGGACCAGAATCAAAGGAAGCTCCAGCCTCGTCGCGATATAGAACGCGCTCAGCGTTTTCCCGGTGCCGGGCGGGCCAAATAAAATCATCTTGTTGGGAATCGGCACGTCGTATTGCTCGAATGTATCCTTCATGCCAAAAATCGTAATAAATTCTTCGATGATTTGCCGATGGGCCGGCGGCAGGACGATCCGTTTTACTTTTTTCGCACAATCTTTGGTCTCGTAAAAAGTACCCATGTCGATCCCCTTGGATCGGGGGAGACGGCTGTTAGTGTTCTTTTTGCTCATGAATGCAAGCTCCTTCGAGTAAATTCCGCAATACGAAAGCCCGACGTTATCGTCGGGCCCTCACTCCAATCCTCACAGCGGCATGAAACGGCCTCCCCCCGTTCGATGCGGCTACGAAATCCAGAAAATCCCCTCCCGATCGAGCTCAACCTGTTCCAGCTGCAGCTCGAAATCGGAATGAGGCGCAATCGATGCTGCGATATGCCAAGCGTTATCCCCGTCTTTGGCATATACATGCCACATGCTTTGCTCAAGACGAAATTGCACGATAGCCGCGCCCAGCCACTTTCGGCCGCGATCATCCGGGCGTTCCTCCCGCAAGGTCAACCGATTTTCATCCCATTGGTATGTCAAGCGGACAGAAGATCGGACATCTCGGGGCACCTTCAATGCAATATATCCGTCCAAAATGTTTTCGAGCCTTCGAATCGTAAAACGATCCATCCCAACTTCACCTCAAGAACACGTACATCCTTTTACCAGCTTGCCTTTTTGACTCCCGGGATCTGACCTTTATAAGCCAATTCACGAAATACGATACGCGAAACTTTGAACTTGCGAAGATAACCGTGTGGTCTTCCCGTTACCTCACAGCGGTGATGAAGTCTTGTCGGCGAGGCGTCTCTGGGCAGCTTGCTCAGGCCCGCATAATCTTTATTATCCCTAAGCTGCTTCCTGAGCTCCGCATAGCGGGCAACGGTGGCTTGCCTCTTCTGTTCTTTGATGACTTTCGATTTTTTAGCCATGAATATCGACCTTCTTTATTCGTAATTTTTACAATTATTATACCAAGACGTTGCCCTAGTTGCAATCATGAAATTGGGCGCTATCCGATGAAGCCCCGTTCAGTCCCTGGCCTCGTCCCGATTTAAGCGAGAAAACTGCCTATCGAAGTCTTTTCAAAGACGTCCGGGCAGGCGTATTCAGCGAAAATTGAAACCTTCCTATACGGCAAAAAGCACCCGCCTCTTGAGAAAAACGGGTGCCCCTTCGAACTCCCGGCTGCCGCGCGGGAAAAAGGCTATTTCTTCTTGTTCTCTTCGCTCCGCTTCGTCAGCATATCGACAACCAGGTCGATCTGCGCCATCACCGCAATCGGATCGTACCGGTAGAACGTGTTGAAGTCGTTGTAAAATATCGTATTGTTTTTGTAAGCTTTGAGCCCCTTCCATACGGAAGAGTCCTGCAGTTGCTTCAGCGCCTCGCCTTTATTCTCCGGATCGTAAGAAGTCAGGAACATGTAGTCCGCGGCGTAATCCGGCAGCACTTCCATCGAAAGCTGCACCGTCTGTTCCGCGCTGCCGCTTGTCTTCGAAGGCATTTTCAGCTTCAGCGCATTGTACACGGCTTGCCCGCCGCGTCCGGCATTATCTCCGAAAATCCACAGATCGCCTTTATTCGTCAGCTCGTACAATCCGAAGGTCGCGTTCTCGTCGATTACGCCCTTCAGCTTCTCGCGGCCTTGAGCGGCCTTTTGGTTGAAATCGGCCATAAACTTCTCCGCTTTTTCTTTCTCGCCTGCAATATCTCCGAACAGCTTCACGGTCTCTTCGATGTTTTTGGCCGTTCCGAACGGCAGGTATAAGGTCGGGGCGATCTTGGACAACGCCTCGTAATTGGTATCGTACATCACGACGATCAAATCCGGGGCCAGCTCCAGCGTTTTTTCCGGATTGACCTGTGTGCCGACATCGGCAGCCCCCTTCAGCTTGTCCTTCAGAAACGGATTATCGAACGTCGTCGGCTCCACTCCGACCACATTGGCTCCTACCGCAAGCAGCTCGCCGCCGTAATAGTCCGTCACGATCCGTTTGGGCTTGACGGGAATTTGCACCTTGCCCTTGACCGTATCGAAGCTGCGGGTAGCCGCTTCCTTGTCCGGGACGGGCGTCGCCTCCGATCCTGCGGACGGCCCCGCGCTGCTGCCGCCTCCGCATGCGGATAGGAACATCAGCACAACAACCAGCAAGGCCGCAGCGAACCGGCGTGCAGTTAATTTCAACATGTTATCTCTCCTCTGCATACAGTGAATACTTATGTATTATATGATAATGATTTTCATTATCGCAACTGTAAAAGAGAAAATAGCATGTTGTCCTGCTTTTAAGTGGCCGCCTGACGCGCGGCGCAAACGAAGACGAAGCCTGCGGGAACAGGCTGTAGAATCGCTAACGTTCGCCTCGGCCCGTGGACTCGGCCGTTTCACGGGTTTATCCATTCCACAATATACGAGCCCTCCTCCACCAGACAGGCAAAACTCCTTGTCGGAGCCGCAGGCCGCATACAATCGGCGTGCTTTCTTTAAGAAAAAAGAGCTGCCGCAGCAAATGCGGCAACTCTCCATTATTTATTCCGTTCAAGCAATCATTCTCTTTGCGATCAGATCAGACCGGATTTTTGCAGCAGCCGTTGTACGATCGCCGCAACCTCGGCCCGCGAAATCGATGCCTGAGGCTCCAGACGATGATCGCCTCGGCCTGTAACCAGACCTGCCTGCAAGCAATCGCTAATTGCTTTCGCCGCCCAGCCGGATACCGTATCCGCGTCCTCGAACGTGTTCAGCGCTGCCGCACCGGAACCAAGCTTCTGCTTCAGCTCCGTGATCGTCATCGCTTTGGACATGATCGTCATCGCTTGTTCCCGTGTGATGCTGTCCGTCGGACGGAAGGTCCCGTCCTCAAAGCCGCCGATCAATTGGTATGCATACGCCGTTTGGATCGCTCCCGCGTACCAATCGGAGTTATGCACATCTGTAAACGGCGCCGCCCCCGCTTCCGGCTTCAAGCCCAGAGCTCGAACCATAATCGCGGCGAATTCCGCCCGCGTAATCTCTTGATCCGGATTGAAGCGGTCATCGCTCACTCCGTTAATGACCATCCGCGAGCCCATATCGTTCACCGAATCCTTCGCCCAATGCTGGGCGACGTCCTTGAACTCCAGCGGATGCCAGACTACCGAGTAAGTGCTGTTCGTCAAGCTGTTGATTTTGGCGACATATCGTCCGTCTTCAACAACGATGCGTGTCGGCACGTGACGTACCGTTCCATCCGGGTCGACGACGACCGCGGTCGTAATTTTCTTCGGATCGACGCCGTCCGGAATGACGATCGTTCTTTCCACGTAAGCGTTGAATTTGGACACCTCAATCGTCTTATCTCCGTATGTGCCTTTGACCGTAAACTGTACCGCCGGAGCCACGATCGTGAACTCGCCTTTGGCCGCGGCATTCTCTACGACCTGCGCCATCGACGCTTCCGGCTTGGCGATCTCGATTTGAATCCGAATCGCTTCGAGCGGTACGCTCTTGCCGATCTGTTCGGAAATCGCATCAATATTGATTTGCTGCGCAGGCAAGGTGTATGTGGCGCTGTCCGTCTTCAGTTCGACAACGGCTTGGCTGCTCTCCATGTTCTTCACCATTTGCCCGTTCAATTCTCCGACGACCACATCCGACTTCGCCGTCATCGGAATCGTGATAACCGCATGCTGCCCTTCGGCCGCAAGCTTCTCTTCCAGCTTCTTCGGATCAACGGCGATTGTCGTCACGGACTGATTGTTTACCGTTGCCGTCGTTGCCGTTCCGGCGTTCTCCGCCTTACCGTTAACAAGCACGTCGACTCCCGTTGATGCTCCCGATGTGTTCGATCCCGTCGAAGGAGCAGATGTACCGCCCCCGCCTCCTTTGGAAGGAATAAAAGGAGTCACCGCGTTGGACGGTTCCGAAGCGGTGCCCGCTCCCACGCCGTTTACCGCCTTCACCGTAAACGTATAGGCGATGCCATTGGTCAAGCCGGTGACGGTAATCGGGCTTGCGGTCCCGCTGACCGTTATGTTGCCCGGAGAGGCTGCGACCTCGTAGCCCGTAATCGGGCTGCCTCCGTCATCATCCGAAGGAGTGAACGTAATGACGGCCTGTCCTTTGCCCGCAACCGCAGTGACCGATGTCGGAGCCGACGGTACCGATTTCGGCGTTGCGCTCACTTCATTGGATACCGGACTCTCACCTCCCGGATTGGTTGCCTTCACGACAAAGTAATACGTTGTGCCATTGGTTAGCCCAGTCACCTCGTAGCTGTACACCGAACCGCTCACAGTCGCCGCTTCTTTGCCATACTTGCCCGAAGCGGTGCCGGAGTAAACCGTGTAGCCTACCGCTCCCGCTACCGGCTTCCAGTTCAGGCGGACTTGCTTATTCCCCGGTTGAGCTGCAACGATCTCCGGAGCTCCTGGAGACAGCACCTGCGGTGTTGCCGTGATCTCGTTGGACGGCGCACTGTCTCCGCCTTCATTGATAGCTTTCACTACATAGTAATACGGTGTTCCGTTTTTCAATCCTGACGACGTATAGCTGTACACTGCGCCGCTCACCGTCGTTAACGGATTTGCGTAGCTTCCCGCGGCTGTGCTCTGATAAATTTTGTAGCCCGATGCGCCCGGCACTTGAGTCCAAGTCACCGTAACCTGCGCGTCCCCGGCTGCCGCCGACTGGATGACAGGTACGCCCGGCACATTCATGATCCATTTGGCCGAGAGCGTCAAGTTGCTTGTAATTGCCTGCTCCGTAAAATGGAACGGCTCATTAGAGTTGCTGTCCGTATACCATCCGGCAAACATATAGCCCGCTTTCGTCGGAGCTGTCGCCGGCTCGCTTGCATGACCGTTGTAGTTGACCTGCTGTGCGGGTACTTCCGTACCGCCTGCCGTGTTAAAGCTTACGGTATAACTGTTGATGGTCCATTTTGCATAGACCGTGGTATTGCCTTTAATCGCTGTGTTGGCAAAATCAAATGCCGTTCCATACGCATCGTCCGTATACCAGCCGCTAAACGCGTAGCCTTCCTTCGTTGGAGCTGTCACCGGCTCGCTTGCATGGCCGTTGTAGTTGACCTGCTGTGCGGGTACTTCCGTACCGCCTCCGGTGTTAAAGCTGACTGCATAGTTGTTGATCGTCCACTTTGCATAAACTGTAGTGTTACCCTTGATCGCTGTGTTGGCAAAATCAAATGCCGTTCCATACGCATCGTCCGTATACCAGCCGCCGAACGTGTAGCCTTCCTTCGTCGGTGCAGTCACCGGCTCGCTTGCATGGCCGTTGTAATTGACCTGCTGTGCCGTTACTTTCGTACCGCCATCTGTGTTAAAGCTTACTGTATAGCCGTTGATGGTCCATTTTGCATAAACCGTGGTGTTGTTTTTAATGGCTGTGTTAGTGAAATCAAACGCCGTTCCATACGCATCGTCCGTATACCAGCCGCTAAACGCGTAGCCTTCCTTCGTTGGAGCTGTCACCGGCTCGCTTGCATGGCCGTTGTAGTTGACCTGCTGTGCCGTTACCTCGGAACCGCCACCCGTGTTAAAGCTTACGGTATAGCCATTGATATCCCATTTTGCATAGACCGTGGTAGTTCCCGTAATCGCCGTATTGGCGAAATCAAATGCCGTTCCATACGCATCATCCGTATACCAGCCGCCGAACGTGTAGCCTTCTTTTGTAGGAGCTGTCGCCGGCTCGGTCACATGGCCATTGTAGTTGATCTGCTGTGCGGTTACCTCGGAACCACCGGCCGTATTGAAGCTTACCGTATACTGGTTGATGCTCCATTTTGCATAGACCGTGGTATTGCCTTTAATCGCCATGTTGGCGAAATCAAATGCCGTTCCATACGCAGCGTCCGTATACCAGCCGCCGAACGTGTACCCTTCTTTTGTAGGAGCTGTCGCCGGCTGAGTCGCATGGCCGTTGTAGTTGACCTGCTGTGCGGGTACTTCCGTACCGCCATCTGTGTTAAAGCTTACTGTATAGCCGTTGATGATCCATTTTGCATAGACCGTGGTACTGCCTTTAATCGCTGTGTTGGCAAAATCAAACGCCGTTCCATACGCATCGTCCGTGTACCAACCGCCGAAGGTGTACCCTTCTTTTGTAGGAGCTGTCGCCGGCTGAGTCGCATGGCCGTTGTAGTTGACCTGCTGTGCGGGTACTTCCGTACCGCCATCTGTGTTAAAGCTTACTGTATAGCCGTTGATGATCCATTTTGCATAAACTGTAGTGTTACCCTTGATCGCCGTATTGGCAAAATCAAACGCCGTTCCATACGCATCGTCCGTATACCAGCCTCCGAACGTGTAGCCTTCCTTCGTCGGTGCAGTCACCGGCTGAGTCGCATGGCCGTTGTAGTTGACCTGCTGTGCGGGTACTTCCGTACCGCCATCTGTGTTAAAGCTTACTGTATAGCCGTTGATGATCCATTTTGCATAAACTGTAGTGTTACCCTTGATCGCCGTATTGGTGAAATCAAACGCCGTTCCATATGCATCGTCCGTATACCAGCCTCCGAACGCGTAGCCTTCCTTCGTCGGAGCTGTCGCCGGCTCGCTTGCATGGCCGTTGTAGTTAACCTGTCGTGCCGTTACCTCGGAACCGCCGGCAGTGTTGAAGCTTACGGTATAACTGTTGATGGTCCATTTTGCATAGACCGTGGTGCTGCCTTTAATCGCTGTGTTAGCGAAATCAAACGCCGTTCCATACGCATCATCCGTATACCAGCCGCCGAACGTGTAGCCTTCCTTCGTTGGAGCTGCTACCGGCTCGGTCGCATGGCCGTTGTAATTGACCTGCTGTGCCGTTACCTCGGAACCGCCGCCCGTATTGAAGCTTACTGTATAGCTGATCGGCGTATAGCGCGCTGTATAAGTAATATCGCCATTCACAGTAGTGGCTGCTACATCGGAGCCGCTCAACAATGTAGCTCCTCCATCACTGCTCCACCCTGCGAAACTATACCCATCGGCTGGTGTTACGGCAGGCACTCCTGCGGGATGTTCCCCTTGAGCCACCGATTCGCTCGTACTGCTAATTGTGCCGTGATCTCCGGCTGCATAGGTAACTGCATACATCGTCACCGCAGCGCCGGTCGTAAATGTCTGATCAGTTCCCTGCCTGGTTCCTGAACTATTGGTTGCAATGACCCGATAATGATAGGTCGTCTCCGGCATCAATCCTTGTAACGTGACCGCGACCGGAGTCCCTCCTGCTCCGGCAGCTACAGTACCGCCTGTTGTTGCAGCCGCAGTGCTGCCATAGCTCATGGTTGTTCCATAATCGAAGCTGACGGTTGTCTCCGCTCCTTGATCGTCTACATTCCCGTTCAAGACGGCGCTCGTGGAAGCAATTGCGCTTGCAGGCTCGGTCACTGCCGTCGGGCGTTGATTAAAGACTACGCTTACCGGCGAGCCCAAGTATAAACTATCGTCCGAATCTTTAAGCGAATATGTCACTTCTTCGAACGTCGAATCGGTTACGTGAAAATCGATCTGACCGCTGCTATCGGTCGTTCCCGATTCAGGCGTAATAACCGAGTCTCCGCCATAAGCTTCCAATCTGAATTGTTTCCCGACAACCGGCTTTCCGTCGAATCCCGTTACCTTCGCGTGTACGGTAGAACTACTCATTCCGTTCGCGTCAATCGCGCTGTCATCTGCCGTAAGCTGGTACGTTTCCAAATTCAATGTAAGTGTTTGAGCATCGGACGTATTATTAGTAAACGTCAAATAATAATCTTTTCCAGGCTCGAACACATAATCTAGGATACTTAAATCTATATCTAATACTCCATTAGATGTATCGCTACCCATCTGGATGTTATCGTCTTCAAAGGAGTAAGATATATCGCTATCGCGCCCCTGTCCGTCCGCAACCACTCCATAAATACGAATGAGATCGCTCAACTGAGGTGTGAATTTGTAATATTTCTTTGTATTGGGATCAAGCGAAATCGTAGTTAACGCCTTTGTAATGGGAATAGCATCTTCCATAGAATTCCCGCTGGCAGGCGGAGTATAATCCAAAAAATTATAAGTTACTTTTCCTTCCCCGGCAGTAAAAGCGGTGGCTACTATTTTCAAATGAGCTGTTGTAATATTTTTGGTACCATTCGAGCCGATCTTTATTGTTTCATTCGATCCATCATATCCGCTGTATTCAATTGCCATTCCTTTATATTCTTTAGAATAGCCCGTGCCATCGCTACCAGTACTAGAACTATCAGGAATTTGTTCCTCCAGACTCTTATCGTGATATCCAAGATTTTTCCCTTGGTCGTCATGCGCCACGATCAGCCGGTACTTTTCCACATCCTCAGTAGCATCGGAATCTACTACTACGTCCATATCAAGAATACGGATATCAATATCATTAGTCCCGACCATATTAATTTCCAAATCTTTCACGCCGATCGGTACCTCGGTAAGCGTTTTTGATTCTAAAACTTTAAGATCTTTAACCTCAAATGATCCTTCTTTACTTCCGCTATAATCAATCTCGGCCATAACAGTAGAAGTAAAATGAAATGACAGCAGCCCCAGAATCCCAAGAAAAAGCAATAAAAACTTATGTAGCCTCACTGAGTATCCTCCCAAGTTCAAAATCAAACACAAACATTTTCCAAGATCATAGAGCTGTCAAAAACTGCGAAAGGGTCTAATTTACTTGATATGACCATGAAATATCCTATATCCCAATAAAAAACGATTGGCTGGAGCCGCCCTCCACTTGGAATGATTTTCATGGTAAATATCTCCCAATTCCCCCTCAATACCCGACTCTTAATGTAGTACTTTAGTCATATATTCCACAATTCGACGAAAAATCCTTTTCTTCGTTTTTTTATTTTTCAAGACATTGTCGAATGCCCAAAAACACAAAAAAAACGCTGCAGAACTTGTTCATTCTGCAGCGTTTTTCACTTATTTCCCGCCTCTATCGCAAGCACTTGTTACATCCTTTTCGACAACTCACGACACCGCATCTTTGCGCATTCCCGAAGCCGGCTTTTTTTCATACAGCAGAAGCAATGACGTAATCGCGGCACATTCAACCAACGTAAGCATCATCATGCTGAAATCCTCAAAAACGTCCATACCTCCTGGCTCCCAGTGAAGCAGAAGACCGTTAATCCTCATTAGCAAAATATGACCGAAAAAGACAACCAGACTGAACAGATTCATCGGCCGATGATATATTCGTACCGCTTCGCCCTTCATCCTAAGCACTCCGCAGAAGAGCAGGAGGGTGTTGGGCAGAAGGCTGAAGGACAGTTTGTATTCGTCACTCCAACCGGCGAACAGCAGCAGCCATACGGTTTCCAGTGCCGTTGCGAGCAATGCCGCGACCCATAACGGACGAAGGCTGCGCCGAGTCCATGCTTCTTCATGCTTCGCAATCAGCACGCCGAGCAGCACGAAAGGTAAGCCGAAGCCGATATAGCGGGTAGCCAGCTGGCTCAGCAGCTCGCCGTAAGCGGGGCTAAGCCATGAGAACGGTTCCCCAGTACCGGCCCATATCGTTCTGAGCGATCCCGACACCGCCTGAACCGCCGCGAATCCGGCCAAAGCCGCCGCAAGCGCCGGACGAAGAGCGTTCCGCTCGTAACACCAATAGGAGACGATCACTCCGAACAACAGCGGCGGGATGAACCATAGCTGGACGGACGGGCCGTTGATCACCAGCATCACCGCTATGATCTTGCACTGCAGAAGCAGGTTGACGGGCGAGATCCCGCCGCTGATCAGCGCGGGAACGACGAACTCGGCGAGGAACAGCAGACAGAAGGCCCCATACAGCAAACCGATGCGAGCCGCATATTTGCGGACGTAAGCGCGTGAATCGGCTGCGCGGGTCCACCCCTTATACGCCAAGAAGCCCGCTATTACATAAAAGCACGGAACGACCACACGAAGCTGAAGCAAGACGAACTGCAGCTGCTGATTCGGCACGCGAGCGAAATATTTAAGCAGCATGGCGTGGGCGAGCAGCACGATGACGGCCCCGGCGAGCTTGTATACCGTAATGCCCGGATAATAGTTACGCATGTTTCTTCATGCCTCCGATATGCTCTAACGCCAGCAGCTTGATCTCGGCGATGGACACTTTGCCTGTGGAAGACAACGGAAAGCTCGGCAGAAAGACGTAATAGCGGGGCAGCTTGAACGCCGATAACTGCGGCGCGAGATGATCTCTTAAGTCGTCGGGGCTGGGTCGTGTTCCTTGCTTAGCGACGATGCAGGCGCACACCTGCTCCCCGTAGAGCTCGTCCGGTATGCCGAGCACAAGCGCATCCTCTACATCCCGATGCAGCAGCAGCGCATGCTCGATTTCGACGGGGGATATTTTCTCCCCGCCCCGCGAGATCAGCCGGTGCAGCCGGCCGGTAATGGTGAGCTGCCGGCGTTCGTCCAGGAAGCCGAGATCGCCCGATTTATACCATCCGTCCGGCGTATAACACGCTCGGTCCTTATTCTCCCGAACATAGCGCATCACGCGGTGGCTCCGAATGGCAATCTCTCCCTGCTCGTTCACAGCCATAGTCTCGCCGGTTTCCGGATGAACGATCTTCACTTCGACTCCACGATCCACCTTGCCCGCCAGGCTGAACGCATTGGCCGCAAATTCCCTATAAGGGATAAGCCCGCTCAAAAATCGGGTGCGCTGCAAAAGCTTAAACAGCGTAAGCGTAAGCAGGTTGTTCCTGCCGTCCATAAAGCAGGCCCCGTTCGCAACCGCCCCCGCTTCGGAGGAGCCGTAGCTGACCATGAAGAACAGCAAATTCATCTCCCGCGTCACCTTTTGCAATACGGATGCAGTTACGGCCGCCGAGGTAAACACGACGCCCAGCAGCGAATCCAGCCGATAATTGCCGCGTTCGGGCGAAGCCAGCATCTGTTGGATCATGAACGGCGTTCCCATGACAATGCGGCATTTTTCTTGCGATAGCACCGACAGCGCCTGAATAGGATGGAAATGGCTTAGCATAAGGATCGGCAAATTACAGGTTTTCAGATTGGCAAAAATAGCGACGATCCCGCCCAAATGGTAGAGAGGCAGCAGATTCAACATTGGAAAATACCGGGCCAGCCGGTCGGTCGCGGACTGCACCCATGAAGAGCCGTGCCTCCCGCCGCTTTTTTCGCCGGGTACTACCAGAAAGGATGCGGTGGAACGAAGCACTCCTTTGGGTGTGCCCAGCGTGCCGGAAGTGTACAGCAAAATGAACGGGTCTTGAGCGCTAATCTCCATGCATGCCGGCAGGAAGGCTTCACGGTCGTCCCGATCCGCAGCCAAAGCATATAATTCGGCAAAAGGCCGGAAGAAAGACTGCTCGCCGTCTTCCAGGACAAATACATGCTTCGGCAGCCACGAGCTGTCTTCCCCGCTTCTGCGGCAATCGAGAATCACTTCGCGCATCATCTCAGGATAATGCTGGCGATGTCCTTCTTTCCCGAGGATCATGGCGGCCGGCCCGGAATCCTTCAACAGAGTCTGCAGCTCCTCCTTCTTGGAGTAGGCGTTCAGCGGCACGGACACCGCTCCGATACAAGCGGCCGCATACATCGCAAGAATGAGCTCCATTCTTCCCTGCATCAGCAGAGCGACCCGGTCGCCCTCCTTAATACCCAGTTGCAAAAAGCCTTTGGCCAGCATCCGAACTTCATCCCACAAGCGGGACCAGCAATACCGCTGCCCGAACTCCGGATAATGATAGGCGATTTCACTTGGATAGGCGGCAGCCCGGCTGCTGAGCATATAAGGAATGGTGTCCATGTTTCCGTAAGGGACCCGTTTCATCGTCGTACTTTCCTCCTCGTTCTTAGAGCCGAATCATTTGTAAAATATAACCATGTATACTATATCATCATTTTCGTTCTTAATAAAGAACATTTTTTCGTAAAAAAACCGGCCCTTCTCCAACATGATGTGGAGAAAGCCCGGCATAACCTGCGGTCTGTCCGCTTTTTTCACTGCCACTCCGGCACCCGATGCTTTACTGCCGTTTGGCTACAGGGATGATTTCCTCCTTATCGTTCCAATGAATGCGGACGTTAAAGCCCGTTTCGTCGTCGTAAGGCTGATCGAGCGTCGATGTTCCCGTTACTCGCAGGTGGGCTGCCGCGGCGGCGTGTTCACCCTTGCCGTTGAAATTTTTGCTGTTTTCAAAAGCGTAGCGAACCCCCTTGACCGGCTGCCGATCTTCCCCTGTATACTTTATAACGAATGACTTTTTATTGGAAAACGGCCGAACGGTAGCATCGACGCTCCAGAAGGCGCTTTTGCCGGTAAACTCGATCGGCTTGGAGCAGCCCGCCAGACTGATTCCCGCCAGCAGCAGCAGGCACAGCGGAATCCACGCTTTGTTCATCTGCCGAAGGCCTCCTTTCGCTTCATCATATATTACGGTTAGATTCCCGCCGAAGCCAGCTTCAGCTTGACGTAGAAATGCAGCTGTCCGCTGTCCTGCTCCGCCCAGATCGATCCGTCATGCGATTCCACGATGCTTTTGGCAATGGCTAGTCCGAGACCCGAGCCTCCGGTGTTCGACGTGCGGGAAGTATCTACGCGGTAGAATCGCTCGAACAGCTGCTGCAGCTCGTTGTCGGCAAGCATATCCGACCGGTTGCTGACGCGGATCGTCACATAGCGGTGATCTCTGGCGACGGTAACGGTAACCGTTCCCGGCTTGAGGCTGTATTTGAGCGCGTTGGCGAGCAAGTTCTCGAATACGCGAATCATTTTGTCCACGTCAATCTGAACGTACAGCTTCTCCTTCGGGATATGGCGGCTGATTGTAAGCTGCTGCTCTTCCGCCAGCGTGACGAATTCCTCCAGCAGTTGATCGAGCACATCATTAATCGGAACGCCTTTCTTGTACAGCGGCACATCGCGGTTCGACAGCTTCGTATATTCGAACAAGTCGTCGATCAGCAGCTTCAGCTTCTCGGATTTATTGTAGGCGATGCCGATATAGCCTTCCGCCTGCTCCGGCGTCTCGTAGCCTTTATCGTGCAGCAGCCGCAAATAGCCCATAATCAGCGTCAGCGGCGTGCGCAAATCGTGAGAGACGTTGGTGATCAGCTCGTTTTTCAGCCGCTCGTTGCGCCGTTCCTCCTCGATTCTCCGCTGCAAATCCTCGACCATCAGATTCATGTCGCGCGCCAGGGAACCGAGCTCGTCGTCGCTGCGTTCGATGACGCGGTAGTCCAGATTGCCGGTTGCGATGATACGCAGCCCTCCGGCCAGCTCCTCGACATAGCGCATCTTCCGCTGCGTGAGGAAGTAGAATAAGAAGATGAACAAAGCGATGGCGCCGAGAATTGGCATCGGGCTGTCGCCCTTCATGTAGGTAATATGCGGTTCGGGAATGCCCGATACGAGCAGATACGACTTTTGCCCGTTGTAGTTGACCGGATAAAAGCTGCTGAATTCTTTGCGGTCGTACTCGCGATCCGTACGCGCATTCATCGCATTGCTGATCACGTTGTGAATGTCGACGTTCGTTTCCGCGGCATTGCTGCTGCGGAAGATGACCTTCCCTTCGAGGTCGGTCACCAGAACCTTATACTTCTGATCGCCGACCATCCATTTGACGCGATCCTCAAATTCCTTCTGCCTATGCAGCGCGGCGGGGATCGGATTCGCCTCCTCTGCGAAAGCTTCATCCTCATCCGGCGGCTGACTGTTCAATCCCCGCGCCATATTGCGCGCCTCGCTGTCGATCTGCTCAATCCCGTACTGGTAATCGATCACGGCCCTGCTGCGCATTTCGCCGAACAGATTATAGCTGATGCCGTAAAGCATGGAAGAAGCCGCTAAACAAATACAAAACGTTAAAATAAGCTGCAGCCGGATGCTCCGGCTTACATGATTCATGACGATGCAGTACAGCCTGCGGATCAGGACGATCATCTTGCGTGCCAGATTGAACGGAAACCATGTAAAAGGAAACCGGTTCAGCCTGGAGGACGGATCAAGTTCGTAGGATCTAATCAACTTTGTAGCCAACCCCCCATACGGTTTTTATAAATTTCGGCTTGCGCGGGTTCTGCTCGATCTTCTCGCGGATTTTGCGGATATGGACCATTACGGTGTTGTCCGAGTCGAAATACGCCTCTTTCCAGACGGCTTCGTAAATTTTCTCGATATTCCATACCATCCCCCGGTTGCGGGCGAGCAGCTCGAGGATAGCGAACTCCCGCGGCGTCAGCTTGATGTCCCGGCCCTGCAGCTTCACTTCGTGGGTCAACGTGTTAATCGTCAGATCGTCGACTTCGATCTCATGATCTTTGCGCTGCTGCGGCACATTCAGCCGCGTGTAACGGCGAAGCTGGGATTTGATGCGTGCGATCAGCTCCAGCGGATTGAACGGCTTGCTCAAGTAATCGTCCGCTCCGGCGGATAATCCCCAAATTTTGTCCATATCTTGGCTTTTGGCGGAGAGCATAATGATCGGCATATTGCGCTGCTCCCGAATTTTGAGGCAAGCTTCGATTCCGTCCATCTTCGGCATCATAATGTCGAGCACGATCAGATCGACCTCTTCCTTGCGCAGCACCTCCAGCGCTTGCAGCCCGTCCGCCGCCCGAAGCAGCTTGTAGCCTTCGTTCTTCAAGTAAATCTCCAACAAATCGATGATATCCTGCTCGTCATCGACGAGAAGTATCGTAGATTGCGCCATTTTGCGGCTACCTCCTGTTCAAACTCAATCTGCCTGGAACCTCATGCTTATGTAGTAACCGTAACAAGCCGGATGCGGAATTACAATTACCAATATAGCAAGCGAATCTTAACAGAAAGGCAGGGCAAATCTTAACAGTTTCTTAAGAACAAGCAAAAACCCGACCTGGCCGTAATCAGCCAACGTCGGGTTGAAGTGAAATCTTGTTTTATTATACCATAATTTTGCAAATATCGTTCGTAAAGTCGACCGGATCTTGAAGCGGCAAGCCTTCGATCAGCAGCGCCTGATTGTACAGCAGGCCGGTGTACAGCTTCAGCTTATCTTTATCCTGTGCGAAAGCGTCCTTGAGCGATTGGAACACTTCGTGATTGACGTTGATTTCGAGAATTTTGTCCGCTTTCACGTCTTGACCGTTCGGCATAGCTTTCAAGATTTTTTCCATCTCGATCGTCAGCTCGCCTTCGGTGGACAGGCAAACCGGGTGGGATTTCAGCCGTTTGGACGCTCTCACCTTGGTTACTTTGCCGCTCAGCGTCTCGTTCATGAAATCGAACAGCTCCTTGTTGCCGCTCTCTTCCGCATCCGCCGCCTTTTCGGCTTCATCCGGCTCGATGCCGAGGTCGCCGCTCGATACCGATTTGAATTCCTTGTCTTTGTACGACATGATCATCTTGATCGCGAACTCGTCGATATCGTCGGTGAAGTACAAAATTTCGTAGCCTTTGTCCGCCACCAGCTCCGCTTGCGGCAGCTTCTCAATCCGTTCGATCGACTCGCCCGCGGCATAGTAAATGTACTTCTGGTCCTCGGGCATTCTCGATACGTATTCGTCCAGCGTCACCAGCTTCTTCTCCTTTGAGGAGTGGAACAGCAGCAGATCCTGCAGCAGCTCTTTGTTGGCGCCGTAATCGCTGTACACGCCGTATTTCAATTGGCGGCCGAACGCTTTATAGAAGGTCTCGTATTTTTCTCTTTCATCCTTCAGCAGGCTTTGCAGTTGGCCCTTGATTTTGTTCTTGATGTTCTTGGCGATCAAAGTCAGCTGACGGTCATGCTGCAGCAGCTCCCGGGAAATGTTCAAGGAGAGATCCTCGGAATCGACCATCCCTTTGACGAAGCTGAAATAATCCGGAAGCAGATCGGCGCATTTGTTCATGATCAGCACGCCGTTGGAATACAGCTCCAATCCCTTCTCGTATTCCTTCGTATAATAATCGAAAGGCGTGTTCTCCGGAATAAACAAAATCGCGTTGTAGACGACAGCGCCGTCTGCGCTAATGTGGATATGCTTCAGCGGCTTATCGAAGCCGTACCGCTTCTCCGCGTAGAACTTCTCATAATCTTCGTTTGTCAGCTCGTTTTTATTTCTCCGCCAGATCGGCACCATGCTGTTGACCGTCTGCTCTTCGACGAAATCCTCGAATTCGTTCTCGCTGCCTTCTTTCGGACGGTGACTCGTGATGTCCATCTTGATCGGATAACGGATAAAATCCGAATACTTCTTAATGATCGACTTCAAACGGTATTCTTCCAAAAATTCGTCGTAATTGTCGTCCTCGGTGTTTTCCTTAATTTTCAAGGTAATTTCCGTACCTACGGATTGCTTGTCGCAAGGCTCGATCGTGTACCCGTCGGCGCCCGTCGATTTCCATTGGAACGCTTCGTCGCTGCCGTACGCTCTGCTGCGTACCGTGACGTCGTCAGCCACCATAAAGGCGGAATAGAAGCCGACGCCGAACTGGCCGATAATGTTATGGCCGTCCTTGGCCTCGTTCTCTTGCTTGAATGCCAGCGAACCGCTCTTGGCGATCACCCCGAGGTTGTTCTCCAATTCCTCCGGCGTCATGCCGATCCCGGTATCGGTAATCGTCAAGATCCGGTTGGCTTTATCCGCGGTAACTTTGACATAGTAATCCTCTTTGTTGAATACCAGCTTATCGTCGGTCAACGCTTTGTAATACAGCTTGTCGATCGCATCGCTTGCGTTGGAAATGAGCTCGCGAAGAAAAATTTCTCTCTGCGTATAAATGGAGTTAATCATCATTTCCAGCAATCGCTTGGATTCGGCTTTGAACTGTTTCTTCTCCATGGACAAAGTCTCCTTTTTCATATAGTAACATGATGGCTTCGTTCAAGGAAAAATCCTTTTGCGCCGCTTACTCACATCTTCTATATTAGCACTCAAACGAGAAGAGTGCTAACCCTTTCTTTTTATATAACATATCCCAATTTTGGATGTCAATATTTTATCGGAAAAAGACCAACGCTGCGCTTCTCCAGATTCAAATGGCTCCTCCGCTCTTTTTCACCATGATGGCCCCTGTTATTTCCATGTGGAGCAAAGATGCTGGAGGCGGGCTGTCGTCTTGGCGTTAAAAAAAATCCCGGCCGGCGAGCTGCCGTTCCATAACGGAACAAGCGGCTTCACTGGCCGAGATTCATTTACACGCGCTTCCGTTCATCGAATGCATCGATGAGCCGCGCTGCGCGAAGCTGTCTTTTCTTTTCCGCGTTACATTCGCGCCGGTTCGGCGCTTGCTCCGAACTTCACACGAGCCCGGCAAGCTCCTCGTCGCCCAGCGCCCGGTTGAACACCGCCAGCCCCCGAGCGCCCGGCATAGAAGTTGCCCATCGAGCCGGACCGGTAAACCGCTCCCACGGTAAAGTCCGCGCCTTCTGCGCCGCCGTCGTACGTAAAAGCGACCGCGTGCCACTGGCCCTTCGTCACCGGCGTAAAGCCGATAGCCGTCGTCATGCACCACGGATGGCCGGGAGTCGGCCCCCCCGCCGGAGGAGATCATCATAGCCGTTTGCCGGATCAATTCGTATCTACATTCTTTTACTTTCGCTGCAACTTATTTTACTTTTTCCGATTATGGCCGTTCCCGACGGTCTCAACAATGCGGGAACGAGAAAGAGGAGCCGTCTGCTGCGAGCCGGCCCCTCCCGTTATTTATACTTAAGGCTTTAAAAGTGTGGTGAAAAAGTCCCTGTTATTACAAAATGAAGCCGTCAAAGTTACCAAAAAAACGGAACCCTGAGCATGTAGTGGAGCAAAGATACTGGGGACAGCCTGTTATCTTGGCGAGGACGGTGCAGGAAAGTGCACCGGCCCGTGGCCTTCTGGCTTTGAATCGGCACAGTCGCTTTAAATTCTGGACCATGGCCGTAAGTGTAGCTTGCTCTTGCATGCGATCAAGACCGCGGCTGCGGGCTCGATCGAGTCCATGTCTTCCTTTGGCCTCCGCAAAGGCATGTTCAATACGCGCACGCAGGGCTTGGATGTGCCGGTATGCACCATGACGCTGAATACTTTTTGCAAAATTGTAAGCCTGGATCTCCTTCTGTTTGAGACGGCGTTTGGCTTTTCGAACGGGATGCAATGCTCGGGTCTTGTAAACCGGGAATTCTTGCAGCTTGAGACTACGCAACCGGATGAGTGGGATGATGCCAAGTTCATGGAGCTGAACCAGATAGTCTGCTGACTCATACCCTTTATCTGCCGAAAGCGTTCGGATTTGGAGATGAGGATGACGAAATCGAATCGCTTGCACTTGCTTCAGGCTGACTTCTCTTTCTGCTGTACCGGATGCTAAAGAAGCCCGGGTGTCCAGGATCACGCCGGAGTGAACATCGATCAGATCATGCACCAAATAACGCAGATGAGCTTCCTGCCCTTTGCTTTTCTTATACAAACGGGCATCGGGGTCGCTGGTACTACGGTGCGTACGGTTGGAAAAGGTTTTGCCATGAAAATCTTCGTGAACAGCCTGTTCCTCTACCTCCGAATGATCGTTCCTCGTAGAGGGAGGTTTAGGGGCATCCTCCTTGTCGGTTTTCGTGTCTTCGGTATCCTCCTTGGCTTGGCGTACTAAATACGCCTCGATAGATTCGACAGGGGCCAGTTGGATTTCTGCCAAACTGTGAATGGACGCATTCGCGCGTACTTGTGTTCCGTCCACGGCCGCATCCATTTGCGGCTTAACGAGTCCTGCGATGATGCACTGGTCAACAATGTCGCGCATCAGGTCGTCAAACACCTGATGGTCCCGCCAAAACTTTCGGGTTTTCACCAGAGTGGTCCGATCCGGCAAGGCCAGCTCGGCTTCTTCGGGATGCAGAACGGCTTCAAAGTCGAGGCCGCAAAACCACAAGTAGCCCGCATGCATAGGCAGCAAATTGTACAGAGCACGCTCACTGTGGTTGAACAGATAACAAAGAACCATCAAGCGTAGCTGAAGTTCAGGATCGCTCACGGGACGACCCATATTTTCGGAATACAGAGCACGTGTACGTTCGTGAATCATGCTCCAATCAATAACACGATCCAGTTGACGAAGAAGATGGTTTTGGGGAACAAGCGCCTCCATCTCGACCATTTGAAATAGTCGAGGTTGGGTGCCTTGGCGTTTGGAAACTAGCATAAGTTTTGGCCTCATTTCTCATCGATCAGTTCCATTTATTTTACCATTTCTATTGTGTCATGACTGTACAATGCCACTTTTTCACCACGCTTTTAAACATGCCTATATAAGAACAAATCCCCCAAAAGCCATCCATGCCGCTACGCGGCACCACAGACAATGGAAATGGGGTACCAAGAGTAATTTCCAGGGTAGTGACGTGATGCTCTGAAGCTTACTCCGTCCGCATCCAGCCTAAGCTGGATCGGCGTCTAACCATTCCTCTGGGATCGTTCTATGGGTAGACTTTACTTTTGGGGGAGCCCCTGGATTTCCACAGGATATGGCTGCGCATCATTTCCTAAACGATAAAATAGCCCCACCAAGTGGAGCTCGGGTATACGTTCTAAAATGTTAACCAAATGCCTTCCAAGGCCTCCCTCGGAAGACTATTCATCGATTAACGGATCAGTAAATCCAATTTTGCCACAACCTCTGACAAGGTCTCCTGCGATACTTTGCAAATAAACGCAGCCTGTCGGGACTGCCAATCGAGACTCTTTACCTGATCGGCAAGGATGACCCCTTCAATCGGTAAATTCTGCGGAATAACCACTTCGAACGGATATCCCTTTTGCTTAGAGGTTACCGGACAAAGCAAGGAAAGACCAACCTTGCCGTTATAAGATGCAGAAGAAATGATCAAGGCTGGGCGCTTACCTGCCTGTTCATGACCTGCTTGCTGGTTAAACTGCAACCATACCAAGTCGCCGCGATCCGGCACATACTCATTGTTTACCATGCTTCCCGTCCTTGCGGTTCGCCAGTTGAGATTTCCGTGTGAATGTTATCCGGTGTAATTTGAGACAGAAGCTCGTCCAGCGTTGTTGACTTCGGCTTGATTACAATGTGACCTTCTTCAATATCCAAGTCGACTTCGGTTCCTTCCTCTATTCCCGCCTTCATAGCAAGGGATTTCGGAATGCGAATGCCAAGGGAGTTACCCCATTTTTGAACTTGAAACATCTAACCGCCCCCTAAATGTATATACAAAGTATATACAAATTATCAAAAGAAGTCAAATTTCTGTACGCTTCTAGAAATCTGCAAGCCGGCCCCTCCCGTTATTTATTCACATCGCTTGGCTTCATCCCCCCATATTTTTGAAAGCTTTTCGAGAAATAGTTAACATGCTTATAGCCGACCTGCCCGGTTGCGTCGTACACCTTTATGCCTTGGGCAAGCGGCTCTTTTACTTTCTCCATCCGCAGACGCAGCACGTAATCGGAGAACGATTCTCCGGTTACTTCCTTGAACGTCCGGCTCAAGTACGAATAGTTGACGTACATGTTCTCGGCGCCGAAGGAAGCCGCATCTTCAACGCCCCGACCACCGTCGGCTACGTCTCGAACTACTTGCAGTGGCATACATGCCTCTCCCAAACGTTTATGGTGCATCGGGTCAGCTTCGTCTGCGAAGGCGTGTTCGAGAAATATCCGCAGTTCAAGGTCGTTCTATGCGAAGGCGGCGTCGCCTGGCTGCCTCCTCTGCTATGGCGGCTCGATAAAAATGACAAGGCCCTGCGTTCCTCCGTGCCGTGGCTCAAGCGGCTGCCCGAGGAGAAGCGGCGCAAAATGCTTAGCGAGAACGCGCGCAAGCTGTTCCGGCTGCCGTGACCGCCGGATGCCCGCAGGCTTCCGCCTTCCCGTAAGGACGATTCCCGCAAGGAACCCGGGTGTCATTCTTACTCATAACAAAGAAACGCTGTCGGCAATGAGAATGCAAGCAGCGTTTCTTTGTCATAGCAATAATCGGGTTTCAGGCGAAGAGCGCATCCAAATAACCGGCGATAAACGCCGCTTGCAGCTTGCGGACTTCATCCGTATAATGCACATGATCGCCGAACGCCTCCGGTCCGAATGTCCGGCTAAAGCCGTACAGATCGACGAGAGGAATACCGCTCGCCTTCATCATCCGATCCGCCGCTTCGTTATAGGCGAGCGCATCCGCATGGAATCGGTGGAACGATTTGCTCTTGGCATTATGAATTTCCTCCAGCGCGTCCGTCGTTCTTACCCAGACGACGTCGTTTGCCATAGCCTTGGCTAGCTCGACGATTTCCTGCAAATTACCATGATAAGCTTCCAGTGGCACTTGCTTGATGCCGTCCCGGGGACTCGTTTTCATATCATGCAGTCCGCAATTGAGCAGAAGGATGTCGTAGCGGGTTCCTCTGCTGTGCTCTTCCCGCAAATAATCGAGCAGCATAGCACTGTCCCCGCCGTTCGCGCCGACGGGCTTATCCAGATCAACCAGCGCTTGCTCCTCGCCGCGCTTGCGATCGTATCCGAACTTGCCCTCAACCATGGAGCGCAAATAAGGACCGTATTGAATCGAGATGCTGTCGCCAATGACGAATAGTTGTCTCATAAACCGATAGCTCCTTTTTCGCGGCGCCTTCCAGCCTGCCGTTTTTCCCTCTGGTCGTCCGCTTACTGTTTCCAACCGAATTATACAAACCTCAGGACGCGATGAAATCGCCGTTCTTTTAATAGTACGGTTATTTCGAGGAAAGAATTCGGTCGTTATGGTTATGCTATAAATAAAATGCGCTTAGAAAGGCAGGAAAAGTATATGGCCGATTGGATCAGGTCGATTTCGTTATGGCTGGCGTTTATTGTGCTGATGGTTTTGCACGGCGCGCTGTATTACTCGATGGGCACCACAAGCTGGTTTTGGGTGACCTTGATGGCTTCGGCCGTCGATACGGCGGTCCTCGCCGTCATTCAGTTTTTGCTGGCAGCGCGCGACAAGCAAAGAGAACATTGAGGGCGATCGCGGTCGGCTAAGGCTCCGATTTACTGTGTTAACGTTGTATCGGTCTCCGGCCGCTTTGTCGCCACCTCTAGCATTGCGGAAACAAATCCCCCAAAAGCCATCCATGCCGCCGACGCGGCACCACAGACAATGGAAATGGGGTACCAAGAGTAATTTCCAGGGTAGTGACGTGAAGCTCTGAAGCTTATTCCGTCCGCATCCAGCCTAAGTTGGATCGGCGTCTAACCCTTCCTCTGGGATCGTTCTATGGGTAGACTTTACTTTCGGGGGAGCCACCGGATTTCCTCAGGATATTGCTGCGCTTCATTTCCTAAACAACGAAAAAACCGGGCGCTTGAGTAGCGCCCGGCTTCGTGTTGCTGCATGATGATCGAATCTCGCTCTTACTCGACTTGATCGTCGATCTTGTTTTTCCAAGTCTCGCTTCCGTCCGAATTGCGAACGGCTTCGTGGGATACCGTCGCTTCTTGAACGTCCCCGAAGCCCCAGTGGGATTCGGCTACATCCGGGAATTGAGGAGCTAAGCCCTTAAGCGGACCGCGATACAGCATACGGTTAATCATGGTGACGGCCTCGACTCTGCTGATGCTCTCTTGAGGCTTGAAGGTGCCGTCGGTGTAACCGTTCAAGAATTTGCCGCGGTACAGCGCTTCGATGGTGTCAGCAGCCCAATGGCCGTTCAGATCGGTGAAATGCGGCTGATCCGCTGCGCTGACATTCAACTGCAGGAAGCGTGCCATGACCGCCGCCAGCTCGCCTCTGGATACTTTGGCTTCAGGACGGAAGCTTCCATCCTCAAATCCGCTGAAATATCCGTGCCGCGTGGCGATTTTAATATAGTTGGCCGCCCAGTGATCTGCTTGAACGTCCGTATATTCCAGAGCGCCCGTATCTTTCCCGTTCTCCGTCAAGCGCGCTACGATCGCCGCCAGCTCGGCGCGGGTCAGCGAGCTTTCCGGGTGGAACTTGCCGTCCGGATAACCCAGAATATAACGCTGATGCTTCAGATTGCCGAAGCGGTCGGAGAAGACCTTGATCTTCACTGCCGAATTCTCGGTTACCGCATTCGATGTATCTCCGTTAGCAGTGAACTGCGCTTGAATATCGTACTGCTTATCCGCTGCGTCCAGAAGCCCCCACTCGAGCTCTACCTTAAAGCTTCCTTCCTGTCCTGCGGCAACGTCCGTCACGTTCCATGTAATCGTGTCGCCGCTGACCGTACCGCCGCCCGCGTTAACGACTTTGGCGCCGGCAGGAACGGTCATTGTGATGACTCCGCTATCCAGCGAAACGGAAGAATTATTTTTGTAATCTACGGTCACCGTCGCCGTATCGCCTTCTTTGACCAGACTCTTGTCTACTGACAAATTCACGGACAAGTTCGGCGTTGCCGGCACATAGGACGAGCCGCCGCCGGACGAAGAGTTATTCGATTTGCGGACCATCAGCATGCTGAAGTCCAGACCCATAATGTCTTTACCGATATGAATAATGCCGTCTTTAATATAACTGTCGGTGCCTTCGGCCGCCGGTACGTTAGGCTTGGCATCCAATGTGCTGTAATTGTAATAACCTGGCTTCACCGCAACGATGTAGTAATCTCCCTCTCCGTACACCATCCAGGCGTAGTTGCCAGTCAGATCGGTCTGCTGCGGGTTATGGTTCTGATTCGGAGCAAACTTCTCAAGCACCGGCAGCGAAACCAGCGTGTTCGGCGTGCGGCCGGACTGTCTGTTCAGCTCGGTATCCGCCCAATACAGATTGACTGTGACATCGCTGAGCGCTTTGCCTGTCACGGAATCCGTCACCGTCCCGTAAGGATCGATCAAGGAGTAGCCGATGGACAATTCGCCGTTTTGTTTCACTTCTACCGTTGCGGATGGTCCGGCAAGCACCGTTCCGTCTTCCGCTTTGATCCGGTACGAAATTTTATAACGGCCTTGCGGCACATTGCTTACATTAAAGCTTCCGTCGGCGTTCAGCGCCACTTCCGCTTGATAGTTGTTGCCTTCCAAGCCTTCTACGATAGCGCTGACGTTACCTGCACCGAACGCATCGATGATCCCCGTCTGCGAAATCGGGTCCGAAGAAGCGCCGTTCAAGAGGAACAATTGTCCGCTAATCTGATTAGCCGACGCAATTTGCTCGCCTACCGCTTGCAGTTGTCCAACCGTAGCGGTCTGCACTTTCGTTAAAGTAACGGTTTGCCCGCCGATTTGAACCGGCGTTGCGATGCTCATCGTATAAGTAAAGTTGCCGCGAGGCACGCCGATGGAGTAAGAACCGTCTTCGCCTGTCGTTACCGTCGAAGTGAAGTCGATAATGCCGTCTCCGTTAAAATCGGCTGTCACCGATACGGTAGACCCTGCAGCCGGTTTGCCTGTTACCTGATCCACAACGACGCCTTGAACGGCGGCAGGCAGGTAAGTAATGCCAATACTTTGCCGGGTCGAAAGTCCGGATGCCGGATCGGTCGCCACAGCCGTGATGACTTCATTGGCCGGAACGAGACCTTGCAGCGCCGGCGCCGTATAATCGATAACGGCAATGCCGTTTTCATTCGTAGTTACCGTTACGTCATTCGACGTATTGCTGCCGAAATGGAACGTTACCGGTACGCCCGCAGCCGGGCGTCCGTCTGTCGTAACGACAGCAGCCTGCAATTGCACCGGCGACTTGCCGTCTCCCACTACGGAATCCGGAGTCGAGTTTAATGTCAGTTTGTATTGCGGAAGCTTATCTTGAACCGTAACGGTTTGCACGACCGTCTTGCCGTCGTAAGCTACCGTAATGGTCGCTGTACCCGGCGCTTTGGCTGTAACAACGCCGTTCGCATCCACAGTGACTACGCTATTATCGGAGGAGCTGTATTGCGCCTTCGTTGTTACATCCTTGACGCTTTCATCCAAGTTAACAGCGGTTGCCTGAATAGCATGCGTAGCTCCCGTCTGCAATGTGTAGTTAGCCGGATCGGCGAGTAAATCGCGCAATGTCGTCGTAGCGGCATCGGATGCGTTCGAAGGCGCGGATTCAATGTTGTTGCTGACCGCCTTCACGGTGAAGCTGTGCTCGGTTCCCGGCGCAAGACCGGTTACCTGGTAGCTCGTACCCGTAACGCCGGATGCGACCAATTTGCCGTTATCGTAAATATTGTACGTTTGCGCTCCGGGAACCGTTGTCCAGTTCACTGTTGCGCCCGTCGATGTGATATCGCTTGCCGTTACTGCCGCAGGAGCGCCGATCGTTACCGTAACGGCAGCCGTTACTTGCTTCCCGCCGTATACCGCATGAATCACCGTAGTTCCTGCCCCTACAGCCGTTACAAGGCCGCCGGGACCAATGACTGCGACTTGGTCGTTATCGGAACGATAGTCGCTGTAGCCGGTCACATCATACTTCTTTCCGTCGGAGTACACCGAGGTAACAACCGTTTGATGCGCAGCTACGACCGGAAGCGAATATTCCGTGCTATCCAGCAGCAGGTTTTTCAGGGAAGGCAGCTCTACGCTACCCGCCGGGCTCGAAGGATCGGATACGATGTTGTTGCTGACCGCCTTCACGGTGAAGCTGTGATTGGTCCCCGGTGTTAAGCCGGTCACTTGGTAGCTTGTTCCGACAACGCCGGATGCGATCAATTTACCGTTATCGTAAATGTTATAAGTTTGCGCTCCGGGAACTGGATTCCAGCCCACTTTCGCGCTCGTCGATGTGACGTCGGTTGCCGTTACGCCGGTAGGCGCATCGATAGGCACCGTCACCGTCGCCGTCAACGGAGTGCCGTTATATACGGCCTGAATGACCGTTGTCCCTGCCCCTACGGCAGTGACGAGGCCGTCCGGACCGACCGTAGCGACTAGATCGTCACTTGAGCTAAAGCTGCTGTACTTCGTGACATCGATCTTCGTTACGGCAGAGTAAACCGAGGATACGACCGTTTGATGCGTCGATTCGATCGGAAGCGTGTACTTCTCGCTGTCTAGGGCGATTCCGGTCTGCACCGGCAGCACAATTTCATTCGATGGAACCGATTCCGCAATGCTGTCGTCGCTCTGCATCACCGCTGATACGGTGAACTTGGCAAATTCGCCTGGGGCTAGATCGGATGCATTGTAAGTCGCTTGCGTTACGTTGGTCGCATACAATACGCCGTCTTTATAAACATTGTAGTAGCTTGCTCCAGATACCGCCTTCCAGGTCAGCTTCGTCGCCGTCTGAGGCGTTGTTCCCGCCGACAATTCGGTCGGAGCAGGCTTGATAGTGACCGTCGAATAGCCGCCGCCTACCGTAACCGCCGTAATATCTCCAGAAGGAGGATTCGTTCCGAAATCGACAATCGTCGTTCCTTGCCCGTTCTCATCCGACTGCAAACTGCCGCTTACTGGAGTCCCGTCCGTAGAGGTCAGAGCGATCGGCGCTCCTTCTACCGGGTTGCCGTCCACATCGTAAAGTGTGGTCGTAACCGCATATTTGCCCTGCTCTCCGGTCGGTACCGCTTCGACCACAACGTTGGTCGGAGCTTGCTTATATTCGATCGTCGAATCGGAGATATTGATAGGATCGTGTTCGTTGACAAAATACCAGGACAAAATATCATGCGTCTCCATCGAACCGCCGGTCGCTGCAGTAAAGCCTGCATAAACGCCCGGTTTGCCTTGGAAAATATGATCCAGGTCGATCTCGTTAACACTTAATACCGGAGTCGCCGGACGCGTTTGCGTATCGCCGATGTATACTTTGACATTTTTCGCGCTTCCGTCATAATCAATCCAGGAATAATGATCGTTGCCGTCGGCAAGCTTGATGCCGTTCAAACTCGTAGTGTACCGGCTGGAATCGGTATTTTTGACATCGCCATCTACGGCCAAACCGATGTAGTTGTTCGACGGATCGTTAATCGGAAAAGGATTTTGGTAAGTATCGTATTTGACGGCAAAGCTCGGCTCAATCCCGCCGTATCCGATCCCTTCCCCTACTTTACCCGCATTATTGGACTGGGCCTGCACCGTGAACGTAATTCCGTCCGCCGGATTGCTATTTTTCCCTTCGTTCATACGGAACTTAAACATCGTGCTGAACGAATAATGATTGCCCGGGGCGATTAGCTTTTTGTTAAAAGCCGTACCGAAGAGATTCCCCTTCGATTCAGTCAACCTCAACATTGTGCGTGTATTATCTTTTGTATCAGGTATGAACTTCGCATCCCCGTTTTTCGAGAACAGCTTTATTTGATTCGGATTGGAAAAATCATCATTTTTGTACGTCAGCCATTTGACCGTCTTGCCGCTCTCGCCCGCATATGCCGGCAGAGCAAAAGGCTGCATCATCGTAATCATCATGCAAACCATGACGACCCATGACATGAATTTGGCGGTATGCCGTTTCATTTCGTTGTATCCTCCCTCGTATCTAATCCATTGGCCCTTCTTGGCCGCTACCGCAGTTTGGCGCTAGCCGCCGCTTTCCTTTGCAACAGTTGTTGCCAAACGATATAGTTCTTTCGTCCGCTAAACATCCCCCCGCAGCCCCAAAGCCATGTAAAATAATCCGATTGGACGATCATACCAACGGCTCCTGAACAAAAACTAAACAAATTCGACGAAATCCCGCAAAATTAGGTACAACCCTCTTGAAAATTTGTCGAATAATCAACATACTGCTTCTTTTGTAGGAACAAGTCGTCATCGCAAACCGGCGGATACGTTCGAAATCCCTATATTTGGAAGTCTGTTCCACTTCCGATGATCTCGATTGAACCTTTTCAGGAAGCCTACATAAGACGAAGCCCCTTGTAAAAAGAAAAAACACCGCCAATAAAGGAGTTTTCCTTCATTAACAGTGTTTCGCTTTGCTCCTGACGATCCGGCTGCAGCGGCCCATTGCCCCCACACGGCCCCTGACACATACCCGCAGCCTATCTTTTACCCGATATACACAACGGCCCCGTCCCGCTGAAGCGCCTTGGGCAGCTCGGCCTCCAGCAATTCGATCCGGCTCGCCAGCTTCTCCATTCGGTCTCCGCCCCGGCTCAAGGCCCACTGCTTTAACCGGTCCAGTTCATCTAGCACCTCCGGCAAATCTTCCTTCATAATTTCAATTCCGGTGGAGAAGACGGGGACCCATTGCAAGCCCAATGCTTCCGCGCCAGGCTCCCAGCATTCCGCGAAGAACGCCTCCGCGGCGACAGGCAATTGGAATTGCCGCTCGAATTCATCGGCGGGCTCAGGTATAAAAGCGCTTATGGACATTACGGTTTCCCTCCAAACAAAACGTTAAATGTGTAATCCGGAAATTCCTGTCTCAACTGATTCAAGCTGTTCTCCACAGCGCCGCGCAGCTCCGGGGTATCGCCGTCCAGCCGGAACACGAAGCTGCGAATCGACTTAATATCCTGCAAATCGGGAACGTCGGCCGATCCGTGCGCCGTCGCCCGGGTGGAGACGGCTTTCTCCAGCATATTTTGAATGCGTACCCGCGTCTTCGCGAGTATTTGCTTATCGGCGAATTGCTGCGGCGTCTGCGAAGGCTTCCCCGTTCGCGGATTGATGCGGTCGAGCCCTTTGGCCGTTTTGTCCTCGTAGAATATGCCCTTATCCAAATCGATTTCATCGAATTCGCCCAGCGGATTGCCCCGATGATCGACAATTTCGACCTCGTTGTAGCTTTTCCCTGCCGTAGGCGCCGTATCGTCGTTCCGGTTATCGTCCGTGTGATCCCGCTTCGGCGATTCTTCATCCGACTTGCGCGGTTCGTCCGGCCGCTCGGAATGACCGCCGCGTCCCGGGCCGTCATGATGCGGAGGCTTCCCCGGCGCGCCGATATCCGGCTTGCGGCGGCCCAGCTTATCCAGCAGCTTGCGCACGTAGCCGCGACCCTTGCGCCCCATCCATTGGAACGCCCTACCGAATGGAATCCGGCTTAGTACGATGCCGGCCGCTACGGCGAGCGCGTTCTCCGGCGTCAGCATCTTCCTCGGATCGCGGATATAGTCCGCAATCGTATGCCCGCTTCCGGCAATGCTCCCGGCCGTCATCGCGATGCCGACAGCAGGCCAGAACTCGACGAACAGCAGCGATAACGCAAGCGCTCCGAGCAGAATCGCGCCTTGCTCATACCATGGCAGGCGGTCCCACCAGTTTTGCAGCGAATCGAACATACATGCGAAGCAAGCCGGTCCGGCTCCGCCTGCATCGTAGGCATTCCAGCCCGCCGTAAACCCTGCGAGGAGCAGAATGACCGCCACTCCGGCCAGCGCCCGGTACACCGTCTGCACCCGTTCGCGGACAGGACCCCGTCTGCCGGCGGCCTCCTCATTTCCGTAAAGCAGGTTCATCCCAAGCTCGCGCCGCTCCCGGTAAAAGCTCAGCCAATAACCGAATTTCCGCCGCTCCCGAAACAAGGCGAAACTCATATTCCACAGCTCGGAGAACGGGTTGAAGAACGGCTCGTTCGGCAAAACCGGAAGACGGTCGCGGACCTTGCCAAGCAAGCGATAATCGGCATACAGCGATACCGCCAGCATAAGAAGAAACGCCGGACGCGTCTTATAGCCGTCCCCGGTCCAGCCGTGAATCGTATATATCCAATCCGGTAGCTTATACTGGCCGTTATAGGCGGCGTGATCAAGGATAGCCCAGGCTAATAACAGCGCCGGAAACAAAAATGTCCAGCGCGTCCACTTTGCCCTCAGCCGGTAAGCGATGCCGCAGCCAAGCGCGATCATCGCGGTATGTACAGGATGGCTGACGGTCATCAGCGTCGGAAAAATGCTTTCTTCAAACCGCCCGGGAAATAGCGAGAACAAGTCCCAATGGATCGTCTCCCCGCCCAGCAGCGTCGTGCTGTAACCGAAGGTCCTCCCGATAAGACCGGAATTCAGCCAGCGCCTGCTCAGCTCCTCCATCAGCTGAAAGCCGACTCCGGTCGCGGCGCCGATCAGCGTATAATCGCTTAAGCTTAAAGCGGAGGCGCGGCGCGAGAACAGCAAAAAGACGCCCAGCGGAAGCAGCTTCCACAGCTCTTCGAAAATCGGCGTGAAGACGGACATCGACCAAGTGTCGGATGTTCTCCCGCCAAAGACGACATGCATCGCCTGGATCGTCAGCGCCGTGAACGGCACCACCAGAAAAACGCCGGAGAGCACGAACAGCACAGCCGTCTTCCACGGCAGCGTCTTGCTGCGGCACAAAAACCAAAACTGCAGCAGCACATAAAACGACCACGCATATTGAACCAGCATCGTGCGGGAGTCTCTAAAGAAAATGAGACTAACAACAAATGCCGCCAGAGAAAACCATGAACATAAGGTATACACCGTCCGGAGGAACGGGTATTTGGCGATCAGCGCCCGAATCGTACGGCAGACGGCTTCGATCCAATCCCGGATGCCGCAGCGAATGGCCCATAGCGTATTCAATAGGTCCGCCTCCCTTGTGACCGTATCCCCCTTTATTTTTCATATAGTATACCATAGGTTCCATATATAGGGTCCGGGGCAGCGGTCTCATTTCCTGCAGCCGTCCTGCCCGGCAAGGCCGTGATTGACGCTCGGAATCTTGCGGGTTGTATGCGACTTGGGACCTCCCGTTCCCGCATTCCGCATCGCGAACGCGAGCGGCTTTCATCCGACGCAAGTCCTAAAGAAGCGGCGCGATATCATTTGAATGATCCGGACCCACCGCGTTATAATGCATAATCAAGTAATATTTTACATTAAAGGGGATATGAGAATATGAATCATACCACTGAAAACAAGCCGGGGAGACGGGAGTTTACACTTAAGGGGGCCATCGTTTTTCTGGGCTGCTGCATTCTGCTCGGATCATGTATTATCGCTAATCAGAATAACGCGGCCGTCACGAATCCCAACCATGCGCAATTGACCGATAAGATCGATTCGATGAATCAAAAACTAGACAAAGTGATCGGGTTACTGTCTGAAGATGCTCCTTAAGCGGAGAACGTCCTCTGCAAAAGCCGAATATTGATGCGCTCCGCTCTCTGCCGGCTCTTGTTCCCCTTTTCCACCATGCCAATACAGCCGCCATTCGCCCTAATTCCTCCTTTTTTCCCGACTTTTTCTGAAAAGGTCGAATTTTTGTTCGCATCATACTATAATAGAAGGATACGATTTCTTACTTTTTAGCAAGGAGCTAGGCTATGAGCTTATATTCCGCCTTGGACGATGAACAATGGCCGAAGCTGCTGGAACAAGTAGCTTCGTCTTTCAACGAAGTCACCCTCAGCCGGGGGTTCAACTATTTCAAACAACAGCGCGTCGTCAGCCTGATTTCCTCCGACGGCGGCATTATTAAAGCAAGGGTTACGGGTACGGAAGATTATACGGTGACGCTTAAGCTTCATCATTTAAGGACCAGCTCCTGCAGCTGTCCTGTCCAATCCTTCTGCAAGCATATGGCCGCAGTGATCATGGAGCTTGCCGATCGGCTCGGCTACCCGGCTTCCCAAGTGGTCAATGCCAAGCACAGCGTCCGGCGTCTGGCCGCCGCTTCGGCCCCGCAAGCATCGCTTCAAGCATTGCCCGGCATGGACGTATTCGGCTGGCATAAGCTGTTGGAGCAGTATACCGCCCACATTCAACCTTCCTACGATCAGGGCGTGTACGTGGAAATGCTGCGGCATCAGCTGCAAAAAATTCGCTCGGCCTCCGTCCCGTTTACGGAAACGGACCGGGCTTTTTTCGAGCTGCATCAAAGCTTGTTCATTTTGCACAAGCTGAAGGAGCAAAACTCGCGAAGTACCGTTAACTACTATACTTCATTCATGCTGTACCGAATCTACGACGATACCCATATGCAGTTTAAGCAGTTGCCCGCTTCCTTCGATATTACGCTCTCCATGGAGCGGCTCAAGCAAACGCTTGCCTATGTGAGACAATTGCTGACCGCAGAGGAAGGGCATAAATATTTGGATTACGGTCTGTATACCGCCTTATGGACATATTGGATTGCACCTTATTTGGATACGAAGGATTGGGCTTCCCAAGAGATCGGCAGCATGGAGCAGCCAACCGCCGGCGCCGCATCCGCTTCCCTGTCGGCGGCCAAAGCGTTCTTGCTCCTCCAACAACAAAGAAGCCAGGAAGCATGGGCCGCTTTGGAAGGAATCGATATGTTAGCCAAAGCGCCGGCAAGTTTATTTCTATCCTTCCTTAAACCTCTCTCGGACTCTAGCCAATGGGAGACGCTGATCGAGTGGCTGCTCAAATGCGCCCCTTTCTTTTACAGCAAAAACTCGGGGGATTTCCAAAGCTATATGGTTTACTGGAAAGCGGCGGCGGATCACGTTCCTGAAGCCGAACCTCACATGTGGAGCGTTCTCGAAGAAGCGATGCCCCATTCCGTTTCCATCATCGAGGATATGCTGTACGAACGGCAGGATTGGAAGCCTTGGCTGGAATTGCAAATGATGCAAGGACGCAGCCCTTTCGATCACCGGGTGAGCGTCCTGCAGCCGATTGAGAAGGAGGCGCCGGAGCTTTTGCTGCCCTTTTACCATCAAGCTATCGAACATTACGTCTCATTAAAAAACCGGCAGGACTACAAGCTGGCGGTCAAGCTGCTCAAGCGACTGGCCAAAGTATATAAGAAAATGAAACGGACAGAGCGCTGGGATCGCTTCTTCGCAGGCTTCCTGGAGAGGAACAGCCGGCTGCGGGCGCTGCATGAGGAAATCAAGAAAGGAAAGCTGTCGGAATGAGTAAAACATGGTACGATATGACGCTGCACGCGATGCTGACCGATTCGGGAGATGCCCTGCTGTGGGGCGAGAAAAGCGATTATCCCGTTGCCGGAGAATCCTTCCGCAAGCTCTTGTTCGCGTGGCATGAACCGTCCTGCTACGGAACGGCGCTCGAGCTGCAGCAGGCAGGCGAGCTTACGGTGACGGTTCTCCCTGCGGAAATGGTGCTTCCCTTCTTCGCTTCTCCCGGTTTCATGTCGATTGTCCGCTGGCATACCGGCAATGAAACGGCGGCCGCCCTGCTCGCATCCGCCCCGCTGTTGATTAAAGCGGCCCGGGACGGCCATTACGTCCCAAACTACAACTCTTATAGAAACGGCAGGCTGGAGTGGACATGGGACAGGGGTTCCGAAGAGCTAAAAGAGCTAGACTGGGAGCGGCTGCAGCGGCAGGACGTTCTCGGCAGCGAGTTGTCCGGACTGCGATCCGCCTTCTCCGCGGCCGTATTCGCAGAGCATTATGCCGACGAAGCCTCCATGTCCGACCTTCGGAGGGATTATCCTGCGCTGTTTCGGCAGCCGGGCGATCCGTCGGCTGCCGTGCCGGGCGCTTATGCGGAGGAAGAATGGCTTGCGGCCCTTGGATGGAAGCCGGATACGGCTCCTTTCCGTCCTGCGCTTCAACTGCTGGAGCCGGACGATGAAGCATTCGATTGGCGGCTCCGGCTAGTGCTGCAGGATAAGAACGACAGCTCGGCGCTCGTGCCCGTTCGCCTGTCTGAGGACGGACATGCGTCCGGCGCCTGGACCAGTTCATGGACTCCCTATATCCATGAGCGTTCCCCGGGTTGGGCGGCCCGGCTGATCGCAGCGCTTCCGGATCGGATGAGCGGCGACGAATTGTTCGCCGAGCCGCTGGATGACGAAGCAGCTTGGCAGTTTCTGACTGCGGACAGCCGAAGATTATTAAACGACGGCTGGAACGTCATGCTGCCCGGCTGGTGGGAAGCGGCCTCGAAGCGGAAGCCGCGCCTCCATGCGCGGGTGAAGCCTGATGCCGGCGGCAGAGGCCAGTCGCTATTCGGCATGAACGCCCTGGTCGATTTCGACTGGCGGATCGCGATCGGCGAAGCCAATCTGAGCGAAACCGAATTTGCAGAGCTGCTGAGCCGCAAGGAGAAGCTGATCCGTTTCCGCGGGGAATGGGTTTATCTCGATCCGGCGCTGCTTGAGCAAATTCGCAAAATGATGGATAGCATCAGCCCGGATGAAGGCTTATCCTTGCAGGACGTGCTGCAGCTGCATCTGTTAAATGAAGCGGAGCAGGAGAAGCCTGCCGGACGTCAGCGTACCGGCGAGAACGATGCGGAGGATGACGAAGAGAGAGTGAAGCTGGAGGTTGAGCTGAATTCGCATCTCTTATCGCTCTTCAGGCAGCTAAGCCGGCCCTCCGAATTGACCGAGCTGCCCGTACCGGAAGGCTTGCGAGCACAGCTGCGCAGCTACCAGCGCGAGGGCTTTACCTGGCTTAGCTTCCTAAGACAGTTCGGACTCGGCGCCTGCCTCGCCGATGACATGGGGCTCGGCAAGACAGTGCAGTTCATCACCTATTTGCTGCAGCATAAGGAAGAGTCCGCCGCTCCGGCCCTGCTCATCTGCCCGATTTCCGTGCTCGGCAATTGGCAGAAGGAGATCGCCCGCTTCGCCCCTGAACTGCGGGTGCTGCTCCATTACGGCAAAGAACGAATGACCGCCGAGACGATGCATCCTGCCTTGCAGGAAACGGATGTCGTCATTACCTCTTACACGACGGCTCTGCTCGATCAGGAGTTATTGCAGGAAATTACATGGAGCGCGCTTTGTCTGGACGAAGCCCAGAACATTAAGAACGCGCAGAACAAACAGTCCGTCGCCATCCGCTCGCTCAAAGCGAGACACCGCATTGCGCTGACCGGAACGCCGATCGAAAACAGGCTGTCCGAGCTGTGGTCCATCTACGATTTCCTCAATCCCGGTTACTTAGGGAGCGCCCGCGGATTCCAACATCGGTTCGCCGGGCCTATCGAGAAGCATCGCGACGAAGAACGGACCGCCCAGCTTCAGAGGCTGGTGAAGCCGTTCATGCTGCGCCGCAAGAAGAAAGATCCTAACATCCAGCTGGATTTGCCGGATAAGCTGGAGATGAAGGTCTACATTAACCTGACCGCCGAGCAGGTCGCCCTCTATGAGCAAGCGGTCAAGGATCTGATGGAGCGGATGAAGCAGCTCGAAGGAATCGAACGCAAAGGCGCGATTCTGGCTGCTTTGACCCAGCTGAAGCAGCTATGCGATCATCCTGTGCTGCTTACGAAGGAAGCGGCGCTCTCCGAATCCGCGCTCCAATCCGAGGAGCGGCGCGAGGCATTCATCTCGCGGTCCGCGAAGCTCGAACGGCTCGTCGCCATGGTCGACGAGCTGCGCGGCGAAGGAGATTCCTGCCTGATCTTCACCCAGTACGTAGGCATGGGCCGCATGCTGGCCGACATCCTTGGAACGCATCGGGGCGAGCCCGTGCTGTACTTGAACGGAAGCACGCCGAAGGCGGAACGCGACAAGATGATCGACGCGTTCCAAGCTGCGGACGAAAACGGTCCCGGTATCTTCATCCTCTCGCTGAAAACGGGCGGAGTCGGCCTCAACCTGACGGCCGCCAACCACGTATTCCATTTCGACCGCTGGTGGAACCCCGCCGTCGAAAATCAGGCGACCGACCGCGCCTACCGGATGGGACAAAAGCGTAATGTACAGGTGCACAAATATATTTCCCTCGGCACCTTGGAGGAGAAGATCGACGAAATGCTGGAAAGCAAGATGAGCCTGAGCGAGAACGTCATCTCCACCTCGGAGAACTGGATTACGGAGCTATCCAACGAGGAACTGCGCGACTTGTTTGCACTGCGGCAGAACTGGTGAGGAAACACAGATACGGAGTGAATCTGTATCTGGAGGCATGCGTTTCTGCAGAAGGATTCGCCGCGGCGGTTTCAGGCAGTTTAATTTACTTAATTTGCAAGTACGAGAGGCGGAAGGGACTACAGGTAGCAGTAATCCACTTTAATTATCCGCATCATCGCAAAACGAGCCCGCTCATTCGAGCGGGCTCTCCGTCTGTCCATTTATCACTATCTGCCTATAGATCGTTCAAGGTTCAGGGCCTGCTAACCGCCTTCAACGTATCCCTCTGGGATTGCTGCATTTGCTGGAGCGACTCCCTCATCTGCTCGATAATCTGCAGCATTTGCTGCTGCAGCTGCTGCTGCTGTTGAGACACATCTTCTTTCTTTTCCGCCGAGGACGCCGGGTCGCCCTGCGTTTCTTTCTTGGATTGCGAAGACTGCTGCGCGAGCGCCTCGGTCTTCTTATTTATTTCTTCCGCACTCTTGGTGATCTGGTCGATCTTCTCCTGCTGCTTGGAGAGCTGGTCGCCGAAGCCTTCCAGCTTACTCCGATCCGCAGCCGAGAACGCCACCGCATTGCTCGTCGAGTTGCCCATCGCGCCGCTGACCGCTTTGTAGACATCGTCGCTCATCATCAGTAAAATGCCGACCACCACGCCGACCGCCAACGTCCCTGCTGTCTTCAAGATCGATTTTTTATTCAAGGCGGTATCCCTCCCCAATTTATACTTCCAGTAATTTTACTATAGCTGAAGACGGCGAATTATTCTGTAATTCGCATCACCTAAATGCAAAAAAGGGCGCAGCAAACGGCAGCATGCCTTGGCCGGACTTGCTGCACACAGACTGCAAGACGATGCAGGGCTGTGGAAATTACAATCCACGCACCCGTGCAGGGTGCGACGCGTACAGCTCGCGATTGTGCGTCTTGACGGCGTAATTTCAATCCACGCACCCGTGCAGGGTGCGACTTGTTTTTAGGCAATTTGCTGGTGGGTATCACATATTTCAATCCACGCACCCGTGCAGGGTGCGACGTCCGACCATGTAGATTTTGGTTTTGGTCCATTTGAATTTCAATCCACACACCCCGTACGGGGTGCGACATATGGGTCTAGCACCGTGCCCAAGTCCTGAGATTTATTTCAATCCACACACCCCGTACGGGGTGCGACAATCAGTAGCAAATACAATTAGACTGTGGGAATATTTCAATCCGCACACCCCGTGCGGGGTGCGACTGTATATAAACTTGGGCGGACAGGCCACTCAACTGATGATTTCAATCCACACACCCCGTGCGGGGTGCGACGTGTGACCGGCTGGCTGTTGGAATTGCTGCAGCGCGAATTTCAACCCACACACCCCGTGCGGGGTGCGACATATATCAGCTTTGCCGCAACCATCCGCCAGAAATTTCAACCCACACACCCCGTGCGGGGTGCGACAGACAAATTCAGGGAGAGTGAACAGCATGAGTCATACCATTTCAACCCACACACCCCGTGCGGGGTGCGACTACAGGCGGCAAGGACCGCATGGTCGCTTATGTATTTCAACCCACACACCCCGTGCGGGGTGCGACGCCTAAATTAAGGCCAGGTGAAGGACATGACCATAGTATTTCAACCCACACACCCCGTGCGGGGTGCGACGCTGCATCACCGACCCGACGGCCAAGGAAATAAATTTCAACCCACACACCCCGTGCGGGGTGCGACGCGCGCATCCAAGACGGCGGGGAGATCGCGGTCAAGATTTCAACCCACACACCCCGTGCGGGGTGCGACGAGGCGCGGAGCCTTGAGGAATACAAGGCACAGATTTCAACCCACACACCCCGTGCGGGGTGCGACACCGATTTTCAAAGAAAAACATCCCTAAAAATCGTTTTTCTGTGTAATCATATGCTCAATCTGTTCGAATAAGCCATAAGACTAGGAGGATTACGTAATAAGGAACACATCATTTGAATCCCTTTTTGGTGCGAATCCTCCGGGAAATTCATGTTCGCTTCACATTCGCACTACAAAATGAGCGGTCCTTCTAAGTCCAAGGACTCTTTGATGCCGATATGCTCTACCTTATTTTTGTAATTGTTGCCCAACTGGTAGATTCTAAGGCTATCCTGCTCGGGGTCTATGACATCCAACAGTTTCAATTTTAATACGGTCAGTTGAGTTGCATCCACGATACATTCGAACACGGAATGCTGAACGCGCTGCCCGTAATTTTGGCATAGTTTGGATACCTTCCGCAATCTTCTTTGCCCCGCGCCGCTCACGGTGCTCACGTCATAGGTTATTAGTACAAGCATGGCGTCCTACACCTACTTCCAGAAAAATGGAGGGTACTCGTCCAAATCGCCTCGTAAATAACGGGCCAATAGCAACGCTTGAACATGCGGGACCAGCCCCCAGGAGATTTTCTCGCCCAAGTAGGGATGCGTTATTTTTTCCTGCTTTCGGTTCTGCCAGGCCGTCAGGAACTTTTTGCGCGCTTCGTCCGTCATGATAACCGCTCCGTTTTCTTTACGTACGAAGTCTTCAGCTTGGACAATCTTTTTGTTAATTAACGATAATACGAACCGGTCCGCGTACACTCCCCGCAATTCCTCCATGGCATCCAATGCGAGGGAAGCTCGTCCGGGACGGTCGCGATGCAGGAAACCAACATACGCATCCAATCCGACGCCCTCCAGGGCGGATGTCGCATCATGAGCCAATAGCGTATAAGCCAACGAAAGCATAGCATTGACATTGTCCAATGGAGGTCTGCGGGAACGAGTGTGAAAATAGAAGTCTTCTTTTTGCTGTAAGATCATTTGGTTAAACAACTTATTATACGCCAGGGCGGCCTGTCCCTCCAGCCCTCTGATCCGATCCAAGTCCTCGCATTCCCTTACTTCCTTGATGATGGAGCTTAGATGCCGGGACGCTTCTTTAAACTGAGGGACATCCACACGCAGCGGATAATCCCTCGTCATTCTTTCGATCATCCATTTACCGTTGAATAGCTTGCCCACGATAAAATTACGGGCAATCCGGGCCGATTGAGCTTCATCTTCGGATACGAGATATTGCTTCTTTCGGAGGACAACGTTGCCTTTACTCGCCCCAATCACCCTGGCGGCGAATCTCCCGCTCATGGTCAAGAAGACTATGGCTATATTTCTCTCCGCGCAATACCCCATTAACGCGGGACTGGCTCCCGTATAACCGAAGGCTACGACAGACTCGAGATTGTGCAGCGGCAGCCGCCCAAGCTTCTCTTGTTCCTTGAGCAGCACAATATTGTCCCCGTCTAGCGACAGATAGACGTCCGGTTGCGTAATAAACAGCGTATTCAGCAGTTTTTTCATCCGGTAATAGTCCCTTCGATATAGCTTTTTACGGTCCGTTTATTCATGAGCTCGGGCAAACATATAGAATGAAGGGAACAGCTATGGCAAAAGGAACCTGTCTTTACTTTGGGCGTATGTCTGTGTTTATAATAATCCTGCATTTCCAAGACAATGGTCTTCACTTGATGTTTCATCTCTGCCGTCAGCGGCACTTCGACCCTATGCTTGATCTCATTATAAAATAGGAACCCGGTCCGGACCTCGCACAGCAGCATTTCCTCCAGGCACATCGCTTGCGCCGTAAGCTGCAACAGATCCGCGTCGTGAAGCTTAGGCTTGCCCCGCTTGTATTCCACCGGATAGGCCACATACTTTCCCTCAGCTCCATGAATTTCGACGCCGTCTTCATCCCTTACGAACTCCACCACATCACAGACTCCGGTGATCTGAAGCTCGGAGGATTTTACGGGCATCGCACGGACGATGAGCTTATCTCCCCGCTTCTCGCGAACGAACGGCTGATCCGCCTTATGATGCAAATGCTGCCCTTCAACGGTCCTGACATTCTCTTCCCATTGTTGTTCTATGTGAATAAGCGCCCACTGCCGCTTGCAAAATTGAAAATGCTGTATCCCTGATAGCATAAGATCATGATCTTCATCTGCGTTATAGGCCATCTATAACTTCCGCCTGGAGTCCTTCCAGTTCATTCAAGTGAATGGTATAGTCCTCGAACTCTCTTGGCTCCTCAACATTTGCTTTCACCGTCAACGAGCGATGCACCTTGGCCGAGGAATACTGGCCCAGCTTGGATTGATGCTTCCACCAATAAACCTGATGCACCTCCATGCTGCCTTCCGGTCTGGCGGCGGAAGCATCATTTTCGAATAAACTGACAAGCGCTTGCTTGATCTTCTCCGCATCCTCCGCTGTAAATCCGGTTTTTTCGGCTAATTGCGTATTGATGCTGCCATAAAACACGTAAACCCCGAAATCGACCCGGTGCTTCATCCCCATGGTATCGGAACCTCTGTCCTTCCCGGGCTCGGAATTGACGCTTTTTGTGATTTGCATGCTGGTAATATCGATCGGATCTACGCTTCGTGCCGTATGGATCGATACGGGACCTCGCACACCGACGGAGACGCCGCCGCCTTTGCTATCCGAACCTTTGAAAGCAAACACTTGACCGAAGCTTCTAACGTCGATCCATTCTTGGCAGGCGATACGGGCAAATTCGTCGCTTGAGCTTGTCTTGGATTTAAAAATTTTATCCAGCTCGGCATTGGCCTCGGCGCGCTCTCTCAAACTGCCGAACGAATCGTTCTTCCGGTCGTTGGATTGGACGAAAATCGCTTCGCCCATATCCTGTAGGCGGTTTCTGATTTTCCGCTTAATCGCTACATCCGAAATTTCGCCGTAGCCGTCATAGTTTTGTCTCGGCCGGTTACCGTTCAGAGGATCACCGTTGGGATTGGCGCTTCGGACGGACAACACTACAGCAAAGTCGATTTTATGATCTAATATAGCCATGCTTATCTCTCCTCATGATCGGATGCTTCCGCCGCATCCTCCGTTTTATTTTTCTTCCAAAGCTCATGCCGTTGGCTGTAAAAGCCCAGTAAATATTTTCCCGTTAACGCTTTATTGTTAAAGTCTTCCGTCGTAAACATGGATGCAATCTCGTCGATCAGTTTGGATAAATAAATACCCTTGGTGCCCAGCCGCGCCTGATAAGGCTGTAAGCTCTTCTGGATCGTCATCCAGGTTCTCTCGGGATGCATCGAGAAGGAATTCATATAGCGAATCGCATTGCTGGAGCGCGTCTCCTCCCCCAACGCCCGTCGTTCCAATACATCCGCAACAGCCAACAAACGGCCGAATAAATAACTGCGATCATTATTTTCCGTATCTAACGCCACCTCGAACCCCTCCTTTTCCATCTGTTTGTTGATTAGAGCACAAGCAATGCTGAGCGTTTTCTCCCACTCCCATTTATCCATCGATACAGGATTGGATGCCCGGTGAAATACGCTGGTCACAATATCTCTGGGAATGGGACTCCCATCCACAATGCAGGGCAGCATGCGTTCCATCAAGCCCTTGACGAGCTTGTCGCCCGCTCTCGGCCCATAGGCGGCAAAAGCAATATCCTTCGTCGCAGGAGCTCCTAAAAATCTGACATATTCGCCCTTGTCATCCTTGCGATAGCTATGCAGCCATATGCAGGTGGAATGCCACTGAGCGAGCCGATCCAAGTAAAGTTCATTGTTCATATTGCGGTAGTACAACACGGCCATGCGCCCCGTCGTTGCGGAGTCAAGCACCAGAATATTCACATCGGACTTGGACGACAAGTCATGCTTGTAGCCAGCCAGTGCCTTGGCAAATTCTCTTGCAACATCCTGTCTCGTCTTCGACTTCTGAATAGCCTCCTTTAATGGACCAAGATCAAAGGAAAACGGATCTTCCAACGGATCGGGAAAATCCAGAGCCTCGTTACCCCATATCAGAAAAACCCGCTGATCGATAACCTTGCCTTGACGGTTAATCAGCCATTTCAATGCATTATGCGCTTTCTGCGATACGTCATAGCTGATGCTCGCCGCTTGATGACTATGCTGGAATCGGCCCCGGAACGTAAATCCGCTCGTATCATTGGCCGAGATGAGCTTCGCTTTGTCCGCTGCGTTGCGAATTTTATTCGCATGCCTGTCCGTACTCGGCGATGTTTCTCCCGTCACATAGCATAAATCTTCGTCGCCAAGCAGCCCTTGGTAATGGCGTACGAATGAATCGTACATCTCCTGATCCTTCCATACCTTGGACAAGCTGCGATGCGGCGAATATACATTAAACCGGACGAAGGCGCTGTCCTGACTGCCGCTGATCGCAGAGAAAATCAAAGGCCTTTCCTTGTAAAGCGTTTCGTACTTTTTGTCCCATTTCTCGACTAAACGGTTATCGGAGTCAATACACAGAATGTTCTCTTTCTCTATCAAGTCTTTAATGAGCTGTCTTTTGCTCAAGTAAAGATAAATCGCCTTTACCTTCGCATGAGCATAGGGCGAATTCGCCCAATCCCCCAGCTGTTTAATGTAGGCCGCGAACGGCTCCTCTTTGTCCCCGCCATACGCCGTGAAGTCTCCTGCTACGTAGCTTAGTTTGTCATGCAGCGGATACGGCGCTACCTTGGAACCCGCTCTGCTAGCCGATTCCTCTGTGCATGGAATTAACGTACTCATCTCATTCTTGTCAAGCACTCTCGCCGAGTGAAACTCCCCGTCTTCGGTAATATCCACTTCAATATGGGCATTCTGCGTCGTATGAGAGATCGGCAGCAGGGTAAACTCGCGATCATTATGCTTGACCTCGACGACACCGACCACGCCCAGATTCGACTCGTAAGTCTTATATAAATTGAGCAGCCAGCTCATAGCGTCACCCCTCTTCCCACTCGGCAAACAGTTCATCTACCGATTCGACATTCGATGCGTCGAAGTGCTTCGGCTTCATATTCGCCGCAACGGCACGAACCTTGGTGCATTCCTCGGGCCTTATAAACCGGATGATGCCGTTGCTCATCACAGGACTCCACAATCGGATCTCCATCCGGTCTTTGCCGGTTTCATCCGGATAGTTAATACCGTGAATCATCGTACCCATATGGATGTCACCGCCGTAATCGTCGTAGAAGCTCTTGCCCTCGCCGAAATTGCACGGCTCCACATATGCTTGACATTCCCGGGCCCCAAGGAAAATATCTCTTCTCCCTCCTGCCCGAAGAGCGCGCTTCAATATGTTATGATGCTTATGTTCGTTGCGGTCATAAGCCATATCGGGACGGTTCAGATTGAATTCAAAATGGGCCCGCACCTGATAACGAACATCCTTCAAATATGTGTAATTAGCCAATGTATTCCCGCCTCCGTAATCCATAGGACGAATGCCTTTGGACTCCATACGGATCGCGTTCATCACCCGAACCTCGTCGACGACCATGAGCAATGTCGGTTTCCAGTAGATGGATTCCAAAATCCCCTTCATTGCCTGGTACGTCGGGACCTGATAAGTGAGCTTTTCCCCACCTAATCTTGTTAACGGATCGGTGAAAAGAGCATAATCTCCGAAAACCTCAAACTCTATGGAGTTTCTCACAGGGTTCACCTCCTTTCGAAACCGCAATATTCTGACATTAATAGATGCTCAAATCAAACCTGCTATCATTATCCAGATCCAGGCCGAACTCATCGTTATAGGCTCCCTCTCTAAGCACCAGCACCTTACCGTCGAGACAGCTCTCCAAACCGTTGTTATGATCCAGCTGCCGCAGCTCGTGCTCGTACAGATTAATAGTGAACTGCTGCGCACTCCGCAGCAAGCGTGTAATGTCCGCCATCCTGCTCTCCCCGTTTAATTCAGCAATGATCGACTTGCCTTTGTCGCCGTGTGGAACGAGAACGGATGTCGTTCGGTCGTCAATCACCCGGAAATGCTCGGCCGCTGAGTAGTAGCTGTTAGCCAGAACCAACGGAAGCCGCGCCCCGTGCTTGCTGCAATAATCCTGAAAGAACGTATTATCCAGTTTATTGGCTGTCAGCAGTTGAATCATGTCCATTCCTAACGACGGTACGCGATAACTCAACTTTGATTGAAATTCCGTATACAGATCGTTGAAGTATCGTTCCATCGCCTGCGCCGACAGCAGATGGCCGCCATGAAAGGCAGGATCACGCCTAAGATCAAGAAGAAGCTTTTTCGAAATGTGCCTGCCCGCTTTAATCTCCGGCAATCGGCTCAAATTCTCCTCGGTATGGTCAATCACATAGACATGCCGCAGCTCATGCTCCCCATGCCGATTGCATCTGCCGGCTGCCTGGGCAATAGAATCCAGTCCGGCCAAAGAGCGTATGACGCATTCGAAGCTAACGTCGACGCCCGCTTCGATCAGCTGCGTGCTGACACAGATGATTTTATCCCGGTTGCGCAAATGCTCTCGCACTTTTTCTAAAATCTCGTTCCGGTGCGCCGCGCACATGGAGGTGCTTAAGTGGTACAAAGGAATATCTCCCGCCGTTATTTTCAATCGGTCGTAGAGCTTCCTCACCACCGATTTCGTATTCAAGATGACTAGTACGCTTCGGACGTCTTCCAGCCGGTCTGCAATAAATTCGGCAAGCCGTTCGTTATCGAATGGTTCCATCGTCGCTTGATCTACGATCTCTACCCTCTTAAACGCCTCTATCACCTGATCGAGATTGTCAATCATCTCCGCTTCCGTGTGGATGTCCAGCTTATGCTTCACATACTCCAAGGTCGGCTGCGTTGCGGTACATAGCACAAGGCTGGAGCGGCCATATGCTTTCAAGAAATTGAGCGCCTGGTTGAACAACGAAACGCAGGGCACAGGAACCTTCTGCACCTCGTCAAAAATAATAACGGCATTGCATAGATTGTGGAGCCTGCGGATATTCCGGCTTCCTTTGGCATAGAACGTATTTAAAAATTGCACCATCGTCGTAAAAATCACAGGAGAGTCCCAATTGTCCTTGGCCAGTCTCCATTTTTGCTGCGTAGTCATCATACCGTCTTGAGCCTCGTCGCTATCGTCCGCATCGTCAACCACATTGGAATGATGCTCCAATATATGCTCATCGTCCCTAAGGATTCGTCGCACTTCCGCTGCGTTTTGTTCGATGATCGTCGTATAGGGGACGACGTAGATGATGCGCTTCTGCCCATAGATTTTGGCATGATTCAGGGCATATCTTAAACTGGCCAATGTTTTGCCGCCGCCGGTCGGAATGGATAAGGTATAAATACCGGGCGGTCTTAAGGCAAACCGATCGCATTGCTCCGACATCTCGCGTCTTAACCGATGAATGGGAGAATCCGCATTGTTCTGCTCCTCGAAGGACCGAATTTTATCCATCAGCCGATCATAGTAGCGCGCAAATAAATGTTCCGAATCACATTCCGGCTCTTCCGGCTTATTCTCTTCAAACACTCTCGTATTCGTACGGTCGGCATCGATTAATGCACTGAAAATAAATTTAGTCAGAAACATCAGCTTATGTTCATGGCTGACAGAGGGCTCTTTCTCCAAATAGGCTTCCAATTCAGCCGCCGCGCAGTTCACATAATCCTGAAACTCCTCTTCGCTCATGACCTGATCGAAAAATCTCTGCTCAGCCTGTTCATATTCATCCAATGATTTATCCCGAACCCGCTGCAGATAGTCTGATTCCAGCTCCTGATTCAAGAAGTCTTGCAGATATGAATGATGAGAGATAATAGCGTTGCCTACAACCTCGGCCAGAACGGCCTTGTTTATATCGATCGGACCAGTATGTAAGCGCTTGAATAATAGTTTGCCGCCTGCCGTTGAATGATCGACGCTTCCCCTCTTGGGCGGAGCATCCGGATGGTTCACTGCCTCCGTAATGTAATTCAGGAAGGCCTCCGTCAATTTCCCCATATCATGGAGCAAGCCTGATAAACCGGCTATATGGGCAACGCCGAGCTTGGCCCCGTACGCTTCCGCCAGTTGTTTAACCTCTAGCAGATGCTCCTTCACCGTCTGACACTGACGATCGCTTTCCCGAATATGGGCAATGTATCGCATCTCGCACCTCCTTGTTGCCGGATCGATGTCCAGGATACCTAGGATAAATGATGCACGAATAGTTCCTACTTCCTACTTTTATTATTATATCACATAGTTTTAGGATAAAATACAGTAGTTTACAATTTTCCCTATTTTTCAACAGTAGTATAAAAGGCTTAGGAGAACGTTATACCGCCTTCGGTAGACAGGCTATGAGGATCTATTGGGAGTTAGTGCAATTTGTTCGTATGGTAGGAGAGGATGGCAGAAAGCGATTCTGGTCAGGGGAAAATATAGAAGGGCTACTGCAGTGGAGTGTGGTACGTTCGTACTTGTGCGGGGGGCGACTTTTATCGCAGCCGTCATCGTAGAAGATCATACCATTTCAATCCATGCACCCATGCGGGGTGCGACGCCGGTAAGACCATTTGACCCCAACCCCACAACATATTTCAATCCACACACCCCGTGTGGGGTGCGACGACATCCCATGCCCGGCAGGCGCTGCATACGGGCGTGATTTCAATCCACACACCCCGTGTGGGGTGCGACCGGACGCGGTAAGCAAAGCTATCGCCCGCTCGGATTTCAATCCACACACCCCGTGTGGGGTGCGACGTTCGCTTCCGCGCATCAGCGACTACATCGTTTAATTTCAATCCACACACCCCGTGTGGGGTGCGACATTTACGTAAAAGGATACATGACTCCAACGGATATTTCAATCCACACACCCCGTGTGGGGTGCGACAGGTACTGCCGCTGTGGGATGGTCCCGGTACGGTATTTCAATCCACACACCCCGTGTGGGGTGCGACGCTGTCTCAGCTTCTCTGCTTCCCATTTCGCATGCTATTTCAATCCACACACCCCGTGTGGGGTGCGACCGAAGCATCTTTGATCTGTCCAGCTAGCATGTGATTTCAATCCACACACCCCGTGTGGGGTGCGACCTGTACTAACCCTACTTTGTCCTCAGGAAGCCTCAATTTCAATCCACACACCCCGTGTGGGGTGCGACTTCCGATTCAACGTCGACGCAATCCTCAGAGGAATTTCAATCCACACACCCCGTGTGGGGTGCGACTGACGGGACTGCTGCAGGCGGTACCATATGATGGAATTTCAATCCACACACCCCGTGTGGGGTGCGACCGGCTGCGCCATTACGTACAAAAAGCCAGATACGATTTCAATCCACACACCCCGTGTGGGGTGCGACACTGCGCCTCTAAGCTGCTGTCTTTCCTTAAGATTTCAATCCACACACCCCGTGTGGGGTGCGACACCGATTTTCAAAGGAAAACAACCCCAAAAATCGTCTTTTTGATTTAATAATACGCCTATTCTCCCAAATAAGCCATAAGATTACAAATACTTTTACGATGTCGCTGACAACATTAGACTTCTATTTAGGTGCGAATCCCCCGGGAAATTCATGTGCGCTTCACATTCGCACTAAGATCAGATTTGTCCAGATCGCTTATCATATTACTCCATGGTGGAATCGTAAACCCGGGTGCTACAATACAACCAATCGATTTCTTGAAGGAGTGATTCAGATGAGAATATTGACGGCGGAAGAAAAAAAGCATTATGATGAGCTGGGTTATGTGGTGGTTTCGGATTTTTTCTCAGTGAATGAGTTAAGCGAGATCAACAAGGAGCTGGACGGATGTGAAGCGCCAGTTCAATCAACGGGAGAGCACGAAGGATTTACGTACCAGCTCGCCATGCTGACCGATAAGACCAAGGCATTCGCTTATGACGAGCGGATTTTGACCCTGATCGAGGATATTGTGAAGCCCGGTATCTCCATCTTTTCCTCAAAGCTATTGACCAAGCTGCCTCACAGTCCTTCCATTTGCCACTGGCATCAGGATGACGCATATTACACGGAAGTGGTGAACAGCGATACCCGGATGTCGATATGGGTGCCGCTGCAGGATACCGACGAGAAGAACGGCTGTTTATGGATCGTTCCCGAAAGCCACAAGCAAGGCTTGCTGCCATACACCGTGAAAAATAACGGCACTTGCCGGAAAGCTTTGGTCGAGGAGCAGGTTGACTTGTCGAAAGCGGAACCGGTGCCGATGAAGGCAGGCTCTATCCTGCTGTTTAACGCCCTCACATGGCACTCTTCCAAAGGCAACGAAACGGATCAGGTTAGACGGGCCTTTATCGTTTCGTATCAGGAGGCGACGGTGCCTGTCGGCCGGGGAAAACAGCACATTATTTTGCGGCCGGCGATCCAGGAAGCCTGATCTGATAAAAAGAGATGCGCAAGCAAGCGGACCCATTCTATTGAAGCATTAGCGCTAACGCGCTCGCCCTAACCCCCTGCTTCTCCAATCCGCTTGCGGGTTTCCATTCAGGAAAATCGGGGACAACAGTGAGCGGAAGGCGTCTCCGCTTGCTTGGCCTACTTTTTTCGCCGCGCTCAAACAGACATGTTCCTTTTGGCAAGGAGAGACGATGCATTGATCAACGCGACCCAACTGGCCGATCATCTCCATAAATCCGTGTTCTCGGTCGCTTTTGCCGGAAATACGATACTTCCTGCGGGCACGCGCCAAGCGCCGTACGTTCATAATATTCATTCCATTCACTATATCGTAAGAGGCGCAGGCTATTACGTAATGAACAACGTCAAGTATGCGCTGGTACCCGGAGCCGTTATGGTATTCGTTCCCGAAACGACGTTCGAATGGACGATCTCGGATTCGGAGGACGTTGAAATCTACCATATCCGGTTCGACTACCAAATGTGCTACAAAGAAAAGCAGGAATGGCTGACTCGTTCATCAGGCACTTGGCTCGCGCCGTTGCGCGGCATGATTACGACCGTGCGGCCGGCCGAAGTGCGCAGGTGCTTCGATAAGGTATTCCGGCTGTGGAAAGCTTACGATCCCATCTCGCAATACCGCTGTAACTTGGCATTTCGGGAGCTGTGGCTCTCCCTGATCGACAACATGTACGATGCGCAGTACAGCAGCGACGCGGATTCGGCGATTCAGTTCACGTTCCGGTACATCGCCGACCATTTCCAGTCTCCGTTAACCGTGGAGCAGCTCGCCAAGTCAGCCGGACTCAGCACGGGCTACTACTCCCGGCAGTTCAAACGGCTTACGGGCTTCGCCCCGAAGGACTATATCATTCGCCTGCGGGTGACCAAAGCGAAGGAGCTGCTGGAGAGCTCCGGGCTCGCTTTGACGGAAATCTCCAAGCTGGTCGGCTATGAGGACGAATTTTATTTCAGCCGTATCTTTAAACGTATCGCCGGTATGACGCCATCGTCCTATGCGAAGCTTTCACGCAAGCTGTAGATGCGCTTCCACGCTGTTTCACGCACGCGGTCAAACCTGCAACAGGCTTCGAAGAGTGCTAAAGAATAGGGAGCACGAGGCGGCATCGCCCGATGGGCCATAAATGAGAAATAAAGGATCTTCCATAGTCAGCGCAGCAATTACGCAACAAAGCACAGAGCGGTTTGCCGGTCTGTGCTTTGTGTATTTTCAAACATAACGCCCGTCTCAACATTCCTTAAGCTGATCTTATCGAAGATTGGCCCGACGAACCGTACGCCAATCGCGCAGCCGCTCCATAACCGCTTGCAGGTTCCTTGCCGACAGTTGGAGCTGCAGCAAATCTTCTTGCTTGGACCGCCATACCGCTTGCTGCCGATCGATTTCCTTATGGACGACGGAACGGCAAGCTTCCAACTGTCCGTCCAATGCATCCTGCAGCTTATTCAAGAATGAGGCCGTTTGCTGCGGGGAAAGATCGCGGTTCAGCACTTCGGCGATCTGATCCCACAGCTCGCTCATACTATTGCGTTTTCAATCCACACACCCGCGCGGGGTGCGACGCTCCGCTTGTGTTTTCCACTCAGTTAAATCGAATTTCAATCCACGCACCCGAGCGGGGTGCGACTACCCCAAAAAATCATGAGGGAGCGGTCGATATATTTCAATCCACGCACCCGAGCGGGGTGCGACCTTGGAACGCTGCTCAGTTTATGCGGATTCCGATCCAATTTCAATCCACGCACCCGAGCGGGGTGCGACGCGAGCTGGGAAGCTTTCGGTCGGGGTTCACATGTATTTCAATCCACGCACCCGAGCGGGGTGCGACGGCCAGACATGCTGCAAAACTTATCCGACTTGATATTTCAATCCACGCACCCGAGCGGGGTGCGACAATGTAGCGGTCAAGATCGTCCCGAATGCTGGGATATTTCAATCCACGCACCCGAGCGGGGTGCGACGCCTTGGCCACCATCCAACCTGGATAGCCTAAAGCATTTCAATCCACGCACCCGAGCGGGGTGCGACTCCGATTTCCAAGGTGTATTAGCCCTAAAAAACGTTTATATCGTTTAATAATACACCCTATCTACCAAATAAGCCACAAGATATAGGGGCATCGGTATGAGCCGACGGCATCATTCGATTTCGCCTAGGTGCGAATCCCTCTGGAAATTCGTGTTCGCTTCACATTCGCACCACAGTATGGACCAACATCCATGCCAGAGTATAAGCATTCTTTATCAAATTACAATTAATGGGAGCACCCTTCAAAAAACCAGTAAAAGACACGAAGCAAACGCTCCGTGTCTCCATACAATTTTCCTACGATACTCAGCCAATCTCACTTCAAATGAAGCTCGATCACCGTGTCACGCTCATCCGGCAGCTTGGCGCCGGCCAGCGTAATGAACGCGCCGCTGTCGATGTCCGAGTATTCCTCGGCCATCCACGGCGTCTCCACCTTCAGCTCGGTTCCGTCCTGAAGCAGCCTCGCCTTGGCGATCTTGCCCTTCAAGCCTTCGAAATAGATCGGTCCGATCCCCCGGTCGTATACATGGGCGTACAGCTTATTGTCGTTCTGCGTGTAGCGCCCCCACTCCGGCTTCGGCCGGTCGGCCGCGCCGCAGCCGTAAATGCTGCCGCCGTTCAAGCGCAGCCATTCGCCGACTTCCTGCAGCACGTCCAGCGTTTCGCGGCCGATTTCTCCCTTCGCGTCCGGGGCGACGTTCAGCAGCAGATTGCCGTTCTTGCTGACGCATTCGACCAGCGTGCGGATGACCTGCTGGGCCGATTTGTAGTTTTTGTCGGCGGAGTGGTAGCCCCAGTGGTCGTTCAAGGTGATGCAGGCCTCCCATGGCACGGGCTTGCCGTTCACGTCGACGATGCCGCCGGGAGGAATGATTTGCTCCGGAGAGAAGAAATCTCCGGCATACTCCTCCGGCTCGGCCGCGCGAATATTGCCTCCGAGCCGGTTATCGATGATGATGTCCGGCTGGATCGAGCGGATCATGCGGATAAGCTCCGTCGCCTTCCACTTTTCGCCGGTCATATTGTCGTAGGAGAAATCGAACCACATGATGTCGATCTTGCCGTAGTTCGTCAACAGTTCCTTCACTTGTCCGTGCATGTAGGTCAAGTAGCGGTCAAAATCGATCGGCTTATCCTTCGCCGCCTCGTTGTCCCGATCCGGATGAGCCTTGTCTCCGTAGCCGGGATAATCGTCATGATGCCAGTCGATGATGGAATAATACAACCCGACGGCGAGTCCTTCCGCGCGAAAAGCGTCGATATATTCGCGGACGAGGTCGCGCCCGGCCGGCGTATTCGTCGCTTTGAAGTCCGTCAGCTTGCTGTCGAACAGGCAGAAGCCGTCATGATGCTTCGTCGTCAGCACCGCGTACTTCTGCCCGGCGGCCTTGGCCGCTTTGGCCCATTCTCTGGGGTTATAGCGGGATGCGTCGAACTCGTCGAAATAAACTTTGTACTGCTCATAGCTCATCCGCTCGTTGCCCCGAATCCATTCTCCTCGGGCAGGAATCGAGTACAAGCCCCAATGAATGAACATCCCGAACCGGTCTTGCAGAAACCAGCGGGTTCTTTGCTCCCTCGTGCTCATAGATCTAATCCAACCTCCTTCTCCATTCAAAGTCGATTACGATTGATGAAACAACGCCGCTGCGCCGATCAAGCCTACGTCATCCTGCAAGCCGGCGGGGACGATCTCGAACGTGCCCCGGTACGGCTTCATGACCAGCTTATCCGTCTGCTCGCGCAGCGCGGGGAACAGCTGGTCGCCGGCCTTGCTCACGCCGCCGCCGACGACGATCCGGTCGGGATTGAACGTATGGACGGCGTTCGCCAATCCAAGCGCCATATAGTGGACCGCCCGGTCTACCACCTGAACGGCGACTTCATCCGCTTGCTTATACGCTTCGAACACATGCTTCGCGGACACCGGTTCGCCGTAGGCGGCGGCCAATTCCGCAATCGCAGACGATTTGCTCTGCATGAATGCCAGCGCCGCATCGCGGATAGCCGTTCCGGAAGCGAATACCTCCCAGCAGCCCCGGTTGCCGCAGCTGCAGGCGGGTCCGTCCGGCTGGATGATGTTATGTCCTAGCTCTCCGGCAAAGGAAGTAGAACCGAGCAGCAGCTTGCCGTCCAGTACGATACCGGCTCCGATCCCGGTGCTGAACGTCACGTACACCATATTCTCCGAGCCTTTACCCGCTCCCCGGACATATTCGCCCCAAGCCGCCGCATTCGCGTCGTTCACGACCTGCACGTCCACGCCGAGCGCTTCTCCCATCCACTTCTTCAAAGGAACCTGCTCCCATTCCGGGAGATTCGTGCCGTGCAGCACGATGCCGTCCTTGCTGTTCACCGCTCCCGGCGAGGCCAGCCCGACGCCGGATAACGGAAGTCCGCGCGCGACGGAACGGATCATTTCGATCATCCGCTGCACGACTTCCTTCGCCGTACGCGCGTTGGCGGTTTCCATCCGCTCGCGGCCCAAGATCTCTCCCTTCGAATTGAAAAGAGCGGCGGCGATCTTCGTTCCGCCCAGATCGATGCCTACTACGTATTGTTCTGTGTTATGCAACATGACTCACCTTTTTTCAAAATCTATGATCAGCCGAATCTAAGAAGGCTGTCGGATAAGGCCCGCAGCCGCACGGGATCGATCGGCGCCAAGCCCGATCGGCCGATGCGAACCGCGGAGCCGAAATGAACTTCGGGTACTCCGGTTTGTTCAATGAAAGCTTCGACGACCTCGGGAGTGAGCCCGTTGCCCGCCAGGATGCGCAGCGTCGTCCCTTCCGCCGCTTCGACGAGCCTGCGAATCGCAGGCGCCGCCTCGGGAGCCGGGCGAAGCCCGCCCGACGTCAGCACGCGGGTAACGGAAGGATAGCGAAGCAGCGTCCGCAGCCCTGCGAGCTGATCCTCCAGCTCGTCGAAAGCCCGGTGGAACGTCACCTGCAGCCCTTCCGCCCACGGAAGCATCGCTTCCAGCGCCCGCTCGTCGATCCGCCCTTCCGGCGTCAAAGCGCCGACGACAATGCCGGCCGCTCCCGCGGAAGCGATCGCCTGAATCTCGGCGATCATCGTCTCCAGGTCATACCGGTCGTATATAAAGGAGCGGCTGTGCGGCCTGACCATCACATGAACCGGAATGCGAACCGCCTGAACGACTTGACGGACCAATCCGATGCCCGGCGTCAAGCCGCCTTCCGTAATAGCCGTAATTAACTCCAGACGATCCGCGCCGCCGGCCTCCGCCTTCAGCGCATCGTCCATACAAGTGGCGATCACTTCCAATTTCATTGCGAATCCTCCCGTTCTCCCCGCTGATGCTCCCGGGCATACTGAACCGCGTAATCCGCCAGCAGTCTAGCCCCGTATCCTGTAGCTCCCGCTTCGGCATAGCTCATATCCTGCTTGTACTGCACCGTCCCCGCCATATCGATATGAACCCAGCCCATCGATTCGGCGACGAAGCGGCGAATGAACAGCGCCGCGACAATCGCGCCCGCAAGCGTCGACGTGCCTACGTTGCGCAGATCGGCGTAATGGCTCTTCAGCTCCGACTCGTATTCGTCCATCAGCGGCATCGGCCAGAGCCGCTCTCCGTTGCGCTCGCCGATCTCGACCAGACGGCGCGTCATCCCCGAGTCGCCCCAGATGCCCGCGATGCCGAGCCCGAGGGCGTCTCCCACATTGCCGGTCAATGTGGCAATGTCGATCGCCTGCGCCGCGCCGAGCTTGGCAGCGTGAATCAAGGCGTCCGCCAGCACGAGCCGCCCTTCGCCGTCCGTATTCGCCACTTGAACGGTCAATCCGTTCGGGTAGCGAATGACGGTCGACGGCAGCGCAGCGCGGGCGTCCGGCACATTGTCCGCAACCGCGATCAATGCGGTGACGCTGGTTTCCGCGCGCTGCCGGACGAGAATGTCCAGCGCGCCGATGACTGCCGCCGCCCCGCCCATATCCATCCGGGCGTCGCTAATGTCACGCCCCGTCTTGGCGTTCATGCCGCCCATGTCGAAGGTGACCGCCTTGCCGACCAGCGCCAGCATCGGCGCCTTGGCGTCGGCGCTCCCTTCGTAGCGCAGCTCGATCAGCGCCGGAGCGTGCTCGCTCCCGGCGCCGACCGTCAGCAAGCCGTTCATGCCGCGGTCCGCCAATTCCTGCCCGCGGTACACGCGGATACCGACGGGCTTATCCCGGAACAGCTCCAGCGTCCACTCGACGAATGTGTCCGGATTCAGCGTATCCGGCGTCTCGTTCACCCAGTCTCGCGTCAGATTGGCGCCTTCCGCCCGATGACGGGCGGTTCCGATAACCGCCTCCAGCTCGGAGCGCGAAAGTTCGGCCCAATCTTCCGAACGAAGGTTCAAGCTAACGTCGCCGCTGATCCTCGTCGCGTTCCGGTACTTATCGAACCGGTACAGGCCGAGCAGCCAGCCTTCGATCCAAGCCCGCAGCCACTCGGCCGCCTCCGCCGGGCGCTCCCCGCTCGCGCTTGCGCCGTCGGCCGCGCAGCCGCCTCGGCTGCGAACGAGCGTCCCGCCGCTGCGCCCTTCCAGCAGCAGAGCGCGAGCCGCCGTCCCGCCGGCGCGGCGAATCCGCTCCAGCGTCTCCTGCCCGCGCTCTCCCATCCCGAGAGCGAGCGCATCCGTCTCGCCTTCCGCGCGTCCGTACAGCCAAGTAACCGTCCCCGGCCGCTTGCGGGCTTCGCCGAGCGGGTACAAGAACGCTTCTCCCGCGTAGGAAGGATAGAGCAGCACTCCTGCCGATTCAGCCTTATCGATTGTAATATGCATTGCGATCCCTTCTTCGCCGTTAATGGAATTACCTTGCATTTCTCATCATCTCTTCATCGTATAAATGACAAGCGACCTGATGTCCCGGTTCGACCTCGCGGAATACCGGCACGTTTTGCCTGCAAATGTCCATGCAGGAAGGACAGCGGGTATGGAACCGGCAGCCGGACGGCGGATCGACCGGGCTCGGCAAATCGCCCTTCAGAATAATCCGCTCCCTCTTCTGGCTCGGGTCAGGGACCGGCACCGACGAGAGCAGCGCCTGCGTATAAGGGTGAAGCGGCCGCTCGTAGAGCGTATCCTTATCCGCCGTCTCCACCAGCGCGCCCAAGTACATGACGCCGATGCGGTCGCTAATATGCTCCACGACGCTTAAGTCGTGGGAAATGAACAGATACGTCAGGCCGTACTCTTCCTGAAGATCCTGCAGCAGGTTCAACACCTGCGACTGAATCGACACGTCGAGCGCCGATACGGGCTCATCCGCCACGATCAGGCTCGGCCTCACGGACAGAGCTCGGGCAATGCCGATCCGCTGCCGCTGCCCGCCGCTGAACTCATGAGCGTACCGCTCGGCGTGAAAGCTGCTCAAGCCGACCGTCTCGAGCAGCTCATGCGCCAGTTGATCCCGCTCCTTCGTGCTGAGCTTCGTATGAATGATCAGCGGCTCGGCTACGAGCTCCTTCACCTTCATCCGCGGATTTAGCGAAGCGTAAGGGTCCTGGAACACCATCTGCATATCCTTGCGGAGCGGACGCATCTGATGATCGTTAAGGGCGGTAATATTTTGCCCGTTAAACCATACTTCCCCGCCGTTCGGCTTGAGCAGCCGGGTGATCAAGCGCCCTGTCGTCGACTTGCCGCAGCCGGACTCGCCGACGAGGCTGAACGTTTCCCCTTTGCGGATCGCAAAGGTAATGCCGTCGACGGCGCGTAAATATTTGTCGGAGCCAAGCCAGCCTTTTTTGATCGTAAACGATTTCTGCAATCCTTTGACTTCTACCAGCGGCGTCTCCATCATGCGCCTTCTCCTCCTTCCCGCTGATCCGATTCCGTCAGCCAGCAGCGGCTTTTGCGGCCCGTCTCTCCTTGGACAGGCAGAAGCTGCGGCTCCTGCGCGACACAGCGCTCCATCGCATGCGGACAGCGCGGCGCAAATTTACAGCCCGGCGGCATGGCGCTAAGGTCCGGGACGTTCCCCGGAATGGAATCCAGACGGCGCACCTTCTGGCGCAGCTTCGGAACGGAATGAATCAGGCCCTGCGTGTACGGATGCTGCGGCCGTTCGAACAAATCCCGCACCGAGGCCTCTTCTACGACCCGGCCTGCGTACATGACGACAACGCGGTCGCACATTTCGGCCACGACGCCGAGATCATGCGTAATGAGCAGCATCCCCATCTCCTGCTCTTCCTTCAGCCGCTTCATCAGATCGAGAATTTGCGCCTGAATCGTTACGTCGAGCGCCGTCGTCGGCTCGTCGGCAATAAGCAGCTTCGGGCCGCATGCCATCGCCATCGCGATCATGACCCGCTGTCTCATCCCGCCGGAGAGCTGATGCGGATAATCGTCCGCCACTTCCTCGGCCCGAGGAATGCCTACCAGCTTCAGCATATGAACCGCATGCTCGCGCGCCTTCTTGCGGCTGTAGCCGAGATGCAGCATAATCGGCTCTTCGAGCTGCCGGCCGATTCGCAGCACCGGATTGAGCGAGGTCATCGGCTCCTGGAAGATCATCGCCAGCTCGTTGCCGCGAAACCGCCGCATCTCCTTCTCGCTCAGGGCAGTAAGGTCCGTGCCTTCAAACCGCACCGCGCCTGCGGCGATCCGTCCCGGCGTATCCTTCAAGAGGCGCATAATCGACAGGGAGGTCACGCTTTTGCCGCAGCCGGATTCGCCGACAAGTCCCAGCACTTCGCCTTTATTTATATGAAAGTCCACGCCGGACACCGCCATTACGCTTCCGCCGTCGCGTCGGAACTCCGTTTTCAATCCTTGCACTTCAAGCAATGTAGGCGTCACGATTCCGGCCCCCTTTAATTTTTCGTCTTGGGATCAAGCGCGTCGCGCAGGCCGTCCCCAACCAGATTAAAAGCAAGTACAGTCAAAAAGATCGCCGCCCCGGGAATGTACACAATATGCGGAGCAATGCTCAAATAATCGCGCCCCATGCTCAGCATGGCGCCCCAGTCCGGCTCGGTCGGCTTCGCGCCCATACCGAGAAAGCTTAATGAGGATGCGGCCAAGATGGCGCCGCCGATTTTCATCGTCACATTGACGATGACGCTCGGAACCGTCTCCGGAAAAATATGCTTCCATATAATACGCCCGTTTTTGGCTCCCATCGAGCGGGCCGCCTCGACGAACAGCGTTTCTTTGGCCGACAGCGTTACGCTGCGAATGATCCGCGCGAACGACGGGATGCCGAACACCGCGACGGCAATGACCACGTTGGACAATCCCGGTCCCAATATCGCGACGATTCCGATAGCCAGCAGCAGATCGGGGAAAGAGAACAGCACGTCGCTGCTGCGCATAATGAGCCGGTCCAGCCAACCGCCGTAATAGCCACTGAGCAGGCCGAGAATCGTACCGAACACCGCGGCGATGAGCACGGCGCTCAAGCTGACCGACAGCGTTAAGCGGGTGCCGGCAATGAGACGGCTCATAATATCCCGGCCGTATTCATCCGTTCCCGCCCAGTGGGCTCCCGAAGGGGTAGACATGAGCGCGTCGTAATCCGGCTCGTTCGGATCAAACGGCGTCAAGTACGGTCCGAACAATGCGACAATAGCCAGCAGTACGATGAAAATCCCTGCCGCCAGCGATAATCTCTGCTTGCAAAACTTGCTGAAAAACGCCGCCGCACGGCCTTTGGCGCGCTTCGGCTTCAGCGCCTCTGAGGGCTCGGAGGAACCGGCCCCGATGATCGTCGAATTGTTGTTCATCATATCTCCTCCTCGTATAGTATTTCTAGAACCAAGTTTTAAGCCGATTTCCAGTTCCCATGGGAACTGGCCGCAAACTTTTCGATTTCCAGTAAATCGCACCTTGAAAATTGCAAAAGGGACTGGACTTTCCCGCATGCCTCTGGACAATAGATCATAGGGATCTATCGGGGAAATTCTTTCTCCTCCTGTAGCACGTCTACATTTCTAAGTCTGTTTCTCCGGTACGTGTCTGAGCTTCTGACCCGCTGGCCGTTCCCTTCGGCACCCCATGCCTGGCCTAGCAAGCCAGGGCAGCTCATGGACCGAAGCGTGTTCTTATAGGCGAGGGTGATTGATCTGCGCGTGCGCCGGAGGCATCCCGGAGAGTCTATTCCCTGCATCCCTCATCGAAAGGAGGAAATTCCATTTGACGCTTTTTGTCGGTATTGACGTCAGTTCGAAAGAACTGGAAACGTGTTTCATGAACACAGACGGGGATAAGCTCGAGACCCTCACAGTGAAAAACAATCTGGAGGGGGCTGCTCATCTGCGAGATCGCATCGTTGCCTTAGCGGACAAGCACGCGGTCTCCGAGATTCACATTGGGCTTGAATCGACCTCGGTCTACAGCTGGCATCCCGCCATGTACCTGCATAGTGACCCTACACTCCAGGAGCGCCATACCAAGGTCTTTACCATGAATCCAAAGTTGGTCAGCAAGTTCCGAGAAACCTATCCCGACCTGAATAAAACCGACCGGCTTGATGCCTGGGTGATTGCGGACCGTCTGCGCTTCGGGCGGCTGACAACCACCATTGTCATGCAGGAGCAGTATGTTGCGCTCCAGCGTTTAACGCGCATGCGGTTTCACTTGATCCATAACCTGACGCGCGAGAAACAGTACTTCTTGCAAAACCTGTTCTACAAGTGCAATGCCTTCACGACCGAAGTCGAGAGCTCGGTGTTCGGCCATGCCATCCTTGAGATGCTCTCTGAAAAGTACAGTCTGGACGACATCGCGACGATGGATGTCGGCGATCTGGCCGACTACTTGCGGGACAAGGGGCGCAATCGCTTCCCGGATCCCGAGAACGTCGCGCGCTGCATTCAGAAAGCGGCCAGAGCCTCTTACCGGCTGTCCAAAGTCGTCGAGGATTCCATTGATCTTGTGCTGGGTACATCCATTCAAGCAATCCGGAGCATCCAGGCTCAGCTCAAGGATTTGGACAAGGCGATTGAGCAAATTCTCGAGACGATCCCTGGCTCCCTGTGCCTGCGTTCTGTTCCCGGCATTGATCGCGTCTATGCCGCTGGCATCCTTGCCGAGATCGGTGACATCGAACGCTTTAGCGACCAAGCCGCTGTCGCCAAGTATGCTGGCCTCACCTGGCGCAAGAGCCAGTCTGGCGCCTTTGAAGCCGAAGACACCAAACGGATTAAATCCGGCAACCGATTCCTTCGCTATTACCTCGTTGAAGCTGCCAACTCGGTAAAGAACCGCGATGAAGAATTCGGCGAGTACTACCGGAAGAAATACAAGGAAGTGCCCAAGCACCAACATAAACGCGCCCTCGTCTTAACCGCAAGAAAGCTTGTGCGTCTGGTCGATGTGCTGCTACGCAACGGCCAACTCTATACGCCACGGAAGAAGGTGACGCCTGCGAAGGATTAACGCCTCCTTTGCTAAAGTCCCTGGCATAATTCCCAGTTAAAATCTGGATATTATCTCGATTTTTCGCTGGGTTCAGTTTGAGCTGTCCTTTTTTCGGCACTCCCAGCTGTTACAGCCAAGAAAATTTCCAATTCGACCGATTCGGGGACTTGACATCATACCGCTGGACTAGTTCGACGCATACCGGATTTTCGGATTCAGCACACCGTACAGCATATCGACGATAAGATTAATTAGTATGAATTGCGTGGCAAAGAGCAGCAGCAAAGCCTGAATTACCGTGTAATCCCTGAACGCAATGGAATCGACGAGCAGCCTGCCGAGCCCCGGAATACTGAATACGGTCTCGACCATCACGGAGCCGCCCAGCAAAAATCCGAACTGCAGACCGGCGACGGTGACGACTTGAATGAGCGAATTGCGCAAAGCGTGACGGCCTACGACGACGAATTCTCTGAGTCCCTTCGCGCGGCCGGTCCGGATATAATCCTCCCGCATCGTTTCGAGCATCGAGGATCTGGAGAACCGGGCCAGCATCGACATGATGCCCGCTCCAAGTGTAATCGAAGGAAGCACGTAGGAGCTCCAGGAATCGACCCCGCCGGTCGGGAACCAGCCCAGCTCGACGGAGAATATTTGAATGAACACCAGACCGAGCCAAAAGCCCGGAACCGAAATCCCCGAAATCGCGGTCAGCATCCCGGCATAATCCGGCCACCGGTTACGGTTGACCGCCGAGATCGTACCGATCAGAAGTCCGATAACCAGCGCCCACCCGAGACTCAGAAAAGTAAGGATCACGGTCGGCATAAATCTGCTCTTCAGCATGTCGGACACCGGCAGCCCGGAGCGGAGCGAATCGCCTAAATCGCCGTGCAGCAGCTTGCCCATGTAATGGATATATTGCTGCCACAGCGGCAGGTTCAACCCGAGCTGCTCGCGAATGCCGTTAATTTCCTCCAGCGTGGCGTCCTTGCCCGCTACGAGCCGCGCCGGATCACCTGGAATTAAATGGATGAACATAAAGACCAGCACCGATACGACAAACAGCAGCGGAATGACACCAAGAAGTCTTTGTAGCGCGTATCTCCCCAAGCGAGAGAGCCTCCCTTCATTAAGACAAGTACATGACAGGGGCCGCTCCTGTAGCAATCTTCAGAGACGGCCCCTGCATCTTTTTTATAGAGCGGATGTTACTGCTTCACTTCGGCGCCTCGTACGCTAATGGAGCCGTCCGGGAATACTTTGACGCCGTCCAGGTAAGAGCGCTTGCCGGAAATGACTTGGTCTACGCCCATGAACGCCCACGGAGCGTCTTCCCAAATTTGCTTCTGAATATTGGCATAGATGGAACCGGCTTGCTTCGGATCGATCGCTTTGTTCGCATCGGCGATCCATTTGTCGACGTTATCGTTTTTGTAATACGCCGTGTTCGAGCCGGCAGGAGGGAACATTTCGCTGCTGAACAGGCCTCTCGTCGCGCCGTCCGCATCGCCGGAAGACGGGGACCAGCTGACGTACCACATTTGAATTTTCGCTTCTTGCGGCGTTTTGGCCGAGTTGATTTGCTGCGACAGCGTGCCGCCTTCCATCGATTTCACTTCCAGCTTGATGCCGACCAGCGCCAGCTGCTGCTGAATGAACTGCATCCCTTTCATTGTCTCGGAATCGTTCTCGCCCCAAATTTCGGCCGAGAAGCCGTCAGGATAGCCTGCTTCGGCTAGCAACTTTTTCGCTTTTTCCACATCGTAATCATAGCCGGTTTGCTTGGAGTAATACTGCGTCTTGGAGGACATCGAAGAGTCCAGCTTCGCGCCCAGACCGGATTTAACGACCTTAATATAGGCGTCCTTGTTAATCGCATAATTGATCGCTTGACGAACTTTCACATCGTCGAACGGCTTCTTCATCGTGTTCAACGTCACGTAACGGACGATCGTCGAATCGATCTTGTCAATGACGATATCCTTCTGGCCCTGTACCTCGGACACTTGCTCCGTCGGCATCGGATAAATAAAGTCGGCTTCTCCCGTCTTCAGCATCGCGATCCGCGATCCGTTCTCCGGTACCGGCTTGAACGTTACGCTGTCAACCTTCGGCAAATCCTTTTGCCAGTAATCCGGATTTTTCACGACGACCAGCCGGTCGCCCTGCACCCATTCCTTAAATTTGAAAGGACCTGTGCCTACCGGACTTTTCCCGATGCTATCGCCCTGCTCCTTCAGCGCCTTCGGGCTGACCATCAAGGCCATCGCCATTTTGTTCAGAAACGCGTTGTACGGTTCGCTGAGCGTTATGACCACCGTCTTGGCGTCCGGAGCCGCAACGTCCTTCACTTTGGCAAAGCTTTTGCGCAGCTTCAAGTTGTTTTTCTCGTCACGGATGCGGTCGAGGTTGATTTTCACCGCTTCGGCGTTGAAATCCGTACCGTCGTGGAATTTAATATTCGGCTTAAGCGTAAACGTATAGGTCAGACCGTCCTCGCTAATTTTGTAAGCATCGGCCAGCACGGGCACGACATTCATATTTTCGTCAAAGCCCATCAAGCCTTCATACATCGTTCTTGCGCCGGAAATCGAGTGAGTGTCGCTCGTGTTGTGGGGGTCCAGCGTAATAAAGTTGGCATTGATGGCGATCACGACGTCCTTATTGTTTTTGGAGACCGCCTTGGTATCTTCGCTTTTGCCGGCGCCTGCATTATTTTTACCGGCATCGCCTCCACAGCCCGCAGCTACAACCGCAACGATCAGCAGCAGCATGAGCGCCGACCATGTTCTTCCTTTAACCTTCATTGATTTCACTCCCCAAAAATTTGTTTGTATTAGAATCGCTCCGTGCCCCGGGCGGTTTAAAAGCCGGTGAACCGCAGCCGCCGGAGGAGGCGAAGGCTCCCGTTAAAGGCAGCGCATCCGAATCCTCAGGCCGCTTGTTCCCCGCTTTTACAAACATACGCAGGATTAGGAGGTTATTCTTCGGTTAAGCTTTCAGATCGAACACGGCGCGGCGGAATCCCACTTCCGTGCCCCCGTCGTTGACGATCGTATTCGGCACCAGCTTATACAGCCGGTCGATCGTCTCCTCGTTGCCGTACCCGAGCCGCTCCAAAATCGATGCGATGATGCACGGCCATACCTGCTCGGAGCCGTCGGAAACCTTCAGCGAAATGCCGATCCTTTCTTGTCTCAGCCCGATGCCGTACACCCCTTTCGCCCCGCCTTTGGCCGCCAGATTCGCATCCTTCAGCAGCTCGGAGCAAACGAATCTCGTATCCGCGATCATATCCGGATATTCATTCATGAGCCGGGCTATCCGGCCCGCAGCATCTCGCGTGTCCGCATCCGCGATCAGATCCGGACATGCCAGCTTCAAGAAGGCGTAAGCGATGCGGCTCAATGGAAGCGCAAAGATCGGCAGTCCGCAGCCGTCAACGCCTTGCGGAATCGAAGCTTCGGGAACCTCGGCGATGTAAGCCAGCGTCTGTACGATCTCCTTCTGAACGGGATGCTCCGGGTCGTAATAGGTGTGCTCATCCCAGCCCATATGCTTGCAGAGCGCGATCATCCCCGTATGCTTGCCCGAGCAGTTGTGGAAAATGCGCCGCTTCGCCTCATGGGCCCAATATCGCTGCGCCTTGGCGTCTTCGTTCAGCGGATATGTCGCGCAGCAGTGAAGCGCCTCCTCGTCTATGCCGATCTTGTGCATCATCGATTCCAGCGCGTCGATATGAAACGCTTCTCCGCGATGCGAGGCGGCAAGCAGCGCCGTCTCGCGGCCGGTCAAACCGTACGCTTCGTCAATGCGGCGTTTCATGGCCGGTATCGCCTGGAACGGCTTGGCCGCCGACCGCAAAAACGTCATATGCTCCGGGTCTCCCGCCGAGTACAGCAGCCTGCCCTTCTCATCGACGATCGTAACCGCCCCGTAATGGACATTCTCCAGCACGCCGCCCCGGTATTCTTCAACTAACGGTATAAATCCCATTCTGCTCCCCCCTGAATTCACCTTTGCAATTCGATGCTCCATCCTGCCTCTTAACCGGCTTCATTCATCCGATACCGAAGCCTCGTGCGGCAAGCCGCCGCTACTCGCTACTCCAGCGCGAAAAAGCAGTTTTGCGACATCAGACCCGAGCCGATTACGACGCCCTGCTCATTGAGCTCCGACCGCATAATCGCGAAGGTCCCTCTGAGCGGCTCCCACACGAATCTTGTAAAGCATAGCTCGACCACTTCCTCGTAAATTTCCGGGAATTTGTCCGCCAGCTCGCCGCTTAAAATAACGCTGTCCGGGTTATACATGCAAACGACGTTATTTATCGTAATCGCCATGTACATCAGCGCGCGTTCGACCAAATAGACCGCCCAGCGCTCCCCAGCGCGCCTTGCCTCGAACAATTCCTCAATGGAGCGGACCGGGCGAATCTTGTTTGCCTCCGACAGCAGCGAGTTAATATTGATAAACGTTTGAAGGCAGCCCGCCTTCCCGCAATCGCACATCATCCCGTTCGGGTCGATCGTCGTATGTCCGATTTCGCCGGCGCTGTTCGTTTTCCCCCGATAAATTTCCCCGTCGACGATAAGCGCGGAGCCCACACCGTTGCCGAAGCCGAGCAGAGCGGTACGGTTCGATCCGATGGCGGCGCCTTTCATATGCTCGGCAAGCGCCTTCACCTTCAGCTCGTTGTCGATCGCGACATCGTAACCGGTAATCTCCTTGAGCCGTTCGGCCAGACGAACGTTCTTCCATCCGAGCTGCACGGAGAAGATCACGACTCCCGTATCGTTGTCCACAATCCCCGGCAGTCCGATGCCGATGCCGATCAAGCGGGCGCAGTCGATCTGATTCGATTTCGTCAGACGATCGATCTCGGCGCCGATGCGCTTAAGCGTAACCTCCGCGCTTTCATCCGCAGACCGGGGATAGGTGTCGCCGGCAACGACATTGCCTTGAATATCGACAATGCCGATCTTGATCTGGTGCCGGTCCAGCTCGACGCCGACCGACAGCACCGCGGCATCCACCATCGCCAGCAGCGTCGACTTCCTGCCGAGCCCGGCGGATACTTGCTCCGTTTCCAGTAAATACCCCTCTTCCGTCAGCTCGCCTACAATGCGGCTTACCGTTGTGGGGCTCATCCCGGTCTGCTTGGCGATAGCAGCGCGGGAGATCGGCTGCTGATGCTTGATGATTTCGAAGACCGTCAACCGGTTTTGCCGTTTCATAAAATCCTGATCATGCTTTTTCACTGGCCATCTCCCTTTTATTTTCTTCAGTGAATTAATTAAAGGCATTTATTATCGTTTACCAAGGGAAAAACCGCATTTTATTAAGAAAATATGTTATTTTTCCGGTTATATTCTCCATTGATATTAATAATAAAGGATAACTTCAAGGGATGTCAATATAAATAACACAATTCATTTCAAGAAAATATCCCAAGTAAATGTAAGCGATTTATATGGATTCATTTGGTTGATGAAAGGGTGTTCATAAATTAATATGACACAAACGTGACATAATCGAGCTTGAGGGATGCAAAATCCGCCGTTCGAGCTTCGAACGCCTTCCGGAATGTTAGATTTATGTACATAAAGGTCATCATGATCCTTTTGTCTTTCTTTCTCTTAAACCCAACGCTCAAAATTTGTAATTTCAGGTTATTAGACCTATAATCTACTATAACAATTTCATAAATTAACCATTTGTGATTTCACTCACTGATTCTCAAGGCCTAATCCTCTATGATGTAAGCAACTTCGATAGAAGCGGAGTGATTAACAAAAAACGGAATTTCCCGCTATCCAATAGTAAACGACCCGAAACAACAAGAGAGGGGAACTTGCAATGAAGCTATCTATCGGTAAAAAAATGTTCGCCGGATTTTTTGTCGTATTATTTATTCTGGCGATAACAGTAACGATCGCTTATTTCCAAATTTCAGCGGTGGACCGTTCTTATACGGTACTAATCGAAGATAAAGCCCAAAAGCTGATTATGATCCAGGAATTGAATTGGGCGATAAAAAAGGAACAGGCCGAGCTTCGCGAATACTTGCTGATCGGCGACGAAGCGGCGCTGAAGAGCTTTAACGACAGTCACAGCCAATATTTAAGCATGAGCAAAGCTTTGGGAGACATTATCGTCATCTCCGACGCCAAGAAGCTGTTTCAAGAGATGGATCAGCTGGAAGGGCAATATTATCAACTGGCGAACAGGGAAATTCAATTGAAGCAGCAAAACAAAACGGAGGAATACACCAACCTTCTGCTCACGGAAGGCCGCGACACGATCCAGAAGTTCGATAAAAAAATCGACGAGCTTACAACCTTCCAGCAAAACATCTTAAAGAACGGCAATGAAGAAACGTCGTCCAAGGTTACCTCTATTAAAAAGTGGATGATGCTGATGGGGTTATTGGCCGTGCTGCTCGGCGTCATTATCGCCTTCTACATAGGCCGGATCATCTCCAAGCCGGTTGTCGCGATAGCGCGAACGGCCGAGAAGGTCGCTTCGGGAGATCTTACCTCCAAGCCTATTCACATAAAAAATCGGGACGAAATCGGCGATTTAGCCGCATCGTTCAATCAAATGTGTCATAATCTCCGCGATTTGATCTATCAGGTCGGCTCCAATGCGGAGCAAGTGGCCGCTTCGGCGGAACAATTGACGGCAAGCGCCGAACAAACGACGAGAGCGACCGAGCAAATTTCCGTTACGATGCAGCAGGCCGCGACCAATGTAGACAAGCAGTTTCAAACCGTGAACGAAACCTCGCGTACCGTCGGCGACATGTCCGAAGGCGTGCAGCAGATCGCCCATTACGCCCAAACAGCTTCCGTTACGGCTGTCGAAGCCTACGAGAAGGCCTCCGAGGGAGGACAGACCATCAAGACCGCCGTCGATCAGATGAATTCGATTCAATCCACGGTGAACGGCCTAGCCGGGGTTATCAAGGGTCTGGAAGAACGTTCGCAGGAAATAAGCCAAATTGCCGATGTGATCACGGAAATCGCCGCCCAGACCCATCTTTTATCCCTCAACGCGGCAATCGAAGCGGCAAGAGCGGGAGAGCACGGACTCGGATTCACCGTCGTCGCCGGCGAAGTCCGCAAGCTGGCGGATCAGTCGGCAGCGTCGGCGCGGCAAATTGCGGAGTTAATCTCCTCGATTCAGGAGGAAACGAAACAAGCGGTCGGCTCGATGAAAGCAGCCACCCAAGAAGTCGAGGCAGGCATCGGAGCGGTTCATACCGCAGGGCACACTTTCCGGCAAATCCGCAGCTCCGTGAGCGATGTCAGCAACCAAATCCAGGAAGTATCGTCCTCCGCCCAGCAAATAGCGGCAGGCACCGAGCAAATCGTGCATTCGATGAAGCTCATCACGGAGGCGGCCGAAACGACCGCATCGGGCTCTCAGGAAGTGTCGGCAGCAAGCGAGGAACAGCTGGCTTCCATGGAGGAAATCTCCGCATCGGCTCATTCGCTATCGAACATGGCGGAACAATTGCAGACGCTTATCGAACGTTTTAAAGTATAGCAATACAAAGAGGGACCTGCCTATCGCATGTCCCTCTTTGCATCTTGTAACCTCGCGGCGATCGGCCGCATGGCTTCATGCCGTCTGCTCCGGCTCATTGCCGGGAAAGCCGCCAGCCAGTTGTCGTTTAACCGCTCTTGACGCGTTCCCTGCCCGGCATCCGCAGCGTCAAGACAAGCATCAGCACGCCGAGTACCGCACATACCCACGCCATGCTATGCAAGTGCGAGGTGGTAATATTTTTGCCGAACAGCGCCGCCAGCAAGCTGGATGAGAGGATCGTCCCGATAAAACGCGAAGTCATGAACAGCCCGGAGGCGATTCCCGTCTCTTCCTTCGTTACGCAATCGTACAGCGCCGTCTGCATCCCCAGATTGTTGAAGCCGTTGGCGATCCCGAGCACGCAGAGCACGAGGAAGATCGTAACCGGGCTGGCTTGATCCCGAATGATCAGCATCAGCAAGCTGCCGATCACCACCAGAGCCGTTCCGGCCGTCAGCGGCGGCTTCGAGCCGCTCCTGTCGATCCAGCGGCTGACCAGCGGCGTAACCACTACGCTAAAACCGGCGATCGACAGCATGACAAGCCCCGTCTTCTGCGGGTCCATCGCCTGCACGCGCTGCAAGTAGGACGGAATCCCGAACATGATCGAATAGAACGCGATATTCGTCAAAATGAACTGCGCATAGATGAGGGTCACATTCATATTTTTCCGTAAAAAAGCGACGTTGATAAACGGCTTGCTCCGGCTAAGCTCGTACCGGTAAAGCCAGAACGACGCCCCTGCGCTGACGATGAGCTTCCATAAGCTGAAGCCGTCCGCAAGCGACAAGAAAAACAGCAGCCACATGAAAATCGTCGCGGAAAATAACGCAACCCCGGGCCAATCCATATCGGAGGCCCGTCCGGCCGTTTTCGGATCGTTCGGAAACAGCTTCCATGCCAGGATGAAGGAAGCGGCAATAAACGGAAAGTTGCAAAGGAAAATCAGAGGCCAATCTCCGTAATGCAGCAAAAGTCCGCCCAGCGAGGGGCCGAATGCAGCTGAGGTACTGGAAAAAATCGATATGATGCCGAGCGCCTTCGCTTGATTGGAGGTGATCTGAGAGCGGATCATCCCCATGCCGGACGGAAACAAGGCCGAGCTGCCCAGAGCCTGAATGATTCGAAAGCCGATCAGCCATCCGAAGCCGGGAGAGAGCGGAGCCAGGCTCGACGACAATGTTACGAGCAGCAGCCCGAGCATAAATACCTTCTTCCGGCCGAACAGATCGCTCCACTTGCCCATCAGCGGCTGCCCGATCGCACTGGCCAAATAATAAGTGGAAATGAGCCAGGATACGTCGGCGAACGTCAGCCGGAACTCCTCCTGCAGCCGGGCCAAAGCGACGGAAATCATCGTCGTATTAAGCGGATTAAGCAGCGTGCCGAGGGCTACGGCGGTAATCAGCAGCATTTCCTTTCGTCCGATCGCGGCCTTCTTGGCCGCCGTTTGTTCCATCGCCATGATGACACCTCATCTTTCTATTAACTGAATTATATAATATATTCATACCCCTTGGCATACCTGTTTTCGGCGCCCTGATGTCAGCATAGCTGCCACTTCTGCAAAGTTACGACCATTCGCCGCGCCGCGACTACCACGAGAAACAAAAGGAGAAGTACTATAATAAAGGATACATTTATTGATTTTTGAGCATAAGAAAACCGCCTTGACGGCGGTTTATTGAGCTAACGTACCCGTTTAGCTTAATCAAAAATCTCCATTCCACAATCTTATTACTTCTTTTAGTTCTAAATTTTCAAAACTTAATTTATAAATATCTGGTTTCTTTAATTGATTTAAAAAATCCAAACCATAACTTGAATCAAAATAATTCATCATCAATGTCATTACAAGTCCATGTGTTCCAATAGCTATTTTTTTCCCAGAGTGTTCTTTTAATATGTTTTTTATCACTGATATCGATCTATTCTGGCATTCAGAATTAGACTCCCCACCCGGTAAAGAATAATCAAAATCATAAAATTTCTCACTAATGACGGACATTAAATTCTCAATATTTTCTCTAGCAAAATGCCTTTCCCTGAGATCTTCAAACGTCTCGATATCTAATCCCAAGTTTTGTGCCAATCCCTCAAATGTTAACTTATTATATTACTGTGATTTCACATCACGTGATAATCGAAGTTCGTGAATATTCCGTCTCAAAAAGTATTCGCGAAGTCATTTAGCTATCTTGCCCGTGGGACGTATCTTTACCAAAACAAGTGGTGATAACGTACCCGTTACTTTAACAACTGTCCCCATAACATCTTTCCATCACCGTAAGTCCCCGTCCATATATTGTAAGATTTTGGGTTTTGTTGATAATGCTCATACATTAGTCTTAAGCTCATAGACATTTGTAGGTTCGACAATTCCGAAGTTTTTACCCATTGTAATTCTCCTTCATCACAATTAATAACATTTCTAGTGATCGAATTACCAAAGAAAATATAATGTTGATTTAGCTCATCTTCTTTTTGTCGAAGCAATATATACCTCAAAGTTAGATTTTTGATTTCATTTTGCAAAATTCCCGTCTCTTCTGCTATTTCACGAAAACATGAAATTACTGGCGAGTTGAACTCATGAGCTTCCACATGACCTCCGACACACGACCATAAGCCTGGCGCAATCTTTTTAATACTCGAACGTTTCAGCATTAAAACATCATCATTATTGAAAAGAAAAGCACCTGTCATTGTTCTAACACTTATCATCGTTTCGACCTCCAAAATCCAATTCTCACATTTTTTACATTTCTCCATAGGGTGTTATCTCAAAGTTATCATTTTCCCTCTTACCTCCAGGCAACTCCCAAAGGTCTCCTTTTTTATTCCGAATAATGACTAACTGATTTTGATACTCAGTTATTGTAACAACATACTTTATTTCATCTGCGGCAATTTCTTCAAGACCGAACCAAGTGCAACCAAATCCTCGTAATTTCACCTATTCATACTACGATCTTTGCATTACCATAATACCACATATTGGAACTATTCTGCCCGTTAGCTTAACAAGAATAAGCAGACAGCCGAAGCTTTTTATTCGTGTTTTGGTTGCAACACCATTGAAGCGGTCCATCCATTTCTTTAAGCGGCTGTGGTAGCTGTTTACGTTTTGGATATGGTAAACGACCTTGACGCGCTGTTTTCCATCGGATTTGAACCGGAACCGGTAATGAGTCAAACCTTTTGAATTCGCATAAGAGTTGAATGCCCTCAGCGAATCCGTGCAAAGCACGTTCGAGTCGGATAGATGTCCGCCAATGGCTTCATCCAACTTCTTTGTCTTAATACGCCCACCTCCAAGAACGCCAGAGTAGGTCATCTTCTGACGGTCACGGGCTACGAGAACGCAAGCTCGGTCGTTTTCTGCTGCCACGATATTTGGATTTTCCGCCGCGCTTTCTTGGTTTACGTTCAACGATATTACGCTCGCCTTTTTCAGAGAACAGAAAATAGGTTTCGTCCATTTCGACGATACCTTGGAACACTTCGGTTGGAATTTGCTTCAGCAATTCAACATTTAAATTGAACATAGCCAATAAGATAAAAGAAATCTCCTTCACAATACTGCAAATGAAATAGGAGAAACATGAAAGATATTGACTTTCTTGCAGGAAGACAGCCTGCGAATACTTTGCGGCGCAGCGTTTCCTTAAGCGGTGCTTAACCAACGCTTAATATCTTTACATATTTTTCAAGCATTAAGAGGATTATAATAAAGCTATGGGAAGACCGTGCTGCGGCAGACCCAAACTTGAATTGGAGGCGTTACAGTATGGCTAGATTGGCAGGAAAAGTAGCTGTAATTACAGGCGGAGGCACCGGAATCGGCAAAAAGACCGCGCTTCGTTTTGCGCAGGAAGGCGCTAAAGTCGTAGTCACCGACATCAATCCGGACAGTGCCAATTCCACGGCGGAGGAAATCAAGAACGCCGGGGGCGCTGCGCTCGCCATGGCGCATGATGTGAGCAAGGAAGACGAGTGGCAGCGGATCGTATCGCAAACCGTAGAACAATACGGCAAAATAGACATTTTGTTTAATAACGCAGGCATTTATATTATTAAGCCGCTGGCCGAGCTCACCCTGGAAGAATGGAATCGCCTGATGTCGATCAATGTGACCGGCGTCTTCTTGGGAATGAAGCATATCATGCCGGTGATGGCGAAGCAGCAGGCCGGTTCGGTGATCAACGCTTCTTCCGTCGCCGGGCTCATCGGAGCGTCGGGACATGTCTTGTACGGAGCAAGCAAAGGGGCCGTCCGGATTATGACCAAGGACGCGGCGATTGAATATGCGGCACAGGGCGTGCGCGTAAACTCCATTCATCCCGGCTATATCGATACGGGGATGGTCGCGTACGCTTCCGAAACGACCAAGCATTCCAAATCGGAGCTGGCGCAAGCCGTTCCAACCGGACGTCTCGGCACGGTCGAGGATGTGTCGAACATGGTGTTGTTCCTCGCCTCGGATGAGTCGTCCCATGTCACCGGAGCCGAATTCGTCATCGACGGCGGCGGAACCGCCCGTTAATCCATCCGTATTCATGACATTATAATGAAGGCACGCTTTATTGAACAGCGGTAATCAGCTTTTGTTCAGGGGACCCATTCATGGTCTTCTGCCTGTTCCGTTCGCTTGCAGCCGCTTCATGTGAGGAGACCGGCAGCTTTGTCTTACATGTTCATTTTCCGGATTACGGCCGTCCGCCAAAATAAAACAGCCGGCTCCCTAAAGAGCGGCTGTCTCGGCTATATGCAATATACTGCATTCTATTTACTTACTCTATACCGTAATGCCGCATGAGCTGCGACAGCTCCTCGGCTTTCATATGGCGTACATTGGAAACGTTCGGAAACGCGCCGGCTTCCACCTCGCTTGCGTATTCTTGAAACGACTTCAGCATGATTTCGCCTACATGGCCGTAGTTTTTCGAATGCCGCAGCTCGCGCGGGGTAATCCCGAGCATATCATGCACGATAAGCACTTGCCCGTCCGTAAATCGCCCCGCACCGATCCCGATCGTCGGAATCGTCACTTGCTCCGTAATGATTTTGCCGAGCTCTTCAGGTATCAGCTCCAGCACCACCATACACGCTCCGGCGGCTTGAAGCGAGCGTACGCTCTCCGCCAGCACTCTCGCCGAGTCGTACGTCTTTCCCTGCACGGCGGCTTTTTCATGATATTGCGGGTTAAACCCGAGGTGTCCCCATACCTCTATGCCTTGGTTATATAAATGAGCGACAATCTCTTCGTGCAAGCCCTCCAGCTTCACGCCGTCCGCTCCATTGCGCAGGAGCATTTGGGCCGTGGCCAACGCCGTATCCGCGTTTTCATAGGTACGGTAAGGCATATCCGCCAGCAAATAGGCATGCTCAACGCCTCTGCGGACGGCCTTTAAATGATGAATGATGTCGTCCAAAGTTACCGATGTTTCCCGCTTGTATCCAAGCTGGTTGGTGCCCACGGAATCGCCGGCAAAAATGACGTCGATCCCCGCCTCATCCTGCAATTGGGCCGTCGGGTAATCGTAGCAGGTAAGCATCGTAATTTTCCGGCCGTCTCGTTTCTTTTGATGAAGATACTCCATCGTTTTTTTCATTTTGAAATCCTCCTTGTCTCTGTTCACTTAGGAATCAAAGCGCGGTCATAGGCCAAACATAACGACTTTGCAGCAGATCGGGTATCAGCTCCGGTTGGATGCAATCCCGACACTGTCAAGTATATCAAAAACCGATATAGAAAAAAATAACAATCGGCCATGGATTCTACGTCCATGACCGATCGCTTATGCAGAATATAAATTCCCCTTATTTCAAATAATGAATAAGATTGGACCAGAATGCCGGATAATGCTCCCAATTCATAAACTCCAGCGAGCCCCAGTGCGGAGAGCAATCGCTGGCGAAAGCCGCCGTTTTCCCTTGGCCGTACGTCCCTACCGCGAGAATCGCATCGCCGCCATGGCTGAGCAGCTCTTCTGCGTCCGGCTTGGCCACCAGCTTATTGTAGCCGAGCAGCTTGGGCCATTCTCCCAAGCCTTCAACGAGCGGATGCGAGCCGGATACGGAAGGAGCGAAGCCGCTCGGCATTTCTACGCGGTCGTCCCCGTCCGTCATGATCACGGGCAGGACATCGGCCAGCACCGTACGTTTATAATTCGCCTTCCCTTCGATGCCCATGAAGGTCAAGTAGCCGCCGATCATCAGAAGGCCACCGCCTTCGGCGACGAACTGCCGGATATGCTCCAGCGCGTCCGGAATGATCTGCATTTGATAAAAGGTCGGATTCTGGAGCAGGAACGTATTCGCGCCTACATCGCTGAGCACGATGGCGTCATATGCCCTAAGCTCCTCCAGCGTGCGGGGGAAGCGTACCTGCACTTCATGCGACGGCATATAGGTGACGTCGATCCCCCGCTCGCGCAGGCATGACAGCAAATACGTCGCTCCCTCCTCGTACTTGGTTGAAGTAAAGCTGTCATAGCCCTTCGTATGAATCATATGAACGACCCACGATTCTCCGATAAACAAGATTTTCATTGATTCGATCCCTCCTCGATTTCGCACCAGTCTATGATCGTTTTGGCCATCATTTTGACCGCCTGAATCACCTCGGCCACAGGGGTAAATTCATCGCTGTGATGAGCGAGACTCGGATCGCCGGGGCCGAAGTTGATAGTCGGAATGCCCACGTTGACCGGCCAGCCCATATCGGTATGGAAGCCGAGTCCTTCAATCCTGCCTTCTTCTCCGATTGCCTGCAGGGACTTCACGCAGGTTTGCACGAACGGATGAGCGACGTCTGTCTCTGCGCAGTCCGCATCGACCAGCCATTCGATTTCCGGCATATGCTCGCTCAGCCACGGATCGGATTCGGCTACCTGGCGCAGAAAATCCGTCAACTCCTTCTTCACGTTGCCGCCTACCAGCTTCTCATCGCGCTCCGAAGGCAAATATTGAGCATTGAATACAATTTCCGCTTCATTGGCAAAAGAAGTCGGGTATTCGCCGGCATTGAGCTGCGCAATATGGACCTGACACGGGATCGACAAGTACGGATGCGTTTTGCTTGCCGCCCAATCTTCGTTTAAGCGGTCGAACTGATCCAGAATATAGCGGGCTTTCTTGATCGCGTCCACCGCACCTCCGTCCCGCCAATCCGCCTGCGGCATCTCGATATGTCCGCTGCGTCCTTGCACCTTGATTTTCCCCCATAAAATGCCCCGGCATAGCGGAGCAATCGTCAGCGATGTCGGCTCGGTCAAAATGCAGGCGTCCGCCCGATAGCCGTGATGGATGAAATCGAGCGCTCCCATGCCCCCGGCCTCCTCGTCGACTACGGTTCCGACGACAACGGGCCCCTTCAGCTTGAAACCGCTGCGAATGACCGCCTCGACGGCCATAATCATCGCTGCGACGCCGCCCTTCATATCGACGGTGCCCCGCCCGTACATCTTGCCGTCGACGATCTCGCCCTCGAACGGATCGACCGTCCATTTCGTGCCGGCCTTCACTACATCGATATGACCGAATAATAACAAGGACTTGCCTTCGGCTCCTTTGCCGAACGTCGCCGCCAGATTAGGCCGGCCGGTGAAATCTCTCCCCGGATAATAGCCTGCCATCCCTTCATATGGCTTCAGTTCATCCGCGACCGGCTCCCACATTTCGATGTCTGCGCCCAAGCCCTCCAGCTTGCGGGCGAGGAACTCCTGCAGATCCTTTTCCTTGGAAGGCCCCGGTTCGTCAAAAAACCACGGGTTCACGCTCGGAATTCGGATGAGCTGCTGCAAAAATTGAATAATTTCCTCTTGATGGCTGTCGATCCACTCCATAACCTGCTTCTCTTGGTTCATCTTCTCATCCCTCTCTAAGAGTGTGGTGAAAAATGTCCACTGCACATGCGAAGGCATCTTCCGATCGCTCTCGCTTAGCGAAGCTCGCTTTTTCACCGGGCTTCTACAACGGTAGCGATTTAGTCGCGGCCTGCGGTCGATATAGGTTTCCACTAGCTGTTCCAATTCTCTATCGACTCGCCGGCCACTTATTCGCCACGTTGCTAAGCCTGCTTGCGTTATTCAAACCGAATGGTATCTCCGCCTATAAAATCGACCCACGGGCGAATCATTTCATCGCCGAATTTGTCTTTCTTCTTCTCAATGCCGAACATATAGCGGGCGTCGTCCGATGCCGGATAGGCCGGGCTGTGCCAGACTCCCCGGTGGATGACGATCGCTTGACCCGGCTTGATCCGGAAGCATTTGACGGTAGACGGATCGGGATGCTCCTCCGGATCGTCGATATCGATGCATCGCGCTACCGGCTGTATAATCTCCCGGTCGAAGGCGAGCAGCAGCTCTTCGCGGCTGACATGTCTTTCCATGGCGGATACGACGAACTCGCGCCGCCGGGTCACGACCAGACCGAAGCCGATCGGCTCGTGGACGTCCAGCATTTGAATATAGCTCCAGCAATCCCAGCCGTCTCCGGCCTTGGACGGATCGCTCTCCGGCAGATCGACGACTTTGCCGTAGGGGGCAAAAGCTTGCTGTGTCAATGGTTCAATCGGTACCTTATGCTGCATGTATACTGCCTCCTCGCATTATGATGACGGGTGGAACGGTGTCGTTATGGGCGGCTTGCGCCGATAGGGGTTCCCGCCCCCGTCGCTGTTCCAATTCCCTATCGGCGCATCGGCCGGTTGTTAGCCGGACGCTTCGCTTCTCCAGATTGCTCTCGCTTAACGAAGTCTGCTTTTTCACCGGATTTCTAGAAGGGTGGTGAAAAAGTCCGCTGCGGCGTCCATTTGATCCTCCGCTCTTTTTTCACAAGGCTTCTAGAAGTCGAAGCTGTCTACATTGCTTCCTGTTACTTCCAGCGTGCCGATAAATATATTGGGCCCGTCCACCTTGACGGCGCCTACGTTCGGAATGTCCATGCCGTCTTTGATTTCCTTGCCTTGAGCGAGCTGATCGAGCGCATAGACCGTGACATACGCCAGCTTGCCCGGGTCCCAAATAATATCCGTTTTGATCGTGCCGTTTTTAATATAATTTTTCACTACGCTTGGAACCGCAATGCCCGTAATGGCGATCTGATTCTTTTTCAAGGTGCCTGCCTTGACCGCTTGCTCGACAACCTCGGCCGCCGCAGGCGGTTCGCCTCCTGCAAATCCGATAATTCCTTTCAAATCCGGGTACGTCTTGATCAGATTTTGCGCATTGGCGTACGCCTTCTGCTGATCGTCGTCGCTGGATACGGTCGTGACCACCTTCACATCCGGGTAATGGGCGGAGAAATACGCTTTGGCCGCATCGGATTTGGCGATCTGATTTTGCGAGCCGAGTCCGGCTACCATGAATGCGACCTGACCTTTGCCGCCGATCTCTTCCCCGATCGTTTTGGCCAGCAGTTCTCCAACCTCTTTATCCGTCGCAGGAGCTACGTAATATTGGCGGTCCGTGTCCGGAGCGTCGCTATCCCAGGTAACGATCTTGACATCCTGGCCGGCCGCCTTCTTGAACACCGGGCCGACCGCTTTCGCATCGTTAGGCGATACGCCGATGCCGTTCACTTTGCGCGTCAGCATATCCTGGATCATATTAATTTGCTTGGACGAGTCCGCTTCGGTCGGGGCATTGAATAACACTTTGACTTTCAAATCCGCTTCAGCTTTCTTAGCTCCCTTCTCCGCCGCCGCCCAATAGGCGGGACCGATCGACTTAGGGTTAATAAAGTACGTTCTTTCCCCCGATGCCGAAGAGCCCTTATCCCCGCCGGCGCTTGCCTGAGGATTTCCGGTATTTCCGCAAGCCGCCAAACTCAAAGCCAGTACGCCCGTTAACAATGTCAATGTCATTTTTCTCATAGGTATCACTCTCCATTGAACTTTTTGTTTCCTACAGCAAGCAGCAGCAGCGCGCCCAAAATGACGGCCTGATAAAGCACGGAAACGCCCAGCAAATTCAAGCCGTTACGCAAAAACACGATGATCAGCAAACCGACGAACGTGCCCGACAAGCTCCCCCTCCCCCCGAAAATATGCGTGCCTCCTATTAATGTAGCTGTAATAACGTCCAGCTCTATATTGGTACCCGACGTCGCCTCCGCGCTTGCCAGACGAGACACCAGGAAAACACCCGCCAAAGCCGAGAACAATCCGCTGAGCATAAACAGGATGAATCGGATGCGCACGACCGAAATGCCGGAGTAGCGCACAACCTCCTCATTATTCCCTATGCCGTACACATAAGTGCTGAATCTCGTTTTCTTCATTACAAAATTCGCAATCAGAAACATGACCACCAGGAAAATCGCATTGAACGGAATGCCGCCGATATACTGCTGGCCCATAAAGTAGAACGAATCGGGAAATCCGTTAATCGGCCTGCCCTCGTTCATCACATATACAAGACCTCGAAGCATGACCAGCATCCCGATGGTAACGACAATTGCCTGCATCCGGTGCCTCGCGATCAGATAGCCGTTCACCGCCCCGCACAGCAGACCCGCCAGCAGACCGATCAGCACGCTGACCCAAATATTGACGCCATGCTGGTAAGCGACCCCCATGCAAACCGCGGAGAATGCCAGAATGGAGCCGACCGACAGATCCATTGCGCCCGATATAATGATCATCGTCATCGGGATTGCGATAAGCCCCACCTCAACCATCTGGTTCAGCACGTTCATAAAGTTGGTTACGGACAAGAAATACGGAGACAAGAAGCTGAACAAGACGAGAATGACGAACAGCAGCAGCAGCTGAACAAGTAATTTATTCGATTGGAGCGAAAACCGGCTTGCCCATGCGCTCATACCAAATCCCCCTCTTTGCTTTTGCTTTGTCGGACGCGCTGTATCGTATTAATAGAAATTGCCAGAATAATCAGAAAACCGGTGGTAGCATCGACCCAAAACGGGGATACTTTAGAGATTATCAGTCCGTTTTTGATCATTCCCATAAAGAGCACGCCGATCATCGTTCCGGCTACCGTACCTACGCCGCCGAAGATGCTTCCCCCGCCGATAAGCACGGCCGCCATCACTTCGAAGGACAAGCTGTTGCCCGCAGTCGAGGCCTGCACGCTGCCTACCTTGGAAGCGAAAATAACCGAGGCGATCCCGACCAGCAATCCGGTAAGCACATATACCGTAAACTTCGTTTTCGCTATGCTGATGCCCGCAAGCTTGGCTGCGGAGCCGTTCCCGCCGATGGCGTAAATTCTTCTCCCCGCCCGGGTACCTTTCAGCAAGTAGATGAAGATGGCAATGAGAATGATCGCGACAAGCAGCGGAAAGGACATGCCGAGCAGTTCGCCTTGACCGAAGAAACGGAAGCCCTCCGGAAAATTGGTCATCCACGTCCCGCCGCTGATCCCGACCGCAATGCCTCGGAAAATATACATCGTGGCCAAAGTAACGATGATATCCGGAATCTTCCTTACCGCAATAAAATATCCGTTGACGGCGCCGCACAGCATGCCGATGCATACGCCCATCAAGGAGGCCAGCCAAGGGCTGATGCCGTGGCTGAGAAACAACCCCACGGACGTTGCCGTCAATGCCAGCACCGAGCCGACCGACAAATCGATTCCGCCCAACAGGATGACCATCGTCATCCCGATCGCCACGATAAACATCGAGATATTTTGATCCAGAATCAGCTTGGCATTATCGAAATGAAAGAAATCGGGCGAAATGACGGCAAACAATACAGTGACAACCAGCGTGAATATAATGATCGGCGCTTCATGAATATGGAATATGCGTTTCATAAGGTGCCTCCTTCCAAGCGCGGATGCGAGGCCCGCTGAAGCAGCTGCTCCTGGTCCGCCTCGCCATGGGCGAATTCGTGTACGATCTCGCCCTTGTACAACACCAGGATGCGGTCGCTCAGCCCGATAACCTCCGGCATTTCCGAGGAGATGAGCAGAATGCTCAGCCCTTCCCCGGCCAGCTGATGAATAATGCTGTAAATTTCCGCCTTGGCTCCGACGTCGACGCCTCGTGTCGGCTCCTCCAGAATGAGAATTTCCGGCCGGGCCGCAAGCCACTTCCCGATGACAACCTTCTGCTGGTTGCCGCCGCTCAGGAAATCGACGCTTTGCCCGTCGCCGGGCGCCTTAATCCGCAGCTTCTCCATATACTCCCCGCTCAGCTGCCGAATGCGCTCTTGATCGAGCATGATCCCTTTGGAAAGCTGAGGCAGGATGGGCAGCGACAAATTTTGGCGGATGGACATCGGTTTAATGATGCCCTGGCGGTGGCGATCCGGCGGCACATAGGCGATTTTCCTGGATTTGGCCTCGCCGGGACTATGAATGCTTACCGAGGTGCCGTTCATTTTGATGTCGCCGGTTCCCCGTTTTAGACCGAACAGCCGCTCGGCGACCGTGTGCGAGCCGGAGCCCGGAAGACCGAACAGCCCCAGAATCTCTCCCTTCCGCAGTTCAAATGAAATATGGTGAGAGGCATCGAGAGACAGCTTGTCCGCCTGCAGCACAACCTCGTCGCCGGGCGCTTGCTCGCGCACCGGATACAGCTGATTCACTTCTTTGCCGACCATCATCTGAATCAAGCTTTGCTCCGTGACCTCATCGATCCTTCGGGTACCGATTTTGGTTCCGTCGCGCAGCACCGTGACTTTATCGGCGATTTCAAAAATTTCCTTCATCCGGTGGGAAACATAAACAATAGCCACCCCTTGATTCCGTAACCGGTTTACAACATCAAACATCTTCTGCACTTCGTTCTCCGGCAGAGCCGCCGACGGTTCATCCATGATCAACACGTCCGCCTGAAAGGAGAGCGCTTTAGCGATCTCGATAACCTGCTGGCTGTGGACTCCGAGATGCCGGACTTCCCTGCGGACATCGATATCGCCTCCGCCTATGGAATTAACCAGCCGCTGCGCTTCGTCATACATTCTGGACCACTCAATTCGTCCGAAACGGCCGACCATCTCCGGCCGGTCGATAAAAATATTTTCGGCTGCGGACAAATTGGAGAATAAATTGAATTCCTGGTGGATGATCGACACCCCCTGCCGCTGGGCGTCGAGCGGATTGCGGAACGTCACATCCGCTCCCTTCAGCCTTATCGTTCCCTGCGTCGGCGCGTATACGCCGGACAAAATCTTCATCAGCGTCGATTTGCCCGCACCGTTCTCTCCCATCAGAGCGTGCACCTCGCCCGGATACAGCTCGAAATTGACATCCGTCAGCGCCTTAACCCCTGGAAACTCCTTGCTGATGCCTTCCATCGTCAAAACCGGTTTGCTCATCATTCGCCCTCCTCCTCATGTCATTGCGAAAGAATACCGGATACTTTATTAAGTCTAAGCGTTAATTTGTAAAAGTCGGAAATTGCGGGAGTCCCACTTTTTCTAAAAAGCTGTTGAAAGACGCCGGCGATATAAGCGAATAACGTCTTCCGGTCGTTGCTATCCCCTTCTTCAGACCTTTTCGGCTTGCTTCGTCCGTTTTCTCACCGGTCTTTTACCCCGCCGCTGACTCCTCATTCTCCAGAAACGCCCGTACCTGCTCTTCCGGAGGAATCGAGCTTTGCGCGCCCGCGGCGGACACGGCGAGCGCCGAAGCTGCGGTGGCATAGCGCAAGCTCTCTGCCAGCTCCGCGCCCGCTAGATACGTTGCGGCGAACGCCCCTATAAACGTATCTCCAGCCGCCGTCGTATCCACTACATGAACCGCGAACGCAGGCGTCTCGATCTCCGTTCCGGCCCGGTCCATATAGAGGGAGCCTTTGCCGCCCAAGGTGATAACCAGATGTGGAACCGCTTCCAGCAATTGCTTACCTGCCTGCCGTGCCTTCCCGATCCCGTCGATTCGGATTCCGCTCAGCTCCTCCGCTTCGATTTCATTGACGATCAGGAAGCTGATCTTGCTTAAGTCGGCGCGGTCAAATCCGGCGATCGGAGCCGGGTTCATAAATACGGGGATGCCCGCCTCCTCAGCTCTATCCAGCATCCTTCGGCTTGCCGCCGGGGAAATTTCATTCTGCAGCAGGATGGCGTCATATCCGGACAAATGCAATCCGTCGACATCCTTTTCCCCGTATGCTCCATTAGCGCCCGCGGATAGAATAATGTTATTCTCGCCCGCCTTATCGATCGCGATCAATGCGACACCGGTCGCGGCCGGCTTCTCGGCGACTAAGCGAAGATCAATCCGGTCCTCGGCCAATTTCTTGCGAATGTCGCGGCCGAAGGAATCCGAACCCAACCCTCCCGCCATAGCCACCGATGCCCCGGAACGGGCGGCGGCAACCGCCTGATTAGCCCCTTTGCCCCCGATAAAAAAGCCGGTTTCGCGTCCTTGAATCGTTTCGCCGGGAACGGGATGACGTTCCACCTGCGTAACAATATCCATGTTCATGCTGCCCACTACCAAAATATTCGCCATAGCTCCCCCTCACTTCAGCTTTTTGACCGAGCCGTACTTCATCAACTCAACATCCAGTATGACTTTTTTCGGCTTCGCCTGTTCTTTGGGCTCTCCCTTGATTTTCTGGATGAGCATTTCCGCCGCTTGAACCCCCATCTCTCTCGTCGGTCTGGCGACGACGGTCACTCTGGGCTGTACGAACTGCGCCAGCTCATTTTCGTCAAAACCGATCAAGGATATATCCTCGCCGATCTGCAGGTTCAAGTCGCGAACGGCCCTGATCACGCCTTTGCAGATGACATTGTTGGCGGCAAATATCGCGGTCGGCGGCTGCTCCGCCTGCAACAGCTCCATCGCAAACCGGTAGCCGTCCTCTTCAAGCCATTTCCCTTGCTTATGGTACTTCGGATCGGGAGTCAGACCTCCTTCAAGCATCGCTTGGCGATAGCCCCAATAACGATCCTTCCCATCGTTAAAATCATGCTCCCCGTCAATAATCGCGATTCGCTCATGACCGTAATCCACAAAATGCTTGGTAGCCTCGTAAGCTCCGCGGTAGTTATCGATCAACACTCCGTCATGCCCGCTGTCATTGATATAGCGATCGACCAGAATCGTCGGCTTGCGAATATTCCGGTAAAACCCGGCCTCCCTATGCGTGCCGATCAGCACGATCCCGTCGACGTTCTTACTCAGGAAGCTCTCGAAAAACTCTTCTTCCTCCGTCTCATTGCCGTTCGTGGAGATAACAATCGTGAAGAAGCCTTCATTATTGGCTATCTCTACCGTCCCGCCGATGACCGCGGTGTAGAAGGGGTTCTGAATCTCCGGGACGACAACGGCAAGCATATTGGTCTTTTTCTTAACCATTGAGGCGGCCATCGTGCTGGGCACAAAATTCAGCTCCTCGATGATCTTCAATATTTTCTTGCGGGTCGCGTCGCTTACCCGATCCCGTCCGTTGAGGACGCGAGATACGGTTGCTACAGACACATTGGCCTGCTTCGCTACATCCTTTATCGTGATTTCCTTGTTCGTCACAGCTGCGTCCATTCCTCCCATTTGCCTTGTAATAACGTTTTTACAATATTCGCATTATAATAATAAAAGGAACATTCTGGAACTGTACATTTGTTTGAAAAAACGTTTTCGCAATTGCTAGTTTCATTGTAGTGCATCCTCAGCAGGATTGCAAGAGCTTCTTTTAAAAAAATGAAAATAAAACCGTTTACATTTTGATATCACGTCATATAAATGTAATATTATCGAACATATAAATCCAAATTAATCCATTTTATCGTTAAATATGTTATGTTTAATTACAAATATTTAAAATGAAATGATCATAAACGGCTTTTCTAATGGGAAGTCTGTGGGATTTATATCGGAGAAGACGAAGCCGATCAGCTGCTGACCAGCCAACAAAGAAAAGGTTGTAATAACGTTTACGCAAATAGTTCCCGATTGGTGCAAGAAGCGACCGCCGCCGTTTGGAATCAAAATATGCTGTAGAGAGCTGCGGATAAGATATAATAGAATGACTTGGAGTCCCTCCCAGCGTAACGGGGAGGCTCGGCTTGACATGCCTGAACGTTCCGCTGCGCACACATTATCAGCAAAAGAGGTTATAAACGATATGACGATGCTGCCCAAACAGAAGATGAAGCCGCTTCACATCATATACATGGTGCTGCTTACCGCCCTTCTGGTCACCGTGCGCTGGCTCTGGCACGACGGCCTGTCGCAGCCGGATACTCCCAAATTGCAGCAAGGTTTGCTGGATCTGCGCGGCATAGCGCTGGAGAATTCGCGCCCCCTTCCGCTGGACGGGGAGTGGCAATTTTGCCCGGAGCAGTGGGTAGGCTCAGGCAATATGGACCAGGCAGCGCACGGTCGGCTTCTGCCGGTGCCGGGAAATTGGAACGCCATGTTCGGTGAGAGGAGCTACGGGTATGGAACTTACTATGCGCGAATCAAGCTGAAGCAGCCGCTGACCGAGCCCGTCAGCTTATGGTTTCAAGCGGTGAACACCGCTTCCGAGATAGAGATCAACGGCAAAGTGCTCGCTCGGTTCGGTAAATTGTCCGAATCGAAACAAGGACATGCCGCAGAGAGCCGCTCCTCCATAATCACCTATGCGCCTATGCAGGAGGGGATTACCGAGCTGAATCTGTTCGTAAGGACAGCGAACTATGAATCGCCGACGCTGGGCGGTATCGTGCGCTCCGTCCAATTCGGTACGCAGGCGGCCGTCAGCCGCATCTACTCTTATTCCGCTGCGCTTCAGCTGATTACGATTACGATTTTTTTGCTTCATGCGCTGTACGCGCTCATTCTCTACTTTATGAACGGCCGCAAAGCCGGGTTTACCGCCTATTTCCTGACGATGACCGTTGCCGCGCTGACCATTGGAACCTACCACAGCAAGCTCGCATTCCAGCTGTTCGAGGCCGGATTCGCCTGGGAGATCAAGCTCCGGGCGCTTTCCTACATCTGGTTCGCCTTTTTCCTTCTGCTGATGGGAAGAAACTTCTACGGAGCCCGGCACAAAGGCGTTCTATTCTGGAGTTACGCCGCCTCGCTGGCGGGCTACACGCTATTTATTGCAGCCGGTCCCCAAGAAGCCGTGCTCTATTCGCTTGAGAAAAAGCAGTTTATGCTTTGGTATTATTTTCCTGCGCTTTGGACTGCCTATTATTTCATAAAAATGGTGATGAACCGGATAGAAGGCGCGTTTTTCCTGCTTTTTGCCGTCATCTGCGTTCTCAACAATATGATATGGGGCGCTTTGTATTACGCCGCAACCTCGCAATTTATGTTTTATCCGATCGACATTATTATGGGAATTACCAGCTTTTCGGCGCATTGGTTTATCAAGTATTTTCATCATTATAAAGAAAATGAGCAGCTGAACGTGAAGCTCGCCGAGGCTAACCGGCTGAAGGACCGCTTTCTGGCCAACACGTCGCATGAGCTGCGCACGCCGCTGCACGGCATCATCAACATCGCCGGCAGTGTGCTAAAAAGGCAAAAGCAGGTGCTGGATACGCAGGCCCAACGGGATATGGAGCTCCTGGTGAAGATCGGCCGCCGCATGTCGCATACGCTTAACGATCTGCTCGATGTGGTCCGTTTGCGGGACAAGCAGGTTAAGCTGCATTGGAAGGAAGTTCAGGTGCAGTCGCTGGCCGCCGGTGTCACAGATATGCTGCGGTTTTTGACCGAAGGCTCGGCCGTCGAGCTGCGCGCGAGCATTCCGGAGCATCTGCCGCCTGTCTATGCCGACGAAGAGCGGCTCGTGCAAGTGCTGATCAACTTGGCGCATAATGCACTCAAATTCACGGAAGCAGGCTTGGTCGAACTGGGCGCGGAGCAATGCGAAGGACAAGTGCGAATCTATGTCCGGGATACCGGGACAGGAATGGACGAAGCGCTGCAAAGCCGCATATTTCAACGCTACGAGCAGGGCCATTCCGACAGAGGCGGATTAGGCTTGGGACTCAGCATCTGCCAAGAGCTCATCGAGCTGCACGGCAGCAAGCTGCTGCTCCGATCCGAGCCGGGCAAGGGCAGCGAGTTCAGCTTTGCTCTGCCTGTTGCGGGCAAGGCGGCTCCACCGCCCGTCTCCATTGTGGACGGCTTGGACGAAGAACTGCCGACTTCGGTCCGGAAGCTGGCAGCCGCGGGCTCTGACACCCTGGTTCCCCCTGTCTATCACGCCGGAGATATCGAGCCTGCTCCTCTGCTCGCGGCAAAACCTACCAGCATCCGCGTACTTGCGGTGGACGACGATCCGGTCAATTTGAAGGTGCTGGTCCAATTGCTGTCGGCCGAATCTTACCATATCGACACGGCCCGCTCCGGACGCGAAGCGTTGGACAAGCTGCACGGCGGGCAATGGGACCTTATCATCGCCGATGTTATGATGCCCGGCATGTCGGGATACGAGTTGACCAAGCATATTCGAACGCGGTTCACCCTGTATGAGCTGCCGGTTCTTTTGCTTACGGCCCGCAGCATGCCGGAGGATGTGTACGCGGGATTTCTCGCCGGGGCGAACGATTATGTCACCAAGCCCGTAGACGGGCCGGAGCTGCTGTATCGCGCCTGGTCGCTCGCGTCGCAGAAGCAGGCGATCAACGAGCGTCTGCGCATGGAGGCCGCATATTTGCAGGCGCAGATTCATCCGCATTTTCTGTTTAATACACTCAACTCGATCATTGCCCTAAGCGATATCGATGCGGAGAAAATGAAGGAGCTTGCCGACGCCTTTACATCATATTTGCGCATCAGCTTCGGCTTCTTGACGGCAGGCGAGCTGGTGCCTTTGAGGCGGGAGCTTAAGCTGGTGGAGCATTATTTGTATATTGAGCGGCAGCGCTTCGGTGAACGGCTGAGCGTGGAATGGGAGATCGCCGACGGCATTGAGGTGCCTGTTCCTCCGCTGGCGCTCCAGCCTCTGGTGGAAAATGCGGTGCGTCACGGCATATTAAGCCTGTCGAGAGGCGGAACCGTGCGCGTACGGATCGAAAGACGGTCGGGCCATATCCATTTCTCCGTGTCCGATACGGGAATCGGGATGAGCGCCGAACAAGCGGAGGCGCTGCTCCATCCGGCGGACCGGGACCGCCGCGGCATCGGATTGTTTAATACGCATAGCCGATTAGTCCGACTGTATGGGCGCGGCTTGCACGTCCACAGTGTTCCGGGCCAAGGCACGACGGTATCTTTTACGGTTCCTGGATAAGGGGGGGAGTACCCTATTTTATACCCCGTCAACTGAACAAATTTCTCTTTAAAATCAATGCCAGGTAATAAATCCCCGATGCCATGCAACCTATTATGTTCACCGGCGTCTATATGCTGACAACAAAAATCTTGAAATGAGGTGAACCATGAAGATACTAGACGGCCTCTAGCTTCCCCCTAAGGAGGTTAGAGAGCCAAATGAGCCGAAGTGTAAAAAAATCACCGGTATGGACCGATCAAACGACGCCGGGCAGCCGCTGGGCCAAGCGCCAAGCAGGCAAAGCCGTGCGCCGCTTCAATGATGAGGTTCAAAACGGCAAGTGGTACCGGAAGCTGTTCTGTTCCTGGGATATTTGCGACTACCGTTTTTTCAAAACAAGACAACAAGCGATACTCGAATGGGAAACCTCCCGCTGGGCGCGGGATAGAGAGAAGACACGCGCAGAGATCATTAACGAATGGGAAAAAGCGTATAGAAGAAAATAAGCGAAGAGCGCCGGCCAGGGAAGCCCGGTGCCCTTCGTTTTTATATTTGGGTGCATCATTAGCCATTCGCCGCAATGTTCCCTCTAGTCTATACCGAAAAATTCCGCCGTCGTCTCCGTCGCAGCCTTGGCGACTTCTTCCGCCGGCTTGCCGATGCATCGCGCTACGGTTTGCAGAATATGCGGCAGGAAGGCAGGCTCGTTCCGTCCATTCGCCGGCTTTTCTTTTAAGTCTCGCGGAGTCAGGAAGGGCGCATCCGTCTCCAGCATAAGCCGGTTCAGCGGAATCATGCGGACCAGCTCCTGAAGATGCTTGCCTCTTCTTTCGTCGCAAATCCAGCCGGTAATTCCGATATAGAGGCCCATATCAAGATAAGCCTTAAGCTCTGACCGGGTGCCGGTAAAGCAATGGACAACCGCCTTGGAGACCGCATGCTCCTTAAGAATGGCAATAAAATCCGCGGACGCTTCCCGCTCATGCAGAAACAGCGGCATGTCCAGTTCGAGCGCCAAGCGGATTTGCTCGGCGAACCAATGACGCTGGACGTCCCGCGGCGAGAAATCCCGGTTGTAGTCCAAGCCGCACTCCCCGATCGCCGCCACCTGCGGCAGCGCCGCCAATTCGCGCAGCTTCGCGATCGTCTCTTCATTGCAGCTCTTCGCATCGTGAGGATGCACTCCCGCCGTCGCATACAGCTTCCCGGGATAACGTGCGGCATAGCGGGCCGCTTCGCCGCTGCTCCTCAGACTCGTTCCCGTAATAATCAGGGGCGAGACCTGGCTCTCGGCCGCTCTTTGCACAACCTGCTCGCGATCCTCGTGAAACGAACGGTGCATCAAATTGACCCCGATATCGACGATAGGATGATTCATGGCTTGATGGCTCCTTTTTCTTGGTTTCGGTATATTTGGAGAAAGCCTCTAATCACCCGAGCCTCACTAGATCCGATTTAGGAAAGCCTATTTCCCTCGTCTTTTTCCTGCAATACGAACAAGAACAATGAATCTTACCTTTAGCAAACTTACCCGGACACTTCTCATGCCATCCAAGCTGCTTAGCAAGCCTGCGCTTAAGCTGGATCACCCGTCTTCGATGATGCCGATAATCTTTACGAATCAAAACCATCGGCTTCATGCTATGCAAACTCCACTCTCTGCGCGCCGTTTCAAAGAATTACTTTAACTATATTCACTTATTTTGGGAATATCAAGCATCGCAACAGGCTGACGGCGGGGCAAGCAGACGTTTTCCCCTTCTATCCGCAATCATTCCACAATACTGAAAAACCGATGCTCCTTAGCAAAGGAATCATCGGTTTCGTTCACACCGCCAGCGGCACTGGCCTCAGTTCGTCTATTTCGCTTTCTTCGCCTCTTCGATGCGCTTCTCAGCGAGCTCCGCCGCTTCGCGAAGAGCGGAATTAATGTCCTTGCTCCCGCTCTCCACCGCAGGGAACGCTTTATTGTATTCGCTCGATACGATCGAGTCGTACTTATGCAGGGCCCCTTTCGGCGCTGGCGTCGATTCAAAGACAGGCTTTAAGTTTTTTCCCTTGAACACGGGCATATCTTCGCCAAAATGTTTGTTGATCTCCTGGTCCGTAGAGGAAGTCAGAAACCCGTTCTTGACGAGCTGCAGCTGAGGCTCCTCGGACAACAAATACTTAATGACCTGGAACGCCGCCTCCTTATTGGGGCTGCTGCTGGTCACGTACAGGTTATGGGAGTCGACGGCCATAGACACTCCCGGCGCTTCCTTAAAGCTCGGCATTTGCGCCATATCCCAGTTGAACGTCTCGCCCTTGGCCTCCAAATCGCTGATCCAGGACGGCACATCCGCATACATCGGCCACATCGCCAACGTCCTGTCCTTCAAGAATGCATCCTTAGGCGTGGAAGGGCGATTTTCGTTGCCCGGTATTTTGTACAGCTCGAGCAGCATCTCGTAAGAGCGCTTAAAGCCTTCCTCCTGCAGCAGCGCCGGTTTTTCCGTCTTCGGATCTACGAAACCGAGAGACAGTTGGCCGGTGAATCCGCTGAGATTCTGATCCAGCCCCCTGTAATTCACGCCGTTATCGGTCCGGGTAAGCTGCCGTGACAGCTCGATCGCCTCTTCCCATGTCATGCCGTCTTTCGGGTACGCGACGCCGAACTTATCGAAGATGTCCTTGTTGTAATACAAGGCCGACCAATTCACCCAGAACGGCAGACCGACAATCTGTCCCTGATCGCCGATCTGCTTGATCGTATCCATAGCCGGCTGGTTCAGCTTATTTACGTCGACCTGATACTTCTTGATCAGATCGCTCATGTCGTACAGCAATCCCAGCTCCTTATACTCGTTCAGCCGCGGCGGGCTATTATACAAGATGTCGGGAAAAGTGCCCGCAACCACAAGCTCGCTTGGATTCGTGCCTTTGCCTTTTCGGATAAGATCCAGCTGAACGTTGGGGAATTTCTTGGTCACCGGGTCGATAACAAACTTCTTGTACCATTCGTCAGGTAAGCTGATATCTACATACATCGATAAATGGGCCGATAAATTCGTATCGAACGCATCGGTATTCGCAGCCGGACCGGGTGGCTCCGACGTTGTGCCTTGGGCATCTTTTTCCCCGGAGCAGCCCGTCAAAACCGCCAGTAAAAGCATCCCGGAGGCGGCCAGCGAAGCCGTTCCTTTCCAAGCGTCAACCTTCATCCTTCCCATTCCTCCCCTATCGGCAGCAAAGTGAACGTTTTTCTTAAACGATGCTCTTTTTTCCTTAATCATAATCGGAGGGGGAGCCGCTGTCTTTATGTAAAACGCTTACGATTTATTCTATTTTCCGATTGAATGAGGCGAACTTGCCGTGTATGATGGGGAGAATAAGAAGGCTTCAAGGGAGGCGTAGACTGTGAGAATCCCGGTATACCGGTTAAAAGTCGATTACTTGACCCGCTATTCGGATTTCAATCCACTGCTGTTATTTGCGCAAAAGTACGAATTTACGCCCAAGGAGCAATGCCCGCTCCGAGTATGCTATGCGAATGCGGTCATCCTGGTGGAAGAAGGCCGCGGCACTCTCCGGCTTGACGGAGAAGAGCATGCGCTTCAGCCCGGATCTCTTGTCTATATTGCCGCCGGGCGCCCCCATCAATGGATATCCGACGAGAAGCGGCTGATGGTGCACCGCTGCGCCTATTTCGATTGGAAGTACGTCCACAGACCGGAGTTTCATTACCAACGGGATTATTTCAAGCCGGTCGACCGGCCTTTCATGGAAGAACGGGCGAGCTCTCTCCCCGGTCTACAGCTGCATCAAGTGATGAAGGTGAACAACGTCGGGCTGTGGCTGTCCTATTTCAATGCCTTCACGCAGCCCCCGTCGCTGCTGGGCGTGCGAAGCCCGATCGAGTCCCTGCAATATAACGCGGCTTTCCAGACGTTTCTCTATCATTTCCTAAGTACAGCGGCCAGGCAGGATGCTTGGGGCGATCCGCGCATCGTTCAAATTTTGGAGAAAATCGACAGCTCGCCGCTGGAAAAATCCGAAGCGGAGCTGTACCTTTGGGCCAAAGAACTCGGGCTCGGCCGCAGCCGGTTTCATCAGCTTTTCAAGGAGCAGACCGGACATACCCCGAACGAATACATTCAGCGCCGGAGACTGTATCAAACCGCGGACGATCTATGCGCAACCAACCTGTCCATTACCGAAATCGCTCATAAATACAACTACTCTTCCATCCATTATTTCTCCAAAGCGTTCCGCAGCGTGATGGGGGTATCCCCGTCCGAGTTTCGTTTGAAGCATCGCTTAATGTAAAACTTTGTCTTACGGCAGAATGAGGTGATTAGAAACCGCGGTGCGGTGGCGCAGCCCCTCTTCTATCTACAAGCGGCGCAGCATATGCTCCGTCTTGAACATAAGCCTGCGAACGTTCTCCTCTGCCGGAGGCTTGTGGAAGAAACCATCGTAATGAGCGGAGACAAAAAACAGTTCATTCAAAAACATCTCTGTATCCCAATCCAGCTTGCCATGCGACTGAAGGTTCCTTAGTAAGAGTTCATTCGAGGGCGGAAGCGGCGGATAAGCGCCGTTCACCTGGATGTATAACGCTCTAAGCTTAGCCTGCGCCGCCATCCCCGTAACCGTCACGCATTCCTTATACATGCCTTGCTCCAAGAATACGGCACCCATGAACATATATCTTCGGGATTGCTCAAGATACATCTGTACATCCGATAGCAAACGCACGCTAATTAATCCAGTTGACATTTTAAGCCGTTAACCTTCCGTCTTCATTCATCCGGAAAACCTCCTGTTCTACTCCTCTGCGCAACAGCAATGCCTCCCATCCGTTCCAGGTCATACTTGACCCACCCCATTTACTCCAAAATGACAGAAATCCAAATAGGATCATCAAGAACCATTTCGATCCGGGCGATCTTGTAGCTCATGGCTTCGTATGAAACAACGTTGACCAGCCGAAGCAGCAGCAAAAATTCCGATATATCGCCGACCTGCTTTTCAATCCACTGATCGTTAGGAAGTAACCATCGGACCATTGAACCATTCATGACGATATCCCCGGCTCCTTTCCAAGTTGGGCTACTGGCTGGAAAGCATAATTATTGCTGTTTGAATAAAACTTAAGATAGCAAGATAAAGTCATTGATTTCAAGTCAATCATTTGTACCTCAAGTTATAAATCATTATACATTTGACTATTATATGTATCAATATTTATTTTTTGACTCTCTAAAGGTTATTTAGTGTTTGTCCGGTTACCTCTACACTCAAAATGAGGTGTAAGCTATGTCAGAAATTTTAGTTCATGTCGGAAAACGCATACGCGAGATTCGAAAGGCGCAGGGCTTATCACAAAACGCTCTGGCTGAAAAATGCGGGTTTACTTTTTCATATATCGGAGGCGTGGAGAGAGCGGAGAAGAATATTTCCCTCCTCAATCTGGAGAAAATAGCTACCGGCTTGGGCGTAGGCGTGCATCAATTTTTCGTGTACTCATACCAGTATGAGCAGCTTTCCTCCAATGAAAAAATCATTCAGGAAATTGTCTCCATGCTCGTTCAGCATGACGACCAGACGATAGAAATGGCCAAAAATATATTGACTGAAGTGCTGCGGCATTCCCGCGGCTAAACCATAGACGCAAAAAATCCCCTTCCGCAGTAACGTAAGTTGACGTTACCGTAGAAGGGGATGATTTTTTTAGACAGTATCGGCAAATAAAATCTCCAAAGCTTTCAAGCAATTTTTTTTATTGTTTACAACCCCCGACCTCACATGTTCATCGGTGTCTTTTGCCACTTTAACTGTAGCGCAGTTGTGATTCGGTTTTTGGCAGCAACCATGCTTCGGACATGCGGATCTTCATCCTCGGCCAAAAGTTTCAGGACTTCCAAGGGAACCTCTTAATTATGAGCCACAATTTCATTTCAGAGTATCGAATGGGGCGATATCCCGACGCAAATTGATCTGGATATTATTCATTCATCACTGCGGAAAATTCATTCATGAGGTACCTCCGGTTCATCAACCACTTCGATTTCACCGTTCGCATAATTTCAATCTACGTACCCGTGCGGGGTGCGACGCATATATCCAGTGATCCCGGATGATGTCGTCTTAATTTCAATCCACGCACCCGTGCAGGGTGCGACTTCGGGGATCGTCGAGGCCGTCTTTAGTCGTCCAATATTTCAATCCACGCACCCGTGCGGGGTGCGACCCGCTTGTCTATATAAATCTTGCAGTCTGCTAGTTATTTCAATCCACGCACCCGTGCGGGGTGCGACTATTTTTCTGATACGTTAATGCCCTTTCCACAACATTTCAATCCACGCACCCGTGCGGGGTGCGACGTGTTCATAAAAGTGACTTCCGCAAGCTTGCGGTATTTCAATCCACGCACCCGTGCGGGGTGCGACCTGTATGGCGTTGAATCCTCGGCATATTGCCGAATTTCAATCCACGCACCCGTGCGGGGTGCGACAATCAATAGCCGATTTGGTTAACCATCCGAAGACATTTCAATCCACGCACCCGTGCGGGGTGCGACGCAGTTAGCTGCGTCTACAAATAAGGCGTCTATCGTATTTCAATCCACGCACCCGTGCGGGGTGCGACAAAAGGGCGTAGGAAAAGCGTATACATACGCGGATTTCAATTCACGCACCCGTGCGGGGTGCGACTGCACTCGTCACGGCTCACATTGCAAGGCATTTCGGGATTTCAATCCACGCACCCGTGCGGGGTGCGACAACGCCTGCTTATCAATATGCCTCCGAGGTATATATTTCAATCCACGCACCCGTGCGGGGTGCGACAGTTCGTACCGTTCCCTCAACTCCGGTTTTCGCCGATTTCAATCCACGCACCCGTGCGGGGTGCGACGACTGGGTGTCTTTGTACAAAATCTCCGTCGGATCACATTTCAATCCACGCACCCGTGCGGGGTGCGACCCTCAATAGGGGCCTTCGCCGATGCTTTCGGTCATAATTTCAATCCACGCACCCGTGCGGGGTGCGACTCGTCGGCCATCCCACTCACGCTTAATGTCGGCAAATTTCAATCCACGCACCCGTGCGGGGTGCGACCAATCGGAATCGTTGTTTTCATAGGCCAAAAACATTTCAATCCACGCACCCGTGCGGGGTGCGACTGTATACAGATTTTGGACCAGGGAGGCAGCTGCAGATTTCAATCCACGCACCCGTGCGGGGTGCGACTAACGGGCTTAGGAGACTGCCTAAGCATCAGCAATTTCAATCCACGCACCCGTGCGGGGTGCGACCGTTGAGTTGGACGGCGGTTGCAGATCCTGATCTATTTCAATCCACGCACCCGTGCGGGGTGCGACATGCTTCAGGAGCAGCCTTCCGAAATATCTCGATATTTCAATCCACGCACCCGTGCGGGGTGCGACCGATTATTCGGCTCTTCGATTTTTGAGGATAAATTTCAATCCACGCACCCGTGCGGGGTGCGACCATTTGATATATGTACTCTTATGCAAGTCAAAGATTTCAATCCACGCACCCGTGCGGGGTGCGACTAAGTCAGGCCGCCGACCTTTTCCAGGTTATTCTCATTTCAATCCACGCACCCGTGCGGGGTGCGACTCCGATTTTCAAGGAATATTAACCCTGAAAAACGATTATTTGCTTTAATAATACACCCAATCTACTGAATAAGCCATTAGATATAGAAGCATCGCTATAATCCGATAACACCATTCGATTTCGCACAGGTGCGAATCCCCCGGGAAATTCATGTTCGCTTCACATTCGCACCACGATCTAGCGGCCGACTCAGCAGCAATGTAAGTCCCATTCGCTTTCGTGTCCAGCTTCGCTCGTGAATCACGCCCTAGAATAAAAAGCACCACGGCATTTCACGTTGAGCTCGCAGTTCTTTACACAACTTCAGAACCGGCAGGAGAAGTAAACATTCCGTAAGCAGATTGATCAAATTCAACTTGGCATTTCGTTAAAACTTGGTCTCTTCCCATGTGATATGAACTGCATTAGCGGACCTCATCCCCCGTTTGAGTATTCTGAATATAGCAACGAAGTGGGGACGTGAAATTGCTCACCTCCCCACCTCATCCCCGGCTCTCCTACTCAACCAGAGCTCCGATATACCCAGCAGACTGGTTTCCGAATGTGTCAAAACTGGGAATGGGAGCATTATTAAGATTGATTTGATATGTTAATATGGATACTCTGATCCTACCTCTCAATGAGTTTGACACTGGAAGGTATCATCTCTTTCTTAATGGAAACGATATAATCTTTATAATCTCGTGCCGGCTTTCCTTCGTTAATCCGACTAATAGTAACTGCGTCAAAAAGCTTTTGTACTGGAATGTTCCCCATCACTGAAGTGTGTTCGAAAACAACTAGTTTTCTTGTTCCCATCAACCCGCGTGCCGCAGAACGGTCGTGCTCGAACAAATTTTCGAGCGCTTCCCAAAGAAGCTCCAAATCGATCTCAGAAAAACCGGTTTGATTTGCAAGAGGTGCTGAAATGAAGCCATGAGCGCGGTAAAGCCCGTATGGAATCGTAAATTTCCGTCCCATAGTACGGTTTTCGCCACCCTGTTTTGCCGCTTCTGCTTCGGTTGCTACAGCCATTCTCGTGATGCTATGTTCCAGTGAAACGACCGGTTCTACTGAACGAGCGAAGGTGAACTGCACAGGCCCGCGGACCTGTCCCGCATTCGGCCCGGTAGACAAAACAGCGCCAAATGTGCGAATATCGAAAAAGTTCTGACACATAAATTGCCTTGCCCGCTCGATTTCCTTTCCTTGACCTTGGCCAGCCTTAATCCGCTTCTTTCCATCCTCCGCATCAGCCGGAGATTCGTTCAAATCAATATCCAAGCTGATGTATGCCTGCTCAATCGTATGGTTTAAGATTGACTTTTCTTTCACAAATATAGCGTACGGAGGCTGATTACCCATCTTTAATCCAACATAATTCCGTACCTTTCTTTTCAGACAAACATCCGTTACGAGCCCATGTCCGGTTTCGGGATCGATCCGGGGCAAATTGCCGGCATCGGGATCACCGTTCGGGTTTCCGTCCTTCACATCAAACAAAATCACAAAATCATACCGCTTTTGAAGTGCTGTGCTCATGATAAGTTCTCCTCCTCAGTTATATCTAAATTGTTTTTGCCTGATGCGTCTTGTTTGGAAGTAAAAAAGTTTTGTCGCTGATGATAGTAGCCGATCGCAAAAAGTCCTTGTTCGTACAAGTTGAGATGAGCAGGAAACTCTCTCATTTTCCCCATTATTTCGCCAAGAAGCGTTTCAAAATGGACTACTCTTCCTTTGCGTTCAATCTTGGCCAAATGGTGGTTTTTGAGGCGAAGCAAATTTGCAAATACGGCGACTGGAGTAGCGCATGCTGCTCCGTAATAGCGTTCCCGAATTGTCGTATTAAGCTCCGGGTTTGCTTCTTCCTGAATTTTTTCCAAAACGGCAAACAATCTGCCCAGTTGATAACCAACAGACGGTTGATTCGTATCCAATTCCCGTGTTACCTCCTTATAATTCGGATGCGGATAAAACCGATGGTATCGATTCATATAAGCTTTTAATAATGCTGCGCGAACGGGTTTCACCCGATATTCCGTATCGCTGCGAATACGGCGTAGAACCGCCTGCAATAAAGTAGTCGGATAAGGCATCCCTTCCAAAATAGATCGCATAAAATCACCCGATAGATTTGGCGGAATATTTTCGCTTTTGTCCTGAGTTGCAACATTTACCAGGATACGCCATACGGAGTAGAACTCCGGCTCCTTGGGTGGCTTGATGATCTCGAAGTCTTCAAAATAGTTCCTGATTTTGGATGAAAACTCAGAAACCGTTCCCACTTGCCAGAAACGAATTGATATCCGCGCCATGTTCGGTGCAAGCCCCAGAATGAAGAAACGGGTAGTTCCGCTCTCTTCCATGTATGCCCCGGTCTGTACCGATTCGAACAATGCTTTCACTTTCTCGATCCCCGCAGCTGGATTGTCCCTTTCAGGCTCTTGAAAGAAAGAAGAAAAATCTGTTTCGAAAACACTCTTTTTTTCGGCCCAAAATACGACGGAAGCATCGCCTATGTTCAAACGCTGTCTCGGAGAATCGAGTAAATCATTCAAAGCTTTCACATAACGGGAAGCCACTACCTTGCCAACTGGTGCATTGAAGCTTTGCGTTTTTGAATATGAATTAAAAGCTTCTTTATTAAAACTTACAATATTTGCTCCTGAAGGCTGTGCATGCTTAACCCCTTTAATTACCGGATGCGTTGCTTCCACGACAGTGTGTTGTTCTCCCGTCACCAGACATGTCCCAATCCGAACATCCGAATCCTTCGATTCCACTGCCCGTTCAAGGGCAGCAGCAACTATCGGCGACAAAAAAACTGTCTGATATCCCGTCTGAAGAACACGAAAGCTGACTTTTACACTCCCTTTTTGCAAAATTTCACCGTACTCGGGATGGTTCAGTGCCAAATCAAAGTGACTTCGGTTCCCCAATCCTTTTTGAAGAAAGCTGCGCACGGCATGAATACCAGCATCACTCGCCGGACCGATCCACTGGTCGATGGCATCGATCATGCTTTGCAAACGTAGACTCCCTTTATCTCCCAAACCGAGCACGAAAGCAGCATTATCCCACAGTAAGTTCGCGTCTTTACCGCTATTCGAGTGTTTTAAAGCTTGTTTTCCGATATTAGGCAACTGAAAGGGACGAGAGAGCATTTTTTTACCGTCTATTTCCCTTAAATCTGAAATATTACACAAACATCCATCAAGGTCGAGCTCAAATAACAAGTCAATGTTTCCCTCGATCCAACCGTCCTGTGCGATTGCCCCTTCGGAGACCTTCCTGTCGTAATATTCCTTCAAGGCGAGCAAAATCATCCTCTCACCTCAATTTCATTGCGATTGGTGTTCACGGTCCCCCGATACATTTGCGCACGGAAAAAGAGTGGTGTCGGATCGTCGACGTTCCGTTCAAAATCCATATCATACAACATAAAACCTAAATCCCGAGTTTCATCTATAGGGCTCTCCAATTCTTCAACGGGATGTTTAATCAGCCGGAAATCGCAGGCAAACTCTCGACAGCCTAAATAAGGCCGATGAAAACATTGCCCCTTCCCAGCTCTCCGCTCAAACATGGCGGCATATTTAGCAGCGCTTTCATCTATTCTGACTGATTCGTTACGTTCCTGCTCATTTGCCCAAACTCCCTGCCCAATCGGGCGATTACCTCCTCGCTCTCCAAGCGGAATAAAGTCAAAATAACCGTGAATACGGTAACGAACATCTTTTAGAAAAAGCCCGGCACGCTGTAATCGTTCGTCTTCAATCCAAATTCCTATCGGGGCACCCGGCATCCCAGCCATTTGTTTGGAGGTAGGACCAGATGCTCTCTTGCCGACCTCGTTCCTGCGCACGTTAATCCATTTAATCGGATTTAACACTTCAATTTTTGTTATTTTCCATCGGATCGCCGGTTTCCACAAAATCGATTCAAAAATCGCTCTCGCCGCCGACGGGGTGATCACATCATAGCTTACCCGCTCCACTTTCATTTCCGGCCGGGTAAAACAAGCATAATCCCCCCACACTTCCAGGCACCAATTATGCAATCGAATTTCTCCTTTCCAAAACATAAATTATGACGTAGTATCAGTTGCGTCTTCAATACGTAACCCTATGTGTTTCGAATACGCCCGCTTGGGCAACAATGCAAACATCTGCGGATACACCTCCTCAATGACTTTTTTTTCCTTTAGAATATTAAAGTCACGTTTATAAATGCTAACAGTGTATCTTTGCAGCTTTCTCAACAGTCTTCGGTCGGGTCCCTTCACTTTTAATTCATCGATAAGTCGATTGCTTTGATGATAACGAACCCAAATCGTCTTTTGCTCCTCATCGTCGATTAATTTGAATTTATTTGCCGCCGTCCTGAAGAAAATACTACACTCCCTCGGATCATTCTGAATAGGATCCAGCAGTGCAATAACTCCTGCTTTATCCAACGAATGAACCTTCCAGTACATTTCCTCGAAAAACGTTTCGAAATCGGCATTCGATATGTCATGAGCATTAGACATCAAAATGCTTCTCGTTGTTTCCGCCGCTTTGCGCAGAATTCCTTCCGGCGCTTCCCGAGGCGGATTAAACACGACAACTTTCCCCAATTGGGACAATTTCCCTTCTCTATTACAGCGTCCTGCGGCTTGCGCTATGGAATCTAATCCAGCCATTGCTCTGTATACAACAGGGAAATCCAAATCGACTCCGGCTTCAACCAGTTGCGTGCTAATTACACGAACGGGCATATGATCCTTTAATTTCTGTTTCACTTCACTAATAATATCGCTGCGATGCTGCCCGCACATCAGCGCAGACAGATGATAAGTTCCTTCCGGCATTAGCCTGTGTAATTCGCGGCAACTCTTCCGGTCAGAAACAATGCACAATACCTGGTCATATCGCACCAGCTCTCCGGCAATTTCTTCCCAACTTGAAGCCGTATGCAGATCAGAGGGAACTAGAATGCGATTGCGGGTTAACTCATTGAAGAGCAGTTGGATATCTCCCTCTTTTCCCATGATCTCTTTGATTTCCTTCAGTCCTTTAAATAGCTTCCCGTTGATCGTTCGTTCCTTAAAAGCGGGTTGCGTCGCAGTGGAAATAACAAAACTGACATCATAGTGGTCGACAAGCAGCCTCATTGTTTCAAGAATGGGGGCCAAAAATTCTGCTGGAACCAACTGCGCCTCATCTAGTACAACGACGGATCTGGCAATGTTATGAAGCTTCCTGCACCGACTAGGCTTCGCCGCGAATAGCGATTCGAAAAATTGGACTGATGTGGTCACAATCAACGGAGCATCCCAATTTTCTGCAGCCAACCTGGATTTAACTGTTGAATCAGTATCATCGACATTAGAGTGATGTTCGACTATTTGGTCTGCTCCAAGAGCAGAACGAAAAACGTCCGCATTTTGTTCAATGATGCTGCTGTACGGGATCACGTAGATAATGCGATCAAGACCATGGAACTTTGCGTGTTCCAGAGCAAAGGCCAGGCTGGATATTGTTTTTCCCCCTCCGGTCGGCACCGTAAGTGAGAACATTCCTTGCTCATCTATCGCTCTTTGTCTGCATGTTGCTCTGATCTGCTTTCTAATTTTATTTACTTGCGTGTGCTCGGAACGCACATCTAACTCATTGCAATACTGGTTGAGTCGTTCAAGTAGTTCTGATATAGAACAATACCCTCCCCTGGTCGAGGCTCTCATACGATCCATGTATCGTTCAGTATCTAAAAAATCTGCGTCTATAAGGCTTGAAAACAACATTCTAATCCATAACGACAAGTCCAGGCCACTGGCGAACTTCCACGGCGGATGCAGAGGGTTTACTTCACGCAGACGATCAATAATGCTGCCGTCAATTTGATCCAAGTCATTCACTTGGTTTTTCTGAAACTGAAGAGAGGCAAGCCCCGCACCTTCGGCGCTAGACCAATCCGGCAACCCTGCGTGATGACCGGCAATGCAATATGCTAGTATTCGCCCGATTCCCTTGCCAAACAACTGTTCAACCAACTCGGCGCCATGGATAGCATGCGGAATTTTTCCGATTTTACCTTCCAAATGGGCATCTTCGTCATATCTACTTTTCGCTTTCAAATACTCCTGCCATAGAACTCTTCCTTTGCCAGCGTCGTGGGCTAACCCAAGCACTTTCCCCCATTCCCCGGACCGGAACTTGGAAGAGAAACTTTCCGCTAGACGTGCCGTCTCTTCCGCGTGTTGCGACAAGAGGTGAGGATGAGACCAACTGCCATCATCATTTTTGACTACGTGTGCGATGAACTCCTTATTCATTTCTCTATCCTCTCATGCGAATCATACTTTATATCTTTATACGTTAGTATCCATTTCACTCTAATTTACATTTTTACCAAATATGAATTCATTACCACAATTCGACAACATTGAGCAAAATCCCTTCCTCATCTATAAAATAAGAAGAACAACCCCAATGTAAAGTTGTTCTTCTCATTTCAAATATTTTTCAATTTGCTTGCCCTGCAGAGATGGCTCTATCCTGTGAGCAAATACGGGCCACATTTGGGATCCGAGCGGCAACTCCAGAATCGACAAGCTAAACATAATTTTTATTGGGTATATAAAGTTCAAGAATTTCCCTTTTATAATCTTCATACATAACCAGTGCCTCTTGCAATATGCATATTAATTCATTGTAATTTCGAAATGAAGGTTTTCTAACATTATCTTGATAATTACCATCCAATCGTGCTTTTAATAATCCCCATGGTAATCCTGACCAAATAAATTCGACAATTCCGTACTTAAGCGATATAAAAAATGAAAAGAACTCCAGTGACTTTTTTTCTACAAGAATAAAAAACTTTTCCTTCTTATTGTAGCTAGCTTCATAGCCTAACCCTCTAATAATATCTATTACTTCATCCTTATCATAATTTTCAAAGCACTCTGCCAGAGAACAATCATATTTATTGGATAAACTTCTATAACGGTCAATAAAATTGATCCTCTCCAATGCCAACTTGATCACCGATGGTAATAATTTCATAATTATTCCTCCCTTGAACTCGAGTCTACAACAGTTTATGTAAACTTCAAAACCGACGATTAAGGAAATCTACCACCGTTAAAATATCTGTTTTGCTATTACGTATCTTCCCCAGATTCGGAAGTTTGTTTATTCATATATTCCTCACGAATTTGATACAGGGTCTTGCCGCTTTCTTTTAATACCGAGAAATCATAGGTCGCTATATTGGACCAGCCGAATACTTCCTTTAACCAGGCCAATAATGACTTTTCCTTACCATCAACACGAACGTTCCCGTTATTAAGCAAGGTCGCTTCATCGTCTCTGCCTTTGGCTACAATAATATCTCCTTCTTTAACAACACCCCATTGGAGCATTTCATCAATTTTAGGTAATGAGCGTCGTTTAATATCCTTGGTTAGTTTGATTCTGGATGGAGTTCTTTCTATTAAATTGACATAGTAGTCATCATAGTTGGCTAGCGGCAGCAGTTTCTCGGCAGTTATAAGCAATTCATGATTAATTGTATAAGGCGTGAGCTTGTAACAGCTCATATCTACGCCATTACTATTCAGCCAAGCGACGGCAGACAATGTTTGATCGTCATAGCCTGAAGCAACGAGGATGATCTTTTGTTTCTTATTGAAACTGGCTTCAGCGCCGTTCACTTTCAAAAACTCGTTTAATTTTCTAAGTCCGAGCTCATATGAAGTCAACTCGCCGAGTTCAAATTCGCCTTTATGCTTTTCAATGTAGGGAGCATAAACCTTTTTAACAAGATCATCCGTATCTGCTATCGTTGCGTAACTGGCAGCGTATCGGATAGCCTGAAATTCAAAAGCCTCTTTTCGATTTTCAATATCTTTGCGATCCCGTTTAATTTCTATCAATACAATATTCCCGTTATTATCTACAGCAGTAAGATCGCTTCTTCCGAGACTTTCGTTCTTCACTTGCCGCCCGACGATAAGCATGGACTCCTCATCGTCGCAGAGCATTTCGATACTGTTCCTGAGAAGCTCCTCCATATCACTTTCTGCCATTTTAAGCTCTGCAAACGTCACAGCATCAACCTTTGTCGCCTTTTTATTTTTTATATTGTACATTTCCTGTCCCCCATAGTTATACGATAATAGCGCCGCGGCGCCTGTATTTTCCACAATGAATAATCAGAACCATTGAAGCGCAAATAGTGTAATATAACATGAATTTCGACAAAAACAGGAAAAATCCTCCATAAAGCTGTAGCATTCCCGCGGCAAAACCATAGACATAACTATTCCCTTCCCCGTATCGTGCCCATGCCGATTCCAGGTGAAGCATACCTTGGCGGCCATGCTGTTCTTGCTGTTGGTTGGTTACAAAAAGATCAATGGCAAGATATACGCTATCGTTCGCAAAAGTTGGGGCGTGTATTGGGGTGACAAAGGTTACTTCTATTTGCCCCAAGGAACACTTTGATTTTTACGTTCAGGACATGTGGAACGCTTGATAAACCTAGTAAAATAACGATAGTATGTATGATAGCGTAATACTTTCGTACAGTCCGTTTTCTTGTTTTTGTGGCCGTGGAATAGCGAAACCCCCGTATCGTTATAATACGAGGGCTACTACAGATGATTTACTGATATACGTTCTACATTCGCATTCGTCACTTAAAACGTACCGCTAGTATCTGATTTACCCGCTCCAAAATTAAAGCTGTAGTAAAGAACCGAAGTTGCAAAAGGTGTAACCCCAGCCCTGGAGTCATAGATTTTTTTTAAGTTTTCACTATCATCTTTTTTAACTTGACCGTAGTCAGGGGAACCTTTGATAGCATTAATAGTTCTCGGCTCTATTATGACTTTCCAAGTATTGTTTTGCTGTTTACCCACAGTCAGTTCGTCAGGAGAAATGCCTGCATCTCGATGATTTATATCCACTTTTAGACGGTATGTTGTTTCACTTACCTTTTCGAGCGATTTAACGGCGTACCCAGTAACAGGGTCATTTTTTTGCTCAATTTCAAGCTGGTTTTTAAACTCTACATTATTTATACCTAACTTATTTACTACATTATCGACAAGGGTATTAATATCGTTTTTCTTATATGCATCGAATACCGTCGATACTACTTGCTCAGGAGTGCTGTTCTTAGCAATAGATGCATCGGCAAAAGCCGCAGCCGAGACAAGGGCACCCACAAGGAGAACGCTTGCCAAAATAGATTTGAAACCTCTCATTTTCAACGTTCTTCCCTCCAAATTTTTTTATTATTTAGTAATGCCTCACAAGGATACTCCAATACGAAAGACCAATCAACCATTTCACACCAAAAAAGTTAATTAGAACTATTAATATGAGACTGATGATATAACATCTTACTCTTTCTGGTTTCCATAAGTAACTCCGTCGTAGTTACCGCCGTGGCCTGGGTCAATAATAAAAGATCTGCCGTTGATACTTGGCATTCAACATGAGCATCAAATAGCCCCAACCTAGCGATGGGAGCGAGGTTCAACTATGCTGTTGCTACATCTTCTTGATCCGGCGATTAATCCACGCAACCGTACGAGGGTGCGACCAATGATCCGCAAACCATCCCCTGCACAAAGCTATTATTTCAATCCATGCACCCGTACGGGGTGCGACAGAAAGTATTGCTAAAGATCGCAAGATGATGCTAATTTCAATCCACGCACCCGTGCAGGGTGCGACTGGTTGAAAAGTTTTGTCATGATTCGGCTTATTGATTTCAATCCACGCACCCGTGCAGGGTGCGACTTTTCGGTTCCGATCAGCCGCTCGACCATCCAGATTTCAATCCACGCACCCGTGCAGGGTGCGACTCCGATTTTCAAGGAATTGCTGTTAGACTAAAAAGTAGACACGGCGAACCGAGAATAGGATACAATCAACTTATCCGAATTTGAGGTGACCGTGATGAAAAAGAAAAGCTACGACAAAGAGTTCAAACGACAAGTCGTTCAAATGATTCAAGAGGAGGGGAAAGCCGTCCCTCAGGTGGCTAAGGAACTCGGTTTACATGACAATACCGTATACCGATGGGTAACCGAATTCAAGCAGGATGGGACACAAGCCTTCCCAGGAAGTGGCCAACTGAAGCCGGATGACAAGGCCCTGCGGGACCTGCAAAAGCGAATCCGTGAGCTAGAAGAGGAGAACGACATCCTAAAAAAAGCGATGCACTACTTTGCCAAAGACCGGCGCTGATCTTTCCATGGATCTATCTACACCGCTTCCAGAGCTGTGTTGCGAAGTTATGTGCGATCTTCAACGTATCCCGAAGCGGTTATTACCAGTGGACCCGACGCAAAGAAAGCAAGCGGGCTAAACGCCGGAGAAAGCTGGAGCGGCACATCCGCCGTATCTTCCTGGATTCCCGCCGCCTATATGGAAGTCCGAAAATCACACGGGTTCTTCACAAGCAAGGCAAACGGGTATCAGAAAAGACTGTAGCCCGCATCATGAAGGAGCTCGGCTTGAAGTCCCGCACCGTCAAGAAGTACAAGGCCACGACCAACTCGAAGCACAGCTTACCGATTGCAGCGAATGTCCTCAATCGGCAGTTTCGGCCGGATGCCCCCAATCGAGCCTGGGTGACCGACATTACGTATGGTACGCCCAGCTAACAAGTTCCTCTAATGGAACAGGTTACTTGAGCATGTTTGGAATGCATGTTGAAATTTTTTTTTTACAGACATGCCCTTCTTCTGCTGTGAGAAGAAGTGAGCCGAAGCGGCGGTGACTTGCCGACACTGGTAAGGTGACGTAGTCCGCGGGAAATGGGGCTTGCGGCGAAGCGATTACGCCAAGATGAGTCTCTAGGCTGAGCATGGGAAGGTTGAGGAACACGAACCTATTAAACCGCATCTGAGGGTTGAAATGTCACCCCTGCCTACATCGCTTAACAGGCAGGTCGCGGCCTGAACTTCCGTTAGCCGAATTGACGGAATTCACGAATGTCGACCAAACATGTACGTTGGCCGACAGGGATTCACGAAGAGTGCTCAGCTAGATCGTAATGTCCGCGACGACTTGCAGATAGCAAGGATAAAGACTGCGATAGGCAGCCTAACCCATGCGTGGAGTCCAGCATGTGAACTGGGGAAAGTCTGCATAGATGCCAAGGGAGTGTGTGCCCCGACGCTATGCAGAATGACGGAGCCTCCGTAGTAGTCCGAGACCGGGAAAGCCGGTCACATGGCAAAGGGAGGCAGTTTAAGTGGTTTGCTTGGCTCATTAACTGACTTTAGTGAGGTGAAGACCTTTGATAATCAGTGAAATGCAAAGCAAACTGGCGACATGGTCAACAGAAAACGAGGAACGCAAGTTCGACCGACTTATCAGAATAATAGCTGACAGGTCTTGGCTAAGTGAAGCGGCTCGCATCACTCTCACTTCAAGCGGAGCTCGAACACCGGGCGTAGATGGCATAGACAAGCGCAGGATGGAAGCAATGCTTGATCTTGAACTGGAAACGTTACGCTATGAATTGCTGACTGGAAATTACTGTCCGCAACCTGCCAGGCGAGTCTATATCCCAAAAGCGAACGGCAAACTCAGACCGCTAGGTATCCCTTGTCTTCGAGATCGTATCGTACAAAGAGCGATGTTAATGGTTATGGAACCGATATGGGAAAGTGATTTTCACCCGGTATCCTATGGTTTCAGACCGGCGCGAAGCGTCCATCATGCTATTCGAACTGTCAAAATGCAATTGCAGGATGGGAATGAACAAACGAATTCCACTGCTGGTCGCTGGGTCATTGAGGGTGACTTGGCAAGTTACTTCGATACTGTTCACCATCGGTTACTCATGAAGGCTGTCCGTAAACGCATCTCTGATCAGAGATTTTTGTCCTTGTTGTGGAAGATGATCAAGTCAGGATGCGTGGATCATGGTTTATTTCGCGCTTCAAGCGAAGGAGTTCCGCAGGGCGGCGTCATTTCGCCGCTACTATCCAATATTATGTTACACGAATTTGATCAATGGATGGAAGCGAAATTTCTGAGTAAGAAGGTACGAAAAGATCGGTGGGCATGGAACTTTGGCATACAAAATAAGCGTCCTATCGCGATACGTGAAAATCGGCAATGGAAACCAGCGATTTCTTACTGTAGATATGCTGACGATTTCGTAGTTGTCGTCAAAGGGACCAAAGCGCACGCTGAGGTAGTCCGGGAGGCATGCCGGGAATTTCTCGAAGTTAAGCTAAAACTCACGTTAAATATGGATAAGACACATATTACACACGTGAACGACGGTTTCACTTTCCTTGGCTATCGGATTATTCGCAAACGAGGGTCCCGGGGGCGAATGCGCCCTGTCTCATCTATTCCATGGGAGAAATACCGCCGCTTTACTGAGAAATTAGTCAAACAACTGTCAGGGAATTACGGAATGAACAGGATGGACTTCGTTGAAAGTCTTAACCGACAACTTGCAGGATGGGCAAATTTCTACCAATATACTGACCATACAGCGACGATATTCAGCAAAGTAGATCGCACGGTATTTTGGAAACTCGGATACTGGCTTGCACGAAAGTACAAACGTGGCTTCCGATCGTTAATGCGAGAATTTGTCCGGTCACCAGAAAAGGGGAAAGCGAAAATCTGGATCCTGCAGGGGCAAAATAGTCGGGGATTCTATGGGACACTGGCGCTCAGACGACTAATAACCAGTCGAAAACGTTGGTTCACATGGAGAAATCCAGAAGAAAATCCCTACATTCTGCGTTCTGAGAAACGTCGTACAGTAGAATCATATTTTGACGAAGTCGCCTTTGCTTTGAGCAACACTTAAATGGAGAGCCGGATGCGCTGAGAGGTGCAAGTCCGGTTCGGGAAAGAGAGGTGGGGAGATAGTTCGACTACGCCCTATCTCTTATTTCACTCGCCACGGAAGAGGGATGGTTGTATTTGGCCAGCGTCATGGACCTCTATAGCCGCAAAATCATTGGGTTCCAGATGGGAGATCGCATGACAAAGGAACTAGTCATTCAAGCGCTGGATCGAGCTTATCATCAGCAGCGGCCCGGAAACAACGTGCTCCATCACTCGGACCGCGGCAGCCAATATGCCTCTCATGAATACCAGGCTCGTTTGAAGACCTACAAGATGAAAGGCAGCATGAGCCGCAAAGGAAATTGCTACGATAACGCGTGCATCGAATCCTTTCATAGTGTGATCAAGAAGGAATTGATCTACTTGGAAAAGTTCAAGACACGGGAACAGGCGCGCAAGCGGATCTTTGAATATATCACTTGTTTCTATAATGCCCAACGTATTCATTCCACGATCGGGTATCTAACTCCCAACGAATGCGAACGTATGTACCGTAAGACTGCCTAATTCTCTCGATTCTTTGTGTCTACTCTATTGACAGAGGTACAGAATATTAACCCTGAAAAAGGTTTATTTGCTTTAATAATACACCCAATCTACTGAATAAGCCATAAGATATAGAAGCATGGCTATAATCCGATAGCACCATTCGATTTCGTATAGGTGCGAATCCCCCGGGAAATTCATGTTCGCTTCACATTCGCACCACGATCTAGCAACCGTCTTTCACCGTTTACTTGATACGAGCCTCGGCCGATGCCGAACGGTCATTCGACAGCAAATTAAGTCTCTTTCACTTTTCCCACTCTGCTTCGCTCGTCAATCACCCTTCTCAATAAAAAGCACCGCGGCATCTCCAGTTGAGCTCGCAGTGCTGTATTCTCTCATCAAATTGGAAAAAACGGCCGATGGCTTAGGGGGAGGCGTACATCCACGACTAAAGTTATACATAAAAGGCATTCATATTATTCCATAGCATGGAGATGAGGTAAACAAGCATCCTCCTCTTTCAAGATTCTCTTAACTCTCTTTAAACTCTCTATACAATAAATGACATATTTTGATATAATACCGGTGTACAACAGACTTGGGTGGGAAAGTATTGCCTCCAGAGTGGAGGTGATGCTTATGCAATTTTCGCTGACGGAAGTGATCATGCTTGGCATGTTCTTGCTGGCACTACTCACATATCTGAAAAAACGAAAATAACCCGCCCAGGTTGACGGCCTGCGGGTTATTTTCTGGTCTTTGACTGGGGGTTTCCCACCCAAAATGTTGTGCAGGGAGTCGGATGGCCGTCCGACTCCTTACTTCTATCCTAATCATATCATGGCTATTTCATTCACGCAATTTCCATCGAGAAAGTGCCATTAAAAACTTGGAGATTACAAATATATCCAAGCTACCATCATGGTTTAAAAATCAACATCAATTTCTTCGAATCCCCTCCGCCTTTACTCCTTTGTTCTGAGGTTTTGAATCTGTTCCTGCATATTACTCCAGTTGATATGGAGCATTAAATAGTCCGGTACCACAATAAGACGGCAAGGAGCGCGTTATGCGCGTGGACCCGTGGATTTCAATCCACGCACCCGTGCGGGGTGCGACCCAAACTAAACGCAAAATCAAGCAATTTGGTAAATTTCAATCCACGCACCCATGCGGGGTGCGACGGAAAAAAAAGACGGTGTGGAGTATTACATACTGATTTCAATCCACGCACCCGTGCGGGGTGCGACCCATTGCTGACTCTTTCTTTTCTTCCTTCGGCTTCGATTTCAATCCACGCACCCGTGCGGGGTGCGACGTAACGCAGCGCGTGAAGGCGGGCGGCGGCTTTATTTCAATCCACGCACCCGTGCGGGGTGCGACTGTGGCGTCGGGCGTAGTTGCGTTGGCCGTGTGATTTCAATCCACGCACCCGTGCGGGGTGCGACTAAGCTGCATGCTGACTCGTCCTAAGTCTGCCTCATTTCAATCCACGCACCCGTGCGGGGTGCGACCATAGTACGTGGTATTGTTGCCGAAACCATTGGAGATTTCAATCCACGCACCCGTGCGGGGTGCGACGAGAGAACAGTCACATATAGCCGTAAAGTATCCGCATATTTCAATCCACGCACCCGTGCGGGGTGCGACAACGCAACCAGTTTCTAGCATAGCTTGAGCAATACATTTCAATCCACGCACCCGTGCGGGGTGCGACAGCGACAATTATGTCGATGTACCACTAGGACCGATTTCAATCCACGCACCCGTGCGGGGTGCGACCCTGACCCTTATCAATGGGTGCTCGAACAATTGAATTTCAATCCACGCACCCGTGCGGGGTGCGACTGATTTCACAGGAGGGTTTGAAGTGGTACCTCATATTTCAATCCACGCACCCGTGCGGGGTGCGACTTGTCTCGTCTTCACGGTTCTTGCGCAATGGTGTATTTCAATCCACGCACCCGTGCGGGGTGCGACGACTACAAAAATGGTTCCCCTGGTCCCTGACGCATTTCAATCCACGCACCCGTGCGGGGTGCGACTTCGTTGGGCTTCTTCTGATCCAATCCGAGAAGAATTTCAATCCACGCACCCGTGCGGGGTGCGACTTTCAGTCTTGGCATTGACTTCTTCTTTGTAGCATTTCAATCCACGCACCCGTGCGGGGTGCGACCGTACCGTCTTCCGCTAACAAACCTAGCTGCTTATTTCAATCCACGCACCCGTGCGGGGTGCGACATATGGCTGTTAAGATTGAAAATGAGCTGCGTAAATTTCAATCCACGCACGCGTGCGGGGTGCGACAGCAGCGATGATACAATCGCCGCCAGTACTGGCGCATTTCAATCCACGCACCCGAGCGGGGTGCGACGTTGAAGCTCGGATCTGGCTTGGTCGATATCCCTGCATTTCAATCCACGCACCCGAGCGGGGTGCGACCACAACGGCGTACCTTACTGCGTCTACGTATCGAGCATTTCAATCCACGCACCCGAGCGGGGTGCGACGGACACCTTGAGCGAAGGAGACGAATTTATCTATTTCAATCCACGCACCCGAGCGGGGTGCGACTGGGAGCTTCGGCTGACGATAAGCAACCTTCGAATTTCAATCCACGCACCCGAGCGGGGTGCGACTTATTATGATAAGACCGGACAAAACATTTCATGCATATTTCAATCCACGCACCCGAGCGGGGTGCGACGTCTTTGCCCGCTGTAACCTTTGCAAATGCGTTATTTCAATCCACGCACCCGAGCGGGGTGCGACCGGCGGGTGCTCATCCGTCAGTACTTTACCCTCATTTCAATCCACGCACCCGAGCGGGGTGCGACGCGAAACATGAGGCATTTATAAAGCGGCGATTCAAGATTTCAATCCACGCACCCGAGCGGGGTGCGACGGGTTCCTCCCGGCTGGCATAACTTTTGGTACTGGATTTCAATCCACGCACCCGAGCGGGGTGCGACCGTACACGCTCCGATAAGGACAGGTTGTCGTCCATTGTATTTCAATCCACGCACCCGAGCGGGGTGCGACTCCGATTTTCAAGGAATATTACCCCTGAAAAACGTTTATTTGCTCTAATCATACACCCAATCTATTGAATAAGCCATAAGATATAGATGCATTGCCATAATCCGATAACGCCATTCGATTCCATATTGGTGCGAATCCCCCGGGAAATTCATGTTCGCTTCCCATTCGCACCGTAATTTTACAACCGGCCGACTCGGTAGCAATGCACACGCACCATTCGCTTTCGCATCCAACCTTGCTCGTGAACCACACTCCAGAATAAAAAGCACCGCGGCATCTCTCATTGAGCTCGCAGTGCTGTATTCTCTACTCACTTTGGGAACTTAGGGTGTGAAAGTATTGCCTCCATAGTGGAGGCGATGCTTATGCAAACTTCACTGATGGAAGTGATCATGCTTGGCCTGTTCTTGCTGGCACTGCTCACATATCTGAAAAAACGAGAATAACCCGTCCAGGTTGAGGCCTGCGGGTTATTTTCTGGTTCCCATTGAGAAAGTATCATTAAGACTTTAAGGGGATGAGTATTTCCGGGTTATACCATCGGCTCATCATGGTTTAAAGAACTCAGCATCCATTCCTTCGGGTAGCCCCCGCCTTTTTTCTTGTAACCCCGCGTTTGGTTTTGGATCTGTTCCTGCATATTATTCCAGTTGATATGGAGCTTTGAATGCTCCGGTATAAACTCTTGTTTACTTCGAATATATGCGCCGAGATGGACTGTTTGGAAATAATCCGCTCCTTTCATTCGATCCATAAATGCATCGACATAGGAATGGAAATTTTCCTGTCCCTCGATTATTTCAACTGGATGGACAACGAGCGAATCGAAATCGGTTCCCTGCTTCTCCAGTGCAATGGAATCGACGTGGATCTTCACCTTCCCGTAACCGTAGGGCTTTGCTCCGCCTATAAGTTCATACGCTTCTTCCAATTGGCTGTAATAAGGGGACAACTGCTCCTTGAACAAACGTGAATGCCTCAAGAGCTTAAGGTCCAGTCCCAATAGAAGCAATCCCAGTTCCTCACGATGTACATTCGTGAAGGAAATCGTCCCCTTTAACGTATAAGGTTCTCCTGCTTTGGTCTCCTTTTTAAGCAAATTTCTTCGGCTTAGCATAGCGTCTTTATCCTTGGGCAGGGTCGGCATCGTTTTCTCCAGAACGTTTCCCAACACATGATAATACTTATATCCGTTCAACTTCGGCTTCGGTTGCTCTACCTTCCCTACCTTCTCGTAGGTGGCCGGTGTCCGTCCGTTCGGCCTTAAATACATGCGTTCCGCCGAAGCCTGTGGTGTCGGAAGAAGAAAATCTGCACGACCCCAAACTGCATCTTCCGGAATATCGATCGGCTCGAAGCGAAGCCTGGATTTGTACGCCGCTTCTCTCTCCTGACCTTCTCCATTCGGAGCAAATCCGAACAACGCGTCCTCATAGTCGACTTTGCCCTCAGGAGAATTCCCAAGAAGATCGTTTAACTGATGATAATATGGAATTTTAAAATAGGGGGTGCGCCCGATTGCCATTTGCCCGTCGTCATCGATTTGATAAAATACAACCAATCCGTCAACCGACCTAAATTGATTAGAGCAATTCTCGTAATCGGAAAAAATATTATAAAACAGTTTTATATTCTGCTCATCTTCTTTATTCTCTATAACGCGAAACTTTTTAAAATTTTGATTATAACCGTCGATGGTTGCTTGCTTCACTTCGTATCCTTGATGATCATCCTTTGGAGCGCCGATCAAGTAATGACTGCGTTTCGTCCCGACTTTGGTTGAGTTATACAAATAGCCCTTTTCGGCATTCTGCATCGATAAACGGACACACTCTACTCCGCCATAAGCGTTTAACCGAAAATCAACATTTTGCTGATAAGGGGTGTAATGTGAATTACCGCTCTGATTACTATAAATCCGATGAATGTGAGCCTTTAGCCTCCACCGTTCTATCATAAGACGAAATAATTCATCAAATTCAGAGTGAGATGCATTTCTTCTTAGTTTCCGCATGATTGCTTTCGAATGATCGTTCAAACTTTCGCCAAACTTATTCAATTCATTCCAGTTGATCGGCGATTTCGTAAATCCATATTGTTCAAAAACCTTTTTGATCCCTTCTCTTACCTTATCATATTTCTCCGCGAGCTTTTCCTTCTCAACATGGATTCTGTCAGTGATTTGTTTAATCTTTTTTTCAAACTCTTCCAATTCCCTTAATGCTTTATCTTTCCAATCAAACAACTGCTGACTACGCTTTAGAACTGCTTTCTGCTGTATCAACCAATGCTCTTTGAGCATAACGAAATTTCTTTCTCCGAAACTTTGAGTGGGGACGACGTAGAACTTATCGCCATTTTTACGCAAGAAACCAACCTTGACCGCACGCTCAAGCGTAGAATCTTTCAGAATGATGTTTCTGTACGCACCCCGCGTAAAATCCCGGTACAGCATTGGACTCCGATTGATAAATTTCGGATCGCTGCCGCTCAGAATCGCGACGTTCGCTCGCACCTTGCCTCGCAGTTGACTTCCGCCGATGAAATAGCCGCCTCCCCTCTTAGCACGTGCTTCAATCACTAAATCGCTGTAAGGCGTAATACGATATCGAATCTGTCCGCTTAGCAGCTCGAGCCCGTTATTGAACGCATTATGCTTTGGAACGTCTTTTATCGCATACGGATAGCGACAGACGTCGTTTCCGTTCTCTGGAAAGGGAACAAAATCATAGGGCAACGTTATAGGAACAAGCTTATCCGAACGACTATTCTTATCTGTCATCCTTGGTCGGACCTCCTTCCAGTTTGTAAAGAACCGTTCTCGCTACATAAGCTAATCCGTCATCATCAAAGTCCAAATATTCTCTTACCTCGAGGGTTTTGTATGTAAACTTTGAAGTAAATGATTCGTCCAGCTTATAAATTCGGGCTACCATTCGCTCGGGACAATCTTCCCGGTGCATCAAAGATTGATAAACGACGAGTTCCTCTCCTTCTCTAGCAGCAAATATCTCTTGCCTCGTATTGAAGAAATGAACTTCCCAGACGGCGTCTTGTTCCACAGCCTCTCGTAACTGTTCGAATGATTCGTCGCCATTCTCGCCGATGAGAACTCGATCTAGCAGATGAGCGATAAATTGGAATTTTTCCATCTCCACTTCATCCCAGCTAAACTTCTTAAGCTTCGTCAACTTGATGACACCACCTCTCGAATTGCTCGTACCACCGCTTCAACCATGATCGTTGACTTTCCGGCAGTTCGCCGTCATTTTCAAACGTTAGGGACTGTTTACCGTTGTTAACAACGGTTTGAGAAGCCATGAATTGCCCGAGCCCGATAACCGTTCTCCCTCCCAACGGAACTTGTCCCGACCCGATGCGGCGCAGAACATATACCAACGGAAAAAGATACGGACTATCCTCGTTTGAATCCGTAGTTACCTTTAAGCGAAATTCCAAAACCCCGCTTCCTTGGATCTCCCTTTGCTGCTTTAGAGCAGACGAATAAGCCCCTCCCGTCAGGCGGTCAATCTTGATATATACTGGATTATTGTCGTTTTCCCGATATCGTTTCACTTCCACTTCTGCAGCATCGTCAATCTGCAGCGGAGAGAAAAGGATCTGGCCAGCTTCATCCGGACTACCGAACAGCTGACAGCATTTCTTCATCGCCATATCTTCACTGCCGGTCATTCGTGTGATCAGCAACTCTACTTCACTTCGAAGCAATCCTTTTATACTGGACGCAGGCAAATAGTAACCCCTGGAATTTTGACGAACCCCCGTCAAACTGCGCGATTCATTCTCATTCGGCAATGTATAGGATTGATATACTCCATATGGAAAAGATCCCTGCAACCGAAATAGCACATTAGAGTTTGTATCAAACGGATTCGGGTCAAGTATGCCAGGACGGTATTCTTCCCCTTTGCAGTTTTGTCTGCTGAAAATGTACGCATCCAACGCTTCGACGCAGTCCAGCGGATGAATGATGCGCTCTATGCCGATCAACGAAAATCTCCCAAAGTCATGATTTTTTTTCCCGCCAAAGCGAAGAATTCCTCTCCGAATCCCTTCCGCCCAAACGTCAATGAGCTGCCGTTCCAGCTCCTCGCGGCGGCATAGATTTCCAGCGCCATCGGAAACATCGCATTGTATCCGGAACGCCATTTTCAAGTCCCCATCCAAATAGTCATATTGATACTTCAGATGGGAAGCCGCCGCACCGGAAGCCCGGTCAATCGCTGTTCCCTCCTGGGTATGGCGAACGAAATTCCCTGCCAATTTCCCATTGCTTATAAATAGGCGACTTTCTACAAAATCGCCGCTCGTTTCGTCTTTGTACCCCATGTATTTCCCTATCAAACCATCCGGTACATCCGCTAGTCCTGCTTGAGCCAAACATTCCCTCAACGCCCCGCCGATAGAAGTGCCGGGTAAAACGTGCTGGCCTTTGGAGTTCTCGACCAAGTCCCCTTGGCCGTCTCCGAAATGGACTGGGGTAACCGCTTTTAAATGGAACGTATAGATCAGCCTTGCATTCATCAACTATCCCTCCTATGGAGGTAATACAATCCCGCTTCTAGCAACTCCGCTACAAATAAGGGCCTATCATTGGGCCCATTCGCATACGCGTAGTACAGCCCGCCTCGTTTGCTCCCAAGCATCTTGTCCGCATACGCCTCCAGTCTGCGATTGGCCGCTTCTTCCCCGCCGCCATTAAGATAATCGATGATCGCAGCAAAACTGCAATCGGCAATCGAGCACACTTCCTTGTTAAATCGGTAAAGTTGCTTGTCCCCAACGCTAGATGACGATTTGCTGGATTTATGGTTAGAGTCGGTTCCTCGAAGCTTAGCCATACACAATCTCAGCTCTTCCAACATCAGCTGCAAAGGATGCCTTCGAAGTCCGTCCCGTAGTATCACTCGGTCGGCTGCGGGTTGCAAGTTTGCCGAATGTTTAAATGCTTTCAAGACGATCATGCGCAACCACTGAGCTTTGGTCTCTTTTAAGCCTCGCTTGATAATCCCTATATCCTGAGCTGCCGCTTCCTTCTCTCTCGGGCTCTCGTCAACGGAAATCGTCTCCCGGTTGCACCCAGACGCTGAATTCGCTTGATCCTGCTCCTCCTTAACCCTTAATGCCGCAGGAAATTCAAGATTGATCCCAACCCATCCATAGCCATCCTGGGTTCGCATCCCTAACAGCCGATGCTCCAACTTCCAGCAAACCCGTTCCCATTCCGCCTCGCTTAACTCCCGCTCCAATTCATAACGCAATACGGAACCGGCTTTTAAGGTTGTTTCTTTAGGGTAGCGTGCTCCCCACTTGGTATTAAATCCCTCGCTAATTCCCGTTACAACCAGCGAATGAGCCAAAGAACCGGAAACCCCGCATCCCTGTTCAATAAATCGTCTAGGCAGTTCATTTATAGGCCGGCCATACTCATCACGGAACATGCAATCCGACAAGCAAGTGATCGTTAACTTTCTTCCCGCTGCTTGCTTGGAAGGAATTTTGAATCCCAGAAGCTTCCTCGCCTCCCGGTAATCCGCTTGCACCTCCCCGACTGTCTTGATCATGCACAATCCGTATCCCGATCCTTTGGACCCGCCCAGATAAGCGAGAAATGACTGCTTCTGACCAATTATTGATTCAATCAATGGCAATTGATCTGGGCCAAATGAGAGTATAGACCGAAACGTTTGGTCGGACGCTATCGCCTGATAATTAAACAAGTTTTCCTTCTCGCGATCAGACGGTTTGTTGCTGGTACTATGATGCAGTGTATAAAATTTGGGGGGCTTAGCGCCGATCAGGGTATCCCCTTCTACCGATAAAAATCGGTATTCCAGTGCATTCCGATCCCTGCTCTCCTGCAGCAGGTCCGAGAGCGAAATGGTAGAATCCTCTCCGCCCGGTTGTGCGGACAACAGTTTTCTCCGACGCCATTTATGTTTATCCACACGTAAATTTTGCGGAGTAGGAACAAATAATTTATCATTCCGGTACGGATAAGCGTTGTAGCACTCGATTCCTTTTACGATCGACGGTCCTGTTTCTTGTGTAAAAACGCCTTGCTTGATCAATTGAGAAATAATTGCGCCTCGAAGGGTGGACCCTGGAATATAGTCTTTGGAGGGCTCAGCCGGATTCTTCTTGCTTCCCCCGGCCCCTATTTTCAACGGTTCCAGATTTCGAACTTCCATAACAAGATATTGAATCATGCTCATTCCTCCACCCCACTCAAGAACAAACGGGCCTCAACCTCTCCGTGCCCGCGGTGTATCCCAGCCCCGATCCGTTCCAATGAACAGACAATACGGTTCAAGTTTTCAAGATCCTCAGCGTGCGGCCTACTTTCAAAAGACACCGTTGCATAAAACACAAGATCTTCCCGAACGGTGTGATAAGTCGTTAAGCTTTTATCCTTAGCGGTTCCATTCTTCACTTCAATTCTTGATCGAATATGCGTTTGCGCCGCTATTAAATCGTGAGTTGACAGAGTATAGTACTCATCCGCCTCATCATCTTTCATCATTTTCAAAAAATAGCTTTTCACAGCGGCGGGCAGTTCCAGCGCCCCCAGACGCATCGTTCCCTGAGACGAATATCGCTCTTCGGATCCCGGCCAATGAATCGACCGTTCATTACCATTCAGTCCGAATAATCGCTCAATGGAATGTAGAAATGCCTTGGCCTTCTCCAGATCAAAACTCCGATACTGTTCTAACAGCCAGAAGGCTTGCCTTTTCAACTGACCCTTCAGTGATTTGGCATGGAAATAAACGAATCCGTCACGGTCGGTCAGCGCTCTGGAGTGAACAAGATGGCTCTCTTTCTCTCCGCTGGCAAATATGGCCTCGCTCAACAAACGTATTTCAATTTTACCCGTCGGCAAGTTGATCATTCTTATGCACCTCTTTCTCCCCCAAGAAAGGCAATACGATAAGCAAGTCGTTCAGCAAGTAGGTGGTTGAACGATTCTCTTCGGACTCGATGATCGGAACATCTTTTCTGCTACGACCTTCGAAGCAACGAGAGACCAATTTCATAAGCCTTTTCGGACCTTCTGTTTGACTCGTATGAAAGTAATTTTCGTATTCTTCTTTGCCCTTATAGGTCAGTTTCTTCAGGTCCTCCATCAACGAGGAGCTGATTTCGGAATCTTCATTTATTGCTTTTGCTAACGCTATCATAGGATAATAACCATATACACCATTCTGAAACGCTCCCATCTGATCGATGCGCAAAGGCCTGATATGGAAAATCTCCCTCTCGTTTCTGTGCTTAACGAATCGATCATAACGATCTGCTTGAGCTTGACCATGAATGATCTCCCAATCAATAAAAGACGCCGGCTCCTCCTCTGAAGATGTTCCTTCCTCCACCTTATAAATCTGCTCCTTGGCCTGAAGGCAGAGTCTTTCGGCCGCTTTGACGGCATCGTAGAAGGGATAAGTGACTTTGACGATCGCTACGCCCGCACAAGCCGTTAAATAGGGCGCTGGGATGACTTCGTTGAGCAGAGGGTTTGTCTGCTTCATTCGCTCGGAGATAGTTTGAATCTGATCAACGATATTTGCAGCAAGTTGAACGGCACTTTCGGCTCGAACAATCAGACAAATATCATCCCCTGACATGACCACTGGCGTGACGAAACGGCTGCGTTTTTCCTCATACGGAATAGCCCGAAGTGCTTCACGAACCGCTTGGAAATACAACTCCTCAATGGCTGAACTTAACTCGCCAAGCTCCTTGAAGGTCTTGGTTCGCTCAACCATCTTTCCCATCTGATTACCGTCAATCGCAATGACGCCGATGTAACTTTTGCTTTGCTCGTCTGTTCTGTACTTTTGCAGCTCATCGGTCGTTTCAAAACACGACTGTTCGATCAACTTCCCCCACTTGCTGTACAAGTAGGCTTTCGCCTCCTGCCAATGGGCTTCCTGTTTCGTTGCCTCACATTCGGCTCTCCCCGTCTCGTCAATTTGCTCAATGCCGTAAGACCAGCGCCGAAATTTGGCTTTCCGCCGATCCTTCATCCGGTCCGCTTTCTCGATCAAGCTTTTTCTGATTTTCTTCTCTCGTTCAACATCATCAGCAGCGAACTCCGCATCGTCCACTGTACTAATATACAATTCCAGCTCGGGATAAGTCTTCAATACGTCAAGCGAGTAATTGTTAACAAATTGCGTCGCTTGCTCCCGATTCGGGAAACGAACAATGCTATTGCCTCCGCCGGAATAGACAAACTCTGCTTCCGTTCGTGCCAGATAGTCATTAAGTGAAGGCCCTAATTCCGTATCTGCCTGATGCTGCCCCATATCCTCAGTCAACTTTTTGATGGTATAGGAATTCAAAAGATTATTTTTCAACTGGTTCTGCCTATAGATAAACTCCTGTTTTTGGGATACGTCGATAAAAGCGTAGACACTCACTGGAATTTTCACCTCCTGCCGAAATCAAACTTTCTTATTGAAAGCACGCGCATATGCAAAATGAGGGAATAGCATCGGGTTGTTGATCAGCATCAGCAACTGATTCAACTGCAAATTCAACGTTAGCAAAGGATAACCTTCTACCTTTAGATCAGCCAGCGTATTTTGGAGCAGGGTGGTTTCATCTATCGTCAGTTCCGGAAAGCTTGGGGCTCGACTCTTAATCTTCTGTTCATCGTCAGTTCTATTGTAAAGTTTCAACCCCTCTCTTTCCTTCCCCGTTCTTTGATCCTCCTTATCCAACGTCCCATTTAATTTTCGTCCCCACCAATCGAGCGTTTGCCGCTCGTTGTTCGTTCGTAAATCGAATTGCTCCTCATGCTGTTGAATAATAAAATCGAAGGCATTCAATTGTTCTGCAGTATCATCGATAGTGCGTTCTTCCTTCACACTTTTCAAGCAGACGAAAATCTTGATCGGACTTGTCTTGGCTTGGTAATCGTTCGTTAGTCCGCTCACATAACCGGTAGCCATTCGAGCAATACCGGACGCTTTTGGAGTTAGATTATTGATTTCATCTGCCCAAGCCTTAAGCTGGCTGAGATCGTAACTCTTGCTCTTGCACTCAATAACTACGGCAACGGCTTCGATCGGGATAAACTTCAATGTATTGTACTGGTAGACATAAGGAGTGTACGCTTCGTCGTAAACGGCGATGTCCACTTCCTTGGATACGTTGCGATTCGAATCAATCAAGATGACACCTTGAGCCAGCGAATACTTCTTCGGAATCATGCTGCGAAAAAACTTCATCCACATCGCCTCGCGATAATGTCCGGTCACTCCACCATGAGAGGAGGCAAGCTCCAGTTCTTCCACCATCATTTTGTTCATGTGGCTGTAGTTTTGCAGAATTTTCTGAAATACATCTTTTTTGTTGCTTTCGCTCATCAGAATCACCTTTCTTCGAAGAATAGATTAACGATCGTAATACACCTGATAATGTCCGAATCCATGGGTGGCGTTTTTTCCGACGTGCAGACGTGTTCCCGCATCCAACAGTGGCGTGAACGGAGTCAAATCTCCCTCATATCGCGCCCACCCTTCTATCGCCGGAAGAGACAGCTCATGATCATGATTGATAGAATAACGTTTGAAGTCGACCGAAGACCAATGTTCTTCGACCGTTCGAACCCTCTGCGCTTCTGCAACCAACTTTTCTTCATCCCAAGGAAGCAGACGGTTAGAGTAAGCATGCGATAATAGCGAAATTCTTCGGGTTAACGACTGAACCAGTGTAGCAAAAGATAATTTGCGACATAAATTGCGTTGAATCAACACGCGAGTGGGACTATCGAATCGAATGAGCGCTCCGCTAGCCTTGCGCTGAATCGAAGAAATCGTCGAAAAGGAGACGTTGCGCAGCCAGGACTTTCCGTTGCTCCAAACCAATGTGCCGCTGTTGGGATTAATGACCTGCTCAAGAGAAAAACGCATACGCCCCGCTCCCCAGCCTCTGTTGCCCATGGCAACCAATCCATCCAAATAATAGCCTGCAGAATGTACAGTCTCGCCAATCAAAGTAATATCAAACACGCAGCTATCCCCTGTTCGCCATACGGTCTTGTCGCGAATCGACGTGTAAATGACATAAGGATTCACCGCACCGGCGACATTGCCAGGAGAACAAAAATACTTGGCATAGCCGCACCCAGCCGAATGTTCACATAGATGACAGCGTACCCCGGGAGCGATGCAAGCAAAGTCTCGCAAACAATGGCCCAAAATCCCCCGAAGCGTAGAGCCAAGGTAAGGTGGAAGTTCCCCTGATTCCTTAGCTATAAAAAATGCTCTTAATGTTAAAACATTCATTACTTCGTACTCCTTACCAATTCAATAATTTCGGATGGCGGCCTTTTCCTTAGTAGTAGCGTTCATATTTCAATCCAGGCATTCCTCCGGGGTTCGACGTTGGCAACTTACTCGGCCTTCTGATGCCCGAGATTTGAATCCACGCATGGGGTGCGAGGTGCGACTCCGATTTCCAAGGAATATTAACCCTGAAAAAGGTTTATTTGGTTTAATAATACACCTAATCTACTGAATAAGCCATAAGATATAGAAGCATCGCTATAATCCGATAACACCATTCGATTTCATATAGAATCCCCCGGGAATTCATGTTCACTTCACATTCGCACCGCAATTTAGCAGCCGACTCGGCAGCAATGTACGCCCCATTCGCTTTCGCATCCAGCTTTGCTCGTGAATCGTGATCCTAAATAATAAGCACCGCGGCATCTCTCATTGAGCTTGCAGTGCTGTATTCAATCTTTTTCTCATTCAAAGCTTAAGGGCTTATCGTTGACCGGGCGGAGAAGAATACTCCCTCCTCAATTTTTAAAAATGGACGATGACTTGGGGGAGGCGGACTGGGTGCTACAATATCGACGCCGAGCTTCTTAGCCCATTCCGGGGAATTTCAACCCACGCCCCCGTGCAGGGTGCGACCGGGCTTACAAGCAGAACATCATGAATAACAAGCTATTTCAATCCACGCACCCGTGCAGGGTGCGACCACTAACCAATCCATGACGGTAGATGCGGCGTTATTTCAATCCACGCACCCGTGCGGGGTGCGACTGTTTTGGTCAACCAAAGGCACTTTCAGGATGTTTGAATTTCAATCCACGCACCCGTGCGGGGTGCGACCATATCCGGCAAGCGTTGTGCGTCGCTGCACATGATTTCAATCCACGCACCCGTGCGGGGTGCGACACAATAGAATATTTTCTTAGAATCATCCTCGTTTATATTTCAATCCACGCACCCGTGTGGGGTGCGACCACAAGTGTAGATATGTCTGGTAACGAATCGGGTAAGATTTCAATCCACGCACCCGTGCAGGGTGCGACATGCCACCATCCCCATGAGGCAATTAAAAGCTCAATTTCAATCCACGCACCCGTGCAGGGTGCGACGGAAAGCTCACGAAATGGCTCGGCAGCGATCAGGCATTTCAATCCACGCACCCGTGCAGGGTGCGACCGGCTCAAGATACGACCAATGCAAAAGGTAAAGAAATTTCAATCCACGCACCCGTGCAGGGTGCGACTTGGGTGTCTTTGTACAAAATCTCCGTCGGATCACATTTCAATCCACGCACCCGTGCAGGGTGCGACTCATGCGTGGCGTCCCCTCCTTCTGTCGCTATCATTTCAATCCACGCACCCGTGCAGGGTGCGACAATATCCATTTGAGCTTTTCCATTTGCTCTTCCGTATTTCAATCCACGCACCCGTGCAGGGTGCGACAACGAAATTTACTTTAGACAAAGTGGAATGACGGTATTTCAATCCACGCACCCGTGCAGGGTGCGACCGTCACGGCTGACAGGACTCGGCTTATTAAATAATTTCAATCCACGCACCCGTGCAGGGTGCGACGCCCTCTTGGGTAACGATTTGGACAGGGTAAATCAGATTTCAATCCACGCACCCGTGCAGGGTGCGACGGCCGCTCGCCCGCGGGCATGAATGCTACAGGCATTTCAATCCACGCACCCGTGCAGGGTGCGACACCCTCTTAATGATGTACCTAAGATGGGGTATAATTTCAATCCACGCACCCGTGCAGGGTGCGACTCCGATTTCCAAGGAATATTAACCCTGAAAAAGGTTTATTTGGTTTAATAATACAGCTAATCTACTGAATAAGCCATAAGATATAGAAGCATCGCTATAATCCGATAACACCATTCGATTTCGTACAGGTGCGAATCCCCCGGGAAATTCATGTTCGCTTCACATTCGCACCACTATCTAGCAGCCGACTTGGCAGCAATGTAAGCCCCCTTTCTCCACCGGCTGAGATTTCTGCTCTTTCACCCGGTATTATATCGCTTGCTCACTCCAGCATTTCTCCGCCATACGCCTTGACCTGTTACCATACTTTACAGCTCCGGCGTATGATTCTCCAGAAAACGGATATTAAACTGCCCGGAAACAAATTCATCCTGCTTCAGCAGCCACAGGTGAAACGGGATTGTCGTATAAATGCCGTCGATTTGAAATTCCCCAAGCGCCCGTTTCATTCGCTGAATCGCCTCTTCCCGAGTTTTCCCCCAGACGATGACCTTGGCGACCATGGAGTCGTAGAACGGTGAAATCCGATACCCCGGGTACACGGCGCTGTCGACGCGAACGCCAAAGCCGCCCGGAGGCAAATACGCCTCCACCTTGCCAGGTGACGGCATAAAGTCGCGGGCCGCATTCTCCGCATTGATCCGGCATTCGATCGCCCAGCCGGATATGCGCACATCGTCCTGACTGAAGGAAAGCGCTGCGCCCGCGGCGACGGCGATCTGCTCTTTGACCAGATCAATACCTGTAATCAGCTCGGTTACGGGGTGTTCCACCTGAATTCTTGTGTTCATCTCCATAAAATAAAAGCTGTCGTCCGGATTCAGCAAAAATTCCACGGTCCCCGCGCCGTAGTAGCCTACCTCTTTGGCGGCAGCGGCGGCGGCCTCCCCCATCCTCTCGCGTAATTGCGGCGTCAACGCAGGGGAGGGCGCCTCCTCGACGAGCTTCTGATGACGCCGCTGAATGGAGCAGTCCCGCTCGCCCAAATAAACGACATTTCCGAACGAATCGGCGATAATTTGAATTTCCACGTGCCTGGGCTGCTCCAGATATTTCTCCAGATACACCCCCGCGTTGCCGAAAGCGGTCTCCGCCTCGCGCTGCGCCTGCAGGATCGCCTGAAGCAGCTCCGTTTCGCTGCGCACGACCCTCATGCCCTTGCCGCCCCCACCCGCCGTCGCCTTGATGATCACCGGATAGCCGATGTTCCGCGCTTCCTGCGCGGCTTCCTCCGCATCCTGAACAAGCCCGTCCGTGCCAGGCACCGTCGGTACGCCCGCGCGCTTCATAGTGCTCTTGGCGATCGCTTTGTCGCCCATACGGGCGATAGCATCGGCGGAAGGGCCAATGAAAACAATGCCGCATGCCTGGCAAATTTCCGCGAAGTCGGCATTTTCCGCGAGAAAGCCGTAACCCGGATGAATGGCATCCGCTTCGGTGCGGCTGGCTATCGCCATTAAATGAACGATGTTCAAATAACTTTGTTTAGCCGGTGCAGGCCCGATGCAATAAGCTTCGTCCGCCATCCGCACATGAAGCGAATCTTTATCCGCTTCCGAATAGACGGCGACGGTGGCGATGTCCAATTCTTGGCATGCCCGAATGATCCGCACGGCAATCTCTCCGCGATTGGCAATCAGTACCTTTTTAAACATCCCGTCCACCTACTCCACTCTGACCATAAACAATGCCTGGCCGTATTCCACCAATTCTCCGTTTTGGGCCAATACTTCCACGATTTCGCCGCCCATCTCGGCTTCGATCTGATTAAATAGCTTCATTGCCTCCACGATGCAGACGACGCTGCCCGGCTGAATGCGGTCCCCGATTTGCGCATACGGTCTCGCATTCGGCTCGGCGGCGGAATAAAACGTCCCGACCAGCGGGGAGACGATCGCACGCAGCCGGGAATCGGCCTCCGGTGCAGAAGGCTCTGCGGAAGCGTGTGCGGCGGCATGGCCGTTGTCCGGCTCCGGCAAGGCGCCCGGGGAAAGCGGCAGGGTCCCGTGATTCGGCGCAGCCGCTTGCTGAAGCTGGGAGGTTCCGGAAGCCGCCTTGGCGATTCTGATTTTGGCCGATTCTGCCTCAAGCTCGAAATGTTGAATGGAGGAACGGTCGATCAGTTTCATCAAGTCCTTCAATTCCTGAATCGTCATCATATGTTACATCTCCTTGTCCATTTTATTTTGTAGTTTCAGTCGGATGCCCATCCGGATTTGCGCCATTTCGCGTTCCTGCAGCAAATAAAGCCGCTCCGCCTGCTCCAGCGTAACCGGCCGGAAACGCAGCTTGTCTCCCGGCTTCGCTTGGCCTAACGCCGGAAGATCGGCGGAAACGACATGCGCGATTCGCGGATACCCGCCCGTCGTTTGCCGGTCTGCCAGCAAAATGATCGGGCTCCCGTCGGAAGGCAGCTGTACGGTTCCCGGCGGCACCGCTTCGGATAACAATTCTTCAGTAGACGTTTGCCGCAAGGCGGCCCCTTGCAAGCGGTAGCCCATTCGGTCGGATTGGGGGCTCACCTCGAATACAGACCCGAACAGCCGCTTCCGGCTGTCTTGGTCCAAGCGCCCAAGCTGCGCCCCCGGCGTCACCCGTACGCCAAGCGGCTCGCTGACGGCCGCCATATGCGGGGGATGGATGTGCCAAGCGGCAGCTTGGAACGGCCTATCGGGTGTAAGGCGTTCGGTAAGCCGCTTCGCGAGCCGCGCGGACCTTTCTCCCGCCGGCCCCTGCTTGACAACATCCCCGGCCTTAAGCATTCTCCCTTCGAAGCCGCCCAGCCCGCCCCGCAAGTACGTGCTCCGGCTGCCAAGTACCTGCGGTACGTCGATGCCGCCCGCAACGGCCACATAAGCCCGGCACCCCGATCTGCAGGGGCCGAATCGGACAACGCCGCCTGTTCCGACGAGCACCGGCCGCCATTGCGGCAACGCAATGCCATCCACTGTCGGCGACAAGTCCGCGCCGCAAATCGCCAGCAGCGTATCTTGCTGCACCGCCAGCTCCGGCCCGCGCAGCGTGATCTCCAGCGCCGCCTCATCCTCCCGGTTGCCGACCAACATATTGGCGATGCGCAGCGATAGCCGGTCCATCGCGCCACTGACGACAACGCCGTATTGCTGATAGCCCGTGCGTCCGAGATCCTGAACGGTCGTTAGCAGACCGGGATGAATCAGCTTTAAGCTCATCGTTCCCCCAACCCTTCTTCGATGAATTCCTCGTATTGCTTCAAGGAGATCGGATAAAAACGCACGACATCCCCCGCCCGCAAGAAGCTCGGAGGATCGGCTTCCGGGCGAAACAAGCGCAGCGGCGTGCGTCCGATAATTTGCCAGCCTCCCGGCGTCGCTACGGAGTAAACGCCCGTTTGCGCGCCAGCGATTCCCACAGAACCGGCAGGCACCAACGGCCGCGGGGTGTGACGCCGCGGTGCGGCGATCCGCTCCGGCATGCCTCCCAAATAGGGAAATCCGGGAGCAAACCCGATCATATACACGGTGTAGGTTCCACCGCTATGCAGCCGGATGACTTCCTCTGCCTCTAGTCCGCAATGCCGCGCCACATCGTCAAGATCGGGTCCCGTCTCCCCGCCGTAATACACCGGTACTCTGACTATTCTCGGCGCCTCGGGCTCGGCTTCCTCCTCCCGTATCCGTTCGATAAGCTCGGCCAGCAAGCCGCATACGGTTTGAAATAGCGTCGTCCATCCGCACCGCCTCTCCTTTTGCTTAGCCAACACTTGCACAGGGTCATAATATACGGCAACACTGACGAAAGAAGGGACGCATTCGATCATCCCGGGAAACGGACATGCATGCAAATAAGCCGTTAGCGCTTTCACCCGGCGGTGTACGACCGTATCAATCTTGTCGCCGAGCCGGATGACAACCGCCGAATCGCCCAGCGGCTCATATTGCGGGTCCCACCGTTCAGCGCCGCTCAATGCGAATCCCTGCCTTCTCCAGCCCGGCCCTAATGCGCAGGATCAAATCCAGCGCTCCTTTCGTATCCCCGTGCACGCATAAGCTGTCTCCATGAATATTCAACCGCTGGCCGCCTAACGTCTTCGTCCAGCCTTCCACGATCATCCGCACCGCCTGCTGCGCCGCTTCCTCCGGATCGTGCAGCACGGCCCCCGGCAAACTTCTCGGCGCCAATGTCCCGTCCGCGCAATAAGCGCGATCGGCATACAGCTCCGAAATAACGGGAAGGCCGCGCTCTATTGCGACCTTACCCAGCTTGCTCCCCGGCCGAGCGAGAAGAGCTGTTCGCGGAGTCGTCAGTATAACCGCCTCAACGATCGCTTCCGCCACCGCATCGTCCGTGTCGGCCATATTGCTCATGCTGCCGTGAGGCTTGACATGCCGAATGGCCGTGCCGTGCTTGCGGCAGAACGCCTCAAGCGCTCCGATCTGATAGATGCAGCAATTCGTCAATTCCTCAAGGGACAAACGCATAGCTCTGCGTCCGAATCCAGCCAAATCGGGGTACCCCATATGAACGCCGATGCAGACGCCGTGCTCCGCCGCAAGGCCAACCGTCCGGTCCATGATGTCCGGATCGCCCGCATGAAACCCGCAGGCGATGTTGGCTGAAGTGATCCAGCGCATCGCTTCCTCGTCCGCTCCCAGCTTATACACGCCAAAGCTTTCTCCCATATCGCAATTCAAATCAATCGCTCGCATCGCTCTCACCCCGGCTGTTACGTTGGATTTGTTTCATTGTGATTATAGCTGCGCCTTCTCCCCGTGCCCACACAGAAAATTGCCGAAATTGGTGGACGATTTTGCTTAGGTGCAATTACGTCCACCACATAAGTCAAACCTATGAGTGTCCCCGGCCGGAAGCTCGTTTTATAATCATCTCGTAATCGATACCATCGTATGAAAGGATGTTCTGCTATGAGCTTAGAGCTTGGATTGCAGCTTTATACCGTCAGACACGAATTGATGAAAGACCCCGTGGGAGCTTTGGAAAAAGTAGCCGAGCTCGGATACTCGAATTTGGAGCTGGCCATCCATTATTCGGACGCCGAAGGCGTCGGCGGCTACAGCGTATACGGATTGCGGGCGCCGGAGCTGAAGCGATGCCTCGACCGTCTTAACATGAAGGCATTGAACGCCCAAATGTTCCCGATCGAAAGCGTCAACTGGGATTATTTGATTCCTTTCGCCCAGGAAATCGGCATGCCGGCGGCCTCCATCTCCATGCATATGTTCAAAAACAAACAAGCCGTACTCGATTTCAGCGATCAGCTCAACCGCTGCGGCGAAACATGTCAAAAACACGGTCTCGACTTCTATTACCACAACCACTTTCAGGAGTTCCAGAAGTTCGACGGCGTTTATGTCATGGACCTTATTTTGCAGCATACCGACCCTGCTCTGGTCAAAATTGAATTTGACACGTATTGGGCGCTGCGGGGCGGCGTCGACCCGTGCGAATATTTGCGCGTCCTGGGCAACCGCTGCGACCTCGTTCATCAAAAAGATATGCCCGCATCGGCACTGCCGGTCAACTGGTTTGATGTGTTCGGAGTCGACTCGGACATTACGCTCGACAAAAAACTGGGCACTTCGTCGCCCGAGCAGTTCACGGAAATCGGCAGCGGCGTGATGGACATCGCCGCCATTATTCAAACCGTACGCGATATGGGCATCGTCAAAACCATTTTTATCGAGCAGGACTTTTCCGCTCTGAACCAATTCGATTGCGCCAAAATCAATTTTGCCCAAATGACCAAGCTGCTCGGGAGGTAATGAACGTGACACAACATCAAGTAAACATCGGAATCATCGGCCTTGGAGGCATCGGCACCTCCAAACATTTGCCGAGTTTGGCCAAGGTGCCTCAGGCTCGGGTCATAGCTTTCTGCGATTTGGAAGAAGATAAGGCGGCCCTAGCGGCCAAACAGTTCGGCGCAGACGGGGCCAAAGTGTATTCCGACTACCGCAAGCTGCTGGAGGAAAGCGCTATCGACGTCGTTCATGTCTGCACGCCCAACAGCTCGCATGCCGAGATTACGGTGGCGGCGCTGGAGGCGGGCAAACACGTCATGTGCGAAAAGCCGATGGCAATCACCTCGGCCGACGCCAAGCGGATGCTGGAGGCCGCCAAGCGAACCGGCAAAAAGTTGACGATCGGTTACCAGAACCGCTATCGTCAAGACAGCTTATATTTGAAGCAGTTGTGCGAGATGGGCGAGCTCGGGGACATTTATTACGGGAAAGCGCTGGCGATTCGCCGCCGGGCGGTGCCGACATGGGGCGTCTTCCTGGAGAAGGATCTGCAGGGCGGCGGCCCGCTGATCGATATCGGCACGCACGCGCTGGATTTGACGCTGTGGATGATGGACAATTACAAGCCTGTCAGCGTGACCGGCTCTGTCTTCCACAAGCTCGGCGGCACCCGAAACGCCGCCAACCTGTGGGGTTCGTGGGACCCTGACAAATTTACCGTAGAGGATGCGGCTGTCGGTTTCATCAAGATGGAGAACGGCGCCACCATCACCCTTGAAGCAAGCTGGGCGTTAAATACGCTCGATGTTCGCGAAGCCAAAACGGTGTTGTGCGGCACCAAGGCAGGGGCCGACATGGATGACAGCCTGCGCCTGAACGGCGAGCGGCTCGGCCGTCTGTACGATCACAAAATCCGCTTCGATTCCGCTCCGGTCGTATTTTACGGCGCGCAGAAAGATGAAACGCCGGCCGACATGGAGGCGCGCCTGTGGATCGAGTGTATCCTGAACGATACCGAACCGTTCGTCAAACCGGAGCAAGCGCTGGTCGTCAGCGAAATTCTCGAAGCCATCTACGAATCGGCCGCCACTGGCCAAACGATTTATTTGAACGCCTAACTCTCCTCCGCAACAAAGCAAAGCCGTTCGGGCCGTCTCTTCAGACAGCCGGAACGGCTTTGCTTTTTACTCTTGTTGGTTAATCCAGTGCGTTAAGCGGCAGCTCCATAGGCAGCGCAGCCGGCCTTGCGCAGCTGCTTTCGACGAGATAATGCCGGCCTTCGCGAGAAGCGATATGAAACCCGTGCATCAGCTCCAGCACGTGGTACGCCAGTTCCCCGTTCGCCCGGTGCATACGGCCGCTGCGGATCGCATGGGCCATATCGGCCACGCCGATGCCCCGGCTGTTATCGTTAAAGGCAAATGCCGCCGGAATTTCGGCAAAATCGCTCTGATCGTGGCGCTTCACATATATCGGGCCGCCGAACGTATTCGGATCGGGAACGACCAATGTGCCGGCCGAGCCGTATATTTCGATGCGGGGCAGCTTGCTGCCCCAAACGTCAAAGCTGGTAATGATCGTACCGATGGCTCCGCTGTGAAAATCAAGCACGCCGGCGATGTGGGTCGGCGTTTCCACCGGAATTTTGCGCCCGTAGTCGACTTCTCCCGTAATCGTTCGCTCGGGGAAGGTTACGGCCGCCGAACCGGTCACCCGACGTACCGGCCCCAGCAGATGGACAAGTGCGGTCAAATAATACGGCCCCATGTCAAACATCGGCCCCGCGCCGACCTGGTACAGGAAATCCGGGTTCGGATGCCAGCTTTCCGGTCCGTGGCTCATGAGAAACGCAGTAGCTGCCACCGGCGTGCCGATCCAGCCGTCGTCGATCAGCTTGCGGCATGTCTGCAGCCCTCCGCCCAGGAAAGTATCGGGCGCGGACCCGACGCGCAGCCCTTTGTCCCGCGCAAGCGCCAGCACGGCTTTACCGTCTTCCAGGCTGACGGCCAGCGGCTTCTCGCCGTACGTATGCTTGCCCGCCCGCAGCGCCTGCAAATGAATGTCGGCATGGGCGTGAGGCACCGTTAAATTCACGACCAGCTCAATCTCGGGGTCGGCCAGCAGCTCCGCAACGGAGCACGCCTTGGGGCTAGCGAACTGCTCGGCTTTGACCCGAGCCCGCTCCACATCCAGATCGGCGCAAGCGGCAATGTCCAGGATGTCAAACTTGCTCCCGGCCTTACAATAAATAGTGCTAATATTGCCGCAGCCGATAATTCCTATCTTCATCTTTGCCGTCACCGGGTTCATGCGCCAGCCTCCCTGTTCTTCTGTTTCTCTCCCGTTTTCCGTTCCGCCGGATTACTTCTGCTTCGCTTTGCTTTCCCATACCGTCTGTATTTCATTGAGTAGCTGGTCGCGGTTCAGCTTGTTGCCGACATATTTCTGCAGCGTCGAAGCGATCTCCTGAGCGGCCCCGTCCGGGTATTTCGGCCAATGCCAGCCCAGAACCTTGTTATCCTTCACATATTTCATCACATCCTGGCCCGTGCTCCCTACCGATACCGGATCGGCCTCGAAGCTCGTAAAGGCAGGAATAAACTTAAATTCCTTCGTAATGTAGTTTCTGCCCACATCCGATGTGACAAGCCAGTTCAGAAACTCCTTCGCTTCGGCTTTTACCTTCGAATCTTTGCTGATGACCCAGTTGTTCGGCACGTCCACAAACACCTTGTCGTTTAAGGCGACATCATCGTTAATCGGCATCGGCATCAAGCCGACGTTAATGTTCGGATTGACCTTCTGGATCAGCGGAAGCGTCCAGTTCCCGCTTTGCATCATGGCCGCCTGGCCATTGCCGAACGTGGCAATCAGGTTGTTGTAATCCGTTGTCATCTGATTTTTGTTTCCGTATTTCACAATCACGTCCAGCATGTTGACCGCATCGGCAAACAGCGGGTTGCCGGGGAATTTGGCTGAACCGTCGTTAAGCCCTTTAATGAATGCGTCGGGATCGGGCTGCTTGGCCACCGGATTGTTAAAAAACTGTCTGCCGAGACTCGACCATACCTGGAACATATTGACGAACGGCGTTACGCCGCTGTCCTGCAGCTTTTTGCTGACTTGCTCCAATTCTGACAGCGTTTTCGGCAATGTCGTAACTCCGGCTTTGGCAAACAGATCCTTGTTGTAAACGATGCCATAACCTTCGATATCAACCGGCATGCCGTATACCTTGCCGTCCTTGACCATCGGTTTTTTGGCGAAATCGTACTCATCTTTCACCCAAGGCTGATCGGACAAATCTTCCAGCTGATCCTGCCAAACTTCGAGCTGCCGGAAGCCTTCGTTATTAAAGATGTCCGGCATTTCTCCTGCGGCAAACTTCGTTTTGAGCGCTGTGTTGTAGTCGGTTCCGATCACGGTCTCCACATCCAGCTTTACGCCGGGGTGAGACTTCTCATATTCCTCCTTGAGCTTGTTTAACGCTTCGGAAATTTCCACCTTGCCCTGAAAAATCTTGATCGTTACAGCTTTTTTGGCCTGGCTTGCGTTTTCTGCGCCCGTTCCTTGGGCCGGCTTCTGCTCTCCGCTTGCGCAACCGGCAGTCACGGAAGCGAGCAAAAGAACTGCAGAAGCTGTCGTCAATATACGTTTCATCGAAAAACCCTCCCTTTTTTATTGTCGCATTTTTTACAATATTCATTATATTTGAACGGCCGTTCATCGGGACACTCATAGGTTTGACCAATCAGGTGGATGGAATTGATTGCGCCCCGCGTCCCGATTCACATACGCCGTTAACCTTTGACCGCCCCGGCCGTAATGCCCTCGATAATATGCTTCTGCAAGGAAAGGAAAAAGACGATCAGCGGAGCCATGCTCATCACAAGTGCAGCGAGCGCGAGATCCCATTGATTCGTGTACTCGCCGAATAACGAGTTGATAGCAATTTGAATCGTATGCAGCTGTTTGTTCTGAAGCATAATCAGCGCCAGCAAAAAGTCGTTCCACATCCACAAGCTGTTCAGCAGCACAATGGTTACCGTCATCGGCTTCAGCAGCGGAAAGACGATGCGCCAAAATACGCCATATGGCGAACAACCGTCCACAGTGGCCGATTCCTCGATCTCCAGCGGAATGGAACGGACAAAGCCCTGGAACAAAAAGATGGAAAACGATACGCCCAAGCCGCAATAACAAATCACGATTCCAGGAATGCTGTTAACCAGGTGCAGCCACGAAGCTACCTTGACCAGCGGAATCATGATCGCCTGAAAGGGGATGACCATCGCCATCATAAACATGCCCATAAGCACAAGATGGATTTTACCTGACTTGCGTACGAGCCGATAAGAAGCCATCGCCGCCATCAGCACAATCCCAATATTCCCGAAAACAGTAATGAGCAGGGAATTTTTCAGCGTCGTAGCGAAACGCAGCACTTTCCAGGCATGGGTGAAATTGTCCCATTTCCATGATTTCGGCCAACTGGCCGCATTGACCAGCAGCTCGGCAAAGTCTTTAAGCGAGTTCACCAGAACAAAGTAAAAGGGAGCGAGAAACAACAAAGCGACCGCAATCAGCAGCAGCTCGACCAGCGCCATCCGCCAGGAATATGTCTCCGAGTTCATTAGAGATCGACCTCCTTGCGCTTCGTGATCGACACCTGCAAAGCGGTAATTACCGCCACCGCCACAAAAAAGAGGAGCGCCTTGGCCGTACCCAAGCCATAGTTGTTGTTAACGAAAGCTTCGTTGTAAATATTCATCGCTACCGACTCCGTCGAATTAAACGGGCCGCCTTTGGTCAGCGAAAAATTAATGTCGAACATTTTAAACGCCCATGAAATCGTCAGGAACAAACATACTGTCGTAATCGGCATAATTAGAGGCAAAATAATGCTTCTTAGCACCTGCAAGCGATTCGCGCCGTCGATGGTCGCCGCTTCGATCATATCTTTAGGCACATTGGTCAGCCCGGCAATATAGATGACCATCACATATCCGGCTCCATGCCACAAAAATACGACGACAAGCGCCCAGAATGCCGTATTCTCCGTGCCAAGCCAAGGCAATTCGAAAAAGGCGCTATGCGTCATTCGGCCGATGGCGGCAAAGCCTTGCACAAAGATGAACTGCCAAATAAATCCGAGCAGCAACCCCCCCAGCACATTGGGCACGAAAAAAACCGTCCGCAGCAGCTTGCGGGTTTTGAAAGCATGGGTCAGCGCATAAGCAAGCAGAAAACCGACAAGATTGGTCAGCGCGACAACCGCCACGGTAAAGCGGGCCGTAAACCAGAAAGCGTGTCCAAAATTGGCGTCCTTCTTCAGCACATAAATGAAATTATCCAGCCCTACCCAGCTTATGTTTCCCGAAACGCCGTTCCAGCTCGTAAACGAATAATACACATTCAGCACAAACGGCAAGGCGATAATCAGCATATACACAAGCACAGCCGGGCCTAAAAAAATGATTTCCTGCATCCAGTTGGTCAGTAACCATTTCCGCACGTTGAAGCCTCTCCTTTCTCCACAATGAAGTTATAGTGCGATTATAGCGGCGTTAAAGCGCTATTCCCACACAGAAAATTGTTGAGATTGGTGGACAATTTTGCTTCGGCTTGGTGCGGAGCAGGCGGATCAAGCTTACTCCAGTCGGGATCTGAATTCCTTTGGCGACAGGCCCTCCCATTTTTTGAATACCCTGCTGAAATATTTTTCATCCTGATACCCGACTTGCCGGGCCGCCTCGGCGATTTTGACATGCGGGTTGAGCAGCAGCATCTTGGCTTTATCAATCCGAACCCGGTTCAAGTAATCAATGACATTTTCCTTCAGCTCCATCTTGAATTTACGGGAAATGTACTCCCGGTTTAAATGAAACTGCGCGGAGATATCCTGCAGCGTAATATTTTTCTGGTAATTGGCCTGGATATACTTGGCAATATCATGCATCGTATGCCCGCTTTGCGCTTTCATGATCAGGAACGTTTCCAGCAGCGCGTGCAAATGGTTGGAAACCCGCTCCTGGAACAACACCAGCGAGAACGTTCCCTCGTCGTCAATCGGAATCGAGCGGAATTGAATCGATTCCGGCGGCAGCTCCGGTCCGGACTCGCCTTCCTGGAAAAACGCTTCGGTCCAGCGGACCATTAACACGTTGAATTCATTCTGCCACAATTCCAACTGCTGCAAGGAGATCGTCTCCATTCGGTTCAGCTCGTTGAACCATTCCTGCAGCGCGCCGGCCAGCTGCCCGCTTCTTCCGCTCTTTAACGCCAGGCTGATTTTTTCCTCAAATTCGCCGAAACGCAGCGTTCCAAGCCGCATCTCCGCTTCTCTGCGAAATGTATGGAGCCTTGTCCGGCGGTCCAGCAAATTGCGCTGAAGAAGTGCCTTCCGCGCCTGTGAATACGCTTCCTGGAGGCCGTCAGGAAACGGCAGCGCCAGCCCGATGCCGATGTCGAAGCACGTCTGCAGACGGCGGGCGATTTCCCGGCTTATGCCGGAGACGACCGCTTCGGTTTGCTCCAGACTTTCCCACAGCAGCATGCCAATCTCATGTTTGCTGTTCAAATTCCGGAAGGCGGTACCCATTCGGGCGGCATGCAGCGTATCGTTGCAGATGCCGATTAACGCAAATACAAGCGCGCCTTTATCTGAGCCGTACCGTTCGCGAATGTTGCGTTCCATGAATTCGAACCGTAGCACGGCGGCACGGCAAGCGCTTGCACGGCGAAGCGCCGGATATAGCTCCGGGAGCGCTGCAACGTCGCCCGCATACCCTCCCGGCTCCACCATCAGATTGGACAGCAGCTTGTCGCGACGCAGATCTTTAAGCGCCTCAGCCTCCTGGCTGTACGTATGGTCTTGACGACGTTTACGTTCTTCTTCCCGCCAGGCGTCAACCGCCCTCTGCATAGCCTCCTGCAATTGACTTGGAACAATCGGTTTCAGCAAATAATCCGTACCGCCATACTTCATCGTCTGCCGCACATATTCGAAATCGCTATATCCGCTGATCACTATTTTTTTGCACGTCGGCGCGTGAGAATCCATCCATTCCATCAGTTCAAGCCCGTTTCGAAGCGGCATCATAATATCCGTAAGTACGACCTGCGGCTGCTCCGCCATAATAAGGCGAACCGCTTCCGCGCCGTTATCCGCCTCCAGAATGTCGTCTACCTGCAAAGCATTCCAATCGGCCAACATGCGAATCGTGCTGCGCACATGCGTTTCATCGTCTACAATAAGCACTTTCATGATAGTCCCCCCTCGCCCGTTTCTTGTAAAGGTATGGTCAGTCGCACTTTAAAACCGTGCGGTTCGATTCCCGATAGCTCCATCATGCTTTGGTCGCCGTAATACAACCTGAGGCGTTCCAGCACGTTGATCAGTCCAATGCTGTCCCCCCATCGTTCTTCACCCGGGTCCACACGGAACAAATGCTTGCGCAGCTCGTCCAAACGCGCATCCGCTACACCGATCCCGTTGTCTTCCACCCACAAGATCAGCGAATTCTCCTCCAGCCGAGCTCCCACCTTCAACGTGCCGCCCCCTTCGGTTTGACCGTCGAACCCATGCTTGAAATAGTTCTCGACAAGGGGCTGCACAATCATTTTCGGTACGGATATGTTGAACGTCTCCTTGGGGATATCAAAGCAGACCTGAAGTTTGTCTTCGAATCTTTGCATCTGCAATGCGCAGTAATATTTGACGTGCTCCAGTTCCCTGGACAACGGTACGACCGTTTCTTGCGTGTTCATGCTGTAATGCATCATCTGCCCCAGCGAAGAAACCAGCATATACACCTTAGGCGCATTGCTTTCCAGAGCGGAATGGCCGATCGACTGCAAAGCGTTGTTGATAAAATGCGGGTTGATCTGCGCCTGCAGCATGTTTAACTGATTCGTTTTATTAGCCAGGTTCAGCCGATATTCCCGCAAATACAAATCGTTGATCGTATCCATCATCGTCTGAAACCGTCTGGCCACGATCCCAATCTCGTCCGAACGTTCGATCGGCATCGTAGCGTCCAGCTGCCCTGCCTGAATTTTGCTAATATGAGAGATCAACTGCTTGAGCGGTTTGGTCAGCTGCAAAGATACGATCAGGGTCGCGGCTATGGCGACCAGCAGAAAGCACGTTGCCACGATCATATTAATCCATGTCAAATCGCGCGCGTATTTGTACAGCCGAAAGTCGGGGATGCGCTTCACAATCGTCCAATGCAAATAAGGAGTCTTGATCTTGCTGTATACCATAATTCCGGAAAACTCGGATTGGTTCCATTCGAGGTACCCGGAGTCGCCTTCGCTGCCGACAATCCGCTTCATCCAGTCCACCTGAGGCATGTTCCCGATTTCCGCGGTATCCGCCGCATAAACGACTTTTCCCGAATCGTCCAGAATATACAAATCGTGTTGGTCCGCATCAAACAACTGCGAACACAATTTGCTTAGCGCATCAAGCCGAATGTCGATGGATAATAACCCGAGCCGTTCATTGCTGGGCACACGGAATATCGGGCGATGGATCGTAAATACCAGCTCCGGGGTAACCGGCAGCGACTGGGCGATGCCATAATTGTGGCTTAAATGGGTTGATTCCGTGTATAACGTATACGGTTTCATATTTTCCGGCAGATCGGGCTGGTAGCGGACGGCCCCCTGATTGAAATTGTTTTGGTGGAGCAAGTAAGCGCGCTGCGTTTCATTCACGCTTAAGTACACTTGGTAAATATCACTGACAGAGCGGGACACGATTTGCATGATCGTAAAAAGGTAGGAATCGTTCTGATAATCGGTGAACCCGCTTGTCAGCAGACTGTCCAATGAAACCGTCGAATAAATGGATAACGAGGAATTGGAAACAAGTCCCAAGTAATTCAGCACATTGGTTCTCGTTTCGTTGATCAGCCGCGTATTTTGCTCTATTGCCTGCTGCTTGAGGGAGTTTTTCGTATAGCTGTATGAGACTACAATGGAAAACACAATGGGCACAATCGTCGACGCCAGCAGTAACACGACCAGCTTGCGCCTGATGCTGTTTCGAAAATATCGCACTACAGCCACCTCTTTCGCTTCTCATGCTGTCTTCAATTTACTATTTACTATATCACAAATGGGCCAAAGTCAAGAAGCCAACAAGAATCTTATTACTTTATAACGTTAATGTAAAATATACCAAGAAATCTCCCGCGAAAGTGCGGATTGGAGAGATGAACGGCCCAGACTTTTTTACATATATTTACATTTATAGTGGACGAAAAAGAAATGCACATAAAAAAACCCCTCCCACGGCGAAGTTGATGTTACCCGTAGAGGGGATTATTTTCAAATAATAATGAGTTAAATATCTTTTGCCATATGCGGTTTGCTATAATGGCTAGTTCCTCTGGAGCCGACGAGGATTCTTCCTCCCTTGTCTCTCTCCAAAATTGGTAAAGCACGGCTAAATTCATTTTTATAGAATAACTCCGCGTCCTTCGTCCAATGATACTTGTCATAACTCAGTCTAACGTTACGCTCAGATTAAAAAGTGGCGCCATTTAAATCCGCGCATCCGTGCGGGGTGCGACGGCTTGCATAATCGTTACTCCATCCAGTCCGCAATTTCAATCCACGCACCCGTGCAGGGTGCGACCATGGTGCGGCGGCATATACGGAGCTGGCGAGGAAATTTCAATCCACGCACCCGTGCAGGGTGCGACGACAAAAGAGCATGGGAGATCGTCAGCATCTGTATTTCAATCCACGCACCCGTGCAGGGTGCGACGTTAGCTGCGTCTACAAATAAGGCGTCTATCGTATTTCAATCCACGCACCCGTGCAGGGTGCGACTCGCAATTAAAAGAGTTGTTTGATATACGCTTTATTTCAATCCACGCACCCGTGCAGGGTGCGACGTGGATCGTGGCCGACATCCCCGCGGGCAGCACATTGATTTCAATCCACGCACCCGTGCAGGGTGCGACCATCTGCGGTATGACCAGTACCGGGAGTCGGCAGCATTTCAATCCACGCACCCGTGCAGGGTGCGACGTCAGCACCGGTGACGAATGTTCCATTCTCATAATTTCAATCCACGCACCCGTGCAGGGTGCGACGGCCGCTCTTCTTCTGGAAAACGCGGCATCCAAGATTTCAATCCACGCACCCGTGCAGGGTGCGACCTTGCGTGGTGTGACCCAGTTCGTCACGTCTATATCATTTCAATCCACGCACCCGTGCAGGGTGCGACAAAGACTTCTGAGCAAGGCCGCTTACCATGAGTCATTTCAATCCACGCACCCGTGCAGGGTGCGACCACGAACGGATGTTTGTGTTAATATAAGGGCAACGATTTCAATCCACGCACCCGTGCAGGGTGCGACTTGGTAGCGGAGGCGCGAACACGGCGGCGATGCAAATTTCAATCCACGCACCCGTGCAGGGTGCGACCTGACTGACCGGGTATCGTCGATCGGTATTTTAGCATTTCAATCCACGCACCCGTGCAGGGTGCGACTCCGATTTTCAAGGAATATTAACCCTGAAAAAGGTTTATTTGGTTTAATCATACACCCAATCTACTGAATAAGCCATAAGATATAGAAGCATCGTTATAATCCGATAGCACCATTCGATTTCGCACAGGTGCGAATCCCCCGGGAAATTCATGTTCGCTTCACATTCGCACCACGATCTAGCGGCTGAGTCAGCAGCATTACAAGTCCCATTCGCTTTCGCGTCCAGCTTCGCGGCGCATGTATTTTCCACAATGAAAAGCAGGAAAAATCCTCCACGATACTGCGGCATTCCCGCGGCCAAACCATAAACATTACAATCCTCTTCCGCGTTAAAGTAAATGAATGTTCCAATAGAAGGGGCTGACTTTGAGTAACCATTCAAGAAAATTCTTCCATCCACTACGCTCAGTGAAACATATTCATAAAATGTTTTTGCTTATTGATTGCCCCTCCTCTTCGGAATATAATTAAAACAATCTTTCAAATGAGGTGAAATGGATGTCTTTCCGTATCGTTCGAGATATTTAGTCTTCGGGCTGGAAAAAACGCGTACCAGCCGCTAAGGGGGCAGTCTGCCCTTTTGGTTTCATGAAGCTAAGAACATCGAATGATATCGGTCTGCTTCTCATCCTCATTGGAAGGTGGAATAACATTGAATCCATTAGAATATAAAGAGTTTTATAATAAAGTCGGAAAAGTAAACGGTTGGGATTTCAGCAATGTGAAATGCGTTTCTGAAGGGACCAAATGGGATTTGTATCGTGAAGTAACGAGCGTTTGCAAGAAATCGGATATATTGCTTGACATTGGCACTGGCGGCGGGGAAGCGATTTTATCGATCGCTGATTCTGCACTACTCCTGATTGGGATTGACCAGTCCACGGGAATGATTGAAACTGCAACTAAAAATTGGGCTATATCAGGCTTACCTAATGTACGCTTTCTAAAGATGAATGCTGAGAATTTGGATTTTCCTGATAACTTTTTTAATGTTGTCTCGTGCAGAAATTCGGAATTCTATGCTAAAGAAGTCGCAAAAGTATTAATGAAGGATGGTTCATTCCTCACTCAGCAAGTAAGCGAAAACGATAAATCGAATATAAAAGAAGCGTTTGGAAGAGGACAGGCTTTTGGAACAAAGGCAGGTACATTAAAGCATCAATATATGACTGAACTAAGCGAAGCGGGCTTTAGCGACATTCGGTCATTTGAGTTTAATGTTATCGAATATTACCAAACAGCTGAAGATCTGATTTTTTTACTAAAACACACTCCCATTATTCCCGACTTTGGACGGACTGAGATCGATTTCCAGATACTCCGACAATTTATTAAGGAGAATCAAACGGAAAAAGGGATTAGAACCAACTCGGAACGCTTTATCATCATGGCCAAACTATAGATAATGTAATACCAGATGCAAACAGGATACTCGTTAATCGGGTATCCTTCTTTTTTAGATAGTGTTAACCAAGTACAACCCACTAACCGTTGATCGTTCAATGCAGAGGTTTTTCTTTGTATTCATCCACCCAATATTCGTAATAGGGATTTGTCCACTTAGTACCATCATAATACTCCACTTCTTTTACACATGAAATTACCGTTTTAATCCCATGAGATTCATCGAGTCTCCAGCCTTTGTCTTCTCCAAAAGTCGCTTTGGAAACAATATTAACATTTTCAGCATTACCAACATACTCAAAGGGGGCATCCGTAAAACTGAATTGCGATTTAATCTTAATTGGTAACCCGTTTGTATCATAACCTAAAAATGAAACCTTCATGTTCTTTACTGTCTTATCGGAATTGTTACGGACAATGACTTGAAGTATATCAGGATACAATGCTTTATATCTGCTATCTTGAACAATAATACCTGCTTTTTCAACAACCACTTCTTGACTCGCTTTCGTTTCTTCCATTTTCTTCTTTCGTTCCATTGCTTTCTTTTCTTCATTCAATTTTTCATAACTGGCTTTTTTGGCGGAAATATCCGAATCATTGGGCAAGAGAACCAATGTATCACTTAAAATGCCGATTGCTTTTTCATAATCAGTATTGCTGGATAACTGCTCAGCTTCTTGTAAGGAGGCGGCTTTATATTCAACCTGAATTTCGAAAGTACGATCGTCTAAAAATATAAAAAGGGCTCCAAATCTTTGGTAGAATGGTGTTTGCGAAGACAACATCACCCAAAGAGAGGAGCACCCTTTAGATGAAGTCTACCACAGACGTCAGCAAAATCAAGAGTGAATTTTCGCTACAAAACGCCACGAGTTTCGGAGGCGTCAAAATCTTCCTGGCCTATCTTGAAAAAATCAAGCTCGCCGAGGCCATGCAGGACCTCTCCGGTGGTAAAGCGCACAACGCCATTTTCCCTGTTCATCGCATCCTGCTCTATCTCATCATTGGTTGGACGCTCGGTTGCGAGCGAATGTTTCATTTCCGCAAACTGCAGCACGATGCGCTGCTCCGTCGCTTTCTTGGCGGTCGCCTACCGCATCATAGCTTGCTGTATAAGGAGCTTGGGAGACTTGGCCGGTCGTGTCCATCACTGCCGGATGAACTGCGGAAGCTGAATCAAGGGATCATCGCACCTTGCTTGCCCCATGGCCTTATTCTCGATCTGGATTCCACGGTGGAAACGGTCTACGGCGATCAAGCCGGCGCGGCCAAGGGCACGAATCCGCACAAGCCCGGACGAAAAAGTTACCATCCACTGCTGGCCTTTGAAGGAAAATCCCGCTTGAATCTGAATGCCGTCCTGCGGCCAGGTAACACGCACTCTTCTACGAACGCCGCTGACTTTCTAAAACAAACTTTCGATCTGCTCGGCGAACGCAAAGTGAAGTATGCCCGATTTGACAAGGGCTTCGGCGGCGAAGACTTCTACCGACTTTGGGAAAGCAACAACATTGGCTATGTCGGCAAACTCAAGTGGACAAAGCGTCTGGCTAAAGAAGTTCGGGCCTGCCGCTATTGGACTCGCTATGTCGACGAAGAGTGGATCATCGAAGGCATTACCCTAATCTACAAAGCGACGTCTTGGACAAAGTCTCGGTGTATAGCGATTATTCGCAAAACCCAGGTGTTCGAACACGGCCAAGGGCGCATTGTGTTCGATGAGGACTGGCAGTATGAAGCCCTTGTAACCAATCTGGAATGGGCACCGATTGATTTGTGGCGCTTCTACAACCAGCGCTGCTGTATGGAAAACTACATTAAGGAAGCGAAGAACGGCTTTTCCATGGACCGCATCGCCACCAGCGAATTTGAAGCCAACACGCTCGACCTCCTGATTAAGCTGCTGTCCTACAACTTGTTCGAACGCTTCAAAAGCGATTGCTGCGAACCGGTACATCAGCGCTATACGATTGCCAGATTCCGCTTGGAGTTTTTTCATTGCGCAGCAACGCTCGTTCGGCACAGTCGATCAGTTGTGCTCAAGCTGATCAAGGATTTTGGCAACCAACACGCTTGGAAGCGTATCGAAGCTAAAGTGGTTCAATTAGAATGACACTTCCCAACATTTCACATGGAAAACGAAAGTGCCTCTTCACTGGGGAGGGGGCACTTATCCTCATGTGGCTAAGTCGTTCAAATCCCGCTGGCACTATCTCCATTTTTTTACTTTCAGTGAACCGCTCATCGAAATTTTCCGCCGCATTCTTATGCGCTTTCGAAATTCAGGTTCAAGTGTATTGGTAGAGATCAATTCTTGCGCCTTGGCATAATTCTCATCGTCTGTAACTACTTTTTTCAGCTCGCTTATTCCATCTTTTAGATTTTTATTAGCAATGAATTCCTGACCTTTTTTAAAAGAAGTTCTTGAATCATTAAGTTTATTGATATTATTCACTGCCGCTTCTACGTCCGCTTTAAGCAATTCTAATTTTTTGATGGTGTCTAATGCAGTGGTAGCTTTCTGATAATCGATTTTATTGGTCTTGAAATCCTGATTGATTGTATTCAATTCCTCTTGGATAAAGCTTTCTGCTTCCTTTTCCTTTTCCGAATTCCCCTTGATTTTTTGATTATAGACGGTAATAGCATCCGAATATTGATTCGCTAAAACTGCATTTTTGAATTTAGCAGAAGGAGTATTCAGTAGTAGCAAGGTCACCCCTATTACAATGAGAACGCCCATACCAACACTGCTGAGAATAACGAATTTCTTCCTCTTTACCGGACTTGTAGCTTTATGAGTTAAAATTTTCGTTCCGCACTTGCTGCAAAATACAATATCATCTCCGAGCACTTCATTTCCGCATTTCTTACACGTCTTCAAACTAATACCTCCTACTACTCCAAATATTACATTTTTTTCTTATTTTAATCTAAAGTAGGACTATACGACCAGTAAAATATTAACAAATATAATCCAAAAGTCACTGTTTTGTTTAAAGTGATATTGAAATATTCCCCATTTCGATGCAGCATATCCGGGAAGCAGTTCCATTAACCATTTGAGATCGTCGTGCCGGGAAATTTGGCGAAAATACTCGTCTATGGCTTTAATAGTGTGGAATTCATAAGGAGCCGCCAAAAATTAATACGATAACCTTGGCTATGGTAACGTATGCTTGTGAGCCTTCGACCTGACACAATTTCCGCTTGCACACTGCTCGCAGCCCCCTCTTGCCCCAAAATGACAAAAACCGCACGGTTGTTAGCCCCGCGCGGCTCGAAAACAATAAAAAGGTTATCCGTTATTCTATGAAGATTGGAGCTGGGTATGGAAATCGCTCAGTTCAGTCGAATAGAGCGGTCCTTACATGGTGAGGATGGACAACAAATTCGAAACGTCCGGGTCAAACGGGATATCGCGGTAGAACAGATGATGCCTGTCATTCGTAAATTAAACCATCTGCGTTATGACCGAAATAACGAACAAGAGCACCAGTCCTTCTCTTCAGGAATGCCTAGTGTCCGATAAAGTTGATCGTAAGGATAAGTTAAAGGGTCGAAATGAAGGGAATGTCTACATACTGCCCTTTCAGCCAGAACTTGGGATGCGACTACACTAGTTCCGGTATCCCCAATAACTCTAGCGCTATTTCAATCCACGCACCCGTGCGGGGTGCGACAGTATTTAGCTGCCCGCGCTGCGGGACAATCCAAATTTCAATCCACGCACCCGTGCGGGGTGCGACCCGTCCGGGTATCATAGCGGTAGCGGATATGTCATTTCAATCCACGCACCCGTGCGGGGTGCGACATGAACGTGGACGGCTCCGGCACGACGAACAGCAGATTTCAATCCACGCACCCGTGCGGGGTGCGACAGATGTATATGATCCTGAATTTCGAAAGCGCATAAGAATGCGGTGGCGATCATCCAGGAGCGGATCAACAACTGTGAATAAGTGGGAGTGGGACCAGCGAAATTTTGAAACCAATATCCACATGGGGATAACTCCCCCCTCCCCAGAAAAGGGGCATTGTTGTTTTCCATGTGAAATGTTGGAAGCCGTCACTCCAATTGAACCACTTTGGCTTCGATTCGTTTCCATGCATGACGACCGTCGAAATCCTTGATCAGCTTGAGCACGACCGCGCGACTATGCCGAACAAGCGTCGCCGCGCAATGAAAGAACTCCAGTCGGAATCTTGCAATCGTATAACCCTGATGCATCGGTTCGCAACAATCGCGCTTAAAGCGTTCGAACAAATTGTAGGCCAGCAACTTGATCAGCAGATCGACTTCATTCGCTTCAAAATCACTGGTCGCGATCCGGTCCATGGAAAAACCGTCTTTCGCCTCTTTGATGTAATTTTCCATGCAGCAACGCTGGTTGTAAAAGCGCCATAGGTCAATTGGTTCCCACTCCAGGTTGGTTACAATCGCTTCATACTGCCAGTCCTCGTCGAATACGATGCGGCCTTGACCGTCTTCGCAGACTTGCGTCTTACGAATGACCGCTACGCGACGGGGCTTTTTCCAGGACGTAGCTTTGTAAATCAAAGTGATGCCCTCGATGATCCAGTCCTCGTCGACATAGCGCGTCCAGTAGCGACAAGCCGCCACGTCGCTTGCGAGGCGTTTGGTCCATTTCATTTTGCCGACGTAACCGATCTTGCGGCCTTCCCACAGTTGGTAGAAATCCTCGCCGCCAAAGCCTTTGTCGAACCGGGCGTACGCCACTTGGCGCTCGCCGAGCAGTGCGAAGGTTTGCTGCAAAAAGTCGATTGCGTCGGTTGAAGAATGCGTGTTGCCGGGGCGAAGCCTCGCATTCAGATTCAAGTGGGTTTGCCCTTCAAAAGCCAGCAACGGATGGTAGCTGTTTCGTCCGGGCTTATGCGGATTGGTGCCTTTGGCCGCGCCGGCCTGCTCCCCGTATACCGTCTCCACCGAGGAGTCCAGATCAAGGATTGGCTTGGACGGCAAGCAGAGATGAATGATTTCCATATTCAGCTTGCGCAGTTCCGTCGGGAGCTGCGGGCAGGATCTGCCCAGACGCGCGAGCTCCTTGTACAGCAAACTGTGATGCGGCAGACGGCCTCCCAGAAAACGACAAAGCAACACATCGTGCTGTAACTTGCGGAAATGAAAAATACGCCCGCAGCCCAGCATCCAGCCAACCATTAGATAGAGCAGGATGCGATGAACAGGAAAAATGGCGTTGTGCGCTTTGCCGCCGGAAAGGCGCTGCATGGCCTCGGCGAGCTTGATTTTTTCGAGATAGGCCAAAAAGATTTTGACGCCGCCGAAACTCGTGGCGTTCTGCAGCGAAAATTCGCTCTTGATTTTGCTGACCGGTGTGGTAGACTTCACCTAAAAGGTGCTCCTCTCTTTGGGTGATGTTGTCCTGGACAAACACCATTCTACCAAAGATTTGGAGCCCTTTTTATGTTTTTAATGCGCAGTACTTTCGAAATTCAGGATGATATTTCCCGTGTTCTTCTCGTAATTTCAATCCACGCACCCGTGCGGGGTGCGACAGCCACAGCTTCAACACCACTTGGTACTGCTGGTGATTTCAATCCACGCACCCGTGCGGGGTGCGACGAAATTGCATCCAGATAGCTACGGCGTTCAGGAATGATTTCAATCCACGCACCCGTGCGGGGTGCGACGTAACGGTGTAGTCAGTATCCGGCTCTAGTCCGATTTCAATCCACGCACCCGTGCGGGGTGCGACCTTAAGACGGGTGACTTGATTGATGATTGCGAGATTTCAATCCACGCACCCGTGCGGGGTGCGACGACCGATCACCCGCGAAGATGCGGCGGTCGTTGTATTTCAATCCACGCACCCGTGCGGGGTGCGACTGAATACCTGTGCCAGGAGAGTAAACGGTACGGATTTCAATCCACGCACCCGTGCGGGGTGCGACCTTTTGTATTCTTAAGAGAAAAACATCAACCTATAATTTCAATCCACGCACCCGTGCGGGGTGCGACTCAATGTCCATTCAGAGTGGACACGTGTTTTGTCATTTCAATCCACGCACCCGTGCGGGGTGCGACGCCAAGGGCTTGATCGATTTCGAAAGCGGAGGTAAATTTCAATCCACGCACCCGTGCGGGGTGCGACATTTTACATTTTACATTCGTTTACAAGTCAAGTAATTTCAATCCACGCACCCGTGCGGGGTGCGACGGATGGCTCCTTTATGTTGCCGCCGAAAACGTCAATTTCAATCCACGCACCCGTGCGGGGTGCGACACCATGGACGACAACTTGAGCCTGGATGAGCAGACATTTCAATCCACGCACCCGTGCGGGGTGCGACGACATCAACAAGCTTGTTCCGAAGATGCCAGCAAATTTCAATCCACGCACCCGTGCGGGGTGCGACGGGGTTCCCCCGGGCTGGCATAATTTTTGGTATTGGATTTCAATCCACGCACCCGTGCGGGGTGCGACACGGATGCAAGGACTACATCTTTGAGTCGGAAGGGAAATTTCAATCCACGCACCCGTGCGGGGTGCGACATGCCGTGTGTTAATTGCAACAAGAATGAGTTGTTTATTTCAATCCACGCACCCGTGCGGGGTGCGACGATCCGAATATTAACATCTTGGCCGTAAAGGATTGATTTCAATCCACGCACCCGTGCGGGGTGCGACGCTAATTGGGTTTATCAGGAGTTACCTACTATGCTGATTTCAATCCACGCACCCGTGCGGGGTGCGACCTTAGGTACATTCTTGACTTTCGCCAACGGATTCAGATTTCAATCCACGCACCCGTGCGGGGTGCGACCGGCAAATTCTCCAAAGTTCATATCGATTTCTTCATTTCAATCCACGCACCCGTGCGGGGTGCGACGTCGGTAGTCCTTGGGGGGTGGAGTCTCCCAAGATTTCAATCCACGCACCCGTGCGGGGTGCGACCTCATCATCGTAACGAAGCTGGAGCATGTCGAGATTTCAATCCACGCACCCGTGCGGGGTGCGACGATAACCCTGCGAGCTTGATTTTCCGAGCTAAATCGATTTCAATCCACGCACCCGTGCGGGGTGCGACTGAATGCTGCTGAATATTAAAGGACTTGGGGTGATATTTCAATCCACGCACCCGTGCGGGGTGCGACGGGATGTATATCAGGCGTTGGGACTGGCTCCACAATTTCAATCCACGCACCCGTGCGGGGTGCGACCTATCGCTCAAGAAATGTGGAAAGTTGCGCAGGATCGATTTCAATCCACGCACCCGTGCGGGGTGCGACGTGTACTGCTCATCCCAAAACCCTCCCTATAAATGATTTCAATCCACGCACCCGTGCGGGGTGCGACAAGAGGTGGAGCAGTTTCGTGAGCAATACAAGACTATTTCAATCCACGCACCCGTGCGGGGTGCGACGACGATGCTTACACTGACAATTTGGATGACGCCATTATTTCAATCCACGCACCCGTGCGGGGTGCGACATGCGATTATCCATCATCTCTGGCAGATGGGTGACATTTCAATCCACGCACCCGTGCGGGGTGCGACCAGCAGGACCCTATTGGTACCATGCAATATTTTATCATTTCAATCCACGCACCCGTGCGGGGTGCGACTCCGATTTTCAAGGAATAATAGCCCTGAAAAAGGTTTATTTGCTCTAATAATACACCCAATCTATTGAATAAGCCATAAGATATAAAAGCAGCGCTATAATCCGATAACATCATTCGATTTCGCACAGGTGCGAATCTCCCGGGAAATTCATGTTCGCTTCACATTCGCACCAACCTTTTTCCCATTTCAAAGCTATCGACAAGCCAGCCGCTTGCCATAACTCACTCTAACGTTACGTTCACATCGATGGACTCCAGCCAATCTACAACGCGTATCCGATTCCGCTCTTCAACAAAACGGTAATATCGCTCGATCTCGTTACTATCGGAAGCTAGCGCATCTTTGAACCGTCGGAATACCTTCTTGCCGCCGTTCAGTATATTTATCAAGGTTGTTCGTAATCGAGTATCCATAACCGTTTCTGCAAAATCAACCATGTCCGCGTACCCTTCACGAGATTCCCGCTGCGGTATCTGAAAATAAATTTCATTGAGCCCTTCGTCGATGATCTCGCTTAATTCTTCGTCTTCTTCATCCAAGTCAAATGCCCGTAATGTGACAACATCGCCTGTTTCAATATTGAGGAAGACCTCAAAGTCATCGCCATAGATATCATAAGCATCTACAAGCTCCTTAAACTGCTGTTTGGTCAATTGTAGCTCTTTCATAGGCTCCCCTTTATCATTCATTCCGTGGGATTTTCCGTTTTTATCCATTTCATATTCTTCCCACGTTATTCCATAGGGAAAACCACCAGCCGTATATCCCGCAATAAAATAAAAATTTTCATCTTGTTCAAGCGCCTCTGAGCTAATTTGGTCTTTACGCTTCTTTTTCTTCTTGCCGCTCATGCTTCCTCACCCTACTTCCACTGTAACCGGGCATGAAGATCGTCCAGATTATCGCGGAATCTCCAACCGACCCCGCGCATGTTCGAGACAATCGCTTCAAATCGCTGCTCGTATGCATTGAACCATTCGTCCGTTTCTTGGGCCCTTATTATAAATTCTAACCGTAATTTGCAAAATAAAGCAACGCAGGTGCAGGACCCGCGTTGCTTTATTTTCAAGCTATACAATTCAATTAGCATTTCCCTGTTCAGGTTCCCATCTTTCCCAACCGTTAGACAACGGTGAGTAATGATGGGACAGCGTTGCTTCCGCGATGTCGGACGCTGCCCAATAATCTTGGGGCACATCAGGCCATTTCGACGTATCCGCGTTCTGTGGCTTGCGTCCCAAATATCTATTAATGGTCGTTACCGCTTCAGCCCGTGTCACCGATGCATCCGGTTTAAAGGTTCCATCTTCGTAACCTTGCATGAGTCCAGAGCGGGTTACCCGATCGATGGCATCTTCCGCCCAATGTTGGCCGGTATCCGTGTAAACGATACCCTTTGCGGTAAGAGGTGGATTTAGTTTGGTTAAGATTTGGGCGAACTCTGCACGGGTTAGTGCCTCGTCAGGATTGAACCGATTTCCCGATGTTCCGTTCATGATGCCAAGCTGGCGAACATAGGCAATTTCTTTGTTGGCCCAATGCTTGTCGGTCACATCGGAGTAAGGTACGATGTCTGCTGACACTTCTCCTTGCGGCAATATTCGTGTGATAATGGCGGCTATCTCGGCCCGGGTTATCGACAGCTCGGGTTTAAACTGCTTATCAGGATATCCTTCCAAGTAAGGTGTGTGAAGTCTTGTTTCTACGACTGCTGTGTCTGCACCGAAATCTACGCGTACGATGGATTGACCAACATGTATGATGCCGTCGCGAACGTAACTCGTATCACCATGAAGCTCGTTCCGTTTGTCGTTGCGACTATCGTACGTTACATAGCCGTCTTTCTCGGCAGTGAAATAATAATCACCATCCGCATATACCATCCAACCGTATTGACCGCCATCCTTCGTTATCTGCGGGTTGTTGTTCTGGTTTGGCAACATATCAGGCAGCAGCGGCAAATCAACGACCGTGCCCGGCGTTCTTCCTTTGCTTCTATTCAATTCGGTATCCGCCCAGTACAAGACCGTACGCATACCGTCAATCGGCTTGCCGGTCATCGAATCCGATGCGATACCGAAAGGGTCGATCAGATCGGACTTCATGCTGGCGTTTCCGTTTGCGTCAACGGTGATCGTAACGGTATTTCCGACAAGCTTCTGACCATCGGGCGCAACGGTGTTTAACACGGCTTTGTACTCACCAGGCGCAACTGGGGTCATCGTGATTTTGCCATCTTGATCGAATGTAATGCTGGAACCGGAAATTGTCTTGCCGTCGGCAGTCAACAGTTCGCCTTCAAGCTTGATGGAAGAACCGAGCTTGCTATTCAGTTGAATGAGTGAGTTGTTATCTACATCATTGATATGCAGGTCTACCGGAACGCTAGAAACGCTGCTAGACGTAGTCCCTCGCGATGAACGCACAACCTTTTTTGTGATTTCATTTTCAGTCAATGTAATCTGCTTGAAGCTTACGATCTTATTATCCGAGTCCAATTCATATACACCGACGTACTTGTTCGTCGTTGCATCCACTCCGCTAATATCCGCCCCCGATGTGAACGGATTCGTGACGCCCGTTCCTGTTGGCGCCGCGTCACCGACGTTCGGCGTAGAGATCGGGCTGCTAGAGACGTAGATCATGTACGTGTTGCCATCGGTAGGCGAACTCACCGTCACCTTGGTCGTGCCAAATGTGCTGCCGGGACCTGCTACCGTATCCAATACCGGCGCTGTAACCGGAGTATCCGCTTGTTTGATTTCATTTCCAGTTAATGTGATCTGCTTGAAGCTTACGATCTTATTATCTGAGTCCAATTCATACACACCGACGTACTTGTTCGTCGTTGCATCCACTCCGCTAATATCCGACCCCGATGTGAACGGATTCGTGACGCCCGTTCCTGTTGGCGCCGCGTCACCGACGTTTGGCGTGGCGATCGAGCTGCTTGAGACGAGAATCATGTACGTGTTGCCATCGGCAGGCGAACCTATCGTCACCTTGGTCGTACCAACTGCGCTGCCGGGACCTGCCACCGTATCTAATACAGGCGCTGTAACCGGAGTATCCGCTTGTTTGATTTCACTTTCAGTCAATGTGATCTGCTTGAAGCTTACGATCTTTTGGGCTGAGTCCAATTCATACACGCCGACGTATTTATTCATCGTTGCATCCACTCCGCCTACATCCGATCCCGATATGAACGGATTTGTGACGCCCGTTCCTGTTGGCGCTGCGTCCCCAACGTTCGGTGTGGCGATCGAACTGTTAGAGACGAGAATCATGTACGTGTTGCCATCGGCAGGCGAACCTATCGTCACCTTGGTCGTACCAACTGCGCTGCCGGGACCAGCTACCGTATCCAATACAGGCGCTGTAGCCGGAGTATCCTCTTGTTTGATTTCATTTTCAGTCAATGTGATCTGCTTGAAGCTTACGATCTTATCGTCTGAGTCCACTTCGTACACGCCGACGTACTTGTTCGTCGTTGCATCCACTCCGCTAATATCCGACCCCGATGTGAACGGATTCGTGACGCCCGTTCCTGTTGGCGCCGCGTCACCGACGTTTGGCGTGGCGATCGAGCTGCTTGAGACGCGGATCATGTACGTGTTGCCGCCGGTAGGCGAATTTATCGTCAACTTGGTCGTGCCGACTTCGCTGCCGGGACTTGCTACAACGTCTAATACCGGTGCTGTAACCGGAGAATCCGCTTGTTTGATTTCATTTTCAGTCAATGTGATCTGCTTAAAGCTTACGATCTTTTGGTTCGAGTCCAGCTCATACACACCGACGTACTTGTTTGTCGTTGTATCCACTCCACTAATATCCGACCCCGATGTGAACGGATTCGTGACGCCTGTCCCTGTCGGCGCTGCGTCTCCAACATTCGGCGTGGCGATCGAGTTGTTTGAGACGCGGATCATGTACGTGCTGCCATCGGTAGGCGAACCAACCGTCACCTTGGTCGTACCAACTGCGCTGCCGGGACCTGCTACCGTATCCAATACCGGCGCTGCAACCGGAGCTTGTTTGATTTCATTTTCAGTCAATGTGATCTGCTTAAAGCTTACGATCTTTTGGTCTGAGTCCAATTCATACACGCCGACGTACTTGTTCGTCGTTGCGTCCACTCCGCTAATATCCGAGCCCGATGTGAACGGATTCGTGACGCCTGTCCCTGTCGGCGCTGCGTCCCCAACGTTCGGTGTGGCGATCGAGTTGTTTGAGACGCGGATCATGTACGTGTTGCCGCCGGTAGGCGAGTTTATCGTCACTTTGGTCGTGCCGACTTCGCTGCCGGGGCTTGCTACCGTATCCAATACCGGTGCGGCCACTGGAGCTTGTTTGATTTCATTTTCAGTCAATGTGATCAGTTTGAAGCTTACGATCTTATTGTTCGAATCCAGCTCATACACACCGACGTACTTGTTCGTCGTTGCATCCACTCCGCTAATATCCGAGCCCGATGTGAACGGATTCGTGACGCCTGTCCCTGTCGGCGCTGCGTCTCCAACGTTCGGCGTGGCAATGCTGGCAGACGATACTTTCACGGCCCAATGGTTACCCGTTCCCAGTGGGGATGTTACCGTTACCGTCGTCGTACCCGTAGCCGTACCCGGCAAGGAAGTTACATTCAGCACCGCTGGAGTCTGAGGACGAATAACAGGAGGATAAGAGGTAATGTAAGTACCGTCAGCAGCAAAAACCTTCACCTTCTGTCCCGACGAATCCGTCACATATATCTTTCCGCCCTGATCAACCGTCGTAGCTACTGGAAACCTGAAAGCATTGTCGGCAGTTCCCGACGTACCAGGTGTCCCTAGCATCCGTAGCAGCGTACCGTCGCTGCTGTATATTTTCACCGTATAATCCGTCCTGTCCGTCACATACAGATTATCCGTATCATCAATTGTCATTCGACTCGGACCCCCAACCTCGATATCAAGAGTGCCAATCTCGCGGTCAGCATTACTATTCAAAATATCGATTTTGTAGTTATCCTCAGGATAAAATTTGGCTACAGTAACATACAAGCTTCCATCGCTCCCGATATCCATTCCGGTCGAGCGATACTTACTAGCATTAATAAGGCTACCAATATACCTGACTTCGGCTGTTCCGTTAGCGGGGTTGAAAATAAAAATATTATAATTTTGAGAAATCACATAAACCTTCTCATTTCCGATCTTAATGTCTTCCAAACCGCCATCATCAATCGGGAATGTCCAAGTTTTCAGATACGAGCCCGTTCCATCAAAAATTTGGATTCTCTTATTGTAGGCATCCAAGACATAAATTTGCTTCTGCCCTTCAGAGTCCTTCCCGACAGCAACGCCCATTGGATGATTAAGATACGAATTGGTGTCTCCGAGTGTTCCCGGCGTCCCGAGCGTCCTAATCAGGTTTCCGCTCGAATCCAGCACAAATACAGCGTGTTTTCCTGTATCGGTAACATACAAGACTCCGTCTTCATCGACGGTTGCGCCATAAGGGCTACCGAAGGAGTATGCTGTATCCTCTGCCTGCGCGGCTTGCGGGAACCACCCCGTACCGACAAAAAACGACACAATCAGAGCCATCATTAATAATCGATTCAATCGTTTAGCGTTCAATTGTACATGTTTCCTTTCTTTAATGCGGTATTTTCGTTTCTCTTCAATCTAATCTCCCCTACCACCATACCTGATAGCACCTTAAAGAAACCTTAAAAATCGACAATGTTCTCCCAAGATAAATAGGTCCCCACCGTAGCCGATGGAGACCTGTTGAATAGTTACATGATATTGGCAGTTGTTAACCCGACGAGAACCGATGCGAGTCGTTACCTTCGTCCCTCGCCCGGATCATTAGCGCTATCGTAATCTCCTTACGATCGACGCGCAGCACTCATGAGTGGAGGTGATGCTCATGCAACTTTTGTTGGCAGAAGCGACCCTGCTTGGCAAGTTCTTACTGGCACTGATCACATATCTGAAAAAACGAAAATAACCCGCCCAGGTTGACGGCCTGCGGGTTATTTGTTGGTCTTTGACTGGAGATTCCCACACAAAACGTTGTGCAGGGAGCCGATGGTCATCCGATTCAACCCCGGCCGACGTGGTTCCGGTTGGCTGATTTCAATCTACGTACCCGTGCAGGGTGCGACACAGTTTTTTCATACTGCTGTTCTCGTCGCATAAGTATTTCAATCCACGCACCCGTGCGGGGTGCGACGATTCGCCGGCACTTCGGCAAAAAAATCAGCGAGATTTCAATCCACGCACCCGTGCGGGGTGCGACCTGGCATCAGCGCTTCCAGATAGGTCAATCCTAAATTTCAATCCACGCACCCGTGCGGGGTGCGACTGAATTGGTTGCAGGTATGCAGATTTGTTGGACAGTAATTTCAATCCACGCACCCGTGCGGGGTGCGACCGTCACGGCCGTTAAGCCGATAGGAGCCATCGGAATTTCAATCCACGCACCCGTGCGGGGTGCGACGTTATAGAGTCACGGCTATCGATAAATCGGGTAATATTTCAATCCACGCACCCGTGCGGGGTGCGACCGCGGGCGTCTCAGACTCGGGCCAGTTAGGTATCGGGATTTCAATCCACGCACCCGTGCGGGGTGCGACCGTTCGCTGTACCGGGCCGGCGTCCCGTTAAGATTTCAATCCACACACCCGTGCGGGGTGCGACCCGCCGCCAGCATGGATTATCATGTTATGCAGCCATTTCAATCCACGCACCCGTGCGGGGTGCGACGTGACTGAGTGTAGTACCGGCCGTCATGATCATATTTCAATCCACGCACCCGTGCGGGGTGCGACAAAGCCGTTTTCAGATCCACGGTGGAATGATACGGATTTCAATCCACGCACCCGTGCGGGGTGCGACCTGGATGGTCGAGCGGCTGATCGGAACCGAAAAATTTCAATCCACGCACCCGTGCGGGGTGCGACTCTATAACTGACATGTTTGCAAAGATTCGCATTATTTCAATCCACGCACCCGTGCGGGGTGCGACGAGCTTCTCGCTCGAAAGGAAGCATTGATAAAGAGGATTTCAATCCACGCACCCGTGCGGGGTGCGACTGAGCTTGAAACGAAGATGCTATGAAAGGAGGTGAATTTCAATCCACGCACCCGTGCGGGGTGCGACTGGAATACTTTAATGGATCGGAGTGGATCGTTATGATTTCAATCCACGCACCCGTGCGGGGTGCGACGACTATCACCGTAAATTAACGATCATCGCCGTAATTTCAATCCACGCACCCGTGCAGGGTGCGACGCCGCCTTCGCGATATTTATCATCGCTAGATTGCTATTTCAATCCACGCACCCGTGCAGGGTGCGACGGATGCTTCAACCCTCCCGTACCGGGAAGGATTTCAATCCACGCACCCGTGCAGGGTGCGACTACGATGCTTGAGACGATTTTACCGCGCCTCGTAATTTCAATCCACGCACCCGTGCAGGGTGCGACTCCGATTTTCAAGGAATATTAACCCTGAAAAAGGGTTTATTTGGTTTAATCATACACCCAATCTACTGAATAAGCCATAAGATATAGGAGCATCGCTATAATCCGATAACACGATTCGATTTCGCACAGGTGCGAATCCCCCGGGAAATTCATGTTCGCTTCACATTCGCACCACAATCTAGCAGCCTTCTCTATCTGTTTTACTTGATACGACGATCAGCAGCTCATTATCGAGCCTCAGCCCTTTTCCATCCCTTTCATGTCCAGCTTTGCTCGTGAATCACCCTCCTACATAAAAAGCACCGCGGCATCCCGCATTGAGCACGCAGTGCTGTCTTCAACCTTTTTCCAATATCGAAGCTTATAAACAATCCGCTTGCCATAACTCACTCTAACGTTACTTTCACATCGATGGACTCCAGCCAATCTACAACGCGAATGCGATTCCGCTCCTCGACAAAACGGTAATACCGCTCAATCTCATTACTATCGGAAGCCAGCGCATCTTTGAACCGTCGGAATATCCTCTTGCCGCCGTTCAGTACATCCATCAAGGTTGTCCGTAATCGGGCATCCGTAACCGTTTTTGCAAAATCAACCATATCCTCAAACCCTTCACGAGATTCCCGCTGCGGTATCTGAAAATAAATGTCATCGAACCCTTCGTCGATGATCTCGCTTAATTCTTCGTCTTCCTCATCCCGGTCAAATGCCCGTAAAGTGACAACTTCGCCTGTTTCAATATTGAGAAAGGCCTCCATGCTATCGCCATAGATATCATAAGCATCTACAAGCTCCTGAAACTGCTGTTTGGTCAATTTTAGTTCTTTCATAGGTCCTCCTTTATCATTCATTCCGCAGGAATTTCCATTTTGCCCCATTTCATATTCTTCCCACGTTAGTCCGTAGGGAAAACCGCCCGCCGTATATCCCGCAATAAAATAAAAATTTTCGTCTTGTTCAAGCACTTCAGTGCTAATCCGGTCTTTGCGCTTCTTTTTCTTCTTCACGCTCATGCATCCTCACCTTATACCCACTGCAGCTGAGCATGAAGGTCGGCCAGATTGTCGTGGAATCCCCACCCGATGCCGCGCGTACTCAGAACAATCGCTTCAAGCCGCTCCTCGTATGCATCGAACCATTCGCCCGTTTCATCATCGTTGACCATACTAATAACATTAGCGTACATCGATGCCATACTGTAATAAAATCGTACGTCGATATCTCCATAAGTCAATGTATAGGAGACACCCATTTCAACGTAGATCAGCTTTAGTTCCAGCGTGCGCTCGACGCTTTCGGTCAATCGCTCAAACTCAGATATCGCCGCTCTGGCTTCTTGGAGCCTTAGTTTGCCAATGCCCCGCTCAGGGAAAAACTCCTGCTCAACCTTCTTGCGATACTCATGAAACATCGACTCCAGCGCTTCGTCACCCAAAATTTTGACTGCAAGAAATTTCCCCATATCTTTACTGGCGCCATAACAAGCCTTCACCAGCTCAATAAGCTGATCGTTGCTTAATTGTTTCAGATGCTTATTCAATGCGGGCTTCGTGAGCTTAACGGATTTTGGACTGGCAGGCCGCTGAAGAAACGATTTGGGTATGAGCTTGTCCTTCCGGTTTTGCAGCTCTGCATTCACTTCATTGCAAGAAAAATATTCGGGATCGTATCCCTCCCTGATCCAGCCGGTAAACTGCTCCCGCTCCGGATGATCGGGAGTGCTCAGAACTTCCAGCATATGCTGATGGCCCCAAACGCCGCCCACATCCTCCTGCGGGCAGCTGCGAGCTCCATCCAGGCACAAAGGGGCAGGATCGGAAGCAGTAGAAGGATCTGTTCGGACCAGCGTCACCGTGTGCTGCCAGTCATCGCCAAAATCATAGACATATGTAAAAACGGAGCCTTCCTCGTGAACATGCTTTTGAACGGTTTCTCTCCGGGCATTGAGCACCTCGTGATCTTCTCTAGCTGCGAGCTCTGGATCAGGCAATCTGATCTCCTGCCCATTCAGACGAAACTCATACAGATGGCAATTTTCCCAACCCATGACCACCTGAATGATTTTATGAAGCTGATGAAACGTCACGTCCGGGTGAATCCGGAACTCCCGCCAAATCTTCGGGGTTATTTCATTGAGCTCGATTTTGCAAATATAATTCATTCTTGCCGCGCCTCCTTTGGGATATTCCACGCATACCAATAATCCCATTGTACACTCAAGGGAGTCACGATGGGTAGGCTATCAACATTACTTTTTGCTCTTCTTCGCGTTTTGAGCCGGAGTTAGAACTCCGTGATTCTCATTGTTACGCACCTTCATCCGGGTGTCGTACGCCATTGTACGTCATTCGCGCCGCGGCATCCCGACTGAGAAATTCCAGCATATATGTCCGTAACCTCCCTATAAAAAAATAGGACGGCATCCAACCAGGATGTCGTCATTTATCACCTAACTATTTAATCACTATGCGCTGATTCTCATCAACTAGAACGTAGCCCAGTTCAATCGCTCTTTGAATTCCAAACTTGACCACTTTCTCCAATGCGGTACCGCTTCTGGCATAGCCCAAAATTTTAACCACTTGTTTGACCAGCTCTTCCGGAGGAAGACTGATTTGTGAATCCAATACCGCTTTAACGGCAGCCGCTACTTCCTCAGGCGGTATATCTTCTGCGGCGCGACGCTGCGATTCTTCGGCTGAAATTCGAAACATTCCGTATTGATGCGGCCTAGTTTCTTCTGGCCAAAAGTATATAATCCCTTCCATTTCCGTCGTTTGAAGCCCCAGCCTGGTGAACAAATCTGAAAATCGCTGGTCCAGCTTGGCGCCTAGACGCGCAATTCCCCAAGCCTGTAAAATCCGCTTAGTCAATAAACTTCGGCTAATAGGTCCTTCTTCTTGGATAACTTTTTTAATTTGGCCTAAGATTAGATCGGTGTAACTCGGCAAATAAAATTGCTCTACGCCGAACGGTACAGGATCAAGTATGCATTGCTTGTACAATGATCCGGGCGCGGATTTACTTGACTGGTCGATGCCAACAGGATTTGCTTCAGCTAGTCCCTCATATTTCCCGGAAGGTGCAGCTATCTGCTCTAGTTGGCTTAGCTCCTCGCTGGCAGATCGTGTTACCGGTTGAATCTGTGGCTTGTAGTCTTTTACATGCTCAATAGCCTCAACCATACGCCGAACGACACTATGCCTGTTCTCCCACCAATCCGGGCTCCATACCCTCAGCAGATTCCAACCGAGCTGACGGAGCACCTGTTCTCTTAAAATATCGCGGTCACGAGCAGTTTCCGCATTTTCATACATAGGTCCATCAAGAAGGATGCCCATTAGGTATTGGCCTCGATGCTCCGGATCTAGCACGCCAATATCGACGCGATACCCCGATGTCCCTACGTGGAGATCCGTTTCGTACCCCAAAGCTTTTAGCTCGCTGGCTAAGCTGCGATGAAGATGAGAAACGATCGGAATATATCCTGCGGCCTGACTGGCAGGCAGTACCTGCTTTCCTTTTTCGGCATAATCCAGAAATGCTTTTAAGCCCAGTACCCCCTGTGCGCTGGTCCTGCTTGCCTGCAGATGGTGAGAACGGAGCGTTGAGAAAACAATCATCTCATGCCTGGCTCTGGATACGGCTACGTTCAATCGCCGCCAGCCGCCGTCACGATTCAACGGACCAAAATTCAGACTTACCTTGCCTGAAGCGTCGGGCCCATAACCAACCGAAAATAAAATGACATCCCGTTCATCCCCTTGGACGTTTTCCAGGTTTTTGATAAAAATGGGTTCCGGCAGCTGTGCTAATAACATATCCAGCTCCGCCTCCTGCTTGCAAGCCTCCTCCAACATATCTTCAATAAGCGTCTGCTGAATGGAACTGAAGGTGACAACGCCGATGCTTCGCTCTCGTAATACAGAGTCCTTGATTCGGCGAACCACCTCTGCAACGACGGCTTCTCCTTCGACCCGGTTCTGTTTCGTACGTCCTCGATCGTAAAAACCTTCCACAGGGCGCCACGTCACACTGGAGACAGGCTCATCCGGCGACGGGAAAGTCAAAAGCTTATTTTCGTAATAATGAGCGTTGCTGAACGCAATCAAGCTCTCGTGCCGGCTGCGGTAATGCCAGGACAAATGCCGCTCAGGCATCCCTAACGCCAGACAGTCATCCAGAATGCTCTCCATATCCTGCAGCGCCTGATCTTCGTCCTCTGATTCACTGCTGCTTTTGGTGAAAAAACGGGTCGGAGGCAATTGCTTAGGATCGCCTACAATCACTGCTTGATGTCCGCGTGCCAACGCTCCTACCGCTTGCGCCGTAGGAACCTGCGAGGCTTCGTCAAAGATAACCAGATCAAACTTGACCCCATTTGGATCAAGATACTGGGCCACCGAGATGGGGCTCATCAACATGCACGGCGTCAGTCTTCGCAGCAGATTCGGAATTTGCTCAAACAATTTGCGGATCGAAATATTCCTCCCGCCGCTTCGGATCGCCCTCTGTAAAATGCCCGCCTCCGAGCTTTGCGCAGCTTCTTGAGTCATCTGGGGGACCCTCGAGGACAAACGCGCCACAATCTCCTGCTGCGTTAATTGGGAGAAATGTTCGTCCGTTTCTTTAAACCGCTCGATCGTCTCCTCAAACAAACTTCCCGAGAAAGCCATTAAGCCTTCGTCACGAGCTATGATGTAATTAGCTATCGATTTGTGCAGGCCGCGCTCGAAAGCAACCAAAAGCTGTTCGTTGGTTACGTCCCCCCGCTCATACGGAGTAATAAGGGGACGAAGTCCGGTCTCCTCTGCTGCAGAACGAACTCTGCACCAAGTGCTCCAATCCCGTAAGCGATCAAGATGTAATGCCCAAAGCTTGGATTTTTCCAGCATGTAAGCATGCCAATCCCCACTGTCAGGCGCGGAGCTTAACTGTTCAAATGAAACATTCAGTAATCGGCCCAGCTCCTCCTCATCCTCTGTGATTCGAGTATGACGACTCAGCATATCTTTGAAAAACTGAATTTGTGCTTGATCGTGTCGGACTTGAACCAGCAGCTCCGCCGTCTGCTTTCTCGCCTCGTTCGCTGCCGCCTGACTGCCGAGCCCTTGTACTAGCAGCGTCTGCACTTGCCTAAGCCAGTCGCAAGCTTCGGAAATTTCATCCCAGCGTCCTTCCTCATCCGCTAACAGCGTTGAGCCTAGGAATGGGGCCGCCGTTCCTTTCATGTCTTTCAGCTTCTGTTCTTCTTCCTGCCAGGTTATGATTTCAATCAGTGCTTCTTTCACTTGATTTTTAGCCGGTGAATTACCGGATTGCACTAGCCTTTTCATCATTTTATAGATACGATTTTGACCGCTCCACTTAGGCAGAAACCACTGAAGCTCCAGCTTGTTCCACTCCGCCAATATCATTTTGGCATCGAAATGGGAAAGCTCCGACGAATCGTATTTGGCAAATACGGTCTCTCTGATGCGGTCACGTTTTCGGCCTTGATCGACGACAGCCCCCAACGCCGTCAACGGCTCTTCTAACTCTTGCACTTGAAAAACCGCCGGCTTAAGGTCCGGAACGCGAGTGGCAAGCTCGATTAATTGAGCAAGCACCTGCATATTTTTGTAGTCCAAAGGGCGCCCGGCCATTTTAAACCAATCCGCCGCTTGAATTGCCATCGTACGAACATTAGCGAGCTCTGGAATGTATCTATTCAGCAGCGTCTCGACCTGGCTTCTGATAGCTTGTGAATACGATATAAGGCGGGAATCTCCCCAGGGATGCAGATAGGGATTACCGCACTGCGCACCGGCCACTTGAATCTGTGCTACAAGATCTTTCCATGCTACGATCTGTTCGGGGGTTAATGTATCAAGGCTCGCATCATCGAATAGGACCATATCCGGCCCTCGCCGGCTTTCTCAAAACCGGTTATCGCGTCATACAAGCTCAGTCCGAAGGGCTGCTTGCGATGAAGAGCTTCTACATAGCTGTTCAGCCCGCTTCGCAATTGAAACAAACGCTCCGCTTGGCCGTTCCATGTCTCTGAAGGCGGAACCCGTCTGGCTTCGATGGCTGCCGCTAATTGATCAAGCACGGACTTTTTGGTGCTTTTATTAGAATGCAGTTCCAGACAAAACGAACCTAAACCGATCTGTTCCAGCCTACGCTGCACAACGGAAAGAGCGGCCATCTTCTCCGCCACAAACAGCACTCTCTTGCCTTCCGCCATTGCATTGGCAATCATATTGGTAATGGTTTGACTTTTACCCGTTCCCGGCGGGCCATGAAGAACAAAGCTCTGTCCCCCCGCGGCAGCACGTATAGCCGATAACTGCGAGGAATCCGCGCTAATAGGCATGGCCAGGCTTGAAGGATGATCTTCATCAAGCTTTCTCTCTATTTCGCCGGCTGGCTCCTGCCACTTGAGCCTTCCTTCCATAAGACTTGCCACAACCTTATTCTCGGCCAATTGATCCGCCCGCGTACGGATATCGTTCCACATTACGAACTGACCAAAAGAAAATAGCCCCAAATATGCAGTCTCTTCGACATCCCAACGAGAAACATGAATAAGGGCATGCCGAATCGCATTAAAAACTTGTTTGAGCGCAACTCCCTTCTCCTCTCTCGGCAGCGGGTCCAGGCCGTCTATGCCGATACCGAAATCCTGCTTCAGCATTTCAATCAGTGTAATATTCATCTGCGGTTCGTCATCCCGCGCCCGAATCACATAGCCAAGACGAGAGGATTTACGTAAAATATCGACGGGAATCAATACCAACGGCGCATACCGCGGCTTCTCGCTTGCCGGAGATTCATACCATTTCAACAAACCAAGTGCAAGATAGAGTGTGTTAGCTCCGTTCTCTTCGAGCGCGCTTTTCGCCGAACGATAAAGATGTACGATTCTGCGTTCCAGCTCTACCGCTTGCAAATCGACGCGCAGACGTTTCCGTTGGAATTCCTCCCGCAGCAATTGAGCCAACGGGTGATCGCTATAAATCCCCTGATACAAGCTGGCGTTGCGCCCATTATCCTGCCAATCGCTTGGCTTGGCCAGCATTTGAAACTCTTCTCCTTCGGCAAGCGCATCTTCCAAATCCCCTAACTGAGCCGTTATCAAAGGGATGCTTGATTTAGAAAGACGAAAGTTAAGAAGCGAATTACGCAAAGTCAAATCCAGCAGCCGGCGTTCCCACTGCTTCTGTCTGGTAGCTTGCGGTAAAGAGTCTACTTCAAGCGGCTTCTGCAGCACATCCAATAGCTCAGGCACTGACGCATTTTCTGCCCGTACAGATTCCGGCGGCTCGATCACCCATCCGTCCGTCGTCGTCGTTCGCAACGGCAAAGGCCGTATTGCGGCAGCGCGCGCCCGGCGTATATCGACCAAACAATCAAATTGATCCGGGTCTTGCAAATGTGCCTCCGCCAGTGCCGCGGCTTGATCAAAGCTTATAGACTTCCCTTCTGTAAAAGCCGTGGACTCTATCACACAAATCTCGTTAATGCCTGCAGCAAGCCTCTTCGTTAATACGGATATATCATCCTGAACGCTTTCTGAGAACGTCTCTTCCTCTAGCCAGACCCCCGCAAAAGCGTGTCCTTGGGTAAATACTAGAAGCGGATACAGACCAATAGCTTCCAAGCAGGCTGCATATAATAAAGACAAATCCAGGCAGTTCCCCATTCGATGGGCGAAAATCGCTTCCGGAAGCCTAACGCGCTGACCGACGAGTTCAAAGCTCGGAGGAGCCACACAGTAAGTAATGCCTCTTTGTTGCAGTGCTGCATAGATCGCAGCCGCTTGCATGCGTACCCGGTTAGGGTCCTTACTTTGATAAGCCGTAAATGAAGGGTTTCCGCTCCATTTTCCCAAAATGTCGGCAGCTTCACGAACAACCTGGGAGACATGCGGGTGATTCGGCGTCACGAAGGCGGCCGTCATTTCGGGCAGAATGGAAAGCCCGCTCCACTCATCAAAAGCAAGAACGGCGATAGATCCCCGTTCCTGAAGCAGCTCCGTTTCGCCTTGCATTACACGTAAAGTCAGGGTCCCGGTGATACGCTCCGATAATTGTCCAAGAAACGTAGAGGACATTTGCAAAGGAATCGCACCAAGATCGAATGATTGCCCAGCAGGCAGAACATCATAAACCTTACTCCACTCATAGACAAACTCCGGTTCCGAGGCTATTCTGACCGTGACCCCTCTGATCTCGTCCTCTTTCTCATTCGTGATCACGATACCCTTCACGAGCGGTACCTGGTTTTGCTGCATGCCGTAATTTACAGTTTCACTATATGACCATTCGCAGCGCATCGCTTTGTCCAATGTTGTAACCTCCAGCCCTCTCTGTCTTCTGGTGCCCTTGACCTGCCGAATTTCCAATTAGTATTATAATAACACTAAAACCTGCATATTTCTGCGATTCTCGACAGGAAATTTTGCGGAAACAGACTCTAGGGTTTCCCTCCATTCCGTTGTTTGAAAAAGACATGAAAAAAAGACCGCTCGGGTGAACGGTCTACATGCTTGCCATCAACAATTTTATTTCTCTCTTCCAGCATCACGTTCTCGTTTTAATCTGGTCCCATACAATAGTTCCTCTTGAGTATTGTCCCAAATCCGGCCTCCACCGTTTCTGTTATCAAACGCTATAAGCCCATACCATGATACCCCATTGCTTGATAGCCCTTAACTCTTTTCTTATACATGCTCATCAGCATGGGTACTTGTAAATCTACATAATCATATATCTGCACATCCTGTTTGCTTTGGTGAACGCGATGGAGTCGGCCTGCATATTGTTGAAGAGTCCCTTTCCACGAGATCGGGTGCACTAAAAACAATGTATCAAGCCGTGCATCATCAAAGCCTTCACCAATCAATTTACCTGTTGCTATAAACACTCGCTCCTCAGAATCAGATATACCGGCAATCTGCTCTCGCACGGCTTCGCGCTGCTTTTTTCCCATCCCTCCGCGCAGCACGATCACATTCTTAGCAAAATTCTTTAAGCGATTCTCAAAATACTCCACATGTGCAGTACGTTCGGTTAACAAAATAGGCGACCTTCCTTGCTCTAACGCCTTAAGTAAATCATCAAAAATCATGTTATTTCGTTCCTCATCCTGCACTAAGTACTGGTAAATATCTTGAATACCAAGAGGACTTATACTTGCCGGAAGACGGAAATTCGTATAACGTGGAACTACTTTATGTTCCATTCCCCTCGCTTGCGCTTGCGACTTGGCATCGATTTTGATCCGAATCGGTCCGCATTGCATCAAAACAATCGGCTGATGTCCATCTTGCCGCGCGGGAGTTGCAGTTAGACCTAGTACATACTTGGCCTTCGCTTTTTTCAGCACTTGTTCGAAGCTGAATGCCGAAACATGGTGGCATTCATCAACAATAATTTGACCGTACTCTTCAATATATCCCTTGATGACGCCCTTCTGATTTAAACTTTGTATAATCGCAATATCTACGATTCCAGTTCGCTTCTCCTTGCCGCCGCCAACGATGCCAATATCCTTCTTCTCCAGATTCAAAAAAGTGCTGAGCCGCTCCCTCCATTGGTCCATTAGTTCCCTTCTATGAACGAGCACCAACGTGTTTACCTGTCTGGAAGCTATAATCGAGGCGGCCACTACCGTCTTCCCAAAAGCTGTTGTTGCCGACAGTATCCCTGTATCATGTGATAACATGGATCTGGCTGCACCCTCCTGTAACATGGAAAGCGTTCCACTAAAAGCTACATCAATTAAATTCCCCGTATTCCGTTCATCCGAAATAATAGCTTCAATTTGATGGGTATTCATCAACTTCATCATTAGCTCAAAGCAACCTCTAGGGATGGCTATATACTTTAAGTAATCCTCATAGCACCCAATAACCCTTGGCTTACCGTATGTCGGAAGTCTCATTGCTTGTGTTTTATAGAAATCTGGATTTTGAAAGGTAGCCAATCTTTGAAGCTGTTGGATGAAGGCCGGTGGCAAATCCTTTTTTTCAATATAGATCCTATTGGAAAAGACAACATTGACCTGCGACGGTAACGAGTCAGCTATGACAGCGGAATGCTCGCTTGATTCTGTTTTTATCCAAGGCCGCTCATCTTCTTCTGCGTCATTCCAAGAGCCGATGCTAAGCAAAGAACCGCCTTTCGTAAGTTCAAATATTAAGCTCTGAACCCGATCTGTAGAAAGCTTCTCTAATCCCGAAAGGTAGCTCCATTGATCATCATACGGTCGAAACGTTTCATCTACAAATACGCTGTTTCCCTCCCGCCGCGGAACACCCTGCAATGGAAGTACAACTAAATTTCCCAAACCGCCCTTCGGGAGAGTGTCCTGGTTCGGAAACAACCTATCATATGAATCTAAAGAGATCTGATACCGCCGCTCCATTGTCTTCGTTAAGATGGCGCACCCCAATTTCCTTGCAATAGCCGCTTCTACAGGTTGGTTAAAAAACAACCAGAGATGTCCTCCATTTCCCGAACGAGAACGCTCAAGCGCAGCAGGGACATGCCAATCTTTACAAGTTTCCATAACAGCGGCGACGTCTTGTTGCCAACTCTGCTTGTCGAAATCCATTGCAAGGAACCAACAGTTCTCGTCTTGAAGCATAGGGTAGACGCCTATTGTACGATTTACTTTTGCATCGAGATGCCCGGAAATGACTTCATCTGTTACAGGCGCAAATGCTTGATGTGTGCATTCTGAACATTTGATCTGCGGCTTTTTGCAAACAGCCGTCCACTCATTCTGACAGGTGGGAGAATACCCTGATTTACCGGCTTTGTTCATCCATCGAACTGGGTAGACATCTTCCCTTCCACGGAAGAGGGAGCGGAATAAAGCTATCTTTTCTTCAGAGCTGGACTTTAGATTTACTTGACCTATAGGCGCTTGTTCATTCTCAATAGCAGGCCGATGAAATGGGAGGTCGGGCTCCAGAGCCTCAATATCAATAAACTTGGATAGCTGGAGTCTCAGCAAACGATTCTCTTGTTTAAGAGCTTCAATATCATTTAAGGTAAGCGTCTAATAAGAAGGTGTATTCCAAAGCAGTCTAGATTTTGAGACAATTCCCTTAGAGTAAGTCGTTGGAGTTTTTCGACTCTACTCGAAAAACTCTAATGGGAGTGTGTCCAATTGCAAACTCTAGAAATGAGGAATCGCTATCGGCTTCAGCAGTGGACCGCGATTATTCGTGACTGCCGTTCCAGTGGTCAGGCCGTGGTTCATTGGTGTGCCGAGCACGAGGTCAGCGTGAAAAGCTATTACTATTGGCTTCGAAAGGTCCGTGAAGCTGCGTGTGAATCTCTCCCTGCCTTCTCCTCCCCCAATGAATCGACTCTAGTACCTGTCCCTCCAACTTTGCGGACGAACGCCCCAAGTTCCGAAGTGAGTCATGAACAAGCGGCGATCATCCTTCGTACGGATGCCGTTACGATTGAGATTCATCCGCATGCGTCTACGGTACTTCTCGAACAGACGCTTCGCATCCTGCAGTATGTTCGGTGACATCTCTAAGGCCGATCAACTGTATATCGCCTGTGGGTATACGGATATGCGAAAATCCATTGACGGTCTTATTCTCTTGGTGCAGCATCAGCTACAATTGAACCCGTTTCAGAATCATTTGTTTTTGTTCTGCGGTCGCAAGCGGGATCGGATGAAAGCCTTGTACTGGGAAGGCGATGGCTTCGTCCTGTTGTACAAGCGACTGGAATCTGGTCAATACCAGTGGCCCATGGATGCGGATGCTGTACGCTCGATCACGCCACAGGAGTTTCGATGGTTGCTGGAGGGGCTGTCGATCCATCAGCCGAAAGCGGTCAAAAAGCTGGGCTTTACTCCTTCTATGTAGGTCAATACAGAGCCGAAAACTCTTGTAACATCTGGGTTTATACCGGCTTCTATGGTATAATGATAGGCATAGAAGACAGTGAAGGAACGGTATCTCATGAGCCCCTTGGATCAGATACAAAAGATGGAGCATCGCATCGGCGACCTGGAAAAAGAGAATAAACGGCTACAGGAAACCGTGCAATTTCTTACGCAGAAGTTGTATGGCAAAAGCTCCGAGAAAACAGCTTCCCTCCCAGTCGGTGTGGAGCAGCTATCTATTTTCGATGAGGCAGAAGCAGCAGCTTCACGCACTGCACCAGAGCCAACCACCCAGCAGATCCAGAGCTACCAGCGAAAGAAGCAAGTAGGCGAACGAGCAGAATTACTTCAGGATCTTCCTCATGAAAAGCAACTCTTTCAGGTTCAGGACCGGTGTTGTGACGTATGCCATAGCGAGCTTGTCTTGGTGGGCGAAGAGTTTGTTCGTACGGAAGTAGAGTTTATTCCTGCCCGCGTGCAAGCCATTGATATGTACCGAGAAACCTTAGAGTGCCGAACCTGTCGGAAAGCGGACAAGCCTCAAATGAAAAAGGCGATGACTCCAGCGCCGGTCATTCAGCATTCAATGGCTTCTTCCTCCTCCGTGGCATGGGTGATGTACCAGAAGTTTGTGAACAGCATGCCGCTGTACCGTCAGGAAAGTGCGCCACGAGGCGCTGCATAGAAACGTTTCCCTAAAGAAGCGATAAGGGTACCTCATCCCTTTCAGGCTAGGGTGGCATGCGTCGGATACGAGCAAATCCGGGGTTTGAAGCCCACCCGACAACGTACCTATGAGGGGAATCCATCTTCCCAAAAGGTAGGGCTAGCCTCGATGACCTGCTACGGTCAGTGCAAACAAAGTCACGTCAGAAACGCGGTCACGGTAAACATCCGAAACCGATGGACGATGCGGATGGCGGGCAGAAGCGGTAGACTGTTTTCCTTAGTCTCCCGACCCGAATGAATCGGTGGCTGCTTCCTATAGAGGTACAAGGATGCAGATTCTCCCCGCGTATAGTGACGACCTAAGGCAGCGAGATTCCGTGCAGCGAACGTGGGAACCTGAATGTTCGGCCCGCTCGGGCTGGACCGCTTCGTTGACGTGAACATTCAGGGGCGGAGGGGTCGTAGTAGTCTGAGATGGGGAAAGCCCATTACATGGCGAAGGGCTCCAGTCTAAAGTGAAGCGTATTAGCGAAAGTAGAGCCCCTGTCCATCATCATAAAGGGGTGATTGCGATTCCCACCTTCGCTCCGACCTTCTATCAAGGAAAGAGATTCGAAACGCAAACACGTTTGGCGCAGCGTGCCATTCAGAACTGTACCTTTACCAAACTGCATCAGTTGCTTAGGTGGAATGTACTCATCGATCTTTCTATCGACAAGGTACTCAGCAATACCGGTTCCAAAACACCCGGGATCGATGGAAAAACCAGAAAACATTACACGTCCGACGAGCAAAAACGAGGCTTACGGCAACAGGTCAAGGAAATTTTCGGACATCTGATGTCATCACCCGTACGGCGCATCTTCATTCCGAAACCGCACAAACCGCAAGAGCAGAGACCGCTAGGAATTCCTACGATCGCCAACAGAGTAGCCCAGGACGTTGTTCGTAATATACTGGAACCCATCTATGAATGCAAACAGCATCGTCACAGCTATGGATTCCGCCCTTTTCGTTGTACCCACCACGCTATCGAGAGAATTCGCCGACTCGCGGAGCAACAGCAGTATCACTGGGTTGTAGAGATCGACATCAAGGGCTTCTTTGATAACGTAGATCACGACATCCTGATGAAGCTGTTGGTCAAGGACATCCGTGACAAAAAGCTATTGAAGCTCATCCGAAACATGCTAAAAGCCGGATTCATCCACGATGGCGAATTTCAGGTTACGGACTTGGGAACTCCGCAGGGAGGCTTATGTAGTCCACTACTGGCGAACGTTTACCTCACAGAATTGGACCAGTTCATTGCCAATCTGTATGAAAACCGAACGGATTGGGCACGAAAAAAATCAAGCCTGCCTTGCTTCATCATCCGGTATGCGGATGACGCTGTGATCATGTGTAAAACCCAAGCAGATGCGGAAGAACTGAAAGAGAAGGTCAGGCTATTCCTGCAGGACAATCTGAAACTGGAGCTATCCGCAGGAAAAACCCTGGTAACACATGTTGACAACGGCTTCGACTTCCTGGGATTCAACATTAAACGATGGAAACGGCAAGGCAGGCAGATGGTGCTGGTGAAACCAAGCCGTAAAGCCATACAGAAGTTCAAGCGCACTATGTCGCGGGATTCCAAAATGCTGTTGTATCTTCCCGGCGAAATAGCAATCAAGAAGCTAAACGCCAAAATACGGGGATTCGCTGAATACTTCCGACGAGGAAACGCGAAGAAAATATTCCGGGATATTGATCATTATTTGTGGTGGCTTGCTCTTCACAGACTCACCCAAAGAACAGGCCAATCCAGAGTATACGTCGCCCAAACTTTTTTATTTCGGTATAACATGGACCGGAATCACCCCCAATACCTGAAATACGCCGCTCGCAATTTCGGGTTTAAAGACGAAGTGAACGGGGGCGCACACATCCTGGATCGACTACAATACTACAAGATCGAGTACATCAATCAATGCTCCCAAAAACACCCGTATATCAAAGAAGATCGTGAGCAGTTAGACCGTGACAGAAAGCTAAATAACCTTCTGAACATTCATAAGAAACGGTTTCTCCAGCGCTTATTCGGACGGGACAACTGGTTTTCATTTCGAACAGACGTGATAAAACGACAACAGGGTCGCTGCGCTACTTGCAAACGTAATCTGACGCAAAGTCATACACACGTCTATTTCCGAGATACAAACTCACATCTGGAACACCCCGAAGAAGAATGGAACGAGTACTTGATTGCGCTATGCATTTCTTGCTATAAAAGAAAACAACGGAAAAGACAGGGCTAATCACAAAGCGCAGTATAAAGCCACTTTAGATGGAGAGCCGGATGCGTTGAAAGGCGCACGTCCGGTTCGGAGAAGGGCGTGACCGTCTAACTATCCTCACGGATGGGTCGGGTCACGCCTATTCTACAGGAATGGAAGAGCCTCGGTTTGGATCTGAGTCGAGCCACGATGGCCAACTGGATGATCGCGGCCACGAGAGACTGGCTGAAGCCACTGGTGAATCGACTGCATGAGTTGCTTGTACAAGAGCGATATTTGCATGCCGATGAGACTCCCTTGCAGGTGATGAATGAGAAGGGACGGAAGAACACGACCTCTTCCTACATGTGGATCTACAGCAGTGGTCAGCAAAGTACGCGTCCTATACGGATCTTTGAATACCAACCAGGACGAGGGGCGAAGTACCCGCAAGCGTTCCTGAAAGGGTTCAAGGGATATCTACATAGCGATGCTTACTCCGGATATGCGAATCTAACAGGGACGATATCTTGTTTATGCTGGGCACATCTTCGGCGTAAGTTTGTCGAGGCATTGCCACCGGAGGCAAATATTCCAGAAGGGAACCTCGCCAGCGAAGGGGTAACTTATTGCAACAAGCTATTTGAGGTAGAAGCGCAGCTCGCCTCACATCCGCCTGAAGAGCGAAAGGAACAACGTCTGGTGCAGGAAAAGCCTGTACTCGATGCTTTTTGGTCATGGGCAGAAACGACTAAAGGTAAAGTTCTTCCCAAATCCAAGCTGGGTGAAGCGCTGAAGTATGCGCGTAACCATAAACAGGAACTGATGAATTACTTACAAGATGGGAACTGTGTAATCTCGAACAATTTAGCAGAAAACAGCATTCGTCCCTTTACGGTCGGTCGAAAAAATTGGTTATTCAGCGGCAGCCCCCGGGGTGCAACCGCAAGTGCAGCGATCTACAGCATCGTAGAGACAGCAAAGGCGAATGGATTGAACCCATACAAATACCTAGTCCATTTGTTGCAGCAATTACCCGCGGTTGCATTTCGTCAGCAACCGGAGTTACTGGATGAGTACCTTCCTTGGAGTCCGGCAGTTGGGCAACATTGTACATAACGCAGAGCCTATGGATCTTTAACGAACCATAGGCTTTTCTTTTTCAATACACCTTCTTGTTTGACGCTTACGTTTGTTGTATGTTATAACTTCCTTTTGGCACTTTTTCAATGTATTCTTACCGTTTTAATTGTATTTTTAGATTGAAAAAAGCATCTGCAGCGGTGGGGCTGAAGATGCCAATTTCGAGTAAGAGAGTACGTCAAGCCTTTTCATCCAAGCTATTCTGGTTGTCATTACCAGTTTTATTCGATTTTTTTGTTATTATGTCACTCCACTTGCTCAGGTCGCTTTTATTTTCCACTTCAGTAATTTTATTGCTATTCATTTCCTGCAGTTCATTGTAGATCAAACTTAAATCATGATTATTAATTGATCCCAGATACACTCTGAATGCAAGCAATTTATCATTACGTGTTTTTAACAATGTCAGTTTGCTATTATATTTCCCCAAAACTTCATCCAATCGCTTATTATTTTTGAGCTCCTTCTTCAATAAACGAATAATCATATCCGCAATCTTCTCTTCCTCAGTAAGCGGTTGAATACTTGTTTTATTTAATGATGCTTTATGGGTTTCGAAAATGCCAATAGAATCACTAAACATTTTTACTACTTGATCAATAGCTTGCTGATCTTTTAGAATCCCCACTACATTTTCTACCCTTTTCCGCCCATATTTCGATACTAATGACATGAATTCAATTAATAACTCTATGTCCTTATAATCCTTGTCTTTCATGATATCCCAACCTCTTTTGCAAACTCCTCAGTGAAATTCAAAAACTCTTGAGATCTATCATACCGAGCATAGGAAGTCCGAAATATAGGGGCGTTTTCACGTGCGCCTTTTGGGTATGATCGTGAAAAAGAAATTTCTTTTTTAAATATCTTGATATCCAAGTTTTTGCATACTTCTTTAACGTTCTTCTTGGATTTATTCTCTTCTGGAGAGTAATCATCAGTGGCGTTGAACACTACACCTGCAATTTCTATAGGATGTTTTTTGTATTTTTCTTTAAAGTCAAGAATTGATCTATATAATAAGGGTAACCCGATTGATGATAAATATTCAGGTCTAACTGGTATCAAAACATGATCAGTACATAAATAAGCAGCTTCAGTTAACATTGAATCAGTTGGAGAGCAATCTATTATGATAACATCATACTCACTTTCAACGGTGTCAATAAACTCCTTCAAATTTCTAGCTTTATCTGAAGGATTCTTTAATGTGTAAGCTAATTCTAGCTGTGCAGGCAATAAATCTATTTTTCCGCCGCTTTGGTTTTCAGTAATATTTTTAATTGCTTTATCTAAGTCGATACCTTTAAATTCTGGGGAATAACGTTCAAAAACATGGTATACTGTTGGCTTCTCTTTGGTTACCACATGTTTCAAATATTTATCTGGCCCTAAGAGATACTGACTAGCATTGAACTGAGGATCTAAGTCAATTACAAGTACTTTTTTCAACCATGAAGTGTATGCCGAAAAGTGCCAAGCTAGATTAACAGCCAAGGTTGATTTGCCAACCCCGCCTTTCATATTAATCAACGATATTTTATGTGCCATTCAATATCCCCCTATTTTTCCAATAAGATAATAATAGCATAGCAAGATAAATAAAAACCGGCATCTCTGATATTTGTCTATGTAGTTGGTGGAGACTATCTGGATCGAACCAACGACCTCTTTCATTGCATGCAATCGCTTTGAATGATCATTTACATAGCCTAATCAACTATTCCATTCCTTGAAATTATTTGCCCATCTTTCATTACGCGCTCTTTCTTCTTCGTCGATCCTCTGTTGCCTTAGCTTGATTGTTCCCATCGCTCGTTCAGTTTCAACCTTTGTCAATAATTCTTCTGGTGAGATACTCAATACTTTATCCTTGTTAGAAGCATACCTACAAATGATTTTAGTCTTTGTTTTGTCAGCAACAGTTAGAGTTTCAGGTTTCATTGAATCCTCATCAGCTTTAAAGATAACTAGATCACCTAACTCAAACTTATTAACATTTCTGTTCTCAGGAGTCTTAAGGAGTGCTAGATACTTTTTAGATATATGAAGAATAACTAAAACCAACACTATCAAAATAGTCAAGAAAGCAATAACATAAGGAAGCTTAAGCTCAATAACAATTGTAGATATTTTCTTAATAAATGCCGTTCCAGAAGCAATTAGTAGGAGTATTATGCTGCTGACAATAGGTTTTGCATGATCTTTAAGAATATCCCAAACAGTATTGTGAATTCGCAAATTAAACCGGCATAACTTTTTCAAATTACAGCCGCAAAAACAAGGGTCATTTTCTAGAGTTTTTCACAATAATCCGGCAATACTGGCGCCGGTTTTTCACATTGTCACGGTATTCCGGCATCAGGTTTTTTCCATAAATAAGCAGCCAGGGTTCTCCTGACTGCTAAGAGGACTTGTCCATCAAACAAGATCACGGTATACTCCATCTATCACACTCGAATCCAGTAACTTACGCTCGGATGAAGGTGGAACCGGGTGCTATGAAAGTAAACCACCCAATCGGAATCCAGTTCGATTCGGCAGGGCAGAAAGGCGTCTCCTACCTTCATTTCAAAGGATTCTCCGCATTGCACGACTGCTGGACGGGAATAGGCGTCCCAGATTTCCCAGCATTCGAATCGCGTATTGTACAGAATGCGGCCTTCTCGACTTGTTTTTGCCGTCATCACATCCCGTACTCCCCAGCCGCGATGCGGATCAGATCGGCATCAATTTGTTCCGCCTTGCGCTGGAAACCGTGCAAAAGGGCACGGACGGCAAGGTTGTTCACTAGCCGCGGATATCCCTTGCTACTCACGGCGAGCGCCTCCATGGCGGCATCCATGAAAATCGGGTGTTTGGCACCCGCGAGGTTCATATGGTGGACGACATACTCTTTCACTTCGTCCTTGGTCAGCGGCTCTACCTGGTGGGACAGCAGGAGTCGCTGTGCCAGCGGGCGGTTGTGGTTGAGCGTGAGCCGGTCCCGAAGGAAAGGCAGGCCGCAGAGCAGTAGCAGAAACGGGTTCGACGAATCCATGTAAAAATTAAACAGTAGATTCAAATCGCTAAGGAACACATCCTTGGCCATTTGCATTTCATCGAGAATAAATACCGGTGTCACCTTTCGCTCCTGAAACGAGGTGGTGACGGCATGCTGAATTTGGAGAAACAGATCCACCTTGCGGGTTTTCGGTTCCTCCCCGAGCCCAAACGCGAGCCCTCGGTAAAAATCATTGACCGAACCGGTGGACAACGGGAAGTAGACGACTTTGTACAATGCTTTGTTCAGAGAATCGCTAAACACCCGCAGCGCGTAGGTTTTACCAGCTCCAGACTCGCCGACGATCATGCCCATGCCGCGAGTCTGCTTCAGGTAGGACAGACAAGCACTCGTCTCTTGAAACGAGCCGGATGGGTAGGCGTGCTCAGGCTTCACCTCCTTGGCGAACGGCTCGGAAGCAAGCGAATAGAAGGCTTTATACATCCGCAGCACCTCCCGCCGACTCTTGAAGCGCCTTGAATGAAAGCGCCGGACGGTCACGCTTCACATGAGCGTTGTCGGCAAACCGGACCACCTTCGCTTCCGCTACAGCCTTGCCTTCCTCGTATACATGGACGCTGCGCTCGTCATAGCGGATCTCCACCTTCTGCCCTGCAAACGTCTCCGGCACTTCGTAGAGCCGGTTCTCCAGGGAGAATGTGGCGTCATGTTTAACGGTCCGCTTGGCCCGCCGCAAAAAGATCGTATCCAGCATCGCTGGCTCGGAAACGGTTCGGACCTGCTCAATCTGAGACAGATACACCTCGATCGGCATTTTTCCCTCCAGTGATGCGTGTGGCTTGCGGTGGTAATCCGCTTCAAGCCACCTCCAGAACCGTTCGTTCAGCTCCTCGATGGAGGAGGCCGGTTCTGCCTCGAGCATCGTGTAAAACCGGGTCTTGCACGTAAGGAAGTATCTCTCAATTTTACCCTTACTTTGGGGACCAAAACTGCGAGTATGCAGAAGCTGGATACCCAAAGAAGCACAGGCGAATTGCAAAATATCCGAACGAAAGATCTTTCCATTATCGGTGTAGAGCATCTTCGGAATTCCGCGCCGAATCAGCGCTTCTTTCATCACGAGACGAAGTCCGTCAAACTTTTCCGTGGGAACGAACTGAGCGAAAGGCACCAGTCGTGAACAATCGTCAATGAACGCAAGCAGATATGTCCGGATCACTTTGCCGCCGATCCGAAGCCGCGGCCCTTCCGACATGTCCGTCTGCCAGAGCATATTGACCTTGTCATGCGCAAATCGCTTGCGTTCCGGTGCCTTGGTGGTCTCACCATGAAGTAAGCCGTGCAGATTCAGAAATCGGTGAACCGTGGAATACGACACACGTCCCGGCAGAATCTCGCCTTTGGTAATCAGATAGTCATAAAAGACCGTGATCGGCATTTCTGCATGCTGTTTGCGCAGCGCGAGTACGTGGTCTTGCTGATCGGGCATCAGCTTCCGGGATTGCCCGCGATCTGAACGCGTTCCCGGCTTTAAACCGTCAAAGCCTTTGCGGCGGTAGAAGAGCAGCCATTCCAGAATCGTTTTGGCGGCATATCGTTTCTCCCCGTAACAGGGTACATCGTGTTTCTTTGCCGACACCTCGGCCAAATACGTCGTACGATCCACTTGTTCATTTAACAGCGGAGCAATTAGGCCAAAGCGAAACAGAGCAATCTTTTCTCTCATTCCTTCATCCATCGGTTAATAGCCTCCTTGGTATAGGTGGGCTAGCCGGCTAACCGTTGTGGACAGTATAACCGCATGGCTATCGCGGAGGCGAGGAAAAAGGTGTGTGGAAACGTTATTCTGTTTTCGCAACCCGTGTGCCATGGTATAATGGTGCTGCCATAAAGCTGCTTATCCGATGACGCCACCACCTTCTGACGAAGGTCGCTTTCCCCAAAGCCTGGATCATCTGGACCATCTTTATGGCTTTTTCTTTGCGTATATTAGGCAGTATCTCCAGACAGCCTTCCTCTCGAATGAACAGTTCCATTTCCGTCAACTTCCCAAATACACGCTTTTCATAAAACCGCCGCAGTTGGCGCGTACATAAACAGCCACAAGTCATCCAGAACACGAGCAGAATGCGAAGAATGAAGTCCACCGTGTATTGAAAGTAGGGCAATAGGAACATCGGTAGAATGGAAACCGTCCTTCCGCAGTCCGGGCATAAGAGTCGGCAAATAGGGATGCGAAAGCTGCATTCCTCAGCGATGACGTTTCGTTCATAAAAACCGTGCCGTTGTAGTCGATTCTTCGCCCGACAAATCGGGCAGCATTCCATGATTGGGAAGTCATTGGCTTTTCCGAGGGTAGCATAACGAGGTAACTCGACTAGAAAATCATGGTAGTAGACCATTCAAAAACCCTCCGCTGTAATTTGCTAAAAGTTTAGCAAATTACAGCGGCATTAAAATACCGGAAAGCTGTTCCAATGTGAAAATGAGCGCCTGTTTCCTGCGGAAACAATGCGCTCATTCACAAGTATCCTTAAAAAAGTCAATTATTATCTTCATAGCTTTCTCTCCCACTTATTCTAACTGTTAATCATCCCACTTTCTATTTTTCCTACGTATAGAATTGGGAAGCATAACATCAATCTCGTCATCGCTAAAAGTTTGCTCTTCCTCTGTCTTTAACGCCCTCTGTGCCGCGGCGTAGCTCTTATAATCAGTTCTCGGTGATTGAGCGTAGATTTCTGCTGTTCTACTCTGTAACTCATCTCGTTTCGCCATTACTGCGCTATCATCCATTAGCTCAAAATCGGTTAAAAGGGAGACATATTCTTCACGTATTATCCAAAGTGCATCCGCTGCTTTTTGGTGACTTTGAGCTGTTTCGACTAAATCAAAATTCTTAGTATAGGCGTTTAAAATCAACAGGGAAATAGAGACCAACGCTCCTAAGATACCCGCAATCTTCTCATCTGCAATAATTGTAACGATGAAGCCGCCTGTAGTGAGGGCAGAGAGTACTATTTGCAATATTTTAATTTTTTCGTTTTTCGATAGCATTCTTTGGACAATTTTATTATGACACGTAAAAGTGTAAACGATTCGACCATACGCTTCTCTAATCTGGGACTCCAATTTATAACCTTGGCTAACTCGGGAACTTCGTTCCATATATTTTCCTCCACGTCAATTTCGCAGATGAGGTCTGATTCTTACTTTCATACTCAATAGCTAATAGGGCATTATCATGGGCTGTCGCCGCTTTATTCTGAAAGTTCTTGTCCTTCCATACATATCGGTTACTCCCCGGTGCCAGCCAATAATTCTGATCTTTATCAATATCCTTTAAATATTTAAAAAAGTCTCTGCTCATCCAGTCGTAATATAAGTACGACTTATCTTTATACTCCCAATCACCTATGAATTTGTATGCTAATGTGTCAATAAGAATACCACTCATGCCCACATCACAGTAATTTTTCCATGCTCGTGCCATGCGGCAAAGCCTCTTCAAGTTTTTGTTCGTACTATTGTTTCTTGAGTTCATAGCATCAATTTCTTTACGAGGGTCTGTCTGTCTCCAACTCCCCCCATTATTTGTGTCAGGATATGTATAGCTGTTATCATCATTTATGAAAGCTGGAACTATTTCAAAGCTATTACCGTCTGAAAAATTTATACCAACAACCTGACCATCGCCCTTAATATAAGAGTTACTATAGGTTTTCTGAAGAACTCCCTTAACCTCTTGTAACAAGGCGGATTGTCCATTACCACTATAATTATTAAACTTTTGGTACGTCGCATATGGTAGCTGTACGATTACATCGATATCACTTGTCCAAATCTCGGTTCCCCGACCGTAAGATCCAACATATAGACTGTGAGAAGTATCTGAAGTGCTGTTCCAGTAATCCTGATTTATACGCTTTGTAATCTGTTTATATCTTTGTTGTATAGTACTTACAGTTGAGTCACTCATTCTAAGATTCGAACAAAACTGACTAAAATACTCGCTTACGGACATGGTAACCCCTCCGGTTATAAGTTTATTGCATGTGCCAGTATAGTGTGCGATATCATGACTAGAAATAGTACAATTTACCTACTGATAATGATACACTCTTCTCCCTCTAAAATCCAGAAAATATTCCCATTTTCGACAAGCAAATGACTCCTGCAATCTGCAGGAGTCTCATTTCAATTAGTCTACTATGCCTTACATAATTACCTTCTCCCGCCTCTACTAAATTCCCGATATTCACACTCAACAGTCTTGACAGTCAGGTAAATGTGGCTTTAAATCAAGGCTGTCAATTTTCAAATAAGTTTGCCACTCACTCTCCTCCCCATCCAATCGCCGCAATCCCTTGCCCCACAAGGCTTCTCCGCCTTTCCCCCTCCTATTCCTCAATCCTAAGATGCAAAATAAGTTTGCCGCTGAAACCGGAGATCTACAGGGTAAAAGCCAGAAAAATCACCTGAAAACAGCAGAAAAAATGTAAAATAAGTTTGATGCTGAGGCCAGAGAAAAGACTGGGCAAACCTGGTATTAAAGAGTAATTGGATTGGGTAAACCGATTGGGAAGAGCATTCAAAAAGCATGAGAAGAGTGATTGGCAGAACCGATTGGAGATGCCTGAGCGAGAGGCTTTAGATGGACAAAAACGTAGGCGTGGCAAGGGTTATGGATTGGGGCAATGATTGGGATCGCCATCACCGGCACGAGACAAAAATGGAAAAATTGAGGGCAAGTGATCCCGCGGCGACAGATTGAATTATCGGTCTGGGAGATCGCTTGGGAAAAGAAAAAAGCCGAGCGAATACAGGGCAAATGCCTGAAATACGGTCGGCTCAGTGGCAAACTTATTTTGCTCGGTGGCAGACTTTAAGTGTTCAGTGGCAGACTAATTTGATTTTTCACAGATCTTTTCTATATGTTGACACTACGCACTCCACATGTGTTGTGCTGGGAATAGGAACATGGATCACTCCCCTCATTTAATGAAGGCTTTTTTTGATTCTGACTCTTCATCTGGGCTTGGACACTGCTCTTAAAGCCTGTTTTGTATATAAACGTTAGTTTGTACGGATTAGTGCTGCTATCATCACAATTTTCTCCAACCAGGACTTTATCGACAACACTTTCAAGTACGCTTCGATCAAACGTAGGCAGAACCGTATTCGACCGAAGCACTTGGCGAAAATGGGTTATCCTTTTCTCAACATCGACTTCATCTTGTGCAGCTTCTTCTAATTTCGCTCTTTCGTCAAACAGTTCGTTCAAGAGCGATTCAAGTTCTGCATACTTACGCTCATATGTTGGACGATCTATCTTGTCATCCAGATGCAAGTCGATCAAATTGCAACGCTTATTCTCAAGAGCCTGAATTTCGTTGATAATTTTAGTCAACTGTTTTTGGCTGTTCTGCTCGATCAGGACAGATTCCGCTCTTACTAAAAGCTCGTCCAACACATCTTTATGGTTGTCACAAACTAAATTGTACGTCTCAACAAAAGCACCTTCAACAATCTTTTCTTCAATCCCTTTGCTATGAGGACAATATTTCTTTCCCTTCTTCGTATTGGTTGAACATTGCCATATCGTCTTTTCATGCGTTGTCCCGCTGTTCCAGCTCCGCCGCGAAAAATGACCGCCGCAGAAAGCACATTCCAGCATGCTGCTGAAAGCAAACTTTCTGCTGTATTTTTCCCGTTTCCCGCCTGCTTCCAGTTTGCTGCGAATTTCCCCACGGCGGTGAAGCATGTCATGAGCCTTTTCAAAAACTTCCTCGGTGACAATCGGCTCGTGATGATTTTTGATATAATACTGATCTTCTTCTCCACGGTTATCAAGTCGTCGTTTAGAGATAGGGTCGAGCGTAAAGGTCTTTCCTTGAAGAACGTCGCCCTTATACTTCTCATTCTTAATGATACCTAAAACGCTTGTATCACACCATTCGATATTTCCGCGCTTTGTTTTGCGTTCCAGTTCAGTCAATTCCTTCGCAATCATATACGCGCCAATGCCCGAAATATAACGATCAAAAATGTAACGTACAATTTCAGCCTCATCTTCGTTAATCGTTATCCGCTTCGTAACAGGGTCGTAGTCATACCCAAGACAGCTTTGAAAGCCTACCAGTTCGCCGCGGCTCATCTTCATCTTTAGTCCTCTTTTGACGTTCGATGAGATATTTTCAACTTCTTGCTGCGCGACAGAACTCAAAATGGTGAGTAACAATTCACCGTCCATTGTAAGGGTATTGATATTTTCTTTTTCAAAAAAAACGGCAACATTTTTTTCTTTAAGCATCCGAACGTGCCTTAACGTATCTACTGTATTTCTTGCGAATCTCGATATGGACTTGGTTATGACCATATCAATCTTTCCATTCAAACAATCGGAAATTAACCGTTGAAAGTCATCGCGCTTCTTTACCTGTGTTCCCGTAATGGCTTCATCCGCATAGATGTCAGCCAACATCCAATCGCTGCGTTGATTAATCATTTCTGTATAATAGGAAACTTGCGATTTATAGCTGCTTAACTGCTCTTCGGTGTCTGTACTCACTCTAGCATAGGGAGCAACACGAAGGATTTCCGATTTTCCTCCAGTGCGATCTGACAGTTTTCGGTTTGCCTTAATGACTTCAACTGCAATAGACATGACGAGCTCCTCCTTTGATTCGCATTTATGACGCTTACAGCGTAATAAATTTTCGTTTGATTAACAAAGGTACGAATCAAGAGGTAAGATCAGATTGGATGTCATAGTCTCTCATAGTTTTGTTTTTTAATACATGAAACTCATGCTCGTTTATCAGCGACAAAGCTAACAATTGTCTCAGCATCGCGATTTGCATGCTATATCGAATTACCTTACGCTGCATAAACTAACCTCCCATACGTTTCACCTACGTTTCAAGAAACAGCGAAAAGCAGAGATGTGCTACAGCATCATGCACATCTCTGCACTCCGCCTCCGTTTTGGTTTCTCGCTTAAATATCCAATCCGATGAACGGTGGTGTCGCCGCTCTCATAGGATTCTCACCTCTCCCAGGATCGCTGGAAGCCGCCCCCATTGCGATAAGCTGTGGCTGGACGGAAGTATCATTATCCCTCCGCATGATCGTCGCCATAAATGGAACCACCATTTACAATTGCATGGAGAAATCGCTCGCTCTTCGCCATCATCTCCGCCAGCGTGTACTGGAAAAAGAATAGGCAAAGTGGTCATGGCGCACCTGCAAATTGGCTTACCTATATATAGGTGTGCGGGGAATGTACCGGATTAGAACGTATGAAATTTTCAAGGTGCAAGGAGGGCAACGAAACTTCTCCCTCTACTATCCATTTCATTTTTCATGTAAAATCGGACTCTCTGACAATAAATTATTTATTGGAACAAGGCAGTAGGGTTTGAAGTCGAGGGGCATCGTCAGTTTTACGAAGGATGACTGTTGCTTTCTGCATTAAGGGGGAGGGGGGGCAATATCGATGGAAAATGGATGGATTACGACGAAAGGTAAATTGCATGAATGAAATAGTCGTGTTATGATTAGGATAGAAAAAGGAGCCGGACGGCCATCCGACTCCCTGCACAACATTTTGGGTGGGAAACCTCCAAAGAAGTTAGAGAAAATAACCCGTTCCCTTGGCGCTAACCTGGGCGGGTTATTTTCGTTTTTTCAGATATGTGAGCAAGGCCAGCAAAAACATGCCTAGCATGATCACTTCTGTCAACGAAAATTGCATGAGCATCACCTCCACTCTGGAGGCGATACTTCCCCACCCAAGTCTGTTGTACTCGAATATTATACCAAAAGTTTGCGAGAGATTACTAGGATCGAGCCGATTTCTTAGTTTACGGTACTGTATCGATGCTGGAAATCGAAGCTTTCGCGCTAAAGGGAAGCAGGCGGAAAGCATGTCCCTTTAGGAGAACCAAAAGACCGCGAAAAGCCTTATAAAATCATGGGCTATGGCATTACCCATCACCTTTACCTAGTGCCACAAAGCGTCTCGAAAACGTGGACAAATCCCGCATAATGTCATAACTCCAACGTGGGTACTATTCATTAACCTACCATTTTGCTCGCAGCTCCAAAATAAGATCGCCAGAAACCACCTTTTATTAAAAGAAAAGAATGATATCCCTGATTACCAATCAAGGACATCATTCTGATAATACCCGTCAAGCACTAAGTTTTTGAAGTTGAGACAACCTGGCTTACTATTTCATCAAGTTCTTCAATTGAAATATAATATCCTTGTGCACGTTCAATCTCTGAGCTATTTTTATAAATTAAATCACCGTGCTTTTGCAAATGCTGTGCACCTGCTTCTTCAAGTATCATACGTGATGAATTCGCATCATTCACTCTCAGTGCGAGTCTTCCATTCAACTGCGACTTAATATTGGTAGGTACCAGATTGGCTGCTGGGCGTTGTGTACACAGTACTAAATGGATGCCTCTTTTTCTTCCAATTTGTGCGATACGCTTTACTGGTGTGAAGAAGGCCTCCTTATCCTTTTTCTTTTCAAGTTGGTCAGATAAGTCAGCGAATTCATCAATAACAACAACCATTGGAGCCAGCTTTTCCTCAAATTTCTGATTGTATTGAATAATATTTGCCACTCTGGCATCAGAAAGAAGCTTTTCTCTTCTTTCAAACTCCGTATATACTACATTTTTAATTACCTCGGTTGCCTCTTGGGCATCTGAAATGATTTTTCCTCCCACAAGGTGCGGTATCCCCTCAAAATGAACAAAATCCTCTAAGCCTGAGGAGGAAAGCACCAATTGCAGTTCTTTCTCAGTCGGATGAGTTTTTATAAGCGATGCAAGCATCGTGAATAAAAACACTGTTTTGCCAGATCCCGTGCTTCCGCCAATTAGAATATGAGGCATTTCCCCCAAATCCTTTATAATATCTCTTCCATCAGGAGTTCTTCCAATTGGAAAATACAGTTTCTCAGGTGATGTTGTCACAGGAAGCTTTTTTATAACCTCTGAATAAAGTACTTGCTCTCTTTGAAGGCGCGGAATATCCAATATAATCTCATCAGAATTATGGATTACTTGAATTAAAATTCCTGTTCGTTTCATTTCACGCCCTATATCCTCTAAATGATTTTCAACTGCCTGCAGACTCTGCCCTCTGGAAAGCTTGAAGTAAAGTCTGATTATACTCGGACCCACTACTGCCTTACTTGGATCACACTCTTTTAAATTTATATGATAATCAGAGCATGATCTTGTGAAATCTCGAGCAAGCTGCTCGATCTCCTCCTTAGAGACCATATCTACAGAAGCGTTTAAGGCAATTTCCTCTTTTTTCGTAGTTGTTAGTTCATTATATTCCTTTGAAGCAGCCGCCTCATTTATTCCAACAACTTCATTTGGTGGCTGACTGTATTCAATTGAAGCTACTTCTGGAGACTGTTGGACAATTTCATTTGTCTCATCCTCTCCTAAGACATCGTTATCAATTTCGATCTCTGGCTCAGGAGTGTCCTCCGAAGTTTCGTCAAAATCAATTTCCTTTGCTGAATTAGTAACCGAGGATGGACCACCGAAAATTTCTGCTTGAATCTCCTTGGCAGTAAGTTCAACAAATTCAACTGGGCAATCATCAAACTCTGGGTGTAGGGCATGTACGGTTTTCCCACCATTTGATTCACTGAGCTTAATATGGAGAAGCATACCTGACACAAAAATGTTTATATTACTTGTTTTCCCCGTACTAAAGGCTTTTTTCAGTACCTGACTCCATTGCTTTTGCCATTTACTATCATGAACATGTCTAAAGCACTCAGAAACTACCTGGTACTTAAGAACCTCTCTCCGGGCAGCTACAAACATGTTAAGAGTTTCTGTTTCGACCAAATTAAAAATTTCTTTCAGCATTCCGACAACTGAAGCAATCTGGTCCGCTGCATGTCCTGTTATTAGCTTAGCACCTGTGTGTTCATCGACGGAAAGCCTCGCATCTGGTGAGTCATCCCTTGTTTTCACCTCGATAGGCTGAACATATAATGAATTAGTACTTTCGTCATAGCGCAAGCCAATAAGATCAGCTCGTTCATTTCCAATACTGCTATCATTTAACCAAAGACGTGCATCTGGTGTATCCAATGAAGCCACCAACGAATTTGGATATTTTTTTGTATACCACGCGGCAGCAAAAACTGTACCTATAAGCCCTTTTTTCCTATTAATAATTGCTTGGGCGTCAGCTCCAGAGCGTGGGATGCTGATTAATCCCTCAGATGAAATATGACCAAACTGAGAAAGAATTTTGTTTAAAACCTCTTTATCTGGATAAAGATTATATTGTCGCAAAAGATTAAGGTACTGACCAATAATTCTGGAATCCTTGGCAGCCCAAATACTTACCATTCTTCTACCGTATTGCTTTTCTCCAATCGGAATTGTATTGCGCGGCAAGTAATTATTAGTAGTTCTGTCCGCAGCAATTAACCACTGTGTCTCCCCATTCTCAATAGTAGAAACGACACTGCTGATGTCCGCATCTGGATTATAGGTAGGCCTTGGATTTCTATTGGCTGTTACAATTTCGGCATGACGCATTACCTTATGATAGTCTCCGATCAAGCCCGAATCCATATCAGAGGAAGGGAAAATGTCTCCTCTATGGGTTATATCATCAAATTCATAATCATAGGTTACAACTAACGGATTAATATAAAGACTTTTTGTACTCGGGCCATATTCGATTGAATAGGCAGCTTGGTCGAAATAGAAGGCAAGATGCACCGGCTTTTTTTGCAGCTCCTGCTTCACATCATTTGACGAAGCTACATTTTTAATACTAATTGAAATTCTACCACTTTTAATCAAATTCCCAATTTCATAATCTTTGGATGAGTAGTCGAGCTTGGCAAGCTCACTATTACCATTTTGATTTCGTGTTAGATAAGCGAAATATACAATTCGCTCGCAGCCATTATTGTCAATAAACAATTTTAATGACTTTAAGATACTTGGCAAATCAGGAGCATCAACTGTACATATTCTAACTTCGCTTTTTGTGTAAGGGGCAAAGGCAACCCAACGCGACAGTATTTCTTCAACAGCTTGTGTGCCGTCATAACCTAGATAACGATTTGTTTTGTTTTCAAAGGTCGGAAGCATTTCAATGCTTCCAGAGCAAGGTAATTCGGTGCTAACAGAGTTTGTTATCATCTTATCTACTACCAAAAAATTCATTATCTGAGGCAATGATGAGAAAACCTCTGTTAAATTCTTAGCATCCTCCTCACTCATTTGCTCCCTGTTATTAGTTAGTTCCTTAAATACCTCATAATATCTCCACAAGTAGAGAGGATGCAGGGGCATGAGCATTCCCTTCCATTCTACTGGCGTTTTTATATACAGCACATCTAGCAGCAAAAGGGCTCTAGCTACAAAGTTACTTCCCTTTTGACTAATTTCATGCATTGAAAGCTCATTATTACAATAGGCACGAAGTAAGCTGGCCCAGCCCTCTACATATTTTTTCAAGGCTTCTTGAAGAGCGAGGTCCACACCAAAAGACAAAACCGGATAATACATAATTAAATCAATGTGATCAAGAAGGACCTTTCTCGATTCTATTATCGTATTAATAATTGGCATAAAGGGCTCTGCCGATTCCAGCTTCTTCTCGGAGAACTGATCATCAAATCTAGACATAAAAGAGAAGAGCGAGGAATTATCAAAGCTGGTCCTCGTATCAATGCTATTTGGAACAAAGGGAATAAAGCTTTCAGCCTCTGAAGCCACAACATCTCGTAAAACAATTTCAGAGGTTTCGAGGATCCCTCCCCAATTAGCTTCATTGCAGGCCATTCCGACAAGCTTTCGCAATGCAGTGTTATGCGCCTCGAAAACAATTTTTCGATCCTCGAAAATCCCCCCTATACTAGTATACGAGCTTTTGCCCTCATCGGGATTTTCATCAAAATGCTTCTTGAGCTCGCCAAAAAGCTCCGTTAGATCCTCAAGCTCTTCTTCGGTGGGCGTTACAATTGTATTTGTAATTAAGCCTTCAAGTTCTTTGCCATTAATAATAGGAGAATTGCTTTCCTCCCTAGGAGAGTTATCTCCCTCAGAGTTATCCATAATCTTATTTTCTGATTTTGTTGCTGCAAAAAGCTTTTGTACAATTTCAAAGCTTAATTGGCCCAGGGTGTCCTTACGACCGTACTTATAAAAGTTCTGTAGATGCTTATATGCCGTTTGGAGATTTTCCTTATCATCCTTGGTAGCCTTGACTAAGGAACGACTCAGTTTTTTTCTCGACTCCTCGCTCATTTGGCCAATCGCAACAATCAGTTCTCTGTTTCGCTGGAGCCGATCTGCAGGCTTAATACTCGTACTTAAAATATCATAGTCACATAAAAGACCTAATACCCACATATTCTTGGGAATGGCAGCATTTAAATCTGATTCAGCAGAAACAGCTTCAACAAAATCATAGAGTGTTTCATAAGAGTAATAAGAGGAGGTATCCAGCAATGCCCTCCAAAAATTAATTGTCGGTGTATTGGTTTCCTGCCCGATACAACTCTCAAGCAGGTGCTTCGAAAGGTCACGAGTTGAAACAAGGTCGAATTCTGCTAGGGAGTGCAGTTTATCACTGTCTGTCCTTACGAAGGTGATAATTGCCCCCGCCTTTTCAGGTTCACTTCTCCACATAACAGCCTTTTCTATTCTTGTTGCCACAACCAGATCGTTGGCTTCTATTTCTACTATATTTTCATAGCCAACTGCCGATACGAATAACTTTTTGTTAAGCGCCGCGGCAACGGCTGCAGCTATTGCATCAGGGACAATATCGTTAATACCTTTTACTAATATGCCAACCTTCGTCTCGGAGAGTCTATTTATTAGCAGTTCTATTAATAGCTCCTGCTTGGCTTTCATTAGGCAGTCCCTCCCAGTCTAATCTGTAATATCCCATCAGCCATTATTTCTGCAAAATTCATTGCTTCAAGGGTGTCCGCAAAACGATCAAAATTATGATTCAAGGAGTCCGAATCTGCTTGAAGAATACTACCAGATTCGTGCAGCTTTCTCATTTCAAAATCACTTCCTCCGATTAAAACGCCCATACGTTCCCACAGTCGCTCCCTCAGTTCAGCACCGGAAAGTGTTTCAGAAGGAGCCACACAAGCTCTAACTACCATCTCAAGTACATCCTGAGAAAGAGCAAATCGTTTGTTAACATGAAAATTAGTCGGTGGATACAAAATTCCTGACAAAATACCTATTGCTCTAAGGTAATTTACCGGGTGAGAGGAGGCCTGCAAGGCCAGCATATCGTATATAGTAGTACCAAATATTAGTCTAGCCTCATCCTCGTCAACCAATGCAGCATCACTCTTAGCCAACTCCCAAATACGGGCTAGCTCCTTTTCATCAGCCTTTGACTTTTTATTAGGCTCATACTCAGGAGTTTCTGAAGACAGCAACTCCTCCTTGCTAAATGCCTTCAATTCCTGTGCATATCCCCAAGCATAGAATCTTGATATAGAACGATGAACCTGCGTATATGACATGACAGAAGCACGAGCAATACTTGATTGACTATCATCTGAAAAGTCCAGTAGGAATGGTCGGATACTTTCCCCGCAATAAAATGCTTCGAGAAGCGACAAATAGCGAACGAGATTATATATACAGAAAAAATTAAAAAGCCTGAGTTGCGTGAGAGAATTAGAGTGTTGTTGAAAATGTGCTAGAAGACACTCCCCCGACACCCTTAGCTCCTTCAAAAATTTTTTTAATGCATCAGACTGTTGAGCAAAGGCCTCGATATCTACATGTCTGCTCTCCGCATACAACCGATCTGGCTCATCAATTAGTACCGGCGTAAAAAGAACTGTAATTGGATCATCGTTGTCCTCAAGCAATTTAGAAATATATAAGGACAACTCGGGACAGTACTCTTTAATAAGTCCACCTATGAATTCTCCCGCATCTTCATACATTGCAAAGCGAGTAATAAAGTATCTCGAGCCAGCGCTATATGAAACCATGCTATCATCGGTCCCTGAAAAAACTCCGTCATCAGCGGATAGTAGCTTTTGAAGTATATTTCTAAAGGAGGTTAATTCGTCAATCCGAATGTCCTCATCCTCAATAGCATCTATTTCCTTTAGAAAACTAAGCACCTTCTCAGGAGTATTTGCCGCCGGCGTTTTTCCCTTAGCGTTTGCCACATAAGAGAGCTTTTTAATTCCACTGGTATCTGCAGATTTCCCATATATAACACGGGTTGCTCCGCTAAAAATATGGACAGGCTTTACACTAGACCCATTTGGTTTGAACCCAACAAATCTCTTGTCCACAGTATCTCTTAGCTTCTTTAGATAAAGCTTTTCCATTTATGATCGGCCCCCTATTAATGCTTGCCACCGCTCTGAATGGACAGATATTTTCTACTGTCCCTATCAATCGTAACGTTAATTTCTTTTTTTCCTTGGACATCAAGAAGGGTAACTGCAATCTCGTCCTCTTCTTTAAGCCTATCGTTTGTTTGTAGCTGTTCTATAAACCGCCAAACCTTTTTTACGTTGTCATTTTCCATAAATAGAACAGGTACCCCTCTCTCTGCTTCTAATAGCAAGCAGTATAAAGAGAAATCAATTTTTAAATAAATCGATGGTGCATTTAGCTTTTCAAGTCTTAAATAGTTTTGTGTCATTTCAATTCCTTGGCTCATAAGCGAGTTGAGCTGCGGGCGACCAATGCAGAACTGCGAACCCGAAAGCCTACCTAAGGAGACAAGAATGCGACGAGAAGAGTTATTAAAGCGATGACCCAACCAGATCTCCAATTCTGTTCCTGGCTTAGCAAGTCCAAAAAAAGCATTTAATTTTCTTATCAGTTCTTTAATAATTCTCTTATTATCCTGTGCTAAAAAAGCTTGGAATTTTGATACGTCGTCGTCGCTAATGCTTAATAGTGCCTCACCGTGTGTATTAAAGAAGTAGAACTGCCGTTTTCTCAATTTGAATAATTCGACATTATTAACATCAATCGCTTCAGACGAGATTATTACCCCTTCTACCCAGGTCTCTTTATCTATACTATTTTGAAGCAGCCTTTCATCCCAAATAGGATGGGAGACTCGAGCAGGATCAAAGGACTGACGAACCGCATCAAATAGGGCTCCCTTACCGCTGTAGATCAGATTTACCAAATCAAATTCATTTTCACCGAAGGTAGCATGCATTTTTTCACAAGTCCGATTGCCAAACAGAAGATACGAAACAAATCCAAACAGCTCTCGTAAAGTAGCATGATGGCCTTGAAGTGCAACTCTAGTTAAAATTATTGAGAGTCTGTCCTGGAATAATGTATTTTTTAAAAGCTCTGCATTTCTTAACACCTCGCAGGACGAGGTAAACTGGCAAACACCACAGCCTTCAAAGTTGCTTTTATTTGTCAAATTATCAATGACTCGCTTAACAATACTTGGCGATAGAGCCTCACGTTTACTAAGATCAAATACAATGGACTCTTTAAATTCAAAGCTTTCATTATGAAAAACAGTAGAATTAATCATCTGCGCTTTTGCTTCGGCAATTGGCCTAAAATCTGCATATTCAAGAGAGAGAGAAAACAGAACGGCTGCATTTATCGCAATAACGAAAGGAACACCTGATTGCTTCGCTTCACTCCAATGCTCGAATATCTCTTCATTAGATAAGGTACTGGCATCAATTTCTATCCTTGGTGGCCTTGGAAGCCCAGATAGCTCTGGCAAAAGCATACGAATAATATGAGTCTTGCCATCTCCTGGATTACCAGTTAGAACTACATCCTTTCCCGAAGAAACAGCATCTATTATTGCAGCGTCAAGCTCGGTAACAACATGTATTTGGGAAAGATACTGGTTATCTATATTATCTGCATATGCACTGCTGCCGCGGTAAAAGCCATTAATGAAATTAAAGACGGATCGATCATTTTCCGGGTAGTGCATGATCAAAGCCTCCTTTAGCCTTTCAAATTTCCAATCTGATTGTTTTTTTATATCGGTACTGACTAAGAAGGCAGTTTTATCAAAGGCTCTTATCCGATCAAAGATGGGAGAATACCTCAAACGACTTAAAACCCACCTCTGCTGCCAATAGTTAATAATTTTCTTTGTTCCCGACATGTAATCCTCAATGTCAAAGCCGTAATTTGGTTTTTCCTCCAAGCCAAGAAGATATTCCTTAGTATTTTTTGCTAGTGCAGCTCCATAAACAATTCGTGACATAGCATGCTTTGAAAGCTCCTTTGCTTCATCTTGATTAGTTTCAAGTAATTCACGTATCGACATGTTCATTAGACGCATTTTGGGACTTGCACCTTCCCCAAAAACGTGATTGATACGTGTAAATCCAATATCACTCGTGGCCTCCGTTAAGCTCATAGTAGTAGCCTTGCTAATATGCATGGTTCCAAAGCCATAGGTCATACCTAACTTACGCCACTGGATGTCAAAATCCGATTCTAAAATCTCCTTAGGGACCTTTAATCTATTATATTGACTAGACCCAACATAATAGAGCGATGTCGTACCAACATAGACTAATTCAGCAGACCGCCGGACATCTTCACCCTTTAGACGACTTGCGATCTCACTCCTTCGTAAATCATATCGTTTATAATAGTCATGTATTACCTGAGGGGAAGTAGCCAAAAGGGCTACTAGCTTGCCTCCCAGAATTTCGTTGTACGGGGGGACTGCACCGCATATATTTAACTCCATCATACTTGAGCCAATATGCTTACCTTTTTGAGCAATTAATGCAGTTCGAATTGCTGAATAGCCAGTCTCACTTTCAGCAAAGGAAAGCCACATGTGCTCGAAATTCGAGCCAAGTACCAGATCGTTTAACTGCTTTTTTGATTGAAGCAGCCTAGATAATTGCTCAGCTCTTTTTCTAAGGTACAAAGCATTCTCAGTCTCTCGAGAAATACTACCTAATTCACTTTTTTCTTCTAATTCATTTCGTTTCTCACTCTGGGATAGCTTTAGTAAATACTGACGCTCCTCCTCAGCTGCAGCTGCTTTAAATTGTAACGCTTTTACAGTTTCCTCAGAAGGATTTAATATTTCTGCTTCCGAGCACAGATCCTGATAATCGATCCCTTGAATCCCTTCTTCTAAAAAAGACAGCAGCCTTTCAAACTCTCTATAAACATCCTTTAATTCTTTAAAGCTCCTAAGCTTTTTGGTAAAGGATTTTGGTGTCCAGCCAATATCATCATCCCTGCAGGTTATTTGCATTGCACAGTTTTCAAGTGACGCTATCCCCATAACAGCATGCATAGGATGAGCCGCATCTCGTATTAGGTATTGCATTGTACGTCCAGGTGTAGTCTCGGCTGGCGTTGACCAGGTTAACCTAAAATATCTCCAAATGTCCGAAAGCTTTAATCCCGTAAACGTATCTCTCTCATTTTCTTTTACGAGCTGTAAGTAAGGGCTAACGGCGTCCTCAATGGGAATTTTATGATTAAGTACATTCTGAAGCTTATCTGCCAAATAGCTTCCATCAGCTATTAAGCATGAAATATCCTTTTTTCCTGCCGCAGGTGCTTCCATTCGGGTAATGAAATCCGTATAAGAAAGAAGGCGCTCTAGTCGACTCTCTTGCATCCAACTTCGAAGTAAGCTTTTTATTTCAGGAGTGGAGGCATCTTGGATTTCATTTTGATCTAAATTGGGAAGGCGCATCTCCAGGACGCCCTCTCTGAAGCAAGCCTTCCACGAGGCTCGAATCAAATCTCTAAATAGTAACCAGACAGCACGATACTTTTTTCTTTGGGCCATATTAACCAAGCAATCATTCTCAACCCATGACACTTCATCGTCTACAATTTGCTCAATATTTGCTATGGAGGTATTATCATTAATTAAGGATACTGCATTATAAAATCTCATTCTGAACTGACCCTCGAGTTTAGGCCTGAAAGAAATTGTTCTATTCAACATTCAATAAGACCTCATTTCCCAAAATGCTATTCTCTAGATGACTGTCACGTTCTATAAAAAATCGAAGCTTCCGAGTTGCATTCAATCGATACGCTTCTAACCTCATGCCTAACTCAATGCACTTTTTAAGCCTAGAATTAAAATCCGCGGCGGACTCATCCAGTGTTAAATTATCTATACAAGATGAAAGCAATACCAAGCAATAGCGCACCTGGTAGCCCTTTAGCAATGCTTCTTCAAGCGCTTTAAGCTGCCTGATTGAGCGTTCCCCGTTAACTGACGGAAACCTCACTACTGCTTTATCTGAAAGTATACTTTTAACCTCTACTATTGTAGGTGGGACCGACACCACCAAATGATCTGATTTATAGCCCTCAAGTGTAAATTTTTCTTTTTGGATGGATATATTTGAAGAGTATTCTTTACGAATAACCTCTAGCAAGAGTGTGTTAGCTGCACTCAGATTAAGAACAACATAACCGTTCTCGTTCTTTACGGCATATAAGCTGTATTCTGTCCTTGTCCTAGACCCCTTGTTCTTTATTAATAAGACCTGCTTGCCAGTTAAATCAACAAAATTAGATAATCTTGCTGAGCTAGCAACATAACAAAGATGCTTTTCTTTTTTTATTTGGACTAGACATAAAAATCTATTCTTACATTCCTCAATGAAAATCCCTCTAACGAAATTGCTCATTAAAATCTCCTAATTTCATATGTATTAGTTATCGTCATCTGTAACTTCCATGATATCACCTATATCACAATTTAAGGCCCGACATACCTTAACAAGAACATCAGTTGTTACGTTCTCATTTCGACCGAGCTTTGCAAAGGTGCTTGCACTAATTCCCGACATTTCTCTCAAATGAGTTTTTTTTATGTCCTTATCAATTAGCAGCTTCCAAAGCCTTTTATAGCTAACGCCCATTTATTTATCAGCTCCAGAATAAAAAATCTCACAGGAATGCATTTCCCTTAAGTATAAGCTTAGATGCAGGTGTACACAATAAATAATTTCGAGATCTCAAACTTAAATATGAAATATCATAAGAAAAGAAGCTCATTTGCTCCTCTTAGTCCTGTTTATAAAACACTGTTTGTAAATAGAAAAATTAAGGTTGACACTTTTCCTTGTCTTGTGGATAATTGAGGAAATTGAATAATCGTCCGCTACAGCATCGCTGTAGGTGACAGAAATGTCACTTACCAGTCGGGGAGGCGCCAACGATGAGAAAAAAACTTCGAGGTATGATCCTTTAATTATACAGGAGTTTAATTCCACGCGTGTTACCGCCCTACTTTTAAATGTATGGGCGGTTTTTCAGTTTAAAAAACGTGGGAAGAGGTATCAAAATGCAAAAAACTGAAATCGGCGTTGTCAATGAAAAGGGGTTGCTTCTGGCACCGTATGTTAAGAGTCTACTCGCTATTGGGCCGACGGCAGCTGGCAAGACGGCTTTAGTAAAACAATTTGCTTCAGCATTGTTCCATCCCCTCCTGGACGACATAATAGGCGAAGGCAGTGGAACGGTTCGAGAAAAAAGATTTATTTTTACAACTGCGTTGAAGGATCGAATAATTATTGCCGTCAAGCCGCAGCAGCCATACGTGCCTTATGATGATTTTGTTAATAAAGCGGCAGGGCCACTCGCAGACTTGATTTCTCGTGATCATAAGAAAATCAGAGAAATGGAGAAGATGCAACTTGACGAGGAACTGACACGACGAATTGCACAGCAGTTTCTTACAAAAAATAACACAGAAGCTCAGTATCATCTGATTGATGGTGGGATAATAAATGCCACTGTCGAAAAACTATCAAAAGCCTTGAGTCCCTTTGCCCTTGAAAATGCAAGTTGGATTTATAACGAGTCCGTCAATAACACTGACGATAAAGATATTAAAAAGCACTCTCGAAAGCTAAGAGAGCTTATTCTGATGAATACAGTAACTCATCTCCAAGCAAACACGGAAACACGTATGGTATTGGATGAACTGTACAATGAACTTGAACTCTTGCTTGGCGAAAAATTCCTTGGCTACTTTAATAGTAGTGATGTTTCAGACGATGGCTACTTCTTTGTTGAGCTATATCATCATCAAATGGACTGCGAGTTTGCCAAGGCATTCTTTACAAACAATGATCTCCAGAAGGGAAAGCGTCTCTCCATTGAGGTACTATGCGAGGAAATCCTGATATATATGCCAATGAATTCAACACTTGAAATGAATTTTGTTCAAAATGAAACAAATAATAATCACGTCAACAAAGAGTTACAGCAAACCTATGGCACGTTCGAGGGACATTATGCATTTTCCTTAGAGGACACACGCGGGCTTTATCACAACAGCGAAGACGACGAGGCAGAAAAAGCGAATCTAAGAAACTTTCTATATAATAAGCAATATGATGCCCTTTTAGTTGTTCTTCCATTGGTGAATAATCCCAACCAAAAAAAAATGATCGGTCATTTGTCTGAGATTCTTGAGCAGTACAGAAAAGAAGTACCCTTTATCCTAATAGGTACTAAAGCAGATGAATTTGCTGATTCTATTAGAAAAGACGAAGCGGAGAAAGAGGAGGAGGGCCTCGAGGAGACCATTGATCCAAAGGATATGGCGGTACAAATCGAAGCAAAATATCAGGAACTTACGCGACCTATTCGGGAGAGTATGGTTCGCAAGAATCCGGCAATAACATTACCAGTGATGTTTAAAAAACCACTTGATAAGCTAGACCGTAAATACTTATATCCTTCATTCAGTCCTGTACAAGTCGTTCCAATGATATTGAGTGCATTAGCCAAGGACTTCCTTCTTTCGAATACACGAATTCAGTTTGTAATGAAAAACGAGGGCGCTCCCTTCAGAGTTCAAAAATCAGAAGTGTTTAAAGTTCTTAGAAGCTTCTGGCTCCGTGAACCATCTGTTAAATCACAAGTAATTGATCCTTCTCTTGCTAATATTTCAAAAAACTCTGGGTTAATTCCACATGGAAACAGTTGGAATACGCTTGTAAGGAATCTTCGAGATGGGCATGGTTGGGTATCTAACATTAATGAGAATTATTTTTATAATTGCAAAAACATCACTATAACCTTCCCTACAAATGTTCAAAACTTTATTAAACCGGATCTAATTATTGCTCTCCTTGAATCTGCGGTAGAATTTAATGGGAAAATTTCAGATGAGGACAAAGAAGAGTTTCGCAAGAGAGTCATTCAATACTCAAATCCAGCAACGTTTGCTGCAGTATTACTGTATCGCCACATCATGGCAAATGTTCTCTCTACGAAATACGGAAAAGATCGTTTCGCAGAGTTTTTAAAAGCATCCGATGAACTTCTTCGAACAAGTGACAATCAATTCAATCTATACCATGAATTTATTGAAAACGCCGATAAGCAAAATGCGATGCCTGATAAAACAGAGCATGTGCAAAAGATGACTTCTGCGTTGGTCGAAGTTCTGAATGCTGCTCTAATGTTTGTATTTAACTATCACGTGAAGCAAGCCTAATGTATCGCCGCCCACCGAAGTTAGATGGGCGGCTTTATTTGTTACAAATAAGACCTCACTAAAAGAATTGATAACATGTTCACTCTAGTCAATCGACTTGCCAATCGTAAAAAGAGCCTGCATTCTGAGTAGGCTTGATTTGTCGAAAGTCTTAATCAGAAGCATCAAAAACGGTGCTTCTTTTTCTTTGAAATACGACGTCTGCTATATCATTGTCGACTTTCGCATTCCGGCAGAGGGCTTCAAGGTAATTACCATGTTGGTTCATTCAATGTTAATTGAATTGAAAGAGCCTTATGTTAACGAAGCGAGATTAAAACGGAGCATTTAAGAAAGGGAATGCTCGATAGCCCTGCATTAGCAACCTCTGAGCATTCCCCGAGAGTACATCTTTGGTCATGATACATTCGCTACACTTGAGCCGCAGGCCTGCCAAACAACACATGCTTGTCCGAATCAAACAAATTGCGATACACTACCTGCCCCCGACTTGAGGAAGCATCCACCACCTTGCCATCCCCCGCATAAATTCCAACGTGAGTAATATCCATAAACCTACCATTATGCTCGTAGCTCCAAAACACAAGATCGCCAGGAACCAAATCTGCCGCGCTAGCTGTCAAGCCATTTTCTACGCAAAATCTTGCTTGTTCCGCTGCGGTTCGTGGCAGGTTAATGCTTAGTTGTCGATAAACCCACTGAACGAGATAGCTACAATCTGTAAAGTCATCCTGTCCGGCCTTCGGTTGACTGTACGGATCGCCTAAACGAGTTAGCGCCAATTTGACGACTTCGCTGCCTATTTCTCCCTCGGGCAAATGTTGCCCAATATCCGCAAGCTGCCCCGGTGTCAAGCCAATATCCGTTTCTTTACCCAGCATGGCAAACATGAGTGGCCGAAACTCTCCAGACATCATTTCCTTCATGATGTTCATCTGTTCATTTGTAAAGTGATAAGATTCAGCCTGTTGTTCCGCAGTTTTGCTCGAAATGGTAATATGCAAAATGTGTTCATAGCTGGTAGTCGTCTCTTCGCTGGTAGTTCCATCTTCATGCTCTACCGTAGCACTTTCCGTATGTTCGATCGTTTCGATACGGGATTCCAGTTGATTCATGTCCCAAAACACCGATTGGATGATCCCGATCCTTGTTGCATCAAGTGTTGCTACATCCATTCCGTTTTCTGTATCCATGACAGTCTTCACGGAAAAAACGGCTATAATATCCATCCAATTATCTATTCGCGTGTTGTCCGCGCTACCGGGGTAATGAAACTCCACCCGGTCTACACGGCCAGAGGACTGCTGTATTTCTGCCAGACGGTCGGCATACTCAATGTCCAGCTCTTGAACGATTCGGGAAAGCGGTTTTACATCCGCATCCGTGTTTTCACCGGAAACAAAGATGCTGAACGGAGAGGAAATGACAGCAGCTATAGCCATAACAATGCACAGCAATACAATAACGGTGCTACTAATCCCCAAAAGCGTGGTTACCCCTTTGACAAGCAAAGCGGCTGCTTTTACTACCATTTTAATGATCCGAAGATTTAATCGTGCTGCAGCTTGTGCCTTTTGAATGGAGCGGCGGGCAGTCATCGCCATCTGTGCAGTCCGCTGCGCTGTCCTGGCGCTATTCATTTTTCCTTCCGCTTGATTATCAGAATGACTTTTAACCTGCCCTAGCCGTTGTCCCGTTTTAATAAATGGCGATATTGTCTTGAACTTCCGTTCTTTACGTTTGATCATATTGCCTGCTTGCTTGGATATTGCGAAGGGGATTCGGGATGACGGTGGCCTGAAATGCCGCTTCCTCAAGCTTTCGGACGTTAGCGCTTTTGGGCTATTCCCGCGTACATTTGCTGAATGAGCTGCCGCGGCGGCAAATACTCCCTTTTTCCCGGCCGGTTCTTGATCTCTACCTTCCCGATTTAGAATTCGTTCAGGAAAGCTATCTTTGCGAGGAGGATGCAAAAGCCGGGCATTGACCCGGCTCGGTAAAAAGCGTTGTTTTTTTGATTGATGATTAGCTGGCAGGAGATATTTCCCATCTACTGGCTTACGAAGATGCAACCTACGGGCAAGTCGCAATTGATGAGTACCTGAGGGCTTAGTAGTTATAGCAGCGGGGTTCTGCATCGATACCGTGTCCCCCTCTGCCTTTGTCCGCCTTTTTTGAATGAGCCTTATCAATCTTTTGCTAGCAACCACGCTCATTCCAATTTGAAAACGTACCGTTTTATCTACGGCCGATGCAGAATGGTGCTGCGCATATTCATTTGGAGATTGTGAAGTCGTCTTGTCATTGTCTTTATGCTGTTTTGTGCGGGCGCTCGAATGTTTTACACGATCCATCAAGTTTGGCAGTCTGTCCAAACGTTTTATGTCTTTCACAACAGTCCTCGTTTTAATATCCTTCATCTATTCCACTCCCTTAGCTGGTTGCCATTCAGCGAGCTTGTTCGTTTAGCCGCTTGAAATTCTTCTCCTGGCTTCGGCAATAATCCGGATAACGAAGTTGAATCGCTTCAAAAAAATAGGGAGCGTAGCTGCAATCGAATAATTCGTGGGGAGTAGAGTAGCGTTCCCCACCTTTTTCCGTCCAGCCATTCCACAGATTAAAAGCAAGCCTGCACACGCGGATAGAACTACCGGTTTGCCACGAGGCTGCGAGACCTCTGGGCTTAATGCCCCCATTAGAAAAATCAAACAAATCGCGGATATGACTCCGAGTATCGTGGGAAATACCTAATGTGTAGAAAAGTGCCCGATGATAGCCGTCGCTGCATTTCCTTTCATCCAGCATCCGAAAGTAGAAGCTTTCATGTTCAGCATCTCGAAATCGAATCGAATTCATTGTTACCTGCCCCTCTCATGGAAAATGAGCGGCTGGTTATAACCAGCCGCCGCCTACATAAAGCTCTTTACCTATCTGTTCATTTTGGCAAGCAAATCGGACCCTTTGACCTACCGCAATCACATTTTTTTGAGAAACTGCGCCATTTGTTTTAAACCGCGTTCAATAGATTTTCGTACTGCCCGTTCATCAACTTGTTCAGCTTGGGCAATCGCTACTTTGCTCATGCCTAAAAAGAAGTGAGCATAAATTCGTCTAAACGATTTTTCCGGCAATCGACACATAGCCGCATAAAGCTGCTCATTGGAAAGCTTACGCTCGTAATATTCCTCCGGGGAAATTGAAAGGAAAAGAACGTCTTGTTCTATACCGTCGTTCCGATCAAGCGAGTAATAAGCGCGATGACGATAGGTGCGCAATTTGTATGCGCTTTCATTTAAGTCACAACGGCGGATTTCTTGTGCCACTTCATCATCTAAGTCGATCCATACATCCGTTTTGATAAAGGGATACATGTCCCGCAAATTAATCCTTTTCATATTCGTCCCTCCATTTTGGTTTGTAGGCAAACCAAAATGGAGGGGGAGAGCGACAGCCAACGCTCCCTTTGACTCGTCTGCGAAAAATATCCAAAAAGCAAAAAAGACTTTGCCGCAGAGCATTCCAACGCTCCATTACGGCATAGCCTGAACATAATCGCGTCAATAACCGGAGACCAACCATATAACAAGACCGCTGTTTGACATTACGGCAACAGGGGGCACATAAAAATCATCTCCATCCTCACATGGCAGCACCGTGAGAAAAGCAACAACATCTGTTTATGTTGGTGTTGTCTTATGAAATAAAAAAACGCCTTGAACTTTTCCCTGTTAAGGAAAAGAACCGGCGCTTGATGCTTGATTATGAGTGAATGAATAGGGAGGACTTGCAGGTGATTTTGGTTCGCTTTTGCCCGAAACAAAAAACAGGCTCTCCGAAAATCGGATGGCCCGTCGTCTCAGAAATTGGATACTACTAAAAGCCTCCTTTCAACTTTATGATATTGAACGAAAACGTACTGTTCCCGACTTGTCCACAATATCAATTTATCACGAAAGAAATGCAAACGGGGTGCAGAATTGGGGAATACAGGGTTCATTCACAGAACCTGTTCGGTGCATGTTCGGTGCAATGAAAGTGCATCAGCGTAATTTCTCAGGGGATCAGCAATTTACGGAGGCCCGAATAGTAGAGGTTAGGTTTATAACGTGCATTTATTCGCTCACCAAAAAAAGATGCACAGTAGCATCTTTTTCGGTAACCGATCTTTTACTTTTCGTCAAACGGATCATACTCCAATAATGCTGTTCGACTTTTTATTTTGCGATATATTTTTTGCAATATTCGTTTCCGATGATAGAAAAAAGCGCGGCGCGATAGTCCCAAACGATCCATAACGATTGCAAACGCCAATTGATCTTGATAGCGCAATTGAATGAATCGTCTTTCCTCTGGAGTAAGCGCCGAGAAAGCATATTCGATCAGTCCGATTCTGGACTTAAGAAATGGTATTTCATATTCAGTGATTTCCAAACGGTGTATGACTGTGCGAAGCAGCGTGTCATTGCGTTGGCCGCAACCGTAAATCGCTACTTCATGCAACGCTTTAGTCAATCCAGGAATGTGCGTAAGCTCTGTTTGTGCGTATTCCAGCCGTGCTTTCCAGTCCGTATAAGCGATCAACCAATTCTCGACTTTTTCATAAGGGGTTATCTGCTCAACTAACAGCATCAGTGACCCCTCCGTTTCCTATTCGGCTATACTGACATATTTCACGCTCCATTTCTTTTCGATACATGCCGATCATCCTTTCATCCATCATTTTGGGGACAACCCAAACCATGAATGAGAAAAAAGAACCACATTGAGTTTGTCCCGTTCTTCACATGACAGACACCTATCCTACACATCATCCTTAATTACTATTTCCGTAAATCCCTCCCTTTCATAGTGGGCCATTTCGTTCAATTCCTATCCCACCTTATGCCTAATTTTATCAATTTTCGATGTCATCCGGCAGGATGATTTTTTAGTCACCCTGAAGACCCAGAACCTTGTCGAAGTAAATCGAAATTCGTCACTAGGCATCGTGCTATTGTTTCTCTAGTCCAAACCGCCTCGCCTTTATTGCTGCTTCTTTGATTGATTTTGTACCGAGCTTTCTACTAATATGACGAACGTGTGTCTTCATAGTATTGGGCGAGATCCCCATCAACTGAATGGTCTTGGACTGGGAATATCCCAAAGCGATTAATTGCAATACTTCTTTTTCAGTCGTGGTTAGCTTACAACAAAATTCCTGACGCTTCAACCGGGTGACTTCTTCGCGAAGCACCTTCGAAGCTCTCGGGTGCAAAGATGGATTACGATGATATGCTTCGCGAATCGCTATGATGATGTCTCGCATATAGGCTTTGCAAATAAAATTAACCGCTCCGACTGCCATTGCCTCTACGACTACCTCTGGGTCATTACTTGAGGCCACGACAATAATGGGAATATCTTTTTTTGCAAGAATTTCTTTGGATGCATCTAGTCCATCGTATCCGGGTGACCGCAGTGTTGTATTTACTACAACAACATCCACATCCAACTGTAAACCAGCTCGTACCGCCTCTTCTTTTGTGACGGAAATGTTAATGAGATGAATATCCGTCGCTGTTTTGAGAAATTCTGTAAAGCGGCGCCCCCATTCCTGGTCGCTATCCACTAGTACAACTCTTATATTCCCTTTACCAGCCATCATAGGCAATTTCGAATGATATTTTGCTTCGGACATCTTATTCCCCTCCAATTCTGCAAATAACAAAAACACGACCCCATAGGCCGTGTTTGGCAAATTGGGTAGCCCGGCGGTCATCACTTGAATAGTGAGAAGATCCGTGGCTTTGCGTCACTGCCTTTCGACAGTTTTGCCGTTTTCCATATTTAGTTGCCGCAGTTCAGATTTAGATGGGTGAGACAAGCCATAATGAGGGGCTAACCTTGCATCCGCTGTGCTTAGCTTTAACATTTCCAGGTTTACTCCCGTTCAAGTCCTTCCCCATTCGTTCGATGACTATTGATTAACTGTAAAACCCACTCTTCGTCAACACGGAGCCTTTCTAACCGATGCCGGAAAAAGATCAGAATATACTGCTGCTCCCCGTCTGGTATCCGCTCATCCTTGTCCACATACTCAATCCGTTCTTCCTCATGGCGGATTTCATACCGCAGGTAATCCTTGTACTGGTGCAAAATTAAAAACCGCAGCTCTCTACTGATCAGATCAAAATTTTTCAATTTAATATAAAAATGCAGCTCGTAATCCGGCGTGTATGGAATCGGCTCTTCCATCAACCGGGAAAAGCGCATTTTGCCTTCTTCGGTAATGCTATACATTATTTTCTTTTTTCCTCTTCCTTGTCGAGCGCCCTCCGGTTGTTCATCGGGGACCTGCTCGATCAGCCCGTCTGCTAGCAGGCCGTGAATGAGCGGATAAAGCACCCCCCAGCTAATTTTTCGCGTAGGTCCAATAGCCCCGTTCAAGATCTGATGCAACAAATAGCCATGCATCGGGTTAATCATCAATTCGCCGAGTACGAATAATTCGTTCAAGCAAACAGCCTCCCCTATAAGTTTAACTTCTTTAATTATATCGAAAAGATATAATAAGTAAACAATAGTATAGCTTATGCTTGCCCGAAAAAAGAAAAAGCCGCGGTCGTCGCGACTTTTTCCAGGCCGAATCCGTTTGTGGCCAATTCCGGTTTCTTTCTTTCGTGCCCCCGTCAAGCCGACTGCTGGTGCGCCATCAGCTCGCGGTGCTTCGGCAGGAACTGCACGGCGAGCAGGTTCGCAATCGCAATGGCGCACATGAGCAGAAAAACGGCATGCATTCCGGCAGCCAGCTCCGATTTGGAGTCGAGCGTTGTCACATGCTGGTTGTAAATCGTGCCGAATACCGCGATGCCGATCGTTTGGCCCATTGCTCGCAATAGCATGCTGGAAGCGTTGGCGACTCCACGATTTTCCCAGCCGACTGCGGATTGCACGACAACGGTTGAGGGCGTCGCGACAAAGCCCATCCCGAGCCCGATCACGACGAGGATACCAATCCAGTAAACGTAAGGAGAGTTCATCTGAAGCGCGGCAAGCCAAATGAAGCCGGCCACCACCAGACTAGAACCGAACACAATCGACGCCTTCACCCCCATCCGGTACATGAGCCTGCCGGCTATGTTGGAAGCGAGCGGCCATGCCAGTGACATCGGCATGACGATCAGGCCCGAGCTTGTCGCGGAATGGCCAAGCACGGACTGAATCCAGATTGGCGAGTAAATCGTCAAGCCCGTCGTGATGCTGAACGTCAGAAATCCGCTGACATTTGTCACGTTCAATACGCGGATGCGGAAAATCGACAACGGCATCATCGGCTCCTCCGCCCGTTTTTCGATCCAGAGGAACAACAGCAAAAATACGGCCGCTACCGCAAACAGCCCTATAATCAACGGGGAATCCCACGGATGGTCGGACCCGCCACTCAGAAGCGCATACAGGAGTGCGGATAAGGAAACGGTAAAGGTGAGCGTGCCCAGGTAATCGACTTTTTTCACCCGGCGCTCGATCGGTTGGTGCAAAAATACGGTGACCAGCAGCAAGGCGGCGGCACCGATCGGCACGTTGATGTAGAATATCCAGCGCCACGACACCTGATCGACGAAATAACCGCCGATAAGCGGGCCGAGCAAGCCTGCCACGGACCAAACGGACGAGAAGACGCCCATCATTTTGCCTCGTTGCTTGCCTGAAAACAAATCGCCGACAATCGTAAAGCACACGGGCGCCAGTGCCCCGGCCCCGATTCCTTGCAAGGCCCGGAACCAAATGAGTTCCGCCATTGACTGTGCGGCCCCGCATAAAATGGAACCGAGTACGAACAAACCGATGCCGACAGCGAACACGGCTTTGCGCCCGAACAAATCGGCGAGCTTGCCGAAAATAGGCACCGCCACACAGGTGGTCAACGTGTAAACCGCGAACACCCAACTGAATAGGCTCACACCATGTAAATCAGCGATAATATGCGGCGTAGCAGTGGCGACGATGGTCACGTCCAACGCGCCGATGAACATCGCAGCCAGCAGTCCGATGATAACCATGTTGACGTTGGTTTTCGGTGTCAAGAGAAGACTCCTTTTTTTATTGTCCCTTATTCTCACCTTGGCTTAACGATTACAAACCAAGTATAGGGTATTGCCTTCAGGATCGCTGAAGTGTACGACTTGGGCTGCTTGGCCTTCTACATAATCATGGAAATGAACACCCCGGGATTGTAGTGTCTCAATGGCAGACTCCAGTTCCTCTACTTCAAATCCAATAGACATACTACCCGAAGTTCCCGGTTTAACACCTTGGTCGCCTGAAGGATGTAGGAGACCGATCGTCAATCCCGGTGCTTCGACCTGCGCAAAATGCCCGTCCATTTCGTGTTGAAGCTTTAGTCCAAGGGCTTCGACATAAAATTTTACTGCGTTTTTTAAATCCGTTACCATGACAGTCACATTGCCGCTCTTAAACATGGTATATTTCCTCCTTTTTATGTTTGATCGGTTTTATTATATCAAAAAGATATAATATGTAAATATATTTTTATGATATAATAAACTCAGTTGGTGCTTTGGGTGAACTTTATTGCGTCTCTTGACTTAGTCATATTATTAATAGTATTATTATGACTATGAAAAACAACTTCATTAAAAAATCACCTGTCGCTTTAGCCGTGCTTTGTTTTCTGATCGAGGAGCCGATGCATGCTTATCGTATGCAGCAGCTTATCAAAGAGAGGGGGAAAGAAGAAGTTATTAACGTTCGCCATCGAACGAGTATTTACCAAACGATTGATCGGTTGCATCGAGACAAGGCCATTGCTATCCAAGGAAAGAAAAAAAATGAAGGGAAACCGGATTTAATTGTTTACGAAATTACGGATCTGGGGCGAGATGCTGCCTATTCTTGGATGCGGGAAATGATCTCTACACCTGCTCAGGAATTTTTAGAGTTCCCTGCTGCTGTTTCTTTTCTGGCACTGTTGACGCCCGAAGATGTTGCAATGCTCTTCCAAAAAAGAGTCCACGCTCTTGAAAACATGCTCACTCGACTCGAAGATGAGCTGCAAACCGTAGCATCGATGGGTCTGCCCCGCTTATTTTCACTCGAGACAGAATACCAACGAACGGTGCTCGCAGCTGAAATGGAATGGATCCATTCCATTATCGCGGATATCCAAAATGAAAAGCTGAGATGGAGTATGGAAGAATTGCGTGATATCGCCCAGCATATTGATAACCGCTCTGATTGAAAGTCTAACGGACTACGGAAGGTTGTGCTGTTGATGAATAACCCCCTAAAAAACGCTTTATTCGATGAAACCGTTCCAGTTCTCGTTGTGGGAGGAAGCCTGGTCGGCTTATCCTTCTCCCTATTTCTGGCTCGCCAGGGAATTAAGCCATTGGTTGTTGAGCGCCATCCGGGAACAGCCATTCACCCGCGCGTTTCGAGTTTAACTGCCCGAACGATGGAAATTTACCGTTCGGCCGGAATCGAGCAGGATATTCGCCGTGAAGAACCTCCTTTCCCTCGAGAATTTGGCGTCATGTTTGTGGAGAGCTTGGCCGGGCAAATGTTTGATAATTTGATGGAAGATATGAGCGCTTACTTCACGGATCTTAGTCCTGTTGAAGGAAACGGCATTGCACAAGATCTGCTTGAGCCGGTCCTTCGGGCACAGGTTGAGCAAGCCGGCGTTGATTTACGCTACAACATAGAACTGATCGAGTTTGAACCCGACGCGGACGGCATCACGGCCGTTATTCGTGACCGAATCAGCGACGAAACTAGACGTGTCCGGTCCAAGTATTTGGTTGCAGCGGATGGGAGCAAGAGCGGAACCCGCACACAATTAGGCATTGGGCAGCATGGAGAAGGCACGCTCTGTCATCTGATCAGCATGGTTTTCGATGCCGATATTCATGAGCTGTTTCATAGTCAAAACGCGCATATGTGCTTTTTTGCCAATGAGACAACAAGCGGAAGCCTGGTGCTGTACCCCGGAACTCTCAGGAGACCCCATTTATACCGATTAGACGTTGTATATGATCCCGAAGAGGAAACCATGGAAGATTATTCGGAAGAACGTTGTGTCCAGTTAATTCGGGCGGCGATCGGAATTCCAGACATTTCGGTTTCGATTAAAAAGGTTTTGACTTGGGAAATGGCCGCCCGCGTAGCGGACCGCTTTCAACAAGGACGAGTATTTTTGGTCGGCGATTCCGCACGGGTTCAACCTCCAAGCGGCGGTTTAGGCGGCAATACCGGCATCGCCGAGGCACAGAACCTCGCTTGGAAGCTTGCCGCGGTCTTACGCGGTGAAGCAGGTCCGGATTTGCTTGCCACTTACGATGAGGAGCGGCGACCTGTTGCGGATTACACGGTGGAACAGGTGGTCATGCTTTCGCAGCAACGCGAACATGAGGGGTCGGAGGGGATTACCGTCAATACCCTGCATGTCAATATGGGATATCGTTACCAAGGCGGCGCGATCGTCCCGGAAGCAGGTGCGAAGATCCTCCCGCTTGTACAGTCGCCCGAGTTATGGACGGGGCAGCCGGGAACCCGCGCGGCGCACGTCGTTCTCGAACGGGAGGGTCAATCCGTCTCCTCCATTGATCTATTTGGCACTCGATTTGTCTTGCTCGTCGGTCCAGAAGGACAAAGCTGGTTGCAGGCCGCGCAACAGGTTAAACAGAAGCTAGGTCTTCCTATGGATGTGTTTCAGATTGGCGGGCAACATAACGACTTCATCGATCCTGGGAACGATTTTCTTAACGCATACGGAATCACTTCGACAGGGGCAATCATCGTGCGACCAGATGGGTACATCGGTTGGCGAAAAAGAATCTACGGGGAGAATAAGGAACATTTGGAACAAGTGCTTACGGATGCGTTGTCAACCATTCTCTTTCGTTAAGAGAACCACATCACAAGGGAGGGAATCACAATCATGCTTACCTTCGAATATTCCGAACTTTATGAATATCCCGCATCTGTCGTTTATTCGCGTCTTACGGATTTAAAAGGGCGGGCTTCCTGGATGAAGGGCATTATAGAAAGTCGCGTCGCCACTGAAGGACCTGTTCGATTAGGAACCCAATATTTCGAAAGCGGAAAATATTCTGGCTTCAAAAACGAAAAAACGATGATCGTAACGGAGCTGGTTCAGGATCAATTATTGACAATGGAAACAACCCCCGATCAAAAACAATATTTTCGCGAAAGTTACCAGGTTGAGCCGGTTTCCGAAGCATCATGCCGGGTTCATTTTACGATTCAAGTCGGGAACGTGCCAAAGGTGGCCGAATTTTTCATGCGTCAATCGATGAAGAAAGAGCAGCCGAAAACGGCTGCCAGCTTGAAGGCTGCGCTCCATAACTAACCTCCGTGCGCAACCGGATGCGAGAGGGCGATTCTCGACACCGGCTAGAATACATTCAGGGAAAGAGGGTTAGCCGTGTTCGAATCGCTAATGGCATTAGAGTTTTTATTATTGTTATTGCTCGTGGGCGTTTGGGGAATTACCGGATATGTTGGGAATCATCTCAAATATTTGAGAGGACGCAAAACAAGATTCAGGGGATGGTTGCTAGTAACAAAAATCGGCGTCGTTGCCGGAATGGTTCTTATCCTGCTTTGGGTACTTGATATCCTTCTGATTGGGATAAATTTCGGCTGGCTATTCGTAATGGATCGGGTTGCCATTATTCTCCCTCTGTTAGGGTTGCCGGCGCTTGCGGTGTTGATCTTTGCACTGCCCAACCTTTCGAGAGCAATCAAGGCCGGGAGTTCTTTGCGGTCTCTAATTGTTCCCGTACATGTCATGTTAGTTGGAGCGGTACTTGCCTTTTTTCTTGTAACGATAGACATACCGGCGATCCCTAATACAGAAGATATTATAATGTATGGCGGGGCTCTGATCATTGCGGTTGTGCTACTATGGTTTTATCACGGCAGGAGGTTAAGGCTTCTAGAACATCGAACTCCTCGGTTAAGCATAACAATCGCGAGAAGCGCCGTGTACTCGGTTCTAGCGCTCGGCACAGCGTTGATTGTATTGATAATCGCTCAGAAGATGAGTGAATTTCCCGGCAGGATGGAGATGGTCCACCACCAAACCGCTGATTATGGAGGAGGCGATCCCATCCCACCTGACAATATGCATGCCCACCATAGAGGTCACGATCCAAGTGCATCCGACAAGTTGATTAGTGTTGTGGACTTGAAAGGGCCCCAGTCTGGAGTTCCCGACAAGACGTATGTCCTCTACGCCGAAACGAAGAAGATTCAACTTGCCTCCGGCGAAACGATCGAAGCTTGGACTTTTAACGGGCAGGCTCCGGGTCCCGAGCTTGTTGCCGATGAAGGGGATTTAGTGGAGGTTCAATTGGTGAACAAGAACATTACGAGTGGCGTTACCCTCCATTGGCACGGTGTAGATGTCCCGAATGGCGAGGATGGGGTTGCCGGAATGACGCAGGATGCGGTGATGCCCGGCGAATCGTATACTTATCGTTTTGTAATAGAAGAAATCGGGACACACTGGTATCACTCCCATCAGCAATCCTCCATCCAAGTGCAAAAAGGGCTGTTCGGAGCCTTTATTATACGTCCCTCCAATCAGCATGAAACAAAAATGATCGATACGACGATTGTGGCGCATGATTGGATGACGCCGGACGGCAGAAGTATTCCGGCGCTCGATAGGGATGACTCATTCCTGCAAAATCTGGTTGAACCGGGATTGCCGGTGCGGTTGCGTCTCGTGAATGCGGGCAATTTGACCCGCACGTTTTCCTTGAATGGCGCCCCTTTCAAAGTCACGGCCATCGATGGATATGAGTTGAACGAGCCCGGTACTGTGACGGATCGTTTATTGCGAATTGGAGGCGGAGGGCGTTACGATGTCGAATTCATTATGCCGGACACTCCCGTGACGCTAGCCATGCTCACGGACGGAAAGCCGGTCGGCAGAGTGTACAGCAAAGACGGCGATAGCGCCCCCGAGGTGTTGGAGAAAGGCGAGATTTTGGACATCACCCAGTATGGAGCGCCGACACGTGCCTCATTTGATACCTCCACAGTGTTTGATAGAACATTCACGCTGATTTTGGATCAAACCTACTTTGGTGTCTATAATGGGGAGGCAGGACAGCAGTGGGTCATTAACGGCAAAACATTTCCCAATACTCCGACGCTGATGGTCAGGGAAGGGGATCTCGTGAAGACTACATTCGTAAACCGGAGTTTTGCCGACCATCCGATGCACCTTCATGGACATCATGTTCAAGTCATCAGTAAAAATGGCCTTCCAGTTCGTGGAAGCCCTCTTGTCCTGGATACGGTCAATATCGAACCAGGCGAGACGTTAGAGGTTGCTTTCTTGGCAAACAACCCCGGATTATGGATGGACCACTGTCACAATCTAGATCATGCACAAAAAGGGATGACGATGCATGTAGCCTACGAAAATGTATATACCCCTTTCGCGATCGGCAGCGAAACGGGCAATCATCCGGAATAAAATTGGAGAGTGATTATGAAACAAGTACGGATTCCATCGGTTTTGCATGATGTCTTTGGCGAAAAACAACCTATTCTTTTTATAGTTGCGATTCTGCTTTTTGGCGGACTGCTGACGGCTCTGTTGTATTGGAGATACCCCGAGATGACTGCCCATTTGCCGATCTGGCGCAGTGCCCTGGCTTTATTATTCATTTTCGATATTTTCGCAGGCTGTATAGCTAATTTTACGCCTTCAACTAGCAACTTTTATGCGGCAAGGAAAAAGAATCGAATTGTGTTCATTTCCATTCATATTCATATCGTGATCATTTCGGTTTTATTAAACACAGCGGTCGGATATTCAATAGCTGTATGGGCGTATACAATCACAGGTGCATATATCGTCAACTCACTTATTGGAAGGCAGTTACAACTGTTTGTCGCAGGCTTGCTTCTGTCCATTGGCCTAGGTTGTATTCCTTTACTGCCTAATATCCAGCCTTACATGTTGATTACTTGCCTGCTATTTATGATGAAAGTATTATTTGGCTTTGCTGTCGACCACTATGGCAAAGCCTTCTGTAACAAAGGTAACTCCGTATGAGCGCATTAGGAAAGGAGCGAACCATGATCGAAAAGGTAGAACTGCTTGCCCGTCAACAGCGATTGCAGGTTGAAGCGGCTGCAATTACGGAAGAACTGAACCTCATTCCGTTGTTGAAAGCAGCCGGTATGCCCGTAACCGTAGGAAGTGCGGCCTTAGGGTTAATGGCTTGGAGAGATCTCGATATGACCGTCATTTGCTCCAAGCTGGACATCGCTACAATCTCTGGGATTGCTTCGCAATTGATGTCCAATCCCGGGATTCGGGATATGCAATTCATTAACGATACTGGCAGTTGGAACACCAATCCAGCCTACCCGGATGGTTTTTTTCTCGGTATAACCTATAAGTCCAACAACGGAAACCAGTGGGAATTGGATATTTGGTTTGTAGACGAGCCAGAAAAACAACCCGATCTGCAACATATTCGCACGATGCCCGATCGTCTAACTCCGGAGACGGTTGTTTCTATTTTAAGCATAAAAACCGCCTGGGTATCACGAGACGAGTATGGAAAACAGGTGAAAAGCTATGATATCTATACGGCTGTATTAGACCATAAAGTTAACACCCCCGTCGAATTCGAACAATGGCTGCAAAACCGCAGCAATATATCATCTTGAATCTTTGGAGGTGGGGAAGTCAGATGCCGGATTTTTCAACTTTATTGGCTTATGTAATCGTTGTCGTTTTGCTTTTTTTAATTCCAGGCCCCGCTGTTCTTCTTACCATTACTCGTACCGTTCAAAATGGCCGCAAAGGAGGCATTATGGCAGGGCTTGGCATCGCAACCGGGGATTTTCTTCACACCTTATTTGCTACTGTCGGGCTTTCTACTATACTAATGACCTCGGCTCTCGCCTTCAATTTTGTTAAATATGCAGGAGCGGTATACTTACTATATTTGGGAGTTCGCGAAATGATGAGTAAGCCATCAGAACCGCGACCTCCTAAGGTTAAATCGGCGGGAGCTTTAAAGTCATTCGTTACGGCAACAGTTGCAGAAGTTCTTAATCCAAAGACGGCTCTATTTTTTCTGGCGTTTTTGCCTCAATTTGTTCATCTCGAACGAGGCCATGCCGCCACGCAATTTTTGATACTAGGTTTCGTTTTTGTGAGCTTAAGTGTATTGTATACAACCTCCATTGTATTAGGTATCTCTGCGCTTGGAAAAATGGTTAAACGGACGACATGGATAAGCCGTTTAAGCCGCCAAAGCGGCAAGTTCGTCGGAGCAATCTATATCGGACTAGGCCTAAAGGTTGCCTTTCAAAGACAGTAATGATAGTTTGTGGTATGACTTTGGTTACAGGGCCAGCTAACAAAACGCAGTCATTTAAGCATGAAGTTTAAGCTCATTGGCTCCAAATGATCTGGCTCGTAAAAAAAGTTAAAAAATGATTGGTAGCGGTTAAAAAAAATCTTGGACTGAATAAAGTGTTAGACTAGGAAAATAAAGTTGTAGACTGAGAAAATAAAGACTGGCCGCTGGCATTAAGCTAACCGGCAGATTAACAGACCCAGAAATAGAAAAAGGAGAGAGATAAATTTGAGAACGGATTTAAGTAATTGGACACCACTAACTGTATCGGAAATAACTCGGGTATTTTCCGACATTCCGATTCGGTGGTGTGTCGCTGGGGGATGGGCCTTAGATTTACATCTCTGCAGGCAAACAAGGCAACATAGTGATATCGATGTTATTATCACTCGCGATGAACAACTAATCGCTTATAGGTATCTAAGTCGTAATTGGATGTTATACAAGGCTCAGGATGGTATGCTAGATCTTTGGGAAGATGGAGAATACTTGGACTCGACAGAGGATATTTGGGTTAGTGAGAGTAGCGAGATGCCTTGGGCATTTCAGATTATGATAATTGATACTGAAGAAAATTCTTGGATATATAAGAGAGATAAATCAATTAAAAGACCGATTGATGAAATTATTTTGAAAACTAAAGAAGGCATACCCTATTTGAGACCTGAAATCCAACTTCTCCATAAAGCAGGTGGTTCGCAAGTGCGAGAAAAGGATTATATTGATTTCAAAACAATGCTTCCATCTCTTCTACAACAAGAAAAAGAGTGGCTGAAATTATCTTTAAATCGCCAGTTTCCACAAGGTCATGATTGGATTGAATTTATTTAAACACTGTAACTTAATCACTTATCATAGTATAACCAAAACCAGCTAATAGTTTTTCAACATTTTTCGGTTAAATTTATTTTGAGATGGAAGTATACTGAAAAATTAGTGCAAGGCTTCCCTTCTTCCCTTGTAGATTGAAGTTTGGAAAGAAGCGGCTGGTTCTAACTGTGACCAACCGCTTCTGTTGTTTGGTTATATCTCGCCGGGCTTCGTCGTCATTAGGCGATACAGCTTCGTATTCCGCGGGAACTTGTCGGAAAACGGTACGAGGGAACTGCCGACCTTCATCAGACCATTCCCGGCGTCAACATTCGTAATATAGGACAGTTGCAGGTCCGAAATGTTGAGCAACTCGGCAAGCTCCATCCGGTCGGTACTGGCCTGATTCAGCATGACGATGAATTCACTGTTTGCAAGCATGGTGCGGGCTGTATGACTTTGTAGCAGATCGTCCACATTTTGCGTAATCCCTGTGCAAAAAGCGCCATACTTTCGGACACGCTTCCAGAGCGTGAACAGAAAGTTGGCGCTGTATTCGTGCTGGAACAAAAGATAGATTTCATCAATAAAGATAAACGTATTCTTGCCTCTAGCGCGATTTTGCGTAATCCGATTCAAGATGTTGTCGAGTACGACCAGCATGCCGATGGGAAGAAGCTGCTTGCCCAAGTCGAGAATATCGTAGCAAATCAGCCGATTGTTGACGTTGACGTTGGTCGATTGGGCGAACGTATTCAGACTGCCGGATGTAAATAATTCAATGGCCAGCGCGATATCCTGCGCCTCCGGTTCTGCTTGCTTGAGCAGCTCCGCGTGAAAATCCTGCAATGTCGGCGGCTGTCCCTTATAGCTGCTCCGCAAGTACTTGCGGTACACAGCGGCGGTACAGCGATCGATGAGCGACTTCTCCTTGGCTCCAAGCTGATGTCCTCCGATCAACTGCTCGCACAACGACAGGACGAATTCCGATTTAAGAATGATCGGATTGGCTCCGTCGCCATAATCCCGGTTCATATCCATCGCATTGATATGGTTCGACGAAGTAGCAGAAATGTGAATCGTCTCGCCACCCAGCGCATTTACCAGAGCGGAATACTCCCGCTCCGGGTCAATCAGGATAATGTCGTCATCGCTCGCCAATATCTGGTTGACGATTTCCCGTTTTGCGGCAAAGCTTTTACCGGAACCGGATACGCCAAGGATAAAACTGTTTCCATTCAGCAGTTGCTTTCGATTGGCGACGACCATATTTTTGCTGATGATGTTTTGCCCGTAATAAATGCCGTCCGGATGCACGATCTCCTGCGCTCGAAACGGGATAAAGACAGCCGTACTTTCAGTCGTGAGCGTCCGCAAAGCATGAACCTTTCGCAGCCCATACGGCAGCACCGTATTCAAACCGTCCATTTGCTGATAGGAGAGCATAGAAAACTGGCACAAATGCTTGCGGGCCGTAGTGAGCAATGTCTCCGTATCACTATCGAGTTGTTCTTTGCTGTCCGCGACATGCACCATCGTAAGTAGTCCGAACATCATCCGCTGGTCGCGTGTGGTCAGGTCGCTAAGAAATTCCTTGCTTTCTTTGCGCTGCTGCTCCATGTCGTAAGGGATGACAGCAGAAAAGTTGTTGTTGCGATTTTGCCGCCGTTGCCAATTCGTAATGTTCGTTTCCACACCGAGCAGTCGATTCTCCACTTCGCGGACAGCTTCGTCGGTCGGAATCGGGATCACATCGAGCGATAGAAGCAAGTTGCGGTTCAAGTCGCACAGTTCAGCTACCATGCTGTCCTTGATGTAGCTGGCGTAATCACGCAGAAAGATGACCCGACCGTAGTATTCGCCCATCCGAAAATGATCTTTGGCAAACTCGAAGGTGTCCGGGCAAATGTAATCCTTGAAATCGTGACCCTTGCGCATCATCTCCTGCATGTCGAAGCGAAAATCGGCTTCCTCGCCAATCCGGAAGAAGTCATGCAGAATGCGCAGGCGGTCAGTCGCATCAAGCTCGGTACATTGCGAGCCGAGACGAGAGAAATGCGCCGACAACTCCGTGCCGACCCGCGCGAAGTAATGGCGAGCTTCATCCACATTCTTTTTAACCACGGAGATGGTGATGTATTTCTCTTGAATCGTCCCATTTGTGTTGCCATCAGTCGCTTTACCAAGCAACATGTCGTTGTACTCCTGCCGATACACATCCAGCCCGTCGTGCTTGAGCGGAATAAGAATGGAACGTTCTACATCTGCCTGATTCAGCCGCCGATTGTGAATCGTAATCTTCGTCGTTGCGCCGCTGTCAAACGAATTAAGCAATTCGGAGTAGGAAAGGAACATCGTCTCCTTGTCCTCTCTCGATGCGACAGCGTAATTTATGTCCGCGAAACGGAACGACTTCGAGAACTTGTTGCCGACAGCAAAAATCCCGTCCGGCCAGATGGCGCGGATCGGGATCGCTTGTTGTACGCTTTTGGGAATGACAGTCCGCTCCTTGTCCTGCTTCATGGTGCGCCTGAGCGTCTTAATCATCGCGCTTCATCCTTTCTTGCTCACGCTTGTGCAGGCTTCCTTTCAGAGCTTCGTAGTATATGTTGGTCGAGCGAAAGACAAGCCGTCTTGGCATCAGAAACTCCGACTTCACATACGCCCACAATAGTTGCTCCGCCGTCATACCGTGATAGCGGATAAACCCGAGCACGGCGCAGGGAGCTGCCCCTAATATGCACATCCAACTGAGCGTTTCCAGTCCGAAATGACTGCGCAGCCCGAAATACAGTCCAATCGCCGCAGCGACCGCCAGAATAGAAAAAAAGAACTGCCGCAAGGACAGTCCGAAGAACAAGCTTTCCGTATAATCCCGGATTTCCCGGTTGATTTTCACTTCCACTTTTTATCCCTCCCGGATGAGCAGTCTACGCCTCAGGCTCGTTGCGTTCAGGTTTGAACAGTGTGTCGTCATCAAATGGCACAGGATTGCTCAATAGTTCCACAGCAAGCTGAAAGCCATCCTTCATCCCTTGCAAATATAACCACTCATTGATAATCGATTGTTTAAAATGATGTCTGTCCTCCCAAGCTTCAAATTCAGGCATACGACCAATATCCATACCAACAAACAAGACTTGAAAAGCCTTCTTTTCTTCAGCACGAACACGCTTGAGATCAGGATGATGCTCAAATCGTGCAGAAACGTAGTCCAATCGACCTTGAATAGCTGTTCGAAACCACGGTGGAATTTCCATTACCTGCTTCCCCCCCACAACTCTTTTACCTTACCTGCTGCTTCTGCTTGGCTTTCATGTGATGATAGCAGGCTACTAGCTGATCGACCTTCTGACTTTGCTCTTGAAATGCTTGATGGCCGGATAAAGAAATGGATTGCTTTATTAACTGTTCACCAAGCGTATTCAGCTTTCGCCGCTCCTCTTCCAGTTCTCTTAAAAATTCGTTCATTTATCCATCCTCCCGTTTTTATTGTGAGAGCCGACATTTTTGAATGAAACACGGTGTATGTTAGAAGACTACTTCGATGGTAAGTTTTAATCTCATTTATGTCAATTGTGTACTCCTCCATAATGGGAGTTATAAACTCAACCCCTGTAAAGAGGTGACGCTTGATGATTGGTTACGATAAAAAGAAGGTGGGGCAACGCATTCGGAAGCAACGAGAGGCTTTGGAAATTTCTCGTGAACAACTGGCTGAACGAGTTGGACGGGTCCCAAGATTTTGCGCCGATATTGAACGAGGTAAAGCCGGGATGTCCATTGAAACGATGTTCAGTATTTGCAATTTGCTCAAGCTTTCTCCTAATGAATTGCTCCTTGGTCAAGAGGAGAGCGCCACACCTTACGATGAAACGGCATTGATTATGGCTGCGCTCAATCAATGCACAGAGAAGCAGCGCAAGGATGCTCTGGCGCTATTGAAGCTATTTTTGACCGCAATCCGATAGCTCCCATCATTCACAAGGTGATTACAGTCCCATCATTTCGCGCACGATACGATCTGCCATCTTCACCGTACCGACAAGAACGAGCATGTTGAAAATGAGTTCCCCGATATACGTCCACACCATCGTAACCGCGCCCGCACTAGAGTCGACGGCTGGAGGAGCGGTAGCAAAGGCGGAATAAATGATACACGCCAGTACAATAATCGCGCCTTCCAGACACGCTGCCGCGTATCCTTTCAGGAACGACTTGCCGATATTTTGGCTTGGCTCCCCCGCAAATGCGGACAGCGGAACGGGGGCTATTGCCGTATACAAATAGATACGGAAAAAGCGCCCGTACACCGAAAGGATCATCACAAAGGATAGCACCGTAATGAACAAACTGCCGAGAATGGTGACGATCCACAGCGGAATGCTTTGCCAGAAGCCAACGTCTTCAATCGCTTGCGCTACCGTATCCGGCAAGGCCATAGCCTCTGTCGTTCCAAACCCGGAGCGTCCCATCATCGTTGAGATGATCCCCTGTACAATCGTAAAGAGAGCCATCATCAACTCCAGACCATAGGTTACGACCGCCTTGGCGAGCACAAAGCGGATAAACAGCTTGACGGCCATCTCCGGCCTTTTCACTTCCGCAAAGCTGCCGGTCGACTTCACCACGCCAATCACAAAAAACAAGACCAGAAGCGCCAGTCCCGTCGCCTGCAACGCACCGTGAATATCTGTGATGACACGCCAAACGCCCCCACCCTTAAAATCCGCTGGCGATTGCGTAACGAGGCTCCAGATTTCATTCATCTTATCGTTCCAGGTATCCAAGGCATTTTCGAGGTTGTCGATCACCCAACTGTTTTTTGACACATGCTCACCCCTTCCGTAAACGGGGAACAGACGAAACGTCCGCCCCCCTTCATGCAAAGCTTCAGGCTCATCCGGCAATCAGGGTAAGAATTTCCTTCGTAAACGTAATAATGACCCCTCCGGCGAGCGTCAGAAACCCGTTTGCGCGCTGAGAAGGGTCATGGGATTTTAGCGACAATCCAATTTGAACAATGCCGAAACCGAGAATAATCATGCCAATCGCACGGATTAAACCGAAGATAAACGTAGACAGGTTGTTGACTGTCGTCATCGGATCGCCCTCTGCATAAGCAGTGGAGACGAATACAGTTCCCGTTAAGATCAGCACGATGTACAGGGCCAGCAGCCGTTTCGTTTTCATTTTCAAGTTCATCATTCCCTTCGTAAAAATAACGACTCTACTTCTTCTTCCGAAAGAAGTTCATAATCCCCGTCTGCATGAAGGAACACGGATTGCCAGTCCAAAGCGTGTTCCGTGCCGCCATGCTGATAGGGAAGACCGTTACCATCCGTCGTGAGCGAGACATGAGGATGCCTGAGCAAATCATATTTGTCGTCCTGGACTGGATGTTCGCCACGGATAAAGAGCAGGCAAAAGCGGTTATCCAGCAACCTCACCTCGTCTGGTGTGAGCAATTCGCGGCCTGATTGCTGGTAGTTGATCGAGTAGCTGCCGTTTCTCCCCTTGCTCTGGCCGTAGGTATTGGTATCAATCGTTTCCTTGCCAAGCAGCTCCGAGACGTATTTGTGGGTAGACTGTTCGTTGCCGCCCAAGTACAAAAATTCGTCGCAGTTGCCCACAATCGATTCCCACGCATCCTTGTACAGCGCCTTGAGTTGCGCTAAATTTTGCAAAATGATAGAAACGGAAATTTCCCGGCTGCGCATCGTGGAGAGCAGTTTGTCAAATTCGTCGGGAAGCGCTACATTGGCGAACTCGTCCATGACAAAGTGAACATGAACCGGCAGGCGTCCGCCATGCCGATAGTCCGCCTCGTACATCAAGCATTGAAAAAGCTGCGTGTAGAGCATGCCGACAATGAAGTTGAAGCTGCTGTCGTTATCGGGAATGACGGCAAACATCGCCGTCTTCTTCTCCCCCATAACGGGCAATTCCATTTCGTCGACCATGCTCATCCCCGCAATCGTATGCAAATTGAACTTCTCCAATCGAACGCCGAGGCCAATTAAAATGGACTTGGCCGTCTTGCCCGCCGCCAGCTTGAAAATGTTGTACTGCTTGACGGCAAGGTGTTCCGGATCGCGCATGGCCAGCCGCTCGAATAGTTCATCGAGCGGGCTTTGGTACGTTTCGTCCTCCTCCCGCACCTCCGCAGCCGCGATCATTTCCATGACCATTGGGAAGTTTTGCTCCTCGGGCGGTGCTTCATATAGGAGGTATAGCACGAGCGCTTCCAGCAAAGCGGTCTCGGATCGCTCCCAAAAGGGATCGTTGGTATTGCTGCCCTTCGGTGTCGTATTGCGGATCAGATTGGTGACCAGTTTGAGAACATCCTTGTCGTCTTGCAAATAGGCGAATGGATTGTAGCCATGCGAACGGTGTGGATTGATGAGATCCAGCACCTTGATGTCATAGCCTTCGGACTTGAGTAGATGCCCGGTATCGCGCAAAATTTCGCCCTTGGGATCGAGCACGACAAAGGACGTATGCGCCTGCATAACGTTCGGCTTGGCGTAAAACCGCGTTTTGCCGGACCCGGAACCGCCGACGACAAGAACATTCAGGTTCCGGCGATGCTTGCGGCCATCCAAGCCGATGCGTACCTGCTGCGTCAGAATCTTGTTTTGTTCCGGTTGCTTGTCGCGATACTTGGCATTTATCCGTCCGGCCTTGCCCCATCGTGCGCTGCCATGCTCTTCGCGCCGCCGATAGTTGCGCGGGGACGCCAAGTAGATGCCGACCGAAATCCCATAAATCAACGTGAACAGCAACAAGCTTCGCGGCGTATCCTCGACCCATTGAATCTGGAAGGGATTGTTAATCGCCTCGCTGAGATACAGCAGAAGTGCCGGTAATCCCTTTGACAAAGCGGGGGCGGCAAGCAGCGCCGCCCACACGACCGGAATAAAAAAAACCGCAAAGAGTAAAAGATTACTCCTTGCGGTTTCAGCGCGCCGCATGATGACTCCGGCGCTTTATTTTTTGATAGGGAGCGTCAATCGCTTTGAGCAGTAAATCGTCAACAGGATCGGTCGGCCGCTGCTGGCCGATCAAGTCGTTGCGGAGCGCATTCAAGGCGTTGATGACAATGCCATGCTCGTAATGATCCATTCTCAGGATGCGTTCTTCCTCTTTCATCGCCACTCCTCCCAACAGAAAAATGAAAAGCATGCCACGACTAGCGGGTGGAATCGCTGCGATTCGGTTGCTGCTGTCGCTGCTGGGCCAGCATACGGTGCATACGACGAGAAATGTCGTGTGCCGCATCCTTCATCACCGTCAGCTCGGCTCGAATATGCTGCGGCTCCAACTCCTTGAGCCGTTCGTGAACCCGGCCGAATCGGAAAGAAGCCGTCTCGACGCCGAACTTTTTGCAAAGCATATATGCAGCGCAATAAGCTTGGAAATTGTAATGGGAGCGGCTGTAGTCGTTATGGCCGCGATCAATCTCCGCATGCGCCAACTCCTGTGCGAGCGCCCGAAAAATGTCACTGGCCCCAAGCCCGCGACGTATCACGATGTTTCTCTTATCCGGCTGATAGAGCGCATGAACCTCCGCAGGCAAGGCATCTCCAATCGTAATCGCAACAGGTGAGCGGTCCATCAATGCCTTGATGCGCGTGCGGTCATCCGGGTAGATCGGCGATTCCTTTTTCGGTGCGGTTGTTTGCGCAACATCGAACATCTTCTTGGGGTTGTAGCTGATTGCGGTACTCCCATCTTCTCGCTTGTATTCCTCGCCTGGCTCCAAGATGTAAAATCCGGATTCCTTGCGACGGATATAGACGCCTTGTTCTTTCCAGCTATCAAAATCAGCAATGCGAGTGGCATCCGGGCGCTGCGCGAAAATAAGCAGCGCATTCGCGACGCTGTAGAGATCAAAACGGCTTTGTACGTCCAGATAATGCTGAAATTGTTCGTCGTTTTGCGCAATGGCGGCTGTGGCAGTATCAATCGTCTCATACGTCCACTGCCGCAGTTCTTGCTTTTTTTGCGCCCACGCTTCTTTGTCGAACGGCTGCTCACGCTGACCGGAGGCCGTCGTGACTTGGGGCTGGAATAACTCGTCCAGTTCGCTCATTTCGATTTCCCTCGCTTTCGACTCCCGGCCATCGGAACGGATGCTTTACTGCCGGACGCCGAATTCCCGCGATCTCTGCGCTTAGGCAACGACGGTTCCTGCACCTGCTGCCGCCGTCTGCTCTCTGCCGCCCGGTTTTCCTCCCGAATTTCACGCAGAAATTGGCGGACTGACACTTTTTCCTTCGGCTTTTCAGGGTCAATCGTAACCCTTTCGTATGCCGCGCTGCGCTCGGAGGTAGGCGCGTACGGAGAGGATGGTTCCGTTGTCCTCTCCTCCTGTGTCGGCAGGAGGGGAAGCGGACGCTCCGGTTCCGTTCGCTCGACCTCCCACGCCTCGGCCGCCGGTTGATCTGTTCCCTGCTGCTCGTTTACCGGCTGCACCTCCGCCGCCGGCTCGGGCTTTCCCAACAGATCGTCCAAAAAATCTTCGCTCACTACCGCTCCCTCATTTGAAGCTGGCGACTCGTTGGCTCCTTCTTCGGGTGTCCCGGCATGTTGCTCCGGTGGTTGCGCCGCCCCTTCACGCTCGACCGACTGCTTCTCGCTGCGGGATTTCACAATCTCCTGCTTGATGCTGGCCGTATCTACGGTCGCCAGCTTGAAGCGTTCAACGATTCGGTTGATCTTGGCCGCATCCTCGGCCCGTACCATGACGTCGCAAAGCCCGTCCACATTTTTCTTGTCACGCAGCGCGCAATAGAGGACACCATACCGCTTCGCTTCTTTGCAAAACGTCGGCAAGTCTTCATTTCGTACTGCAAATACCTTCAGTTCCTTACCGCTGCGCAGCAAGCTTTCCAAACGAATGCGGCCTCTTGTTCGTTTTTGCCCTTGCAGGGCGGCGAACAAATAAACGGCCAGATGCTTCGCGCCTTCGCCGGAAATTTTCGCCATGACCTCAATGCCGCGGAGACTCATACTGACGACCTGATCGGCCGCCTCGGTTCCACTGCTCATGGACATTGGCCTCCCTTCGTGTCGATTGGTCCTCCTCGTTACGTTGCAGCTTGTTTGCCAGTTCGTCGGATCGGGCAAGGATGCCCGTACAAAGCCTCACCTCCTTTCGGAGCTTCGCGAGCTGTCGGGAAAGTTCAGCAATTTGCAATTTGTACAGCTCGATTTGCTCGGGATGCTGACAACGGCGAAGGCGGTTGTACAGCATTTTGCGGGAGACGTATCCTTGTTTCAACTCCGTTTGGAGTCCGTCAAGATAACCCGTCAATTGATCCGTAGTGGAAATACGATGCCGACATAGCAGCTTGGTTTGCTCCGTGATGGCCTTTAGGTATCGCAAGTCTTCACGCAATAAAAAAGACGTCCGTTTACGGGACGCGCGGGAACGGGACAGAATACCCATTTTGAATAAGTACCGCAGATACAAGGCTTGCAGACCGCTAAATCTACGTCCGATATGCAGGGTACTGCGAACGATGACGGCTCGTCTGCGCCGCGGCAACGGCATCGGTGGCTGACGCTGCGGTAACTGGTTTTGCAGAATACGCTCTTTTATCGCATGCTCCGTGTAATCGTCGCCAAGACTGCGCAATCGAACAAACCGCTCTTTGCCCGGCGGGCGTACCGCCAAATGCTTGACGTTCGACTTCATTTCATAACCCTGCTTCTGAAGGATCGCGAAAAATTGCGTCATCGTCATGGCAGCGGCGATAGCGGCGTCGATGTCCTCGCGTATCAAGCCGCGCCAAGTCGGCTTGCTTTCCTGTTCCGCTCGCCACTCACCGTAATGCTTGGCCTTACCCGGTTCCGGCTGCTCGATTACCGATAAGGCATGCTCCCGGCAAAGTCGATCGGATGTTTGCCGCATCAGCGCGTAAGAGGCTTTGTTATCGTAGTAGCGTTTACCGTCCAGGAACGACACCGCATTAAGTACGAAATGATTGTGCAAGTGCTCCTTGTCCAAATGGGTTGATACTACGACTTCAAAGCGCTCCCCCCATAGTTCCTGCGCCAGTTTGATGCCAATGGCATGTGCCACCTCCGGCGTCGTTTCGCCCGGTGCAAACGCCTGATACCCGTGAAAAGCCACAATGCCATCAGTCTTTTGAAATTGTCGTTTGGTTCGCTGCATTTGCTCGTAAGCGGTAAGCGGATCGCAATTGATCCCGCTCACGTAAAGCTGTTTTTCCGTTTTGGCATCCGCGCTGGTATAAGCGAGCACCTGCTGTAAATCATCATGCGCTACACGCGCTTGATCGGTCTTATCAGGATTGGTGGCGTAATCCAGCACACGCTTGAGGCGGTCGGTAACGTCCCATATTGCGGTTGTCGCCATGTGCGCTGTCCCCTTTACGGCGGATGTACGTTAGGATTTCCTTGTGGTACGGTTCTCGGTTCCGGCGCTGTCACGGCCTGTTGAATCTGCTGGACAGCGCGGCGCAAGTGGTCAGCCTCCTGCTGAAATGCTCCACGATCCAGATGTCCGGTCGCATGCGCCTTTGCGGCCAATTGGTTAAGGTTATTGCCGATAGCGTGCAGCTCACGCATCATCGCGAAATAGTCTTGTGGCGGCATCGCCTTCGGAACATAGCCATTAATCAGAGATCGAATATAACCCTCCTGTGAAAGTCCCGATTTTTTCGCACTCGCCTGAAGTCTTGCGTTTTCACCATTGTTCACCCATACCTGAATGCGAATCGCTCGTCTTCTCATATGTTCACTTCCTTCTTCAAAGGAAATAGCCCGAATGAAACGCTAAATGGTTTTTTGCGTTTCTGAAAAATACCGATCCTTGTTGAAACCTATATTCTTGATAAAACAGCGTGCTGTTGAGATAGGGGTATTAGGGGCTTGCCCCTAACAAGCGAATTTGGGAGACCAAATTCAGTGCTTGCTGCAACACGAGACATTCGTCTCGCGTCGCCTTCAAAGCACCTGCCGGGAAAAAGAGAGGACCCCAAAAACACAAAAAGACGCCGATTCGCTCAGCGTCTTCCTCAGAACTTTTTTGTTATCGCACCAACCAGCGGTAATCCTGGCGGCAGTCTACAATGAAATCGACATACACGATTTCATCCTGAATCTGATACAACACCAGATACCATTTTTCCACGAACATCTTGTGATACTTGTTTGACGGAATAAATTCAGCTTCCAGAAAAGGATAGCGTTCCGGCATTTTCGCCAAGGAACGTATCGCTTGCAGCAATTCGTTTTTCGTTTTTCGCGCCGCATCCGGATTTTTTTCCGCAAGGAATCGCACATGAACCGCCAGCATTTGGCGGGCGCGATCGGAAACGATGATCTTATAACGGGGCATCTTTTCCATGCTGAACCTCGTCAATAATGCCCTCCAGGTAAGCGTCCAGTTCATCCGGCGTCACACCAACACGGCCCGCCAAACGATCCTCTTGCACAGCGAGCAGTTCTTCGCGCAGCTTTAACATCTTCTCGCGACGGGAAAACGTCTCAATGTCCATCACGACGAGATCGCCTTCACCGTTCTTGGTCAGATACACCGGTTCCCCGGACGATTTGCATAGATCGGCGATTTCATTATAGTTTTGCCGGATACTGGCGGAAGGCTTGATAATCATCTTGGTCACTCCTTGATAGCTGTATATTGATTTTATTATACCTATTACACGCTATACAATCAATGCAGTTGCGCTTATCCTCAATCTATTCACATCTTATCCACATGCTGCGAAAATTTTCCGTAACCCATAAAAAAAGACACCAACCGTTCAGCGTCTACCGCTATCGGGATGGTTCACCGCGTCTTCTTCGGAATTCCATCAATTCGTTGTTTACATCCTTTCCGAACTTAGGCGGCTCATCGGATATGAGAAGGGCGGGGGAGAGGAGCCTCTGTATCGTGGCTGCCGCCAATCGCCCCGGCTCATCATTATCCAGGTGCAGAACAAGTCGATTTACTTGGGGAAAGCACTGCAAGTAATGCGTTAGGGCAGACGGGGGAGTAGAGTCCTCCCCATTTGTCCTGGGCCTGTATATTCCGGCCAGCGACAGCTTATGCGCCTGCCGCCAATCCCGGCCGGCGAGATGTTCCAGCGTACAGTAGGATAAGAGATCAATGGCGCTCTCAAACAGATGCAGTTCCGTACTGTTTTCCGAGGCCGGAATGGAAAATGAATACCGCTTGTCGCTGCCGGCAACTTCTCCCATATAACGGGTGCTTGTCGTACCGCGTATCGCCGCATAGCGCGGCGTCCCATCTTGGTCAAAACCGACGAATACCGCGTTGTGGTAGCGGCGGCTTTCATACAACCTTCCCGTTTCCAGACAGTAGTCGATCACCGAGCGGTGGATGCCCCGTTTGCTCAAATAAGCCATGACGCGATGAGAGTTTTCATACGGTTCTGGAAGCTCCAACCGCGCCGTAGATGTGCGTTGTTGGCACGATTGCGAAACCGTAAGCATGTTGCCGGGATGAACGCCTTCCATTTGCAGCACCGCATCGAGAAAAGGCATGCCGCGCACTTTGATCAGGTAATCCAGCGCCGAGCGCCCGCCAATCCCCCTTGACCACCAGTACCATTTGCCGTTGGAAATTTTCAAACTGTCGTGTGTACGGGTGGTGAAGACATTGCTGGAGCAACGTATCAGTTCCGAAGGCTCGTACATTTGCAAATACGTGAGCAAATCCAGTCTTTTGGCGCGTTCGATCTGTTCCTTGTTTACGTAGCTCATTGCCGCAGCTCCTTTTGGAAATCCAGACAGCGTCCGATGGGTATATTGTTCATCGTGCCTTACCCCTCTTTTTGGGGTACGTATAAGCTCTGCCTTCCTTCAACTTCGTAACGCCTTTCTTTTTCATGAATGCGTCTAAATCGCCTTCATGAACTTGACTGGTCACCCCGTTTGAGTCGCGGATGTAATAATACGTGTCGCCAAATCCGTTTTTCTCTTTGGATATCAACTCCAACGATGGCACGGTTTCATCCTCCTCGATCAAGCCGGTTCCGTAACCAAAAGGCGGCAAAATCGGACAAAAGCATCCGCCGCTTGGGATGGCATACAACATGTTCATTCCTCCGGAAATAAGAAAAGGACCCCGAAGCTGGAGTCCAATTCATCATGTGATTTTACCTTTAACGGACGGGCATATCTTCGATCTGTGAAATGCTCGCACCGATACCATGTTCTTTTCCGTAATGGTCAGCAAGAAGTTCCCTTTCAGGGGTAGGAACGACGGTGTCAGACCGTTATCGCTCACGGCCCACCACCCGCCGTTCCGGCGCTTCCGGTTCATCGTCAGGCACGCTGTCCACGGCTTCGTTTTCCCGTTTGTCCATGTTGAGCAGCGCATTCAATTCCGCAAGCCGCGCCGCTTTCGTTTGCAGTTCCTGCTCCTTCTCAAATGGAGCCGCGATTTGTTCCTTCGCCGTTTCCATTTGCTGCCGCAAGGTGGCAAGCTGCTCACGGGCATGCTCCAGCTTTACAGGCAAGTCGGACAAGGCATTGTTGATGCGGCTTATGTTGCCGCCTGCATCCGCTCCGAGCGTCACCGTATGACCCAGTGCGCCGCGCAGCGTGACCTTGTACTCCTTATGGAAGCTGTCAAAGGACAGCCACAAGGAAAAGCCAAGATAGCTTCCCGCTGCTTGCGGATCGGGCGACGTCATGCCCTTGCATGCGTCGAGCAAAGCCGCGCCCGCCGCCGCCCTCTCCGAATAGGTGTAATCCTTGACCGTCATGCCGGGGAATTTATCTGCCCCATCCGCCTCGGATGCCAGAGAACGTGTATACAAAGCAACGTCCTGTTCATAGCCGGCAATTCGTTCCTCCGTGGACTTGATTTGCTGCGGCAGCACTTTGAGCAGCCGGTCCTCCAGCGCATAGCGCTGGCTCAAGTGGTTGGCTTTGAGCAGCTTCAATTTGGATACCTGAATGTCCAGGTCCATTTTCTCTTTGATGTACGGGTTGCCGGTCGCCAGCGCCTTCACCTCGGCATAGGAGAGAGCCGTCTCGTCAATATCCTCGGCGGAACGGACAGGCGATTTGCTGGTCATGATCTGCGAAATGAAGCGCTGCTTGTTTTCGAGTGTCTGGTACAAATACGCGTCGAACGTGTTCTCCGTCACATAGCGAAAAATATGCACCTCGCTGTTCTGATTGCCTTGCCGGATAATGCGCCCGCTGCGCTGCTCCAGGTCGCGCGGACGCCAAGGGCAGTCGAGGTCGTGAAGGGCAATCAGCTTCGTTTGTACATTCGTTCCCGCGTAGGGTAAGCGCCCGGCGCCTTGCCGCATTACTACGGCAGGTTTCCAAACGCTCCCCTCCGAACCGTACATACAACTCTCGCTGTATACGGCTCTCCAGTATTCTTAGTCTAGCAATCCAGCGTGTAATTTTTTATGACAGCTAACACAGAGCGCCATCGTTTTCCGTTTCCGAGCGACCATCACCTTTTCCCAAGCCCGTTTGCCCTTTAGGTCTTTTAGCTTCCTAACATGATGCATATGGATGGAGACTCCTCCTTTACCGCACCATTCGCACTTGCAGGCTTTTATCCGGTCCATCATGCTTGTTCTAGCCATAGTGACCGAGATATTGTCGGGATTGTTATCTATGGATGGCCTCGTATCCGGCATTTCTTGGCGTCTGAATCCTCCATTGTACAGAAACAGCGTCTTTTCACCTGAAGTCGTCTGGTATCTGACCGCGAACTTCCCGTCAATGCAATATTTCCTTTTGAGTTTTCCAATACTGCATTGGTATTTCAGGCAAAAGGTTCTGTACATGCTGTATTCCATCACATATTTAAAGCTTTGGAGGTTACTGACGTTGTGGGCTAATCGGTAATAATTGTACATCCCCAGAATTTCGCTATTGTACTTTTTCAGAATCTCAAGGTCATCATTGTCTACCAGATACCGTCTATGCTTAGGTCTCCAGATTTTTTTTTGGTCTCTGTCCGTTTTGATGCGAAGCGCCTTATAGGCCAGCAGTTTTTTCAGCCACTTTTCTTGCGGCATATACAGCAAGACTCTGTTGCTCATGCTGCGCCTGCCGTAGTGTGTCTGTTGATCGCGGCAGACACAGATGTCGTAGCCTAGAAACCGGGCTTTTGTTGCCGTGTGTGTAATCAGCGTTTTTTCCTCGGACATTTCCAACTTCAAGGTTTCCCGAAGATAGTTGCCAATATCACGTTTAACCTGTACGGCATCTTCTTTTGAACCGATAATTCCGACCAAAAAGTCATCTGCATACCGGACATATTTGAGCCTGCGGAATGTGGGATCAAAGGGATCGCGACAATGCACGCTCTGCATGCTGGTCTTCAAAGCCTTGATTTCCTGTAAAGCGAGTTGTTTCTCCTCGTCGAACATACCGTTCCATCTCGCCGTGGTTTCTTTGCGCTTGACCGAGAGTTTGTATTCCCAGAAGCGGTATTCTTTTGTTCGTTGGTGGAAAGTTCCTCTATCAAACGATTTGATATACTTCTCCATATGTTTATCAAACCGGTCAAGATAGATATTTGAAAGAATCGGACTTATGATAGAGCCTTGCGGCGTGCCCGAGTAGGTATTATGAAATTTCCAATCTTCCAAATATCCGGCTTTAAGAAACTTCCATATCAAGGCGATGAAATATTCGTCATCGATTCTTCGACGTAGTGTATCGACCATAATATGATGATCGATGTTGTCGAAAAATCCTTTAATGTCGCCTTCAACGAACCATTTCGCTCCTGTAAATTCCTTTTTGATTTGCACAAGCGCGGTGTGGCAGCTTCTGTTTGGCCGGAAGCCATGAGAAAGACGGGAGAATGTACGCTCATAGATGCTCTCCAGCATCATGCGAACTACTTCTTGCACCAGTTTGTCATCGAAAGATGGGATACCAAGAGGCCTCATTTTTCCGTTTGCTTTCCGAATGTATACCCGTCTTGCGGGATTTGGTTGGTAAGAATGATTCCTCATACTGTCGATGAGCTTGGAGATACGTTCCATTCCCATGCCATCAATGGTTTGTCCATCCGCGCCTTTGGTCATGTTACCCGGTTTTGCGTAGATGTTTTGGTAGGCCATCAGATAAAATTCAGGGTTGTACAAATTCCGATATAGCCGTTGAAATCGGTACTTGGAGTTACACGCCTTTGTGCTTAGACTTTTTAATACCTCTAAAGGATTTCTCAATGTCTCGCACATCCTTCCTTTTTCAGTATTAAACGAATACCTGTTTCCCTTCGCCATGTAGACGGCTTTCCCGTCCTCGGACTACTATGGAAACTCCGTTGCCTTATCGGATTTTCAGAGCCTTACGCTCATAGCTTGTTGCAAGCGTTCCGACTTAGGCAATCTCCGTTTAGACGATTGAAAATGGCATGCTGTGATGTCGGATATGACGTTCGTCCTTTTCCGTAGATTACGGCTTGGAAACATGCGGTATAGTGTAAATGCACATGGGATACCGTACATTTACGCATGTTATACGGCGTATCAACTATCTTTCGCCGTAGCTGCACAATAGGGCCCATCGGACTGTCATTCAAGCAGTTTAGCCTTTATCCTCATTCACAGCTTTTCATCTCGCCATTCAGTCGCGGTAGCGATAGTTTACCGACTTATGGCTTTTCCTGCGTGCTATTGTCCCCGTCCAGTTTCCCTTTCGAGTAAGCAGGCTGATGATAGAGTGGTGTTATGACACCGTTTATACCTTTCTCTACTACCTTGCCACAGGTAGAATTCTCAATCGTCCACAGATCAGCTAGAAATCTGGCTGACCTTTACGGACGCACGCCCATTTTGAATGTCGATCCAAGCAGTATCCGAACCTGTCCGCTGCGTACTTTGGCGAACAATTCCTTTTTCTTGATCTCGGTATTAGCGTCGTGAATAAAGGCGATTTCGTCAGCCGGGACACCTTTCTCCATCAGATTGCGCCGCAGCTCGTCGTACACATTGAAGGTACCATCCTGTTTCGGAATGGACAAATCGCAAAACACCAACTGGGTCAACCGCGTCTCCTGATGTTCCTCCCAATACCGGAAGACATTGTCCGCGCAGGCGCTGACTTTGCTGCCTTCGTCGTCGGGAAGCAGGGGATTAGCCAGCCGCTGATCGAGCGCCAGTTTGCGTCCGTCATTGGTGATCGTCAGCATATTGTCCTCATGCGGCTCTACTTCCTTCGCCCGCACCCGCTCGGCGCGGCGGGCAAGGTCCGCGACCATATCGCGCTGAAAGTCGCTCGGCGGCACGGCCACATTATGGAAGTGGGCTTTCGGCACGGGAAGCTGGAGCATGTCAGCCGTCTGGATATCGGCCACTTCTTTGAACATATTCATCAGTTCCGGCAAATTGTAAAAACGGGCAAACCGGGTTTTCGCCCGATAGCCCGTTCCTTCCGGCGCAAGCTCGATCGCGGTGACGGTTTCGCCAAATGTCGAAGCCCAAGCGTCAAAATGCTGCAATCCCTGCCGCTTGAGCCGCTCGTATTGCAAATAGCGCTGCATCGTATACATCTCAGTGATGGAGTTGGAGATCGGCGTCCCCGTCGCAAAGATGATGCCCCGGCCTCCGGTCAGTTCGTCCAGATAGCGGCATTTGGCAAACATGTCCGACGACTTTTGCGCTTCGGTTTGCGACAGTCCGGCTACATTGCGCATTTTCGTATAAAGAAACAGATTTTTGTACGAGTCGGCTTCGTCCACGAATAGCCGGTCTACACCCAGTTCCTCGAAGGTGACGACATCATCCTTCCGGCTCGTATCGTTCAGCTTTTCCAGCTTCGTTTGAAGCGTCTTTTTCGTTTTTTCAAGCTGCTTGATCGCATAGCGTTCGCCTCTGGCTTCCTTGAGTTCCCGGATGCCGCTTGTAATTTCCGAAATCTGTTCGTACAGTTGCTGCCGTTGCCGCTCCATCGAAATCGGAATTTTCTCAAACTGCGAATGGCCGATGATGATCGCATCATAATCGCCGGTAGCGATCCGCGCACAAAACGTTTTGCGGTTTTTCGTTTCAAAGTCCTTCTTGGTCGCCACCAGAATATTCGCCGACGGATAAAGCTGCAAAAACTCCGCCGCCCACTGTTCGGTCAGATGGTTCGGAACGACCAGCATGCTCTTGTTGCACAGCCCTAGATGCTTGCTCTCCATCGCCGCGGCGGTCATCGCGAACGTTTTTCCTGCGCCGACACAATGAGCGAAAAGGGAGTTGCCGCCGTACAGCGCCCGGGCAACCGCATTGACCTGATGCCGGCGGAGCCGGATTTCCGGGTTCATCCCGGTGAATCGGATATGACTGCCGTCGTATTCGCGTGGACGGATGGCGTTAAACCGGTCATTGTACAGCCTTGTCAACCGTTCGCGCCGCTGCGGATCTCGCCATATCCAATCGCGAAACGCTTCTTTTATCATCTCTTGCTTTTGCTGGGCGATGGCCGTTTCCTGTTTGTTCAGCACACGCTTTTCCACGCCATCCTCATACACGGTGTCAAATACGCGCACGTCCCGCAAATTCAGCGTATCTTCGAGAATTTTGTACGCATTGACGCGGTTGGTGCCGTACGTGACGTTCGCCTTGATATTGTTGCTGCGGTCATCGCTTTTGCCTTTAACATTCCAGGCAGCCGTATATTCGGAATACATCACGTTGATGTAGGTCTGGTACATCGGCGGCGTGTCCACAAGCTCAAACAGAAATTGCCGAATGTCTTCCGGCGGCAGCCAGGTTGCGCCCAAGCGGACATCAATTTCGGAGGCGTCCAGGTCTTTCGGCTGCACCGCTTCAAGCGCTTTGACGTTTTCGCCGTAACGTTCGGCATCGTATGCGGCAAACTGTCTGGCCACACGCAGCTTCTCCCGCACATTGCCGGACAAGTACGCATCCGCGGTTTCGTAGATCGGCTTACCTTCCTCGTCCAGATTTTCGGGATTGGGGAAGATGACGCCGCGCAGCTCTTTTATCAGTTGTTCTTCCGTCCAACCGGTAAGCTCCGCCATATACGGCAGATCGACACGGGCTTTTGCGCCGATGGAAACGGCCAGCGCCTCCGAAGCGGTATCCACCTGTTCCACATGGATGCGCTGCCGGATGGTGCGTTTGGTGAACATATCCGCCTTGCGCAGCAGCCGCCCTTCCTCGTCGATGATTTCCAGCGAGCAAAGAAGAAAGTAGGAACTGTCGTCCGAAAAAGCAAGACTGTTGGCGCGGCTGTTGATCAGGCCGTATTGCGCCGTAAACCGGTCATACTGCGCATTCAGCTTGCGCTGTTGCTGCTCTATCATCTCATCGCTGTAGTCTTCGGTTTGGTACTCGATCAGCTCGCGCACGGTGTCCCGCAGCTGAATCATTCCCTTGATGCGGCCTGCCGCCGTAGCGGAAGTATCCACACGCCGCATCCGGCTGTTCTCCCGGTAGTAGATTTGTCCATCCACCAGCGCAAAGCTGAAATTGCGGACAGACGGATCGGCGGGGAGGGAAGGTTCTTCTTCCTCCGGCTGGTCTTCCCGTTCGAGTTCCACCCATTCGGCATGGATGCCCGACAACGCTTCGCGCAGCAGCTCATCCAGATTGGCGTCCGGGAATGGCTTGCAGGACGTTTCCTGGCGGTTGCCGTACATCCGGTCGTCAAAAACCATGGTGCCCAGCACCATATCGGGATGTTCCGCGAAATAACGATTCACCGGCACACCGTCCGCTGTCTCGGATAGGGAAAGCCATGCTTCGGTTTGCTCGCTGACGGCAACCATGCGATCCCGTTTCTGCAAAAAGATGATGTCGGCGGTTACTTCGGTTCCGGCATTGGCCAGAAACGCATTGCTCGGCAGACGCACCGCTCCGAGCAGTTCGGCGCGTTCCGCTATATATTTGCGTACCGCCGGGTTTTGCTTGTCCATCGTTCCTTTGGACGTAATAAAGGCGATGATGCCGCCCGGACGCACTTTGTCCAGTGTCTTGGCGAAAAAGTAATCATGGATGAGAAACTTGTGCTTGTCGTAACGTTTATCCGCCACGCCATAACCGCCGAACGGCACGTTCCCGATGGCGAGATCAAAGAAGCTGTCCGGCAAATTCGTCTGTTCGTAGCCGCTGACCGCAATCGACGCCTGCGGGTATAGCTGTCTGGCAATCCGGCCGGTAATGCTGTCCAGTTCCACGCCAAACAGCCGCGAGCCTTGGAACGACTCCGGCACCAGACCGAAGAAATTGCCGATGCCGCAGGACGGCTCCAAAATATTGCCGCTGCGAAAGCCCATCGATTCCAGACAGTCGTACATCGCCTTGATGACGGTCACAGACGTATAATGGGCATTCAGCGTCGACGCGCGAGCGGACGCATATTCATCCGGCTCCAACACATTTTTCAGTTCCGCATATTCGGCTGCCCACTGCGTGTTCGCTTCGTCAAACGCCTGCGGAATGCCGCCCCATCCGACATAGCGAGCCAGCACCGCCTGCTCGTCCGCTGTCGCTTGCCGCTGCTCCTGCTCCAGCTTGTTCAGCAGCCGAATCGCTTCCATGTTCCATTTGAACTTCGTTTTTGCGCCGCCATGCCCCAGCTCATCATCCGTAATCCGGTAGTTGACAGCCGGAACAGACGGGCGGGCTGGCGCGGTGCGGCCGGCCTCAGGATCAGGGGAAAGGGAAGTGTCTGGCTGCGATATGGGCTCTCGCCCCTCCGTCACCGGCTCTTCCGGTGAAACCGCATCTTCCGCTGTTTCCCAGGCCGCTTCGTCAGACCGTTCCGGCTCCTGCTCTCCGGTAATCAGATGATCGTTCAGCGGATTTTCGCGCAGCATCCGCTCAAAATCCCGGCGATTCAGTTCTTTGATGAAGAGCGGGAACTGACGGTCTTGCAGCACCACTGTTCGTTGCTCCAGCTGCACAATTTCATATTCGTCCGCACCGATCCAGACCGTGCTGCCCGCGTCATAACCGTAGCGCGCCCGTTCCCGATTCACCGGCGCGTGTTCCGGTTCCGCTTGCGCGTCCGGTAGAGGAAACCCCTCCGAGGGCGATACATCCGGCTGCGGCAATTCGCGCCTGGCCATTTCCGCCATTTGCTCCCGCCGCTTTTCTTCCTGTTCTTCCGCAAAGGCGGGCAATCGCTCGGCTTCCTGCCGGTTCAAGTAACGTCCCGCTGCCAGCAGTTCGCCGATACGTTTCTGCACGTTCATCCACGGCAGCACGACTTGCGTATCCGGGTTCATGATCGGGCCGCGGGTCAGCGTGATGCCTTTGCTGTCATAATTCATGTGAATATCCGTGCCGATCAGCGCGGGAAGACGCCCGCCGGTCCCGTATTCCCGTTTCAGGAAATCGGCGTTCTCCTGTGCGGACAGCGACTGCTGGAAATGCAGCGCAATGCGATACTTGCCGTTCTCAAAACCGCTGCCGTTTTGCAAAATGGCGTCAATGACCGCTTGCGGCATGAAAAAAGCGGAGGCTTTTGCGTCCTCCGCTTGTTCCATCCACAGCGTCTGTTGCTCGATGGATGGTTCTAACTTTCCCGACAAGTCAAATTCGTTCAACAGCATCATGCTGGCGATATGCTCGGCGATGACGCCCCAATCGTAAAAGCTTTGCGCCGTGCGTTCCTCCGCCGTACCTGTCCACAGATGCAAAACGTTGCGATACGGTTCAAATCCTGCTCGTACGCCTTCATCAAGCGTCAGTTCGGTGATGCCTGCCGGAAACAAACCGCGCACATACAACATGCGCTCGCGCTCGTCCTCATGAGCAAGGAAAAATGCTGCGATGTCCGACTTGCTCTCCCGCAGCGGCGCGGCTCGAAGCATGTCATTGATGATGGCCTGGTCGTGAAAAAACGGAAGACTTCGGTCCTCCGTTTCCCGGTCGTACCATTTTAATGATAAATCAGTTCCGCCAGAATCAGTTCCTCCGCCTGCTGCTTCAGGTTGTTCATATGTCCCGTCCAGGCTAGCGGATCGCTCGCCTTGTCCGGTGCCGGGTGAGACGCGAGCAGTTCCTTTATCGTCCGGTCGATCTGCTCCCGCGCCGTCCGGTCGATGTCCGCCAGATGCCGGTTCAACTGCTCCGACAACATCAGATGGGCGTACATGCCCTTCCGCTCGGTTTTCAGAAACGTCTTGCGCATCATCCCGTACTTCCCGATGGCCGTCTCCGCTTCGCTCAGCGTCAGGTTGGGCAGCAGATAATCCCCTTGCGGCGTGTACGTGAGTTCCATGTTCATCCTTCCTTTCTTGCAGGGTAGCTTCATTGTGCGGCAAGGAATCGGGTCTTGCAAGGGTATGGAACGATTGACCATCATTAGCACGTTGCGCCTCCCGGCGCAGCGCTCGGACGGTCGATTCCACTTCCCGCAGCATCATCTCGGACACATCGCTAATCGCTGCGCCCAAGTGGGACAGCGCAGGAAGCGTGTTGAAATACCCGATGCCGGACAAATCTTCGATGCTGATATAATGTGCGGGATCGAGTCCGCAACGGATCATCGCCATGTAAGCGACGGCCGTTTCGGCAGCTTGCTTGAACAGCAACTCCACATGCGAATTATCCAGGTCCTCCAGCAAACTGTGCTCCCGCTCTTTCATCAACTCCGCCACATAATCGGCGCTGTTGTCATCCACCGCATTCCGCGCAGCAGCGAGCAACGCGGCAGGCAGATCCGCACGCCGTTCGCTCTCGTCCGGCGTGCCGAACGCATTTTCCAGCGTCTCCATCACATGAGCCGTATCGCTGTCCTGCAATCGCCAAAGCGAGACCTGCTGCTGGCGTCTGCTCTGAGTGTCCGATACGTCAAACACATGGCGCAGGCCCAGATGGTTGCCCCTATCTTCGATCAGGGCAATCCCTTTCGCGCCGCGCTTCACCCAGCGATCCAGCCGCTTGTTCCAGACGTCAATCGGCGCGCAGGCCGTCGCGTCCGGACGTTGGGCGTAGATCAGCAGTTGATCCTGAAACGGATATTTATAGTTCCAGGCCGCCGTCCGCAAAAAATCCGCCCACCGCTCAGGCTGATTCGTCACCGTGCGAGCCGTGCTGGCAGCCAGTTCGACGATGCGTTGCAACTTGGCTGTCACGAGAGCACCTCCCTTACCGAAACGTGATTTGATTGGTCAGGCGAATGCCTTCTTCGGAATAACGGGCCGTTATCCGAAGGAGTCCGATACGCTGCAACAGGTGCAGATTGCGGCGGACGGTCGAAGGGGAAAGACCCACCTCCAAAGCCAGCTTTTTGCCGGACAACAAGACGTAGCCGTGCAGCCCGCCCGCGCGATCCATCAGGTAGCTGTACAATAGCTTTGCTGCAGGAGGGACCTTCGCTCCGGCCAGCAGTTTATACCGTGTGAGATCGTTCATAGGCTTCCTCCTCGGCAGACGCTAACGCTCCAGCGACCGTTCCGACAAACGCTCCGGCCGGACGTAGCAGTACAGATAGAAATTGTAGTCTCCCGCATATGGGAAACAACGCAGGTAGTACCGATGGCGCTCTGTTTGAAAACAAAAGCCATATACGCCGGAATGCCACGCCCCCGATAATCGGGCCTCCGGATGCGACAGGCAAAGTTGATGCATTCGGCTGCGGCTTTGAAGCCATCCCTGCTCCGTCAATGCCTGCACAACCGCATCCAGTTCCGCCCGGAAAGCCGGCGTTTTTAACGTTGGCAAATGCTCGAACCAGTTTGCCCAGAACGTCTCGCCGCTGCTGCCAAAATAACCGCGCAGATGCCCGATGCAACCCCGTTTCGTATCCTTCTCTATTGAAGCGGAATAAAAATAGGCCGCATCTTCCGACACGGCCGTTTGCAGTTTTTCCAGCATATTCTTTTCCTCCCGGCTGGTAGGTGTTCGCTCTAGGTTGCGACACACATAGAAGGGGAAAGTCCGATATCTGCCACAAGCCGACGGGAGGAAAGCCACACGGGGCTGTTTTTTCCGCCCGCCAAATCCAGTAAATAGCAGTACACCAGCTTGGCCGCAAGCGGAAGCGAGGCTCCGTCCAGCAGCCGATAACGAGTGAGATCGTTCATTGCGTCCTCCTATCGTTGCGTTTTCGTTTTTTTCTTCTGTGCGGCAGGCGTGGAAGGCGCTTGCTGTTGCTGCTCCACCAAGCGCTCCGGCCGGGCATAGCAGTACAAGTAAAAGTTGTAATCCCCGGCAAAGGGAAAGCAGCGCAAATAGTAGCGGTGATCCTGCGTTTGCATGCAAAACCCGTATACATCCGTGCTCCAAGCACCGCCGATGCGCGCCTCCGGATGCTCGCTGCAAAATCGTAACATATGCTGGCGGCTTTTCAGCACCTTCTGATCGCCGATAGCTTGAAAGACCTTACCCAATTCTTCTTTAAAAGCAGTCGTTTCAAAGGGAGAGCGCCGGGGAAACCAGGTTACCCAGAACTCCTCGCCCGACCGCCCAAAATCGCCGCGCAGGTGGCCGATGCAGCCACGTTCGATCTCCTCTGCGGCAGAAGCGGAATAAAAATAAGCCGTATCTTCTGGCGCGGCACTTTGCAGCTTTTCCAACATGTTTATCCCTCCTGTCTGGTGAATTTAATGGGTGCCTCCCGTCCCAAAGTCGTCGTAGCTGGACAAATCGGCATGATAAAAGACGACGTCGCCGTCCAGCAGGGAGAACGTTGCCCCGTATGGATCGACGAAGCTGCGCTGAAACCCTTCCATTCGCCACTGATTGTCCAGCGGCGCGTTTTTGTATTGCAGATGCGGATGGTTCAAGTCTTGATTGCGGATCGTTGCGATGTTGAAATTGACGATGATGTACCCATCCTTCAGAAATACGGGCGCATGGTCGTCCAGCCGGTGCGTGCGGCCGTACTCGGCCAGATTGAAGCCTTTCGGCACCACGTACGGCGCGGCGGGCAAACTGTAGTCTCCCCTCCACCGCTGAACCGAAGCGTTGGCGCGGGCCGCATCGATGCCGGAGGGCACCTGCATGCTTCCGACAAACGTCCGAAGCTGAGGCGGCAGCAGCATGATATCGTAGCCGCCCACATACGTCGGCTTCTGCGCATCCTTTACATATTGATCGATAAACGTCTGCCTCGCTCCGGGCGAACCGTTTAGCGCCCAAAGCGTTGCGGCGGTGTCGGTCAACTCCTGCTTCGGCACATTGCGCAGGCGGGCGTCGAGCGTCACATACCGTTTCTCCGCATCGTCGCCGGAGCCGATACGAATAAACCGCTGACTGCCTGAATGATAGTAAAGATCGACTTCTTGCCGATTACGGCCTTTGCTGTCCACGAAGTAAAAAGTTGGCGTGACTTTAATCCCGTCGCCCGAACCGAACATGTTACCTTTCGTCATGACTTCGAATTTGAAATGGTAACCCGTTTTGACCGCTACATTTTTCTTGCCGCTCTCCGGGTGACTGCCTTGCCGTACCGGCAGCACGTAAGGAGGGGTATTGCCGCGCGGTGCACCGTCAATGCCTTTCGTGCCGACCCAATAGGCGTTTCCTGTCGGCGTCACGCTGCCCTTTTGGGTGCGGAACACCGATTCCCAGGCAAAATCGGCAATGTCGGTGATGCGGAAATCATAGAGACGGCCGATCACTTCCACCGGAACCACCTGCGTAGCCACATGGTTGGACAAGTCCAGATTGGCATTCATCTGGGACGTAAAGGAGGCCGGACTATTCTCGGCAAACGTTCGGAATAACACGTCGTAATTGCCCTCGTCCACCCAAACGGGTAAATAGAAAGTCGTCTGCAACTGACCGACCGGGATGGACACCCACGTGTCCTTGGGGACGAGCGTTGTGCGATCCGCTTTGTACACATCGAACGGAAAGCGTACCTGCTTGTCCCTCACATACTTGGCATAATCCCGATTTCCATAGCCCTTGATGTCCTTGTGCGGGCCGCTTGTCGGAATCGTCACGGTAAAGGGCCGGTCCAGAATGAGCGCTGATCGCCCGGCAGTCGGCTGCGTTTTCTGGTTGTGGTCTTGATCGTCCGACACCGTGGCGTAGTTCACCACCGGCGTATGCACGGTTACCGGGTTGATGCCGCCAATCGGAAAAGTTTTGTTTCCTCCGCCACCGATGCCTTTAATCAAGGAGTACGTTATTGTGCCGGTACTCGGCTGATTCGCTTTGTTTGTTTTGGAAGCGTCAATGAGATAACCTTTGCCGTACAGCACATCCTGACCGATCATCGACGGGGCCGGTATCGCCCCCGGCGTCGGTGCTTTTTCCTCAACGGTCCGGTTGTCCATAATCGTAATCCCGTTAAAAACGAACAAGTCGTTTTTCACCTTGATCTTGCCGATGGCCTTCTCGGCCTCGTTGGTCCAATCCTCGTTTGGTACGGAAGGCCGTCTGGAGCCGCCGGAAATCGTTTGTCCGGGAAGCATCACATTTGAATAGACCGGATCGATGATATGCGCGTTGAGCGGCGCATCGTGCGCGGCGGAAACGGTTGGCGGCGTATAGCCACTCGGCTCCAGCGTAACCGTTCCCGAAGGAAGCGAATAATTGGAGACCATCGCCTTTTGAATGCTGTACACTTCGAGATTTTGAATCGTCCAGAAGCTGTACTTGCGTTCAATCGAATAGTTTTTGGTGACCGTCTGTGTATCTGAACGCGGAACGGTAATGGTCGTCGGATTCCCGTCTGCATCGGGCGGACCGGATTGAGTCTCCGTCCAGGTAAGGGTATATGTTTTACTCACCTGAATCGGGTATTGCTTCGTGCCGGTCGTTTCCGTGAACGTGTTGCGATACAAGTACGATTTGGCCAAAGCGTTCACATACAGGCTCTCTGAAGTCGGAATGCCTTGCAGCACATCAAATTTTTCTGCGCCGCGCGCATCCGCCTGAATGACGGCAGAAACGCTTGGCTCCATCACTTCGGCCTGTTGGGAAGCGCCAGGCTGCGGTTCTCCGCCGCCGTCGCCTTTACGCACCGTATGATCGGATGTCGAATCCCCCGTATTGCCGTCCACATCCTTTACGACGACAGTGATTTGCACGCTCACTTTGTCGCCGGACGTGAACGGGATTTTGATCGGAATCGTTTTACTCGTCGAAGTGCCGGAGAGGGGTCCGGTTTTGTCGTCCGTTTGAACGAGCCTGGCATTTCGAATATCCGTGATTTCGTATGACTTCAAATTCTTTAGCGACTTGACTTCAAAAACAAAATTCCCGTCCACTTCGGTCACGTTTTGGTCGACCGTTTCCGGCGCTTCAATCCGGGACGCGACCGTTACTGAGGAGGGAATTTTGTAAATGCCGATAAAGTTGGAGCCGCCCGATCCCACCAGAATGGAGCGCTCTTTGAGCTTCGGTTCGCCTTTTTCCAGAACGAACAACTTCTCGTCGGGTTTGTTATTGTTCGTAATGTAAGAGCGGATGATTTCATACGTCTGACCGCCGAAAGTGATTTGTCCTTCAAACGTATGGTTCGCTTCCTCGCCGGTTGCGAAAACGCCTTTGTCCACTTCTTTGAGTTTGGTGCCGTCTTCTTTTTGATAGATGGCCTTCACCGGATTGTTCTCTGCGTATTCGGCAACCGCGTCCGTTCCGCCCAGATGTACCGTAAAGCTTCTCGTTCGCACCTTCGGATTCGTTTCGGGATTTTCTTGCAGCCAGTCTTTCCGCGTCGAGTCCTGCTTGGGCGATAAATAGGAGCGAACGATCGTATACGTTTTTCCGTTGTCCTCAATCGTTTCAGGAAATTCATGATCGATCGTTTCCCCAACTTTGTACTTGCCCTTTAGAAATGTAACTTCCGGTCTTTGAATGACTATGCCGTCTACGGTTTTTGCAATGACATCGACGGGAAATTCCGCGCTTCGATAGGGTACATGAATGCCGAAATAATCGTCCAAGTCGTCCGGGTGCGCCCAAGGTTCGGCTCTCTTGATCTCATCTAACGTATAAAAGGGCCCTTTGCGCACGTTGCCGTTTCCGTCGATGGACACCATGATGGCATACAAATATAAGTCGTCGTTGTCTTTGATGTCGCCCATGCCCGCGTTCCACATGCCTTCCGTGACAAGCGCCTCGCTGACTTCGTAATAGGTCGTGACAGGCTGGCCGGGGATCGGCGGATTCGGTTCCTGTCCTACTTGCCGTACTTGCTGGTCCAAAAATGAAGCATGTTGGCCGCTTCTCGGATCGCCACACTGCTTGGGCGTCGTATTCGAACATAATTGGTCACGGCGCACCGTCCAACCCACGGTTCTGTATCTAATAGACGATGTTGCAGCCGTACTGGTGATTTCAAAGCTGATTTTTCCTGCCTCAGTTCTTACTTTTGGGGTTTCGGCTTTCGCTGCGAAAGGAAAACCCGAAAATAAAAAAGAGCATGCCAGAAGCACGCTCAACGCCGATTTTATGAATTTGTTTTTCTTCATCTATTCCGAGTCCGCCTTTCTGATGAAATAATTGCGGAATAAACTGGCTCCCGGATCGACTTTCAATGTACTGCCCCAATCGCCGCCAACATTCGTGGAAAGGGAAATATCCGCGTAACCTTCGTACCAAACCTGCTTATCGAATTTGCGATCATTGGGGAACCGCTCATCGTACAGCAAATTTTTACTTTCCGTGAATGAGTTGAATTTGATTCTGAACTTGGAACGTACATAATTATTTCCAAACCCGTCTTTATAGATCATGGAAGGCTCGGGATCAAGGTATCCTTCGGTCTGAATCTTGTTTTCTTTAACCCACTCCACATACCGCCGGATATATTTCAATTCCGCATTGGAGCTTTGTACTTTTGTGGCAAATACCGCCTGCGCCCACGTATCGTCAATCGTTTTGTAGTCTATGTTCAGCCACAACGCGCCGAACGTTTTCAGACGGTTCATCCATATATCCACGTTTTTCTTATTGAATTCCGGTATGGTCGAATAGAGCACCGAAGAAACCTTGCTGTCCGTAGGATGCGAGTAGGGATAGGCCATTTCATAGGCTTCATTCGGCACATCGGCCAGAATGTACGGGTAATCTTTCGCGTTCTTCGGCAAATGGGTTGTGCGAATCAGGCGGCCCCATTCATCGTACTTTGCATTGGCGTCTTCTTGTATGGAAATAAATACGGTCGATGTCGGGCTATCCCAATTCACTTTCGCCCCCAGCGCTTCGCTGACAAAACGCAGCGGGACAAACGTCCGGCCGCCGCTGGTGATCGCCTTCGAATCGAAGACCACTTCTTTACCGTTGACGAGCGCCGTGCTATCGCCGATCGTAAGCACAATATGCAGGTCGTCCCGCTCAATCGGAACGGTCATGGTTTTGGGCTCCCATCCAACTTTCGCGCCCATCTGTTCCGCGATGAATCGAACCGGCACGAGCGTCCGGTTGTTTTCATCGACAAATGCTTGCGCATCGGGAAACCAGATTTTTTGTCCGTCCATGACGACGCTGACAAAAGACGGAGGTTTGCCTGCTGCGCTTGCCGTCGCACTGAACAGGCTGCAAATCATCGTGACGACAAGTCCTGAAAATATCCATTTTCTCACGCCATTCGCTCCTCTCTTCATAGGGATCATGACAAGTTTGGAAGATTTCGACTGTCAGGTTCATCATAGAGCCGATCCGACGGCGTGTCCACTTTTCCGAAATAACCGCCGTCTCGTTAAGATGGCGAGACAGGACAGTCCAGCGGCATATAGCCTTTTTGCGCAGCAGCTTTTTCGCTGGAAAACGTCTCTTCCATCGGATAAGTAAAGCCGCATGTGCTACGATAATACACTTTCATGTTTCCTTTCCTGGCCCCGACAATCTCCGGCTTCTTGAGCACGCGGCTTCCGCCGAGCGCATAATTGTTGTAAAACTTGCCTCCCATTTGAATGCCCTGGATAAAGGCAAGCACCCCGACGTCATCCACGGTATTGTGCCATTCCTCCTGCGAAATGGTCGGCAGCATGAAGGTGTAAGAAAAGCCGTATCGGGAAACCGATTCGTTGTGTTTATTGATCCGGTAGGCGAGTTCGTCTTCAATTGCGCGGACGATGGTGCTCCGGCGCACCTGCTCAAATCGTTCCGCATCCTTTAATAGCGCAATATTCGTCTGCTGCCCGACGTCGGCCCGCAAGCCTTCGTGCCAGCTCCGGCTGCCCGCATCGTAAGCGAGGACGAAATCGTCCAGCGTGAACGAAAGGCTGTTGCCCGATGAATCGGCGTAAGCATACGGCTTTTTCGCTCCCCAGACCGGTTTCCGTTCCGTTTTCCCGTCGGCTCCCGTCCACTCCTCCTCGGCATAGACGTAGAAGCCGTCGTAACCAATCACCGCAATAGCCGGGATATACCGACCCAGTACGCCTTGCGCAACGGGATCGTCGGCAATGCCGAAGCTTGCGTACAGCGTCCGATAAAAAGCGGCAATCGCTTCGTCCTTGTTCAGCGCCACCCGCTTGGCCGATTCGTATTGCGTCTCCCGCTGCTGATTCGCATTGACGGTCAACATCCGCGCTGCGTCATCCACCGCCGCATCCAGCGCGGTGTTATAGCGCAGCTCGGAGAGTAGCGCCTTCCGCTGCGTTTCGACTTCAATCCGGTTCACGGTCGCAAACGGCAGGAAAATGAGCGCCCCGACAATGGCCCATTCAATCAGCCTCATTGCGCACCACCCCGCCGTAAGGAATGAAGATTTTTTCGTTCGGACTGATGGCCTGGTTCAGGAAATCGAACAGGATCGTGCCGGGAGTCCGGTTCGTATTTTTAACCGTGACCGCAAATGTATCGCCGACCCGCAGTTTGTAGCGTCTCGCCGGATCGTCTTTTGCGGCCGCGCTGTTCGGGAACAGCACAGGCAAAATCTGCGCGTTGTAAAATAGGTCGTAGTGCACTTCGTAGCTGCCCCGAAACGTATCCGGCCTTGTCGGGTCGTCGTAAACCGGCACGTACTTTTTGCTTCCGTGTTCCATTTGCACATCGAAGGTGTTGCCCGTTGCCGCAATCGCCTCCATAAAGTCCGTATACATGCTCGGCGACACAAAGCCCTTGTCCCGCACTGCATCCACAAACGTTGTCGTCGCTTTCAGGACGACCAGTTCCGAAATATCGTCCTGCTGGTCGAAGGCTGCGGAAATGGGGTAGAGGTAGAGCAAAAGAACGGCAATGAGCGCCGCGAAAACTTTCGAGATACTGTTCATGGCATTCTCCTTAGCGTAAAGCGAAAATGAGACGCACCAGTTGTCCGGACGCATCTCGCTGGGCGACTGCCGTATACCGGGCATTCAGGCGAATGCCGGCGGGGACGAACGGGTCCCGATCGAGCGGCGGCACGTATCGAACGCCGTCCACCACAATTTCCGCGTCTCCCGTCTCCAGCCGGGCAATGGATTGCGCTACCTCTGCGCCGGATACGGTGCCGTCGCCGGCAATCGGCGAAAACGTCATCTGCATGTTGCGATCCAGCGTCTTTCCCGACACATAGGCGGTGGCGTTCAGCGCGGCCCCGGTTTGAAAGAGCATGAGTCCGCTCGTTGCGGCCATCAGAAAGAGAAGACAGGCCACGCTCATTTCCAGCATCGTTCTGGGGGCATGTTCCATCGGCTTCCTCCTTGAAAACGCCGGGGCGTCCGTCTATACCCGAAAGGACGCCCCGTCAGCGTTGTGATGTCAGTAAGGGCGCTTACTGCTGACGAAACACGATGCCGCGAATGACGTTGCTGCTGTCGTGCACCAGTTGCGCCCGAAATTTGCCGCTCGGATTGACGTAGTTGATATTCGCTTCATCGAGCGCATGGCTCAGTTGCCCCGGCGCATCACCAACCACTGAGCCGTAAGTCACACTGTCGATCGGAACACCCGTGTTGATCACCTTGCCATACCACTGACCCGCCGGATTTTTCCCGGTGACAATCTGGATGCCGAACTCTTCTTTATCGCTGAACTTGCGCAGCGCGTTGACCACCTGACTGCCCGACAACGTCGTGTTGTCGTACACCGTAAACGCCGTTTGCGACAGCTCCGTCTGGATATTGCTGAAGTTGCTTTGCGCCGCCTTGGTGGAGTCTTGCGCGGAAATAAACAATACGACGGCGAGGGTAATGAGCGCGATGGCCAGAAAAATGCCTGCCGCCATCACGAGTGCTTTTTGCGCGTTGGACATGAACCGATCTCTCCTTCAAATGAAATTCGAAATAAAAAAGACGTTTCCCGTTTGGAAAGCGCCGCAACCTGTCCGCTTACTGAATGCGCTGAAGCTGCTCGTAGTAAATGGACATCTGGTGCAAGCTGACGATGACGAGCGGAATGACCAGATAGCCGAAAATGAGGGCCATCATCGGCGCAAACCCGATCCATTTTCCCCAGCCTGCCTTTTGCTCAATCAATTGCTCGTACTCCTGTTTGCGCTGCTCCTGCGCGTAAGCCTGTTCCGACTCCAGGTCGTCGAACGCTTCCCGAATCGGCAAACTTTGCGCCGCCAGTTCCAGCTTTTCGACCGTGCGGACGAACGGCACAAACGGCGCATCCTCTTTCAGCTGCGCCAGCGCCTGATCCGCGCCCTGTTCGAAATGGAGCAAGCACGTTTGCAGCGGTTCCTTGAACACGCGGGCAAACTGTTCCATCCAGATGAGCAGATGCTCGACCGACATCCGGTCCAGATCCGCCAGCATGGCGATGACGGCATGCAGTTGGTCCACTTCATGCTTCATCTCCATCTGCCGCATGCGCCGCTGGAACATCCGAACGCCGACCGGCATGGCGTAGCCGCCCCATCCCGCGAGAGCGGCGAGGAGCGCTTCCCACCACTTCACATACTGATTGTCCAGCTTCGTGAGCTTGCCCATAATGCGCCGAGCCGCGGCGCGAAGCTGATCGTCCTGGCCCGTCATCGGCGATTCGCTGCGGAGCAGGGCCATCACCGTTTCTTCGCTGAGATGCTTCACCTCCTTTGCGCGATCGATGATGCGGCGATCGAGCGCCGCCGCCTCGCGCACCTTGGCTTCCTCCTCCGGCGAAAGTTGGCCGAACAGGATGCCCGGCTTTACCGGCGCATGCAGGATTTGATGCCGGCTTGCGACATGAAGCGCCATAAACATCCCGAGCACAGCCAGTAAAGCCATGCCCCCCGCCACAATGCGCTGCACATAGAGCCATTCCAGCCGAAGCGGCGATGCGGTGTCCTTCAGCAGCTTGACCATGCGGTCAGCTTCCCTGGAACCGGGGGCGGGACCAAAACGATGCACAAGCCAGCGCATCCACGGCCATTCGTACACCCGTTTCTCCCATCTTTTTCGGCCGGTCGGTTTTGGACTCGCGTCCAGTTCCTGAATGTTCCGCAGCAGGACGTAGGACAGCCATACGACCGCCATCAGGCCGATTTTCACGATCCAGCCGGTCGTGCTCGCATAAAAGGTGTCCATGGCCGGAAAGTAATGGCTGGCCCAAGCTTCGATCGGACGGGTAAACAGCAGCGGCAACAGCGCGATGGCGGTCAGTCCTTGCAACAGGAAACTGAGGCGCTCGCGGCGCAGCAGTTCCAGATTCAGCTCGGTCGCAAGCTTCCCGATCGCCTTCAAGTACACGGAACCGGCTGCGGTTCGTTTGTCGCCGTATTCCTTCACCAGATGCGACAGCCCGGCCAAGCCCTGCAAATAGCGGTTCGGCGCACTCTCGATATACTGCGCCAGCCGCTGCTCGGCGTCGCTTGCCGTGAGCACTTCGTATATTTCGTGTCCATGCAGCGCCATCTCATACGGCGCGCCGTCCGCCGCTTCATAAATGGCTTCTTCCACCATGCCATGACGATGATAATGATGACGCACATCCGAGAAAAAATGCCGGAGTTGCCGCAGCAGCCGCGTCTCCAGCCGATGGACCAGGTTGTCCGAAAAGATCCCGTGGCCAACCCAGAAGCCGATGCCAATCATGCCGAGCGTGGCCGGGTCGCACACGCCGATAGCCAGCGGAACAGCCGCCGCGAGCAGCACGCCCCATATGAGGAGCACCGTCTTAATCGTCTCCAGCCGCAGCTTCCATTCGTCGCCTAGCTGGAGAATGTTCATTCGTTTGCGAAGTTGAAGCAAGTAAGCGCGCAGGATCGGCACGCGTTCACAAACGCGATACAACTGCTGCAACACGCTGTGAAGCGCTTGTTTCTTGCGAGCTTTGCCCGGTTTGCGCAGCGCTTCATACCGCCGAACGGCCTCCGCGTCTGAACTTTGACGGGATACCCATTGAAACGCCGCCACCATCGCGAGGAACAGCACCGTTGCCGCGCCGAGCAACAGGGACAGCCATTCAATCTTCATCGCCATCCCCCCAGTAAACCGCCAAAAACGCTTCGAACGCCGCCTGGTCCGGACCGGCGAGGCATGCGGCGATTTCCTTGCGGTTTCGCTCGGACAACGGATGAACGGCGACATAGCGTCCGTCTCGGTACTCGATGACGTTCCGCGCGAGATAAATCGGTCGGTCCGTCGATCGGCGGAAATATTCCAGTATCGTCTCCATGAACGCCGTCATTTTCTCCTCGGTCGTCGTTTTGTGGCGGAACGTCTCCGGATAGCCCTCTTCCTGCTCCACCGGGACACACTCGGTGATACGTTCAATGTAACGATGTCCGTCCGCGTCCCGCCTGAGGTGAATATCGAAGTTGATGACGCTGACGACCTGCTGTTCGGCCACTTTTTCGTTCGTAAACACCCCTGTCTTCAGCAGAGAGTTGCGCAGCGAATAGACGAGATCGCGGAACGTTTTGGCATGATGCGTAAACAAGGTGAACAGCGAAGCGACCTGCGCCATCTGCACCATCCAGGCGGCAACCGGGTCGGTCGCCACTTCTCCCAAAATATTGACCGAACCGTCCGTTTTTTTCTGGATGTCCAGCCCGTCCTGCCCGGAGATCGTTTCCGTTTCCCGCAAGCTTAAAATGTTGCGTTCCCGGTATATTTTCCGAAGTTGAAGCTCAAAGCTCATTTCTTGCACTCGAATCGGCAAGATGGCCGGAATGTAGCGCACCATCGCCATCAAGAGTGTCGTTTTGCCGCTGCCCTGCGCGCCGGTGATGGCCGTAATGCGCTCGCCCATGACGAGATATCGGATCAGCCCGATGGGCAGCTCGGCGTTGGCGTCCTGAATCAATTGTTCCAGCGTGGCGTTTTGCACATCGAATTTGCGCACAAAAAAAGCCCACGATTCGCTGAACCGGGGGCGCAGCACGACGACGCGGGAGCCATCGGCCATTTCGTTCACCTTATAACCGTTCGCCTCGGACAATTGGCCGGGAAAATTATGCTTGTACACGTTCTGGCACACGCGCCTCAGTTCTTGCTCCGAGCCGAAGGACAGGAAGCTCAAATGAATGGATTTCCCTTTATAAAACAGCCACACGCTGTCATGCGACCTCGGCACCTCGGAAAGCTGCGCTTCTTCCTCCAGGCTCCATTCGCCTTCCCACATCGAGGGCGGGATGCCGGAGACGCCTCCCGATATGCCGTCAATTTTCATGTCGCGGATTTCGTCGATGACGCTAAACCCTTTGTACTGTTGGTAGATCCGCTGCACAATGATCTGGGTTTTGTCCTCGGCAGATAACTTGCACGCTTCCTGCTTGTAAATATCGCGGATTTCGCCGGCGGTAATCCGGTACGATTCGGTCTCTTCGTCTTCTAGGCTCCGTTTGGGGCGATCCAATTCGTATTTTTGAATCAGTTCGTCCAGTGCTCTCAACCGATGTTGTTTCTTAAACAGAAAGAGCAGAATATCAAACTGATCTTGCGATGTGAGCGCCTGTGGGTCTTCAAACGGCAGGAGGCGATTCAGGTTATTGTCGTCCAAGGTATAGCGCTGTTCGAGCAAATCGGCGATGACCTGCTTCACATACGCCTTGTCCCGCAAATCTCCGGACGTGCAACCCCGCAGTGCCTTCTTCAGTTCTGCGCGCTTGTTTTTGCGGCGGCGATATTCTTCTTCCGACAAGCCGAAGTCGATCAGGTTGCTGCTTGTCATCTCGTGCAGCGCCTCTTTCACGAACTTGGTCATCGCTTCCAGCGCGTAGACCGGTTTTTCGTCCGGCTGCTCCGGCAAGCGGCGGCTCATACGCAAATAGAGCAAGACGCCAATCGCGATGAGGATGCCCGCCAGAAGCAAAGCGTTCAGCGCGAACATCATCGGTCATCGTCCTCCTTCCCGCCGAAAAGAGGCTTGTTCAGTCCGGCGTTGTTGATGATCGCCTGCGCCAATGCCCGCACTTGTTGCATAAAGGGATCGTTTTCATGACCGCGCGGTACCTGTCGGTTGCGAAATAAAAAACGGACGGCTTCTCCTTGCTGGGTCGCATCCAGCCAGCCCGTATTATGGACAATCGGGTACGCAGGCTCCCGCCGATGAAATTGGCGCTTGATATTTTGAACGGTCAATGCGGAGCGAGGATCGTATTGTCCGAATACAAGCAAATGCTTCCGGTTGGACTGAAGCTGCGCCTCCACCAGCGGAAAAACCTGCTCCAGCTTGAGCACGTTTTGCGGCAGACAGACGACCAGCAAATCCGCCTGACGCAGCAGCGCCGCAGTCCACGCCGACACATTGCCGCTTCCGCCGTCCAACAATACCAGATCGTAAGCGCGCTTTGTCAGTTCCAAAAGTGGCGCAAGCCAGTCCTGTGCGGCTGAAACAAACGATGCATCCGGCTTGTTCGATCCCGGAAGGATGTCGAGTCGGTCGGCGAGCAGCGGCAGCGTGTAATCCCGCAACCTGTTCGGTTCCAGCTTGCGGTTTTGTAAAAGCCTGAGCAGCGCGTCGATACCCGCGTCATGTGGGGTGTCCGCTTTGCTCATCCAGGTCCGTCTCGGGTAAAAGCCGCGTTCGATGGCCGCGTATTCGCTTTGCATATGCCCAAGCAGCAGAAGGCGCGAGGAGTATTCCAATCCGAGCAGCGCCGCAGTGGCAACCAGGTTGCTCGTCGTACCGGCCTGTCCCGGTACTGGACTCCAAAACACCACGGTATAACCCATTTGCTTCATCTCCTTTCGTGCAACATTCCTGGATTCACCCGCGTCTTCGAGACCGAGCCCATGCCCGCCGGGCCGTTTTGGCATCGCAATCAAACAACTGCTGCAGCATGTCCAGCACGTTCCGGCGATACGCCCCGGACAGCCGCCTGATGTCGATGCGGCCATGATGCTGGTTGTCCAGTTCGACCGACATATCCCGTTCGTCCAGCGGAAAGCGGAACACGGTGTCCTCCCAGCGAACAGCCTGCTGCGGCAGCAGCGAATCGATATACGACTCGGGTATGGCGATCGGCAGAGTGGGGGCAATCAGTTTGTAAAACGGCAGCGGCTGCCCCACTGCTTCGTGAAGGCACAGCCGCTGCATCAGCTCCGCGTTTTTATGCATGCTGAGCCGGCTCCAATTGCTGCACCATACCCGCTTGTCATAGCCCGGCAGCTCCCGTCCTTTCACAAATTCGGTGTGATCGGTGTCGAGCAGCATGACATCGTATGCCGCTTTGCCTCCGGCTTGAAACAAAGAACGTTCCAATTGCGCTGGCGTGATGAGCCCGGTCGCCACATCGATGCCTCCAAACTCCCGCAGCGAATCGCCGAAATCCGCTCGCGGCAAATAGCCTTGCATGGACTGGGCAAGGGTGGAATCCACGATCAGCACCTTTCGATCCAATGCCGTGAGCAGCTTGCCTAACACAAGAAGCAAATGACTCTTATCCGGCGAGCCGAAAAACACGACTTTTTTCATGACGGCCTCCTTTACTGGTTAAAGATGTTTTCCAGTTTATTTGTGCCGGACGACTCCTCCGAGGGTGAAGCTGGCGCTGATGGCGCTGGCTCCGCAGGCGCTTCCGGCCGATTTCCATTCGTCGTTGACGAATCGGAAGGGGAGGGTAGCGGCTGCGCGGCCGACGGTTCGCGATCAATCGTAGCCGTTGTGCCTGCCGGTTGCGGCGATGGAGTCGCCATATGCATGGCATTGCCTTGCTGTGTGACAATCCGTTCGTTTTGCAGTTGCTGCTGAACCGTTACGCTGCCGCTCGTTACGCGCAGTTTGTCCGACTCGCTCATGGCTTTCAGATTGTCGTCCAGTGTCTTGCGAAGTTTGCGGGCAAGCTCGGTTGTCGCTTTTTCGAGCAGGTTCGGATCATGTTCCATCAAATCAAGCACTTTCGGATTTGCGGGATAATTAACCACAGCCGCTTCCTGCAATCCCGGCTCGATATAGGGCAGGGCATACAGTCGTGCGCCTTGCAAATAGGCATCGATAATCGCGCTTGACGTTTGCAAAATATCCTTCTCGTTCATTTCGAGCCAGATGACCGTTCCCGACAACTCCCGCGCTTTCTTCTTCGCTAACAGGACAAAATCCTCGCCGGTCGGGAAGTTGATTCGCACGTCGATGTACTGTCCTTTTTGAAGGTTGGAGGGAAGTTGAATGACATGAAACTCCTGCACCCGCACATCCTTCGGGATGGGCGTGCTCTCATACAGCATGGATGGCATCAGCGGCGTTCCGGGCTGCAATTCGATTTTGGCGCTTTTGCCGATGGCCGCTTCCCGTTCAGTAATCATCCCGGATGGCACCAGACTCGCGGGCATCGGGACAGACTTGAGGTCTTCCGCCGTCACGGTGCCGCCAGCCGGAATGGTACGCGCCACGGTCCAAACGCTTCTGCGCGATTGTTCCTCTATCGTTTTCAGTTCTTCTATTTGCCTTTCATATTGTTCCTTCATTTGCTGCTGTTTTTGCTCTTGCTCTGATTGCTTGATCAGAGAAAAAATAGCCACAGCCACAAGCAAACATATGCTTACGGCAATGGCGGCGATAATAAGCGTCTTGCGGTGCCGATACGTCCACGACATCGCTCACGTCTCCTTTCTCCTATATATAGAATTGCATCTCTTACCGGGCCTCGTCACGGCGCTCAGGCTTTTGCCGGGTTACAGCCTGATGCTGCTCCAGTTATTCTTGCGCCCATGCGGGCATATGCTCCGGTTTAATCAGACCCATAAAATCTTCCCGATTCCAGCGAGCCTCTTCACCGGTAGACAGATTGATCACGTAGACGGCGCGACCTCGGGAATTGGCAGAGGTGCCAAATCCGCTTAGAGCCAGCACAAGCTGGTTAACAGCGGTGCGATATTCGGGACGCAACCGTTCCGGCCGGATGACGACAACCTGGTTGCCAATGCGCATGTCTTCGCGAATCGGCTGGCATTGGGCTTGCGTAAGAGGAGATAGGGGGACCTCGACACTGGTCCTTTCTTCTTTGAGATCCTCCAGCTCCCATTGCACGCGAGAAATAAAGTCATGCACGGCTTCAAGATAATCCGCACCGACTGAAAACGCGTAAAATTGCTCGACACCCAACGAATGGTTTCGGGTGCAGGTACAAACCATGTACGGACGTTCGGCATTGGTTTCATCTATGCCAAGCAGCACCTCCACCTTCCCGATGGAGATGGCCTGAACGACTTCGTAGTTGTCCACCATTCGCTTCATTTCTTCCATCGTCCGTCCTCACTTCCTGGATAGTTGCGGTCTTCCTTCGTTCTCCGGTTTCGATTTGATTGACCGGCTTCACGAGATTTCTTTTTTGGCATGTGCGGCTGCTCGGTCTCATCCTCCAATACTTCAACGCGGTTGAAACCCGGCTTTTCTTGCATCAGGCGCTCATATTGACGACGCCTCCCTTTCGTGAAATACACCATATATCGCCTCCCCAGAAATGGGCATAAAAAAGCTCTCCGTCTTAGGGGAGAGTGCTGCCGAACAGGATCGTTATGTTTCAGTCACAGGTTAACGTTCCTGTTCCCGTTGCCGCTTTTTATACCAGCTTTCCAACAGTTGTACGATCAGGTCTTCCTTTTGCTTTTCAGTAAAGTCCCTCGGGAAGAAACGGTCGATCCGCTCGCGCCGAATGGTCATCTTTTCTTTCTGGTTCGGCTTCTCCTCTGTGAGAATCGAGAAGATGACATCCACGTTAAGCCGCCCGTCCTGGCTCAGTTTTTTCATGCGCTGCGCCTGCGCCAGCGAAGGCGTGCAGTCTTCGGACTGCATCGTTTCGTACAGGGCTTTCTGTTCTTCTTCGGCCAAGTAAGAAAGCTCTACAGCCGGGTTGAAGGCGATCCGTTTATCGTCCACCATTTCGAGAATGGAGGGGGTCAGTTCGGTAAGGCGGATATAGCGTGAAATTTGATTCTTGCTCTCGCCAACTTGTTCAGCGAGTATTTCCCTGGATTCTTTTCCCTCTAACTTCCGCCCAAGTTGGGCGGAAGTTAGGTCTGTTCTCTGTCCTTGTCTTTTCATCGCCTCCAACTTCATCTTATAGGCGAATGCTTTCTCGCTTGGCGAAATATTTTCCCGTTGCAGGTTGCTGTCCACCATAATGATCGTTGCCTGATCGTCGTCCAGTTCGCGGACGATACAGGGCATTGTCTCCATGCCGGCCAGTTCGCTCGCTTTTTTACGCCGATGACCGGCTACCATTTCGTAGCCGCCATCTGCCTTCGGACGTACCAGACCGGGAACGAGAACGCCATATTGCTTTACGCTGTCCGCCATTTCCAGCATCGCTTCATCCGCCTTCACCTTGAACGGGTGGCCGGGAAAATCGCTGATTGCAGATAAAGGGATGTCCAACACTTTTTCCCGCTTTTCATCGGCGCGGCTCTCCTCGGTGGAGAATAAATCAGCGACTGTGGTCAGTTTGATGCTGGCGCGCATGTCGTCTTTCGCTGCCAATGCTCTGCACCTCCTTCGTAAAGGCGGCATACGCTTTTGCCGTTTGGCCATTGGGGTCATGAGCATAAATGCTTTTTCCCCTGGCGCTCGTTTCCGCCGCGCGAATGGATAAGGGAATTTCGGTGTTGAACACGCGCAGCTTGTCGCCGTAGTCGCGCCGAAGAATAAAGGAAATGTCTTTGGCAAATTTCGTCCGGCTGTCTACCATCGTGAGCAGCACGCCGTCCAAAACCAACTTTGGATTGATCTGCCTGCGCACACGGGAAATGGTCTGCAACAGTTGGGTCATTCCTTTGGCCGGCAAATAATGCGCCTGTACGGGAATAATGACGCTGTCTGCTGCCGCCAACGCGTTGATGGTCAACATGCCCAAACTCGGCATGCAGTCGATCAGTACGTAATCGTAATCGGCTTTAACAGAGTCGATGTACGAACGCAAAATCGTTTCTCTGCTCATCGTATTGACGAGCGATACTTCTACAGCGGACAGTTCAATATTGCCTGGCATCAGATCAACACCTTCTTGGTGATGCAAAATACCTTCCCGCGCTTCATAGGATTCTTCCAGCATCGTTTTCGCCAGCAATGTGGCCAAAGATACCGACAGATTATCCGGTTCGTGGAACCCTAACGAATCCGTCAAGTTGCCTTGCGCGTCCGCATCGACCAGCAAAACCTTTTTCCCATTTCCAGCCAAACCGATTCCCAGGTTGACCGCCGTTGTGGTTTTGCCCACGCCGCCTTTCTGATTGGCGAGGGCGATCACCTTGGTCATTTACAATTCTCCTTTCACGCAAAAAGCCGGTTACGCTGAAAATTCTGTGCAACTGGCTTTTAAAAAATTGTCTATATAAAAAGAGAACACCGCATTAAGGGCGTTCTCTTGAATATTCTTATATTAAGACGCCCGTACTGATGGAGAAAAAGTAAGTAAATTGACGTGCTTTACTTTTTTCCATCTGGGGTCTTATGAAGTTCCATTCCAAACAATCCAAAGAACCAAAGTAACGAGTTGGTTAAACCATCCCGTGGGTTAAAGAGAAAGACGATTCACCCTCATTCCGATGTAATGAATTCTAAATTGGACTGTTCTGTCAAGGTAAGAGAGACCAAATTCAGTGTTCACTTTAGTTGTAAAGAAAATACTTACGTCTAGAAATAGACGGGTATTAAGCCATATCGATGTGTTATTATATAGATAAGGACGAATTGAGAGAAAGGTTGGTGGAACGTGGTTACTTTCCTTTTTATATCCATTTTTCTTTTATTAGTTTCAATTGCGTTTACGCGTAACAACAAAAATAATAAAAATAACATTCCCCCAACGTTTGCTCTTGTTCTCAATGGTGTATTATTCTTATCCTTAGTCGTATTTATTGCTTTATTTATGAAGAATAGTGATGTAATTACCCAAATACCTGCACCATATTACTGGCTTCTATTATTCGCCGGGCTCATAATTGAAATCTTTTCTTTCCGCCAAAAATATATACCTGGTCATTTCACCGCTGCCGCGATACACTGCTTTGTAGGGTTTGTCGCTATCTTTTCTATCGGCCTTCCGTTACTTGTACTAGCGTTGATTGAAATATGCATTGCTGTTTATCAGCATCGAAAGAACTAAGATAATGGTGCATAATCTGACAGGGGTCTTACCAGGGCTTTATCACGAAGTTTGATTATGAGTTAAGTGGACTGAAGTTCCTAAGATGAGACAGACTTTTTCAAAATTTGATTCTCCAGTTAACTCAGGAAACTCTTTTAATGCGAACGTACGTTTGGTATACTAAAATCAAACATACGTTCGGGAGTGGTTTTGATGGCAAAGAAGGAAGCAATGAATCTCATCCAGTTTCAAAAGGCATTCCAGACGGAAGAAGCATGCCATCGTCATCTTATGAAAATGAAGTGGCCTGAAGGCTTCCGTTGTCCAAAGTGTCAGCATGACAAGGCTTACGAGATCACGACACGTAAGCTGCCACTGTTTGAATGCGTCCGTTGTGGCCATCAAACTACTGTCATTGCAGGTACGATTTTCGAGAAAACGCGTACTGACCTTGTGAAATGGTTCTGGGCCATCTTTCTGATCGCTCACGATAAGCGAGGCGTTTCGGCGACGTATCTATCGGAGGAGCTCGGCATTGCCTATCAGACTGCATGGACGATCCAACATAAAGTGAGAAAGGCCATGGGCGAGCGCGATGCCTCCTATACGCTTGCCGGCATAGTTGAACTTGATGACGCTTTTTTCGGAGCGCCCACGGAGGGCGGGAAACGCGGGCGCGGCACGGAACAAACTCCCGTTCTCGTAGCCCTGTCGTTAGACAAGAAGGGCTGCCCGAAATATCTGAAAATGCAAGTGATTCCTGACGTGAAAGGTACCACGCTGGTGGATTTCGCACAGAAGTATATCGAAGCCGGGTCCACCATTTCCAGCGACAAGTATCGGTCTTACCAGGCACTGTCCAAACAAGGATACCAGCATGAAGCCAAGCTGTTTAACCCTGTTGAAAATCCGGATCATCTCAAGTGGCTTCATACGGTCATTTCCAATGCCAAAGCGTTTATTGGTGGTACGTTCCACGGTCTTGACTCGAAGCATTTACAAGCTTATCTGGATGAGTTTTGCTATCGGTTCAACCGTCGCGAGGTGAAGAGCGAGTTGTTCAACCGACTAGTTCAGTGTTGTGTTTTGTCCGGAACAATCACCTATCCTGAGTTAGTTGGATAATCAAATTTCAAAAAATACAAACCCAGTGCATATGTGGTCAAGACCCCATTTAGCGGACATTTAAGAAAAACCCTACCCAACAAGCTGTCGCCGGTACTCAATCGGTGACAGCTTGTTTAACTTCCTTTGAGGTCGGAAGTTGTTGTAAAAGTGGATGTAGTCCTCAATTCGTCTTTGTGCTTCTTCGACAGATTTAATATCATAGGGGTAGAGCCCTTCCGCCTTCAAATGCGAGAAGAAGCTCTCCATTGAGGCATTGTCATAACAATTGCCTCGGCGAGACATGCTGATTTGGGCGCCAACCTGTGGCAGCATGTCGTGGTACTTGTAGGACGTGTACTGGGACCCCTGATCGCTGTGAACGATCAGCCCGGTTACGTCCTTCTCCTTTTCAAACGCCCTTGAGAACGTCTGCAATACAAGCTCTGTGTCATTACGCTGGCTAATTTGGTAACTTACTATTTCGTTATTGCACAAATCCTTTATCGCGGAGAGATACAGCCAATCGTCGCCTACCTTGTACTGTGTAATATCCGTCACCCACTTTAGATTAGGCGCTTCCGCTTGAAACCGGCGATCTAAGACGTTCTTAATGGCACGATCGCCAATGTTCCAGGTCCGGCTGTAGTGGCGGTATTTTCGACGTATTTTGGAGTGTAGGTTCATCTTTTGCATGAGACGCAAGACCTTCTTGTGATTCATCCAAACGCCATGATCTTGATACAGGAACAGTTGGATCTGTCTGTAGCCGTAAACGCCGTTGTAGCGTTCATATGTTGCTCTAACCAGTTGCTTTGCAGCTTCGTCCTTATCTTCTTTCATGCGCTTTACATGGGCGTAATATCCGCTTGGGGAGACACCAACCTCTTTGCATAGCTCTGTGACGCGCTAAAATTTTTACGGAGCTCATGGACAACCCGATACTTCTCTGGTACACCTCCGCCTTCGTAATGGCCAACCACTTTTTTAGGACGGCATTCTCCAATTCCAAACGCTTAACGTAACGATCTTCATCGATGTATTGCTTACGTTTACCACGGTGATCCATAAGACCATAATCGCCCATTTGCTTGTAACGACGCATCCACACTTTGAGGCGATCGATGTCTACAATCCCTAATACTTCGGCTACCTTTTGCTTTGTCATCCCTTGAAGACGCATTTCAACCGCCTTCTTCTTCGTTTCAAAACTGTACGCGACAAACTTTTGCCCTTTTCTCGCCATAACGAAAAGCACCCCCTATAGTTTTCATCGGTTAAACACCAAGGTGTTTTTCCAATCTCCACTATAAGGGGTGCACTTCAATGTGGCACTGGGTTCTCATTTTGTATGATTCGGCAAACGCAATTAATTATCTAAAACATTATAATAATGCAACCAGCTTGAGCAACCGCCAGTTGCATTTGTACTGACTTGACCTGAAATGTTGCCAATATATGTTCCTGTTACTGCGTTTGGATTGTAGTATACATTTGTAGTATTGAGCGCACAGAATGTGTCGTTCTGATAAGTAGCTGTTGTTGCCACTGTTATATTGACTGCCTTACCGCTTAAATAAGAGTAGTAAGAATTAATACTATGGCTTTTTTCATACCAACCTGATGCTGTTAGCCAGGTGCGATTATCTGATCCGTCAATATAGTTTACAGTAGTTCCGTCATAACTAAATGTAATATTGTCTTTCACGCTATTGACATTCAGATTAATCGGGTCCTCCCAAACCGTTTGAAATGAACCACTTTTCGTTGTGAAAGCCAACGGCTGTATTTTATTTTCAAGGGCAGTGTCTTTTTTCGGAGCTTCAGTAATTGAAGAATTAGCTTTTGCTCTTTCGCCATCGGTATTGCTTAAATCTACATCTTTCGAAGCAGTCCCTACCTTGATAAGCAAGGTTCTATCTCTTTCGTTGTATTTTACTGGTGCCGAAACGACTCGTTCATTGTACGTCGTCAAAACATAATCAAAGAAATATTGGCTGTCATCCTTTTTAGTCGCTGACACAATATAGTACTCAACATTTTCTAGTGAAAATGGGATGCGAACATTGGCTTCCTCTCCACTAAAGCTCTGGATCTGCTTTGTTTCCACTTTAACCACTTTACCTTCAACAGCATATTTACCATTTGAAAATCGCTCGTTTGGAGCGGAATTTGTTCCTGCCGCGAATACATTACCTGGCCCAATTGAGATTAGGAAAATCAATAATAACACCAAAGCCATTGAAATAGGGTTACGTTTCATTTACAAAGCACCTCCAATTTTTGTGGTTATAGAAGATATCACTTGCCGTTCTTCCTGACAATTTTACATATTTTTCTCCCCTCCTAGAGACCCATTCTTTCCTTGCCTATAGAGCATAAGTCATAGTAGTTCATGTTGTCTAAACATATAGACACATTTGGAAGGAAAAACGTTGCAATGCGTATTGGAAATTTTACCAACCATTTAATTTCTTTAATGGTTGGGCAATGCTTCATGACTTCCGTTTAAATGTACTTGAATATATCAGCCTCTCTGGCAGACGCAAAGGCAGAACTTTCGAGACCGAATCACCGGAATATGCCGACGTTGTGGTTTTGATCACACCGCACCTTTCTGATTCTTGAAGACTATCACTTCGGACATCCACAAATCCCTTGTCATGCAATAAACCGGTTGCGCTGAATATCTCTCAGGGCTACTGCCTTTCTGAATTATATAAAAAGAGAACACCGCAAGGCGTTCTCTTGTATATTCATGCGTTACAGCAACATCATTTTCAAAGCTGATTCGTGAACTTATTCCATTGTATTCAATATGTCTACACACCCGACGTCCAAATCCAGGTCCAAAACGACGGAAACCTCAATTTTGTCTTTGAGCACCTTATTTTTGAAGTCGTTGCCGTCCGCCGTGAAAGTCATAAAACGCGCAAAGTGTTGAAAATAAAGGATTTCTACGTATCGATTCGTTGCATTCCTATTACGCACTCCACATGCACGGTATGCGGGAACATATCCACCGGCTGAACCTCGACGGTGGTATATCCCCCGTCCTCCAGTACCCGGAGGTCGCGGGCCAGCGTCGACGGGTTGCACGACACGTACACTACGCGAGATGGACGCATCTCGAGGATCGTGTCGAGCAGCGCTCCGTCGCAGCCCTTGCGCGGCGGGTCGACCACGATGACGTCGGGGGCGATGCCCTCCCGACGCCATTCGGGGATGACCACCTCGGCCGCGCCGGTCTCGAACTGAACGTTGCGGATGCCGTTCAGCCGTGCGTTGCGACGAGCATCGTCGATCGCTTCGCCGACGATCTCGACGCCGTACACTTGGCGCGCCCGTTGCGCCAAGAACAAAGAGATCGTGCCGATGCCGCAATAGGCATCGATCACGGTCTCTTCGCCGGTCAGCCCGGCGAAGTTGAGGGCTTGGCCGTACAGCACCTCGGTCTGTACGGGGTTCACTTGATAGAACGATCGTGCTGAGATCGCGAATCGGATGTCACCGATAGTGTCGTAGATCACATCGTCTCCCCACAGCACGCGCGTCCGATCGCCGAAGATGACGTTCGTCCGATCGGTGTTGATGTTCTGGCAGATGCTCTTGATGCCGGGGATTTCCTCGCGGATCAAGCCGACGAGCTCGTCCCGGCGCGGTATATCTCCGCCGTTGGTGACCAGGACGACCATGATGTCGCCCGTATTGAAGCCGTAGCGCGCCACGACATGGCGCAGCAGGCCTTTGTGGGTTTCTTCATTGTAGGCGCGGATGCCGAGCTCGCGGGCCATTCGCTTGACCGCCGCGACGACGCGGTCGTTGTTTTCCTGCTGTATGAGGCACTCATCCATATCGATGATGCGGTGGCTGCCTTGGGCATAGAAGCCGCCGACGAGGCCGCCTTCTTCGCCATCCGCTGCGGCTGCGAAGCCGATAGGCACCTGAGCCTTGTTCCGGTAGCGCCAAGGGTCGCTCATTCCGAGCGTCGGGCGCACCAGGATACCGCCACCGGAGATGGCAGAATCCATCGCTCCAGCCTGCTCTTGGCCCTCCACAGCGATCCCGCTGCCTGCGTCCGACTGCACTCCCTCAGCCGCTCCAGCCTGCCCTTGGCCCCTCGCAACGCTCCCGCTTACTGCTTCCGCCGCCCCCGCAACCCTCAGCTTCCCGATCCGCTCCAGGTTATCCACCACAAGCTGCCGCTTGAAGCGAAGCTGCGCTTCATAGCTCAGATGCTGCAGCTGGCAGCCGCCGCACTGGCTGTAGATCGGACAGGGTGCTTTGATGCGGTCGGGGCTGGCCTTGATAATGCGCAGCAGCTTGGCGTAGCCGTACTGCTTCTTCAGCTTGAGCACTTTGACGAGCACGCGCTCACCGGGCAGAGCCCCTTGAATAAAAAGGGTAAAGCCGTTCACACGGCCCACCCCTTCTCCCTCGTGCCCGATACCGACGATGTCGGCTTCTACTTCTTCATTTTTGGCTACCGGCAGGCCGCTTAAGTCGGCGGCAGGCCGGACCAGTTTTCTTCCCGCGGCAGACTGGCCGAAGGCCACCGAACCCGCTCCGCCCGCTTGCCCCGCCCGAGTATCGCCGGACTCCGTTCTGACGCCGCGCGAACCCGGCTTTGCTCCGTTCCGTCCTGTTCCAGGCCCAGCCGTCCTCGCCGTTTGCGCCTCTGCCTTCCATCCCGCCCCGGACTCCATTCCTGCACCGCGCGAACCCGACTTTGCTCCGCTCCGTCCTGTCCCGGGCTCAGCAGCCGTCCTCATCGCACGCGTACCTGCCTTCGCTCCGGTCCCGGACTCCGTCCCGGCGCCGCGCGAACCCGGCTTTGCTCCGTTCCGTCCTGTCCCGGGCTCAGCTGCCGTCCTCATCGCACGCGTACCTGCCTTCGCTCCGGTCCCGGACTCCATTCCGGCGCCGCGCGAACCCGACTTTGCCCCACTCCGTCCCGTTCCGGACGCTGCCGTCCTCATCGCACGTGCCCCTGCCCGAAGTCCCGCTCCGGACTCGCCCGGCGCGGAGCCGTCCTGCCGCCGTCCTTTGCCCTGCGCTTTGCCTTGCGGCCGCGGGCCTTTGTTATTGCTCTTCCTGCTCATTTCCGTCCACTCCAGCTTTGATTTTCCATGGCAGCTTGATTTGCTGCAGAGGATGTGTTTTATATACCGACTGCCCGCTCTCGTCTACGAAGATTTGCAGATGCGATGGCAGGTTCGTAAATACGCACGGCAAGGTGCCGCCGAATTCGCCGTCGAGGTTGATCTGCACGTAGTCGGGAGAGGTCACTTGAATATGAGGCGTTTGGAAATAAATAATGTTCGGATCGCCCAGATGCTCGCCGCGCAGCGCGAGGGTGACGAGGCGAATAAACTCGGCGAGGTTGCACTTCTTCAGAATCAGCACATCGAACAGGCCGTCGCTCAGCGACGCATCCGGCGCGAGGCGCTCGAATCCTCCGACCGAGTTGCTGTTGGAGATTAGGAACAGCATGACTTCTTCATGCAGCTCCGCTTCGTCGGTGCGGATGTACAATTCGATCGGACGCAGCCGCGGCAGCTTTTCCAGTCCTTTCATATAATAGGCGAGCTGGCCGATCATCGTCTTCAGCTTGCTCGGCACCTCATAGGTAAGCTCGGTCATGGAGCCGCCGCCGGCAATGTTGATGAAGTAGCGCTGATTCATTTTGCCTACGTCGATCGACCGCGTATGCTGCTGCAGGATGACGTCGACCGCCCCCTCCCAGCTGCGCGGAATGTTCAGCGCTCTGGCGAAATCGTTGGTCGTCCCGAGAGGCAGAATGCCGAGCGCCGGGCGGTAAGATTTCTCCGCCATGCCGTTGATTACTTCATACAGCGTGCCGTCGCCGCCGGCCGCAATGATGATATCGAAGCCGCGCTCGATCGCGTCGGCCGCCGCCAGCGTAGCGTCGCCTTCTCCGATGGTGGCGTGAGTCGACGTTTCCAGGCCGCCTCGTTCCAGCCGCTGCAGTATTTCGGGCAGCCGCTTCCTCATTTCTTCCCTGCCGGAAGTTGGATTGTATATCAGTCTTGCACGTTTGGTCATTCCTTAATCACCCGTTCGCCTCGATTTGCCGCATGGTTACCACTCCAAAAAGAAGCCGTCTGCTTCTCCATCCACCGCGCAAGCAGCGGGTGCGGAAGCAACGATCTCCCGTTATACTTATATGTATAGTTTTGCATACGAGAAGGAATCACCTCGCTCGTGAAATACCCTTCGCTTAAAAACAACGGAGCCACCAGCACCGAATAATCCGGCTTCCTCCGCCGCCAAGCTTCCAGCTTGCTTTGTATCTGATCCGGCAGAAGCATCGCCGTGCCGACTTCATCGAAGCCGCCCAGCGTCTGAATCCGCTCCGCCAGTCTGCTTAATCCTTCCTGCCACCGTTCGTGGAATCCCGGCTCGCTGCTGCCATGTCCGACGAGCAGAACGAGCTCCCGCGAAGGATCTGCTGATAACGGCTTCATTTTTTCATAAACAATGGACGCAATATCCGGATCGTCATCGATCGGAGACGTGAAATGAATGGTAGCCCGTATGGCGAAAGGCTTCATATCCGTAGGCAGCTCAGGCTTCGCCTTTACGCCGAGCGCATAGCTGATCTCATCGATGTGCGTGCTGCCCGAAGAGACGAACAGCGGGATGACGATCATATCCGTAACCCCGAGCGCCTCCAGAGCGGTAATCCCGTCCTGGATAAGCCGTCCTTCGACGATCTCAAGAAAAGAAGAATAGACCGGCACACCTTCCGGCACGCTCATCGCCTCTACGGCCTCATCGACCAGACGTACCCATTCTTCGCTGCGCGAACCGTGACTTATGACTAATATGCCGTATTTTACCACCAAGTATCCCCTCTCGCACAAGAAAGTCCGCTCACACGGGAAGATCATGCCTGCTGCATCCGCTTGCAATACAGGTTCAGGTTTAGGTTCAGAACATCGGCTCGTTATATGGCATGAGAAAAAGGACCCCAAGTCTTCCCGAGACTAGCGACCACGATACGCACATGTAGGACGTACGTCTCACTGGTATATCTTAAAGTTACACAACCTGACTTATTATAGCATAAAATGCATTCACATGTTGCTGCAAGCTAACCGGCTGCAGGAAATGCACCCATAACGGCAGGAACTCGCCATTAGCAGAAATCGGTACTCTAGAAGGGTCGAGAAAAAAGAGCGAAGGGTCCATTTGAATCTGGAAAAGCGCAAGCGTTCGCCTAAGAAAAACGGATGTTCTCCATAAAAAAGGAAGCAACCCTCCAAAAATCCGATTTCAAAGGCGATCGGAAGATCAGATGGGCACCGCAGCGGTCTTTTTACGACACGAAGAAAATCCCTCCCGTCTTGAATCGAGAAGGATTTGCGCGCGAAGCTTGGTGTGGAGGGGCTAGCGTCCGAGACGCTCCAGCGTCATTTTATAACCGTCGTTCCCATAGTTCAGGCAGCGCTTGACACGGGAAATCGTCGCCGTGCTGGCCCCCGTCTCCGCCTCGATCTGATTGTACGTATTGCCTTTACGCAGCATCCGCGCAACTTCCAAACGTTGAGACAAGGATTGGATTTCGTTCACGGTGCACAAATCGTCAAAAAATACATAGCATTCTTCAATATCTTTAAGCGTCAGAACCGCTTCGAACAGCTGGTCGATCGCTTTATCGTTCAATTTTTTCAATTGCATGTTCAATTTCAACCCCTTGATGGTCTGCTGCATTGCTTTAAAGGAATATATTCGACGCTGGAAGCGGAATTCCTTCCTTTAGATTAGCAATTCGTTACTATTTTTATGCGGTAATGAGGTAAAACCTTGAAAACATAACAAAACCGTGATAGGAGTCCAATCCATCCATTAGCCTACCACATAGACTAAATTAGGTAAAACGTCTATGCAATCTATATCCTCTATCATCACTAACCGTTCAGCTTCGGCTGTTTTTGATGAAATCCATAACAAAGGATCGTGAGACCTGTGAGTTATCAAAGGCCAATTATCGGGAACCAAGGGGCATCGACACGAAGTCTTCAGCAAGCGCCGCCCTTCTCCGGAGGCGGACAATTCCCTGTGCAGTATCCGGGTATGGAAGTCAGCAGCTTTGCGCAATCTCCCGTGCCTATGCAGCCGTCCGCCGGTGGCGGTGGCGGGGCCGGTGGTGGTGGCGGTCTCTCATCGCTCTTGAGCGGACTGGGAGGCGGCGGCGGGGCCGGTGGTTCCTTCAACATCGGGCAAATTAAGCAAATTATTGACCGGATGGGCGGTATCGAAGGCATCGTGGATACGATGTCCAAAGTACAGCGCATGGTCCAAAGCGTACAACAAGCGGCCCCCCTAGTCAAGATGCTGATGGGATCGCTCCTCAAGAAAAAAGACGGCGAAGCCGATGCCGACGCTCCCAAACGGAGGCGCAGACGCAAACGCAAGGCGGGCAGCGCACGCAAAACAAAGGTCAAACGCCGTACCCGCCGCTAGGAGTCTACTTTTGTGCATATTGAATGAATAATGACTGCCTAATTTGCCGCTAACGCTGCATGGTCACTGTCATTTGGCTTATATTTACCTTCTACGCGGTTCATCGGACAGACTCGTAGAAGCCCGGTGATGCGAGCGGAGGTGTCATTTGAATCTGGAAAAGCATCAGCATTCGCCTTTGTCCCCGGATTTCAACCCGTCAAGGGCCAACCATTCGAGAAATCCGGGGGACAACAGCGGAATGTCAAATAGGCACTGCAATGAGCTTTTTCAACGCATTTTAAAAATGCACGCTGCTTATCATGACGCATGATGGGCCGAGAGGCATTTCCTGTCATCCCCAAGCCAACAAACAAACCGTCCCTTGCCTCTCCTTCGTCACGCCCTGCCGGTGCGCCGCGCATTATGAACCGAAACGCAAACAAGGAGCTGCGCTGTTCGTTAAGGGCGGCTTTTTCCGTCCCCCCATGCAGTCTAGCAAACGCTTGCGATATTTCAATTTCAACGGCCTTTGCGCCCGTTTTTTCATCGGTTCTAGTATAATTCATTACGGTTTACACGGCCCAAGGTTGCGGCTCTTTACTCCCCGCATTCGATAACTAGCTTAGCGGAAACTTTTCCACCGCGTCAATACGCTGCCAGGAACTACCTTAACCCTCCCGCTTCTACATAGCCCTTCTTTCGCCTGCCTAATGAACAAATCCCCCAAAAGTAACGTGATGCTCTGAAGCTTATTCCGTCCGCATCCAGCCTAAGCTGGATCGGCGTCTAACCCTTCCTCTGGGATCGTTCTATGGGTAGACATTACTTTCGGGGGAGCCCACGGATTTCCACAGGAAATGGCTGCGCATCATTTCCTAAACAACGAAAAAGCCCGGCCGAAGAAGGAATTCCCTTCTTTGGCCGGACCCAAATAACGATGTCGGCTTCTTCGCCCTAGCCTTGCTGCGCAGCCTGCTTCGCCTTGATCGGCTCCAGCGGCTTATGGTTGCCGTAGTACGGGTACTCGCGCGTCGACGGAGCCGCCCATTGTACGGCATTGCGGATGACCGTGCGCACCTGCTCGTTGTAATACGTAGGGTACGTCTCGTGACCCGGACGGAAGTAGAAGATTTTGCCTTGGCCGCGGTGGAACGTGCAGCCGCTGCGGAATACTTCGCCGCCCTCGAACCAGCTGACGAAGATCAGCTCATCCGGCTGCGGAATGTCGAAGTGCTCGCCGTACATTTCCTCGGCTTCGAGCTCGATATATTGACCGACGCCCTCCACGATCGGATGGCTCGGCGCCACAACCCAGAGGCGCTCCTTCTCGTCGGCTTCGCGCCATTTGAGATCGCAGGATGTGCCCATCAGCTTTTTGAATACTTTCGAGAAATGGCCGGAGTGCAGGACAATCAGTCCCATGCCGTGCAGCACGCGATTATGAACGCGTTCCACGATCGCGTCGTCAACCGCCCCGTGAGCTTTATGCCCCCACCAGATCAATACGTCGGTATTGTTCAGCGTCTCCTCGGTCAGGCCGTGCTCCGGCTCGTCCAAAGTTGCGTAAGATACCTCCACCTCGGCGCCCAAACCTTCGCCGATCGCTTGATGGATGCCGTTCGGGTATACGGAACGCACCTTTTCATTTTCTTTTTCATGACGGAATTCGTTCCAGACGGTTACTTTCAGCTTTTGACTCATCGTTCCCATACCTCCATTATAATGGCGTTGTCGTACCTTGATTATATAAGATGCCGCCGCCCGAAAGATATTCTCAATACTGCCTCATCTGTATGCAAAAATGTCCTCGCCTCTCCAAACATGCTATACTATTGTTACCGAAGTAAGCAGAATGCTATGCAAAAATGTCTCCCTATATATGGAAACGGAGGTTGGAGCTGCCGCATGACGATGTGGAACGATAACGAAACGGACATACACAACGAGCTGGTCGATTACCAGAACCCTCTGCTCCGCCTGAAAATATGGCAAATCCAAAGCCCCGGCGCGACCGTTCCCGCAACCCAAATTAACCGCTGGCATTACCATAAGGAAGTCGAGTTTCTCGTCCTGATCGAAGGCGGGCTCAGCATTCAGACGAAGCATGACACGCGGCTGCTGCAGGCGGGCGACGTGCATCTGTTCGGCTCCTCCCAGCTGCATCGGACGAAGAAGGAGCTGCCGGTGCCGCTTACCTATATTGTCTGCCAGTTCGATCTGTCCCAGCATTTTGACGAGAGCACGATGCCGTATTTGCATTATTTCAGCGAGGCTCGGCGGCCGCTCGGGCAGTTGAACTATATTTTTCGTGAGCATCCCAAGGTGCAGCGGCAAGCTTACGACCTTATTATGGACATTTATCAGGAAAGTCAGCACCGGGCCAAAGGCTACGAGCTCGCCATCAGCGCCTCGATCCGCCGCCTGCTGCTGCTCTTGCTGCGTCACGATACCCAGGAAGTGCTGCACGGAGCGGATAACGCCGAGCTGATGCGGCTGCAGCCCGCCCTCGATTACGTTGAAGCCCATCTGGCTGAGAAAATCGCGATTGAGCAGGCCTGCGCCGTGCTCAATTTAAGCTATCATTATTTCATCAAATATTTTAAAAAAGTGATGGGTCTCTCGTTTGTTGACTATGTAAATTATAAACGGATTAAAAAAGCCGAGCGCCTCCTGCTCACCCGCGACATCAGCATTATGGAAGTCGGCGAAGCGGTCGGCATCCCCAATATGGCGCAGTTTTACAAGCTGTTCAAGCGGCATAACGAATGCTCGCCCAAGGAATTCAAACAGCGCATGCGCGGCGACGGCGGGATCGAGCAGACGGCTCAAATGACGTAAGGGAGCGGGCGAATCCCCCGCACGGCATCAGTCGGCTGTGAGAGGATTATCAGAGTACAGCCATTCACCCTTGCCAAGTTTATCTATACAATTAAAAGCGTGGTAAAAAAGTCAACGAAGCAAGCGAGAGCGATCTGGAGCAGCGAAGCGTTCGCCTTTGTTCCCGGACTTCACCCGTTTTACGGACTTACCTATTCAAGAAATCCGGGAACAAGAGCGATCGGAAAATGCTTTCGCATGCGCAGTGGGCGTTTTTCACCGGACTTTTAAAAGCCTGGTGAAAAAAGAGCGGAGGGGCCATTTGAATCTGGAAAAGCGTAAGCGGTCGCCTTTGAAAACGGATTCTCTCCACAAAAAAACGAGAAAATAATCCAAAGAATCCGATTTCAACAGCGATTGGAGGATCAAATGGACGCCGCAGCGGACTTTTTCACCACCCTTTTAAGATAGCAACGGAAATGCAAGGGAATGGTGAACAATGAAAAAGAATCGAATCGCGGCATGGGGCCGATTATTTGCGCTCACCTGCGTTTTGGTCGCCATGGCGGGCTGCAAAAGCAATGAACCGACGCCGGACGAGGCGATGCAATCGTTCGCGAACGCCTGGCAGCAGCAGCAGTACGAAGCCATGTACGAATGGCTCACCGCCGAATCCAAACAAAAAATCGACGCGACCGCGTTCGTAACCCGCCACAAATCCATCTATGACGGCATCGGGATGAACGATTTCTCCATCCAATGGCAGCCGATAGAACAAGATCCTAACCGAAAAATCAAAGACAAGCAGTCCTATCAGCTGCATGTCAATATGAACAGCGCATTTGGTCCTATCTCCTACGATCAGAATGCGCTTCTCGTCAAAGAGGACACCAACTGGAGAGTTCAATGGAATTCCACCTTAATTCATCCCAAATTGGGTGACACGGATAAAGTAAGGGTACAGGATACGAAGGCGGAGCGCGGAGAAATTCTGGATCGGCAGGGCTTCGGTCTGGCCGTCAATGAAGATAAGCTGGAGCTTGGACTTATTCCGCAGAAACTGCCGGAAGCCCCAGATACTTCGATCCAAAAGCTGGCCGATCTATTGAAGCTCGACCCGACAGCCATCCAAAATCTGCTCAATGCCTCTTGGGTAAAGCCGGATTATTTCGTTCCGGTGACTATCATCCCTAAGGGGGATCAGCGGTTTGAGGCGCTCACGGCGATACCGGGCGTCACTTACCGCACGAAAAAGGTGCGTTCCTATCCATTGGAGGAAGCGGCCGCCCATCTGGTCGGATACATAGGCAAGCTGACTGCGGAAGACCTGGCCAAATACAAGGATAAAGGGTATGGAGCCGATGATTGGATCGGCAAAACCGGCTTGGAGCTTTCCCTGGAATCCAGGCTTCGGGGCAAGGACGGCGGGCGTATCTACATCGTCGATGCGGACGGCAAGGAAAAAGCTACGCTGGCAAGCCGGGAAGCCGTAAATGGCGAGGACATCAAGCTGACTATCGATTCGGCGCTGCAGTCCGACTTATATCGCCAGCTCGCCAAGGACTCCGGGTCCGGTGCGGCCATACAGCCTATGACAGGGGAAGTATTGGCCCTGGTTAGCGCTCCGTCGTATAACCCGAACCTGTTCATTAGCGGCGTCACCGCCGAGCAATGGAAAACATGGACGGAAGATCCTAACAAGCCTCTGCTGAACCGTTTTGCCCGGGCTTACGCCCCAGGCTCGGCGTTTAAGCCGATTACAGCCGCTATTGCTTTGCAGGAGCACACGCTGGACCCGAATGCGGCGAAGGAAATTGTCGGGAAAACCTGGAAGAAGGACTCCTCCTGGGGCAATTACTATGTATCTCGGGTATCCGTATCCCAAAGCCAAGTCGATTTGTCCAAGGCGATGATTTACTCGGATAATATATATTTCGCTCAAGTGGCGCTGGAGCTGGGCGAACAAAAATTTATGCAGGACGCAGGCAAGTTCGGCTTCGGAGAGCAGATGCCCCTACCGCTCGCCTTCGACACTTCTTCCCTCTCCAATACGCCGAAGATGAAGAACGATATTCAATTGGCCGACTCGGGGTACGGTCAAGGAGAGGTCGTCATGAATTCGCTTCATGTCGCCACCGCATACACGGTGTTTACGAACAATGGCACGATGCTGAAGCCGACCCTGCTCTTAAGCGAAGCGGCCAAGCCCGAGCCTTGGAAAAGCGGACTGCTGAGTCCCGACGTCGTCAAAACCGTAACCGACAAAATGGTCGAGGTCATCGAAAATCCGGCCGGCACAGGCCACGCCGCGATGATCAAAGGCTTGCGATTGGCCGGTAAAACCGGCACCGCCGAGCTGAAGCAGAAAAAAGACGTCTCCGGTCAAGAGAACGGCTGGTTCGTCGCCTTCAACACCGACAATCCCCAACTTCTGCTCGCCTTGATGGTCGAGCAGGTCCAGGAACGCGGCGGCAGTCATTATTTGAGCGAAAAAGTCAAATCCTTATTTCAAACCTATATAAGAACCTCCAGATGAGCGAAATTTCCACCCTTCTACATTAAAATTAAAAAAGAAGAAACGGCGCCTACCGCCGTTTCTTCTGTCTGTTGAGAAGCCTGTTGCCCCTGAAAAATGCGAAAGGTGGTAGGTGAGGTGTCCCCTGTAGGAGCGATAGCGTCCGCCTTTGTTCTCGGGAAATACCCGCTATAAAGCGGAATATAATCAAAATTTCCCGAGAACAAGAGTGGCCGGAAGGGGATACCTCACCGGAGCACCACAGCCCATCTGAATCTTTCAGCCTTCTCCACAGATTCCAACGGCTTAACAAAGCCGTTTCTTCTTTTTTCCCCTCACCGAAACGAATCCTTAACATCCACCATCACCTGGTCGTGATCCGCCTCCGGCTTGCGGTACGTAGAATGTTGAATCAGCCTTTGCAGCTCCTGATCATACTCATTGCTGTCGAACGGCAGACGCACCTTGCTCTCGCGAATGGAGGACAGCACCATGCCGTTGATGATCATGAGCGAATGCAATCCTTCTGCCGCGGGAACCAGCGGCTCTCGCCCGTCTGCGATCGCTTGGAGGAAATCCTCCAAAATCCGCTCATGCCCGGGTCCGGCGCTTTCTTCCCAGGCCATTTCCGATACGTCATGCTTGACCGTACCGAACGCTTGCTTCGCGTGTTGAATATAGTCAAGCGCGGACTCTGCATTTTGATACAGCGTCACTTTTTTATCCTCGTACACGAGCTTGCCGTATTCCCCGACGATTTCCAGCCTGTCGGTGCCGGGCCATTCCGACGTAGAAGCGACAAAGCTTCCCATCAGCCCGCCCGGGTACTCCAGTACGGCATGCACTTCATCCTCAACCTCGATATGATGGTACTTTCCGAACGCAGCCGTTGCCGTAATGGCCTGAGGCAGGCCGAACAGCCACCACATCATATCCAGATTATGCGCGCACTGGTTCAACAGCACGCCGCCGCCTTCGCCCTTCCATGTGCCCCGCCAGTTCCCTACATTGAAATAGGCCTGCGGACGGAACCAGTTCGTATTAAACCAGGCAAACCTCATCAGCTTCCCGAGCTTGCCTTCCTGTACCACTTGCCTGATAAACTGCCATTGCGCAGTTGTGCGCTGCTGATAGATCGCGGCAAATACGAGCTCGGGCTTGAGCTTCTTTTGCTCCTCATAGACCGCAGCCATCCGCTCCGCGTCCTTCACATGGGCGGCTATCGGCTTTTCCACCAGAACATGAATATGTCTGCGCAGCGCCTCGATCGTTACGGTCGTATGCTGATAATGCGGCGTAGCCACGATAACCGCATCCAAATTCCCGGCGTCGAGCATCGCGATATAATCGGTATAGCCCCGTACACCGTATTCCTCGGCGAGCTGATTTACTTTTTCTTCCTTTTGGCTCCATATGGATACAACCTGACAATGCTCCATATGGGACAACTGCTCATAATAAAGCTTGCCCATGTTGCCCATGCCAATAATCCCGATGCTGATCTTCGCTTTTTTTTCCATCGGCTGCACCGCCTTTCCGCTGTCTAATAGCATACAGTAGGCTTAGGGAGAGGTCTGGCGATTTGCTCGACATGATAGCCGAATCCGTAGCCTGTCAGGCTGCCAAGCTGTACTTTACCTTGCTTTCTCTGATACAACCCCGGATGAAACCGGGCTTCGTAATGAGAGGCTTCCGGGTAAAATTGCATCCCGTTCGTTTCCACTCCCATAATTGTACCTGCATGATAGGCTAACAGTAAATGAGGAATTTGCGCGAGCATCGGATTCGTCAAATCCTGCACCATCAGCGTCATGCCATGTGCCTTGGCCCAGCAGAGACTGAGCAATGCGCCTGTTTGCGTCTTGCAAGTTTTGAGCGCAACGCCGGTCCAGCCGAGCTCCCGCCCCAGCTTGACAAGCTCCCAGTCGTGGGCGCTTTCGTCCATGAACAAAGGCTTGCGCGCACTGACGCTGCGGACATCAAGCCGATGCTGCTCCAGTTCATAAGGGAATGGCTGCTCGATATACAAAATCGCTTTATAAATCTCCGGATGCTCCTGCATTAACCGGTCTAAAATATCGTTCACATAGCTGCAATCCGTCACCTGACAATTGAAATCGGCGGTCAGCCATACGACCTGGCGGGCCAATGCGATTTCTCCGACCTGCACTAGCCGAGAGTAATCCCACTTTGGATCATTCCCTGTCAGCTTGACCTTCAAGCATCGTAAGCCGTCTCGTTCAATCCAATCCTCCAGCGTGTACGGATAGCCGTCGTCGCGTTCGTCGCCGGTCAACTCGTGCCGGTACAGCAGGTCTTTGCCTCCTACCAAGTGCCATGCGACCAATTCTTTTTGCTCAGGAATGGAGAAAAAATGTTCCGGATACACCCCATCGAAGCTGACCGATGACCCTGCTGCCGGCTCCAGGTAAGCGGACAAATCCGCGTTCATATAGGTCCCGTTATAGGTCTCATAGATGTTGACCCGATTCGTTTGCCCGTAAGCATCATGAAGCGCAATGTCGAACAAGGAGAAGCAGACGAGCGCCGCCAAATACGGCACAGGTTCGGGCAAGCCCGAGCTTGCGTTAAAAGCATCGACCACCCCTGGAAGACGCTGCTTCAGATACCGTACGCCCAGCTCGAACGGATGGCCCTGCTCCTTCCACTCGGGCAGATCCTCGGCAATAAGGCGGCACATCTTCTTCAAGGCTTGCTCGCGCGCTTCGTAGCTAAGGGAACTCGGCCATACCCATTGTACGCTTAACGGCGTTTCCCCCCAGCCCTCCGCACGTTCGCCTAGCCGATTTTCCGTCTGGATGCATACTCTTGCGCAGGTTACCGTCGTCAGCACCTCGGCGCCGAACTTCAAAGGAACGCGGGTTTGCACGGGCAGTTCATATAACTGCAAGCCTGTTATCGTAATATCATACGGCTTCATGACCGGCCAGCCTCCCCGCTTCGCTCATCAAGTTCCTAATGTAGGCCACCTCTTCCTGCAGCGCAGGAATTAGCAGATCCAAGCTGCTGCTATGATAAAAAGGCTGAAAGTTCAGCACGCCTTGAAACTTCGCTTCATGCAGCGCCTTCGCGATCGCATGCCAATTCGTTACGCCGTCCTGACAAGGCGTCCACTGCTTGCCCCAGCCTTTGCCCGGAGCCGTTCTGCCTTCCGGATTGTACACGTACTTGGCATCCTTGATTCCCATACCGGCCAGATAGCTTCCTAGCGTCATAACCGCTCTTCTCCAGTTATCATTTCCTTCGTGAAATTGATTGCCCGGGTCCGGCATAATGCCGACGTACTCGGACGGCAAACCTTCTACAAGGGACAGCGCCGCATAGGAATGATGAATGAGCATACGGTCCCCGTGATGGATTTGGTACACCGCCTTGAGCTTGTATTTGGAACACAGCTCGGCCATTTGATGCATCAAGGCACGCGCTTTGTCCATTTGGGCAAACAAATGCTCCTGCTCGTCATACGCGAAGTACGACATGCGAAAGCTGCGGATGCCCGCATCGGACATGACTTTCAAAGGGGTGTCGTCCTGTGCGAGCATTTCCGGCGAAAAACCGGTTGTGGCGAACTCCACCTTCAAATTGCTGCGCTGCATGGCCCGTACAAAGGCGGGAGCTTCTTCCGCAAACCGTTCCGGAGTAACCCAATAGCCTTCGCGAACGACCAAATCGACCGCATCGAAGCCGCTCTCTCCGGCAACCGTAGCGAGCCGATTAACATCATAGCTTTGCAAAAACTTAGGAAACAAGGTGTACAGCATCGATCCAACCTCCCCTCTCTGCCGGCTAAGCCAAACGATCCAGCATATCCCAGGTAACGACCATTTTCGGTTTGGCGCCGTTCAAGAAAGCCTTTACATCTTCAACCGCCTGCTGGCCGATATGATAGCTTTGCCCACCGGCCAAATGGGATGTATAAATGCAGTTAGGCAGCGTGCGGATCGGATTGCTCATCTCTGCAGGCTCCGGATCGGACACATCGAGAAAAGCGAACAGACGCCCTTTTTCCAGCTCCGCAATCAATGCTTGCTCATCAATGCAGCCGCCGCGGGAGGAGTTAATAAAGACCGCATCATCCTTCATCGCCTGGAATTGTTCGGCCCCCATCATACGGCGCGTGCTGTCCGTCATCGGGGTATGCATCGTGATCGCATCGCACTGCTCGCAAAGCTCCATCAGCGTATCCACCTTCGTCGCCCCAAGCTCTGCCGCGGCTTCCTGCGTGATATACGGATCGTACAGCAGCACCTTTGGACCGAAAGGCCGCACGAGCTGCAGGAAATATCGGCCTACCTGGGATGCGCCTATGATGCCGACCGTCGATGCCGCCAAATATAGCTTATTGGGTACCGGCGCTCTAAATTCGGTTTGGTTCGATTGGGCATTCGGAATGATTCGGCGCAAGCCGATGATCATTTCCCCAAGGACCATCTCGGCTACCGTCTTCCCTATCGCCGGAGCGCAGGATGCGATCATAATATCGCTGCCGCGCAAATCGTCGGTGAAGAAGCCTTTGACCGAACCTGCGGCATGCTCCCACAGCTTGAGCGAAGGACATGCCTCCAGGATGGGTTTCGTAGGCTTAGGCGTTCTCCAGGACCCTATAGATACTTCGCAATCCTGTAAAAAAGCAGCCGCTTCCTCGTCGCTAAACTGTACATCCGTCGGATTCCATTTTACTTGGGCAGCCGCTTCAAGCTCATTGCGGCTCGCTTCCGAAAATATAGCTTTTTGCATACTAACCGGCATTAAGACTCCTACTTTGGCCATGTTCCACCCACGCCTCTCCGTCATTATTTTACATAGCTAGTGTAACACCCCGCGAAATAGGGACGAATGGCAAAATCGAATCATTACTTGTCGTTTTGTGTGATCATTGATATGGTAAGGGAAGATATTCGGTAGAGGGAAGGAATATTCGATGAACTCCAATCTGCTTATTTTGTTTAAAGGGGAAAAACAGGATTACGGGAAGGTCTCTTTGCACTCCCATTCATTCTGGCAGCTGGAGATTGTTACTAGGGGGCATATTGCGTATACGCTGCTTGAAGAGAGCGGCAAGGTGCTGAATGCCGGAGATATGCTGCTCATTCCTCCTTACCAGGGGCATGAATTCAGATATGACATGCCGGGAGCCGCCTGGGTGACGCTGAAGTTCGAACGGAACGTCCGACATGCCGAGCCATGGGGAGGCGTGATTCCGAAATCATTGTTTACCGAGAAATTTACGGCATCGCTCCTCGCGACGATTACAGGAACGATCCTAAGACCTTATGAAAAAACGTTCGTGGAAGGGATGCTGGAATCTCTCTTCGTGTATATCGAATCGGAGGATTTCTGCAGAGCGGAGGATGAGCCTAGCCGGATTGTTCGCGCCATTACGGATATGGTGAGAGAGCGAAACGGAAGGCCGGTCAATGTGGATGAGATTGCAGAGCGGCTGTCTTATACGCGCAGCCACGTATCCAAGCTGTTCAAACAGCTGACCGGGGAAAATCTGAAGTCCTTCATCGATCGGGTTCGGCTGGAAAAAGCCAAGGAAATGCTGCGGTACAGCGAATTCAATATTTCTTATATTACGGAGGAGTTGGGGTTTAAGGATATTTTTACGTTTTCGCGGTTCTTCAAACGGATGACGGGCATGAATCCGCGGCAGTATCGGGCTCATTAACATTCCCCCACAAAGTGAAGCCATGGCTTCGAAGCCGGATTCAGGTACTTTGCGGGGAGCCCCGAAAATAAAAAAGCTCCCGCTCGCACACAGCGAGAAGGAGCTTGCTTCATTATTATTGTTCCGGCGCCCGCCGAATCGATTAGAAAATGCGGCTTTTCCAGCCAAACAGCTTGGCGATGGCTTCGACGTAATAGTAGTCTCCGTAGATAAGGGAGACGTTGATGTTTTGGCCGGCCGGCTTGTTGCCGGTGCCTTCGAGCAGAATCGCTTCGTGCTCGGGACGGTCCCAAGTGCCGTAGTTTTGCGTCAGCGAGAGCAGCATGCGCTCCGCTGCGTCGCGGTAGGCTTTGCCTTCAACGCCCGGCAGTGCTTCCGCCAGCTCAAGCAAGCCTGAAGCGGCGCAGGATGCAGCCGAGGTGTCGCGAGGCTCTTCGGCCAAGTTTTCCGCCGCGCGGAAATCCCAATGCGCCACGTAGTCTTCCGGCAGCATGGACAAGAAGTAGTGCGCTACACGCTGCGCCGCGCGCAAATATTTCTTATCGCCGGTATAGCGATACGTGTTAGCCATACCGTGCAGCGCCCAAGCCGCGCCGCGGCTCCAGGAAGAGTGAGGTCCCGCGCCTTGACCGCCGAGGGACTCGATCACTTCGCCGGTCTCCGGGTTGAAGCTGACGATATGGTTCACGGAACCATCCTCGCGGATAAAATGGTTCACAACGGTATCCGCATGGGCTTTGCCGATATGGCTGAAGCGAGGGTCCTTAAGCTCTTCGGCCGCCCAGAACAGGATCGACAGGTTCATCGAGGAGTCGACGATCGACCAGCCGATTTTCTCCTGGTTCCACGCGCGCAGGAAGTTGCCCGCAATGTTGAAGCGCCCCGCCAGGAAATTGGCGGCGGCCAGCCCGCGGCGCTTGCCGTCTTCGTCGCCTGTCAGCTTGTATTTAATAACGGCTGTAGGCAAGTATTGGAAGCCTACGTCGTGGTGGAAATTGTTTTGCTGGATTGATTTTTGCTCGAACTTTTCATCCCATACCCATGCGGCATTTTTGTAATGCTCCTTGCCCGTCATCTCGTGCATAATCCACAAAATGCCCGGCCAAAAGCCCGAAGTCCACCAGTCATGGCGCATATCGTCGTAAATTCCTGTGTCAGCTGGCGCTACGTGAGGAGACTTGTCCCCCAATTGGGTAATCATACGGTCTACTTTTTGCTGCAATGCTTCCCAAATCTGCGGCAGCGCTTCTTGCAAATTCGAGGCTTGCTTCAACTTGCTCGTATCCAATGTTGTCATTTGATAACTCCTCCTATAGAGTGGCTTTGAAAACGAATGAAGCTTATAGGAAGCAGGATGGGCCTCAAGCGCACCCTGCGTCAATCACTTTAGATCGTTAAGAATGCGGTCGGCAAGCCGGCGCTTGCTACGCTTACGATAGAAACCGGTTCATGCTTCGTTCCGCTTGCAGCCAAGCTCGCCGCCGGACCGCCTGCCGATACGAATCCGGTCACCGGCACGCTGGCAGCTGCTCCGCCTACAGGATCAATCACGATGCGGGCGCGTCCGTTCGTCAGCTGAATGAGGCTGGAGCCGCGCACCGTACCTTGACGGTCGATCAGCTTGCCGTCGCCGGTTACCCCGAAACGAACGAAGTTCAGCGCGTCGAGGCAGCGAACGCCACTCGCGTCATAGGCTACTGCTTCAACAAGGATATTGCCGTCTTCCTGCTTCTTGGAGTTCAGCTTCAGCTCGGCCGGCTGACCCCATGCTTCTGTTTGATATTCAAACGATAGCTCGTCGGTCACGGTCACACCGTCTTTGGTCGCTACGACTTTCACCTGATTCATTCCCGGCTTCAGAGCGCTTTCCCAGCGCAAGCCTGCCGCCGGGAAGTTTTGCGAATCGCGCCGCTTCACGCCGAGGCTCACGCCGTTTAAGAACAGCTCGGCTTCCGTACAGTTCGAGTAGACCTTGAACGATTTCAGCTCGCCTTCCGCTCCCCAGCGCACCGGCATCGTATGGCCGTAGATGCGGGCCATCGGCTTAGTGGTCCAGTACGATTGGTAGACGTAGTAGGCTTCTTTTTTCGTGAAGTCGCGCTCGATAATGCCTTTCATGTTCAAATACGGAATCGGCGAGTCCGGACGCACCGGCGTCGCGAAATCCTTGAACGCCCATTGGGCCGCTCCCGTCAGCCAATCCATCTTCTCCTGCGACTTGAGATACCAGTCGATCATTTCGCAGAAGTAGGTCTCCGACCAGTCGCCGTCGCGCGATACGCGCGGCTCTCCGCCGGTTAACAAGTAATCCCCGTCGCGCTCGTCGGTATCGCCGTCGCCGCTTTTAATAAACTCAAAGCCTGTATACGTTTTTTCCACATGACGCGTTGCCAGGTTATCCGCTCCCCACTCCATATGGAAGAAGGAATCGACATTCTCGAACGCTTGACGGCTGCTTTCTTCGTAATCCGTATAAATCCCGCGGTACCAGCCTGCCCAAATCGAAGGCGAGTACACGTCGATAATGTCCTTGCAAAACTCGCAGCGGCGAATCGCCGTAAGCCGGCTCGGGTCGAGCTTGTGGGACAGCTCGTGCAGCTCCTTCATAAACTTGCGGATCTCTTCCTGATCAAAATAGTCGAAGTCGCATTCCCAGTCGTTCTCGTTGCCAAGTCCCCACAAAATGACCGAAGGATGGTTGTAATGCTGCTCAATCATTGCAGTCAGCATGTCGCGGCACTGCTGCTTGTACTGCTCTCCGCCGAGACCTCCGCGGCACCAAGGAATCTCTTCCCACACGAGGATGCCGAGCTCGTCGCACAAGTCGAGTACGATCCGCGATTGCTGATAATGGCCGAGACGGATGAAGTTCGCGCCCATATCCTTGATCAGCTGCATTTCCGTGCGGATCATCTCCTCGGTCATCGCCGGCCCGACACCGGCATGATCCTCGTGGCGATGCGTGCCGCGCAGCAGCAGGCGCTCGCCGTTCAGCTTGAACGGCCCGCTCTTCACGAATTCGAAGCTGCGTGCGCCAAAACGCTCCACCTGCTCCGTGCGGCCATATGCGCTTTCCAACACAACCTCGCAGCTATACAAGTAAGGCTCGTCCGTTGTCCACAGCGTCGGATTCGCCAGCTCCGTTACGGCAAGCTCTTTCATTCCCGTCCAAGGCTTCTCACGAAGCTGGAATTGTGCCAGCTCTTGGCCTTCACGATTACGGATGACGACTTTCAAAGTAACTTCATCCTGCAAGTTTTCCGGGTTATAGAGTACAGCGCGAACCGCAACGCGGCAGCTGCTATGATCATCAGACAACTTCGGTTCTACATGCACCCGCTCCAGCGATACGGCCGGCACATAAACCAAGTTCAAATAACGGTAAATCCCGCCGTACAGATTGAAGTCGCTCGCGTCGGACGGAATCGTCTCCAGCTCGCGGCTGTTATCGCATGCTACCGCTACAGGGATCAGCCCTTGATAACGTTCGATGCCGCGCGCTTCGGCGGCCGCCTCTGTAATATCCACCGTAAATTCGTCATAGCCGCCCAAGTGAGAGCCGACCTTGTTCGTATACACGTAGACGTCCGTGCGCTGGCCCGCTCCTTCGAAGTGAAGCAGCGTTCTGCCCTGCGGATAAGGATTGTCCGCCTGCAGCTTCGTTCTGTACCAGCCTTGCCCCTGATAATATTTGCCGTCCGGGTCCAGCACGTCCAGCCCGTTGTACGTATGCGGCAGCTCTACGGCATGCCACGGCACATTGTAATGGTTTTGCAGCTTATCCTGGCGCCACACTTCCCATGGCCCGCCGAGGCTTCCCCGGTGATGCTCCCACTGTCCGGTCAATCTGATCTTAATCAATCTATTCACGCTCCAACCGTATGAAGTAAAAGTTGCTCTATGCTCGTCTTATGACAAGGCTCCGAAGAGTCATGCAGCGGCCGCAGCCGCTCGCTTTGGTCCCGGGCGAATGTCTCGTCGTCCGGCTTCCGAAACCGTCAACTAACGGCTCCGCCGGCCGCTACCGTAAGCTTAACAAAAAAAGCCGGTCCATTGTTTGGCGCGTTTATGATAAAATGTTGTTATATTACGATTGATCCGACCCGAGGTGAGCGCACCGATGAAAATCATGAATTATATGAATTTGAATCAGCATCCGGTTCAGCTTTCGTTTGCCAGAGATCGCACGCACGAGTTCGTCGAAATTTTCCACGCCCATCAAGGGATGGAAATGCTGTATGTGCATGAAGGCCATGGAAGCGTTCTCGTCAATCAGCAGATCCGGAAGCTGGCTCCGGGAAGTCTCGTTTATTTCCGTCCGTTTCAGCTGCACCGGATTCAGATGAAGCTCGGACCCGACGCCCCCTATATTCGTTCCTTGTTCGTATTCGAGCCGACCGAGCTGGAGCGCTTCCTCGCTCCGTTCGCTTCGCTGCAGGCTTTTTTTCACCGGCTGTGGAAAGAGCCTGTCGGCAACCCGGTATTTTCCGGGCTCCCGCAAGAACGAATGGCGCATCTGCTGTCGGATTATCGCCAGCGGCTTGCGGAAGCGCCGCCCGATCTGCTGCTGGAGGAGCAGATGCTGTTTCTCGTCGCGCTCATGCACGAGCTGAAGCGGCATGCCGCCGCGGAGGAGCAGGCCCCTCTGCCCGTCAAGCAAAAATCGACCGGAGCGGAGCAGGTGATGGAATGGATCGAGGAGCATTACATGGAGGAGTTCCATTTGGAGGAGCTGGCCAAAGCCGTTCATTTGTCGCCGAACCACGTATCGGCCATGTTCCGCCAGTCGGCCGGCACGAGCATTACCGAATATTTGACGGCGCGGCGCATCCGCCAGGCATGCTGGCTGCTTCGTACAAGCGACCAGACCGTCCAGGAAGTCGGCCGCTCCATCGGGCTGAGCAATTTCCCGTATTTTTGCCAATTATTTAAAAAGCATGTCGGGCTGACCCCCTACCGCTATAAACGTTCTTCGGCAGGCCAGTGAATCGCCCACTATTGCGGATGCGGGAATGTTAGGCGCGGCTTACGATCTGCAGAGGCTCCCGCTTGCTGCTGACGGCGGCATAAAACGGTCGCTGACGCGGCTCCTGCTCCTAATCGGGCGCCTGGATTGAATTGCTTTATTTTCCAAAGCCCCGATTAGCTTCGTCGTCGCCCCGCGCGGCTCTACCGCCTGGTTCATCGGCAGGGCAGACTACAGATCACCCAGCATTTCATCGTCCTCGATCAGCGCCTTGCCGGACGCTTTGCGGTATTCGGACGGCGACAGGCCGGACTGTTTTTTGAAAATCCGCGAAAAATAATACAGCTCCAGGCCGATCTCCTCGGCGATCGCCGAGACGGACAAGTCGGTCGTCGCCAGCATCCGGCGCGCTTTCTCCAGACGCTTCTTGTTAATATAAACGATCGGCGACAAACCCATCATCGATTTGAAATAATGCATAAAGTAGTTCGGGTGAAAGTGGATCAGCTTCGCCAGCTCCTCTACTGAGATCGGCTCGGCCAGATGCCGCTCGATATAAGAAAGCACGATGTTGATCTTGGAGGTGCTCGAGGTTGCGGCCAAATGAAGCTCAGACTCCGACTGCTCGATATATTCCGAGATCATTTCGAACAGCACCGCCTTGATCCTCAGCGGCGCGGACACCGACGGGCTCGCATGCAGCTCCAGCAGCCGCTGAAACTGCTTCTCCAGCCGCGCTTCGTCCCGCACCTGGATGCAATGCGGCAGATCCAGCATTTGAAACAGGTTGACGTCCCCAACGGTAGCGGAGAAGTGGCACCAGTATTTGCCGAGCGGATCGGCATTGTCCGGCGCATAAGACAGCTTCATGCCCGCCGGCAGCAAATACAGCTCCCCCGCCTTCGGATTGTAGTCCTTGCCGCGGATATGAATCCAGCCGCCTCCCTCGCGGATAAAATAAAACCGGTTCACGTCCGTCATCATATTCGTTACTCGCCAGTTCGCCCCGACCTTCGTATAATGCGCCATTTGCAGCGTAATTTGCGTATTGTCCAAATAGCTGCGCAGCAGCTGCAGCTGCAGCTTGTCCTGCTCCATGTCCTCCTCCTGTCCGGCCGATAATGCCTTAGGATTGTGCAAATGTTTTGTCTACTATCATACATCGTATGCGGCCGTTTGCCTATGTAAGCGGCAAGTAATTTTTGAGCGGAAGCTTATAAGCGCGGTGAACAACACCGACTGCGCATGCGAAAGCATCTTCCGATTACTGTTGTCCCTTGGGGACAAGGGCGATTGCTTACGCCGATCCAACTCGCTATCGATTCTCCGGCCACTTTTCGCAGGGACGATCTTCAAAGCCGATGTTGTCGGAGAAAGTGGTGTAGTTCCTGAAGCCGAGGATATAGTGGATTCCATTCAAGGCGTTGGAGGAATCGAATATGTATATACTAAGAACTTCGATGCAATATATTTCGAAGATGTTTGTATCAATGACCCCGTAACGCAGCCTAGCCAAACAATCTCACCATCATATGGTAACGAATTGCAGATTTTCACAACCACCGGTCGGAAAAATGCACCCTTGTCCAATGCGACAACAATTAGAAAAAAAGACTTTGAGCGCTTCGCCTGCCGCGTGCTCAAAGTCCTTTCGCTTCCGATCCGTGATGAGGCGTGCCCGTTCGTAACCGCGGGTTTAACGGTTCGTTTCCTTATGCGGCGCAAAGAACGTATGCAGAATCATCATCGCTTCATTGCCCGTGCGCACGTAGTAATCCTCGTAAGCCCTTTTGGATACGCAAGCGGCGGCAAGAAAGACGGCGAGCAGCAAGGCGAACGGCAGCCAGTTCACGCTCCAGCCGTTCAGCAGCTGCAAGATCAGACTGACGGCCTGCAGCGCAAGGACCCAGCATACGGCGATTGTAAAGACGCACGTCAAGGAGCCGTACATCCGGCACCGCAGCTTGTACTGATGCAGCGGCGTTCTCCAACCTTGGGTCGAGGCCAGGTGGGCCGCCCATCTATAATAGGGAACCCAGCCCATCTTATGCCTGATCTCCGTCGTGACGACCTCGTACTCGGTTTGCAGCTTTTCCTTAACCCGTTCGATCAGCCGGATGTTTTCTTTGTAGCATAACGGACGGCTTCTGCGGAAAGGACCGCGGCGGAACATCCATTTGGCAAGCGGCGAGAGCAGCAAGCCGACCAGGCAGCATATGGCGATACTAACGGCGACGGCTGCGCAAACCCGCCATACCGGGTCGCTCCCGGCTTCCGGCGCCGCCAGCCATCCTTCCCCTGCCGCCGACCGTTTAAGCCCCAGCAAGGCGACGAGCGCCGAATGAGCCCTCCCGTCGACCAGTAAGCCGTAGCTTGCCGCTGCGGCGGCAATGAGCATAAGTCCTTGAAAGAACTTCGCGGCAATATCCAATAACAATGATTCCAGCTTTTGCAAGGCGACTCTCCTATAGGCAGATTCAATTTTTCCAAGCATCATTCCATTATCTATTTCGACGGAAGCGGGCTACTCTCCTATCTGGCGCTGTTATTTTAGCAGGCATGCGCCGTCAGGAAAATAATTCCATGCACACCGACGCAATTACGGTCGATATAAATCCGCTTGCAACGGGAACAAACATTCGCTATACTATTTTCAGTTATTATATGAAAATTTTACCTCATTAAGTAAAGGATGTAGCCGCCTATGCGCCTTGCCGTCATCTCTGACACTCACGGAAACGCCGTCGCTTTCGAAGCGGTCATTCGCGACTTGCGCCGGCAAAGCCCGGATGCCGTCGTCTTTCTCGGCGACCTGGTCATGCGCGGCCCGCAGCCGGCCGAATGCCTGGAATTGCTGGACTCCTTGAATCCGCTTGCGGTCATAAAGGGCAACCACGATCATTATTTCGCCAAGTATCCCGACGCGGCGCAATGGATTCCGAAGACCGAGAAAGAGCGGATGAACTTAAGACAGCTTCTATACAACAAGCAGCTGCTTTCGGAGGAGCAGCAGCGGTATCTCGGCTGCCTGCCGGTCAAGCACCTATTTCGGGAAGGAGACTTTCAAGCGGAGCTGTATCATGCCGCGCCCGATTCCCTGGGCAAAATCACCTGGCCGTGGTCGCTCGAGGAGGAGCTTGATTCCCTGCATACGGACTCTTCCACCAAGATGGTGCTTTACGGCCATATCCATCATGCCTACACTCGCAACGCCTTCGGCCGGCAAATCGTCAACTGCGGCAGCGTCGGCCTCCCGTTCGACGGCGATGCCCGGGCAAGCTACGCGATCGTCGATATCGCCCAAGGACAGACGGCGGTGCAAATCCGCAGAATCGAATACGATATAGAGCGGGTAATCCGGATCGCCAAGGAACGCTCCATGCCGGATACGGATCTGTTCGAGCGGGCCGTGCGGACCGCCAGGTTCGCGTACTCGTTCAAGCAGCCGGTCTGACGGCAGGCTCGCGGGCGGGCGTAGCCGCGCGGACCGCGCCGTCTGTCAGCGGCGATGCCCAAGCTCGCCAACGCTCCGCGCAGGCGGCGCAAGCGGCCTTCCCGCCGGATACTGCGAGCCGGGCACAAATGCTGCTTGCCCCATCATGGGCAGCGCCTGAGCGGCAATGGGGACGTTCATGTCGCAACGCCCCCTGCCGGCTCAGCCTTGCTTGCCCTTCCAAGGATCTTTCAGCGGAACGATCCGATTAAACACCGGCCGTTCCGCCGAAGAAAGCTTCGTATCTACGCTGAAATAGCCGTGCCGCATGAATTGATACCGACTCCCCGGCTCCGCGCCGGACAAATACGGCTCCACCATACAATCGCTTAGCTCGATGAGCGAATCGGGATTCAGTCTGTTCAGCCACGCCGTTTCGCCGTCTTCGTCGTCTTCGCCTGCAGCCGCATCGTCCTCAAGCAGCAGCTTGTCGTACAAGCGAACCTCTGCCCGGACGGCATGCTCGGCCGATACCCAATGAATCGTGCCTTTCACTTTCCGGCCCGTAAAGCCTGTGCCGCTCTTGGTCAGCGGATCGTACGTGCAGCGCAGTTCGACGACCTCGCCGGTTTGCGGGTCCTTCACCGCCTCTTCGCACCGCAGGAAGTAGGCGCCCTTGAGCCGCACCTCCTTGCCCGGCGACAGCTTATGGAACCCCGCGGCAGGCTGCTCCATGAAATCGTCCCGCTCGATATAGACGACCCGCGAAAAAATCAGCATCCGCTCGCCGAGCCCGGGATGATTCGGATTGCACGGCAGCGGCAGTGACTCGCTCCACCCTTCGGGATAGTTCGTGATGACGACCTTAAGCGGCCGCAGCACAGCCATGACGCAGGGTACGGCCGATTGGAGCTCATCCCGAACGATATGCTCCAGCAGGGAGACATCGACGGTCGCCGCCGCTTTGGCCACGCCGATTTCTTCCAAGAAGCGGTGAATACTGCCCGGCGTGAACCCTCGCCTGCGCATGCCGCGAATCGTGACGAGACGGGGATCGTCCCATCCGTCCACATATCCCCTGCCGACCAGCTCCCGCAAGTATCTTTTGCTCGTAACGGCACCCTTAAGGTTCAGCCTGCCGAATTCTCTTTGTTTGGGCGCAGGACGGATCGCAAGCTTTTCCAGAAACCACTCGTATAAAGGGCGATGATCTTTGAACTCGATCGAACAGAGCGAATGAGTAATGCCTTCGATCGCATCCTGCAGCGGATGGGCGAAATCATACATCGGGTACAAACACCAGCGGTCTTGAGTCCGGTAATGCCGCGCATGCACAATACGGTAGAGCACAGGGTCGCGCATATTCATATTGGGCGAAGCCATATCGATTTTGGCCCGCAGCACCCGGGACCCGGTCGGAAATTCCCCGGCTTTCATTCTCCGGAACAAGTCGAGATTCTCCTCGATGCTGCGGCCCCGGTAAGGGCTCTCCCTTCCCGGTTCGGTCAGCGTGCCCCGATATTCACGAATCTCGTCGGCGTTCAAGTCGCACACGTAGGCGTCGCCGCTTTCGATAAGCCGCACGGCATAAGCATAAATCGTATCGGAATAATCCGATCCGTAATAAATATGGCCGCCGGGATCGAACCCGAGCCATTTCATATCTTCCACGATTGCATCGACATACTCGATATCTTCCTTGAGAGGGTTCGTATCGTCGAAGCGCAGATGGAACTCGCCATCGAAATCGCGCGCCATCGAATAATTAATATGAATCGCATAGGCGCTCCCGATATGAAGATACCCGTTCGGCTCCGGCGGAAAGCGAGTGCATACCTTGGCGCTGTCCTCCCCTTGCCGGATATCCTCCAAAATCATCGCCTCTATGAAATGCCGAGGAACGCGTTCCGTCACATGCGGTGCGGCTGCGGCGTCCGGCGCCATGCGTGTTTCTTGGTTCAAGCCGTCGTTCATCATTGGCGGCACCTCCATTTTTCATGATCTAAACAACAAAAAAACTCCCACCCCCAAGACATCGAAGTCTTGGGGGCGAGAGTATGCTTCGCGGTGCCACCCCAGTTCATCGGCATGTCGCCATGCCGGCCTTGTCAGGTACGGCCGGCCGCAAGGACGGGCGATACCTTAGCTCTGTAACAGGAGCTCCTGTCATAGTCTCCCCTCGCGCCGCAGGCGCCAGGATCGGTATGAGGCTCAGAGGCTTGGTTCGATAAAAGCGGCCTGACCCCTTTTCAGCTGCCGGGGCTCTCTATTCAAGCGCCATTTATTTACTCTTCTCTTCATTGCCGGTTGATTTGGAAATATTGAGAAAAATGTACACTAACATCCGCGTAATGTCAAATGTAAAGAACTTTCCAAAGCCTCGAGCCGCTTTTGTCATAAAAAGCCGGCGCCTGTGGCATGGAACACGCAGAAGGTTCCGACACGCCGGCGCTTGCCGAGCAGATCGAGTCCCGGCAGCTGCGGATGGCGGGGCAGTCCCGCCCCGCGTCTCCTTACGCTCCGGTTATTTTTTTATGGAAGCCGCCCTTAGCTCCCCTCGGCTCCGGCTTCGCCTGCTTTGGCCCTCGCGGCCGCTTGCGCCTCGTCCAGCGCCCGCTGCCCCTGCTCCTGCTGCAGGCGCAGGCCTTCCTCTACGGAGAGACCGCCCTGCAGCATGGCGTCCATCAGCTTTAGCGACAGCTCGCGGTACGTCTGTCCGAACTCCATAGGAACCGCCGCATAGTTATCCGAATTATCCGCCTCCTCATACTTCACCCGGTAAAACGGCTCCAGACTGTGGCCGTCGATCTCCTTGGCGAACGCCTGGCGCACCGGCAGCTCCAGCTCCGTCTTCATCTCGATTTTCGCCGCCTCGGCGCCGTTGAAATATTTGATCACTTCCCATGCGTTCGTTACGTTCTCCGCCCGGGAGCCGATGCTGAAGATCGGATATACGTAAAAATCCGGGTTTTGCCGATGCGCCGGATCGGCGGAAGGCACCGGCGTCATATCCCAGGCAAACGCAGCCTCCCGCTGCCGGAGGCTGCGAACCTGCCCGGCGGTGGATATCGTCATGGCCGCCCTGCCCGCCCCGAACAGCTCCTCGCGCTCCACATCCTCCTTATCGAAGCGCTGCTTGTCCGGCGGCGAATAGTCCCACTGCAGCGCCCCGCTCTTGTAGCCGTCCAGCACGAGCCGGTAAATCCGCCGCCAACCGTCCGTATCGGCGATCAGCTTGCGGCCGGAGGCGTCGAAATGCGCCAGTCCTTCGGCCTGTCCGATGTATTGGATCAAGTCGAGCGGAGACTGCATGTAGCCCATATGAAACCCGTACACCCGCTCCTCCTTGCCCCCTTCCGCGGGAAAGCGCTGCGCCAGCCGCAGCATATCCTCCCAGGTCATCGCCGCCGCCGGATAAGGAATGCGATACCGGTCGAACAAGTCCTTGTTGTAGAACAAGACCGAGGAGGAAAACTTCGGCGCCAGCCCGTACAGCTTCCCCTGCCCTTTGATCTGCAAATAATCGACGGCGGCCGGCAGCAGATTGTCCAGGTCGAACTTATCCTTGGCGATCAAAGGCGACAAATCGTACAATCTGCCGCTTGCCGCCAGCTTTCCGTAGCTCCACGTGTCGGTGAACAAAAGATCGGGCTTCTTCTCGTCAATGATGTCCATATATTTCTTGACGGGATCGCCTCCCTGATCGTACAGCCCTAACGTCGGGATAATCTCCACATCCAGATCGGGAAATTTAGCGGCAAAATAATCGGCGTAGTCCATGCGAAACGTATCCTCGTTTGCGATGGCAATCCGGATAACGCCCTTGGCGCCCGCTGCGGCCGTCTCCTCCCGCTTCTCGCAGCCGCCAAGCAGCAGCGCTCCGGCCATCGCCATGCCGAACGTCAGCATGCCTGCTTGCCGCCACCGGCCCGCCGTCCGTTCCATACTCTCTATATTCATGCCTGTCTCCTCCTTGGCCACTCATACCTCTCGGCCCCCTTATTTCCTGTCCAACCCGCGCAATCTTTGCGCGAGTCAATTGCGGCTGTCCAGCATTGCGCCGAACAGCGCCTGCTGCGCATCGTCCTGCAGCTGCCTGAGCGCATCGTCCAGCTTCGCCCGCCCTTCCAGAATCGTTTTCGCCTGCTGGGCGGCGAGCGGAGCGAAGGCTTCGTTGAATTTGCGCAGCACCCGCGGATGGAGCGGTATATCCGCTGTCTTGGCCGGTTTCATCGTATAGAAAGGCGCGTAATTATGCGCGTCGTCGGGCTTTACGGTCTGCAGCCGCACGTTCAGGCTTCCTCCGAAGGAGGAGAGGTTCTGCTTTTTGGCTATTTCCTCGCTGTCGATCAGCTTGAGCATCTCCCAGCTCGTCCTGAGCTTATCCGATTTGGCGTTGATGGCGAATACCGGTCCGAGCGTGAAGGAAGCGGACTCGTCCGGCCGGGCCGGATCGACCGGTTCACTGACGATATCCCAAGTGAACGGCGACATCTTGTACTGGTTCTGCGCCATCTTCAAATTGCCGCTCATCGAAAATCCCGATAAGGCCATCGCCGCATGCCCCGTTACGAACGGGTTGGTCTTCAGCATATCCTGCATCAGTATGTTGCCCTCCGGGCGCGGCTCAGGCCGGAATACGTAGCCCTTCCGGTAGCCGTCCAAGGCGAGCTCCCACGCTTTGTTCCAGCCTTCGGTATGCACGGTCGCCTGCTTGCCCTCGGCATCGATCAGGCTGAGCCCTTGCGTCTTGCCGATTCGCGCAGCCAAAGCGGAAGCGTCGTCATAGTAGGAAGGCGCCAGCCCGTACATTCGCTCCTCGCCCTTTCCGTTCGCCGGAAACCGCGCCGCCAGCTGCAGCACCTCCTCCCAGCTCATCCCGCTCTTCGGATAAGGAACGCCGTAGCGGTCGAACACGTCTTTGTTATAATACAGAGCTTCCATCTCATAGATCGGCGATACGCCGTACAGCTTGCCGCCCCCAAGCCTGCGCAGCTCATCGGTAACCCCGCCGTACACGGCCTGCAGATCGTAGCGGTCCTGCCTCATCACCTCATCGAGCGGATACAGCCGCCCCTCCTTGGCCAGCTCGGCGTACATTTGCGGAGACATATACAGCACATCGGGATTCTCCTTGTCGATCAGCTCGGCCAACGCCTGCGCATCGCCCGTATTCCAGCCGACTTCGCCCGACGGGATCACCTGCACATCCACATTCGGATAGCGGATCGTGAACGCCTTGCCGTAATCCGCCATAAACGTAGCTTCGTGAAAATAAGCGACCTTCAGCGTCGTCTCCTCCTCTGCGTCCATCGGCTCCAGCACTGCCGGGTTCGCCGGCTTCGACAGCTGCCGAATCATTCCTTCAAGCTGCTCCTGCTTCGTCAAAGCAAACACAGACAGCACGCACATAAGCAATACCGGACTCCATTTGACCCAGCCTGCCTTTCTAGGACGTTGCTCCACCTCTACACGCTCCCTTACTTTTCGCCTTAACTGCTCCGTAAAGCCCGCTTCCCCCCGCATTACCGGCGGCTCCGCCAGCCGCTTCTCCCACTGCTCCGGACCGTTCCGCTTCATTGCGCTCCCTCCTCGTTCAACCGCTGGGTTACTTTGGCTCTCGCCCGGTGCAATCTGGACTTGACCGTCCCTTCGGACAATGAGAGCAGCCGGGCAATTTCCGTGTGCGTCAATTGATGATGCGCATGCAGCAGCAGCACCTCGCGCAGCTTGCGGGGAAGCTCGAGCACGATCCGCCATACTTCCTCGGCAACGAACCTTCCCATCGCCTCCGCTTCCGCCGACGGGCCGCCGTCCGCCCGCCGCCGCAGCCCGAACGGAATGACCCTGCGCATCCATGCGGATCTCCAATGATCCTTCACCAGATTGCGGGTGATTGCGAGCAGCCAGGTTTTAACCGTCGCCTCTCCCCGGAACGAATACAATCTTTCGTATACTTTCACGAACACTTCCTGCGCAATGTCGTCGGCAAGCTCTTTTCTCCGGGTTAAGAAAAACGCGTAATGCCACACGTCGTCGCCGTAAACATGCATCAGCTCTTCCAGTACGGCATTTTTATCCATCCCGCCGGAGATCGATTTCAAATATTCAAAAGCCACCCCTGTTCACCTCACAACCAATTGGACGATACACCGGCAAAATGGTTCCCTTTTGTGGGAATTTTTTGTGACTAGCCTCCGCCGAAGGGTAACCTTCCTCCCGCTTGAAGCGTCTTAATTATAAAATTATTTTCCTGCATTCGCGGCTCCCATGGTAAACTATGGAGAGATAAGGAGAGTCGGTGAGAATGCTATCTACGGACGGCCGCGTAAGACGGCAAAGGCATTGGAGACAGGCTGCCGTCTTCGCGACGGCGGGCTTTTTGGCTGGCGTTATACTGTGGTTGCTCATCATAGGGGCGGCCCAGATTACGGATTAAAGCAAGGAGTGAAAAAGAAGTGGGAAGCGGCATTTTTCGGCATACCGAAGATCAGGCGGAAAAGCAGGAAATCCGGAAGCGGAAGCATTTCTCGGTCCGATTGAATTTATTCTTTTTTGTCACGTTCGTGTTGTTCAGCGTTCTGATCATCAGGTTGGCCATCCTCCAGTTTGTCGAGGGCAAATATTTCAAGGAAGTCGAGAATATGATTTCCAACAGCGAAAGCCCCATCGCGCCGATCCGCGGAACGATCTACGACCGCACCGGTTATGCCATCGCTCAGTCCCGTTCGATGCAGTCGCTGTACTACCGCGTGGAAGGCCGAGCCACCAACAGGGATGAGATCATCGAGCTGGCCAAAGAGCTGGAGAAAGTGTTCGCCGATTACGGCAAGCCTGAGGCCGCCCCGCTGTCGGCTGCGGAAATTCTCAAGCGAATGGACGTCGGCTTCGATCTGGACAAAAACAGCACGAAGGAGCCGAGCTATTACTCCGTACCGAGAAGAATCAAGACGGATTTGTCGACTAAGGAAATCGCCTATTTGATGGAGCATCGCGACGTGATGAAGGGAATCGAAATTTTCGAGGACAGCATCCGAATGTACGACAATCAGACGATCGCCGCTCAGCTTGTCGGTTATATGAAGCGGTTCAGCGCGGCGCGCAACCCGGAATCCGGCCTGGCTTATTACCGCAGCAAAACGGACGAATACCTGGACGTCGAGGATGTCGGCTTCGACGGTCTCGAATTGATGTACCAGGAGGAGCTTCGCGGCAAGAAAGGCATCAAGAGCTATCCGGTCAACGCGGTGCAGAAGATTGTCGGACCCGCAACGCTCGTCCCCCCGGAGAAAGGCCATAATCTGTATTTGACGATCGATAAAGACGTGCAGCTCGCTACCGAGCAGGCGATCGTCGATCATTTGAGCTATTTGCACAACCGTTCGCTCGCCGGCCAGTTCGCCTATGCGCCGAATGCGCGCTCCGGCTATGCGGTAGCTATGGAGGTGAAGACGGGCAAGGTCGTCGCCATGGCGAGCATGCCGGATTACGATACGAACCTGTGGACCGGCGGCATGAGCACGGAGAAATATAACGAGATTATGCCGTTCGTCAACAACGGCACGATTACGACGTCTTACCCCGATTATCCGGCCAAAGAACGCAGCAAGCATCCGTCCTCTCTCGTTTACATGGGATCGGTCGTGAAGCCGCTGACGATTCTGGTCGGCCTGGACGAAGGCGTCATCACTCCAAGCACCACCTATAACGATACGGGCTCCTTCTCCTTCGGTACGGGGAACAAGGCCATGATCAGCAACTCGGACAGACATCCCTACGGCTTGCTTAATCCGACCACGGCTATTATCAATTCTTCCAATACGTTCATGTCGGCGATGGTCGGCATTCCGCTGTACAACAAATACGGAGGCGAAAAGTCGAAAGTGCTGGATGTATGGGCGGATCACCTCGCCCAGTTCGGATTGGGCGTCAAGACCGGCAGCAATCTGCCCAATGAGTACCCCGGGTCGAATGAATTTTTCCAAAACGCCAAGACGAGCAGCATGCAATCCGCCATGGTATACGCCTCTTGGGGACAGAACGAGAAGTACACGACGCTGCAGCTGGCGCAGTACGCCGCTACGCTGGCGAGCCGGGGCAAGCGGATGCAGCCGCAGTTCGTAGACAAGATTACGACCGCAAGCGGCGAGCTGGTCAAAGGCTTCGAGCCCGTCGTGCTGAATGAAGTGAATTATCCGAAAAACTATTGGGATACGGTCATTAAAGGAATGAAGAGCGGAGCGATGGGCATCGAGGATTTGCCCTATCCGGTAGCCCGCAAAACCGGGACGTCGACCCAGGAAGTGCCGGGCGGCACCGTCGATAACGCGGTGCTCATCTCCTTCGCTCCGGCCGACGACCCGGTGCTGGCGGTCGCCGTCGTCGTTCCCGAAGGGGAATTCGGGCGCTACGGCGCAGCTCCGATCGCTGCCAAAGTATACGAAGCCTACGATCAATACATCGGCGGACTGAGCGGCAAAGAGCCTACCGGCGCCAAGCAGCCGTGAGTCCCGGGCGGGTGCGCGCGGCAAGCGCATGAATCGCCCCAGAACGATAGAGAAGCCTCCCTCGCTGTAACCCAAGCGAGGGAGGCTTTACTCGTGTTCACCGGGCATCCAAGCATGTGTCCGATGAACCGGATAGAACGAAACGAGACCCGTGAGGGCGCCAAGCGGCACTGCCGCCGTACTATGAACGGCTCGAAGCCCTCCGCAAAGCGAGCGCACTTTCACGCATACAGAGTTTACACCGCCGGTTCGGCGGCGTTCGCCTCTTGCGTTTGCTCGGCGCGCCCAACCTGCACGAACAGCATGTGATCCTGCTGCAGATAGGTTTGGGCGAATGCCGCCACAGCGTCGGCGCTCACGGCTCTCATCCGCCCGGCGAAATGATAAGGGTCCGTATTGAGTCCGTACAATTGCTGCGATGCGAGCCTGGCATTGACCGACTCCGCCTGGTCTTGCGCGATCATGTGGCGACCGACGATGGCATTTTGCGCCCGCTGCAGCTCTTCATCGGATATGCGCTCCTGCCGCATGCGGCCGAGCTCTTCCAGTATAACCGCTTTCGCTTCTTCCAGCCGCAGCGGATCGGTCGCGACATAGCCGGTAATGAAACCCTCGCTGACCATAGGGCTAAGCCCGGCCCGCACTTCGTAAGCGAGCCCCATCTCTCCGCGGATGCGCCGCCACAGTCTGGAGCCCTGCCCGCCGCCGAGCAGGTGCATGGCGACAAATCCGGCGTACTTATCGTCATTGTACGCATCCGGCCCGTACATCCCCCAATGCAGCTGCGCTTGCCGGATGTCCCTCGCTTCATGAACGACGCGGCCGCCGAGCTGATACCGGGTCAGCGGGTCCAGCCGGACGGAAGCCGGTTCCGCGGCGGGAATGTCCAGAGCGCTTACATGCCGAACCAGCTCTTCATGCGGAATATGCCCCGTCGCTACCAGCACGATATTGCCCGGCCTATAGAACTGCGAATGAAACCGCACTAGATCTTCCCGGCTTATCGAGCTTACCGTCGACTCCGTGCCGAGATTGCCGGCGCGTTCGGGATGCATTCCCCTCAGCAGTCGCAGCAGCGTGCGGCTGCCGTATTCGCGGGGATGATCCTGCGATCGCTTGATCTCCTCCAGCACGACTTTCTTCTCCATCTGCAGCTCATGCTCCGGAAACGTCGAATGAAACACGATATCCGTGAGCAGAGATACGCCCTGCTTCCACCGGTCGTAGGGCGTATAGGCGTAATACCGCGTCCGGTCCACGCCGGTGGCCGCATTCAGCCTCCCTCCGTAATATTCGATATCATGGGAGATTTGCTCCTTGGTACGGACTGCCGTTCCCTTGAACATCATATGCTCCAGAAAATGGGCGATTCCGTAAGGATAATCATGCTCATGATGCCCTCCCGCCTTAACCCAGTAACACAGCAGCGTAGATACCGCCTGCTCGTTATGGCTTGTGATGACCGTTAATCCGTTGTGCAGCGTCGTCGTTTGCATTGCCGACCTCTCCCTCCCGGGCTGAACTTGAGTCCTCTTAGTTTATTACTATATAGATATGCCCTTTACACTGTTTTAGGATCTGTCCGATGAACCCGTCATACAGACTCTCGTAAATCGCCGGCGGCGGATGACGATACGTCTCCCGGCAGCTGCCGGCCGTTTGTAAGCAAAGAAACCGCCTGGCCGGGACGCTCCCGAACCAGACGGTCGTTTGACGTTATACGTGAAGCATTAAAATAATGATCGAAGTCAAGCTGAAGCATACGTTGATCAAGCATAGCACCATGAGCGCCTGCTTCGTATTCAAGCCGCTGGCGAGCAGGCGGTAATGCGCTTGCGTCGCGTCGGCCTGATAAATCGGCTTGCCGTTAAGGAACCGCTTGACGACGACGAACAAATTGTCGAAGATCGGCACGCCCAGAGCGAGAATCGGGATGAATAACGACAATACCGTCGCCTGCTTGAAAGCGCCGTTCAACGCAATGACCGCAAGCATAAAGCCGATGAACGAAGCGCCTGCGTCGCCCATAAATACTTTGGCCGGAGGCTTGTTATATTTCAAATAACCGAGACCTACGCCGACCAGCAAAATAGCCATCATCGCCGAATCCGGCTGGCCTTTGGCCAAAGCGACAATGAACAGAGTAACCGCGGAAATGGTCGACAAGCTGCCCGCCAGACCGTCCATCCCGTCGGAGAAATTGATGACGGTCGTCACTCCGAAGATCCAGGTCACCGTCAGGAGAAACTGAGCCCAGGTCCACAGCAAAATCTCTTCCCCGGTGAACGGATTCGTGAAGCCGTGAAAGACGATGCCCGATTGGTATACGATGACGGCGGCCAGCAGCTGAACGACCAGCTTGGGCAGAGCGGGCAGCTCCTTGCCGTGCGTTTTGTACCAATCGTCGACGATCCCGATCGACAGCACGAGCAGTCCCCCGGCCATAATCGCCAGCGATTGACTGAAATTATCCCGTATGAAAATAAAATATGTAATGACGAAACCGGCAAAAATCGCGATTCCCGCCGTTAGCGGAATCGGTTCCCGATGAATCTTTCTCTCGCTGTCGGGCCGCGGCTTGTCCACAAAATCGATTTTATAAGCCAGCTTCCGCAGCGGAGGAATAAGCCCTAATACGATTAAAAACGAAATCAATCCAGCGGTAAAATACAGTATAACGATCCCTCCCCTGAAATTGTCGACCGGACGGACTATGTAAGGAAACTATACGACAATTTCCATTATAACACAGCAAAAGGCCAGGTGGACATGCCGTCGAATGATAGCCCCATGATAATCGGATGATAGAACGAGTATGAGCTTCGCTCCCCATTCTCCTTGCTGCAAGCTTACCCCGTCTTCACTCAGAACCGCTGGCGGTACCAAGAGAGCAAGCGACGGAGCATTACAAAAGTCACCGCAACATTGGCCGGTCCGCCGCAATTATCCCACTGATCCGCTAAGCCGGGAGAAGACCATCTCCGGACGCCAAGGCAGCGGCTCGCCGAGCCTCATTCGGACGGCGCGCTTGACGACCGTAAATCCTTCTCCTTCGGCATACGCTACGGCGGCGCGGTTGCCGCCCAGGACGGCAAGCGAACGCTTCCCGTCCGCATCGATCCATCGATGCAGCAGCGCACAGCCCGCTTCGGCGTCCTCCGCTATGATCGTGCCTGCGGCCCAGGGCAGATTAAGCTGAAACGCGCGCAGCCCGGAGCCGTCCGCGTGCGGCACGACCCAGCCGCCGTTCGGCCAAAGGACGCCGATCAGCGCCGAGCGATCCTCTCCCGTCGCCCGGCGGTCGAGCAGCCCCGCCTGCGGCAGATCGCGCCCGGTCATCAGCCGCATCGGCACCGGCTCGGGGAACGGCTTGACGATGCTTTCGTCGCTTTTGCGCATAAAGCAGTACTCCCCGTCCGCCGCAAAGCCCAGCTTCTCATAGACCGGCCTGCCGAGGTCCGTCGCGATAAGCTGCAAGGTACGGCAGCCCTTCCCCTGCATGATGCTTACGATGCCTTTGGTCAGCAGCTTGCCCGCCCCTTGCCCGCGGAAGGCGGCATCAACAATGATAGGACCGATCCAGGCCGTCGGACCGAACTGCGTCCCATTGGCTACGCCGATCACTTGACCCTTGTGCTCAGCCACAATCGTCTCGCAGCTCGCAAACTGCAAATAGAACGCAAGCGGAGGCCGGAGATCGCCCCATCCTTCGGGCTGAAGCCGCACTACCGCTTCCAGATCGCCGGGACTCATAGGGCGGATCGTCGTTTCCATGCACTATCATCCTTTCCGTGAATAATTATTTATTTTAATGAATTATTATACATTATTATTTGAAACTGTCCACGCTTATTTACCGGCAGTCGTTGTGTTCCTTTCCCAAATCCTGTATTCTAATCCCAGCTTCACTTTTATGACGATTGTACGGCCGTTACAACCTTTCATCCGTTACAAACCTTTCCATTAGAGGAGGACTGCGTTTATGGACACGCCCGAGCTTCGCTTCAACCCGCCCGTGCCGATCATCCGCATGTTCGATGTCGGTCAGACCAAGGACTTTTATTTGAATTTCCTGGGCTTTACCCTCGACTGGGAGCATACCTTCGATGAGAATTTCCCGCTGTACATGCAGATCTCGCGCAGCGGATGCGTCATCCACCTGTCCGAGCATTACGGCGATTGTTCGCCGGGCGCCGCCCTGCGAATCGAAACCGACAACGTGGCGGACCTCCATTCCCGCCTGCTGTCGCAGCAGTACAAGTACGCCAGACCGGGTCTGGAGAATACCCCTTGGGGCACTAAGGAAATACAGCTTACCGATCCGTCCGGCAACCGGATTATATTCTACCAGCCTTCCCCTCCGGCATAACAGCTCCGAACAGGCTTCATGCTCCTATGCAAAAAAAAGCCCTGCTCCCGGAACGATTCCGAAAACAGGGCTTTTGGCTTTGAATTAATAAGCTAATGTGAAAAGACCGTTAATATGCGACAAGTAACGCATGTTGCTCGCTTCCTTCATCAGCGAAGCAGGCAGACCTTTCAGGCGGGTTTGGTTCGCGCCGATCGTACCGATAGCGTCTTTGCGGCCAAGGCTTCCCAATGTTCCCGAGAATACCGGAACGAATGCTTCCTTAGGTCCGTTATTGAAGTAAGCGAACAGATTATAACCGATCGTTTCGCCCATTTGCCATGCCAATTGAGCGGTCGGAGGATATGGACGGCCTTCGTTGCCCATAACGACGGCGCTGTCGCCTGCGATGAATACATCCGGATGAGATGTCGATTGCAGGAATTCAGTTACCGTAGCGCGTCCGCGGTTCACTTCGATGCCACAGTTGGCGACAACCGCGTTCCCTTGCACGCCGCCAGTCCAAACCAGCGTATTCGTTTCGATCGAACGGCCGTCCTTCAAGGATACCGCCGTTTCCGTCATTTCCGTAATCGCAAGTCCGGTCAAAAATTGTACGCCGCGTTTTTCCAAGCTGGTTTGCGCGCGTTCTACCAATTCAGGAGCAAAGCCTGCCAAAATGGAAGGTCCGGCTTCTACGCAGTAAAGGGAAATTTCGTTGAAATCGATCCCTTTTTTACGGCACAGGCCTGGAAGCATGTCGGCAAATTCGCCGACCAATTCGATTCCGGTAAGTCCGCCGCCGCCGACAACGATCGTAGCATCGGCTTTGTTCTTGGTTCTGGCATACTCTTCAATGCGTTCTTCCACATGAGCGCGCAGACGATTGGCATCAGCCACGGATTTAAGGATAAAGCTGTGCTCCTGCAATCCGGGAATTCCGAAGAACGCCGTTTCGCTTCCGAGGGCGACGACGAGCGCATCGTATTCGAAGGTTTTGCCGCTTTTCAGCAGCACGTTTTTATCCTCGACGCGGATGTTTTCTACCGTATCGATAACGAGGTTCACGTTTTTGCCGCGAAGCAGCTTTTCAAGAGGAAGCGCCACCGCATGCTCGGATACGCCACCTACCGCCAATCTATGAAGCTCCGTGATGATTTGGTGAGTAGGATAACGGTTGACCACGGTAATTGTGGCTTGCTCCGGTGTAAAGTATTTACGGGCTGTCAGCGCAGTCAACAGACCGCCGTAACCGCCGCCTAGAATTAATATTTGCTTCGACATACTTATCCTCCGTTCTTAGGTTCGATCCGATGAATTAGTGCTGTTCCTTTTGGGAGCGGCGTTCCGCCAATACGTCAAGGAAAGCTTGGGAAAGCTGCAGCGCCTTTTGTACTTGCGGATCTTTCAGCATTCTTAACATGCCGAACAGGCCGATCGAAGCGGTTTGGGCTGTTTGCACACGGTCGTTAGCTTCAATAGCCGCAGATGCAATGCCTTTGGCGCCTTCTTGAATCGGCTTGACGAACTCTTCCATGCCGCCCTTGATGTCCTCGATCAGTACTTGGTCCGTTACCACATTTTGTACGACATCGTAGGTTTTCGTCAGGATCGTAACCAGCTCAGCCAACTTAGGCAGGTTCTCCACCAAAACGGTAAGCGATTGTTGTACCTCGGGTTTCATCAATTGATCCAGTACATCGATGGATTCCCGTGGGATCGTTTGTGTAGTTTCTGACATAAGTAAACGTCCTCCTTTGCTTTGAGATAGAAAACCGCCAGTGTCTGCATTCCTGTTCAAAGATAGCTTTTCCGTCCCAAGGAGATTTATGAATCGTTGGATTTAAGCCCAAATGTAACTTTTTTCACAAGTGCGAGAAAAAAAAGTCCCATAACTATTTCATTCCTTGCGAATAGAACAGGCGCCAAACGGAATCCTATGTAGTTACTATTATACTCCTCCTGAAGCAAATAGAAAAAAGCAATTTTCGACAATTGTGAACATTTTGAGAACAAATCGTTCCATTTTGTCCGTCGAGGATACGGTTCCTGAAGATATTCTCTGGAAATCTTGGAAACCCGTGAGATTCCGGCGTTTATGCGCCTTGTCATCCGTTCATCCGTCTTTTGCGGGGATCAGCTCCCGTCTTTTCTATGCACCGGCTTCAGCTCCGGCATATCTAGCACCGCGGCCACATGACAGAGCATACCGTTGGCCAGAAACAAGCTGACTTCCGCTTCAGGATCGCTAATATTGGCCCCGCGAAACCGTTCAAGCACCAGTTCTCTCACCCGGCTGAGCCCGTCTCTCATCGCCAGTCGGATCGGTTCGTCTTTAATGCCCTGGCCCTGAACCTGCAGCACCATCTCATGGCGATGCGTTTCCATCAATTGCTCATAACGCAAAATCATTTCTTCTACAAGACGATCCGCAGGAACGTCCACTTGGGCGAAGCAGTCCAAGGTCCGCTGAAAGGCGCGTTCCAGCGCTGCAACGAACAGCTCCTCTTTATTCTTGAACAGCTTGAACACATAAGGCTGGGATATGCCCACCTTCTCGGCGATTTGCGCTGTCGTAGTGCCGTAATAACCGTTCTCGGCAAAAACCTGCACCGCGGCTTCCAGTATTTCTTCGCGGCGGGCGGCCTGCAAGCTGTCGCGTTTGGACACAGAGGCGGATTTGGCCATAAACAGGCCTCCTTCCCTACAGTAGTTAGTGACTGATTAGTCACCATTCTACGACAATTCTCTGTGTATTGCAAGGCCTGGGCCGATAGGAGTTTCCACGCGGCTTCAACTCCCACCGGCTTTCCGGCCGCTTTTTCACGGCGCTTTTAACAGCTGTTTTTCCCGCGCCGTCGTGCCGTCACAAAATCAATTCGGCTTGGAACTGGCCGGCCGTCATATAAGCGGCGGAAGGCATGTCCTGCCCGACATATTCGCGGTCTCCTACGACCGAAATGGCCGCGCCGTCAGGCGAGCCTATCTCCGCGCCGTCCCGAATAACCGCGCCTTCGCCGATAATCGCCTTGCAGATGGTAACCCCGCTGCCGATTTGAGCGTTCGGCATAATGACACTGTCGACAATGCGGCTGTCCGGCCCTACAGTAACCCCGGCCGAGATAACGGAGCCCTCCACTTGCCCGTGAACGGCGCAATCCGCGCAAACGATCGAATTGCGGATCGTCCCCGATGTATCGATATAGCGCGATGCTTCCGGGCCATATCCGCTATACAGCGGCCTTGCCGCAGGGCTGGAGGCGAAACGCGGATTGCTGCCGAGCAGATCCATATGAGCTTCCCAGAGACTTTCGATCGTACCTACGTCCTTCCAATAACCTGCGAATTCATATGCATGAAGCTTTCCTTGACCGGCCAGCATCGCCGGAATGACATCTTTGCCGAAATCGTGACTTGAAGCTTCGTTCACAGCGTCTTCCTCCAAATAGCGCTCCAGAAAAGAAGTATTAAACATATAAATTCCCATGGAAGCGAGATTGCTTGCAGGCATCTTCGGTTTTTCCTTAAATTCCGTAATCTTCCCGGCCGCATCGGTTTTCATAATGCCGAACCGACCCGCCTCCTCCATCGGCACCGGAGTTACCGCGAGCGTAGCTTCCGCTCCGGTTTCCCAATGACGCTGCAGCATGGAACGGTAGTCCATGTGATAAATATGATCGCCGGATAGTACAAGAATCGTGTCGGGGCTATGCTTGACAATAAACGGCCAATTGCGGTAAACCGCATCGGCGGTTCCCGTATAACCGGCATGGCCGACATGCGGCTGGCCGGAAGACAGAATGGCTACCTCTCCCTGCTCCGGCTTCTCCAGCCATGCCGAACCGAGTCCGATATGACGATGCAGCGCTTCAGGACGATATTGTGTGACGACGCCGATCGTATCCAGCAAGGAATGCCGGCAATTGCTCAGCGCGAAATCGATCATCCGGGCCGATCCTCCGAAATGAACCGCCGGTTTCGCCTTCGTCTGCGTCAATACGCCCAGCCTGCGTCCTTCACCGCCGGCAAGGAGCATAGCGACACATTGTTTCTGTCTCATCCCGTAATCACCAAACCTTTCCAAAAGTACAAATCGCCACGAACCAGGGCATCCTGCTTAGTATGGCCTTAAGCGCCCATTATCAATAACTTAACGCCGGACCTTTTTTTCCCTTGTGATTGCGGAACGCGGAACAGTTTATTATTTTTCCTTGGAATACGGGAATTATGTCAAAATTCGACATGCCGACAGACTAAAAAGGTTTGCTTTTGGATATGAATGTTAAGGTGACCTTAGGGAGTTGACCTTGCCGACATGAACTCATCCAGTAAAATCTCAGTCCTGCAAATGGGAATGCTGCTTATTATGACGGTAGGGCTGGCCAACCACGTTACGCTGATCCCCCTGCTGCTGCAAACTGCCAAACGGGACTCCTGGATCGCCGTCATAGGCGCCTTTGCCTTGATGGTTGCCTGGACGTGGGTTCCGTTTGTCATCATACGGAAAACCGGCCAAACCAACCTGATCGAATGGCTGGGCAGCCATATCGGCCCCTGGTTCGCTTCCATCGTCAAATGGACGGCGGCCCTGTATTTATTCAGCTTGGCCGTCATCTCGCTGCGGGAAACAACGACTTGGACGAAGGTCACCTATTTGCCCCAGACACCGCTCATTGTCATTGCAGCCTGCTTTATGCTGCTCTGCTGGTATACGACTAACCGTGGCGTTCAATCGATTGCGATTTCCGCCGGCATCTTGCTCCCCTTCGTAGTCGCGCTCGGCTATTTCGTCATGGGAGCCAATTTCCAATACAAGCGTTACATTCTGTTGTTCCCTTTGTTCACAAACGATATGGTCTCGATTGTCCGCTGCATGATTTACGCCGGAGGGGGCATGATCGAGCTGATTATGATCCTATTCATGCAGCATTTGCTCAAAGGGTCCGTCAAATGGCGGCATTTGCTCTTCCTGATAACGGTTATGGCCGGGCTGACGCTCGGTCCGCTGATGGGCTCCATCGCCGCATTCGGTCCTGAGCAAGCCGCCGTTCTCCGTTACCCCGCCTATGAGCAATGGAGGCTTGTCACCATCGGGGACTATGTGGCTCATGTCGACTTTTTCTCGATTTACCAATGGCTGTCCGGCAGCTTTATCCGCATCTCCTTATCCGTCTTTCTGACCGTCGAGGTTCTGCAAATCCAATCTAAGCAGAAGCGCGTCATTACGACCAACCTGCTGTGCCTTCTCCTCTTTATCGCAGGGCTGCTTCCGGTCACGGATATGACCTATATTGCCTACATTCACAAATATTACAGCTTCACCTTCTTTATTGTTTTGTTCGGTTCGCTGCTGCTGGCCGGATTGGCCGTTTTCAAAAACAAAAAGACAGGACGCCGCTTATGAACTGGGTCGCATGGCTTCGCAAGAAGCTGGCAGAAAAACACAACGCATCCCCCGCATCCGGGCAGGACCCGACTCAAGTTATTACCGATTGGAATGAGGAAAAGCTAACGGCTTTTTTTGCCGGATCATCCGACGTCAAAATTATCGGTCAGCGCTATCATCATGATCGCTCTCTTAAGCTCGTGTTCGTCTATTGCGAAGGAATGGTCGATCTTCAGAAGTTTCAGGAGTGGATCATTCCGGTGCTGGATCAGCAGCTTAAGCGTTCGGCCGATTGGCAGCCGGTCCTGGGGGAAGTCACGGATTTGCTGCAGCTGCAACCGATCCGTTCCAACGAAGACATGTACACCTTGTTGTTCAGCGGGCAGCTGCTTCTCTTGTTCGAATCACTATCTTTAATGTATTCCGTCAATATCCCGCAGATCCCCCAGCGGAATCCCGAGGAATCCACGACGGAAATTTCCATCAAAGGGCCCCGGGATGCATTTACCGAGGAGCTGGCCACCAATGTCGCTCTTGTCCGCAAGCGGCTGAGAACGCCGTCGTTATGCAACGAAATCTTCGAAATCGGGCGCAGAAGCCGCACGAAGGTATCCTTGATGTATATTCGGGATATTATGAACCCGCACATCATTCAGGAGGCGAGAGAGCGGCTTAGCCGCATCGAAGTGGATGCCTTGCTGAGCAGCGCTCAGTTGGAGGAAAGCTTGTCCGATCACTCGTATTCGCTGTTTCCGCTGGTCGATTATATCGGCCGTCCGGATTTCATCGCGCAATGCTTAATCCGCGGGAGGTTCGCCGTCCTTGTGGACGGGTCGCCGATGGCGCTGATCGCGCCTTCGAATTTAACCGAGCAGCTCAAGTCTCCCGAGGATCTTCATTTTCACTTTTACTTCGTCGGATTCGAACGGCTCCTGCGCATTGTCGGCCTGTTCGTAGCTATCTTCGCTCCGGGCTTCTGGGTGGCGCTCAGCGCCTTCAATATGGAACAGCTCCCGTTCCCTTTGCTGGCCACCGTCACCAACTCGCGGATCGGGCTCCCTACCTCGGCGCCGCTTGAAGCTTTGCTGATGCTGTTTTTATTTGAGATTTTCCGCGAGGCCGGCATTCGCCTGCCCAAAGCGGTGGGCCAGACGATCGCCGTCGTCGGAGGGCTCATTATCGGCGATGCCGCCATTCGCGCAGGCTTGGCCTCGCCGACTATGCTGATCGCCTGCTCCGTCACGGCCGTAGCGACATTTACGCTGGTTAATCAAACGTTAAGCGGGGCCGTCAGCGTGCTGCGCATTTTCGTGCTTCTGTGCGCATCGTTTCTCGGGCTGTTCGGCTTTTTCCTCGCCATGTTCTTTATCGTCGTCTATTTGTCCGGCCTTCGTTCATTCGGCCTCCCTTATCTCGCGCCGCTCTCTCCGGTTTCGATCCGCGGCCTGCTTCCGGCCCTCCTCAGTCTGCCGTGGAACAAACAGAAACAGAGACCGCCGATGCTTCATCCGAAAGACGGCACCCGACAAAGAGGGCGGGAATAATGCGCGCACGGTGGAAGGCGAGCTGGGTTCTGCCGATCGTGTTTCTGTTAACCGGCTGCTGGGACTCCCACAACGTGGAAAAAGTCAATTACATCGCCGCCCTCGGCATCGACTACGAAAAACCCAATTATGTCATCTACGGGCAGATGCTCGATTTCGGCTCCGTCGCCAAACAGGAAGCCGCGCAAAACCGCGAACAAGCAAACATTTGGTTAGGACGCGGGGAAGGCGAGACGATGAATATCGCTATGAACGCTTTGTACAATACGGCGCAGCAGCGGATTATTTGGAGCCACGTTACGACCATTCTTATCGGAGAGCGAGCCTTAAAGCAGGGGGTTGACAGTTTTCTTGACGCCACCGTCCGCTTCCGTGAAATCCGGTTTACTCCCTGGGTATTCGGAACGAAATTGGCGGTGAAGGACATTCTGACGACTCCCGCTTTCTTTAACCTGTCGCCCCTGGAGACAATCTCCCACGCACCGGTAGAAAATTACCGGCAGCGCTCATGGATCGTACCGCTAAATTATATGACCTTTCTCGCGGATTACCAGGAGCCGGCGAAAACCGTCATTTTACCGAGTTTGTCGATCGATCCGGCACAATGGACTAAACTCAAGCAGCCATCCCCCAAGCTGGAATGGGACGGCGCTTACGTTCTGTCGAAGAAAAAAACGAAGGGGAAGCTGAACCTGGAAGACTTGGAGGGCTTGCGCTGGCTGGAGGAGAAGACCGTACGTACTCCGCTCGTCGTCAAAGACGGAGACAAGACGATCGGCGTCGTCTCCTTGGAGAAGCCGAAGCCGGTCATTCGCGTTCTCAGCGCTTCCGGACATCCGCGTTATGAATTGACGGTTTCGCTGCACGGCAACATCGTCGAGCTGCTCAGGCAGACGAAGGAAGCCGACTTTCTGGCGAAAGCCGAGCAAACCGTCCGGGAAGAAATCCGCTCTACTTTTGAAAAAGGGCTGTCCATGAATACCGATCTGCTCCAGCTGGAGTACGCGCTGTATCTCGCCCGTTACAAGGACTGGGTGAAATTGTCGGATGAAGGGGCGCTCGGGCTGGATAAAGATTCGCTGGAACGGATCAACGTTCATATTCTGATCGAGCATTCGGGGATGCTGAAGCAATAACCGGCTCCCGTTCGGCTGCGTCTGCAGATAATGAGCCGCCAAGCCGGGAGCCGCCGCTTCGTTACACTACCATTCCGTCACAGTGCCGTCCTCGTTCCGCCATACCGGATTGCGCCATTGATGTCCGACCGCGGCCATCTCCCTGATTTTGGCTTCGTTCATTTCGATGCCGAGTCCCGGTTTAGTCAGTCGTTTAACGAACCCGTTCTCGTACTCGAACACCGAAGGATCAGCCAAATAATCAAGCAGATCGGACCCCTGATTGTAATGAATGCCTAGGCTTTGCTCCTGAATAAAAGCATTCGGCGTGCAGAAGTCGAGCTGCAGCGAGGCGGCGAGCGCAATCGGTCCGAGCGGGCAATGCGGCGCCACCGCAACGTCGAACGCTTCCGCCATCGCGGCGATTTTGCGCACCTCCCAGATGCCTCCGGCATGGCTCAAATCCGGCTGAATAATATCTGCGCCGCCTTGGGTGAGCAGCCGTTTGAAATCCCAGCGGGTGTACATTCTTTCCCCCGTCGCGATCGGCACGCTGGAGCCTTTGGCAATTTCCAGAAGCGCTTCATTGTTCTCGGGCAGCACCGGCTCCTCGATAAACATCGGCTTGAACGGTTCCATCTCCTTGATCAGCACCTTCGCCATCGTCTTATGGACGCGGCCGTGCAGATCGACGCCGATGCCGTTCGCGCTGCCGATCGCTTCGCGCACCGCCGCAAGCCGTTCGACCGCCTCCTCCACCTTCTGCCAGGAGTCGATCCATTCCATCTCGGCGGTGCCGTTCATCTTGATCGCAGTGTAGCCCTGCGCGATCTTCTCCCGGGCGGCTGCAGCGACATCGTCCGGCTTGTCTCCGCCGATCCAGGCGTAGACGCGCATCTTCTCCCGCACCGGGCCGCCCAGCAAATCGTATACGGGCACGCCGAGGCTCTTGCCCTTAATATCCCACAGCGCCTGCTCGATGCCGGAGATGGCGCTGGTCAAGATCGGGCCGCCGCGGTAAAATCCGCCGCGGTACAGCACCTGCCACAAGTCTTCGACGTGGCCCGGGTCCCTGCCGATCAGAAACTCGCTCATCTCTTCCACCGCGGCGCGCACGGTGTCGGCCTTCCCTTCGACGATCGGCTCGCCCCAGCCGACGATGCCGTCATCCGTCGTCATTTTCAGAAACAGCCAGCGCGGCGGCACCTTAAACAGTTCTATCGATTTGATTTTCATATCCGATCCTCTCCTTTGCGGAATTCAACCAGCATATCTTCCAAATGGCATTTCATCAGCGCCCTGGCCTGGGTCGGGTTGCGCTGCGCAATCGCCTGCGCGATCAAATAATGGTAGGAGGAAGCTTTCGCATCCATCCCCTCCCACTTCATGGATTTGCGGCGGCTGTCTACAAGCAAATCGCCGATCCGGTCGAGCATGTGGTACATCACTTCATTATGCGAAGCCTTGGCTATCAGCTCGTGAAACAGCATATCCTCCTTGAGAAAATCCTGCTTCTTCTCCATCTTCCGCTTCATCGCCTCGGCTGCGTCCACGATGGCTTGCGCTTCCGCTTCGGTCGCCTTCTCCGCCGCCAGCGCCGCAAGCTCCGGCTCTACGATCAGCCGCGCTTCGGTAAGCTGAAGCATCGTCGCCCTCTCCAGAAAATCGAGCCGATGACCCGGCTTGTCGGACAGGTCGTCCTGCACGTATGTGCCGCGCCCCTGCTCAATGCGCAATATTTTCTGCTTGCCGAGAATGCGGACCGCTTCCCGCACCGAGGAGATGCCGACCCCCAGCTCGGCGGACAACTGCTCAAGCGGAGGCAGCTTCTCCCCTTGCTTCCATACGCCGCCGGCAATATTTTGCTTGATTTGGTCGTAAACGGTTTCATAAGTCAGTTTCTTATTCATTCGGATCACCTGGCTGCATCCGCAGCCGCCTTTCCTCTATTGCAGCTATGTTAAATTCATATGATGTATTTATAATATATTATAATTCATATGATGATTCAATCGTTTTGCAAAAAAAAGACGCCGGCTTCGTTCGAACCGGGCGTCTGTCTGTAGCAAGAGGCAATATATCGCGACCGAGCCGGACCTAGAACAAAGCCGACTCGATAGCAAGCGTGCCGCCGCGGTCCTCGACGCGGAAAATATGCGGCCGCTCCAGCGGCTGCTTGTTCGGCGTATGAATCGGCAGCATCAAGCCTCCCGCAAATCCGTGAAATAACATGCCGTGCCCTCCGTCCTTGCGGAAGAACGGTTCCTGCTCCTGAACCCAAGGGCCTTCGATGTCTCCGTTCAGCGAGCGGGCGATCCCCATCGCATAGCCTTCATCCCCGAAGCTGGACCAAAGAAGCAGCAGCTCGCCGGTTCTGGACGTGTAGAAGAACGGTCCGTCCGTTACGAACACATCGTCGCCTCGGACCGGTCTCACCCAAGGCGCGTCCGAGGCTTTGAACAAAGTGATCGGTTCGCCGGCCGCTTCCTTCAGATCGGGAGTAAGACGCATCGCGCAAATTTCTCCGTCCTTAATCTGAACCCACTCATGGCAAAATACGATCCACGGATCTCCGGCCCGGTCTACATACAATGTGCCGTCCAGGCATTCCCAATCGCGGGGAGTGACCGGACCGTCGCCATGCACAGCGAAGGGTCCTTCCGGACGGCTGGAGACGAGAATTTCCGTGCCGCGGCATCGATTCTCCGATTTGAAGCTGGCCAGCATGTAATACTGTCCTTTCCACTCGTGAACCTCCGGCGCCCAGTAGTGCTGATCGGCCCAGAAGGAGGGCTCCGGAACGAATGCCGGATACGGCCCGTCCCATTGCTGCAGATCGTCGCTTATGTAAACGTCGAAGCCATGAGGCTTGCCCGTCCATGCGGTTTCGCCGGATGTGCCGTATAAATAATATTTGCGTATCGATTCTACCGGCAATATAAAAGGATCGCGAAGATGGATATCGTTCAATCGTTTCATAGGCACGCTCCCTCATCTCATCATGTGCTGCGTTGTTTCCTAAGAATCTCTTCGCTCGAAGAGCTTCCTCCTCATTATACTAAAAAAAGAGACCCGCAAAACCAAACGGTGGTTTCCGGGTCTGAGATATATATATTATGAAAAGGGGGTCACGTTTTATTATAGGCCTGTTTCATTAATTTAAGATGAAAAACACATTTCATTTTGATTACAAATCTTATCCAAAATATTTCCTTTTACCAGATGTCGTTAACACATAGATCCCCTTGTCCCATCACATACTATTTTTACTGAATAAACGGCGGAGGCTTTCATGACGCATACGATATTGGTCGTTGAAGACGAGGAGAAAATCGGCCGCATTTTGCAGCTGGAGCTGGAGCATGAAGGCTATGCGGTACTGCATGCGAATAACGGACGGGACGGGCTCGAGATGGGCCTTGCCGGAGGCTGGGATCTGATGCTGCTCGATATTATGCTCCCGGAACTGAACGGACTCGAAGTGCTGCGGCGCATAAGGCAGAACGGCTGCCAGCAGCCCGTCATTTTGCTTACGGCCCGGGATGCCGTGCCGGACCGGGTTAGCGGACTCGATCAAGGGGCTAACGATTATGTCACCAAGCCCTTCGCTATCGAGGAACTGCTCGCGCGCATCCGCAATCTGCTGCGGATGGCCAGCTTGCAGAAGGCGTCGCCCGAAGCGGGCGGCGGCAGCCTTGCGCCGGATGACGAAGTGCATGTGGACTCCCTGACCATGAATATCCGGACGAGACAAGTGAAGCGGGAAGAACATCAGATCGAACTGACTCCCAAGGAATTTGATCTGCTTTTCTATTTGATCAGCCATCAAGGCGAAGTGCTGTCCCGGGAAAAAATTTTATCCGAGGTTTGGGGCTACGACTTTATCGGCGATACGAACGTCGTCGACGTCTATATCCGCTATTTGCGGCAAAAGGTCGACCAAGGCTATTCCTGCAAGCTGATTCATACGCTGCGCGGCGTCGGCTATCTGGTTAAGAACGGCGAGCCTTCCTCATGAGACTGCGGACGAAAATTACGCTGCTGATCGCCTCGTCGATCGTCATCGTTCTGTTTTTATTTAATATCGTGACCTATTATATGGTCGTGCGGATTACAACCCGAAGCGAGATCACGCTATTGTGGAATGCAGCGCAGACGCTGGCTTCACAGCCGAATTTTTTCCACAGGGAGCTGTGGGGGGAGGAGAGCTGGCTGAGGCCTCTTCTTGTTCCCCAGGAAATGATTCGGTTTATCGATACGAATTCCAATATCGTCGTACAGCTTGACTCCTCCGGCCAGCTCGCCGATCTGCCGGTTCAGTTCGACACTCGCTCGATTTCCAAAACGCTGTGGACGAAAAATGCGCTTATCGCTTATATCCAAATGCCGATTATGGGCCCGGAAGAGACGCTGCTCGGAGCGCTGCAAATCAGCCGTAAGCTTGATACGCTTAATGAATATTTAACCGTATTAATTACCGTGCTTATGTTTACGACGGCAGGAGCGGCGCTTCTCTCGATCGTCGGAGGCATGTATTTTGCCAGAGTCATTCTTCAGCCAATTCACGAGCTGGGGCAAATTATGGAATCGATTCAGAAGAACGGGATATTCAAACGCGTCGTTCTCCCCCCTTCCAGACATCGGGATGAGCTTGGCCGATTGACGCATACATTCAACGCCATGATAGGCAAACTGGAAAACAGCTTCTTGCGCCAGCAGCAGTTTCTCGCCGATGCGTCCCATGAGCTGAAAACGCCTTTAACCGTTATCGAAAGCTATGCCGATTTGCTGCAAAGATGGGGAGGCAAGGATGCGGCGCTGCGCGAAGAAGCAATCGAAGCGATCCGTTCGGAGGCAGGCAGGCTGAGGAATCTGACCCATTCCTTGCTGGTGATTGCCAATATGGAGGCCGACCCGCACCGTCCCATGATCGATTTCGAGCTGGCCGATCTGGTTCGGACGACGGCCGCATCGCTGCAAAGAACGTTTCGCCGCGAAATCCGCTTCAGCAATGAGCTGCAATTCCATACGATGCACGGAAATCCGGAAAAGGTAAAGCAATTGGTGATCATTCTTCTCGACAATGCGATCAAATACAGCCAAAAGCCGGTGGAAATCACCCTCAAGCACGATCCGCGCGATCCGTATATCGTGGAGCTGCAAGTTACCGACCGGGGCATCGGCATCGAGGAAGCCGAAATCCCCCGTCTGTTCGACCGGTTCTACCGGGTCGATCAAGCCAGAAGCCGTTCGACCGGCGGCAGCGGTCTGGGACTGGCCATTGCCCGCAAAATCGTACAGTCGCACCAGGGCACCATATCGATTGCAAGCCGCCCGGGTCAAGGCACCCGGGTAACGGTTCGATTGCCTCTGCATGCCGCCGCTCACGCGCTCCCCTCCGAGCAGGATCACGACGGCTGAAGATCGGCTGCGCAGCGAAAAAAGACCGTCCCGAAAGGACGGTCTAGTTATATAGAACCCATACGGTAATGGAAGGGGGCATATGGGTTTGTTGCTTCAAGTCATTAATAACTACAGTACGCGGCGGGCCGTCTTATAATGATCTGACCACCATCCGCTCGTAATATCGGAGATCGTTACGCCCGGATCGCCGTACGTATGAATGATCTTGCCGCCGCCGATATAAATGCCGACGTGATGAATAGGCGAATAAAAGAAAACCAGATCGCCCGGCTTCAAGTCTTTCTTGGCCACGAACGTGCCTTTTTTCGCCTGATCCTTGGACTCGCGCGGCAAATCAATGCCGTATTTGGCAAAAACAAATTGGGTAAACGCCGAGCAGTCAAAATTGCGGCTTTGCCCGGTTGCGGCGCCGAATCGGTACGGCGTCTTCAAATACTTTTTGCTTGTAGTTACGATTTGCGAAGCTTTGCTTGCGCTATATGCATAAGCCTGATGGGCTGGAATGAGCATCGTTCCGGAAAACATCGCGGTAAAGCCGATCGTTACGGCCATCGCTGTTTTAGCAATCCATTTCTTGTTCACAGGTTTCATCATGTAGTCATCATCTCCTCGATCGAATTTGATATGGGGAGTCGCTGTCCCTGTGCTGCTTGATGAACCCAGTATACCATACAAAATCGGCCCAACATGTACCAGCGCGGGGCAAAAGCCGGGCCGCGTATCGCTTTCGTCGGCTTTATTAAAAACGTCTAAGAAAATTTTAATCTTCGCGGGGTTGACAGCCCGGAGCCTGATCGGACAAGCTTGTATCCGCTTGCTGCCGCAGTCCTACATATTATTGAACAACCTTCGAACTTCCGGTGAATGGATTGCTTTTGGAAGCGGAGAGCTATATAATCAGGTTGTCCAATTATGTGCAACTGCGCATATGAATCTTATGAGCGAAACGTTTTTCGACGCTTATTCAAAGATGAGCGACCACGGTCAGAGGCAGTTTTTATCGCCAATAGGAAATGTTCTTTATTACGATAACGCTTTAATTCACTTAAACTTTCCTGTGTGGCAAGAAAGCCGCCGTTTTGACAACTTCAATCAGGAGGTACTCGCATGTTTAACATTTTTTATCAATCCCATGCCGGTTCGTGGGCATTGATGATTATTCTCTTCATCCTTAGCGTCATTTTCTACAGACAAAAAGTGACGCAGATGATTCTTAGGCTGTTCTACCTTATTATGCTTGTGTCGGGGATCGGCATGCTGACCCTTCTCGGCTTTCCGCTGCTGTACGTCATTAAAGGGGTGCTCGCGATCGTTCTTATCGGCATGATGGAAATGATCGTCGCCCGCCGCCGCAGGCAGCAGTCCGCCGCTCCGATGTGGATTGTATTCGTTATTCTGCTCGTGCTCATTGTTTTGCTCGGTTACGGCGTCATTCACGCCTAAGCCGCCCGCAGACGATGCCAAAAATCTCCGTACCGGCGCTTCACGGCGGCCCTTCGGAGATTTTTTTGCTTTATCTTGAAAAAAAACCGCCCTGCCTTGTCGGCGGACGGTTTATGGCTTGAAGCCTAATATTTAGTTAGATCGAAGCCAGAATAGCGCGCACTTCTTCCGCGTATTGCTTCAGAAGCTCTTTGGACGCGTACTTGCCGCTGAAATCTTCTACGCCCAAGTAACCGTCGTAGCCGACCGCTTTCAGATCGGACAGCACTTGCTTCCAGTTCACGATGCCTTCGAGATTAGGCTCCCAGTAGGAAGTCCAGCCTTGCGAGCCGTCTTCGCGAACTTCGGATTTTTTCCAGCCCGTATTTTTAATATGAACATGAGCAAGATACGGCCCGAGCATTTCCATGCCCATGCGGAAGTTTTCATAGCCTTCGTGCACCATGTTGCCCGGATCGAACAGAACGCCGATATGCTCCGGATTGAAGCGGCTGACCAGACGAAGCGCCGCGGACGCGCTGGCAATAATCGTGTTGTGGTGCGTTTCCACCAGACATTTGATTCCGTATTGTTTGGCGAGCGGCTCTACCGCTTCCAGATACCGAACTTCTTTGTCGAACAATTCGTTATAGTTTACGGAACGGTCATACCCCGGCACGCCGACGCGGATCACCTTGGCTCCGAGCTTTTGCGCTACTTGCAGCACGCGCTCGGTCGCTTCGATATCCCCCGCCTGCAAGTAAGGCGTAACGCTGATCGTCTGCAATCCGTTATCGCTGGCAATGCGCGCGAACCGCTCCAATTCTTCGTCGGATGCGGACGGATCGATCGAGCACAGGTTGCGGCGCCAGAACGAAGGCTGCTCGTCCTTGAATTCCGCAGGAGTTTCTTTAAAACGCCATTCGATGCCGTCAATTCCCGCTTCCTTGGCTGCGGCGCCCAATTCCTCCGGCGTTAAATCCGGGGTTACGACAGTAAATACGGAAAGTTTCATGATTAAACCTCCAGCTAATTTTTGAGTTCGGTTTACTATATAAAATTATAACAGGATGCTCGTTAATTATCTATGTTCACGTGAACATTTTAAATTTTCAGATAATTATTTTCAAAAAAATAAATCAGCACGAGCTACCGAAACATCCACGCCGATAAGCTGAGTGTGCCGTATTCGTATTCCTGATGCAGCAGCTTCGCGCTCTGCTGCTCGTCGCCGGCTCCCATGCTGATAAAGAGCGGAGCCAAATGCTCCCTGCTGGGCACCGCTTCGCGGACGAACGGCCCTCTGCCTTCATAGTCGAATAAAGCCTCCAGCTCCCATACAGCGATCTTCTCCGCCAGCCATCGGTCGAACCGAACCGCCCACTCTTCGGCATCCTCCGTCTGCCAATGCAGCTTCGCCAAATTATGAACGGTCCCTCCGCTGCCGATAATCATCACGTCGCGGGCCTTCAAAGACTTCAGCGCCCTTCCGATACGGTACTGTTCTTCCGGAACAAGCTTCGGATTAACCGACAATTCGACGACCGGCACATCGGCAAGCGGATACAGCAGAGACAGCAGCGTCCAAACGCCATGGTCCAGCCCCCGGCGATGATTCAACTCGCAGCGGATGCCGTCGGCGGCAAGCAGCTTCTCTATCTCCATGCTGAGCACAAGATCGCCGCGGGCGGGATATACCGTTTCATACAACGCGTCCGGAAATCCGAAAAAATCGTGCAGCGTATCCGGCTTCGGATTGCTGGAGATAAGCTGAACCCCGCTCTCCCAATGGGCGCTGACGATGGCGATGCCTTTGGGCTTTGGAAGCAGCAGCCCCAATGTGCGCAAAAACTTGGTGTAAGCGTTCGTTTCGTTAACGATCGTCGGCATGCCATGGGCGAAAAAAAACGAAGGATACATCGCGAACGGCTCCTTTATCCTTTTGTAATGGTATGACTGGAACCGCACATCATTATCCATGCCGCAGGTTCGGGTATACTGAATATACGCAGTCAACGTCTCCTTATCAGCATATACATCCCGGGCGCATACCATGCCTCGCGGCTTTGCCGTCATGCAAGCAGATTCCGGATCGGTAAACCCTATTACCATCATGCACGAAAGCGGCCGCTCATGTCAAAGATTATCAATTTCCCACCCGCGTGATACAAAACCGGATTGCCGTCCGTCTTATATATAGCTGCAGCTGAAAGGAGGACAATCGATTGGAACCGCAACAACATCAACAAGAAACGCAACAATCGTCAGAGTTTTTTCGCGAAGTGTTTTATATACATTATCCGACCGTGCGCCGCAAGCTGATCGGGCTTGTACGCGACGAAGCGGCGGCCGAGGATTTGGCTCAGGAGGTGTTTTTGCGGCTGTACCGCAATCCCCCGGACGAGCCGGCTCTGATGGGCGCCTGGCTGCACCGCGTCTTGACGCGAATCGCCTATGACTACTTGAACAAGAAGGCGCGGGAGCGAGCGCTGCATGAGAAGCAGTCGCAGAATATGCTCAGCGCCGAAGGCGAGCAGCCGTCCAACGAGCAGCTGCTCATGAGACAGCTGGATCAGGAGGAAGTGCGAGAATTGCTGGAGGAGCTGCCGGAACGGGACCGCAAAGCGCTGCTTCTGCGCTACTCGGGCTACAGCTACGCCGAAATCGCCGAACAGCTTCAGGTTCGCCAGCCGATCGTAGGAACGCTGCTTCACCGGGCCACGGAACGACTCAGAAGACATGCCGCAACGCAATCGGAAGCACAGTTCAAATAGGAGGTATTACCGATGAACGATAATTATAAAAAAAGCGAGCGCGAAGCCGTAGACGACGCCTGGACCAAGTTGCAAAGCAAGCTGGCGCAGGAGCCGGTTCAGCCCCGCTGGGCCGAGTGGGCCGGCAGCGTTACGGCCGAAAGCACAGCCTCCCCGCTCGCGGCGCCTGCCGCGCCTATAGAAGCGCAGCAGGAAGCCGCCGCCCGGCAAGCTCAGCCGCTCTTCGGAGGGACGAATGCTTCCGCTCATGAAGCGAAGCGTTCCGGCTCCTTCGGCAGTTGGCTGCACAAACGGAAGAAATGGGTCGCTTCCGCGGCGGCCGCAGCCGTCGTCGCCGTCACTCTCGCTACGCCGTCCGGCAATCAGGCGCTCGCCGCCATCCTGAACAAGTTTCGGATGCAGCAGCTCACCGTCGTACAGGAGAACGAATTGCAAAATATATTAAACGGAGCTTTCGGAGACGGCAAGTCGCGGGAATCCATCAATACATTCGGCACCTTCACCAATGTGTCCGGCAAACCCATCGGCGAACTCGATCCCGCTGAAGCCTCCAAAGTCTTAGGGCATAAAATCATTGTCCCGGCAGACTTCGATTCGAAGCAAAAACTGTACGTCTCTCCGTCCAATACGCTGACGTTCAAAATGAACGTAGACGAAGTGAATAAAGCCATGACCCGTCTCGGAGCCAAGAAGCTGCTTCCCGATTCGGTGGACGGCAAGCCGATTAGTCTGGAAACAGGCTCGGCGATCTACCTCTATGTATCGAAGGGCGAAGAGGAGGGACAGGATAGCATCGGATATTCCTTCTCGCAAATGCCGGTGCCGACCGTTACGGTCGATCCTTCCATCCCGGTCTCGGAAGCGCTGGATGCGATCATCCAATTCCCACTGCTGCCTCAGAGCCTGAAGGATAGCCTGAGAACGGCCGGCGTGCTTCAAGGCGGTTCCGTGCCGCTGCCGCTGATCGAGAGCGGGCAAGCCGAGCAGATTAAGGCCGCCGGCGTCGATGTCATCCTGACGTCGGATACGATGGACCGCGGAGATCAAGGCAAGCGCACGTACTATGCGGCCACATGGGTGAAGGACGGCCAATTGTACCGGATAGACGGCAACAATGCTCTGACGACCCGCGAAGCGATGATCAGCAAAGTGACGGAGTTGATTAGATCTTGAGTCAACCTATAATCGAAACCCATGCATTAACCAAGGACTACGGCAATGGCCGCGGCTGCCGCGGCATTACGCTTACGGTCGGTACGGGGGAAGCCTTCGGCTTCCTCGGGCCGAACGGCGCCGGCAAGAGCACCTTCGTCAAAATGCTCGTCGGCCTGATCCGCCCCACCGGCGGCACGGCGACGATTATGAACGAACCGGTAGGCTCGATCGAAGCCAGACGCCATATCGGCTACTTGCCGGAGCTGTACCGTTACCAGGAATGGCTCAGCGGCGCCGAAGTCGTCATGCTGCATGCCAAGCTGTGCGGCATCGCTCCCGCCGTGGCCAAGCGGCGCGTACCGGAGCTGCTCGATCGGGTCGGCATCGGTCTGCGCGGCCGCGACCGGGTGAAGCATTATTCCAAGGGCATGCAGCAGCGGCTCGGCCTCGCCTGCGCGCTTGTGAACGACCCCAAGCTGGTGTTCCTCGACGAGCCCGCTTCGGCACTCGATCCTATCGGACGCATGGAGGTGCGCAACCTTCTGCAAGAGCTGCGACAAGAAGGCAAGACGATCTTCCTCAATTCGCATCTGCTGGAGGATGTTGAGCTGCTGTGCGACCGCGTCGCCCTATTGAATAACGGCAACATTCTGCAAACCGGAGCGGTATCCGACGTATTGCAGGAGAAGACCCGCTGGCACCTGTGTGTCGGCGGGTTCGCGCCGTTTATATTGACGTGGCTTACCGAAGCGACCGGCCTGCCGATCCGGGTTACGCATCTGCCCGTCCCGCACGGCTTAAGCGACTGCGTCTGGCTGGAAGCGGAGCTTGAGGACAACGAACAGATCGGCTGGCTGAACAGCCTGATCGTCGAGCAGGGACTCACGCTGTATGAAGTCAAGAAGGCCAAAACAAGACTGGACGAATGGTTTATGAACGCGGTCTCCGGTCTCAGTCACAGGGGGGAACGCGTATGATGACCATCATCGGAATGACCTGGAAGGAGCTGCTCCGCAAACGGGTCATGCTGCTGACCTTGCTGATGACCTTGGTGTTTCTCGTCGCCTTCTGGTTCGTCGCACAAACGATCGGCGCGCGGCTGGTGACGTACCCGCGCGATAAGCAAAGCATAGAATACTTGGTAGAAAGCTTTACGATGGGAACGATCACGTTAACTCTCGGCTTTTTCTTCGGTTCGTTCGTCATTGCGTTCCTATCGATTTTCGGCTCCTTCTCCGTCATATCGGGAGAGGCCGAGCAAGGCGTGCTCCAAGCGCTGCTGCCGCGGCCGCTTCCGCGCTGGCATTGGTATATGGGACGATGGGTCGGTTATGTCAGCCTTGGCGTCGGCTATGCCGCCCTGCTGTTCATCTCAATTCTGGTCATTACACAAATTCATTCCCGCATTCCTTCGGACCCGCTCTCCTTGATCAAATCGTTTTTGCTGTTCGCATGGGTGGTCCCTCTGCTCGTCTCCGTCTCGATGGCAGGCTCTTGCCTGTTTTCCGCCTTGGGCAACGGCGTATTCATGACGATGCTCTACGGAGCAGGGTGGCTCGGCGGGATGATCGAGAAGATTGGCGGCGTGGCCCAACTGCGGGACGAGTCGCTTAAACCGCTGATGACAATCGCGGGGCTGATGTCCCTCCTCATGCCGTCGGAATCGCTTCAGCACCGAATGATATCGGAACTGTTCTCTTTCAAAGATATGGAGGAACTGGTCAAATTAAATGCCGGCGATTTAGGTCCTTTCGGCGTAGGACAGATCCCCTCCAATGCTTACCTCGTTTATGCGGGCTGCTATACGATTATCGCTATGATTGCCGGCATGCTTCTGTTTCGCCGCAAAGACTTGTAAAGAACAAATCCCCCAAAAGCCATCCATGCCGCCGACGCGGCACCACAGACAATGGAAATGGGGTACCAAGAGTAATTTCCAGGGTAGTGACGTGATGCTCTGAAGCTAATTCCGTCCGCATCCAGCCTAAGCTGGATCGGCGTCTAACCATTCCTCTGGGATCGTTCTATAGGTAGACATTACTTTTGGGGGAGCCCACGGATATCCCACAGGAAATGGCTGCGCATCATTTCCTAAACAACAATAAAACCCTGCCGATTCATCCATTCGTATGGATTCGGCAGGGTTTTCGTCAAATTAAGAAAGATGCGGCTGTACCCAAGCGAGCATATCTTGCAGCGGTTTGAAGCCGACCGTCGTCGATACCTCTTCCCCGTTTTTGAACAGCTTCAGCGTCGGAATGCTCATGATGCCGAATGCCCCGGGAGTTTCCGGATTGTCGTCGACGTTCATTTTGGCAATCGTCAATTTCTCGCCGAGCTGCTCGTTCATTTGCTCCAGAACCGGGGCGATCATTTTGCAGGGTCCGCACCAAGGCGCCCAGAAATCGACGAGAACGACTCCTTCTTGCGCGATTGTTTCTTTAAAATTTTGATCTTCCACTTTAATCAATGCCATGGAAATCCACTCCTTAACGAAATATATGATTTATATAATTAAACGACGGATTAATCGATCTTAATTCGGCTAACCGTCGATCTGTAATCGAATCCCGGGCCGTTTTCTTTGCCCCCGAGGTTGAATTGAGCCATACGCAGCGAAGCGTACAAATCTTCGAACCAAGCCTGGTCCCGCGTCATTAGCGCCAAATCCAGCAAGCTGCGCAAATCGGCCTCTTCGGAAGGCACGTATTCGGCGAGCTTATCCATTTTGGCAAGGGATGCAACCAGCACCTCTCCGACGGCGCCGTCATGATCGCATTGAGTTACACGAACCTTGGCCATGCCGTACAGATCGATCGACTCCACATATCCGATGAATTTCTCGTCCTCCAGCGAGGTCCCGCTCACCCAATCTCCTACTCGAATCCAATCTTGTTTCATAGCCGTCATCCATGCCACTCCCCTTTCATTCCATTCCCTTTGATCAATCGCCTCAACTGAAACAAAACAGGTAACAGTTGCAATATGCGTTAGTATCCAAGCTTCCGAACCGCCTCAACGCTAAATACCTTCATACGCCCGGCTTCTTCTCCTGCTCTCTGCGCACCTGCTCCAGCACATCGCGGATCGTCCACTGACCGAAGTAATCGATCATCTGCTTCTCGGCGCCGGCATACAACTGATCCATAACTGTCGCCATATTGCAGGCGATCATACAATCCTGCTCCGCATCTCCCGAACACCAGCCCGGTTTAACGGAGCCCATGGACGTCAACCGGTACATCTCGGCCAACGTAACCTGTTCGGGATCGCATTTCAAAATAAATCCGCCGCCGGTTCCTTCCTTAGCCGCAACGTAGCCGTTCTTGCGAAGCATGGCCATCACTTTGCGAACACGAGCCGGATGGGTGCACACATTATGGGCGATCATATCGCTTGTCGCCATATGATCGGGCCGGTAAGCGAGCAGTGCTAAACTATGAATTGCAATAGTAAACTCGCTATTCAAGCCGATTGCCTCCTCCATATTCGGTGCCGATGTGTTTTGTTTCTTACTGTTATTATATTAATTACAGTTAGCTGTGTCAAGAGGGCCGACGCCCCGTTGCCATCATCCGTTAGAAATAATGTATAGAGATCCCTCTCCCGGCAAACCGTAATATAGAGGGGGTGAGCTGATGGCGACGACACCGGATCAATCGGAACATTTTATTAAAGAACTGATTCATAAAAATCAAGATTTGTTCGACGAGCATGACTTTACGGAATGTAAGCAAGTCGTAACGGATTTTGCCGAAATCATCGCAAACCTGGAGAGCACCCAATTCAAATTCAGACGCAAGCTGTCCGACGTAGCCGATAAATTCCCCCATGATATCGAGAAGGTAGTCTACCTTCAAGGCATGGTGGACGGATTAAACCTGGCGATTGTACCTTTGAAAACATTCGTCAAGCAATGATCCGAAGCTTTCCGGACACGGAGATGGGACGACAGGCGGACAAGCCAGGACAACGGAAAGGTCATTCGTTTTTTCCAACGGCATGACCCTTCCTATCCCTTGCCTCCCGGAGCTCGCCGGAATTTTTCTAACTATGTAAAATGATCTGGACAAGCCCGGAAATAACGACAGCTTGAAACAAGGACAATAGAAGCTTTTTGCGGACGGCTTCCTTGGCCGATCTGCGGCTGTTGTCGAACATATTAATGAACAAATATCCTGCTATAAATACACATACAAAAACGAAAATAAACATATCCATGCCGTTCTCTCCCTTAAGGTCTATACTGCTGTGCTCTTCTCTCCTTTGCATCTACCCTCTGCTCGACTAAACTTGTATATTGGGGTCAACATCGGCGACGACGAGCACATCCATATGACGCGAAGAACGGAGCAGCTTCTTGACCAAAGAGCCGTGCCTCAATTCCTGCCATCGTGTTCGTCGCGATTGACCGATAATAAGCTGCGTTGATCTATACTCGTTCGCTTTGGCGATCAGTACATCCGCGATGCGCTTCCGGCATGCGGCGATTTCGATTCGAAACACGCCTCCAAGCCTCTCGGTCAGCTCCTTCATAGTGCGAAGCCTTTCCGACAGCCCGGAGGATAAGTTCATCTCGTCAGGTTGGACATAAGTGACATACCAGGTTGCCTTCAGCCTGTGCGCGATACGGAAACCTCTGCGGATAAGCCTCTCGGCGGCGGGCGCGCTGCCCACACAAACGAAGATGACCTCTTCCCGGCGCCAAGGTCCCCTTAGAGCGCTTCTTCGCTCCCAAGCTTCCAAGCGTTCGTCGACATCGTCGGCGATCTCGCGCAGCGCCAGCTCCCGCAGGGCAATTAAATTGCCGGTTTTGAAAAAATGATTCAGCGCCTGATCGACCTTATCAAGCGAATAAATTTTGCCGTCCTTCATCCGCTGCTGCAGGGAGCCCGGCGCAACGTCGATCAGTTGAACCTCATCGGCCAGCCGCAGCAGATGATCGGGCACCGTTTCGCGGATGCGAATGCCGGTAATTTGCTCGACGGCATCGTTCAAGCTTTCCAAATGCTGAACGTTTATAGTCGAAATGACGGAAATCCCTGCGTTCAACATATCGATAACATCCTCATACCGCTTGGCATGCTTGCTGCCGGGCACATTCGTATGCGCCAGCTCGTCGACCAGCACAATCTCCGGGGCCTCCCGCAGGATCGCTTCGGTGTCCATCTCCTCCAGCCGCGTTCCCCGATAATCGACGACCTTTCGCGGGACGGTCCCCAGCTTGCCTACCTGCGCCAATGTTTCCTGCCTTCCGTGCGTCTCCAGCAGGCCGATGCGAACATCCGCTCCGCGGCGCAGCAGGTCGTTGCCTTCCCGCAGCATAGTGTAGGTTTTGCCGACTCCCGGCGCAGCGCCGATATATACCTTGAATCGTCCCCTCCGGATTTGTTCGATGCGCCGCTCCATCTCCTGCGGGCTCAGACGCCGGTACGGATCGGCCGCCGGTTTGTTCAGCCTGGCCGGCAAGATCCGCTCCCCCTCATGGTCCGCGCGATCGGCGACGACGAACACGTCGATATGCTTCGTCCGTTTTAACACCCTATGGACGACCGCTCCCTTCCAGAGCTCCTGCCAGCGGGTTTGCTTGGAATGTCCCATAACGATGCGGGTCATATTATGCTGAATCGCATAACGGACGAGGGCGCCGGGCAGCGCTCTGCGCGAGCGGAGCGGCAGCTCCTCGAAATCTCCCCCCACCTTCTCGACGAGCTTGACAATCGAGCGCTTGAAGGAGGCGGCTTCCTTGCTCGGCGGCCGGTTCCCCTGAACGAAGGTGACGACCGTCAAATCCCCGTTCAGCCGCTTGGCGATTTGCTGACCGCGGCGCACATGGATCGAGCCGTTCCAATGGTACTGCGCGGAGACCAGGATGCGCTCAGCGGCGCCGGACGGCCGAGCCGCGCCCGTCTCCTGCCGGTATTTCTCCAGCGTATCGCCCACCCCTTCGGCAACCAGACGCAATGCCAATTCTCGCAGAACGGCGAGATTGCCCCGCTTGAACAACGGAGCGGCCTCCTGCGGCTTGCAGCTTCCTTCCGCAGCGCGGGCGAGCATCGTCTCCGGGGTAACGTCGATCAGCACGACCTCATCGGCGAGCTCCAGCGTATCGGCAGGAACGGTTTCCCGCACCTCGATGCCGGTTCGGCGCTTCGCCAGCTCCTTCATGTCCTCCAGCTCGTAGACGTTAACCGTCGTTATGACGCTGATGCCGCGATGGAGGAGCTGACGGATATCGTCCAACCTCGTAGGATAGCAGGCTCCCTGCCGGTTTCGGTGCGCCAGCCCGTCGACGAGGACGACTTCGGGATTGCGCTCCAGCAGCAGCTCCACGTCCAAATCTTTTTTCTCTATGCCGTTTTCATGCCAGCGAATGCTTGGAACCCGCTCCAGATCGCCGATCTGCTCCGCCGTCTCCGGTCGCCGCATCGTCGACACGGCGCAGATAACCACATCGAGACCGCGCTGCTTCAAGGCATGCCCCTCGCGAAGCATATGATAGGTCTTCCCCGAGCCGGTTACCGCCCCGATGTATACTTTTAACCGGCCGCGGTGGAGCTTGGAAATCGACAACAAAATGTCCTCCGGCGTCTTCCCTCTGAACGTTTCCATGAAAGCCTCCTGACTGCTGACGGCCGCTGCATGAACAACGCCGGAATGGCGCCGCGCTTCACTCCGTCTCTAATCTCGCCGCGGTTGATGCGCCGTTCGCCGCATTTCGTTTATTGCTTCGCCAGCTCGGCCAAGGCCATATTCAGCTTCAGCACATTGACTCTAGGTTCGCCGAACAGTCCCAGATCGCGCCCTTCCGTATGGGCGTCCACCAGCGCATTCAATCGATCCGGCGAAATGCCGGTCAGCTTGCCGATACGCGGCACCTGTGCCTTGGCCGACTGCGGCGTAATATGGGGATCAAGGCCGGAAGCGGAGTTCGTAATCAGATCGATAGGCAGCAGGCTAATCGGCACATCCGGGTTGTTCGCCTTCCACTGCTCGATCGAAGCTTGCGTCCGTTGGAGCAGCTCGGGATTGGACGGGCCGTAGTTGTTCGTCCCGGACGATTCCGCTTTATATTCGATGCTCGATACTCTGCCTTGAAACCACTTCGGATCGGTGAATGGCTGCCCGATGAGCTCGGAGCCGCTGATTTGGCCGGAGCTGTTCTTCAGTAAGCTTCCGTTCGCATTGCCGGGCATCAACACTTGAGCCAACCCGGTGCACAGCAGCGGATAGACGATGCCGCATAACAGGATAAAGACGGCGCAAAGCCGAACAATGCCCCCTAGCGATACGGTTCCTTCAACGTCAAACGATACCGGTTTATTCATTCTTTTTCCTTCCTTTCTTTGGAGCGCGGGCATCCGGCGGGAGGTCTCCCGCTCTCCCCCGGACGCATCCGCTTCTCTAAATCCATATATTGACGATCAGATCGATCAGCTTGATTCCGATGAAAGGAACGATAACTCCGCCGAGACCGTACACAAGCATGTTCTTGCCGAGCAGCTTGGCGGCGCTCATCGGTTTGTAAGCTACGCCCTTCATAGCTAACGGGATCAGCAGCGGAATGATGACGGCGTTAAATACAAGCGCCGATACAATCGCCGACATGGGCGAACCGAGATGCATAATGTTCAAAGCCTCCATCTGCGGAATCGCCAGCGTGAACATCGCCGGGATGATCGCAAAATATTTGGCTGCGTCGTTGGCGACGCTGAACGTTGTCAGCGCCCCGCGCGTCATCAACAGCTGCTTGCCGATCGCGACGACCTCGATAATCTTCGACGGGTCCGAGTCGAGATCGACCATATTGGCCGCTTCCTTGGCGGCAATCGTGCCGCTGTTCATTGCCAGCCCGACGTCGGCCTGCGCCAGCGCCGGAGCGTCGTTGGTTCCGTCGCCCGTCATCGCCACCAGCTTCCCTTCGGCCTGTTCCCGGCGGATGACTGCAATCTTATCCTCCGGCTTGCTCTCCGCTATGAAATCGTCCACGCCCGCTTCCCGCGCTATCGTAGCTGCCGTGAGCGGGTTGTCGCCGGTACACATGATCGTCTTGATCCCCATTCGGCGCAGCTGCTCGAAGCGTTCCTTCATCCCGGGCTTCACCGTATCCTTCAGATAAATCAGACCGTATATCCGGTCATCGACGGCTACCGCAAGCGGCGTCCCGCCTTCCGACGCGATGACGTTTCCCTTATCGTCCAAATCCGCGGGGATCGTTCCTCCCTGCGCCTGCACCCACCGCTTCACCGCATCGACCGCGCCTTTGCGCACTTTGCGACCGTCGGACAAATCGATGCCGCTCATACGCGTTTCAGCCTTGAACTCGATAAATTGTCCGCCGTCGGCCAGGGATGCGTCATATGCCAAGCCCTGCTTTTTCATCCATTCCAGCACGGAGCGTCCTTCCGGCGTCTCGTCTTTCAAAGAACTGACGGCGGCCCATTGCGCTACCGCTTGCAGCGATTCATTCCCGACGGGAAGCATGTCGCCCGCCATCCGGTTGCCGTATGTGATCGTTCCCGTTTTATCCAAAATCATCGTATTGATATCTCCTGCCGCTTCCACCGCTTTACCGGACATCGCCAGCACGTTGAACCGGGTCACCCGATCCATTCCTGCGATCCCGATAGCGGATAAAAGACCTCCGATCGTCGTCGGAATCAAACAGACGAGCAGCGCGATCAGCACAGGAATTTGCAGATCGATCTCCAAATAGCGGGCGATGGGAGCCAGCGTTACGACGACGATCAGGAAGATGAGCGTCAGTACCGTAAGCAGCGTGCTCAGCGCGATCTCGTTCGGCGTTTTTTGGCGCTTGGCGCCTTCGACGAGCGAAATCATCCGATCGATGAACGATTCTCCCGGGTCGCTGACGATACGCACCCGGATCGAGTCGCTGACGACGCGGGTCCCCCCGGTCACGGAGCTGAAATCTCCGCCCGCTTCCTTGATAACGGGAGCGGATTCGCCGGTTATCGCCGATTCATCCACGGAAGCGAGCCCTTCGACGACCTCGCCGTCGCCGGGAATCATCTCGCCTTGCGATACGGAAACCAGATCTCCCTTGCGCAGCTCGGTCGCCGGAACGATCTTGATGCCGGTTCCGTTATGGACGATCTTGTTCGCCATAATCTCCTGCTTCGTTTTTTTTAGCGAGTCGGCCTGCGCCTTCCCCCGCCCCTCCGCCAAAGCTTCGGCGAAGTTGGCGAACAGGATCGTGAACAATAGGATCACAAATACCGTAAAGTTAAACCCGACGCTGTTCTCCGTTCCGAAGTAACCCGGCAGCACGGTCATCAGCAGCACGATGAAAGCGCCCGCTTCCACGACGAACATAACGGGGTTTTTCATCATTTTGACAGGATTCAGCTTCAGGAAGCTCTCCTTCGCCGCTTGAACGACGACGGCGGAAGTGAGCAGCTTGCCGCCGCTTGTTTTATTTTCATTCATGCTTGATCGCCTCTCTCTTCATTAACGAATCGTTACCTGTTCGGCAATAGGTCCGAGCACGATCGCCGGCAAAAACGTGAGCGCCCCGATAATAAGCACCGTTCCGACGAGGATGCCTACGAAGAGCCGGTTATCCGTACGGAACGTCCCCAACGTTTCCGGCACCCATTGCTTGCTTGCCAACGAGCCGGCAACGGCTAACAAAGCGATCATGGAAATGTACCGGCCCAGCAGCATGACAATCCCGGTGGATATATTCCAGAACGGCGTGTTGTCGCCCAGCCCTTCGAAGCCCGAGCCGTTATTGGCGGCCGATGAGGCATATTCGTACAGCACCTGAGTAATCCCGTGAAAGCCCGGATTCGAGATCGCCGCCTTGCCCAGCTCCGCCGCCAAGGCGATGCCCGTCGGGGCAAGAATGATGAGCGGATGCGCCAGAATAGCTATAGCGATCAGCTTCATTTCGCGCGGTTCTATCTTGCGTCCCAGAAACTCCGGCGTCCGGCCAACCATCAATCCGGCGAGGAAAACGGCCAGCATCGCGTACATAAGCATATTCACCAGTCCGACGCCTTTGCCGCCAAAGACGCAATTCAGCATCATAAGCGCCAGCGGCGTAATGCCTCCGAGCGGCGTCAGCGTATCGTGCATATTATTGACCGAGCCTGTGGTAGCTGCTGTCGTAACCGTGGTGAACAATGCCGATTGCGCGATGCCGAAGCGCACCTCCTTGCCCTCCATGCTGCCTTGGGACGCGTCGATTCCCAGTCTGTTCAAAACCGGATTGCCTGCCGACTCCGCAGCGTATACCAGCGACAGAAACAGCAGAAACAAAATCATCATCGCCGAAAAAATAACCCATCCCTGCTTGCGGTTCCGTGCAAACAGCCCGTACGTATAAGGAAGCGCAGCGGATAACGACCACATCGATAAAATTTCAATCACATTCGTTAAAGCGCTCGGATTTTCGAACGGATGCGCCGAGTTCACGCCGAAGAAGCCGCCTCCGTTCGTTCCGAGATGCTTGATCGCCTCAAGCGAAGCTACCGGCCCGATCGCTATATGCTGCTCGCCGCCTTCGAGCGTATTCACCGTCAGCGCAGGCTGCAGCGTCTGCGGAACCTGAAGCGCTACAAGCGTCAGCGTTACGATGAGCGCCAGCGGAAAAAACACCCGCACATGCGCCTTCACGAAATCTTCGAAAAAGTTGCCGATTCTTTCGCCTCTGCTTGTCACGCCCCGCACGAACGCAATGGCGACGCATAGCCCCGTCGCCGCCGACGTAAACATCATCATCGTGATGACAGCCATTTGCGAAAAGTACGACAAGCCCGTTTCCCCGCTGTAATGCTGGAGATTCGTGTTCGTCATGAAGCTGATGACGGTATTGAAGGCAAGTGTCTGCTCCATATTGCCGATACCGTTCGGGTTGAGCGGCAGCAAAGTTTGCAGTCTAAGAATCAAGTAACCGGCTCCTACCAGAACAATATTCGTCACAATAAAGCTTAGCCCGTACATCTTCCAAGTCATGCCTGAACGGTTTTTCAATCCGGTAACGGCATAGATCGCTTTTTCTATCGGGGCGAACCAGCGATCCGTGCGGTTCGCTTCATTGGAGAAGACATGATATAAATACGTTCCCAACGGTTTGACGAGCAAGATCAAGATGACGATAACAATCGCGATCTGCAGTATTCCCATGTTTTTTTCCTCCTAAGAGCTTTTCTCCCCGGATTTCTTGAATGGCTAGCCCTTGAAAGGATTGAAATCCGGAGACAAAGGCGACAGCTTACGCTTCTCCAGATTGCCTTCGCTTAGCGAAGTCTGCTTTTTCACCATGCTTCTAGAGCTTTTCGCTCCCTCTCAAAATTTTTCCGGATGAATCAGGGCGTACGCCAAGTACACGAACAAGAACATCGTGACGGCAGCGACCAATATCATTTGCTATCGCCTCCCGTTTCCGCAACGACCCGGCCGCACCAGGTCATAAAGCCATAGAACAGCCCGTACATAGCCGCGAGCATCGCAATCATGCATATATCCAGCATAGGAACGCCTCCAGCGTTTGTTTATTCGATTAAAAAAGAAACATCTTGGCTTGAAGTATGGATGACATGGTCTGCGCCAAGTCCACGATACACCAGCCTCGGATTCATATGACGAGTAATGACGTAAATATCTTTGGAAGTCCACGTGCGGCATATTTGAATGAGCCGGCAGCACAGATTTAACGAGCTTTCGAACAGGAACACCCGTCCGATCGGCAGCTCAGGCAAAAGCCAAGACTCGCATTCCGAGGTGTCTACCCGTATAAAATGCTTGACACCCAGCTTACGGAGCCTCCCTGCTTCCGCTCGGCTGTTCGTGATCGCCGCAAACGGGATTCCTTTCGCCAAAAGCAGCCGGACGAAGCTTTCGCCGGTTTTATTAGGCGCCGATACGAGTATGAACTCTTGCACGGCAATCATCTTTTTCTCCTCCTATTCTCTCAAGAGAAGGCAGACAAATAAAAAGAAGCCTGCGAAAAGAGGGGTCTCTTCTCGCGGCTTCTTTGGAAAGCACAGCAAACACAGCTGTGCAAGCACACGATCATCGTTGCCTCTCTCGGTACGCTGACGAGGTTAGCTGTCGGATTCGGGCGTGAGAGTCGCCCTACCCAGCGCATGTCGGCTGGGATTCACCCCATGGGCCTGCCAAGGCCCTTTGGTTCCCCCGCTCCCTGTTTATTCAGGGATTAAGCGTTATAACTGCTTATCGGTCTGATGAAAAAAACTCGATTCATTTTTCCAAAAAACAATTCCATTTTTCACAAATGGGCGCAAAAAAACCACAGAGGCTTGGGAGCCTTGTGGCCGTTTAAACGATCACAAGCTTCATCATCCTCTCTCCATTAGACCATCGTCTTCAACAACCAAGAAGCCGATGTCCTTCCACGCTGACGAGGTTAGCTGTCGGATTCGGGCGGTGAGAGTCGCCCTACCTGCGGATGCAAGCTAGCTTTGCATCGCGCTAGGATTCACCCCGGCATCGATATTTCCGGCTCTCACACCGAAAAATACCGCTGCAATGGTTCCCCCGCTTTCCCTGAATAAGGGAAATTAAGCGATCAGAATTTGGAAACTTTGTTTTTTCAAATCATGAATTGTATATTACGCCTGTTGCAGGCTGCTGTAAAGAACAGCCGACAGACCTATGCGGCGAATTTCAACGAACGAATAGGATGGCAGCGCTTACTTCCATCCTGATCTTCATATAACTGCTTCCCGCTCACTCTATCTTCGTTTTACGCAATTTGGAGCGGCTTGTTTCCCGCTGGTCTTCCCCCTTAAGGGAATGCAGTTAAAACGAAAACGGCCGCTACTTGAGCCAGCCGTTTTTCTCCGCTATGCTGATCGCGTCGATCCGGTTTTTCGCCTCCAATTTCTGCATAATTTCCGATATATAATTTCGCACCGTTCCGCCGGAAAGAAACAGCGATTTGGCGATCTCGCCCGCCGACAAGCCTTCGGCAACCAGCCTAAGCACCTCCCGCTCCCGTTCGGTCAGCGGATTCTCCGCCTCCCAGAACGTAAGCGACAGCTCGGGGCTAATCGCCCGGCCCCCGGCATGGACTTTGCGCAGCGCCTCGCCCAGTTCGTCGATCGGCGAATCCTTGAGCAAGAAGCCGTGAACGCCCGCTTTGATCGCCCGCTGAAAATAACCGGAGCGGGAGAAGGTCGTCAGGATGACGATGCGGCAAGGATGCCCCTGCTCCTTCAGCCGCTCGGCGACATCGAGCCCTGTCATACGCGGCATTTCAATATCCATGATGCACAGATCGGGTCCCAGCTCCAGAATCAGCCGCATCGCCTCTTCCCCGTTCTCGGCCTGCCCGATCACTTCCACATCGTCCTCCAAGTCCAGCAGCGCGCTAAGCGCTCCCCGCAGCATCCCTTGGTCCTCTGCAATTATCACTTTCATTGCGCGTTCTCCCCCGATTTCTGATGTTTGACGATTTTGGGCACGGTGAACGTTACGGTCGTTTCTTGTCCTTCCTCCGCTTGAAACGTCAGCTTGCCGTCGATCAAGTCCAGCCGTTCCTTCATCCCCAGCAGTCCCCGCCCGGAAGAGGGGGTAGGACAGGAGGCGCGCCGCAATCCTTCTCCATTATCGCTTACCGTCACCGTAATCCCGCTGTCGTCTTCATGTAAGGCGATGCGGCAGAGCGAAGCCTTGCTGTGCTTCACCACATTGGTCACGGCCTCGCGCAGACACATCCCCAATATATTTTGAATGAGCGGCGAAGCATCCAGTCCGGCGAAATCCCCTTCGGTCTCGACCCCGATTCGGGCCGCGGCCAATATTTGCCGCGCATGGCGGATTTCATCGTGAATCGAAACGGCGTTCATTCCCGACACCAGTTCCCTCACCTGCTTGAGCGCGGCGCGCGATGTCATCTGAATATCCCGCACCTCCTGCGCCGCTTTTTCCGGATTGCGGGGAATTAATTTTTCTGCCAGCTCGCTCTTTAACGTGATTAAAGACAGCGTGTGGCCGAGCGTATCGTGCAAATCCCGGGAAATCCGCTGCCGTTCTTCGTTTTTGATCAACCGTGCGATCTCCTCGTTAGCCGAATTCAACTGGTTGCGCAGCTCCTTCGATCGGACCCCCGCGCGGATAATGAACGGGAAGACCAGCATCAGAGCCGAGGACGGAAGAAGCACCACTAAGTCATCGCCGGAAAATTGATGGATGTGCGTTCCGAATACAAGCGCAAACAAGGCCAGCAAAATGACGACCCCGGCGTAAAATTGCCTGACCGAAGCCATTAATCCTATGACAGGGGCTACATAAAAGGACATAAACCAGAAATTAATATGATAGTGAAAGCAAAAAAAGACGATGATCGCAAGCATGGTCAGCACATAAACCATTCTGCGTTTTTCATCCCAATAACAAAGGCAATTGGCCACTATAAACAGCAAAAGCAGAGCAAGGCCGATCCACTCATCGTGAGTCGGCTTTTGCAATATGCTGTAGATGGGCGAGGTCAAATACACCAGCCAGATCAATTGGAACACGCCCATGCCTTTTCCGAAAGGCCTCATCTTGAACCCGTTCATGTTATACCGCTTCCTGTCTCCGGATGATATAGGATGATAATACCATAAAGACGACGACGTAAGCAGCCAGCACGATAATCCCAACCCCGTCTACGGACGCCCCGGCAATAATATTCCATGCCCCTTGCCCGTACCGGTACGAGGGCAGCCACAAGGCGATCTTTTGCAGGAGGGCCGGCATTGTCTGGATCGGCATCCACAGTCCGCCCAGTGCGGACATGGCCATGAAGAGCAGCTGGGAGATGACCTGTACCGCCTCCACGCTGCGAATCGTGCCGATCAGCGTGCCCAGCGCCAGGAACGGCAGAATGCCGATCCAAATCCACAAACCGCACATAATCCATTGGAACAGACTAAGCTCCACGCCCCGGAAAATGGCACCGATCAGAAACATCAGCACGATCGTGCCTAAGTTGATGAGCGACTGCGCGGCGATTTTGGACAGTACATACGTCCCGGACGGCAGCGGCGTAATCCGGATGAGCTGCACCCAGCCTTGTCTGCGCTCCTGGGCGAAGCGGATGCTGATCGTGTTCAAGCTTCCGCCGATCACTCCGAATACCGTCATGGACATCAAGTAGTAGGCTTTCCATTCGACTCCGCCGACCTCCGTATTCGCGTCGATCGTGCTGGTAAATATAAAGTAGAATATGACCGGCATGAGCAGCGCCATAACGACGAACTTGCGGTTTCTGAGCGTCCGAAGCAGCTCCGCCTTGCATTGCGCCAATGCAGCATTCATCTTTTATCATCCCCTGTATATTCGAATGAGCCGGCTTGACCGAGCACCAATGATTGGAAGGCGTCTTCCAGTCCGCCGCTTTGAATTTCGATATCTTTCACGTCGAGCTTGTTCTGTACGATTGCGAAAATGAGACAGTCCGTATCGGTACTCGTCAATTTGACCCGTCGTCCGTTCCATACCGCATCGGAAATGCCAAGCACGCTCCGCAGCGTCTCCTCCGTCACTCCGGGGCCGGCGGTGAACGACAGCGTTCTGCCGTTCGTCGTCGCCTTAATCTCGGCCGGCGTACCGTCGGCGATCAGTTTGCCTTGGTTAATCACCACAACGCGATCGGCTATCGCATCGGCTTCTTCAATATAATGCGTCGTCAAAATGATCGTGCGGCCGCGGCCCGCCATCGCCCGGATCGTCTCCCAAAACAGATGCCGCGAGGTCACATCCATTCCGACGGTCGGTTCATCCAGAAACAATACCGACGGATCACCCGCCAGCGCGAGCGCAAAATTCAATCTCCGCTTCTGCCCGCCGGACAAGGAAGATGCCATCTTGCTTCGCTCTTCCTTCAGACCGGACACCTCAAGCAGATGGTCCAGCGTCAGCGGCTTCGAATAATAACTGCGAAACAGATCGATCGTCTCGCCTACTTTTAATCCGTCGATCACGTTCACGTCCTGCAGCATCGCCCCGAAGCGGTCCTTCACGCCGCGGTCCTGGGGACTTCCTCCAAGCAGCCTGATCGTACCCGAGCTGGGCTGCTGCAGACCGAGCGTCATGGAGACGGTCGTCGTCTTGCCCGCCCCGTTCGGGCCGAGCAGCGCCACAATCTCGCCTTCCTGTATCGTTAGGGACAGATCGTCCACTGCGGTTTTTCCTTTAAACTGCTTCGTCACATGATCGAGCTGTATGACTGGCTTCATTCCTAACGTCACCCCTCGTTTGATTTCATGTACTTATTGTAGCGTCGCGGCCAATCCGGCGGTATTCATGAATGTCATTCGTTTCATATGACAATTGTCATGCCCGGAAGAGCAAATTCTGCTAACAAAAAAAGCCCCGCCTAATAAGGCAAGGGCAAGCTGCCAAGAAACCTTCAGCTTAATAATATCCATCATTCTCCATCCGCGAAAATGACCTTCTTGTATAGTATCTTATGCCCGTCGGTCAACTGCAGCACCATGTTATTATCGGTCGTGTCGTTCGGCGCTTCGGAAGCCAAAGTATATTTCGCGTATCCCCCTTCGGCGGCTCCGCCCTCGCTAATATGAAATAGATTGCTGCGAAGGCTCCGGCCCTCCCCCGCATTATAAAGCTGCAGTTCAGGAGCAGGAAACTTGTTTCCGCCAAGATAGGTCACCGTCTGCAGCCCGTTTTTTAAGCCGCTGAAGGTTTGCGGCACGCCATGGTCTTCAACTTGGTATCCGGCGCAGCTCAGTGAAAATGAGATGCCTTCATTTGAACTGTCTACGCTCTCTGTGGTGCATCCGAACAGAGAGCGCACATCCTGCTCATGTATAAATATTTCTTCCGAACCAATCACAGGGGACCGATACCAGTCGAAGCCCTCGGCTTCTCCTCCAAGCCAGTATTGCATCGGTCCGCTTAGCCCATTGATGATATGAAACCGGCTCGTTCCGTCGTCTATAACAAGAGAACCGTCATGTCGCCATTCCGTCTCGTACCCGAGCTTCTCTGCAAGCTGACGAACCGGCAGCATCGGATCGTCTCCCACGACACGTCCAAAGGCCGCCCCATCTAAGCGGAGATCCGAGCCTGTTACGCTGATTGGCCCCAATCCCTTTGCATTCGTGAGCCGCACCACAAGCGGCGGAGCATCCTTTAACGAATCGTGTGAGAACTTTACTGAGGGGATATAAGAAAGCTTACGATCTTGCTCTTTCCATTCGACCTGCCCGAAGCTAGACAAATCGTTTAGCGAGATCGCTGTACGTCCCTCAATATTATATGAAGGAATCGGCTGGCCAAAGTAATAAACACGGATGTCTGTAGATAATACATCACCGATTTTCTCACCGATCGAGACAGCGTCCCGAAGAGAGTCCTCCAGCGGGCTTATTGGCTTCCCAGGGGTATATGTGATCTCTACCCGACGATACTTTGGTATCCAAGCGACATCAAAACCGTACCGTCTCAAGTCCTCCGCAGCGATTGCCGTATAGCCGTCGATGTTCATCGAAGGGATGACCTCCCCATGAATATCGGCTTTGATATCGGTGGTTAACACCGTTCCAATCGGGGTGCCAATAGGGACCTCTGTATCCGCTTGTGCATGTGGGGTCCACGAGATGCTGGCACTCACAGCTAATAGTATGGCGACCAGGGGCCAAAGCTTTTTTATTTTCATACCGCTCACCTTCCCATATTTTTATAAAATTAAGACGCAGCTCCAGTAGGGAAGGTTTCGATTAGCGAGGCAAGCTCAAAACCGGATCGTCCATCCGCTGCGCACTTTGGCCCGGATATAGGATACGCCGTGAACTTTAAGGCCGCGTTCGTCCAGCAAAGTAATAATATCTCCCCAGGGACGGAAAAACTTCGGATGCACGGATAGCTCTATCGTATAAAATTGTCCGGGAGCTAACACGCCCTCGAGCTTGTACTTCTGCTTCAGCTTATTGGCCAGCGACCATCCGCCGATGTCGATCGGACGGTCGGATGCGTTCAGCAGCGTCACCGTCTCGCAAGCCGTCGGCGAGGCCGGCAAAACGAGCGCTCCGGCGATGAAGATTTCATGCTCGGCCAGCGGCCGCGGATGAGCGGGATGCCAGTAAGCGGCAGCTTCATGCAGCGGATCGCCGGTCTTATCGTCCGTATGCCAGGATTGCGCTTGAAACGCGAGAAAAATAGCGATCCAGCGCTCTTCGGAAGGGAAATGAAGCAGCAGGCCGCCGTCTTGGTAGACGCCGTTATCTCTCCGATAGCTGCCGCCGTTGCCTTGGTTCATATGGATATCGTGCATGCCCTGACCCGGCATGAAGCCGAAGACGGCGTCCCTCTGCTTCAGTTCGGGTCCCCAGATGTCGCCGTAAGCGTACAGGACGGCGTCCTCGAATTCCATCGCTTTGCGCATATAGATGTCCAGTTTATCGTTCAGGTCGTTGTCCGTGCCCGGAACGTCGAAGGCAAGCGGGACCATCCTCCGCCGGTCGAACAAATTGCCGCGGATATAATCCAGCGCCATGCCGCCGGGCCGGTTCGGCAGCCGGGTATAGCCGTAAGCAAGCTCCGGCAAATCGCTCGTCACTTCATGCTCGAAATGCTCGTCCGTATAATAAAGCAGGGCGAACGGCCTCATTTGCGACTTGACGTTGATCGCAATCCGGTAATGAACGCCTTCCGCCTCCGCATGTACTTGATAATGGGCGTTCTCCCTCGTTGCCGGGCGCCGCCCTCTCACTTTGCATTTTAATACCCCGTATCGTATCGTCATCCGGCTTTCCTCCTGTTCCCCTGCGCCTTTGTCGAAAAAGCTCATCTATCGGCAAAAAAAGGCGCTACTGCCATCATAACATGAGGATCGCTTAGGGCGCCAAGAAGAAGCTGCGATCGGCAGGAAGCCGCACAGAGAGACGCTCTCCCCCGTGCAACCGGGAAAGAGCGCCTTGTTGATCGATAATTATTTTATTTCAGCCGATAGAGCAGATTGAAGATCACTTGTGCGCTTTCCGCACGGGTCATCATCGCTTGCGGCGCGAATTGACGATTGTCGCGTCCTTGAATCAAGCCCTCTGCTTGCGCGATGCCTGCTGCCTCCCGCGCCCAATCGCTGATCTGATCCTGATCGCCGAACGGATTCGCAGCCGCTTGGGATGATGCCTTACCCTTGGCGTATTCGAATGCGCGGACGGCCATAACGGCCATCTCTTCGCGAGTGATTACAGCGTTCGGCGCGAAGATATCCTCGCCGCGTCCCGTCACGATTCCCGCTTCGCTTACCGCGGCGACGGCTTCCGCATACCATCCGGCGGAGTCGACGTCGGAGAAGCTTGTACGGCTCGCTGCCTTCGAAGCCTCCAGTCCCAACGCCCGTGCGATCATCGCTGCAAATTGCGCCCGGGTCACGCTGCCCTCAGGGTTAAATTCCGTATCCGTCACGCCGTCGATAATATGCTTTGCGGCCATGTTCTTAATGACGCGGTTTGCCCAGGAGCTTGCGTCGACGTCCGCGAACAGCTTGTTGTATTCCAGCACCGCATATTGGCTGAAATGACGCACTTTCGCTGTCATCGCCCCGTCCGACAACGTTCCTCCCGCAAACTGCAAAGCTCCGTTAGCCGCAATATTGTAGACGCCTAACAAATCGGAGTCCGCTTTCGGATCGACTTTGAACGTTAGCGTCAAAGGCTCGGCGAAAGAGGTTACCGGGATGCTGCTGCCGTCCGCTGCGATAACGTCCACGCTGAAATCGTACGCCTCGCTGGCGAGAGCCGCTTCCACTGAACCGTTGACGGCGCGATTATGAATAAGCTTCGTTACGTCAGCTTGGGACAACGTCCGCGCCGAGAACCGAATTTGCGCTCCCTCAGCGTTCGCTCCCGCCGCAGCTTCTTGAATCCGGCTCAGCTCCGCTTTGGTCCATTCGATCGTCAGATTGCCCATGACCAATCGGAGACCCTTGTCGCCGACCAGCTCGGCGATATGGCTCGGCAGCAGCACGGCCGTCTTGCCTTCGGGAATTTGTACGACGGTCGTCCCCGCTTCCGCCGGTTTCAAATCCGCTTCGCGAACAATCTGCGTCGTCGAAGTCTCATCCGTTGTCGGCTCTTCCGGCACGGACGGCGACGATGAAGAGGAACCCGACGACGACGATTGACGTTTTTTGCTTACTATTACCGTTCTTGTCACTTCTTCGGCCGCGTTGCCCGCGGCGTCTTTTACATTGTAGTGGTACGTATAGATGCCCGCGATCGCCGTATTCAACGCCGATTCGCCGTACACGCCGCTCGTCACCGTCGTCACGATACGGTTCGTAATATCTCCGTCGCGGTCATCCGTCGCCGTCGCTCCCGCGTCGGTATAGCTCGCCCCGATGAGGAGGTTTACTACCGGTTCGCCTCGCAGCTTAATGACCGGCCCCGTCGTATCCGGCTGTTCGGAGACGATCACTATGCGCGTCACTTCCTTGGCGGCATTGCCCGCGCTGTCTTGAACGTTGTAATGGAACGTGTAGACGCCTGCAGCTGCGGTATTCAATCTCGATTCGCCGTACACGCCGCTCGTCACCGTCGTCACGATGCGGTCCGTAATATCTCCGTCGCGATCATCCGTCGCCATCGCTCCCGCGTCGGTATAGCTCGCCCCGATGAGGAGGTTTACTACCGGTTCGCCTTTTAGCGTAATGACCGGCTTTGTCGTATCCGGATTTTCGGAAACGACTACCGTTCTCATCACTTCCTCGGCGGCGTTGCCCGCACTGTCCTTCACATTGTAATGGAATGTGTAGGTGCCTGCGACGGCGGTATTCAATCTCGATTCGCCGTACACGCCGCTCGTCACCGTCGTCACGATGCGGTCCGTAATATCTCCGTCCCGGTCATCCGTCGCCGTCGCTCCCGCGTCGGTATAGCTCGTCCCGATGAGGAGGTTTACGACCGGTTCTCCTTTTAGCGTAATGACCGGCTTTGTCGTATCCGGATTTTCGGAAACGACTACCGTTCTCGTCACTTCCTCGGCGGCGTTGCCCGCACTGTCCTTCACATTGTAATGGAATGTGTAGGTGCCTGCGACGGCGGTATTCAATCTCGATTCGCCGTACACGCCGCTCGTCACCGTCGTCACGATGCGATCCGTAATATCTCCGTCGCGGTCATCCGTCGCCGTCGCTCCCGCGTCGGTATAGCTCGCCCCGATGAGGAGGTTTACGACCGGTTCGCCTTTCAGCGTAATGACCGGCTTCGTCGTATCCACCGCTTTAATGATACCTACGGAGACGGCGGCACCCGTGACATTGCCTTTCGTCAGCGGCACGGTGAACTCGAAGCTGCCGTCCGTATTTTCCGTTGCGGCGCGGAAAGAAGTAAGTTTCAATTCACCGACACTCGCACCGGTCTGCTGCAAGCCGCTCAAGCTGCTGATTGTTTGCTGCAGCCATGCCCTGACATCCGCTTCCGTATTGGCGGCCGTCCGATCGACATGGTACGCAGCGCCTTCGATGATCGTCCTGGCGTCCGCAACGGCTTGCTCGGCGGCGGAATCGACTCTCTTCTCCACCCCCAGATAGCTGATGAGGGCCGCCTGATTGCCGGTATACGTATTATTGACGGTATAAGTCACAACACTGTCTACCGGAAGCGTAAAGTCATGCGTAACCGCCGTACCGTCAGATCCGGCGATCAGCCCGCTTCGCACAGGCTCGGTTACCGTCTGTCCATTGGCATCCTTGTAGCTCAAGCTAATATCCATCGTCCGGTTGCCGTTGCTCCACCAGTCTCTGTGGAAGGAAGTGATCCTGTAATCGCCTGCCGTCAAAGGCAGCGCATAAGTTAAAGGATTGTTTCTTGTATCCGAACCGTAGACGCCGGTCTGGCTTTTGTCCGTTGCGACGACCGAACCGGAGAGCGATTTGAGCTTGTAGTTGGCGGCTATGGTCGTATGCCCCCACATCGAATCGCCGCTAGAAGCTTGGTCGGCTTTGTCATTCAGCAGGCGATCGCCCAATAAAGCTTGGATTGCCGCAAACGGAGGCGTCGTATCGCCCGCGATGCCAGGGTCCAAGAAATATACCAAGCCGCCCGGTATTACCTCCACCTGGACTTGAACATACAGGTTTTTGCCTCCTTCTACCTCTCCCGTCAGCTGCACTGTGGAATAAGGAACGGTGAAGCGGTCCGCCGTATTGTTCAGCCAGCGAATCGCGGCATCCGCATTCGTCGTCCCGTCCGCAAGCGTCGTTTTCACGACGGATGGCAGCCCGGCAACCGCTTCGCCGGCTTTGACAGCCACAATGGCCGGATAGTCGCCGGTGACGGCTACCGGTTGTTTTTTCCGTTTCAACGAATCCGCTGCATCCTGAAGCGCATTCCGGGCGGAATCGATGGCTCTCTGATCGGCTTGTTCGTCCGCGAGGACCGCTGCGGCCGCAGACAGCGCATTCGCGAAGGCGGACCATTCCGCGGGCATATAGTCTTCCTCTTGGTAACCGCCTACTTGAGCCAGCAGCTCCTGAAGTGCCGATTTGCTGACCGTGCCGTAGACCGGCCCCATAATATCGATGGCATCGATGGACAGGCTGCCGCTTTTCACTACGATCTTCAAGGTGTGCGGACCGTAAGGCAGCCCGCCGTATGCATACGTATTGGCACGATTGACGGACACGGCGGGAATCGCTGCATTAGCATCGGCAAGCGTGTTATCCACATAAATATCGGCCGTCGCGCTTCCGGTATCGCCGACCAGGCTGAAGCCCGTGCCGGTGAACGGCAGCTCCAGATACGTCGGATCGGCGGCATCCGCCTGAACGACCGCCTTCTCGATCGAGATGTAATTGCCGCTGCCGGAGTCTGCGGCGGTCTTGACGATCTTCACGTTATGCAGCCCCGGGGCCAAACCGCTTACCTGATAAATGATCTGGCTGTTGTTCCCGTTGCCGAAGCCTTTGCCGGTCACAACCTTTTTGGACGCATCGTGATTGTATCCGGTGCCGAAGTCGTCAAGATAAACATCCATTCTGACAACGGAATTCGTCCCTTGACCGAGCCCGTACACGGTAATGCCGGTGCCGTTGAACGTCAAGGATGCGTAGCTGCCGTTTTCTCCCGCCCACGCGTTGGCGGAGTTGGAGCCCCATGAAGACGTATTGCCTTCATTTTTGACGAAATACCACCGATTGAGCGTTCCTTCCGTATTGGTCGTACTGTCGGAGGTGATGCTGGTTCCGCTGGTGGTGACGGTCCGGTTCAGCCGGCCGGCTCCTCCCGACAAGCTGTGAGTCCAAGGGAAGCTGCCCTCATGGTATTGGACGCGGGCATCCAGATCATCCACCCGGTCGGTCACATAAGGCGGATAACCGTTAACGGCCTCTACCTGCAAATTATCGAATACGGATTGGCGCAGACTGCTTTGAATCATGACCTGTCCGGTCAGCGGGGCGCCGTCCGCCGTATCCGTATAACGTACGGCCGCCTTGCCGTCGATAGCGGCGGTTACCGTCCGATCCGCCGCCTCAATGGAAATGCGATGCCACTGAGCAGGATCGAAATCCGTCAGCGTTCCGGATGCGACCGTCGCGTCGAAGCGAATCAGACGCCAAGAACCGTCGGCGTATATCCGTACTTTATAGCCGGATTGCGAATCGGCGGTCGTGCCGTTCAACGTGTGGCGAATGCCCAAAGCGACATAGTTATCGCCGGTATGGGCCGGGTCCAGATCCATCTTGAAATCAATGGCCGCTCGGTAGTTCGCCCAACGCTCGTCGCCTAGCACGGTGTAGGAGAACGGGGTGGTCGCCCATGTGCCCGGCTTATTGCCCGCGTAAATCATCTGCTCCATGCCGTTGGAGCCGTCCTTCCCGATGCCCTCATATACCTCGAAGGCGCCGCCTTGATCCGCCGTATAGCGCGGCGTACCGCCCCGGCGCTGCACATAGCTCAATCCGTTAGCTTCAGGGTAGCCTTTATACTCGAAGTCGTCTTCGTAGAGCACGGGGCTGCCGGTTCCCCCGACGTCCAGCAAGCTTTGGGCCGGAATATCGGCGTTGCGCGCGTACGGGACGCGCGGATGACCGGTATTCGGATTATCGCCCGCGCTCGTCACACTGACCATCGAATGGGGCTTCACCGTGAGCGTATACGTATACGCATCGCCTTGATCGGCAGCCGGAATATCGCCGAGTCTTTGATACCAGTTGGCGTCATACTCCTGTCCTGCCCCCGGCCCGCGTGTCTCCCATACTTGAACGGGGCTGCCGGCGTTTGCGATCGTTTTCTTCACATCGAACTGATAACGGGCTTCGCGGTCGCTGTCATTGACCATGACTACGGAATAGTCCTTCTTATCCGGACTGACAAAGACAAGCCGGTTATACTCCGCTCCCGCCGCGTTGCCGTCCATCTCGCTATTGCCCCTGCTGCCGATAACGCCTGCGCTGGCCCCGGGGATGTACATCCAGTCTTTCGCCGCAAACTGCGTAAACTGCATCACCGTATAAACGCCCACATCGGGAGCGTAATAGCCGGACCACGGGTCTCGGGCCGCAATAAGCTCCTTGCTGCTATAAGGAGCGCCGCTATAGAAAGCGCCTATCGCAGGCTGGAACATATAATGCGTCCGTTTTCCCTGGGTGTACATACCGATGAAGCGTCCTGCAACATCCAGCGCGCTGGCTACGCCGCCGAACGGCTGATCGGAGTTGGCACGGTATTGGGCCAATGTTTGGGGAGCCACCCCTTCGCTGTACCATACTTCCTTCTGATATTGATCGTTGACCTTCAAATAATCCGCGCTGGTCGCCATGTTATAGTGGTAAGCCATCACATCGACCGCTTTCATCAGATCGGGATCGGCCAGCATTTTAGTCGGAATATTCAGCGTCGTGTTTTCGTCGGATGCGATAATTTTTATTTTGTCATGATTAGGAAATTCGTTATCGCTGCGCATCCGGTTGGCAAACCACTTGATGTAGTTCACGTTGGGGGTTCCCGTTTCATTGCGGTCGGGGTTAATGTAATCGAGATCGTAACCGTAGGTTTCATGGACGGCGATCGCCGTATCCTTGTACCATTGGTACATCCGTTCATATGCCGCAAGCGTGGCGGGGTTGGACGGATCGGTATTGCCGTCGCTCCACGGCTGCACCCAATTCGGCTGGCTCCAGCGCAGGATGCTTACCTTGATGTCCGGGTTGATCGTTTTCGCGTCGGCCGCGAGAACGAAGCCTGCGCCACGGCGAACGTTGGCCGGTTCATCCGCAGATCGTTTGGTAGCCGGTTCGGTGCCGGACGAAGTATTGGAATCGTTGCCCATCTCGATTTTGATGTCGTTGATCCCGGCTCCGGTGTCCTGATTAAACAGCAAATTCATCATTTCCCAATATTGGGCCGGATGCTCTTCCTTATAATCCAGCATCAACCGCGATGTGTTATTTGCCGTGACCAGACCATAGCCTTTGAACGTATTGGCCGGATTCGTGTCGGCGCCGGCGGGATCGATACTTACGGTTTGCAGATCGGCTGCCGATGCAGGCACAGCCGGAAAAAAAGAAATGATAAGGGCAAAGACAAGGCTCAAAGCGATGCTTTGCTGCAATAGCTTGCTTCTTTTCACGCTGATTCGCTCCTTTTGCGAAAAATGAACAAAGCTTGTCCTAGCTTTGTTTGAAGCGCTTTCTTTACCGCGGATCATCTCCTTTTTCTGGAAGTCCTCTGTCTCAGGAATATTATAGGCCCGGTTGAAACCGCATTCATAACGTTAATTTTACATGTTGCTTAACTTTTTTTACCTCTTTGCTCAGGCGAAAAAAAATCTTGGGACGAAACCGGCCGAATCGGCTCATAAAAGTAACTTTTGAACCGGAACGGCTGTCTATAGTATGATAGGAAATAGATTTCAAAAACGAACGCCCATTCGGAGGAACAACTGATCATGAAAAAAACGTCTTTAACCGTACTGCTGCTTGCCTCATCCATGACCTTATTCGCCGCCTGCGAAGGCTCCAACGCTAGTCCGTCACCCCAAACGCCCGATACGTCCAAGCCGGGCAACGCCGCGACAGGCACCGCGCCTAACGGTTCTGCCGCAGGCTCGACAACAACGCCGGGCAGTACCGCAACTCCGGCGCCTTCGACGGCACCGGGGGCAGGGTCGGCCGCGAACACGGGCTCGACCGGCGACAAGGGCAAAGGAACAGAGACGCCTAAAAGCGACTCCGATCAAGTGGTCGCCAAGCCGGACAGCGTCTCCGTGCTCGTCAACAAGCAATTTGCGCTGCCTTCCAACTATGAGCCGGCGGATCTGGTTTACCCCGATGTGCCGTTTATTTTCAAAGAGAAAATCGAAAAACGCAAAATGCGTAAAGAAGCTGCCGCAGCGCTGGAAAAACTGTTTGCCGGAGCCAAAAAGGACGGCGTTAACCTGGCGGGCGTCTCCGCTTACCGTTCTTATGCGACGCAGAAGGCCGTTTTCAATAACTATGTCAAAACCGACGGCGAAGAAAAAGCAAAAACGTACAGCGCTGTTCCCGGACATAGCGAGCATGAGACAGGACTTGCGATCGACGTATCCGGCAGCGACGGCAAATGCGCCGCGCAGGACTGCTTCGGAGCAACCAAGGAAGCCGAGTGGCTGGCCAAGCACGCATCCGAGTACGGCTTCATCATCCGCTATTTGAAGGGCAAGGAAGCGATCACAGGCTATCAATACGAGCCTTGGCATATTCGCTATGTCGGCGTCGATATGGCCAAGGAGATCGCTTCCAAAGGTCTTACGCTGGAAGAGTATTTGAACGCCGTCCCGGTGAACAAGTAAACGGGGATTGGCGCTTGCGCTGCGAAATCGAAACCCGATCGCCCATGCCGGGCGCAATATGAGAAACAGCCCCGAAACCGCGGCAAGCGGCTTACGGGGCTGTTGTTTGTTCCAGAATACCGGTCATCGGCAACGCCGAATGTATTTACGCAAATAGACCGGGGCTGCTGCCCGGCCGCTTCGCTTGGATTTTATTGCTTCGTCAAAATGACAGGGCCTTCGGCGGTAATCGCAATCGTATGCTCATACTGCGCCGACAAGCTGCCGTCGACCGTTCTAGCGGTCCATCCGTCCGCATCCACCTTCGCTTTATAGCCGCCGATGTTCAGCATCGGTTCGATGGTAATTACCATGCCTTCTTTCAGTCTCGGCCCCTTTCCCGCCGGTCCGTAATGCGGCACTTGCGGTTCTTCATGCATCTTCTGTCCGATCCCGTGGCCTACGAAATCGCGTACGACCGACAGCCCTTCGGCTTCGGCGAAGGCTTGAATCGCATGGGAAATATCTCCGAGCCGGTTGCCTTCCACCGCCTGCTCGATGCCTCTGTACAGCGACTCTTCCGTGACGCGCAGCAGTTTGTCGGCTTCCGGCGAAACCGTGCCTACCCGGTACGACCAGGCGGAGTCGGCCAGCCAGCCGTTCAGGTTAACGACCATATCGATCGTCACGATATCTCCGTCCTGAAACGGCTTGTCGCTTGGAAATCCGTGACAGATCACATCGTTGAGCGAAGCGCACGTAGCGAACGGATAGCCGTTATACCCTTTTTGCTCCGGCGTCGCTCCATGCTCCGCAAGAAATTTCTCGACAAACTTATCGATCTCCAGGCCCGTTATTCCCGGCCGAATCATCCGGGCAATCTCTCTATGGCAGGCGGCCAGCACTTTGCCGGCTTCATGCATAAGTTCAATTTCCGCTTTGGTTTTTATAACGATCATGTTCTCATCACTCCCGTATTTCGAATAATCCATATGCATCCTTATAGTATAACAGTTTTTCGGCCAAAAGATGATGAAGGAGCCGTGAACTTTATGCAAGAAGGTGAACGATAGGTCCGGAACCGATTCAGAATGAAGACTTTGCAGCCCGGGTACGATAAAAGAAAAATGCCCGTTCCAAAAAAACAGCTTCGGAGGTGTCCGTTTTGTATGAACTCTCATCTTTTGCGTATCGGCATTGGCTGTCACTGGTGCTTATTCTCGGCGTCATCGTCGCCGTAGCGCTTGTCTACAAGCATTGGGATAAAATCGTAATTAAAGGCAGCGGAAGAAAATAGCGTGCGCTCTCTGCGCTCCATCCCTCATCAAGCTCGAAAGAAGCGCAGATCCTCAATCGGCTAAGCGGCAAAAAAGCTTGAGGGGCTGCTAAAGCCTCTCAAGCTTCTCTCTTCACTCGTATCGCTGCTGAAAGTTACACCAACGCTTTCTTGGCGATATCCGTACGGTAGTGCTTGCCTTGAAACCGGATGCGATCGGCGTCGGCGTAAGCTTTGGCGCGTGCTTCGGCAATGTCCTTGCCGAGCGCGGTCACGCCGAGCACTCGGCCTCCGTTAGTAACCACTTGCCCGTCCTTGAGCGCGGTTCCGGCATGGAAGACGACCGAATCCCGAACGTCGGCCAAGCCTTCGATAGGCAGCCCTTTCGTATAAGAACCCGGGTAGCCTTCGGAAGCTAAAATCACGCATACGGCGGCGTCATCCGACCACCTGATATCCATTTGTTCCAAATGGCCGCTCACTGCAGCCAAGAAAATATCGAGCAGATCGGTTTGCAGGCGCGGCAGCACGACCTGCGTCTCCGGATCGCCGAAACGAGCGTTGAACTCGATCGTCTTCGGCCCTTGCGGCGTAATCATCAGACCGGCGAACAGCACGCCGCGGAACGGGCGCCCTTCGCTGACCATCGCGGCCGCCGTCGGCTTGATGATCGTCTCGATCGCCTCGTCGATGACGGACTGCGGGATGTGCGGCAGCGGCGTGTAGGTGCCCATGCCCCCCGTATTCGGGCCTTGATCGCCGTCGAATACCGCTTTATGGTCCTGAGCAGGCACCATCGGCTTCACAACCTTCCCGTCGACGAACGACAGGATCGACATTTCTTGGCCTGTCAGAAACTCTTCGATGACGACCCGGTTGCCGGAGTCTCCGAACACTTTCTTCACCATAATGTCGTGAAGCGCCTTCTCCGCTTCCTCCAGCGATTGCGCGACGACGACCCCTTTGCCTGCGGCCAAACCGTCCGCTTTAATGACGGCCGGAATCGTCTGCTTGCGCAAGTACGCGAGAGCGGACTCGTAATCGTCGAACGATTCATAAGCGGCCGTCGGAATATTGTATTTTTTAAACAGCTCTTTGGAGAACACTTTGCTGGACTCCAGAATCGCCGCATTTTGACGCGGACCGAACACCGGAATGTTCTTCGCTTCCAGATGGTCTACGATCCCTTCGGAGAGCGGATCGTCCGGGCCGATGACCACCAGATCGATATTGTTGTCGATCGCGAATTCGCCGAGCTCCTCGAACTGATTCACCTGCAGAGGAACGCATTCCGCCACCTCCGCGATGCCCCCGTTACCGGGAGCGCAGTACAGCTCCTGCACCTTCGGGCTTTTCTTCAACGCCCAGCATATGGCATGCTCGCGGCCGCCGCCGCCGACTACTAATACTCGCACGGTCGTAGCTCCCCCTTAATCTTTGTTCACGACGAGCAATTCCGTTTCGCCGCTTCCGACTTGAATCGTTTTGACCAGCAGGGAGATTTTGTTCTCCTCATTGAGCGTTTTCCAATACAAATCGGCAATTTCGCGAATGTCGTTCGCCAGCGGAACGAGCGCAGGCTCTCCTTGGAATGAAGGCAGAGGATTGCCGTCGCCCTGGTACGTGTGAATGCAATGTCCGAAGCCGGGCAGCGCCTTCTCGTACGTGTAAGTGTGGCGAAGCGTCTGATCCTCGGTGTTGCCGCTGGATTTGAGAATGGACAGCTTATAGGCGAACTGCCTGTCCTTCGTATCGACAAGTCCGCTAATCCGTGGCGTAAAGTTCGGAGCGTCCGGCTCGTAAGTGCGAGTTGCCAGAGCGGATTCGAAGGAACCGCCGGCTTGCAGCGCTTCGTAGATCGTGTCGGTCTGATCGCCGTTCGTTACGATATGAGCCCCGTTCGCATGCCGAACCGGGTAATAAATAATGAGCGACGGATCGGTCAGCTTCGCCGGATCTTTGGCCTCCGTGCGAACGAATCCGTTCTCCTCCTGAATAAATACGCGGTTGCGGCTGTTCTCGCTGCGGCCCATAATCCAGTAAACCTGAACGAGCCGGGTGCCGTCCGGCGTAGCGCCGATTACGATGCCGCGTCCCGGGTAGGCGTTGTTGTTCAATGCATTCACATATTGATCCGCTTGCGCGGCTCTTGTCGTTGTCACGGTCATTTTCCCCCCTGAAATATGCAGTTTTAGTGATGGAACAGTCTGACGCCGGAATAGCACATGACCATGCCGTAATCGTTAGCGGCTTGAACCACTTCTTCGTCGCGCATGGAGCTGCCGGCTTGCACTACATATTTCACGCCGCTGCGGCTGGCGCGGTCGAGGTTGTCGCGGAACGGCAGGAACGCGTCGGAGCCGTAGGAGACGCCCTGCAGCTTGCTCAGCCATTCGCGCTTCTCGTCGCGCGTTAAGCGGGCCGGCACTTCGGCGAAGCAAGCCTCCCAAGCCGCTTGCTCGACCGGAGTCAGCTCTTCTTCGAGCCACAGGTCGATCGCGTTGTTCTGCTCCGCGCGGGAGAGCCCTTGACGGAACTTCATGCCGAGCGCGCGCGGATGCTGACGAAGGAACCAGCGGTCCGCTTTGTCGCCTGCCAGGCGGGTACAGTGAATCCGCGATTGCTGCCCGGCTCCGATGCCGATCGTTTGTCCGTCCAGCGTATAGCAGATCGAATTGGATTGGGTATATTTGAGCGTCACCAAAGCGATCAGAAGATCCCTTTTGGCATTCTCGGGAAGATCTTTGTTTTCCGTCACGATTTTCTCCAGCGCGGAAGCGTCGATGACGCCGTTGTTGCGCTCCTGCTGCATCGTTAGGCCGAACAGTGTGCGGGTCTCAACCGGATTCGGCACGTAGTCGGGATCGATTTGCAGAATGAGATAGCCGCCGTTCTTCTTAGCTTTCAGAATTTCCAGCGCTTCGTCGGTATAGCCGGGAGCAACGACAAGGTCGGACACCTCGCGTTTGAGCAGCAGCGCCGTAGAAGCGTCGACGATGTCGCTGAGCGCTGCGGCGTCTCCGAAGGAAGACATCCGGTCCGCGCCGCGGGCGCGGGCGTACGCGGTCGCCAGCGGAGAAAGCTCCAAACCTTCGACGAAATAAGCTTTGCGGAGCGTGTCATTCAGCGGAGCCGCCACCGCGGCCCCCGCCGGGCTCACATGTTTGAACGATGCGGCCGCAGGAAGTCCTGTCGCCTTGCGCAGCTCGCGGGCAAGCTGGAAGCCGTTCAGCGCATCCAGCAGATTAATGAAGCCCGGATCGCCGTTCAGCACTTTGATCGGCAGCTCTCCGTCGCTGTAGAGCTTCGCTTGTTTCTGATGAGGGTTCATTCCGTAACGCAGTTCGATCACATTCGTCCCGCTCGTTGTTTGGCTCATGATTTTATCCCATCCTTCGGTTTGAGGTTCATATATCGTTCCAAATCCATGCTTCCGTCCGCAATCTGCTGAATGACCCATGGCAGCAGCTCATGCTCCATCGGATGAATCCGCGCGCTCAGCGTCTCTTCCGTATCGTCCGGCCGAATCTCCAAAGCTCGCTGGGCCAAAATCGGCCCGCTGTCGAGCCCGCCGTCCACCAAATGCACCGTAATGCCGGTGATCTTCACGCCGTGGTCCAGCGCCTGCCGTACCGCGTGCAATCCCGGAAAAGACGGCAGCAGCGACGGATGTATATTCATCATGCGTCCCCAATAAGCGTTAACCAGCACATGCGTCAAGATGCGCATATAACCGGCCAGCACGACGAGGCCGACTTGCTTGCTTTTTAATAAGCCGAGAATTTCCTGCTCATACGCTTCGCGGGACGGGTAATCCTTCGGCCGGAACGTATGTACCGGCACCCCGGCCGCTTCCGCGCGCCGGACGACCTGGGCCTGCGGCCGGTCGCAAACCAACAGCTCGATGCGAGCATCGAGCTTGCCTGCATGAACCGCATCCGCGATGGCCTGAAAATTCGACCCGCTCCCGGAGGCGAATACGGCTATGCGAAGAGGCTCAATCATACGACCGCCCCGGTAAACGTGACGATGCGCTCTCCTGCCGTTACTCTGCCGAGCGTATAAACTTGTTCGCCGTGCTGTTCAAAGATGGATGCCGCTTCCGCCTCCTGCTCCTCGGAGACGACGATCACCATGCCGATCCCCATATTGAACGTACGGAACATATCGTTATTGCTGATACCGCCTTCCTGCTGCATGAGCTGGAAGATCGGCAGAATCGGCCACGAGCCGTAATCGATCTCGACATTGACGTCCGCAGGAAGCATGCGCGGAATATTCTCGAGGAAACCGCCGCCGGTGATGTGCGCCAGCCCTTTCAGCTGCACTTTCTCCAAAGCCGCCAGCACCGATTTCACATAAATTTTGGTCGGCTCAAGCACGACATCGCCGAGCTTGCCGCCCAACTGATCGATATGGTCGTGCAGGCTGTAGCCTTTATCTTCGAGCAGCAGCTTGCGTACGAGCGAGAAACCGTTGCTGTGTACGCCGCTGGAGGCCAGTCCGAGCACGACGTCGCCCGGACGGATGGTCGAGCCGTCGATGATCTTCTTCTTGTCGACGATCCCTACGGTAAAGCCGGCAATATCGTATTCGCCGTCGGAATACATGCCCGGCATTTCCGCCGTCTCCCCGCCGATCAAGGCGCAGCCGGATTGTACGCAGCCGTCGCTGATGCCTTTAATGATCGATTCGATCTTCTCCGGAACGACCCGGTCGCAAGCCAAGTAATCGAGGAAAAAAAGCGGCTCGGCGCCCTGTACGACAATATCGTTGACGCACATAGCGACCGCATCGATGCCGATCGTATCATGCTTATCCATGGCGAAGGCGATTTTCAGCTTCGTGCCTACGCCGTCCGTGCCGGAAACAAGCACCGGTTCTTCGTATTTATCTTTATTCAAGCCGAAGAGGGCTCCGAATCCGCCCAAATCGGTCATTACTTCCGGACGGAATGTCGTTTTAACGTGTTTTTTCATCCGTTCTACCGCTTCGTTGCCCGCCGCGATATCGACACCGGCTTTTTTATATGCATCCGACACTGGTTATCACTCCTTGTTGGGCCGAATTGGATGGGCTGTAGGGTAAGCGAAGACTAAGGCGGCCAGAGCATCATTTCCGCAGGCTGCTTTCATCGCTTAACCGAAAGTACAATGAATGCTGCCGCTGCGAGGGTGATCATTCACCATGACTCTTCGAAAGCAGCTCATAGCGGCAGCAAGGACTCCCACCATGAAGGCTTCGTCCTGCTCAGGTACCCGCGCGCCTCCAATTCGGCTCGCTTATTTACTATAGAATGGCGGAGTCGGTCTGCCTCCTCCGCCTTAAGTTCGATCATGTAAAGCCATTGCTATCAGATCTGCCCGTGAAACGCTTCTTCAGATTGCTCTCGACGCTTCGTGCGCTTTTTCACCGGGCTTCCACATGCCCGGCTTAATCGCAGCCGCACCCGATAGAAGACTCCTCGGTAACCCGAGTCGGATAGCTGTTGTCGAAACAGGCGGTGCAGTGGCCGCGGTTCAGCTCGACGTTCGGGCGGCCGATGGAAGCGAGCAGCCCTTCTTTGCTTAGGAAATGCAGCGAGTCGGCGTTGATCGCCCGGCGGATTTCCTCAATCGACTTCTGCGCGGCGATCAGCTCCTTGCGGTCCGGCGTATCGATGCCGTAGAAGCAAGGATTTTTGAACGGCGGCGAGCTGATGCGCACATGCACTTCCGTAGCGCCCGCTTCGCGCAGCAGATTGACGATCCGCAAGGAAGTCGTGCCGCGGACGATCGAATCGTCGATCATGACGACGCGCTTGCCCGCTACAATACTGCGCACCGCGCTCAGCTTCATCTTCACGCCCTGCTCGCGCAGCTCCTGGCTCGGCTGGATGAACGTCCTGCCGGTGTACCGGTTCTTGATGAGCCCGAGCTCATAAGGAATACCGGTTTGCTCGGCATAGCCGATCGCCGCCGAAATGCTCGAATCCGGCACGCCGGTTACGACATCGGCGTCGACGAACGATTCCAGCGCGAGCTGGCGGCCCATCCGCTTGCGCGCGGAATGGATATTGATCGCGTCGATGTCGCTGTCCGGACGCGCGAAGTAAATATATTCCATCGCGCAGATCGCGCGCTGTCTAATCGGCGAGAAACGGTCTTCGACAAGACCGTTTTTGTTATCCAGCACGAGCAGCTCGCCGGGCTCGACATCGCGGTAATACGTACCGCCGACCGCATCGAAAGCACAGGTCTCCGAGGCGAACAAATAACCGTTGCCGAGGCGTCCCATAACGAAAGGACGCAAGCCGTGCGGGTCGCGCGCGGCAATCATTTTATCGCGGGTCAGAAACAAAAACGCATAAGCACCCTCTACCCGGAGCAGCGCTTCCTTCACCGCCAGCGCAATATCGTCGTGCTTGGAGCGCGCGATCAGGTGAGCGACCACTTCCGTGTCGCTTGTCGTTTGGAAGATCGAGCCCTGGGCTTCGAGTTCTTTTTTTATATCGCCCGCATTATGCAAATTCCCGTTGGTCGCAATCGCCAAATCTCCGCCGCGGTATTTGAAGATCAGCGGCTGCGCGTTGGCCAGCTTGCTCTCTCCGGCCGTGGAATAACGGACATGACCGATCGAATTGGAGCCGGTCAGTGTGCCGAGATTATCGTTATTGAATACTTCCTTCACCAGACCCATGCCGCGGTGATAGTTAAAATCCGTGCCGTTGGCTACGCAGATGCCGGCGCTCTCCTGTCCGCGATGCTGCAGCGCGTGCAGCCCGTAATACGACAGGTTCGCGGCTTCGGAGTGACCGAACACCCCGAAGACGCCGCATTCCTCGCGAAGCTTATCAAACAGCCCGTCATGGCTGTTGATTCCGTCATTATAGAAACGACCTGTCCATAGCTGCTGCGTTACTTCATCAGACATGGAATCGCATCCTTCCAAACCTTTTCTAGTTGTGCGACAGATGCTTGAATGACCGGTGTATCGTTAACTTGGATTTGCAATTCTTGTCCTTGAACTTGACCGAGCTCTTGATAAGATACGCCGCTCTCGGCGATCCATTGCTTCAATGCTTCCGATTTGTCCGGGGAAGCGCTCAGCAAAATGCGGGATTGGCTTTCGCTGAACAGCGCGATATCGTTGCGAAGCTCGGTAGCGAAGTTGACACTGGCTCCGAGACGGCCGCTGATGCAGCTTTCCGCCAATGCCACGGCCAAGCCGCCGTCGGACAAGTCGTGAGCGGAAGCGACGAGACCGTTTTGGATCGCTCCGAGCACGGCACTCAGAAGCTTTTTCTCCACATCGAGATCGAGCTGCGGAGGACGGCCTTCCGTTACGCCATGCATCACGTATTGGAATTCGCTGCCGCCCAGCTCCGCTTTGGTTTCGCCGAGCAAAATGATGACGTCGCCTTCTTGTTTGAAGCCTTGCGTCGTAATGTGATCCGTATCGTGAACGAGGCCGACCATACCGACGACCGGCGTCGGATAGATCGCGCCTTTCGCATTTTCGTTATACAAGCTGACGTTGCCGCCGATCACCGGCGTCTCCAGCTTGCGGCAAGCCTCCGCCATGCCGTCGGCCGCTTTTTCCAGCTGCCAGAAAATATCCGGCTTCTCCGGGCTGCCGAAGTTCAGGTTATCCGTAATCGCCAGAGGCTCGGCGCCGGAGCATACGTTATTGCGAGCGCCTTCGGCAACCGCAATCATCCCGCCCACTTCCGGATCGAGATACACGTAACGTCCGTTGCAGTCCGTCGACATCGACAGCGCTTTGCGCGTGCCGTGAATCGTAACGACCGCCGCATCCGACCCCGGACGTACCGCCGTGCTCGTGCGAACCATATAATCGTATTGGTTATACACCCACTCTTTGCTTGCTACGCTTGGCGAAGCAAGCACCTTCTCCAATGCGTCGTTCAAATCGGTTACTTCCGGATAACGAGTCGTATCGATCGAACCGTTCTCCACGTAGTAAGCAGGCACTGCGGAAGGCTTGTTGTATACCGGGCACTCGTCGACCAGCGCGGTTACCGGCATATCGCCGACCAGCTCGCCCTTGTGGAACAGCTTCAGGCGGCCGTCGTCCGTTACTTTGCCGACTTTGGCGCAGTGCAGTCCCCAACGCTCGAAAATCGCCTTTGCTTGAGCTTCATGCTTAGGCTCGACAACAAACAGCATCCGCTCCTGGGATTCGGACAGCATCATTTCATAAGGCGTCATGCCTTCTTCGCGCTGCGGCACCTCGTCGAGGTACAGCTCCATGCCGTTGCCCGCCTTGCTCGCCATCTCCGAGCTGGAGCAGGTGAGACCCGCCGCGCCCATATCCTGAATGCCGAGCACGATGCCGGAGTTGATCAGATCAAGACATGCTTCGAGCACCAGCTTCTCCATGAACGGATCGCCCACTTGCACTGCTGGGCGCTTCGCTTCGGATTCGGCCGTAAGCTCCTCGGAAGCGAAGGTCGCTCCGTGAATGCCGTCGCGTCCCGTAGCCGGACCGACATAGAACACCGGGTTGCCTACGCCTTTGGCGACGCCCTTCTGAATCATGTCATGATCGATAATCCCTACGCACATCGCGTTAACGAGCGGGTTGCCCTCGTAGCTCTCGTCGAACATCACTTCGCCGCCGACCGTCGGAATGCCGATGCAGTTTCCGTAACCGGCGATCCCTGACACGACGTGCTCGAACAAATATTTGACGCGCTCGTTCTCAAGACGGCCGAAACGCAGGCTGTTCAGCAGCGCCACAGGACGCGCTCCCATCGAGAAAATGTCGCGGATAATGCCGCCTACGCCCGTAGCCGCGCCCTGATAAGGCTCGATTGCCGACGGGTGGTTATGACTTTCGATTTTGAACACGACCGCTTGCTTGTCTCCGATATCGACGATCCCCGCGCCTTCGCCGGGTCCCATCAATACGCGCGGACCGGTTACCGGGAATTTGCGAAGCACCGGTTTGGAATTTTTATAAGAGCAGTGCTCGGACCACATGACGCTGAATACGCCGATTTCCACATAGTTCGGCTGACGGCCGAGGAAACCGCAAATTTGCTCGTATTCGGCATCGGTTACGCCCATCTGCTTGTAAATTTTTTGCTCTGCGATTTGCTCTGCAGTTGGCTCCTTAGCCGATAGTTGCTGCGCCATGTTTTTCCCTCCAAGTGCTCAAGATCGATGTAAACATCCGTTTGCCGTCGGCCGAACCGAGCAGCTCGTGCACTGCGCGTTCCGGATGCGGCATCATGCCCAGGACGTTGCCGTTTTTGCTGCAAATGCCTGCAATATCGTCTACCGAACCGTTCGGATTGGTGCCTTTTTCGTAACGGAACACGATCTGGTTGTTCGCCTTCAGCTCCGCCAGCGTCGCGTCGTCGCAGTAGTAGTTACCTTCGCCGTGCGCAATCGGAATGTTGATCAGCTCGCCCTGCTTGTACTCGGATGTGAACGGCGTATCTGCGTTTTCAACCTGCAGCATGGCCGCGTGACAGCGGAATTTAAGCGATTCGTTGCGCAGCATCGCGCCTGGCAGCAATCCCGACTCCAGCAAAATTTGAAACCCGTTGCAAATGCCGATAATATATTTCCCCTGCTCCGCCGCCTGCACAAGCGCGTTCATGACCGGAGCGAACCGGGCGATAGCCCCGCAGCGCAAGTAATCTCCGTAAGAAAAGCCTCCTGGAACGATAATACAGTCATATTGGGATAAATCCGTTTCGGTATGCCAAACGTAGCTAACGGGCTGGCCGATCGTGTCCTCTACCGCTTTGTAGCAGTCGATGTCGCAATTCGAGCCGGGAAACACCAGTACAGCGAAATTCATCACGCGCTCCTCCTTTGGGTCGATGTCTGTCTAATGCCGTTTGAATGGGGGACGACAGGTCCTCCGGGCGTCAAATCCGGCTTGTATTTCAACGTTATCGGGTTGTATAGGTTCTTTTTTAACGGAATGCTTAGACCAGCTCGTAACGGTAATCTTCAATAACGGTATTGGCCAGCAGCTTTTCGCACATCGCTTTGACGCGTTCTTCCGCTACGGCGCGGTCGCTTGTCCCAAGCTCCAGCTCCAAATATTTGCCCACGCGAACTTTACCGACTTCATCGAAACCCATCGAATGCAGAGCGCCTTGGACGGCCACCCCTTGCGGATCGAGTACGCTTTGCTTAATCGTTACATAGACGGTTGCTTTTAACATGAGATTAAATCCTCCTTGAGGGTGGTTGAATAAACGCTGCATGTATCGTTGAAATCCATTTAGGCCTTAACCAAACGGTCGTAAATCGCTCTGTAGCGGCGGGAAGTTTCCTCCACCACTTCGGCCGGCAACGGCGCCGGCTCGCTGTTCTTATCCCAATCGGTGCCGGCGAGGTACGTCCGGACCGGTTCTTTGTCCATACTGTCGATCTCAATGTCGTAAGCGAAGTTTTCCTTCGCCCAGAAGCGCGATGAATCGGGGGTGAAAATTTCGTCGATCAAAATGATTTCCCCGTCGATAAGACCAAATTCAAATTTCGTATCGGCCAAAATAATGCCGCGCTCCTCGCAGAAGCTGCGGGCGAATTCATACAGCATAATGCTCTTCGCTTCCAGCTGCTCGGTCAGCTCGGCGCCGACCAGCTCCTTCATGCGCTCGATCGATATGTCCTCGTCGTGGCCTACGTCGTTCTTTGCGGCAGGAGTGAAGATCGGCTGAGGAAACCGCTCGTTTTTGCGCATGCCTTCCGGCAGCTTATGACCGTTGATCATCCCCGTCTTCTCGTATTGGCGCCAGCCCCCGCCGGTAATGTAGCCGCGTACGACGCATTCGATGTCGATCCGCTCCGCCTTCTTCGTAACCATGAAGCGGTCCTTCATCACTTCGCGGTCGGTAATGATGTCGCCCAAGCGCTCGACGTCGCCGTGAACCAGATGGTTCGGCATCATATGCTTCGTCTGCTCGAACCAGAATTTGCTCAAGCTGTTGAGCACGTTGCCTTTATCGGGAACCGCGGGAGAGAGCACCCAGTCGAAAGCGGAGATGCGGTCGGTGACCGCGATCAGGTAATGTTCCCCCAAGTCGTACAGCTCGCGCACTTTGCCTTTGTACAGCAGCGGCGCTTTGACATATTGTTCGGCGCTGGAAATTGCCTTCGTTGAGACCATGAGCGGGCGATCCTCCTCGTAATGTTCGAAATGTTCTTCATCTTTCTTTCATGCTTCCTGCTTCACGACATGAAATTTTTATATGCTAAACTAATCCCAAACGTTTGAAAATCGTATCCACATGCTTCAAATGCCAGCTAGGATTGAAGCAATCCTCGATGTCTTCGAGGCTAAGCTGCTCGCGAATGGCCGGTGTGTTCTCCACGATCTCGCGGAACGAACGCTGCTCTTCCCAAGCCTGCATCGCTCTTGGCTGCACGGTGTCGTACGCCTGCTCGCGGCTGAAGCCTTTGTCGATCAGCTTCGTCATCACGCGGCCGGAAAACGGAACGCCGTACGTGCTCTGCATATTGCGCTTCATGTTCTCTGGGAATACGGTCAAGTTTTTCACGATATTGCCGAAACGGTTCAGCATGTAGTTGAGCAGTGTCGTCGCATCCGGCAAAATAATCCGTTCGACGGAGGAGTGCGAAATATCGCGCTCATGCCACAGCGTCACGTTCTCGTAAGCCGAGATCATATGGCCGCGGATAACGCGGGAGAGGCCGGAGATGCTTTCGCAGCCGATCGGATTGCGCTTGTGCGGCATCGCGGACGAGCCTTTTTGCCCTTTGGCGAACGGCTCCTCGACTTCGCGGAACTCGCTCTTTTGCAAGGCGCGGATTTCGGTCGCAAATTTATCGAGCGATGTCGCGATCAGCGCCAGCGTCGCCATATATTCGGCATGACGGTCGCGCTGCAGCGTCTGAGTGGAGATCGGGGCCGGATTCGTGCCGAGCTTGTCGCACACATATTTTTCGACGAACGGATCGATGTTCGCGTACGTGCCTACCGCGCCGGAAATTTTACCGTATTGCACGCCGTCGGCGGCGAAGCGGAAGCGCTCCAGATTCCGTTTCATTTCTTCGTACCACAGCGCCATTTTCAAACCGAAGGTCGTCGGCTCGGCATGAACGCCGTGCGTGCGGCCCATCATCGCCGTATCTTTATATTGAATCGCTTTGTTTTTCAAAATGTCGATGAAATTAATGATGTCCTGTTCCAAAATTTCATTGGCCTGCTTCAGCAGATAACCGAGCGCCGTATCGACGACGTCGGTGGAAGTGAGCCCGTAATGAACCCATTTGCGCTCCGGTCCTACCTTCTCCGATACAGCGCGGGTAAAGGCGATGACGTCATGGCGGGTCTCCTGTTCGATTTCATAAATCCGGTCGATGTCGAAGTCCGCATTTTTGCGCAGCTCCTTCACATCCTCTTTCGGAATGATGCCAAGCTCAGCCCATGCTTCACAGGAGAGCAGCTCCACTTCAAGCCAGGCCCTGAATTTGTTTTCCTCCGTCCAAATCCGCGCCATTTCCGGTCTCGTGTAACGATCGATCATTGTAAAATCCTCCGCTTCTGTATAATAAACGTTTCAATCCTTATTGATTAGTTTTCCATATGTTTGAAGCCTCTATCCACTGCAGCGCGGCTTCCGGAGCGTCGGCCAGCACATTGACATGCCCCATCTTGCGGTTATGCTTGGCCTCCTGCTTGCCGTACAAATGCACCTTCGCCGTCACGCCCGGCTGCCTCTCGGACTCGGGATCTGCAATCCAGTCCAGCAGCGGTTCTACATGCTGGCCGAGCACATTGACCATAACGACCGGCGTCAGCAGCTTCGTCGAACCGAGCGGCAGATTGCATATCGCCCGTACATGCTGCTCGAACTGCGACGTCTGGCAAGCTTCCATCGTGTAATGCCCCGAATTGTGGGGACGCGGCGCGAGCTCGTTGACGAACAGCTGTCCGTCCCGGGTCAGGAACATTTCTACGGCGATCAGACCGATGACGTCCAACGCTTCGGCGATGCGCATCGCCAGCCGTTCGGCCTCCTGCTGGATGCTCTCGCTCGTTCTTGCCGGCACAATGGATAAATGCAATATATTGTTAATATGAATATTCTCCGCTGCCGGGAACGCCTTCACTTCTCCGCGCGGGCTTCTTGCCGCAATGACGGACAGCTCCTTCTCGAAGCGGATAAATTGCTCCAGCACGAGCTCCGTCTTGGCGCGGCTCAGCGTGTCGTACGCCTCTTCTACCTCGTCCAGCGAGCGGATCACCCATTGGCCCTTGCCGTCGTAACCGCCCGTCGCCGTCTTCAGCACGCAGGGCGTACCGAATTGAACGACCGCCTCCCGCAATTGCTCGGCACTTGCGATCTCCGCGTACGGCGCAACCTGCACGCCGGCGGCTTCAATCGCCCGCTTCTCGCGCAGCCGATGCTGAGTCGTATAGAGGAGCTTGCTGCCCTGCGGCACGTAGGATTGCCGCATAAGCAGCTCCGTCACGTCCGCATCCACATTCTCGAATTCGTAAGTGATGACGTCCGACTGCTCGGCAAGCGACTGTGCCGCCTTGGCATCATCATAAGAAGCGACGATCTGACGGTCGGCGACCTGCCCGCAAGGGGCGTCGGGAGTAGGGTCCAGCGTCACGAAGCGATAGCCCATCGCACGGCCGGACAGCGCCAGCATCCGTCCTAGCTGCCCGCCTCCGAGCACGCCGATCGTGCCGCCGGGACGAATGACGCGGCTGCCGTCACGGTTGTTGCCCGCCGCGCTCATTCCAGCACGCTGCTTTCTATCACCGATTGGCGAATCCGCTCGCGGCGGTCGCGAACCTTGCTCTGCAGCTGCGGATCGAACGCGCCCAGGATTTGGGCGGCCAAGAGCCCCGCATTGGTAGCCCCGGCGTGGCCGATCGCCACCGTAGCCACCGGAATGCCACCGGGCATCTGCACGATCGACAGCAGCGAGTCCATTCCGTTCAGCGTCGACGTTTTGACGGGAACGCCAATAACCGGCAGTTCCGTCTTGGCGGCGACCATGCCGGGCAGATGAGCGGCGCCCCCCGCTCCCGCTATAATAACCTTCAATCCGCGCTCCGCGGCGGATGCCGCATACTCGAACATCAAATCCGGCGTGCGGTGAGCCGATACGACCTGTTTCTCATAAGGCACTCCGAGCTCTTCCAGCATGTCGCAGGCATGCTTCATGGTTTCCCAATCGGACTTGCTTCCCATGATGACTCCAACAAGAACAGACATTTCAAACCTCCGTCATATGCGCTTTTTTCTTACCGTCCATGAACCCTGCTGTCTTATGAATTTCTTACAGCCGCCTGAAAATATAAAACGCCCGGCAGATAGCGCAGGTAGGCGGTCTATCGGCAGGACGACGAGTACGGTTCCAGCGCAAGCTAAGGCCAAGCACCCCTGTGCCGACCTTTCGTGCGGGCTTACTCGTAGTCCAAAAATTTACGGTCTTTGGGTAGATACTTCCGGGCCATATCCCCGACATTATACGAGAAAATTTGACATTTTTCAGCTTTAACTCACGTTCTGATAACATGTTTAGTTTACCAGCCGTGGAAGGCCGATGTCAATAAAAAAAGGCGAACATTATGTGAAAATAGAGTAAAAAGGTTCGCATTTCAAATAACAAATCCCGTACATTGCCGCCGTAAAAGCTTGTTATCGTTTCATTTTAACGAGTAAAGCGTAACTATCCCTGATTTCTTCTTCGCTTAAGTTCCCCGCTTCCAGCTCGCTTGGCTCAAGCTTCTGCCAACGCTCGTACATCTCAAGGCCCCGCTCCACGATAGCGGCGTTTCCCGGATCATCTTCCAGCATGAAAAACAGCGAATCCTCCGCTTTGGACAGCTGGCCCGCCGCTTCGTAGTAATCGATAAGCAGCTCCGACAACCGCCCGGTTTTTCTGACCTGGCTCACTAGAGGGAGCAGCGCCTCGACGCGTTCCCCGATATCCTCCGTCAGCTCGCGCGACTCCTGCATCCAGCGCATTTCGAGCAAAAGCTCCAGCGCCTTCAAATAAATGCCCCGCCCTTCGGGTTCATCCCCCGCTTCCGCCAGCAGTTCGCCCTCGGCCTTCAGCATATCGCTTAAGAGCAAACCCTTGCCTGCGTCAAAATAGCCGTTCGTCGTCAGCAGCGCGATGACATCTTTGGCGGACAGCGCCCGCACCATCTTGGAGTTCAGGCCGAGCAGCTGCTTCATCGCCTGCGTCAGCAGCTCCATAGCCTCTTGAAACCGCCGCTGCTGCCGCTGGAACATCACTTGTCCCAATGTCACAGTAAACTGTTCGATCATTCTTACTAAATAATCTCTACGGTACAAGGTCGATCCTCCTTCCTCCAGCATCCGGGCTTCTTCCGCCCGGAAGACAAGGACGGCCTGCAGGCTCCAATGCCGGCAGATGCGCAGCATCCGCAATCAAGGCACAGCCCGGCGTCCGCCTCGGCTTCTTCTTCTCCATTGTACAGCATCGGCGCATCGTTGGAAAAGAACGGCTGCGCGCGGTGCGATTCCCAAGCCAAATAACCCCGCGCATAGCGGGGGCTAAACAGCAGACTGTCTTCTACCTCGATAATCCTCTCTTCCATCCGGCACTCGTATTCCATGTAAAAAACCGCCAAACCTGCCTATTCAGCACGGTCCAGCGGTTATTTCCGAACGATCGCTCCCGCTTGCTTCGCGGCGCTTCGTTCTATAATATATCATCGTTCCCGAACCGTAACATAGCCACTGACGCCTCGAGCTATCCTTTACCCGGTGTAAGCTTCATAGCCCGCCATCCGGACGATATCTCCTTTCGCCGCCCATTCGAATCCCAAATCCGAGGGCAGCGCCCAGCGGTGGTAGCTGTCCAGCAGCGCTTCCCTCAAGCCGTCCACCCAGAACGAACGCACTTCCTCGTCCCTGCGCACCAGCCCGGCGGGAAATTCCTTCACCTTCGGCATCGACTCCAGCATCCCGTTCATGCATAGCACTTGGGCATAGGCGGCTTCCAGCCCGCAGGGGATGTCCGTGCCGCCCACGGCTGCGGCTTCTATGCAGGTGAGCAGCTTGGTCGATTGTTGCGGCTCATAGCCTTTGACCGTTCCATCGTGAAAGACGGCGTCGATCCGGTCCGCATGCTGACCTGACGTATACGTGATCGTCGCTTTGTCAAATTCAAAGCAAAACGAAGGGCCGAAATTGTCCTGCACCGCATGAGTAGCGTAAAAGTACAGCTCCACCCCGTCCTCTCCGATCGCCTTCACGGCGCACGTATCGAAATTCTCTATAGGGTTGACCCGGTACAGCTCGGCCTCGACGCTGTCGGGCATTAGACTGGCATCCGTCCGAGCGCCAAGGACATAGAACATATTATGCAAATAATGGGACGTTGCGTTATGCGCTACGCTATCGAGAATCCATTCGCCCTTGTCGCTTTTTCTCCGGCCTTTCCATCCGCTCGAGAAATAATCGTCCGTCCGTCTCCAGAGCACGATGGATTTCAGCCGTTTCGGCTTGCCAAACAGTCCGGATGCGATATCCCGCTTCAGCTGCTGGATCTGTGCGGTATACGACAAGTTGTAGCCGATCGCCACGAATTTGCCGGCCCGGTCGCGCGCCTCCATCATCCGGCGCACCTCTTGTATCGTTGCCGCAATCGGCTTCTCGCACAGTACATGGCTTCCGTTAGCAAGGGCGAGGCAGGTCTGCTCGCAATGAAACTGAATCGGCGTCGAAATAACGGCAAGATCGGCTTTCTTCTCCGCATAAAAGCTCTCCATCGACGGGTAAAACGGAATGTTCATACTTTTCAGCATTTCATAATGGTTGCTTCGTTCCGGGTGGATATCGACGATTCCGGCAATGACCGCTTCGGCCAGATCAGGCTCGTTCAGCAGTTGTTTCACATACGTACTTCCATAGCCTCCGATTCCGACTAATAAAAGAGACACTTGATTTCCGCTCATGATTCATTCACCTCGGTTTACAAGTTCGCTATTCCATTGCAGCTTCATTCTACACCTGCCTTAAAGGGGCGTCTTATTAAGAATGGAATTATATTCTCACTTTTGGAACCGCTATCTTGAAAATCGGCGGGAAGCATATTGCTATCGGACAATAATTTCGCTATAGTAGAAATGTAAAAGTTTTTCTTCATAGTTTATTGTTTTTGAAAATTATTTTCTAATCTATGCAATTCTAAATACGGTAAACGAGGAATCAAAATGCCCGGTATACTAACCGCCATACAGGAACAAATGGATACGATGAACCGCAAGGAAAAAGAGATCGCCGCCTATGTGCTCGCCCATGCGCAGAATATCGTCCATATGGGGATTACGGAGCTCTCCCAGCAGTCAGGCGGCAGCACGGCTACGATCTCCCGGTTCTGCAAGCAGTTTCACTTCTCCGGCTTCACCGAATTCAAGCTGAAGCTGGCGGCCGAGCTGGCGCTGGAGCCCGCCGCGCAGTCGTATCAGGATATCGTCGCAGGCAATCCGCTGCCGAGCATCGTATCGGCGATGGAGGCGAACCACGTTCGCTCCATTACGGACACGACGCGAATGCTCGATATGAAGCAGCTGCACAAGGCGATCGAAGCGCTCAAGTCGGCGCGCCAGATCGATCTGTACGGCGTCGCCACCTCCGGGCTCGTAGCCCAGGACTTTTACCAGAAGCTCGTGCGCATCGGCAAGCGTGCCGTCACGTTCTCCGACCCGCATATGCAGGTGACCTCCGCGTCGAATTTGACCGATCGGGACGTCGCCATCGGCATCTCCTATTCGGGCGAAACGGCGGAGACGATCGCCGCGTTGAAATGCGCCGCCGAGAACGGGGCGACCACGATTTCGCTGACGAAGTTCGGCGCGAACACATTGACTTCGCTGGCCTCCATCTCCTTGTTCACCTCGACGCTGGAGGAAGGGATGCGCCGCGGCGACATGGCCTCCCGGATCGCGCAGCTGCATGTGATCGATATTTTGTTCGTCGGCCTGGTCAGCGAACAGTTCGACGACCTCGTTCCGCGGCTCGAAAATTCGTTTCAAATGGTCAAAAAATACCGTTAGCCATAAGGAGCAGATCTTCCATGAATCTATTGACATTCGATTCCCATGACAAACTGCATGAATCCGGGGCGGGCATCATTACCGGCCTGGTGCAAACCAATCCCCGCGCCGTGCTCGGGCTCGCCACCGGAGGAACGCCCGTCGGGCTCTATGAGGAGATCGTCAAGAGCTACCGCCGCGGCGTCGTCAGCTTCCGCGAAGCGACTACATTTAACCTCGACGAATACGTCGGGCTTCCCGAGGATCATCCGGAGAGCTACCGCAGTTACATGAACGCCCATTTGTTTCACCATATCGACCTGCCGCGCGGCCGGGCGCATATTCCCGACGGCAACGCGGCCGATCCGGCAGCCGAATGCTTGCGCTACGACGAGCTGATCGCCGAAGCGAAGCAGATCGACCTGCAGCTGCTGGGGCTCGGCCACAACGGCCATATCGGCTTCAATGAGCCGGATCATGCGCTGAACAGCGGCACTCATATCGTGAAGCTGCGCGAAGAGACGAGACGCGCGAACGCCCGCTTCTTCGATTCGATGGATCAAGTGCCTACCCATGCGCTGACGATGGGCGTAGGTACGATCCTCAAGGCGAAGATGATACTGCTAGTGGTCAAAGGCGCCGATAAGGCGGAAATCGTCCATCGCGCCCTGACCGGACCGATTACGACCGATTGCCCGGCTTCGCTATTGCAAACTCATCCGCATTTGGTCGTATTACTAGATTCCGAAGCTGGGAGGCTGTTTCAATGAACAACGTACAAGATACTTACTTATATAATGTGAAGATCGTAACGCCGGAGTCGACGATCCAAAACGGCTGGATTCTGCTTACCGAAGGACGCATCTCGGCCATGGGTCAAGATACGGGAAGCGTCGAGCATGCCCGTACGCTGTCGCCAAGCTGTGACTTGATCGACGGCCAAGGCGGCTGGGTAATCCCCGGCTTTATCGACATTCACGTCCACGGCGGCTACGGCTACGACTTCATGGACGCCGACGCGGCCGAGCTGGACGCGATCGCCCGCTTCCACGGACAGCATGGAACGACCGGCATGCTGGCTACGAACGTCACCGCGCCCAAAGCCGATCTCGACCGGGTGCTGGAACGCGTTCAAGCTTACCGCGAATCGGGCATGGCCTACGCGCAGCTGTTAGGCGTCCATCTTGAAGGGCCTTACATCAGCGCCAAATGGCCCGGCGCGCAAAACCCGCAGCATATCGTGCCGCCTCAGCCGGCATGGCTTGACGATTGGACGCGGCGCTTTCCGGGACTCATCCGGATGCAGACGCTGGCGCCGGAAACCGAAGGCGCGCTGGAGTACATCGAAGCGCTGGCCGCACAAGGCATCGTGGCTGCGCTCGGCCATACCGACGCCACGTTCGATCAAGTTCAGCTCGCGGTGCGGCACGGGCTGAGCCACGCGGTGCATACGTTCAACGCGATGACCCGTCTGCATCATCGCGAGCCCGGCACCGTCGGCGCGGTGCTGACGAATCCCGCCATCATGGCGGAAGTGATCGCCGACGGCCATCACGTGCATCCCGCGTGCATCGGCCTGCTCGCGCAGCTGAAAGGCCCCGACAACATGGTGCTGATCACCGATGCGATGTCGGCCGCCGGCCTCGGGAACGGCGAGTACAAGCTCGGCGACCTCGACGTTGTCGTAAATGACGGCGTAGCGCGGCTCAAGGAGGGCGACAGCCTGGCGGGCAGCACGCTCACCATGATCGATGCCTTCCGCTATGCCGTGCTGAACGCCGGCATCAGCGTCGAGCACGCGAGCCGGATGGCCAGTGCCACTCCGGCCCGCAGGCTCGGCATCGAGCAGGCGACCGGCTCGCTTGCCCCGGGCAAGCAGGCCGACGTGCTGCTGCTGAACGCGCAGCTGGAGCTGGAGCGCGTCTGGGTGCAAGGACGCGCGATCCGATAACGCGCCGCGCAATGAAATGTAAAAACCGACTTCCGGAACTGGAAGTCGGTTTTGTTTTGCCAGTGTCATCCCGCAAGCGAGCGTCGCCACACGCATTATTCAAAATATTGGCGGAGCCTTTGGTTCTGCCGTGCTGGCAACGGTTGTAGCCAGTCAGATGAATCAAGCCGTGCCCAACCTCGCTCATCTGGCTTCCTCTTATCAAACCGGCTTTCTTGTCGCCAGCGTGTTGACGGTAACTATGGTAATTCCCGCCTTGTTCTTAACGAATAAAGCAAAGGCACGAGCCAATATGTAGATGGGGAGCCCCCGGATTTCCACAGGATATTGCTGCGCATCATTTCCTAAACAACCAAAAAGCCCGGCGCTTAAGCCAGGCTTTTCTTCTCCAGTTTCGCCACCGCATCGCCGAAATGCTCGCGGCACTGCCGCAGCGCTTCCGAAGCTTCCTCGCGGGTAATGCCGAAGCGCAGCATCAAGATCGCCGCTCTGGCATCGCCTTCCGCCGCCTGCACATAAGCGGACGCCGTCTCCGTCTCCGCTCCGGTCGCTTCGCTCACGATCCGCACGACGCGCTCGCGCAGCTTCTGATTGGTCGCCTGAACGTTGACCATCAAATTTCCGTACACTTTGCCGAGCTTGATCATCGCCGTCGTCGTAATCATATTCAGCACCATCTTCGTCGCCGTACCCGCCTTCAGCCGCGTGGACCCCGTCACGACCTCGGGTCCAACGGACACTTCCACCGCATACTGCGCCGCCTCGCTCAGCTTCGCTCCGTCGTTGCACGCGACGCTTGCCGTCAGCGCCCCGAGCTCGCGCGCTTTGCGGATCGCGCCGATCACGTACGGCGTACTGCCGCTGGCGGCAATGCCGACGACGGCGTCATTCGCCGTCACCTGCGCCTCGATCTCCCGCGCCCCCGCCTCCTCGTCGTCCTCGGCGTTCTCGATCGCCGTCGTCAGCGCCGCTTCTCCGCCGGCAATCAGGCCGGTGACGAGCTTCCGGTCGACGCCGAACGTCGGCGGGCATTCCGAAGCATCCAGCACGCCGAGCCGTCCGCTGGTGCCCGCCCCGATATAGAACAGCCTCCCGCCGCGGCTCATCACCTGCACGATCGCTTCGATCATCGCCGCGATTTGCGGCAGCGCCTGCTGTACGGCGGCAGCCACCGTATGGTCTTCTTCGTTCATAAGCCGGATAATCTCCAGAACATCCAGGCGGTCAAGCTCTGCCGATTTCGCATTTCGTTGTTCCGTCACAGGCTGAAAGATGTTGTCCAACTAGACTTCCCTCCCTGTCTCCCAAGCGGAAATTCGCTGCCGAATCGCCTCCGTCATCTCCACCCCCGCTTGCTTTAGAGCCAGCACATAACAGCCGGCAACCGGAGGCACACTTAACCTTCTGGGCTTTAGTCCGCTGGCTCGCACAAGCTCATGCTCCGTCAAGGCGTTCATAAACCCGTCGTCCGCGAATAAGCCTCCGCTAAGCACCAACGGCAGCTCCGATAGATCCCTATCCGGCTGCAGCGCAGCCAGCCGCGATCGGACCGTTACTGCCAGCTCGGCCAGCTCGTCGATGCCGCGGGCGACGATTTGTCCGGCCGCCTCGTCGCCTTCCCAGGCGGCGGCCAGCGTGAGCCTGGCCAATTCGGCTATCGCCGTACGGACATTAGGCTGGCTGTACACATACGTGATAATCCGGTTCGGGTCCGCGAGCGACCACCGCTTCAGCACATCGTCGGTTAACCGCGTTCGCCCGCCCCGGCCGTCATGCTGCCGCATCACGGCGATCAGAGCCTGTCTGCCCATGTCATATCCGCTGCCTTCGTCGCCGAGCAAATAGCCCCATCCGCCGGCGCGCACCCAAGTATCCGTCTCCGGCAAAAAGCCGTAAGCAATCGATCCGGTTCCCGAGATGAGCACGATGCCCACCTCGCCCCAAGTGCCCGCCGCCAGCACCGTTACCGCGTCGTTATGGATCGTCACGGGCGTCCCTTCCGGCAGCAGCTCCTTCATATACGCGTAGAGCGGCTCCTTATCCTCCGGCCGGTCGGCTCCGGCCAAGCCGAGAAATACGCCTGCGAGGTCGCTCATCTCGCTTTGCGACAGCTCCATCGCCTGCGAGATAAGCTCCGCCAAAACCCGCTTGACCTCTTCCCACGGCCTTGATTTCATATTGCTGGATTCTCCGTGGCACACAGCCAGTACCGCTCCGCTTTCATCTCCGATGACACATGAGGTTTTCGTGCCGCCGCCGTCGATGCCGATAAATCGCCTGCTCCTAGTCTGATCCTTTGTGTTCTCTAACGGCATGCCGCCCGCTCTCCCCTCGCCTAAACGCAATCTTTTCCCGGTTCCCCGGCGCTTTTTCATATCTCGAAAACGTTATTTGTCTATATTACTAGCTCCCGAACACTTGACCGGTTATTTTACGGCCCCGGCCGTCATCCCTTCCATGAACTGCCTGGAAGCGACGGCGAACAAAATCATCATCGGCAGTGAGGACAACGTCAGTCCCGCGAACAGCACGCTCCAATCGGTGGAATACTCGCTGAACAAGGTGAGCATGCCGACCGGAATCGTCTTTTTTTCCTCCTCCTGAACGAAAATCAGCGGGAAAAAGAAATCGTTCCAAACCGTAATGAAATTCATAATCATCACCGTGCCCAGCGCCGGTCTCATCAGCGGCACGATAATGTTCAGCAGCACTTTCATATTCGAGCAGCCGTCGATGCGCCCCGCTTCTTCCAGCTCCTTTGGGAGCGTCCGGAAAAATCCGGTCAAAATAAGCACCGACAGCGGAATCCCGATCGCCGTATAGACGAGCACAAGCGAGGTGATCGTATTAAGCAGCTGCATCTGCTTCATCAGCATAAAGAGCGGCACAATCCCCAGCTTGATCGGAATCATCATCCCTATCAGGAAAAAGAAAAACAGGGCCGCATTCCACTTGAAGTGAAACCGGGCAATATAAAACGACGCCAGCGACCCGAAAATCAGCACCAACGCGACCGAAATGACGCTCACCGCCGCGCTGTTCCAGAAGTAGTCGAAATAAGGCACTTGATCCAGCAGCTTTCTGTAAGCATCCAGGCTCCACGATTCGGGCAAAGCCATCGGACTTTTGAAAATCTCGATGTTCGTCTTCAGCGAGGACAGCAGCATCAGGAAGATCGGGTACAAGCTGACGAGGGCGAACAAGGAGGCGACGGCATACTGGCCGATACGGATTCCGGCAGATTCTCTCATGAGCGCAATCCCCCTACTCCATGTCTCTTTGCTTCATCACGGCCATAAACGCCGCCGACAGCACCGCGATAATAAAGAACAGCGTCACCGCCAGCGACGAACCAAGACCGATAGCCACTCCGTCGCCGCTTGAACCGCCGAAGGCCGTACGGTAAAAGAACACCGCCAGCGTATCCGTCGAATGGTAAGGCTCTCCTTGCGAGCCCTGCATCGCGTAGATCAGCTCGAACGCTTCGAAGGCGTGAACGAACGTGAACACCGTAATAATCACGATAGATTGCATCATCATCGGCATCACGATCGTGCGAATCATCCGCAGTCCCCTAACGCCGTCCAACCGTGCCGCCTCCAGCACCTCCTGGGAAATCGACTGCAATCCCGCCAAAAAGATAAGCACCGCAAACCCGATCCCGAACCAGCAATTCGCCAATATAATCGCGGTCAGCGCCGTTGCCGGCTCCCCCAGCCACGGCCGCGCCCATGACTCCAGACCGATCTGCTTCAGCACCACATTCACGGCCCCGAAGTTCGGGTTCAGCAGCAGCTTCCACAAAAAACCGACCACGATAACCGACAGCAGCCTCGGCAAAAAGTAAGCCATCTTGAACAGCTCGGCGCCCTTGATCCTGGAGAAAATGATATACGCCAGCGCAAAGGCGATTCCGTTCTGCACCACCATCTCAAGAATAAAATAATACGCATTATGGCCGAGAGCATCCCAAAACCGGGTGTTGAAAGGCTCTTTGGTAAATAGCGTCACGAAGTTGCCGATTCCGATGAACGCGCCTTTTTTCAGCCCCTGCCATTCAAACAGACTATAGCTGAACGCGGCGACAATCGGATACACGATGAACAGCGTATAGACGGCGAGGGCCGGAATCGGAAACAGATGAATAAACCCTTTACTCCAATGGAACGGTTTCTGTTTATGCCGGGCTGCTTGCGGTTGAACATTCGTCCCTGCCATAAGACTCGCCGCCTTTTCCCCGATATTGACCTAGTTGGCCGCCGGCTTGAACCAGGTGTCGACGCTCTTCTGCACTTCTTCCGTCACCTGCTGAGGCGTCTGCTTATTCAGGTACATCCCCTGCATCGACGTTTCCAGAACCGTCTTGGAGGTCGGGTTGCCCGCGCTGAAATGAACGACGAACATATACGGCGTAGCGATGCTGTTGGCGTATTCGGATATTTTCGTGACGATCGGATCGCTTGCCTGCACACCGGGAATCGTGCTCGGCTTCATCAGCTCGTTGGCTACCAGATTGCCGAACTCCTTGGTCGTCATAAACTCGATGAATTTCATCGCTTCCGCTTTATTCTTGGACGCTTTGTTTACGGAGAACGAGCCGTCGACCCAAGTCGTTACCGACGCTTTGCCGCCGTTAGGAGCCGGAACCGGGAACACATCCATCTCCAGCGCAGGGTTCATTTTCTTCATCACCGCAATTTCCCAGTCGCCCATGACCATCATGCCCGCCTGCTCCGTTACGAACAGATTGCGCATGTCGTCCATCGACAATCCCACATAATTGTCAGGGAAATACTTGGTGAGACCCTGCATCATGTCAATGGAACTGAGGAACGCCGGGTCCTTGAAGTTCGTTTGGCCGGAAGTCACCTTCTTCACGAAATCCGTTCCGCCGTAAAATCCGGGCCCAAGCGCGCCATGCGTCAGAGATAGTATCCAGCCCTCCTTCGATCCGAAAGCGAACGGAGTCACCTTGTTCTGCTTCAGCGTTTCGGCCGCTTTGATCAGATCGTCCCATGTTTTCGGCACTTCGATGTTGAATTTCTGAAACAGCTTCTTGTTGTAAAAAATTTGCGTCGAGCTGAACACCGTAGGAACGCCATACACTTTGCCGTCTTTGCCCGTTGCCGCGGCCAGCGTTTCCTTGGACATCACGCTCAAGCCTTTGAGCGAATCGAGCGGCTCCAGGTATCCCGCATCGGCCAGCGCAATGCCCGCCGCATAAGGGCGCAGCTGAATAATATCCGGACCGCTTCCTGTCTGCAGCGCCGTGTTCAACACCGTATTGTACTCCGTATTTTTCGTCGGGTTGAACGCGATCTCGATGTTCGGATTGTTCTTCTGGAATTCCTTGATGATTTTCTCGTAGGCTTCCTTATCCTCCGTCCTCCAACTGCCCATCGTGAGTTTTACTTTTTGCTGCGAAGAAGCCGCGTTAGGCTGATCCCCTTTGGAATCTTTCGGTGCCGTTGCGGGCGCCGGATCGGATGACGAGCTGCATCCTGCCAGCGATACCGCCAATGCTGCTGCAAGAACCAGAGAAACATGTTTCATTGTAAACATTCCTCCTTAAAATGTTCTTTCTATGCATAGCAAAAAGTAAATCTATATTTAACCCCCAATAATAGAGGAATAAATAGCCTCATGAATAATCGGCCTGAACCTGCGGAGCGGATTTCCTCTGCCGTAATGGACGGCATTGGTCAGAAGCACGACGACCAGCTCATGCTGCGGATCGACCCAGAGGCTTGTGCCCGTGAATCCGGTATGGCCAAAGCTGCCCATTGGCCAACTGCTGCCGCAGCTCGGAACGGACGGCTGGCCATGCCATATTTCCCAGCCGAGCCCGCGCCCGTGGAACGGACGGCTCAGACATTCGCCGCGCCAGCGCTTCGAGAGCAATCCGTCTTCTTGGCGGAGCCAGCTTCGCCCGTAAACGGCCAGATCGAACGCCGTCGTAAACAACCCCGCGCTGCCGGTAACTCCGCCCATTCGATACGTCTTCTCGTCATGAACCTCTCCATGGACATAGCCGTCTTTAAACGGTTCCGTGGGCGCTATGCGATGCAGCTCCGAAGCTCCGGGCAGAAACATCGTATCGTTCATGCCGAGCGGAAGATGGATTTCCCGGCGAACGAATTCATTGAGCTTGATCCCCGTTATTCGCTCCACCGTCACCCCGAGCAAAATAAATCCCAGATCGCTGTAAAGCACCCTTGTTCCGGGTTCGTATTCCAGCTCCTGCTCGAAAATTTCTTTCATTATTTCCCGAGGAACGTCCCTGGCCGTATCGTACAAGCTCGCCGCCAGCCCCGATGAATGCTGCAGCAAATGTCTTATCGTCACCTGCGGATGCCGGAATTCCGGGATGTAGCTGCGCAGAGGCTTCTCAAGCTCCAGCTTCCCCTGCTGAACAAGCAGCATTGCGGCCGGCAAGGTCGCCGTCACCTTGGTTAAGGAAGCGGCGTCGAATAACGAATCGAGCGTAAGCGGTTTCCACTCGCTTTGCTCCGACAGCCGGTACCCTCCGAACGCCTTCTGGAAGCGGAATCCGCTTCCTTGGGAAATGTCCAGCACCGCGCCGGGAATTTGCTTCTCTGCGATCCAACGTTCAATCATTTGTACGATATTATCCATGGCGCTTCGACCCGCTAACCGCTTTACGCGTTTTTTCCAGCGCCTGAATGCTCTCTTCGTACGTCCGGCTCGCGATCCCGACATACAGTATATCGATAACGTTCAGCTGCGCTATTCGCGACGCCATGGCGCCGCTGCGAATGCTTTGCTCGAGTGAGCTTGTAAACAGACAGATGTCGGCCATCTCTGCCACCGGATTGCTGCCGAACTTCGTCAAGGAAATGATCGTCGCTCCGGTTTGCTTGGCTATTTTCAACGACTGAATCATATTTTCCGTCTGTCCCGAATAGGAAATGCCGAATGCGACGTCTTCTTCCGTCATGTTCGCCGCCAGCGTAGCCTGCGAGTCAAAATCCGGCGCCGCCTCGCACCAGCGGTTAATCCGCGACAGCTTCTGCTTGAAGTCCTGGGCAATGACCGCCGAAGCGCCGACGCCGAAGAAATACACTCGCTTCGCCTTGCTCAGGCAATCTATAGCCCTCTCCACATCCTTCGGGGACAATACCGTTAAAGTATCTTGAATCGAGAGCGTGTTATTATGGGAGATCGATAAAATCAAATCCTGCACCGATCCGTCGATTTGAATCTCTTGATACGAGTTGCTTACAGGATTGGTCGCTTTCGCCAAATCGGCCGCAATACGCAGCTTCAGCTCCTGGAAGCCTTTGAGATGAAGCGAGCGGGCCAGCCTCACTATCGTCGCTTCGCTTACTCCTGCCAGCTCGGCAAGCTTCTGAACCGAGGCGTTGACCACCGTCTCCGGATTCTCCAATATATATTGCGCCACCTTCTGCTCCGTGGGCTTTAGCGATTCCAATGCTTCTTTGATGCCGATAAGACCGCCGTTCAACATAGGGGTATCTCCTTTGGGATCTATTCGTTTTAAAATGCGGTATGGAATAATTATATTACAATTATAAAATAATATTTCCTGATGTAAATACTATTTTGAAACTTTATTTCCTAAAAGTTTTTTGGGGCTGTCCGTCTGCACACCAAAAAAGACCTATGCTTCATAAGCATTTGCCCTAAACCAACGATATACAGTCTTCGCCTCTTACAGCCTTTTATTTCGTCTGCGATCTGAAGGCATTTCTACTTGCTTCCTTCCTATCCGAAGAAACAGCTTCCGGATGGCATTGGCATTGGCCCCTCCTTGTCCAGCCTTCAGCCAAGCTAGCAATAGCGCGCAGCTTCGGTTATTACAGCATATGCGGGACATATAAGTCTTATCAAGAACAAATCCCCCAAAAGCCATCCATGCCGCCGACGCGGCACCACAGACAATGGAAATGGGGTACCAAGAGTAATTTCCAGGGTAGTGACGTGATGCTCTGAAGCTTATTGCGTCCGCATCCAGCCTAAGCTGGATCGGCGTCTAACCCTTCCTCTGGGATCGTTCTATGGGTAGACTTTCCTTTCGGGGGAGACCCCGAATTTCCACAGGATATGGCTGCGCATCATTTCCTAAACAATAAAAAAAGCAGCTGATCTGCGTAAGATCAACTGCTTTTGCTTGGCGACGTTCTACTCTCCCAGAACCCTTCGGTTCAAGTACCATCGACGCTGGAGGGCTTAACGGTCGTGTTCGAGATGGGAACGCGTGGTTCCCCTCCGCCATCATCACCAAACGGTATAGCTTGTTCAAGGCTTGCGCCTTGAAAACTAGATACGAAACTCGTGCGCGTAGCGAGCAATGGTTATTTGTTCTTCTCGGTTTGTTTCCGGGCCCCGAGAAAGTATTTGGAATCAGCTTCGAAGCTTCTCTTCACTTTCTTGGGAATTTGGTTAAGCCCTCGACCGATTAGTATTCGTCAGCTCCACACGTTGCCGTGCTTCCACCCCGAACCTATCTACCTCGTCGTCTTCAAGGGGTCTTACTTACTGGGAAATCTCATCTTGAGGGGGGCTTCACGCTTAGATGCTTTCAGCGCTTATCCCGTCCGTACGTAGCTATCCAGCCATGCTCCTGGCGGAACAACTGGTACACCAGCGGTACGTCCATCCCGGTCCTCTCGTACTAAGGACAGCTCCTCTCAAATTTCCTACGCCCACGACAGATAGGGACCGAACTGTCTCACGACGTTCTGAACCCAGCTCGCGTACCGCTTTAATGGGCGAACAGCCCAACCCTTGGGACCTACTTCAGCCCCAGGATGCGATGAGCCGACATCGAGGTGCCAAACCTCCCCGTCGATGTGGACTCTTGGGGGAGATAAGCCTGTTATCCCCAGGGTAGCTTTTATCCGTTGAGCGATGGCCCTTCCATTCGGTACCACCGGATCACTAAGCCCGACTTTCGTCCCTGCTCGACCTGTTTGTCTCGCAGTCAAGCTCCCTTCTGCCTTTGCACTCTTCGAATGATTTCCAACCATTCTGAGGGAACCTTGGGGCGCCTCCGTTACGCTTTAGGAGGCGACCGCCCCAGTCAAACTGCCCACCTGACACTGTCCCCATACCGGTTCACGGTACCAGGTTAGAACTCCGATACGATCAGGGTGGTATCCCAACGTCGCCTCCACACAAGCTGGCGCTCATGCTTCTCAGGCTCCCACCTATCCTGTACAGATCGTACCAAAGTCCAATATCAAGCTGCAGTAAAGCTCCATGGGGTCTTTCCGTCTTGTCGCGGGTAACCTGCATCTTCACAGGTATTAAAATTTCACCGGATCTCTCGTTGAGACAGCGCCCAAGTCGTTACGCCATTCGTGCGGGTCAGAATTTACCTGACAAGGAATTTCGCTACCTTAGGACCGTTATAGTTACGGCCGCCGTTTACTGGGGCTTCGGTTCATAGCTTCGGGATTGCTCCCTAACCACTCCCCTTAACCTTCCAGCACCGGGCAGGCGTCAGCCCGTATACTTCGCCTTGCGGCTTCGCACAGACCTGTGTTTTTGCTAAACAGTCGCTTGGGCCTTTTCACTGCGGCCCCCTCGGGCTATTCACCCTACCGAGGCACCCCTTCTCCCGAAGTTACGGGGTCATTTTGCCGAGTTCCTTAACGAGAGTTCTTCCGCGCGCCTTAGCATGCTCTGCTCGCCTACCTGTGTCGGTTTGCGGTACGGGCACCTTCTCCCTGGCTAGAGGCTTTTCTTGGCAGCCTGAACTCATGACCTTCGCTACTGTTATTTTCGCTCCCCATCACAGACCAGCCTGATGATGTGCGGATTTGCCTACACATCAGCCTCTCTGCTTGGACGGGCATCCATCAGCCCGCGTCACTATCCTTCTGCGTCACCCCATCGCTCATAACGGTTCACGGTGGTACAGGAATTTCAACCTGTTGTCCTTCGACTACGCCTTTCGGCCTCGCCTTAGGTCCCGACTTACCCTGAGCGGACGAGCCTTCCTCAGGAACCCTTAGGCTTTCGGCGGATCAGATTCTCACTGATCTTTTCGTTACTCATACCGGCATTCTCACTTGTGTACTGTCCAGCGCTCCTTACGGTACACCTTCAACCTGTACACAACGCTCCCCTACCAGAGTAGATAAAATCTACAATCCATAGCTTCGGTGGTGTGTTTAGCCCCGTTACATTTTCGGCGCAGAGTCACTCGACCAGTGAGCTATTACGCACTCTTTCAATGGTGGCTGCTTCTAAGCCAACATCCTGGTTGTCTGCGCAACTCCACATCCTTTCCCACTTAACACACACTGGGGGACCTTAGCTGATGGTCTGGGCTGTTTCCCTCTTGACAATGGATCTTAGCACTCACTGTCTGACTCCCGGGATAAAGTATGTGGCATTCAGAGTTTGACTGGACTTGGTAACCCTTGGCGGGCCCCGCACCCAATCAGTGCTTTACCTCCACTACTCATCTCCCGAGGCTAGCCCTAAAGCTATTTCGGGGAGAACCAGCTATCTCCGAGTTCGATTGGAATTTCTCCGCTACCCCCACCTCATCCCCGAATTTTTCAACATTCGTGGGTTCGGGCCTCCAGTGCGTGTTACCGCACCTTCACCCTGGGCAGGGGTAGATCACACGGTTTCGGGTCTACGCCCACGTACTCAAGTCGCCCTATTCAGACTCGCTTTCGCTGCGGCTTCGGCTCTTCACCTTAACCTTGCACGGGAACGTAACTCGCCGGTTCATTCTACAAAAGGCACGCCATCACCCGTTAACGGGCTCTGACTTCTTGTAAGCACACGGTTTCAGGTTCTATTTCACTCCGCTCCCGCGGTTCTTTTCACCTTTCCCTCACGGTACTGCTTCACTATCGGTCGCTAGGGAGTATTTAGCCTTGGCAGATGGTCCTGCCTGCTTCCCACGAGGTTTCACGTGTCTCGCGGTACTCGGGATCCGTCTAAGGTGTTCGCAGAATTTCAACTACAGGGCTTTTACCTTCTATGGCCGGCCTTTCCAGACCGCTTCATCTACCCTGCTGCACCTACATTGACGTCCCACAACCCCAGAGAGCAAGCCCTCTGGTTTGGGCTGTTCCGCTTTCGCTCGCCGCTACTGACG
>NZ_CP027059.1:4767500-5155000 GCF_023523925.1 Paenibacillus konkukensis | reverse complement strand
CATTTCCCGCAATTCTTCCATGTCCTGAGCAGTTCGTAATTTAAACAAAATTAAAGCGATTGCCTCTATAATAAAGGTTCTACGACGGCAACTTCATTTCATTTTGCCCATCTTACGAATAGCACACATACAGTATAACCATTAAAAGGGAGTTACTGGTTGATTTTATACATTGAACTAAGCGCGATTCTATGATAATTTCTAAAAATGCCGAATCAAACTTATTCTCGTTTGTACGGGGGACGATTTTAAATGGGGTGAATGCTTGGAGCGTATCCAAGCTAGGGAGATACCTCTTCCCGAATCCGTCAACTAACCTCGGAGGCCCAGGGAGGGACATATGAAGCATTTTGCAAAAAGCCTAGTATTGTCATCGGCAATACTGCTTTCTTTGATGACTTCTGCCTATGCGGCACAGGCGGCTCCACCGCCGGAAAACGGTTACAAAGTTCAGGTGAACGATGAGCTGATCGCTTTTCCGGACGCTCAGCCTTTTGTGGACGGCGCTAGCCAACTGCAAGTACCTGTACGTTTTGTAAGCGAGAAGCTGGGCTATGAAGCACATTGGGAGCAGCAAGGGGACGCGCTGAAAATTACACTTTCGAACAAAAGCAACACTTTTCTATTTACAACGGGACAAACCTCTGCCAGTCTGAACGATCAGCCTATTACTCTCCAGTCGGCACCCCAGATGGTCAACGGCCGTGCTTACATTCCCGTCCGATTGCTAGCCGATACACTCAAGATCCAAATGCAGTGGGACGCTGACAATCACATCGCTATTTTAGATGAGGATGGTAAATATCACGCTCCGGCTTGCTATTCCCCTGCCTATCAGAAGGTAATAGAGGGAAAAGCGACCGCCTACACCGGATCCCCTTCGGAAAATGGAGGTCATCCGAGCATCGACTATTTCGGTAATCCGCTTCAGGTTGGCACGATTTCCGTTGATCCTTCGATCATCCCGTTAGGTTCTAAAGTGTACATTGAAGGCTACAATTATGACGGCCTGCCGGCCGGAGGCATGTATGCGACAGCTTCGGATACAGGCAGCGCCATCAAAGGCAACAAGATCGATATTTACGTTCCCGATGACAAGACAAAAGCAACGCAGTTCGGTATTCAGCAAGTTAAAATTTATGTATTGAAATGAGAAATGGCGATTAGCGGAAAGATATTGTCGCCCAGAAAGTTTTTTTCCACTTAAGGCAGTTGCTTGCAGCAGCTGCTTTTTTGTATATTCTTTTTCCCCTGTGCAAAATCTAAGGAAACGAGTTCAATGGGGAGGGATATTGTGCACAAGATGCTGCTTAAACTTATGGTATGCGGCTTCCTGCTGATCTTGACGACCGCGGCTTCCAACAAACCGAGCAGCGAAGTGGTCTGGAATGTCGAGACGGATCAGAAACTGATTGCTTTAACATTCGATGACGGGCCGAACCCGGTATACACCCCGCAAATTCTGGATTTATTAAAGGAGCATCAAGCGAAAGCTACTTTTTTCGTTCTTGGTAAAAGGGTTCAGATGTACCCGGCCATCGCGATCAGGGAAGTCAATGAAGGACATGAGATTGCAAATCATACCTTTGATCACCATTATTTAAAGAACGTCTCGCCGCAAAAGCTCGTGGATGAAATCCGGCAAACCCAGGAAGTTATATTCGATATAACGGAGCAAATTCCCCATGTATTTCGCCCGCCAGGCGGTTTTTACAACGATGCGCTGCTGAACATGACAAAAGAAGATAAACTTACTGTCGTTATGTGGTCCTGGTATCAGGATACGAAAGATTGGAAACGGCCTGGTGTGAATAAAATCGTAAAAACCGTGCTTTCCAATGTTCATAATGGGGACATCATTTTGTTCCATGATTTGGAGGGCGATTGTTCCCAAACCGTTGCCGCTTTAAAAATCATACTGCCAGAGTTGAAAAAGCAAGGTTATCAATTCGTAACCGTGACCGATTTAATTAACAAAACGAAGAAATAGCCAGAATGTCGCAGGATTTCCCCGGTCTTCGCCGAGTGCTCATGCATAAGCCTCATGGACAATAACATACCCTTGGCTTTACGCAAAGCAAATATGAAAGAATAGCGGTTCCGATTCGAGCAATCGACCTAATAGCATAAAAGCAGGCTGCCCAAAAACGCAGTAGATGACTTATCCTGGCCGTAGACTTACTGAAATGAAAATTAGCAAATAAAGCGGTGAATATTATATTTGAGGTAAATCTTTAAGTGATCGGAGACGATTGTAATTTAATATAGCTCAATAAAAAAAGCAGCTGATCTGCGTAAGATCAACTGCTTTTTGCTTGGCGACGTTCTACTCTCCCAGAACCCTTCGGTTCAAGTACCATCGACGCTGGAGGGCTTAACGGTCGTGTTCGAGATGGGAACGCGTGGTTCCCCTCCGCCATCATCACCAAACGGTATAGCTTGTTCAAGGCTTGCGCCTTGAAAACTAGATACGAAACTTGTGCGCGTAGCGAGCAATGGTTATTTGTTCTTCCCGGTTTGTTTCCGGGCCCCGAGAAAGTACTTGGAATCTGCTTCGAAGCATCATCTTCACTTTGTGGGGCTTATTTGGTTAAGCCCTCGACCAATTAGTATTCGTCAGCTCCACACGTTGCCGTGCTTCCACCCCGAACCTATCTACCTCGTCGTCTTCAAGGGGTCTTACTTACTGGGAAATCTCATCTTGAGGGGGGCTTCACGCTTAGATGCTTTCAGCGCTTATCCCGTCCGTACGTAGCTATCCAGCCATGCTCCTGGCGGAACAACTGGTACACCAGCGGTACGTCCATCCCGGTCCTCTCGTACTAAGGACAGCTCCTCTCAAATTTCCTACGCCCACGACAGATAGGGACCGAACTGTCTCACGACGTTCTGAACCCAGCTCGCGTACCGCTTTAATGGGCGAACAGCCCAACCCTTGGGACCTACTTCAGCCCCAGGATGCGATGAGCCGACATCGAGGTGCCAAACCTCCCCGTCGATGTGGACTCTTGGGGAGATAAGCCTGTTATCCCCAGGGTAGCTTTTATCCGTTGAGCGATGGCCCTTCCATTCGGTACCACCGGATCACTAAGCCCGACTTTCGTCCCTGCTCGACCTGTTTGTCTCGCAGTCAAGCTCCCTTCTGCCTTTGCACTCTTCGAATGATTTCCAACCATTCTGAGGGAACCTTGGGGCGCCTCCGTTACACTTTAGGAGGCGACCGCCCCAGTCAAACTGCCCACCTGACACTGTCCCCATACCGGATCTACGGTACCAGGTTAGAACTCCGATACGATCAGGGTGGTATCCCAACGTCGCCTCCACACAAGCTGGCGCTCATGCTTCTTAGGCTCCCACCTATCCTGTACAGATCGTACCAAAGTCCAATATCAAGCTGCAGTAAAGCTCCATGGGGTCTTTCCGTCTTGTCGCGGGTAACCTGCATCTTCACAGGTATTAAAATTTCACCGGATCTCTCGTTGAGACAGCGCCCAAGTCGTTACGCCATTCGTGCGGGTCAGAATTTACCTGACAAGGAATTTCGCTACCTTAGGACCGTTATAGTTACGGCCGCCGTTTACTGGGGCTTCGGTTCATAGCTTCGGGATTGCTCCCTAACCACTCCCCTTAACCTTCCAGCACCGGGCAGGCGTCAGCCCGTATACTTCGCCTTGCGGCTTCGCACAGACCTGTGTTTTTGCTAAACAGTCGCTTGGGCCTTTTCACTGCGGCCCCCTCGGGCTATTCACCCTACCGAGGCACCCCTTCTCCCGAAGTTACGGGGTCATTTTGCCGAGTTCCTTAACGAGAGTTCTTCCGCGCGCCTTAGCATGCTCTGCTCGCCTACCTGTGTCGGTTTGCGGTACGGGCACCTTCTCCCTGGCTAGAGGCTTTTCTTGGCAGCCTGAACTCATGACCTTCGCTACTGTTATTTTCACTCCCCATCACAGACCAGCCTTATGATGTGCGGATTTGCCTACACATCAGCCTCTCTGCTTGGACGGGCATCCATCAGCCCGCGTCACTATCCTTCTGCGTCACCCCATTGCTCATAACGGTTCACGGTGGTACAGGAATTTCAACCTGTTGTCCTTCGACTACGCCTTTCGGCCTCGCCTTAGGTCCCGACTTACCCTGAGCGGACGAGCCTTCCTCAGGAACCCTTAGGCTTTCGGCGGATCAGATTCTCACTGATCTTTTCGTTACTCATACCGGCATTCTCACTTGTATGCTGTCCAGCGCTCCTTACGGTACACCTTCTACCTACATACAACGCTCCCCTACCCCTGCGTCACCTTCATTCCAGCCTCGAAGCTGCGCGTTTAGCCCTGGGTGCATTTAGCCAGATTCCTTGAATCTACTTATAAAGTAGAATCTGGCGAATGTCCCGTGTCTAAACGGAAACCTCAAAGATGCAATGAAGGTGACGCGAGCCATAGCTTCGGTGGTGTGTTTAGCCCCGTTACATTTTCGGCGCAGAGTCACTCGACCAGTGAGCTATTACGCACTCTTTCAATGGTGGCTGCTTCTAAGCCAACATCCTGGTTGTCTGCGCAACTCCACATCCTTTCCCACTTAACACACACTGGGGGACCTTAGCTGATGGTCTGGGCTGTTTCCCTCTTGACAATGGATCTTAGCACTCACTGTCTGACTCCCGGGATAAAGTATGTGGCATTCAGAGTTTGACTGGACTTGGTAACCCTTGGCGGGCCCCGCACCCAATCAGTGCTTTACCTCCACTACTCATCTCCCGAGGCTAGCCCTAAAGCTATTTCGGGGAGAACCAGCTATCTCCGAGTTCGATTGGAATTTCTCCGCTACCCCCACCTCATCCCCGAATTTTTCAACATTCGTGGGTTCGGGCCTCCAGTGCGTGTTACCGCACCTTCACCCTGGACAGGGGTAGATCACACGGTTTCGGGTCTACGCCCACGTACTTCGTCGCCCTATTCAGACTCGCTTTCGCTGCGGCTTCGGCTCTTCACCTTAACCTTGCACGGGAACGTAACTCGCCGGTTCATTCTACAAAAGGCACGCCATCACCCATTAACGGGCTCTGACTTCTTGTAAGCACACGGTTTCAGGTTCTATTTCACTCCGCTCCCGCGGTTCTTTTCACCTTTCCCTCACGGTACTGCTTCACTATCGGTCGCTAGGGAGTATTTAGCCTTGGCAGATGGTCCTGCCTGCTTCCCACGAGGTTTCACGTGTCTCGCGGTACTCGGGATCCGTCTAAGGTGTTCGCAGAATTTCAATTACAGGGCTTTTACCTTCTATGGCCGGCCTTTCCAGACCGCTTCATCTACCCTGCTGCACCTACATTGACGTCCCACAACCCCAGAGAGCAAGCTCTCTGGTTTGGGCTATTCCGCTTTCGCTCGCCGCTACTGACGGAATCACTTTTGTTTTCTTCTCCTGAGGGTACTTAGATGTTTCAGTTCCCCTCGTATGCCTCTACACACCCTATGTATTCAGATGTGAGTAACTGAGAATTACCTCAGCTGGGTTCCCCCATTCGGATATCCCCGGATCAAAGCCTGCTTACGGCTCCCCGAGGCGATTTCGTCGTTCGCCACGTCCTTCTTCGGCTCCTAGCGCCTAGGCATCCTCCGTGTGCTCTTATTAGCTTAACCATGCTAATACACGTTGTATTGCTCTACGCATTTCGTTTCGTTATCTAGTTTTCAAGGAACAATCTGCAACTGTTACATCAAGTTCTTGACGTCAGTTGTCAGTGTTATTTGAGATACACATCGACTTCCCTTTCGGGGCGTCTTTGTCCTCTCAAAACTGACCAACGAGTGAGTGGCGTTGCAACTGTTACATCGAGCTCGTCGATGTCCGTTGTCAACTATTGTGCAACTGTTAGTTGCTTATGTCCGATGACCTACAGTCACCATGGACTCCATAGAAAGGAGGTGATCCAGCCGCACCTTCCGATACGGCTACCTTGTTACGACTTCACCCCAATCATCTACCCCACCTTCGGCGGCTGGCCCCCTTGCGGGTTACCCCACCGACTTCGGGTGTTGTAAACTCTCGTGGTGTGACGGGCGGTGTGTACAAGACCCGGGAACGTATTCACCGCGGCATGCTGATCCGCGATTACTAGCAATTCCGACTTCATGCAGGCGAGTTGCAGCCTGCAATCCGAACTGAGACCGGCTTCTAAAGATTCGCTCCACCTCGCGGCTTCGCTTCCCGTTGTACCGGCCATTGTAGTACGTGTGTAGCCCAGGTCATAAGGGGCATGATGATTTGACGTCATCCCCGCCTTCCTCCGGTTTGTCACCGGCAGTCACTCTAGAGTGCCCAACTGAATGCTGGCAACTAAAGTCAAGGGTTGCGCTCGTTGCGGGACTTAACCCAACATCTCACGACACGAGCTGACGACAACCATGCACCACCTGTCTCCTCTGTCCCGAAGGCCGCCCCTATCTCTAGGGGATTCAGAGGGATGTCAAGACCTGGTAAGGTTCTTCGCGTTGCTTCGAATTAAACCACATACTCCACTGCTTGTGCGGGTCCCCGTCAATTCCTTTGAGTTTCACTCTTGCGAGCGTACTCCCCAGGCGGAGTGCTTACTGTGTTGACTTCGGCACCAAGGGTATCGAAACCCCTAACACCTAGCACTCATCGTTTACGGCGTGGACTACCAGGGTATCTAATCCTGTTTGCTCCCCACGCTTTCGCGCCTCAGCGTCAGTTACGGTCCAGAAAGTCGCCTTCGCCACTGGTGTTCCTCCACATCTCTACGCATTTCACCGCTACACGTGGAATTCCACTTTCCTCTCCCGCACTCAAGTCACCCAGTTTTCAGTGCGATCCGGGGTTGAGCCCCGGGCTTAAACACCAAACTTAAATGACCGCCTGCGCGCGCTTTACGCCCAATAATTCCGGACAACGCTTGCCCCCTACGTATTACCGCGGCTGCTGGCACGTAGTTAGCCGGGGCTTTCTTCTCAGGTACCGTCACCCTTAGAGCAGTTACTCTCTAAGGCGTTCTTCCCTGGCAACAGAGCTTTACGATCCGAAAACCTTCATCACTCACGCGGCGTTGCTCCGTCAGACTTGCGTCCATTGCGGAAGATTCCCTACTGCTGCCTCCCGTAGGAGTCTGGGCCGTGTCTCAGTCCCAGTGTGGCCGATCACCCTCTCAGGTCGGCTACGCATCGTCGCCTTGGTAGGCCGTTACCCTACCAACTAGCTAATGCGCCGCAGGCCCATCCGTAAGCCACAGGTTACCCCGTGTTTCATGATCTCCTCATGCGAGAAGACCAGCTATCCGGTCTTAGCTATCGTTTCCGATAGTTATCCCGATCTTACAGGCAGGTTGCCTACGTGTTACTCACCCGTCCGCCGCTAACCGCTCCCGAAGGAACAGTCCGCTCGACTTGCATGTATTAGGCACGCCGCCAGCGTTCGTCCTGAGCCAGGATCAAACTCTCCATTAAAGTACGACCGGCGCCGAAGCACCTTTCGTTATAACAGAGCTTGTCTTAAGCTCAAAATTCAATGCTAGCGAGAATTTGCATTCTCTATTTAACACTCACTCGTTGTTCAGTTTTCAAAGGACAATCTTCGTTCGTTTTCGACATCCGTCGAAAGCGACCTGACTAATATATCATATTCGCCTATCTCTTTGCAAGCTTTTTTTTCGAAGATTTCATTTGCTTCTTCTTAAAACTTGCCCGCCGCCGAAGCGACAAGTAGTAATGTACCAAATTCGAGCAACGATTGCAAGCTTTATTTTAATATTTTTTTCAAACCAAGATTTCGCAGCGGCTGCTGCTTCTCTATTGAGCGTAGCGAAGGCTTCGCCGCGATGCCTATTTCGATTCTTCAATCGCTGGTGCAAACAGATTCTTAGACAGCGGCCTTGCAGCTAATTGCGCACCGTTCGACATGTCCCGGCGCAACGAAGCGGCCCGGCCGAAATCGGCCGGGCCGCTTCGTTGTTTACACAGACCATTCTTCCAGCTTGAGCGATGGCTCGGCCTTTATATCCAATGCCGAGAACTGGCCGCGCCGCCATTTTAGAAAGGCTGCGGCGGCAATCATCGCGGCATTGTCAGTGCAGAGACTAAGAGGAGGCGCAAGCAGCGGCAAGCCGATTTCTGAGCAGCGCGCGGCAAGCCGCTCGCGCAATCCTTTATTGGCGGCGACCCCGCCCGCCAGCACAAGCTGCTTCGCGCCACAAGCAGCGACGGCGCGTAACGCCTTCTCCACCAGCACGTCGAGCACCGAGTCCTGGAAGCCCTTGGCTACAGCTTGCGCCGCAAGCTGCTGCCCTTTCATGTTCGCCTGGTTCAAGACGGAGAGCACCGCCGATTTCAGCCCGCTAAAGCTGAAATCGTATGATTCCGGCTCCAGCCATGCGCGCGGCAGAGGCACCCCTTCCTCCGCCTCATGAGCGAGCCGGTCGATATGCGGACCGCCGGGATAGGGCAGCTTGAGCGCACGGGCTACTTTGTCGTAGGCTTCGCCGACGGCATCGTCGCGCGTCTGCCCGATAATCCGGAATCGGCCTTCCGACTCCACGTATACCAGCTCGGTATGTCCGCCGGACACAACCAGCGATACGAATGGATACTGCAGCTCATGCACGAGCTGGTTGGAGTAAATATGCCCCGCGATATGATGCACTCCGATCAGCGGCAGATCCAGCGCACATGCCAGCGTTTTTGCCGCTACCAGCCCGACCAACAATGCGCCTACAAGCCCCGGTCCTTGCGTAACGGCAATGGCGGATAGCTCGGACGGCTGAATCCCCGCTTTGCCGATCGCCTCCTCGATAATCCAGGTGATCGTCTCCACATGCTGCCGCGAAGCGACTTCAGGCACGACGCCTCCGAAACGCCGGTGGGTTTCGATTTGGCTCGATACCACATTGGACAAAATCGTCGCGCCATCCGCTACAATCGCAACGGAAGTTTCGTCGCAGCTCGTTTCAATTGCCAGTATATACGTCGGTTTATCAGGATGAAGCCCGCTTGCCGTCTCCATCGAATCGGTTGTTTTCATAGATTAATCCCCTGTTAATTCGTTCAATGTATTATGTTGATATTTGGGCAGATCGGCCCACATAATAATAGCGTCTTCCCGGTTGTCGGTATAATAGCCGCGGCGGACGCCGACCGAATAGAACCCTAGCTTTTCGTACAGGTTTTTGGCCACCAAATTGGAAGGCCGCACCTCCAGCGTCATACGAACCGCGCCGAAAAAGCTCGCCGTCTTCTGCAGCTCGCGCATAAGGCGCTCGCCTAGCTTTTTGCCGCGATATTTTTCCTTAACCGCTACATTCGTCACATGGGCTTCCTCCATGATCAGCCACATGCCTCCGTATCCGGCCACTTCGCCGTCGCATTCCATAACCATATACCGCGCGAATTGGTTGTTCGTCAATTCATTTTGAAATGCCCCTGCCGTCCAAGGCGTCGTAAACGCCTCCTGCTCGATTTCGCAAATAGCCGGAATATCTTCCGTCGTCATGGAGCGAAATTCCAGAGGGCTTAGGGCTTCCATACTCTCGCCGAGTTCCATGAAGAAGCCTCCTTATGATTTATGCGCCAGCAGCTTAGCCTCCGCTTCCGGCAGCTGCGTGTAATTGGGCACTAGAGTATGAGGCTGCGCCAGCAGTCCTTGCTTCAGACGCAGCACCCCGAGCTCCGCCAAATGGCGGGCGCGAATCTCGTGAGGCACTTCGGACGCGCCGGCGCCCCATGCCGCAAAGAAACGTTGAAGCACCTCTCCGTGCAGCGCCGTCTCTCCGGTAAAAATAATCCGGTCCGGATGCTTGCCGTCCGGCTTTTCCGCCTCGGCAAGCAGTTGCTCCGTCCATGAAGACATCAGCCTAATGCCGTCCGGAACAAGACAGCTCCATTCGCGGCCGGCGGCCTGATACAGGGCGGTAAAAGCCTGTCCCCGGCGCGCCTCGATCATCGGTACGATCCAGGTCGTCGTCTCCGGCTGAGCACACACCGTATTCAGCGCAGACAGGCTGCGGGCATCGCCGGTTTCCGCACTGCGCACGCCTTGGTGCAGCAAGTAGGCTTCCAAGCCGCCCAGCGCCATCGTCTCCAAACTCGATACGGCCACCAAAGACATGCTGTGAGCCCATGCGAATGTCTTGGCTACGGTAACCCCAATGCGCACGCCGGTATAAGATCCGGGGCCTACGCCAACGGCAAATGCGTCCAATTCGCGGGGATGCAGGCCGTTCTCGTTTAACAGCTCCATAATTTGAGGAAGCAGGTGTATGGAATGATTTCGCTCGGCTTGGGAGCTCATTTCACCGATTAATGCTCCTCCCCTTGCCAATGCGATGGACATGGAGCTTGTTGAAGTATCGATAGCAAGCAGATGTCCGTCAAATGTTTTTATCTCAGTAGTCATTGTAAAATACCGTTCTCCTTCAGTTGTTCACACCATTCCTTATAAGGGTTGCCGTGTGGAGTCAATGTAAACATGCGTCCCTCCGGATTCCCGTCCTCCGTATGACGAATGGCGATAGCCAGCCGGTCTTCGGGCAGCAATTCGGTAATCAGAGAGGACCATTCTACCAGCGTAATGCCTTCTCCGAAAAAATATTCATCCAGGCCCAGCTCGTCCGCCTCATCCTGAGAAAGCCGATATACATCCATATGATAGAAGGGAAACCGCTCTCCTTCGTATTCTTTAATAATGGTGAACGTAGGACTGTTCACGACATCGCTCACCCCGATCGCCCGCGCTACCGCCTTCGAGAAGGCAGTCTTGCCCGCTCCCAGATCCCCGTCCAGAGTAATGACGGTTCCGGGGCGGAAATAGGGGGCGAGCCGCGCCGCCAGTGAAACGGTGTGCTCCGGATTCTCGGCTTTATACAAATAAGAGGTCGATTCGACCATTTCAGGTTCCACCTCTTCCGTTAAAAATGATTGTATCCTTTTTTCTCCAGGGACACGACTTTCCCGCCGCTTTGCACCAGTCTTACGCCGCGCGGCTGCGTTTGGACATATCCTATGATATGGAGCGCAAGGCCCGCTTCGCGAAATTTGGCTTGCATCGCTGCGGCGTGCTCCTCCCGCATAGTTCCGACCAGCTGATAATCTTCGCCGCCGTACAGAATAAAGTCGAGAGCGTCCAATTCTCGCTGCTGCGCATAGACCAGAAGCTCGCCCGCAACCGGAATGCGTTCCTCAATCAAATCGATCCCTACGCCGGAAGCTTCGGCGATTTCCCACGCTTCGCTCGCCAGGCCGTCGCTGACATCATTCAAAGCATGGCAAATGCCGGAACGCTGCAGCAATTGTCCGGCTTCGATCTGCGGATCGGGGCGGCAATGGGCGCGCACTAAAGCGGAATGCGCTTCGGTTACGGAATGCTCGTCCCATTCGCCGGATGGGATGCCGCGGTCCAGCAAATACTGCAGCCCGGCCGCTGACAGTCCCAGAAAGCCCGTAGCGAACAGCACGTCCCCCGGCTTCGCTACGGAACGAAGCAGCGCCTTCCCCCGTTCGACCTCGCCGATAATCGTTACGGCTACGGTGATCCCTTGAACGGCGGAAGTCGTATCCCCGCCGGCAATGACAACCTTAAAGCGATCGGCGCATTCGTACAGCCCCTTATAAATACTTTCGATCTTATCCAACACCGTTCCTTTAGGAAAGCTGAGCGAGATCAGCGCGTATCTCGGAATCGCTCCCATCGCCGCAATATCGCTAACCGCCGCCGCCATCGCCTTGTATCCGATATCCGTGTCGCGCATCGTGATCTTCTTAAAGTGAATCTCTTCGGTCATCGTATCGCATGTCATGACCAACTGACAGCCAGAGGTCAGATTCGCTACCGCCGCGTCGTCGCCGATCCCGGTCACGATCCCGCGTTCCTTCTGGAAAGCAGGCGTTTGCCTTCCTTCCGTTAACCTGCGAATGATTGCAAATTCATCCATAGAACTTCAAAACCCGCCTCCGCATCCGTATTCTCCCTATTATAGCCCGCTCCACCTAGCGCCGCAATAACCTTCTCCGAGGGACGAATCTTCGAAAAGCTGCGTCTGCCCGAAAGCGGCGGCATCTTGTTTCAATCGCATGAACGAAAGACCGCACCGGAATCCGCAAGCCTTTCCGAACAAAAAAAGCCCCGCCCTTCAAGCATTTAAGCTGCATGGGGCAGGGCTTCGGTTATTGAACTTCCTGAAGCTGCTCGACCGCTACGATTCTTGCATCGGCCGGCCGGTCTTCTACGTGAATTTTGGCTGTCGCTTGATCCGCATCCACACTGTCGATCCATACGGCTACGCCGTTGAGCTCCACTTCGATTTTTGCATCAGACTGCAATATTTCCTGAGCTCGGTACACTTTCATTCGTATCCCTCCGCATAATGGCTCCCGCACCTTTTATTCAATCATGAGTGCTTTCATTCAGTACCGATTCCGGATGATCCATCGTATCGGTTGTCGATTCTCCGATATGACCGTTGTTCGCCGACACATATCCTCCGCCCAACCCTTCATTAACCATACGATCGATATCCATAAAATAATCTTCCCGGCCCTGGTGCGTAGTGTCGTTCGTCAAGCCGGCGGCTTCTGTCGTCTCATTTGCCGTTTCATTACGGGCACCGGCAGATTTGCCGTTTTGCGAATTGTTGTTGTCCATCGAAAGGGAAATCCTCCTTATATCGGCAGCTTAAAGGCCGTTAGGCCACGCCGGTCGTTAATTGTAGGATGTCCCTCTCCTCGGCCGATTCATTCATACACATTTACCTAAAAGGGGATACTGTATGTAATTCGCAACGATGAAGGAGGAACTCTCATGCATACGGTCTGGAAAGGCGCGATCAGCTTCGGGTTGGTACATGTCCCGGTCAAAATGTTCTCCGCAACCGAGGATAAGGATATATCGATGCGTTACATCCACAAGGAGTGCATTACCCCTTTGAACTTCGTTCGCAAATGCTTGACCTGCGAGCGGGAGGTCGAATGGGGAGAAATCGCCAGAGGCTATGAATATGAGCCGGGAGCTTTCGTTCTTTTCGAGAAGGAGGAGCTGGAGAAGCTGAGCGGCGAGGTAACGAAGGAAATCAAAATTTTGGATTTCGTTCAACTGACGGATATCGATCCGATTTATTTTCAAAAAACGTATTATCTGGCCCCTAACGAAACCGGAGCGAACGCTTATTCGCTGCTGCTGGAGGCTATGAAGCAAACGGGTAAAATCGGCATAGCCAAAGTATCGATCCGCTCCAAAAGCAGCTTGGCCGCCGTCCGCGTAATCGATAATTGCATCGCTATGGAGACGATCTTTTATCCCGATGAAATCCGCGCCGTCGATCAGGTTCCGAATCTGCCCGAGCAAAGCAAAGTAAACGACAAAGAGCTCGAAATGGCCAAAATGCTTATCGAGCAGCTGACGACTCCTTTCGAGCCGGAAAAGTACAAGGACGACTACCGGGAAGCCGTGCTTCACGCCATCGAGCAAAAAGTAAGCGGCCAGCAGGTGAGCGTCGCTCCCGAGCCGCATAAAACGAACATCATCGACCTGATGTCCGCGCTGCAAGCCAGCCTGGACTCCATGAAGCCGGTACCGGAAACCGACGCTCCGAAAGCGGCCAAAGGCAAAAAAAGCAAAGCCAAGGAGAAAGTAAAGGAAACCGTGTCCTGACATGGTCCCCGACCCGAAGAACAAATCCCCCAAAAGCCATCCATGCCGCTACGCGGCACCACAGACAATGGAAATGGGGTACCAAGAGTAATTTCCAGGGTAGTGACGTGATGCTCTGAAGCTTATTCCGTTCGCTTCCAGCCTAGGCTGGATCGGCGTCTAACCCTTCCTCTGGGATCGTTCTATGGGTAGACATTCCTTTCGGGGGAGCCCACGGATATCCACAGGATATGGCTGCGCATCATTTCCTAAACAAAAATAAACAGCCGGCAGCTGTTCAAGCAGCTTGCCGGCTTATAACGTCTTGAGAGCTCGGTGAAAATACGACAACTGCGTAACTGCGTATTCGGGCAAATGCTTTCAGAAACGGCAGCTTGCGGGAAGAACGTCGACAAACGCTTGGATGCTCGGCTGGCGCAGCGTCCGGTTATGAGTCCAATTCATAAACTGAACTTTCACCGTCATGACAGGCTCGATCCATACCGCATCCTTGCTCCGCTCCGGCATATCGACGAACGGCTTGTCCGCACGCCGCAGGCTGCGCGTCTTGGCCGTCAACGCTTTCCAGTCGTCCTGGGTCAGCTTGCCTGTGCCGGCATGACCTATGTACCACAATCTTCCTTGATCGTCGTACAATCCAAGCAGCAGCGCATTGACCGTACCGTCGCGATGCGTAACCCCGCCAACTACGGCGATCAAATCCTGATACCATTTCTTCTTCATCCAGCGCCTGTCTTTGCCGTGCACTGCATATGTGCTGGTCGAGTCCTTGCAGACGATGCCTTCCAGCCGATGCTGCTTGGCGACTTCGAACAGACCCGCCAGCTCTTTGTAACTGGGTACGAGCTGAACGTAAGGTACCGGCTGAACGACTTGCTCCAGCACGATCTGCCGCTCGGACAAAGGCTTGTCCGTCAGCCACTCGCCATCGGCATACAAGATATCGAATACCATATAAACGATCGGTATTAGCTTTCGCACCGCCTCCACCCGCTGAACGCTGCGCAGCCCGTCGCGCTTCATTACCTGATGAAAAGACGGCTTCCCTTCTTCCAGCGCGATAATCTCCCCGTCGAGAATGACCGAATCGGCCTTACAGTAAACGCGCGGATCGGCAAGCTCGGGATACTGCATAGTCCGATCGTTCAGCTTGCGGTTCACCAGCCGAGCGGCGGCGCCGTCATAGTAAGTCAGCATGCGGACTCCGTCCCATTTCAGCTGAGCGATCCATTCGCTTCCTTCCGGAAGCTTGTCGGTTGACACCGGTTCAAACGGTACGATGGGCTCCAGATGCATGATCTTCCTCCGAAAAACAACAGGTTATTTCCCAAGTATGGTCAATCCGGGGCCGGATCATTCCGCGGGAGCCGGCGAATCTCTTTATCGGCTGAAGAAGATGGCTCCGATAATAAGTGACGCTACAATTCCCCATGCGGCGTTAATGTTCAAATACTGTACCATAATGAAGTAACCCGCTCCGAGCAAAAACGGCATAAAGCTAATAATGCCTTCGCTCGGCTTGAAGGCGTATTTGGCAAAATCGTAAGCGAGCATCGCCATCATGACGAAAATAACGGGCTGAACGCCCTTGATCATGCCGCGGATGACGGCATTGTTTTGCAGCTTCACCATAACTCCCACGAGGGCGATCATCAAGAGGGCGGTCGGCATGACGACCGCGGCGAGCGCGACGCAAGCCCCCGCCCATCCGGCGATTTTGAATCCGATATAAGCGGCCAGCTTGGTGGCGATCGGTCCCGGAAGCGCATTGCCGAAAGCTAACGCATTGCCGAATTCTTCCGGGCTCATCCAGCCCATCCGCACGACTTCGTTTTGATACAGCGGAATGATGGAGGGTCCCCCTCCATACCCAAGCATCGTAGCTCTTCCGAAAGCGATAAATAAATTCCATAATGTCATCCACATCGTTGACTTTTCCCCATTCCTCTATTGCTTCATACTCTTCCGGCTCTTGTATCGCTCGATCAGCGTTTGACAATTCCGCGCTGACGATTTCTTATTATATCTATCGCTATTCAAGACGTAAACCATAAGGTTTGGATTGGCCCGCTCAAGACCATAATGAGGATAATAAGCGCCGCACAGACGGGATTACCGCTACTACCGTTCTTAGAAGGAGATCATGCGACTTATGGCGACAGCATCCAAGCACAATAAAGGCACGGTCATTATAGAAGGACAGGAAATCGTAATTACGAATCCGAACAAGCTGCTTTGGCCCGAGCTCGGCATCAGCAAAATCACGTATTTGGAGAAACTGCTGCAGCTTGCTCCGTATTTGCTCGAATACTGCCGCAACCGTTATTTGACGACGATCCGCTTCCCTAACGGCTATGCGGGCAAATCGTTTTATCAAAAAAACGCCCCCGAGCCGACCCCCGATTTTGTAAAAACGGCGGTGCTCGAAGGCATCCAATATGTGCATCTCGATTCCGTGCCGACGCTGCTTTGGCTCGGCAATCTGGCCTGCCTGGAATTTCATCCGTCCTTTCACCGGATCGGCGAGCAGCTTCCCGAAGAATGGCTGATCGATATCGATCCGAGCCGGGACCCGGAGCCGCGCATTATGGAAGCGGCCGAAGCGATCGGCGAAGCTTTGGATAAAATGGGCATCCGTTCCGTACCCAAAACCTCGGGGGCGACCGGCGTGCAAATTTATGTTCCGATCGAACACGGCTATACGTTCGAGCAGCTGCGCTCAATCGGGTTGTTCGTAGCTCGGTACGCCGTGCAAAAGCATCCGAAGCTGTTTACGATCGAACGGCTGAAAAAAGACCGCGGCTCGCTCATCTATATCGATTACCTGCAGCATTGGTACGGCAAAACGCTGTCCGCCCCCTATACGCCGCGCGCCCGCAAGGACGCCACGGTTTCCACTCCGCTGCTTTGGGAGGAAGTCGCCCGCCGCTGCGATATCCGGGAGTTTTCGCTGCTGACGATCGAAAGCCGCCTTAGCGAGCAGGGCGATCTGATCAAGCGGGTTCCGCCGCAAAATTTGGACAAAGTGCTGGCCTTCGTTCAATCGGCTGCGCCCTGAACATGGTTCATCGGACAGACTCTTAGAATAGAGGGGAGAGAAGGCGGGCCACGACTTCCTTCCCTTTTTGCAGCCGCGACCTTTTCTCGAAAGCTTCAAGCTTCAGCTCCTTGCAATCTTTCAAATCCTGAAGAAAATCCGCCTCCAGCCGCTGAATCGTCTCCTTGTCGAACAGCACCGCGTTCAATTCAAAATTGCTGAAAAAGCTCCGCATATCCATGTTGGCCGTCCCGACGGAAGCCAGCACATCATCAATGATCAGCACCTTGGCATGCATGAAGCCTTTTTCATAGGAATAAAACCGGACCCCTACCTGCATCAGCTCCTCGAAATAAGACATAGAAGCGTAATTCACGACTTTGGAGTCGGGTCTCGACGGATAGATCACCCTGACGTCCACCCCGCTGATCGCGGCGGTCTTCAGCCCCATGCTAATGCTCGGGTCGGGCACGAAATAAGGCGTTGTGATGAAAATCCGCTTTTTGGCCGCCGTAATCGCCCCGAAGTACATCTCCAATATAGCGTCCCAGTGCGCATCGGGCCCGCTGCTAATGATTTGCACCCGCTTTCTGCCGGAATTGTCGTGCTCGGGAAACAAAATGGAATCGGTCAGCCTTTGGTTACTGACGAATTGCCAATCGGCCAGAAACGTGTACTGCAGCGAATATACCGAGTCGCCGATGAGCTCCAGATGCGTATCCCGCCAAAAACCGAGATTCGGGTTCCCGCCCAAATACTCATCGCCGACGTTGATGCCGCCCAAATACCCTTTGACGCCGTCCACGACCACGATTTTGCGGTGGTTGCGGTAATTCATCCTTTTGTCGAAAAAGGCGATCAACGGAGGCAGAAACACATGCGCTTCGACTCCGGCGCCGCGCAGCTCGCTTAAGAAACGGTTATCGAGCTTATAACTTCCGACCCCGTCGAAGATGCAACGGACTCGCACTCCTTCGCGCGCCTTGCGAATAAGCAGCTGCTGAAACGCGGTGCCGATCCGGTCATGGCGAATCGTATAAAACTCAAAATGGACATAGCATTTCGCTTGTTCAATCGCTTCCATCATCGCTTGATACGCTTTATCTGCGTTTGTGAGCACGTTCACTTCATTTTGCTGCGTCACCGACGAGCTCGGAATATTGTTCAGCAGCGCATACAACCTCGGTTCCACCCGGGACCTGTCCGGCTCGGCATCCTCTCCGTCCCTCGGCTGCGATGCCGCGTACCTCCGGCCTTCATGCTTGGGATCAGGCACATAGCGAAGCGCTCTGCGGCGTACCTTTTTGCGGTGCGTGTATTCTTTGGCCAAAAAATAATACATAACAAATCCAATAATTGGGAAAATAAACAAAATGACGAGCCAAGCCACCGTTTTTGACGGATGTCGAAATTCGTGAAACAAGATCGTAATGATCTGAAAAATAAACAGCAGCAGCGCGCCTACAAGCCATATCACCGCCCAAATCCCCCCTATTCACAGGCTGCTGCCCAAAATGATCCAATACCGTATATTGTAGTCTTTTTGCAGCGGCAGTATTCAGGGGGACGATGTGATGCCGGCAAACTTTCCTATAGCATAAATAAAAATTCCTTTTTTGAGAAAAATATACGGAACTGAACGCATTTCAAGGAGGCTGCCATGCAGCGATTGAGATTTCGCAAAGAAAAAGCCAAGGATACTAAAAATCAGGCGCTGCAAAATTTCGACTACCGCTTTATCGACGAATTAAAATCAGTGCCGATTCATTCATCATTGGAAGAAAATAAAAATTATTTGAATGCTTTGTTCAAAGATTGCTCCGATTTCGTCATCCGCGAATTTAATATTGAAGACAGCGTCAAGGCGATCATGTTCTTCGTCGACGGCATGGTGAACACCGAATTCGCCAACGACGCGATGAAAGCCCTGATGATATTGGAAGGCGGAGAGCGGCTTCTCGACCGGATCATCGAAACGACGCTGCCGGTTACGCAAGTTCAGAAATCCGACAACTACTCGGATCTGCTGCTGTCCGTGCTCGGGGGCGATGCCGGGCTGGTCGTAGACGGAAACACCCAGGCGCTGATGATGGGAATACGCGGCATGGAGAAGCGTTCCATTCAGGAGCCGGAGACGGAATCCGTTATCCGCGGCCCGCGCGAAGGCTTCGTCGAAAACCTGCGTACGAACACCTCCATGATTCGCCGGAAGCTGAAGACGCCGCGGCTCAAAATGAAGCCGATGACAATAGGCCGGGAGAGCAACACCAGCATTGTCATTACTTATCTCAACGACATCGCCGACCCCGCCATCGTCGAAGAGGTAGAGAAGCGGCTCGGGAAAATCGATATCGACGCCGTGCTGGAGACCGGTTATTTGGAGGAATTCATTCAAGATTCCGCCTATTCCCCGTTTCCGCAAGTACAGTATACCGAGAGACCGGACACCGTCGCAGCCTCGCTGCTGCAGGGCCGTGTCGCCATTATCGTCGATGGCACGCCGTTCGTGCTGATCGTTCCCTTCGTCTTCGCGGAGGCTCTGCAGGCGTCGGAGGACTATTACGAGCGGTTTCAGATTTCCACTCTGATCCGCTGGCTGCGCTTCTTCCTGCTGATACTGTCTTTGCTGACGCCGGGGCTGTACGTCGCATTCACGACGTTCCATCAGGACTTGCTGCCTACATCGCTGCTGCTTTCGGTCGCCGCCTCGCGCGAAGCGATTCCCTTCCCGGCAGTGGTGGAAGCGTTAATAATGGAGACGACATTCGAGGCGCTGCGGGAAGCGGGTATCCGCCTGCCCAAAACGATCGGGGCTGCGGTTTCCATTCTCGGAGCTTTGGTCATAGGCCAGGCCGCCGTACAAGCGGGGATCGTCTCCGCGCCGATGGTTATCGTCGTTTCCTTGACCGGGATTGCGTCCTTCACGATTCCGCGGTTTAACGAAGCGATCGCGATCCGGATTCTTCGCTTCCCTATCATGATTGTAGCCGCTATCTTCGGTCTGTACGGAGTTCTGATTTGCATTATGCTCCTTCTCGGCCATTTGGCCAACCTGCGCTCCTTCGGCATTCCCTATTTGTCGCCGTTCGGACCGCTGTCTTCTTCCGACTTGAAGGATGCGATGTTCCGCTCTCCATGGTGGAGCATGCGTAATCGGCCAGCTTATATGCCTTTGAAGGATACGGTGCGCATGGGGGACGAAGCCAGCGACGAGATCAGGGAGCAGGGCGGACAACGGGGAATGAGCATCGAGCATAATCATGATGAAGAAAGAGGCGATGTCAAATGAATCGACGCTTCGCCCGTTTCGTTCTTCTCGCCTGCTGTCTGCTGCCTCTCGCAGGATGCTGGGACAGGACGGAAATTAACGACGTCGCTTTCGTCGTCTCTTCAGGGGTCGATTTGGAAAAGGACGGACGTATCCGCATCACCGTCATGGTCCCGCTTCCCGGACAAATGGGTGGAGCGACCGGCGGCGGCGGCGGCACCAGCGGCGGCGGGAAGAGCTATTATCTCGACTCCGAAGTCGGCAACACCTTCCGCGAAGCGCAGGCCAGACTGCAGGAGCGCATGTCCCGGCGAATGTTCTTCGGGCATCGCCGGACGCTGGTCATCGGGGAAGAGGTCGCCAAGGCGGGGATCAGCGACTTGTTCGATTCCTCTCCGCGCAACTCGGAGAACCGGATGTCCTCCTACATTATTGCGACAACAGGCAAAGCGTATGAGCTGCTGCAAGCGACGCCCAGATTCGAGCGCTTCCCGTCGGAGGTCATTCGGGAACTTGCCAAAGCCCATTACGTCATCGATATGAACATGAAGGATATCGGAGTGGCCCTGAATGCGCCCGGGAGCGATCCGGTTATGGTTTATATGGATCCGGTCGATTCGCAGAAAAGCGAAAAAAAATCAAAGGAAATCACCGTTAAGGGCTACATGCAGTTCAAAGGCGACAAGCTGGTAGATAAGCTGGAAAACGAGCAAGCCCAAGGCTTTGCGTGGCTGCGCAACGAATCGATCAAAACGACCGTAACTCTGGACGATCTTTCCGGAAGACCGACCGGAATAGGCCTAAGAGTGCAGCGGATCAAAACAAGCATAAAGCCGGAGCTTCTCGATCAGCGGCTCAAGTTCCGCATTGGCGTACAGGCTAAGGCCGTACTGCTCGAGGATGATCGCAACATGGATCTGAGTCAGCCGAAAAACGTCGAAAAAATCGAAAGAATGCTGAACGAATATATCAAAAAGGCGATAGTCGAGGTTATAGAAAAATGCAAGAAAAACAGCGCCGATTCCGTTCAATTCGGCACTTTCGTATGGCGCAGCTATCCCGATGAATGGAAAAAAAAATTTGCGGCTTCATGGCCTGAAGGATTAAAGGAAGCGGAGTATGATGTCGATGTCAGCAGCATGCTGATAGAAACCGGCTTGATCTATGAAAATGTGACGAAAGGACACCGGCTCAAATGAACAATATTTTCTTAACGTCCTTTTTCTTGCTGATGGTCATCTCTCTGCTGTTCGACCTGCGTAAGCTGCGGAGTCAAAGCACACCGCTGAAGGGCTTGTATTACACTATTTATGCCGCATCGGCCTGCATCTATATATGCTACTTGTTGGGATATCCCATTCCGATGCCTACCAGTTTCTTCATTCATAAAGTATCGCCATGGGTGTTCTCGCTCATTAGCCGCAATTAGCCACTACTCTTCTTAGCGAAGCAGGTGAAGCAATGGATTCGAAGCAAATTATCAATTACCGGCAGTTCGCCTGGCTGACCGCTTCCTTATTGACGGGAGGCGGATTGGTCAGCATTCAGCACGATCTCGTCAGGGTCGCGCGCATGGACGCATGGTTCACCTATATTATTCCGTCGATATACGGGATCGCCATAGGTTTCATGTTCTATAAGCTATCGCAGCGCTTCCCCGGCAAAAATCTGTTCGATATTACCAAAATTACTCTAGGCAAAGGATTCGGCACTTTGTGCAATCTGCTGCTTATCTTCCATCTGTGGCTGCTGCTCATCCGGGACGTAAGGTCGTTTACCAAGTTCATGGGGACAATTCTGCTTCCCAACACGCCCGAAGAGATCGCCTTGATGATGCTGATTCTCTTGATTATGTATTTCGGACGGACCAGTATCGAGGTCATCGCCAGGGTGAACGATATTTTCTTTCCTTTTTTCGCCTTGACGATCATCTTCCTGCCGCTCATGCTGTCCAACGAGTTGGACAAGTCGCTGGTGGAGCCGGTTCTGGCGGGCGATATGATCTCCGTCTGGTACGGGAATTTACTCACCCTCGGGTGGTATGGCGACGTTCTGATCATGGGCGCCTTCCTGCATACGCTGGGGCAGCTCCGTCTGGTCCGTTCGGCCATCCGGCACGGCGTCATATTGTCCTCGCTGTTCCTCGGCATTTTTCTGCTGATGGAGGTTCTCGTGTTCGGACCGGTCATTACGGACAACCTGATCTACCCGAACTACAATCTGGTGCAGCAGATTCATATCACCGACTTTCTGGACCGGATGGATTTGCTCATTCTCAGCATTTGGGCGCCGATCTTGTTCTGTAAAGACATTCTGATCTATATGGCCCTGCTGACAGGTATCGCCAGTCTGGTAAAGCAGCGCGATTACAGCACGATTAACACGCCGGTCGGTCTTTTCGTTCTGATGACGAGCTTGCTGGCTTTTAAAAATACGACCGAGGTATTCAGCTTCGGCAACTATAGCTCTACCGTCATCGTGCTCTGCTACCAGCCCCTGCTTCTCATTCTACTGGTGTTGTTTGCCCGCAGATTCCCTAAGCTTCAGCAGGCCGCAGGGGAACAGCAAAAAGCAGGCCCGGCAAACGGAGGCGCCGATCCGCCCGAAGGCGGGCAAAGCAAAGGCAAGGCCGCGGAAGATTCGGGCGGCTCGGGAGCGGCTAACCAGACTAAACATAGCAGCGGAGGCAGCGGAAGTCGCGGCAGCCAGCGGTCCTATCACGGCTGGTCGCGGACGAGCAATCTTCTGCTGCTAATCGGCCTGATTGCCGTAGGCACAGGCTTATGGGGAAGCGAGTACCATTCCATGATTGGCGTCGGCTGCAGTTTCGTCTACGGAGCGTGCATGATTTTGGCCGTCATCAGCTCTTACATGGAACTGGTGCAGGCAAGACAGCAGTAGCATTTGTACCGGTACCGGGAAGGGCACGCGGCGATCCGGCTTATTCCCTGCTCTCGATACCGATGACCTTGTTGAGCGGAATCAGAATGTTCAGTTCCTCCTCCTCGTCTTCCCTGGCGACGATAACTTCGATGAAATCCGTCCCGTTGCGAACAAGCGCTGCGGGAAAAACGCCCCAGTAAACGGTGCGAATATTGACGAGCTCGCTCCGGTCCGATTGGGCTTTGCCGTTCGGTTGGAGCAGCACGATTTCTTGAAGAACGGAAGGAACGTAATAATGGCCGTTCACCCGAATGAAACGCTTGCCGACTTTTTGCAGCTCTCCCGGCCCGCTGGTAAAGCCTTCCGCCTGCAGGGCCACATCTTGCTTCAAATGCTTGGCTAGGCGCTCCATGAGATTGATCCGGCTCGTTTTTAACAAGGACAAGGCAAATTCCTCCTCGCGGCATTCTTCGAGTTTTTTTACCCATTGTATGCCCGGGACGTTTGTAACATACCGAAAGGAGTTATCATGAGGTTCAAATGGTTTCAAAACAAGCTGACATTCGTCATTATTCCCGAGGCGAATGAAAGCGTCATGCGTCTAAAGCTATCCCGCGCCTCCGTCTGCGCAGCCGCTCTGTCCTTCCTGATTTTGCTGGGAACGGCCGTTTGCGTTTATGTCGCCCATGTCCGCGCCGTGGTGACGACCCAAATGACGGAATCCAGGCAGCAAGCGCATACCAGCCGTCTGGAGCAGGATTTGAACAACAAAAACAAAGCCATCGAGCAGCTCCAGAAGGAGATTTTCCAGCTCTCAAGGCAAGCGGTGGAGGTGCGGAGCAAAGTCGAAGAAATGAAAAAGCTGGAGCGCGAACTGAAAAAGCTTTCTTCCATGAATGACGGACCGTCATCCGAGGCCGCCGCCGTCTCTGCCGACTGGCCGGCGATGGAGCTTGTTCAAGGCGGCATGGGCGGTCCTGCCCATCCGGTCACGGCTCAGCAGGTAAGAACGCTGGCCCGCGAAACTCATGCCAGCTACGACAGCCTGCGGCAGGAGATCAGCGAGCTTAAGGACCGCTGGGTGCAATCTAAGCAGACCATATTGGAACAGCGGGAACAGGCCCAAAGACGACCCGGATTATGGCCTACCGGCTCCCGCACCGTAACTTCGCCGTTCGGCTACCGTAAAGATCCGTTCACCGACAAGCTCAGCTTTCATCGCGGCATCGATATAGCCGGCAAGCTGAATGATCCTGTGCTGGCCGCCGCAAAAGGAACCGCCGTGACAGTCGGCTACGATAAGTTTCACGGCCATAACGTGGTGGTCGAGCATGGCAACGGCCTGCGAACGTGGTATATGCATCTGAACGAAGCTCTCGTCAAACAGGGCGACGGCGTCGAACGCGGTCAGGAGATCGGCAAGATCGGCTCTACCGGCCGCAGCACCGGTCCTCATCTGCATTACGAAATATTGCATAATGGCAAAAGCATAGATCCCAAGCCTTACTTGCCCGGCTCCTAGCTCTTGAGTCCCGGTGACAAGAAGGCAGGCGAGGAACAATTTGCAGCAATGGCAGCGTTCGCGCGAAAATCATACCAAAAAGGTGGAATCACTAACAATGGCAATGTTGAATAAGGCGAAATTGCAGCGCCGGACGGCCGGCACCGATACTTTGATCGGCGAAGGGACTTTATGGGAAGGCAGCTGCTCGTCCGAAGCGGATATCCGGATCGAAGGCGAGGTGATTGGGGATTTGCGCACCTCGGGAGAGGTCGTCATCGGCGAGAAAGGCGTCGTCCGCTCCGAGATCACCGCGAAGGATGTGACCATCGCCGGCCGGATGGAAGGTACCGTGAAGGCCGACGGTATCGTCCGCATTACGGCTACGGGGCGGCTGATCGGAACTGTGCAGGCCCCTTCCCTCATTATCGAGAAAGGAGCCGTCTTTCAAGGCACGAGCCAAATGGCGGACAGCCAGGAAGATAGGATTTTCCCCTGTGCCGTGGTATAATGGTTGGAAAAAAATACGGAGACCGCCTATGCACAAACAAACGATTCTTTTCGATATGGACGATACCTTGCTCTACTGCAACAAATTTTTCGATATGGTGGTCGACCAGTTTGCCGATTTGATGGAAATGTGGTTCCATTCGTACCACATTCCCGTTGCCGAGATCAAGAAAAAGCAGATGGAGATCGACCTGCAGCGGGTTGAGCGTTCCGGTTTCGCTCCGGATCATTTCCCGCAGTCGTTCCTGGATGCTTACGAATACTTCACGTTTCTGACGGGAAGGCCGAACAACGAAGATGAAACGCGGCGGCTGCAGGAGCTCGGACGCTCCGTGTACGGTCATGATATCGAGCCTTATCCGCATATGTACGAAACGCTGCAGCAGTTGACCGAAGAAGGGCATGAACTGCATCTGTATACGGGCGGCGAGCTGCAGGTACAAATGCGCAAAGTAACCGAAGCCGGTCTGGAGCGTTTTTTTGACAAGCGCATCCATGTGACCCGTCATAAAACGGCGGAGTTTTTGGAGTCGTTGATCCAAAAATACGAGCTTGACCGCAAGTCCACCTGGATGATCGGCAATTCGCTGCGCACCGACGTCATTCCCGCCCTCAAGACGGGGATTCACGCTATTTTTATGCCTGCCGAAAAGGAGTGGGCCTTCAATAATGTCAAGGTTGACGTTGAACCGCAAGGCGCTTTTCTCACGTTATCCTCTCTCTCCCTTATTCCGGAAGCGATCCGCACGTATACGGAGGCTCAAGCCGGATAGAAATAAGGCTCCCGTTCCGTAAACGCGAGCCTTATTTTTGCTATTCCCCGACCCGGGGCCGCCCGGCCGATTGTATCCGCCGAGATACTGCAGTCAACGGGAGCCGAGCGCCCGGGACGCTTTCCATTTGGACCAGTTGAATTCCGTCCATGAGGGGGACGATTCCCGAGTCAACCGTTCCTCGACCCTATCCAACGCTTCCGCTGCCTCCCGCATATTCGGATCGCGCCGTTCCAATTCGACTAAATAAGGTACGGCTTCATAGCTGAGCGTTCCCAAATAGGCAGCATCGATCGAGCCCGTCTTCTCGTAACGTTCCAAATTGCTTGAGGCCACGACGGCATCCACCTGAATATAATTGATTAGCACGTAAGCCGCTATCGATACGATCGCATACGGGCGAAACAAGCGGAACCTCTCGTTCCACACCTTGTATAACGCCAGCGCGAACAATCCGACCAGAAACAGCATGAAGGCGTGCACGAGAATCCTCGTAATCGAATAACCATAGGCCATCTCGTACAGAGACAGGCGGAAGTAGGCCGAGCACAGCATCACCCCGGTGCAGCCGATCAGCATGGCCGCAAGCACCCGCAGAGATCGGTTCATCATGCGGCTCGTACGCTCGACGCCGTGCAAAGTCAACATCAGCAGAGCGAAGTTGATAAGCGTCACAATAACCAGCTCGGCAAACCCGCGCCGGGCATATTCCGCGTAGGTCACGCCCTCCGGAAGCGCCGCCGCACCGCCGCCGAAAAAGTATGAAAATTGCAGCACCGCAAACAGCATATACACTGCATTCAGCACCAGCAGCAGCGTAGCGGTAATCGTCGGGTCCATGCGGACCGGCTTGGCAGGCCCGGATACCGCTGCCCCAGGCTCCCAGCCTCCCTCCTCATGACGGAGCGTAAGCATCGTCCGTCCTTCTTCAGCCGGCGGCTTCTCCTTCGGATACAGCAGCCCCCATACGTAAACGAACATGGCGCCGCCCGCTACGACGACCCACCCCGCCCGTATGACGGCCTCGCCGACCGGGATGCCGCTGAGCAGCCTGGGCAGCCCCGAAATCATGCGGTCGAACATCGTATCGGCAGAAGCGAGCAGCGCCCCGACCAGCAGCAAAATCGGCAGCGAGATGACAAGTCCGGTCAATACTTTCCACAGCTGCCGGTAACGTTCAGCCCTCAACCTGCCGGCGATAAGACGACCCGCCAGCTTTCCCGGAAGCGGCGCATACCGCAGACTATGTACGAACAACTGCTCCAGCAAGGATAGGATGACCGCACCCGCATTCATTCTGCTTATCTCACGCCCGCGCACCGTCCATGTCGTATGAACGATGAGAAGGCAGGGTATCGCCAGCGCATTCAAAATCATAAACAGCAAGTTGGTAAACAGCGCATAAGTAAGCGAAAGCAATACGACCGGCGCCAAGAGCAGCAGCGAGCTATTCAACCGCAACCGCTCCCGCTCCCGGATCGCCCAATAATAGAATAAATAAAAGCAAAGCGTAAACAGTGGATAGGACAAGCCCCAATCCCTGCCGTAGAACAGGCCCTGATGGATGACGCCCAGCAGCATAGCGGCCCCGAGAACCGCCGTTTCCCGCCGGTATGATGGTTTGTCCGATGCCATAAGTTTATATCCAGCCTCCGTTCGATCGGGTTCGTCTTCCTACATTATTTAATGAAACCATTCGGCAAAATGGTATTCCGCCAATTTTCGCACGTAGACGACGAACGACACGGCCTGAGCCCGCAATGCCTTCACTTCCTCCGCCTCCAGCTCCAGGTCGACCGGCAAGGTCGAAATCAGTAAACATAACTGCAGCATGCTATGATAGGTTTGCGGGAGCGTGCGAACGGCCCGGGTTACGACCTCTTCCTCGGACAAAAGCCAAGGCCCTTTCTCCCCGGCGGGAAGCGGCGCGTACAGCTGCGTCTCCAGATCGAGATACAAACCCGCGTAGAAAAGCACTGTCTGCGCCGCTTCGGCAATGCTCTCCCGTTCGATCGTCCATTCCGATTCCCGGATGAATTGCTCGGTCCATGGCGTCTGCAGCGGTCCGTATGCGGCAATCGATATGTAAGTGTTCATATAATCGATATCCTCCTTATCAAACGCTTTTGAGCTTTTGCTTTCTTTTTTTATTGTAGACGGTAAAATAGGAATAAAAAGCGCAAGTTTACATTTGGAAATTTCCTATTTTTCATTCCAAAAAACGGATATGCTTGGACTATGAAAGAGGATGAGGTGAATCACGATGAAGCTGGCCAGCCATTATATCCGGCTCCGCGAAAAGCTGCCGCATGTCGGCGAACAGCAGGAGCAAGATATTTTGCTCGACGATATTGCCGCGATTCTCGACTGCAGCCATCGCAATGCGGCGATGATTCTCAAGAAGATGGACGGCGAAGGCTGGCTGCGGTGGATGCCGAAGCGCGGCCGGGGCAACCGTTCGACGCTGCTGTTTGTAACTCCGTCCGAGGATGTGATCCTGCTCCTGGCCAAAGAGCTCGTGGAGCGCAAAGATTTGCGCGGAGCGCTGGAGCAAATGAACGTCTCCACCATTCCCGATTCGCTGAAGGATCATTTTCACAGCTGGCTGAACGGCCATTTCGGCTACAGCAGCGAGCTGCAGGGCAGCAAGCGGTTCGATACGCTCCGCTTCCCGCTGACGCAAGCGGTACAGACGCTCGATCCGGCGTTCACGAATTTTGCCGCCGAAGGCCATTTGGTCAACCAGGTGTTCGACAGTCTGGTCCGCTACAACCGTTTGACGCAGACGATCGAACCGCATCTGGCCCACGCATGGGAGCCGAGCGCCAAACGGACGGCCTGGACCTTCTATTTGCGCAAAGGCGTTCTGTTCCACCACGGGAAGGAGCTGTCCGCCGAAGATATCCGCTTTACGCTGGAGCGGCTGAAACATTCGGAGGCGCGCTCCCTGTACCGCTGGGTGTACCGGCAGATCGAACGCATCGATATCGTCGATCCGCTGACGTTAACCGTTCATTTGACCGAGCCGAACGAGCTGTTCCTTCAATTCATGAGCACGAACCGCTCCGCCATTATCCCGAGCGACGCTTACGATCGGCATGAAACCGAAGCGGCCGGCAAAGAAGCGTTCTCCAAGGCCCCGCTGGGAACCGGGCCGTTCAAGCTGACTTATCTCGACGATGCGATGTGCGTGCTGGATGCCTTTCCCGCCTATTTCCAAGGACGGGCTCATCTCGACCGGGTGGAGCTGTGGCATGTTCCGGATATGCAGCAGCAGGAGCAAAACCGGGCGCTGGAGAGCTTCCAGATTATTCATAATTATCGGGTGCCGGACGAAGCCGAGAGCGCCTGGCAGCAAATTCAGCAGCAGGGGACAACCTGCCGTTTCGTCACGTTCAATCTGCTGAAACAGGGTCCGCTGAAGGACCCCGTCATCCGCGAAGCGGTCTATGAGGCGCTTGACCAGCGCCGCATGCTGGAGCGGCTGAACGGCGACGCGCTCTATGCGGCGGAGAGCTTCATCCGCCCGGCGGCGATCGAGCCGCCGCTCTCCGTCGATCCCGCGCTGCTTAAGCGGCGCATCAAGCAGGCCGGCTACGAAGGCGAGCGCATCGTGCTGTGCACGATTACGCATTATGAGCGGGACGCGCTGCTCGTCCAGGCGCTGCTGCGCGAAGCCGGTCTCGCCGTCGAGCTGTCGCTGCTGCCCGTCGAGGAGTTCAAGGGAGAGCGGCGGCTGCAGGCCGACATGCTGCTCTTCTCGATCATGCTGGACAACGACGCGGAGCTGAGGCTGATCGACCTGTACAAAAGCATGCAGCATCATTTGGAACCGGCCTGCAAAGCGGCCGTGGAGCTATTTCTGTCCGCTGCGCTGCGCGAGCCTCATCGCGAAGGGCGGGCAGGACTGCTGCAAAGCATCGAACGGCGGCTGCGCGACGACCATGTGCTGCAATGGCTCTACTTCAAACGGCTCAAAACGATGTATCGCTCCTCCGTCAAAGGCATCTCGCTCGACTCGCTGGATTGGGTGCAGTTCAAAAACATTTGGTATAAGCCATAATTGCGCGCAGCCGTGAATACAGTGAAAGGAGGAGAAACGCACTCGCGAGAAAGGAGACTGAGCCCAAGTGAAGAAGCAAAGCCGCATCCTGTACCGGGACAGCCGCTACGGCTTTACGCTGTCGATCCCCCGATGGTGGAGCAGCTATATCGTCGTCCGAAGGGATAAAGGAGAGCTGAATTCGGAATACGGCGTGCATTTCAGATTCAAATATAAAGGCAAGCTGTACGAGGATGTCATGACCGTCGTCGTCCTGCCCCTCACGTATAAGCAGTGGGTCGAGCAGGGCTACGAGGACTCCCCGCTCGTTTTCATAGCCGAGCATTGCGGGAAGGTATTCGCCTACTATACCCCGGAGGAGCTGCCGGATGCGTTCATCGATCCGAAGACGCAGGAATACGACTTCAAGAAGTATGCGATACCCATCAAACTGCTAAAACGAATGGTCAACGAAGATGCGCCCCGAATCGCTCGATCGATACGGTTCCGGGCACCCGTGCGCACCTTCCGCTCCGTACCGCTCCGCTCCAAGAAAGTGTGGCCGTGCAGGTGCAAGCGCAGGAAATGAGCCGCGAGGCGGGATGCGATTTCATATCGAAAAACGAACAAATCCCCTAAAAGTGACGTGATGCTCTGAAGCTTATTCCGTCCGCATCCAGCCTAAGCTGGATCGGCGTCTAACCATTCCTCTGGGATCGTTCTATGGGTAATGGGTAGACATTCCTTTCGGGGGAGCCCACGGATATCCACAGGAAATTGATGCGCATCATTTCCTAAACAACAAAAAAGACGCTTCCATCCCGCTGATCTGGCGGATTTGGAGGCGTCTTCTCTTGGATAAGCGGAATTTGGCGGTCCGAAGCAGCTGCGGTTCGCGTTCAGCCCGTCCCGAAGCTATAATAAACATAGCAGCTTGAAGGAAAGGCGGGTGCTTACGCTATGCCATCGAATAACCGCATACACCGCGCCGGCGGCCGGATGAGAGTCGTCAATCCGCTGCTGGTCGTCGTTTTGCTGTTCAGTCTCCTGGGGCCGAAGAGCGGTTCCGCCGGAGCTCCGCTTGCATCGGGCAAGCTGAAAGCAACCTGGCTGTGGGATACGGCGCTGATCGCAACGCAAGAAGGAAGAAATACGATTCTCGGTTTTGCCCGCGAGCAAGCGGTCGGCCGCATTTATTTGCAGGTCGACCGCGGCGTCGCCGCCGAAACCTACGGTCTTTTTATAGAAGCCGCTTCTCAATCGGGAATCCAGGTGCATGCCTTGGACGGCGCGCCGGATTGGGTGCTGCCCGCGCAAAGCGATCGCGTCGCCGGCCTGGTGCGTTGGGTTGCGGACTACAACCGGCTCGCCGAGCCGTCCCGCCGCTTCGGAGGTGTCCAGATCGATGTCGAGCCTTACTTGCTGCCGCAGTGGAATACCGATCGCGAGCGGATTGCCGCCGAATGGCTCGATACCGTCACGCGGTTCGCCGAAGAGGCGAGGCGGCAGAGCGAGCCTTTGACGATCGGCGCTGCGCTGCCGTTCTGGCTCGATGAAATCGAGCTGCCCGAGCTGCCGCACGGCGAAGAAGGGGGCGAGAGCAAAAGTCATGGCGAAGGGCGCGGTACTCTGCTGGAGCCGATGATGAAGCAGCTCGACGAAATGACGCTGATGTCCTACCGCGATCAAGCCGAAGCGATCATCGACATGACCGCCGCCGAGCTGCTGCTTGGAGACCTGCTCGGCAAGAAGGTATTCGTCGGCGTCGAAACGAATCCGGACGCGGCGGCTCCTTATATTACGTTTCACGGCAAAGGCCGCAAAGAGATGGAGCGCCAGCTTCTGATCCTCGACGCCATGCTGAGCGCCCATTCCTCGTACGCGGGCATTGCCGTTCACGATTATTCCGGCTGGAGCAAGCTGACGGAGTAGACGGCTGCCGCCCGCAAGTTCCGGCGGCAGGCGGTACCATGCTTAGGACGGCCGCTCACGGCTTCAGCGGCTTAGGCTCCTCGAAGACCCGCTTCAGGATGTCGTAGCTCTGCTTCAGCCGCTCGTGATACTGCGGCTCCTCCCATTTGCTCCACTTGTAATTCAGCGGTACGGCCGCTCCCTGCTGCTCCCCTTCCCGCGTCTGCAGATGCGGCTCGATCCGAATGCCCTTCGCTTCGGTCGGTTTGATGGCGCCTGCCGCATACGGATACTGCCACACCTTGGAAGTGCTCGGGTCCATAAAGCCGAGCAGCATCCACGGAATGCGGATTTCCATGACGGAGCCAGCCGCATACCAATCCGCCAAACTGTTGAACTCGCTGCTGTCGGGATCGGTGACGCCCTTCCTGAGCAGTCCTACCTCTACGTCCTCGAACGGTATCTGCTTCTTGCTTTGCGGCAAATACAGCACCTTGCTCGTCGGCAGCTTCCAGGGCAGGAATAAGCCGCTGCCGTCCTGCGCCAGCTTCTCCTCCCACGGCATCATCTTCTGGACGGAGCCGTACAGCCACGAATGCTGATCATAAGCGCTGTTGACGTAGATGGCCGAATCCTGCTCTCCCTTCATTCGCAGCACGAACTCCTGCCCCTTGCTGAAGGCGATGCCGGGGGCTTTATCCGCCGTCGCGCTTCCGCCCTCAATCGTATCAAAGCCGATGCTGAGCGTCTCCTGCCCCGGCTGCCAGACGCCGTCCTTTTTCTTCAATAATAAATACATATACGCTTCGTCATGGCTCGTCGTCAGACTGAAGCCGTCATAATCGCGGCTTACCGTATCCTTGCGCCGGTCCCAATCATCGGTCTTGCCGTCGAGCTTGATCGTATCGTCCTTCGACTTGCCCGCCTCCAGCGCGACGACGCCGAAATGCTCCTCGTTCGTCAGCATATTGCGCCAGAACGGACGACGGTCCGCAGGAGCATCGAGATCCATCGTGTTCCACGTAATTTTGAACCATTCGTCCTGCCAGGAGAACAGCACGGCACCGTCATAGTTCTCATCATAGATGCTGTTATACAGCTCCGCGTCGATTTTGCCTTGTTCCTCCTCCGTATGCATCCCTTGGTTGCGGCCTTCGGGCCCGTAATGGGCCATCCCCCGGGAGCTCGGCACGCCGTACTCGGCGACGATGAGCGGAATGCCTTGATGGTGCTCTCTCAGCTCGTGCAAGTAGCCCGCGTACGGATTGACCTGTCCCCGGCTGTCCTTGTAGGTTTGGTACTTCTCCTCGAAACGCAGAAAATCGGGGTAATAAGGATATACGTGATAAGAGGCGAAATAGCCGCCCGTCCAGCTCTCCGTCGGCATCACATGCATCGGATCGACCGATACCAGATCCTCGTTATCTGCCGGCTCGTTCGGGTGCTGCAGCGGATCGGTGGTCACCCAGTTGGCGAACGAGACGGGATGCTGCCAACCGTATTTCATCTCTTCCTGCGCTGCGGTTTCCAGCATTTGCGCAAGCCAGCTTTCGAACGGCGTCGCTCCGTCGGAAGCCCGGAAATACGTTCCCGCAAAAGGCTCCATGCCGGGATGGGCGTCATCCGCCGTTTGCACCACATAAGGGTCCCATTCGGTGCCGACAATCCAGCCGAGCAAATACGGGGACACATCGGCGGTAAATTTGCCGGAGGCATGACCGGGAACCGCCTTGAGGTTAAGACGGCCGTGAACCGCCTGCACCGCATGGCGGATTTCTTCCTGAAACTGCTCCGTAATATCCGCCGCCAAGGCGTCCTGAGGCTTGCCTCCCTCCCCCGTCAAAGCTTCCTCGGGCGACCAAATGCCGTGGAGCAAGTATAGCGGATCTGTCCTGCCCGCATTGAATTCGGCCAGCGCCTCGTAGAAGTACGGCGGCAAAATCGTATAAATGCGCAGCACGTTGACATTCATCTCTTTCATCTGGGCGAACCAGCGCAAATACTGCTCCTTGCTCGGGCTGAGCTCCCCGGGAGCGTGTCCGGGCGTCGTGGCCCCCAGGTTGACGCCCGTCCAAAACTGCGGCTTCCATTCCGTGCCGTCGAAGACGGCCAAGCGGCCGTCCTGCACTGAAGCGATGCGTTTGACGCCGTGCTCCTCCTGAATCGGCTGAGCCGTCTTCGGCGCGGAGGCCGGAGCGCCGAGCGGACTATGCGGGACGCCGAATTGCCATGCGGCAATGCAAAGTACAATCAGGACGGCAAGGCCGATCCCGATGGGCATCGTTTTATTCTTTTTCATCCGGGTAAGGTCTCCTCCTCTATCTCTATCTATATCGTTACCTCGGCATGCATACCGACGTTCCGGATTTGGTTAATGTCAGCTTGTCGTCGCAAGACAGCTCCTGCTGTTCCTGAAAAGCGATGCCCCATTCCTCAAATCGTTCCCGGTTCGACCAGCTGTAGGTGAATTCCGCCGGAACGGGCTTCTCTTCCGAAGCGCCCTTCACCTCGGCCAGCTGCGCGCGCAGCTTCTGATTCCAATCCCATTGGTGGTATGCGTAGGTCCCCGTCACCATTGCCGTATTGACCAGCATGACGGCGGCAAGCAGCCAGCTGGCCGCAGGCAGCAGACGGCGGCCCTGAAGACTGAAGCCGAGCCAGAGGCAAATGACCGGCACCAGCCACAGCTGCGGCACATAACGCGCCCACCAAGCGGCAGGATTAACGAGCACCGAAACGGCGAGCACGGCCATCACCCCGATGGCGGCCATTGCCGCACCCGGCGATTTGCGGAACGCCAGCGCCAGAACGACCAGCGAGAGCAGCAGCATACCGCTGAACCACGGGCCGAAGCCGGAGACGGCGACGTCCGGGTCGCCCAGCGCGGTCAGTTCGCCCGGCTGCACCGTGAACGGGAGCTTGGTTTGCGTCGGCAGCTTCTCCGAGCTGTTGCCCGTCGTCACGGCGAAATAAGAAGCGGCGATCGTCTCCAGCCGGTTCATTCTCTCCAAATTGCGCGGAGTGAAGTTTTTGACGACGTCGATCGCATCTTGGCCGGCCAGCGGGTAGAACGGATGCCCCTTCGTAATCGTATTGGTCACATACGGGTTATAGCCAACGAGCAGTACGGCGGCAAGCCCCCCTGCCGCCGCGATCTTAAACAGCTGCTTGAGCCGTCCGAACTGCTCGCTCATATAGAGCGCGACGAGCAGGCCGATCGTGATCACGCCTGCGTAAGCAAGCGCCGTGAACTTAATATTGACGGCGAAGACCATCGCCGACTTGTAGGCCGTAAGCAGCAGCCAGCCGGGCCTGGCGAATATAAGGCAGCCGAGGGCGATCATGCAGACGAGCATCGACGAAAGCAGACCGTCCACATAATAGCTGAACGCCTGATAGACGCTGACCGGGTTCATAGCGAGCAGCAAGGCGGCTACGCCCGCCTTGACCGCGTGTCCCGGCTTCAAGGTGAGCAGCGCCGCCAAGCTCAGCAGGAACGAAGCGGCAATCGCCAGTAAATTGATCGCCTTGCTGTGCTCGATCAAGCCGGTTGCCTTGAACAATACGGCCGCCGCCAACTCCGAAGCGCGCGCGTAATGATTCATCCAGATGGAATGCCCCGTCGGCACGTTCAACGGCTCGTCATAGACGGGGTTCCAGCCGTCCGCCAAATGCAGAATCGTTTCTTGATGATACGCCTGCCCGTCGTAGGACAGATCGTAGAAGACGCCGCTTAAGAAGAAGCAGGCCGCGAAGAAGACGCACGAGGCGCCGACCGCCCAGGCGAACAACCGGGCAGGCCGCTCGACCTGTACGGTTCGAGCCGCGAGCCAGGCTGTCCAGACCGCTGCGGCGGCGGCCAGCCACACATGGAGCGGCAGAAGCGGAATATTTAGCAAAAAAAGCAGCGACGGTATGATCATCGCCCCTGTAGTAAACATCAGCAAGGTTAGACCGGTAACAATACTGAAAGCAGCCAGTCGGTTTCTCATAAGCCTCTCCCCTATGCAAATTATCTGTGCCTTGCTACATCACGGCGGATGCCGCCCAAGCGAGCAGTGTGCCGACGGCCAGACCGCCGAGCACCTCCAGGCGGGTGTGGCCTTGCTTCTCCCGCAGCCCGGATCGGCGTTCCTCCCCCTTCTCTTCGGTAAGCGAGTTGATCCACCGGGCATGATTGCCGACCGCCCGGCGAATCCCTGTCGCATCGATCATTACGATATACGTGCAGGCGCAAGCAAGGCCGAACAAAGGGGTGCCGAAGCCGTGTTCGAAACCGGTCAGCATCGTAATGGACGACATCACGGACGTATGCGTGCTCGGAAATCCCCCGTTGCCGATATGCCGGCTGGCATCGGCGCCGAACCGGAGCCGGTTGATTGCATATTTCATCGTACCGGAGCAGAGCCACGCAGCGAACGGAATCGCAGGGTACAACAACTGCGCGCTTAACATCATATTCCCTCCTTTCTGACGCGCCGGGACTATGCCCGGGCAATGATCAGAACGCCGGCCGTAATGAAGGCGGCGCCGAACCACTTTTGCATCGAGAGCGTTTCCTGGAACAAGACATAACCCATGATCATAACGAGAATATAGCTTAAGCTGACCATCGGATAAGCCGTACTGAGCGGAAATCGTCTCAGCGCCAGCAGCCAGAACAGCGAACTGATGCCGTAGCTGGCCAACCCGGCGATAATCGGCCCTATACCGGTCCACGAGAACCCGGCCGCAGCGGCGTTTCCCGCCGACTTAAGCGATTCGATTCCCCACTTCATCAGCACCTGCCCCAATGCGCCGAGAAGAATTGAAGCTATTAGCCATATGTATTTCATACTCTCCGCTCACTCCGCCCTCCTATTTTAGTTATCGCTTCGGTTTATACTCCATTTCATTTGTCCAAATACAGCAAAATAAAGGCGACGGAGAACGCGTACAGCACCACCGTCATCAAAATATGCTTGTCCTCCAGCAGCAGCTTCTCCGGCCGGCCTCCCTTACCCTCGATATGAATCAGATAAAGGTAACGGAATATGCCGTACAGCACCAGAATCAGCGTCCACATCAATTGCGGGGTGTGGCCGGATGTAAAAGTAAACAACGCATAGCTCATAATCGTCGCCGTCGTGACAATGGCATTCATCTGATTGAGCAGCTCGAGCGAATAATGCTCCAGCACCTTCCTGTGCGCTCCCTTGTCCGCCTGCAGCAAATACAGCTCATGCCTGCGTTTGCCTATGGCCAAAAACAAGGCGAGCAGCAGCGTGCAGATCAGAAACCACGGTGTAAGGGGGACGCCGATGACCAGGCCGCCGCCGATTGCCCGCAGCACAAAGCCGGAAGCGACGATCAGAAGATCGATGATCACGACATGCTTAAGCCGCAGCGAATACATGACATTGAGGCAAAAATAAAGCAGCAGCACAAAACCGAATACAAGCTGCAGCCGAAACGCCAGCAGCAGACATACCGCCAATAGAACGATGCCGAACGCCAAGGCGATAGGTGCCGAAATGGCGCCTGAAGCGAGGGGACGCCGCTTTTTCTCGGGGTGCATGCGGTCCCTCTCCCGGTCGACATAATCGTTCAAAATGTACACGCAGCTAGAGACGAGGCAAAACAGCGCGAAGCCGGCCGCCGCTGACAGCAGCATGCCCATGGTCGCCGATCGGATCGAAAAAATCAGCGCAGCGAACACAAGCAAATTTTTGGTCCATTGTCTCGGACGCATCAGGATGAAGAACATGATTGGGGCCGACCCTCCGGCTCCTTCCTTAAGCTCGACATCCGTTTTGGTTGGTACCATAGCCGACTCTCCTTCGTTGTGGGATAAGCAGATGGGTGCCTTCCATTGCACGGTTCATTATAACGAATGATTTTTCTTCTATAAAGAACGAGGAAAGGGTGTTTCATGGAGTATTTTGGAGGATAATCAAGGATTTTGTTCGTTAAAACGAAATAACTCCGTTTTAAACATTTTTATTTTGTTGAAAAATGCGGTATACTTCAAAATGTTATTCGCTATAACGAATATTCTGTATTCTACAAAAAAACATTATCCGTTTATGGGCTTAAAGAGTGGTGAACAAGTGGCCGGAAAGTCGATAGAAAGCTGGAACAGCGTGAGCGTTCGCCTTTGTAGACGGATTTCCTCCGCTTCAGCGGTTCAAAATGGAAAGTCGTGCTGCAACAGCGAGTGGAAGCTTCTATCGGCCGCAGGACATGACTCATTCGCCACCTTTGTAAGCCATGACGGAAAGAGGAGGAGTACACCGATGTGCGGTATTGTCGGGTATATCGGCAGCCGGGATTCGCAGCCGATTTTATTGGAAGGATTAAAGAAATTGGAGTACCGGGGCTATGATTCCGCCGGGGTGGCAGTACATACTACGCAAGGCCTCCATATACGCAAAACGAAAGGACGCATCCGCGAGCTGGAAGCGCGTCTTGAGCATCAGCCTCTGCAGGGCTTCGCCGGCATCGGCCACACCCGCTGGGCGACTCACGGGAAACCGTCGGACGAGAATTCGCATCCCCATGCCGATACGACGATGAAAATATCGGTGGTGCATAACGGCATTATCGAAAATCATCAGCAATTGAAGGAAGAGCTGGAGCAGCTCGGTCACCGCTTCCGCTCCGAAACCGATACCGAAGTGATCAGCCATCTGATCGCTCAGTATTATGAGAACGATCTGGTGAAAGCCGTTCAACAGGCCGTCGGCCGTATCCGGGGCGCCTACGCGATTGTCGTGTTGTCCGAGCATGAGCCCGACAAGCTGATTGCCGTCCGCTGGGCGAGCCCTTTAATTATCGGCGTCGGCGAGGGAGAGAATTTCATCGGCTCCGACATTCCCGCGATTTTGGAATATACCCGGGACGTCTACATCTTAAGCGACGGAGAGATGGCGGTCATCTCCCGCGACAGCGTGGAGCTGATGACCCTGGAGGGCAACTTCATCGCCAAGCAGCTGCTCCATATCGATTGGGATATTATAATGGCCGAAAAAGGCGGCTACGAGCACTTCATGCTCAAGGAAATTCATGAACAGCCCCGCGCCTACAGAGATACGATGCTAAGCCGAATCGGCGAAGGAAGCGAGACGACGCTGTCGGAAATTCAGCTGACTCCCGAGCGGATCAAGAGCATCGGCAGCATCCACATGGTCGCCTGCGGCACCGCGTATCACGCCGCTCTGGTCGGCAAGGCGGTTATCGAACGGCTGACCCGTATTCCGGTCGAGGTCGACGTCGCTTCCGAGTACCGGTACCGCCAGCCCGTCATTAAGGAGAATACGCTCGTCATCGCCGTCAGCCAGTCGGGCGAAACCGCCGATACGTTGGCCGCGATGCGCGAAGCCAAGCTGAACGGCGCGCAGGTGCTGGCCATTACCAATGTCGTCGGCAGCTCGGTCGCCCGCGAAGCCGATCACGTTCTGTTCACTTGGGCCGGCCCGGAGATTGCGGTCGCCTCCACCAAGGCGTATACGTCCCAGCTGATCGCCATTTACCTATTGGCGCTGCATTTGTCGCAAACCTTGAACACGACGGATGCGCTCGCCCGAGCGGAGCTGATTCAAGGATTGAAAAAGCTGCCGGAGCAGGTGGAGAGCATGCTGGAGGACACCCGGCAGGTGCAAAGAATCGCTCAGGAGCTGTCCGGCGTTAGCGATCTGTTCTTTATCGGCCGCGGCCTGGATCAGATGGTTGCGCTGGAAGCGTCGCTGAAGCTGAAGGAAATTTCCTATATTCATTCGGAAGCCTATGCCGCCGGGGAGTTAAAGCACGGCTCCCTCGCTTTGATCGAGGACGGGACGCCTGTTATCGCCTTGGCTACCCAAGAGCATCTGCTGGAGAAAACGATCAGCAACGTCAAGGAAGTGAAAGCCCGCGGAGGCCATGTCATCGCGGTCGCCTTATCCGGCAATATGCCGATCGCGGGAACGGCGGACGACGTCCTGTATGTTCCCCGGACGCACGCCCTGCTGACGCCTGCGTTATCGGTCGTCCCTCTTCAGCTGCTGGCCTATTATACCGCCCTGGCCAAAGGCAACGACGTGGACAAGCCGAGAAATTTAGCCAAAAGCGTAACTGTCGAATAACGGGCAGCTGCAGCAAACTGCAGCTTGCAGCACAGGAGGACAAACCGTATGTGGACCGAGCCGTTACAACCGGCTTTCTCCGTCGCGGCTGCGCTTGGCGTCCTCATTGCGGGAGGCTTCGCCGCTCTGTTCGGGCTGCGCGCCAAGCATCGGCTGCAGCAGGAGAAAACGGCGTTTTATTTGGATAAACATCTCAGCTATTTCAGCTATCTCAGCATGCACATCGACGGAAAGGAGCCGCTGCTCCCTCCCCCGGCCAGTTGGAGGCAGCCGAACTCAAGGCGATTCAGAGGAAGCTGATCGAGTGGATCGAGACTTTGGACGGCGCGCCCCGCGACAAGCTGTCCGACTTATGCTCGCAGATGGGCCTTGTCCGTCTGGAGCGCGAGCGGCTCGGCAGCTCCCGCCACTCGGAGCGCATCGATGCCGCCTATCATCTCGGCATTATGAGAGCGGGCGACTGCGCGGAGGAGCTGATCGCGATGCTCGAAGGCGAAGGCCGCGAATCGACCGCCTTCGTCGTCGGTCGGGCCGCCGCCAAATGCGCGACCGAGCCGCAGCAGCTGCGGCGCATCGCAGAGCAAATCGTGAAAACCCATCCGCACAGCCACAGGCTCATCGCCGATATTGTCGCCTCTTCCTCGATGGACCCGGCGCCGATGTACTCGGAGCTGCTCACATCCCGAGAAGATGCGCTGGTCGTCACGGCGTTGGTCGGCTTATCCGGCTGCAAGTCGCAAGGGCCGCTCGCTGTGCTGGACAAGCTCTCCTCAGCCGCTGACAAAGAGGTGCGGATCAAGGCGGTCAAGCTGCTGCTGCAATCGCCCGCCTTCCCTGCGCAGCGCATTCGCGCTTTCCTCCGTCATCCGGATTGGGAAATTCGCGCGGCGGCGGCCAAAGCGGCGGGAGAGCAGCGGCTGTTGATTTGCCTGGACGACTTGCAGCATGCCTTGTCGGACGACAGCTGGTGGGTGCGCCGTCACAGCGCGCACAGCCTGGTCCGGCTCGGGATGGCCGGCTTCCATGCGCTATGCGAGACGGCCTGCGCCGCCGAAGACAGCCCATGCCGCGAAAGCGCTTTGGAGGCCGTCAAGGCCGAGCTGGAGCATGCCGCTCTGGCTGCCGCCCAGGATATGAAGCAGCAGCTTTACTATAATGAGCTGACTTTCCAGTACCAAAAAACGTTTAATGATCGGTACGCGAGCCATCCCGCCTACGCCCCTCGTATCAGCTCGTAGAAAGGGGAAACACGATGAGAGAGTTTTTGCTGAACTACGGGTTAATTGCCTCGTGCCTGATCGTCGGGTCCAGCCTGGTTTACTTCATGATTTTGGCGATATCTTCGCAAAGCATGCTGTCCCAGATCAAAAGCACGATGTATTCGAGATTCCGGGGACTGTCCGGCTCGGAATTCGTTCCGCCGGTATCGATCTTGGTTCCCTCTTATAATGAAGAATTAACCATCATCGAAAGCGTCCGTTCGCTGATGGCGCTGGAATTTCCGGTATACGAGGTCATCGTCGTCAACGACGGCTCCAATGACGGGACGCTGCAGGCGCTGATCGACGAATTTGCTCTGCAGCGGGGCCCTGCGGCCCCATCCCGCCATTTGGTCCCATCTCAGCCCGTAAAGGATGTGTATTATAATCCGCAATACCCGAAGCTGATCGTGATCGACAAGGAGAACGGAGGCAAGGCCGACGCGCTGAACGCCGGAATCAACGTATCCCGCTATCCTCTGGTCGCTACGATCGACGCCGACTCCATGCTGGAGAAGGATGCGCTGATCCGCATGGTGCAGGTGTATATGGAAAATCCCGAGGAGCATATCGCCATCGGCGGCAACGTTCGCATCGCCAACGGCAGCCGCATCCGCGACGGACGCGTGACCTCGGCGCGGTTGTCGTCCAAATGGCTTCCCGCTATTCAATATGTCGAATATATGCGGGCGTTCCTCGGCGGGCGGATCGGCTGGAGCGCCATGAACGGATTATTGATCGTCTCGGGAGCCTTCGGCCTATTCCGTAAGGAGGATTTGATCCGGGTCGGAGGATATGAAGCGGACTGCCCGGGCGAAGATATGAATATCGTGATGAAGCTGCATCGTTACATGCTCCAGAGCGGGCAGCCTTACCGGATTCTGTTCTGCCCCGACGCCGTCTGCTGGACGCAGGCACCCGATACGCTCGGCGTGCTTGCCTCCCAGCGCCGCAGGTGGATTCGCGGCAATCTGTGGAACGTCATCCGGTTCCGCTCGATGCTGTTTATTCCGAAATATAAAATCATCGGCTGGCTTGCCCTGCCGTATACGATTATTTACGAAACGCTCAGCCCTTACGTTAAGTTGTCCGGCTTTGCCGCTCTGGTCGCCTATGTGCTGATGGATATGACGCAGCTGCCGATCCTGCTGGCGTTTCTGCTGCTCAACGCGCTTATCGGGCTTGTCTTTACCGCAGGCTCGCTGCTGATCGAGGAGCTCGCTTTCCAGCGAAGCTTCCAAACCCGCGACATTATCAAAATGATCGGCTACTCCATACTGATGGCCTTCGGCTACGATCAGTTGAACGCGCTGTGGAAGCTGCAGGGTCATGCCGACTATTTGCGCGGCAAGCACAGCTGGGGCCATATGGTGCGCCGCAGCTGGAAGGAAGATTCGCCCGACGGGGAAGAAGAGCTGGAGCGCAGCCGAGAGCCGGGACAAACCGCATCCGGCAAAGCCGGCCAATCGTCCAAAGCTCAGGCCATTCAGGGCTAGTCCGCCCGGAGGCTGCGGCCGGCAGCCTTTTTTCGCCGCATCATCACTTTCATAATAAAAGGAGTGTTTTTAACGATGAAGACGCCTGTTTTGAACCATACGCAATTGTCGCACCACCTCGCCATCCAGATTACGAACATCCTGCAGGGGCAGCCTGGGAGCAATGCGGGCTGATCATCGCACAAGTGTCGGAACTCGGTTCCATGGAGCTTCAAGATTTGGAAACACGCCTCGGATTGGAAAAAGCCGCGCCGGCCGTCATGCCGAGCTACGATCCGGTAGAAAAGCTGCTCATCGTGCTGCTCCCCGGACAGCCCCTCGCCTCCGCGCACTTCCTCTCGCTCCCGGTTCGCGATTTCCTGCAGCGCGCTTCCTTGCTGGAAGGGAACGTGACGGTCGCCAGCTTCCCCGAATGCGCTTCGCCCGACCCGGAAGCTTTCGCGGAGATGATTGCGATGACCCAGAGCCAAGAGACTGCGGAGCAGGAGCTTCAGGTCTACTGCCCGCTGGGCGGCCTGAACGGCGCGCCGTCCATCGTCATGATCGATCAAAACGCCGACCTGCTGGATTTCATGCAGGCCCGCCTCGGCATGCAGGGCTACGATGTGCTGCCTGCCCAGGACGGTCTCGAAGGGCTCCACCTCATCCGTGAAGCTTCCCCCGATCTGGTTATCACGGAATTGACGCTGCCCGCGCTGGACGGATACCAGCTCATTCACCGCATCCGCCAATCGCGGGAATTAAACCGCAGCTGCAAAATTATGGTATTAACCGACCTCGGATTGGATCGGGAAGTGAGCAAATGCTTCGATCTCGGCGTCTCCGACGTCATCCGCAAGCCGTTCTCGCCGGTGGAGCTGGAGGCGCGCATCCGCAGACTGCTAGCCTAATACTTTCTTTACGACAAAGGAGCTTACCGCCATGAGAGGGACAACTACAGCCGGTAAATGGCTGCTCCGAATCATCTTAGCTTTGGCCGTCATTTTTCTCGTTTGGCACTACCTGCCTTTACACCAAATGGAAACCGTCCGTTCCGCGGGCGGAGCGCAGATCAAATTCCGTACGAATAACGACCGCATTGAAGTGTATACGAATAAAACATGGACCCCTTTCTTCGCGAAAGGGGTCAATATAGGCGCGGCTCTGCCGGGCACTGATCCCGGCGAGCTGCCGATTACCAAAGAACATTATTTGCAGTGGTTTAAGATGATTCAGGATATGGGCGCCAACACGATTCGCGTTTACACGATTTTGCAGCCCGCATTTTATGAAGCCGTGGTCGAATATAACCAGCGTCATGCCGGGCAGCCGCTTTATTTTATCCAGGGCGTCTGGGCTCCGGAAGAAGAGCTGATCGAGCAGAAGGATGCTTACATAGATGAAATTTATCAGCATTTCCAGCGCGATATTTCCCTTGCGGTCGGAGCCGTCTACGGGGACGCCGATATTCCCGCGGAATTCGGCAGAGCAAGCGGGAGCTACCGCGCCAATGCCGGACCTTATTTGCTCGGCTGGCAGATCGGCACCGAATGGGACCCGACCATGGTGAAAAACACCAACGAGAAGCATAAAGACAAAGCCGGTTTCACCGGCGCTCACTTCTCGGCCAAGCCGGAAGCGTCGCCGTTCGAAAACTGGCTGGCCGAAATGCTCGACCATCTGTCGTCGCAGGAAGCCCAGTTCGGCTGGAGCCATCCCGTCTCGTTCACGAACTGGGTGACCACCGATCCGCTAAGCCATCCGGGCGAAGTTCTTATCGCCGAGGATATGGTCAGCGTCGACGCCACGCACATCCGGGTGGACGATTGGGCGGCCGGCTATTTTGCCGCTTTTCACGCTTATCCGTATTATCCCGATTTCTTCCATCTGGACGATACGCTTAAGGATTTGCCTGAACCTGACGGGACGCCGAATACTTACAAGAGCTACTTACGCAAACTGAAAGCGTACCATCCCGGAATGCCCGTCATGATCACCGAATTCGGCGTGCCCTCCTCGCTCGGCGTCGCCCACCTCGGCACGATGGGCCGCAATCAGGGCGGTCATGACGAGCAGGAGCAGGGCCGCATCGACGCCTCGCTGCTGCACGATATATACAGCGAAGGCATGGCCGGAGCGATCGTCTTCTCCTGGCAGGACGAATGGTTCAAGCGCACCTGGAATACGATGAACTTCGAAATGCCGCCGGAACGCCGCAAGCTGTGGCATAACGTGCTGACGAACGAGCAGCATTTCGGTCTGCTCGCCATGCTGTCGTCCAAGGACGGACCGCTTCGCATCGACGGCGATTCGAGCGATTGGGACGCTTTGAAGCCGGGCGACAAGCGCAAGCTCGAAGGCTCCTACCCCGGCTGGAAGGAGCTGTGGATGACCCATGACGAAGCTTATGTGTACATTACCGGCAAGCTGGAGAAGCCGTTCGATCCGCAGCAGGAGCTGCTGTACATCGGCGCCGACACGATTCCCGGCGGCAACAAGCATGCCGAGGAGCTCGGCGGCCGCACGCTCGACGAAGGGCTGGAGACGCTGATCGTACTGGGCAAGGACGAGGAGAGCGAGGTTCGAATCGCCTCCAATTACGATTTCCACCGCCGTCTCTACGGTCTCGGCTACGGGATGATCGATGTGAAGCCGGAGGAATTCCGGGACGATTCCGGCCTGTTCCAGCCGTGGAAGCTGGCGGTCTCCCTCGAGCTCATTACGCCCGATTCCAAGAAGCATAATCCGTTCGAGGAAGTGGACGCGGGCAAGCTGAAGCGCGGCACCACCGACATCGCTTCCCAGGACTTTCAGTCCCTTGCCATGTGGCAGGCGAAGGGCGATACGGTGGAGATGCGCATCCCGTGGATGCTGCTCGGCTTCAGCGACCCGAGCTCGCTGCAGGTGATCGGCTACGGCGGCGAAGACGGCAAGCTGGCCTCGGTAACGACGCAGGGCATCCGGCTCGTTCCCTGGATCGTCAGCCGATCGGGCGGTCAAGTGACCGGATTAGGCGACGGCAAGAGCCCTTATCCGGTATCTGCGCTTCCGGTCTACCAATGGAAGCCTTGGGATAAGGTCCAGTACGTAGAGCGGGTCAAACAAAGCTATGATCTGATGAAGCAAGCTTTCGGAAGCATTAACGGAGGCTGAGCTTTAGCGCATTGAAATACAACGAACGCCTGTATGCCTAGCATCTGGGTAGCAGCAGCATTTCCGGCCGTTTCAGACAAGTTTTCTCTGAAGCGGCAGCAAAAAACCGGGCCGCCTCCTAACGGAAGGCGGTCCGGTTTTTTACATTGTTATTTGTGGTTGTTTTTACGCCACTTGTTATATTCGAGAAACTCCAGAAACTGCTCTTTGCTGATTCCCGAGTCCATAGCTTCGCGGACAAGCCCCAGCCAATCTTCATCCAGCTCCTGCTGAAGGGCGGTTTTATTTTGCAAAAATGATTCTATAGGAACCTCAAGAACCGCGCATATTTTCTCCAAAAACTGGATGGACGGATTGGACTGAATATCCCTTTCGATCGAGCTTAAATAGGATTTAGCTACTCCGGCCTTTTCTGCGAGCTCCGTGAGGGTGAGTCCTTTTTCCATTCGCAATTGCTTCACGCGTCTGCCGATCATGGTAGCCACCCCTAGTCCTCTGTCAATTCAAATCTCCAATATATTGTATCAAAAAAAAGCGGAGTGTGAATGGCAAAATTTCAAAAAAGGAATTGAAAACGCTAACAATATGATCGAAAAAAATTTGTATGCGCCCTTAAGCTCTGTTTCTATAGGCTTCTTCAAAAGTATTTCTACGCTCTTCTTTTTGCGTGTGACGAATAAACTGCAGCACTTCTTTCTTGGATATCCCCATCTCACGGGCTGCAATGATCAAGTTGAGCCAGTTCTCGTCAAGGTTCTTGTTGGGTACAAGCGTGCGATAAACGGACATGCTCCGATCCCTCCAGATTTCCGGAAAACTTGGTTTCCTAACTTGGTTTTCTCAATACGTTTCGCAGCCAAGCCCCCTTAAAAGAGGGTTCGGAACGTATATTACGCTATATTACATGGAACAGAACAAAAGATTAACAAAGTAAGAACGGACTGTGAGCAATGTTTTATCGGCGCGTGTCCTTAGTCCCGAAAGACGAAGCGGCCCGCTTGTACATAACGGCAAATCGGCCGCCTCCGGTAACGGGAAGCAGCCGATTGCGGACCTATTTGATAAGACGAATCGTCAAAGGATAGTCATACCATTCGCCCTTCGAAGCGCGAATGGTCGCAATGACGATGCACACCAGCGCAAAGATGCCGAGAATCGGAAGCAGCACGAAGCCGATGATGGCAAAGCAGAGAATGCCCGCCACGAACGAATAAATGATCAGGGAGATTTGGAAATTGAGCGATTCTTTGGCATGCCGTTCGACATAGGCGGACTCGTCTTTCTTCAACAACCAGACGATCAGCGGCGCGATCACACCAAGAATAATGCATAAAACATGAGAGAGCAGCGCCAAATTCCTTTCTTCGCTGGAAACCATACAGCCCCTCCTTCAAACTGCCATAGCAGCAAGGTTATTGGAATATGTATGCGCAACATGTACGGAAGTTGCCGATATGCCGGGGAAAAAATCACCGTCGCCTCCTCTAAAGGCGCAAGCGGTCGACTTTGTCGACGGATTCCCCCGCTCGAGGGAATTTTCAGGCAGCCGAAAAAGACGCCCTTCTGCCGTTCATCCGCACTCCCTTTACGAAGCAAACAACCTGATGAATACACGGATAAAGGCATCTTTTCACTCTTCAAAATGTGACAATTGTATGAACTTCTGATAAGATATGTTTTATATTACCATTTAAGAACTTGACAAGAAATTTTAAAACCGTAATATCCGGCAATGTCATCATGATTCCTGCGGTAAACTCTTTTCCAACCTGCGTTTCTTTTTCAAAAGGGAACGTCTGCCGGTTGTAGAAGTTATGATAACAAATCATATGATCCCAGCTTCGTTCGGAGGACATACGAAGATGAATCCAATCGATAGCCCGGCCCCCAAAAGCTTGCCGCCCGATTCCGATCCGGCGCAAAAAGCGGCTTCGCATGAGTATGCAAGCCAGTGGTTCGATCTGTTTCCCTTCGGCGCCGCGCTGTTGGACCCGGAAACCGGCTCGATGCGAATCAACCCCGTTTTACGCCGCTTGCTAGGCTACGATGGGGCGCCCGAGCCTAAAGACATCCGGTCTCTGCTTCACCCGGACGAGCTGCCGCGATCCGCAGCCTGGCTCAGCCGGCTAACGACCGGAGTCTTTCCGTGCGCGCAGGCGGATTTAAGGTTAATCCGCTCCTCCGGCGAGCCTCTTAGGTGCCGCATGCATGCAATGCGGCCGCTGACCGAGACGGGCCTCTTCCCATATGTATTGCTGCAAATTCAAATTATGCCCGACAAGACGCGGCTGCAGGCAAGAACTACGGTCTCCTTTGCGCAGCTGGATGCCATGCTGGAATCATTCCCTTATCCTCTCGTTATGGTGAATCAAGAATGGATCTGCACGTATATGAATAAAGCGGCGGAACTCTTCCTCGAAGCGACCCGGGAGGAGCTGCTCGGACGCAGCCTATGGGACAGCCTCCCTCAAGTCGACACCTGCTTGTACCGGGAATGTATGCGATCGGCGGCGGAGATGATTCCGATACGCATTCAGGAAACAATGCCGTCCGGACGCACGTTCGAAATTAACGGCTACCCGACCGAAGACGGGATGTGTCTGTTCGCCCGGGATGCGTCGGCCGCGCAAGAGCAGGAAACGGCTTACGTTCATACGAAGCTGATGCTGAACTCCATGATCCGGCATATGCCTGACGCCGTCGCCATCATGGACTGCGAATATCGCATCGTTCAGGTGAATCCCGCTTATGTCGCCGCATTCGGCTATAAGGAGGACGAACTGCTCGGCAACTTTCCCCTGCCCATACCCGCGGCGTTGAAGGAGGAAACCTGCATTTTGCTGCGGCAAGCGCTCCAGTTCAAGCAGCTCCATACGATCGAGACGAAGCGCAGGCACAAGGACGGGCGAATGTTCGACGTCTCCCTCTCGATCTGGCCGATAATCGCCGAGGACCAGAACGTTATCGCCCTCACCCTTATTCTGCGGGACATTACCGGGCGCAAGCAGGGCGAAGAGCTGCTGCGGTTTGCCGACAAGCTGTCGGTTGCCGGCCGTCTTGCCGCAGGTGTCGCTCATGAAATCCGCAACCCGCTGACCGCGCTCAAAGGCTTTACCCAGTTTATGAAGCAGAACGCCCAGTACAAAGAGCATTATTTCTCCATCATGCTTGCGGAGATGACGAGAATCGAGCAGACGCTAAACGAGCTGCTGCTGCTCACCAGCCCGCAGACGCTGCCGCTGCTGCGGCGAAGGGTAGAGCCGATTCTCCGCGAAGCGCTCGGCCAGCTGGAGAAGGAAGCGGAGCTGCAGGGCGTCGAGCTGAAGCCGCTGTTTCCGATTCATCTGGCCGAGGTTCGCTGCGACGAAAATCACTTGAAGCAAGTATTCGTCAGTCTCATTAGAAACGGAATCGAGGCAATGCCTCAGGGGGGCGCTATCACCGTCGATTGCTGTCAAACCGATGAACGAACGCTCTCCGTCACCTTTGCGGACCAAGGCGTCGGCATTCCGGAGGAGCTGCTGCAGCGGGTTGGCGAGCCGTTCTTCACGACCAAGGAGAAAGGCACGGGCCTCGGTCTTGTGATCAGCAAAAAATGGCTGCACGATCTCGGCGGATCGCTGCATATCGCCAGTACGGAAGGCCGCGGCACGAAGGTCACCGTACTGCTGCCCATCGGATAAGCCAAGGCGGACAAGGCGATGCGGCCCTCTCCAAGCGAGACCTATACTTTTCGCAGGCAACCTGTGTTAAGATATAATGACATCTTTCAACGAGAGGACTGTCTTTTCACGTGGCTAAATTATATTTTCGGTACGGCACTATGAACAGCGGCAAATCGATAGAAGTGCTGCGGACCGCTCACAACTACGAGGAGCAGGGCAAAAAAGTGCTTCTATTCACCCCTTCCGTCGACGACCGCTACGGCGTAGGCACAGTGGCTTCGAGAATCGGCATGCAAAAGAAAGCGATCATCATCGACGACCAAATCGATATGATCAAGCTGGCCGAAACGGAAAAACCGAATTGCATCATTATCGACGAAGCGCAGTTTCTAAACAAAGGCCAGGTCGCGCAGCTGACCGAAATCGTCGATACGCTGGGCATACCGGTCATCGCTTACGGGCTGCGGGCCGACTTCATGGGCCAGCTGTTCGAGGGCAGCTATCACCTGCTTTCCTTGGCCGACAAAATCGAGGAGATCAAGACCGTTTGCTGGTATTGCGATAAAAAAGCAATTATGAATATGCGCTGTAAAGACGGGCGTCCGGTTTTTGAAGGGGAGCAAATTCAAATCGGGGGCAACGAGAGCTATTTGCCGGTTTGCCGCAAATGCTATTCGCTCAAACGCAAGGAAAGCCAGGCCCGCTCCTAAAAGCGTTTGGCCATAATGATGGACGAAAAAGAGGAAAGAGCGGCATCGGTGTATGCCCTGCTCCCTTCCTCTTTTTTTGTTGTCCGGGCGTGGCCGGCAGCGGCTTGCCCTGACAGGCGGTCCGCTCGTATGCCCGCCCGCACGGTCGTCCTTTCTTCCGCATACAATGGAACAAGCGCAAGGAAAGGACGGTGAAACCGGATGTTCAAAAAAGATCTGTTGTACAAGCTCGGCATCGCCGTATATTTGATCGTCTGGTATGTAGGCTCGTTCTGGATGATGGCGGCGCTGCAAAGCGGTTTGTTCGGCCACCTCTTCGGCGTCGACTGGAGCGTCGTTCATGAATATGCGTACTACGCGCTGGCCGGCGGCATCGGCGGCACGCTGTATGCGCTGCGGCTGTTTCATGAATATTACGACCAACTGTCCGAACGCTGGCTGTTCTGGTATTTGCTGCGCCCTATCAAATGCGCCGGAGCCGCCGTAATGACGATCATTCTGTTTCAAAGCGGTATTCTGCTGCTGCAAACGGGAGACTCGGTACTGGCAAAAATCGGGATCGCCTTCCTCGTCGGTTTCGGGTACGGCAAAGTGATGGATAAGCTCAAATCGCTGGCCGAAACGCTGTTTAACGGAAAAAGCGGCGGGTCATCCGATACGAAGGGTCCCCAGGCCCCGGGAAAAACCGTTTGGGATGAGGACGAGACGCCAAAATAAAATAATAAATATTTAACCCGGATCGGATCGCTCGGCATCGGTTAGACGGTGTTCCGCGCTCCAGCCGGAGCCGCTTTCGCGGAACCACAGCTGCCTGTAATCGACCCAGCCGAAAGCATTGATCTTCACCCCCTCCAGCTCGGAGGGATAAGATGCCGTCTGGCGCCAGCGGTACCAGACGATAACCGACCGGTCCGCGAGCAGCTCCCGCTCCAGCCGGACGAGCTGCAGCAGCCGCTCGCTGCGCAGCGGCTCCGCGGCAAGCCTGCCCAGCGCCGAATCCAGCCGCCGCAGCGTCTTCTCCGGCAGGCAGGATCGCAGCGGGCTTTGTCTGCAGCCGAGTATCGAGCCCAGCGCCCACTCGTCGTCCGCGTCGGCCGGCTGCTCCAGCAGCAGCAAGTCCGCTTCGGCGAGCACCTCCCCGGATGCAAGCCGCTCATAAGGAACGAGCCGGATGCTGACCGTCACGCCGTGCGGGGCCAGCGCTTGCTTCAGCCATTCGGCATCGCGTTCATTGCCTGCTCCGGCATAAGTGACGAGCTGCAGCTTGCATTCCGGCCGCGGCCAGCCTGCCCGGTTGCAGCTCGGCGCTTCGCTTGCAGAACCACCGTCTCCCGCGCGGCAGTCCGCTTCGGCCGCCGTATATTCAGCCAGCAGCGGGCTTCTTACAAAACGGTCTGCCAGCTCCCCGCGGTTGCCGCCAAGAAGCCGTATCCCCGTCTCCTGCCGGACTGCGTCGTACAGCAGGCTTCTAAGCGCCGGCGAATCGGTCAGCGGCCCGCTTCTCCGCTGCTGGATGGCAAGATATTTGCAGCCGCGATCCGCCTGCTCCACCTGGCTCCACGCCTCCGTAAGCTCCGCGCTTTCTCCGGTCTCCCGGTAATGCAAGAAATTCATGCCTCCCATCTCGCTTTCCGCCTCATAGAGCGGATACAGACGGGAGGCATCTCTATTTGCCCCGGAAATATCGGCTATTCCGTGATGCTCTTGGGGCAGCGGGAAGCCGCCTTGCGTCCGAAGCCCCGGCGCATGTCCGAAAAAGCTTAGGCTCAGCAGCGTTGTCATCGGCACTTTCTCGTACATTTCCGGGAGAAACCACATTTCCACCCGATCAAGGTTCGTTCCGCGCATGAAGTAATCGGGGTTCGCCGCAAGCTCCAATACGCGATCATCCCGCCGCGCAATCAGGAAGGGACCCGTACCTTCGGGCCGGAACGCCCAGTTCACCGGCAGCTGCCGCGGCACGACGGATGCCGCCGTTGAAGCAAGCAAAGACAGCAGCCCGTAACAGCTGTCCCGGCAGCGAATTTCCACAAGGTGCTCATGAACCGGCTCTACCCGTTCGAGCAGCCCATACAGCCTGCCGTAAGGCGAGCCGCCGGGACGTTCAGGCGGCATCAGCCGCTCCAGCGTCGCCCGGACATCCTCCGATTCGCAAGGGGCTCCGTTGTGGAACCGGACATGCTTCTGCAAATAAAACCGCCAGCGGCGAGCTGCGGCGTCTCGTTCCCAATGATGCGCCAATCCCGGGCGGAATTGCCCGCTCTGCGCATCGTAGGCGACGAGCGTATCGAACAGCTGACGGATCAGATGCAGCTCCGTCCGGCGGGTCGCATAGGCCGGGTCCAGCATGCCGGGCCGGCGGTAGGACGGAAACCGCAGCAAGTGGCGCCGTCCGCTGTCTCCCGTATGAATGTGATAGCCGAAGAAGCGGCTGACCGCATAGCGCAGCCGTTCCCTCCCCCGCTCCGTAAGCAGCGGGGACTGCAGCAGCGCCGCGGCCTCCTCGATGCTCCCGGCGGCAAGAAGAGCTTCGGCTTGCTCCAAGAGAAGCCCGTCGAGCTCCGCTATGAAGCGAAGACGCGAGCTGCGGCCCCGGCCTCCACCGGGATGCCAGGCAATCCAGCCGTTAAGCCGCATCGCCCGGATCAGCAGCTTGGCGTTGCGCTCGGTGCAATGAAGACATTCCGCTATCGCGGGGACGGTGACTTGCACCTCCTCCCGCTCTTTCTCCGGCTTCCACCTGCGATACAGCTCGGCATAATGCTCGATCAGTTGCACCCGAAGCGCCTCCTTCTATGTCTAGGGGTCTCTTTCGATACGTTAAAGGGGGAAATCCCATTACTATGAGATTACCCTTTTTATTCCCCTTTTTCCACGTACAATGAACACCATACCTTTACAAATCCGGAGAATCGTGATTAAAGCCGAAAAAAGGAGGTTTGCCCATGCTGAATTCGCATATCCCAAACGACCGGACCACCGCTCCCGCAAACCGCAGCCGCGAAGCGGAAGGCCGTCTCCGCGTTCGCATCATCGCCTGGATCACCGCCATTAGCCTGCTGGGAGACTCCATGCTGTATATCGTACTGCCCGTCTATTGGCAGTCCTTCGGTCTGGACGCCTTATGGCAGGTCGGCGTGCTGCTCTCCGTCAACCGGTTCGTGCGCCTGCCGCTCAATCCGCTTGTCGGGTGGCTGTACGGCAGGATGAGCAAGCGCAGCGGCGTGCTGGCCGCCGCTGTCCTTGCCTTTCTCACGACGGCGGCCTACGGCGCGCTGTCGGGCTTCGCGGCGCTGCTCGCCGCCCGCGCCTTATGGGGCGCGGCGTGGTCGCTGCTGCGCATCGGCGGCTACCTGACCGTGCTGGAGGCCGCGGACGACAGCAACCGCGGCCGTCTGCTCGGCAGCTACAACGGCATCATCGGCGTCGGCAGCCTCGTCGGCATGCTCGCCGGCGGCGTACTCGCCGATACGCTCGGCGCCGGCGCGGTATCGCTTCTGCTCGCCGCGGTTATGCTGGCGGGCGTCCCGCTGGCGTGGCGGTACGTTCCGGCCACCGCCGATTCCCGCGCGGGGGCGGCTGCAGCGGCGGAATCGGCGGGGTCGCCTTCGGCCGCGAAGCCCGCTTTGCCCAGGCGTCCGGCGGCTCTTGCGCCGACCCCGCAGGCAGCGCTCGTACTCGCCTCCGGCCTGCTGACGGCCGTCGTTTTCTTCGGCATCTATCTCGGCACGATGAGCCGGATGATCGAGGCCCATATGCCTGCGCCCGGGACGCTGCTTGTGCTCGGCGCGACGCTCGGAGCCGCTTCGCTCACCGGCATCGTGCAAGCGGTGCGCTGGGCCTGGTCGCCGCTGCTCTCGCCGCGGATCGGGGCCTGGTCCGACGGCCCCCGCGGACGGCTGCCGGTCTATCTCGGCAGCCTCGCCTTGGCCGCGGCGGCGCTCGCCCTGCTGCCGCTGCCGCTCCCGTTCGCGGCGTGGCTCGCCGTGCTGATGGCGGCGCAGCTCGCGAGCACCGCCATCACCACGCTTGGCGACGCGCTGGCGGCCGATGCCGCTACCGGCTCCGCGCGCGTCGCCTTCATGACGACCTTTACGACGGTCGTCGATGTCGGAGCGGCGCTCGGGCCGCTCGTCGGCTTCGCCCTGATCGGTTCGCTCGGCCTGGACGGCCTGTACTACGCATGCGCGGGCTTGTTGCTGCTGCTTATAGCCGCCTGGGCGGTCCATCGCTCGCTGCGATCCCGGTCCCCTGCTTGACCGGGCGGCGCCGCTGTGCGGCAATCGCTTCCGCCATTCGCTATGGAAGCGGCCTGCTCGCGCCAACCCGGCATTCTTCCCTTGCCCGCCGGCAGGGCCCCGCACCGTGCGAAAGCGCACGCGAAAGAACCTTCAGTTCCGCCGTCATTGCCGACAGACCGCGGATTTGAAGGTTCTTTTTTCGGCTTTCAACAAGCTTTAAGGCTTTAACGATACGGTGTAATCCCGGTTCACTGCAATTGTATCTCGGGCGCGCGAGAGCGTAAGCGTATACCGATCCAACTGGCGCGCCGGTATATAGACATCCAGATAATCCTGCCCGCGGTAATCCTCGGCGATCCCGAAGCCGCTGACGTTGAAGGCCTCCCGGTCTTCACCCTGCTTCCGAGTGTAAGCTTCATAAGCTTCGAGACCTTCTTTGTCGAACCGCTCCTTCAGGTTCTCCTTTTCCGCGATGCCGAAGAATACCCCTTCCAGCTTCGTTTGTCCGGGGCTGTCTTTTTTAATCTTCAAGTGAAGGTAGCCTTGAGGCGCGTAATCGGCTCCCTCGATAACGATCTCTTGTTTCTTAAACTGTACCGTGCGCGGAAATTCGTCGTTCATTGGGAGCTCCAGCTTCTCGCTCGGCTCCTCTTCTCCTACCGTAAGCTCCCCGATATGCAGCGTCAGCGTCCGGACGTCCGGTTCGAAATAAACGGACGAGAAGAACGGCAGCTGCAATCTCCCTTCCTCATTATATAACAATCCGGGCCCCGACGGATCATACCGGTACTCGTGTCCTTGATCGTCCTTCAAATACGGGGCCGCCGCATTGTCCCGCGGGAAATCGTAATACCAGCCCTCCGGCCCTTTCAAAATCAGGTTCATCGTCGTCGGCTGAATCGTCAGCTTCTCCAGGCTCAGCTCCTTCAGATCGGGATCCCCGACCGGCAGCGCCAGCTTCGGTTCCAGCACCTTATTGTGCAGCAGCTTGTCTGACTGGATCGGCACTTTGATTCTTCCGATCTCCCGAATATCCGTCTTGCGCTGCTCCTCGTTAAACGTGCTCTGGGTCACATCCAGCTCCAGCTCGGTCCCCTTCGCCAAAAACTGCTGAACCGCCTCTTCCGACAGCTGGTATTTATAGGTTTCCTGCAGCACCGGCTTCCCGCTGCCATCCGCTGCCGTAATGACGGACAAGGCGGTCGTCGAGCCCCCTCCAGGCAAGCTCTCAAGAGGCGAAATCGAGAGATGCTCCGAACTGCGCCCGTCGGTGACATCGAACAAGTCGGTTTGGATGAAGCTTTTGAACAGCAGCTCCTCTTCCGTCAAATAGATATCGCTGATCGTGATGACGGTTCCGCCGAAGGTCGCCGTCACCGGCTCGATCGGGATATAATCGTGATTGATCGCCGTCTGGACGCCGTCCTGCTCCCGGATATGCTGCAGCCAATCGACCGTAACGGCGATGCCGGGGATTCCTTTGACCAGCGCCGCAAAAGCGGGGGACATCGTCATTCCCGCGGTTAGCGATACCGCCAGTACGGCCGCCGCCGCCGCGCCTCTGAACAGTACGGGCAGCCTTCTGCGCTCGGCATGCGCCGGCCGCTTCTTACGGCCCGTCCGTTCGCCGTCCGGTTCGCCGCTATCCCATGTGTCCGGCAGCGCCTCCGCGAATTGAAACAGCGATTCAGGTACCGGAATGTCTTGGAGCGCTTGCTCCAGCCCTGTTGCCAAATCCTTCTCTCGTTCCCGCTTCATATCAACAGCTCCTTCGCCCGTCCTTGCGCCCGATGAAGCACGGCGCTAAGCTTTACTCTGGCATGGTACAGCCGGGATTTGACCGTACCCTCCTTAATATCCAGGAGAGAAGCGATCTCCTCAATCTTCAGCTCCTGAAAGTAGTACAACCCCAATACGATCCTCTGCTGCAGTTCCAGAGCCATGATCGATTCGAGCAGCCGCTCCGACTGCTCTTTCTTCAGCAAGCTTTCCAGCGGTGTAGAGGCCGCATCCTGAATATCTACGCCGTCGATATCGACGGTTTGCTTGTAGCCTTGCTCTTTCCTCGCTATATCGACCGCCCGGTGAGCCAGCAGCCGGCTGAACCAGCCTTGCAGACGAACGATTTCTTTGCCGTTCATAATGGCCGAATATAATTCGATAAGCGAGTTCTGCACCGCTTCCTCTGCCAGAGGTCTGGACTGCAGCATCATATACGCGCTCCGGTAAGCCTTCGGAATCAGCGGATTCACCAGCGCCCGGAACGCTTCTTTATTCCCCCGTCTAATGTCATTCATTAACCGTTGTTCGGTTTCCCGTTCCATGCCGTCACTCCTCTTACAGGGTTACTATATTTAAGGCGTAAGATGGCGGCTTTCGGTTCATTGTTTTTTCGCAAAAAAAGATTGTAAATGTTCCCATAAGGCATCCGCCGTCATATAAGGCTCCCCGGCATTGATTCTCTTGACGATCCGGGTTCCCGCCGTGTTCAATCCTTCCTCTATGGTGAAAAACAGCTCGATCCCGGCCCGTCCGCCTTCTTCAAGAACAGCATCGTCGTAAGCTCCGTATGGAAATGCCAGCAGACGCCGCTGGGAGCCAAGTTCTTGTCTCAGCCGTTTCTCCATAAAGGCGATATCGCTGTATATTCTTAGCCTATGCTGATCTTCAGACTCGTTCCTTACGGCCTGCGTCATCAGGATTCGGGCCGTTAACGCCGGCTGCAAAGCGCCGCTTGGTCCGGACGGCAGCATGCGGTGCAAATTGTACGTATGGCTGTAGAAGCCCATTCCTTGCGCCTTCAGCCGGTTCATCTGTTCCCAGCTCAAATGGGGCTCCGCCTCGGGATGAAATATATCGGACGACGCACCCACGATAAAATTCGAAGCCGTTGCATGGAACTCTTGCAATATCGGCGCCGCTTCCCTGTAAAAGGACTCGTAGCCGTCGTCGAACGTCAAAACGACCGCGTTGGCCGGAAGCTTCTTGCCTTGCAGCATAAACCCGGCAAACTCGTCCATCGTCACAATACGGAAGCCCCGGTCGCCCAGCATCTTCAAATGCTCCCTAAGCTGCGCGGTGCTGATCGTGGACGAACCGGCCGCACCCGGCGGCACTTCGGTTCGAATATCATGGTACAACAGCACCGCCGCCTGGTCTTGATAATATATGTTCCCGGGCGGTTCCGGCTTCAACTGAAGCCCCGTTATAACCGCCGCCAATCCCGCTGCAATCATCCAAAAAAACGCATACCGTATCATTCTCATCCCGTTGTTCCCTTTCCGTCGTTGTTGCGCGCGCTCACTTTCTAGGCGTAACAAAAACGAAAAAGGTTCAACACATAGCTTCCACAAAGCAGAATTCTTGGCTCCGGTCAACGAACAAATCCCCCAAAAGCCATCCATGCCGCCGACGCGGCACCACAGACAATGGAAATGGGGTACCAAGAGTAATTTCCAGGGTAGTGACGTGATGCTCTGAAGCTTATTCCGTCCGCATCCAGCCTAAGCTGGATCGGTGTCTAACCCTTCCTCTGGGATCGTTCTATGGGTAGACTTTACTTTCGGGGGAGCCCACGGATTTCCACAGGATATGGCTTCGCATCATTTCCTAAACAATAAAAAAGGCCAACAAGCGCCTTCCCCGATGCATAGCCGCTTCGGTAAAGACTACCTTTTGACCCATTCGCTTACTTTTTTCAGGGATAATCCTGTTTCCCGAGCCAAATCCATGACCGTTGCCCCGGGATTCGCTTGAAGATAAGCTTTAATCTTGTGACCGTCCGCCACGTGCAGCTTGAAGCAGTCGGCGCACAGCACGTTCGCGGGCTGCAAGTGGAGCTTGCCGCAGCCGCTGCAATTGGACATATTCATCCGTCGTCACCCGCCTGTATCCGATAAAGAACTTTGCTAGAGTGCTTCGGTCCGGCGCCGATTTTTGAGGGGGTACGACTTTGGGGATCAAGCGTCAAGATGACAGCTTAACTGTGATGAAACTGCTTGCGGAACGTGCGGGGCGAGATTCCTTCCGCCCTTGTAAAGCAGGATGCGAAATAAGCCGCCTGGTTAAACCCGACCTCCTCCGCGATTCTCGCGACGGACAGATCGGTCTGCAGCAGCAGCTTGGCCTGCTCGATCCGGTAACGAAGCAAATATTCGAACGGCGGAACGCCGTACTCCTTCTGCATGCACCAGCGGCGTTCATCACTTCATCAATTTGCCCATCGTCTTGAGCAATTCATCGATAACGTCCTTGTCGCCCTGTTCCAGACGTTCCACTACACAGCTTTTCATATGGCCTTCGAGCAGTATTTTTCCGACGCTGTTCAGCGCAGACTGTATGGCAGCAATCTGATTCAGAACGTCATCGCAATACGTATCCTTTTCTATCATGCCTTTGACGCCGCGAATTTGCCCCTCTATCCGATTCAGCCGGGAGACGAGATTATCCTTCACTTTATCGGAATGATGACTTTTACGCTCGCCGTCCACGTCACAGCAAGCGTCTCCTTCGCCCGCATCATGCAGACCGGCTTGCGCCGGCAAAGCTTCCGCCTGTCCGGCTGCGGATTTCCCCGATACTTTGGCGTTCATCGTCAGTCACTTCGCTTTCTGCGGCGGCAGCGCCTGCCGCCTCTCATTTGTTATCATTATACAATACCCCTCCCGGGTTTCAAACCGAAAGAAAGCCACCGACCAAATGAATCACATTATAAAGCCGCTCTATCTCAGGAAAAGGCTGCGGAAACGCAGCTGCCGAAAACGGCCCCCCCCTTTAACGGAATATGAAAATTTGCGCTTTTATATGCCCCACATATACACTATACTGAATTTAGCTCGTTAGCAGAAATTAGAAAAGTAGGTCTAGATCATGGAGCATCTTCACATACAATATAACGGTTGGATCGTTCTCCTCTCCTTTATTATTGCCGTGCTGTCCTCATACTCCGCTCTTAATCTGGCCGGGAAAATATCCCGTGCCCGGGGCAAGAGCCGCATCGCCTGGCTGCTTGCCGGTTCCTGCGTCATGGGATGCGGCATATGGTCGATGCATTTTGTCGGCATGCTGGCGTTTCATCTTAACCTCTCCATCGATTACGATATTCCGGTCACCGTCCTGTCGGCTACAGCCGCCATCTTCGCTTCTTTCATCGCGCTGAGGGTAACGACCGATGCCCAGGCGAAAAAATGGCAGTTGGCCGCAGGCGGTTTGTTTTTGGGCGGCGGCATCGTTGCCATGCATTATTCCGGCATGGCCGCCATGCGGACATCCGCAGAAATCCGCTACGATCCGTACCTATGGTGGCTGTCCGCGGTCATTGCGCTGGCGGCCTCCTATGCGGCCCTGTATTTGTTCCGCAGGTTCCGGCTTTCGCCCGATCATAGCCGCTGGAAGCTGCTATCCTCCATCGTTATGGCGATAGCCATATGCGGCATGCACTACACCGGAATGGCCGCTGCCCGCTTCGTCCATCCGTCGCCGCCGCCTGCGGGGGCCGCGGGAGCGGAATCGACGCTGTTTCTGATCATCGGCGTCTCTCTAGCCACATTGTTCATATTAGCCGTCTCTTGGGGCGCCATTTTTTTCGACCGCCACGTATTGGAGAAAATGGCATACAGCGACCCGCTGACCGGTTTGGCCAATCGGCATGATCTCACGCGTTTTTTTGAGGAGCAATTCAAAGCGGAAAACGGAGGCGCCGTCTTTTTCATCGATCTGGACCGGTTCAAATCGATTAACGATACGCTCGGGCACGATATCGGCGACCTGCTGATCCGCGAAGTGTCCCGGCGGCTGCTGGAATGCTTGAGCGACCGGCAAACCGTGTTCCGGCTCGGAGGAGACGAGTTTCTGATCGCCTCGAAAGACGGATCGCCCGAAGCCGCGCACGCGTTGGCCGAACGGGTACTGCACAACATTAAGCGGCCTTACTTTATTGAAGAAAACGAGCTGTACGTAACCTGCAGCATCGGCATCAGCCTTGCGCCGGAGCACGGAACGGACCGCTCGTCTTTGCTGAAAGCCGCCGACACCGCCATGTATACCGCCAAATCGGCGGGCAAAAACCGTTTTCGCGTATTTGACGAGGAAATGGACCGGCATATGATCCGTAAGATGGAGCTGGAGAAAGATCTCCGCAAAGCTCTCGTGCACGGGGAATTTTTCGCCGTCTACCAGCCGAAGTGCGACGCCGCGAGCAACCGTACGGTCGGCATGGAAGCCCTGCTGCGCTGGAACCATCCGACGCTGGGGGTCATCTCGCCGCTGGAATTTATTCCGATTGCCGAGGATACGGGGATGATCATCCCGATTACCCATTGGCTGCTTAAAGAAGTGTGCAGGCAAAACCGCCTCTGGCAGGACCGACAATGGATGCAAGTATGCATTTCCGTCAACATGTCCGTTCGGATGTTCGAGAGCCAATCGTTATACGATATGGTCGAAGAAGCGTTAACCTTGGCCGGGTTGGAAGGACATTATTTGGAGCTTGAGATTACGGAGTCGATCGCCATGCACGATACCGAAGATACCGTAGAACAGCTGCGGCGTTTGCGCCTGCTCGGCGTTCGCGTCTCACTGGACGACTTCGGCACCGGATACTCTTCGCTCGGTTCGCTCGACGAAATGCCGGTCGATACGTTGAAGATCGATCAGGCCTTTGTCCGCAAAAGTCAAATATCGTCCAAGCAGGCGATTATCAGCAACATTATCGCCATCGCCAAAAACTTGAACATGGAAGTCGTGGCGGAAGGCGTTGAAACGGAAGAGCAAATCCGGTTTCTCCAGTCGCGGGGCTGCCATGTCATGCAGGGCTATTATTACGGCAAGCCGATGACCGCCGACGAAATCGGCACGCGTTATCACAAAGCTCCGGCGGGATCGCGTTTTTGAAAAAAATATCTCTTTACCCCCGGCAATCCGCTGCCGGGGTATTTCGGCTGCCAACGCCGCACAAGACGCGCCAACAGCCTTGATAACGCAGTCCCGCTTCGCGCATTATCAAGGCTGTTGTTGCTTCGTGCACATGTCTCAGGCCCTGCGCCCGGCGAAAGACGGCGCCGGCGTTACAGCTTCACCTTGCGTCCTTCCTTGGCGCTCTCCAGCGCCCCGTACACCATCGCCATACTCTTGATATTGTCGGTGCAGTACGTCTCCGGTCTGCGCCCCTCGACCAGCGCGGCGAACATCTCATCCAGGCAGCCGGCATGGCCGCTGCGGCCGTTCCAGCTAAGCTCCGCCTCCACTCGGCGGAAGCGGCTGCCGCCTGCACCGGCCTGCTCTTCCGCCGTCAGCAGCACTTCCGCAATCGGTGCCGTCGCCCCGTCCCAGATCGCCGTACCGCGACTCCCGTTCACGCGCCACTGCGCCTCCCAGGAAGTCGGGCTGCCTTCCGCGCACCAAGAGCCGCGGTAGCAGAATACGCCTCCGTCGGCATACTCGAAAATGCATATCGCCGCGGCATTGCCCGCGTACCAGGAGCCGGCCGGGTTAAATTCATGGCAGTAGACCGACACCGGGTCTTTGCCGGTAATGAAGCGGGCCTGATCGAACGTATGGATGGCCATATCGAGCAGCAGCGGACTGTCCATCGCATCGCGGAAGCCGCCGAAATGCGGTCCGAGGAAAAAGTCCGCATTCACAAACCCGATCTCGCCGATGCCGGAATGAGCGATCACATCACGAAATGCGCGAATTTGCGGCAAATAGCGTCGGTTTTGCATCACCGCATACGTGCGGCCCTCCCGTTCCGCCAGAGCGACAAGACGGCGTGCCTGCTCCATGGACGTCGTCATCGGCTTCTCTCCGAACACGTCGCAGCCGAGTTCCAGCGCAGCGCTCGTCACCGCGAAATGGCTCTCCGGGATCGTCACGTCGAAGACGAGATTCGCCCCGGTTTCGGTAATCGCCTGACGAACATCGTCATAAATACCGCAGCGGATACCGTATCGCTCTGCCATTGCGGCAGCGCTTTCTTTTCGAATGTCGACCATAGCTACGATTTGCGAATCTTCCCGCTGAAGCGAATGCTCGATCCAAGCTTTGGACATGCTGCCGCAGCCGATCACGGCAATTCGGAATGTGGACATGTGGGTTCCTCCTGCATTCAGTCCTTCCGAGGACGTAATAATAGTTTAAGTATACTGCAATCATACTGGAACAAGCCGCTCCTGTCTGTATTCCATTTGGCTTTATTTATATATCTTTATGGCATCATTGTCCCCGCAGCCATGTACATGGCGCAAGCCGCCGATCGGGAAGGTGCCTCCTAGCGGCCACAGACGGTAGGTCCGTTGACACGCGGACGGCTCCCGAAGCGGGATTCCCCATCCCTTTTTCACCGCCATTCGGCTTTCGACGTGGTTCTTCTCTATCATTTTGTCGAAAAATAAGAGTTTTCGTAGGATAAAAGTCGTGGTATAAATAGATTAAGTCAGTTAACAGAATATGACAGGGGTGGAAATAAGGAATGAAGAAGAAAGTGGCCGTTCTCGGGGGAGGCGTAGCCGGGATGAGTGCGGCCCATGAGCTGGTAGAGCGCGGTTTTGATGTAGCGGTGTACGAAATGAAGCGGATTCCCGGAGGAAAGGCGCGTTCCATGGCGGTTCCGGGCAGTGGAACGGATGGACGCAAAGACTTGCCGGGCGAACATGGCTTTCGGTTTTTCCCAAGGTTTTATAAGCATATCGTAGACACGATGGAGCGAATCCCGTACGGCAGCAATAAAAAGGGCGTAGCCGACAACCTGGTGGAAGGGACCCGTCTTGGCCTGGCCCGAATCGATGATGCGCCCGTCGAATTCGTCACGGAATTTCCGACCTCGATATCGGATATAAGAGCGTTATTTCAATCGCTGTTCGATAATCATCTCGGCTTGTCGGAGGAGGAAGTCGATCATTATTTGGCGCGAGTTTGGCAAGTAATGACCAGCTGCAATGCGCGCAGAAGCGAAGAATACCAGAATATCCCCTGGTGGACGTTCATCGAGGCCGATCAGCAATCCGCCAACTTCCGGCGCGTCTTCACCGGAATGACGCGCATTCTCGTGGCCGCCAAAGCCAGGGAAGCGAATACGGCCACCGTCGGCACTATCGGAGCGCAAATTATGCTCGACATGGTGCTGCCCGGAGGCAGTGCCGACAGGCTGCTGAACGGGCCTACGAATGAAGTGTGGATTCAGCCTTGGCTTGAATATTTGCGCCAATCCGGCGTCGATTACCATCTGAACGCCAAGGTGGAGCGGATCGATTGCCGCGACGGCGTCATTACCGGGGCAACGGTCACCGAGTCCGGACAAACCTACGAGGTGCAAGCCGATTACTACATAGCGGCCTTCCCGGTCGAGGTTATGGCCCAGTTCATTACCGGCGAGATGCTGACAGCCGATCCGACCTTGGGACGGATTAAGGAGTTGGCCGAGGATGTCGATTGGATGAACGGAATTCAATTTTATTTGAAGGAAGATGTGCCGGTTATTCACGGCCATATGATCTATATGGATTCGCAGTGGGCGCTCACATCGGTTTCGCAGAAGCAGTTCTGGCCGCATGTCGATCTTAGCGAATACGGCGACGGCGACGTGCACGGCATTTTATCGGTCGATATCTCCGACTGGGAGGCGCCCGGAGCTCTGTTCGGCAAAAGCGCCCGGCACTGCACGCGCGAAGAAATTATGCAAGAGGTATGGCATCAGCTGGGGTCCAGCTTGAATGTGAGCGGACGCGTCTTGCTGGAGGACGACAATCTTCATTCATGGTTCCTTGACGAAGATATCCACCTGCCGAATCCGGACGGCGTAGCGGTCAATCTCGAACCGCTGCTCATTAACAAAGTATATACGTGGGAAAAGCGCCCCAACGCCTACACCGGCATCGCGAATCTGTTTCTGGCTTCCGATTATGTCAGAACGAACACCGATCTTGCCACCATGGAGGGAGCCAACGAAGCGGCGCGCAGAGCGGTTAACGCCATATTGGAAGCGTCCGGCTCCAAGGAGCCTCACTGTGAAATATGGGACATGTATCAATTCAGCCTGCTGACGCTTCAGCGCTTGCATGACGAATCCCGCTTCCGCAAAGGGTTGCCTTGGGACGGAGAAATGTTCTAAGCCGTTTGCGCTTGCGTTACGGTCGAAAGGCAACCCCCCTGCCGGTCAGACTCCCGTCTGCAGGCAGGGTGCTGTTAGTACACAACGGTTCGTTGCCGCCGCATAATCGGCTTGGAGCAGCGAAGCCGCCGAAGGCGAGCCCGGCGCCCGCAAGGCTTGCATAGCGTCCTACGCTTCCGGACCGCCGCAAGCTTCCGTCTACCAGCCCATTCGTTCGCGAAGCCGGGTAATATGCGCGGTATGATGCTTGCCGTGCCAGGCATAAGTGCCCAAATTCACATCAAGCCGTATGATGCCCGAAGCAGGATGGAACAGCGTACGCTCCCAAGCTTTCTCATCCAGCGAGCGAAGAAGCAGCGCCCAGCGTTCATGCAGCGAATCCAGAAGCGCCAACGATAGCTCTATCGGGGCTTGTCTCGTATCGGCAAGCTCCGCCCACGCAGCTTCGTCATATGGCTTGACGGTCGGCTGCTCCTCCGTCAGCGCGAGCTTGAAGCGGATCAGACTGTTCATATGGCTGTCCGCCAAATGATGGACGACCTGCTGAGAACTCCAGCCTCCCGGCCGATAAGGTTCGTTAAGCTGCTGCGCATTTAATCCGCTTACTGCATGTCTCAGCAGTCCGGGCAGCGCCTCGATATCCTGAATCCACTTGTTCCGCTGATCCGCGGAAATCTCCCCTTCCCATGCAAATGCACCGATAGGATAACGCAAATCATCCATCTTTCGCCGCCTCCTTATTTCACTGTAATTTCCGTAGTATAACCGGTGCAAATCATCTCAGGCAAGAGCGATTCGATGCCCGGGTATCGCCCGGGTTCCGGCAGCTCCCCTCCGTTTGCGATCGTCCCGCGCCGGCATCCTAGTCGCTTCCGCCTCCTCCCCCGTCTCCGCCTCCGCTGTCCCCTCCGGAACTTCCGCTGTCGGATGAGGAGTGCCCGTGACTGTCGCCGTGATGATGACCGCTATGATGATGCCCATGGTGATGTCCATGGTGGTGGTGATGCCGGTGGGCATGATCGTCGTCGCTGGAGAACATGTAGCTGCTGCTGTTATGAGAAGAATTCCAATCGTCCGTACGACGACTGCGGTTGCGCCGCCGATTTCTGGAGCTTGCTCCGGATATCAGATTAAATAATATGATGGCGAATACGACGATAACGAACATTGAAAAAATCCCTGTTCCCATTGTATCCACTCCTTTCTTTCCCCTATTAATGGAAGGTTATGGATACCTTCATGTATACCCATTGTAACGGAGCCTTGCGGATGATGCAAAAAATTCGGGTGGCGGGCGGCGATCCGGGGCTGCCAAGCCTTTTTCCGGCATTCGTGGTATACTGGCTGTACCGAAATTTTCTAGATAAGTTTATGATAGCGAAGGAGACCTTGCAATGAATCAAACTTCCCATGTCACTACACAGCAGCAGCTTCATCAATGTCTCGACATCCGAAAAAAGGTGTTCGTCATCGAGCAGCAGGTCGATGAAAGCCTGGAAATAGACGAGTTCGACGAAACCCCGCAGTCCTGCTGCCATGTGCTGTACGAAATGGACGGACAACCGGCGGCAACCGGGCGGATGCGCCCGTACAAGAGCGACACGATGAAGCTCCAGCGAATCGCCGTTTTGAAGGAAGCCCGCGGCACCGGAGCCGGCAGAGCCATCGTCACCGCATTGGAAGAGGAAGCCCGCCGCCTCGGCTATGCTTATACGCTTCTGGACGCGCAATGCCAAGCGGAACCGTTCTACCTTAAGCTCGGTTACGTTACCGTCTCCCCGGAAACCTTCCTCGATGCAGGCATTCCCCACGTCAGGATGACCAAGAAGCTGTAATTCCTATGCATTGAAAAAAACCAGTCCGCTTGCTTTCACGGCGACTGGTTTTTGATGTATTGATGCGCATGGATAGGCTGGGCGTCAAGACGGCGAGCTTACTTGGCATACCAGTATAACGCATACTCGGTCATGGTGGAGGCATGCCCCATTTGCCGCAGCATCGCCGTAACGTTGCCGCGATGGTAAGTCGCGTGATTGACCACTTGCAGCACGATCTCCGACAAGCTCTTTTCGCAGACTCCGGCATACGGATTATCGAGGACGATCGTTCGTTCCATGCTGTCCTGCCGCTTGAAAAACGCCTTATACCGTTCCGACAGCTCCATCATCATGGCCTCCAACTCTTCAATGCTTGCCGCCTCCGCTTGCTCCTTCACTTCGTTGGCTGCGGCAATCGCCTCTCTCATGTCCGTTCCGGACAAAATGCTCAGCCAAGTGGAATCGACAATGTAAATATGAGCCATCGCAAACGAGACGGATGGAAGTACGCTCTGCACCTGCTGCCGGTACACTTCCCGAGGCAGCTCCTTCAGCCGGCCAAGCATCGTCTTATTGGCCCATACATGATAATCGTACATATCCAGCGCCGCTTGCGTCATCTGATACGACCTCCTTGAACCCTGCCCTGCAGGGTTTACTTTTTCCTTACGAGTTGACTTCATTATATCACGCCAACCCTGACAGCTGTCTGTCAGCAGGGAACGCTTCGATTCCGACGCTTAGCATGGTTCTCCGATAGAGCCGATAAAGGGTTGGATCAACGTAAGCGGTCGACTTTGCAGACGGATTTCCCCCGCTTGATCGGTTCGAAACAAAAAATTCCCCGCAGCCTTGTAGCTACGGGGAAACGAGCTTCATTATAATGATGATCCCGCCATTACAGCTCGGGTATGACGATATCGACTTCCCGCTTCAGCGCGCTTGATCTTAAAATACCGTCGATAATCGCCTGGTTGCGGATAATTTCCGAGCCCGGAATCGGCGCAGGGCGCCCTTCCTGGACAGCGGAGACGAAATCGCGGATTTTTTCATAAAAAATATTGACCTGGTGCTGCTTAACGGGGATCGGGCTCTCCGTCTGATGACCGGCGATATCGTGATACAACGCAATGGAAGTAATCCCGCCATCCCATGCCCCGCTGCCGGAAGGGGTTACCTTCAAGCCGGCGTCGGTACCGAGGAAAAGGGTCGGACCCAGCGTATCCATGTGCATCGCCCAGCCGATTTTGAAATTGACGACCAGATCGCGCTCGAAGCGAATCATCGCCATGCCGAAATCTTCCACCTCAAAGCGATTCGCCTGCGGATGGTACTTCGGATTCGTCCCGAAATGATTGCTCGTCGTGGCCGAGACGGTAATCGGCTTCGGATAACCGAGCGCATTCAGCACCATATCCAGCGAATAGCAGCCGATGTCGGCCAGCGCCCCCGCTCCCGCCAGCTCCTTGGATATAAACGTTCCTTGCGGCATCCCGCGTCTTCGCCCGCCACCGGTCTGCACGTAATACACATTGCCGAGCTGTCCCGAACGAACGATATCCCGCACCGCCTGCATGTTCGGATCGTAACGAGGCTGGAAGGCCACGGACAGCATCCGGTCCGCCCGCTTCGCGGCCTGCACCATCTCGACCGCCTGCTCCAGGGTGACGGACATCGGCTTCTCTACCAGCACATGCTTGCCGGCCTGCAAAGCGTCGATGCTCGTAGCGCCATGCGATACGTTCGGAGTGCAAACGCTGACGCCGTCCAGATCAAGCTCCAATAACCTGTGATGATCGTCGAAGCCCTGCGCTCCCGCCAGCTCATGGCGAGCGATGAATTCCTCCGCTTTACCGGGAATAATATCCGCTACCGCAGCTACTTCCACATCCTCCATCTGCTTGTACGCTCTAACGTGAGCTCCGGCGATGCCGCCGCTTCCGATTATCCCGATTTTCAACCGCTTGGCCATCGTTTCGTCCTCCCTATACTTTCATCCGCTCCGCTAATATGACACTGCATTTTCGGAGCGAACCTCATTTAGCCAAATCTTATCACGGTTCGGGCATGCGTCCTATTGCAAATAGGCGACAGGCCGTTGCAACATTGCGACATGGCGGAAGAGACTGCTTCCCGCCTTGCTATATTTTTGGCCGGAAAATGCCTTATAACGGCGCGTTAGAGTGGGAATCATCTCCGCCAGTCAAACTCGATGCCTGCTGCGGAATTGCGACGGGCTCATGTTCATCGTTTTGGAAAAGACGCGGCTCAAATAAAAGCCGTTCTCGTAGCCGCACTGCTCGGCGATCCGCTCCAGCGTCCAATCGGTTTCGAGCAGCAGCCTCTGCGCGAGCTGTATTCTTAATGAAGTTAAATAATCCATCGGCGTGATCCGGTAAGCGGCCTGAAACCGCCGGGTGAATTGCACCGGGCTTAAGCCCAGCTCGCGGCTTAACCGCTTCAGGACGACGGGGCCGAAGGCATGCCGACGCAGCCACTCCTGCGCCCTGCGCATGGCGGGGTCATCCGCGGGCTGTCTGCCTGCAAGCTCGGCCAGCTCCTGCTCCAGCGCGTACTGCTGCCATAAATCCCGGACAAAATGAGTCCACTGCCGCATCCGTTCCGGCTGATTCGCAAGGCTCGCCATCTGTCTCATTAAAGCGTAAGTAGCGCTCAGCCTGCCATGCCCCGTCATCCGGATATGTACCGGCAGCACGGTATCCGGCGCGGCTTGCCCCTCCGCCCGCGCTCCCTGCGCAGGCTCCCAGCACAGCGTATAAAAATGAAAGGACAGGGGCGCGATCACTTCCCGCTCAAACGCGGTGCCCGGAGGGCACAAGATCAGATCGCCGAACCCGGCTTGACCTTCAGCCTCCCCTATTGTGTAGCGAAACGAGCCTTCTTCGACGGCAAACATCACCCAGTAGTCATAGGTGTCTTCTTTTAATAAAAAGGCTTCCTTCAAATGCCAGTACGTATGGCTGAGCGCCTCCGGCTGCCATCTCCCCTCCGCTCCGCTCATGCTTCTCTCCCCTTCTAAAGGACTATGAAATTCCGTATATGCCTTATGTTAAATCAGTGCATGTTAAAAGTAAAATAGCAATCATATAATGAAATTATAGATACGCCATTCCATGTCCTTGAGGTGAGCCATTGATGAAATACGAAACGATACGAACCGATATTACGGTCGTCGGAGGGGGGTTGTCCGGGGTCAGCGCCGCCGTCGCAGCGGCCCGGTTAGGGCGAACGGTCGCACTCGTCCAGAACCGTCCCGTTCTCGGAGGCAACTCCAGCAGCGAGGTTCGCGTATGGGTATGCGGCGCTACCGCTCACGGAACGAACCGGTATGCCCGCGAAACCGGCATTATGGGCGAGCTGCTCGTCGAAAACCAGTTTCGCAATCCGGACGGCAACCCGTACTACTGGGATCTTGTCGTGCTTGAAGCGGTGCTTGCTGAGCCGAACATTCAATTGTTTTTGAATACGGACGTGCATGAGGTGGAGGCGGAGGGAGATGCGGAAGACCGCCGCATTCGTTCCGTTACCGGGTGGATGATGGGATCGGAGCGCCGCATTCGGTTTGAAAGCGCTATATTCGCCGATTGCACCGGGGACGGCCTCGTCGGCTTCCTCGCCGGAGCGAAATACCGGGTAGGCCGCGAGGCCAAGCACGAATATAACGAAGACTGGGCACCCGACACGGCAGACGGTATTACGCTCGGCAGCACGCTGCTGTTCTATACGAAGGATGCGGGGCATCCGGTCAAATATGTACCGCCCGGCTTCGCCAAAGATATAACGCAGACGTCCATCCCGATCAAGCGGGTCATCCGCAGCGGCGATTCCGGCTGCCATTATTGGTGGATCGAATGGGGCGGCGAGCTGGACACGGTGCACGAGAACGAGCGCATCCGCGACGAGCTGTGGGCCGTCATTTACGGCATCTGGGAATATATTAAAAATTCCGGCAAGTTCGACGCCGAGCATATGACGCTCGAATGGGTCGGCTCCCTGCCCGGCAAACGGGAATACCGCCGGTTTATCGGCGACTATGTGTTGAATCAGAACGATATTCTCGCTCAGCGGGAATTCGAGGACCGGGTCGCCTTCGGCGGCTGGTCGATCGACCTCCATCCTCCGCAGGGGATGTATTCGGCCGAGAGCGGGTCGAAGCATTTGCATGCGGACGGGATTTATCATATCCCGTTCCGCTCGCTCTACTCGGCGAACGTGTCGAATCTGATGTTTGCGGGACGCAACATCAGCGCCTCTCACGTCGCCTTCGGCACGACGCGCGTCATGGCCACGTGCGCGGTGATCGGCGAGGCCGCGGGCACCGGCGCGGCGCTGGCCGTGCAGCACGGCGCGACGCCGCGCGCCGTGTACCGCGAGCACCTGGCGGAGCTGCAGCAGACGCTGCTGCGCCAGGACGCTTCCGTCATCGGCCTGCGCAGCGCCGATGTAAGGGATTTGGCCCGCCGTGCCAAGGTCACGGCGTCCGGCACGCTGCGCCTGCTCGCGGTGGAGCAGGCGAGCGGCGTAATCCCGCTGGACCGCGATGCGGGCCTGCTGGTGCCTGTGTCGCCGCGGCTCGAACGGATCGAGCTGCTGGTGGATGCGTCGGCCGAGGCGAAGCTGGAGGTCGAGGTGTGGAGCACCGGCCGGGCGGAAAACTATGTGCCGCATCGGCGCGAAGCGAGCGGCTCGGCGGCGGTAGCCCCGGGCGAACGGCAGTGGATCAGCGTACCGCTGCGCTGGGAGCCCGGGACGCCTCAACACGCCTTCGTCATCGTGAAGGCGAGCGATCTGCTATCCTTGCATTTCTCCAGCGAGCCGCAAACGGGGGTGCTCTGCTTCGCCAAAAACGACCGGCCTCTCGTATCCACAAATCTCGAAGATCATCAGCCCGAGCAGCCGGTCGTACAGTGGAGCATGCGGCAGCATGTGCGCAAGCCGTATTGCTTCCGGTTGTTTCCGGAAACCGAAGCATTCTCGCCGGACCGGGTGACCGACGGTTATCTCCGTCCGTACGGGCAGCCCCATCTTTGGATTTCGCAGCCGCTTGGCCAGGGGCAACCGGCGTCGCTCGAGCTGCAGTGGCAAGAAGCCATGACGATGAACGAGATTCATCTCGTATTCAACGACGACGTCAACGAGGATCTGATCAATCTCCATCATCATAAAACGCCGTTCGATGTCATCCCCGAGCTCGTCCGCGATTACCGGCTGGAGGCGCTGCAGGACGGCGGCTGGGTTACGCTGCATGAAGAGAGGGCGAACCGCAAGCGCAAACGGGTGCACCGGATCGCTTCTCCCGTGACGGCGGACCGTCTGCGACTCGTTGTCGAATCGACGAACGGCAGCTCTCGTGCCGAAGTCGTGGAGATCCGGGTATACGATACGGAAGCGTAAAGCCGCGCAAAGCGGTAATACGCCACAGAGCAGAAAGCACAGAGCACAAAGCGAAGCTGCGGCATATAAACGGGGGAGACCGTTACTTGCGAAGCTTGCGAAGTCTTCTCCAAAAAATAACGACAGAAGGGAACCCGGTGGCCGTCGCACGGCCCGGATTCCCTTCTTCCGTCTTAGAGCGCTTCCACTTCCGCCAAAGTCGGCAAAGCGGGAATCGCTCCGCGCCTAGTCGTCGTAATGGCGCCTACCTTGTTGGCAAAGCGGAAAATTTGCACAACCGCCGCCTCGTCCGAGAATACCCCTTCCAGCCGTTCCGCGGTAATCCCGCTTTCCGCCAGCTTGAACAGCATAGCCCCGACGAAGCTGTCGCCCGCTCCCGTCGTATCGACCGCCTTGACCCGAACACCGGGAACAAGGGTCATCGCCCGTTTGGTAACGACACAGCAGCCTTCCTCCCCGCGCGTGACGACGACCGATCGCGCCCCCATATCAAGCAGCTGCTGCACAGCCTCGCCCGGTTCGCATTGCAGCAGGAACGAAGCTTCCTCCTCGCTAACCTTCAGCACGTCGGCCAAGCCGATATGCTGCAGCACCTCCTGCCTCATCGTCTCCTCATCCGGCCACAGCGCAGGCCGTAAATTCGGGTCGTAGGAGATCAAGCCTCCCGCTTGCTTCACTTTGCGCGCCGCCTCCAGCGTTGCCGTGCGGCAAGGCTCGCTGATCAGGGATACCGAGCCGAAATGGTATATCGCCGCATCTTCCAGCCACTCTTCCTCAATCTCTTCATCCTTCAGCAGCATATCTGCAGCCGGATCGCGATAAAACAAGAAATCCCGCTCCCCGTCATGGCGGAGCGATACGAAGGCCAGACCCGTGCGCGCCTCCTCCGTCTCGACAAGCGCCGCTTCGACTCCCGCGGCGATCAGCGTGCTGTGCAAATAATTTCCGAACGCATCGCTGCCTACCTTCCCGATGAACCGGGAAGCGCCTCCGAGCTTCGCTACGGCGGCGGCCACATTGGCGGGGGCGCCGCCCGCCGCCCGCTGAAACGCCGGGACCCGTTCCAAAGCTTGACCGCTCTGCTCCGGCATGAAATCGATCAAAATTTCACCCAAACACACTACCATCGCTCGATCGTTCATTCATCTACCCTCGCTTATATTTGCCTATGTATTGACCAGACGTTAAATTCAATCTCTCACCCTTAACCATAGCACAAAAACCGGGTAAAGGCACGTGCCTTCCCGGTTGTTTCAAGCGATAACCGCGATAACAGACGAACGACTGTCGAAGGCGTTCCCAGATGAGCGGCCGCCCTGCAGAAGTGTGGCGAACAAGTGGCCGGAGAACCGATAGAGACCTGGAACAGCGAGACGGAAACCCGTACCGACCGCAGTCGGTACATAGATCGCCGCACTTCCCGATCCTTCGATTTTTTGATTAGCAAACTATCGTGGCTGGGACTTCGCCAAAATGCGGATCGGGCCGTACAGCCCCCCGCTCGGGAACCAGCGCTGCCAGTCCCGCTCCTCCTGCGTCCCGCGGTCCTCCCAATAAGCCACATCGGGATTGCCGCCGACAAGACCGGTCGGCCTGCCGATCTCGTAATGGGTGCCGAGCGTATTGGTTACCCGGATTCGCAGCCGGTGTTTCCCGTCCGGCAGCGCAGGCAGAGCGAACCGGTACGGCCTCCACAGACGCACGCCCAGCGGCTGCCCGTTCACCCATACTTCGGCCGTACCCCGAACATGCCCGAGATCCAGCTGCGCATCCTGCAGCCCTTGCACCTCCAGCGTCCGCTCGTACTCCACCGCCCCGCTGTGATGCGGCAGGCAAAGCGCCGACCGCCAATCGCCGAGCGAACCCGACACCGGCGCCGTCTCCATCCGGATCGGCGACAGCAGCACCGCCCCTTCCGTCTCCGCAGCGGCCGGAACGATGCGGAGCACCGCTGCCGTACCGGCCGGCCGAGGGGCGAATGCGGCGACGCCCGAGCTGACCGCTACTTCTTGACCGCCGATCCACAGACGCGCCTCGCCCGCACATTCGAATCGCAGGCGGTTCGTCCCGACCGGAAGCGGAAACCGCAGCCAGACCGGGCGGCCGATAGCGCCCGGATCTGCGGAGAACGGCAGCGGAGCCGGATCGGGAACGGAATCGGGCATAAGCCAGCCTACCCGCGGCAGCGGGTGAGGCCTCGCCGCAATCCACAAGGACTCCGTCTCGGCAAATTGCAGGACGGAGAAATGGTGAACGCCCGGCGCTTCTCCCCGCTCATCGCGCCAGTCTTCTCCCGTGCAGAAGCCGAGCGGTCCGCCGCCCCGGTACTCTACGACTCCGTCGGCGAATACTTCTCCCTTTCCTTCGGGAAGCGCAAAGCGCACTTCGTTGACGCCCTGCCGCCATAAGGCCGTTACGTCGACTTCCTCCTGGCCTTGGCGGATATACGGATTGAAATCGCCGTGCTCGGTCACCTTCGTCCCGTTGACATACAATACCGCCCGGCCTCGCGCCGCAAATACGAGGCGAACCCGCTCGACGGGAAGCCCGGGCTCGCAAGCAACGCGCTTGATTAACGCCGATTGCCCGCTCGGATTGCGGCTAAACAGCCATTTCGGCAGCGGTTCTCTCGCCTGTCCGGACACTTCGACCGCCGCCCTCATCAGGCCGTTGCCGATAGCCTGCGCCCGCAGGATCAATTCATTGCTCCCGGCGCGCAGTTCGACCCAAGCCGTACGCTCCTCCGGGCCGCCGTTCCAAGCAATTTCTTCGCCGTTAACGGTTCCGTCCAATTGGGAGTTGCTTTCGGTGCGAATCCAATAGATTCCCGCAGCCGGAGCCATCACGTAGGTGCGGGCGCAGACGAATTCGCCCTTGCTGCAGCGGCCCAAATTCAGGAAGCGGCGCGGAACGCGGCCCATCCGCCCGGCCCATGACCGCATCGCGAGGTCTCCGAATACGGCGCTGTACACGAGCGGTTCGGCGGCGCTATCGTCGAACCGCTCCCCCTTGCATACATGCCAGTACGCGGCCTCGCTCCACAATCTCGGCAGCCACCCCGTTTCGTCCAGTCCCGGCAAATGCCAACCGGACGGCTCCCCGTCCGCTTCCTCCTTCTCCAGCCGTACATTCATCATCCGCCGTTCCGTAGGCACGAAGCCCCTGCCCGCGCCATGCAGATCGAAATCTCCGTACCGGTTGTCCAGCGTAGCTTCCACGCGCACGCGCCAATCGTCGGAAGGCAGCTCAATATGCGCACCGCTTCCGGCAGCCGGTTCCGCATCTCCAAGCTCCGCGGGAAAGGGCCTGACGCGCGCCCGATCTTCCTCGGCGACAGGCTCCCTTCCGCCGAGCAGCGCTGCGGCCGCCGCTTCGTCCTCGGCGCATACGATCAAGGCGGCCGGCCATGAAGCGAAAGGCACTCTCGCTTCTATCCAGTCCCCGTCCCGTTCATAGGCGATCGGTTCCGCCCTGCCGACGACAGGATTCCACAGCTGGGGAACGCGCTTTGTCCGCAGGCGGTAGACGGCCGATTCCGCCGCTGCCGTTTCCGGGGTTGCCGGCTGATGCATGGCAAGCAGCTCTTCGCTGCGCGGGAGCAGCAGGAACAGATCCGCGTCCTCCGTCCGCCGGTGCAGCGCCTCGCCCGGCCCTTCAATCCGCCGCGGAATCCGCGATTCGATCAGAGCGGCCGCCTCCTCGGCATCGCTTGCGTAGACGACGCCGGCCCAATTCCGCTCCGCTTCTGGAACGTCCACGCCGATGACGAAGCCGCCTTCCCGCAGCCACTGCTCCAGCCTGCGTCGCGCCTCCCCGTCCATCACTGTCGTTCCGCACAGAATAACCACGGCGAAGGATTCCTCGGCTATGCTCAGCCGCGCTCCCTCCGGCACCGCCTTCATCAAAGCGGTGTCATCCGCGATGTCAAAATCAAGCTGCGATCTGCGCAGCGCGCCCGGCAGCTCGGATTGGCGGCGGCTCCAGCTTCCGGCCACTTGCCGGTACACCTTCTGAATATGCGTAACCTGCTCATTCGGGTCTTTATTGGCTACTCCCATCGGATGCTCGTTCTTTTTGCCGTCGGCCAACGATAAATAACCGCAGACCGCGTGGGAAGGGTAATGTACGGCAATATCGCACACATGGGCTCCTGCGCTCAGCATGTAGCAGATGCGGCTGATCGTATCGGCGAATACCGGATAGTGCTCAAAATACGGCTGACGCCAGCCCGTATCCGGCGGCGCCCATTCCCACCAGCCTCCGCGCGTGCTGTAATAAACGGAATGCGGGCTGTACACCGTAGCTCCCGCCTGAAACCATGGAATGAGCCAATGCATCGTCTCCTCCAGCGTCCCTCCCCATCCGCTGGAATGAAACGCTTCCAGGAACACTCGGGAGCCGCCGTGCAAGTGCACCATCGAGGCATGCGGCTTGATTTCCCCGTCCATATCCGTTCCGGGAGCGTTGTACCAGCGATGCGTCCGGAAATAATCGAGGTACAGGCGCTGCGCCCCATGAGGATCGGCCCTTCTCGCCGGACCGGCCTGATCGCAGCACAACAGCATGCCCCGCTCGCTGTGCCAGCGTCCGAGCGGAATAAAGAACGAGCGCTCGGCCAGCTCCGCCGAGAGCCGGTACACTCTGCGGCGCACGTCCGCGGAGCCGGGAAGCGGGTCGAACAAAGCCGGCAGCAGCGGCAGCAGTTCGTCCCCGTGGCGTTCCCGGTACAGCTCCGCAAGCTCCGGCGTCCACAGCGGAAACGGCGGCAGCTCGTCCTGAAAGCTGCCCGCTATCGTGCGCCCCAGATCGGCGGGGAAGCGCCGCTCCATCTCCCCGTGCACCCGGTCGATCAACTCCTGCGAAGCCGCAGGGTCGAGCCAGTTGAACCCCTGTCGCACGGCGGCATAGGTATAGCCGTCTGCTTCATATAGCACTTCCGCAGAAGGAGGCAGCTCCTCTCCGGCCTCGAACCGCTTCAGCCGGTAACCTGCGGCTTCCGGCCGTTCCGTTACGATTCGCGCCGGCATATTCGCGCCGGAGAACCCGATTTGATCGTAGAACCAGACATACATGCCAAGACGCTCCGCTTCGCGAACGGCGACCTCGAACATATGCCACCACACTTCGCTGGAGAAAGCGGGCCGGTCGCTTACGGAACCGTACTGCGGACCCGTAGGCGCCAGATTGATAATCCCGATGTTGCGCATGCCGCCTTCCCGGAATTTGCGCAGCTGCCAACGGACTCTCTCCTCCGTAACCTCCTCGGCGCTCCACCACCAGAAGGGCACCGGCCCGTAGCGCGGATCGACCTTGGCGAATTGCTCATACATGCAGGCTAACTTCATCTTTTATCTCCTTCCTAAGATCGGTTGTAGCACCCAATTCCGCTTTTATTGCCCTATCATAAGCGGACTCGGGACCCCGTTCTAGGGGAGGATCGCATCATTTCATACCCGATAACGACCATTTTGTGCACGTTCGAGCACAGGAACAAATCCCCCAAAAGTGACGTGATGCTCTGAAGCTTATTCCGTCCGCATCCAGCCTAAGCTGGATCGGCGTCTAACCATTCCTCTGGGATCGTTCTATGGGTAGACTTTACTTTCCGGGGTGCCCACGGATATCCACAAGAAATTGCCGCGCATCATTTCCTAAACAACAAAAAAGCGTCCTTATCCGCCGTAGCGGGCAAGCACGTTCTCTCACTTGCTTTAGAAGGGTGGTGAAAAAGTCCGCTGCGGCGTCCATTTGATCCTCCAATCGCTGTTGAAAACGGATTCTTTGGATTGTTTTCTCATTTTTCTGTGGAGAGAATCCGTTTTCAAAGGCGAACGCTTACGCTTTTCCAGATTCAAATGGCCCCTCCGCTCTTTTTTCACCACCCTTTTAGAAGAATGGAGAAAAAGTCCGCTAACGGTGACCATTTGATCCTCCAATCGCTGTCGTCACCGCGCTTCGCTTTGAGCGCCCGATTAAGCGCCCGACGAATCGATTCCCGACTTCAGCATGCCGAGAACCCATTCGCACCAATCGATTTCCATTCGGGCGTGATCGATCGCCCTTTTCAGCAGTACATATTTGCCGAAGGAAGGCGTACGAACGCCAAGCGGCTTTCCGCTCCCCTGTTCGGCGCCCTCCAGCTCGGCGAGAGAAGCTCGGAACTTCTCCATTCGCTTGGCGTACAGCTTCAGACGCTCCCGGAACAACCGCTCCGTCGTGGCGGCATCGGCAAGCCACAGGCAATACATCTTGAGCAGCATTTCATCGCGCTTTACCGGTTCGGCGCTCAGATCGGGAAGCCATGCTTGCAGCGCCGAAGTCCCCTTTTCCGTAATCGAATATACTTTTTTATCCGGCTTCTCCTTTTGGGCGACAGAGACGAATTGCACCAATCCGCTCCGTTCCATTTTCGCTAAAATCGGGTAAATTTGACTATGCTTGGCCTGCCATACCGGTTGAATTTTCAACATAAGCTCATAACCGGTGCACGACTCCTGAGCCAATAATGCCAGCAAGCCATAAGACAAAGTATTCATAACCCCTCCGCAATCCAAGTCTGTCGGTTGACATCCGATAGGAACCGTAGTACTATTTTCACGAGCCTATTATATGTAAAAATGTACATATAATCAATAGCTTAGGCGCCTACAGGGCACTACGGACAAGTATAAGCCGATGGTCAGCAAACCTTGCAGCCGCATGTCAATGCCGCTGCTTTTTATAATGGACTAGAGGGAGACGGACACCATGCCTTATTTGCGTTTCAAAGGTTTTCCCACGGAATTTCTGAAGATGCTAGCCCCGCGGATTGTAGAGGAATTCGCCCAAATCGTGAATATCACGAAGGAAAAGGTGAAGATCGAGTCGCTGGTGACCGAAGCGATCACCCAAGTGCCTTTAAGCGTCGAAATCCTTATGGCCCCGAGAAAACAGGAAATCCACGATGCCGCGGCGGCGATGCTGAACCGGCTGTTAAAAGAGTACGGCTACGAGCAAATTCACTTATTCTTTATCATCCTGAATCCGCGTCTATATTATCGAAACGGAGAACCGCTGGCTTCGGGGAGCAGCACTTACGCCCCGTCCGAAGGGGTTTCTTATCACGGAATGACTTAATATTAATATTTTTTTTAAAAAAAGCACCTCAACACTCCCTGGCAGCCGCGGCCGGGATGTGCTAAGGTGCTTTTTTATTCGGCCGGAAATTTGGACAGCCAATTCGTCAATACCGACGCGGTCATCGTCTGCTGCTCCTGCGGAGTGCGTTCTGCCGGCTTATCGCCCTTTTGCTTGCCGTAGCTTCCGAATTGAGCGTGATTTCCCCCGTTGATTTGGACATAATCGGTATGGCGGGCATATAGGCCTTCGCCTGCTCGTAAGCTTCCTTGTCGAGAACGCCGTCATCGCTCCCCGTCAGCGATATGGCCCGCAGCTCCGTCCCCTTCAAGCTTCCCCCCGCATCAGAATAAGCCGCCAGAAAAAATACGCCGCGAACCAGCTTCGGGTATTTGGCCGCATAGCGCGCCGCCATCGCCCCACCGAGCGAATGCCCCCCGATAACATACTGCTGCTTGGGATTCATCTCGATGATCCCTCCGGCGCGGTTCACGCCGAGCACGGCCAAATGAAGCGGCATCTTCACAATCCATGTCCGATACCCTTTGTCCGCCAAGCGAACGGCGAGCGGAGCGTAGCTTTCAGGTCGGACCAAACCGCCCGGGTAAAAAATAACATCGGGCTGCAAAGCCTGCTGCGGTTCGAACATGATCCAGTCCGGACTGTCGGTGATGGAGACGCCGCTGCCTCCCTTCATCGCTGTAATCGCCTCGGCATCGGGAGCGTACGGCTTCAGCCAGATCGATGCGGCAACCGCCAGGACAAGGACGACGAGCAGAAGCGAGCCCAAAATGATTTTGAAGCGGGACAGCTTCATAAGACCGCTCCTCCTGTCTATGGTTTTACATACAGTATTTCTTTTTATTGCCGAACCCATCCCCGAAAGACGAAACGGATCGGCGCATTTCCCGCAGGCCGAACAAATCCCCCAAAAGCCATCCATGCCGCTACGCGGCACCACAGACAATGGAAATGGGGTACCAAGAGTAATTTCCAGGGTAGTGACGTGATGCTCTGAAGCTTATTCCGTCCGCATCCAGCCTAAGCTGGATCGGCGTCTAACCCTTCCTCTGGGATCGTTCTATGGGTAGACTTTACTTTCGGGGGAGCACACGGATTTCCACAGGATATGGCTGCGCATCATTTCCTAAACAACCAAAAAACCTCCTGTACCGCGTAAGCGGCCGGAGGTTTATCCTATCATTTTATAGTCCCAGCACTTTGTTGACCGACTCGATGACGCGTTCCTTCTGGAACGGTTTAACGACGAAATCTTTGGCTCCCGCCGTAATCGCCTCGATAACCATTGCCTTTTGTCCCATGGCGGAACACATAATGATTTTGGCGCTTGGGTCATGCTTGTAAATTTCCTTCACGGCGCCGACTCCGTCAAGCTCCGGCATCGTAATATCCATCGTCACCAGGTCAGGCTTAGCCGTCATATAAACTTGGACCGCTTCCATTCCGTTCGCCGCTTCCGCCACGACTTCATGACCTTCCTCCATCAGCATCGTCTTCAGCATCATCCTCATGAAGGCCGCATCGTCGACCACCATTACCTTTGCCATAGCTATTCCCCTGCTTTCTCTCATCTATACGCTTATTATGGCAAACAGAAATTAAACAAATTTTAGGTAACAGCGTAAACAACATTAGTTTTCTTTACATTTTCCTAACAATTCGAACCATTTAATTCCATAATTTATCATTGAAAATACAAGCTCCCGTTTTCAGTTGTGACAAATTTCTGAAAACTTTATGTAATTCTAAGGTTATTTTAAGTTTTCTTAAGCAGTGCGGTCATATAATGTTTACATATTCAACACATCATTGGAGGGATTCATATGAGATATGTAAAATCATTTCTGCAAGGCTTTTTCTACAGCTTTATCGCTATTGCCGCGCTTCCCATTTTGCTGGTGCAAAGCTTAATCGACCTATAATGCGCCGCCGATTTATTCAACCGCATCCCGCCGCTACAGTCCGTCTCTTAGTATGAAGGCAGCTTACCTCCGAACGATAGGTAAGCTGCCTGTTTTTTTGCCGCCAAACCGGGCCGGTTGAGAATCGCCGTCCGTGACGGCTAATCGACCCGCACCGCCGTGCCGCTGACGGCTACCATCAGCATCCCCTCGCGGATGACCTCGTAATCGATATCGATTCCCACGATCGCATTAGCCCCCATTCGGGCCGCTTGCGACTCCATCTCGTTAAAGGCGATATCCCGCGCGTCCTTCAGCTTGCTTTCATAGGCTCCGGAACGTCCTCCTACAATATCGGTAATCGAAGCGAAAATATCGCGTACGATATTTGCTCCCATAATAGCTTCGCCGGTGACAATCGAAACGTATTGTGCGATCTCTTTGCCTTGGATCGTCGGTGTCGTACTTAAAATCATATGAATGCCCCTTTCCGCTAATGTCTTCTTAGCATACGGGAAATGCCGCTTTTTCATACATAATGCCCTCTCCGGCGTAACGCCGGCTTTTCATTTTGCATGATATTTTTTATGTATCCGTTTACCTATTTGGTCTGCCCTAATGACACATAATATGGTAAGGTAAGATTTGGAACATACGTTTTATTATGACTTAGGATAAAAGAGAGGGGAAGCCCCGTGCGGCTGCAACGTTCCAAAAAGGCCCAAACGCTGATCATCATGCTGCTCCTGACCTCACTTTGCATCCTGTCTATGGGCTACACGGTTTACCGGATCGCCACCAATACTTTAACGCAGGAGATTCAGAACGCTTACCGGATGTCTTTGCTGCAAACGCAAGAGCGGGTTGAGGCCTATTTCAAGCAAATCGATCAATCGCTCCTGCAGTTCGAGAAGCTCCCCGCTCTGGACGAGCTGCTCTCGCTGCCCGAGGGAAGCAATAATCTCGAAATTTTAAGCCTGCTGGAAACCATGATGAGCATCCAAACTTCCATCGACGACGTAGACGATATCGCCTTGTATCGCCTCGATACTCGCAAGCTGTACAGCACAAATCGCCAGGTCACCTCATTTCAGCAGGACTATCAAGCCGTTATAAGCCGGTTTGCGAAGTTGAATCGCAACAGCGCTTTTTTTAACGCGTTCATCGACGACACGCCGACTACGATTTACATACGCAAGCTGCCCATCTTTCAAAGCACTCCGCCTTTTTATATCGTCGTTCATTTGAATCAGCAATTTTTCGACCACATGCTCGGCTCAGGCCAGGAAATTAAAGGAAATTATTTTATACTGGATGAATATGACCGGCTGCTGCAAAATCGCGGCGACTTAGACGACGAAACGATCGCCCGCGATGTCATTCCGGTCGTGACGGAACGTAAATCCGACTCGGGCGGGCTGTTTACCGCTTATTTGCCTCCGTCGCAGAAGGGCTGGACCTTCGGCTTCGCCATATCGAACCAAGAGCTGTTCCGCAAAATCGCCGATATCCGCAATGTCATCTTCCTGATAGGCGGCATTATTCTGACGCTCGCGGCGCTAGCAACCGTTTTGTCTACGAACCGATTGTGGAGAGGCTGGAACGACATCGTGACGCTGCTGGACGATCCTGTCTCCGTCCGCCACGCCAAACCGACCATGCCGGGCATCCAAGACGACGAATTCCGGGAAATCTACGACAAATTGCAGCAAATCAAAGAAACGCGGGATGAATTGAAGGAGCAGGTGAAGGAGCTGACACCGGAAATCAAGGAAGCCTTCATATATAATATGCTGCAAAAAGGGCTTCGCTCCGAGGAGGACTTGGACAAATGCCAAAGGTATGAAATCCCGCTGCTGTTCGGGGGATACAGCTGCCTGTGCGTGGAAATCGATCAGTACAAGAGCATGGCCGAGCAGTACTCCGACCGCGATCTGTTTTATTTCCGCTCCGGCGTGTCCAAGGTGATTCAAGAGATTATCGACAGTAAAGGCCGCGGATTCGTCTCTTATACAGGTGAAGGGCGCTTTGCCGCCATGCTGTCGCTGCAGGACAGCGGCGATGGCTCTCCCCCCGGGGACCGGCAGGCCAGGAAGGAGACGATCCGCGAAGCCGCCGTAGAAATCCGCGATTTCATCGAACGGTATTTTCCGTATACAGTGTCCATAGGGGTCAGTTTATTCCGCAAAGATTACGCCTACTTGAATCTTTCCGCGGAAGAAGCCGAGAACGCACTGAAGCATAAGCTCGTAACGGGGACGAACGAGGTCATTCCAACAGATGAATTTATACCCGGCGATAGCGTCGGATCAGCCGCCGCCCCGGTTTCCTTCAAGGAGCTGGCGGACGATCTGATCTATGCGATCCGCTCGCTTGACCGCGAATCGGCCTGCCGCTGCGCGGACCGGATCGGCACGCTGCAGGGGCTTCGGACGATCAATTATCAGCGGCTGCAAAGCCAATTGACGGAAATGGTCTTCTCTATTTTCCGCTCCGTCGGCGGAACGCTGCGCAGGCCGCCTTCCGAGCCGCTGATGAGCGAGCTGCTGCAGCTGACGACGTTGGAGGAATGGATCGGCTGGCTGAAATCTCAAGCGATCGAGCCGCTTATCGGGGAGCTCGCCGAGGAGCATAGGGAGCACATGCATCAAGTCGCCGATCAGTTAACCGAATATATCCGCCGGCATAACGAAGAAAACATCCGTCTGGACAGCTGCTGCAAGGCGCTGAACGTTCCCGCCTCCGTCGGCAGGCAGGCGCTCAAGGAAATTCATGATTCGACCTTCTCCGATTTCCTGCTGCAGAGCCGGATCGAGAAAGCCCGCGAATGGCTGCTGCATACCGGTATGAGCGTGGAGGAGATCGCTTCTCGCCTGCAGTACAGCAACTCCCAGAACTTTTCGCGCACCTTCAAGAAATCGGTCGGCTTGCCTCCAGGCCAATTCCGCAAAGAATCGAAAGCGATATAGCGCCGTATAGGCAAGAAGCCTCCAAACCGCTGTTAAGAGCGATTAAGGAGGCTTCTTCGTTCTGACTTTTGGATACCCGCTCCCGCGGGCTCTACTTTATGAAGACGGTGTCGTGCCGGCTTGCTAATTGGCGACCTCCCATTCGTTCACATTAATGAAAGCGCCCAATTCCTTAGGCTCTCCAACCTTAACCCGTTTCGCTACGGCTTTCAGACGATAGTCTGCGTAAAGCGCGATCTGCGGAACGTCCCTGACCAGCAGCTCCTGCACTTTATCGTAAATCGCATGCCGCTTGTCCGGATTCGTCTCCTTCGTTCCTTGAACGAGCAGATCGTCCATTTCTTGATTGCTGTAGCCGGAGAAGTTGTTCAGATTGCCTGTCGCAAAAGTGCTGGTCAAATCCGGGTCCAGAATAAAGATCAGCCCGAGCAGCGCCAGATCGTAATCTTTTTTCCTGAGCTTCTGTACGGTAGTGGCGACATCGACCTTCTGTACCTGCGCCTTGATGCCGACGGCTTTCAAGTTGTCGACGATAATATCCGCCGTTTGCTCGCGGGTTTTATTGCCCGACGGTACGACGAAGTTCAGCGTTTTGTTCGAATCCCAGTTGGCTTCTTTTAAGAGCTGCTTCGCTTTTTCCGGGTCATACGGATACGGCTTCAGGTTCTTGTTGTAGTACGGATGAATCGGCGTATACTGCACATCCATGATTTCGCCTTCGCCCTTCAGCAAATTCGTAACCATCATATCGCGGTTCATCGCATAGACGATCGCCTGTCTGACCTTCGGATCGGGAATGACGGCATTGTTCATATACATGTTCTGATAGTTGAACGGCTTGCCGGAAATCGTCTTAATGTTGGACATATTTTTCACTTTCTCAAAATCCTGCACTGCGATGTTCCCGATACCCGGGAAGTTCATGTCGATCTCTCCGCTTTGCAGCTGGGCGACCAGATTGGCCGAAGGCATGATCTTGAAGTTCAGCTTGTCGAACTTCGGCGCTCCCTTGAAATAGTCTTTGTTCGCCTCCAGCTCCACGTATTGATCCTTCGCATAGCTGACGAATTTGAACGGACCGTTGATAACATCCGGCTTTTGGAAAAACGGATTTTGCGGAAGCTTCTCCGGATCGGCGTCCTTGAGCACATGAGCGGGCAGCGACTTTAAGTTTTTGCCGAAGCTTTCGAGGAATAAATTCGGATCGACGGGCGTTTTGGTGCGAAATTCGATCGTATGGTCATCGATCTTCTTCATCCCGGCGACATCCGCGCCGCCCTCGGCCAGCTTGCCCTTGTCGTCGAAGCCTTCCAGCATCGCGAAGCGCGAAGCGAGCGCCGTCGCAAACTTGGGATTGGCGATCAGCTTCACCGTGAAAATAACGTCATCCGCCGTGACCGGCTGACCGTCGGTCCATTTGGCCTTCGCATTCAGCTTGACCGTGAACAGCTGATTGTCTTTGGTCTCGATACTATCGGCAAGCATCGGCACGAACTTGAGATTTTCATCCAGCTCCATCAGCGGCTGAAACAATATCGAAGTAATAATAATGGACGTATTGTCCGTTTGATCGATCGGATTGAACATGAGCGGCGCGTTCGTGATGCCGATATTAATGACTTTGCTGCCGGTAGACGGCTTGGCCGCCTCCCCCGCGCTCCCTTGCGTTGCCTCCGGCGCCCCTCCGCCGCATGCGCTGAGCGCCAATACGGAGAGTATGCACGTCATCAGGACGGATGTTTTGAATTTGCCTTTCCATTTCATGGCCGGTTCCCCCTCATATAGTAGATGATGCGATAGCGACAAGCCGGATTACTTCAAGCTTTTCGGGTCGAGAGCATCCCGCAGCCCGTCGCCGATAAAATTGACCGATAGCACGCTCATAATAATCATGATCCCCGGAGGAAGCCACAACCATGGCTGCGAGGTCAGCACGGTAAGCGACTGCGCGTCGGTCAGCATATTGCCCCAGCTCGCCGTCGGCGGCTGCACGCCGAGGCCAAGGAAGCTCAGCGAGGCTTCCGCGATGATCGCTCCGGCGATGCCGAAGGTGGCATTGACGAGTATGGGCGCCATCGCATTCGGCAAAATATGCAGGAACAGCATCCGCGCCGTGCCGAGCCCGAGCGCGACGCCGGCTTTGACGTAATCCATCTGCTTCAGCGACAATACGCTTCCCCGCACCAGCCGCGCGACGCCGGTCCAACCGAGAAATCCGAGGACGACGATCACGTTCGTCAAGCTGGGACCGACGACGCTGACTACGACGAGAATAAGCATGAGCTGAGGAAAAGACATGAAAATATCCGTCAAGCGCATGACGACCATATCGACCCAACCGCCGAAATAACCGGATACGAGCCCCAAGATCGTGCCGATCGTCACCCCGATCGCTACGGCGCCGATACCGACGACCAGCGATACGCGGGAAGCGTAGATCAAGCGGCTTAGCACGTCGCGTCCCACCTGATCGGTTCCTAGTAAATACTGCGAGGAAGGCTCCGCCTCGAACGAGCCGGTCACCTCATACGGATCATGCGGCGCCAGCAGCGGGGCGAAGATCGCGCAGACGGTCAAAATTAGCATGACCGCCAGTCCCGCTACGGCGAGCTTATGCTTCGCGAACCGGCGCACGACCATCCGCAGATAGCTCTCCTCGCCGGCCGGGCTGTCCGCCGCGCTCAAGGCCTGCTCGCTCGCTCCCGATCCTTTGTGCAAATTCATTTCCATTGCCGGCATGGCACTCCCTCCTGTGACTTCGATGAAATGGGCTTTGCTGCCAAAGCTTTACCGTTATTTATACTTGATCCGCGGGTCGACGACGGAATACACGATATCGGTCAGCAAATTCGCCGCCAGCACCATGATGGCAGCCATCAAATTAAGCGCCATCAGCGTAGGATAATCGCGGTTCATAATCGACCCCATCGTCAGCTGGCCGATGCCCGGCCAAGAGAATATCTGCTCCGTCACGACCGCCCCGCCGAGCAAGATCGGGACCTCCAGCCCGACTACGGTCACGATGGGAATCAGCGCGTTGCGCAGCGCATGCTTGTTGACGACCACAAATTCATGCAGCCCTTTGGCGCGGGCGGTACGCAAATAGTCTTGACCCAATATTTCGAGCACGCTGGAGCGGACATAGCGGATTTTTTTGCCTGCGATCCCGATTCCCAGTACCATTACCGGTAAAATCAGATGGAGTACCCGGTCCAGAATCCCTCCATCGCCTCCCAAGGTGAACATCCCGCCGGAAGGAAGCCATTTCAGCTCCAAAGCGAACACATAAATGAGACCGAGCGCGAGAAAAAAGTTCGGAATCGATATGCCGAGAAACGAGCCGGCCGTAGCCAGGTAATCGAGCTTGGAATACTGCCTGGTCGCGCTCAGTATGCCTAGCGGGATAGCAATGATCAGACCGACGACCAGCGCGACTCCCATCAGCAGCACCGTCGGACCGATCCGCTCCCCGATCATATGGGAGACCGGCTGGTACGTAGTCAGCGAGAAGCCGAGGTTGCCCTGCAGCAAATTGACGAGCCAGCGAAAATATTGCATGTACAGCGGGTCGTTTAAGCCAAGCGCCTCTTTCTTGGCCATGATGTCTTCAGCCGAAATGTTCGGATCGATCATCATATCGACCGGATCGCCGGGAGCCATATTGATGATGATAAAATTGATGACCGTTACTCCGATGAGAACGGGAATGGCAATCAGCAGCCTTCGGATAATATAAGCGAGCACGGCAGCCTCCTCCTCCTATTTGTCATGATCCGTCGAGAGCGAAGCAGGCTACGGCATGCTCGCTTCCTTTCAATTCCGGCTCCTGCTCGCGGCAGATCGCCTTGGCCAGAGGGCAGCGCGTATGGAACCGGCAGCCGTTCGGCGGATTGGCCGGACTCGGCACATCGCCCTGAATGACGATTCGCTCCTTCGACCTAAGATGCGGATTCGGTACGGGATAGGCGCTGAGCAGCGCCTGTGTGTAAGGATGCTGCGGATTGCGGAACATCTCCTCTTTGCGCGCAATCTCCACCACCTTGCCCAAATACATGACCGCGATCCGGTCGCTAATATAGCGGACGGCCCCAAGACCGTGAGCAATGAATAAATAGGTCAGATGAAATTCTTTTTGCAAATCCTTCAACAAATTCAATACCTGCGCCTGGATGGAGACGTCGAGCGCCGAGACCGGCTCGTCGCAGACGATCAGCTTCGGCTTAAGCGACAGCGCCCGGGCAATCCCGATCCGCTGCCGCTGACCGCCCGAAAATTCGTGCGGATAGCGGTCCTTATAGCCGCTGGGCAGCCCGACGATTTCGAGCAGCTTGCCGACTTCCTTCGGTATATCCCCCTCAGGCACGATCTTATGGACTTTAAGCGGTTCGGCCAAAATGTCGCTGATTCGTTTGCGCGGATTGAGCGAGGAGTACGGGTCCTGGAAAATGATTTGCAAATCGGAGCGGACCTTTTTCATATGCGAGCCGGAATATCCCGCAATGTCGCGCCCCTCGAATAAAATCCGGCCTTCCGTCGGCTCCTCCAACCGGACAATCGTCCGGCCGATCGTCGATTTGCCGCAGCCGGATTCGCCGACGAGCCCCAGCGTCTCGCCGGGATAAATATGGAAGTTAACGCCGTCGACCGCCTTCACATGGCCGACCGTCCTCGAAATAATTCCTTTGCGGATCGGATAATAAGTCTTGAGCCGTTCTACCGTCAGCAGCGGCGCGTCGGCCGCCTTCATCTCTCTCGCCCGATTAGCCATAAGCCGCCTCCTTACGCTCCTGGGGCGAATGCTCTTCTGCCAGCCAGCAGCGGGCAAGATGATTCGCCCCCGATTGCATTAACGGCGGAGCCTGCTGAAGGCATCGCTCTACCGCGTACGGACAGCGGGTATGGAACCGGCAGCCCTGCGGCATTTGATGCAGCGACGGCACCGTGCCCGGGATCGAAGCAAGCCGCTCGTCCATCCCCGAGTCGATGTGGGGTATCGAGCTCATCAATCCTTTCGTATAAGGATGCTTCGGCTCGTCGAACAGCGTGAAGACGTCCGTCTCCTCCACGACCTGCCCCGCATACATGACAATGACCTTGTCGGCCATTTCGGCGATGACGCCCAGATCATGCGTAATCAGCATAATCGCCGTGCCCGAATCCTGCCGAAGCTTCTTCATCAGCTCCAAAATTTGCGCTTGAATCGTTACATCCAGGGCGGTGGTCGGCTCGTCGGCAATGAGCAGCTTCGGCTTGCAGGACAGCGCCATGGCAATCATGACCCGCTGTCTCATCCCCCCGGACAAAGCGTGAGGGTATTCATCGACAATGGCCTCGGGCCGCGGAATGCCGACTTTCTTCAGCATCTCGATCGCGTAAGCCCTCGTCTCCTTGGGCTTCATCTTCAAATGCAGCCGGATGGACTCGCCCATCTGATGCCCGATCGTAAACACCGGGTTGAGCGAGGTCATCGGCTCTTGAAAAATCATCGAGATCTCATTGCCGCGAATCTCCCTCATCTGCGCCTCCGTCATCCCGGTAAGATCGGCGCCTCCGAAGCGGATTTCGCCCTGTCGGATGCGGCCTTTAGAGCCAAGCAGCCGCATGATCGACAGCGAGGTTACGCTTTTGCCGCAGCCGGATTCGCCGACGATTCCGATCGTCTCTCCCGGCTTCAGCGAGAAGCTCACGTCGTCAATGGAGATGACTTCCCCCTTGTCCGTCCGGAATGCCGTTTGCAGATGATTCACTTGAAGCAGATGGTCCATGCTTCTCACCGCCTTCTGGTATAGTATATAAATGGTTTAGGCCATAAATAGTATAGGGAGTTAAGTTTTACTGACCGGCAGCGGGCGAGCCTCCGGCGGAATCAGCGTCGTGTACGGGACCCCGCCGCGCTCCTCCTCATGCTCCTTCTTGGCCTCTTCGAGCAGTTCCGGCTGCAGCAGCAGCTGAACGGCGGTCGCTGCGATGACTTTACCCGCATGCAGCATCCCCTTATGTCCGATCGGCGCAGCTCCTTGCGACACGAGCTGCCACGTATGGAAAGGCGTGCCCAGCGCCATACAAGCCGTTCCGCATTGAGCGGTCGGCACGAGCCAGCTGACGTCGCCGACGTCGGAGGAGCCCGGGTTGACCCCCGACTTAGGCTTGTAGGGCTCCAGCGTGTCGGAGACCGCCTTGCCTTCGTGGCGGGAAGGCATCCGCTGTCCGCGTTCGCTATCGGAGAAGGTGGCGCGAATGGCCTCGGCCAGTTTCCGGTCCTCCTCGTCGAAGACCGGGACGCCCAGCTTCTCGAAGTTGTCGTACATGACCTTCTCCAGCGTCGTGTTCAAGATGAAATTCGATGAGGCCGCATCGAAGCGGATTTCCACTTCCGTTCCGGTCATCAGCGCGGCTCCCCTGGCGATGTCGCTGACCCGCCCGTACATCTCCCGCACCTGCGAGCTCTGCGGAGCGCGCAGCTTGTAGAGCACCTCCGCCTCCGGCTGAACGACGTTCGGCGAGATGCCTCCCGTATTCGTGACAGCGTAATGCAAGCGGGTTTCCTGCTCCAGATGCTCCCGCAAGTAGTTGGCTCCGACATTCATCAGCTCCACCGCATCCAGAGCGCTTCTCCCCAATTGGGGGCTCACGGCGGCGTGCGAACTCCTTCCCTTGAACTTGTAGTAGACCTGGCACGTAGCCAGGAAATTGGACGACATCACTCCGTTCACCGGGCTCGGGTGCCATGTCAGCGCTGCGTCCACGCCGCCAAACAATCCGGCTCTGGCCATAAACGCTTTGCCCCCGCCGCCTTCTTCGGCCGGACATCCGTAATATTTCACCGTACCCGAGAGTCCCTGCTCCTCCATATAACGGCGGACGGCGACGGCTGCCGCCAAAGCTCCGGTCCCAAGCAGATTATGCCCGCAGCCATGGCCGCTGCCTCCCGGCACCAGCGGCTGCTTCTCCGCCGATCCTTTGGCTTGGCTCAGGTCGAACAGCGCATCGTACTCTCCCAATATCGCGATGACCGGAGCTCCTGAGCCGTAAATGCCGACAAGCGCGTTGGGCACTTCTCCCGCTTCCCGCAGAACGGCGAAGCCTTCCTCTTCCAACGCCTCGGCGATCAGCGCTGCGGAACGCTTCTCCGTATATCTCGGCTCCGCATATTCCCAAATCCGGTCGCTAATAGCGATAAAGCGCGCCCGGCGTTCCTCGATAAGAGCGGACAACCGCTGAACATAATCGGAAGCGATCATGGCACCCATTAGAACCAGCTCCTTATTTAGATGATCTGCCTTTTCTCCTTCTGCAGAAGCCGCAGCCCCCGCAACTTTTCCGAATTCATTCGGCCGAAAATGCTTTGCGTCCCGCCGGGTTTCCCACACTGCCGGACTGCGCCTTTCTCCTGCGCAGCGTCCATACGAGCGGCAAGCATAGGAATGCCGTCGCCGCCGCCAACAAAGTAACATCGTTCACCGCATCGGTAAAAGCTTGCCGCTCCACAGCGCCCGTCACCGTTCCTCCGCCTGCCAGCTCCTTCGTATGCATCGCAACGCTCAAGGAAAGCAGCGAGGTGATCAGACCGATCGACAGCGAGCCGAAGCCCTGCTTCACCCAATTGCTGGCGGAGGAGGCATGGCCCGTCAGTTCGGCCTCGATCTCCTCCATCCCCGCATTGGCTGCCGGCATCGTAGCCAGCGCAATCCCGATGTTGCGCACCGTCATCCAGCCCATAATATACGTTCGCGATATATCCGGCGTCAGCTGCCCCATGGCGATCATCCCCGCGCCGATAAGCAGAATACCCGCCGTAATCAGCGCCGCAGGACCTACCTTCGAGTACAGCCTGCCGGCAATCGGCATGAATACGGCCATCGCCGCCGATCCGGGCAGCAGCGTCAAGCCCGCTTCCATCGCCCCGGCCTGCTGGATCGTCTGCAGAAACACGGGGGTCAAATACGAGCCCGAATACAGGCTGATGAGAATGATGCTGCCGAGGATTAACGTGAGGGTAAAACGGCGATTCGCGAATACTTGCAGCTGCAGCAGCGGCGCCTCGACCCTCCTTGCCCTGCGGATGAAGGCCGCCAGCACGACGGCGCCGAGCGCGAGCAAGCCCAGCGTTTTCCAGGACGTCCAGCCCCATTGATCCACTTCGCTGAAAGCGATCAAGAAAGCAGTGCTGCAGGAGGTGACCATGACGAAGCCGGGCAGATCGAACGGTTTCGGCGAATACAACCGGTAATACGGCAGCAGCTTCATCGCTACGAGCACCCCGACGACGCCGAAGGGCAAATTGAGCCAGAACAGCCAATGCCAAGACCATGTCTGGATGAGCCATCCGGCCAAAGTCGGCCCCAGCGCCGGGGCGAGCACGCTGGAAAGCGACCACATGCTATTGGCGAAGGGCTGCCGTTCGCGCGGGATGACCTGATAGATGATGGTCATGGTCGCCGGCATGATCATGCCGCTGAACGCCCCCTGCAGAATGCGAAAGGCGACCAGCGACCCGACGTTCCAGGCCATGGCGCACAGCGCCGACGCTATCGTGAAGCCGATTAGCGATACGATATACAAATATTTGGGACTCAGCCGGTCACCCAAATAGCCAGTGACCGGAGCGATCACGCCGCCTGCCAGAATAAACCCGGTGACCGCCCATTTTACATGGCTTAGGTCTGCTCCAAAGTCGCTCATGAGCGACGGAATGGCTACGTTCACTGCCGATATGCCCATCGTGGCGAGGAAGGAACCGAAGCAGATAGCTGCCAGAATCGGCCAAAATGCCGCCTGATCTCGCTGTGAAGATACGGACATATCGTTCAGGCTCCTCCTCTTGTTCCGATCCGCGTTATTTTTTGGCCGACGGCTTCACGCCGTCCGGAATCGGGCTGACATAGGCTTGCCCGTCCAGCAGCTCGCTCAGCTCCGCCTTCGCTCTGGCGGCGATGTCTGGATCAAGCAGCACCTTGAGCGCCGTCTCCGCCATCACTTTCCCCGCGTGCAGCATCGCTTTATGCGATATCGAGGTAGCCCCTTGCGAGACAACCTGCCATGTATGGGCCGGCGTGCCGATAGCCCAGCAGGCCGTCGAGCACTGCACCGTCGGCACGACCCAGCTTACATCGCCTACGTCGGTCGAGCCCGACATCACCCGCTGGCGCGCTTCCTCCGTGAGCGGCAGCAGCACATCGCACATATCTTTATCCTTAAGCTCGCTTCGAATGCTGAAGCTTTTGTCGGCGTCGGACAAGCTGCTGCGAATCGCGCCGGCATAGCGAAGCTCCTCTTCCGTAAATTGAGGTACGCCGAGCTCCTGGAAACATTCGTGCATCACATTTTCCAGAACGGAGTTAGGAACGACATTCGAACAAGCTTTATCGAACACGATTTCCGCTTCGGTACCCGTCATCAATGCCGCCCCTCTGGCAATATTGCAGATGCGCTGATAAATTTCCTCCACCTGCTGCGTCTTGGGCGCCCGGATCAAATAAAGCACCTCCGCCTCTCCCTGCACGACATTCGGCGAAATTCCCCCGCTGTTCGTTATCGCATAATGGACGCGCGCCTCCTGAATGATGTGCTCCCGCAAATAATTCACGCCGACGTTCATCAGCTCGACCGCATCGAGCGCGCTGCGTCCCAGATGCGGGCTTGCCGCCGCATGGGAGGTACGCCCTTTAAATTTATAGTACACCTGATAATTGGCCAGCGATGAGCCGCTCATAATCCCGTTGGCGACGCCGGGATGCCAGCATATCGCAATATCGGCATCGTCGAACAAACCCGCTTTGGCCATGAACGCTTTGCCTGATCCGCCTTCTTCCCCTGGACAGCCGTAGTAACGAACTGTGCCTGCAATGCCGTTCTCTTCCATGTAATGCCTCAAAGACACCGCAGCGGCAAGCGAACCGGTTCCGAGCAGATTATGTCCGCACCCGTGGCCGTTGCCCCCGGGAACGACAGGATGCTCCTGCGCCTCTCCCTGATATTGACTCAAGCCCGCGAGAGCGTCGTATTCTCCCAAGATCGCGACCACCGGCCCGCCGCTTCCGTAAGAGCCGACGAAAGCCGTTTCCATCCCGCCTACCCCGCGCTCGACCTTGAAGCCTTCATTCTCGAGCGTTGCGCAAAGCAGCTCCGCCGAACGGAATTCTTCGAATCGGGTCTCCGCAAATTCCCATATGCGGTCGCTCACTTGAATGAACATCTCCCGCTTGCCTTCCATAATCTCGCTAATGCTCCGCTTGTTATCCATACCGTTCCCGTCCTTTCTGCATTTGGAAATAAAATAAATGTTAATTATCCTTACATACATTTAACACCAAAACCCGCTATTTGAGTAGGCCTCGCGTTTTATATTTGGAATCTTCAATTGGCATATTGCTGGCGATTAGTATCATTTTTCATCTTTTCATGCAAAAAATGATACTTTTCCTTGCTATTTTTTCCAATGATTTCGTTTACATAGTAAACTATCGAAAGATTATAGAATAAATAGAGGAGCAATGCTATAATGTGAAAAAAAGTTCCATGAGATTAACTAAATCTGCAGGGGGATGGACGATGTACAAACTGTTGATTGCAGACGACGAGAGCGAAATCAGGAACGGTTTAAGCCAATACTTCCCTTGGAATGAGGTCGGTTTCGAGGTGGTCGGTCAAGCGGATAACGGGATGCATGCGTTGAACTACATATTGAAGCATCCGGTCGACGTTCTGCTCTGCGATATCAAAATGCCTGTCATGAGCGGAATCGATGTGGCTAAGGAGCTGTTCGAGCAGCGCTCCAAGATCAATATCGTCCTGCTTAGCGGCTACAGGGAGTTTGAATTCGCGCAGCAGGCCCTTAATTACGGGGTTAAACATTATTTGCTCAAACCGACGAAATACAGCGAAATTACGAAAGTATTCGAACGGATCAAGGAGGACCTTGACCAAATCTCCCGGCAAAGCCCGCCTCTTCCGGACGCCCCCGTCCTTACCGAGCCCAGCGTGTCCGAGAAAGCGATCGACAAAGTACGCAACTACATTCACGAAAACTACAAGGAAGCCTGTCTGGAGAACGCAGCCAAGATCGTTTATATGAATCCCTATTATTTGAGCAAATATTTCAAGCAAAAGACGGGAGAAAATTTCTCCGATTATTTAACACGGGTCCGCATGAATAAGGCCGCCGAGCTGCTTAAGGACGTCTCCTACAAAACCTATGAAATCAGCGATTTGGTAGGCTACAGCAACGCGAAAAACTTTACCCGGACGTTCCGCCGCTTTTTCGGCAAAACCCCGCGCGAATACAGAAACATGGACTAGGGAGCGGCAGCGATGAAAAAAACGTATCATGCGTTTCTGGCCAAAAATTTGGCGACGTTCCTAATCCCGATGCTCATTCCGATTCTTGTGCTCGGGGCGCTCTCCACATTTTTGATCCAGCAATATATCAAGAAAGAAATCAACAACAATAACATGAACCTGCTCAAGCAGACCAAGCAAAACATCGAGCTCATCTTTAACGAGCTGGATACTTTGAACTTGCACATTGTTGCAAGCGCCATCCAGTTTACGAATTTGCAAAATATGCTTAAAAAGCCTTACCCGGAGCCTGCCGATTACGAGCAGCTAGCCTCGCTGAAAAATTTTATCGATTCCCCTTCCATCGGCAAGCCTTATATCGATTCCATCTATATTTACATTGATAATGAAAACAACCGGTTCATTTCGTCCACCTCCGGCGGTTTGATCGATCTCGGCGATTTTTACGATCAAGGCTGGTATGAACGCTATATCCGTCATTCCCCGTCCGAGCTGATGTGGGCGGAGAACCGCTCCATCGTCAAACCGACGACGGGACGCGCATCCGCCGTAACGAACGTCATTACGATGTTCCGCCGCATCACCTTGTCCGATAACAGCAGCGGCGTCATCGTGCTCAACGTCAAACCGGATTACATCATGCAAACGCTGAGCAGGCTGGACACGCTCAAAGGTCAAACCATTTTCATTCTGGACGCGCAGGACGAATTTATTTTTCGCACGCATAACGACATGCTGCCCGAAAGCGATCTGGCCAGCATCCGGCAGGAAGCGCGCGAATTTTTCCCGATCCGCTCGAACGGGGAGGACTTGATCGTCAATAAGCTGCCCTCGGGGCGATTCCAGTGGACGTTCGTCTCGATCGTGCCCAGCTCGTCGCTGTACGACATTCCGATTCGTCTGAGCGTAACGACGATCATTTTGCTTTTGCTGTCCTTTGTTATCGGAACGACCTTAGCTTATTATTTGAGCCGCAAAAATTACAACGATCTGAAGACGATTATTTCCATACTCGATTCTGCCCAAAACGGACGCCCGCTGCCTCCGCTGCCCCGGCAGGTCAGAGATGTGTTCAGCTTCATTATGCAGAGCATTCTAAATAACTTCATCGAGCAAAATTACTTAAAGGTCCAATTATCCGAGCGAAAATACAAGTCTCAAGCGCTGGAATTCGCCGCTTTGCAGTCGCAGCTGAATCCGCATTTTTTATTCAATACGCTGGAGACGCTGAATTGGAAGGCGACCAAGCTAACCGGCCGGCCTAACGAGCTGAACGCGATTATCGAAGACTTGTCCGATATTTTGCGTTATTCCCTGGAGGGCGGCGCCGGGCAGGTAACGCTGAAAAAAGAGATCGATCATACCCTCCCCTATATCGATATTCAGAAAATAAGATATAAGGATAAATTCGATGTCATCTGGGATTGCGATCCCGAAGCTCTGAAATACCACGTATTGAAGCTGATGTTTCAGCCGCTGATCGAAAATAGCCTATACCATGGAATTAAGGAAAAAGAAGGATCGTGCTGCATTAAAGTGCGCGTTCGCTTCGGGGCAGCTTGCCTTCACATTGCGGTGATCGACAACGGCGTCGGCATTCTGCCGGAACGGCTGACTCTGTTGAATACGCAGCTCACAGGAAATCTGGAGCAGATCCAGCACATCGGTTTATTCAATACGCAGAAGCGGCTGAAGCTGACCTACGGAGAGAAATACGGGGTAAAGGTCCGCAGTAAATTCGGCTGGGGAACGGCCATCTATATCGACATTCCGATCGACTGATCCATAACCGCTTCCTAGTTCCGGAAGGATATCGGTCGGGAGCGGTCGTTGGCCATCAAGCCGCCTAGCATCCCCAATACGGCGAATAGGCGAGCGGCTGCGAATCGCCGGAGGAAGGCTGCGGATGCCATCCGAACGCAGGCTTGGGATGAGCGGCATAACGCGGCTGCGGATTCGCGTTCACGTTGGGCTGCGCTGCGTTCGGGACCGCCTGTTTGGCCGCCCTTCCCGCCGGGCCGGGCCCGCAGCCGTTATTCGTTAAACGCAAACGATCGGAGCCGGGAATCGTTTCAAACGCGGGCGCATCGAAAATTGCGAGCACATGCGTATTACCGGTTAATGCCGTCTCGTAATGCCACCAGCCCTGCGGCACATTCGCCACTTGTCCGGGCTGGATCGCGATGTTTAACCATTCTTTGGCGAACGGATTCAACACGGATACGACGGCGGCCCCGGAGATGCAGTAGACGAGTTCGGAAGCGTTCGGATGAGAATGAGGATCGGCTGTATGATCCGCATTAAGGAACATCTCGAGAAGAGAGACGTTCTCCGGCGCATTCAATTGATGAATGGATACCGCGTTCATATAGTTGTGATGGTCGCTTTCGAACACAGGATTATGGTTCCGGTCATAAACAAGCTGTGTCCGGGGGATTTGTCATCCGCATACGGGGGCATTCCGCTTCGTTCCCTTCCGTTATCCCTGCCGGGGAATATCATTAAGCTATTATCTTTAAGCTATGATATGTGCCTCAAAATCGGGAAGTGCGCGGATGCTGCAAATAATGATGAAGTTATGGCAAACGGGGATTGGAAGGGAGCTCGTTCGACAAATTACAGGCAGCCTCTTCCTTCCGAAGGGCTGCCTGCAATGGGATTATCCTATGCTTTCCTCGTACTTTCGCCCGAATGACGGCTACCGGTACAGCGGACCGAAATTGGCGCAAGCGCGGAAATCGGCTCCTGCCGGCTCCATCGCTCCGAACGCGGTCCAGGCGCTGGGGCGAAATACCCGCTCCTCCGGCACATTATGCATGCAGACCGGAATTCGCAGCATCGAGGCCAGGGTAATGAAATCGCCGCCTACATGACCGTAGCTTACGGCGCCATGATTCGAACCCCAGTTGTTCATGACGGAGTAAACGTCCTTGAAGGCGCCTTCGCCGGTCAAGTTCGGCACGAACCAGGTCGTCGGCCATGTCGGATTGCTGCGCTCGTCCAGCACGCGGTGCACTTCCTCGGGAATGTCCGCCGTATAGCCTTCGGCCAGTTGAAGCACAGGGCCGAGCCCTTTGACGATATTGATGCGGGCCATCGTCACCGGCATGCCGCCGCGCGTCAGGAAGTCGGTGGAGAAGCCGCCGCCGCGGAAGAAATCGACCGCCGGGCACCAGCGGGTCGCCTCCAGACATTGCTTCACCTCCGCCTCCGTAATATCCCAGAACGGCTTCATGGCGGGCTCTCCGCCGATCGTCATCTGCCCTGTCGCATCCAGCGCCGCCGGACCGGAATTAATAAGATGAATGATTCCGTTCTTCGCCCTGCCGGTCAGTTCCACTCCCGTTACCCGCTTGACCGCCTCCGGGCTCCAATACGTGCGGACATCGGCGAAAATTTGCGCCGCATCGGTCAGCAGATGACCGAACAGCATCGCAGCCGCATTGAGCGTATCGTTCTCGGTAGCCACGACGTAAGGCTCGCGGATGCCGTTCCAGTCGAACGACGACGAGAGGATCGCTTCCATAAAATCGCCGTTCGGAAAATGATCCGTCCACGCCCGCTGTCCCTGAAATCCGGCGGCAATGGCATTATGGCCGAGCGCTTCTTCGCCGTAGCCGAGCGCCTCCAGCTTCGGATTGCCGATCATCAGATCTCTGGCGATTAGCGTCATCTTCACGACCGTCTCCCAGTCCCGTTCCTTCTGCTCGGCCGTTCTTTGCAAATGCGGCGGATTGACCTCCGCGCCTTCCTTACAATGCCGCTTCGTCCAAGCCAGCGCCCGCTCGAACTCCTCCTTATCGTAAATGTCCCGCTCCATCCGCCGGATAAATTCGGACATGTCGACATACTCGTTGCGCATCCCGAGATAATCCTGGAAAAAGCTTTCGTCGGCGATACAACTGGCGATCCCCATCGAGACGGAGCCCATCGACAAATACGACTTGCCTCTCATCGTCGCAACTGCAAGCCCCGCTTTGGCGAATTGCAGCAGCTTCCGCTGCACGTCTTCCGTGATCGCCGTATCTCCGATATCTTGAACGTCCCGTCCGTAAATGCCGAACGCCGGGATGCCCTTCTGGTTATGGGCCGACAGCGCCGCGGCGAGGTATACCGCACCCGGACGCTCGGTGCCGTTGAAGCCCCAGATCGCCTTCGGCATGAGCGGATCGGTATCGATTGTCTCCGTCGGATAGCACCATGACGGCGTGACCGATATCGTTACGCCGACGCCGGCGCGAGCGAACTTCTCGGCGGTCCGCGCCGCTTCCGCCGCACCGCCGATGCAGGTGTCGGCAATGACGCATTCCACCGGCAGCCCGTTCGAATGGCGCAGGTTCCTCTGCAAGAAATCGGCGCAGACCCGCGCCATATTCATGGTGACCTCTTCGAGCGATTCGCGAATGCCGCCCCGGCGGCCGTCCACGATCGGCCGGATTCCGATGGCCGGCATGCTGCCGTTCAGCTTGTTTACTGGCTGCTCCTGTTTCAAATCTAACATCCTCCTTCTTCCCTCATCCCATTTGATTTATCATTGAACGACGACGTGCACCAAGATTTTCTGCCTTGCCGGAAAGCTCAAGTAATCGTTTACGTAAAACAATTACAAATATTGTATAATGGGGAAAGTCGGAGCATCAACCGCATATTCCCTTTCATTCATAGGGGGATCGAATCAAAAAACGGACAGTCGCCCTGCGAAGAAGACGATTCTCCATGCATTTCCCGCCCGCAAAGTGGTTTTTCCCGTAGTCCGAATACAAAAAAACTCATACCGCTCCATCGCATCGCCGGCTTCGCAAGGAAGTTCGGCCGCTATGAACGGCATGAGCCTGAATAGGGTTGCTATTTCCTATCGTTAACTAAATATACGTGAACCCGCTGCGTACTACTGCTTATCCAGCAGCGATGCTCCGGCAATGCCCGGATGCGTCATCTCATACGGATCTAGAATCAGATCGAGCTCCTCTTCGGTCAGTACATTGTAGAGCAAGCACAGCTCGCGAACCGATTTGCCGGTGAGGGTAGCTTGGCGCGCGATTCTGGCCGCCACTTCGTAGCCCAGATGCGGATTCAGCGCCGTAATGATGCCGATGCTCCGGTCGACATAATCTTTACATTGCTGCTCGTTGGCTTCAATCCCGTCGACGCAATGAACGCGGAACACATGAAACGCTTGATTCATAATGCTCAGCGACTGCAGCAGGTTAAACACAAGTACCGGCTCCATCACGTTCAGCTCCAACTGGCCGGCTTCGGAAGCGAGGCAAATCGTATGGTCGTTGCCGATCACCTGGAACGCCACCTGATTGACGACCTCGCACATAACCGGATTGACTTTGCCCGGCATGATGGAGGAACCCGGCTGACGCGCCGGCAGCCTGATTTCGGCCAATCCGGCCCGCGGTCCGGAAGCCATCAGGCGCAGGTCGTTGGCGACCTTGGACATATTGATCATACACACCTTCAGCGCCGCGGATACTTCCGTATAAGCATCCGTATTTTGCGTGGCGTCGACGAGATCGGCCGCATTGATCAGCGGAAAGCCGGTCCAGCCCGCAAGCAGCTCCACGACCCGCTTAATGTAGCGAGGATCGGCGTTGAGCCCCGTTCCGACTGCAGTCGCTCCCATGTTCACCTCGTACAAATGCTGCCGGGTTTGCTCGATGCGTAGAATATCCCGGTTCAGCACCCTGGCGTAGGCGGCGAACTCTTGTCCGAGCCGAATCGGCACTCCGTCCTGCAGATGAGTGCGGCCCATTTTGATTACGCCGTCAAATTCGGACGCCTTGGCCGTAAAGGAAGCGTGCAGCTCTCGCATCGTGACAAGCAATTTATCGATAGAAGAAAGGACGGCGATATGGATGGCGGTCGGAAAAGAATCATTCGTCGATTGCGCCATATTGACATGAGAGTTCGGGCTGACGGTAAAATAATCTCCCTTCGTTCCGCCAAGCAGCTCGATTGCCCGATTGGCAATAACTTCGTTGGCATTCATATTAATCGATGTGCCTGCGCCGCCCTGAATCGGATCGACAATGAACTGGTCATGCCACTCACCGGCCAATATTTCGTCCGCCGCCCGGACGATCGCTTGTCCGAGACTCGGCTGCAGCCTGGAGATTTCCATATTGGCGGTTGCCGCCGCTTTCTTGACGACCGCCATAGCCCGAATCAATTCTTCATGAATTCGGTAACCGGTAATAGGAAAGTTCTCTACCGCTCGTAACGTTTGAATCCCGTAATAAGCATCCATCGGCACTTCCTTGGAACCCAGAAAATCTTTCTCGACTCTTACCGCTTCACTCATTTTGTCTGCTCCCTCCAAAACCGTCCCATCATTTTATTCCATAGGTCAATTATTTATCGGAATCCGGTTTCATTCTAATCCTTTTTACCGCTTCTTGCAACTCCTTTTGTCCTGTGAGTCCATGCGGATTTTCCCTTGATACTGCTGTGTTTTTGTCTAACACTTCATGTCAGATCTACCTACAAGCATTGTCTTTATTTTTATAGCTTCTAAAGTCTTTGCCAGCGCTTCATGGAAACTGTTACCTTAATTCGATACATGAAACGGCCATCGAAAAAATGCCTCGCCTCTGGTTTATAATTGCCATAAATGAGATAATTCACTACCGAGTTTTTTTCAAAATAGAGCGGCCGCGCGTATTCGCCGATCAGAGCGCCGTTCGACAGCGCCTTATCGCTGTAAATATTTTAATTCGTTAAGAACCAATCCCCCAAAAGCCATCCATGCCGCCGACGCGGCACCACAGACAATGGAAATGGGGTACCAAGAGTAATTTCCAGGGTAGTGACTTGATGCTCTGAAGCTTATTCCGTCCGCATCCAGCCTCAGCTGGATCGGCGTCTAACCCTTCCTCTGGGATCGTTCTATGGGTAGACTTTCCTTTCGGGGGAGACCCCGGATTTCCACAGGATATTGCTTCGCATCATTTCCTAAACAACCAAAAAACCTCCATCAAAGATGGAGGCTAGCTGCAAAACAGGATTCGTTTATCACGTTAATCTTCAAACCGGATCCAAATGCCGGTCTTGTCGTCGGATACTTTGAAGCGGGGATAACGCTGGCAGTCCTTATCCTCCAGCTCCAGCTTGATCAGCCAGTCGGCATATCCGGCCAAAGTCTGGTCGGCAATTCGCAGGGCCAGCTCCCGGATCGCGTCCTGCGAAGCGCTCTCCCTTGCACCGCCCCGCTCCGCGGGCAGGAACAGTCCGTCCGTCACGAGCAGCAAGCCGTGCAGTTGAATGCGGTTGATCCGGCCGTACTCGATCCAATCCTCCAGCTCCGGTTCTCCGCTGAGGACCGAATAGCCTTCCGATGTATTCATCTTCGCTTTATTTTGCAAAATTGTCGGCTTGACGAGCTCCCACAGCTCGGATCTCGATGTGATGCCCCGGCGAATGCCGTCCTCCCAAATCCGCTTCGACTGCTGATCGATATGGGCGACTTGGTCGCGTGATACGGTGCGGACAGAACCGTCTCTATAGATCGCGGCGATCATGCAGTCTCCGACTTGCGCGTAATCGATCCAGCCCTCCCGAATCCGAATGATCGCAAGGGCGCTCGTCCATAACGCTTGCTTATCGGCGACGTCGATCCCCGACTCGGCCATCTTCTTGCGCAGCAGCCGGTTCGCTTCAACGACGGGAGGCTTCAGGCTGTCGCCGGACAGGTCGCTCTCGCCGAGCGATTCCAGATAGTCCGCGATCAGGCGCGAAGCCAGGCGCCCGCCGGTTTCGTTATTCGGCCCGCGGTACGGATGAAGCGATGTAGCGCCATCCAGCACGCCGTACAGCTGCAGCCGCTCGTTAACGACCAAAGCATCCTCGTTCCATTCCGCCGTTCCTTGCAATGAGATCGTCTCTATATTCATCAATCGGTTCCTCCTCCTGTATATCCGCTTTCATCGACGGATCGTCCGTCTCTCTATGTCATTGATCATCTTCGCTTTTGTCACCGGGTTGTTAACGGCGCGCCGGCTTCCCGTAAACGCTACCGATGCTGCGCTCTAGCGGCAAATCCGCTTGGAGCTCCAGCTGCTCCAGCATATCCTGCGCAGCCGTCCACACGCCATAATCGGAAACGTCCGGCGGCTTGACGGCAAACGAAGGCACCGATTCCAAAATTAATTTCTGCCGCCGGCTTGCGGTTCCTTCCTCCGCCAGCTTGCTTGCGACATCGAATCGGGCCGGGATCAGTCCGTCGCTGCGCCATAGAGCGGTCTGCGAGGCTTCCTGGAGCATGAAAGCGACGAAGCTTGCCGCCGCCTTCGCCTTGGCCGGGGCGGATTGAAGCATCATCAGCGCGCTTGCCCCCGGTACAATCCCCTGCTGTGCCAGCTCCGGCAGCCGCACCGCATCGAAGGCGAACTTGCCGCCGATATATTTCTCGATCGTCGGCAGTTTATCGGAAGAGCCGATGAACAGGCCCGCCTTGCCGTTAATGAAATCGCTGGCGGCCCGCTGATGCTCCAGAGGCTCCATAAGTCGGGCTTCATGAACCCAGCTTCTCCAAACCGAAAGCGCCGTCAGCTTACGCTCGTGCCCCTCGCCCCCCCGATCAGCTGGCGTAAAGGACAAATTTTCCAAATACCAGGGAAGCTCCTTATCCATCGCCATCCCCCAGAGCCTCTGGCTGCCGCTCTCCCTTACATCCGGATTCGGCCGCGCAGCCGCCGCCTCCGCTTCGCTCCACTGCGCCAGCTTGCTCGCCCGGCCTCCGGGCAGCAGCTCCTCGCGGTAATAGAGCAGCGGCAAGCTTCCGCCGATCGGAACGGCCCAGTGCTCATCGTGATAGCGGTACCTCTCGACAAAGGCGGGAATAAGCTGCGGCCATTCGGGCAGCGCCGTCTTGTCGACAGGCACGACCGCTTTCGTATCGACGAGTTGGGCCAAGCCGTAGAAGCTCTGCAGCTCCGCAAGCTGCGGAGCGTCATTGGCCGAGATCGACGCCAACAGCTCCGTATACAGCTGCTCGCTGGAGCGGAAATAGCGCACATCGACGTCGATGCCGGGATGCTCCTTCTGGAACTCGCTCACATGCGCTTCCCAGCCTTGGCTGTACACCCACATCGACAGCGCCGTGGCGTGAATCGCTTCGCCTTTGGCCCCGTTCGTTTTGCCGCCGTTCATCATATAGTACGTAGCCGCCGCCGCCAGCAAGGTCAACGCGGCGATAATCCAAAATCGTCTTCCGTTCGGTCTCATGAATCCCTCCGGCGCTACCGCCCCTTCATCACTGGGCGGAATAGTATGCAGCTCCATTGTAGCATGCCGGGGCGATAACAGGGATAACCCCGTTTCATCCTTATTCTTGCGAATGCCCCACGCTCGACCGAACCCGATCCTGCCTATTCGTCCGCTGACCGCCGAGCTCCCGTCGGAAGCGAGTCCTTGGACGGCGGAAGCTTATACTTGCAAGCCTTTTTTGCTCAGCTTGTTGGCGATAATGAGCGAAATCAGCGTCGTAACCGACAGAATCGAGGCCAGCGCTGCGCCTGTACCGTAGTTCGAGGTGAACACTTCGCTGTAGATCGTCACCGAGATCGTCGCCGTCGCACCGTAATAGAGCACGATCGTCGAGCTCAGCTCGTTGATCGTCGTCACCCAGCTCAAGATCGCGCCGGACGCGACGCCCGGAGCCATCAGACGGCCGGTCGTCTTGAAGAACGTCTTCATCGGCGGCACGCCGAGACTGATCGACGCCTCCTCTACGCTGCGGTCCAGCTGATGGAGAATCGCCGTGCTGGAACGGATCGTATACGGCAGCTTGCGGACGACGTAAGCGACCACGAGAATGACCCAGGTTCCCGTCAAGACGACGGGAGGCTTGTTGAAGGCGATGATCATACTGATCCCGAGCACCGTTCCCGGCATGACATAAGGGATCATGATCAAGCCGTCGAGCGCCGCCGTAAGCTTCGATTTGCGGCGTACGAGCACATAAGCGACCAGCATTCCCATCACAACCATAATGACGATGGAGATAAACGAGAAGCTGTACGTATTCATAATCGCCTTCGGCACGCGGAACAAAATTTCCTTATAACTGTTCAAGCTAAATCCCGGATGGAAGACCGGCCCCTTCGTCTTGATGAACGAGGTGACGATCACCGTCGCCTGCGGAATCATCGATACGCAAGCGACGAGCAGCGCGCAGCCGGTCAAAAGCCACTGCATGGCCGGACGCAGCGATTGCACCTTCGGCGTGCGCAAGCCGGTCATCGTATAATTTTTGCGGGAAACGAAATACCGCTGCAGGAACAAAATGCTCGTCGAGCAGACGATCAGAATGACCGACAGCGTGCTCGCCATCGCCGGGTTGCCGCCCATCTCGCTGATAAACTGCTCGTAGGCGAGAATCGGCAGCACCTTGAAGCCTTGACCGAGCAGCATCGGCGTGCCGAAATCGGCGAACGAGGCCATGAACACCATGAGCGCCCCGGCGGACAGCGTTGGGAATATAAGCGGCAGCGTTACGGTGCGCAGCCGGGCGAAGCCGGAGCGGCCCAAGCTTTCGGCCGCTTCTTCAAGCGATGTGTCGATCGTCTTCAGCGCCCCTGAGACGTACAAATAAATATGCGGGTAAAATTGCAGCGTAAATACGAACACGATCCCCTTCCAACCGTACACGGACGTGAAAGGAATGCCGATCTCATGGAAAAACCGCGTCAGAAAGCCGTTGTTGCCGAGCATCAAAATCCACGAATACGCGCCGATAAACGGCGGGGACAGCAAAGACATGATGACCAGAATTTGAATGAGTCCTTTGCATTTCACGTTATACCGCGTCGTAACATAAGCGAGCGGCACGCCGATCAGCACGGCGAACACCGTCGTCAGCGCGGACACCTTCAAGCTGTTCCACAGCGCGCTGTAGAAATATTTCAGCTTCACGAAGTTGGCGTAATTTTCGAGAGAAAACAGCCCTTCGTCGTTGAAAAAGCTGTTGAGCAGCAAGGAAAACAGCGGATAGACGATGAAGGCGAACAAAAACAAGTATACCGCCGCAGTAACCCACGACCAGAAATCCCAGCGCCTAAGCTCAAACCAGCGGCTCCCCTTCCCTTTAGTAGGTTGCACGGTAGACTACCTCCTTGCCTTCTCCGTCGAATATCGTCGCCTTCTCCAGCTGCAGATTGACGTAGACGGCTTGCTTGACCTTGCGCAAATGATGCGGCTCCACCGCGTGCTCCTGCACGTCGATCACCGGGCCGCCCTGAAGCCGCACCAGATAGCTGACTTTCTCGCCGAGAAACGTGACCGACTCGATCACGCCTTCCACGAGCTTGCCGGGCCGCGGTGCGGATTCCAGCCGGATTCGCTCGGGACGCAGGGACAGCACCGCCTTGCCTTCATGCGGCTTCACCAGCGGCAGCTCGAAGGAAGCTCCGAGCACCCGCACCGATGCGTTCTTGTCTTTATCGTTATAGCCCGCCGCTTCGCCATCGATGAAATTCGACGTGCCGATGAAGTTCGCCACGAACCGGTTAGCCGGATAGGCATAGATGTCTTCGGGAGACGCGATCTGCTGAATGCGGCCCTCGCTCATAACGGCGATCCGGTCGGAGACGGCCAGCGCCTCTTCCTGGTCGTGCGTCACATAGATCGTCGTAATGTTCAGCTCCTTCTGCAGCATGCGGATGTCCGAACGCATCTTGATCCGCAGCTTCGCGTCGAGGTTCGAGAGCGGTTCGTCCATGAGCAGGAGGCCGGGACGAATGACGATCGCTCTGGCGAGCGCGATCCGCTGCTGCTGGCCGCCGCTCATATCCGATGGAACGCGGTCGCGCAAATGCTGCAGCTGCACCATCTCCAGCGCTTCCATCACCCGCTGTTCCGTCTCTTTCTTGCTTATGCCGCGTGCTTTAAGCCCGTAAGCAACATTGTCGAATACCGTCATATGCGGAAATACCGCGTAGTTCTGGAACACCATACCGATATTGCGCTGATGCGTCGGCACATCGTTGATTTTGCGGTCGCCGAAGTAGATATCTCCTTCCTCCTGACGGTAGAAGCCGGCGATCGTGCGCAGCAGCGTCGTCTTGCCGCAGCCGCTCGGGCCGAGCAGAGTGAAAAACTCCCCTTCTTGGATCGTCAAATGGGCATCGTTAACCGCCTTGGCGGAACCGAAATATTTGGTCACGTGATCGAATACGATTTTTTGCATAAATGGAAAACCTCCTTGTTTGAACAACACATCCGTCTGAACTGCGGAAAGGAGAAGCCGTCCCGCGCCCGCCATGGGAGAAACGGTCGGCCGATCCGTGCCGTTGCATAAAGAAAGGTGCCTTCACCGTGTTAGAGCAGGTTCATGAAACGGCTGAACATGCGCATTGGTTAAGGCACCACCCCAACTTCCGATTATTCTTGACCGGTTACAATTTTACCGAAACGTTTGATATTTTCGTCCTTCTTGCTTGCCGCCCAATCGAAGTCATAGTCGACCAGCTTGATGTCCTTCGCCTGCGCGATCCCTTGCACGACCTCCGCATCCTTGCGGACGGAGCGGCGTTTGAATTCTTTCTGAATGAGCGATTGCACGTCTTTGCTTACGAGGAAGTCGATAAACTGCTTCGCCTGATCCATGTTTTTGGCGCCCTTGATGATAGCGCAGCCGTCCGGTACCGCGGAGGTGCCTTCGGACGGATAGATGATGCCGACCTTCGCCCCGCCTTCCACATATCTAAGCGCCGCTTCCTCCAGCGTTACGCCGAGCGCAAACTCCTTGTCGGCTACGCCTTTGTAGACGAGACCCGAACCGGAGAGCACCTTGCCGTCGAGGTTCTGCACGAATTTCTTCACGAATCCCCAGCCGTTGTCCTTGCCGTTGGCCGTCAGCATCGTAATCAGCTGCGTATAGGACGAGCCCGATTTGGCCGGATCGGCGAAAGCGATTTTACCCTTCCATTTCGGATCGAGCAGGTCGTTCCAGCCCTTCGGCTCCTCCCCTTCTTTCACCAGTTCTTTGTTGTACATAATGATCATCGGCAGCGCCGCGAATGGCGTCCATACGTTGTTTTTGTCTACATATTCCGGAGCCAGATTGTCGTATTCCTTGGTCTTGTACGGTTCAAAATATTTCTTGTACGCCTCCAGCGAATCCGCTCCGCCGGCCCAGAACACGTCGCCCAGCGGGTTGGCCGCTTCGGCCTGCACGCGCTTGAGCAAATCGCCCGTGCCTCCGGAAATCAGCTGCACCTCGATGCCTGTGCGATCCTGGAATTCCTTGATGATCGGATTGTTCACTTCCGCCGCATTCGGCGAATAGAGCGTCAGCTTGCCGCCCGATTTCGGCGCCGACTGCTGCGCCGCCGGCTGCTGACCGCCTTCCGCAGGCTTCGCGCTCGGCGTTTCCTTCGCTCCGCAGCCTACCAGCGATGTGACCAGCAGCAGGGAAGCAAGAACCGTTGTAACCGCTTTTCTCATTGTAATAACCCCTCCATATGCGTTATGAATAACCGCTTTTATAGCTTTAACTATACTGTCGAAGATAAGCGCTTTCAATGCGATGAAATTTCGTATGTGTTGAAATTTTTGCCCTGAATCGCCAAAGAGAGGAGAACCTGTACAGGCTCTCCCCTCCCGCGACCCATATATCCATATATTGGAAAATATATTGTCATCCTTACAGCCTCGATCTGCGTATGACCTGGTTGATCACCTCGGAGAATACGAGCCCGATGGCGATCGAGCCGGAGATCATAAACGCTTTGGCCGCGAGCTGGACGGCGACGTCATACTGATTTTCCACGACATTGCGCATCGCGTCATAGGCCAGCCCTCCCGGAACGAGCGGAATGATCCCCGATACGCTGAAGATGATGATCGGGGTCTTGTACACCTTAGCCAGAAACTGGCTGAGCACCGTGACGAAAAACGCCGCGATCAGGCTTGAGACGATCGGATTGTCCCAAGCTTTCATGCAGGATATATACAGCAGCCAGCCCAGCATGCCGACAAACCCGCATTGCGGCAAATTTTTCTTAGGCACATTAAATAAAACGCCGAAAGCGGCTGATGAAATAAAGCTCGTAACGAGCTGCTCGATAACCATAGGAAACGCGTTCCTCCCCTCCGGCCGCCGGTTTAACCTGCCGCATAAAATGAAAGCACGAAGCCGATGCCCGAGCCGATCGCGAAGGCCGTCAGGAAAGCTTCCGCACCCTTGGACAAGCCCGATACGAGATGGCCTGCCATTAAGTCCCTTACGGCGTTCGTAATCAGCAGCCCCGGAACGAGCGGCATGACCGAGCCGATAATGATTTTATCCAAATCGCGGCCAAAGCCGGTATGCACCAGCAGGAACGAGAGCGAGCCGAGCAGCAGCGCTGCGGCGAATTCGGCGAAAAACTTGATGACGACCCAGCGCTGGACAAGCAAATACGCCCAAAATCCCAGCCCGCCGGTCACCATCGCCGGTATAAAATCCGCCCTCGTTCCTTGAAACATAATGAGGAAGCAGCCGCTCGCCAACGCCGCTGCGGCAATTTGCAGCCACAGGGGGTAGGCTAAGTTCGCCCGGTCGATTTCCTTAAGCGCCTGGTAAGCTTCCGCCGTTGTCATCGCTCCGGAGCTGATTTTTCTTGATATATCGTTCACTAACGCCACTTTGCGCAGATCGGTGCTGCGCTCCATAATGCGGATAAGCTGCGTGGCCGGCTCCGTCCCGTCGATGGAGAAAAAAATCCCCGTAGGCGTCACGTAGCTATGCGAATTTTCAATTCCAAACGAAGCGGCAATCCGGATCATCGTATCTTCCACGCGATAGGTTTCGCCGCCGCTTTGCAGCATGATTTTCCCGGCGAGCAGGCAAACCTTGGCTATATCCGCTTCGGACTTCAGTGTATGTTCCATCGTTATTTTCTCCCTTACGGCAGCAATGCACATCTATTGTACCGTAACTGCGCGGGAAAAGAAAAAAACTCGCCGCGAAACCGCGGCACAATGAAGAACAAATCCCCCAAAAGTGACGTGATGCTCTGAAGCTTATTCCGTCCGCATCCAGCCTAAGCTGGATCGGCGTCTAACCATTCCTCTGGGATCGTTCTTTGGGTAGACATTACTTCCGGGGGAGCCCCGGATTTCCACAGGATATGGCTGCGCATCATTTCCTAAACAATAAAAAACCCCCTTTTCGCAGCTTCGCTAAACACGAACCGCGAAAAAGGGGCTTGCCGACCTATCCGGCCATCAGGTCTTCAGGTCTATTTTTTCATCTTGGCGTCATATGCCGTCTGATAAATTTCCAAATACCGCTTCAAATTCATATTGTCCAAGTTTTTCAAATAGGCATCCCAATCTTTATCCAGACTGGCATCGCCGATCACGAAGCGCGCGATCATCTCCTGCACATGGTCCGTAATCGTCTTCTCCAGGTCGGCCAGTTCCATCGCTTGATCGTTCGTGAAGAACAGCTGCGGCAGGAACGTCTTCATATCCTGTTTGTAAGGCTGGTAGTTTTGCATCGTTTCGTTGTACAAAATCGTTTCCTGCGGATTATTCGGATCGGCCACCTGACCGAGGCGGAAATCATTCGTTCTGAGCGTCGGCGCGGTTTGCGACCAGGTTACGTTCTGCACGGTAGGCAGGACGGCGCCGGTTTTCTTCCAAATCGCCTGTTTGCCGTTAATTCCGATTTCTCCCTTATCGGCATACTTCCACTCCACATCCGGTCGGCCGATCGTCTCGCGCAGCGTCATCTCTTCGGTGTACAGCATGTCCGCGAGGCGGAAGGCCGCGTCCGGATTTTTACTCGCCTTCGTAATAATATAACGCCCTTGGCCTATGCTGTTGTTGATCGGCGTGACCTGAACCCCCTTCGGTCCCTTAAGCGGAGGAACGCTCGTCACTTCGAGCCAGCGGCCGCTAGGTCCGCTGAAGGTGGTGAAGACGCCGTTATGCTGAGCCATCTCGGCACCTAATATGTTGACATCGGGATTCTCTCCCATTTGTCTCGCCTGATCCCTGTCCTGCGTGAACGTTTGCGGCGCGATCAAGCCCTCGGCGTACAGCTTGTGCATATAAGCGAGCCCTTCCTTCCACTCCGGCTTGTTGTAGGGCACATCCACCTTGCCGTCGTTGACGAACAAACGGGTGTAGTTGTTGGTGCCGACGCCGTACGCGCTGGAATCGAGGATAAACGCATTCATAATGAACGAATCGACATTGACGTTCGGGCCTACCGCAGCGCCGGCCAGCGGGATTTCATCGGCTTTGCCGTTGCCGTTCGGGTCCTTCGTCTTGAACGCCTTCAACACCTCGTACAGCTCATCGGTCGTCTTCGGAACCGACAGCCCCAATTTATCCAGCCAAGGCTTGTAGATCCACAGCTTTTGCGATGCGGAACAGTGGAAACATTCGTTCACCATCGGCAGGGCGTATATTTTGCCGCCGGGCGCCGTAATTGCGTCCTTCACGCCGGGCACCTGCTCGAACATCCGCTTCGTCTCCACCCCGTACTTTTCGATATACGGGCTGAGATCTAGGAAATCTCCCTGGCTTCCGTAGATCAGCTGCTGCGTAGGCGAAACGCCGAAGCCCATAATGACATCGGGCAAGTCTCCGCTTCCGAGCACCAGATTCAGCTTTTCCGTAGCCGATTTCTCCGGGGCGACGTCCCATTCGATATGAATGTTCGTCTTCTCCTCCAAAAATTTCGTAAACTCATTCGTAGCGAAATCCTCGACAAAAGGACTGCCCTTCACGAGCACCTTCAACGTCGTCTTTTCCGGGGTGATAGGGAATTGGCCGGCCGGATTCACCTTCGCCTGCTGCGCCGAGTCGGCGCCTTCCTTCTGCTCCCCTTTATCCGCGCAGCCGCTCAATACCGCAGCGGTGCCGAGTGTTAAGACCAAGCCTGCCGTCATCCATTTTCTCATTTGTATAAACCCCCTTTGATTTTTGCCCAGCCCAGCTTACTAGCGCCGATTTACCCTTTTAACGAACCGATCATAACGCCTTTGACGAAATGCTTTTGCACGAACGGATACACCGCCAGCAGCGGCAAGGAAGATACGACGATCAGCGAATATTTGAGCAGGGAGCGCATGCCCTCCATCTTTGCCTGATCTTCCAGACTGGCGAGCATGCTGGTGTCGACCTCGTTCTGAATAAGAACTTCTCGCAGCACGAGCTGCAGCGGATACAAAGCCGGCTGCTTCAAATAAATCATCGCGTTGAAATATTGATTCCAGTAGCCTACGGCCGAATACAGCATAATGACGGCGATAATCGGGCCGGATAACGGAATGACGATTTTCCATACGAACTTGAAGTCGTTGCAGCCGTCCAGCTGCGCAGCCTCCAGCAATTCTTCCGGTATCGTCGTCTTGAAGTACGTTCGCGCAATAATGACGTTGAACACGCTCATCGCGCTCGGCAAAATCATCGCCCATACGGTGTTGAGCATTCCCAGATCCTTAACGAGAATGTAGCTCGGGATCAGTCCTCCGGAAAAAATCGTCGTGAACACGAGCAGGAGCATCACGGCATTTTTGCCGTACAAATCTTTGCGCGCCAGCGGATAAGCGGCCATCACCGTCAGCGCGACGTTAATGAGCGTCCCTGCCACCGTATAGAAGACGGAATTGCGAAACGAGCTCCAGATAAGCTTATGTTTGAACACCGCCGCATAGCCTTGCAGCCCCGGCTCGACCGGCCACAGCCACACCTTCCCCGACATGACCGCGCCCGGACTGCTGAAGGATGCGCTTACAATAAACAATAGCGGATACAGCACCGTAATCAGGAACAGCATTAGGACGATGTAATTGACGGCATTAAACCACCGATCCGCGCTGGCTTCCTTAATGTTAGTTTGCTCCATCCCGGTCTCCTCCCTTCGCCCGCGCTACCATAGGCTCTCCTGTTTGGTTTTTCGCGCAATCTGGTTGACGGTCAGCAGCAGAATCAATCCGACCACCGACTTGAATAGGTTGATCGCCGTCGAATAGGAATAGTTCATTGCCTGGGAAGCAAGACCGACCTTATAGACGAACGTATCGATAACCTCCGAGGTGCGCGCGTTGAGCGAATTTTGCATCAGGAGCACCTTCTCGAAGCCAAGGTCCAAAATATTGCCGGTGTTCAGGATGAGTAGGATCATCATGACCGGAATGATGCTCGGCAGATCGATATGCCGCATACGCTGAAATTTGTTGGCTCCGTCAATGACCGCCGCTTCATGCTGCGCCGGGTCCACACCCGCCAGCGCCGCCAAATAGACGATGCAGGAGAAGCCTACGTTCTGCCAAATGCCGGACCATACATAAATCGAGCTGAAATATTCCGGCACGGCCATAAAATTGATCGGTTCCACGCCCAGCTTGCCGAGCAGCAGGTTGACAATCCCTTTGCGCGGGTCCAAGAGCTCCAGAATGATCCCTACCAGCACGACGACGGAAATAAAATGCGGCGCATAGGTAATCATCTGAACCGTTTTTTTGAACAGCCGGTTTTTCACATAATTAAGCGATAAAGCGAGCAGAATCGGAAACGGAATACCGGCCAGCAGACTGTATACGCTGATGATGAGCGTGTTCTTCATCAGCTTGCCGAATTCGTACGAGTTGAAAAACCGGATGAAATGCTTCAGACCTACCCACTCGCTCCCCGTTATCCCCTTGGAAGCAATATAATCCTTGAAGGCGATTTGCGCCCCGTACATCGGATAATATTTGAATACAAGGACATAGAGGACAGGAAGCGTAAGCAGCACGTACAGCTGCCAGCTCCGCTTCATTTGCTTCCATACGGAAAACGGTTGACGTTTTTTGTTCGTGGAGGCCTTCATTTCTGTTTTTACGGATACAACCGCTTTCATCTTTCTCTGTTCCCCCTTTCGTTCGAATAGCTTCATGATAGAAGCATCCGGCTCGGAGCGAAAGAAGAAAGCGCTCTATTGTTGTGCAAAAGTTAGGAATCGGCTTGTGCAGTTCGATTTTTTTTGTGCAAAAATAAAGAATACGCCGCTGCAGCGGCGTTCTTAGGCGTATAAACGCTGCAGCGGAACGCCAACTCACCCTATGACGGCAGCGGGCAAAAACCGGCTTTAGCCCGGCAGCTTCTTCAAAACCAGCTTGCGAAAAGCGGTCGGACTGACCCCATGCAAACGTTTGAACGCCCTGCAAAACGTGTTGGAGGAGCTGTACCCGACGCGGTCGGAAATGTCGTTCACCGTTAGCGATGTCGTCTGCAGCAGCGCTTTGGCCTCGTCCATCCGCAAGCTTTCCAAATAATCGGAAAAGTTCACCCCGGTTTGTTCCTTGAAAAACTGCGATAAATACACCTTGGAGATGCGAATCCGGTCGGCTACGACATCCAGGCACAGCTCGCTGTCCATATAGGAGCTCTGCAGCAGCCCGATAATGCTGTCGATCAGCTCGACGTTCTGGCTCTTCTTATGCTCGTTGGCGCTTTCGCAAACCCATTGGAACGTATCGCGAATCGCCTGGTAGCTCTTGCTCATGCTTTCATAGGACTCGTTCGCTCCGCTGAGCGCTGACATCCGGTTATAGGCCGTCTGCTGGTCCAGATCCATCTGCGGCAGCAGCTTGACAAGACATCCCCACATTTCAAAAATAAACAGCTTCATCACGGCAATGGGCAGCTGCCTCAGTTCGAAATTTTCGCGGTACAGCTCGTCCAGCGTCCGCTGAACCTCGGTCTGGTCGCCCGCCTTCGCCAAATGGATGAGCCGGGTCTCGACATCCTGCGGAAGATAGTAATTGGCCATATCCGCCGGGAGCTCGTCGAACCATAAGCCGCCTTCCTGGTTGCTCCATAACTGCGCGTTTAACGCTTCGCGCGCCTGCTCGTACGATCTGGAGATGCCGGTCAGACTGTCGCAGGCGCCGCCTACCCCATAGACCGACTGCAGCTTTAACTGAAGGCCGATCTCATCTCTGGCTTCCTTCAGCCTCGCCTCGACGTAAGCCTTGTAAGGCTCCCGCTCATCCAGCTTGTAAGTAAACAGGACGGCGAATTGATCCTCGCCGATTTCGCAGACAAAGCCGTCCTCGTCCATCGTCCTTCTCAGCAGTTCTTTGGCAAGCACCCGGCTCCTGTCCAGCTCCTCCAGCAGATCGTCGCTGTAACCTTTATCGAATCCGCGCAGGCGGACGATCGCTACCCGATAAGACATGCCCACCAGATCGAGCCCCACATGCTTCAGCAGCGCGTCGAAATCGCGCGACGATACGAATTGCCCGTTCAACAGCCGCTGGAAATACGCCGCGCGCAGCAGGGGAACCTGCTGCTTGATCTCCGCTTTAAGCTTGTCGTTATTTTGAAATAGCCCGTTCACCGTCTCCCCGATGATGCCGAAGGCATCCCTTTGCTGCGGCAGCACATCCGTCTTCTCCATAATCGTATTGATCAGCGCGCGCAGCGGCTTGCTGTTGCGGTACGCAAGCACATAGGCGGCCAGCACGCCGGCGAGCAGAAACACGCAGGCAAAAGTTACGATGATCTTCTGGATATACCGGACTTTGCCCAGAGCGATGGCGGTCGGCTGCCCCACCACATAGGTCCAGCCGTTGTAGGACGATTTCGTATAAGTGACCATCATCGGCTTGGCGTCAATCCTCTGCTCGACGACGCCTCGATCCCCGGCCAGCCTGCCGAGCTCGATCGGCAGCGTGTTAGCGTCTCCGGGAGACAGCGCGCTTATGATTTGACCTTCCTTGTCGACAATGTAAGCCCAGCCGCCGCTGGAAATATCCAGCCCCTGGAACAGCTTTTGAATCTCCCGCTGATCGACCATAATGGCGATGGCTCCCTGCGGGTTGCCGGGGTAACCGAGCGATTGGATATAAGTCAGCATAGAATAAGGGACGCCTTCCATACTGATTTCCTGGGCGGGAAGCACCTTCCTCATGTGGAAATCGCTCGACATCAGGGCGTACCAGCTCGTGTAATTCATCCCTTTGTAATTGGCTACTCTGTTAAAAAAATGCTCAAACGAGTAGCTTGCACCGGGAGTAAATACCATCTCGCTGTTTTTGAACAAAACGTAGTAGTTGAACACAAAATTGTTGGATAGCTTGTAATCGTACAAGCTTTTGTTCGTATCCATAATCCGGAACGTGTTCGTCCCTTTGTATGGATCGGTCACGGATTGAAATTGCATAATGCGCGTATCGGCCGCCAGCTGCTGCGCTATGGAAGCGAGCTCCTCAAGTCTCCGGTCGAGAATGTCCTTGCTCTGCTCCAGCAAATTCATATGACTGGCAGTAGCTTCCTTCTCAATCAGAACGATCGTCTTCTGATAAATGATCAGCCCGATCATGATCGCCAGCATCAGGAAGACCAAATATGGGATGAGAAGGCGCGCAAATAACCGATGTCTGGCTCTCGTACGGTTAGCCCCGTTTCTCCTTAGCATAAGGTTTACCTCCAAGTAGAAATATTATTGACGATAAGCGCTCGTCCGTTCCCCCGTCGAAGCGGACGCTTCCGCCTTGACCGTCGGCTTATTACGTCACGTTTCGACATTTTCCGGCGGCGGCGAGTCCCCCGCAGGCACATGCAAACGCTTACTGTTTGTCATGCGGCGAGCCTTATCTTATTAGGCCGAATCAACATGCTGTTCCTCTTTAGTATACCTTGCCCTACGCGGTTACCGAAAGCTAAAATTGCGATTCACCGTCTGCCGGAGCATTTTCAGCCTTGTATTTACGAAAAAAAGAGGAGCCGGCGTTCCTCGATCGACGGCGGCGCCGCTTAAACGCACGCACACGCGGAACAAATCCCTCAAAAGTGACGTGATGCTCTGAAGCTTATTCCGTCCGCATCCAGCCTAAGCTGGATCGGCGTCTAACCCTTCCTCTGGGATCGTTCTATGGGTAGACTTTACTTTCGGGGGTGCCCCCGGATTTCCACAGGATATGGCTGCGCATCATTTCCTAAACAATAAATAAACCCCGCATAGCGGGGCTTTGGCTTCGAAGCGGCTTCAGATATTTGGCGGGGAGCCCTCTCCGGCGGCTCCCCTTCGATGTTTTAGCCGTGCAGGCCTCCCGCCAGTTTGGGACACGGGCGATAAGGACCGATCGGGACTTGAATCAGACTCGTCAGTCCCTCGGCCGGCAGCCGGTACAGCTCGTCGCACAGCCTGGCGTCATAATCAAGCAGCGGATGTCCTCCAAGCCCCAGAGCCGAAGCGGCCAGCAGCAGCCGCTGAACGAGCATCCCCGCCTCCATCTGCTGAATGCGGTATCCGCGGTACCCCAGCTCTTGCGTATAATGGTTGCGGTCACCCGCCACATGAAACACAAGCGGAACCTGCAGCAAATTCACATTGTCCGAATTCATCCCGATCTGCAGCCACAGTCTGAGATCGCCCTCCCGGACGGCTACGAGCGCATGCTCGGGGATGTCGTAAACATAAGCTCCGTCTTCTATCCCTTCCACATGGTGAAGACATACGTACAAGCTAAGCCTGGGCTGCTCTTGCAAAACGCCGCCGTCAAGATCGCAGCGGCAGCGCAGCGATGCCGCCGTTTCGCGCAGCAGCGCGGAGAGCTGCCCCAAGGAAACGGGCCCGAGCGCGAAATCGGTGTCGGGCGAGAACCGCCTCCGGCTCGCCGCCGCCCAATCGTAGGCGAGGCGCTCCGCCGCGGGAAGCCGCACCACGCCTTCTATGCCCGGTAGCTTGCGCCGTGCGGCCGGAGGCCGGGCGAAAGCCTCCAGCGCCGGTGCGGAAACCGACGCCAGCATCGACGCTTCGTTCATCTCCAGCAGCAGCGGGTAAGGCTTGATCCTCTTCGAGCGGACATAATGCTCGTGACTGACAGGCGGCAGCTCCCGGTACCATGCTTCCGCAGACCGCCCGTCCTCGCTCTGCCGTTCGGAGCGTCCTGACCGATCTGACCCGCCGCGCTCCTCCGGCTCCGTTCCCAGACACGGCGGACACGGAGCCGGCGCATCCGATAAAGCAACCACCGCATAGACACTTTCCTCAAGCTCGGATAATCCGAGCAAATGATGAATCGCGCGGTCCGCGAATTGAAAATGGACTGCCGTAGCTACGCCGAAGCGTTCGGCCGCTTCAAGCAGCTGTCCGATCATCGTTCCCGCATCGAGCCCCTGCAGCCGGTACGCAAAGCTGTCGTATTTAAAGAAGTTTTTCCAGAACATCGCCGAGACGAAGGCGGCGCCGCAGCAGCGGGACCGTTCAAACCGCTCCCCCAAAGCCCGTTGCAGGAAAGCGTCGCAGTCTCCTTCCCTCAGCAGCACTAGCCGGTGATGTGCCGCATCGTAGTGATATACGCCCGCCGGCAAAGTATCCAGTTTCAAATAGACGTACAGCTCGCTCGGATACAAGGCTCCCCCGGAAGGGGCGAACCGGCGATACATCTGGAACAGATCCGTCCCGGAGGAAAAGGAGCTCTGCACCGAATGGGACAGCTCCGTGAGCCCGTAGGCATACCATAGCAGATGGCCGAGCGAACGCAGGCCGATCCGTCGCCCCGGCGCGTTTGCGCCTTCCGCGGCTATGGAGAGAGGGATGTCCGCCGCAAGCGGAAAAACCGGCAGACCGCGGTACAGCTTAAAAGCCAGCGGTCCGTCTTCCCAATCGACGACGCGGTCCGGCGGCTTCGTCCGGTCGATATGGAAATGCAGATCGTGCATAAATGCATCCAGCCGATTCATCGCAAACGCCTCCTTCGTTCCCGCGGTTCGCCTGCCGTTTACGGAAACGGATGCGGGAATTCGTTAAGCTGATCCGGCGTGAGCGGCCTATCTGCGTAACCCAGCTCCGCCGGTACGGTCAATAAGCGTTCCAGCCCGGTCAGGCGCGTGAACGAATGCCCGAATGTCATCGGAATCAGCCCCGGGATCAGCACTTTTACGCAGAAAAGTCCGTTGCGGGCGATTTCCGGAGCGGTGACGTCCACCGCAATGACGTCAAGCTGTCTACGCCCGAGCGACCGCAATAGCGCTCTCAGCTCATCCGTCAAATCGGCATAGATCTTCTTGGCGGGGAATTCCGCCGCGAACGAACGCGCCGGACGGCTGTCGTCCAGCAGAAATCCGAGCCGCTCCTGCGCCTCGGGCAAGCCGTAGAGCAAGGAATGATCCTCCATCCTTGCGACCAAGGAAGAATCGCGAAGCATTGCCTCGTAGCGTTCCAAATCCCCGGCAAGCTTCGGCCCGAGGTTCAGCGCCATAGCGGCCAGCTCGTGCACGGCGCCTTTGACCGCCCGCACCGGGTCCGGATGCGCACCGGCCCCGCACAAGAGCCGCAAGCCTTGCCGCTTGCGGTTCACGGCGATTCCCCAGACGCTAGGAATGCCGTATTCCATCGTCGCGTTATAGAACCGCACGTCGAAGTCCGCCACCGCTTCGAGCCGCGCAAGCATCAGATTCAGCTCCGCATCGCCCGCAGTCGACAGATCGAGCCGCGGCAAAGGAAGACGCGCATACCAAGTCATCAGAAACGCATCCCGCTCGGCTACCTCAAGAATGCCGTGCAGCACCGCCTCTTCCAGACTTCCCCCTAACGCACAGCCGTTGGACGACTCAAACACAAAGCTCTGCCCGCCTCCCGAGCCGTAATACGCCAGCGACTCCGGCACGAGAATCGGCCGTTCCTGCAGAAACGAGTAACCCCAGACCCAGCGCAGGGGCGCTTCGGGATCGAACGGCCGAAACGGGTAGCCGGGCAGAGCGTACTGCTCGGCGGAATGGACGCCGGTCTTCACCGGGTCCAGCGCCTGCTCCCGCAGCTCCTGATAGCTCCCATAGACGGATGTCCGCTTCCCTCGCGGCCGGATGCTGGAGTATCTCTCCAGCCCTTCCAGCATGGCGGTCAGTCTGCTGGCCTCATAGGAATGCGTCCGGCCGGCCGCGCCGACATCTTCGTTCATCAGCGGCAGATTAACGCTGGCGTCGGCGAAGGGAGAGACGAGATCGGTTACCGCCGCATTGAGCAGCCCTGTGCGCGAATCCAAATAATCGGCGGCAAGAGCGTCCCTCAGTTCCTCCATCGAACGGATTCTGTAGCTGTCCGGCCGCTCCTTGGGATTCGGCTGCAGCGTGATGCGGGCTGCCGCTTCCGTGTCGTCCCGAATCCGGCTGCACACGGGGCAATGCGCATCGGGCAGCACCCGGTGCCGCGATATGGCCAGCGTATGCATATTGACGATATGCATCAGGCCGGAATCGGCTTCATCCGGCCGTTCCAGCGCCTTGCGCGACTGGGCCGCTGTCAGCAGCGCCAGCTGCAGCATGCCGCCGCGGGCATCCCAAGCGTCCCGCTCCGTCCCGCCCTCTTCGGCCAGCTTGCGCCGCAGCCTCCACATGCTCGGGCGGTCCTGCCCGGCCATGTGCAGCCTCGCATCGGCGCATTGCGAGCAGCCGGGCGCTCCCGGCTTGACGAGCGGGCCGACAAGGCCTTCGCCGAACAAGACGCAAGCGCGCAGCCAAGGAATTCCTGCGGGCGGCAGCTCCTCTTCCGCCCGCAGATGGATTCCCGGCTGCCAGCCGTCGTGCAGCGTCAGCGCCAGATCGGCGCCGGCCATGCCGCCGCTTATGCTCTGCCGGCGGACGACCCGGAAAGACCGGGCCAAATCGCCGGCGACAAGGTCCGCCAGCTGCCCCTCGCCTACAATGACAACAAGTGCGCTCACCGCATCTCCTCCCCACGCAGCAGGATGCCGACCACACCGGCAAGCCCTTCTCGCATAAACGGCTCCACCGCCATGTCGATGACCTCAAGCCGCAGCCCCTGCCTGTTCAGCACGTGCAAGGCCGAATGCAGGATGGCGGCGGTATCCCCGTCCTCCGCAGGCGGAACGGCAAGCCGAAGCGGTTCGTCCGGCTTGATATGGACCGCCCGGTCCGATCTTACTTGAACCGGCGCCGGACCCTGAAGCCGCCCGCCTTCCTGCGCAGGATGCTGCGCCTGTTCCCCGATCGGCGGCTCTTGCGGCTGATTCCGGGACACCGTCTCGCCCGCCGAACAATTCTCCTCGCACTGCCGGGCGAGGGCCGCCCGCTTCAGCGCCTCGCGCAGCGCCAAGGTTCGATTGAGGCCCGTGCTCCCGTACCACCGGTCGCCCGAGCGAACCCACACGACCGGAAACCCGTACAGCTCCTCGCCGATCCCAAGCTGCGGCGCTCCCCCCATAAGGGAGATCGCTTGAAAATAAAATCGGCAGCGGGCATCCTCTACCGCATCCGGCTGCGCCGGGGCGATCGCGACCGGCGAGGCGTCAAGCCGGCGGCCGAGCTCCGCGGACAGCCGTTTATACAGGCCGCGGGAGATCGCTTCCGCCGCCGTCTCTCCGGCACCGACGCCGATAAGCTCAGCCGTCTCCGCCGCAATCGCCGTAATGTCCGGCTCCTTGCCTGCAAACCGCCCGGCGCCGGACACCTCCGTCCATCGCGCCGCGTAAGCCTCCACTCCCGCCAGGCCCGCTTCCCTGCGCGCTTCTTCATGCGTCAGCCCGGCGCAGAGCACGGACGGCAGCAGCTCCGACGGCCCATCCGACAACGGGTCGGCCGCCTGCGCGCGGCAAACCGCCAGCGGAAGCTGGACAAGCTCTTCTTCGTCCCAGCTGTCCAGCACGCCGAATGCCTTGGACGTTATTCGGCCGAAGCAAGCCAGCCACACTCCCGGCTGCGGCTCGCTCTTCTCCTCCAGCCATTGCTCCCAGTCTTTCATGAGCATCGAGCCCAGTGTCCCTGTCGCGAGCGGATGGGGCAGGAACGGATGCCAGGCCCCCTCCAGCGTCTCCAGATCGAGCAGATAACATTGGCCCGATCCGCTCGACCTGCGCGGCCCGGCTTCCGTCACGTGCTTAAACAATTCGAAGGCCGCAATATTCGCCAGCAAAGCGCCGGCGGTCGAAGAATAACCGTGCTGCCGGGGGTCTCGCTCCGTCACCGAGCGATGCAGCCGGAGCCAAGCCGATTCCCAGCAAGCATCCGCCGCCGGATGCACCAGCGGGCCCGCCCATCCGATCTGCGGCAGACATACCGCGGGAACGAATAGCTTGCCCTCCTCGCGGCAAGCGGCATGAACCCTGCGCAGTTCCTCCGGATCATCCGTCCGGGCTGCGTATACGACCGCTTCGAAGCCTTGGACGGCCTCCTTCCAGGAGGGCAGCTCCCCGCCGCCGGGTTCCGTCAGCTCCACGTCAACCTCAGGGTCCGACCGGCGGGCATGCGCAGCCAGCTCCTCCAGCCGCCTTCGCTCGGTCGTCTTCGAATCGCCGATCAGCACGCGAAAGCGGGGCAAGCCGGAGTACAGCAGCGCCGCCGTCTGAGCGGCCAGCATCTCCCCGTTCCCGATAACAAGCACACGAGTCTGTCTGTACTTCTGAAACCGGAATCCTCCCGAATCGGTAAACTGCTCGATAAATTCGATCTGGGAGCCGTATCGCTCCCGAATCGCTTCAGGCAGCCGATGCGGCTTATCGCCGCTAACATCGCGTACAAAACCGTTCTCATGCAGCATGGCGGCAATGCTATACACCTGGATGATATAAGGCTCCGCGAGACCGTCGGTCAGTTCGCCCAGCGTGTACTCGCCGTTAAATACCGGCAGCAGCTTCTCCAGCCACTGATCGGCGGCTTCCCCTTCCATCCGGAAGGAGCGTGCGTTGTTCCGAACGTAGACGCTGCCTCCGGGCTCCGGCATCACGAACGTATCTCGGTTCACTTTCAGTCGCATAGAAGGATTTAGCTGAACCATCGTACTCCTCCTCCAGCTCATCATCGGGCCGTATGTTCTACATGTCATTTTATGTAAGGTTCTTGTCCTTCATGTCAAATGGCAAACGGGACTTGCTCCGTTAAACCGATGCGACCGCCAAAAAGCTCTGCCGCCGCATGAAATGACATGCGTAAGCAGAGCCTTCGGCAGCATCGTATGCTTTTCGCTGGATCGGCGGCTTATGAATGATGACAGTTATGGCAATTGTGGCAGTTATGGCAGGTGTGACAGTTATGGCAATTGTGACAATTGTGGCAGGTATGACAGTTATGGCAATTGTGACAATTGTGGCAGGTATGACAGTTGTGGCAGTTATGGCAGGTATAACAGTTATGGCAATTGTGACAATTATGGCAGTTGTACCATGTATGCCAGGTTCTTGTATCCTGCTGATTTTGGCCGTTCCAAGAGTTGACCGCTCCCCCTTTGATATCGGAAACGTTCAGCTTTTGCAAATCCTTTTTGAAATCTCCCATTTGTACCATCCTCCGTAGGTTAAGTGGTCACGCCGACAGAGTACTCTGCATTAGGAATAGAAAAGAACAAAGGCCCCCAAAAGCGAAGCTGAATCCGGTTTCTTTTGGGCGAGCCGCTCAGCTGCGTTTGTTCTCGCGGGATCGACGGCGCTCATCGAATACTCCATGACAACATATGAATCGGCATCCGCTGTTGTTACTGATTCAACTGCCTATTTTTCCGTTAGCGGCGTCATCCACGACATCGCGGCTTTATTGCCGCCTGTGCGCTTCGAGCAATCCGTCCGATTGGAAAACGACGAGCGGCAGTACAAAAAAAACCACCGCGTCCGCCAGCTTCCGTCAGAACCCGTTGGCCCGTCAAAACATATCGTTTTCATATTTCATACAATGGCAAGAACCAATCCCCCAAAAGTGACGTGATGCTCTGAAGCTTATTCCGTCCGCATCCAGCCTAAGCTGGATCGGCGTTTAACCCTTCCTCTGGATCGTTCTATGGGTAGACATTCCTTTCGGGGGAGCACCCGGATATCCACAGGATATGGCTGCGTATCATTTCCTTAACAACAAAAAAGGCCCGCCTGCGACATATGCCGCCAACGGACCTTTTCCGACCGGTGCTTCCGGATTATTGCTTATAGATTACCATAACAATCGCCGCACGTCTACCATTATTTACTAAAATTTGCAGCAAGCTTCAATAAGCTCTTTCGTATTGTCGCGGCGCAGCAACCTGGCCGGTTGTTTCCCTAATCGCATGCGCAGCCCAGTACGGATCGCGCAGCATGCCGCGGGCAACGCCCACCAAATCGGCGTCCTCATTAGCGACGGTCGCTTCGGCCAGCTTGGCGTCCTCAAGAATGCCTACCGCAATTACCGGAACGCTCAGAGCCAGCTTGATCGCGCGCGCCATCGGAACCTGATAGCCCGGATAATTGCCCGGCTTTCTGGAGCCGGAAGGCCCTTCTCCGCCGGAGCTGACATGGAACATGTCGACGCCCGCTTCCTTGTACCGCCTGCTGATTTCAATGCTATGGCCGAGATCGTAGCCTTCGTCCATATATTCAACCGCAGATATGCGCATAATGAGCGGCATATTCTCCGGCATAACGCTTTTAACCGCCTGAATGATTTCGACTCCGAATCGGGCCAAGTCCTGACCGTATTCGTCCGTCCGGTTATTAATCGCCGGGGAGTGGAACTGGTGAATCAGATAGCCGTGGGCTCCGTGCAGCTCGATCGTATCGACGCCGGCTTCTACAGCCCGTACGGCAGCTTCCTTGAACTTGACGACCATCGCCTTGACCTCGTCCGTAGTCAGTGCGCGCGGTGTTTTGAATTCAGGGCTGACCGGAATATTCGAAGGGCCTACAGGAATCTCCGCATCTTCCGCCTTACGCCCGGCGTGGGCAATCTGAATGCCGATTTTGGCGCCGTACTTCTGCACCTCTTGAATAATGCGCCTGAAGGCGGGAATTTGATCGTCCGACCACAATCCGAGATCGTAATCCGTAATACGTCCGTCCGGCTCGACATCCGTCATTTCCATGATGATCAAGCCCGTTCCGCCTACCGCTCTGGAGACGTAATGCACGAAATGCCAATCCGTCGGAATACCGTCTTTGGCCTCTACTGAATATTGGCACATCGGCGGCATAACCACGCGATTTTTTAATTGCAGGCCCTTGAGGGAAAAAGAAGAAGATAAACTCGGCATACACATGTCTCTCCTCATCGTTTAGTTAACCATCCGAATGGTTTATTATCTAAAATCTGCTCTGTCATCAGTTTGTTTTTCACGTAGACATTATATACACATATACTTCATTTACGGAAGTAGTGACATTTTATACACATAGTTTCCGAAAAGATAGTTTTGTGCTATAGTTGGTTTCAATCCATCTTATGAAAAGGAACGATGCCTGTGGAACCGGGTTGTGAGCAGCCGCTAGCGCTGACCAAAGGGACGCTCGGGGACATTTGTCCCATCGTCAAAGCGATAGAAGTGATTGGAACCAAATGGACGTTTCTAATTATCCGCGATTTGTTGATCGAAGGAACGATGAGGTTTAGCGATCTGCTGAAATGTCTGGACGGGATCAGCCCGAAGACGTTGTCACTGCGCCTCCGCGAGTTGGAGGAGCACGGGCTCGTCACCCGCACCGTATATCCGGAGGTTCCGCCGCGCGTAGAGTATCGGCTCACCGACAAGGGGAAAAAGCTGGAGCAAATATTTATCGAGCTGAAGCGATTCGGACTGACGCTCTGACCGCATCGCCTCCCGGACGCCGGCTTCTTGGCGCCCCTGCCCGTTGATCGTTTGCAGGTATGCAGGCAGCACCGCCAAGCGGCAGCCGGGATACGCCCGGCTTATATCCCCGGTTTAGAGCGGCAGCGGCTCAATACCGAGCCGCTTGCGGAATTCGGTCGGCGTCTCCCCCGTATACTTGCGGAATATTTGACTGAAATACCTGGAATCCTGATAGCCTGCCTGCAGGGAAACCTCATAAATTTTCAGCCGCGGATTTGCCAGCAGCTCCTTCGCTTGCCGCACCCGAATCATCGTTACATACTCAAGGAAGCTCGTGCCGACCTGCTTTTTGAACAACCGGCTGAAATAGCTCTCGCTCATATGATAACGCTCGGCGATGCCTTGCAGCGTAATATCTTCGGCATAATGGCTTTGGATGAACGCTTCGATCTCCTCGAAGCCGCTTTTCTTCCGGGTTTCGCCCTGCTCCGCCAACAGCCCGTTCCATTCGGCCAGCATGGCGCAAAGCAGCTCCAGCGAACGTTCCAGCGTATGCTCCAGCCGTTCGGCGAAGGCGAGGAGAAAATCGCTCCCCAGCACGATTTCGCGCAGCTCATGATCGCGCAGCAGCGCCGAATACAGCGCGACGATAAATTCGAAGAAGCGTCTTCGCGCCTCCAGACCGTCCGGATAACGGTGAAGCAGACGAGAATACCATGCCGCCGTATGGGCTTCAATCGACGCCGCATGGCCCCATTTTACCAGATCGATCCATTCTTGAACGGCGTCTTCGCTCCCCGGCTCGTCCGCCTGCTCTCTCTCGATATCTTCATACCATATCCATGTCTCCCGGCCGAGAAAGACGGTCTGATACAACGCGCGCATCGCTTGCTGATAAGCCGCCGGAAGCGACTCGATGCCGGCGGTGAACAGAGCGCTGACCCCTATTACATAGCTTCGCGTTAAAACCGGCAGCCGCCTAAGCAGCGCTGCCGCAGCCTCCATCAGCGCCTCGCGGCCGGTACGGCGATTCGCAATAAGCGCATAGCGGTTCTCGCTCATGCGGACGACCGGGAGCGCTGAAAGCTCCTGAGCCTGTTCCCTCACCTGCTCCAGCTGTCTCTCGCGCTCCGCGGACTCGCGGCATAGACCGTCCAGTTGTATCAACAGCAGCCGGTAAGGAGGAAATCCGTCTCCTTCCGCCCCCGCTTCCGACCATTCCCCATACTCGAGAAACAGCTCCTTCAGCGTCGGTCCGGCATAATCTTGCATCAACTCGTACAGCATCTTCTCCATAATTAGCGGATGCTCCAACTTGGCCCGGTGCTCCAGCCGTTCTTGAAACGAACGCCGGCTGCGCTCCGTATCCAGCTGAGACGTGATCCTCCCGATCACTTGAATGAGCTCGTCCGCATTGGTCGGCTTGAGCACGAAGTCCGCCGCCCCCAGCTTTACCGCCTTCTGCGCGTAGGCGAAATCGTCAAAGCCGGTAAGGAATACGATCTTGATCCCGGGCAGCCCCGCCGCGACCTGCTCCGCTAACTGAATCCCATCCATCGCGGGCATGCGGATATCCGTAAGCACAATATCCGGCTTGGCCGTCAAAATCAGCTCGGCTCCCGTCCGGCCGTCAGATGCTTCGCCGATAATTTCACAGTTCAGCTCCTCCCAGGGAATCGTCAGCTTCAGCCCTTGCAGAACGAGCCATTCATCCTCCACAAGAAACACCTTATACATGTTGATCCTCTCCTGCTGTCCGCATGACGGGAATTTCGACCGTAACGGTCGTTCCTTGTCCTTCTTCGCTCCGAATGTCCAGGCGGTACCTGCCGCCGAAATACAGCTCCAGCCGCTTGCGCAAGTTTTCCAGCCCGATGCCGGTGCTGCGCCCGTCCGGCGCTTCATATTTGCCGCTTAATATCCGCTCCACCCGCTCCCGGGGCATACCTGCTCCGTCATCGCTCACTTCAAAGCGCACTTTGTCGCCGACGCGCCGACCGCGGATCGACAGATGCCCTTTGCCCGGTTTGACCTCAAGACCGTGCGTCACCGCATTCTCCACGAGCGGCTGAATCAGCAGCTTCAGCGTATACAGCGGCTCGATCTCCTCATCGATCTCCAGCTCGGCTTCGAGCTTATCGCCGTACCGCATTTTTTGAATGACGAGAAAGTTGCGGATCTGCTGCATATCTTCCTTCACTTGAATGAACGGCTGGCCTTTGCGAATGCTGAAGCGCAGCAGCTCGCCCAGCGAAACGACCGTCTGGCTGATGTCGGGCAGCTTGTGGATGCGAGCCATCCAGTTGATGGAGTCGAGCGCATTGTACAGAAAATGCGGGTTGAACTGCGCCTGAATCGCCTTGATCTCCGCCTCCTGCACCATCAGCTGCTTCTTGTACACTTCGTCGATCAACTGCTTGATGCGAAGCAGCATCTTGTTGAAGCTGAGGCCAAGCTGTCCTACCTCATCCCGGTATTTGGACGGAAAAGCGACATCCATATTGCCGTTCTCGACCAAGTACATCAGCGACTTAAGCTTGCGCAGCGGCTTCGTAATCGTCACCGACAGCACGTAGGCGAGCCAGAACGTAACGATCCCGAAGCAGATGATGACGTACAGTGTCAGATTTCTGATGCTGCTGCTTTCCTTGGTCAGCATCTCTATCGGCACTACGCTGACCAGCTTGAAGCCCGTCATCTCCGACGTATCGTAGACGACCATCGCCGGCGGCGCACCGCTAACGCCCTGCAGCTCGAAGAAGCCTTTGCTGCCTGCCAGCACCTGATCGAGATAAGGCTCGTTCAGCTTCGTACCGACGATATGCTTGGACGGGGTGCTGGAGATGACGTAGCCGCCCCGGTCGAGAAGCAGCATTTGCCCTCCCGGCTGCAAATGCGCCTTATTGTATTTATCCGCCAGAGCGTTCTCCATAATATCGACGATCATATAGCCGAGCGGCTGGCTGGTCTCGATCTTCTTCAGCAGCCTGCCGCTGCTTAGAACGATGCCGAAGTCCTCCGTCTTCTTCATGCTGTAGTGGGTATCCCAGACAACATTGCCGCCGGCCAGGCTCATTTTGCGGAACAGCCCCCAGTTGACGTTGTAATCGTCATACTGGCTGGGCAGCAAATTTCCCGTAAAATAGCGGTCGCCGTTCTCTCCCAGCAAATAAATCGCAATATTCCAGCTTTTGAAGCCGAGGAACGTTTCAAGCAAATCCTGAATCCGTTTCTCATCCTGATGCTTCTCCGCCAGCGGGCGGTCCGAGCTCTTCGATAGCACGTCCTGAATCTCGCGGTTGCTGTAAATATACATCGTTAATTGTTCGATATCTTTAACAAAATAGTTCAGGCTGTAGTTAACCTGGGACAGGCTCTCCAGAATCGTTTGGCAAACCTGCGTCTGTACGACCTGCGAGGATTTGTAATAGGAAAAGGTTCCTAATATCGACAAGGGAATGATGGCGAGCGGAAGAAAAAATATGATGAGCTTGTTTTGCAGGCTCGTCCCGAGCAGAAAGTGATGAAAGCGTGCCAGCAGCCGGCTTGCCATAACCCGATACCCTCCCGCCGATTAATCGAAGACCGCTTCGCCGGGCTCGCGCACTTGCCGGAACAGCAGCTCGATCTGCGATTCGGTAATTCGGTCGGTCGACAGCTGCGGCAAATCGTCAGGGGCAAAGAACCCGACGTCGCTCGTTTCGATGCTCGCCCGCGCCTGGCCGCCTGTCAATTCGCATTGGATGAAAATTTTGTAGATGTCGTAGGCATGAGGCGGGTGAGGATGCTTATTGCGGTCCAGCACCGCCAGCAGCCTTACCGGAGCGACGTCGTAGCCGGACTCTTCCTTAACCTCCTTCACGACGATTTCCCGCGGCGACAGCCCGATATCCGCCCAGCCTCCCGGCAAAGACCACCCTCCGTCGTTCTTCTCCTGTACCAGTAAAATTTTCCCGTCGCGAATGACGACTCCGCGAATATCCACTTTCGGCGTAGCGTAACCGCTTTCACCGGCAAAAAGATGATTTACCTGCCGAATATCCAGTCCCGAATAAGCAGCCATCATTTCGACGCTGATGGAGCGCAATTCCTCAAACCTCTCCAGATCGAAAGCGTCCCTGGAATAGGCTAACCCGGCCTGGGCAATCGCCTGAATCCGCTTGGCCCAGTCGATGCCTCTTGTATCCTCCGCCATGCTCCATTCCTCCTTCATACTTTGGGTATTATTGTAGAGGCAGATGCGCCAAGCGTCAATCGGGAGGTTCAGGAATCCGCTTGTTGATCCATCCATTTCCTGTTATTCTGGAAAAAATCGCATTCATACGGGAGAGTTATGCATGAAAGATTCGGTAACATTCTGGGGAACGGGAGATTCGATGGGCGTTCCGCGGGTATATTGCTCCTGCGATATATGCGACGAAGCGAGAGGGGCCGGTAGTAACCGGCGGTACCGTTCCTCTATTATGCTGCATGCGGGAGACAGCGAGCTGCTCGTCGACTGCGGGCCGGATTGGCGCGGTCAGATGGAACGCGCGGGCAAGCGTTTCGTAGAGCGGGTGCTGATCACTCACGCGCATTTCGATCATATCGGCGGGCTGCCGGAATGGGCCGACGCCTGCCGCTGGCTGAAGCGCAAAGGCCGGCTCTACGCTCCGCTGGAGGTGCTGCAGACGATCCAGAAGCAGTTTCCCTGGCTGCAAAACCAGCTTCAATTTCACGACTGCGCGGGCGGCCTGCAATGGGAGCATTGGCGCATCCGTCCTTGGCGGGTATGCCATGGCAAGAACGGATACTCTTACGCCTATCGGTTCGAACGGACCGCCGGTCCCTCCTATGCGTTCGTATACTGTCCCGACTCGATACGTCTGAGCGACGAAGAGAAAGCCCCGCTGTTCGGACTGCAGCTGCTCATTTTGGGCACCAATTTTTACAAGGAAGAAGCCGCTCCCGCGACCCGCTCCGTCTACGATATGGTCGAGGCGCTGGAGCTTATAAGCGAAATTTCTCCTGGGCGGGTCATTTTCACTCATATGTCCCACGGGGTGGACCTTGCCCGAAGCTATCCCCTACCATCGTTCGTTTCGCTTGCGCAAACGGGTCTTACGATCGAGCTGGAGCCGTCATAAGGAGCGAGATGGCTTCCGCGGCCGTATAAATTTACGAATATGATGCAACTTTCTTTGCCGGCGCGCCGTCATTCATGCAAGAAGACGAGGCAAAGGGGAAGTCTATGAGGAATCTCGCTGCATTATGTTTGATCATAAGCCTGCTGCTGGCCTGCGCCGCAGCCTGCAGCCGCGACAGCGACCCTGGCTCCCAAACCGCCAAGCGGTATGTTCAATCGCAAGGATATAAAGTAACGAAAGTCCGCGGCCTTGTAGAGAAATATACGCTGGATCGCGCCAAGCTGTACGGAGAAACTTCAACGCTGCCTTATCGGCAGTCATGGGGAGTGCAAACGGCCCGGCCCGAGGATTATTTCGGCCAAGACATATTGATTTATGCCTTCACCGTAAAGGGACATCCGCTGGAAAATATCTACCGTGTAAACACGAACGTTTATATTATGCTGTCCGGCGGCAAGGTAATAGGAGGATATTCGTTTCCCGATGCGACGGGGCTAGCCGGGGCCGTATATTCATTGGACGGCAAAACGCTGGAAGAAGTCACCGGCCTAAGCTTCCGGGAATGGCAAGACCAATGGAAGCGCAAATACGGCGATGGATCATAACGGAGGAGGAGTCCCGGTGCAGGATCAAACCAAGTATATCAAACAATATTCCGACGATTCGTTCTGGCTGAAGATGAAGAAATTCGCCAAAAAAGCGGGCGGCAAAGCCGTATACGCCGCGCTGCTCCTGTTCTATGCGCTGCAAAGCCCGAAGGTGCCGATGAAAGCGAAGGCCGTCATTATGGGGGCGCTCGGCTATTTCATCAGCCCGCTCGATGCGATACCGGACATTACGCCGGGTATCGGCTTCGGAGACGACCTCGGCGTTCTGGTCGGCGCTCTGCTGACCATTGCCATGTATATCGACGCCGACATAAAAGCCAAAGCGCGCAGCAAAGTTACCGCTTGGTTCGGCCCAGATGCCGAAGGCGATCTGACGGCGATCGACGCCAGGCTAGGGAAAGCGGAGGACAAGCCAAGTTAACGGGAGCGTCTCTTCGGCAGAGTTCTGTTCCCTCGATCGTTCAACAATGCAAAACAAGCCTCCCTACCCGCTGAATCAGCGTGCATGGAGACTTGATCGCTTCAGGTGCGGGGACCGGCTCACTCGTCGCCTTTTAGAAAATGAGCGCTTTCGCTATACTTCATCCCATAATCTGCGCACATTATCCAACCCCATCTTCGAACCGGCTATGCAGTCTTCCATTCCCTCGAACTCGACGGATATGTAGCCGTCGTAGCCGGAGCGCTTCACGATGCCGAGCACCTGGCGCATATCGATATCGCCGTGCCCGACGATCGCGCCGCGCAGATGGTTGCCTCCCGCCGTCTGCAACCAGCCCGGACCCGGATTCAGATGAGCCGGACGCCAATAGAAATCTTTCACATGAACCATCGAGGCGTACGGCATATTCTTTTGCACCGCAACGACCGAATTTTCGTCGGCGCACATGAAGTTGCCGATGTCCAGCGTCGTCCGGAAATTCGGGCGGTCGACCGCATGAATCAGCGCCTGAACCCTGTCGCTGGCTTGAATATAGTAGCCGTGGTTTTCCACGCTGGTGACAATGCCGTACTGCGCCGCATAATCGGCAATCTGTCTGCACGCCGAAGCCAGCGGCTCCAGATCCTCCTGGAAGCGGATGATGGAATTATCCTTGCGGGAAGCAACGTCATGGCGCATCCGCTTCACCCCAAGCCCGTGAGCGATATCCACTTCGCGCTTCACGCGCTCGATCTCGCTCTCGTATTGCTCGCGCGTCTCGGTAATAAAATTGGCCCCGATCGCATAATTCGACACCTCGATGCCCGCCGCGGCGGCCTTCTCCCGTATCGCATCGATCAGCTCAGGATTGTCCGTCAGGCTGAAGCCGATAGGCACGATTTCGACATGCTCCCCGCCGTTCTCCGCAATCCAATCGATCCCCCCGAGAATATCCATTTGCTGCGACCGAATCGCGCGTACCAAGCTATATGAGCTTAAACCTAGCTTCATGGCGCATGTTCCTCCCTTACCCCTATCCCGGGCTATTAGTTATCGTATCGGACTTCGCGGCCCGTCTCGGCCGATTCGTAAATGCCGCATAATATTTTCATCAATTCCACGCCGTCTTCCACAGGGCTGATCGGCTCCTTGCCGGCAGCGCAGCTGTCGATAAAGAAGCGGATTTCGTTCTGGAACGCCGCCGTTACGTTAAGCCCCTTCTGGTCGGTTTGCGGCGTAATATTCAGTATCGTGTCGTGCTTCTCGGATACGAGATGCATCGCCGGTTCGAGCTCAAGACCGCCTTTATCGCCGAACAGCTTCACCACGGTTTCGTCCTGCTTGGCATGCAGCGTAAAGCTGACGTCGACCATCAGCGAAGCTCCGTTATCAAAGCGGATAAGCGCATTGGCCATATCCTCGACGGTATTTTGGCTGGCGTCATAATCGGCGGCCTTGTAGAAGGACAAGTTCCGGACGTTCGCCCGGTTGCCCAGCTTCCGGTAGGTGTTGCCGCTGACGGAGACAACCTTCGGCCGGCCCATCAAATACCAGCATATGTCGATGACATGCACCCCGATATCGATAAGCGGACCGCCGCCGGAGCGTTCCTTGTCCGCAAACCATCCGCCCGGGTTGCCTAAGCGGCGAATGCATGAAGCCTTGGCATAATAAATGTCGCCGAGCTCCCCGTTATCGACAAAGCTCTTCATCAGCTGCGCGTTGGCGTCGTAGCGGCGCACGAAACCGACTTGGAGCACCTTGCCGGATTCCCGAACCGCCTGCTGAACGTTCAGCGCTTCTTCTACCGTACGGCATAACGGCTTTTCCACCAATACATGCTTCCCTGCCTGCAGAGCCGCGATGCTGATCTCGGCATGCGTGTTGTTCCAGGTGCAGACGCTAACCGCGTCGACCTTGGGGTCGGCGAGCAGCTTGCGATAATCGTCATATACCTCGGAAGCCCCGTACTTCTCCGCCTTTTCCTGCGCTCTCGCCTGATTCAAATCGCAAATCGCATAAATTTGCACCGCATCGCCGAGCTTTTGATACGCTTGCAAATGCAATTCCGAGATCGAGCCTGCTCCGATAACTCCTACATTTAGCTTGGTCAATTTGAATCCGTCCTCCCTTATGATCGGCTGCTCGCTTGAGCAAATGAATAATGAACTATATAATCAAACTATCATGATTGATTCAAAGAAGGAATGCATGCCATGATCAGTTACATGGATTATAAGATCAGTCGACAACCGATTCGCATCGTCGATCTCAAAGTAGATCAAAGCATCCTGAAAGTAAAATCGCTTCACTTGATTAACGTCGGGCATATTCCCGCCAGAATCCATTACCGGAGTCAAGCGACCTTCACTTACTGGGCTATCGTCTATATTTCCGGGGGCTCGGGAACGTACCGGGTGAACCGCGGCGAGAATCAGACGGTGCGGCAGGGGAGCTTCTTTCTGCTTTATCCGGGGGCTGTGTTCGATTACGGTCCCGGTGAAAACGAGCATTGGGACGAGCATTACTTCACTATCGAAGGAAAGCGCATTCAGGAGTGGCTGGACACATGGCTCACCGAGCCGGATAGGGTCCGCAACACCGAAGAAGAACAGCTCACGAAGATTAACCGGATTTTCATGCTGATGGAAACCGGCATTCCGAACAATATCGACAGGGCGGCGCTGCTGGTCGAAGCGATGCTGCTGGACTTGATCATGAGCTCTGAAACTCCCCCCAAAATAACGAAAGCCGAAAATGCGCTCGGCCTGATCGAAGCGATTTCGGATTATGTATATCGTTCCTTCGATGCCGGGGAGCTGTGCGAAAGGCAGCATATTTCATTTCCGACTCTGAGGCGGATCGTCAGCAAGTATACCGGTTACCCGCTTAACGAATATGTGCATCGTCTGAAGATGGCCGAGGCGAAGAACATTTTGCTCAATACGGATCAGTCGCTCAAGGAAATCGCCGCGTCCCTCGGTTATCACGACGTGTTTTATTTTTCCCGCCTGTTCAAAAAGTTCGTCGGCGTATCGCCGAAGCTGTTCCGCGGCACCGTATGAGGCGGTACAAAGCGCTGTTCGGTAAAAATCGCGCTAACCGCCCGGACAGCTTCCTTCCGCGAAACGGGTGAAATCGGATTCTTTGGAATTATTTTTTCGCTTTTATGTGGAGAGAATCCGCTTTCAAAGGCGAACGCTTACGCTTTTCCAGATTCAAATGGCCCCTCCGCTCTTTTTTCACCAGGCTTTTAGTTCCCCCCATTATCCTGCCGGTATCCTCTCATGATATTTCCCAAAATGGCACATTCTAATATACGACTCTGTACTCTGTACGCGTAGACGTCTGTTTGCAAGCCCTCATCCATCCCGCTGCAAAGCGGACGGCATCAACCGCCTTGCCTCCGTAAAACGTAACGATTCTTATTATCGACATAAAGGGCGTTTGCCATTGACAAATTCCTCCTTCCTGGAATACTATATGAACATATACTCATATATTCATACGCTCATTTATGGAGGTACATTTATGGAAACATTCGATCGGCCGCAAGGACCGGATTCAAATGTCCGTTCGCTGGACGAAGAAACCTTGTTCATGGTGTCCCAGACGTTCAAAGCGCTGTCGGATACGACGCGCATTCGCATTTTATATTTATTGTCGCAAAAAGAATGCTCGGTTAACGAAATCGCCGAAGAGCTGTCTCTTCTGCAATCGACCGTGTCGCATCAACTGCGCTTTCTGAAAAATCTGCGCCTGGTGAAATTTCGCAGAGCCGGAACTACATTATATTATTCGCATGATGACGAGCACGTGATGGATTTGCTGAGCGAAGCGATTCATCACGCCAGCCACGATTAGCCGGCCGGCTGCAGCCGGTTGCCGGATACCAAGCGTGAAATGAGGGGAATACGATGCTGGAATATAGAGTAAAGGGTTTGAGCTGCGCGAACTGCACCCGGGAGATGGAAGAGCAGATTCAGCGGCTGGAGCACGGAGGAAGCGCGACGCTTAACTATAACAGCGGAAAATTGAAGATCGACCCGAAGGTAGCCTTGCCCGAGGTTCAAAAAATATTGCGGTCGGACGGCGCCTCCATCGATTCGGTAGCGCCGCGGTCGATTCGCGCCGGGGCCAAAGGGGTAACCATGCAGCGCGGGCGTGGGGCAAGCGGAACGGCCGAGGCCGCTCTAGGGCAGAGCAAGGAGCAGGTAAGCGCGGCGCTGGAGACCGGCTGCATAGGCTGCGGCGCGGACCACGACCATTCCCGCGGCGAACATCATGGAGCGCATGCCCATGCGGACGGGGAGCGATTATCCGACGATGCCGCTCATGATCATGCTGTGCCGCACAGCCATTCGGCCGGACAGACCGCCGCATCGCATCAGGCTCGCAAGCATGATCACGAGCATGGCGCGGCGCATGAACACATGCACGATCACGAGCACGAGCATGGCGACGACGACCACGTGCATGACCATTCCCACGCTCATGGAGGGGCGTCGATTGTAAGGCAGCTCGTCGTTTCCGCGGCGCTGTACGGGGCGGCCTTGCTGCTCGAAGGACGCATTCCCGGCTTCGTCAGCATCCTGCTGTACGTCGCAGCCATCGCGCTTAGCGGATACGGCACGTTCATCAAAGGCTTGAAGCGGCTGGCGCGGCTGCGTTTCAATATGGACACGCTGATGACGATCGCGCTGATCGGCGCCGTCAGCATCGGCGAGTGGAAGGAAGCGACGATGGTCGCGATTTTATTCGGAATCAACGAATTTCTCGAAGGCATCGGCATGGAAAAGGCGCGCCGCTCGATGGAGACGCTGCTGCAGGTCGCTCCGAAGCAGGCGATGCTCGTCGAGAACGGCATAGAACGGCTCGTGCCGATCGAATCGCTGCAAGCGGGAGATACGGTGCTGGTAAGAGCCGGCGAGAAAATTCCGTCGGACGGTTACGTGCTCGAAGGCATCAGCTCCGTCAATGAAGCGGCGATTACAGGTGAATCGCTGCCGCTGGACAAATCGGCGGGAGACCGCGTATTCGGAGGCAGCATCAACCACGACGGGGCGCTGCGCATTCACATCGACAAAGCTTATGAAGATTCGTCCTTGGCGCAAATATTGCACTTGGTGCAGGAAGCTCAGGAAACGAAGACGCCTACCGAGCTGTTTATTAACCGGTTTGCCAAGTATTATACGCCGGCGATTATGATCATCGCCCTGCTCGTCGCTCTCTTCCCTCCACTCTTTTTGAACGGGGACTGGAGGCAGTGGCTCTACCAAGGGCTCGCCGTTCTCATCGTAGGCTGCCCTTGCGCCTTGATTTTGGCATCGCCAATCGCGATTGTCGCCGGTATTACGCGCAATGCGCGGCACGGCATTCTGGTCAAAGGCGGCGTGTTCCTGGAGCAGCTCGGCCGTATCGATACGCTCGCCTTCGATAAGACGGGGACGCTTACCCGCGGCGAGCCGCATGTCGAGCAGGCCGTCGTCTATGACCGCGACAAAGAGCGGTTTTACCGGGTGGCGGCAGCTATCGAGCAAGCGTCGTCGCATCCGCTGGCCAAGGCGATTGTGCGCGAGACCGGCAAGCGCGGCGTGCAAGCGTCGGCCCCGGAAGAGGTTACCGCCGCTTCCGGCCTGGGCATTCAAGCTACGCTGGGCGGCGAGCGGTATTGGCTGGGCAACGAAGCCAACATCAGTCACGTCGCTATGCCGGATGAGGTGAAGCGCGACATCGAGCGCTTCAAAGCGAGCGGCCTGACGCTTGTGATCGTCGCCGACAGCCGCTCGGTGCTCGGGCTGTTCGGCATCGCCGACGAGATCCGCCCGGAAAGCGCAAGCGTCGTCGCAGCGCTGCACCGCCGCGGCATCCGCCGCACGGTGATGCTGACGGGCGATCACCTGCAAACGGCGGAGAAGGTTGCCCGCGCCGTCGGCGTCACTTCCTTCTTCGGCGGGCTTCTGCCCGAAGACAAGGTTGCGAAGATCCGCGAGCTGGGCCGCGGCGGTCGCGTGGCCATGGTCGGCGACGGCATTAACGACGCCCCGGCGCTGGCTACAGCCGAGCTCGGCATCGCGATGGGCAAAGGCACCGACAGCGCCATCGAGACCGCCGATATCGTCCTGATGCAGGATCATCTCGGCAAGCTGCCGGAGGCGATCTCGATCGCCCGCCGCACCAACCGTATCATCCGCATTAACATTACGATAGCGATGGGACTTAAGCTGGCGGCGCTGCTGCTGACCATTCCCGGGATGCTGACGCTCTGGTTTGCCATCCTGTCGGATATGGGCGCTACGATTATTATTAGTTTGCTTAGCTTAACCATGCTAATCGAACGAAAAGAAATGAAATGAAGCTGCGGCAGGGCCGCCGCCGTTGGCGGCTCCCGATCGGCACAAATACTATAGGGGCGCTTCCGCTCAGCCGTTTTACAGCGCCCCTTCTTCCCGTTTCATTGCATTTGCGATTTTGTGTTTTTTCCGCCGGGATGCCGGCCACGGCTATGTTCACTCCATCCATAATATGGTACGATGGGGAAAATCCACTTCAGTAAGGAGCGGATCCTTATGCACCCATCTCTTTTGGCGATCAAACAATCCATGGTTTTTACCGGACAACTGGAGAGAGACATCATCGATCTGCTTACGTTATACAATTGCCCCAGAACGGCGGAACATAGCCTGCGGGTCGGCGACGAAGCCGCAAGATTGGCCGCCCGGTTTAACGGCGATACGGAACACGCCCGCACCGCCGGATTATTGCACGACATCAGCGCCATCATCCCGAACAGCGACCGCATCCGGTTCGCCCGGGAGCTGCATATCGACATTCTTCCCGAAGAATCCGCCTTCCCCATGATCATTCACCAGAAGCTCTCCCGCATTATCGCCCGCGATCTGTTCCAAATTCGCGACCCGTCGATTTTAAACGCTATCGGCTGCCATACGACTCTGCAAGCCGATCCGTCGCCACTGGATTTGATTGTTTTCGTAGCGGACAAAATCGAATGGGATCAGCCCGGAACGCCTCCTTACCTCGATGCGCTGCTCAAGCGGCTCGATGTTTCGCTGGAGAGCGGCGCCTTCGTCTACATCGATTATTTGTGGCGGCAAAAGGAACGCTTGAAAGTCATCCATCCCTGGCTCTCCGACGCCTACCGTCAGCTAAAGGCTAATTTAGCGGATGCGGACTGACGCGAAGGAGCTTTTGTCCTCATGCCCGAAGCAAGAATATGACGAAGAATGGAGATTAAGGCAGGAACAGAGAATGGACGGAACGTTTCCCGTTTCCCGACTTTCCCGCCGTTCTTCGCGACATTCAAATTCTTTATCAATCCCGGCTGGAGGCAAAAAAAGTCCCGTTTCAACTGAATATAAGGTAAGCGATTCAAACGCCGCTTGCGATCAAAGATTATAAAAGGAGATAGTCTATTATGGCCATTATCGTACAGCATAAGGAGTCAAGGAAATCGTACGTGTTAATTGGCACTGGGTACGGCGCTTACAAATCCATGATGCCCGGCGTGCTGGGAGGAAGCATGTTCCCCCGCGAAGAATCGGCTGAAATTCCGACCGCCGCCGTCAGCGACAAATATGGAACGATACATTGGATACTCACCGACCAACTCCAAGTGGTGGAGATTGACGGACGCCCGGTAGCCGACTATTTTCTGCCGGTTGCCAGCCGCGGCGAAGAATCCGGCAGCCTGTCTGCCGCAGACGAAGAAGATGACAGCTGCCCCGCCTGTGGATTCCGGATCGCATGCAGCGCCAGAGAGTGCCCTTCCTGCGGGCTTGTTTTCATTCCAGATGAGCAGGAAAGCTAAAGTCTATTAAAGCTATGCGCTTTCCATTACAGCAAAAATAGGCCAACTTTCGTTGGCCTTACGGGCGATGGTTGCATCGCCCGCTTGCTCCTGCCCGAACACCTCGCCGTCAGCTGTGCGTTGCATGGTTTCGCACAACGATCTGCATGCTTAAGCGGACGTATTAGGGACGATGATGACCGGAATTTCAAGAAGGACACTCTGCCCTAACCAATCCGTCGCCCGAATCCGAATGACCAGCGTAACTTCCTCCGTATTCGAGATCGGAAATTCATTCTCGATAAATAACGGCCCGTCAAAGCTTGCCCTGATCCCGTACTTCTCTCTTAGTTCCTGCCCGTTTTCTATTGTGATTGAAGCTCTGCGGTCGCTTAGATAATCCCATACCAGATAAGGATAAGATTGATTGATCCCATCCTGAAACCGGACTTCATCCGGCGTTCGGATCACTTCCAGAGCAGGCGCCGGGTTGACTTCAACCGGGAAAGACAATACCGTGCTTTTGCCGTGCTCGTTCGTAGCTTTAACGTGCAGAACCGTCGACGTCCGCACATTGTCGGGGAAATATGCCCCCATAATTTGCAATTGATTTCCGTTCACGATATTCGCGTTCACATCGCCTGCGATATTCGGGTCCGGCAGCAGCTCATAGGACAAGGACTGTCCGTTAAAATAGCTGTTTGTCAAATAGATAGTATAAGGCTCTTCCGCCATGCCGTTAGTCACTTCAATCGTTTCCGGCTGCTTGTCGGGCACAGGGGCGTCATAACCGGTAACGAACTTGATGACGAATTCTTTGCTGATGCCATTTGCCGTGTTGGTGCCTCTGATTTTCAATGAAACGTCACGCGCCGATTCATTCAGCACAAGCTGAGCCTGCGCCGTATTCGGCTCTTCAATGACAGGACTGACGGCGGCTCCTTCCAACTGCCCCGCATATTCATACGAATCGGCCTCTATATCGCCAAAAAACACGGCCAGCTCCAAACGGATCGGCGGCTCCTCGGATTGCGGCCATTCGATGGTCATCGAATCGATCGTCCGGACGCTGATATTCAGTGTCGCGCTTTTGCCGTAGCTGTTCACCGCCCGGATCTGGATTACGGCAGGCTCATCCGCCCCTTCCCCGATCCCGGATATCACCAATTTTCCCGACTTGTCGTTAATGGATGCCTCAATGTAATCAGGCATAGCCGCTATGCTATAGGATAGCTCGGATTCGTCATAGAAGTAGTCCGACACATATAATGTCTGGACTTGGGTAATATCTCTCACCCATTCGACGGGCGTCGGAGGATCATACACTTCCGGCGCGGGATAAGAATCCGGGTCCTCGATTACTTGCAGAGGTATCGAAAGCAGGACGAAATTGCCGTACTGGTTGGCCGCTCTAATCTGTACATAGGCAGCCGTTCCCACATAGTCATGCAGAGAGCCTTCCGGCGTTACCGTCAACCTACCGTCCTCCTCGCCAATGACGGCATGCACGTAAGAAGGCGCATCGACGACGCTGTAGCTCAACCGTTCGATCGTCATTGTCTTAAAGTAGGCTGCCATTTCAACGGTCTGCGGCTGCTCCTCCCCGTCTTTCAGCGTCACAGGATCAAGCGGAACCTCCCGGACGATAGGAACGGGATAGTCGATCCCGATAGGGATACTCACCTCGGCGGTTTGCTCGAATCGATCCAGCGCCATCACCCGAATCGCCGGTGCCGCGGGCTGCCGCTCTTCCGGGCTAACCTTTGTAATCGTAAGCTCTCCGCTGCGCCCGTCGATGCTTGCATCGATGAAGCCGGGCATCCCGGAAATCGCATAAGTCAATGACTCCCCATCCTGCTTGAAATAGCCGGCAACAGAGACGGTCTGCCGCTCGGTAACGCCCATCTGCCAAGCGACGGCGTCAGGCGTACCGATTACAACCGGCGGATTTACCGCTTGCACGCGAAGCTCCAGCCGGATCGCTGAGCTATAGCCGTTTGCGTTCATCGCCAGTATCCACAAATATTCCGTTCGCTCCGCATTATCCGGGTAGTTCGCTCCGTACAGCGTCAATACGCCGCTTACAGGATCGATCGCCACATCCATATACTGGGGAATTCCCGTCAAGCTGTAGGTTAACGGCGTGGGGTCGCTGAAGTACGTTGACATCGTTACCGTCTGCGCCGCTCCTTCTTGTCTGTTCACCACTGTCAACGGGCCCGGGGTACCTGTCACTTGCGGCGGCTGCGGAATCGGAGGCTGCTCCGACGCCTGCACGCGAAGCTCCAGCCGGATCGCTGCCCCGAGACCGTTCGCGTTCGTCGCCTGTACCCATATATACTCCGTACGGTCCGCATTGTCCGGGAAATTCGCTCCGTACAGCGTCAATACGCCGCTTACAGGATCGATCGCCACATCCATATACTGGGGAATTCCCGTCAAGCTGTAGGTTAACGGCGTAGGATCGCTGAAATACGTTGACATCGTCACCGTCTGCGGATCGCCCGCTTGTCCGTTCACCAGCGTCAGCGGACCCGGCGCGCCTATTACTAGCGGCGGCTGCGGAATCGGAGGCTGCTCCGACGCCAGGACCTTCACGATCACGTCCGCCGATGCGCTTTGCCCGTAAGGATTCGCTGCCGTAACCTGGAAGCTCGCCGTCATCGTATCGCTAAGGGGCTGCTCCGCCCTGACGGTTAACAGTCCCGTAGCGGAGTCGATGGAAGCCTTCAAATACTCGGGGACGTTATGCAGACTGTAGCTCAACGGCACGCCGGACGGATTGCTGAAATAGGCCGACATCGCTGCCGTCTGCGGCGCATTTTGCCCGCTTTGCAAGATGAATGCTCCCGGGCTGCCTACAGCAACCGGCGGTTCAACCGGATAACGGGCCGCATTGAAAGGCTCGATTCCTTGCAGCAGCGTCGTTACATCCCCCGCTCCCGTCACATTCCCGGAATAATTCGCCATGTACCCCGCTACGTCCGCGATATCGATACGATTATCGCTTCCCGCATCCAGTACGTGAACCTTAAATCGGTTAACGACTTGATCACCGCTTGTGATCGTAATCGTGGAAGCTCCCGCTTCCTTGCCGTTCAAATGAATGTAATTGGGTACAGCCGGCGAATACGTCGCTTCCACGACGCTGCCGGCGGAACTATTGACCTTGAAAGCTTCCATACCGCTTAAATCTATGATTTTCTCCGAGTTTTTGGCTATCACCGTATCTTGAATAGGATAAAGAACCGCAGCCGCAGTAGACGGCGGCGGAGAAGCCAAAACAACGGAAGGCACGGCAAGAGCGGATAACGCCGCCGCAACCGCCATCTGGACCGAACGCTTGGATGCCATGAAATTTCCACCTCAATTAAGTTCCAATTTAATGTAATTATCGTTTATTTTATCATACGAACTATTAAAAAACAGTAGATTCGATTCTTTCATTTTGAAGCCTCTTTTTTTCCTCAACAAAACCTTTAAATCCGCTTAACCTGTACTTTACATCCGCCCGTTATACTGAGTGAGGCAATTGAACATGAGCGCCGCCGTCCGGCTCGCCGCAACGGTTCGAGTGCGATCAAGGTTAGGAGTGAATGATGTATGAGCCTCATGCCCAAAGATCTCGAAGCGCCGTCCGCCGTATGGCCCAAACGCGGCCGTATCGCGAGCGTCCGCAGCCTGCGCCGCGCGCGCCGGAAGGAGAAGGACCATCTGCTCGCCTATTTATTCTTAGCTCCTTCTCTACTGCTGTTCGGCGTATTTCTATTTTACCCGCTGATCCAATCCGTATATTTAAGCTTGCATTTGACGGACCCGAGAGGACGGATCGCCGCCTTCGCGGGGCTGGATAATTTTCGTGAACTGCTGCTGTCGGAAAAATTTTATCAAAGCCTGCAGGTGACTTTGTCCTTCACCCTGCTGACCGTGCCGACGGGGATTATCGTCGCCCTGCTGCTCGCGGCGCTGTCTCACAATAAGCTGCGCGGAATGCGCGTCTTCCAATTCGCGTTCTCGCTGCCCATCGCCATTTCGGTCGGCACCGGCTCCGTCATCTGGATGATGCTGTACCACCCAAGCGTGGGTATCCTGAACTATCTGCTTAGCCTGATCGGCCAAGCTCCGAAGGGTTGGCTGACCGACCCGGCTCTGGCGCTGCTCTCAGTCTCCGCGATGACCGTGTGGATGAATCTCGGCTTCAACTACATCGTACTGCTGAGCGGGCTGCAGGGCGTCCCCGAGGATATTTACGACAGCGCCAAAATCGACGGGGCGGGACCGCTGCGAACCTTCGTCCGGCTCACGCTGCCGCTCATTTCGCCGACGATCTTTTTCGTCACGATCGTATCGATCATCGGCGCTTTCCAAACGTTCGGACAAATGCATATTTTGACTCGGGGCGGACCTATGAATTCGACCGATGTCGTCGTCTATAACATCTATCAGGATGCCTTCGTCAACTTTCGGTTCGGCATCGGGAGCGCACAGGCGTTGGTCCTGTTCGCCATCATTTTGATTCTAACGTTCGTCCAGTTCAAATTTTTCGAAAAGAAGGTGCATTATCAATGACATCGAAGCAGCTTAACGGGATCGTCTACATCCTGCTCATCATCGCTGCGGCGCTGGTACTGTACCCGGTTTTCTTTACCGTCTCCTCCGCTTTCATGACGCCTGCCGAATCGTCGGCCTACCCGCCGAAGTTCGTGCCGGGCAGCCTTTATTGGGATAACTTGATCAAAGTGACGCAGACCGTCCCGATTTTCAAGTTCATCACGAATAGCCTGCTCGTCTCCGCCGCCATTATGCTCGGTCAGATCGTCACCGCGAGTTTGGCCGCCTATGCTTTCGCATATTTGAAATTCGCCGGCAAAAGCGTTCTGTTCGCCGTGTTTCTGTCGACCATGATGATTCCTTGGGAAGTAACGATGATCCCGAACTATTTGACTGTGAAAAGCTGGGGCTGGCTCGACACCTACGAAGGTCTCATCGTTCCGTTTCTTGCCAGCGCCTTCGGGACGTTCCTGCTGCGGCAGTTCTTCATGCAGCTGCCCTCCGAGCTGTTCGAAGCGGCCCGTATCGACGGCTGCGGCCATCTGCGCAGCTTTCTTCGCATCGTGCTGCCGCTGTCCCGCCCTGCCCTCGCGACGCTCGGAGTGTACTCCTTTCTCACCCACTGGAACATGTATTTGTGGCCTCTGCTGATTACGAACGACGAGAAGATGCGCACCGTGCAGATCGGCATCAGCATGCTGCAGTTCGAGGAGATGACATCGTGGAATCTCGTGCTGGCGGGCGTCACCATCGTTATGCTGCCGTCCTTGCTGCTGCTGGTTCTCGGCATCAAACAGCTTGTACGCGGCTTGACCGCAGGAGCATTGAAAGGATAGCGCCATGAATGAATAACATAACCCGAAGCTTGGTGAAAAAGCGCAAGCCGCCAAGCGAAAACCGTCTGTAGAGACGTCGGCGGCCGTCCTTGTCATCCAAGGGAAGACGACCGCAGGACACCTATATATCACCGCACTTCAAAAAAAAGGGAGAGAAGAACCAATGAAAAGCTTCACTAAAAAAAGCCTGATTCCGCTTTGTATGGCCGCCGTAATGACCTTATCCGCATGCGGCACGAACGCCGGTCAGCCGGCCGCCGAAGGAAGCGGCAAGGATGCTGCGCAGCCGGCAGCGGGAAGCAAAGCCCAAGAGCCGGTCAAAGTCGTCTGGTGGCACTCGATGAGCGGCGAGCTCGGCAAAGCGGTGGACAAGCTGGTAGCCGACTTCAACGCCTCGCAAAGCAATGTGACCGTCGAGGCCGTATTCCAAGGCACCTACGACGAAAGCTTAAACAAAATGAAAGCGTCCATGGACTCCAAAAGCGGCCCTACGCTGATTCAGGTCTATGAGGTCGGCAGCCGTTTCATGATCGATTCCAAAGCGATCACGCCGATACAGAAATTTATCGATCAAGATAAATACGACTTGTCCCAGCTGGAAGAAAATATATTGAACTACTACAAAATCGACGGCAAGCTGAATGCCATGCCGTTCAATACGTCCAACCCGATTTTGTACTATAACAAAGACATGTTCAAAGCGGCCGGACTCGATCCGGAGAAGCCGCCGGTTACCTTCGACGATGTAGCCCAAGCCGCCAAAGCGTTGACCAAAGACGGCAAAACCGGCGCTTCCTTCGCCATTTACGGCTGGCTGATGGAGCAATTTTTCGCCAATCAAGGCGCAGATCTGCTCAACAACAGCAACGGGCGCAAAGGCATCGCTACCGAATCTCTCGTGAACGGCGAAGCCGGCGTGAAGACGCTGACCTGGTGGAAGCAGCTGGTCGACGATAAAGTCGCGCTGAACCTCGGACGTAAAACCGACGATACGAAAAAAGCGTTCCTCGCCGGACAAATCGGCATGACGCTCGACTCCACAGGCTCGCTGCGCGGAATCGTCGACGGCGCGCAAGGCAAGTTCGAGGTCGGCACCGCCTTCCTGCCTAAACCGGCCGACGCCAAGGACGGCGGAGTGATCGTCGGCGGAGCCAGCCTGTACGTTTTGAACAACCGCAGCGAAGCCGAGCAGCAAGGCGCCTGGCAGTTCATCAAGTTTCTGGCCGAGCCTAAACAGCAGGCGTACTGGCATGTCAACACCGGCTACTTCCCTATAACCAAAAAAGCGTACGACGAGCCGACCGTTAAGGAAAACCTCACCAAGTATCCGCAATTGAAAACGGCCGTCGAACAGCTCCACGCCACGAAGGCGAATACGGCGACCCAAGGCGCGGTCATGGGCGTCTTCCCCGAAGCGCGCCAGTTGACCGAAACGGCGATTGAAGAAGTGCTGAACGGCAAGAAACAGCCGAAGGAAGCGCTGGACGCCGCAGCCAAGGAGATTACGTCCAAGCTTGCCGCTTATAACAAAACGGTGGCTCCGTAAGCGCCGAATCCCGCGCTGCTGCAAGGAAGCAAAGATGCCCGCCCCGCTGCCGAAGGAGCAGCAAGGGGCGGGCTTTTTGGGGCGCCATAGCATTGGTGCATTTTCGGGGTTCCCCGCGAAGTAGCTTACACAGCTTCAAAGCCTAAGCCCCGCTTTCCGGGGCTATTTGGCTTAAGCTGCGTTCCCGAGGAGGCTCCGCTTCATCCGCAGCGGACCTGTTAAGCCGTTTTGAATTGGGACAGCAGCTGCTGCAGCTCGTCTGCCATTTCCGAGAGCGATTGCGCCGATGCTTGGACTTCTCCTGTCGTCTCCAGTTGGCCCTCAGCCGATGACGATACGTTCTGCGAGTAAGACGCGTTCTCTTTGGCAATATACGCCACCTGCTGCACAGCCGCCGTTATTTGCTCGGCTCCGGCAGAAATCTCCTCGGACGTTGCCGCCATCTCCTGGATCTGAGAAGCGATATGGGAAGTCGACTGCAGAATTTGACCGAAGTTCTGCTCCGTCTCCTTAACCAGTTCGATACCTGACTGCACTTCCTCCTTCACCTTGCCCATCGCTTCGCCCGATTCGCGAATGCCGGACTGAATTTCGCTCAGCAGCTTGCCGATCTCATCGGACGATTGGCCGGATTGCTCCGCCAGCTTGCGCACTTCCGCCGCAACGACGGCGAAGCCTCTGCCCTGCTCGCCGGCGCGCGCCGCTTCAATCGCGGCGTTCAGCGCCAGTAAGTTCGTCTGATGCGCCACTTCTTGAATCGCCTGCAAAATGCTGCCGATTTGATTCGATTTCGCCTCCAGAAGGCGAACCACCTGATCCGTCTGATGAACCGAATTATGAATCGAGCTCATCTGCTCGACCGTATTCTGTACGAAGGTTTCCCCGCTCTCCGCCTGCTGCTTCGTCCATTCCACGGACTCGGCGATCGACGAAGCGCTCTCCGCCATACGGCTGATGCCGTCTCCCACTTCCTCCATCGACCGGGACGTCTCTTCCATCGTGACCGTCTGCTGATCGGCGCCGTTAACGACATCCTTCACGGTCGTGGCGATCTGCGCTGAAGCTTGCTGCATCTCCTCGGAGCTAGTTTTCAGTTGTGCGGCGGATACGGTCACCAATTGGGAATGCTCGTTAATTTTAAGAATCATTTGTCTCATGTGGCCGGTCATCTGTTCGAAGGCTCTGCTCAATTCGCCAATCTCGTCCTGCCGGGACATCGACAAGTTCGTTACGGTCAGATCCCCGTCCGAAATCCGTTTGGCCGCTTCGCTCATCGATTTCAGCGGTTTAGACACATGCCTTGCGATGAGGAAGGACACCGCAAGTCCCAGCACGACGGCGATAATGCTGAGCGAGATTACCCACGTCATGCCGGACTGGTTCGCTTCTTCAAGCTCTGTCGCCCATTCGTCCGCATGATTCTGCAAATTATTGGTGAACACTTCGATGACCATGCTGCACGCCATCAGATGCTTGTCGGCTTCCTGGATCAGCGTCAAGCCTTCGGAACCGTGCTGCTGGGCCGCTCTCAAGATATCGGGGAACAGCTTGGCGTACTGATTCCAGTCGTTAAGAAACATTTTAGCCAGGTTGGCGTCCTTTTCGGTGACAGCCAGATCATCCACCTTTTTGGTCTGTTCATTGATTTGGTCGAAGAGCCCTTTGGCTTTATCCGGCTGCGACAGCACTTCATCCGTTATGCCCATGGAAGCCATATCGTTCGCGGCTTTATCCTGCATATTCAGCTGAATCCGCAGCATCAGGTCGTCAAGCTCCTTCAGGTCATGGTTCAAATTGCCCAATGCGATGACGCTCGGGAGCCCTTTTTCCGTCATTTGCTGCGATTTTTGTCCCATCGTCGTCATCTTCGTCATAGAAGTGCCTCCGATAGCGGATAACAGCAGCAAAATAACGATAAAGCTGGCGAACAGCTTCTTGTACAGCGTAAGCCGCACGTTCAGCCTCCAATTCAACTTCAAACTTTTCTTTACCCTGAATTTCGAAAGCGCATAAGAATGCGGTGGCGATCATCCAGGAGCGGATCAACAACTGTGAATAAGTGGGAGTGGGACCAGCGAAATTTTGAAACCAATATCCACATGGGGATAACTCCCCCCTCCCCAGAAAAGGGGCATTGTTGTTTTCCATGTGAAATGTTGGAAGCCGTCACTCCAATTGAACCACTTTGGCTTCGATTCGTTTCCATGCATGACGACCGTCGAAATCCTTGATCAGCTTGAGCACGACCGCGCGACTATGCCGAACAAGCGTCGCCGCGCAATGAAAGAACTCCAGTCGGAATCTTGCAATCGTATAACCCTGATGCATCGGTTCGCAACAATCGCGCTTAAAGCGTTCGAACAAATTGTAGGCCAGCAACTTGATCAGCAGATCGACTTCATTCGCTTCAAAATCACTGGTCGCGATCCGGTCCATGGAAAAACCGTCTTTCGCCTCTTTGATGTAATTTTCCATGCAGCAACGCTGGTTGTAAAAGCGCCATAGGTCAATTGGTTCCCACTCCAGGTTGGTTACAATCGCTTCATACTGCCAGTCCTCGTCGAATACGATGCGGCCTTGACCGTCTTCGCAGACTTGCGTCTTACGAATGACCGCTACGCGACGGGGCTTTTTCCAGGACGTAGCTTTGTAAATCAAAGTGATGCCCTCGATGATCCAGTCCTCGTCGACATAGCGCGTCCAGTAGCGACAAGCCGCCACGTCGCTTGCGAGGCGTTTGGTCCATTTCATTTTGCCGACGTAACCGATCTTGCGGCCTTCCCACAGTTGGTAGAAATCCTCGCCGCCAAAGCCTTTGTCGAACCGGGCGTACGCCACTTGGCGCTCGCCGAGCAGTGCGAAGGTTTGCTGCAAAAAGTCGATTGCGTCGGTTGAAGAATGCGTGTTGCCGGGGCGAAGCCTCGCATTCAGATTCAAGTGGGTTTGCCCTTCAAAAGCCAGCAACGGATGGTAGCTGTTTCGTCCGGGCTTATGCGGATTGGTGCCTTTGGCCGCGCCGGCCTGCTCCCCGTATACCGTCTCCACCGAGGAGTCCAGATCAAGGATTGGCTTGGACGGCAAGCAGAGATGAATGATTTCCATATTCAGCTTGCGCAGTTCCGTCGGGAGCTGCGGGCAGGATCTGCCCAGACGCGCGAGCTCCTTGTACAGCAAACTGTGATGCGGCAGACGGCCTCCCAGAAAACGACAAAGCAACACATCGTGCTGTAACTTGCGGAAATGAAAAATACGCCCGCAGCCCAGCATCCAGCCAACCATTAGATAGAGCAGGATGCGATGAACAGGAAAAATGGCGTTGTGCGCTTTGCCGCCGGAAAGGCGCTGCATGGCCTCGGCGAGCTTGATTTTTTCGAGATAGGCCAAAAAGATTTTGACGCCGCCGAAACTCGTGGCGTTCTGCAGCGAAAATTCGCTCTTGATTTTGCTGACCGGTGTGGTAGACTTCACCTAAAAGGTGCTCCTCTCTTTGGGTGATGTTGTCCTGGACAAACACCATTCTACCAAAGATTTGGAGCCCTTTTTATGTTTTTAATGCGCAGTACTTTCGAAATTCAGGTTTACATTCATTCTCCACAGCCTCCGATGTTCGCTAGTTTCTATTTTTATGAAAGCGCCATTTCCTTTCATTGGGTATTTTGGCCCTCTTACTATTTCGACAAATAGTTCGAAATACTTTAGACCTTTGTCGAATTTTTACAATTTTTTTCTGAAAATTGCTCCTGAAACGACCCTGAAACGTATCTTTGTTCCTTTTTTGTTTAAAAATCCCATTAGATGCAAACTATAAATCGACAAAGTCTATTTTCGCAAAATTAGGTGACGTACGATGAGCCCTTCCAATCAGGATCATGAACCGCTAAAGCTCGGCACGCTGCTTGAAGATAACGTACAATTCGTCTTGCAGGCGCTCGGCAACAGCTCCGATATTAAAATTCGCCATATCCGAATCGATCTGGGAGGCACTCCCCTTAACGGAGCTATTCTGCATGTAGACGGCTTATCCAACCTGCATCAAATGCTGCAGTCGCTGTTGACCGATAACACGGCGCCGGATAAGGCTATCCGTTCTTCCGAGCAATTGCTCGAATATTACAAAGTCAGCGTCATTTCCGAAGGCTCGGTAGCCGATGTTACGACGATGCAGGAGCTGCTGGACTCCCTGCTGTCCGGCAACAGCATTCTGCTTGTCGATCATTGCAGCTACGGACTTTCCGTCGGAACGAAGGATCTGAAGGCGCGTTCCGTCGAGGAGCCGAATGTGCAGTCCGTTGTCCGCGGTCCGCGGGAAGGCTTCACGGAGGTGCTGACCTGGAACACGGCCATGATCCGCCGCAAAATCGCGAGCCATCATCTGTGGATCGAGAGCATGAAGATCGGAGAGGTGACCAAAACGGAAACGGCGATCATCTACTTGGATCATCTGGTGAACGAAGATGTGCTCTCCGAAGTGCGCCGCCGGATGTCGGAGATCGATATCGACGGAATTCTGGAAAGCAATTACATCGAAGAATATATTCAGGATAAGCATTTCAGCCCTTTCCCGACCGTCTTCAACACGGAGAGGCCGGATGTCGTCGCTGCCGGGCTGATGGAGGGACGCGTCGCCATTCTGGTGGACGGCACGCCGTTCGCGCTGCTCGTTCCCGCCGTGTTCATCCAATTTTTCCAATCGAGCGAAGATTACTACCAGCGGTCCGACTTCGCCACTTTGATCCGGCTGCTCCGATTTGTGGCATTCGTGCTGGCGATGCTGAAGCCGTCCTTCTACATCGCCATATCGACATTTCATCAAGAAATGCTGCCCACCACTCTGCTGTATAATCTCGCCAGCCAGCGCGAAGGCGTGCCGTTTCCCGCTTTCGTCGAGGCGCTCCTCATGGAGCTTACGTTCGAAATATTGCGCGAAGCGAGCGTGCGAATGCCGCGTACCGTCGGGCAGTCCATCTCCATCGTCGGCACGCTGGTTATCGGCCAGGCTGCGGTCGAGGCCGGTCTGGTCAGCGCGGCGATGGTCATCGTCGTCTCGATCACCGCGATATCCAATTTCGTGCTTCCCGCCTTCAATCTGGGCATCGCCGCGAGAATCGTGCGATTCGCGCTGATGCTGCTGGCCGCATCCTTCGGATTGTTCGGCATTTTTGTAGGGCTCATTATGGTCGTGCTGCATCTGTGCAGCCTTTCGTCCTTCGGCATCTCCTATATGGGTCCGCTCGCTCCGTTTCGCCGGTCGGATCAGAAGGACTCCCTGATGCGAGTGACCTTTCCGCGAATGTTTACGCGTCCCAAAATTTTGCATCCGAGAAATTTGATCCGTCAAAAACGGCCGTAAAAGAGGGGATAAGCATGAAACGCTTCTTGTCCGTAGGCCTCATCCTGCTGCTGATGACGCTGCCGTTGTCCGGCTGCTGGAGCCGCAAGGAGCTGAACGAGCTGAGCATTATCGTCGGCCTTGGACTCGATAAAACGGATTCGGGGTATAAAGTGATCGCACAGATCGTCAATCCGGGGCAGGTCGTCGTTAAGAAAGGCAGCGGCATCAATTTCAGCCCGGTCATCACTTATGAAGAAGCGGGCAGCACGGTTCCCGAAGCGCTGGCCCGCATGACGGTCAAGGCCCCGCGGCGGCTGTACTTCGCTCACCTGCGGATGCTCGTCATCGGCGAGAAGCTGGCCCGAGCCGGAATCAGCAAGCCGCTCGATTTCATTTCGCGCAACCGGGATATGCGGACCGACTTTTATCTCGTTGTCGCCAAAAATACAAGCGCCTCCGAGCTGCTGCGGATGTACAGCTCCATGGACCCTATACCCGCCAACAATCTGTACACCAAGCTGGAAGCTTCGGACCGGGTATGGGCCGCCACCGGCAAAATTACGCTGGACCGGCTGATCAAGGATCTGTCCAAACAAGGCAAAGATCCGGCCATCACCGGCATCGAGCTTGTCGGCAATCTGAAGGAGGGGGATAAAATCGGCAGCGTCCAGCGAATCGATCCCCCCGTCATTATGCAGTACACCGGCATGGCCGCCTTCAAAGCCGACAAAATGGTCGGCTGGATGGACGAGGGCGATACGAAAGTATGGAACTATCTTCAAAATGCGACGAAACAAACGACCGCCTACACCGCTTGTCCCGGAGGAGACGGGAAGCTTACCATGCAGATCGTGAATTCGCATGCTTCGATTCACCCGAAGCTGCAAGGCGGCAATCCGAGCTTCGATGTGCATATCCGACTCGAATACGATATTTCCGATGTAGAGTGCAGAACGGATTTGCTGGCCCCGTCTTTTCTCGTAGAGGTGAAGAAGCTGCTCGACAAGAAAGTAAAGGACCTTCTGGAGCAATCGATTCGGAAGGCGCAGCGGCAATTCCGCGCCGATATTTACGGCTTTGGCGATAAATTTCACAGCGCTTATCCGAAAGAATGGCATCGGATCAAAAATTGGGACGACCGGTTCGCCGATGCCGAAATTCACGTGTACCCCGAAACTATCGTCAGGAGAATCGGCACCATTCTGCAATCGGTGCAGCATGAAACGGAGGATTGACCGCTTATGTGGCTGCTGGTCGGTATAGTCGGCACGTTGCTCTGGATGGGCTTCATCGAGCTGCCCCATTTGTGGAAAGACCGGAGACGGAAAGATATGTGGGTCACGCTCGTGCTGACGCTGCTTATCTGCGCGGTCGGCATGGCCAAAGCGCTCCATCTCCTCCTTCCGAATCCGCTGGACTGGATTGCCGCCGTCATCGGTCCGTTCGCCAAGGCGGTATATGCATGCTTTGAATGAAAGGTGGGAAGACAAGTGAGCCGATCGGGAGCTATCAGCATCCGCGCCTTCACCGTACTGGTTATTTTTTTCATGGTTGGAACCTCCATTCTTATCGCGCCGGCCGGGCTTGCCGCCGATGCCAAGCAGGACGCCTGGCTCGCCTGTATTGCGGGGGTACTGTTCAACGCTTTCGTCGTGCTGCTGTACGGATATCTCGGCCGAAAACTGGGGTCCCTGACCTTGGTGGAATATTGCCGTAAGACGCTGGGAACCTGGGCAGGAGGAGCGGTCGCCTTAGGATTCGTAGGTTTTTTTTACTTGCTGGCCGCCCTGATGGTCGGGGATATGGGCTATTTTCTGACGACGCAGACGATTCCGGAAACGCCGATCGAAATTGTCCAAATTTTATTCGCACTGGCCCTCATCGGTGCCGTTCGCGCCGGGCTCGGCGTATTCACGCGGGCAGCCGAAATTTTTTTCCCGTGGATGATCATTTTATTTCTGATTCTGATTATCCCGGTCATCCCGAAGTTCGAGCTGAGCGGCTTTACCCCGATGCTGGAGTACGGCGTCAAACCGGTAATGAAAGGCGCGTTCAAATTTTACGGACTACAGGAAATGGTCGTCCTGCTGATGATCTATCCTTATGTCGTTCATGAACGCGGGCGGGGAAGGGCGTTCTTCTTCGGGGTGCTTATCGGCGGCTGCTTTCTCATCGTCACGACCGTCGGGAGCATCGCCGTGCTCGGGCCTTCCTTGACGGCCAATCAGTTGTTTCCGGCGTACACGCTGGCCAAAAACATCAATATCGGGCAGTTTCTGCAGCGGGTGGAGGGGATGATGATTTTCATTTGGGTATTGTCGATTTTTCTGAAAATCTCAATCACTCTGCACGCCTCCGTCTTGGGCTTCGGCCAGCTTCTCGGGTTCAAAGATTATCGTCCGCTGACCGTCCCGCTGGCCTTCGGCCTGATCGTTCTGTCGCTCATGTGCTATCCGAATACGCTGTTCATCCAGGAATTTCTGGCCAAAAACTGGTCTCCCTTCAATCTCATCTTCACCTTGTTTCTTCCGCTTCTGCTGCTCGCGGTCTCTTGGTTGCGGCGCAAAAGCGCCGACCATCCTCTGTCCCAAAAATAAGGCGATACTTGCCTGAGCGCAGCATAAAGGTCTTAATATGACAACACAGCCCCCGCTGCGGTACGCAGTCGGCGGCTGTGTTTGTTGCGGCCTTTAAAAGGGTGGTGAAAAACACCGACTGCGTATGCGAAAGCATCTTCCGATCGCTGTTGTTCCCGAATTTCTTGAATGATCCGCCCTTGATTGGGTTGAAATTCAGGAACAAAGGCGAACGCTCCGCTTCTACAGATTGCTCTCGCTTACTCCGTCTGTTTTTTCAACGGACACTTTAAAGGCCCCGTTTATGAAAAGGCTCTCCCATATTGACATATTCGACATTGCGAACTTGAACGGACGAGCTGCCTATCGGCGTCGATACCGCACGGTTCTCGTCTCTGGCCGCAAGAAGCAGCTGGAACGCGTAAGGCGCCAGAAAAGAGATCTGGTTCCTGTCCGGATCGGCCTGATGCGGAAACACGATCGTAAACGACTCCTCGTCGGTATCCTCCAAGGTGGCAATACGACTGCCTATAAGTGCTACGGAATGCAAAGTTTCCTCTTCGAAATGAGCGATAATATGCTCAAGTGTCCGGGTATAGTCTTCGACAAACTGCTCGCCTCGCTTCTTCTCCTTCTCGTCGGCAAAATATTGATCGAGAAATTGAAACCGTTCTTCATCGAAGTATACGAGCTGGTTGATCAGCTGCGCCCGGGCCGATGACAACAGACTATGGTTCATAGTATGGATCACCTCCGCTGCGTATGACTTCGCCTTCCGTAAAATAACCGTTAAACGCTTTCATCCAGAATTCCTCCTTTAGCAAATAGGACCTCTCCGAAATGGCAGAAGTCCCTTTAACTATATTAACAGAATGATCCAATATTCCCAAGTCACCCGAATAAAGCGCGCCGAAAACGATGGATCGCAAGGCGGCTTCCCGCATCGCAGGAAAACGCAAGAGCCGTGTCGAAGTGAACTATGCAAAATAAAAAGGCTGAGGGGGAAAAGGCACCAATGATAAAATCCGTTACCGTGCAAGATTTGGTGAACCGCTTTTCGCTGGATGTGCTCGCCGGTGAGAAGGAGCTGCACCGCCAAATTACGAAATCGAAAACGCATCGGCCCGGACTTGAGTTTGTCGGTTACTTCGAATTTTTCTCGCAAGCGCGCGTACAGGTGCTCGGCAGCAAAGAAATCAATTACTTGCACACGCTCAGCGAAGAAGAGCGCAATTTGCGAATCGGCAATATCGTCAAATATCATCCGCCCTGCTTTGTCGTCACCCGCAATTTGGACGGCTTAAAATATTTAATGAAATACTGCGAGGAAGAGGGCATCCCGCTGCTTCGCACGCCGCATCCGACGAATAAATTTCTGGAGCTGATGGACATATTCCTTACCAAATCGCTCGCTCCGGAAATCGCGATTCACGGCGTCTGCGTCAACGTCTCCGGCATCGGCATTTTGCTGCGCGGCAAATCCGGCGTCGGCAAGAGCGAAACTGCGCATACGCTGATCCGCCGCGGGCATCGGCTCGTCGCCGACGATATCGTCGTGCTCAGGAAAACTAGCCCGGAGACGCTCATCGGCACCCATAACGGCAAGAGCAAGGAATTTCTCGCCCTCCGCAGCATCGGGCTGATCAACGTGTCCCGCCTGTACGGCCGCAAAGCGTTCCAGGAAGAAACGCGCATCGTGCTCGATATCGAATTGACGCAATGGGAAAACAATGCGCTCAATAACGAGCTGGAGCTGGAGCCGACATTCACCGATTACATGGATGTCCGCATTCCTCACCTCGAAATTCAGCTGCAGCCGGGACGGGACGTCGCCGGACTCGTCGAGGCGGCGGCGAACAACTGGTACTTGAAGCAGCAAGGCTACAGCGCCGTAGAGGACTTTATGAAGCGGCTTGAGAGCGATCATTGACGCGCTGCCGCGAGAGCAAGATGGCAAAAACTAAAGCCCCCGCCTATCGCATATTGGTAGACGGGGGCTTCCATGTGTTCCCGGAGCGGCGCGCGGCGCTGCGATCATGCCGAGGCGGCGTTCTGCACTCGCCTCGCGGACGGCACTATCGCAGAGGCGACGGCTAGCGAGCGTCCGGGAGCTCCCGCCCTTCCTCCGGCAGCCCCGGCATCATCACGTCGGGGACTTCGAGAGGGTTCTCGTCCCTCCCATCCCGCACCCGCTCCTCTTCAAGAGGCTGAAGCGCGGGCTCTGCAAGCCACAGCCGGATCAGCTCGTTCAGCTCCCGGGCATTCCTCGTCGGAATCTCGTGCTTTGCCCCCGCAATCAGGTGGAACGCGCAATCGGGCACTCTGGTCTGTATCATTCGGGCATAATGGTGAAAGCTGATATCTTTCTCTCCGTAGACGAGCAGAACCGGGACGCGGATGGAGGTCAGTCTGCCCGTAACGTTAGAGGCGTAGCTGCAATCAAAATATTGTCTCATGCTGCGTATATCGCCGCGCATCGCTCCCTCGTACAGACGGCGGAACGTGCTGCGGCAATCGGCGTTGCCCATGGCGATGGCCGCGGAGAGCAGACGCTTCGCCGACATCTTGCACATCTGGCAAGCCGTCCAAAGGCGGAACTTGTTATACCAGTCGTTGATCTCCGGCATCGCGCTGATCAGAATGGCTCCGGCGAACCGCTCCGGGTACGCGAGCATCGCTTCCAATGCGGCGGAGCCGCCGGTCGAGTAGCCGCATACGTAGGGCTTGCTGAACGGGTCGCAATTTACGGCATCACGGGTAAGCGGAATGAGAGGGTCGACCAGAGCCATTGCAAAAAAGGCAAAAAGAGAACCCGGAGTCTCTTTTCGAGGTTCATGACTAGCAGTTGCAGCCCGATCACGGTCTCGCTCGTCGTCTGAAGACGCGCTCGAATACGGCCAAGCCCGTAGCTACGCTTGCCTTCACCGAACTTGCCTTCCACCGCGTTGCGCGCGGCTGCATCCGCCTTGGCAAGTCTCTTCTGCTCCTGCTGATCGGCGGACGGACGCCCCAGTAGCGGGCCGCTCAGCCGGATTCCCTTCTCCTTGCAGAAGCGAAGGTTCTCGCGCGTGCGGTAAATCTGGTCGGCCAGCACCGCTTTCGGATAATAGCCGAACCTGGCGCGGTAGCGTTCCACTGCGGCCTGCAGCGTCTGGCCTTCGTTGTAGCTGTCCCAGGACAGATGCTCTCGGAATGCGTAGCCGTTCACCAAACTGATCGCCAGCTTCGCACCGAACTCGACGTTCGCGCGGGCTTTGCCGCGCACGATCGGCCTTACGTGCGGCTGCGCGATACTGACGATCCGATCGGGTACGCTATGCGTTCGCTTTTCGTACATCGCTTGTTGCTGGCGATAGAGCTCCTGAATGACCAGCAGTTCCTTGTACATGCGGCCAGGCAGCCGCGTCAGGTTGCTCGTCGTCTCAGCAAGTTCGGCGATGATACGCAGATCGCGGGAGACGAACCGCAACTGTTTGCCGATGGCCTTGCGCATGGTGCGCGGCTTCACGCGCCGCTGCTTGGCTACCGCCAGATAGGCTTTGCGGGCACGCTCCCGGTAGGTTCTTGGCTTGCGAGTCTTTCCGCGCTGCGGCTCATGCAGGACGTCGATGATCTTCTCCAGCTTTTCTCTGGCCTGATTCAGCAGCGACAGATCCGTCGGGTAGGCGATATCCGCCGGTGCGCAGGTGGCGTCCAGCAGCAGTTCGCCCTCGTTCGTCAGTTCCATCTGCCGAAGCTGGGGTTCTGTCGACTCGTCGGATACTGCGGCAGCTCCGCTGCCGGGTTCATCATCGTCGTGGTCCGAGGCGTCCAATTCGTTTGCCTTGCGTGCTTCTTCCAGCGCGATCCATTCATTCACTTCCTCCAGAATCTCGCCGCCCAGCCGCTTGCGAAAGTGGGTCATGAGCGAATGATGAAACGGACGGCGGTACTGGTATTCCGGCAAGCCGAGGAAGTACTGCAGATACGGGTTCTCCAGAATCTGCCGAAGCGTCTCGCGGTCGTCGGTGCCCAGCCGTTCCTGGATAATGAGAGCGCCAAGTGCGACGCGGATCGATACGGCCTTTTGACCCTTGAGGCTCTTCTTGAAGTTCTTGGCGTACTTCTCTTCGAGCTTCCACCACGGAATCATCTGGGCGAGTAGCACCCAACGGTTATCTTCGGCGAGTTTTCCGCCGAATGGCAGGAAGAAGTCGCCTGGCAGGATCATCTGGCTTTCGGTTCGCTGATACAATTCGGACGCCTCCAAGTGCAAGGTTTTTCACGGGTTAGCCTTCGTTTTCCTTGCACCTAAATTCGACAAAAGAGGCGCCAAACCCTTGTTACTGTTGAATTTTTGATTTGTTCAGCAAGCCCTACGTAAGCCTTGGGAATGTTCAGCGCATCCAATAGTCCGACCATATCCGCTGCGATCGCGGCATAGGTGATAGCTCCTTCCGGCTTGGTCAAGCCGTGCCCTCGTACATCGAATGTAATAATCCGAAACCGGTCCCGAAGCTCCCGCTGAAAAACGAATACTTCCCCTGTCAAAAGCGGCGGGTGAATAAAAACGATCGGAACCCCCGTCCCGACCGAATCATAATGCAGCACCGCACCGTTCACTGTTGCCATCGGCATCGTTATGCACCTCATGTTCAGGTTTCTTTATTAACGATAGCCTGCCCACTTTTGCTGCCAGCATACATAATTTGTAAAATTTGACCGGTATTGATTGGCCCGTCCCAGCAATCCAGCTTAAGTCGCCGCGGAAGCATTGTTGCGCTTCTGAATCGCATGAACTCCCATCACGACAAGAATCAGGCGTTTCGGTTGATGATTCTTCTAATTTCTTTTACGATAACGAAAAGAGATATGTTTCAGCGGCGGCGCACTTTCCGCTTCTCTCACGCCGCCCTAGGCTCGGGCAAGCGCCGCTGTCGCCAGTACAAAACAGAGCAATGATTCATTTTATCGCGAGGAGGAGGCCGATCATGTCTGACCGTCATACCGAGGCTTCTATCGAATCGCTTCTGGGCGCACAGTTCGTTCATTCCGCCAACGCAGGCAAAGCGCGCTGCGAGCCGGGCTGGCATTGGCAGCCCATGCGGCCTCTGCCGGATTACGACTTATGGTATGCGATGTCCGGCAAAGGGCAAATGACCGTGAACGGGACGAGCTATCCTATCGGGCAGGGCAGCTGTTTTCTGCTGAGGCCCGATGATCAGGTAGAAGCGACGCAGGACCCGGTCGATCGTCTTAACGTTATTTTTATTCATTTTTCGATTATCGACCCCTTCCGCCAACTGCCGTTCATCCCCGCTATGCTGCCGGAACGCCATACGGTTGTGGCCGATACGCTGCTGTTCGAGATGCTGCTGAACCGCCTGCTGCAATTGGTCCATTCGGACACTCCGTGGCGCGTCGCCGAGTACGACTTGATCATGAAGCAGCTTATGATGCAGCTCCTCCGCTTTCAGCAAACGGACAACGCCTCCATGACAGGCAAGCATCGGCAGCTCGTCGCGAGGGTGATCAGCTACATCCGCGAGGACCCGGGTCGGCGCGTAAGCCACAGGGAAATCGCCGGGCAGGTCGGGCTCTCCCCCGAATACCTGAGCGTCTTGTTCAAAAAATATACCGGAACCTCCATCAAGGAATACATTACGGACGCTCGTCTGGAGCGGTCAATGCATTTGCTGATGGAGACTCCGATGAATGTCTCGCAGGTGGCCGAAGCGCTCGGCTACTCCAACGTCTATTTATTCAGCAAGCAGTTCAAGGAGCATTACGGCTCACCGCCTTCGCAGTTCAAATGGAAGTCCGAGCCTTCCAAGGCGCATGCGCAGCAGGAAGACCAAAAATAGCCGATATCGGCTTAAGTATAAAAAATAGCGCATTCCCCCCATTTTGCATCCGCTCTTGCTAAGCTAATATAAAAGCAAGCAAACGAAGGGAGGAATGGAAGTGAGTTCCAAATCAACGCCGCGCACACTACACTCTTACGAAAACCAAGATGAAGAACAATTGGCGCGTCACATTGCCGATACGCTATACCGCTACGACTCCGTTGCGTCAGACCGTATTTCGACGCTCGATCAGTTGACCGAGCAGCATGTAAGGCAGTTCTGGGAACGCGGATATCTCGTCGTCGAGCAGGTGTTAAACAACCAGGAAATCGACTCTTCGCTGGAAGCGATCATGGATGTCCTGTTCGGAAGGTCGACAGGCACCAAAATTCAGTTCGTGAAACCCCGCTCCGAGCTGCATACGGAGGAGGAGATCGAGCTTGCCGCCCGCAAGCTGCACGATTACGTAGATCATGAGCCTCGGCTGAGAGCTGTGGCCCATCATCCCGATATTTTGGCGGCAATGGGGAAACTGTTCGGAGAAGCTCCGAAAGTGGCGCAGGATCAGGCGATATTGAAACCGCCTTCCGGCGGCGCCGAGAAGCCTTGGCATCAAGATATGGCTTACGGCAACCTGGCTTACGACAAATCGGTGATCGGCATCTGGATCGCGCTCGATCCCGCCGAGCTGGATAACGGCTGCATGCACGTCATACCTTACTCTCATCGCGACGGGGCCGTCCCGCATTACGCGGTCCGCGATTGGCAGCTGTGCGACGTGGCCGTCGAGGTCGAGCAGGATGTGGCGGTTCCTCTGAAGCCCGGAGGCGCGCTCATTTTCTCGGGATTGCTGCATCACGGAACGCCGCTGAACTTCTCGGCCAAGCGCCGCCGTTCGCTGCAAATCCATTATGCGCCCGAATCCGCCAAAAAGCTGACCCCGCAAGAATATAAGCGGATGTTTACGAACGAGATGACCGGGGCCGAGTGCTAACGAAGCCGCGCCGACTCGCCTCGCCGAAGTACGGCTTACAGTGAAAACGAACGCAAGCCGAAACCCCCGAAGCGGCCTCCCCTGCTTCGGGGGTTTCGTGACGAATGCGTGATGATAAGAACCGGACCCATCCGGACAACGGAAATCGCGCTGTTACCGAAGCTGTCCTTGAAGGCATGCGATCCGGATCAGCGGGCGTAAACCGAGCTCCAGTTTACAGCTCGACGATGACCCGTCCTCTCATCCGGCCCTTCAATATTTCCGCTGCGTATCCGGGCACCTCGTCCAGCCGGATGCGGCGGGCGATTCGCTCCAGATGGCCCGTCGGCTTCAGCGCCGCCGCGGTCCGCTCCCACAGCTCGTAGCGAAGCTCGGCCGGGTATTGGACCGAGTCGATGCCGAGCAGGCTGACGCCGCGCAGAATAAACGGATGCACCGCCGCCGGGATTTCCCCGCCGCCGGTCAGGCCGCTCACGGCCACAGCGCCTCCGTAACGGACGGAGGCGAGAATATAAGCGAGCGACCGTCCGCCGACCGGATCGACGGCCGCCGCCCATCGCTGCTTCTCGAGCGGCCGGATCGCCTCCGGGCTCAGCTCGCTGCGCCCGATTATCTCCTGCGCGCCGAGGCTGCGCAGGTAGTCATGCTCCGCGGCCTTGCCCGTGGCAGCCGCGACCCGGTAGCCCTTGGCGGCGAGCAGCGCCACGGCGAAGCTGCCTACACCGCCAGTTGCGCCGGTGACGAGCACAGGGCCATGCTCCGGCCGAAGGCCGTTCTTCTCCAGGCGGTCCACCGACATCGCCGCCGTCAGACCGGCCGTGCCGATCGTCATCGCCTCGTGGGGCTCGAGCCCCGCAGGCAGCGGCACGACCCACTCGGCCGGGACGCGGGCAAGCTCGCTGAGCCCGCCGAAATGCGCGACGCCGAGATCGAATCCGGTGACCAGCACAGCTTGTCCGGCTTGAAACCGTGCGTCGGCCGATTGAACCACGAAGCCGGCCAGATCGATGCCCGGCACATGCGGGTAGCTGCGAACGATCCCTCCGTTCGGAATACAGGCCAGCCCGTCCTTATAGTTGACCCCCGAGAAGGCTACGTGAATCAGCACGTCGCCCGCGGGCAGGTCCTCGATGCGCAGCGTCTTCACGCCGACCTCGAAGCGTTCTCCTTCTTTTTCCACGACCAAAGCTTGAAACGTATCGGATTCGGATTTCCACGACATGCGCTTCAGCCCCTTTCCTCGTCAGTAATCGGCCATAGAAACGCCCGGACGGCACTTTCAGCTTGCTCACCCGCGCCGAGCGGCCTTTATGGCCGTCCTGCGAATAACTTTATAAACCAAGCAAGCTCTTATGAACTTTTATGACGACCTTGCGGATTTTTTGATCCTGACCGACGCTGCAGCACGGACGATGAATGTCGCCGGGATAAAATACCGCAAACGATCCCGGCTTAAGCACAAGATCGCTCTCCGCCCCAACCTTGCTGTAAAAAGCGATATCCCTGGTATCAAACGATTCTTCGGAAATAACCGCTTCCTCCGATAAAGGAACGACGCGGATCAGTTCTTCCCCCGAAAGCAGAAGCTGAATATCCGTATAAGTGCGATGCGATTCCGGCCTCTGCCGCTCCCACCCTTGCGTGAACGGTTCCTGCAGCAAAGCGAACATCAGCTCGCCGTCGATTTCATGCTTGCCGAGCGGCATCTCACTGAAATCGGTGCTCCGTATATATTGAAGTCCTTTCGTAATGGCCTCCGGATAAACCGTCTGCTCGCGTTCCCACTGCTTCAAATCGCTAAAAATCATTTGCAGCTACCGCCTCTCCCTGGAATGATGTGGCATATGAACTTAACCTGTGAACAATCCTGATTCATTTCCAGTATACCGTTATCGCGGCAAAAGAAAAAGCGCCCCCGACGCCGTCATGACGCCCAGAAGCGCCATGATTTATGCATATCCTTTCGTTGCAAGCGGCCGACCAATTCAGGCAGCTACACGCTTGTTCCTACTTTTGTCAAATGTTTTCTGATTTTTCCGACAATATTCGAGCGAAAGTATGTTATAATGAAATCGTAAACAAAAACTAGCCGCCGCGTTCGGACGGCTTAACATCGACTCCTTCTGGTCGATGCTTGCAATGAAACCGTTCGCTTTGTGCCAACGGTGCAGACGAGAGAGAAACTATCGACCGGTCCATGTCCGGCTTTGCCGGTTTATCGTGACGGCGCGGCCAGTGCTAGGGTGCGGTCAGACCAATTCCTACGGAGGTGGCTGTCATGCTATTCTCTAAAATTCTCGTTCCCTTCGACGGCTCGAACTTATCTCGCAAAGCGCTCTCCAAAGCAGTGGACATCGTAAAAGAAACCGCTTCCCGCGAGTCGGGAAAGCCTGTCCTGGAAGTCCTTCATATCGTACAGGACGTATCTTACGCTATGGGTACGACCATTACCGTCGACCCCAAAATCAGCCAGGCCGTCATCGACGAAGCCAAACAAATGGTGCCGTCCGACGTGCAAGCCAGCTTCGCGATCGAATACGGACAGCCGGCGAACACGATTCTAAACTATGCGAATGATAACGGCTTTGATTTTATCATTATGGGCAGCCGCGGGCTTGGAACCATTCGCGAGTTTTTCCTTGGCAGCGTTAGCCATAATGTCGTGCAAAACTCCAAAGTGCCTGTCCTTATCGTAAAATAATTTTGAAACCGAACGCAGCGCGGCATCGTTTGCCGTGCTGCTGTTCTTTGGGAAAACGCCGCTTGAAAGCGGCTGTCGCCCGCAGGCTTCAAGCATTCGGCTGGAGAATAAACCGGCGGCGAGATGGGGACGTTAATCTAACAAAGATTTGAAACGGAAACAACATGTGAAGTTGCGGCACGATTTTTACATACTGAAGGCTTCAACGGCCGATGCGGCAACATATAATGACGAATAAGAGGTGCTTGCTATGTTCTCCAACATTCTTGTCGCTTACGATGGCTCCGACCTGTCCAGAAAAGCGCTGGATACCGCCAAAAGACTGGCCGCGGCCGCGGCGCGGATCGAAATACTCCATGTGTATCAAGTTCCGCTAATTATCGTAGGGGAGGCCGTAATAACGACCCCGGCCCTGCAGCAGCATTATTATGAGCACGAGCAAAAGATCGATAGTGAAATAAACAGGCTTATTTCGGATTTGCCGTCAGCCAAATCGATCATTAAACAAGGCCAGCCCGCCAAGACGATCTTGGAGCATGCCGCCGAGAACGGCAACGATCTGATCGTTATAGCCAGCCGCGGATTGACGGCCATCGATGAGCTGTTCCTCGGCAGCACAAGCCATAACGTCGTTCAACATGCCAAAACGCCGGTGCTGGTTGTAAAGTAATCTTTCACCAAAAATCGCATACAACAAATAGACCGTCCTTCTCAGGATACGGTCTATTTATGCTGCTCCGACGCCGCTCTATGTTCCTAAGACGTCAGCCGGCCGTCAATGAATAGTCTCTTGATCCAGCAGCAGCAGTTCTTCGGGCTATGCCCCCTGCTCCTCATCCGCCTGCTGCCGATCCCGCCATACTTGCTCCAAAATCACGGCTATCATCGTTCCCAAAATCAAACCGTTGCCAAGCACATAGCGAAATACCGAAGGCATCGTTTCGAACACCGAGGCCGGCAAAATCATCGCTCCGCTGCCAATCAAAAGCGTAATTCCGAGAATGGAGGTTCTTCGCTGATCGAGCGGATTCCTCGTAATGGATTGCAAGCCTACACCGACCAGATTGACGAAAGAAGCCATGACCGACGCATAAGCTACCGGACTGGGCAGCAGCGCCAACAACCGGATCAGCAGCGGCACGAAAGCGACTCCCGCAAGCAGGATGCAAGCGGACAAGTAAGGGCCCATTTTCTTTTGGCCGGTCATCCGGACGAAACCGACCGAGCTCGACAGCGGTACCGTGCCGACCGTAGAAAACGCGCCGGACAGCAGTTGAACGACCCCGCCGACGACTCCGCTCCTATCCGCTTCCCGCCGCTGGGCCGCTGCCTCTCCTCCATCCTTCCGCTCATTCAGCACTTGCTTCATAGCCGCGATGCTCGCAATCGTGTTCGACATTAGAATGAAAGCGATAATAACCGCGGAAATCGCCATACCGCCGTCCCACTTCGGCGCTCCCCAGGCGAACAGCGCCGGCAGTCCGACACCGGCGTCCGCGCTAAGCTCGGCGCTTTTGCCGAGCGCATAATATGCGCTGCAGCCGAGTACGATGCCTATGAATACGGCGTAATTTTTTAACCAGCCGGTGCCTTTGACGGATAAAACGAGAATAACTATAAACACGCCGAACGATACGATGGACGTCACGGCGTCCAAATGCGGCGCATCTCCGCTCAAACCGAGCATCCCTTGCAAAAAAACGCCGCCAAGCTGCAGCCCCAGCAGCAGCAAGTACACTCCCGTAACAAGCGGGGTGAACAGCTTGATCATCCATCCGGTAAGCCCCGTAACGACGAATAAAATCAATATGATTCCGGCTGCCAGCATCCCCGTCTCCAAAGTCTGAAGCGTGGAATAAGCCCCGCCGGCGCCCGCGCTCTGTTTGGCGATTTCCGCTCCGAGAATGGCGAACACGCCGAGCCATGTCCCCGCAGGCCCATCCGGAATCGGCAGCCGATGGCCGAATACTCCCTGAAGAAAGGACCCTGCTCCCGCAACGAGAAAAGTACGCTGCATCAGCCCGATGACTTCGTTGGCGGGCAAATGATAAATTTGTCCGATGACGATCGGAAGCGTGACCGAATTGGCCAGTAAAAATACGAGCCATTGCAGAGCTCCGACTCCGTCGTTCCAGATTTGACGCTTCTGTTCCAATCTTAACATCTCCATTTTTGCTGTAATCATAATTTATATTTCAGTCACATCTAGGCTTTCCTGCCCCGTCAGCATATTTATGAAAGCGAGCAGCGTCTGCGACATCCATTTCTTCGGATGCAAGAGCAGCCGCAGTTGGAAGCGGATTTCCGGATGCTCGAACGGGATCATCGCCAAGCTGCCCCGCCGCAGCTCTTCCTCTACCGCAATCTGCGGCAGGAGCGCTATGCCGAGGCCGTTCATGACGCAATGCTTGATCGCCTCCAAGCTTCCGAGCTCGAAGCCGATCCGGTACGCGATCCCGCTCTCCCTAAGCACTTTCTCGAAGGTGCTGCGATACAGGCAGCTGCCCTCCGAGACGATAAGCTCGCAGCCCTCCAGATCGCCGAGCGCCGCCGCCGTTATGCCCGTCAGCGGGTGGCCGGGCGGAGCGACCAGCACGAGCGGCTCCTCGCGCACCGTGATGCAGCGGAGCGCCGGATCGGCCTGACTGCGGGTGCGCTCAAGCAGCAGGGCGACGTCATACTCGCCCTCCTTGACTTTGGCGACCAGCGCCGCCTCGCTGTCCGGCAGCAGTTGAATGCCGAGGCCGGGATACCGCTGCCTCAACTGCTGCAAATACGGCGGCAAATAGTACGCCGCCAGCGAATCGATAGTGCCGATCGCAATGGCGCCGCTCACCTGGTTCGCAATCGCTTCCTTCGATTGGTCGTACAGCCCCAGCATCTGCACGGCCAGCTTGAGCAGCGCCTCGCCCGGGGGTGTCAAGCGAAGCTGCTTGCCGTAGCGCTCGAACAAAGGGACGCCGTATTCCCTCTCCAGCTTCTGGATCTGCATCGTAACGCTCGATTGAGCGTAGCCCAGCTCTTCTGCGGCGCGGGTGAAGCTTGCGCGCTTCGCCACCTCGCGGAACGTGCGAAAGTAGGTTAGATCCATACGGCAGCGCCTCCATTATCAAAATTTTCGATGATAACTATCACTTATTATAGCTAACACTGATAATGAAATCCATGCTACAGTGAAAATATCAAGTGAAACGGATCGTGACGGCAATGCGGAAAAGCTCGCCGAACCTGTTTCCAGGCTGATCAGACGAAAGGCGCTGCAGCCGCAACCATCGAAGGAGGGCGTCCTTATGTTAACCGAACAACAGCTCAAAGGCATTTATGTCCCTGTCATTACCCCGTTTCATCCTAATGGAGAAGTAGATCTGGAGTCATTCCGCAAGCTCGCGGATCGGCTTATCGCGGACGGAATTCACGGTCTTGTCGTCAACGGTACGACGGGCGAGTCCCCGACGATCACCGGGCCGGAGCTTGAAGCTTTAACTTCGGAAGCCAAGTCGGCGATTGGAGCGTCGCGCCTGCCGCTTGTGCTGGGCACGGGAACGAACGATACGGCCTCTACCGTCAAAAAGACGGAGCAAGCCGGTTTACTGGGAGCGGACGCCGCTCTGGTCGTAGTGCCTTACTATAACAAGCCTTCGCAGCAAGGGATTATTGAGCATTTTCGGCGGGTCGCCGAGACGGGAGTTCCCGTAATTCTATATGAAATTCCGGGAAGGACGGGCGTCGCCCTGGAGGTGGATACGGTTCGCGCCATTCTGGAGATGGACGGCGTCATCGGCTTGAAGGATAGCTCGGGCGGCATCCAACTCGTGTCGGAGCTGTCCCGCTGCGGATCGAAGCCGGTGCTGTGCGGCGAGGACGCTTACTTCTACGCGTCGCTCTGCTGCGGAGCCAAAGGCGGCATGCTCGCGTCCGCCCATATGGAAACCGCGCGGTTCGTGGATATCTACAACCGCTTCGTCGCCGGCCTCGCGGGCGAGGCCAAGATGGAATACGACGAACTGCTGCCGCTGATCCGGCTGCTGTTCGCCGAGCCGAACCCCGCTCCGCTCAAATGGCTTCTCGCGGAGCAGGGCGAAATCGCCAGCGGCACGCTTCGCTTGCCGCTGACGACGATCGGCGCGAAGCTGCAGCAGCAGCTTCAGCCTTACGCCGGAGCATGACGGGCGGGATCTTCCCGCCGCGGCTCCGGCCTCAAGGCGCCGGCTAGTCGCGGCGCCCGCCCTTCGGGAGGACCCAGAACCGGTCCTCCCGGCTTAACACCTCGACGGGCGATTCGAAGAAGCTCGACAAGTTCCGCTCGGTCAGCACCTCGCTGACCTGCCCGGAGGCGAATACCTCGCCCCGGCGCAGCAGCAGAGCATGGCGGAACATCGGCAAAATCTCCTCCGTATGATGCGTAACATAAAGCAATGTCGGCGCATCGGGCGATTGGGCCAGCTGGTCGATCGCTTCGAGCAGCGCTTCCCGCGAGAACAAATCGAGGCCGTTGCATGGCTCGTCCAGAATAAGCAGCTTCGGCGAGCTCATCAGCGCCCGTGCGATCAATATTTTTTGTTTCTCACCCTGGGAACAGGTCTGATACTGCCTTCCCCGCAAATGAATGCAGCGCATCTGCTCCATTAACCCGTAAGCGCGGTCCCAATCCTCTTCCCCGGGCTTTTCATACAACCCGATAGTCGCATATTTGCCGCTGACGACGATTTGCTCCACCTTGTCCGTTCCATACAATTTCTCCTGCAAAGACAAGCTCACCCAGCCGATGGACATGCGCAGCTCGCGCAAATCCACAGTGCCGAAGGGATGCCCCAGCACCGACACTTTACCGGTCGTCGGCCAAATATAACCGTTAACAATATTAAGCATCGTCGTCTTGCCCGAGCCGTTGAGCCCGAGTATCGCCCAGTGCTCTCTCGGACGAACCTGCCAGCTAATATCCCTTAACAGCTCGTTTTGTTCTCTCCGATACGTGATGTTTTGCAAATCGATTACATATTCCATGCGGCTTCCCTCTCCCTCTTGTTATCCGATCATCTGATGTTTTCTAGCATACCACAATGCATCTTTTACGGCTACCCCCAATCTTGTCATCTATCGCTTCCGGACCGTTCGAAAACTATGGATGACCTGCGTCTCCCGCTCGGCCGCAGCCAGATCTCTTCGAAGGTCGAACACAGACGCTTTAATCAGCTCAAAACAAAAGGCGTCCCTTCCTTCGGGTCGCCTTTTGTTCGCATCGGGATGTTCGGTTACAGCAGCGAGATAACAAGCAAATTGTAGAGCACTAACGGCAAAATAACGTCATTGTAAACAGGCGACGGGCCGCCCCATGGCCCCCATGGGCCGAAAAATCCGCGGGCGTTCGGATTCGGAACGCGCAAGTACAGATGGTCGTTGTCCATATGGGCGATGGTTCCTTCATGAACCTGACCGTCCACCGTTTGGACGCGAATAGGCCGGTTCGAGGATTTGCGGCCCGCGTCGTACAGTTGCTCCCGCGTGCGTTTCACCGATTGCACGAAAGCGGGATCGGCTTGGTACAGCGTTTGCTGCGGCTGAATGAATTGGCTGCTCATGTGACATCCCTCCGAATTCATTGTCTCGCAACATCCTATGCGCTTGCCCGCCATAGTATGCTCTTGACCATCGGCCTAGTTGCTTTTTTTAATCAAGTCCGGCTGTCCGCCGAAGCTCATATGAAGTGCGCGGTTGACGATATGCCGGGCAAAACGCCTGAGGCGCCTCCAGGCCGATTCCATAGAAAGTTAGTTACATGGAGCGATAATATTCGCCGAGCTGCCCCGTCAACTCAACCAGCTTGTCCTTAAGAAACGCGGGGGCGATAATCCGGATCGATCTCCCGTAGGAAAGCAGCAGATGGGGAATATAAGCTGCCGCCGCCCCCTCCTCCACCCGAAAATGCGCCTCGGTTGCCGACCTCTCCGCCAGCCCATGTCCCAAGTACCAATGCGCGCACAAGTCGTTAATCGCCTGCTCCAAGCCCGCAATGTGCAGCGGGATCAGCCGGTCCGGACGCTCCTTATCCGGCAAAAGCGCGCTTAGGAAAAAGTCTCTCGCCGAAAACGCGGGCGGGCGAATCTGGCGTCCGTGCGGGTCAAAGCGCGGATGCGGTCGACGCGGAAGCTGCGGACATCCCCGCGCAAATGGCAAAAGCCGACGATATACCATTTTCCTTTCCAATACACGAGACCGTAAGGATCGACTCGCCGCTGCTCGGCGGCAAGCATGCTCGTTTTCGCATACTGTATCTCCATCGTACAGCCTTCCGCCACGGAGCTCTCCAGCTCCTGAAGGCAGGGCTCCCGGGAGCGGTCCGCGGGAGGCTGAATGACATCGAAGCCGATCAAATGCTTGTTGATTTCCTGCAGCTGCTCTTCGCTCGTATACATTTTGAGCTTGCCGACCGCCTTCTGCAGCGCCTCGCCAAAAGGATACCCCGATTCCTGCGCGAAGACGGCCGCGTGAATGAGCGCTTTCTGTTCCGTCATGTCAAAAAACAACGGCGCCTCGTTGAACTGGCCCAGCAAGCTGTAACCCCCGTTATGCCCGGAATCCGCAATGATCGGGACGCCGCTGGCGCACAGCGCATCGATATATCGGTACACCGTTCGGATATGAATCTCCAGTTCCTCCGCCAGCTGCTTGGCCGTTACCCGTTTGCGATCCTTCAGCAGCCATAAAATCGCCAGCATATTATCCGCCTTGGACATCGTCTGTACCCTCCCCCTTCCCGGCAAGCTGCGAGCGCGCCGATTTCATTTTATTTCCATTTGTCCGCCGATTCAATCTCTTCCTGCTGCACCCGCGCAAAAAAGCTTTGCACGAACTCCCGGAAACTTCGCGCCGCCATCGAATGATAGCGGTCCTCCTTCCAGGCCAGACCGATCGGCCGACGGCAGACCGGCTCTGCGATTCGCAGCGGCATGACGGAAGTATGATCCCAGAAACGCAAATTCAGCATCGTGCTGAACGAGATGCCGAGCCCCGCCTTCACCAGGCTGCGCACGGAGGCCGGCTCGTCGATTTCGTAGGCGATGTCCGGCTGAATGCCCGCCCGTTCGAAATAGGCGTCGGTCCAATCGCGCAAGTTGTTGCCGCTCTTCAGGTTGATGAAGGTTTCGCCGGCGAGCTCGTCCAAGCGAACGGAAGACCGCCCGGCCAGCGGATGCTCGTAGGGAACGATAAGAATGATTTCATCGTACATGAGCGTCTGCCACCGGATGCCGGGATATTCGATAGGCATGGAGGCGATGCACAGGTCCAGCTCGCCGCTGTGAAGCCGCTCGACCATCGTCTGCAGCGAATGCTGATGGACGCGGAATTTGACCTGCGGGTGCTCGGCGCCGAACGCCTTGAGCAGGTCGCCCAATATTTGCGTAGCCATGACGCCCAAAGAGATATGCCCGCGCTCCATCCCCGCCAAGTCTTTGACCTCCCTCAGCCCGTCCTCGATGTCCGCCAAGGCGCGGTCGATATGCTTCAGAAACGCCCGGCCGAACGGGTTCAGCTTAATTTGGCGTCCTTGGCGGTCGAACAGCGGAACTCCCGCCTCGCTCTCCAAGCGGGCGATCGTCTGGCTCAATGCGGGCTGGGCAACGGCAAGCTCCTTGGCTGCCCGCGTCATATGCTCCTGCCTTGCTACTGCTTGGAAATATTTTAATTGCAGCAGTTCCATCGTTCATCGTCCTTCTTCCGGCAATTATCGTCTAACGAAGCTAATCCATTGATAAGTTTAAGCTTATGAATTTATATTAAAATTAATATTTTTTTATATGGAAAATCAAGCGTAGTATAGAAATGTCATGAACAAAATATCGTGAACAAAGCGTACAGTTAGGCGGTTTACTGAATAATGAATGATAAAGTTACGATTCCCGTATGGGCGCTCGGCTCGTTTCTTGTCGTTATGAATACGACGATGTTCAACGTTTCGCTGCCGGATATTATTAAAGAGCTGCATATTACAGCCGCTCAAGGTTCTTGGATCGTCTCCGGCTACTCGATCGTATTTGCGTTGTCGACGATTATTTTCAGCCGGCTGTCCGATTTTATCGCAATCCGCAAGCTTTGGACGATAGGGATTTCACTGCTCGTCGCAGGCTCCGTCATCGGCTTCTTTTCGGACAGCTTCGGGCTCATCCTGTTCGCCCGGCTGTTTCAAGCGACCGGCGCCGGGGCTTCTCCCGGCCTAGGGATGGTGCTGGCCAGCCGCTATGTGCCCTACGAACGGAGGGGCAGAGCGATCTCGATGATGGCCTCGGGCAGCGCGCTGGCGTTCGGCCTTGGCCCCGTTATCGGAGGAGCCATTACTCAGTATATGGGATGGCATGAACTATTTCTGGTCACCTGCCTCGTGCTGCTTCTGGTGCCTTTTTTATTAAGGCTCATTCCGAAGGAGACGCTGCCCCGGGTGCGCTTCGATTATGCCGGCGCGGCTCTTATCGTCATTACGGCATCCAGCTTCTTGGTTGCGGTCACACAGCTTTCCGTGCTCGTGCTCGCGATCAGTCTGCTGGCATTGGCGGTAACGCTGGTCCATCTGCATCGCGCGGAGAAGCCCTTCATCCCTCCGGCGCTGCTGCGCAACGCGTCTTACCGGAAGCTGGTAGCGGTCGCATTTATCGCCTTTGTGCTGAACTTGTCCATGCTGTTTTTAATGCCGTTAATTTATTCGAACGTGTTCCGTATGGGGGCGGCCTCGATCGGCCTGCTTATATTTCCCGGGGCATTCCTGTCCGCTTGCCTTATGAAGCTCGTCGGGCGCTGGATCGACCGTCACGGCAATTTCCGCTTTCTGATCGCAGGACATTTGCTGCTCGCCGTCTCCATGCTGATTATCGCCATGTGGCTTCATGTGTCGGCCGTCGCTACGCTGGTAGCCTACATCGTCTTTGCGCCGTCGCTCTCCGCGGTAACTTCGGCGCTGTCCAACGAGGTATCGCGCATTTTGCCTAAGGAGCTGATCGGCTCGGGGATGGGGCTTACCCAGCTGTCTCAATATTTGGGAGGCTCCTTTGCGGTCGCCGCCTGCGGGCTGCTGCTCGTATGGCAAAAGGATCTCTCGCCCGCCGACGCTTTCCAGCATATTTATTTCATTCTGATCGCTATGTTATTCATATCGTTAATGATGCTGGCGTCTTATAGAAAAGCGGACCGTCCCGCGAAAGATCGCGCAACTGCCGCCGCGGAGTAAGCAAGGAAGCGGCTGTTCGCAAAAAAAGGACCTCATGCCCGTCTCGGAGCGGGGATTTGAGGTCCTTTTTTTCACGTCTTGCTTGCGCCGTTAACCGATCGACTGCTTGATCTGCTTGCTTCGCAGCTGGCCGCAGGCGGCGTCGATATCCGTGCCGTGCTCCAGTCTGACGCTGCAGCTGACGCCCTGCTTTTTCAGCGTATCGTAGAACGCCGTGATGGATTCCTGTTCGCTTCGCTGATACTGGCTGTGCTCGTCGACCGGATTGTACGGAATCAAGTTCACATTGGCCAGCGGGCGTCTGTGCCCGACCAGCTCGGCCAGCTCCAGCGCGTGCTCCGTGCGGTCGTTAACGTCTTTAAGTAAAATGTATTCAAGCGTAATTCTCCGCTTCGTTTTCTCCAAATAATAATCGATCGCCTGCATTAATTGGTTCAGCGGAATGGCCCGGTTGATTTTCATAATTCTCGTACGCAGCTCGTCATTCGGCGCGTGCAAGGAAATCGCCAGATTGACGTTCAGGTCGGAATCGGCGAATTCGATAATTTTGCCGGCAAGACCGCTGGTCGACACCGTAATATGTCTCGCGCCTATAGCAAGCCCTTTGTGGTCTTTAACGACATTAATGAAGTCCGTCATGTTCACGAAATTGTCGAACGGCTCGCCGATGCCCATAACGACGATATGGCTCACTTTTTCCCCTCGGCCGGCTTGGTCCAGGTGCAGCTGCACCTTCATAATCTGCCCGACGATTTCCCCTGCCGACAAATCGCGGCTCTTCGCCAAAAGCCCGCTCGCACAAAAGCTGCAGCCGATGTTGCAGCCCACCTGCGTCGTTACGCAAACCGATAATCCGAATTTATGTCTCATCAGCACGGTCTCGATCAGGTTGCCGTCCGTAAGCTTGAACAGAAACTTGATCGTGCCGTCGGCCGATTCCTGTCTCAAATGCTCGATCAAAACGGAAATCGCGAAATGCTCGCTCAGCAGCCGAACACATTCGGGATGAACGTCGGTCATCTCCGCGAAATCCGTAACCCGCTTTCTGTAGAGCCAATCCCACACCTGCGCGGCGCGGAACTTTTTATGCCCGCGCTCGCCCAGCCACGCAATCAGCTGATTTAACGTTAATCCATAGACGGATGATTTATTCATATGAAAATCCTCTTTTCGGCTCTATAAGTTCAGTCCTATTATTGTCCCAAAAATAGTGCGCTAAAACAAGAGGATACGCGCAGTTATTTCACATCCAATATTGTCTAAACCGCTCTCAAGGGAATCAGCCCCGAACGCCCGCCGCTTCCGAGAGGCCGGCGATCGCCCGCTCCCAGCGCAGCTTCATCTCTTCCCGGACGGCGCTGTCTGCAAGCTTCTCCTGATGAAAGCTGACGGTCGTCCCCGTGCTGGCGGATAAAAGGCGAATCTGCACGGTCGACGGCTGCTCCCAGCCCTTTCTTTGCCAAGTCATTCGCAGCTGCTCTTGAGGCTTAACGACCCTTACCTCTCCGGAGCTTCCGTCCGAAGTGCCGTACAGCTGCCCCTTCTCCAGCTTCAGCTCGTCGATATCGCCCAGCCAGAGCTTCAAGCCGTCCGGCGACATCAGCCGCTCCCATGCTTCCTCCTTTGTGATCGGCAGCGTCCTTCGAACCCCGATTTGAAATCCCGCATCTTTGGTCTTCCCTACCAGCTTGTCCATCGTCCTTCCTCCCATTCATACCTTAATTCTCGTCATCGGCCTCAACTGCCTATTCGTCTTGAAACCAGTATACACCGAGGAGGTGCGCGGGGAAACATGAACAAATCCCCCAAAAGCCATCCATGCCGCCGACGCGGCACCACAGACAATGGAAATGGGGTACCAAGAGTAATTTCCAGGGTAGTGACGTGATGCTCTGAAGCTTATTCCGTCCCGCATCCAGCCTAAGCTGGATCGGCGTCTAACCCTTCCTCTGGGATCGGGGGAGCCTACGGATATCCACAGGATATGGCTGCGCATCATTTCCTAAACAATGAAAAAAGCCGCCCGTCAAGGCAGCCCTCCGCTGTAACTGTATTCAAGTGCTCATCCATCTTCCGTCTATAGAAGGCATCGTCTAAGCATGCATCCCGGGCCCGGCTTGCATGCTCAGCTTCTGTCCCGCTTCGAGCCGCACCTCGTAGCATCCCTCGCCCCATGCCGACGGCGTTACGCGCGCCGTATCGCCGGACCAAGCATAGCTCTGGAAATGATCCGGAAGCTTCAGCACGACGGACGTGCCGCGCTCGGCAGCCAGCTGCGCGGCGAACATCCCTTCCGGCATGTTCCACTCGAAGGATACCGTCCCGGTGCAAAACCGCAGATCGGCCGCTTTGCCCTTCTTCCACTTTCCGGGGAGCGCAGGCAGCAGCTTCACGAATTTCGGCGATACGTAAAGCAGCATCTCTTGCACGGCGTTCACCCAGCCCATGTTCGCATCCATCTGAATCGGGGCCTCCGCCATATTCATGCAGACCCCCATGTTCCGCCAATCGTTATGCAGCGTGAAAAAATTGCTCAGCAAGCAGGCGCGGGACAAAATATCCAAACATTCCAGCGCCTTGTCGCCGTCGCCGAGGCGCGCATAGATCGCCGCCATATGCACGAGCGACCAGCCGCTCTGCGCGCCGATCAGCCGCTTCTTCACCGCCGTCTCGAAAGCCCCGAACTTCTCCGGCTGCTCCTCCCGGGTAAATTCCTGGCCGGGGAATATCGGGTAAATATGCGACAAATGGCGGTGATCGTACCGATCGTCGAACCTCTCGTGCATCCATTCCCTAACGGCTCCGTCCGCATTGACCTGGTAAGGCGGGATGCGTCTTAGCATCTCCTCCCACTGCCCCGTCTCCTGCGCATATATCCCGGCCTCCCGGCTCCCTTCCACCAAATGCGTCAGCAGCTCTTTCAAGATGGCGAAGTCCATCGTCGCGTTAATCGTCGTCGGCATAGGATGCGCGAGCGGCCTGCCGTCCGTAGGCATAAAGTTTTGCGGCGTATTTTCCGGGGAAACGGACGGGTAGTACCGGTAGAAGCCGTCATCGCCCACGACAAGAAAATCTTCGTAGAACAGCGCCGTCTCCCTCATGAACGGCAGCACCTTGTGCACGAGAAATTCGCGGTCCCCGGTGTATAAGTAGTACTCGTAATAATGCCGCGCCAGCCAGCCTGCGGCCCCGGTCCAGTTCATAATGACCGGCACGATCTGATTCGGCACGCCAATCCCAGGAGTCGAGCCCGCGGGAATGTAGACGCCGCGGCAGCCGTACAGTTTCCGCGCATTATCGCGGAAATCGTCCATCATGCCGTCGTAATACCGGATCAGTGCCGGCATCAGCTCGGTCAAGCCTCCGGCGGGCGCGTGCCAATACATCATCTGGACATTTTCATTGGCCATATTATGACACCAGACGAGCCGGTAATCGCCGCCCCACAAGCCGTACAATCCGAACGGGTAGCCTTCGGCATGAGTGCCGCAGATGAACAGGTAGCGGCCGTAAGCCCACATTTTCTGCACAAGCTCCGTCGGCGCCTCCCCGTCATAGGCTTCGAGCAGCAGCTCTTCATTCGTCCGCTCGCCCGCTCCGTCTCCGAGCTGCACGGCGGCTGAGTGAAACAGCCGTCCGTGCATTTGCGCATGCGCGGCCAGCAGTTGTTCGTAATTCGCAGCGACGGCAGCCAGCTCGCTGTGCAGCCGGCTCCATTCCCGCTGCCGCTCGCCCTTTACAAACACCTTGGCCACGACCAGCAGCTTGGACGCGGCGCGGAACCGGATCGAACCCGGAAGTGCTTCCGTCTCTCCTTCTCCGGCGATCACACGCAGCACGACGCCGAAATCCGTTCCGTCATCGTTGCGGGCGGCATAATAGAGATAACCGTCCTTCGCTATCCGCTCGACGGTCTCCTCGATCTCCCTGCATTTCTCGGCAAGCCGGGGATTGTCGGTCGGATGAAACGCCAGCTGAAGCTCGCCCTGCAGCTGCGCCGCGTCCGTTCCGATCTCGTATACGATAGCATCGTCGCTGCGGGAGACGAACAAGCGGCGCTCATAGGCGGCGTCTCCGTCCTGCCACGACACCGTCACTTCGCCGGTTTCCATATCGAGAACTCTCCGATACCGCTTGAACGCCTGCTCGCAAGGCATAAGCAGCTTCAGATCGGCCGCCGGAAAGCGGGCCGCCAGACGCGTATCGTAGCCATGGTCCTTGAGCGCGTTGGTCAAATTCCAGCTGGCTTCCAAATACTTTTCTTCGTCCATCAGCCTTCTCGTTTCGGCGAGCGTGTGACTCACATCCGGCACCGGGTCCTTTTGCCCCCAATGCCACAGATCTTCATGGGTGATCATTACCGTCTCCTCTTTGACTCCGCCGTAGACGGACACTCCGATCTTCCCGTTGCCGGACGGCATTCCTTCTCTCCACATATTTTTCCACCAGGATGCCGGATATTTCATGACGAGCCGATTAGCTCCGCTCTTCTTTCCCCTATCTGATCGTACATCTGTTTGGGCCATTGCCGCATCTCTCCTTTTACCGTCCATCAATTGCCCTTCCTCTTAAAAGCGCATGTACCTCGATTATAGGCCGGAAAACATGCGGCTGTCTTTGTACAGAATAGTTTCCTTTGTCCTATTTTCCAATCTAATAAGAGTTACCGGGTAAGGCGAAACGACGAAAGAAGGAGCTGCGAGCCGCATGCCTGTTCCCGTATACCGTTTTCAAGTCGACTATTTGACGCGATATTGCGAATTTAATCCGCAGCTGCTGTTTGTCCAGAAATACATGTTCGCTCCCGGCGAACAGTGCCCTTCGCGCACATGCTGCGCCAATGCCGTCGTACTCATCGTCACGGAGCTTGCCGGAAAGTACGGGTTTTCGTCGATTCATTATTTTTCCACAGCGTTCAAGCGCAGCGCCGGCATGTCCCCTTTCGAATACCGCGAACAGTACTGTTCCCCGCCGAAACCCCAAAAAGCCGGCTTCCCCGAAGGAAACCGGCTCTTACCGTGCTTGCGGACAGCTGGCCTCGCCTGAACGCTTAAGACAGCAGCTTATCCTTCGTCTCCTTGCCGAAGACGACGATGAAGACCGCAGCGAGAATCAGCGACAGCATACTGAAAAACATCGTCATCGGCAGTCCCATCCCTCCCCAGACGGCTGCGAACAGCAGCGGAGAGAAAGCCGAGGTAACGCGGGTAATCGCCGTCGCCCAGCCGAAGCCGGTCACCCTGAGCAGCGTCGGATAGCTCTCCGGGATATACACGTACAGAATGGCTAACGCGATCGACTCGAACATATCATAGATACCGAGCAGAACGAAGCTGGAGGTCGGAGCATCCAGAGCAAATGCAAAGGCGTACAGCGCTATGCCCATAAAGACGAAGCTTAAGGCGACCGACCATTTCCGTCCGACCTTGTCGACCAAGTAAATGCTGAACAGCACGCCGATCAGACCGACAAGCGTTATATAGGAGGTGAACAGGAAGGCCGCCGTCGTTTGATATCCGCTTGCGATCAAAATTTTCGGCAGCCACAGGATGACGCCGTAATAGACGAACAATACGCTCGCATAGGCGTACCAGACCATGAAGGTCGTGCCCGGGCTGTGCTTCCATACTTTAATAAGCGAAGAGAAAATCCCCTTGATGACGCTGCCGCTTTGCTTATCGGTATCCTCCTGCGCGGAGAACAGCTGGCTTGCGTCGATCGAAGCGCCGTGAACTTCCCGCAAAATCCGGTTAGCCTCTTCCACCTTGCCCTTGCGATACAAATAAAGCGGAGATTCGGGAACCTTCACCCGAACGAGAAAAATGAGCAGTACCGGCACGCCGGCCGCGATAAAGATCAGGCGAAAATCCTGATACTTGCTGAGCCAGGCGGATACGAAGCCGACAGCCGTCGCGCCGCCGACCCAGAACACGCCGAGGATCGTCATCAGCTTGCCGCGCCATTTCGGAGGCATGAATTCGGACAGCATCGCCATATCTACCGGCAAACAGCCGCCAAGTCCGATTCCGGCAATAATGCGGAATAGGAACAGCAGCGGTACGTTCGGCGCCGCCGCGCACAGCAGCGAGAAGACGGAATAGAGCAGCACCGTGCCCATGAACGCCTTTTTCCTGCCGATCAAATCCCCCAAGCTGCCGAATAGAAAACCGCCCACCGCCATCCCGAGAAAACCCGCCGTTGCAAACCAAGCGAGCGCATCCTTCTCCAGATGCCATTGCTGGGAAATGAGCGGAATGACATAGGACGGGAGCAGAATATCGAATGCATCGAAAAAATAGCCTAAAGCCCCGACGATGTAAATCCAGATGTGCTTCTTGTTCAGCGGAATGTCAGGCAGCGAAGCCAGCCCTGTGTTCCCGTGTCCTGTTGCGGATGATGTTGCCGCTTGGCTCATTGCGGATTGCCCCTCTCATAATGGAAGTATCTGCTTTATCCCGTTTCCCTTTGCCGAAACGAGAACTTGTTATTATGGTCAAGTGTAAGGAAGGCTCACATTAAAGTCAATGTCCGTTATTCGTCTTTAAATAACAAGCGTTTTCATTTTTTTGAAAGCGGGTGCATTATTTTTCCATGTGCCATTGATGTCAGCTTATCTATTTAAAGACATATAATAGTCCTGTCTTTTAATGAATATCTCCTATACAATAAATCCATCAAGACCATTCCGCATGTTGAAAGGAGCTATTCCCATGAATACGACATTAAATAAGCGATTGGACACGTTGGAACAATTGGAGGCGCAGCTCGCCGAGCCTTCGGAGGAGCTGATCCGCGATATCGCTGCGCTGGACGGAGATATTTTGCTGCTCGGTATCGGAGGCAAAATGGGCCCGAGCATGGGCCGGCTCGCCGTGAACGCGGTTAAGCGGGCAGGCGTCGACAAGCAAGTCATCGGAGCTTCGCGCTTCTCGGACTCCGGGCTGCGCGAAGAACTGGAGGCGGCAGGCGTCACGACGATCCGGGTCGATCTGCTGAACGACCAGGAGCTGCAGGCGCTCCCCGATGTTAAAAATGTCGTGTTCCTGGCCGGCAACAAGTTCGGAACGACCGGCAACGAGCATTTTACCTGGGTTATGAACTCCTACCTGCCGGGACGCGTGGCGGAGAAATATAAAAACTCGCGTATCGTCGTATTCTCGACCGGCAACGTGTATCCGCTCACTCCTGTCGGTCAAGGAGGAGCCGGCGAGGAAACGCCGACAGGGCCGAACGGCGAATACGGTCAATCCTGCCTGGGCCGGGAACGTGTCTTCGAGCATTTCTCCCATAAATACGGCACACCCGCAACCATTTTCCGGCTGAATTACGCAATTGATCTGAGATACGGGGTTTTGGTGGAAATCGCCAAAGCGGTGTACGAAGGGCGGCCGATCGATCTGACGATGGGTCACGCCAACTGCATATGGCAGGGCGACGCCAACGAATGGGCGCTGCGATCGCTGAACGTCGCCGGAACGCCGCCGACCGTGCTGAATATTTCCGGGCCGGAGACGATTTCCTTGCGCTGGGCTGCCGAGAAGTTCGGGGAAGCCTTCGGCAAAGCGCCGGTATTCACCGGGGAAGAAGCGCCGACCGCCCTGCTCAGCAACTGCTCCAAGGCGCATCAGCTGTTCGGCTATCCGAAGGTGACCTTGCGCCAGATGATGGACTGGATCGCCGGCTGGATCGGCACCGGCGGGCAGACGTGGAATAAACCGACCCATTTCCAGGAGAGAGAGGGGAAATTCTGATGAGCGCAACTCCACAGCTATCGCCGGAATTGACGCGCGCGCTCCATGAAGGGCTGGCCATTCCCGCCCACCCGCTCGCTTTGAATGCCGAGCGTCGGCTCGACGAGAAGTATCAGCGGGCGCTGACCCGCTATTATGTCGACTCGGGAGCCGGCGGCGTTGCGGTCGGCGTCCATTCGACCCAATTCGAGATCCGGCTGCCGGAGATCGGCTTGTTCGAGACTGTGCTGCGGCTTGCTTCCGAGGAGGTCGACCGGCGCAAGCCGGACCGTCCGTTCCTGAAGGTGGCCGGCATCTGCGGGCCGACGGAGCAGGCGGAGGCCGAGGCGCATATCGCCGCGGGGCTAGGCTATCATGCCGGTCTGCTCAGCATGGGCGGATTGAAAGGCTGGTCCGAGGAGAAGCTGCTCAAGCGGACCGAAGCGGTCGCGAAGATCATTCCCGTATTCGGCTTCTATCTTCAGCCTTCCGTAGGCGGCACCGTGCTCAGCTACGATTTCTGGAGACGGTTCGCCGACATTCCCGGCGTGATCGCCATCAAGATGGCTCCGTTCAACCGCTACCAGACGATCGATGTCGTACGCGCCGTCTGCTCGTCCGACCGTTGCAGCGAGATCGCCCTCTATACCGGCAACGACGACAATATCGTGAACGATCTGCTCACTGCGTACCGGTTCAATATCAACGGAACACCGGTGGAAAAGCGCATCGTCGGCGGCCTGCTCGGCCATTGGGCGGTATGGACCCGCAAGGCGGTCGAGCTGCTGGAGGAGATCAAGCGGGTCAGAGATAACGAGGCGCTGGACCGCCGCTGGCTGACGCGCAATATCGAAATCACCGACTGCAATGCGGCCTTCTTCGATCCGGCGCATCATTTTGAAGGATGCATCCCGGGCATTCATGAAGTGCTGCGGCGGCAAGGTCTGCTGCCGGGACGCTGGTGCCTGAATCCGTCGGAAGAGCTGTCGGAAGGACAAATGGAGGAAATCAGCCGGGTTTACCGGGATTATCCTCATCTGAACGACGACGCGTTCGTCGCCGCCCATTTGTCCGAATGGCTCTCCGAGTAGAGCAGGCAGAGGGACTCAGCGATGCGGTTCAAGGACGTATTCTCTATCATCGGGCCGGCTATGGTCGGCCCCTCCAGCTCCCATACCGCCGGAGCGGTACGGCTGGGGCGCGTCGCCAGGCAGCTGCTGGGCTGCCGTCCGGAGCGGGCGGAGGTGACCTTCTACGGCTCGTTCGCCCAAACCTATCTCGGCCACGGCACGGATCTGGCGATCGTCGGCGGTCTTCTCGATTACGACACCGACGATCTGCGCATCGCTCATTCGCTGTCCCATGCGGAAGCGGCGGGCATCCGCGTAGAACTGCGGCAGGGAACCGGGCCTGCGCCGGCCGCGCATCCGAATACGGCGCGAATCCGCTGCTTCGCCCCCTCCCCCTCTCCCGCCGATGGCTCACAGACTGCCGTCTCCATGATCGACAGGATCGAAATGATCGACATGACCGGCATGTCCGTAGGAGGAGGCACTATTGAGATCGCCCGGGTGGACGGCTTTCCCGTCCGGTTCTCGGCGGTTTATTTTACTTTGGTGCTGTGGCATTCCGACAGACGGGGATTGATCGCCGAAGCCGCCGGCCTGCTCTACCGGCATAACGTGAATATATGCTCGATGGAAACCGGGCGCAAGGAGCGCGGCGGCGACGCCCTGACGGTATTCGAGACCGACGCCCCCGTCCCGGATAGCCTGCTGCTTGGTATGAAGGCACTGGCTGGCGTACGGGCAATGCGGGTTGTGAATCTGGGCGACAGAACGGGAGAGTGATGAAGATGAGATTTCACACGCTGCAAGAGCTGGCTCGGCTCTGCGATCAGGAAGGCGTCACGATCGGCGAGCTGATGCTCGCCGAGCAATGCCGGGAATCCGGCCGCACCCGGGAGCTCGAGCTCCGCAAAATGACCGATTACTATCTCATTATGAAGCAAGCCGTCAGCGAAGGGCTGAAGGAAGATCATCCGTCGCGCAGCGGCTTGACCGGCAAGGACGCCCGTCAGGTGCACGCATACCTGCAGCGCGAGGCGGAAGCAACGCTGGCGGGCGCGCCGGCCGCGGCGGCGATGGCTTACGCGCTCGCCGTATCCGAGGTCAACGCGTCGATGGGGCGCATCGTCGCAACGCCTACGGCCGGCTCGTGCGGCATTATTCCCGGCTCCTTCGTCGGCTCCCAGACCCGCTTCGGCTGGTCTGACGAGCATATGACGATGGGCCTGTTCTGCGCCGGGGCGATCGGTTACGTGATCGCCAACCGCTCCTTCGTCTCCGGCGCCGAAGGCGGCTGCCAGGCCGAAGTCGGCTCCGCTATCGCCATGGCCGCCGGAGCGCTCGCCGAGCTGCGGGGCGGCACGCCGGCCCAGGCGGTGCACGCCGCCGGGCTCGCGCTGAAGAACACGCTCGGCCTCATCTGCGATCCGGTCGGCGGCCTCGTCGAGATCCCTTGCATCGTGCGCAACGGATTCGGCGCGGTGAATGCGCTCGCCGCCGCCGACATGGCGCTGGCCGGCGTCCGCAGCGCGATTCCGGCCGATGAGGTTGTCGATGCGATGCGCGAGGTCGGCGCCGCGATGCCGGAGAAGCACCGCGAGACGGCTCAAGGCGGTTTGGCGGCGACGCCGACCGGCCGCCGCATTATGGATGAGCTGTATCGCCGAAATTCAAGCAGTTAAGGAGTGAATATCGTGACATCATTGCCGCTTCAATCTCTGCTCGCGCGCAGCGAAGTGCTGAAGAACGACTGGATCGCCTTCCGCCGCGATCTGCATCAGTACCCGGAGCTCAGCCACCGGGAGAGCCGCACGGCCGAGAAGGTCGCATCGTTTCTCCGCGGACTCGGTCTGCAGCCGCAGACCGGCGTCGGAGGCCACGGCGTCGTGGCCGAGCTGCAAGGCGCTGAGCCCGGTCCCGTCATCGCCCTGAGGGCGGATATGGACGCGCTGCCGATTGCCGAGGAGACCGGGCTCCCCTACGCCTCGCGGGAGCCCGGCGTCATGCACGCTTGCGGCCATGACGCTCACACGGCGATCCTGCTCGGAGCGGCGCAGCTGCTTGCCGAGCGGCGGCAGGAGCTAAGCGGCGCGATCCGCTTTATATTTCAAGGCGCGGAAGAAACGAACGCCGGGGCTAAAGCGATGGTTCAGGCGGGCGTACTGAACGGAATCGAAGAAATCTACGGGCTCCATAACCTCCCTACCCTGCCTGTCGGCATGATTGCCACGGGCAGCGGGCCGTTCATGGGCTCGGTCGATCGCGTGGAGATTATGCTGGAGGGCCAAGGCGGTCACGGGGCGATTCCGGACCGCTGTCACGACCCGATCGTCGCGGCGTCCGCCGTCGTCATGGGGCTGCAGACGGCCGTCAGCCGGGAGATTTCTCCCTTCGAGCCGGCCGTTATAACGATAGGCAGCTTCCAGGCGGGAGAAGCGAACAATGTGATTCCGCAGTATGCCAAGCTGACCGGCACCGTGCGCACGTTCTCTTCCTCGCTGCAGCGGACGATGAAAGAGCGCATCGAGCGGCTTGCGGGCCAGATCGGCGGCGCTTACCGCTGCCGCGTTCAAGTCGCCTATATCCCGCATGTAGCCGTACTTGTCAACGATCCGCGTTGTGTTTATCATATAGAGCAGACGGCCGATGTGCTTATCGGCAAGGAGCGGCGTACGGCGGCGTCTCCGACGTTGGCGGGAGAGGACTTCTCAGTGTACCTGGAGCACCGGCCCGGCTGCTTTTTCTGGCTCGGATCGGGCCCCCGGGAAGGCGCGGAGCAGGCGTACGGCCTGCATCATCCGAAGTTCGCCATCGAGGAAAACTGCATTCCGCTCGGAGCGGCCCTGCTCGCTTCCGCCGCTTGGCAGAGAGGCTCGAACATTTCGACTTGATGGGGGCGGCAGCTCATGTGGAGCCAACCTAAAGAAGCATACAATCAAGGCATTTCCATCGGCGTGATCGGACCGGAGGAGGCTGTGGACGATCTGCTGCAAGCGCTGCAGCGGTTTCCGTCCTTTCGTCCGGAACCGAGAGTGTACCGGAACGAGGAAGAAGCGCCGGCGCTGGCGCTGGAATTGATGGACCAAGTGGAGGTGCTGCTGTTCACCGGGCCGATTCCGCACCGGATCGCCATGGACAAGCTGCAGTTTTCTATTCCGGTCCATTTTGTGCCCTTAACCGGCACCGGTTTATACCGCGCGCTGTTTCTGCTCGAAAAACGCTACGGCTTGACGACGCTATCCGTCGATACGATGTCCAAGAAGCAGGTCGAGCGCACCTTCAAGGAGCTTAGCGAATTAAACGTACAGGTCGTTTACTATAACGGGCTTCATCCCTATTCGCGGGAGGAGCTCGTCCGCTTTCACCTGCACCACTACCGGAGCGGATCATGCCAAGCGGTACTGACGGCGGTCAAGTCGGTATCCGAGGAGCTGACGCAGCTCGGCGTGCCGAACGAGTGGGTGATCCCGACGGAGCAGGATATGATCGTCTCGCTCGAACGCGCCCTGCTCTCTACCGAAACAAGACGAAGCAACGAGTCGCAGATCGTCGTCGGGATGGTTCATCTGGACGAGTCGGGAGCCGTCGTCAACGCGCGGTTCACCGAGCATGATTTTCAGAAAATGAAGCTCGACATCCAGAAGATGCTGCTCACCTTTGTCGAGACGCTGGACGGGCATCTGACCCATCTGGGCGGAGGCGAATATTTGATCATCACGACGCGCGGAAGCTTCGAGAGGGTAACCGGCGGGTATAAATATATCGCGCTGGCGGGCGAAGCCGAGAAAATGTTCGGCATCACCTTCAGCATCGGCTTCGGCTTCGGACGTTCCGCCGGCGAGGCCGGAACTCACGCTCGCCAGGCGCTCCGTCAGGCGAAGGAGGCCGGAGGCAATCACTGCTTCATCGTGCGCGAGGACAACGGCATCATCGGCCCGCTGGAGATGTCGCAGCCGCTGGAATACGACGCTTCCCTGATCGATCCCGATCTGATTCAGCAAATGGAGGCGAGCGGCATGACCCTCGCTTACTTAAGCAAAATCGTTGCGCAAGTGGCCAAAAAGCGCCAGTTCGATTATACGGCGCAGGAGCTTTCGATGATTCTCGGCGTCACCGTGCGGAGCACGCACCGTTTTTTGCTGCAGTGGCTTGATGCGGGACTGGTCGAAATTGTCGGCGAGGAGAAGGGAAAGGCCAAGGGGCGACCAAAGCAAATATACCGCTTGTCGTTTATGCGCGACGCTCACGGGCGGCAATAATCCGTTGAGAACCGATGCCCCCTTTGGCCATTGGAAAAGGAACCCCAACGCCCGCCCAGCTGTTCAGCTAGAGCTTTTGTCCGAAGAAGAGTCCGGTCCGCAGTTTGCAGTTCGCGGCCGGGCTCTTCTTTATTTCCATCCTTGCGATCGGCCTTTGGCCCGAGCTCCGTCCTGCCAAAGCGCGCTCGAACAGTCCCGGAAGGGAGCTTCAGGAGGTGTAGCTTCAGGAGGTGTAGCTTCAGGAGGCGTAGCCTCCGGAACCGAGCATCGAATCGTTTCTAAATGTAACGGACACCGGGGAGCTTAATTCGTCGCAAACAAACGTTTTTTAAACGTAACGGTCGTCATCGCGCTTAGATAGCTCCGAACTGCTTCTTAAGGAGGCTTTGCCAACAAATAGCTACAGCTGCGTCCGTTAGAAATTCAAAATGGCCGATATGGTTTATATAACGGCCGCTGTGTCCGTCCCTCGTAATTAGGGGATAATCTCACGAATGCTCACTCATTCGCAGGATTTCTATTGTATTGGATGTCGGTGAAGTTTGGATTGTAGGGATTCTGGCCCATCTCATTGGCTAATCGGCATGCAGGAACAGAGGCAGCGTTCATAACGCTTCCAGTTTTACCCTATTGTGCACTACTCCACTTTGCCTCTGGAGGTTCACCCTCCCATGACTCAACGGGTCTTCGCCCTTACATTCCTTCGTTACACCTGTCCAAAGGTGTGGAGACCGATAGCGTTTACTTGACGGGTCATTGCCCTGACGGACACAGAATTCGGTTCACTGTGCATCCATGATTTGAAATCCTGCAAATGAGTCAATACTCGTTTCTGCTAGGAGACTTTAGGCTGCAGGGATGGCCGCTTCGTGTGCGGAACGGTATTCTTCTCCTCTTTGAACCATACCGATCGTGATGCGTGCCCATTTTCCAATTAACTTAAAGATTGATGCCTGCTTCTTCATCCCCTTCGCTACGTTGTGTTCATGCCATCGCTTGAAATCTTCATTGTATCGAACGAGATTGAGCACGCCCAGGAACAAATATTTACGCAGCATGCTGTCTCCGCGCTTGGAAAGCTTGATTTGTCCTTTGAACTTGCCGGAGGTGCACTCTGCCAGATTCAGACCGGCCCGCCTGAGCAACTGCCGACCATGCGAGTACAAGCGAAGGTCGCCTGCACAACCCAGGAGGGCTGCAAGGGTAATCGTCCCCAGCCCGCGAATACTTTGCAATTGCTGCGCCAACGGCATGTCACCCACGAGGGCCTCTATTTCCCGCTGGATTTCATCGAGTCTCTGAAGGGACTGTTTATACGCATCCAACAACCGCTTGATATCTCGACGCGCTTCTTCCGGCACTCGCTTGTCACCGATGCTGCGTGCGGCCAAAGATAACAGCTCCAGCGCCTTCGCTCTCCCGCTAACGCCTGAGGCCCGTTTCATGCCTTGTTCTTTCCAGCCTGCAATGACCTGCTCTACCGTTAGCCCTTGAAGGTCACCAGGTAGCGCAAACGCGCCGAGCGTCGCCAGCGCACGAGGGACGGTCCAATCTTTGAATACCAGTCTGAACTCAGGGAAGTACAAATCGATCCACCGGACGATGCGGTTACCTAAACGTGTGGCATCCTTCGACCAGAACTCGTGGTCGCTCATGATGGTTTTGATCCGTTCAAAGGCAGTCCCTCGGGGAAGGTAGTCCGTGTAGAAGCCCCGGCTCACCACATCAGCAATGGTGAGTGCATCTTTTGGATCGTTTTTGGAAGGACTGTTGTCCCGATTTTCCTTGTTGCGGTGCGTCGTGACGGGGTTGACCAGCACGACGTCAACGCTCTGCTCGAGCAGCCAGTTGGCAAGATTGAACCAATAGTGCCCCGTGGGCTCCATGCCGACGAGAAGCGAAGACAAGCCGTGTTTAGCTTGTGCTTCTTGAATCCACCGGAGAAATCGTTTAAACCCCTCCCGTGAGTTGGGAAACGACAGGTGACGTGAAGTCAGAGAGCGACCGCGAAAATCCGTCAATTGGGCTACGTGGCTATCTTTCGCGATGTCGACTCCCACCACCGCATGGTGTGGGGTTATACGGTCGATTCGTTGATTTATAGTGGCATTTCGGTTAAACTTCATAATAAGACGCCTCCTGATGGGTTTTTAGGGCCTTGACCCGTGACACCCCCATCATACGAGGCGTCCCTGTTTTTGTCCAAGGCCAAATATTAGCCTCTACAGGAATGTTTACTTCCGATCACTGTTGAAATCGGGGAAAAAAGGAGACCGCGCTTACGCTGCTCCAACTCTCTATCGACTCTCCTCTCGTTTTTCACCACGCTTCTAAAAGGGTATTGAAAACAAACAGCCTGCCGTCGATAGAGGTTTCCACTCGCTCTTGGAGCCGGATTTCTTTCATGTTGTACCTCTCAAGCGGGGAAATCGCTATACAAAGGCGGCCCGCTTACGCTTCTCCAGATTCAAGCGGCCCTCCGCTCTTTTTTCACCGGGCTTGTAATGGTTGCCGGAAATTTCCGGCTCATCTCTTGTTATTTGCCAGCCGATGTTTTATATTGACATAATAGCAGGTCAAAAATAAAAGGGGTGAACGGACAAGATGACTCCGCGCACGAAGGAACAAAACGAAGAGATCCGGCTGCGGCGTCTGGCGCAAATTCGTAGAGCCGCTGCCGATGTGTTTTTGAATAAGGGCCTTTATTGGAAATTCGCGATGTGGCCGCGCAGGCGGGACTCGGCTATGGCACGTTATACCATTATTACAGCAATAAAGGCGATTTGCACCCCGATTTGTTATGGGACGCGTTGGAGCGGGCCGGGGAATTGCTGAAGGCCCCGCTGGAGGTCCTGCGCGCGGCGGCTTCCGGGGAGGCGGCGGCGGGCGGGCATTTCGGCTTGGCCGCTGCGGCTGCGGCGGACACTGGGAGCCTGGCTGCCGCGGATTCCCGAAGCCGAGGCAGCGACACCGCCGCTGCCGACGTCCGGCTGCTGCAGCTTTGGGCGGAGGACCGCGCCCTGTACCTGCTGTATAAGCTGGCCGGGGAGGACTTCGCCTGGCTGCCTGAAGCTCGCTCATCCTCGCTCTCGGCCGCCGTTCGCCGGGAGGTGCTCGCGCCGCTAGGCGCGCTGCTGGAAACCGGACGCGCGGCGGACGGGGCTGCCGCTTCCCGCGGAAACGCGGCGGGGCGCCGTATCAGCTGCAGCGCTCGGAAATGCTGCTGGCCGCCTTGGCCGGCTGCGCCTCGCTTTCGCTTCGCCGCGGAATGCTGCGCGGGAGGCCGGGGATATCGCCCGGTTGTTATAATTATAGAATGAATAAGGAGTGAATGAACAAAAGATGATCATTTTAAAATCACCTAAGGAAATCGAAGCGATGAAGCCGGCGGGCCAAATCGTTGCGGACTGCTACCGCGAGGCGGCCAAACTGATTGAGCCTGGGATCACCACCCGGGAAATCAATGACTTTGTTGCCAGACACATCACCAAGCTGGGCGGCAAGCAGTTTACGAAAGGGTACAACGGGTTCCCCGCCGAAACCTGCACCTCGGTCAACGATGTAGTGGCCCACGGCATTCCTGCGAACCGGGAGCTGATGGACGGCGACTTGCTGAAGCTCGATATCGTCGTGGAATACGGCGGATGGTTCGCCGATTCGTGCTGGTGCTATGCGGTGGGCAATATCCGGCCGGAGGCGCAAAAATTAATGAAGGTGACAAAGGAATGCTTGGATCTGGGGATCGCCCGGGCGCTCCCGGGGGGCCGGCTCGGCGACATAACGTCGGCGATTCAACAGCATGCGGAAGCGAACGGATTTTCGGTCGTACGCGATTTGCTGGCGCACGGGATCGGGCGGAGCCTGCACGAGGAGCCGAGCTACGAGCATATCGGCGTAGCCGGCAAAGGCGTTCGGTTAAAGGAAGGCATGGTGTTTACGATTGAACCGATGATTAACGAAGGCACGTTCCGTATCACGATCGACGACGATGGGTGGACGGCGAGAACGGCCGACGGCAAGCTGTCGGCGCAATATGAGCATACGATCGCAGTCACGCCGAACGGACCGCTGATTTTAACTGCCCATTAAGAATAAAGATGAACGGACGGGGATGCGTTCTTTCAGGAAATAAATCGCCTCCCCCGCCTGCATAGCCTGACGAAGCTCGTAATCCGAAACGGCGAAAAAGCGCTGCGCCCAGCCTGGAACAGAGAAGCCTCTTTTCACATGGTTTATATTTACCGATTCACGAAAAACCGCATTGTTATGCGGTTTTTATGATAACTTTGGCATCATCTTTGCAGCCTTCCGGCTACCGTGAACAGTACCTGTTCCCCTTTTTGACACAAAACATGCCCCCTACTGCACCCGCTTACAGTTTACAGTTTAACGAAATAACGCTAGCCGTTTTTAAATATTCCTTTACAGGAATATTCCTTATAGTGTATATTAAAAACACAAAGAAGATAACCATAGTGATGAGGGAGATGATATGATACCAAGAGATCAATACTTAACGAGGTGAACGACATGTCAGGAAAGAATCCAGGCATGGACCTGATGACGCTGAACGCTTTGGCCGAGCCGAATCGTATGCATATCGTCGAGCTCTTGCGCGACGGCCCCTTGACGGTGGGAGAAATCGCCGAACGGTTAGGGCTTCGTCAGCCCCAGGCCTCGAAGCATTTGAAGGTGCTTAGCGACAACGGAATCTTGGAAGTGAAGGCCGAAGCCAACCGGCGGATCTACAAACTCAGGCCCGAGCCTTTCCAAGCGCTGGATTCTTGGGTTAAGTCTTTCCGGCGCATCATGGAGGACAGATTCGACAATCTGGAAGACTACTTGCGGGAATTGCAAAACAAAGAGCAATCCAAAGACACTCTTAAATAAATGAGGAGGAAATACAATGTCAAACAACGCAATAGTTTCAAGGGTAGAAAATGATCGGGTGCTGGTGCTGGAGCGTATTTTCGATGCGCCGCGCGACCTCGTCTTCAAGATGTTCCAAGAAGCCGAGCATCTCAAACACTGGTGGGGGCCGAAGGGCTGGGAGCTTCCGGTTTGTACCGTCGATTTCCGCCCCGGCGGAGTTTGGCATTACTGCATGAAGTGCATCGATCCGAACCAAGGCTCGTTTTACGGCATGGAATCTTGGGGCAAAGGCATTTATAAAGATATTGTCGAGTCGGAGAAAATTGCGTACACCGACTATTTCTCGGATGCCGAAGGCAACCTGAACGATTCCATGCCTTCTACCGAAATTACGATCACCTTCATTGATCTGGACGGCAAGACGAAGCTGGTCAACCATGCCGAATATGTGTCCGCGGAGGCTCTCAAAACCGTGATGGATATGGGGATGCTGCAGGGCATTACGGAAACTTGGAACCGCCTGGAGGAGCGCCTGAACGAAGTCAAGTGAGACCATAGAAGGACGCTCTCCATGAAACCACGCTAAGAGAAGGGATGATGTCCATGAACGTTGGGTCTGCGAAAAAAGCGGCGGCCGATTGGGTAACGAATCATGCCAGCCGGACGGAGGGCTACCGCGGAGCGTACTTCAGCGGCTCCACAGCCGTGCTGCCGGACGAGGCGGAGCTGCCGGCGTCCTCCGACGTCGATGTCATGATCGTGACTGCCGAGGCCGCCCCGCCGCTCAAGCCGGGGAAATTCATCCATCGCGACGCGCTGATCGAGGCCTCCTATATTTCCTGGCATCAGCTCGCTTCGGCAGAAGAGGTGCTCGCCAACTATCACCTGGCGAACGGCTTCCGGACCAATACGATTATTGCCGATCCGACGGGACATCTGCACAGCCTGCAAGCCGAGGTGTCCCGGCTCTTCGCCGAGCGGCCTTGGGTAAGACGGCGCTGCCTCAACGTCCGGGAGAAAATCGAGAACGGTCTGCGCGCTATCGATACCGCCGCTCCGCTGCACGACCTGCTGACGTCGTGGCTGTTTCCGACCGGCGTGACTACGCACTTGATCCTCGTCGCCGCCCTGCGCAATCCGACTGTAAGGCTGCGCTACTTGGCCGCCCGTGAGGTGCTGGAGAGCTATGGCCAGGACAGCCTGTACGCGGAGCTGCTGGAGCTGCTCGGCTGCGCGCACCTGACCCCGGAACGCACGGAACGCCATCTCGACGAGCTCACCCGAACCTTCGACGCCGCAGCCGCTGCGGCCAGGACGCCGTTCTTCTTCAGCTCCGACATCTCTCCCGCCTCGCGGCCGATTGCCATCGACGGGAGCCGCGAGCTGATCCGCAGAGGCTTTCACCGCGAGGCTGTCTTCTGGATCGCCGCGACCTTCGCGCGCTGCCATAAGATTTTGGCTGCGGATGCCCCTCGCGAGCTGCAGGAGCAGCTGCTGCCGGCCTTCGAAGCCGTCATAGCCGATCTGGGCATCCGGTCCAGGGAAGACTTCCTCTCCCGCGCCGCAGAGGGGATCGGCTATCTGCCCCGGCTGTGGGAGGCTGCGGAGAGCATCATGGCGAACAACCCGGAGATTCAGCCGGGCGATTAAAGGCGCGGCGAGAGCCGCCTGCTCCGCATATTGAAACGTCCTCCGATCTCTTCTGTACCCGGACTTCTTGAACGGCTAGCGCTTAAATTAAAATCCGGCCCGCTCATCCTCGGGATGAAGCAGGCCGGATTTTCGGCATTATTTTTTATTAAAGCTTTGTACTTTGGCGTACCATTCCTGAGCGCGTTTGGTGACCTCGTCTCCGCCCGACTGCTTCCACTTTTGAACGAATTCGTCGAATTTCTCCAGCGGCCATTCCCCGATCACGATTTTAGCCAAATACTCCTGGAACATCTTGTGCGACTGAATATCCGGGAAGCCTTCGTAAACCGAGCTAGGCATACCGTCTCCGGCGATTCTCCGCGCATCCTTCATACCGACGGCGAATATATCCTTGATCATCTTCGCCTGATCCGCCGTATACAGCTGATCCAGCCGTTTATCCATCGATTCCTTCGTCGTGAAATTGAGCATGCCGAGCGCGATCGGCTTATCGTCGGTTTGCGGCAGCAGCTTCTTCTTGCCGTCCACTACCTCATGCTGCAATCCCTCCACGCCGAACAGGTTAAACTCCTGATTGGCCGGATCGTAGAAGAAGTCCAGCAGCTTCAAAGCGTACTGCGCCCGTTTCTCCGCAGCTTTCGGAATGATCCATTCCGCCTCGCCGATGCTCTTCTGCGTAATAAATCCGGTAAATCCGTCCACCTTCGGCAAAGGCAGACCGGCTACATAAGCGTCCGGCGCCGTTTTGCGCATTGCATCGATCTTATCCTTCAAGCTCGCCGGAAGATGGTACCAGTTGCCGACCAGATTGTTGTTGATTTTGGCCTGCCATACATCGCCTTTGTTCAGGAAAGTCTCGTTATCGAGCAGCTTTTGCGCGTATAGCTCGCGGAGGAAGGCGATGGCTGCCTTCATATTCTGGGAAGTGCCCGCGTAGTTGATATTCCCGTCGTAGACATCCCACTCCGGCTTCCCTTCCCACATCGCGACGCCGCACATCGCGAACAGATGGTCCATCCATGTGCCGAACTCGCGGCCTGTCGTAGGAATTTCGTCGGCCTTGCCGTTGCCGTTAGGGTCCTGATCCTTGAACGCCTTCAGCAAAGTGACATACTCGTCCTTCGTCGACGGCATCGTCAAGTTTAGCTTATCCATCCAGTCCTTACGGATCATCGGCACCCGTTCGGGAATCATGTACACTTTCGGCACATAATAAATTTTGCCGTCCGGCGAAGCGGTGCGCACGACATCCCAAGCTTCCTTCGGAATGCTGTTCCATACGTTCGGCGCGTATTTCGGCAGCAGATCGTCGAGCGCAAGCGCCCCTCCCTGCTGAATGAGCGTCTGCTCGACGCCGCCGATCGGACGCATAATATCCGGCAGATCGCCCGAGGCGATCATCACGTTGATGCTTTCCGCAGGGTCGGCCCCCGGAGGGCTCGTCGTCAGCACATACTCCACGCCGGTCTTCTGGGCGATATATTGAACATGAGCGTTGCTGCTGTCGGGCATCGTTCCTTTGCCGAGATGCGTCTTGTACACTTTGACCTTAACCGGACCGCTGCCCGCGTCCGCAGCGGCGCCTTCTCCCTGGGACGCTCCCGAACCGCCGCAGCCGGCAATCGATACGGCGGCCATCATGACGGCCGCAGATGCAGCCAGTTGTTTCTTTCTCTTATTGAACATAGTAGACCCTGCCTTTCTTCTCTCGCTTATTGAATTATTGGTCCACGGTGCCTGAACTTTACAGCCCGGCCTGCCTCATGCGAATGCCGCCGTTTCCCAGCCGCATCCGCCCCGGCCCGCCGGACTATGCTGCTTGTATATTCAGCCGATGACGGCCTCCTATCCTTAGCCTTTGACGGAACCGAGCAAAGCGCCCTTGACAAAATATTTTTGCAAATAAGGGTACACGAGCAAAATCGGCACTGTCGCGAAAATAATCGTGGCGGCCTTCAGCGTCGTCGCGTTGAAATCGAAGGTGCCTACCATCTGATTGATGGGCAAAATATCTTCGGTGTTGATCAAATATTCCCTCAGCTTCATCTGCAGCGGCCACAGCTTCGCGTCGCGGATGAACAGCACGGCTCTTTGGAACGTATTCCAATAGCCTACGGCATAAAACAAGCTTACCGTAGCGAGCACGGGCTTGGACAGCGGCAAGTAAATTTGAAACAAGATCCGGAAGTCGTTGCAGCCGTCCATCTTGGCCGACTCCTCCAGCTCCTGAGGAATCCCCATAAAAAACGTGCGAATAATAATCATATTAAAGGTGCTGATAAGACCCGGAATGATCAGCGACCACAGCGAATTTAGCATCCCCAGCTCGCGGATCGTCAGGAAAAAAGGAATCATCGGCGCATTGAATATCATCGTAATGACGATGAATAGCATCACCTGCTTGCGGATGAGAAAAACCTGCTGTGCGAGCGGATAAGCCGTCATGACCGTGAACAGCATGCTGAGCAGCGTACCGACGACGGATATATAGATCGTGACCCAAAACGAGCGCCACAAATCCTGCTTATGCAAAATATAATCCCATGCCGCGGTCGTAAACTCAACCGGCAGAATGAACACCTGCTTGGCGTCGGCCGCATACGGCGAGCTGAACGATACGGCCAGCATCTGAATGAGCGGAATAAGCATGGTCAGCGAGGCGGCTCCGAGCAGGACGACGTTGATCGCCCCGAATGTTTTTTCTCCCCATGTCTGCTTCATCACCACAACCCCTGTTCCATTTTTCTGGCGAAACGATTGAAAGTCCACAGCAGCGCGAAGCCGATGACCGACTGAAACAGCCCGATGGCCGTCGTTACGCTGTACTGCGCCTGCAGCACCCCTGCCCGGTACACATACGTTTCAATAATGTCTCCTACCGAATACGTCATCGGAGTCAGCAGATTGTACATCTGATCGAAGCCCAGCTCCAGGAAGTTGCCGATTCGCAGCAGGAACAGCACCAGAATCGTCGGAAACAGAGCCGGAATCGTAATGTACAGCGTCTGCTTCCAGCGGTTCGCCCCGTCGACGACGGCCGCCTCATACAAGTGCGGATTGACCCCGGCCAGCGCCGCAAGATAGATGATCGTCCCCCAGCCGACTTCCTTCCATATGCCCGATATAATGACGATCGAACGGAAGTAGCGCTCCGACTGCATGTACAAGATCGGCTCGAAGCCGAACCAGCCGCGCACGTTGTTAACGATCCCTTTGTTAGCCAGCAGCTCGAATACGATCCCGCCGACTACGACCCAGGATAGAAAGTGCGGAAGATAGAAGAAGCTTTGATACGCTCTCTTCATCAGCGCCGAGCGCAGCTCGTTGAACAGCAGGGCCAAAATAATCGGCGCCGGAAAGCCGAACACCAGATGATACAGCGCGATCAGCGCCGTATTGCGCAGCACGTTGTAAAAATCCTTGTAGGTAAAAATAAAGCGAAAATTGTCCAGTCCGACCCAAGGGCTGTCCAAGATGCCCCTCATAATCTGATATTTCTGAAATGCGATGATGCTTCCCGCCAGCGGGACATATTTGAACACGATAAAAAATACGATGCCGGGAAGTATCATCAAATACAGCAGCCCGTGTTTGCGAATGTTTTCAAGATAGCGATTTTTCGATTTTGACACTCTCATTGCCGCTGCCGGGTTATTCATGTTCTCGCTGAGCGTCGCCCTGGCCATATGCTACCGACCACCTGTCTGTGAATTTGTCCGTTGACGCTTTCATCTTAGCCCGCGGACGGGCCGGAGACAACGAAGCGTTTGCCCAGCGAATGCGCAAATAACACAAACGGAGCGGCCGCTGGAAGATCGGTTGGTCGCCTGCGGCATCGGTTGATCTTCAGCGGCGTGGACGAAGCCCCGGTGATCCGGCCGGACGGAGAAGGATTAGCGCGTCTCCCGCCAGGAAGCCTCTCGCGCATCCCGCCCGTGCGAAGGGAAATGCTCTTTATGAAAAAAAGCCTCCCCGACCGGCCGCGGTTGCCCGCATCCGTTCAGGAGGCTCATCTGCTGTAGGGATATGGCGTTGCGGCTGATCCCCGCTCCCGCCGATTAAGAGTTCAGGCTGTTAAAGGAAGCGTCGTGATTGCGCATCAGCTCCCGGTATTTGCCCGGCGTAATGTCCTTATATTTGCGAAACACCCGGATAAAGCTGTTCTCATGCTGATAGCCGACCATCAGGGCAATATCGGATATTTTGCTCCCGGTTTCTAGCAGCAGCTCCGCCGCGCGCTCCATGCGCAGCTTCGTGAAATATTCGTGAATCGTCTCGTTCGTCTCCTGCTTGAACATTTGGCTCGCCAGGCTCACGCTGATGCCGATCGAAGAGGCGATCTCCTGGACGCCGATATTTTCGCCCAGATGCTTTTTCATATAATCGATCATGCTCTGCACCATAATAAATTCCTTGCTCTGAATCAGGTCTCCGAAGCGGCTCACCAGCGCCCGAATCTGCTCGGACATGCCCTCTCCAATGTCTTGAAGGCTCATCGTTTGGTAGGAACGGTCGCCGTCCGGCTCCTCCCAAGCTCCCGTTTCTTTGCCGTGCATCATCCGGTTCAGCTTGGCTGTGACGGCGTTCAGGAAGGAAAGCGCGGCCGAAGGATACCAGCAATCTTCCCGAATATCGCGGAGAAGCCGCTCCATAATGCGCAGCGACCGTTCCTCGGTACCGGTCTCGATCGCCCCGGTCAAATCGCCGATGGCCGACTCACCGGCGAACGTCTCTCCCATCTCGTGATCGGCTACGGCTTCATACGGGATGACGCAGCCGTAGCCTCGGTAGAGCCGGTAGCTTAGCGCGTTCTCCGCCTCATGAAGCGCCAGCTTCAGACGTCCTACCTCCGCGTGGGGCTGACTGATGCCGGCCGATACGCTGAAGTGAAGCAGCCGGCGAATGATCTGAATCGTCTCCTCCACCTTTTCCTTAAGAGGAGGCGCCTCTGCGGATGCAGGCTGCAGCACCACCGCCGTCAAGTCCCGGCCGAGATCGAGGCAGACATTCCGCCAGCCGGCGGCCAGCAGCTCGGAAGCAATATTGTTGAGGGCGTATTTGAGCAGCAGATGGTCTTTTTCCGGAAAATCTTTGCCCCATTCCCGGTAACGGTCTATGGAAATGACGACGACCGTAAGCGGAGCGGCGGACCATTCGGAGAAGTAACTCCGCCATTTCTCGGCGATTTCTTTTTTGGACTGAATATTTCCAAGAAACATATCGTAGACAAACTTCGATGAAGCTTCAGGCATCGTCTGCCGGATCAGGCTGGACAGCTTGGCGTGATCCCTCAGCAGCTTGCCGGTAATTTTCTCCAGACCGATCAGATCGGAGCGCTCCTCGTTCTGCCCGTAGGTGGTGAACATGCTGCGGATTCTCCGCACCGGCTTGAAGGCCAGCGCATGCGTATACATAATCGCCGCCGCTCCCAGAATGAGCGCAATAAACGAAACGGCCAGCACGACATCGCGAATGGTTTGGGATTTCGAAAGCAGGCTGTCCTGGGAAACAATCGATACATAATCCCATTCCGTTACCGGTGAGCGGGCGTGCGAAACCAACAGCTTCTCTCCGCTCGCATCGCTCCAATCCCCGAACGGCTCGCCGTTCAGCTTGGCCAGCGCCCGATGGACCTCATCCGTATCGACGGGCTTGCCTCCGGCCGAATAGATCAGATTGCCCGCTTTGCCCAATATGACCTGCGCCCGGCTGACTCCCGACACATACTCGGGCTGCATATTTTGAAATAAGGCATTGCTTTTGAAATTAATCGCCACGATCCCTTTGAATTGACCTTGAATGAGCACTTTGCGAAACAGCGTGATTTTCGTCGTCGGAGGGCTCACTCCCGAGCCCGGCGCTTCCCTCGATTCGACCACCATCAGCTTATCGCCGAACCGGTCCGCCACATCGACCCAGCCCGAATCGAGCATGGTGACGCTGCTGGAGCTGAAGCCTTGCGGATAGGCGACGAAGCTTTGGCGATCCCGATCGTATATATAAATGCTGTCGAGATAAGGAGAGTTGACCAGCAGCGTCTCCAAAAATTGATACAGCTGATTAATATTGCTGTATGAATTTTGCGGCTGCATCGTCAAAAAATTGTACACGTTCGACTGCAGCGCAATCTTGATCGCGATATAATTCGTATCCTGAATATATTTATCGATATAATTCATCCCGATGCGCAGCGACTGATGCTGCGGTTCGCTTAACTCGCTTTGCAGCACGGACTTGGAAGTGTAGTAGGACGTCAGACCGACCGCGAGGATGATCACAGCAACGAACACCGTCAAAATGGTGACGAGCCGCGTCTGCGTGTCCGCCCAATAATATTTAATCGAGTTCAGAAATCTGCCCATCTTCGCCCTCCGCTTCTGTGCAGCCTAGTCGTCTTGGAATCACGCGCTTCGGGTTCCATCGTTGCCGCTTCTTCCGAAATGTTCTCTTCGTTATAAGTATGGTTCAACGCAGCGGACGGAAATCCCTTTTTCCCTAGAGGAATTTGGTGAATGGAACCGCTTTCCGTCCATGGTGCCAAGATACCCCGTCACATGGGTCATGCGCGGGGTATCGGTAGATTATATGGTTGATCTTAACTCTTCCCTCCGCCTCCCTACAACCATTCGTTTCGCCATCCCATGCGCAATTCGCCCATATCCGGGCCATGCTGGACAATCGATTGGTCGGCTGCAGGATCGGTTGGTGGCTGAAGCAGTTGATGAGCAGTTGATGACCACAGCGATTGCCGGCAAATGTTCTTCGCAATTTTTGCATCCATAACGCAACCGGAAAAGGAGCCCCTCAACGGGGCTCCTTTATGTTGGACCGACATTTCGTTTCGTCCGGTTATCCTTTTAAACCAATTTGGCCTGGCTCGTAATGACTCCGAGGTGAATCGCTTCATGCATCAAGGCAAAATTGATCAGCTCGCCGGAGGTGAGAAATTGGAACGGACCATAACAAACGGCGATGACAAACGCTGCTCCAGCCGATCGGGCGCCAGCTCGGACAGGAAGGATAGCTGGGCCGTCAGCAGCTGCGTCAGCTCTTCCTTCGACGGCGGAGCCGTCGTCCAATCGAAGGCTTCGTTCCGGAACCGAACAGCGACTCATACTGTGCCGGAATCGCGGTCGGAGCGCCCAAGGCCAGGGTGCAGTATTTATCCATCCAGTACACGGTATGCCCCACATTCCAGCGAATCGTATTCGAGAAGCCTTCCGGTTGAATGTCGAGCTTCGCCTCCGCAATGCCTTGAAGCTGACCGATAACGATTTGCCGCAGCACTTTACCCGTATTTATAATCGATTGTGTCATTATTGAAACGCCTCCTTGGATTGGTTGGTATCTGTTTCGCCTTCACAACCACAGTATACCTGCTCCTCCGCAGGGCAACCATCGCCAGATTCCGATGCAATCGATCGGTTTCAGTAATGATTCGCCGGCCGCTTTTGAGCGCCGGACGTATCCGTTATAATAACGACAGGAGACCGATTTGCAAAAAGGGAGATGAGAGGAATGGAGCTTAGACAGCTTGAATATTTTATCGCCGTCTGCAAGGAAATGCACTTCTCGAAGGCTGCGGAAAACCTGTGCACGACACAGTCCAATCTCAGTCAGCAAATCAAGTTTTTGGAGAGCGAGCTCGGAATGCCGCTATTCGACCGCATCGGCAAACGGATCGCGCTGACGGACGCGGGGAAAATCGTACTGGAGCAAAGCCGGCTCATCTTTGAACGGGTAGGCTATATGAAAGGGGCGCTTACGGATCTGAAGCGAATGGAAGGCGGCAGACTGGACATCGGTATTCTCCCGGGCGACGGGGACCTGCTGTTCGATGCCTTGCTGATCGATTTCCATCTTGCCTATCCGAAGCTCTCGATAAGCGTTACGGAAACGATGGACGTGTACGAACAAGTCCTAGGCGGCATAAGAGATCTCGGCGTGACGACGGTGCCTGCGCAGCCGGACAGCCGCATCGCCGTTATCCCGTTATTCCACGAAGAGTTTGCTTTGGCCGTTCGTTCGGATCATCCCGTCGCCAAATCCAAGGCGATCCCCTTCGAGCAGCTGCAGCAGCTCAAGATGGTGACGTTCGGCCCTGAGCATCAAATTACGAAGGTCATCCAAGCTTGCTGCCAGGAGAAAGGGATCACTATCGACAATCCGATCGTCACCTCCACGCTGTCGACGCTTCTGTCTCTGGTCGAACAAGGGATCGGAGCCTCTATTCTCCCCCGGCTGCTGCTCGATTACCTGAACCGCGACACCATCTCGGCGGTCACACTGCTCCAGCCTACGCCCAGTCAAGACATCTGCATCATTTATCGTACGGACAAGTTTATGGGGCAGGCAGCGAAGCTATTTATAGACGGATTGCAATCCTTTATTCGGCGCGTGGAGAAGCAGAAAGAGACCCTGGCATAACCTTCAGAGTCTATTTAAAAGTGCGGCGATTTCGTCGCGGCCTGCGGTCGATAGAAGCTTCCACCCGCTCTTGCAGCCGGATTTCATCTTCAAGCTCTTATGCGGGGAGGAGCCGTCTTCACAGGCGACCGCTAACGCTGTTCCAAATTCAAATGGCCCCTCCGCTCTTGTTCGCCTCGCTTTTAAAAGGGTGGTGAAAAAGTCCGCTGCGGCGTCCATTTGATCCTCCAATCGCTGTTGAAAACGGATTCTTTGGATTGTTTTTTCGTTTTTCTGTGGAGAGAATCCGTTTTCAAAGGCGAACGCTTACGCTTTTCCAGATTCAAATGGCCCCTCCGCTCTTTTTTCACCAGGCTTTTTAAAGGTGCCTTTTTTTATAAAATGAACTACGAGCTCGGCAGTCTCCTTTTGATAATGGATTTCCTTATGGCCGTACGGCAAGATGGTAAAATCCGTAAGCCCGTCATAGTAAACCGAGCTGACCTCGACGCGGCCGTCGTTATCGTCGTTAAGCAATTTTCCAAGCAACAGATTGTTTCTATTCCCGGCGATAGCCCCGATTTCAATGCCGGTTTCCTTAAGGTTGAGCGAATCTATATATTCGGGATGCAAAGACTGCAGCGTCTTAAATATTCGAGTGGATGTCTTGGAAACTTGATCGGCGTAGCTCGCCAGCCTTGTTCCGCGGTTTGGCGTCGCAATCAGAACACATTTATGTACATAGTCTAAATATCTTGTATCGGAAAGAAACTTTCTGATGACCAGTCCGCCGCTGCTATGTCCTATGCTCAATCTTTTCAAAAGTTAGCGGCAAATCGACCGACATACACTCCAGCCGATACGCCGATAGATAGTCTTCCAACACTCTCATGTCTTTTTTACTTTTATTGAAGCCATGAATGAGAATTGCTTTATTGAACATGTTCCCTCCTGCGGTGGCTGACATAGATCAACATGCCGTTCGGCCTGACTTCACCAGTAGTTCTCTACATCTAACTGTACTAAAAACCACCCGGTTTGGACAAATAAAAAATAATATGCAAACTTTCTACTATTCTGCGGAAACGTGAAAAAGGGAGCTCTAAAGCTCCCCTTCAAGGTACATCAATGCATCGCACTCATCGCTGTGCGGCTGACGACGACACGACGGATGAAAAACGCTACAGCCAAGCCGATAACCGTGACGATCATCGCAAAAAAGAATACGTTCTGCGAACCGAATGTCATCGCGTTCGCCATCTCGGCCGGAGCATTCGGAGCCGTCGATTCATGCAAGTACTTTTCCATCCCTTTGGTCAGGATGCTGACGGCAACCGCCGTGCCGATCGCGCCTGCGACCTGCTGCAGCGTGTTCATCACCGCCGTGCCATGCGGATACAGCTCTGGCGGCAGCTGGTTCAGACCGTTCGTCTGCGCCGGCATCCAAACCATCGATATGCCGACCATTAATCCGATATGCAAGGCGACGATCAAAGCGATCGAAGAAGCCAACGTAATGCCAGAGAAAAACCATAGCACGGCCGCGACGATAAAAAGACCGGGAATAACGAGCCATTTGGGTCCGTATTTATCAAACAAACGCCCCATGCGCGGCGATAAAATGCCGTTCAACGCACTGCCTGGCAGCAGCATGAGTCCAGCAGCGAACGCGGATAACTTCATCCCGTTCTGCAAATACATCGGCAGAATGATCATGCTCGACAAGATGATCATCATGCAGGATAAAACCATCAGCAGCCCGACGATGAACATCGGGTACCTGAAAACACGCAGGTTCATCATCGGCTCGCGCATCCATATTTGCCGCAGCGCGAACAGCACGAGCGCAATCATCCCGACGACAATGGATTGGACCACAATCGGGCTGCTCCAGCCTGCTTCGCCTTCGCCCGCCTTACTGAAGCCGAACACGACGCCGCCGAAGCCGATCGTAGACAATACGATAGACAGCAGATCGATGTGCGGCTTCGTAACCTCGGTCACATTTTCCAAATACTTGAGTCCTACCAGCAGCCCGATGACCAAAAACGGCAGCGAGAGCCAGAAGATGTAATGCCACGATAAATATTCGATCAGAAGACCCGCCACCGTAGGCCCGGTCGCCGGAGCAAACATGATGACCAGACCGACGAAACCCATCGCGGCCCCCCGCTTCTCCGGCGAATAGACGATAAGGATCGTATTGAACATGAGCGGAATTAACAATCCCATGCCAATCGCCTGCAGTACGCGGGCCGCCATTAACATCTCAAAATTAACTGCCAGCGCCGCAATCAGCGTACCGATAATCGAGCTCGCCAGCGAGGCCATAAACAATTGCCTTGTTGTGAACCACTGCAGCAGCAATCCCGTCATCGGCATCAAAATGCCGAGCGTCAGCAAAAAGCCTGTCGTTAGCCACTGCGCCGTCGCGGCCGAAATGTGAAACACGTCCATTAAATTACTTATTGCAATGTTGAGCGCCGTCTCGCTGAACATACCTACAAATCCGCAGATAAGCAGCGACGACATGATGGCCCTCGTATTATATTGTTTCATTGTTCGCTTCCACTTCCCTCTCCTGAAAAATCTCTATTTATAAGCGGCTCTGTCTATACCCGCCAACTGTTACGATAAGTGTAACAGTTGTTTTTGTCAATACCAAGAGATTATTTTATTTATAAAAAAAATTTCGCGGATTATACTTTTTCAAAATTCGTTTGACAACAGCGTTTAGATGCTATACACTTCTCACTATGATAAACCATGATGAGCTTTCAAAAGAAAACATTAGCGACACCCTGCTGGATTTATTCAAAACGTTCGCTAAGCAGGACAGGAAAAACAGGGATTATGGTGTCGATGAGCCTTTATTTCATTCCGAGATTTATACGCTGAATGAAATTAGAGAGCATGAAGGCATCCATATTACAGCACTGGCCGAACGCTGCGGAGTTACGAAGGGGGCCATCTCCCAAGTACTGAAAAAACTTGAGCAGAAAGGACTCGTCATCAAGGAAAAGGACGTTCGCAACCAATCGAGGCTCATTTTAAAGGTGACCGCAAAAGGGGAAATTGCTTACGCACGCCATTTGGAATATCAGAACCAATTCAAAGAAAAGGTCGTGCAAGTATTAAAGGATGCGCCCGACGATAAGGTGCGGATGATCAAAGATTTTTTAATCCAGCTTGAACAACAATTAGATGATTAAATTTTTTTCAAAAATGTGTTTAGTATCTATACGCATTACCAATAAAATTAATGGAGGTTAATTGATGGAGCCGCTTATCGTACTTGTTGCCGTCACGCTTATCATTCTCGTTGCAGGAGCCGCCGGGATACGGCGTTTGCGCCCTTGGCCCGTTGCGCTTCGGGGCGGTCTTGCCGCCATGTTTATGCTGACCGGATCGGTCCACTTCGTTTACCTTCGATCCGAGCTCATTCGTATGGTTCCTCCTGTCTTGCCCTATCCCGACTTGATCGTAACGATCACCGGTATACTGGAATGGGCCGGAGCCATAGGCTTGTTATGGCGTCCCATGGTCCTCTGGGCATCCGGCGGGCTCTCGCTGTTGCTGATCGTCATGTTTCCCGCCAATCTCTACATCGCAATGAACGGCCTCGCGACCAGCCCGGAGGACGCCCTGGTCCCCCGCACCCTCATGCAAATTGTGTTCCTGTCCGCAAGCCTCGCCGTTTGGAACTATTATCTCCGTCATCGATCTGCGCGGAAGTACGGCGGGAAAGTAGGGCATTCCAACAATTAATTTTTTTGATGGTTCAGATCCAACCGCTCATATAATGTCATCAAGCTTTCGGCCACCGTTTGATGAGCCGTGTCGATAACGATGTGATCCCGATCCCACATATCGTATTGGCGGCTCTTCTCCTCTTCCCACGTAGGCAGAACAAACCCGGGAATATCGGCTGTGCGCGTATCGATCCGATGCTTATGCTCTCGTTCATCCGAGCAGACCACTTCGATGTCCATAAACGGAATGTCAAGAGACTCCGCAACGCTGCGCCAGGCTTGACGCGTTTCATGAACGGGATTGACCGTATCTGCTATCACGTCGAGGCCCAATCGGAGATTTTGCGCCGCAATCCCGTAACACACTATGTAACCTGCAGGTCCTTCAACCCAGACTCCCGCAGTCCGCATCGCCTGCTCCACAACATCCACCCGGAGATATGCGGCCCGCAGCTTTTCGGATAAGGTTGCGGATAACGTGGTCTTCCCGACGCCCGGCAACCCACTAAAAATATAGAGCATGAAACTCACCTCCTACAAAATAGCATACGCGTCTATTTGCTTCATTGCTTAACGAAGTCACCAGTTTTTCCCCGCGGCAGCCTGAGGACGCTCCCATACTTTTCGCTTGGCTTGCATCCTCCATTTCGCTGGGCATAGCAGCAGACCAAGACTTGAAAGCAACGCCCTGCTGCGCTGTAACAACCCATCCTATCATCTTATCAAAACAAGCGGTTCCATCTCTTGCAGCGTCGCATGTCCCCATTGTTCAATCAGCCTGCAATAGCTTGCCGCATCTTGCATCTGCGCGGCCACATCGGCGATTGTCATGGGCCAGGCCACCTTGGAAAGCCGTGGCGCATCCGCCAGTCTTCGAATTTCCTTGGTACGTCCGGGGCCTTGAGCGGCATCCCGGCGAATCATCTCCGTGCTGCGGCCTTCCTCCAAGTATTGTCGCAGCCCATTTTGCACCCAGACATACGATTCATCACTGTAGCCCTCATGTTGAATCATATAACAGGCAACCGTGAGAAAATGAACCCTCCCGTAATGAACTGCACCCCAATTGTTAGACACAAGCTAACAATTGGAGGTGCAGTTTTTTATGAGTAGATTCAGTGTGAAGGAGAAGTTCCAGGCCGTACAAGATTATTTGTCAGGAAAAGAATCCTATTCTGAGATCGGGGCACGCATTGGAATCGATTACAAGTCCGTTATTAAGTGGGTAGCTTTCTATCGTGCACATGGTATGGAAGGTTTAGCTGCACGGTATACAACGTACTCGAAAGAGTTTAAAATGGACGTACTTCGATTTATGAACGAATCAGGAGCGTCTCTTTTAGAAACTGCCGTAACGTATAACATCGCGGCACCTTCAGCCATATCGAATTGGAGAAGGATTCTGGAAGAAGAAGGCGAAGACGCCCTGGAACCAATGAAAAAGGGGCGTTTATCCATGAAAAAAGAAAAGAAAGCAACTCCTGTTGAAGGTTCGATTGAGGCATTACAAGCCGAAATACAGCATCTGCGGATGGAGAATGCTTATTTAAAAAAGTTGAATGCCTTAGTTCAAAGCAAGGAAAAGTTACAAAACAAGTCAAAGCGCAAGTAGTGTTTGAACTAAGGCATGAATTCCCTATTACAGCCTTGCTGCAGCTGGCCCAGATTCCACGTAGTAGCTACTACTATTGGGTAACCACCTTGGAAAGGCCGGACAAAGATGCCGATGTAAAAGCCCGCATTAAAGCCATATATGATGAGCATCGAGGCCGATATGGATACCGCCGTATTCGGGATCAATTACACAATGAAGGGCACCAGATCAACCATAAGAGGGTGCAGCGAATGATGGGCGAACTCGGTCTGAAATGTGCGGTCCGGATGAAAAAGTACCGCTCGTATAAGGGGAATGTCGGGAAAATAGCACCGAATGTTTTAGATCGAAATTTCAAAGCGAAGAAGCCCAATGAGAAATGGGTAACCGACATTACAGAGTTCAAATTATTCGGTGAGAAGGTTTACTTATCCCCGATGTTGGATTTATTTAGTGGAGAAATTATCACCTATACAATAGAATCACGCCCTGTCTATTCCCTTGTTTCCAAGATGCTGGACAAAGCGTTTGAACATATAAATGACGGAGATCAACTGATGATTCATTCAGATCAAGGCTGGCACTATCAAATGGGGCCATATCAGCAGGCATTAAAGAAACGTGGGATCACACAAAGTATGTCACGCAAAGGAAACTGCTATGACAATGCGGTTATTGAGAATTTCTTCGGCATCTTAAAATCCGAATTTTTATATAGACAAGAGTTTGAAAGCATGGAACATTTTAAGAAAGAGCTCAAACAATATATCGATTACTACAATCACAAACGGATTAAGGCAAAATTAAAGGGTATGAGCCCGGTTCAATACCGGATTCACACCCTAAAGGCTGCTTAAACTTTATAGTGTCTAACTTTTTGGGGTCACTTCATAACCGGGGTCTGTAAACTCAAGCGCCAACAATTCCCCGAAAATCGACTCGCATGTATTCTCTCCAGTATATACGGCGCCGCACTTCGCGCAGATTTCAGACATAAATCGCACCTCCTACTCATCCCTTGGCGAATAAGATGGAAATAAGTTAGCTTACTAACGGAAAAGAAAAATTATTCAGCATGTTTAAAATTCTTAGCATCCTTACTGCTCTTTGGTGATACGCCGATTTGCGTTATATCTTTGCTCTCCATTTTATAATCGTATTTATAATTATATACGACGTTCGGCTCATCGTTAAAAGCTACATTAATTGCGTATGGGCCTCCCATCTTGCCTTCTCCCATTTTATGATATTTAACATCGACATTAAAATCGGATTCTTTATACCCCATTGCCAACAGATGCGCAACCACCTTCTGTTCGACTGACTCTTCAGATTCAGAAGGCCTAGAGATGCAACCGGTTGAAAGAATAATCATTGCAAAAATAAAAAAATAACACCGCAGCTTTTCTATTAAGCATCACTATAACGATCCCTTCAATAATGTAATAATAGTGTTACTGCTAACGCATAATGTCCGACAGTTGACGGCGTAAGTTTTCCTGCTGGTGACGGTCAATCTGTCCGCGTGAGATACAAAAGGAAGGGAGAATTATGACAATTCTCCCTGGATGACGCGCTTCACCATATGATCGTCGATGATCCGATGTTTGTTCTGTGCCCCGTAGATCAGAGCGTGTGTACATACTTTGTTAATCAACCGGGCAGCGCCACTTGAGAAGCGGTAAATGTCGTCGATTGCGCCGTCGGTAAAGATATCATGCTCTGCTCCGGCGAACGCCAGATGGCGGCGAATATAATCACCGGTCTGTGCACGATCATAGTGCGGCAGCTTGCACTGCAGATCGATGCGCTGACGAATGGCGGCATATGCCTGCAAATGTAGACGATCCCACAGTTCGCTTTGGCCGACAAGGATGAGCGCCATGGGGCTTTGTGCATCCATCTTGAAATTGAGCAGGAAGCGGACTTCCTCCAACATCTCGCGATCCAGCAGATGCGCCTCGTCAACGACAACGACCGGTTGCAGCCTGTGAATGCCCCGCATGAGCTCGATCTCGCGATGCAACTGCCGCTTGGCGTCGCCGCGGTAGAACTTCGACTCGCAGCCGAGCTGTTCAAGTAGCCCCTTGTAGAAGTGCCGCGGCGTCAGCTTGGAGTCCGACAAATAGAGTACCTTGTAGCTTGCTGGATCGAGCACTTCGGTGAACCGACGGATTGTCGTCGTCTTGCCTGTACCGCAATCGCCGGTGACGACGGCGAACCACTGACGCTGGGCGGCGTATTCAAGACGCCCGAGTGTTTCGTCGAGAATCACCGACTCATACAGTTCACCGGTCGGCACATCTCGAGAGAATGGTGACCGGGGGAGGCTGTAGAAGGACTCAAACATGGCCATCATCCTCCTTGTTCACCCGCCGATAGGCTACAGCCGGAGCCTGCTGCGCTTTGCGGTCGCGGCTCCGTTCTTCCGCCGCCGTGAGTAGCCTTGACGTATCTGCCGGTACGGGGTCTAAATGCTCCGGTCGCGGCGGCCGCTTGCCAGCACGTTCGCCGATGACAAGCTCACGCACGCGCCACGGCGCATGACCTTCATACTCGATCGTGAGCTCCGAGATATCTGCCGGATCGAAGACTACATCCACCGTACAGCCCATGAACGGCAAACCCACCTCGTACTTGCGGTCCATGAAGCTGATACAGCCGGACTTGTCGACCTTGCGCGTTTCGCAGTGCAAGAAGGCATTCGTGAGCACATCCGGATCGACAAACCGAAGAGGCTTTTTGTCACTTCGATAGGCGGTTTCCGGGCTGATCTTATTCTCCAGTGCGGAATGTGGCTTGTTCTGGTAGCACTCCGACAGCCAGACCTGGAACAGTTCATTGAGCCGCTGCAGCGTCTTGGGTTTCTCCAGCGCCGCTTCGCTCAAGAACGCGTCGACCACGCGATTGAATCGTTCGACCTTGCCTGTAGCCTCCGGAGAGTAGGGCTTCGCAAATAGCAGGCGGACGCCAAGCTTAGAGCAGGTGCGAGTCATCCATTTGGTTCTGTATTGCTTGCCATTGTCGAAGTAAACCGCCTCGGGCACGCCAAACTTCCCGATGGACTGGCGAAAGCAATCCTCCACGATGCTCTTGTCCATCACCGGATAGAACTCGCCGTGAAGCACGAGCCGCGTTGCGTCGTCAATGAACGTCACGAGAAACACTTGCTTCATAGCGCCGCCGGGGCCGATGGGCAAGTACGGGCCATACTTCAAGTCCGAGTGCCACAGCCGATTGCGATGCCGCTGCTGGAAACGCCGAGCGGCAATACCGGATTCGGCGTACATGCGCATGTGGCGCGTACTATACCCTCGCGCCGCCAATCGCTCTTGCAGCGTGCTGCGTTTGATCTCGCCGGGCTGGATGCGACCTTCCCATTCCAGAATCTGAATGAGCTGTGCAACACTTCGGCCAGGTACCTCCCGTCGCAGCAGAATGGCCTGCTCAAGCACTTCTGGTAGAATGGTCGCTTCCGCCGGTTGGCGCCCTTTGCCCTTGGGTTGTAAACCGCTGAAACCTTCCTGGCGATACTTCGCCAAGTAGCGTCGCAGTGTCCGCTCAGAGAGCCCGGTCTGTTCACAGATCCTCTGCTTGATCTCTCTAGCTCTAGCAGGGTCAAGCCCCTCAGCGAGCAGCGGCGACAACAGCTGTACGCGTTCCGATGCAATCGCTTCGGCTTTCTTCTGATCTTTCATCTATTCAACACCTCGCTTGGTAGACTTCGAGATGAGTCTACCGCAAGGCAGGGGTGGACAAACATGCAGAACGGGTATGTAGCCACAAATTTGAATTGGCCACGGGGCGGACAATTCGAGCCAGCCAGCCGGAGGCATCCCCGACAACGTGTCCGATGGGGTGATGTGCAGACTGTGAGGGTACGGACGTTTTCTCTACAGGGTCTTGGTGAAAGCGAATGGCGATGGACTTCAAACATCCGAGCAAGTACACGGTTTGCTCCCGAAACCAAATCTTCCAGCGCCGCAGGGTAGCATCATCTGCTGCCACTGTGGAGGGTACCTCCGACTCTGAAACGACTTGTTCCACGCATGCCGATTCGTACCGCTTGTACGGTACAACACAATCCGGAAGCTCGTGGTGAATCTTCCGGCACCCCTTGCAACGCAACCGGCGAATGACAAGCAGGCGGCAATCCCCGCCCTCATCCACTAATTTCCGTTTCCGGCTGCCAATGACGCTAAGCGCTTCTCCACAGCAGGGAGATGGGACCACTTCTGCACATCTAACGAAAAACGCTGGGTGACTTCTCATCCAGCTCATACTTTGATACAATGACCATGTTGGGTAGGGGATGCATCCCGTGAGCCTGTTGCAGCAGGCCCACATACATGGGGGCATCCTTTTCCTTTTCTGTGATACGGTCATTATATTCAGCAACTCGCGGACAGGCAATCCCGTCAGCAATTGGACGTTATCTTTCAGCAGCAACAATAATAGCTCTAGATAGTTTAACGTATCGAACGATTGAAAAGTTATTGTTCGGTCTATTGACTCTATCATTTTTTTAACGTCGTTGTTATTATCGAGATTTACAACATTGATATGAAGCATTCCACGATTTAAATTTTGCTCGAAGGGCAGAAAAAAAATTTATTCTTTAGGAGAGTGTGAATATGAAGAAATTTGTCCCTGGGTTATTGGCGGGAATCATAATCGCAACGGCTTCAGCTGCATATGCTGAAGCCGGTCTGCAAAAGGTGGAAGCATATCTTAGACCGGATCTGCCTATCACGCTGGACGGAAAGACGGTTAAACTTGAGAGTTCGCCAATGATTTACGACGGTTCAACGTATCTTAAGCTTCGTGATGCAGCTGCATTGACAGGTCTTCTAGTAAATTGGAACGAAGCTGCTCAAACAGTGGAACTTCAAAATGGGGGAGCAAAGATAAGCTCCAATGTTATCCAAAGCAAGATGTCTACAATAGCTGATTTTCTTCACAAAAAATCACTTGAACTAATAAGTATCGATATTGTTGATAGTAAATTAACTATGACCATAAGAAAACTCAATGACCATCGTTCGCTTTTAAAAGCTTCAGAAGTAAGCGGGTTGATAAATTCAATCTATCAGTTACTAGGTCAAAATAATTTTGACCTGATAATCGATCAATTTATTATTCCGGAATCGGCTAATATTGTTGGAGAGATATCATCCATTGATGCTGAAACTAAAAGGGTACTTATTACTGATAAGGATAAAATGAATACTAATGGTGATCCAGATGCCGTATGGGTCTCTTTCAGTCCTGATGCATTTATTGGCATCGATTCTAGGGAGAGGATTCTATTTAATGATCTTAAGATCGGACAAAAAGTGAAAGCATGGAGTGTAGGCCCCCTCTTTGATAGTTATCCGGGTCAAGCTAAAGTTATTGAATTCATTGTTGCTAATGAATAACTGGATAGAGACGCACATACTAAGGGCGTGTTGGCTACCGCAAGTTGACGATTTGGATTGCGACGTGAATATGACCCTGACCCGAAGAGCCCTGCATTTCCTGTCCTTGGCCCAATAAAAAATCCGAGCAAATGTCAGGAAATAATCCTGCATTTGCTCGGAACGAGTTTAATTTCATTGCACATCTGATATGATTGCCTTCTTCCCCTTACTCCACCGTCACGCTCTTCGCCAAGTTCCGCGGCTTATCGACATCGTTGCCGCGCGCCAGGGACGCGTAGTAGGACAGCAGCTGCAGCGGGATAACGGACAGCGCAGGCGTCAGCAGCGTCAGCGTGCGAGGAATCGTGAACACGCCGTCGACGGCTTTGGCAAGCTCGGTTTGGCCTTCGGATTGAACGCCGAACACATGCGCGCCGCGGGCTTTTACTTCCTTAATATTGCTGATCGTCTTCTCCAGCAGATCTTCCTGCGTACCGAGCGCGATGACCGGAACGTCATCCTCGATCAAAGCCAGCGTACCGTGCTTCAATTCGCCGGCCGCATAAGCTTCGGAATGAATGTAAGAAATTTCCTTCAGCTTCAAGGAGCCTTCCAGCGCCACAGCGTAATCGAGACCTCTGCCGATGAAGAACAGGTTGTCATGAGCGGCGACTTGCTCCGCCCATCCTTTGATGCTGTCGGCTTGCGCCAGGATTTGCTCGACTTTCTCAGGAAGCAGCTTCATCTCGGCGATCACATTGGCGATGAAGCCGGCATCCTGCGTACCGAGCGTTTGGGCCAGCTGAAGCCCGAACAGATAGAAGGCGATCAGTTGGGACGTGTAAGCTTTTGTCGAAGCGACGGCGATCTCAGGGCCGGCCCAAGTGACGATCACATGATCCGCTTCGCGGGCAACCGAGCTGCCGACCACGTTGGTGATGGCAAGCACAGCCGCGCCGTTGCGTTTCGCTTCGCGAAGCGCCGCCAGCGTATCGGCGGTTTCACCGGATTGGCTGACTACGATGACAAGCGTATCTTTGTTAATGATCGGCTCGCGGTAGCGGTATTCGGATGCTACATCAACTTCTACCGGAATTCTCGCCAGCTTCTCGATGATGCTTTTTCCTACGAGACCGGCATGATAGGCGGTACCGCAAGCAATGATGTGAACGTTGCGGATCGCGCGGATTTGCTCCTCGCTCATGTTCATTTCATCCAGAACAACCTTGCTGCCGGACGGGTCCAGACGTGCGCCCATCGTATCGCGGTAAGCTTTCGGCTGATCATGGATTTCTTTCATCATGAAGTGATCGAATCCGGCTTTTTCCGCCGTCATAATATCCCAATCGACATAAAATAATTCCCGGGAAATAAAATTCCCCTCCAGTGTCATTAATTCGACACCATCTTTCGTCAAAACCGCCATTTCTCCGTCATTGAGAATGTACACGTTGCGGGTGTAATCCAGAATGGCGGGAATGTCGGAACCGATGAAGTTCTCGCCTTCGCCGACGCCGATGATCAGCGGGCTGGACAAGCGCACGGCCACCAGCTTCTCCGGCTCATACTCCGTCAGAACGCCCAAGGCAAAAGCGCCGCTCATCCGTTTCACGGCTTGCTGCACCGCTTTCACGATGTCGCCTTCATACAAGCTTGCGATCAGGTGAGAAATAACCTCCGTATCCGTCTCCGATACGAATACATGGCCTTTGGCGATCAATTCTTCTTTCAAGGAAACATAGTTTTCGATAATCCCGTTATGAACGACTGAAAATTTATTCGAATTATCCGTATGCGGATGCGAGTTAACATCGGACGGTTTGCCGTGAGTCGCCCAACGGGTATGGCCGATCCCGATCGATCCGTTCAATGGCGATTCTCCCAGCTTCGACTCCAGGTTGGCCAAGCGGCCTTTCGACTTTTTCACTTGCAAGCCGTTTTCCGTAAACACGGCGACTCCGGCGGAGTCATAGCCGCGGTACTCTAGTTTTTTCAAGCCTTCAATCAATATATTTTGAGAATTACGTTTACCAACGTATCCAACGATACCACACATAAGGGATAGAACCTCCTGCTATTTTGAGAAACCCGCTTATCGACGTCGTTTTGAAGATAAGCGACCGCACACGGCGGCATTTGTCATTCATACCGCACCGTTGTCATCACATATCTTATATAGCGACTATGTGGCTAACGCTGCTTGCAAAGCAAATAAAGGGTTCGCGTCTTTCCTCGTCATGCCGGACTCTTGTGCCCCCGGTTGCCCGAAGGTTTTGCATTCCGACTTATACGGTAGTGATCGCCTACCGGAAGGTCCCCGCCGAATGTTTCGAACACCTTCACCTCGTCAACTTGCAAGCGGCTGCCCGGCCCCGGACGGTCCTCATCCGGACGTAACACCCTCGCAAGTTCTGGCGCTGTTCTTATGGTTAACCTCTGCCCACCTTTCCATTTCGGAGTAAAAGCATACTATCATCTTATTCATTTTCATGATGATGTGCAACAGATATTTTCATGATATTTTCATCACGTCAGGCACAAAAATAAAAATTCCCCGACGGGTCATGCCCGCCAGAGAATTTTCATAACCGTTGCTTGCATATTGCCGATATATAATAAAAAAATAATTGCTGTATTAGCCCAATTGCTGCTTAATGACATCCGCGATTTCTTGAACGTAGGCTTCCACTTGCTCTTTATCCGGGCCTTCGGCCATAACGCGAATTAACGACTCCGTGCCGGACGGTCTGACCAAGACGCGGCCGTTGTCGCCGAGCTCGTTCTCGACTTTGGCGATAGCCTCGGCGATCGCGGTGTTTTCTTTCCATTTGCTTTTGTCCGCTACGCGTACGTTAACCAGCTTCTGCGGATATTTGCGCATAATTTGCTTCAGCTCGCTCAGCTTCTTGCCCGATTTCGCCAAAGTATCCATCAGCTGCAGCGCCGTCAGAATGCCGTCTCCCGTCGTATTATAGTCCAAGAAAATCACATGGCCCGACTGCTCGCCGCCGAGATTGTAACCGCCCTTGCGCATTTCCTCCATCACATAACGATCGCCGACCGCCGTCTGCGCCGCCTTCAAGCCGGCCGCCTCAATCCCTTTGAAAAAGCCGATATTGCTCATCACCGTCGTCACAATCGTGCTTTGGTTGAGCCGCCCCGCTTCGTTCAGCGCATAACCGCAGATGCTCAGGATGAAGTCGCCGTCGACTTCTTCTCCGTTCTCGTCAATCGCGATAAGACGGTCCGCATCGCCGTCGAAGGAGAGTCCCAGCGCCGCTTGATGCTCCAGAACAACCTTCTGCAGCGCTTCCGGATGCGTCGATCCGCAATGATCGTTAATGTTGCGGCCGTTCGGCTCCGCACCGACCGTAATCACTTCCGCTCCCAAAGCTTCGAATACTTTCGGAGCCAGTTCATAAGCCGCGCCGTTCGCACAGTCGAGCGCAATCTTGAAGCCTTGGAACGAGGAGGTTACCGTCGATTTTACAAAGTCCAGGTATTGATACTTCGCTTCGTCGTTATCTACCGCCGTGCCCAGATCTCCGCCGACCGGCCGAGGCAGCTCGTCGACTTCCGCATCCATCAGCCGCTCAATCTCCAGCTCCGTCTCGTCGGACAGCTTATATCCGTCGCCGCCGAAAAACTTGATTCCGTTGTCTTCCACAGGATTGTGGGAAGCCGAGATCATGACCCCGGCGTCCGCCTTCAGCGTGCGGGTCAAGTACGCGACGGCCGGCGTCGAGACGACGCCCAGCCTGATTACATTCGCTCCGATGGACAGCAGTCCCGCTACCAGCGCCGCCTCCAGCATCGTTCCGGAAATCCGCGTATCGCGGCCGATGACGACATTCGGCTTCTCCACTTGTCCTGCCAATACATAACCGCCGCAGCGGCCGATCTTATATGCTAACTCCGGAGTAAGCTCCTGATTGGCTACGCCGCGTACTCCGTCAGTCCCAAAATATTTCCCCATGAACCGAATCTCCCTTTCTTCTCCCAATGAACTTTGTTTGCGTAGTTATTGCTTGGCCGTATCGCTTGAGCCGGCATTCTGATCGTTCTGATCGCTCTGACTCTTCTGATTATTCTGAGCGTTCGGGCTGCTCTGCGCGCCCTGCTTGGCGCTGATCTCGACCGTAGCCTTGAAATCCTGCTGCGGCCCTTTCTTAATAAACGTCGGCAGATTGAACACCACCGGCAGCTCGTGGCGGCCCGGAGGCAGGTTGCTCACATCCAGAATCGCCTGCACGTCCTGCGCCTTCACTTTGTCCAGAAGCGCCGGCGCCCCCTCCACGATAAGGTTTAGCTTGCCGCTTTCGGGCAGCACTACCTTCGTGTCAAAGCCGTCGTTCTGTCCGATGATGGACAGCGGGATTTGCTCCAGCGTCTTCGTTGCCGAGGCGACGATGTTGATCTTCACTTCCACCTTGGCGGGATCGAGCTGCGTCGCCTTGTTCGCAAGCGGAATATCCAGCGACAGCGTATACTCCTTCTCTTCCTTCAGATCGGCGAGATTAATGCTCGGCCCCTCATAATACTCCATGCGGTTAAGCACGTCCTGCGGACCGTACACCGTCACCTTGTCCGTATTTTGCTGCAGCGAAGCTACGCTGAATCCCCGCGGCGGTTCCCCGACAAGCTTAAGCTGCAGCGGCACCGTCGTAAACGGACTCGTGATCGGCACTTCCACCTCGACGACCGCCGGATTGATCGTAGCCATCTCCATCACTTTGCCGTCCTTGTCATAGGCGACAAGGCGCGCTTTGCTTGAAACGGCGGACCCGGCTTTCTCCACATTGACATCGGCCCGCACGGACTCGATATTGTCGATGCTGCCGCTCGGTACCGTCACGGTGACTTTATTCGGCTTCACCACGGGCTGACCCGCTTTGAGGCCGACGGCAGGAATTCCCGTCACATTGACGGTAACCGGCATCTGCTTGTTGGATTTCTCGTCAATGACAACCTTCGCGTTCGGCGGGGTGATTTTGACCGTGACGCCCGTAGGGAAACCTACAGGAGTCAGCGGCACGATCCGCTCTCCCTTGCCGTAGCTCGTTAAATCCAGCTCGACGGAGTAATTGCTCGCCCCCATCGCTTTTTTCAGAATCGAATCTTTGCCCGATATCGTCACGACGACCTGAGCCGGATCTATCGATTCGATATAATATTGATTCGCATCGTATTTCGGCGTTACGGACACATTGGAAATTTGCTCCTCCCTAACTCCCGTAACGCTTGTCCCCGGCACTGAGTTGTCCTCCATGTGCACGACCAGCCATAGCATAATCCCGATCACCAGGGCAACGACCTTCACGACATTCGTATTGCGCAACCAACGATCCATCTATCGCAGCCTCCATTTCCAAATGGAGCTTTTTTCCTTGGCCTTCGTCTTCGACTTCAGCTCCTCGAACAGCTTGGAGAGCAGCGTCTCTTCCTTGATATCCCGGAGCACATGCCCGTTCATGGCCAGCGACACCTGTCCCGTCTCCTCGGAGACGATCACGCAGATCGCATCGGACACTTCGCTCATGCCGATCGCCGCGCGGTGCCGGGTTCCCAGCTCCTTGCTGATGAACGGATTCTCGGACAGCGGCAAATAACAGCCTGCGGCCATCAGCCGGTTCCCGCTAAGCAGCACGGCGCCGTCATGCAGCGGCGTATTGGGGATAAAAATGTTAATGAGCAGCTCCGAGCTAATATGAGCCTCGATAGATATGCCCGATTCGATGTAATCTTTAAGTCCGGTTTCCCGTTCGAATACGATTAACGCCCCTATTTTTCTGCGTGCTAAATAATTGACGGCCTTAAGCACTTCGCCGATCCGCCGGTTCAGCTCCTGATCGTCCTCGGTAACTCCCCGGCTGAACAACGTTCCGCGCCCCAATTGCTCCAAGGCTCTGCGCAGCTCCGGCTGGAAAATGATGATGACGGCCAGCACCCCGAAGGTAAACATCTGGTTCATCATCCATTGGAGCGTATTCAGCTTAAACCATATGCTGAGCGCCCAGGTCAGTACGACGACGAAAATTCCTTTCAACAGCTGAATCGCCCGGGTGCCTCTGACAAGCAGGATGAGATTGTATATAACATAACTTACTATTAGTATATCCACAATGTCTTTAATACTGATGGCAGGTATGAAATCCATCGCTTATGCCCCCAACCGGGATTGCGCTTTTTTATCTGTTATCCCTTCTTATCATCATACCACATTATGAAAAAAAAACCCTCCCTTTCACACACCGAATTAGGGAGGATTTTCGAAAAATGGTTCGTATGAACTATTTGGCCTGCGAAATGGTGGAAACCCAGTCGTTCATCTTATACCAAAGCCAACCGAACGCCTGATCGATTTCGGTCACTTGGCCGGATATGTGCGCCGTCGAGGCCATCGCTACCGTGCCGTCGATCACGACGATATTGCCTTTAATGTCTCCGTCCACCTGCACCTTTCCGTTCTCCACCATAAGATTTCCCGCTACTGTCTTCCCTTCCGGCACGTACACCGTATCTCCTTTAATGACGACCGACGAAAGATCCGACCCCTTGACCAGAAGCTCGGTGTCTTCATTCCATAGCGATATGAAGCTGCCCATCATCACAAGAACGAACACAGCCGCAACCGATGCGGCCGGATGACGGCGAACCCATAGCCACCACGGTTGCTTGCGTCTCTCGGGAGGCAGCGCCTGCATAATGCGTTCCGTCAATCCCGACGGCACTTCCTGCTGCGGCCACGCTTGAACGAGCGCCTCGACTTTTTCCAGCTGTTTCAGACGCTCCCTACAAGCCGGACAAACAAGCAAGTGCTCCTTTAACGCTAAGGCTTCCCTACCCTTCAATCCGCCATCCAAATATTCGTGCATCAAAGGAAGGGCTTCCCTGCAATCCATATGAGCCACTCCTTTCTAAGTCCATGAAAGCTTGTGTATAACATTACGTATGACAGACGATTTTGTTTCATATTCGGATTATAAAACATGCTCTAATTTTTTACGTAAATATTCCCTGCCGCGGTGCAGCCGCGTCTTGATCGTCGTTACCGGCATAGCCAATACGTCGCTGATTTCCTGGAGGGACAGATCCTGTAAATAACGCAAAATGACCACCGACTTGTACTTCTCCGGCAGCGCGTCGATCGACTTGCGGATTTCCGTTTGCGTCTCGCTTAGAACAACCTGATCGTCGGGAGTGTCTTCGTTGCTCGGCAGCATCGCATACCAATCGGTCCCTTCACCGTCATTCATTTCGGCATCAAGGGAATAATTGGGCTTTCGCTTGCGAAGGCGATCTATGCACAGATTCGTACCGATACGATAAATCCAGGTGGAAAACTTCTGATTTTCATCGTACCGTTCCAAATTCGTATACACTCTCAAAAAGGTTTCCTGTACTATCTCCTCCGCCTCGTGACGGTTATGCAGCATACGGTTCGCCAGGTGATATATTTTATCCTTGTACAGCTCTACCAGCTCGGCAAAAGCCACCCTGTCTCCTTTGCGGGCCAGCTTGACGAGCCTTACATCCATTTCGTTCAAACGACATTCCTCCAGACTTCCGATCCCGCTCCAAATTTATGGACCCGGCATCGTTAGGACGTCCCGCTCGCTTGCGGGAGTGATTCCTGCCCCTTTGAAAATCATACCAAACCATACCGCCTTATGTACAGTTTATCCCAAAAGATTCATCCGGAATCAAGCGGCCTTAGCCAAAAATCGTCCGTCACGGGAGCAAGTCTCTAATCTTTTGCTTTACTTTCGGGGGAGCCCCCGGATATCCACAGGAAATTGCTGCGCATCATTTCCCAAACCACAAAAAAGCCGGGAAGCCCGACTTTCAGGCAACCCGACTTTCATTACAGACCGGCTTTCCGCTCGGCCCATCCGGCTGTTGACGTATCAGCCCGTATTCCGCAGTCCAGCTGCAATGCCGTTGATGGTCAAGAGCACTTCGCGAAGCAGCAGGCTGTCGTCTTCGTTCAGCTCCCGCTGCGCCCGCAGCTCGGATAACAACTGCACCTGCATATAGCTAAGCGGATCGACATACGGATTGCGAAGACGGATCGACTCTTGAATGACCGGTACATTATCCAAAATTTCCTGCTGTCCGGTAATTTTCAAGATGAGATCGGACGTGCGGTCGTACTCTTCGCTGATCAGATTGAAAATCCGCTCCGCGATCACGGAATCCTTGATCATGCCGCCGTACTCTTTGGCGATCAAAAGGTCTGCTTTGGCAAGAGCCATCTGCAAGTTGTCGATCAAGGACTGAAAGAACGACCAGTTTTGGTACATGTTCTGCAATACCTTCAGATTCTCTTCCTTGCCTTGGTAGTAGCTGTATAGCCCGCTGCCCGACGCGTACCAGGCAGGCAGCAAATAACGGCTCTGCGTCCAGGCAAACACCCAAGGAATCGCGCGCAGGTCCTCGAACCGGTCGCTGCCTTTACGCTTCGAAGGTCTCGAACCGATATTCAGCTCGCCAACCTCCGGAAGAGGGGTGGATTCTTTGAAGAAGGTCAAGAAATCCGGGTCGCGGAAAATCAGATCCTGATATTTCGTCTGGGCATTCTCGGAAATATCTCTCATATAATCTTCCCACTCCGGCTCGATCACCTCGGTTTGCGGCTTGCGCGACATGAGCGCCGCCGTAATCAAGGCCGACGTCGCCTGCTCCAAGCTGCGGTAGGCGATGCCTTTCATCGAATAACGGGAGGACAACACTTCGCCCTGCTCCGTAATTTTGATGCCGCCGCCGATCGTATCGGCCGGTTGCGCGAGAATGCTGCGGTTCAGCGGCATGCCGCCGCGGCCCAATGCACCCCCGCGGCCATGGAAAAACTTCAGCTTCACGCCGAATTCCTTCGCCGCGGCCGTTATGCTGCGCAGCGCCACTCTAAGCTCCCAGTTGGCGGTAATGACGCCGCCGTCCTTGTTGCTGTCGGAATATCCGAGCATAATTTCCTGCAAATGGCTCGTGCTGATCAGGCTGTCGCGGTAAGCCGGAATTTTGAACAGCGTGCGCATAATATCCGGTGCCGCATGAAGATCGTCTATCGTTTCGAACAGCGGTACGGACTGCAGCGTACAGACCACGGTTCCGTCGCTTTCCTTGCGGTACAGGCCCGCTTCCTTGGCGAATACAAGCACTTCCAACAGATCGCTGGCTCCTTGAGTCATACTGATCAAGTAGCTGTTAATACACTGGCGGCCGAACTCCTCCTGAGCCCTCTTCACGACGCGGTACACGTTCAGACATTCGAGCGTTGATTCCGAATAATCCATGTACGGCGACGTAATCGGACGAGGCTCGCTCAGCAAGCCGCTTAGCAGCTCGATCTTGGCTTCTTCGCCAAGTCCCGCGTAATTGTCGCAAATGCTCATCTTGGCGAGAATCTCGGTCATAGCCGCTTCATGCTCTTTGCTGTGCTGACGAATATCCAGCGACGCCAAGTGGAAACCGAACAGTTCAACCTGACGAATCAGCTTGACTACATAAGAGTCGGCGATAAAGTCCGCATAGTGATTGCGCAGGCTGCGCTCGATAATTTTCAGATCGGCGAGAAACTCTTCCGGCGAATTATATTTCTGATTGGCGCCGGCCCGCGGGTTCGACGCCCGTACAATTTTTTCAATCATGTAAGTGACTTTAATCCGGTAAGGCTCATTCTCATTGCGCCATACTTCGTCGGAGCGAAGCTCCACATTGTGACGGTCGAGCTCTACCGAATCGAGAAGCTCCTGCGTCACTTCGACGATGTTTTTGCTGAAGCTCATATGATCGCGCAGATCGCGCAGCAGCTCGGCGTATTTCTCAAGGGCCAGCTGACGCTGCATGTTCAGCGTCTCCCATGTAACGTCCGAGGTCACCGAAGGGTTGCCGTCGCGGTCGCCGCCGATCCATGAGCCGAACTTCATGTACACGGGCACGTGCCATGCTTCCTCCGGATAATATTTATGCAGACAGCGTTCCAGCTCCTGATACACTTCAGGCAGAACGTCGAACAGCGTTTCGTCGAAATAGTACATCCCGTTGCGAACTTCGTCGATGACCGTCGGTTTGCGGTCTCTCAGTTCGTCGGTTTGCCACAAGGTGATAACCTCGCCAAGCAGATTGGCCCGCAGCTGCTCGCGCTCGCGGAACGTCAAGCTCGGGTTATCCAGCTCCATAACGTCGTTGGCGATACGCTGATGAATATCGAGCACGACGCGGCGGCTTGCTTCCGTCGGGTGAGCCGTCATCACCAGTTCCAGGGAGATGCCCTGAATCATGTCTTGAACCTCGGCCGCAGGAATATGCTGCTGCTTCAAATCGCGCACCACATCCTCGATTGAACCGGGCTGAACATTTTCCCCTGCGGAACGTTCATAATCGCGTTTGCGGCGAATACGGTGGTTTTGCTCCGCAATGTTAACCAATTGGAAGTAAATGGCGAACGCACGAATAACCTGATGTCTCTTATCAGGCGCCAAAGAGTTGATCGTCTCTTTGAATTCGGCGAACATTTCGGGTGTGTACTGGGCGCGCAGCATCTTGCTCATCTCTCTGATTTGCTCCACGATAGCCAGCAACTCATTGCCGCCTTGATGAACCAGCACTTCGCCCAGAATATGCCCCAAGAATCGCACATCTCTGCGAAGTAGATTGTTTGACGTGTTTTTGTTAATCAAGCTGCCTGAATCCGACATGGTTCTCCTCCATCCTTACCTAGGATCCTTAACAATTTTCCGCCCGATTCGCGGGCTGGATCTTTAATTCGATCACGAATCCCCCGTTCACCGGTCTGCTAGGTCATAATGAATATTTTAACACAATACCGCGCTACCATACAGCATTTTTCTATAGGAAATGTTAGACTTTCTCACTTTACCACGGTCTGGACAAGAAAAAAAGACTTTTTCCCGGTTGCCCCTCCCCGGAAGTATTTTGCTGAAACCTTAACCGTTTTCTTACGCATACTTCTCTTAAATGGGATTTACCAATGATTAGCGGCATACATCTATTGACACGCGAGACCGGTACCTCTATAGTTAGTTACATGAGTAATTAACCAATGTAGTAGTGGAGAGTTGGTGATCCGATTATGGGGCTGATGATTGATAATACCCGGCCTATTTTTATGCAAATAGCGGAGAAGATCGAGGATGACATCGTCGAAGGACGGCTGCCCGAAGAATCGCAGGTTCCGTCGACGAACCAATTTGCCGCCTTTTATCAGATTAATCCGGCAACGGCTGCCAAGGGAGTCAATTTGCTGGTCGATCAAGGCATCTTGTACAAAAAGCGAGGGATCGGCATGTTTGTAGCGGCGGGAGCCCGTGCGGAATTGCTGGAAAAGCGCAAGCACCAGTTTTACGAGCAATATGTCGTCACAATGATCCGCGAAGCGGCAAAGCTTGGGATTACCAAGGAACAATTGACCGAGATGATACGAAAAGGAGGGTCAACTTCATGAGCGATGTTGTTGAAGTCCGCGATTTGTATAAATCGTTCGGCAGCGTGAAAGCCGTCGACGGAATCAGCTTTTCCGTTCAATCCGGCAAAATCTACGGGCTGCTCGGCAGAAACGGCGCGGGAAAAACGACGATTATGCAGATGATTGCAGCGCAGTTATTTGCGACCGACGGAGAAATCAAAGTATTCGGACAATCTTCATATGAAAATAATCGCGTCCTAAGCCGGATTTGTTTTATCAAAGAAAGTCAGAAATACCCGGAGCACTTCCTTGTCGAGGACGTGCTGGCTCTGGCCCCATCGATCTTTCCGAATTGGGATGAAGAATTCGCCTATTCCTTGATTGAACAATTTCAGCTTCCGCTTAAGCGAAGGATCAAGAAGCTGTCGAGAGGGATGCTGTCTTCGGTAGGAATCGTAGTCGGTCTGGCCAGCCGCGCGCCGCTGACGATGTTCGACGAGCCGTATTTGGGACTGGACGCCGTCGCTAGGGGGCTGTTCTACGATAGGCTGATTGAGGATTACGCGGAACATCCGCGAACGATCATCTTGTCCACGCATTTGATTGACGAGGTCAGCCGGATTCTGGAGCATGTACTCGTCATCGACCGGGGCAAGCTGATTCTCGATGAGGAGACGGAGGCGCTGCGCGAGCAGGCGTTTGCCGTGGCCGGTACGGCTTCTACCGTCGATACATTCATAGCGGGTAAACGCACGATTTCGCGCGAACCGTTCGGCACATTCGTATCTGCTTCCATCTTGGGAAGCTTGAACGCCGCGGAGCGTCAGCGCGCAGTGGCTCTGGGACTGGAGCTTGCGCCCGTATCCTTGCAGCAGCTGATCGTCCATTTGACTAACGGCAAATCGGGGGGAAAGGAGGCCGAAGCTTTATGAACCGTATTCCGGGTATGATGAAAATGCATATAAGAGCCAAATGGACCTCCCTTCTGTTCCCATGGGTCATTTTGTTTACCAGCTTCATCATTAATCTGTTCATCAGCTATTTGATCAATAACCAGGAACCGTTCTACACCGGAGGTCTTGCATCCATTTTTTTCAGCATGCCGGTTATCGGCGCCGTTACTTTAGCCCATACGTTTCCCTTTGCTTTGGGCTTCTGTGTGCGGAGAAGGGATTATTTTCTCGGCACGGCTTTAGCGGCCGTTATCACCAACACAATTACAGCCGTTTTGCTCTGCTTGCTATCTCTCGTGGAGTCGGCAACGGATGGTTGGGGCGTAAGAATGCACTTCTTTAATGTCCCGTTCATCAATCAATTCGGCCCGCTAGGACATTTGATCATTTATTTGGTGCTCCTGCTGCATTTATATTTCCTTGGGTTTGCCGTCTCCAGCTTGCATCGCCGGTTCGGTCCGGGCGGATTATTTATGTTTCTTGCCGCCGCCCTCATCTTGCTTAGCGCCTCGGCGCTTCTGCTCACGCATTATCGGCTGTGGGGCCCATTCGCCCTAGGATTTAGCGCTCATTTCAACCTGATCGTAGGATGTATGGCACTGGCGATACTCCTCTATGCTTTCCTCTCGTATGCTCTGCTGCGCAGAGCGACGGACTGAGCCTGAACTTCCCGATTGACCGAGAAATAAGGATAATCCCGATTCCGGTTTAGCACAATAATCACAATAACTAAAATCACGGGTGAAATACGCCGGCTTTTGCTTATCGGAAACGTCTTCTTACTCGCTGCTGTCTCCCATGAAGGCCTTTGCCGATTCCGGAGACCGTTCCAGCTTGCTTCATCTATTTAACACAGTTCTAACAGGAGGTTATTCATGACGACTCAAACGATCATTCAATTCGCCGTCATTGCCGTTATCATCGTTCTTGTTGTGTGGCTTAGATCGCGCCGCGGGGACAAACCGGTCCAAAACAGCGGGCTTGGCATACTGGCTCCGGCAATCCTGCTGCCCGTTATCTTCGGCGCTTCCATTCGTTCCATGATGCATATTCCCGATCACCCGTTCCATTTGCCCGCGATTTGGGAGATGGTTTGCGCAGGCGTCCTCGGAATCGCTCTCGGCGGCATTATGCTTTATCATACAGGATATGAAAAAAGAGAGGATGGGCGGATCTACCCCAAACGCAACAAAAATTTCAAATATGTCATTATCGCCGTCATTATTATTCGCGTCGCATTGTCTCAATATTTCAAAGGCCTGGACTATACGGAGTTTACGATTTTGACGATGGTCATGGCATATTTATACATTTGCGTCTGGCGCGTCGGCAGCTTTATCAAGTTCCGCCAAATTAGCAAAACCGCATCTTGATCGGATGCTGTTATCGCGGGTCATTGCGAAGGCCGTTCTGGCTTCGGACCAGCTTGGCATGAACCGCCAGCCGGCCTTCCTCCGGGTCCAGCGTGTAATCGCAAGTAGACAGAGTAATAATCATATCTTCCGCCGTCACTTCCGTGTCGGTCCGGTACAGAGAACGGCTCCTGATTTCTTGCAAAAACCGCTCATACTGCTCGTCGCTTTCAAACGATGTTTGAATATAATTGAACTCCGTCTTCGTATAGTAGACGGAGAACACTTCGGCCTCGTAACGATCTGTCAGCGTCTCATAAGAGAACGTCCGATGCTCTTCCAAAAACTCTCTTTGCAAATATTCCTTCAATTGGCCGAACATCGAGCCGTCTTTCATCCGATGTCCGTACAAAATCGTATTGCGCCGCTCCCCGGGCGCGCCGTTGCGATAATCCATAAATATGCTGCCCGCCTTCTCGGGCTCCCGCTTCAGGTTGTGCGACAAATAAAATTCATTGTCCCGCCCTCGAACAATCGGGTAATCGATGAAGGTGTCGTCGATCTTAAGCCACCCTGCCACATCGGGATTCCAAGCGAGCAGGCCTTGAAACCGCGGCGGCGCTTCGCTGGAAGGCGCTTTTTCTACAGCGCTGTTCTCTGCGTAAACCTGCCGTGCTTCCGCCATGACCTGCCGCGCATGATGGTATCCGTTTCCGGCAGCCGCCAGCTCGACGATGCCATAGACAAGCGCGGCGGCGCTTAAAAAGGTCAGTGCTTGCAGCGAACGATCCTTGACGCGGCGGCGTAAGCCTATCCGTCCCTCATCTTGCATCGGCTCACCTTCCCTCATTAAATACCAACGGGCACCATGTAAAGACCGGTGTCCTCTCCGCTTTTCACCACAACGTCCACTCCATAAATCAGCTTGACCGTACTCTCGGTAATAACTTCATGCGGAGCACCCTTCATGGCGATTTCCCCCTGCTTCATGACGATCAAATGATCGCTGTAGCGGATCGCCTGATTAATATCATGCAGCACCATTACGATCGTAAGACCGTACTTTGCATTCAGCTGTTTGATCAGCTCCAACAATTCGATTTGGTAATAAATATCCAAATACGTCGTCGGTTCATCCAAGAACAAAATGCCGGTCTTCTGCGCCAGCGCCATGGCAATCCATACTCTTTGCCGCTCTCCTCCAGATAATTGATCGATGGTCAATTTTCTTTTCGATTGAAGATTGGTGCAGTTCAGCGCCCATTCGATCGCCTGTTCATCTTCTTCGTTACTTTGCGAAAACATACTTTTATGAGGCATCCGGCCGAATCCCGTCAGCTTCTCCACGGTCATATCCGATGGAGCGTCGTTATGCTGATGAACGACAGCCAGCTTCTTGGCCAGCTCCTTCGGCTTATACAAGCTGATCGCTTTGCCGTCCAGTATTACTTCTCCGTTTCGCGGAGTGTAGTTTTGCGACATGACGCCCAGCAGCGTCGATTTCCCGCAGCCGTTGGGACCGATGATGGTCGTAATTTTCCCTGGCTCAATATGACCGGTGACGGATTTCAGCTGATCGTTCTTTTTATCATAGGAAAATGTAATGTCTTTAATTTCCATGGATTCGATCACTCTTTCTCAGTAAAAATATCAAAAACGGTCCGCCGATCACCGTCATAATAATCGAAGCCGGAATTTCCGTCGGCGCCACCACCGTCCGCCCCAGCGTATCCGCCGTCAAAATCAGCAATGCTCCCGCAAGCGCGCTGAAAGGAATCAGCACCTTATGATCGGAGCCTACCAGAATGCGGGCGATATGCGGAATGAGCAGACCGACAAAGGCGATCAGTCCGCCGATGGCCGTTGCGACAGCAGCCAGCAGAACCGCTACGACCGAAACGAGTAGCCGGGCCCGATTGACGTTCAGCCCCAAGTTTTTCGCCGACTTATCCTGCAATGCCAGCATGTTGCACCAAGAGCACAGCATCATGGCAAGGATCAACCCGATCGTGCCATAGATGACCATGACCTCGACATCGTTCCAAGTTTTCATCGTAAATACCGAAGTCGTAGCCTGGTTCACTTGCGTCACCGCATAGCTGCCCCGGTAATTGAACGACTGCCCCAGTCCGGTAAAAGTCGCGTTCACCGCAATACCTACGAGGATAATACGAATCGGACTAAGCCCCGCCTTCCAGGAAAAGGAATATACGAGAAAGCAAGCCAGCGCGCCGCCGAGAAAAGCGAACAGCGGCATAAAGAAAAACCATTTCGGGAATATCGTAACTATCAAAATCGAGATAAACCCCGCTCCCGAAGAAATGCCGATCACTCCTGAGTCCGCCAGCGAGCTTCTCATCACCGCTTGCAGCAGCACCCCGGACACCGCCAATGCCGCTCCTACGAACAGCGCGATAATAATCCTCGGCAGACGCAAGTCGCGAATGACCTGCACATTTTTATTCGTCCCGGTAACAAGCCCGTGAATCAGCTCCCAGCTGCTTACCTTAATGCTTCCGGTCGTAGCCGAAATGGCGATGACCACAATGAGCAGGAGAATCACGGACGCTATGCTTATCACTTTTTTATTCATTATTATGCGCCCTTCATTATTAACATGGTTAATCTTACGGATACATCATGCCCATGAGTGCGTCTAACGCCTCGTTAACATCCAAATTGCCCGTCGTCCCGAACAAACGTTCTTCCAGATCGTAAACCCGCTTATTTTTCACCGCATCGAAATGCTTCCAGATGTCGTTCTTTTGAAATTCTTTATCGAACATTTTGACAACTTCTTCCGGCATTCCATGGGCCGCCCGTAAAATAATATCCGGATTCGCCTGCTGCAAATACTCCGTGTTGGAAGCCAAATATTCGACCGATTCGCCTTGTACGATATTTTTCCCTCCGGCGATCTTCACCAGATTCCCGATGTACGATTGCTCCGTAGCAACCAGGTAGCTTCCCGGCACTCCGAGCAAAATCAGTACGGTAGGCGACGGCTTGCCTTCGATTTTCTTATGGATTTCGGCCAGCTTTTCGTTGTATTTGTTAACAATAGCCTGTGCCTGCTTCTCCTGGCCGTATTTATTGCCCAACGTCTTAATGGCCTCGTTCATTTTTTCCACGCTGGTCAAATCGAGGAAGGTTGCCCCTACACCCGCATTTTGAAAAACCGGCGCCAAATCGTACTCCAACGTAGTAACAGACAGCACATCGGTCGGATTCAACGACTTGACCAGCTCCATATCCGGGCTCATCGGGTTCCCGATTTCAGTCACACCGTCGTATCGCTTCGGCAGCTCCTTATAGCTTTTGGGGATCCCTACCAAATCCAACTCCAAAGCGTCCATAATTTGCGTTACCGCCACTGTCGTCGATATGACCCGTTGTTGATCGCTAGAGCTGGCTTCAACCGGAGGAGTCATATTGATCCCCGACGAGCAGCCTGTGAGCATAATAAAAATTAGCGCGATGACCCATATCATCCTGCGTGTGTTCATCATTTGTCTTGTCCCCCCAATCATTTTTAAGCGGTGAGATAAGTCTCTACTGAGGTCCGAATGGCTTCTCGACGGCGCTTTATTGCTTTAAAAAATTGAGGAGGACACCGGTCGCCCGGCATCCCCGCAGATAGTGCTTCGTCTTTTTCTCCACTCGAGCCTTACTTCACATGATTTAACATAGCTAAAATCAACGTTACCGCCTCAGCGCGGGTGGCGCTGGCATTCGGTGCGAACAGGTTGTTGTCCCTTCCGTTGATCATGCCCAGTTCTACCGCTGCCGCTACTTGAGCTTTCGCCCAATCCGGAACTTGATCGGCGTCGGCAAAGTCCAACTCGTTCTCCGAATCGTTAGGCAGCTTCAACGCGCGGGCAATCATTACGGCGATTTCCGAACGCGTAATTTTGCGGTCTGCGCGGAACGTTTGATCTTCGTAGCTGTTGACGATTCCTTCCTGCACCGCTTGCCCGACAGTCGGCTTCACCCAATTCGGAATGCTGTCCGCGTCGGCAAAGCCGAGCTCATCGGAAGTTCCCTGAAGCTTAAGCGCCCGGCCGATCATGGCCGTAAACTCAGCACGGCTAATATCTCCATCCGGACGGAACGTTCCGTCCTCATAGCCGTTCACGATACCGAGAGCAATGGCTCGCTCAATCGACTGTTTCGCCCAATGGTCTTGGATGTCAACGAGTGCGGAAGCCTCGTGTTCACCTGGAACTGTCGGTTCCCCTCCCGTAATAGGTTCCTCTGTTCCCTCTTCGCTGGCTTTCTTTCCAAACGCATCAATATCGAAAACAAGATCCGCATCGGCGGTTTCTACCTTCTTAGGAGCAGGAGTAGAACTGCTGCTTTCCTCTTCGCTGTCCGAAGACATGTTAGCCGTTGCCTCTGCTTGCTCGTCTTCAACGTCCGGCTGAACGAAGTCAACCTGGACGTGCAATGCTTGGGTCAAATCCTTCACTTCGAATTTAACAACCCGGCTGTTGGCCGCATCGTTCTGGCTGACAACCTCGGCCCCTCCATCGCTTTCTCGATGACCGTTGCCGGACTTCCGTCAGAATTGGTGCTTCCATCCGTAGCTTCTTTGGTTTTCTCCACTTCCACCCGGAAATCGGAAATTTCATTTTGCTTGTTGATGGTGATAGAAACATACCGCTTGTCGTCTTTAACAATTAATTTGGCAGGGTGAGCGACATAGTCATTCACCTTGGATTCCAAATTGTTTCTGTACTGCAGCGCCGTGAAATCCAGATCGTATTCCCCGTTCTTCAGTGAAGCTACTACAGCGCCTGCGCCGCCGCCCAAAAGTCCGGCCGTTCCCTTAATTTTCTTCGCGCTGGATAGATCGAACGCGATTTCAACGTCATAGGTATGGAAGTAATTGAATTCCGCCCAATCTACTTTGACCCAGCCCTTCAATCTGCTGGACAGATCGGTTACCGGGAATTGAACATCCCGCGTGTTTTTCTCTTCGCTTCGGTTAATGACTTGCGTTTCAGCCAAGCCCCCATCAACCATCGTTTTAAAGCTCGTAATTTCTTTACTTTGCTTTAATGTGAAGGAAAAATATTTTTGTCCTGCATCTACGGTCAGTACCCCAGGCGAGATTACATAATCCTGCATAACCGATCTCTCATCCGTGCCGTACTTTTTGATCATAAAGTTTACGGTGTACTGGCCATCCGATAAGGAGCTGGAGCTCGATCCCGTGGAGCCGCCTCCGCCTCCACCGCCACTGCTTCCGCCGCCGGTTCCGCCTCCGCTGTTACCACTACCATTACCATTTCCGTTACCATTGCCGTTTTCGCCGCCAGTATTGCCTTCATCTGTAGACGCACTTACAAACACCACTTTGTTAAATGAAAAATCGAATTGATGAATTTGAGCGGCCTCGCCGTCCCCGCTCTGCAGTTCAATCGAATAGGTCGATGTCAAATCCTCCACTTCGAATTGAACTTCTTTTGCACTCGCATCGCTTGCCAGGACACGAACAAGTCCCGTTTCCTTGGCCGCATATTGTGGTGTAATGTCCTGTTTGGAGCCGTCCGCAGCAGTACGCTGGATTTTCTTGACGGTTACTCCGCTCTTCAATTTGAAATACGCAACCTTCTTATTGTTTTGAATCTTAAGTCCGCCCGATGGCTCCACAAAATCGCTCAACGATTTACCCGCCACCTGCTCGGATTGATAACTGAACTGGTATTCGCCGTCTTTCAACGGTTTGGTGAAATCTACAGAAATATCGCCAAATCCCAGCTCAACATCATACTCATGATCGTACAAAAATTCTGGAGTTACCTGCCAATAAATTTTGACCCAGCCGTTCAAGCGTTTGGTCAAATCCGATACTTCAAAGCGAACCACGCGCGTATTTCCGGCTTCATCGCTGCTGACCGTTTTCGCTTCCTCCAAAGCCCCGTTCTGCTCTGTTTGGAACGATTTGATTTCCGCGCTTTGCTTCAGCTTGAACGACACATACTTCTTGCCGCCCTCTACAGTCAACTTACCGCTAGCCGGATCTACATAATCATACATTACAGAGTTTTCATCCGTACCTTTTTTGTAGATCGTGTAATCAATCATATATTCGCCGTCAGGAATCGTTCCCGTTCCCGAATTATTCTTAATAACCGACGCTTGGAACGCTGTTACGGCCGCTTGCAGTGCCGCTGTTGCTGCATCGACTTGCGCTTGAGTTGCCGCTGCATTATCCGCTACCGCCTTCGCTTGGCCGATCGCGGTCAGCAATGTCGATTTAGCTCCAGCAGGATATTGGCCCGCTTCCGTTCCCTCCACAGCCGCATCATGCTTCGCTTGCGCGTCGGCAATCGCTGCGTTTAAGGTCGTTTTATTGCCTACGTCAAATTTCAAACGAATAATATAATCATTTTCATACGCGGAACCATTCGGCATCTTCGCCGATACGTGTACCTTCGCATTAAGCAGGGCAGCCAAGTCTTCAATCGGGAATTGTACTACCCGTTTATTGGCTACCGTATCGACGCTAATGACCGTCGTTTCCACCATAGCCCCGTTTTGCTCTACCTGGAAACTCGGTACCGCTTGATGATCGGTGATCGTCAACGTCACTTTCTTTTGCCCTTGCTGCACCGTTAGTTTCCCGGGCTTCACAAAGTATCTATCCATTGAAGATGCTTTGTCTTCTGTCTCATGCAGTGCCGTAAAATTCAAATCGTACTGCTCTGCCGATCCTGTATTAACCGACGCTTGGAACGCTGTTACAGCTGCTTGCAGTGCCGCTGTTGCTGCATCGACTTGCGCTTGAGTTGCCGCTGCATTATCCGCTACCGCCTTCGCTTGGCCGATCGCCGTCAGCAATGTCGCTTTGGCTCCTACAGGATATTGTCCTGCTTCCGTTCCCTCCACAGCCGCATCATGCTTCGCTTGCGCGTCGGCAATCGCTGCGTTTAAGGTCGTTTTATTGCCTACGTCAAATTTCAAACGAATAATATAATCATTTTCATACGCGGAACCATTCGGCATCTTCGCCGATACGTGTACCTTCGCATTAAGCAGGGCAGCCAAGTCTTCAATCGGGAATTGTACTACCCGTTTATTGGCTACCGTATCGACGCTAATGACCGTCGTTTCCACCATAGCCCCGTTTTGCTCTACCTGGAAACTCGGTACCGCTTGATGATCGGTGATCGTCAACGTCACTTTCTTTTGCCCTTGCTGCACCGTTAGTTTCCCGGGCTTCACAAAGTATCTATCCATTGAAGATGCTTTGTCTTCTGTCTCATGCAGTGCCGTAAAATTCAAATCGTACTGCTCTGCCGATCCTGTATTAACCGACGCTTGGAACGCTGTTACAGCTGCTTGCAGTGCCGCTGTTGCTGCATCGACTTGCGCTTGAGTTGCCGCTGCATTATCCGCTACCGCCTTCGCTTGGCCGATCGCCGTCAGCAATGTCGCTTTGGCTCCTGCAGGATATTGTCCCGCTTCCGTTCCCTCCACAGCCGCATCATGCTTCGCTTGCGCGTCGGCAATCGCTGCGTTTAGCGCGGTTTTTACCACCTGCTTGCTGAATCCGAGCTCAACATCGTACTCTTTGTCGTACAGGAAGTCCGGCGTTAATTGCCAATAAATTTTCACCCAACCGGTGAGGCGCGCGTTCAAATCATCGACAGCAAATTGCACAACTCGCGTATTTGCCGCTTTGTTCCCGCTTACGATCGATGTTTCTGCCAAAGCTCCGTTTTGCATCGTCTTAAAGGACGTAATCTCGGCGCTTTGCTTCAATGTGAACGATACGTACTGCTTACCGTTTTGTACAATCAGCTTACCGCTGTTTGGATCCACATAATCGTACATGACGGAAGGCTCGTTCGTACCTTTTTTGTAAATCATAAAGTTAATGCTTTCTTCGGAACTATCGGCATATACCGAATCCGATACCGACGCCATTTTCACGACCGAACCGCCGGCTGCTTCCGTTGCCGGGATATGTATCGTCCCAAGCAATACAAACAGCACTAGGAAGGCCGAGAACACTTTCCTGAAATACCTGTTCAAAATGATTTCTCTCCTTCTACAATAAAAAATAAAATCGATGGATATGAGGCCATGTCTCCATTCCCAAAAGTCCGTCTACGATTGCCCTTCAATTAAGCACGACGCTTTTTGCCGATGAACCGATACGACAGGAACAATGCCGAAACCAGGATCAAGCCGATCCATCCTGCGATAGGCGTGCTATCTCCGGTCTTAGGGTTTGCCGGCGCTTCTGCCTTGCTGGTATCAGTGCTGACCGCCGCCGCTTCCTGCTTCTTCGCTTCAGCTGCCGGTGCCGGGTTATCGGCTTTTACAGGCGATACTGCAGCCGCATTGTCAGTACTGGACGTTTTGGCAGACGGTTGGCTGGCAGCTGCATTTGGCGCCTGTTCCGGTTTTGCCTCCGGTTTAGCCTCTGCTTTAGCCTCCACCTTTGCTTCCGGTGCTTTTTCCTCTGTTTTGGCTGGAGCTGGCGCTGCTGCCGCACCCGTATTTTTGAGGCTATTGACGTCAAAAACGAAGCGAATCGTGTAATCATGGTCGTAATCGATATCTTTTACCGTAACGTGAATCTTGGACAACAGAGGCTTCGATATATCCTCTACTTTAAATTCCACCGCTCTCGTGTCGTTATCGGCGTCGCTATTGATGACCTTACCATCCACGAAATCGTCTTTGTCCGGAACTTTGAATACAGTGATCCACTTGCTGTGATTCATTTGGATCTGCATCGTCATTTCGCCGTTTTTGACAGTGATTTTGGCCGGTTTCTCAAAATAATCATTCGCCATGGAAACCGAATCGTTTTGGGCTTGCTTGATGGTGTAGTCGATGGTGTACGTTCCATCAGACAAATCAGCCGCTTGCGCTGCCGGCGCCACGAGTAAAACCGCCATGAACAGCATGACTAAAAAAGACGGTAAAGCTAACCATTTTTTCACAGTGTTTGTTCTCCTCCACATTCTTGAATAACTTTCTGAATAAAACGTTCACTCTTCAAAATTGTTAATAACGAGAATCATTCTCAATAAATTAACAAAAAAAAAGCGATCCCACCACTTGCTTATGAAATCCTGCATGCACAGGAAAACTCACGCGTCTAGGCTCCGTCCATCCCAACACCTCAGTTCCCGTTGTAAAAATTTTGCTTTTAAGCATTACGAATAGATATTAGCTCAACCTTCCAAAGGCTGTCAACCCATTGATTTAAGCCATTTCCAGAGCGTCAGCGCCTGATTTATCGAAAAAAACGCGCAACCATGCCTATTTGGGCCGTTTGGCGATACGCTTTGTCTCTATTATTGAATTTTCTTATAGATAAGATTGTCGCAATTCCATTGACACCCTAACTGATATTCATTATCATTTTGTTAATAATGAGATTCATTATCATTTAGGTTAATGTTTTTTTGCAACTTCAGGAGGTATTTTATGCGCAAAAGCTTTATTTTGGCGGCTATTCTTCTCGGATTATCCGGCTGCGGCAATCAAGTTCCCGGCGATTCAGCCAATGCTGCGGTCAACAATACAGGCAATTCCATTACGATTAAGGATTTCGCCGACCGTACCGTCTCTTTCCCGGCGGTTCCGACCAAGATCGCCGCTCTAGCCAACGGAGAAACGGATATCATCCAAGCACTTGGCGGAGATTTGGTTGGCAGACCTACATCAACGGACAGTTCTGTAGGCAAAGAGTTACAAAATGTAGAGCAAGTCGGTTCCACTCATGGAATCGATTTGGAGAAAATCGCATATCTTGGTCCCGATGTCGTTCTCGGCAACAATCCGATGAACATGAAGGATGTCCCCGCTATTGAAGGAATTGGCTCCAAAATGGTACTGACAAGCGCCAATTCGATCGATGAGATTAAGAAGCAAATTGTTTTATTCGGCCAGCTGTTGCATAAAGACGACAAAGCCAAAGAGCTGATCGGTCAAATCGATACGAAGGTACAGCAGCTTCAAACGGCGCAAAATCAAACGAAACCGAGAGTTCTCTTGGTATACGGAGCCCCCGGCACTTATATGGCGGCTTTGAACAATTCCTTAAGCGGAGATATCCTCGTAACCGCCGGAGGAGAAAATATCGCAGCGGATTATCCCAAGCTGGAAAACTACCCGCAGTACGCTCAGTTAAACAGCGAAAAAATTATCCAATCGAACCCGCAGCTCGTTCTCATTATGAGCCACGGGAATTCCGAGAAAGTGAAGGAAGGCTTCATGAAGGAAATGCAGCAAAATGCGGCCTGGAACAGCCTCGACGCCGTAAAAAACAACCGTGTTGAAGTACTGCCTGCCGATTTGTTCGGTACGAGTCCAGGTACGCGGATTATCGAAGCGCTCGATTACTTGGCGAAGCTTCTCCAAGCGGTGAAAGGATGAACACGTTGCAACGCGCTGCAAGAAGAAGGCTCATGATAGGCATGGCGCCAATTCTTCTTATTCTCGTCTCCCTCTATGGCCTTTCCTACGGATCGGTCTCCATTTCACTTCAAGATATTTGGGCCGTATTTACGAGCGAGAGCCAACCCATGTATGAAAAAATTATTATGAATTTGCGACTTCCCAGAGTATTGATCGGGTTGTTAGTCGGCGCTTGCCTGGCAGGCTCCGGAGCGCTTTTGCAAGGCGTTATGAAAAACCCCTTGGCAGATCCGGGCATCATCGGCGTCTCAGCAGGAGGAGGCTTGGCGGCTATTACCGCCATGATCGTGTTCCCGCAGTACAGCTATATGCTTCCTGCCGTCGCCTTTTTAGGGTCGCTGCTCACTTCTTTGCTTATCTACGTACTGGCATGGGATAAAGGAGCCTCGCCTCTCAAAATTATTTTAGCCGGCGTTGCGATTAATGCGTTGCTTGGAGCAATAACAAGCGGCATTATGGTGATTTACAGCGATCGGGTGCAGGCGGTTCTGCCGTGGCTTGCAGGGGGATTGAACAGCCGAAGCTGGTACCATTTTGGATTTATGGCTCCATACGCTATCATCGGGCTTCTTCTTACTCTGTTAACCGTTAAAGCGTCTAACCTCTTGTTGCTCGGTGATGATTCTGCCAAACTGCTCGGTCAAAAGGTGGAGTTCCAGCGTTTTCTTATCATTGTCTTATCTTCCTTTTTGGCCGGAACCGCCGTCAGTGTCGGAGGCTTAATCGGCTTTGTCGGGCTTGTCGTCCCCCATGCCGTGCGGATGATGGTAGGCGAAGATTATCGATTTCTGCTTCCGTTATCTATCGCCGGCGGTGCGGCGCTCGTAGCTCTTGCGGATACTATCGCACGGTCCTGGTTCGATCCGATTGAGCTGCCTGTCGGGATTCTGCTCGCAAGTTTGGGAGCACCGTTCTTTTTATACTTGTTGAAGAAACGGAGAATCATGTGATGAATGCTTTGGAAACCAGCCAAATACAGCTTCAAGTAGGTTCTTTCCGTCTGAACTCAGTGAACATATCTATTCCTCCGGAGAAGATGACTGCTATCGTCGGCCCGAACGGCTCCGGCAAATCGACTTTGCTTAAGATTATTTCCCGGCTGCTGCAGCCGGACGGCGGGCAAGTGCTTCTCTACGGCAAATCCATCAAAGAATACAAAACGGTCGAGTTTGCTCAAGCCTTATCCATGCTAACGCAGTCCAAAAGCTCAATCCCTGATCTTACCGTGAAAGAGCTTATCTCTTATGGCCGTTCGCCCTACAAACGAATGTTTGACCGCATGAACAAAGACGATGAGCAGATCATCGACTGGGCAATGAATATAACCGGCACCAAAAGACACGAGCAGCGAATGTTTCATACTTTATCAGGAGGTGAGCAGCAAAAAGTACGCATCGCAATGGCATTGGCGCAAAAAACGAACATCATCCTGCTGGATGAACCTACAACATTCCTGGACATTTCGCATCAGCTTGACGTTATGGAAATGCTTCAGAGGATCAATCAGGAACTGAAGATAACCGTGGTCATGGTGCTTCACGATCTTCAGCAAGCAGCATGTTACTGCCAGTATATGATCGCAATGAAGGATGGAAAAGTTCAAATCGCCGGAAATCCTAAAGAAATTATTAATGTTCATTTTTTAAACGAGGTTTACAAAATCGAGGCTAGAGTTACATTTGAGGATCAATATCCGATCATCATCCCTTTAAAAACAATAAACAATCATTAGGAGGAATTTACATGGTTATTGTGACAAACACATCTCATATTACTAAAGGAAGCGGCGAGAAACTGATCGAACGCTTCAACAAAGTCGGTAAAGTAGAATATATGGAAGGCTTTCTGGGCTTGGAGGTTTTGCTTACGGAAAATACACCGGAATACGATGAAGTTACTGTAAGTACCCGCTGGAACAAAAAAGAAGATTTCCAGGCTTGGACTCGCAGCGAGGCTTTTAAAGAAGCCCACTCTCATCGTGGCGGAACGCCGGATTACATTATCTCCAATAAGATTTCTTTCTATGAAGTCAAAATCGTAAGACAACCGATTGCTGCAAGTTAATCTCATTTATTGTTTATGTCCCTAAGCTGCACTTATTTACCGCTACTACATACATCACCTAAACACCCCATTCCTATGTGAATAGGGTGTTTATTTTAGATAACAAATTTCCATACAAATACAAAATAACTCCATTTATATGCATAATTAGAAGCTTTAAAATAACATTATCAACCGCTACCTATTGGAGGTGAAGTATGGAACTCAAAATCGTTATTGGAGCAGGCCAACAGAACAATAACCCCGGGTGGATTCATACCCAGGAAGAAGAAATGAATCTGCTCAACCGTGAACACTGGAGGGAGCGTTTTTTACCCAACAGCCTATCAGCAATACTAGCTGAACATGTATGGGAGCATCTTACTTATGAGGAAGGTGTACAAGCTGCCAGCAATTGTTTTAATTTTTTAAAACCTGGCGGATATGTTCGCTGTGCTGTACCCGATGCATTTTTTCAAAACGAATGGTATCAAAATATGGTGAAGGTTGGGGGACCAGGTCCGGAAGATCACCCCGCAGCAAGTCATAAAATTGTACATAACTATAAGACATTAAGTTCGACATTTAAGGATGCAGGATTCGATGTAGTGCTTTTAGAATACTGTGACGAGGAGGGTGAGTTTCATTATCGCGAATGGGATGAAAATAAAGGATTTATTTACCGCTCCAAACGGTTTGACCATAGAAATCAAAACGGAAAGCTAGGATTTATTTCTCTTATCGTTGATGCCATAAAGCCTGGATGATAGTGGTACCATATCGCTGCTCCTTGGCGCAAAGGTTTATTTTATTAATAATCAATAATGTAATTTATTAAAGGCATGCAAAAAAGGCCTTGATTAGATCAAGGCCGGTTCATTTCAATTATGGAGCGGGTGATGGGAATCGAACCCACGCTACCAGCTTGGAAGGCTGGAGTTCTACCATTGAACTACACCCGCATAAATAAAAATGGTCGGGACGACACGATTCGAACATGCGACCCCCTGGTCCCAAACCAGGTGCTCTACCAAGCTGAGCTACGTCCCGATGGTATATGCAGTGTACTAAAGTAGTTCACTTCATAAGCTGTTATTTTAGTTTAAGTAATATGGCGTGCCCTGAGAGATTCGAACTCCCGACCTTTTGATTCGTAGTCAAACGCTCTATCCAGCTGAGCTAAGGGCACATCTTATTGGAGCGGAAGACGGGAATCGAACCCGCGACCCTCGCCTTGGCAAGGCGATGCTCTACCGCTGAGCCACTTCCGCATAAACAATGCGCGTAGAGGGACTTGAACCCCCACGGTCTCCCGCTAGATCCTAAGTCTAGTGCGTCTGCCAATTCCGCCATACGCGCGCAAGAGTTAAACGTGAGCCATGTAGGACTCGAACCTACGACACCCTGATTAAAAGTCAGGTGCTCTACCAACTGAGCTAATGGCTCATATTAAAACTGGGGATCTAGGATTCGAACCTAGGCATGACGGAGTCAAAGTCCGTTGCCTTACCGCTTGGCTAATCCCCATTACTGTAAAGAAACATGGTGCCGTCGAGAGGACTTGAACCCCCAACCTACTGATTACAAGTCAGTTGCTCTACCAATTGAGCTACAACGGCGTGGTGGAGGCTGAGGGGATCGAACCCCCGACCCTCTGCTTGTAAGGCAGATGCTCTCCCAGCTGAGCTAAGCCTCCGTATGTATCTTTATGATGCCCTCACAAAGTAACCCAGATTTACTTTGCAAGAATTAATGGTGACCCGTAGGGGATTCGAACCCCTGTTACCTCCGTGAAAGGGAGGTGTCTTAACCCCTTGACCAACGGGCCTCGCTATGGAGCTTCCAACCGGGATCGAACCGGTGACCTCATCCTTACCATGGATGCACTCTACCTACTGAGCTATGGAAGCATGTGGCTCCCCGAACAGGACTCGAACCTGTGACAACTCGATTAACAGTCGAGTGCTCTACCAACTGAGCTATCAGGGAATGCACCGCTTGGCGACGTTCTACTCTCCCAGAACCCTTCGGTTCAAGTACCATCGACGCTGGAGGGCTTAACGGTCGTGTTCGAGATGGGAACGCGTGGTTCCCCTCCGCCATCATCACCAAACGGTTTTACTTGTTCAAGGCTTGCGCCTTGAAAACTAGATACGAAACTTGTGCGCGTAGCGAGTAATGCTTGAATGTTTCTTAGGGGCTCCCCGCAAAGTAATCGGCATAAGTTACAACGCTTCGCTTCACTTTGTGGGGCTTATTTGGTTAAGCCCTCGACCGATTAGTATTCGTCAGCTCCACACGTTGCCGTGCTTCCACCCCGAACCTATCTACCTCGTCGTCTTCAAGGGGTCTTACTTACTGGGAAATCTCATCTTGAGGGGGGCTTCACGCTTAGATGCTTTCAGCGCTTATCCCGTCCGTACGTAGCTATCCAGCCATGCTCCTGGCGGAACAACTGGTACACCAGCGGTACGTCCATCCCGGTCCTCTCGTACTAAGGACAGCTCCTCTCAAATTTCCTGCGCCCACGACAGATAGGGACCGAACTGTCTCACGACGTTCTGAACCCAGCTCGCGTACCGCTTTAATGGGCGAACAGCCCAACCCTTGGGACCTACTTCAGCCCCAGGATGCGATGAGCCGACATCGAGGTGCCAAACCTCCCCGTCGATGTGGACTCTTGGGGGAGATAAGCCTGTTATCCCCAGGGTAGCTTTTATCCGTTGAGCGATGGCCCTTCCATTCGGTACCACCGGATCACTAAGCCCGACTTTCGTCCCTGCTCGACCTGTTTGTCTCGCAGTCAAGCTCCCTTCTGCCTTTGCACTCTTCGAATGATTTCCAACCATTCTGAGGGAACCTTGGGGCGCCTCCGTTACACTTTAGGAGGCGACCGCCCCAGTCAAACTGCCCACCTGACACTGTCCCCATACCGGTTCACGGTACCAGGTTAGAACTCCGATACGATCAGGGTGGTATCCCAACGTCGCCTCCACACAAGCTGGCGCTCATGCTTCTCAGGCTCCCACCTATCCTGTACAGATCGTACCAAAGTCCAATATCAAGCTGCAGTAAAGCTCCATGGGGTCTTTCCGTCTTGTCGCGGGTAACCTGCATCTTCACAGGTATTAAAATTTCACCGGATCTCTCGTTGAGACAGCGCCCAAGTCGTTACGCCATTCGTGCGGGTCAGAATTTACCTGACAAGGAATTTCGCTACCTTAGGACCGTTATAGTTACGGCCGCCGTTTACTGGGGCTTCGGTTCATAGCTTCGGGATTGCTCCCTAACCACTCCCCTTAACCTTCCAGCACCGGGCAGGCGTCAGCCCGTATACTTCGCCTTGCGGCTTCGCACAGACCTGTGTTTTTGCTAAACAGTCGCTTGGGCCTTTTCACTGCGGCCCCCTCGGGCTATTCACCCTACCGAGGCACCCCTTCTCCCGAAGTTACGGGGTCATTTTGCCGAGTTCCTTAACGAGAGTTCTTCCGCGCGCCTTAGCATGCTCTGCTCGCCTACCTGTGTCGGTTTGCGGTACGGGCACCTTCTCCCTGGCTAGAGGCTTTTCTTGGCAGCCTGAACTCATGACCTTCGCTACTGTTATTTTCGCTCCCCATCACAGACCAGCCTAATGATGTGCGGATTTGCCTACACATCAGCCTCTCTGCTTGGACGGGCATCCATCAGCCCGCGTCACTATCCTTCTGCGTCACCCCATTGCTCATAACGGTTCACGGTGGTACAGGAATTTCAACCTGTTGTCCTTCGACTACGCCTTTCGGCCTCGCCTTAGGTCCCGACTTACCCTGAGCGGACGAGCCTTCCTCAGGAACCCTTAGGCTTTCGGCGGATCAGATTCTCACTGATCTTTTCGTTACTCATACCGGCATTCTCACTTGTGTACTGTCCAGCGCTCCTTACGGTACACCTTCAACCTATACACAACGCTCCCCTACCAGAGCGCAAATCTTGTTTGCGCAATCCATAGCTTCGGTGGTGTGTTTAGCCCCGTTACATTTTCGGCGCAGAGTCACTCGACCAGTGAGCTATTACGCACTCTTTCAATGGTGGCTGCTTCTAAGCCAACATCCTGGTTGTCTGCGCAACTCCACATCCTTTCCCACTTAACACACACTGGGGGACCTTAGCTGATGGTCTGGGCTGTTTCCCTCTTGACAATGGATCTTAGCACTCACTGTCTGACTCCCGGGATAAAGTATGTGGCATTCAGAGTTTGACTGGACTTGGTAACCCTTGGCGGGCCCCGCACCCAATCAGTGCTTTACCTCCACTACTCATCTCCCGAGGCTAGCCCTAAAGCTATTTCGGGGAGAACCAGCTATCTCCGAGTTCGATTGGAATTTCTCCGCTACCCCCACCTCATCCCCGAATTTTTCAACATTCGTGGGTTCGGGCCTCCAGTGCGTGTTACCGCACCTTCACCCTGGACAGGGGTAGATCACACGGTTTCGGGTCTACGCCCACGTACTTCGTCGCCCTATTCAGACTCGCTTTCGCTGCGGCTTCGGCTCTTCACCTTAACCTTGCACGGGAACGTAACTCGCCGGTTCATTCTACAAAAGGCACGCCATCACTCATTAACGAGCTCTGACTTCTTGTAAGCACACGGTTTCAGGTTCTATTTCACTCCGCTCCCGCGGTTCTTTTCACCTTTCCCTCACGGTACTGCTTCACTATCGGTCGCTAGGGAGTATTTAGCCTTGGCAGATGGTCCTGCCTGCTTCCCACGAGGTTTCACGTGTCTCGCGGTACTCGGGATCCGTCTAAGGTGTTCGCAGAATTTCAATTACAGGGCTTTTACCTTCTATGGCCGGCCTTTCCAGACCGCTTCGTCTACCCTGCTGCACCTATGTTGACGTCCCACAACCCCAGAGAGCAAGCCCTCTGGTTTGGGCTGTTCCGCTTTCGCTCGCCGCTACTGACGGAATCACTTTTGTTTTCTTCTCCTGAGGGTACTTAGATGTTTCAGTTCCCCTCGTATGCCTCTGCACACCCTATGTATTCAGATGTGAGTAACTGAGAATTACCTCAGCTGGGTTTCCCCATTCGGATATCCCCGGATCAATGCCTGCTTACGGCTCCCCGAGGCGATTTCGTCGTTCGCCACGTCCTTCTTCGGCTCCTAGCGCCTAGGCATCCTCCGTGTGCTCTTATTAGCTTAACCATGCTAATACACGTTGTATTGCTCTACGCATTTCGTTTCGTTATCTAGTTTTCAAGGAACAATCTTATTGAAATTGAGAGTCATTAGGCTTCCTTTGCGGGCACCTTTGTCCTCTCAAAACTGAGCAACGAGTGAGTGACGTTGCAACTGTTACATCGAGTTCGTCGATGTCCGTTGTCAACTATTGTGCAACTGTCAGTTGCTTATGTCCGATGACCTGCAGTCACCATGGACTCCATAGAAAGGAGGTGATCCAGCCGCACCTTCCGATACGGCTACCTTGTTACGACTTCACCCCAATCATCTACCCCACCTTCGGCGGCTGGCTCCTTGCGGTTACCCCACCGACTTCGGGTGTTGTAAACTCTCGTGGTGTGACGGGCGGTGTGTACAAGACCCGGGAACGTATTCACCGCGGCATGCTGATCCGCGATTACTAGCAATTCCGACTTCATGCAGGCGAGTTGCAGCCTGCAATCCGAACTGAGACCGGCTTCTAAAGATTCGCTCCAGATCGCTCCTTCGCTTCCCGTTGTACCGGCCATTGTAGTACGTGTGTAGCCCAGGTCATAAGGGGCATGATGATTTGACGTCATCCCCGCCTTCCTCCGGTTTGTCACCGGCAGTCACTCTAGAGTGCCCAACTGAATGCTGGCAACTAAAGTCAAGGGTTGCGCTCGTTGCGGGACTTAACCCAACATCTCACGACACGAGCTGACGACAACCATGCACCACCTGTCTCCTCTGTCCCGAAGGCCGCCCCTATCTCTAGGGGATTCAGAGGGATGTCAAGACCTGGTAAGGTTCTTCGCGTTGCTTCGAATTAAACCACATACTCCACTGCTTGTGCGGGTCCCCGTCAATTCCTTTGAGTTTCACTCTTGCGAGCGTACTCCCCAGGCGGAGTGCTTACTGTGTTGACTTCGGCACCAAGGGTATCGAAACCCCTAACACCTAGCACTCATCGTTTACGGCGTGGACTACCAGGGTATCTAATCCTGTTTGCTCCCCACGCTTTCGCGCCTCAGCGTCAGTTACGGTCCAGAAAGTCGCCTTCGCCACTGGTGTTCCTCCACATCTCTACGCATTTCACCGCTACACGTGGAATTCCACTTTCCTCTCCCGCACTCAAGTCACCCAGTTTTCAGTGCGATCCGGGGTTGAGCCCCGGGCTTAAACACCAAACTTAAATGACCGCCTGCGCGCGCTTTACGCCCAATAATTCCGGACAACGCTTGCCCCCTACGTATTACCGCGGCTGCTGGCACGTAGTTAGCCGGGGCTTTCTTCTCAGGTACCGTCACCCTTAGAGCAGTTACTCTCTAAGGCGTTCTTCCCTGGCAACAGAGCTTTACGATCCGAAAACCTTCATCACTCACGCGGCGTTGCTCCGTCAGACTTGCGTCCATTGCGGAAGATTCCCTACTGCTGCCTCCCGTAGGAGTCTGGGCCGTGTCTCAGTCCCAGTGTGGCCGATCACCCTCTCAGGTCGGCTACGCATCGTCGCCTTGGTAGGCCGTTACCCTACCAACTAGCTAATGCGCCGCAGGCCCATCCGTAAGCCACAGCCCTGAATAAATTCAGAACCGTGTTTCATGATCCCCTCATGCGAGAAGACCAGCTATCCGGTCTTAGCTATCGTTTCCGATAGTTATCCCGATCTTACAGGCAGGTTGCCTACGTGTTACTCACCCGTCCGCCGCTAACCGTTCCCGAAGGAACAGTCCGCTCGACTTGCATGTATTAGGCACGCCGCCAGCGTTCGTCCTGAGCCAGGATCAAACTCTCCATTAAAGTACGACCGGCGCCGAAGCACCTTTCGTTATAACAGAGCTTGTCTTAAGCTCAAAATTCAATGCTAGCGAGAATTTGCATTCTCTATTTAACACTCACTCGTTGTTCAGTTTTCAAAGGACAATCTTCGTTCGTTTTGCCACCTCGTTTAGCGGCGACTCTTTTAATATATCACACATGCCCATCTCATTGCAAGCACTTTTTCGAAAAACTTTTGAACCCTGCTGATCCATCAAAGCTTGCAATCACTTGGAAAAAGTGACGAGATATAAAATATCATACCCTCAGCCCCTAAGTCAAGCCTTATTTCACTTTTTCAAGGATACATCCGATTACGTGCATATTTGGATATTTCTTTGGGAGAAGCCAGCCTTGCATACATACGAAAGATGACTTTGTATCGAGACTCAATAGCTGCTTTTATATCGGAGTCAATCCTTTTATCATTCAAATCGAAGAGCATCTCGTCCAGTTCTTTTTTCAGAACATAGTCGAGTTCCCTGCATTCTCTTTCGTTAAATAAAAAGCCGAGCATCAATACAATACCCCTTTCGCGACGTTGGTCAACAATGCAAACCTACCGCATGACTATGGCAAAAAGGCTGCGTGTAAAAGCATAGTCGCACTCTTTCCCTGCTTTTACATGCAGCCTTTCAGTAAAAGCTTTTTCACGCGCTTTACTGTTATGCTCATATTTGGATATTTTTATGCTAATCGTTATCCTTGTTTCACAAGCCAGTACGTCAAGGTGCTTTCGATAATCGCAGCCGCCGTCAGAGAAACGACGATAATGATGATAACGGGGCCCAGAGCTTTTATAAAGCCGCGGAACTCATCCCTGTATTTTTGAGAACGCTCTTGGCTTAACAAAGCGCTAAACGACTTCAGCACGAGCACTCCCAGGCGCAGTCCGAACGCACAGGCGAAGACGACGGCGGGAATTTCGATAATTCCGTGCGGCAGGATCGCTTTAATTACATACAAGACGGACTGTTTTTCCGCCGATACCGCCATGACGTAGCCAAGCAAAAGTCCGTTCGACAGCAGAAAGAATAAAGGCAGCACACCAAAAAAAGCCCCCATCCCGATAATAACGATCGATTTCCATGCATTGTTCCAGAAAATCAGCCAAAACATCGACCACTGGGGATTAGCTTTATCGGAAATCGACTTCGTCAGCTGCTCAAGCCCTTTCAGCTGCATTTCGATAAACGCCTGAAATTGGCTGGAGTACCAAGCTCCGAGCACCATTCCAACAATAAAAACAAGAGCCGAAGCAATGAAATAATGTTTCATTAACTGAAATTGCCGCATTAAATTACTCATAGCCGTTTTAGCTTCTCCTCTGCTTTTAGATTTGACATCTATCTATATGGAAAAATGTTTTTGGACGCAAGCCTTTGTACGAGCTTATGTCATATCTTCCTTGTCCCAGCATACAATTTTAATAATCCCACTTATACAAGCCCTTGCGAAGCCAAGCTTGGGGCCGGAAAGGAGGTCAATGGTTTCATGAATTTTTTTTACGTCCTTAATGGAAAAAAACTAAAACAAGCTCTAATTGTAGCGGTCGCCGTCGTATTTGCCATAGGCATTATTTATTCGGAGCGCGACAACGTATCGGTATTCTCCCAGGACGAGCCAGCGGCGATCTACAGCGTGCAGACGGACCGGAAAGTCATCGCCCTGACCTTTGATATTAGCTGGGGAGAAAATCGAACTGAGCCGATTCTGAAGCTCTTGGAGGACAAGGGGGTCAAAAAAGCGACGTTCTTCTTATCGTCTCCCTGGGCTAAGGATCATCCGGAGATTGTCAGCCGTATCGTGAAGGGAGGCTGGGAAATCGGCAGCCACGGACATAAGCATGTCAACTACAGCAGCCTGAGCGATGAAGAGATTCGTACGCAGATCAAAACGGCCGATCAAATTTTGTCGGAGGTTACCGGGCAGCATCCGAATTTAATCCGGCTCCCCAACGGGGACTTTGACAAACGAGTGCTGCGCATCGCGGGCGAGCTTCATTACAATGTCATCCAATGGGATACGGATTCCATGGATTGGATGAACAAGGGCGTCGACAACATTATTAACCGCGTCGTGTCCAAAGCGCATCCCGGCGATATCGTTCTTATGCATGCCAGCGATTCCGTCAAACAAACGCACGAAGCTCTCCCCGTTATTATCGACCAGCTACGGGCGAAAGGCTACGAGTTCGTTACCGTAAGCGAGCTGCTCAAGCAAACTCAAGTCGACAACAAGACACCGGCCGAAGACCAGACCATGAAGCAAGTCCACTAAAGAAAATATACGGATAAACAATAAGAGCCGTTACAGCGGCTCTTTGTTTGTGTTCAGCACTTTGGATAAAATTAAAATTTGCCACGTATTGCTCGCGAGTAAAGGAACCATCATAAATACCGTCGATGCCGCCGTATCCAGTCTAAGTGCCGGCACGGCCTCAATAGCCGTTACTACCGTCATAAAAAATAATGTGGGAATAAAACCGTTTTTATTCGTAAGCTTAACCTTCCATAAAGAGACCAAAATGGCGAGAACAAGCATAAGAAAGGGCAGCAGCATGTAACTGAACCAAGTTCCGGACTCGTCGGATTGGCGCAAATACACCAAGTCAAACATCGCTACGGCTACTAAAATGACTTGCAGCATATCCCATATCCATTTACTTCTTATAATTCCCATAGCAATAAACCGAATAATCAAATAAGCGAAAAATCCCATCTGGCTTAACACACTGATGGTCGCCCCTCCCAGAAGCATTATAAGCACATTGTAGCCTATGGCAGAGCCGCCAAGAAAACTGAACTGCTGGTCATTGGACTGCAAAGTAATTCCCGTCACCAATGCACTGAAAGCACCGATCAGCAGCGTTGTCCAAAATAAATAAAACCACTTTCTCAATGTCACGACTTCTACCCCAGAGCATCATGTCTACAGAAGTTAATTGTACCAACCTTCACAAAAAAAAGCCAATCAAAGGCGGAGTGAAACTGCCCAAGGCGGCAAATAATAAGCCCATATTTCGTTTAGGAAGGAGCTTTAAGCAATGATGACAAGATGGTTGCGCTCTGTTCCCCTCCTGCTTATGATCATGGTTTTGGCATCATGCGGCTCAGATAAACAAGCCTCGCAATCGCAGAGCGGCGGTTATAAGGATACAAAAACGATGGTGTTGGATATTTTAAAAACGGAGGACGGCAAAAAAGCGATCCAAATGGCTCTAAACAGCGGGATCGGGGGCAGCAGCGGAGGAGGCGCGCAATCCGAAGGCCAAATGAAGCTGTTGTCGGCCGGCGATTCCCAGCAAATTCAATTGGCAGTTAAAGATGTCTTAACGGATACGAGCAATAACAAGTTTCTTCAAACCGTAATGACGGACCCTAAGTTTGCAGGGCAATTCGCCAAAGCCATTCAAAAAGATACCAAGCAATTGCAAAAGGATTTAATGAAGGACCCGGATTACCAAAAATCCTTAATGGATGCAATGAAAAATCCCGATTTCGAAAAAATGCTGATGGATGCGATGAAAGGTCCCCAGTACAGACAGCAAATGAAAACAGTTATGCAGGAATCGCTGCAAAGTCCGCTTTTCCGCCTGGAGCTTATGAATTTGATGAAAAAGGTGCTTGAGGAGGAGTCTCAGCCAAAAGCTCAAAGCCAAGGCGGCGGCGGAGAATCTGGTGGAAAGAAATCCGAAAAAAATGACAGCGAATCGGGCGAAAAGAAGAAACAAGAATAAAATTCGGCGGAGAGTCCCAAAATGCTCTTACTCGGAGCCGTTGAACGCAAATAAGGAGCTGTCCTCGCTTTGCCGAAGCATGAAGCGAGCAGCTCCTTTTCATTACTCGACCTTGCCGATCAGCTTGCGGGCAAGCTCCAAATACAATTGACCGGTTTCCGTATTTTCCTTGTATACGGAAGGAGAATAATCGGCTTCCGCCACATGATTATCCGGCGCTCCGAGCGGAATTTGCGTCAGCAGTTCCGTATGCAGCTCCTCGGCCAGCTTGGCGCCTCCCCCTCTGCCGAATACATAATCCTTCTGTCCACAGGCGCTGCATTGGTAATACGACATGTTCTCAACGACGCCGATGATGTCGTGATTCGTATGTTTGGCCATCGCTCCTGCCCTTGCGGCAACGAACGCGGCCGTGGCATGAGGCGTAGTGACGATAATTTCTTTGCTCTGCGGAATCATTTGATGCACGTCCAGAGCAACGTCTCCGGTGCCCGGCGGCAAATCGAGCAGAACGTAATCAAGCTCTCCCCAGTTGACTTCCTGGAAAAAGTTGCGCAGCATTTTGCCGAGCATCGGTCCGCGCCAAATGACCGGCGTGTTCTCTTCGACGAAAAATCCCATAGAAATCACTTTTACTCCGTATCGTTCGACAGGAATGATCCGGTTTTGAACAAGTTCCGGCCGCCCTTCGATCCCCATCATATCGGGAACGCTGAAGCCGTAAATATCCGCGTCGATCAGTCCGACCTTTTTGCCGAGTCTGGCCAAAGCCACGGCCAAATTCACCGTTACGGTGGATTTGCCTACCCCGCCCTTGCCGCTGGCTATCGCAATAAAATGGATGCCGGATTCGGGAGCCAGAATGTCGCGAACCGGTTCGGCTTCCGCGGGTGCCGCAGTATGCTCCGCTTGTTTGCGCGCAGCCTCATTGCGTTCGAATTCCGACATCGGACGAAACCGCAAATGAACTTCCGCAGCGCCCGCTTGGGCAAAGGCGGCTATAACTTGTTCCTGAACTTGATCCTTGTAAGCCGGATCTTCGTTCGATAACAATACCGTAGCGGAGACGCGGCCTTCTTTAATAACCATATCCCTGACAAGCTGCAAATCCGTGAGACTCAGCTGGAATTCAGGATCATGAAGATGACGAATAGTTTCTAAAAGTTGTTCTTTGGTAAGCACGATTTCACCTCAACCGCTGAGAATAATGGTCCTGTGTTAACAGTATATCATATTTTTATCAGGAGCCCACTTTTTCACCCGAATAGTAGCGCAGTATTCCTTGATAGATTGATGCGGCGACTTTTTTCTGATAGGCCGGTGTTTTGAGCAGGTTCGCTTCCGCCGGATTGGAGAGGAAACCGACCTCGACCAAAGCGCTGGGCATCTTCAATGTTTTCAGCAAATACACTTCATTGTCGACCGGCTTCGCAATCCGATCGGTATTTTGCAGATTTTTCTTGATTTCATCCTGAATAAGCGCGGCCAAAGTCCCGTTGTCGGCATGATTCGGATAATAGAACGTTTGTGCGCCCGACCATTTGGCCGATGGGATACTGTTCAGGTGGACGCTGATAAACATATCCGCCTTTTGCTGGGTTATAAATTGCGCACGCTTCATTAAGTCTTCCGTCTTCCGCCTGCTGTACCCTTTGGTCGACGGATCGGCGAGATCCTGATCGCTTTCTCTGGTCATCACTACAATAGCGCCGGATTCCTGCAAATAATCTCTTAAATGCATCGTAATCGCCAAATTGACGTCTTTCTCAATCAGGCCGTCTTTGCTTTCCGCCCCTCCGTCAGGCCCCCCATGACCAGGATCTAAGGCGATTTTCTTGCCCGAGAGCGGCATCGTCCAGTATGTCCATGTTTTGGTCGCAGGCAGCTCATAAGTAAATACAAACAGCATAAGTACGACCAGCAGCGCCGACATCAGCAGCTTGAGACTGCTCTGCATCGTCAGCCAAACAACGATTCTTTTCCTCCTTTTGAACATAAAAAATCCACCTCACATCCCCATAGACTACTCTGTAACATCTATATGGGACAGGGTGGACAAATATGCTATAGATTGGACGGTTCCAGCTTCTCTCTCATCCCGTCGATCAGCACTTCCGCCACTTCCGGACGCGTGAACTGCGGAGGAGGGCATTGACCGTCGCGCAGCAAGGCGCGTACTTTAGTTCCGGAAAGATGAAGATGATCCGCTTTATCATGCGGGCACGTTTTGCTGGAAGCCATGTTGCCGCATTTGGTGCAGAAGAAGCTGTGCTCGAAGAATAACGGCGTAATGCCCAGTTCTTCGCTCGTAAAGTTGGAGAATATCTCTTGGGCTTCATAAGTACCGTAATAATCGCCTACACCGGCATGATCGCGGCCGACAATGAAGTGCGTGCAGCCGTAGTTTTTGCGGACCATGGCATGAAATATCGCCTCACGCGGGCCTGCATAACGCATAGCCGCCGGGAATACGCCGAGAAAGGTGCGATTCTTAGGATAATAATTTTCCAGCAGCACCAAGTAGCTGCGCATTCGTACGTCGGCGGAAATATCATCGGACTTGGTTTCCCCCACCAACGGGTTCAGGAACAATGCATCGACGATTTCCATTGCGCTTTTTTGGATGTATTCGTGAGCCCGGTGCACCGGATTGCGGGTTTGGAAGCCGACTACGGTTCTCCAGCCTTTCTCCACAAACAAGCGGCGCGTTTCTGCAGGGTCGAAGTAAAACTCACCGAACTTCTCCGGTTTCGGACGGTTCAGTACTTGAATAGGTCCTCCCACATAGGTAGAAGGGCGCGAAAGCAGCTTTTGCACGCCGGGATGGGCTTCGTCATTCGTTTTGAACACTTTTACAGCCTCGTTTTGCTGATCAGCTTCAAAGATGCTCTGAACGTCCAATATACCGTATACAACGCCATCCTGTTCGCCGACAAGCGCCACTTGCTCCCCTGTCTTGATGGACTTCGCTACGTCAGGTTCAATCGCGAGAGTTACCGGAATGCTCCATACGGTACCGTCAGCCAGTCTCATTGTTTCCACGACGGACTCATAATCTTCTTTGCCCATAAATCCGGTCAGAGGCGAGAATGCGCCTACCCCGATCAAATCCAAGTCGGAGATAGTCCATGCGTTAATGTTCAGTTGATTCAAGCTGCGGGCAACTTCCAATAATCTGTCTCGTTCTGCACCTTCCACCACACGGTTGATCAATGTGCCGCCATGAGGGCGAATCGTTTCTGCCATGATTTGAATCTCCTATTCTATAAATTATTTATGAAGACCGCATTCCGTTTTTTCAAATCCGGACCAGCGACCTGCACGAGGATCTTCTCCAGCTGCCACTTGGCGAGTGCAATGCTCGCAGCCGATGCTTGGATAATTGCGGTCATGCAAAGGATTATAAATAATATTATTATTGCGAATATAATTCCATACGTCTTCCGAAGTCCAGGAGGCAAGCGGATTGAATTTGACCAGACCGAATTTCGTATCGTACTCCGCTTTTCGGGAGTTAGCTCTGGTTGGAGCTTGATCGCGGCGGATTCCGGTAATCCAGGCATCATAGTTTTTCAAAATATCGGTAAGCGGATCGACTTTGCGAATATTGCAGCACTCGTTAGGCGCCGTTTTCCATAGTTCGTCGCCGAATTTAGCCGCCTGTTCCTCAAGGGTCAGCTTAGGGAGCACTTGCACGAACTCCACGCCGTAATGCTGCTGCAAACGATCGCGGGTTTCATAAGTTTCTTTGAAATGAACATTCGTATCCAAGTAGAAAATATCGGTCTTAGGGCTTACCTTCTGGAGCATATCGACAAGCACTACATCCTCTGCTCCGAAACTACAGGCTAACGTAATATTGGGGAACTTCTCTACCGCCCAGGCAATAAGCGCTTCCGGACTTTCGTTCTCAAATTGTTCTGCAGCTTCGTGAATCAATTTTTCTTTCTCGAATAAATTCATTTCTCTTTCCTCCCTAATAAATAATCCCGAGTATATTAATGTGATTTGTTGGTATGATTTTATTATAATCGCAGTCGACTTTTTGTCAATTTAATTTTTTGTATTGGCTCAATATTTATTGTATGGTGTGCCTAGAAGTTGGTGATATGAAAAACAAAAAACCTTTCCACCGAGATAGTGAAAAGGTTTTTGGTATTCGATATAAATGGATATTAACGTTTGGAGAACTGAGGAGCACGACGAGCAGCTTTCAAGCCGTACTTCTTACGTTCTTTCATACGAGGATCGCGAGTCAAGAATCCGGCTTTTTTCAAAGAACCGCGGAATTCTGGATCTGCTTTCAGCAATGCACGGGAGATACCGTGACGAATCGCTCCGGCTTGTCCGGAAATGCCACCGCCGTTAGCGATAACCAAAACATCGTATTTACCCAATGTTTCCGTCAAGTTCAGCGGTTGCTTAACGATCAATTTCAAAGTTTCAAGACCAAAATACTCATCCAAGTTGCGTTTATTGATAATGATACGTCCTTCGCCCGGTACCAAACGAACGCGTGCTACCGAATGCTTACGACGACCTGTTCCATAATATTGAACTTGTGCCACAAGACAATCCTCCCTTTATCTTAACCGCGAAGTTCCCAAACTTCAGGTTGTTGTGCTTGATGCGGATGCTCAGAACCGGCATACACTTTCAATTTCGTTTTCATGCTGTCGCCAAGGCGATTTTTTGGAAGCATGCCGTGAATTGCAAATTCCAGAACGCGTTCCGGTTTGGTGTTCAACAAATCCTGTGCGGATGTCACTTTCAAACCGCCGGAATACAAAGAGTGACGATAGTACATTTTGTTTTGCAGTTTTTTACCGGTCAATCTGATTTTCTCAGCGTTGATAACGATAACGAAATCGCCAGTATCAACATGCGGTGTAAATTGCGGTTTATGCTTGCCGCGGATGATGCTTGCAGCTTCGCTCGCAAGACGTCCCAGCGTTTTGTCTGTCGCGTCGATAATGTACCATTTGCGCTCTACTTCATTTGGCTTAGCCATATATGTGGTACGCATGTAATAGTTCCTCCTAAACATTGTTCGCTTCATGCTTCGTTCGATGAAATGACACAGTCATATGATGATCGTACAGACGTAAGGTCACTCCATCATCAAATCTATCTGTATCACAATTTAATATTCATAGTTAGTTTACTGCAGTTAGCAATCTCAAGACCCGGGGCCGTGGGTTAGCCGATCAAGAAACGCCAAGTGATATTGTACTATATAATGAGCAACAAATCAAGTTGTGATTCCATTTTCATCATATAATACTTCCCATAGCATAAGTCCGTGAGGCATTGCCGTAGGTCCCGCCTTCGCCCTGCTGCGTGCAGCCAGTATGTCGCGCATCGACTCGCTCGTACGTTTGCCTTCTCCGACCTGAATCAACGTTCCGGCGACAATTCTAACCATGTTGTATAAAAACCCGTTACCGGTCAAATAAATATGAATGGCAAACGATTGGAGCAGAGGATCTAACGGTTCGCACTCCAATCTTGCATCATAGATCGTTCTGACGTGGGACAATTTCGTGGATCTTACGGAGCAAAAAGAAGTGTAGTCATGCGTGCCGACGAGCCAGCTCAGCCCTTCGCGCATCGCTTCCGTATCCAGAGCGGTCGGATGGTAAAATTCCATATGCCGCTTAAATAAATCGGGATGCCGGCCGCAGCGGATCGTATAACGGTACGTTTTGCGTACGGCGGACCTGGTCGCATGAAACGAAAGGTCTACCTCTCTTGCTCCGCTGACCACGATATCCTGCGGCAGCCGCGTGTTGAGCGCCCTACACCATCGTTCCAACGGAATCTTGGAGCTCGTATAGAAATTGATCACTTGGCCGCGCGCATGGACGCCCGCATCCGTCCTGCCGGAGGAGGTCAGCTTGACTCTCTCCCCCGTCAAGGAGAACACGGCTTGTTCCAGCATATCCTGCACGGTGTTTAGGCTTGGCTGCGTTTGAAAACCGTTATAAGCTGTCCCGTCGTAACTAACGGTCATGCATATATTCCTCACGGCCGTCCTCCAATGAACAGTTCAGTTCAGCTTAGGCTACAAAAAAAAGGGTTTCATCAGAATCAAAGATCCCGTCCACCCTTTCCCATCCTTTTTATGCACGATCTACTAGCTCTAAATAAACCATCGGCGCTGCATCGCCGCGGCGAGGACCCAGCTTCAAGATTCTGGTGTAACCGCCTTGACGTTCAGCGTAACGTGGAGCCAACTCAGAGAATAGCTTCTGGATCGCGTCTTGATTTTCGTTAGCTGCTTCACGACGAACAAAGGAAGCAACTTGACGGCGAGCATGAAGATCTCCGCGTTTTGCCAGTGTGATCAATTTTTCTGCAATGGAGCGCAATTCTTTAGCCTTAGCTTCAGTTGTTTGGATGCGCTCATGTATGAACAAGTCGGTAACCAAGTCGCGGAACAATGCTTTACGCGCGCTGGAGTCACGACCTAACTTTTGGTATGCCATTTGTGTGCAACCTCCTTCTGCTTAATTATAACTCGACGCTTAGTCTTCCATCCGCAGGCCAAGTCCAAGCTCTTCCAGCTTTTCTTGAACCTCTTCGAGAGACTTACGTCCAAGATTACGAACCTTCATCATGTCTTCTTCCGTTTTCGTAATCAATTCTTGTACCGTATTGATTCCTGCACGCTTCAGGCAGTTATAAGAACGAACAGAAAGATCGAGCTCCTCGATCGTCATCTCGAGCACTTTCTCTTTCTTGTCCTCTTCTTTCTCCACCATGATCTCGGCATCCTTCGCCTCATCGGTCAAACCGACGAACAGCATCAGATGCTCCGTCAAAATTTTAGCGCCCAAGCTAACGGCTTCTTCAGGTCGAATACTTCCATCGGTCCAGACTTCGAGGGTTAGTTTATCATAGTTGGTAACTTGGCCGACGCGAGTGTTCTCAACGCTGTAATTGACGCGGGTAATCGGAGTATAGATCGAGTCGATCGGAATAACCCCGATAGGCTGATCTTCCTTCTTGTTTTTATCCGCTTGAACATATCCGCGTCCCCGGTTAGCATGAATTCGCATATGAAGACGCGCATCGGAGGACAGTGTAGCAATATGCAAATCCGGATTAAGGATTTCCACATCGCTATCACCACGAATATCGCCGGCAACAACTGGTCCTTCACCTTCGGCATCGATTTCCAACACTTTCTCTTCGTCGGAATGAATCTTAAGCGATAGCCCTTTGAGGTTAAGGATAATTTCCGTAACATCTTCCATGACACCAGGAACCGTGGAAAACTCATGCAACACACCGTCGATTTGCACCGATGTTACTGCTGCCCCCGGCAAGGAGGACAACAGGATTCTGCGAAGCGAGTTCCCCAGCGTCGTTCCGTAGCCTCTTTCAAGAGGCTCTACAACAAATTTGCCGTACGTGCCATCTTCACTCAATGATACGGTTTCTATTTTCGGCTTTTCGATTTCGATCATTTATAACCCTCCTTCAAAACGTCGTTTCCCTCTGGATAACTTAAGACGCATAGAACGTGCAGTATGCCTATCCAAACAGTATTCACAACTTTTGGATATTTATACCACTCTTTTGCAATCCTGAATTAGACACGACGACGTTTTGGAGGACGGCAACCGTTATGTGGAATTGGAGTCACGTCTTTAATCAGGTTTACTTCCAAACCTGCTGCTTGCAACGAACGGATCGCTGCTTCACGACCTGCGCCAGGACCTTTAACCATAACTTCAACAGCTTTCATGCCATGTTCCATAGCTGCTTTAGCAGCAGATTCTGCAGCCATTTGCGCTGCGAACGGAGTGCTCTTACGGGAACCTTTGAAGCCCAGGTTACCAGCACTTGCCCAGGAAATTGCATTACCGTGCGGATCTGTAATCGTTACAATCGTATTGTTAAACGTAGAGCGGATATGAGCCACTCCAGAGTCAATATTTTTCCGATCACGACGTTTCGTACGAACTACTTTTTTAGGTTTAGCCATTACCTTGTGTACCCTCCTTTACTATTTTTTCTTGTTAGCTACAGTACGACGAGGACCTTTACGCGTACGAGCGTTAGTTTTAGTACGTTGACCACGAACAGGTAAGCCGCGGCGGTGACGAACACCACGATAGCATCCGATCTCAATCAAGCGTTTGATGTTCAGCGCGATTTCACGACGAAGGTCGCCTTCTACTTTTACGTTCTTGTCGATCGCTTCACGAAGTTTGCTTACTTCATCTTCCGTCAAATCACGAACGCGAGTCGATGCGTCAACACCGGTAGAAGCCAGGATCTTCTCGGAAGTTGTTCTGCCGATACCGAAGATGTAAGTCAAAGCGATAACTACGCGTTTGTCACGCGGCAAGTCTACACCAGCAATACGTGCCATTTATAGGAGCACCTCCTTAACCTTGTTTTTGTTTATGCTTAGGGTTTTCGCAAATTACCATTACATTACCTTTGCGGCGAATGACTTTGCATTTTTCGCAAATCGGTTTAACCGATGGTCTTACTTTCATTTTAATTACCTCCTGAGTGCTTGCGGCTGCAAGCTAACTTCGTAAGAGTAGGCTTAGCGTTTTCGTCTGAAAACGAAGTTCGTAACAGTGTCGCCGCGCATAAGGCCGGCAGCGCTGCATACGCATCTATTTAAAACGATAGGTTATACGGCCTCTAGTCAAATCATAAGGGGAAAGTTCCACTGTCACTTTATCTCCGGGCAAGATCCGGATAAAATGCATTCTGATTTTTCCGGATACATGAGCAAGTATCTTATGACCGTTTTCGAGTTCCACCTTAAACATTGCATTCGGAAGAGGTTCAATCACTGTACCTTCAACTTCAATTACATCTTCTTTGGCCACAGTCATTCTCCTTTCTCTTGTGCTTCTGATTTCATCTGGTCCACATACTTTTTCAGTGCGAAACGTAACTTACCGTTCGTCACACGACCGCTTTCCTTCAAGCTGTCCACTACTTCGCTGCAGATCGTTTGCAATAACTCGAGGTGAATCAAGTTTTTCTTCTTAGGCTGGTCGAACTTCCGTTTGCCGCCGTCGGCAATCCACACGAATCGTTGGTCTTCGACGTTGATAATAACGGCGTACATGCCGGAGTCCTTACCGCGAACGATCCTAACGATTTGTCCGAGTTGCGGAAGGTTTGCCGAATTCACGCTCTCACCTATGCCCGGGACTGCGTTAATATTTCATAACCGTCCGGAGTGATTGCGATGGTATGCTCGAAATGCGCGCACAGTGTGCCATCCACTGTAACGACCGTCCAATTATCTTCGAGGGTTTTGACATAACGTTCCCCTACGTTAACCATCGGCTCGATCGCTAATACCATTCCCGGCTTCAGCCTAGGCCCATGGCCCGGCATGCCGTAATTCGGAATTTGCGGATCTTCATGAAGCTCCGTTCCTACACCATGTCCTACATACTCTCGAACAATCGAAAAACCTTCATCCTCGACGCATTTTTGAATCGCGTGAGAGATAGTGTACAATCGCGCATCCGGTTTGGCTTCCGCAAGACCCGCGTACAAGGAGCGCTCGGTTACTTCCAATAACTTCTTGGCCGTTTCCGAAATCGTCCCTACGCCGTACGTCCATGCAGAGTCACCATGATATCCCTTGTAGTTTGCACCGATATCGATACTGATGATGTCGCCATCTTTTAGCTTACGCCCACTGGGTATGCCGTGTACCAATTCATCATTGACTGAAGCACAGATGCTGCCAGAAAAACCGTTATAGCCTTTAAAAGATGGGGTTGCGCCCTGACTGCGAATATATTCTTCTGCGATTTGATCCAGCTCTTTCGTTGTAATATCGGGCTGAATGGCTTTCTGTAATAAGCGATGCGTGTCGGCCACGATGCGGCCGGCTTCTCTCATTAATTCCAATTCAGCAGCTGACTTACAAATGATCATTACGCTTGCCCTCGCAATAGTGAACTGATTTGTGTAGTAACCGCACTTATTTCTTGCTCGCCGTTAACCTCACGCAAGTTTCCTTTGTTACGGTAATACGACAAAAGCGGTGCTGTTTTGTTCGTGTATTCGTCAAGACGAGTTCCGACTTTTTCTTCGGTGTCGTCCGATCTTTGATACAATTCGCCTGAACATTTATCACACACATTTTCACGTGCAGGAGGGTTAAACAAGATATGATACGTAGCTCCACATGACTTACAGATTCTTCGTCCAGTCAATCTAGCCAAAAGCAGACTGCGATCTACCTTTAAGTTGATGACGTGGTCTATGCTTCTGTCCAAAGATGCCATGATGCCGTCCAACGCTTCCGCTTGCGAGATCGTTCTAGGAAATCCGTCAAGCAAAAAGCCCTTTTCGCAATCCGGCTGCTGCAAGCGTTCCTTTACGATACCGATAGTGATTTCGTCGGGAACAAGCAATCCTTGGTCCACATATTTTTTTGCTTCCAAGCCAAGTGCCGTTTCCTGTTTCATAGCTAAACGGAAAGCATCACCGGTCGAAATATGCGGAATTTGAAACTCATTGACGATTCCTTCCGCCTGTGTACCTTTACCTGCACCAGGAGGTCCCATAAAGATCACGTTCATAATGATTTCCTCCCCATCGCATCAAATGATGCTAACAGCACAATAGGTGCCGATAGCTAATAAATAACTACCAGAACCTATTTGCTATTTATTAATGAAACCTTTGTAGTGACGCTTGATCAATTGGCTTTCGATCTGCTTCATCGTCTCTAGTCCGACGCCGATCACGATCAGCAAGGATGTACCGCCGATTCTTACCGAGTTCGGCAAGCCGGCCAGGCTTCCAAGCACCATAGGCAGGATAGAGATGACAGACAAGAACAAAGCGCCCGACAGCGTAATGCGGGTCATAACCCTTGTCAGGTAGACGGAAGTTGTCTTGCCGGGACGAATCCCAGGAATATAACCGCCGTTTTTCTTCATTTGGTCTGCCATTTGCTCAGGGTTGATCTGAACAAACGTATAGAAGAAGGTAAAACCGATGATAAGCAGCACATACAAGACCATGCCGAGCGGGTGCGTATAATTCAGGTTCGTAATGATCCAGTCGGCTACAGGGTTCCCTCTCCAGAAACTTGCGATTGTAGGAGGGAATACAAGCAGCGAAAGGGCGAAGATAACCGGAATAACACCTGCCGCGTTGACCTTCAAAGGTATATGTGTCGATTGTCCACCATACATTTTGCGGCCGACCACGCGCTTAGCATACTGAACCGGAATTTTACGCACACCTTGCTGTACGAAAATAACCCCGGCGATCAGCGCAATAACGACGATAAGGATAATGACCATCTTCACGATGTTCAAGAACAAAGCGTCGCCTGCTTCTGCAAACTCGGTCTTCACGATTTGCGAGATCCCCGTAGGAATCGCGGCCACGATCCCCGCAAAGATGATCATGGAAATACCATTTCCAATTCCGTTCTCAGTGATTTGTTCCCCTAACCACATCAGAAATGCAGTTCCCGCAGTAAGAACAATCGCAATTAAAGCATATGTCGTGAATGTCGGATTCACAACCAGTCCCGCGTAGATTCGGTTAAATCCGATCGCCAAACCAAACGCTTGAATCAAGCCTAATACGATTGTACCATAACGGGTAATTTGCGCTAACTTCCGTCTGCCGACTTCCCCTTCTTTTGCCCATTGTGCAAACCTTGGTATGACATCCATCGACAAGAGCTGCACAATGATCGAGGATGTGATATACGGCATAATTCCCATCGCGAAGATGGAGAATTGGAACAATGCGCCTCCGGAGAAAGTATTCAGCAAGCCAAATACGTCACTGGAATTGGCCTGATCTTGAAGCTTCAAAATATCTGTGTTGATGTTAGGTACCGGAATGAAAGCACCAATTCTGTAGACGATCAGAACCAACAAGGTGAAAATGATTCTTCTCCGTAGATCATCCACTTTAAAAATATTGGATATGGTGCGAAACATTAAATCACCTCGGTTTTACCGCCGGCAGCTTGGATTTTCTCTACCGCAGATTGAGAGAATTTGTTAGCTTTCACGTTCAGTTGAACCGTAAGTTCGCCATCACCCAAGATTTTAATGCCGTCTCTTGCATTTTTCACAATACCGGACTCAAGAAGAACTTCTGGAGTAACTTCTGTACCGGCAGCGAACTTGTTAAGCTCAGTCAAGTTCACAATTGCGAATTCCTTGCGGAAACGGTTTGTGAAACCACGCTTAGGCAAGCGACGATATAGAGGGTTTTGACCGCCCTCAAAACCAGGCCGAACGCCACCGCCGGAACGAGCGTTTTGCCCTTTGTGACCGCGAGTAGCTGTTTTACCCATACCACTACCGATACCGCGGCCTACACGTTTACGGGCTTTGCGGGATCCTTCAGCAGATGTAAGTTCATGCAATTTCATCGTTTGCACCTCCTCTAATGCTTTTTGTTAAACCATTTATGCTTCGATTTCTTTAACTTCGATCAAGTGGCTTACATGATTGACCATGCCGCGGATAGCTGCATTGTCATTATGCGTAACCGTTTGATGCAGTTTGCGGAGTCCAAGAGAAGCGACTGTACGACGCTGTACTTCCGGACGACCGATCAGACTGCGCTTGAGGGTAATTTGCAATTGCTTAGCCATGGTTTCCCTCCTAACCTAAAAGTTCTTCAACGGTTTTGCCACGCAGTTTTGCAACTTCTTCTGCACGTTTCAGACGTTGCAAACCTTCCAATGTGGCGTTAACCATGTTGATGGAGTTCGAAGAACCTAGGGATTTTGTCAAAATGTCGCCTACACCGGCAAGTTCCAATACCGCACGAACAGGGCCGCCGGCGATAACTCCGGTACCTTTCGATGCAGGTTTCAAAAGAACGCTGCCTGCTCCGAATTTGCCGATAACCAAGTGAGGAATGGTAGTGCCAACGATAGGAACATGAATCAGGTTTTTCTTAGCATCTTCGATACCTTTGCGGATAGCGTCCGGTACCTCAGCGGCTTTACCGATTCCTGCGCCTACCCAGCCTTTGCCGTCGCCAACAACGACCAATGCGCTGAAGCTGAAACGACGTCCGCCTTTTACTACTTTAGCAACGCGATTAATGTTAACAACTTTTTCAGTTAACTCTAAAGTATTGGGATCAATACGCAAGTGACTTTACCTCCTTGTATGTTTGTATTAAAATTCAAGTCCTGCTTCACGAGCTGCATCAGCCAGTGCTTGCACACGGCCATGATACAAGTATCCGCCACGGTCAAATACGACTTGTACTACGCCGCTCTTTTTAGCGCGCTCTGCAATCAAAGCTCCGACCTTGCGAGCAGCTTCCACGTTACCGCCGTTACCGATGCTTTCTTTCAACTCTTTATCTTGAGTCGAAGCGGAAGCGATCGTTACACCTTTCACATCGTCGATCAATTGAGCGTACATGTGTTTGGAAGAACGGAAGATGTTCAAGCGCGGACGTTCAGTCGTACCTTGAATTTTCTTACGAACACGCAGGTGTCTTTTCAAACGGGCTTTGTTTTTATCGCCTTTTGTAATCATTCGAGGTCACTCCTTTCAACTTGGATAAGAAAGTATCGCTATTTAAGCGACCTTATTTCTTCTTACCTGCTTTACCTTCTTTACGAAGGATACGCTCGCCTTCATACTTGATACCTTTACCTTTGTAAGGTTCCGGTTCACGTACGGAACGAACTTTTGCAGCCGTTGCTCCGACCAATTCTTTATCGATACCTTTAACGATGATCTTAGTGTTGGATGGAACTTCGAATTCGATGCCGCTCTCAGGCTCGATTTCAACCGGATGAGAGTAACCTACGTTCAAAACCAGTTTGTTGCCGGTTTTGTTGGCACGGTAACCTACACCAACCAGATCAAGCGATTTTGCGAATCCTTCCGTTACACCACTAACCATGTTGGCAACAACACTTCTAGTCGTACCGTGAAGGGAACGATGCAATTTATTGTCAGAAGGGCGTTCTACAGAAATTTCGTTTTCCGAAACGACCACTTTCATTTCTTTATGAAGTTCGCGGCTCAATGTGCCTTTAGGACCTTTCACTGTGATCAGCGTGTTGTCCAGAGTAACGTTGACTCCGCTTGGGATTGTAATTGGTTTGCGACCAATACGGGACATGGTTTGCACCTCCGTTCATTTAAATTCTGTATTACCACACGTAGCAGATAACTTCTCCGCCTGCTTTGGATTGACGAGCTTCTTTATCGGTCATAACGCCTTTGGAAGTGGAAATGATTGCAATTCCCAATCCTCCAAGCACGCGTGGAACCTCCTGGCTTTGAGTGTAAACACGCAAGCCCGGTTTGCTGATTCTTTTCAGACCGGAGATAACACGCTCATTGTTAGGGCCGTATTTCAAGAAAAGACGGATAATCCCTTGCTTGTTATCCTCGATATATTCAGCGTCACGGATAAAGCCTTCCTTCTTCAGAATCTCAGCGATTTCTCTTTTGATCTTCGAAGCAGGGATTTCAACCGTTTCATGACGCACTACGTTTGCATTGCGAATGCGAGTAAGCATATCTGCAATTGGATCTGACATCACCATATTGTGAACCTCCTTCCCGAAACTAGGGTAATTACCAGCTTGCTTTTTTCACGCCAGGAATCTGGCCTTTATATGCTAATTCACGGAAACAAATTCTGCAAATTTTGAATTTCCGTAGAACGGAATGCGGACGACCACAGCGTTCGCAGCGTGTATACGCCTGTACCTTAAATTTAGGAGGGCGCTGCTGCTTCACTTTCATCGAAGTTTTTGCCACTTACTTTTACACCTCCGCTTGTACCGTTTATTTTGTAAACGGCATTCCTAATTGGGTTAATAATTCACGGGATTCTTCGTCAGTTTTAGCCGTCGTTACGATAACGATGTCCATACCGCGAACTTTATCCACTTTATCGTACTCGATTTCCGGGAAAATCAATTGTTCTTTCAGACCCAGCGTGTAGTTACCGCGGCCGTCGAATGCTTTGGCAGATACACCGCGGAAGTCACGAACGCGAGGAAGAGCTACGTTGAACAATTTGTCCAAGAAGTGATACATACGCTCGCCGCGCAATGTTACTTTTACGCCGATTGGCATATTTTCACGCAGTTTGAACCCTGCGATCGATTTTTTCGCTCTGGTTACTACCGGTTTTTGACCAGCGATCAGTTGAAGGTCTTGAACCGCTACGTCAAGCACTTTGGAATTGGAAACAGCCTCGCCAACACCCATGTTGATGACGACTTTCTCAATTTTAGGCACTTGCATAACCGTAGAGTAGTTGAACTTCTGAATTAACGAAGGAGTAACTTCGTTCAGAAAACGATCTTTCAATCTTGCTGTCATGTTTGATGTACCTCCTTTCCTAACTTATACGATTAATCGATGACTTCACCGGATTTTTTAGCTACGCGCACTTTTTTACCGTTATCCAGAACTTTGTAACCTACACGGGTAGGTTGGCCGCTCTTTGGATCAACCAGCATCACGTTGGATACGTGAATCGGTGCTTCTTGAGTGATGATACCGCCTTGTGGATTAGCTTGCGATGGCTTAGTGTGCTTTTTAACCAAGTTCACACCTTCAACCAATACGCGGTTCTCACGAGGGTATGCTGCGATTACGCGACCTTTTTTACCTTTGTCTTTACCAGTAATCACGAACACGGTATCGTCTTTTTTCACGTTCAATTTATTGTTGTAAGACTCTAACTTCTTACCTTTGTTTGGCATCGAATTTCCACCTCCTAAGAGTTTTCGGTAGAAAACTCACTTCGTAAGCATGTACTGAGCGTTCGGAGAACGCTAACTTCGTAAGCAGCCCCTTAACCGGGCGCCGCTTCTATATTAGATAACTTCCGGTGCAAGAGATACGATTTTCATGAAATCTCTGTCACGAAGCTCACGAGCAACTGGTCCAAAGATACGAGTTCCGCGAGGACTCTTGTCATCTTTTACGATAACCGCTGCATTTTCGTCGAAGCTGATGTAGGAACCGTCTTTACGGCGGGCACCGCTCTTCGTACGAACGATAACGGCCTTAACAACATCACCTTTTTTGACAACGCCACCTGGTGTTGCTTCTTTCACGGAGCAGATGATCAAATCACCGATATGACCTACACGACGACCTGTACCACCCAATACGCGAATGCACATAAGCTGTTTTGCACCAGAGTTGTCAGCCACATTTAAACGAGATAGAGGTTGAATCATTGTCTAAACCCTCCTTCCGGAATTGATGCAATTAGCATATCTTAAACGATAACCGCTTTTTCTACAACTTCGATCAGTCTCCAACGCTTGTCTTTGGAGAGCGGACGAGTTTCCATAACTCTAACAACGTCACCGATTTGCGCTTCGTTGTTTTCGTCATGCGCTTTGAATTTCTTCGTATATTTAATTCTCTTGTGGTAAAGATCGTGTTTTTTGTAAGTCTCAACGGCAACAACGATGGTTTTGTCCATTTTGTTGCTTACGACTTTACCAACCTGAGTTTTACGTTCGTTACGTTCACTCATGTGAGATCCTCCTCTCTCATTCATTAACTAATGATACCCAGTTCTCTTTCACGCAAAACAGTCTTTGCACGAGCAATCTCTTTGCGGACTTCTCGAATCTGAACTGGGTTATCCAGTTGACCGGTAGCCAGTTGAAAACGGAGGTTAAAGAGTTGTTCCTTAAATCCGGCAACCTTTTGTTCAATCTCAGCAGTGGTTAAGTTGCGAAATTCACTAGCTTTCATTTGCTTCACCACCTACATCTTCTCTTTTAACAAACTTCGTTTTGATCGGCAGCTTGTGAGAAGCAAGACGCATTGCTTCGCGAGCAATCTCTTCACTTACGCCGGCAAGTTCGAACATAATTTTACCTGGCTTAACAACAGCAACCCATTTTTCCACGTTACCTTTACCGCTACCCATCCGAACCTCAAGAGGTTTTTGAGTAATTGGCTTCGCAGGGAAAATTTTGATCCAAACTTTACCGCCCCGTTTGATGTAACGAGTCATCGCAATACGAGCAGCTTCGATTTGACGGTTCGTCACCCAAGCCGGTTCCATTGCTTGCAAACCATATTCGCCGAAATGTACTTCCGTACCGCCTTTAGCACGACCGCGCATATTGCCGCGATGTTCTTTACGGTGTTTTACACGTTTAGGAACTAACATGATTAGTTGCCTCCTTCCGTTACAGCCTTTTTCTTAGCCGTTGGAAGAACTTCGCCACGATAGATCCATACTTTTACGCCGATACGGCCATAAGTGGTATGAGCTTCCGCTGTACCATAATCGATGTCCGCACGCAGCGTATGAAGAGGAACCGTACCTTCGCTGTATCCTTCCGTTCTGGCGATTTCCGCTCCACCCAAACGACCGCTTACCGATGTCTTGATCCCTTTTGCTCCAGCTCTCATCGATCTTTGAAGTGCTTGCTTCATCGCACGACGGAACGAAACGCGACGCTCCAATTGTTGAGCGATGCTTTCTGCTACCAAGATAGCGTCCAGCTCAGGATTTTTGATTTCGGAAATGTTGATATGGATTTTCTTACCGTTCGTCAGCTTGGCGATGTAGTTGCGAATAATCTCAACTTCCGAGCCACCTTTACCGATAACCATACCAGGCTTAGCCGTATGAATAGTAACATTAACACGGTTTGCCGCACGTTCAATATCAATGTGAGAAACAGCCGAATCCTTCAGCTTTTCTTTCAGGTATTCGCGGATTTTCACGTCTTCCAAAAGCAGATCGCCGAAATCTTTACCAGCGTACCATTTGGATTCCCAATCGCGGATAATACCAATTCTAAGTCCTACCGGGTTTACTTTCTGACCCACACGTTATCCCTCCTTATTTTTCAGATACCACTAACGTAATGTGGCTGGTACGTTTATTAATACGGCTCGCACGGCCCATAGCGCGAGGACGGAATCTTTTCATCGTTGGACCTTGGTTCACGTAAGCCTGGGAAACAACCAAGCTGTTAGGGTCCATGGAGTAGTTATGCTCCGCATTGGCGATTGCCGAATTCAGAACCTTCTCCACGATCGGGGATGCAGCCTTCGGCGTGTGACGCAGAATGGCGATTGCCTCACCAACTTGTTTGCCGCGGATCAAATCGACCACCAATTGCGCCTTACGAGGAGCAATGCGAACGAATCTTGCAATGGATTTTGCTTCTTGCATGGAAGTACCTCCTCTCATTTACAACTCATCGATAGCAAAACGCTCTAATTAGCGTTTGCCTGTTTTCTTGTCATCATCATGACCTTTGTAAGTACGAGTTGGAGCAAACTCACCCAGTTTGTGTCCAACCATATCTTCTGTAACATAAACCGGCACGTGCTTTCTTCCATCGTACACCGCAAATGTGTGACCGATAAATTGCGGGAAAATGGTAGAACGGCGAGACCAAGTTTTAATTACTTGCTTCTTAGTTGTATCTCCTTGCGCTTCGACTTTCTTCAAAAGATAGCCGTCCACGAAAGGTCCTTTTTTCAAACTGCGACCCATGTTTCGTTCCTCCCTTCATTAATCGTACCTTTATAGATATTACTTCGTACGACGACGAACGATATATTTATCAGAAGCTTTGCCTTTTTTACGCGTTTTATAACCCAGGGTCGGTTTACCCCAAGGAGACATCGGGGATTTACGTCCGATTGGAGCGCGGCCTTCACCACCACCGTGAGGGTGATCGTTAGGGTTCATTACAACCCCGCGCACTTCAGGTCTTTGACCCAACCAGCGGGAACGTCCGGCTTTACCGATTTTCACGAGCTCGTAGTCTTCGTTACCTACAGCACCGATCGTAGCGCGGCAAACTTTAAGAACTTTTCTTACTTCGCCGGAAGAAAGACGGATCGTTACATAATCCTCTTCTTTACCGAGCAGTTGAGCTTCCGTACCGGCTGCACGAACCAATTGTCCGCCTTTGCCCGGTTTCAACTCGATGTTGTGAATCACAGTACCTACAGGAATGTTTTCAAGCGGCAATGCATTGCCGATCTTGATGTCCGCTCCAGCACCGGAAACGATTTGATCGTTTACTTTCAAGCCTTTTGGAGCAATGATATAACGTTTTTCACCGTCAACATAGTGAATCAAAGCGATGTTAGCCGAACGGTTTGGATCGTATTCGATTGTAGCAACGCGTCCAGGTATTCCATCTTTGTTCCGTTTGAAGTCGATGATCCGGTATTTACGCTTATGTCCGCCGCCTTGGTGACGAACCGTAATTTTACCTTGGTTGTTACGGCCTGCTTTTTTGCTCAAAGGTGCAAGCAAGGATTTCTCCGGTGTAGACGTTGTGATTTCTTCAAATGTAGAAACCGACATAGCGCGTCTTGCAGGCGAGGTTGGTTTATATTTTTTGATTGGCACTTAGATTCCCTCCTTACTTCTAAAAATGAATTACACCGTTTCGAAGAATTCGAGTTCTTTGCTGTCTGCGCTCAAGGAAACAATCGCTTTTTTCCACTCGGAAGTATATCCGGAGTAACGACCGTAACGCTTAGGCTTAGCCGGCATTCTCATTGTGTTAACATTCGTTACTTTCACTTTGAAAATCGACTCGATGGCTTGTTTGATTTCCGTTTTGTTCGCACGAAGATCAACTTCGAAAACGTATTTCTTCTCGGCCATCATATCGCTTGTACGCTCAGTAATTACAGGGCGTTTAATAATGTCGCGAGGGTTCTTCATTACGCAAACACCTCCTCTACCTTCTGTACCGCATCCTTAGTAATGATCAGCTTGTCGTAAACCATAACATCAAGCACGTTGATTCCTTCAGCTACTACAAATTTCACTCCAGGAATGTTGCGTGCGGACAATGCTACGTTTTCTTCGTAACCAGCTGTAACTACCAAAGCTTTGCGGTCCACTTTCAAGTTGTTAAGAATCGCTGCGAATTCTTTCGTCTTCGGCTGAGCCAATTGCAATTGATCAAGCACGATGATTTCATTTCCGATTACCTTGGAAGATAATGCAGATTTGATCGCAAGACGACGAACTTTTTTAGGCAGCTTGTAGGAATAGCTCCGTGGAGTCGGTCCGAATACGGTACCGCCACCTTTCCATTGAGGAGCGCGGATACTACCTTGACGAGCACGGCCTGTACCTTTTTGTTTCCATGGTTTACGGCCACCGCCGCGAACTTCGGAACGTCCTTTTACTTTATGAGTACCAAGACGCAGAGAAGCGCGCTGCATCAGAACCGCTTCGTTCAAAACGTGAACGTGAGGTTCAATTCCAAATACGGAATCCGACAATTCAACTTCTCCCACTTGGGAACCACTAACGTTGTATAATGCTACTTTTGGCATCTGTAATCCTCCTTTCCTGCTTTACTTATTTCTTCACCGTAGATTTCACGCTAACGTAGCTGTTTCTAGCGCCTGGGATGGAGCCTTTAACCAAGATTACATTACGTTCAACATCTACTTTGATCACTTCAAGGTTTTGCAAAGTAACCGTTTCGCTACCCATATGTCCTGGCAGGTTTTTACCCTTTGGAACACGGTTTGCTTGAATCGAACCCATGGAACCTGGTCCGCGGTGATAACGAGAGCCGTGAGCCATTGGACCTGTGGATTGATTATGTCTTTTGATAACGCCTTGGAACCCTTTACCTTTGGATGTACCCGTTACGTCAACGAATTCGCCTTCTGCAAACAAGTCAGCTTTAATCTCTTGGCCAACTTCCAATTCAGACATACCGCGAATTTCTTTTACGTAGCGCTTAGGTGTTGCGCCTGCTTTCTTCGCATGGCCCAACTCAGGTTTATTGGCATTCTTTTCTTTCTTATCATCAAAACCGATTTGGATCGCTTCGTAACCGTCGTTCTCCACGTCCTTTTTCTGAAGTACAGTACAAGGACCTGCTTGGATTACCGTTACTGGAATAACCAAACCTTCCGGAGTAAACACTTGAGTCATTCCAAGTTTTTTCCCTAAGATACCTTTCATCGTTGACACCTCTTTTCCTCTCATACGTTCATTTATTTATTCACATGTGAATTACAGTTTAATTTCGATGTCCACACCGGACGGCAGATCCAAACGCATCAAAGCATCTACAGTTTGAGGCGTTGGGTTAACAATATCGATCAAGCGCTTATGTGTGCGCATTTCGAATTGTTCGCGAGAGTCTTTGTATTTGTGAACCGCACGAAGAATCGTGATGATTTGCTTCTCCGTAGGCAGCGGAATCGGACCCGATACGCCTGCACCGGAGCGTTTCGCAGTTTCAACAATTTTCTCGGCGGATTGATCCAAAATTCTGTGATCATAAGCCTTCAAACGAATACGAATTTTTTGCTTTGCCATAGTATTCCCTCCTTCTATCGCCCAATTTAGTATCGGACATACTCAGTGAAAATCTCCTGACGCCGTCCCTATGGCAAAGGGGCCGGGTGTGTCAGCAACCTCTCACGTCATCGCAACGTCACAGACCAACGCTCACTATTATATAAAATCCTGAATGAAAAAGCAAGCTCTTCTTTGCACTTTTGCCTAAAAAAATAAATCCCCTCATCTTTATGCAAGATGAAGGGATTCGTTATCGCTTCAGCAATTACTTGCTGATAGTTGCAACTGCGCCAGCGCCTACAGTACGGCCGCCTTCGCGGATAGCGAAGCGAGTACCTTCTTCGATAGCGATTGGAGCGATCAGCTCAACCGTAACCGTGATGTTGTCGCCTGGCATAACCATTTCAGTACCTTCAGGCAGGTTGATGATACCTGTAACGTCAGTTGTACGGAAATAGAATTGAGGACGGTAGCCAGTGAAGAAAGGCTTATGACGGCCACCCTCTTCTTTAGTCAGAACGTAGATTTGAGCAGAGAAGTTCGTGTGTGGTTTAACCGAACCCGGTTTAGCCAATACTTGTCCACGCTCGATATCTTTACGGTCTACACCGCGAAGCAATGCGCCGATGTTGTCGCCAGCTTGAGCGGAGTCCAGCAATTTGCGGAACATCTCAACGCCAGTAACGACGGATTTGCGAGTTTCTTCAACAAGACCAACGATTTCGATCTCGTCTTGTACTTTAACCGTACCGCGCTCTACACGACCTGTAGCAACAGTACCGCGGCCAGTGATCGAGAATACGTCCTCGACAGGCATCAAGAAAGGCTTGTCAGTGTCGCGCTCAGGAGTTGGGATGTAAGAATCAATGTGCTCGAACAGCTCAATGATTTTATCAGCCCAAGGACCGTCTGGGTTTTGCAAAGCTTCACGAGCTGCACCGCGTACGATTGGAGTGTCGTCGCCTGGGAACTCATATTCGTTCAACAAGTCGCGAACTTCCATTTCAACCAATTCCAGAAGCTCTTCGTCTTCAACCATGTCGCATTTGTTCAAGAATACGACGATGTAAGGAACGCCTACTTGGCGGGAGAGCAGGATGTGTTCGCGAGTTTGCGGCATTGGGCCGTCAGCTGCGGATACAACCAGGATCGCTCCGTCCATTTGCGCTGCGCCTGTGATCATGTTTTTAACATAGTCGGCGTGACCTGGGCAGTCAACGTGTGCGTAGTGACGGTTAGGAGTTTCGTATTCAACGTGTGCAGTGGAGATAGTGATACCGCGCTCACGCTCTTCTGGAGCTTTGTCGATTTGGTCGAAAGCTACCGCTGCGCCACCGTATCTTTTGGACAATACAGTAGTGATAGCAGCAGTCAAAGTTGTTTTACCGTGGTCAACGTGACCGATCGTGCCGATGTTAACGTGCGGTTTATTGCGCTCAAATTTCGCTTTTGCCATGGTTAGATTGCCTCCTTAGATAAACATTTATTATTAGGCGCCTTTGTTCTTTGCAACGATTTCTTCTGCAATGGACTTAGGCACTTCTTCATAGTGGGAAATTTCCATCGAATACACGCCGCGACCTTGTGTACGGGAACGCAAAGTGGTGGAGTATCCGAACATTTCGGACAAAGGTACTTTTGCACGGATGATTTGCGCACCGTGACGAGTGTCCATACCTTCGATCCGTCCGCGGCGGGAGTTCAGGTCGCCCATTACGTCGCCCATGTACTCTTCCGGTACGGTTACTTCTACTTTCATGATTGGCTCAAGCAATGCCGGACGGCATTTTTCCGCTGCGGCTTTCAAAGCCATGGAACCGGCAATTTTAAACGCCATTTCACTGGAGTCGACATCATGATAAGAACCGTCAACAACGGTTGCTTTAATATCAACAAGAGGGAAACCGGCGTATACGCCGTTCTTCATGGACTCTTCAATACCTGCTTGGATCGGAGCGATATATTCTCTAGGAATAGAGCCGCCCACGATTTTGCTTTCGAACTGGAAGCCAGTACCGGCTTCAAGCGGTTCGAACTCAACCCAACAATGTCCGTATTGACCACGGCCGCCGGATTGGCGAACGAACTTGCCTTCGACTCTAGCCGCTTGACGGAACGTTTCACGGTATGCAACCTGCGGTTTACCCACATTGGTTTCTACCTTGAATTCGCGAAGCATACGGTCAACCAGGATCTCCAGGTGAAGCTCACCCATACCGGCGATGATGGTTTGACCAGTCTCTTCGTCCGTATGAGCACGGAAAGTCGGGTCTTCTTCGGAAAGCTTTTGCAAAGCGATACCCATCTTATCTTGGTCAGCCTTCGTTTTCGGCTCAACAGCAAGCTGGATAACCGGCTCTGGGAAGTTCATGGACTCCAGGATTACCGGATTTTTCTCATCGCAAAGCGTGTCACCGGTTGTCGTATCTTTCAAACCAACGGCTGCCGCGATATCACCGGAGTAAACTTCGCTGATTTCTTGACGGCTGTTAGCATGCATCTGAAGGATACGGCCGATTCTTTCACGTTTGCCTTTTGTGGAGTTGACTACGTACGAACCGGAGCTCAATACACCGGAATATACGCGGAAGAACGTCAATTTACCTACGAACGGATCCGTCATGATCTTGAACGCAAGAGCAGCGAACGGTTGGTCGTCAGCAGATTTACGAGTTACTTCCGTACCGTCCTCCAAAGTTCCTTTAATGTCAGGAACGTCGATAGGAGCTGGCAAATAATCCACTACAGCGTCAATCATCAATTGAACGCCTTTGTTGCGGTAAGAGGAACCGCAAACAACAGGGAAGATTTTAACTTGGCATACGCCTTGACGGAGAGCAGATTTAATCTCTTCTACCGTCAACTCTTCACCCTCGAGGTATTTCATCATGAGCTCTTCATCAAGCTCAGCGACTTTTTCCACGAGCTCAAGACGAAGCTCTTCCGCTTTTGCTTTGTATTCTTCAGGGATTTCAACGATTTCGACTTCTTTACCCAAATCGTCTTTAAACATGTGGGCAACTTGTTCAACCAAGTCGATAATACCAACGAAATCACTTTCAGCACCGATCGGCAATTGGATAGCTACTGCATTTGCGCCAAGTCTTGCACGCATTTGCTCAATTACACCCAAGAAATCCGCGCCGATGATGTCCATTTTATTTACGTATGCAATACGAGGAACTCCGTAACGGTCAGCTTGTCTCCAAACTGTCTCGGATTGAGGCTCAACGCCTTCCTTCGCACTGAACACACCTACTGCTCCATCCAACACGCGCAGGGAACGTTCAACTTCAACGGTGAAGTCAACGTGTCCCGGGGTATCGATGATATTGATGCGGTGACCTTTCCAAGAGGCAGTCGTAGCGGCAGACGTAATTGTAATACCGCGCTCTTGCTCTTGTTCCATCCAGTCCATCGTTGCAGCACCTTCGTGCACTTCACCGATTTTATGAGTACGGCCTGTGTAGAACAAGATACGCTCCGTTGTAGTCGTTTTACCCGCATCAATATGCGCCATAATCCCGATATTACGCGTATCTTTTAAGGAGAACTCTCTTGCCATCAGGTTGTCTCCTTCCTATTATCAGGAATGTAATTTTACCAACGATAGTGCGCAAACGCTTTGTTGGCTTCAGCCATTTTGTGCGTATCTTCGCGTTTTTTAACGGAAGCGCCTGTGTTGTTGCTAGCGTCGATAATTTCTTGCGCCAATCTTTCTTCCATCGTTTTCTCACCACGAAGGCGAGAATAGTTAACCAACCAACGAAGTCCCAAAGTGGTACGACGTTCCGGTCTAACTTCGATAGGTACTTGATAGTTCGCACCACCGACACGGCGAGCTTTAACTTCAAGAACAGGCATGATGTTTTTGATGGCTGCTTCAAACACTTCCATCGGCTCTTTACCTGTACGTTCTTGAATCAGATTGAAGGCGTTATAAAGGATCGTTTGAGCGACACCTCTTTTGCCATCGATCATAATGCGGTTGATCAAACGAGTTACCAGCTTGCTATTATAAATAGGATCTGGCAATACGTCTCTGCGAGTAACTGGACCTTTACGAGGCATAGTTATCCCCCTTTCTCGAAAAGTTCATTCTTATAAAATCATTGATTACTTTTTCTCTTTCGGACGTTTCGTACCGTATTTGGAACGAGCCTGTTTACGGTTGTTCACACCGGATGTATCCAATGCGCCACGAACGATATGGTAACGTACCCCTGGAAGGTCTTTTACCCGTCCGCCGCGAATCAATACAACGCTGTGCTCCTGAAGGTTATGTCCGATACCCGGAATGTAAGCAGTAACCTCTACACGGTTAGTCAAACGTACACGGGCATATTTACGAAGAGCGGAGTTCGGTTTCTTCGGTGTCATTGTACCTACACGAGTACATACACCGCGCTTTTGAGGAGCGCTCAGGTCTGTAGCTTCTCTTTTCAGAGCGTTAAAACCTTTTTGAAGAGCCGGGGACTTGGATTTTTCCACTTTCGCTTGGCGTCCTTTACGAACGAGTTGGTTAATTGTTGGCATGTCGCCACCTCCTTCCAAAATGAATGACCTTGATTTTAAGCCCACAGATCCAGGCGAATCGTAAATGAACAAAGTAAAAGTTTTTGTCATCCTCACATCGCTGTTTTGTCTGACAAAAACATGCTGACATCATTCATTCACTACAGCTGCCATCGCAGCTCCAACTTCAATACCACACGCTTTACCTAACAACTTCATGGAATCAACGTATGTTACTTTAACCCCCATTTTCTTGCAGAGGTTAATCATTTTTATCGTTATTCGCGGATCTGCATCTTTGGCAACAAAAACTTCCGTAGCCTTGCCTAGCTCTACCATTCTTGTCGCTTGCTTCGTGCCTATGCTAATGTTCGCTGCCTGTTTCACTTTATCATAAGACATGAAAACATCCTCCAAAGGAAAATGGCACACTTTGATATATTAGCATCCGGATCATACCCTGTCAAGAAAATTGCTTGTCTTCACAAAAAGAAATTATTTCATGAAGACAAGCATCGTTTCTATTCTTGATTTGGCGTTTATTCTACCGTGACCGTCTCCATTTCGAGAGACTGATCTTCGTCCGTAACCTCTTCGTTAGGATTGGTAATACGAATGTTACGGTATCTCGACATCCCCGTACCTGCAGGGATCAGCTTACCGATAATAACATTCTCTTTCAAGCCGAGCAGCTGGTCGACCTTGCCCTTGATCGCAGCGTCCGTCAATACGCGAGTCGTTTCCTGGAAGGACGCGGCCGACAGGAAGGAATCGGTCTCGAGCGACGCTTTGGTAATACCGAGCAGCACAGGTCTTGCGACAGCCGGCTCCAGATCGGCGAACAATGCCACTTTGTTGGCTTCCTCGTACTCATGAATATCGACGAAGGAGCCTGGCAGCAACGTCGTGTCGCCGGCGTCAACGATACGGATTTTGCGAAGCATCTGGCGAACCATAACTTCGATATGCTTATCGTTGATTTCAACGCCCTGGTTACGGTATACGCGCTGAACCTCTTGGAGAATATAGTTTTGCACACCGCGAATCCCTTTGATGCGCAGCATTTCTTTAGGGTCGATGGAGCCTTCCGTCAATTCGTCGCCGGCTTCGACGTGCTGGTTCACCGACACGCGAATACGGGAGCCGTAAGGCACCGCATAAACTTTGGATTCCGCTTCGCCGAGCACTTCGATCTCGCGGCGGTCTTTCGCTTCGCGGATATCTTTGACGATACCGTCGATTTCCGTAATGATCGCTTGCCCTTTCGGATTCCGGGCCTCGAAGAGCTCCTGAATCCGCGGCAAACCTTGGGTAATATCGTCCCCTGCAACGCCCCCGGTATGGAACGTACGCATGGTGAGCTGAGTTCCCGGTTCCCCGATGGACTGAGCGGCGATAATCCCTACAGCTTCCCCGATCTCTACGTGCTGACCTGTCGCCAGGTTACGGCCGTAGCATTTTTTGCAGACGCCGTGTCTGGAGCGGCAGCTAAGCACGGAGCGGATTTGCAGCTTCTCAATGCCCGCAGCGATAATCTTGTCGGCGATGCCGGCTTCGATCAGCTCGTTGCGTCCGACAATTACTTCGCCGGTTTGCGGGTCGCGGATCGTTTCGAAAGCGTAGCGGCCTTCGATACGGTCGTACAGATCCTCGATAACCTCTTTGCCGTCCTGAATACGGCTGACGGTAAAGCCTTTGTCCGTACCGCAATCTTCGTCGCGAACGATAACGTCCTGTGCCACGTCGACCAGACGACGGGTCAAGTAACCCGAGTCCGCTGTCCGCAGCGCCGTATCGGCCAACCCTTTACGGGCGCCGTGCGTGGAGATAAAGTACTCCAATACGGTGAGGCCTTCGCGGAAGTTCGATTTGATCGGCAGCTCATAAATACGTCCGGTTGGCGTAGCCATCAGACCGCGCATACCGCCGAGCTGCGTAATCTGCGATTTATTACCCCGTGCTTTAGACTCAACCATCATGTTGATGGAATTGTATTTATCGAGCGACTTCATCAGAATGTCCGTAATTTCATCTTTCGTTTTACTCCAGATGGCAATAACGCGGTCATAACGTTCGTCGTCGGTAATCAAGCCGCGGCGGTATTGATTTGTAACTACGTTAACTTTATCTTCGGATTCTTTCAGCAGCTCATCCTTTTCCGGAGGAACGGTAACGTCCGCTACGGCGATCGTAATACCGGCCTTCGTGGAATAAGTAAAGCCAAGCTCCTTGATCCGGTCGAGAATGACCGAAGTCAACGTCGTATGGTATCTGCGGAAGCATTCCGCGATGATCGATCCGAGATATTCTTTACCTACCGCTTTGCATTCCGGCAGCTCCTCCATAATTTTGCGGAGGTTCGCCCCCTTGTCGAATACGAAATATGCATCCGAAGGGCCCACGAGCAAGTTCGACTTTGTCGGCTCGTTGATATAAGGGAAATCAGCAGGATAAATTTCGTTAAAGATGACTTTACCGATCGTAGTGATCAGCATAGCTTCTTGCTGCTGCGGCGTGAAGCTCGTTTTGCTAAGCACTTTCGCCGGGATGGCGATACGAGCATGCAGCGAAGCGGCGCCGCGCTGGTACAAGGAAACAGCCTCATGCACCGAACGTACGATCGTCAGCGCGCCTTTGGCGAATTTGTTGTCGGTCGTCAAGTAGAAGCTTCCCAAGACCATATCCTGAGAAGGCGTAACGACCGGCTTGCCGTCTTTCGGGTTCAAGATGTTACCGGATGCGAGCATAAGCACGCGCGCTTCCGCTTGAGCCTCGGAAGACAACGGAACGTGAACGGCCATTTGGTCACCGTCAAAGTCGGCGTTATACGCCGTACATACGAGCGGATGCAGCTTGATGGCGCGTCCTTCTACAAGGATCGGTTCGAACGCCTGAATCCCCAATCTGTGCAGCGTGGGGGCACGGTTGAGCAGAACCGGATGTTCCTTGATGACTTCTTCAAGCACATCCCATACTTCAGGGCTTACGCGTTCTACTTTGCGCTTCGCGCTCTTGATGTTATGGGCGAGGCCTTTATTGACAAGCTCCTTCATAACGAATGGTTTGAACAGTTCCAAAGCCATTTCCTTAGGAAGACCGCATTGGTACATTTTGAGGCTCGGACCTACGACGATAACGGAACGACCGGAATAGTCAACCCGTTTACCGAGCAAGTTTTGCCGGAAGCGTCCTTGCTTCCCTTTGAGCATATGGCTCAAGGATTTGAGCGGACGGTTGCCAGGACCGGTTACAGGACGGCCGCGGCGGCCGTTGTCGATCAAGGCGTCTACCGCTTCCTGCAGCATCCGCTTCTCGTTCTGAACGATAATATCCGGAGCTCCAAGATCGAGCAGCCGTTTCAGACGGTTGTTCCGGTTAATAACGCGGCGGTACAAATCGTTCAAGTCGGAAGTCGCAAAGCGTCCGCCGTCGAGCTGAACCATCGGGCGCAGCTCCGGAGGAATAACCGGAAGCACGTCGAGTACCATCCATTCCGGCATGTTTTTCGAATTGCGGAATGCTTCCATAACTTCGAGCCGTTTAATCGCACGGTTACGGCGCTGGCCTTGAGCCGTTTTGAGCTCTTCTTTCAGCGTTTCGACCTCTTTATCGATGTCGATGTCCTGAAGAAGCTTTTTCACCGCTTCGGCGCCCATTCCCGCTTGGAAAGCATAGCCGTACTTTTCACGGTAGCTGCGGTATTCTTTCTCGGACAGCAGCTGCTTTTTCTCCAGCGGTGTATCGCCTGGGTCCGTTACAACATAAGATGCGAAGTAGATGATCTCTTCGAGGGAACGAGGAGACATATCGAGAGCCAAGCCCATACGGCTCGGAATCCCTTTGAAGTACCAAATGTGGGATACCGGAGCCGCCAGCTCGATGTGACCCATACGCTCACGCCGAACCTTTTGTCTGGTCACTTCAACGCCACAGCGGTCGCAAACGACGCCTTTATAACGAACGCGTTTGTATTTTCCGCAATGACATTCCCAGTCTTTGGTCGGTCCGAATATTTTTTCGCAGAACAAACCTTCCTTTTCAGGCTTCAGTGTTCTGTAGTTGATCGTTTCCGGTTTTTTAACTTCCCCGCGGGACCACGAACGGATCTTTTCCGGAGAAGCCAAGCCGATTTTCATAAATTCGAAGTTGTTAACGTCCATCAAGGAGCAACCCTCCTTAAGAATGTGCTATATGATCAGCAAACCATGCGGTATCGCGAACACTTGCGTTATTCTACACCTAACTCCGTGCCTTCAAGATTGAGATTGAGCTTATCGCTTGTAACCTCATCGTCGTCGTCCATTTCCTTCATTTCGATCTCTTGCTCGTCTCCAGACAGGATTTTCACGTCCATGCCCAAGCTTTGAAGCTCTTTAATCAATACTTTAAAGGATTCCGGAACGCCAGGTTCAGGAACGTTCTCACCTTTGACGATTGACTCGTAAGTTTTCACCCGACCGACCACGTCATCGGACTTGACGGTCAAAATTTCTTGCAGCGTATAAGCCGCGCCGTAGGCTTCCAGAGCCCAAACCTCCATCTCCCCGAAGCGCTGTCCGCCGAACTGAGCTTTACCGCCCAACGGCTGCTGCGTTACGAGAGAGTAAGGACCTGTGGAACGGGCATGGATTTTATCGTCAACCATGTGCGCCAGCTTAATCATGTACATGACGCCGACCGTAACTTCACGTTCGAACGGTTCGCCCGTACGTCCGTCATACAGCAATGTCTTACCGTTGCGCTGCATGCCGGCTTCTTCCATCGTATCGAATACGTCGTGCTCGCGCGCGCCGTCGAATACCGGAGTCGCCGTATGAATGCCGAGGAAGTTGGCGGCCATGCCCAAGTGAACCTCGAACGCCTGACCGATGTTCATCCGCGAAGGAACGCCCAGCGGGTTCAAGACGACTTGAACAGGAGTTCCGTCCGGCATGAACGGCATGTCCTCTTCCGGCAAAATACGGGCGATAACCCCTTTGTTACCGTGACGTCCGGCCATTTTATCGCCTTCGGAAATTTTCCGTTTTTGCGCGATATAGACACGAACCAATTGATTAACGCCAGGAGGCAATTCATCGCCGTTCTCGCGGGTAAACACCTTCACGTCTACGACGATACCGTCGGTACCGTGCGGAACGCGCAGAGAGGTGTCGCGAACTTCACGCGCCTTCTCACCGAAGATCGCATGCAGCAAGCGCTCTTCCGCCGTCAGCTCGGTTACGCCCTTAGGAGTTACTTTACCGACGAGGATGTCGCCCGCGCCGATCTCGGCACCGACACGAATAATGCCTCGCTCGTCCAGATTCTTCAGCGCGTCTTCGCCCACGTTCGGGATATCGCGCGTGATTTCCTCCGGTCCCAGCTTCGTATCGCGGGCTTCGGATTCGTATTCCTCGATATGAATGGATGTGTATACATCCTCTTTAACCAACTTTTCGCTCAGCAGGATCGCATCCTCGTAGTTATAGCCTTCCCAAGTCATAAATGCTACGACTACGTTGCGGCCAAGCGCCAATTCGCCCATTTCGGTCGAAGGTCCGTCCGCCAAAATATCGCCGACGCGGACTTTCTCGCCTTTGTGGCAAATCGGGCGCTGATTGATACACGTACCTTGGTTGGAACGCATAAACTTATGCAGCTTATGCTTGATCAAATCGCCGTTCACCAGCTTGCCGTCTACCATCGCCTGGCGGCGAACCCAAATCTCGTTAGCCGACACGCGTTCTACGACGCCGTCGACTTTGGACACGATACATACGCCCGAGTCTTTGGCTGCCTTATGCTCCATACCGGTACCTACCAGAGGCGCCTTAGGAATGAGCAAAGGCACGGCTTGACGCTGCATGTTCGAACCCATGAGGGCACGGTTGGAGTCGTCGTTTTCCAGGAACGGAATCAATGCCGTCGCTACGGACACAACCTGTTTAGGCGAAACGTCCATATAGTCAACGCGTTCTTTAGGAAGCGTCAAAATATCGTCTTTATAACGAACGATAACGGAGTCATTGACAAAATGCCCGCTTTCCGTAAGCTCGGCATTCGCCTGCGCTACGACGTAGTTATCTTCCTCGTCCGCCGTCAAATACGCGATTTGATCGGTCACTGTTTCCGTCTTCGGATCGACCCAACGATAAGGAGCTTCAATGAAGCCATACTCGTTGATTCTCGCAAACGTGGACAAAGAGTTGATCAAACCGATGTTCGGACCCTCCGGCGTCTCGATAGGACACATCCGGCCATAGTGAGAGTGATGGACGTCGCGGACTTCAAAGCCTGCGCGCTCTCTCGTCAAACCGCCGGGCCCGAGCGCGGACAGACGACGTTTGTGCGTCAGTTCGGCAAGCGGGTTCGTTTGGTCCATAAACTGGGACAGCTGGGAGCTTCCGAAAAACTCTTTGATCGATGCGATCACAGGCCGGATATTGATCAGAGCCTGCGGCGTAATGACGTTGGCGTCCTGAATGGACATCCGCTCGCGCACTACGCGCTCCATACGGGACAGACCGATACGGAATTGGTTTTGCAGCAATTCGCCGACCGAACGCAAACGCCGGTTGCCCAGGTGGTCGATATCGTCGGTGCTGCCAATGCCGTGCAGAAGATTGATGAAGTAGTTGATAGATGAGATGATGTCTGCAGGCGTGATGTTTTTAACCGACTTATCAATCTTACCGTTAGCAATCACTTTTACGATCTTGCCGTCTTCGATAGGAGAATACACATTGATGCATTGGAAAGGAATATGCTCCATATCCGTCACGCCGTTGACGGCCGTATACTCATTGAAGCCTACGCCGTTCTCCAAATAAGGGAGAATCTCGTCGAGCAAGCGGCGATCGAGCAGTTGTCCTGCTTCGGCGATAATTTCACCGGTGCTGGTGTCGACCAGCGTTTCGGCCAGCCTCTGATTAAACAGACGGTTTTTAATATGCAGCTTCTTGTTGATTTTGTAACGTCCTACATTCGCTAGATCATAGCGCTTCGGATCGAAGAAACGAGCTACCAGCAAGCTTCTTGCATTATCGAGCGTAGGAGGCTCGCCTGGGCGAAGCCGTTCATAGATTTCAATCAACGCTTTGTCGGTAGAATCGGTATTATCCTTATCCAGCGTATTGCGGATGTACTCATCGTCACCCAGCAGGTCCAGGATTTCCGCGTCGGTGCCGAAGCCCAAAGCTCTCAGCAGCACGGTGACCGGAATTTTACGAGTACGATCGATACGGACATAAATAATGTCCTTCGCATCCGTCTCCAGCTCCAGCCACGCGCCGCGGTTAGGAATTACCGTTGCCGTATATGTTTTCTTGCCGTTTTTGTCCACTTTCGTGCTAAAATAGACGCTAGGAGATCGAACCAGCTGACTGACGATAACCCGTTCGGCACCATTGATAATAAAAGTCCCTGTCTCCGTCATCAAAGGGAAATCTCCCATAAATACTTCCTGCTCTTTGACTTCGCCAGTTTCTTTATTGATCAAGCGCACTTTCACACGAAGCGGAGCTGCGTACGTAACATCGCGTTCTTTGGACTCATCGACGGAATACTTAGGTTCGCCTAAGCTGTAATCGATAAATTCCAACACCAAATTCCCCGTGAAATCCTGAATCGGGGAAATATCCTGAAACATTTCACGCAATCCTTCTTCCAAAAACCACTCATATGATTTTTGTTGGATTTCAATCAGGTTCGGAACTTCCAAAACCTCATGAATCCGAGCGTATGACCTGCGTTTGCGTCGACCTAATTGAACAAGATGACCCGCCAACTTTGATTCACCCCTCATGTCTACTCAATAGAACAAAATAAAAGCCTCTCCTGAAGCCTTCTCGAGTAAATACTGTTGAAGTGATACTTCTTGTGGAAGCTTCTAAATGCATCAACTTTCATGTTACCATAATTTTCCTCATACCATGTAGGTTTTACCTAAAATTTAAACATTATACGTCGAATGCCTAAATTTTATTCATCATGCCGCCAAAAAATATTTCTTGACATTTTAGTACACTAAAGACATGTAACCCTACCCTAATGCTGACATTCTATAATAATACCACATCAGAAATGTCAAGTCAACATAATTGTATTTCACGCCACTTATTTCACGGCCTTGATGATTCTGTAGCCTTTATCCTTGCCGATCTCGATCACTTTGGCAAACAAGCTCTCCAGTTTGGCAATCGCCGACGGAGCGCCTTGCTTCTTCTGAATGACGATCCACAACGCCCCGCCGGGATTCAGCACTTCATACGCCTGTTCAAAAATCCGGTGCACCGTCTCTTTGCCCGCCCGGATCGGAGGATTCGTCAGAACGGCGTCAAACTTCCGGTTCAGCACTTCCGCCAGCATATCGCTCTGTAATACTTCGACATTCGCCATCGCATTGCGCTGCGCATTTTGCCGAGCCAGCTGCACCGCCCGCTCATTGATATCGACAAGCGTCACCTTTCCTTCGGGAATCAAGCTTGCCGCAGCCAAGCCGATAGGCCCATAGCCGCAGCCGACATCCAGCACTTCCCCGCGCTCCGGCAGCTCCATCGCCGCGATCAATGCTTTGGTTCCGTAATCCACCCCCTTTTTGGAAAACACGCCGGCATCCGTCACAAAGGTAAATTTACGGCCCCGCAGCATTTCGTCTACGGTGTGCATGTCGTGTGCCGTCGTTGGTTTTTGCGAATAGTAATGCTCGCTGATCTTTCTCACCCCCACAAGGCTACATGGTACCTTCCGCGCCAATACGGCAAGAAGATAGAGAAAACCCCCTGAAGTTTACATCTCCAAGGGGTCTGCCGACTGCATAGGAAATTATTTTACTTCTACAGCTGCGCCAGCTTCTTCAAGCTTAGCTTTGATTGCATCAGCGTCTTCTTTACCCACTTTTTCTTTGATTGGTTTAGGAGCGCCGTCAACCAAGTCTTTTGCTTCTTTCAGGCCAAGACCAGTGATCTCACGAACCACTTTGATAACGTTGATTTTGGAAGCGCCAGCGCTAGTCAAAATTACGTCGAATTCTGTTTGCTCAGCAACTTCAGCTGCGCCAGCGCCGCCAGCTACAACAGCTACAGGAGCTGCGGCAGTTACGCCGAATTCTTCTTCGATTGCTTTAACAAGATCGTTCAATTCCAAAACTGTCATGCCTTTAATGGCTTCCAAGATTTGCTCTTTACTCATGGTATATATACCTCCAATAATTTATTGTTTTTGGTTAGTTCAACTGCAAAGCGGATTAAGCTTCTTGCGCGCCGCCGTCTTTTTCTGCCACAGCTTTAACCGCAAGGGCGAAGTTGCGCACAGGAGCTTGGAGCACGCTGAGCAACATGGACAGCAAGCCTTCTCTGGAAGGAAGCTCGGCCAGTGCTTTGATTTGGTTAACATCAACCACTTTACCTTCAACTACACCCGCTTTAACGCTAAGATGTTCGTTTTTCTTTGCAAAAGCCGTCAAGATTTTTGCAGGAGCAACGATATCGTCTTTACTGAACGCGATCGCCGTAGGACCTGTAAGATAATCATTCAGCTCGCTCAGTTCAGCATTCGTCGTAGCACGTCTAGCCAAAGTGTTTTTCAATACTTGGAATTCAATGCCCGCTTCACGCAGCTGCTTGCGAAGCTCGGTTACTTGAGCCACGTTCAACCCGCGGTAGTCGGCAACGATCGTGCAAGAGCTCTCTTTCAGCTTTTCAGCTACTTCCGCAACCTGCTGGGATTTTTGCTCAAGAATTTTCGCGTTTGCCATTTTTGCACCTCCTAAAGTTTTCGTGAGAAAACGGTCTCCGTCATCATAAACTTAGTTTTCGTGAGAAAACGCATTTCATCAGTTACCGTATCAACTTATCTCGTAAACATTCCGTAGTATTCCGCTGCAACACGTTCTATCGGTCATGTCCGCAAAGGCATCTTTACTTTAAGCAAAAATGCCTTCGCAGACACTGCGAAGGCATGATGATTCACGTTATCTTTGAACTAAAGGCAAAGAAATCCGTTTCTATATCATAACACCTCGGCAGGAAATTAAGCCTCGTCGGCACCTGCTGTCTACGGTAAGTCATATTCGATTGTTAGCTAGATTAGGTTAGCATGGGAGACTGTAAAAGTCAACTGCCAAGCTTATCCTTATCTAAAAGTTTGCGCGTTTACGCGAGCGCTAGGACCCATCGTCGAGGAAACAGCGATGTTTTTCAGGTATACACCTTTAGCAGCCGCAGGCTTCGCTCTGTTCAAAGCGTCGATCAATGCGCGGAAGTTGTCAGCCAGCTTCTCGGCATCAAAGGATACTTTACCGATTGGAGCATGGATTTGACCGGCTTTATCCAAGCGATATTCGATTTTACCAGCCTTGATCTCCTGAACCGCTTTAGCTACGTCGAACGTAACCGTACCGGCTTTAGGGTTAGGCATCAAACCTTTACCGCCCAAGATACGACCCAGTTTACCCACTTCACTCATCATGTCCGGTGTAGCTACGCAAACGTCAAAGTCGAACCAGCCTTGCTGGATCTTGTTAATCATGTCTTGATCGCCTACGAAATCAGCGCCAGCCGCTTCCGCTTCTTTAGCTTTATCGCCTTTGGCAAATACAAGCACACGTTTGGTTTTACCTGTACCGTGCGGCAATACGACAACGCCGCGAACAGCCTGGTCTTGTTTTCTAGGGTCAACGCCCAGACGAACTGCAACTTCAACGGTTTCGTCGAATTTTGCAGGCGCCGTTTTTTTCACAAGCTCGATAGCTTCTAACGGCTCATATACCGCTTCGGCATCTACAAGCTTAGCAGCTTCCAAATACTTCTTACCGTGTTTAGGCACTTTGTATATCCTCCTCTGTGGTATTAGCGGAATATCCTCCCACTGGTAGTGCAACCATTACATTTGCAAAGCCATGTTGGTTGTCACTGGTAGTGCAACTGTTACTTTCAGGAATAGAAAGTCAGTTGTCACTGATAGTGCAACCATTACATTTGCAAAGCCATGTTGGTTGTCACTGGTAGTGTAACCGTTACATTACGCGAAGCAATGTCGGTTGTCACTGATTAAGCAACCGGAATTAGTCTTCGATGACTACGCCCATGCTGCGAGCAGTACCTTCGATCATACGCATTGCAGCCTCAACGGATGCAGCGTTCAGGTCAGGCATTTTTTGTTCGGCGATTTCACGGACAGTTGCGCGTTTAACCGTAGCAACTTTCTTTTTGTTAGGTTCGCCGGAGCCTTTTTCGATTTTTGCAGCTACACGGAGCAATACAGCAGCCGGTGGAGTTTTGCAAATAAACGTAAAGGAACGGTCCTCGAATACAGTGATTTCAACAGGAATGATCAAACCTGCTTGATCGGCAGTACGAGCGTTGAACTCTTTACAAAAAGCCATGATGTTAACGCCTGCTTGACCGAGGGCCGGACCGATTGGCGGAGCCGGATTCGCTTTACCAGCAGGAACTTGAAGCTTAACAATCTTGATAACCTTTTTTGCCATTGTGTGACACCCCCTTGTACGTAGTGTGGCGGTTCTTCACTTCTAGAGCTTCTCCACCTGATGATAATCCAATTCAAGCGGCGTTTCGCGGCCGAACATGTTGACGTGAACCTTCAGCTTCGCCTTGTCGAGCAGAATTTCTTCCACGGATCCGACAAAGTTGGCGAACGGGCCCACTTTTACACGAACGGTTTCCTTCAGATCGAAGTCGATCTTCGGTTTCGGTTCTTCGATGCCCATATGCTTGAGAATCGACTCCACTTCCTCGGGAAGCAGCGCGGTCGGCTTCGAACCGGACCCTGTCGAACCGACAAACCCCGTCACACCCGGCGTATTGCGCACCACATACCACGAGTCGTCGGTCTGGATCATTTCGACCAGCACGTAACCCGGATATACTTTACGCATCACCGTCTTCTTCTTGCCGTCCTTGTTCACAAGCTCTTCTTCCATCGGTACCAGAACACGAAAGATCTTGTCCTTCATATCCATGGATTCAACGCGTTTTTCCAAGTTTGCCTTGACTTTATTCTCATACCCGGAATAGGTATGTACGACGTACCATCTTTTTTCCATTTCCATATTAGCCACCTATGCTCTCGCTTATTTAAAAACAAGTCGAAGCAGCTCAGAAATACCCAAGTCAAGTACGTAGAAGTAAATCGTCGTAAAGGCAACCGTAAAGAGAACGACTAGCGTGTAGCTGATCAATTCCTTACGACTTGGCCACTTCACTTTTTTGAGTTCGGACCAGCTGTCCGCAAAAAAAGAAAACGTGTTGCCGAATCCTTGCTTCATTCTAGCCAAAAAGGACACAACTACACCTCCAAGAAACTACCTAGTTTCGCGATGAGCGGTATGTTCATTGCAAAACTTGCAAAACTTCTTCAACTCCATGCGGTCTGGATGGTTGCGCTTATTTTTATTGGACGTATAGTTTCTTTGCTTGCAGTTCGTGCACGCTAACGTGATTATAACCCGCATGATGTACACCTCCTACGGACCAGCCTCAAATTTTAAACCTTAAAGGTTCAGCAAAAAAACGCCTTACAGTTTTAAGGCTACCTATGTACTTTAGCACAGCCCGATTTGGGTGTCAAGGGAAACCTACTACTAGCATACCGCTCACGCGCTTTAGGCGTATACCTGCTAGTATAGACGGGCAAGGACACAGGTAAACGTATGACGAGAATATTCGTCCCTTATTTGCCAAAAGCTCCAAATTGCGGATGCATACCTCCGCGAGAGATGCAGCATGGCAGCCGCTTGATCGCCCGTTTTCCTCGCAAAAAAATAAAGCACCCCACTTATATAAGTTCGGGTGCCTCTACTATGCGTCTCGGACTTCCAAATATCGTTCCAGCTTTCGTTTAACGCGCTGCAAAGCGTTGTCAATCGACTTCACATGACGATCCAAATCGACCGCAATTTCCTGATAGGAACGCCCGTCCAAGTACAGCATAAGCACCCTTCGTTCCAAGTCGCTTAAGATTTCTCCCATTTTGTCTTCCAAACCGCTGAACTCTTCCTGATTGATAATCAGCTCTTCCGGGTCCGTGACACGGGAACCGCAGATGACGTCAAGCAGCGTGCGATCGGAATCTTCATCATAAATGGGCTTGTCCAAAGAGACATACGAATTAAGAGGAATATGCTTCTGGCGGGTGGCGGTTTTAATAGCCGTAATGATCTGACGAGTGATGCATAACTCGGCAAAAGCCTTAAAGGAGGCGAGTTTGTCGCCGCGAAAGTCCCGGATCGATTTATATAAACCTATCATACCTTCTTGTACGATATCTTCTCTGTCTGCTCCTATTAAAAAATAAGAGCGCGCTTTGGCGCGAACGAAGTTCTTGTACTTGTTAATCAAGTACTCCAATGCGTCGCTGTCACCCTCGCGAACCGCATCGACAATGTCTTCATCTGCCTTGAGGTCATATTCGTACATTCTCAGTTCTTTGAGGTCGACACTCACCGACAATCCCTCCGGCCTGGCAAGACTACGATTCCTTGTACCCTTGAAAGATAGCATAAGTATACATTATGTAATCTATTATCGTCAACCGAATTAACCGCTGCTAAACGCTGGAATTACCGCTTCTTACCGGCCTCGGCGCCATTTTTCGAACAGGTCCTTCATATGCGGAGGCAGTTGGTTGTCAAAGGTGTTGCGCTTGCCTGTAGGCTCCTGGCGGATTTTGTTCTGGATCTCCCGCTTCGACTGCCGCACCTTGATCAGCAGTTCTCCGGCCGGCACGCGAAACGCCCCCTTGCCAAAAATAACATGCTGCTCGGTCATATCCGAGGTAGCCACATAAATTTGTTTGCGCCGTCCGATATGCTGGGTCACCAGCCGTTCGATCAGTTCGTCGGCCGTTTCCTTCTCCTTCGTATAGAAGATGCGGAGCTTGCTCTGCTCATATTTCCCGCCGAGTCCGGGAACGTAATAAGCATCGAAGACGAGCAGCACCTTCATCCCCGAATACGACTGATATTCGGCGAGCTGCTCGATAAGCCGGTCGCGGGCCTCCTCCAGGCTGATGTCCTTGAGCTTCTGCAGCTCCGGCCACGCGCCGATAATATTGTATCCATCCACGATGAGGATTTCCTGAATCATGGCCTTAAGCCCGCTATTTCGCCGACAACCGTTGGCGCACTACCTCATACATAAATACGGACGCCGCCACCGACGCGTTGAGCGAGTTGATATGGCCGAACATCGGAAGCTTCAGCAGAAAATCGCATTTTTCCTTAATCAGCCGACCCATGCCTTTATTCTCATTACCGATAACGAGAGCAAGCGGCATATTCAGATTTGTCTTATAAAGAGGCTGCTGCGCCGCGACATCGGTGCCCGCTACCCATACGCCCCGATCCTTCAACTGATCGATCGTTTGCGCCAAATTCGTCACTCTCGCCACAGGCACATACTCGACGGCTCCTGCGGACGTTTTAGAGACGGTGGCGGTCAGGCCCACCGATCTGCGCTTCGGAATAATGACTCCGTGCACCCCCGTACAATCGGCCGTCCTCAGTATCGAACCGAGATTATGGGGATCTTCGATCTCATCCAAAATGAGAATAAACGGCTCCTCGCCCCGACTCTCGGCGCGCGCCAAAATATCGTCCACTTCCACATATTCGTATGCCGCTACTTGAGCGACGACACCCTGATGCTGCACATTTTCGACCATTTGGTCCAGCTTGCGCTTATCCGCCGTCTGCACGATGACTCCGTGCTGTTTCGCTTCGGCGATAATCGGCTGCGTCAGCTGTTTTTGCGCGTTTTCGGCAATCCAGATTTTATTAATCGTCCGTCCCGAGCGCAACGCTTCCAGCACCGAGTGCTTACCGGCAATAAATTCCTCCATCATCTGTCTCTCCTTATTTCAGACAATCCAATCGGCTTCAGCTCGGCCCGCTTCCGGCTCCGCTTTCCGCTACTCCCGCTCCAGCGATTTCATAAGCAAATAGTGGAGCCGATCGAATTGCTTCGTGTAATATAAATAACCGATCAAACATTCGAATGCCGTGCTGTGACGGTATTCCAAAATATCCGCGTTTTTGGCGGAGGTCCCGCTCTTGGCGTTCCGCCCCCGCTTGACGATATCCGTCTCTTGCTCCGTCAGCAGCGGAAGCCAAGCCTGCAGCGCCTTCGCCTGGGCTTTGGCCGAAACGAAATGGGTCGACAATCGATGCAGTTGGTTAGGCCGGTGATTGGCTAGGGACACGACATATTGGCGTATGAACACCTCGTATACCGCATCCCCGACATAAGCGAGCACGAGCGGATTCAGCTGCTGCGGGTCCTTCGCCGGCGGGAAACAGAACAGATCGGAATCGAAAGAGAACGGCTCTTTCATCATTTCCGCCGCCAGCGGATACCTTGTGCCGTATCCTCTAATAAAATGCCCTGCTCCGTGAGCAAGTCGCGGATTTCGTCGGCGCGGGCCCATTGCTTGGCTTTGCGCGCTTCCGTCCGCTCTACAATCAACCGCTCGATTTCTTCGTCCAGCAGTTCCTCTTCTTGTTGTGCTAGTATGCCCAAAACCCGGTCCATCGCTTCAAATTGTTCCAGCAACAGCTCCAGCGAGCGCTTGGTTACCTTCTCCTGCTGCGCATACGGATTCGCGGCATTAACCAGCTCGAACACGGCCGTGATCGCATCCGGCGTATTGAAGTCGTCGTTCATCTTCTGTTCGAACTGCTTCTGCACCTCGGCCGCGGCATGAACGATCTCCTCCGACGCTTCGCCTTCAGTCGCGTTCGCCAGCCGGTGCTTGAGATTGGCGATACAGTTCTCGATCCGGGCCAGCCCGTTCTTGGCCTGCTCCACCGCTTCCTCGCTGAAGTTGAGCGGGTTGCGGTAATGCGCGGACAGCATGAAATAACGGATCACCTGCGGGCTGATCGTTTTCAGCAGCTGGTTTACGTTAACGCCGTTGCCGAGCGATTTGGACATTTTCTCGTTATTGATGTTGATATACCCGTTGTGCATCCAGTAATTGGCCATCGGATGTCCGGTCAAGCATTCGGATTGCGCGATTTCGCATTCGTGATGCGGGAACTGCAAATCTTGGCCGCCGCCGTGAATGTCGATCGTCTCGCCCAAATATTTGCGGGCCATCGCCGAGCATTCGATATGCCAGCCCGGTCTGCCTTCTCCCCATGGGCTAGCCCAGGAGATCTCCCCCGGCTTGGCGCCTTTCCACAGCACGAAATCCTGCGGATTTTCCTTCCGGTCGTCCACCTCTACGCGAATGCCGAACTGCAGCTCCTCGAGATTTTGATGCGAGAGCTTGCCGTATTCGGCGAACTTGGTCGTGCGGAAATAGACATCCCCGCCGTTCTCGTACGCATAGCCTTTGCTTACCAAGCCTTCGATAAAGGCGACGATCTCGTCGATATTTTCGGTTACGCGCGGATTGAGCGTCGCCTTGCGAACGCCTAATCCCTCCGTATCCTCGTAAAACTTGCCGATGAACGTCTCGGCCACTTCCGGAACAGTCGTTCCCATTTGCGCCGCCCGTTTGATCAGCTTGTCGTCGACATCGGTAAAGTTAACGACATAATTGACGTCGTAACCGGCAGATTCCAAATAACGTCTTACCACGTCGAAGAAAATGATCGGCCGCGCGTTGCCGATATGGATGTAATCGTACACCGTCGGACCGCATACATACATTTTCACCTTGCCCGGCTCCAGAGGCTTGAATTCCTCTTTGGCCCGGGTCATCGTATTATAAATTTTAAGCGCCATGATCTTGGCTGCCCCCATTCTTGGATTGTGGTGCAGTGACCGCTACCTTCATTTCGTCGATCTGCTGCTGCATTTGCCGGAACATATCGATAACCGGGTCAGGCAGGTTGTTATGATCGAGCCGACCGACCCGCACGCCGTCCCGCTTCACGATTCTGCCGGGATTTCCGACCACCGTACAGTTCGGCGGCACTTCCCGCAATACGACGGCGTTGGAGCCGACGCTGGAGTTGTCTCCGACGGTGAAGGAACCGAGGACCTTGGCTCCCGATCCGATCACGACATTATTGCCGATAGTAGGATGCCGCTTTCCCTTCTCCTTGCCGGTTCCTCCCAAAGTGACTCCTTGGTACAGCACGACATCGTTGCCGATTTCGCAGGTTTCCCCGATGACGACGCCCATGCCGTGGTCGATGAAAAACCGGCGTCCGATGACGGCGCCCGGATGAATCTCGATGCCGGTCATAAAGCGGCTGAACTGGGAGATGATTCTAGCTGTAGTAAACCATCGCCGCTTGTAGAACCAATGGGCGACCCGATGCGCCCAAAGCGCGTGCAGTCCGGAGTAGGTAAAGGCTACTTCGAACCAGCTGCGGGCCGCGGGATCATTTTCAAATATCGTTTCGATGTCTTCCTTCATGTACTTGAACAAGACGATCACCTGCTTTCTCCCCATCAAGCTAGATATATAGTCTCCCCGATATCCGAAACGGCCTTCCCTGCCCTCTTCTCTACGCCAAAAAGCCTCTGCAGCCATTGCGGCTGCAGAGGCGTGAAAAGCGCGCGGTTCCACTCTGCTTCGGACTTGCAATCTCGTCCATCTCGGCGTTCGTAACGTGAACGTATACGGCACGGCTACCCTGGCTTCCCTAACCGGAAAGCAGCTCGCCGATACGGCTCCCAGGTGCATTTCCGATCAACGGGAATGAGCAGCTTCCAGCGCAGGCCCGCTTATGCAGCTTCAGCCCGGCCGCCCTCTCTGTAAATCCCTGATTCATCGTACTCTCCTGATCAACGCCACGAAATATTAATGTTACTTAGTATAACGAAAAAGCGTAAGCTTTACAATAACTTCTTCAGCCGGTCGATAACCTTCTCTTTGCCCAGCAAGTACATAGTGATGTTCAAGTCAGGCCCATGAACTTGCCCGGTCAAAGCTACGCGAATCGTCATAAACAGCTGCTTGCCTTTATAACCGGTTTCCTTCTGCACGGCTTTAAGCATCGGCTGGATGTGTTCCGGGGCGAAGCTCTCCGACTGCTCCACTTGGCTCAGGAAGCTTCCCAGAACGACCGGTACGTAATCTTCGGCAAGCACCGCCTCGGCTTCGTCATTCTCACAGGCTACGTCGTCTTGGAAAAACAGATCGGACAGCGGCACGATTTCGCTCGCATACTGCATTCGATCCTGATTCAGCGCCACAAGGCGATTCACCCATTCTTGCTGTTCGGCCGACAGCTGCTCGGGAACGCGTCCCGCTTTTTGCAAATGCGGCAGCGCCAGATCGACGACGCGGGACAGCTCCGCCTTCTTCAAATATTGATTGTTCATCCAATTGAGCTTGTCCATATCGAACACAGCCGGACTCTTCGACAGCCGGTCGAGATCGAACTGGGCGATCAGCTCGTCCTTGGTGAACATCTCCTCTTCCCCTTTCGGCGACCAGCCGAGCAGGGTGATGAAGTTCAGTACGGCCTCAGGCAAGTAGCCGAGCTCGCGGTATTGTTCGATAAATTGGATGATCGATTCGTCGCGCTTGCTCATCTTCTTGCGATCCTGATTCAGGATCAGCGCCAGATGCGCGAATTCGGGCACGGGAAGCCCCAGCGCTTCGTACATCATAATCTGTCTTGGCGTATTGGACAAATGCTCCTCGCCGCGGATGACGAGCGTAATGTTCATCAGATGATCGTCGAGTATAACGGCGAAGTTATACGTCGGAATCCCGTCCGGACGAACGATGATGAAGTCGCCGATCCCGTTCGATTCGAATTCCACATGCTCGCGAATGCGGTCCTCGAAAGCGATGATCCGATCCTCCGGCACGCGGAAGCGAATGGAAGGCTTGCGTCCCTCCGCCTCGTACTGCTCGATCTGCTGAGCCGTCAAGTGACGGCATTTGCCGGAATAGCGCGGCATCTCTCCCTTGGCCTCTTGCTCCGCCCGCTCCTGCTCCAGATCCGCCTCCGAACAGTAGCAGCGGTAAGCGTGGCCTGACTGCAGCATTTGCTCGACATAAGGGCGGTACAAGTCCAGACGCTCGGTCTGCCGGTACGGGCCGTAAGGACCGCCGATATCGACGCTCTCGTCCCAATCCAGTCCGAGCCATTTCAGCCCTTCCAATTGGCTGCCGATGCCCGACTCCATGTGGCGGGTCTGATCGGTGTCTTCGAACCGGATAATGAATTGCCCGTTTTGTTTGCGAGCGATCAAATAATTGAATAATGCCGTGCGGGCACCCCCGATATGCAAATGACCGGTAGGGCTTGGCGCGTATCTTACGCGAAATTGACCTGACATTGCTGCCGCTCCTCTCTCCTATGCAAAACCGAAATCAAAAATATGCACTATGATAGCACAACTTCGATCAAACTAACAACCGATTGCGCCGCAATTCCTTCGCCGCGTCCGGTAAATCCGAGCTGCTCCGTCGTCGTCGCTTTCACATTTACTTGGGACGGCTCCGCTTCCAAAGCCTCGGCAATCCGCTGTACCATCGCGGGAATATATGGCGCCATCTTCGGCTTCTGAGCGATAATCGTCGAATCGATGTTGCCGAGCTTATAGCCCGCTTCCTTCGCCAGCTTCCACACGTCCAGCAGCAGCTTGTAGCTGTCCGCATCCTTAAACTCCGCCGACGTATCGGGGAAATGCTTGCCGATATCGCCTAATCCCAGCGCACCGAGTATCGCATCGCTGATCGCATGCAGCAGCACGTCCGCGTCCGAATGGCCGAGCAGTCCTTTCTCGTAGGGGATGTCTACGCCCCCGATAATACATTTACGCCCTTCCGCCAGTTGATGCACGTCAAATCCTTGTCCTACTCGAATCATTGCTTGTCCTCTCCCCTGACATTCCGTATTATCCATTCCGCCCACGGCAAATCTTCCGGCGTCGTAATTTTAATATTATAATAGTCCGCTTCTACGACCTGCACGGACATGCCGCTTCGTTCCACCAGCATCGCATCGTCGGTGCCGACGAACCCGTCCTTCTCCGCCTGCTCGTACGCCTGCAGCAGCAAAGAAAGACGAAAAGCTTGTGGGGTTTGAATCGCCCACAAGCTGCGCCGGTCCGGGGTGGACTGGATCGTCCCCTGAAGATCGACAACCTTGATCGTATCTTTGACCGGCACCGCGAGCACGGCCGCCTCCGTCTCCATCGCCTTGCGCCAGCAGGCCACAATATGCTCCTTCGCGGGGAAGGGGCGCACTCCATCATGCACCATAACCCATTCCACGGCTCCGCTCAGCGCCTTTAAGCCTCTGTGCACGGAGTTCTGGCGTTCCTGGCCGCCGACGACGACTTGTTTGACTTTGCCGAGTCCATACTGCTTCACATACCCTTCGCACCGCCGGACATCCTGCTCTCCCGTTACGAGCACAATGGTATCGACCTCCGGCATCCGATCGAATAAAGCTAATGTATGTACAATAATCGGTTTGCCGTTCAATTGCAGATATTGCTTGCTCTCCGCGGTTTTCATCCGCGAGCCTTTGCCCGCAGCTACAACCACTACCCCCAGCTGGTTCACTCTTTTCACCTACTATTTATCGCGCTCCCCCTATCATATACGTTTTAGAGCGCTTTTTCCAATAGTTTCGGTTTGGCGAAAATCATCCGGCCCGCCGAAGTCTGCAGTACGCTTGTCACCAGCACGTCCAGCGTCATCCCGATAAAATCGCGTCCGCCCTCCACAACGATCATCGTGCCGTCGTCGAGATAGGCTACGCCTTGCCCGTGCTCTTTGCCGTCCTTGATCACTTGAACGAGAATTTCTTCTCCCGGCAGCACCACCGGCTTGACGGCATTGGCCAAATCATTAATGTTCAGCACCGAAACGCCCTGCAGCTCGCATACTTTATTCAAATTAAAATCATTCGTAATCACTTTGCCCTGCAGCACCTTGGCCAGCTTCACCAGCTTGCTGTCCACCTCGGAAATTTCCTCAAAGTCGCCTTCATAGATCAATACTTTGACTTCCAGCTCTTTTTGGATTTTGTTGAGAATGTCGAGCCCGCGGCGGCCGCGGTTTCGTTTGAGCAGGTCGGAGGAATCCGCAATATGCTGCAGCTCTTCCAGCACGAATTCGGGAATAACCAGCGTGCCTTCGATAAATCCGGTTTTGCATATATCGGCAATCCGTCCGTCGATAATGACGCTTGTATCGAGAATTTTATGCTCTTCGAATCCTTTGCCTTCGCCATGAGCATTGCGATCCCTGCCCGAACGGCTCTTGGACAAGAGGGAGAGAACCTCTTCTTTCTTGGCATAACCAAAGCGGAATCCGACCAATCCTAGCATCGCCGTAATAATGACATGCAGCAGCGGGGTAAACAATACGGCCTGCTCGAACGGCGTTAGAAAAACGACGGCAAGCACCAGCCCGACGATCATGCCGCAAGTGCCCGCAATCAGATCGGAGACCGGTACGTCGGCAATCTTTTCCTCTCCTTGCTGCATCATGCGCAATACATAATTAACGGCCCATGAACTGATGAAATAAAAGAGAACGACTCCGGCAATCATCATCCAATAAGCCTCGCCGCGCAACGTTTCCACACCGAACACCGTTTCTATGATTTTGAAAAATGGCTGTCCGACGGTATCACTCCACTCATATCCCAACACGCCCCCGATAACTGCAAATAAACATTGGAACCATCTTTTCATCATAGAATCACCTCCATAGCTTTTACTTTGAAATAACCTCGTTACAATTATGAACCAAAAGTTTCCTGGCTAACCGTCCCAAGCCAAAGAAAAAGCAAAAAAGCATTTACTTTCCCCTCAAGGAAAATAAATGCTTTTCATTTTCGCCTCATTTATTAACGCAAAGCGTGTTATTAACGGCTACATCGGCCTTGTCTCGGAGTTCACTTCGTCGACGGATTGGTTCTTTCTTCTTCGTCTTGGCAAGAGGCGTTCAACGTTTTTTTTTAGGCCGTACAGCGCATAGAGAAGCAGCGGTACAAAAATCATTTTGGACAACATGCCCGGATATTGGTAGGCGATAACGACGGCAATGACGATGACGATAGGCGTAATCCAAATCGCCTTCTTCGGAATGCCGACTTTCTTGAAGTTCGGGTATTTCACCGTACTGACCATCAAATAGGAGAGCAACAGCGTGCTGAGCACCAATACGGCGGTATGAAGCTCCGTATGGAACAGCGCCAGCGTACATAGTACGCCTCCGGCCGCTGGAATCGGCAAGCCGATGAAGTAACCCGGCACACCGGCTACGACATTAAAGCGGGCCAGGCGGAGCGCTCCGCAAATCGGGAAGATCGCGGTGATGATCCAAGCCGCGGCAGCGTTCATTTCCGTAAAAGCGGCCACGTACATGATGAAAGCCGGAGCTACGCCGAACGAGATGACGTCCGATAAGGAGTCCAGCTCTTTGCCGAATTCGCTTTGGGCATTTAGCGCGCGGGCTACCCGGCCGTCCAAGCCGTCGCACAGCATGGCGATAATGACCATGATTGCAGCCAGCTCCGCCTTTTGGTTAAAGGCCAATATGATCGATATAAATCCCAAAAACAAGTTCCCTACTGTAAAAAGATTGGGAATAGATTTAGTCAACATTTATTTGTCCACCTCTAGTTTACTGTACCCTATTATATAGGTTACCCTCTGATTGTATGCAAGTTAAATATGTCTGTCAATGAGTACTTGATCTTGAATTCGTTTTAATCCTTCTTTAATTGCGCGCGCCCTCACTTCTCCAATTCCATCCACTTCATCCAATTCATCGATCGTAGCCATCATAAGATGAGGTAACTGCTGGAAACGTTCCACCAAATTATGGATAATAACCGAAGGCAGACGGGGGATTTTATTCAGCACCCGATATCCGCGCGGCGATACGGTTTCTTCGGCGTTGCTCGCATGAGGATAACCGAGAATCCGCGCGATATGCGAATGATCCAATATTTCATCGGTAGCCACTCGCCTTAAATTTTTCATGATGTCCTTCACTTTGTCGTCTATAAGTTCTCTTACGTAGTCTTTGATTAAAAGTTGCGCTTCATGCTCCGTCGCTCCTACCAATTCCTCCAATTGCATGCTGATAAGGCGTCCTTCCGTGCCGAGCTCGTTGATATAGCGCTTGATTTCCGCCTTAATCCGCAGCACCATTTCAATGCGCTGAACGACGTTCGTCACATCGTGAAGCGTTACGGATTCCTCGAATTCGGAAGCGCCCAAGTTGGTCACCGCCTGGTCGAGCACGGATTTATATTTCTCCAATGTCTGGATCGCCTGATTCGCTTTGGTCAAAATAACCCCCATATCCTTAAGCGAATAGCGAAGGTTGCCCTGATACAATGTAATGACGTTGCGCCTCTGGGAGATGGACACCACGAGCTTGGAAGTTTGTTTGGCTACCCGCTCGGCTGTCCGGTGGCGGATTCCCGTTTCCGTCGATGTAATCGAAGAGTTAGGAATCAGCTGGGTGTTCGCATACAATATTCGTTTCAGATCTTCGCTCAATATGATTGCTCCGTCCATTTTGGCGAGCTCGTACAAATAGTTCGGCGAGAAGTCGCAATTAATGGAAAAGCCTCCGTCCACGATTTCCATCACTTCAGGGCTGTAGCCTACGACGATCAGGGCGCCGGTTTTTGCGCGCAGCACATTTTCCAGCCCTTCCCGAAACGCCGTCCCCGGTGCGACCAGCTGCAGAAGCTGGCTCATCACATCTCTTTTGGTTTCTTCCTTGCTCATGTTGTCCCTCCTAAGGGTTTTCCGAAGGAAAACCTACTTCGTAAGCATATACACTAACCGCTAGCCCAGCGCAGCTTTCAGCGCTTCGGCGACCGTATTCACTCCGATAATTTCAATTCCGGACGGCGGCGTCCATCCCTTCAGACTTCGCTCCGGCACGATAACTCTGCGGAACCCGAGCTTCTCCGCTTCCTTCACCCGTTGATCAACCCGGGAGACGCCCCGGACTTCGCCGGTCAAGCCCACTTCGCCGAATACCACATCGAACGGCTGCGTCGGCTGCTCGCGCAGGCTCGAAGCGATGCTCACCGCTATAGCCAAGTCGACGGCAGGCTCATCGAGCTTCACTCCGCCGGCAACGTTCACATAAGCATCCTGATTTTGCAAAAACATGCCCATGCGTTTCTCAAGCACCGCAATAATTAGCGCGAGCCGGTTATGATCGATACCGGTTGCCATCCGCCGCGGCGAAGGGAAATTCGTAGACGATACGAGAGCTTGCAGCTCCACCAGTACAGGACGCGTCCCTTCCATGCTCGCAACGACCGTCGATCCGGATACGCCGAGCGGCCGCTCGGATAGAAACAGCTCCGAAGGGTTGTTCACTTCGGCCAAGCCGTCTTCCCTCATCTCGAAAATGCCGATTTCGTTCGTCGAGCCGAAACGGTTTTTCACCGCGCGGAGCAGCCGGTACGAATGATGGCGTTCGCCCTCAAAATAAAGGACGCAGTCGACCATATGCTCCAGCAGCCTCGGACCGGCAATCGCTCCCTCTTTAGTAACATGACCCACGAGAACCGTGGCGATACCTTTTATTTTGGCAATTCTCATGAAATGCCCCGTGCATTCCCGAACTTGGGACACGCTCCCTGGCGCCGAAGCGACGCCGGGATGATATACGGTTTGAATCGAATCGATCACGATAAAATCGGGCTGAACGTCTTCGATCGCCGCTTCGATCAATTCCAGGTTCGTTTCGCACAGAACGAACAATTGTTCGGATGCCGCATTCAGCCTATCTGCGCGCAGCTTCGTCTGCCGCACAGATTCCTCTCCCGATACATACAGCACCTTCTGGTTGCTCAGCGTCAGATCATGGGAGGTTTGCAGCAGCAGCGTCGATTTGCCGATCCCAGGGTCTCCGCCTACAAGGAGCAGCGATCCGGGTACCAGCCCGCCGCCGAGTACGCGGTTTAATTCCTTATTGCGCGTAACGATTCGCTGTTCTTCACTGCTTTTTATATTTATGATGGATACCGGTTTTTCTTTCGTGCGTAATAAAGAAGAAGTGATGCCTTGCGTCTTCGTTACCGTCTCCACTTCTTCGACGAAGGTATTCCATGCTTGGCAGCCCGGACATTTGCCCAGCCATTTAGGCGATTCATAGCCGCACTCTTGGCAGCAAAATTTCGTTTTTTGTTTGGCCATCGTTTTTCTCCTAGTTGTTTATCGTCCGCATCCCGTTGTCTTATCAAAGTTTACCATTTTGTGGAGGTTATGAAAACCCTTCTTCCCTACTAATAAAAATCATTCTGCGGCAAATGAAGAACAAATCCCCAAAAAGTGACGTGATGCTCTGAAGCTTATTGCTGCGCATCATTTCCTAAACAACAAAAAAAATCCTGCACCCCTAAGAAGGGTACAGGATGTAGACGCTGCGACGGCTTAAGATGTTGCAACCTTTTGATTGCGTTCTACCGTTAATTCTCCGTCTTTCTCATCGATGGTGAGCGTATCGCCTTTGGAGATATGACCTCGAAGCAGCTCCTCGGACAACCGGTCCTCGATATGCTTTTGAATCGCTCTGCGGAGCGGTCTTGCCCCGTAGGTCGGATCGAATCCTTCCTTGGCCAGGAACGCCTTGGCTTTGTCGGTAAGAATAAAGTCGACCTCTTGCTCTTTCAGACGTTTGCGCAGCTCTTCCGCCATCAATGTGACGATTTGAGCGATGTGCTGCTCCTCCAAAGAGTGGAACACGATGATTTCATCGATCCGGTTCAGGAACTCCGGACGGAAGCTCTTTTTCAGCTCGCTCATCACTTTGTCTTTCATATTGTTATAATCTTTGCCCGCATCATGCACGGCAGTGAAGCCGAGCGAAGAGTTTTTCTTAATCGTATCCGCACCGACGTTGGATGTCATAATGATCAGCGTATTGCGGAAATCGACCGTGCGGCCTTTGGAGTCCGTCAAGCGGCCGTCTTCAAGCACCTGCAGCAGGATGTTGAACACTTCCGGATGCGCTTTTTCAATTTCATCCAGCAGAACGACCGAATACGGTTTGCGGCGAACCTTCTCCGTCAACTGGCCGCCCTCTTCGTATCCGACATATCCCGGAGGCGCGCCGACCAGACGAGAGGTCGAATGTTTCTCCATATATTCGGACATATCGATCCGGATGACCGCGTTCTCGTCGCCGAACAGCGACTCCGCTAATGCACGGGCCAGCTCGGTTTTACCGACGCCGGTAGGTCCAAGGAAAATGAAGGAGCCCATCGGACGCTTAGGATCTTTGAGTCCCGCTCTGGCGCGGCGGATAGCACGGCTGACGGCTTTGACGGCTTCTTCCTGACCGATCACGCGATCGTGCAGGATCGATTCCATCTTCAGCAGGCGCTCGGTTTCTTCTTCCGCCAGCTTCACCACCGGAATGCCGGTCCAGCTGGCGACAACCTGGGCGATATCTTCCGGAGTTACCTCGGAGTCGGTGCGGCCTTGTTTCTCTTTCCATTCGTTCTTCGTGGAATCGAGCTCTTCGCGCAGCTTCTGCTCCGTATCCCGAAGAGCGGCCGCCTTTTCGAACTCCTGGCTTTGAACTGCCGCGTCTTTTTCCTTGCGGATATCTTCCAGTTTACTTTCCAGTTTTTTCAGATCGGGCGGTACCGTATACGAACGAAGCCTTACTTTGGAGCTGGCCTCGTCAATCAGGTCGATCGCTTTATCCGGCAGGAACCGGTCCGTAATATAACGGTCGGACAATTTGACCGCTTGCTCAATGGCTTCGTCCGTAATTTTTACGCGGTGATGCGCTTCATAACGATCGCGCAGCCCGTGCAGAATTTGGACCGCTTCTTCCGGAGAAGGCTGATCCACTGTAATCGGTTGAAAACGTCTTTCCAGCGCGGCGTCTTTCTCGATATATTTGCGGTACTCATCCAGCGTCGTAGCCCCGATGCACTGCAGTTCGCCTCTGGCCAGAGCCGGCTTCAGAATGTTGGACGCGTCGATCGCGCCTTCCGCTCCGCCCGCCCCGATCAGCGTATGCAGCTCATCGATGAACAAGATAATGTTACCGGCTTGCCGGATTTCGTCCATAATTTTTTTCAAACGGTCCTCAAATTCGCCGCGGTACTTCGTACCGGCCACGACCGAACCCATATCCAGCGTCATAACGCGTTTATCTCTTAACGTTTCGGGAATTTCATTATTGATGATTTTTTGCGCCAAGCCTTCGGCGATAGCCGTTTTACCTACCCCCGGCTCCCCGATCAGCACCGGATTGTTCTTCGTTCTCCGGCTCAATACTTGAATGACGCGCTCGATTTCCTTGCTGCGGCCGATAACCGGATCGAGATTGCCGTCTTTGGCGTATGCCGTCAAGTCGCGTGCCAAGCCGTCCAGCGTAGGCGTATTCGCATTCGTGGTGTTACCATGGTTGGTAGATACCACCTCGCTGCTGCCGAGCAGTTGAAGCACCTGCTGACGCGCTTTGTTCAAGCTGACGCCAAGATTATTGAGCACTCTTGCCGCAACGCCTTCGCCTTCACGGATCAGACCGAGCAGAATATGCTCTGTTCCGACATACGTATGGCCCAGCTTGCGGGCTTCGTCCATCGACAGCTCAATCACTTTCTTCGCACGCGGCGTGTAAGCGATATTCGTCGGCTGCTCCTGACCTCTGCCAATCAGCGCCTCTACCTCGTCTTGAATTTTCTCCAGACCAAGCCCCAGAGCGATAAGCGCCTTCGCTGCAATACCGTCTCCTTCGCGAATCAATCCCAGCAAAATATGCTCGGTGCCAATATTATTATGACCTAAACGAACGGCTTCTTCTTGTGCCAAAGACAACACCTTTTGCGCACGTTCTGTAAATCTGCCAAACATCATGTGTAACACCTCCATAAAGGAATAATTATTTCTGCAATACCATATAAAGGGGAATTTCCGTCGGCATTCATGCCTACGTTTGCGAAAACTTTTCGCGGATCAATTGCGCCCTTCTTATGTCTCTTTCTTCAGCCGTTAGCTTTTCTCCTGCATATTGCTGTAAAAAACCCGGCTGCGTCATGACCAATAGTTCATTCATGACTTGTGTAGGAACATTTTTGATGATCCCCAGATCAACCCCCAGGCGAACGTCCGAGAGCCTTTGTGCTGCTTCCTTCGAATCCATAATCGCCGCGTACGACAAGATCCCGTAGGATCGGCTGATCCGGTCCAGCAGCTTGGCTTTTGTTTCGTATTGAAGCTTCTCCCGCGCGGCGCGCTCGTGCTCGATAATTTGCCGAACGACGCCGTACAGATTGTCGATAATTTCCTGTTCGGACTGACCCAGCGTAATCTGGTTGGATATTTGAAACAGGTTGCCGAGCGCCTCGCTTCCTTCTCCATACAGCCCGCGAACCGCCAGCCCTACTTGCGTGATGGCCGATAAAATACGGTTAATTTGCTGGGTCAGTACCAACGCCGGCAAATGAATCATCACCGAAGCGCGAATTCCCGTACCTACATTGGTCGGACAGCTTGTCAAATAACCGCGTTTTTCATCGAAAGCATAGTCCAACTGCACTTCGAATATATCATCGATTTGGCTGGCCAAATCCCAAGCTTCCTTAATTTGAAAACCGGGGCACAAGCATTGTATTCGCAAATGGTCTTCTTCATTCACCATAATGCTGACCGACTCGTTATCGCTGAGAATAACGGCTCCGTTGCGCGATTCGCTGGCCAGCGCCGGGCTGATCAGATGCTTTTCGACCAGCACCCGCTTTTCGAGGTCGTTCAGATCGGCAAGGGAAATCAGTGAAAACCGGCTGATCGTATGCAGTTCTTCATTTTGCAAAACATCCGATACTTTCTCCAGCACTTCCAAAGACTGCTGATTCGTTGCAAGCATCGGAAACGGGTAGGATTGCAGGTTTCGCGCGATACGGATTCTGCTGCTGATCACGATATCGGAGTCGGGACCGTCGCCTTTCATCCAATCGCTTAGAGCCTGCTCGGTAAATCGATTCACTGTCATCTGCAATTCCTCCTAACTCGCCAAAAGAAGTTTAGCTTTCGGCCACCTTCTTCTCCAAGTCGCGTATAACGTCTCGAAGTTGAGCGGCTTCTTCAAATTCTTCCTTCTCGATCCGCAGCAGCAGTTCTTTCTTCAAGTTCTCAATTTCCCTCTTATGCTTGATGATCCCCCCGGATCGTTTAGGAACCTTTCCGGTATGAAGCGTACTTCCATGGACCCGTTTAAATAGAGGGTCCAGCTTGTCGCCGAAATATTTGTAGCAGGAACTGCAGCCGAACCGGCCCACCTTACTGAACTGCGAGTACGTTAATCCGCATTGCTCGCAGCGGCTTGGCGGAGCCTTCGAAGTCGCCGAGTTATGAGTGGTTGGCTCGAAATCAAGCAGCCCCGACAAAAGGTTGTGAATGGAAAAGCCGTTCGGAGTCCCCGGAATCAGCTCTCCTTTTTCCCGGGCGCATGATTCGCAAATATGAAACTCGGTCTTTTCGCCGTTTAAAATTTTCGTAAAATGAAGCGTTGCCTGTTTTTTCCCGCATTCCTGACAAAGCATTTCAGAATCCCTCCTTATTTGCTCAACAAGGATATCAGCATAGCCTTCATAATTTTGGCTCGGATTTCATCGCGCAGCGGAAGCTTCAGCAAGAGCACTTCCCTTGATATAGCCGCCCTCATAATCGCGGCTTCTCTCGGAGTAATATAACCGTTCTCCTCCAGCTGATACAGGAGACCTTCAGAAGCACTCTGGTCGATCTGCGAGCTGATCGTTTTGAATATATGATCGTGAACAGATCCGTGCGTATTCAGCTCAATCTTTTGGATTCGGATATAGCCTCCGCCTCCGCGCTTACTTTCGACGATGTAGCCTTTCTCCAAAGTAAACCGGGTGCTGATGACATAATTGATTTGGGAGGGGACGCATTCGAATTGATCCGCCAGCTCATTGCGCTGAATTTCTACAATGCCGTCAGTGCTCTGCTGAATGATATGCTTCAAGTATTGTTCGATGACCTCGGAGACATTACGCATCAATTCAACCTCCTTCCCAGAAGTAAATTGACTTTGACTTTCTTTGACTTTAATAACATTATAGCAGTTTTCAGAAAATTTGCAACTATGGATAAACACTGATATCGAGCGGCAGAAGCCTAATTTTTTATTAATAACGGACATCGTGCCGAACCGTCTTCTTAATTTAAGTATTAACATAAAATGCGCCTATTTACCGTAAGAGCACTTTCCAAATATTGTTTTCCTCGAAGGATATGAACACCGAAAGACTCCGCTGCTTCCCAAACTGTACAAGACCATAAAAGAACCGATATCTGCCTTGTATACCTTTACGAATCCATAGGCGAAATCCCCGTCCTTTTCTCTAAAGAAACGGTAAACCGATGATCCTTGATCCATTCGGAAGCAATCGAATACACATTATCTTTCATTAAGGGGCTAAACGACGGATTATACATAATGTCTGCCTGTTTCGGAACGGGATCTGCCAGCATGACGCCATGCGTTTCAAATCCGTCCGGCAGTTCTCCAATCATTTTGACCGTTGCGACATATATATTTTTCACATACACAAGGCTATCTTGTTCAAAAATTAAATACTGTCCGATCCGCTCAATCGAATCCGGCTCTCCTCCCGCCTCTTCGTACAACTCTCTTCTAACCGTTTGGATCACAGACTCGCCTTCCTCCCTGCTCCCTCCGGGTAATTCCCAGCCGCGGCTGCGATGCCGGACAAGAACCAGCTTGCCCTGATAAAAGGCGAAAATTAAGACACAGTTAGCTTCTTCAATGAGACATTCCTTCGATAAAATTATTTTTTGGTTCGGCAAAGCGCCTGAGAATTCGTAATTCACCATGACCACCAACTTTTTCGGCAAAAATAACCCGCCTGAAATGAGAAAAAGTATTTGACCCGAAGATCAAATACTTTGCCCGAATAAACGACCGTTCGCTGCGTTTACAGACAGCGGATTTAGTAACGCAAGCTGATGATCCGTTCCTCCAGATACAAGATCGATACCTTCTGCCAGAAGCTCCTCCGATCACGTTTTGGCATTATTGACGACATGCTGAGCATACGTTTTGAATTCAGGCTGGAGCGCTATGGCTCCGCTATAACTTAATCCTTTGACCGGGCTTGATAAACTATAGCTCTATTGCTCCGTATACGGCCTAGACTAAGGCAGCATACTTTTCGCGGGCAATTTTCGTTGCATCCACCATGTTGCGCAGAGACGCAACCGTCTCTTCGAGTCCGCGGGTTTTCAGGCCGCAGTCCGGATTAATCCAGAAAAGCTTAGGGTCCAACACACGCAAAGCTCGTTCGATCATGCCCGTCATTTCCTCTACACTAGGAACCCGCGGACTGTGAATATCATATACGCCTAGACCGATGCCCAGCTTGTAGGTGTTCAACTCGAAGCTATGAATTAATTCGCCGTGGCTGCGGGAGGTTTCGATGGATATGACATCGGCATCCATCGCCTCAATGGAGTCGATCATGTCGTGAAATTCGCAATAGCACATATGCGTATGAATTTGCGTCGTCTCCTGTACCGTGCAGGTGGCGATGCGGAAAGCTTTGACCGCCCATGCCAGATAAGCTTCCTGCTCTTCTTCCTTCAGCGGAAGTCCTTCGCGAACCGCAGGCTCATCAACCTGAATCATACCGATGCCCGCTTTCTCCAGCGCCTCCACTTCTTGTCTGAGCGCATAGGCCAACTGGTATGCGATCTGCTCCCGAGGGATGTCATCGCGGACAAATGACCAGTTCATGATGGTAATCGGTCCAGTCAGCATACCTTTAACCGGACGGCTGGTACGAGACTGAGCATATCTGGTTTCTTCTACCGTCATTTCGCCCGTGAACGCTACATCCCCGAATATAACCGGCGGTTTCACGCAACGCGAACCGTACGACTGCACCCAGCCGTTTTGCGTAAATGCAAAGCCTGCGAGCTTCTCGCCGAAAAACTCGACCATATCGGTCCGCTCAAATTCCCCGTGGACGAGAACATCCAGTCCGATTTCCTCCTGGATCTTGATCCAGGTATCGATTTGCTCCCGAATGAACGCAGCATATTGCTCATTGCTCCACTCGCCCTTGCGCCATAATTGACGCGCCTTCCGAACTTCCGCAGATTGCGGGAAGCTGCCGATCGTCGTCGTAGGGAAAAGCGGCAATTGCCATTTCGCTTGCTGCGCCGCATGACGTTCGGCAAAAGGACGGGAACGCTCCGCTTGCTCAGCGCTAATCGCAGCGACAGCCTGCTGTATGCTGCTGCGGTTGCGTTCTTCCGACTGCTGAAGCGCTTGAAGGGCTCGATCGCATTGCTCCAATTCTTCCGCGATCCCGGAACTGCCCGATGTCGCTGCTTTCGTTATAACAACAAGCTCATCCAGCTTTTCATCCGCATAAGCGAGCACGTTTTTCAGTTCGGATGTAAGCTTCGTCTCCCGTTCTGTAGTTACCGGAACATGGAGCAAGCTGCTTGAGGTTTGCACGAGCAGACGTTCTGCAGGCACGAACTGGGCCAACTGTTCCAGCAGCTCCAGTTTCCCTCGGAGTGACGCCTTCCAGATGCCGCGACCATCAATGACCCCTGCACCCAAAACTTTGTCTGCAGGAAATCCGCAGGTTTTAATGGACTGTATATTACCGGAAAGTCCATGAACGAAATCCAAGCCTATTCCCTTGACTGGAAGCGAAACAATATCAGTATAACGATCCACCGCTTCGAAATAAGTTTGCAGCATAATGTTCAGATTAGGAACGGATGCAGCGAATGTTTCATAGACGGTTTTTAGCCTTTGAACGTCCTCTTCGCTTAGCTTCGTCACGAGAATCGGTTCATCTATCTGTACCCACTGAACTCCTTCTTCCGCAAGCTCCTGAAGAATCTGTACATACAACGGGAGCAGCCGATGCAGCCAAGCGTCCGTTTCCGATGCGCTGTACCCCTTCGACAGTTTCAGGAAGGTCAAAGGCCCGACGATCACCGGCTTACCTTCAATCCCGAGCTTCTCCTTCGCCTCCCGGTAGGCTGCCAGCGGCTTGTTCTCCGTAATGACAGGAGAGGCACCGGACAGTTCAGGAACGATATAATGGTAGTTGGTATTAAACCACTTGGTCATTTCGCTTGCTGCGGCTTCCTTCGTTCCCCGAGCGACGCCATAATAGACAGATAAAGGTACGACGCCTCCTTCAAAAGCAAACCGTTTCGGAATAATGCCGAACATGGCGGCGGTATCCAGAATATGATCATAATAACTGAAATCATTGACAGGTATTAGATCGATCCCCTTCTCCTGCTGCTTGCGCAAATGGTTTAAACGGATCTCTTGAAGCTGAAGCTGAAACTCCGATTCTTCAAGCTTGCCTGCCCAGAACGCTTCGAGCGCCTTCTTCCATTCCCTGTCGGCTCCAATACGCGGATACCCCAATACGCTGCTTCTTACCATCAGAAACCCCTCACTCCACAATTTGTTAAGAGAAAGATACCATAGATAAGAGGGTATAATGTAACTCGATTTAACTATATCTAGGTATAGTTAAAATATATATCGAAGCATTATTGGGATAGCTGCTGCTCAAGCGCCGCTACGTAAGCCGCCCCAAGCTTGGATAGCGAAACATTTCTATGGGAAATCCAGCCGACATTGATGGATTCCTCACAATCCAGAGGAACGGGGATGATTTCATTGCCATTCAAATCTGAGCTCAAAACACCGGTGGATATCGTATATCCGTTCAAACCGATCAATAAATTGAAGAGTGTCGCCCGGTCGTTGACGCGTATGCTTTTCTTATGCGACATGGTGCTGAGAATTTCTTCGGCAAAATGAAAGGAATTATACTCCCCTTGGTCAAAGGACAAATAAGGGTAGTTTTGGAGCTGGTCAATGGTTACGACCGACTGCTTGGCTAACGGGTTTTTAATGCTTATAAAAATATGCGGTTTGGCGACAAATAAGCTGTTGAACTGTAGATTCGCGCTTTTAAGCAGCTTATTGATCACCTTGCCGTTAAACTCGTTCAAGTATAAGATTCCGATCTCGCTGCGCAGGTTTTTGACGTCTTCAATAATTTCATAAGTTTTGGTCTCACGCAATGCTAATTCATATTCATCCTGACCATACTCCGAAACTAGACTGACAAACGCATTCACCGCAAAAGCATAATGCTGAGTCGAAACGGAAAAATGCTGCGGAGAAGGCTTCGCATTGAGATATCGACTCTCCAATAACTCTGCCTGCTCAACGACCTGCCGCGCATAGCTTAGGAATTCAACGCCTTCCTTGGAAAGCGATATCCCTTTATTGGACCTATCGAAGATGGAAATTTGGATCTCTTCTTCCAGATCCCTGATCGCATTGGAAAGGCTGGGTTGGGAAATAAACAGCCTCTTGGCCGCTTCATTAATAGAGCCACGGTTTGCGACTTCAATGACATATTTTAATTGCTGTAAAGTCATGAATTTTCTCCTCCCCGAGTAGAACAAAAAGCACTCACAAAAGTGAGTGCTTTAGCTGCTTGGCGACGTTCTACTCTCCCAGAACCCTTCGGTTCAAGTACCATCGACGCTGGAGGGCTTAACGGTCGTGTTCGAGATGGGAACGCGTGGTTCCCCTCCGCCATCATCACCAAACGGTATAGCTTGTTCAAGGCTTGTACCTTGAAAACTAGATACGAAACTCGTGCGCGTAGCGAGCAATGGTTATTTGTTCTTCCCGGTTTGTTTCCGGGCCCCGAGAAAGTACTGTCTAAACATAATCAACTAATTTAGCAGAATGTTTAGACGCCGATCAAGCTAATGCTTGATGCGGATGGAATCAGCTTCGAAGCTTCTCTTCACTTTCTTGGGAATTTGGTTAAGCCCTCGACCGATTAGTATTCGTCAGCTCCACACGTTGCCGTGCTTCCACCCCGAACCTATCTACCTCGTCGTCTTCAAGGGGTCTTACTTACTGGGAAATCTCATCTTGAGGGGGGCTTCACGCTTAGATGCTTTCAGCGCTTATCCCGTCCGTACGTAGCTATCCAGCCATGCTCCTGGCGGAACAACTGGTACACCAGCGGTACGTCCATCCCGGTCCTCTCGTACTAAGGACAGCTCCTCTCAAATTTCCTACGCCCACGACAGATAGGGACCGAACTGTCTCACGACGTTCTGAACCCAGCTCGCGTACCGCTTTAATGGGCGAACAGCCCAACCCTTGGGACCTACTTCAGCCCCAGGATGCGATGAGCCGACATCGAGGTGCCAAACCTCCCCGTCGATGTGGACTCTTGGGGAGATAAGCCTGTTATCCCCAGGGTAGCTTTTATCCGTTGAGCGATGGCCCTTCCATTCGGTACCACCGGATCACTAAGCCCGACTTTCGTCCCTGCTCGACCTGTTTGTCTCGCAGTCAAGCTCCCTTCTGCCTTTGCACTCTTCGAATGATTTCCAACCATTCTGAGGGAACCTTGGGGCGCCTCCGTTACACTTTAGGAGGCGACCGCCCCAGTCAAACTGCCCACCTGACACTGTCCCCATACCGGATCTACGGTACCAGGTTAGAACTCCGATACGATCAGGGTGGTATCCCAACGTCGCCTCCACACAAGCTGGCGCTCATGCTTCTCAGGCTCCCACCTATCCTGTACAGATCGTACCAAAGTCCAATATCAAGCTGCAGTAAAGCTCCATGGGGTCTTTCCGTCTTGTCGCGGGTAACCTGCATCTTCACAGGTATTAAAATTTCACCGGATCTCTCGTTGAGACAGCGCCCAAGTCGTTACGCCATTCGTGCGGGTCAGAATTTACCTGACAAGGAATTTCGCTACCTTAGGACCGTTATAGTTACGGCCGCCGTTTACTGGGGCTTCGGTTCATAGCTTCGGGTTACCCCTAACCACTCCCCTTAACCTTCCAGCACCGGGCAGGCGTCAGCCCGTATACTTCGCCTTGCGGCTTCGCACAGACCTGTGTTTTTGCTAAACAGTCGCTTGGGCCTTTTCACTGCGGCCCCCTCGGGCTATTCACCCTACCGAGGCACCCCTTCTCCCGAAGTTACGGGGTCATTTTGCCGAGTTCCTTAACGAGAGTTCTTCCGCGCGCCTTAGCATGCTCTGCTCGCCTACCTGTGTCGGTTTGCGGTACGGGCACCTTCTCCCTGGCTAGAGGCTTTTCTTGGCAGCCTGAACTCATGACCTTCGCTACTGTTATTTTCACTCCCCATCACAGACCAGCCTTATCGATGTGCGGATTTGCCTACACATCAGCCTCTCTGCTTGGACGGGCATCCATCAGCCCGCGTCACTATCCTTCTGCGTCACCCCATTGCTCATAACGGTTCACGGTGGTACAGGAATTTCAACCTGTTGTCCTTCGACTACGCCTTTCGGCCTCGCCTTAGGTCCCGACTTACCCTGAGCGGACGAGCCTTCCTCAGGAACCCTTAGGCTTTCGGCGGATCAGATTCTCACTGATCTTTTCGTTACTCATACCGGCATTCTCACTTGTGTACTGTCCAGCGCTCCTTACGGTACACCTTCAACCTATACACAACGCTCCCCTACCAGAGTAGATAAAATCTACAATCCATAGCTTCGGTGGTGTGTTTAGCCCCGTTACATTTTCGGCGCAGAGTCACTCGACCAGTGAGCTATTACGCACTCTTTCAATGGTGGCTGCTTCTAAGCCAACATCCTGGTTGTCTGCGCAACTCCACATCCTTTCCCACTTAACACACACTGGGGGACCTTAGCTGATGGTCTGGGCTGTTTCCCTCTTGACAATGGATCTTAGCACTCACTGTCTGACTCCCGGGATAAAGTATGTGGCATTCAGAGTTTGACTGGACTTGGTAACCCTTGGCGGGCCCCGCACCCAATCAGTGCTTTACCTCCACTACTCATCTCCCGAGGCTAGCCCTAAAGCTATTTCGGGGAGAACCAGCTATCTCCGAGTTCGATTGGAATTTCTCCGCTACCCCCACCTCATCCCCGAATTTTTCAACATTCGTGGGTTCGGGCCTCCAGTGCGTGTTACCGCACCTTCACCCTGGACAGGGGTAGATCACACGGTTTCGGGTCTACGCCCACGTACTTCGTCGCCCTATTCAGACTCGCTTTCGCTGCGGCTTCGGCTCTTCACCTTAACCTTGCACGGGAACGTAACTCGCCGGTTCATTCTACAAAAGGCACGCCATCACTCATTAACGAGCTCTGACTTCTTGTAAGCACACGGTTTCAGGTTCTATTTCACTCCGCTCCCGCGGTTCTTTTCACCTTTCCCTCACGGTACTGCTTCACTATCGGTCGCTAGGGAGTATTTAGCCTTGGCAGATGGTCCTGCCTGCTTCCCACGAGGTTTCACGTGTCTCGCGGTACTCGGGATCCGTCTAAGGTGTTCGCAGAATTTCAATTACAGGGCTTTTACCTTCTATGGCCGGCCTTTCCAGACCGCTTCGTCTACCCTGCTGCACCTATGTTGACGTCCCACAACCCCAGAGAGCAAGCTCTCTGGTTTGGGCTGTTCCGCTTTCGCTCGCCGCTACTGACGGAATCACTTTTGTTTTCTTCTCCTGAGGGTACTTAGATGTTTCAGTTCCCCTCGTATGCCTCTACACACCCTATGTATTCAGATGTGAGTAACTGAGAATTACCTCAGCTGGGTTTCCCCATTCGGATATCCCCGGATCAAAGCCTGCTTACGGCTCCCCGAGGCGATTTCGTCGTTCGCCACGTCCTTCTTCGGCTCCTAGCGCCTAGGCATCCTCCGTGTGCTCTTATTAGCTTAACCATGCTAATACACGTTGTATTGCTCTACGCATTTCGTTTCGTTATCTAGTTTTCAAGGAACAATCGTATTGCATTATTGGTGGAGCCAAGCGGGATCGAACCGCTGACCTCCTGCTTGCAAGGCAGGCGCTCTCCCAGCTGAGCTATGGCCCCATAATATGAAATTATCCATTTCGAGAAATGGTGGGCCCTAGTGGACTCGAACCACCGACCTCACCCTTATCAGGGGTGCGCTCTAACCAGCTGAGCTAAGGGCCCGCATTGAAACTTGCAACCCCATAAAGGGGTTCGCTTGGCGACGTTCTACTCTCCCAGAACCCTTCGGTTCAAGTACCATCGACGCTGGAGGGCTTAACGGTCGTGTTCGAGATGGGAACGCGTGGTTCCCCTCCGCCATCATCACCAAACGAATAGAGAGTTGTCCTCTCAAAACTGACCAACGAGTGAGTGACGTTGCAACTGTTACATCGAGTTCGTCGATGTCCGTTGTCAACTATTGTGCAACTATTAGTTGCTTATGTCCGATGACCTACAGTCACCATGGACTCCATAGAAAGGAGGTGATCCAGCCGCACCTTCCGATACGGCTACCTTGTTACGACTTCACCCCAATCATCTACCCCACCTTCGGCGGCTGGCCCCCTTGCGGGTTACCCCACCGACTTCGGGTGTTGTAAACTCTCGTGGTGTGACGGGCGGTGTGTACAAGACCCGGGAACGTATTCACCGCGGCATGCTGATCCGCGATTACTAGCAATTCCGACTTCATGCAGGCGAGTTGCAGCCTGCAATCCGAACTGAGACCGGCTTCTAAAGATTCGCTCCAGATCGCTCCTTCGCTTCCCGTTGTACCGGCCATTGTAGTACGTGTGTAGCCCAGGTCATAAGGGGCATGATGATTTGACGTCATCCCCGCCTTCCTCCGGTTTGTCACCGGCAGTCACTCTAGAGTGCCCATCCGAAATGCTGGCAACTAAAGTCAAGGGTTGCGCTCGTTGCGGGACTTAACCCAACATCTCACGACACGAGCTGACGACAACCATGCACCACCTGTCTCCTCTGTCCCGAAGGCCGCCCCTATCTCTAGAGGATTCAGAGGGATGTCAAGACCTGGTAAGGTTCTTCGCGTTGCTTCGAATTAAACCACATACTCCACTGCTTGTGCGGGTCCCCGTCAATTCCTTTGAGTTTCACTCTTGCGAGCGTACTCCCCAGGCGGAGTGCTTACTGTGTTGACTTCGGCACCAAGGGTATCGAAACCCCTAACACCTAGCACTCATCGTTTACGGCGTGGACTACCAGGGTATCTAATCCTGTTTGCTCCCCACGCTTTCGCGCCTCAGCGTCAGTTACGGTCCAGAAAGTCGCCTTCGCCACTGGTGTTCCTCCACATCTCTACGCATTTCACCGCTACACGTGGAATTCCACTTCCCTCTCCCGCACTCAAGTCACCCAGTTTTCAGTGCGATCCGGGGTTGAGCCCCGGGCTTAAACACCAAACTTAAATGACCGCCTGCGCGCGCTTTACGCCCAATAATTCCGGACAACGCTTGCCCCCTACGTATTACCGCGGCTGCTGGCACGTAGTTAGCCGGGGCTTTCTTCTCAGGTACCGTCACCCTTAGAACAGTTACTCTCTAAGGCGTTCTTCCCTGGCAACAGAGCTTTACGATCCGAAAACCTTCATCACTCACGCGGCGTTGCTCCGTCAGACTTGCGTCCATTGCGGAAGATTCCCTACTGCTGCCTCCCGTAGGAGTCTGGGCCGTGTCTCAGTCCCAGTGTGGCCGATCACCCTCTCAGGTCGGCTACGCATCGTCGCCTTGGTAGGCCGTTACCCTACCAACTAGCTAATGCGCCGCAGGCCCATCCGTAAGCCACAGGTTACCCCGTGTTTCATGATCTCCTCATGCGAGAAGACCAGCTATCCGGTCTTAGCTATCGTTTCCGATAGTTATCCCGATCTTACAGGCAGGTTGCCTACGTGTTACTCACCCGTCCGCCGCTAACCGTTCCCAAAGGAACAGTCCGCTCGACTTGCATGTATTAGGCACGCCGCCAGCGTTCGTCCTGAGCCAGGATCAAACTCTCCAATAAAGTTTCCCCAAAAAAGTGAAGCGAAGCTGCCGAAGCCTATTCCGATTACTTTCCGGGGACCCCACGAACCCAATCATGAGGCATTATTAGAGCTTGTCTTAAGCTCAAAATTCAATGCTAGCGAGAATTCGCATTCTCTATTTAACACTCACTCGTTGTTCAGTTTTCAAAGGACAATTTATTGCGCCCCCATTTTAGCGGCGACTTTTATAATATACCACATTCGCCTAGCCGATTGCAAGCTTTTTTTTATTTTTCGTATGCAATCGCCTGTTTTCAACCACCGCTTCAAAAGCGGCAAGAAGTAATATATCAAAAAGCGACATAAAATGCAAATGTTTTTTCAAACTTTTTTTGCTGCAAGTTATCATTCCAAAAAAACGAATCGCTTATCCGTAACTATAGCGCATCTTGCTAAAAAAAAGCGCATAATTCCCCTGTAAAGGAACTATGCGCTCTAAAGGTATCCCCTGTTACTCCCCTTGACGCTCGCGCATCAGAGGGAACAGCAGCACGTCGCGAATGGACGGCGAGTTCGTAAGCAGCATGACCAAACGGTCGACCCCGATGCCGAGACCGCCTGTAGGAGGCATTCCGTACTCCAGCGCGCGGATGAAGTCTTCATCCATTTCATGCGCTTCGTCATTGCCCTGCTCACGCTCCACAAGCTGCGCTTCGAAACGCTCCCGCTGGTCGATAGGATCGTTCAGCTCGGTAAAGGCATTGGCATGCTCGCGCGCGACGATAAACAGCTCGAACCGGTCCGTAAACCGCGGGTCCTGCTCATTTTTCTTGGCAAGCGGCGAAATAGCCACCGGATGGCCATAAACAAACGTAGGTTGAATGAGAGTCTCCTCAACGAACGTCTCAAAAAACTGGTTGACGATATGACCGAACGTCATCATCGGCTCTACCGGAACATTATGCTCTTTGGCGAGCCTATGCGCTTCCTCGTCCGACATTTGAACGCTGAAGTCGACGCCGACCACTTCTTTGATTGCATCGACCATCGATACGCGTCTCCATTGCGGTGTCAGATCAACCTCATGGCCTTGATACTCTATTTTGGTCGTTCCGAGCACGTCTTGAGCGATATGAGCGATCATTTCTTCCGTCAGCTTCATGATATCTTTGTAATCGGCATAAGCTTCGTACAACTCGATCATGGTGAACTCAGGGTTATGACGCGTAGAAATCCCTTCATTCCGGTATACGCGGCCGATTTCATATACTTTTTCCATACCGCCGACAATCAGACGTTTCAAATGCAGCTCGATAGCTATGCGCATATACAACTGCATGTCCAAAGCATTATGGTGGGTAATGAACGGACGGGCGGCAGCTCCCCCGGCAACGGCGTGCAGCGTAGGCGTCTCCACCTCCAAATAACCGCGGGAATCGAGGTAACGGCGCATCGACTGAATGATTTTGGAGCGCTGAATGAAAGTGCCCTGAACTTCCTGGTTCATAATCAAGTCAACATAGCGCTGGCGGTAGCGCAGCTCCACATCTTTCAGACCATGATATTTATCAGGCAGCGGCAAAAGCGATTTGGACAGTACTTCGACGTTAACCGCCTTAATAGAAAGCTCGCCCGTTTTCGTTTTGAAAACTACGCCGCTGACGCCGATAATATCACCGATATCCAGCAGATCGAACGCTTTGTATTTATCCGGTTCGATGGAATCGGCGCGCACATAAATTTGGATTTTCCCGGTGATGTCCTGTACGTGCGCAAAGCCCGCTTTTCCCATGCTGCGCTTTTGCATAATACGTCCGGCAATGCTGACTTCCGCGTTGATGACATCCAGTTCTTCCTTGGTTTGATTCTCATATGCTTCAAAGATTTCGCCCGCATGATGGGTAACATCATATTTTTGACCGAACGGATCAATGCCTAGACTGCGCAGCTCGTCCAATTTATTGCGGCGGATTTGCAGCAATTCGTTAATTTCTTGTTCAACTGTCATGCCTTTTTCCCAACTCCTTATTTCGAATGCTTTCTATAAGTTAAAAAAGCTTCCAAAGGAAGCTTCTATCGACGGTTCTTGATTGGCGCTTACGTAAACCAACATTATTTCTTAATATCGATAATTTCATACTGGATTACGCCCGCAGGAACGTTAACGTCAACAATAGAACCTTTGTTTTTGCCCAAAATGGCTTTCCCTACAGGGCTTTCGTTGGAAATCTTATTCTGGAACGGATCGGATTCCGCCGTACCTACGATATTATACTCCACGATGTCGCCGAATTCCATATCTTTCAGCGTCACGATGGAACCTACGCTCACCGTATCGGTGTTCACTTCGTCGTTGCTGATAATCCGCGCATTGCGCAGCATTTTCTCAAGCGTTATGATTCGGCCTTCTGTGAACGCCTGCTCGTTCTTGGCATCTTCATACTCGGAGTTTTCGCTAATATCGCCATAACCGATCGCTACTTTGATGCGCTCAGCCACTTCGCGGCGTTTAACCGATTTCAGATGCTCCAGCTCTTCCTCAAGCTTCTTTAAACCTTCCTGCGTCAGGATGACTTCTTTTTCACTCATTGCAACGATCTCCTGTCATGTGAAAGATTTTCATATTTCGAGCTCATTCCGCCGACTATGAATTCACTTATAAATAATATATTAACGATCGAGATCATGATGACTGATCTGCCTTGGTAAACGACTATTGACTGATTATATTGCAACCCCATTCAAATGTCAATCTGATCCAAATGACCTTCTCCGGCCGATTAATGCACCTGAACCGGCGCCTCTTCGGCGTCGCCCGCATGGCCTTTATCGTCCAGCGAGGCAACGAACTCTTCAAGCACTTGCGCCATCGCATCCCGTTTCGTCTGCTCCATAATGACGTCCTTTACGCGCGCCGCTCCGGGCAAACCTTTCAAATACCAGGCCAAATGCTTGCGCATTTCCTTCACGGCCACATGCTCGCCCTTCAAGGCAACCAGCCGATCCATATGAAGCAGCGCAATCTTGATCTTCTCCTGTCCCGTCGGCTCCGGAGGAAGCTCGCCTTTGGTCAGGTATTGAATCGTCCGGTACAGCATCCACGGATTGCCGAGCGCCGCGCGTCCGATCATTACGCCGTCCACGCCCGTCTGATCTAGCATCCGCTTCGCGTCCTCGGGACTGAATACGTCTCCGTTGCCGATGACCGGAATGGACACCGAATCTTTAACTTCTTTAATAATGTCCCAATTGGCATGTCCCGTATACATTTGGACGCGGGTCCGGCCGTGTACGGATACTGCCGAGCCGCCGCCGTTCTCGACGGCTTTTGCATTTTGCACCGCGTATATATGATCATCGTCCCAGCCGATCCGCATCTTTACCGTAACCGGCTTGCTGACGGACTTCACGACGGTGGAGATCATTTGTTCGATCTTGGGCGGGTCCAGCAGCCAGCGCGCCCCGGCGTCGCATTTGGTGATTTTGGGAACGGGACAGCCCATATTGATATCGATAATATCGGCGTTCGTATGTTTATCCACATGCTTAGCCGCCTCAACCAGGGATTCCGTGTCCCCTCCGAAAATTTGCAGGCTTAGCGGCTTCTCCCGCTCATCGACGTAGAGCATCTCCATCGTTCTGTGATTGCCGTGCAAAATCGCCTTATCGCTGACCATCTCCGCACAAACCAGTCCGCATCCGAATTCTTTGGCGATCAGCCGAAAGGCCGGGTTGCACACTCCCGCCATCGGCGCAAGAACGACTTGGTTCGGTGCTTCTATATTTCCTATTTTTAACATATGAATATCCTCCTCTCTTATACGGTTATTTAGCCGCTGGCAGCAGTTCATCGGGATCGATGCCCAGAACCTCGGAAATTTTGCGAATCATTTTAGGGTCCGGTCTGCGCGTTCCTCGCTCGATCGCCCCCAAGATGGCGATAGATACGTCCAATTGATCCGCCAACTGATTTTGCGTGAAGCCCTTTAGTTTGCGAAAAGCGCGAATGCGCTGCGCTATTGCATTTTTTTCCATAAAATAACGCCTTCCTTTCCTTCCAGCTTCTCTAGATGATCTGCCAGCTCGGCAGCCTGCTGAAAGCGGCGCAATTGCATTACCTCGACGAGCGGCACCAACACAAACGCGCGTTCCAGCATTCGGGGATGAGGAAGGATCAGCTTGGGGTCGTCCTGCCTCACGTCTTCGTACAGCAGCATATCCAAATCAACCGTTCTCGGTCCCCAGCGCACATCGCGCTGCCTCCCCAGAGTCCGTTCGATTCCCATCATAACATCAAGCAGCGCTTCCGGCGTCAATGTCGTATCAACCTCGGCGGCCATATTCAAAAAGGAATCCTGGTCCACATATCCGACAGGCTCCGTCTCATAAATACTGGAACAAGCGATCACACGGATTTCTTCATGATCATCCAATTGATCGATAGCGTCCAACAAATAACGCTCGCGGTCTCCCATGTTGGAGCCGAGCGCAATATAAGCGTAAAACGAAGGCTGTGAGCCCATGAACTTATGCCCGCTTTCTATGAATTTCCACCGCTACGCCGTCGAAGAACATCGCTACCGGAGGATGCGGCTTCAACACGCGTACGGTAACTGCATTTATATTAGTATAAGTTTGCAGGAGCATAAGTGCAACCCGCTCGGCTAACGCCTCGATCAGCTTGAATATTTCTCCTTCGGCGATGGTTTTGATTCTCTCGTACACCTCGGCGTAATTCACCGTGTCCTCCAGCTGATCGGTGCGCCCCGGACGATCCAGCGGAAGATGCAGCTCGACATCGATCCGGTAGCGCGCTCCGAGCTTATTCTCTTCGGGAAACGCGCCGTGATAGCCGTAAAATTGCATGCCGTTCATTGTAATTTTATCCAACTGCTTCTCCTCCAGTTCAGTTCTTTGTCAAGACATGTCTATTTATTTATGACGGATGACCGTATCGGTCATACAAGCTACCCGTTTCATCGCCTTGACGTCATGGACCCGCATAATTCGGCAGCCCTGCATAATTCCCATCGTAACGGTCGCCGCCGTACCTTCGAGCACGTCATGCGTCGGCAGCTGAAGCGCCGTACGGATCATACTTTTACGGGAAGTTCCGAGCAGCACGGGATAACCGAGCGCGGCAATTCGATGCAGCTCGTTCATTAACTGCAGGTTTTGCTCATAGGACTTGGCAAAACCGATGCCGGGATCGAGAATGATCTGGCGGTCGCGGATTCCCGCTTCATGGGCCAGCTTCACGCTGTCTTGTAGATCGCGAATGACATCGCGGATAAAATCGTCGTAAACCGCCTGCGTCCGGTTATGCATAATGACGATGGGACAGCCGTACTCCGCAGCCAGCTTGCCCATGGCAGGATCTTTTTTCAAGCCCCATATATCGTTCAAAATATGCGCTCCCGCTTCCAGCGCCTGCCGCGCCACTTCGGCTTTGTACGTGTCGATGGAGAGAGGGACGCCGATTCCGGCCTCGATCAGCGCCCGAACCGTAGGGACGACCCGCTGCAGTTCCTCCTCCAATGTGACGACAGCCGCTCCCGGCCTGGTCGATTCGCCTCCGATGTCAATGATGGAAGCCCCCTCGGCGGCCATTTCTTCGGCTCTCCGCACCGCGGCTTCCGTCCGATTGAATTTTCCACCGTCGGAAAAGGAATCGGGCGTTACGTTCAAAATGCCCATGATCACGGTCTCGCTATGCACATCCAAGGGGATGCCCCGGCAATCCAGCGGTTGTACAGCTGCTGTGTCAGCCATTACCTATCACCTTCATTTCCAATTTCTGCGCGGCTGCGATACCGCCCCATCAGCTTGCGGGTCCATTCCCCGGCTTGCCCGCCGCTGAGGGAAAGCTCTGTCCTCTGAAGATCGTACAACGTCGTCACAGGAACGATCTCCTGGATCGAGTTCGTCACGAACGCTTCGTCGGCCTGCACAAGCTCCGGCCAGCGGTAGAGCCCTTCCTCTACGGGCAAATCCAATTCTGCCGCCAGCCGCAATACGAACGCTCTCGTAATTCCGGGGAGAATGCCCGTATCCAGCGACGGGGTAAAGAGACGGCCGGCTCGGATGAAAAACAAATTGCTCACGATGCCTTCCGCCAAATAGCCTCTCGCGTCAAGCTGCAATCCCTCGGCGCCCGCGGACCGGGCGTTTTGCCGCAGCTCCCGTTTGGCCAAAATATTGTTCATATAATGTAGGGATTTGAACCGCACGGACCCTTCCGGCGTATTACGGGCCGTTTGGAGCAGTTGAAGCGGCTTACCGCGCCGGTACAGATCCTCGTTTCTCTCTGGAAGCTCCTTCACGTAAACGATGACATGAGGCGATTGATAATCGCCGGAGGGAAGCCCTAGCGCGTCTTCTCCGGCCGTAACCGTAAAGCGGATGTACGCATTCTCCAGGCCGTTCGATTCCAGCAGCCGCCGAATCAAGTCCTCCCATTCCCCTGGGCGCGGGCTATAGTCTATCCCTAATTGTCTGCAGCCCGCCAGCAGCCGCTCCTGATGATCGCCGAGCAGGAAGGGGCGCCCCTTGTAAGTGCGCAGCGTTTCGAACAAGCCCATACCGTAAAGAAAACCGTGGTCGTATACCGACACCACGGCCTCCTGCTCAGCTATTATGCTTCCGTTCACATAGATGTTCACGCCTGCTTCACTGCCGTTTCGTTCAGGAAGTTGCGCAGAATCGTTAAGCCATGGTCCGTAATGATGGATTCCGGGTGAAATTGAACGCCTTCGATCGCATATTCCTTATGACGCAGTCCCATGATTTCCCCTTCGGACGTTTCGGCGCTGATCTCCAGACAGTCCGGCAGCGTCTCTCTTTTGACAATCAGGGAATGGTAGCGCGTTGCCGTAAACGGCGACGGCAGCCCTTTGAACAACGTCTTGCCGTCATGGTAGATCGGCGACGTCTTGCCGTGCATAAGCCGCTCCGCGCGAATGACTTCGCCGCCAAACGCTTGTCCGATGGACTGGTGTCCGAGACATACGCCCAGAATCGGAATCCGGCCTTTAAAATGCTCGATCAACGCCAGGCTGATCCCCGCTTCGTTCGGCGTGCAAGGTCCCGGCGAGATAAGAATATGGTTCGGCTTCAGCGCTTCGATGCCCGCCAGATCGATTTCGTCGTTGCGGCGCACTTCCACTTGCTCCCCCAGCTCACCCAAATATTGCACCAAATTATAGGTGAAGGAATCGTAGTTATCAATGACAAGGATCACAGCTCATGCCCCCTATACTAAAGTTTGATCGTTCCGCTCGCTATATTGGATCGCCTTCCACATCGCTTTCGCCTTGTTGATCGATTCGATGTACTCCTTCTCGGGAATCGAATCAATGACGATGCCGGCGCCGGCCTGTACGTAACCGTTGCCGCCCGCGGCGACAAGCGTGCGGATAATAATATTGAATTCCATATCTCCGTTGTAATCAATCCATCCGATCGATCCTGTGTAAGGCCCGCGGCGCACCGGCTCCAGTTCCTCGATAATTTCCATCGTGCGGATTTTGGGCGCTCCGGTTATCGTTCCTCCCGGGAACGTCGCGGCGATCACATCGTACGCCTGTTTTCCCGCGGCAAGCTGGCCTTCCACCTGGGAAACGATATGCATCACATGGGAATAATACTCGATCACCATAAAATCTTTTACGTTAACGGTACCATAAGCAGCTATTCTGCCCAAATCGTTCCGTTCCAAATCAACGAGCATAATATGCTCGGCCCGTTCCTTCTCGTGATGAATCAGCTCGTCGGCCAGCCGCCGGTCCTCCTCGGCGTCGCGTCCTCTCGGACGGGTGCCCGCGATCGGCCGCGTACGCATTGTCCGCTCCTCCAGTTGAACGAGCAGCTCCGGCGAGCCGGATACTAATTGAAAGTCTTCATAGCGCAGCATGCCCATGTACGGAGACGGATTCACGACGCGCAGCCATTCGTAGATCGACTCCGGCGATTGGGACAGCGGCTTGTGCTGCCTTACGGACAAGTTCACCTGAAAGACGTCCCCGGCTCCGATGTAACGTTGAATCCGCTCGACCGCCTTGATATAAGCCTCTTTCGGAAAGTCGGCCCGGATGTCTTCTATGCTTTCCACGTCGATCTGCAGCCGATCCTGTTCGATCTGCTCCAGCATGGATTGCCGCCGCTGCCGATGAAGTCCGGAATCATTGACTGCGGCGATCCGGTCCCACTGCAGCTTCATGCGCCGCGCCTGTTCCTCGGCTTCCTGATACCGTTCCGGCAGCCCGAGCTGTTCTTGGCCAATCACAGTGTGAACCGCAATATAGAGCATCCGTTCTTTATGGTCGATAATCCACACTTTGTCGAACCGGGCAAAAGCGTAATCCGGCACCGGCAAATCGTCGGCAGCCTGCTCCGGAAGCTTCTCAATGGTGCGGATGACATCATAGCTCCAGAACCCGACGCAGCCGCCGAGAAATTTCGGCAAGCCTCGTCCCCGCACGGCCGGCGAACGGTACGGCTCCATCCATCGCTTAACCATGTCCAGCGGCTGCCCGCTTTCCTGAGTCTCCGTTCCGTTTTCGTGCCGAATGACCGCCCGCTGCGCATCCCCGCGGATTGCTGAGGACGGATGAAGCCCGAGAAACGTGTAGCGGCCGCCCTTGCCGCTTTCCAGCACGAAGGAACCGGGCGACGCCTGTTCCCAAGCCGCTTCCCAGCTAACGCACCGGTCATCCTCTAACGGGTAGCTCTGCACGTAGGGAAGCACGGTATAACGGTCCGCCCATTGCTGCCATTGATCATAGGTTATTAGCGTCACGGACGCCCCCCCTTGTCGGCATTTTCATAAGTTAGGACTAAGTATACTTGATATTGATCATGAAAAAAAGCCCCTCAACGAATGAAGGGCTCGCTTATCCGGATTAGTCTTCAAACTGATACAGAGGCGTGCTGAGGTATCTTTCGCCGTTACTAGGAACGATAGCGACTACGCGCTTGCCTGCGCCCAGCTCCTTGGCGACTTGAAGCGCCGCGAAAATCGCTGCGCCGGAGGAGATGCCTCCGAGAATGCCCTCTTCCTTCGCCACGCGGCGGGATGTTTCGAAAGCGTCGTCGTTCTCTACCGCAATAACGCCTTCGTAGATGTTCGTATTCAGAATATCAGGCACGAAACCTGCGCCGATCCCTTGGATTTTGTGCGGGCCGGGTTTGCCTCCGGACAATACCGGCGAAGCGCTAGGCTCGACCGCATAAATTTTGATGTTCGGGAAGTTCTCCTTCAGCACGCTGCCGGCGCCCGTAATCGTTCCGCCCGTTCCGATCCCTGCAATGAAAGCGTCCAGCTTGCCGTCATGCGAATTGATCGCTTCTACGATCTCAGGGCCGGTTGTTTCGCGGTGAATTTTCACGTTCGCTTGGTTCTTAAACTGCTGCGGCATGAAGTATGTCGGATTCTCGGCAAGAAGCTCTTCGGCGCGCTTGATAGCGCCTTTCATCCCTTCTGCTCCAGGTGTCAGTACAAGCTGAGCGCCGTAAGCGCGCAGCAGGTTCCGGCGTTCCATACTCATCGTCTCAGGCATCACGAGGATGGCTTTGTAGCCTTTAGCTGCCGCTACCATTGCAAGGCCGATACCCGTATTGCCGCTTGTCGGCTCGATGATCGTATCGCCCGGCTTCAGCTTGCCTTCTTGCTCAGCCACTTCAACCATACTAATGGCGATACGGTCCTTTACGCTTGCGCCGGGATTTTGATACTCCAGCTTAACATACACTTCAGCGCTGCCTTCCGGCACGACGCGGTTCAGCTTCACCAACGGGGTACCACCGATTAATTGTGTAATGTTTTGAACTAATTTAGCCATCCAGACGTTCCTCCTAAAATAGGATATAGTATGATATCCGAGTAATTTGGTAGGTATTATACTAATATCTTATCAACCGAACCATAGGTTGTCAATATGAATTTATGGACGGGTTTACCAAATCGGGGTTTCGCTTCAAAGCTTAGAACGTAATGTTAACCTTCCATTTTTCACGCAGCTTCTGGACGACGTCATTGATCGGAGGCGCCGCGCGCAGCGCAAGCTCCTTACGCACGGATTCCATCAGCGCTTCCTTGCTCATCTGCGGATCTTCCTTCCGGTCCTTCAATTTCAAAATATAGAGATGACCGTTCCAATCGACGGGCTTGCTGACTTCTCCCACCTTAAGCTGTTTGACCGCCTTCAGCAGCGGAGCCGCGACGAACGGATCGTCTTCCTCTACCCATCCCAGATCACCGCCGTTATCCCGGGTCGCATCGTCAAGCGAACGATTTTGGGCAACTTGACCGAAGTCAATGCCTTTGCTTATATCCGCCGACGCTTTAGCCGCCTGATCTTTGCCGCTGACGACGATTTGTTGAATGCGCAGCTGAACCGCCGTTTTAAATTCGTCGGGATGCGCTTTGATGTAAGCTTCTACTTGCTCATCGGAGACAATAATATCTTTGGTCACAATTTTTTCCTGAAGCAGCTTGTCGTAAATGTCGGTTTTCAATGCCTCCGGGGACAAACCCAGCTGCACTTTCATCGATTCGTAAAATTGTTCTTCGCTGTCATAGCCTTGCTGCATACGCTTCAGTTCTTTTTGGATTTCGCTATCCTCCACAAACATGCCTAACGCTTTGCCTTCCAAGCGAATGACTTCATGATCCACCATCTGGTTCAACAATTCCCGGCCGTGCTTTTGCAGCAGCTGCTGCTCCAATTCCTTGCTGGTAATGGTCTTGTCTCCGATCGTTGCGATGACTTTTACTGCTTGATTCTGCTTCGTCTGATCCGGGCTCATGTCGACATGTCGTTGGTTGAAAAAATCGGTAGACAATACGGAGGAAAGGATGACAACGGCAATCAGCAATACCGCGATGGCTCCCCACAATACCTTTATGTTTCGCATTCCTAATCCCCTCGTATGGTCACTCACACTTTATTTTTTTCGTCCTACTCAATATATCGTCAAGTTACAGCTGGTTGATTATGGTTTTTAAATCTTCTTCTCTAAAAACATACTGCTCATTGCAGAAATGACATACAATCTCGACTTTGCCGTCCTCTTCAAGCATTTGCTGCAGCTCGTCGCGCCCTAAGGAAATCAGCGTCTGTTCAACGCGGTCCTTGGAGCACTTACAGCGAAATTGAACGTCCATCTCCCCCAGCACTTCAACGTCGGGAACGACGCATTGAAGAATTTGCTCAAGATCGAGCCCTTTCTCCAGCAGCACGCTGACCGGCTCCACCCGGGAAAGCAGCAACTCAATGAGCGAAATCTCGTCATCCCTAAGTCCAGGAAGCAGCTGGATAATGAACCCTCCCGCCGCGGTTACGGTATGATCGACGCCGACAAGGACTCCCAGCCCAACGGCAGAAGGCGTCTGCTCGGATCTGGCAAAATAATAAGTAAAATCTTCGGCAAGCTCTCCGGAAATGAGCGGTATGCTGCCGCGGTAAGGCTCCTTCAAGCCCAAATCCTTGATCACGTTGATAAAGCCTTCGACGCCGACGGCGCCGGCGACATCCAGTTTCCCTTCCCCGTTCAAAGGAAGATCCACCGACGGATCGCTCACATAGCCCCGTACTTCTCCCTTCGCGTTGGCGTCGACGACAATTTGTCCGATCGGGCCGCCGCCCTTAACAAGGATCGTCAGCTTCTCTTCGCCTTTCAGCATAGCTCCCATCATCAAGCCTGCGGTAACCGTTCTGCCCAAAGCGGCGGTCGTCGTCGGCGTCATTTGGTGACGCTTGCTGATCTCGTCCACAATGCCGGTGGAGCATACGGCAAAAGCCCTTACTTTCCCCCCCATTGCAGTAGCTCTAATCAAATAATCACGCATCGGAATATCCTCTCTATGGCTGTATTATCCATTCTATTGATTTCGTTCGTAAATCATCTGCAAGCCTTGGAGCGTCAGCAGAGGATTCACCGTTTCAATCGTACGCGATTCGCTGGCGATAAGCTCCGCCAATTCCCCGGTAGCCACTACTTTGGCTTTCGGATGGTTTTCCTCGCGAATGCGTCCGACGATGCCGTCGACCTGACCGGCAAAGCCGTAAATTATCCCCGCTTGCATCGAAGCGACCGTGTTGCGGCCGATTACATGTTTGGGTTTAACCAGCTCGATCCTGGGCAGCTTCGCCGCGCGTTGATACAACGCTTCCGTCGAGATGGCGATACCCGGAGCGACCGCACCTCCAATGTATTGGCCGGATTCGTCGATGTAATCGAAGGTGGTCGCCGTCCCGAAATCGACGACTATACACGGCGCCCCGTACAGCTCAATCGCCGCAACGGCGTTGACGATACGGTCAGCACCGACCTCGCGCGGGTTTTCATAGCGGACATTAAGGCCCGTTTTGATGCCGGGTCCGACGATTAGCGGCGTTTTCTTCAAATATTTTGAACATAATTGCTCCAGAACAAACATAAGCGGAGGCACGACGGAGGAAATAATAATTCCCTCTACCTGTTCAAGCTCAATCCCCGCATGGCCGAACAAATTGTAAATCATCATCCCGTACTCATCGGTCGTGCTGGAACGGTTGGTGCTGAGGCGCCAGTGGTGCAGCAGCTGTTTCCCTTCATAAAGGCCTAGTACGATGTTGGTGTTACCCACATCTACTACCAGAATCACGACGCTCCCCCCTTCCGCGCATTAAGATCCAGGCTGATGTCCAAAGCTTGCACCGAATATGTCAAACGACCGACCGAGATGACGTCAACCCCCGTTGAGGCAATGGCATGGATCGTATCCAGGCTGACAGAGCCCGATGCCTCTACAAGAATATGCGGAGCCTGCGATTTCATGCGCACAACCGCTTCGCTCATTTGCGCCGGGCTCATATTGTCCAGCATAATGATATCCGGCTGCGCCGCCAGCGCTTCTTCCAGCTGCGCCATATTCTCCACTTCGACTTCAATCTTCATCGTATGGGGAATTTGAGCGCGGGCGCCGCGAATGGCCTCGGCAATTCCCCCGGCTCCTTTAATATGATTATCCTTGATCATGACGGCGTCGTACAAGCCGAAGCGGTGGTTATGGCCTCCTCCCACCCGTACGGCGTACTTCTCCAGCAAGCGGTGTCCGGGAGTCGTTTTCCTTGTATCGACCAGCCGCGTCGGTAGCCCTTCCAGAGCATCGACGAACTGTCTGGTACGTGTAGCGATGCCCGACATCCGCTGCATCAGATTGAGCGCGAGCCGTTCTCCCAGCAAAATGCTGCGGGTGCTTCCGGACACTTCGGCCAATACGGTTCCGTAGGCCGCCTGCTCCCCTTCCCGCACTTTGGCCTCGAAGACGAGATTGCTGTCGATAAGCGAGAACACCGCTTCCGCAACAGGCAGACCGGCAATAACCCCGCTATCCTTCAAGTGGATGATCCCTTTGGACTGCTGATCGGCCGGCACGGTCGTCATGGTGGTCACATCTCCCATGCCGATATCCTCTTCCAGCCACAACTTCAGGTTTTTTCTTACTGTTTCCATCTGCAGCTCATACATCGTCTACGCGTCCCTCCGTAATCCCGTCTTCGCGGCTAAAGACGGTATGTTTTCTCCACAAGAGATCATCCTTCTCGGGAAAATCCTCCCGATAGTGTCCCCCCCGGCTTTCTTCTCTAATCAAGGCCGCTTCCGTAGTCAACAGGGCGCAGGTAAGAAGATTGGCGAATTCGAAATCTTCGCGTTTGGTCAAGCAGGAGTCAAAAATCGCCAGCTGCCGTTTCAGTTCTCCGTAGCCTTTCTCCAAACCTGCAGCGGATCGCTTCAATCCGACATAACGCAGCATAATCTTTTGCAGCTTCAGTTTCTTCTCCACCATCGGCTGTTTGACATGCCCCGTTCGCGATGATGCCGCCGATACGGACGGATTGCGATCGAGCGGAGGCAACTGATGGATGCGCTCCATAATCCGTCTGCCGAATACGATCGCCTCCGAAAGCGAGTTGCTGGCCAAGCGATTGGCGCCATGAACCCCGGTAGAGGACACTTCGCCGCAGGCAAACAGGCGGCCCACCCGTGTTTCTCCGTCCAAATTCGTCTTGACGCCGCCCATCATATAATGGGCTGCGGGGGCGACAGGAATCCAGTCGGACGACAAATCGAGCCCGTAATTCAAGCAAAATTCGTAAATCGTCGGAAACCGATGTTTGACCGTTTCTTCCGACTCATGCGTAAAATCTATGTAGACGAAAGTCGACTTCGTTAGTTCCATCTCATTGACGATTGCCCGGGCGACAATATCTCTCGGAGCCAGCTCCAGCTGAGGATCGTATTTCTCCATAAAGCGCTCTCCGTTAATATTGCGCAGTATTGCGCCTTCACCGCGGACCGCCTCCGACACAAGGAATCTGGGAGCTCCCGGATAGCAAAGCGCGGTAGGATGAAACTGAATGAACTCCACGTCTTGAACGAGGGCGCCGGCGCGGTAGGCAATCGCTATGCCGTCCCCGGTAGCGATATCGGGGTTAGTCGTATAGCGGTACAGTTGACCGGCCCCTCCGGTACACAGAATGGTTGCCTTGGCCCTGACGATAACCCGCTGGCCGTCTGGCTTCTGAACAAGCGCGCCGAAGCACTCTCCCCCGTCGGTAATCAAATCGATAACAAAATGATCGTCCCAAAGGTCAATGTTCGGGTCCTGCTTCGTCTTCTCCGACAAAGCGCGAACGATTTCCGCGCCGGTAGCGTCTCCGTGCGCATGCAGAATGCGGCGCTGGCTGTGCGCGCCTTCCTTGGTCAAGGCAAATTCCCCGTTCTCCAGATCGAACTGGGTTCCCATGCGGATCAGATCTTGAACACCGGCCGGCCCTTCATGCACCAGCACGTCAACGGCCGACGGCGAGCATAGCCCGGCGCCGGCAATTAGCGTATCTTGGCTGTGGTATGCCGGGGAATCCTCGTCCGAAATGACGGCCGCTATGCCTCCCTGCGCATAACGAGTGTTGCTGTCGAGCAGCGATTTCTTGGTTACCATCAGTACTTTATACTGTTCGCTTGCTTTAATGGAGGTGAACAGACCGGCAATTCCGGCCCCGATCACCATCACATCGGTATGCACCTGCGGCAGCTCGTCCAAATTAAAATCAACTAAATAACGAGGAATCATTAGAAACGCTCTCCTTCTTCAACCGATATTCGACTGCCCGCGAGGTTGTTCAACAAGAGAGTAGCGCATGCTACTTCACTTGTAGCATGCGCTCCAGGGATGCTCTAGCTTGATCTGCGACATGAGGCGGAACGTAAATTTGCGGCTGCATCGTTTCGAGACAGCGTGCAACCTTTTTCAGATTGTTGACTTTCATGTTTGGACATACCAAATATTTCGTAGCGAAATGAAACTGTTTGTTCGGACTGTCGAGCCGCAGCTGGTAGCCGGTTCCGTCTTCGGTCCCTACGATAAATTCCTGGCAGTCGGATTCCTTGCAGTATTTGATGATTGCGGTCGTGCTGCCGACGAAATCGCCCAGCTTGACAACCTCAGGACGGCACTCGGGATGAACGACGAACTGTGCATTCGGATATTGCGCCCGCATTTCTTCTACATCCTTGACGGTCAACATGTCGTGAGTGTTACAGTACCCTTCCCAAATAATGACCTTTTTATCGGTATGCTTGGAAACGTAATCACCGAGGTTTTTATCGGGCACCCAAATAATCTCGTCGGAATCGATGGCATTGATTACTTTGACCGCATTGGCGGAAGTACAGCAAATGTCGGTCTCCGATTTGACATCGGCGGACGTGTTAATGTAAGCGACTACTTTGGCATTCGGGTGCTGCTTCTTCAGAGCGCGAAGTCCGTCTACATTGACCATATCCGCCATAGGACAGCCCGCACGTTCGTCGGGAATGAGCACGGTTTTGTTCGGAGCCAAAATTTTGGCGCTCTCTCCCATAAAGTGAACTCCGCAAAATACGATTACTTCGGCATCCGTAGACGCCGCCTTTTGCGCAAGCAGAAACGAGTCGCCGCGGAAATCGGCAATTTCCTGAATTTCATCCCTCTGATAATAATGCGCAAGAATAATGGCGTTGCGTTCCTTCTTCAACTGAGCGATACGTTCCTTCAGCTCACGCTTCTGCTCCTCTTTACGCTCCAAGGCTAAAGCCTCCATCGTCGTACCTTCCTTCCCCATACCCCTTTTTGTGTGCTATGAAGTCGTGAAAATGTTCACATATTGTTTAAAAGATTTACAACTAATTTACACAACATCCCGAGTGGTGTCAATGCTCAAAAAACTACAAAATGGCTGAAAAAATGATGCCCAACGCAGTGTATTTCCCGAGCGTGGTCTCTTGGGACCAGTTTCTCGTATAACGCCTCATTTATCCGCCGCCGCGCAACCCGGAGCCGACTCACAAATGAGAAAAAAACCGGGTGCATCTCATATGCACGCCGGTTTCGTTATTAAGATTCTTTCTTATCGTCGTTGTTATCTTCTGCCGATGGCTTATCGAACTCCAGCTTGTTGGCGTCCGCCGTTTGCTGCTGCCCGACGATATTTACCTTCACGTCGGAGCTTCCGGATTGATCCAGCTTGCCCGTTTCGATGAGCTGCTTGATTTCATCCTTCTCAAGCGTTTCTTTCTCCAGCAGCGTTTCGGCAATCAGGCGAACCTGATCCGAATACTTCTCAAGAGTTTCCTTCGCTTTAGCGTAGCAGCCGCGAATGATCGTCTGCATTTCCTGATCGATTTCGTAAGCGATGGCGTCAGAGTAGTTCTGCTCATGCCCGAAGTCGCGACCAAGGAATACTTGACCTTGCACATTGCCGAACTGCATCGGTCCGAGCTTGTCGCTCATTCCGTATTCCATAATCATCTTGCGAACGATGCCGGTAGCGCGTTGGAAGTCGCTGTAAGCGCCCGTGCCGATCTCACCGATGAACAGCTCCTCGGATACGCGTCCGCCCAGCAATCCGGTTACTTTATCGAGCAGCTCGTTTTTGGTGTTCATCATCCGGTCTTCGCCTTCCTTAGGAAGCATCATGACGTATCCGCCTGCACGGCCCCTAGGGATGATCGTAACCTTATGCACCATATCGGCATTTTCCAAATAGTAACCGATGATCGTGTGACCCGCTTCATGGAACGCAACCATGCGTTTCTCACGTTCGCTGATCACGCGGCCTTTCTTCTGCGTACCGACGATGACGCGGTCAAACGCCTCGTCGAGCTCTTCCATCGAAATATCTTTGCGGTTGCGGCGAGCTGCGATCAGCGCCGCTTCGTTCAGCAGGTTCTCCAGGTCGGCGCCCGTAAAGCCTGTCGTATACCGCGCCAGCACGTCCAGCTTCACATCTTTGTTCAAAGGCTTGTTGCGGGCATGTACCTTAAGCACCGCTTCACGGCCCTTCACATCCGGACGATCCACCGTAATTTGACGGTCAAAACGTCCCGGACGCAGCAGCGCAGGGTCCAAAATGTCGGGGCGGTTCGTTGCCGCAACAATAATAATCCCTTCGTTCGCGCCAAATCCGTCCATCTCTACGAGGAGCTGGTTGAGCGTCTGCTCGCGCTCGTCATGCCCGCCGCCCAATCCGGCGCCGCGCTGACGGCCTACGGCATCGATCTCGTCTATAAAAATGATGCAAGGTGCGTTTTTCTTAGCGTTTTCGAACAAGTCGCGTACGCGGGATGCGCCGACACCGACGAACATTTCCACGAAGTCGGAACCGCTGATGCTGAAGAACGGTACGCCCGCTTCGCCTGCGACAGCTCTTGCCAGCAAGGTTTTACCCGTTCCCGGAGGTCCGTTAAGCAGAACCCCTTTGGGAATTCTTGCGCCTACGGCAGCAAACTTGCGCGGATCTTTCAAAAATTCGACCACTTCCACAAGCTCTTGCTTTTCCTCATCTGCCCCCGCTACATCTTCAAACGTCACGCGCTTCTTCTCTTCATTATAAAGTCTCGCGCGGCTTTTACCGAAATTCATCACCTTACCGCCGCCACCCTGCGCCTGATTTAACAGGAAGAAGAACAGGATGAAAATAATGACAAACGGAATAATGGAGGTAAGGAAACTGATCCAAACGTTGTCCCCTTCCATTTTTTCAATGACGATGTTAGGCACTTCGCTCTTTTCGATCATCGTGACGGTTTCTTGGTCGTAAGGCGCGCGGGTTTCGAAATTTTTCTTATCCGGCGGCTGCGGATTTTTGTATTTACCGCGAACCAAGTATGTCTGACCGTCATATCTCAAGCTGACCGAGTCTACATTCTTTTCAACTAAGGCCTGTCGGAGCTTATCGTAGCTTATTACGTCTTTCTGGTCATTCTGTGTGCTGATAAAATGAACGATACCGACAGTGACCAAAAAAATGAGCAAATAAAAGCCTGTATTACGAATAATTCGATTCATCCCCTACCTCCTCTCAAAAACGGCAACTTTGTATATTGTACCACAGCAAGTCTTGGCATCACAAGAAATGCTAGTGGGAGTACACTTCAGGCTTCAGTATGCCCACATAAGGTAAATTGCGGTACTTCTCCGCATAATCCAAGCCGTATCCGACGACGAACGCGTCCGGAATGACGAATCCTTTATAGTCTGCATCCAAATCAACAGTTCTACGCCCCGGCTTATCGAATAATGCCGCCACCGTTATGGAAAGCGCGTTACGCCGCTCCAGCACGTCGATCAAATAGCTTAAGGTCAGTCCGCTGTCGATGATATCTTCGACAATGATGATGTCCCGGCCTTCAACGGGAACGTCCAGATCCTTAATAATTTTGACGACGCCCGACGATTTGGTCGATTGGCCATAACTGGAAACCGCCATAAAATCGATTTCGAGCGGAACGGTGATTTGCTTGACCAAATCCGCCATAAAAATAAACGCACCCTTTAGTACACAAATGACCAGCGGATTGCGTCCCTCGAAATCGCGGCTAATTAATTGGCCCATCTCCTTTACTTTGTCCTGAATTTGCTGCTCGCTGTACAGTGTTTCTTGAATGTCGTTTTGCAAGAGAGAACCTCCTACTTGGAATAAATGATCTGTAATGCTTATCTTAACACGGAGGAAGCGTCAGCCTCCGGCGTGCAAAGTCTCATATAAACGGCCGCCTGCGTTGCGGCGCTTACCAAGGCGTGCGATGATCTGCGGACGCCCGGCAGCCAAACGACCCGCCCGCGGTCGTCGGCGACGACAGGAATCTGCGTCCTGCGGCTCGGCGGAATTTTAGCGTCAATGAAAATATCTTTTACTTTTTTGGAGCCGTTTAATCCGAATAATGTCATTCGATCTCCATCCGCCCGGCTGCGCACCGTTAGCGGAAACGTCAATTGCCCGGCATCAAACCACGCCGCATCGCGGCCGTCTGCCGGCAAGGCCTTCATCGCGGCGACTGCCGCATCGCCTTCAAACCAGGCGCACTCGATAACCGCCCCGGTTTCCGTTATCGTCAAGCGGCGTTCATTTCGCTGCAGAACGTACCGATACGGGATCGGCGGTACAAATAAAGTATGTAGCTTGATCCGATCATATTCCCTCGTCAGAACGAGGCTTTGACCTATGTCGATATGAAGATTGGACGGTTCCGGTCTCAGTATCGCATCTCTCATTTGCTCGAGCTTCAGGAAATCCATGGAATCCGCATCAAAGGAAAGATAATTTAATATTAGTTTAATCAACCGCCTTTGTAAAGCAACATGTACCCCGGCGAACCAATTTCTTGACCATTCTGCGAAATCGCTTTCCGCAGCCACACATTGTTCAAATAAAGCCGCCGCCTGACGATCCACAAAATCGTTCTCCGCAGCCATCATGACCGATAGCCGGCCAAGCGCCTGCGGCAGCTGCTCATTGTAACGCTGCAGCATAGGCAAAAGCTCCAGCCGGATCTCGTTGCGGGTATACTTGGTGCTTTCGTTGCTGCTGTCGATGCAGTATCTGATCCCTTCTTCACGGCAATAGTCGAGCAGCTCTGATTTATATATACGAAGCAGCGGCCGAACAAGTTCCACATTCCGTTCCGTCCGTCTGACGGGAATTCCCGACAATCCCGCAGGGCCGGTTCCCCGCAGCAGCCGCATCAGCATCGTCTCGGCCTGGTCATCCGCATGATGCGCGAGAACGATGCGTTCCGCTCCGCTTTTCGCGGCCGTTTGCTGCAGAAAGCCGTAGCGGAGCTCCCTGGCTGCGGCTTGCGCGTTTTGGCCGGTCTCGCGAATATAACCGGGGGCATCGAAGCGCCCGACCTCGCACGCCAGCCCAAGCCGCGCGGCTTCCTCTTCGACCATCGCCGCTTCCAACGCCGATTCCTCGACCCGGAAACCGTGATCGACGTGAGCTACGACAAGCCTCCAGTCCCACCTCTTCGACAGCGCAAAAAGGACATGCAGCAGCGCCATGGAATCGGGCCCTCCCGATACCGCAACTACCATCTTGTCCCCGCGCCGGAGCAGTCGCTCCGCTTGTATTTCCTTCTCTACCTTCGATACGAGATTCATCGTCCGTTAATCCTTTCAATGGAGCCTGCAAAAACACGTCAAGAAGCCGGCCAATACAGGTATACCGTTAATCCGAACAGCAGCAGCGAAGCGGCAAAGCAAATTTTAAGCCAGGCGCCGCCGATAGAGCTAACGATTTTGGCCGGTTTGGGATAGCCCCCTTTGCGCCAGTCCGCCAGCGCCTCCTTCGAGGTGGCGTATTGGCCGAGCAGCGCTTTGCGCAGCACGGGAGCCGCATGGCTTAACGCGCGGTTCGCTTGGAGCATCTCCAGCAGCATATCCACGCTGCGGTTTTGCGGAATTACCTTCTTGATTCCCGCCAGCCGCCGCCCCGTATCCGTACTGCTGATGAGCAGGACGGCAAAGGCGAACAGATCGTAAGCCTCGTCGGCGGAACGGCTCCCCGCTCCCCAAAATCCGCGGTCGTACACCTCGGTAAACTGCTTGACCGCCCTTCCCTTCGGCGTGACGCCGCCAAAATCGATCAGCTCGACGTCCCCGTATCCGGAAACGATCACATTCTCCATCTTAATATCGCTGAAAATATAACCCTCGCCGTGCAGCTCGACCAGTTTGCGGAGCAGATTCAGCCCAATCAGGTAAATCCAATCGCGGCCGTTTTGCTTCATAAAGTCCGCCATGGACTGCCCCTTCATATAGGGCATGATGTAGAACGGAAAATCTTGCCCTTCGCAATGAAAATCGTCCACATCCAGCAAATAATTGCGGTACGATGTGCCGGATTTGGACAAAGTCTTGAGCGCATTGACCTCAGACTGATGGTCGACGGCGTCGAACCCGGTTTTGAGCGCGTACGACAACTTCCCCCGCTTCACGAGATATACTTGCCCATTGGCTCCGGCACCGAGCAAACGCTCAATCTTGTACCGCCGATGATTCCATTTGCCTTGCACGATTGTGCCTGAAGACACGTGCCGCTCAAACGACGTAGTCACTCAGCATCCCATCCTTGCCCTTATGCGGGCGCTCTTGTTCATCCGCATACGCCGTGGCGTTCCACGGACCGCCGGAAGATTCCTCCTCCGATACGCCGGCCATAAACTGAATGACCTTCAGCAGGGCAGGACCCGTAGGCGTCGTACCCTTCATGTTTAATTTATAAAACAAACGGTTCAGATTTGCAAGGTCACGCGTCCAGCTAAGATCCATCTCGACGGCTTCATCGCCGGAAACGGAGGCGGGAAAATGGAATACGGCCATCTCGCTGTCGCCCGTTCTGGCCTGGATGCTCAGCTGCAAATCATAGATCGATTCCTTGACCGCCTGCATCTTCGGCTTCATGCTGGCGCTGGCGTCGATAAGGAGCGCAACGCGCAGCGCAGCGGTTTCCGACAAATCGTCCATGACCCGCACGACCTGCGACCGCTGCTCGGGCGGCAGGCTCTCGATCTTGGAATCGCCCAGAATATGCTGCAGCTCTTTGCCGACAACCTGCTGGATCGTCTGAACGACCGTCTTGCGAGTCATCATCTGCACGGTTTGCGACAGCTCCGTTGTGTTCACGATCCGGCTCATGCCGCCTCCGGCTTCGGCAATCTCGTTGATCTCGGCGATTCCGTGTTCCCCGATCTCGCTGGAATCGATCAATCCGATGACGTTGACGACAATCCCTTCCGATTTGGCATGCGCAGCCGCAATAACCGGGCTGACCCCGACGTTGGAGCACCCGTCCGTAATTAAGATGATTTGATTCATACTATCCGTTCCTCCTCTATGAGCATAGTAAACCTTACATATAGTTTTCCCTTTTTGCGAGAATCCTAAACTTGGCCGATGCTAGAGGAACGTCCCAAAGAACAAATCCCCCAAAAGTGACGTGATGCACTGAAGCTTATTCCGTCCGTATCCAGCCTAAGCTGGATCGGCGTCTAACCCTTCCTCCAGGATCGTTCTATGGGTAGACTTTACTTTCGGGGGAGCACCCGGATATCCACAGGATATGGCTGCGCATCTTTTCCTAAACAACAAAAAAAAGCACCCCCTCCCTGTCCGGGAGAAAGCGCTGAATCCCTCGATTTCAAATAATGTTGGACAAAATTCCGTCAACTGACCGTCTTCGGCCGCTCGATCCGCTCCAGCCCGGGCCAGCGGAAGGTTGCCCATTCCGGCTGGTATTTCTCCACCCGGGCCACAACTACCGTCATGTCGTCGTAAATATGCCCGTGATGATATCTGACGACCCGCTCCAGCAGAACGTCGGCAAACTCCTGAGGATGTTCCGTATGAATCTCCGAAATAACGCGTTTCATCCACATCTCCTTATTCACCGCATGGCCCGGCGCATCGTAAATGCCGTCGGTCATCATGATTAAAATATCGCCGGGCTTCAGCGGCAGGCTGACCAGATCTACATCAATGTCGCTGACGATCCCGACCGGCAAATTGTTCGCCGTAATCGGGAATACTTCGCTGCCGCGCTTAATAAAGCTCGGGGTCGATCCGATCTTGAGGAACGTCGTATTGGCATTATACAGATCGATGAGCGCCACGTCGACGGTGGCGTACATCTCGTCGGACGAGCGGAGCATCAGCACCGAATTGACCGACTTGATCGCCAGCTTCTCATCCATGCCCGATTGCAGCAGCTGCTGCAAAATATCCAGAGCGGTGCTGCTCTCCGCGCGGGCTCTTTCGCCGTTGCCCATCCCGTCGCTGAGCGCCACGGCAAATTTGCCGTTGCCGAGCTCCACGGTGCTGAAGCTGTCTCCCGACAGCAGGTCGCCGTTCTTGGCCGCTCCGGCGATGCCGGTTTCCACCTCGTATTCCTTGGCCGATCCGAAGACGACCGTGCTGTATCCTTCCTTCCTCTCAAGCGCCTGCTCGTTTTTGACGGCGATATGCTCGCCGACGATCTCGGACAAGAGCGGCGCGATAATTTTGCGGCATTCATCAAATCCTTTCGTATATTGATGGATGATTTCGATTTCCACATTCCCCTCGTCCAGGCTGATGATATCGATGCTGTGGATCGATAATCCGAGCTCCTCCAGCGCACTGCGAATTTGCTCTTCCTGCATGAAGAGCTCCTGCCCCTCCCGCTTGATTTCCTTGGCCAAGTCCTCCATGACCTGGGACACGCCCGACAATTGCTCGGCAACCAGCTGGCGGCTGTCGATAATTTGTTTTTTCCAGCGCTGGTCGTTTTTGTACAGGCTGTACTGCTGCTTCATCACCTCCAGCACATGCTCCGGTTTGGTGCAATGCTTCTTCCATTGGGGCAGTATATGCTTGCGCGACATATTGTCCCTGAGCTCCACCTCCGTCATCATATCGGTCATATACTTGTAGGTCTGATAAAATTTGTCGTCCCAGCATTGTTTACGCTTCCAGCAGCCGGAGCAGGATCGCTCCGCTACCGAATTCATAAAGTGGCCTACCTCTTCCTCCTTTTGCATAGGCTGTGCGTCCGCCGTAATCTGCTTGAAGCTGCGCGACAGCTGGCGAAACACTTCGGAAAATTGCTCCACCCTGCTTGCCGTCACGTCCCTCACCCTTTTCGCATAATCATGCTGGGATTTGAGATTCTCCTGCGTCCCCGGCACATACTTGGCCAGCATTTGCACGACGGCCCGCGGGGTCAGCACGAACAGCAGGACGGCGGCGGCCGACTCCCAGGTCGAGCCTATCACCTCCGATTGAGTTCCTATATATATGGAAAGGATAGAGGAACCGAGCAGCATCCCGAGCGATACCGCCAGCTTGTTCCCTTCCTTGAGCAGGCCGGCCAGCAGACCGGCAAAGGCGAGAAGACTCATCTGATAGATGGCGTTGGAATTCGCCAGACTGAGAATCAGGCCCGTGATGACGCCGACGGAAGCCCCCAGCGGTGCTCCGCCCACGAGAGCGAACAGCAGGATCAAATATCGGGAGAGAACATGCTCGACCGTTACCGGCCCGGCCATCCAGCCCACGGTTCCCGTCATAACGGACGCCAGCAAAATGATGAGGCAAATAACCTCCTCGTGCTTCAAATGATAGTTTTTACGGGTAAGAGTAAATACAGGGATCGCCTGTAAGAAGATGTGGGTTAAAATAAGGCTGAGCATCGACTCCACCCCGGTCATCATGAGCGTATACCACGTCATTTCCGTACTGACGAGATAAGAGAAAAGCTGCACCAGGAACGTCGCGGCGAATACGATGATGGGCGCATACGATATGTCGGAGCGTTGGAACCGTTCGACCCCCTTTTGGATAAGGAGGAAGACGAGCATCTCCACCGCAATATAACCGGCGTGCTGCGGAGCCGCGGAGAAGAGGCTGCCTGCGAGCAAAAAAGCGCCTGTCCAAAAAAGCAGCTCCCTGCGCAAATAATACATGACGGCAAAGTAGGCTACGGCGAACGGGGCAAGCTGGTCGAGGATCATCGCCCTGCCTAAAAGAAATGCCATAAACAACAATAGAATCGACCATTTCTTGGCTACTACCGATTGAACCAAACGATTTTGTACGACCAGGCTTGCGATACGGTTTTTTCCTGATTGGATAAAACGGGTCCACACGATTCCGGCTTGATTGGCATTTAATTTTCTTTGCATATATTCATCACACCACCCATATACTATTTGTGTTCTCTAGTATAGAGGCACTCTAGTATAAAGTTTGTCAGAATGAGTTGGTAGAACAAAAGTTTTTTCCGACAAAAAAAAGACCGGCCGCGCAAACAGCCGTATCCCTTGCCGCATAAGGCCTCGCGGAAACCGGTTCCTGTCCCGTTCCGCCTTGGTCCAAAACATCCGTTCGGTTATTCCTATAGACAACCCCGCTCTATTGCCGTTGCATACTGTCGATTCGCTCTATATGCGCTAAGGAAACGACAAAACTACTGAAAGAAACCGTTTCGCCCGACAAGAAATGGGAATTTATCCCACATCCTTTCAAACTGCCGCCGCCTTCCCGCAACAATCCGACTCTGTCCGCCCTAAAAAACAAAGACACCCTGACAGGATCATTCCTGACAGGGTGTCTTCAATTGTGCATCTGAATAGCGGCGAAGGGGATCGAACCCCCGACCTTACGGGTATGAACCGTACGCTCTAGCCAGCTGAGCTACACCGCCACAACGAATCTTAGTATATATCAGAGCTATCCGATTTGTCAAGCAGCCCTAAAAGTGCGGTAAAAAAAGCCGCTGCGGCGCCCATTTGATCTTCCAGTCGCTGTTGAAACCGGATTTTTGGGATAGTTGTTTCCCTATCTCCCCTGGCAACAAAAAGCCGAGGAAGCGATCACACGCTCCCCCGGCTCCCATTCGTATCATTAATCGCGTCTTGCCCCACGGCCTCCGCGTTTACCTTCAGTATTCTTTTTCAGGGACGAAATCCGCTCTTCGCTGTCTTTCAAAAAGCGCGACACTTTGTCTTCGAACGTTAATTTACCAGCAGGAGGTTTACCTCCACGGCCGCCACGGTCGCCTCCACGGCCGCCAAAACCGCCACCGCCGCCACGAGGGCCTCGATCGCCGCCACCCATGCCGCCGGAACCGCCACCGGGTCTTTCAAAACGAGCGGGCTTAGCTTCCACCGGTTTATCTACCGCTTGCTTGATCGATAATCCGATTTTGCCGTCTTTGTCCACATTAATCACTTTGACTGTAACGACGTCGTTAAGTTTCAAGTGGTCGTTGACATCCTTAACGTAGTTATCTGCTATCTCCGAGATGTGCACAAGGCCGGTACCGCCCTCAGGTAGCTCTACAAACGCCCCAAAGTGAGTAATGCCCGTTACTTTTCCTTCCAGCTTGCTGCCCACTTCAATTGCCATAAAGTAAAATGTTCCTCCCTTAAATAATTGAGAAAAACGTCTATTGACGTCTATTCACCGATGAGCGACCGCGTTCAGTGCGAGAAAAACCCTAACAATGCAGATTATAACGTACTCGCCGCAATACGGTCAACAAGAGGATTACGGCAGTCTCTACTTTTATTCTTTCGGCACGTAAAACAAGGTCTCGCCTTGCTTTACATAGTGCAGCTCTTTGCGAATTTTTTGCTCTACATACTCGGGGTCGTTCAATCTCGCGATCTCCCGCTTGTTATCTTCATTGACTTGCTGCGTTTCTTTATACTTTTGATCCAGGGCCGTCACCTTCTCGGCGCGCTCCTGGAGCTTCCCGATTTGATTCCATAACGTCACGCCAGCCCAGCTCATAAAGCATGCAAGTATAATCATCACCAAACGGCGTCTGCGATATGAGCCTTTATTATTCGGTTTGGCGTCATTGCTTACTGCCGGAACGGATGGCATAGAATGTAAAACCCTCCCACTTTGTTCAAAAGAAGCGACGAAACCATGCCGCGGTCCATTGAGCCGTTTTCTTCACCCAAATAGGTAATCGGATCCATCTGATCAGGGGCCTGAGCAGCCACAATAACAGCCTCCAGATAGGATAGAGTAATTGTAGCACAACTTTATACAGGAACATAGCGATAGCCAGTAAAAACCCCAAAAACACGACGGTAGTCCTATAGATCCATATAGCCGGAATTACAATAAACAACCGGATAGTTGTTTTACCGACACGAATCGTCGCGTGGACCGCTCTGATCATCCATTTAATGATCCCAATGACCGTTCGGCTGAAGAGCAGGAAGTACACTCCGACGCCAATAAATAACCCGATGAAAATAAACATCCGCACCTGTCCCAGGTTGCTCATGTAAAGCAGCTTGAATACAAGCAGCGTGCCGACGCACCAAAAAAAGATGTCCAGGAGGTAATAGGCATAACGGGGCGCACGTAGCTGGCCTGCCAGCACCCGATACAAATCGAACAGTCCGCCTAACGAGAGACCCCCTAAAAGCATCATGCCCATGGTGACGAATTGAACTTGCAGAGTCACTTAAACAGCTTCCCGAAAAATCCCTTGGATTTTCCTTGGGAATTCGTGTCTACATAGGCCAGCTCGTTCACCAATCCTTCGATAGCGACAAGTCCCTGATCAAGGCTCAAGTTTTTGATGTGCAGGTTCTGTCCTTTAATCATCAAATACCCGAATTCGGTCTCCAGTAAAAATTCCTCGCTGTCGAAGCTCTCTACATTCATGACGCCGGATACTTCGAGCAGTTTGCGGTTGAGCATCTTGATTTCTTGTCGTTTGACTTTTCCCGGCTCTATTGCCATGATACGCCCCCTCCTGGCAGCTTTGTTCGTGAAATAAGCCGGCTTGTTATGACTCGTCAAGACTGCGGTTCCGTGTAACAACCTCCGGCCGCTGTTGAAAACGGGTTCCTTCAATTTACATAAAGGCCAAAGGATAGAACCCGTTTTCAAAGGCGACACGTAAACTCTCCGGTTCGTTACACGGACCTTCGTCTTGCGTCATAACAAAAGACAATTTCACGAACAAAGCTTGTTTACTTAAAAGTATGGGGGGATGTCCAGAAATAGAACCAAAAAAGAGACTGAAACATCAGTCTCTTCAGCCTTGCCATAATTCGGTTTTATGCATTTCTTCGCTAAGCAGCGTGTACATCTTGGCGGCATCTTCCTTGCGGGTCGATTCCGACAGCTGCTCCACCCTTACGGTGACGCTCTTCTGTCCGAACTGAATTTTCAGTTCGTCGCCAACTTTAACCGCACTGCTCGGTTTGGCATCTTTCCCGTTGATCCAGACGCGTCCTTGATCGGACACATCTTTGGCGACCGTGCGCCGCTTGATCAGTCTGGAAACCTTGAGAAATTTGTCAAGACGCATTATTTTACCGCTTCTTTAAGCTTGTTGCCTGCTTTAAAAGCTGGAACTACGGACTCAGGAATGCTGATTTCTTTACCGGTTTGCGGGTTGCGGCCCGTGCGTCCGGAACGTTTGCGAGTTTCGAAAGTGCCAAAACCGATAAGCTGAACTTTGTCGCCGCTGGACAGCGCATCTGTTACTTCACCCAAGAAGTTATTAAGAACGGTTTCAACGTCCTTTTTTGTCATCCCGCTTTTTTCGGCGATGTTGTTGATCAAGTCTGTTTTGTTCATGGATACATTTCCTCCTCAAAATAACACTATGCTTAGTATTCTTTGTTTATCAGGAAATTCCTGCTAGCCATTGTCGATTTATAAAACTTTTTTTGCTTCCTGCCACAAAGATTCCATCTCTTGTAAATCAGTTTGGTCAAAAGATTTGCCCTTTAAACGCAGCTGCCGCTCAATATAACCAAATCTTTCAAAAAATTTGCGATTGGCCTGGGACATGGCTTCTTCCGGTTCTACCTTCAGAAAACGGGCCAAATTGACGACGGAAAACAGCAAATCGCCAAGCTCTTCCTGCTGTTCCTGTTTCGACAAAGAGGCGATCGCTTCCTTCAATTCCGACAGCTCCGATTCGACAACATTCAACACTTCACCCAGCTCGGACCAGTCGAACCCGACGGCAGCGGCCTTCTTCTGCAGCTTGTACGCCTTCATCAGCCCGGGCAGTTCGCGGGGAACTCCGGAAAGCAGCGGAAGCTCGTTGGGATCGATGCCCTTCTTGCGCTTCTCTTCCTGCTTGATCTGCTGCCAGTTGCTGAGCGCCTCGTCGGCATCGTCCGCCTTCATTTCTCCGAATACGTGAGGATGACGGCGAATCAGCTTCTCGTTCAGTCCGCCGATTACGTCCCACACAGTGAATCCGCCCTCTTCCGCCTCGATTTGCGAATGGAGCATAATTTGCAGCAGCAGATCGCCGAGCTCCTCGGCCATATGGTCCGGGTCTTCCTCGTCGAAGGTTTCCAGTACTTCATAAGCTTCCTCGATCAAGTTTTTGCGAAGCGACTGGTGCGTCTGCTCCCGGTCCCAAGGGCAGCCTTCCGGGCTGCGCAAAATTTCCACGATTTCGTGCAAGCGGGCGAAGGTCCGGCTGCGCAGCCGCTCTTCGCCGGAGCGCGGCACCCATACGAGCGACAAATTGCCGTAATCCTTCAAATGATCCAGTTCGAACAGCGGGATACGATGAATCCGCTCTTCGCCCTGAACGCCTAACGCATGGCCGACCACGACCTCCCAATCGTCGGGGTACAACTCCATTAGCGTCAGCTTCACATCGGAAGCCGTATGCGTGTCGTACACTTGGCCGATGACGATATGCAGCAGCGGGTTTAGACTGTAAACCGACAAATCCGTCCCGTTCAGCAGCTGAAAGCCGTCGATCGGATCAAAGCCAAGCGTAACGAACGCCTGATCGAGAAAGCTTTCTCCGCCCATAAACGTGAGCTCGACCTGCTCTTGCGGGCAGCGGGCCCGCAGCAGCTGGACGGTCATTTCGGCCACCATCGGATGACCCGGCACGGCGTAAACGACCTCCCCTTGCTCCTCTTTGGATAAGCGCAGCAGCTGACCGGCGATCGTTTCGTATACCTGCTCGAACGTATCATTGCTTGTATATATCGAATCGAACGATTCATAGGCGATTCCGTTATCGCGCAGCAGCGAAACCATCGGATGCTGATCGGTGCGAAGGTACAGCCTTTTCGCTTGCTTCAGCTTTTTCCAGACGCCGAGCGTCAATTGATCTTCGTCTCCGGAGCCTAGTCCGACGACGGTAATGCGCGGTTGCATCATGCACTCGCCTCCTTATGATATGACGATTCGGCGGCGGCCGGATTACCGGACGCCGTATGTGCGGCAACCGTATGCCCCCGCAGCCGGGAGCCGGGCCGTTCAAGATCCCGCGGGCCGAAGCGATAGGCCCGGACGGCCCGCGGGCTCCCGTTAGCCGGGCTGCGCCGGCTCTAGCGCAGCAGCCGGTACTTGCGCAGCAGCGCAAGCGGCTTGCCGCTAAGCTGCGGCACCTGCCCGAGCTCGGCCGCCGTCACGGCGCCGAGGCGCAGCAGCGCGAGCGCATACGCGAGCGCCCCCGCGGCGACGCCGACGAGAGCCACCGCCGCGGCCATGCCCCGCGGCGGCAGGCTCGCGCCCAGCGCGCCGAGCAGCGCGGGCAGGCCGTGCGTCACGGCCAGCAGGGCCACGGCCATCAAACCGGTGCACAGCAGCGGTTTGATGACCGCCCGGCCCGGGGCCGGCCGCACGCCGGCGGCGCGCAGCGCATGCGCGAGCGCGAGCAAGCCCGCGAGCGCGTAGGCGGCCACCGCCGCGGCGGCGGCGCCGTCGATGCCCCAGCGCGGCACGAGGGCGATGTTGCCCGCGACCTTGACCGCGGCCGCGGCGAGCAAATACAGCGCCGGCGCGGTGACGGCGCCGAAGCCCTGCAGCACGCTGGACGCCACGATGTTCAGCGTGCTGAATAAGGCCGTGTAGGCGAGCACGGCCATCGTCCACGAGCCTTCCGGGCTTTTGAATAGCATCGCGTTAATCGGCTCGGCCAGCATCGCGAGCCCTACGGACGCCGCCAGCCCGACCAGCCAGGCGAGCCGCAGCGACATGGCCGTCCGGCTGCGAAGCGCCTCGGCATCGCCGCGCCATTTCGCATCGGCAATGGAGGGCACGAGAGCGGCCGACATCGACGAAGCGATCATGGCGACCAGCTGTACGAGCGGCAGCCCGTGATTATACAGGCCGAAGCGCAGCAGCGCGCCGGTCTCGTCCATTCCGTGAAGCTTCAGCAAACGCGGCACGGTAAACGAGTCGACCAGCGTAAGAATCGGCAGCGCAATCGTGCCGAGGCAGATTGGCAGCGCGTAGGCCAGCAGCCGCCGAACCAGGCTCCAATTGCTCTCCGCCGGCGCTGCGCCCGCCTCGGCGCCTTGCTTCGCCTTGAGCCCGGCTCGTCTAGGGTCCCTGCGCCAAAACCAGAGCATGACGAGCAGCCCGGCCATAGCGCCGGCCACGGAGCCGAAGGTCGCTCCGGCCGCGATCCGCTCCGGGCCGCAGCCGTAGCGAACGAACAGCAGGAGCAGCGCGAACATGATGACTACTCTCGCCGACTGCTCCACGACTTGAGATACCGCCGTCGGAATCATGTTCTGGTAGCCTTGATAATAACCGCGCAGCGCCGACATGACCGGCACGAACAACAGTGCGAACGAAACGCTGCGAATGGCCGGCCCTGTTTGCTCGGCGCCCATGAGCCATGCCAGGCGTTCCGCTCCGAAATACAATAACGCGAAAAACAACAGTCCTGTTGCAGCAAGCGTCGTTGCGGCCACCCTAAGCACCCGTCGGGCTTCGGCGTCGCGTCCTGCGGCAGCCTGTTCCGAAACGAATTTGGAGACGACCAGCGGGAAGCCGGCCGTCGCCAAAAACAAAATTAAAATGTACAGCGGATAAACCGCGTTATAAATCCCGAAAACCCCGTCTCCCGCTATATTTTGCAGCGGAATTTTCTGCATCGTCCCGATCAGCTTGGACGCCACAGCGGCGATTCCTAGCACCGCAGCGCCCTTAAGCAGCGCAGAGCCCGCGGCTTTGCCGGATTCGCCATGTTTGTTCGCATCCCCGTTCATCGTTCGCCCTTTCTTTCGTCGTTCGTCCGGCGCGGCTTCCTCCGAATTCTCTCTCATTATATACCATTAGAAGCCTGGTGAAAAACGAGCGCAGCACAAAAACAGCTTCCCAACCTTCGCATCCTTGCAGGATCCGTTCGTCAGGAAGCTTATCGATCAATCATATCTATTGTTCCATTTGCTTTGCGAGGAAACCCGCCGCCGTTTCGGCCATTTTGGTTTCCATTTGCCCCATTTTTACATTCTCGTCCTTGCTTACAAGGATAACGGCCCCGATAGGGTCCCCCCCGGCTACAATTGGAGCGATCACATAGGAGGAATATGTTTCTGTGACATCCTTACAAATTTCATACTGTCCCATGGAGCTTTCCATGGAGGATTTGCGGTTTTCCATACACGCCTCTACAAGCGGACCGATCTGCTTCTCCAGAAAATCCTTCTTCGATCCGCCTGCTATGGCGATAATCGTATCGCGGTCAGAGATCATCGTAATATGATTTGTGCCCTCGTACAAAGATTCCGCATACTCCTTGGCGAAGTCGCCAAGCTCACCGATCGGAGAATATTTCTTCAGGATAACTTCCCCGTCACGATCCACAAAAATCTCCAGCGGGTCCCCTTCGCGAATCCTGAGTGTCCGACGAATTTCCTTGGGGATAACCACTCTTCCTAAATCGTCAATGCGACGAACGATTCCAGTTGCTTTCATATTTCTAGATGCCTCGCTTTCCTTGAAGAGTTAGATTCGACTGGATAGCACGGTGTATACAAATGGAGGGAATTCAATTAGTAGCCATAGTATTCTTCGATTCCCATTGACTTATACATCTGTTGCCTTCTTTAGCGTAGGATTTACCGCTATGTACCGGCGGCGCCGTTGTTTTCATTATGTCCATATTTGAGAAATAAAAACAGGATGCCCTGCAGGGCATCCTGGTAATATATTACTTGCTAGGCGTTTCCGATTTCGGAGCTTCCGGCGCCGGTGAAGACGATGGAGCCGGAGAAGCGGCCGGCGCTTTTTCTTCAGGTTTAGGCAGCGTATTGGTCTCGATCATCGTCGGCAATTCCTTGTCGACAAAGTCGTAAATTTGCGTTTCGGCCAGCTGCGAGCGCAAATCTTCTTTTACTTCGTCGAACGTTTTGGTTTTGCGGGCTTCGACCTTCATAACGTGGTATCCGTAGCTGGTTTCTACCGGATCGCTGATTTGATTAAGCGGCAGCTCGGCAGCGGCTTTCTTGAATTCCGGCACCCACTGGGAAATTTCGACGTTCTCGTATTTGCCGCCGTTGTCCTTGGAGCCCGGATCGTCCGAGTACTCTTTGGCCAATGCGTCAAAATCGCCGCCGTTCTTCAGCTTGTCCTGAACTTCCTTAGCGCGCTTCAGCGCATCTTCCTTGGAACGCGTTTCTTTGCCTGTCGCGGCATCGGTCGTACCGACCAGAATATGGCGAACCGTCGCTACATCGTAAACATTTTTGTCCGCTGCGATATTTTTGTCGTACTCGGCTTTCACTTGATCGTCGGTTACTTTGCTTTCCATAGCTTCGATCGCCTGCATACTGCGGGAGACGAACGTCTCCAGATCTTTCTCGGTAATGCTCGCATCCTTCAGCTGTTTATCCATGCCGCCTTCCTGCATGCCCATGAACGCCTTAATCTGGTCCATCTGGGTTTTCGTCTTCTCGTCGGCAGCGGTCTTGGCTTTGTCGTCCGCACGGGCGGACAGCACCTTGAAAGTAACGAGCTGCTTCATCATATCCTGCTGAAACGCAGGATCTTCTTTGTACTGGGCATATTCTTTATAGAACAGCAGATTGGTGTTCAAGAACGTGTCGAATTCGCCGCGGGTTACCTTCCCGCCGTCTTTATAAGTAACGAGCACCTCCGCTGCGTCTTTATTCGTTGCCGCAGCGCCGCTTCCGGCTGCCGCGCCGGTATCGGAATCCGCTTTCTTGCCGCATCCCGCGGCGGAGATAATCGTCATTACAGCCAGCAGAGCGATAAGCCCTTTCTTAGCCGTCTTCCATTTATTTTGCAACATCCTGTAGTTCTCCCTTCAATTTCAGCGCACGCTTATATTGTACCAGAAACCTTTCCAGCAAATCGATGGATTCTTCTGGCTTTAACCCCTTGCCCTTGACTTGGAAATGAATTTGCGGTCCGGAAATCGGCTTCACCCGACCGTCAAATTCCCCGGTTACTTCGAGCAGCTTCTGTCCATCCAAATTGCCGGTTTGGTCGGCATGCATTTTGACCTCGTAATCCGTTCCCTTTTGCGATATCGTTTCGATCGCATACATCGAACCATATACTTTCAATCTCGCAGCGGTCAGCAGATTGTACACCGCTTGCGGCAAATCGCCGAAACGGTCGACGAGTTCGTCGTGCAGCTCGGCAGCTTCCTCCAGCGTTTTCACGCCGGCCACTTTTTTGTAAATCTCGATTTTTTGAACGCTGTCGTAAATGTAATCTCCGGGAATATACGCATCAAGCTGAATGTCCAGCTGGGTATTCCAAGGCTTCTGCACCTCCGCCTCTTCCCCGCTGATCTCCTGTTTCCTCTTGGCGATTTCTTCGGCGAGCATCTGCGAGTACAGGTCGAATCCGACCGAAGCGATGAACCCGTGCTGTTCGGCCCCAAGCAAATTACCCGCGCCGCGAATAGCCAAATCCCTCATGGCAATTTTAAACCCTGATCCAAGTTCTGTAAACTCTTTTATCGCCTGAAGCCTTTTTTCCGCAACCTCCGTCAATACTTTGTCCCGCTGGTACGAGAAATACGCATAGGCGATCCGGTTGGAACGGCCGACCCGTCCTCTAAGCTGGTACAGCTGGGACAAGCCCATTTTATCGGCATCGTGAACAATGAGCGTGTTGACGTTCGGAATGTCGACGCCGGTCTCGATGATGCTCGTGCTGACAAGCACGTCGAATTCGCCGTCCAGGAAGTCGAGAATCGTCTTCTCCAGCTCCTGCTCGGACATTTGACCGTGAGCCACCGTCACTCTGGCATCCGGAACAAGCATCGAGATTTGCTCCGCCATTTGATTGATCCCTTGCACGCGGTTATACAGGTAGTATACCTGTCCTTCCCGCGCCAGCTCCCGTTCGATCGCTTCGCGGATGAGCGCGTTGCTGTGCTCCACGACGTACGTCTGAACCGGGAAGCGGTTCTCCGGCGGAGTTTCGATAACGGATAAATCGCGAACCCCAAGCATCGACATATGCAAGGTGCGCGGAATCGGCGTCGCCGTCAGCGTGAGTACGTCCACATTCGTTTTCAGCCGCTTCAGCTTTTCTTTGTGAGACACCCCGAAGCGCTGCTCCTCGTCGACGATAAGAAGACCGAGATCCTTGAATTTGACGTCGGCCGACAAGAGCCGGTGCGTTCCGATGACCACATCGACAGTGCCTGCCTTGATTCCCTTCATCGTATCGGACTGCTCCTTCTTCGAACGGAACCGGCTCAGCACCTGGATGTTGAACGGATAACCGGAGAAGCGCTCGCGGAACGTTTCATAGTGCTGCTGCGCCAAAATGGTCGTCGGCACAAGAACCGCCACCTGCTTGCCGTCGATGGCCGATTTGAACGCGGCGCGGATCGCCACCTCCGTCTTGCCGTAGCCTACGTCGCCGCATAACAGCCGGTCCATTGGCCGCGGCTTTTCCATGTCGTCCTTAATTTCACGAATCGCCCGCAGCTGATCCCCTGTTTCCTCATAGGGGAACATGCCTTCGAATTCCTGCTGGTACGTGCTGTCCGCAGTAAAAGCATAGCCTTGGGCCGCTTGCCGCTCGGCGTACAGCTTGATCAGATCGTCCGCAATGTCCTGAACGGAAGAGCGCACTTTGCTCTTGACGCGGTTCCAATCGGTGCCGCCCAGCTTATATACTTTCGGCTCCTTCTCCTCGGAACCGACATACTTCTGAATATGATCGATCTGATCGATCGGGACAGACAGTTTGTCTCCCCCCGCGTACATAATGTGCAAATAATCTTTATGAATGCCGCCGACTTCCAACGTGCCGATGCCCACGAATTTCCCGATCCCGTGATTGACGTGAACGACATAGTCGCCAATCTTCAGCTCCTGGTAGCTCTTGATACGCTCGGCATTCGCCATTTTCTTTTCGACTTTGCGCGCTTTGCGCTGCTTCTGGGTGAACATCTCACCTTCGGTGATGACGACCAGATGAATGTTCGGCAGCTCGAAGCCGGTTTGAAGATTGCCGTTCAAAATCGTCGGCTCTTCGATATGGTAATCCGCCAGCACCCGCCGAACGCGGTCGACCCGTTCCTCGCCGTTTGCCAGGAGCAGCACTTTGGCGCCCGATTTTTTCCAACGCTCCATTTCCGATTTCAGCACGTTCATCTGACCGTGGAAATTTTGCATCACGCGGCACATGAAATTGACGATATTCTGCGGCTGGGTTTGCGGCACCTGGCGCAAGAACAACGACATGTACAATGTTGGATACGGCTTGCGCTGCAGCAAGGTTTCATAAGACTTGGACAACACCAGCGCCGGAATGCTCTTCCCGTCCTGCAGCGACATGGTCGTCCATTCGGCTTCGTCCCTCTCCAATTGCTTCGCCGTCTCAAGCAAACGGGACGGCTCGTCAATCAGCAGAACCGAATCCTCGGGCATATAATCCAGCAGCGTTTGGCGCTCGGGAAACAATAGCGAAATATATTTAAACAAACCGGCAAAATACTGCCCTTCCCGCATTTGTTCGATTTCGTGCCCTACGCCTTCCAGCAGGCGTTCCTTGGCGCCGCGGTCAGCCATCTTCTCCAGCTGCGTCTGCAGCAGCTCGTACGCGTGCTGAGCCGCGCTCTGTAACCGTTTTCCATCGGCTATAATTTCACAGCACGGCGTAATGATCAGCTCGTTTATTTTTTCTATCGAGCGCTGATCGGCAATATCGAACGACCGGATCGAATCCACTTCCACATCGAACAGCTCAATGCGGTACGGGTGCAGCGAAGACAGCGGGTACAAGTCGATAATACCGCCGCGGACGCTCATCTCTCCCTTGTTCTCAACCCGTTCCACGCGCTCGTAGCCGAGATGAACCATCTCCGCAATAAACGAATCCAACTGCAGCGTCTGCCCCACCTGAACGGCGATCCGCGCTTCCGCGTACATCTCCTTGTTCGGCAGAACCCGCCGCATTCCCGCATACGGAACGACGACGACACCGCGGAAGCCGTCCGCCAGCCTCGTCAGCGCGTCGATCCGCTGAGCCAGCATTTCCGGGCTCGCTACGGCCGACTCTGCAGCCAGCAGCTCCTGTGCCGGAAAAAGGATCACCTTGTCGCTTGGCAGACATTCCACCAAATCCTCGAAAATTTTTTGCGCCGAAAACATGTTGTGCGTAACCAGAAACAGAGGCCGCCCGAGTTCATGATATAAAGCGGCCAGCATCACCTGCCGCGAGGAACCGGACAATCCGGAGATCAATTGCTCCCTCATTCCCGATTGAACACCGGATACGATGCTCTGCAGGTCAGGATCCGCGGAGAATGCTTCGATTAAAGCTTGCAAAAAACGTACCCCCTCTCGCCCATCAACCAAAACCTCTTCTCATCATTTGCCATTGTGGTAAGTTTTCCGCCAACGGGTACTAGGAGCAACACCTTTTGGCGCAAGGTGACGCTCCTTATCTCCCTTTGAACATCGCCAAACCAACGAATCCCGTCTTCTATGGCGGAAGACAATTCGTTATCCTTGACTCATCATATGGTAAACCTTGACGGTTAAGAATCTTATGCCGGCGTACTCGAAAAAGAACCCAGACTTCGCTAGCCCAGGCGCATATATTCCAAACGATGCCGCCCCCGCCTTATTACTGCAGGGGACTGGTGACAAGCGACAGCTCGGGATTATGATCCAGAGCTTCCTTGCAATAATCGCAAACCACATTGACGGTCATATCGCCGTTTGGGTTATACGATATTATACTCTGACGCTCCTCGGGGGTCAAGAAATGGAAACCGAGCAGCTCATCGCTCACATGCTGCCGCTCCAATTCCCCTATCAGCGTATGACAGTGACGGCAAACGTATTTGATAGACATGACTCACTCCTCCTTTTTCATCATTATGACCAAAAAAGGAGAATATTAGCCTGCGCTATTTTGCAAGCACGCGGCGTAAAGGATCGCACTATGCGCCGTTAAATTTGGCCATCGTTTTCTCAAAAGGCTGCTCCAGCGCGTATTCCATCGCCTCGCAAGTCGTATCCAGCACCTGCGGCATCGTTTTGAATTCTTCTTTGGAAAACGAAGACAGCACATAATCCGCTATATTGTAGCCCGGGGCCGGACGGTTAATGCCCATGCGAATCCGGTTAAACGTCTGCGTGCCCAAATGCTGTATCGTCGATTTAATGCCGTTATGCCCTCCGGCGCTGCCTTGATAACGAAGGCGGATTTGCCCGTACGGCGTATCCAGATCGTCATAAATAACGACGAGATCTTCAACCGAAGCTTTATAAAAATCGAGAAACGCGCGAATCGATTCGCCGGATAAGTTCATATACGTCATCGGCTTGAGCAGATACACTTTTTGCCCGTTAATATTCCCTTCGCCGAGAAGACCTTTGCATTTGTTCTGCGTTATTTTAATGCCGTGCTTGTCGGCAAACCGGTCCAAAGCCATGAATCCGATATTATGCCGAGTCGTTTCATATTGCTTGCCCGGGTTGCCCAGACCTACAAACCATTTCATGTTACTCTAGCTCTCCCTTCGGTTTAGGGGCATCTTTCGCCGTTTGCGCACAGACTGCGCATGTCGCTCCGGCCCCCACAGCCGCCGAACGCGATAAAGGAGCGGATCGAACAAGCCGTTCGACACGCTCCGCAACAAGGATGAGCCGAGAAGACGTCGGAAACCCGGCCGCCGCCGATTTTCGTCCGCCCTCTGCACTGCAACAATACCAGAGCTATACCGTCTCTTGAGGATGATTCGCATCCGCTTCCGCTTTGGCTTCCGCCTTCTGCTCCGCTTCTTCCGCCGTATCCGGGGCGGCTTCTTCCTTCTGCGGCGCCAGCACGGTGACCAATACGTCGTTCGCCATCGACTTGATCTCGATGGAACTGCCCACCTTCAAGTCGGAGACGAGAATGCTGCTGCCGACCTCCAGTCCGCTGACATCGACTTCGATCGCATTCGGAATTTGCTTCGGCAAGCAGCGAATCTCGATTTCATGATGCTGTATTTGCAGAATGCCGCCCATTTGCACGCCTACGGCGTCGCCGATAAAGTCGAGGCGGACGGTCGTCGATACCGGTTCATCCATATTGATTTGGTGAAAGTCGACATGCAGAATCGTTCTCAAGATCGGGTCCCGCTGGATCTCGTTGATCATCACAGGCTGTTTGCTTCCATCCGGCATAACCATGTCGATAATGGCATGGGGGTTGGTGCGCAGGATCGCCGTCAGTTCCTTCTCGTTTATAGCGATCGGCGTATTGCTTACTTTTTTTCCGTAAACGACGGCTGGAATGTTCCCTTTGGCGCGAAGCCCCTTGCGCTCGGACTTCGTATCCGACTTGCGCGTTTCCGCCTTCAATGCTGCTTCCATATGTGAAATCCTCCTTCATCAATAGGCACAAGAATAGAATTACACTCACCTACTCTTACTTTGCCCAAATGAAGGGGAAACCAATCACTGTTTTGTCTTCGACTGCTGCTTCTTCGCGTAGAACTTGGAACGCAGCTTCTCCGCGTAGCCTTCTTTGTTCACCTGGCGCTCTCTGGCGATAGCCAGATCGTTGGCAGGCACGTTATGCGTGATGGTCGAGCCTGCGACGACATAAGCCCCTTTGCCGATTTTGACCGGAGCGATAAGATTGACGTTGCTGCCGATGAACGCATCCTCTTCCACCTCGGTCAGCTGCTTGTTGAAGCCGTCGTAGTTCACGGTGATCGCGCCGCAGCCGAAATTGACGTTTTTGCCGATGACGGCGTCGCCGATATAGCTTAGATGCGACACCTTCACCTCATCGGCCAGCGTAGCGTTTTTGATTTCCACGAAATCGCCGATTTTCACGCCGTTGCCCAGATTGGCCCCCGGACGCAAGTAAGCGAACGGCCCGATCGAGGTTTGGTCCCCGACCTTCGCTTGGGACAGCACCGACTGCTTCACTTGAACGCCGCTGCCGATCGTACTGTCCTCAATTTCCGTATTCGGGCCGATGACGCAATCTTCCCCGATGACCGTAGCGCCCTTCAGCACCGTGCCGGGCAGCACGATCGTATCCGCTCCGATCTGCACATCGGCGCCGATATACGTGCTCGCCGGATCGATCAGCGTAACCCCGCCGAGCATATGCTCCCGGTTAATGCGCTCGCGCATAATATGTTCAGCCTCGGACAACGCCACGCGATCGTTCACGCCGAGCGTCTCGGCGGCGTCTTCCGTACAGTAAGCCTCCACGATATCGTTCTGGCTTACGAGAATGCCGATCACGTCGGTCAAATAATACTCGCCTTGCGAATTATTGTTCGTCACCTTATTCAGCGCCTCGAACAGCTTGCGGTTCGTAAAGCAGTACATGCCGGAGTTGATCTCGCGAATCTCCCGCTCCTCGGCGTTGCAGTCCTTCTGCTCGACAATTCTGGAGACGCGTCCATTTTCGTCGCGGATGATGCGTCCGAGTCCGAACGGGTTATCAAAAATCGCCGTCATGACCGTTGCCGCAGCGCCTTTTTCCTGATGAGCGCGGATCATATCCTTGAGCGACTCGCTCTTTACCAGCGGCGTATCGCCGTACAGGACGACGGTTAGCCCGTCTTCGTCGGCAAGCAGATCTTTCGCCTGCAGCACCGCATGGCCGGTTCCGAGCTGCTGCTCCTGCATCGCATATTCTACGCGATCTCCGAGATACGCCTTGACGGCTTCGGCTCCATGCCCTACAACAACGACGGCGCGCTTGGTATTCAATTGCTCCAATGCGCTGACGACATGACCGACCATCGGCTTGCCGCATACTTCATGAAGCACTTTGTACAGCTTCGATTTCATACGTTTGCCCTGTCCCGCTGCGAGGACAATCCCCATTATGTTCAACTACAGTCCACTCCTTCTGCTCTCGGATACTTCTCTTAAGGACCCCTCTTGCGCTTTGCTTGCCTCATGCCAAAAGGAAGTGCCTTTAGATGCAATTGCCCCGATTTCTCTATAGAAAAACCTTTCGAAAGCTATGCCACCTTTAGGCCCATCCTTTGAAAAAAAACGTATAAATGACTCCTCAAATCACTATATATGAATTCGCGTAAAAAGAAAAGAGAGCCTCTGTCGGCCCTCTCCCAGCTGAATTATGCCCCTTCTACGATTACTTCTTCCTCTGTTGCTGCTCGATCGTATTCAGCCAAAACGGCGGCTTGAATCTTTTCACGAGTGGTAGAAGAGATCGGATGTGCAATATCCCTGAACTCTCCGTCTGGCGTGCGCTTACTTGGCATGGCGACGAACATGCCGTTGTTACCGTCAATCACACGAATGTCGTGAACCACAAATTCGTTGTCGATGGTAATGGAAGCAATGGCTTTCATTCTTCCCTCGGAGTTAACCCGACGGAGTCTAACGTCTGTAATCTGCATTAGTGTTCACCACCTTTTTCCATCTGGGAGACTTGGGATATAAAATTCCACATTTTAGGGCAAAATCCTTCTTTTTTTTAATCAAAAATGTATAAATTTATAAATAATTGATTATTTTATTGTTTTTCGACACCTGTCGCCGCGATCAGTTCGATTTCGACAAGCACATCCTTGGGCAGACGGGCCACTTCCACCGTAGAACGCGCCGGTTTATGGTCTCCGAAGTAGGAAGCGTAAATCTCGTTGACGGTCGCAAACTGATTCATATCCTTGATGAACACCGTCGCTTTGATCACATCGCCGAACCCTGCTCCCGCAGCGGCCAAAACCGCTTCCAAGTTGCGAAACACCTGATGCGTCTGCTCCTCGATTCCGCCTTCGACCACTTGCCCGTCCAATCCGAGCGGGATTTGTCCCGACGTAAACAGCACGTTGCCGAACTGCACCGCTTGAGAATACGGTCCGATAGCCGCCGGAGCCTCGTTTGTTGCGATCGTTGTCAACTTCATGTTCAATCACTCTCCATTTATATTATTGGAAATAGTTGCCTGGTTCGACGGTAATCTGCTTGGTCTTCGGATCTACGGCGGACAGCTTGGCAAGCGATATGTAATCCTCTACCAGGTGCTCCTCCACCTCGCCGGACTCTACGAAAACGCCTACACCTTTGACAGTGGCGTTAAATTCCTTCAAAAGATCCATCATCCCATGGACGGTTCCGCCCACCCGCATAAAGTCGTCGATAATAAGCACCCGTGACTCTTCCTTCAGCGCTCTTCTCGACAGCGACATCGTCTGAATCCGCTTGTTCGAGCCGGATACATAGTTGATGCTCACCGCGGAGCCCTCGGTCACCTTGTTATCCCGTCGCACGATGACGACCGGCAGATTTAGAAATGAAGCCGTCGCATAGGCGAGCGGAATCCCTTTGGTTTCCACCGTCATGACAACGTCGATATCTTTGCCCGCAAACGCGGTTGCAAACATTTTCCCTACTTCATTCAAAATAAGCGGCTGTCCCATAATATCGGACATGTACAAATAACCGCCCGGCAAGATTCGCTCCGGCTGCTCCAATTGGCGGCATATTCCTTGAATGAACTGCAAGGACGCTTCCTTGCTGACCTTAGGTATGAATTTGACTCCCCCAGCCGCTCCGGCCAAAGTTTGCAATTCGCCCAGTCCTTCTTCCTCAAACACTTCCTTAATGATGGCCAAATCTTCGCTGATCGACGATTTAGCGGAATTATACCGGTCCGCGAACGTTGTTAAAGGAATTAGTGTATGGGGGCGAAATAGCAAGTATTGAGTCATTTCAACCAACCTTGCGCTTCGTTTTAATTTTTTCATGAAATAACCCCCTTCAAAATATAAGCCTGCATACCCGCGGCCTGCCGAATTTCCGGCGCCGAATTTTTGCGGATATCGTGATAAAGCCAATCCGCCGCTCCCTGCAAAAGAGAGCTGTCCGTTTTGGCCGTCCAGTATCGTTACGGTTTTATAAATAGGCAGTGAAATCCGAATATTATAATGTGACTATATCATTTTTATACGTATTTTTTCAAGATGTCCATGAAATTTATTCTAACATTCAGCTAACATAAAAGTATCATGTAGTCATGTTAAAAGCCGAACTGCATAAACATCTTTGCAAAAGCCGCGCAGGCCGTTGTAAATCCGCGGAACCTTCGCTTCCTTGGACACCAAACCGAATACAGTCGGTCCGCTGCCCGACATCAGCACGCCGTCAGCACCGAGTCGGATCATGCATTCTTTCAGCTGCCTTACCTCCGGATACAAGTCCAGCGTCACTTCCTCCAGAACGTTGCCGAGGCTTGCGCATAACAGGTCGAATCGCTTGTGCACGATTGCTTCGACAATCCGCTCCGTCGACGGATGATGCTGGATGGCGGCGGCCCGAAGCTTGCCGTAAATTTCCGATGTGGATACGTTGATCGGAGGCTTGGCCAACACGACCCAGCACTGCGGCGGCGAATCGATCGGCTCCAGCTTCTCCCCGCGCCCGCGGGCTACCGCCGTCCCTCCGGTTACGCAGAACGGCACGTCCGAACCGAGCTCCGCTCCCAGCCGCTGCAGCTCCTCCGCAGGTATGTTCAGCTTCCATAACCGGTTCAATCCTCTCAGCGTCGCCGCCGCATCGCTGCTTCCTCCCGCAAGCCCGGCCGCAACCGGAATTTTTTTGTCCAAATGTATGTAAACGCCTTGCTTCACGTCATAGCGGTCTTTGATCAGCTTAGCCGCTTGAAAGGCCAAGTTTTTCTCGTCCAAAGGAATATAGCCCGCTTGACTCGATATGATAATGGTATCGCGCGGCAGTTCCTGCATCTCGATCCTGTCGGCCAAGTCCACCATGGTCATAACCATTTCGACCTCGTGATAGCCGTCTTCCCGTTTCCGCAGAACATCCAGCGACAGATTGATTTTAGCCGGCGCTTTTTCAAAAACTTTCATAGGACACCTTCTTTGCAGCTCTATTCTATTCCCTAATACTATACCAAAAAAGAAACAAAAAAAAGCTAAAGCAGCGCTTGGCTTGCTCTAGCTTCCGTAAAGACGTTATCTAGTACCTCGGCGGCTGCTGCGGAGGCTGTTGCGAGATCTCTTGCTCGGCAATTTGGATTGCTCTCTTTACCATATTGCCCGCATCTTTGGTTCGTATACCTCCCCAACCATCACGCTGCACGGTTTCATAAAAGCCCAAATCTTTGGCGAGCTCGTATTTGAATTGCTCCGACATCATGCCCCGGCCTCTTCGTGCCATTCGCAAACATCTCCTTTACCGTAGGATACAAGTAGTATTCCCCCGTTATGATAATCCATGCGGCATTCGGCAGCGGAACATACTAGGAGCCAAAGAATAAGCGGCATCCCCTCAAGCCAAGGAGCATGCCGCTTAGGTAAAGCCCTTATTGCTGTATCGTGATCCGCACTTGTCCATCATCGTTGCACACCGTGACTTCAACGGACTCGGTAAGTATATCTGCATAGCTGTACGAGACGCGCTTGAAAGCGTTCTGCTCCTGGTCCAGCTTGACTATAAAAACGGAAGGGTAGGTCTCCTCCAATACACCGGAGCGCTCGATCGTCTTACGGCGACCGCCGTTTGCTCTTAACATAATTTTCTGTCCGACATGAGGTTCCAAACTGCGTTTGATATCCAATAGCGAATTTTTAGCCATTGACTACTACCACCTCTTTCCTTGTAAATTATAACCCAATGGAAGTAGTATGTCAAATTAGGACAAATATTATATCAGCGATGCAAAGCTGTTGTCAACGCAATTTTTCCTTGTTTTAAAGAGTTTTTACGATTTCACCCTCTAACTTCGTTCACAAAATTGTCGAATTTACAAAGAAAAAGCGCCCCTAAGGCGCTTGTTGATACATATTTTTTGGAATGACGGGCACGCCGCGCCGATAACTGCCGCGGGATTCCACCCCGCCGATCCCCTCCAAGCCGCTATGCGTCAGACCGATGACATCGACGATATTCACCGTGTCCCGAATGGGCGTATACGCCACTTTAACCGCCACGCACAGCGGATCGAGCGCATGGATCAGAACGCGGGACGGCGAGCTTGCATAGTTCGCTCCGGCCTGCATCAGCGCCTCGAAGTGCGATTGGCACGCTCCGGCCACGACCGTCAGCGTATCTTTGTTCTTCTCGTACTGTCTAGCCACCCGGACGGCATTTACGAAGTGGTGGGAGTTTTTGTAGCTGCCCAGGTTGGCGATGTCCCCGCTGCGACGCGTTTTCAAAATCCCGTCATGTCCGGTGACGACGACAATATCGGGCTTCACCTGCGGAAGCAGCCGATACATCGCATCCGCCATATGCGGTTCGGATACGTAATAGCCTTCGGCCGGAACCTTCAGTTCGCCGTATAAATTCATGCATTTGCGCAAATACGCCGGATCTCCGTCCAGATGAAGCACTTTGCCCGGCATTTCAAAAAAGGCCGGCGCCGTTTCGCCGCCGGTACCGTTCGCAGAGGCGTATCCGGTCACCGCCCGGTTTCTCGATTTGCGCATCGTTTCCATCCATGGCGGTCGGCTGCCCGCCGCGGTCTGACTGTTAGCATTGACCGTTACCGTGGTCAGATCGGTCAACGGAGCGTCGGCGAGCAGCCGGTAATCTACTCCGCGCAGCACCGCCTGCTGCCGAATAATATTTTGAATTTTAAATATGATGTCACCACCATACGATCTACGAGTAACGAGGTCTCCCTGTTTCATGGCCAAATCGCCTCCTCGTGTATCCTATGGCGTCAATAGGCAATTGGTGATTCACCGAGCCCTAATTTCATACGGGCCGCTCCAGAGCCCTCAGGATCGCCCCAGAGCTCTGGACAAGCAGCGGCTTAAGTTCGCATACTCCTGAATCGACAGCGTCTCTCCGCGCCGCGAAGGCTCGATTCCCGCTTCTTGCAGCACAGCCTCCAGCTCGCTCTTGGTTTCCTTGGTGTAAAAGCGGGAAGCCAGGTTATTGTATATCGTCTTTCTGCGCTGTACGAACGAAGCCTGTACGACATCGAAGAAGAACGCTTCATCCTCTACCTCGACAGGAGGCTTCCCGCGAACCTTCAGCTTGATAACCGCCGAATCCACGTTAGGCTGAGGAATGAACACGGTATGAGGGACAATCGTCACCAGCTCCGGCTCGCAATAATATTGCACCGCAATGCTTAAACTGCCGTAATCTTTGCCTCCGGGCCGCGCCGACATCCGTTCGGCCACTTCCTTTTGAATCATGACGACGATATGCTCCAGCGGCAGCTTCTCCTCCAGCAGCTTCATAATAATCGGCGTCGTAATGTAATAGGGCAGGTTAGCTACGACGCTCACCGGCTCGAAGCCTTGGAAATACTGCTCGAACAGCGGCTTCAGATCGACCTTGAGCACATCGCCCTGAACGACGCTCGCGTTCGGATACGGCTCCAGCGTCTCCTCCAGCAACGGCAGCAGCCTCTGGTCGATCTCAATCGCTACGACGCGTCCTGCCGTTTTGGCAAGCTGCTGCGTCAGCGCTCCGATGCCGGGGCCAATCTCCAGCGCGCCCTTGGCCGAATCCAATCCCGCAGCCGATACGATCTTGTACAAAATGTTAGGATCGATCAAAAAGTTCTGCCCCAAGCTTTTTTTTAGCGTGAAGCCATGGCGCTGCAACAGCTCCTTTGTTTTTTTCGGGGAGGCAATGTCCTCCTGTACACCTGATCTTATCGTATCCATCTTTAACCCTCTTTTTTCTCAAGTTGCTTCCACGCTACAGCGAATTCTTCGCGGGAAATCCGAAACATCCGGCAGCGGTTATAAAACTGCTTCCCGTTGCAGTAGCCGATGCCGAGCTGTCTGCCCATCTCCATCCGCCTTGCGGCGGCCTGAGGATGCACGATCATGCCGGCGTTAATCAAATCCTCCCACGTTATATCCGACTCCGCCGCTTCATAATCCGTCCGCAGATTGGATAACGCTTTGCGGATCGTCTCCGGCGAGGCGTTCTCGACGCCGATGTCGCCGCGGCTCGTAGCCTCCTCCTGCGTAATGAACGCATGCTTGCAGCCCGGTACGCGCGCCGTAATAATCTTGCGGATACGCTCTCCGGCATGATCGGGGTCCGTCAGCACAATAACGCCGCGGCGCTGCTGCGCGAGCTTGATCCGCTTAATGATCTCATCGTTGATCGCCGACCCGCCGGTCTCGATCGTTTCGGCCTCTACCGCCCGCTTAATGGCGACGGTGTCGTCCTTGCCTTCCACCACAATGATTTCCTTAATCATCTTACTACCTTCTCTCGTACAAAGCCAAGGGCGTCTCGCGCTTCCTTGCGGTAATGTTCTTCACACAGAAAAAAGAAGAGGCATCCCTCTTCTCATTCCTCTTGCCGTATATATAATGAGTCTTCCCTAATTGCAGCCCCTTAGTCCGCGGTCGGCTTCTTCGGTCCGATCACATAAACGGTGTATCCTCGCTTCATGCCAAAGCGGTTAGCATAGTCATTGCTGTCGAAATACACGTCGATAATGTTCCCTTTCACCGCGCTGCCGGTATCTTCCGCTCTGCGGAAGCCCAGGCCGTCGATATACACCCACCAGCCCAGCGGAACCACCTTGGGGTCCACTGCAATTGTTCGACCTTCCGTTACTCTCGTGCCCGTTGACGTCACACCGTATTGCGGGTGTTCCGCGCTTTTGCCTGTCGAAGCCGCGCCTGCGGAATAAGCCGTTAACGTTACATTGTTAATGACCTGCTTCACGCCGAAGGATACGCCGCTCTTGGTTACTTCTTGAAGATTCGGCGATGACGCCGATAAAATTACAACCGGATTTTTCGTACCTACGGCAACCACTTTATTGACTTTTTCCGTTTTGACCTGTTGGTCAACCACCTGTTCGGAGACAAGCACTCCGTCTTCAAAGCGTTTTTCTTTTTTCTTCAAGACTTCGCCTTCCTGGCCTTCTTGCACAACTTGTTCTTTGCCCTTTACAAGCTGCGGATCGTTTTTCTTCACAACGTCAAACGCGATTTTTTCCGATACTTCCTCAAGCTCTTTCTTCACCCGGACAATTTGTACCGCACCGCTATCCGGCAGCGACGCCTCCAGCTCCGGGCTCACCTTATCCAGTTCTCCGACGGGCACGTTCAATTCATGCAACGCGTCTCCTACGGTCTTGGCCACCGTGTAGATCGTCTTCGTTTCACCGTCAGCCGTAAGCTGAACCGGCTTCGCGTGGTCGATGGTAATACGGTCCCCCGTCTTCACCTTCGAATCCAGCGCAGCGGAGAGTCGATCATGCTCCCCGACTTGAATCTGTTGCTCATCCAGTAAACGCTGCAGATCCCATTGTTTGGTATAAACAACGGTCTCTTGTCCGTTCACAACGACGGTCACCTTCTTGGTAGCCGTACCGTATAACATTATTAAGAACATGAAAGTCAAAGCGAATGAAATAAGTGCAGTGGTGGATATCATACGCAAGTTTTCATGCTTCCATCGCAATGCGAAGGACATGCTGGATGATCGTCTTACATGGGTTTGCTCGTGTTGAATAGCTCCCACTAGTTCGGTCCTCCTTCAAAGCCCCGCCGTCGAGTGTTACGCATGTTTGATCTGACGCGACTATGGTTTAAGTTTTGCAATCTGTGGTTAACGGATAACGTCTGTCGACGCTCTTTCACTGAAGACCGGCTTCGCCAATTTCTCGCCCTTCAGCGAAATGTAACATTCCTAGTGGTCCACTAAGGGCTGCAACCTTTCGATCCATATCGTTTCTGGTCCTGCGTGCGGCCAGCACCTCCCCGTTCTCTAAAAGTCAATTATGTTGTCGGACAAATATCACGTTGACGGGAGAACATAAAAAAAGTCATCGGAAAGAGGACTCTTCCCGTGACTTTGATTATTTCATCAAGTTAATGAAATAAAGCACACGACAATCGTTACCTCTCTCTTACGCTTACGAGGTTAGCTGACGGATTCGGACTTGAGAGTCGCCCTACTTGGATAAGCGTTAATATCATCTTGATCTTAACCTCTCCAAGACTCACCCCAGAAAATGTGACCTTAGTCTTATTGAAAAATAAGACGGGTCCAATTACGGTTCCCCCGTTTCCCTTATGGAAACTCAGCGATAGTGGAAAAATGGTAATCGTATTAAGTTAATATTGAGTTTACGCTGTCGGATGCGATGTTGTAAAGTATACAAACTCGGCAAAAAAGATTCATTTTCGTCCAAAACCGTTTTTTAAGCGCGATTTTACGAATTGGACCCTTGTTTTTCTAACCATGTCTTAGTTTTTCATGCCATTTTCTTCGATTATCGCGTTTCCGACTAAAAAAGGGCTGTCTTGACCCCCCTATTTGTCTAGCGTAAACCGAACAATCTAACTGCATTTTTCGTAGTCGCGTGAGCCAGCTCTTCCAGGGAAATCCCTTTAATTTGAGCAGCGGTTTCTGCGACTAATTTCACATATGCGGTTTCGTTTCTCTTGCCGCGATAAGGGTGCGGAGTCAAATAAGGAGCGTCCGTTTCGATGAGCAGCCGGTCCATGGGAACCTTCTCCAGCACTTCTTTCGGCTGTTTCGCGTTTTTGAACGTGACGGGGCCCCCGAAGGAAATATGGAAGTTCATGTCCAGACAAAGCTTGGCCGTTTCCCAGCTGCCGGAGAAGCAGTGCATGACGCCGCCGACCTCGGCCGCCTTCTCTTCGCGGAGAATCCGGATAATATCCTGATGCGCATCGCGGTTATGGATCACTATCGGCATGCCAAGCTTGCGGGCAAGCCTGATCTGCTCGCGGAACACCCGATCCTGTACATCCTTCGGGGACGTATCCCAGTAATAATCAAGGCCGATCTCGCCGATCGCTACGACCTTGTCGTGCGAGCATAGCTGCTCGATCCATTCCAGATCTTCCGGGGACATATCTTTGGCATCCTGCGGGTGCCAGCCGACTGTGGAGTAAATGAAGTCGTATTGCTCCGCCAAGGCGATAGAGCTCGGAATCGTTTCCCGGTTAAATCCGACATTGACGATTCGACTGATTCCGTTCTCAACCGCGCGCTGGATGACCTCTTGTCGATCCTCATCGAACTCTGGTGCATTTAAGTGAGCGTGAGTGTCTGTAATCATTTGAACGCGAAATCTCCTTTATATGGTGATGGGAAAATCGGGTACGGCCGGGCCTTTATTCCAGCCGCAGCAGCTTCCGCTGCTCCTCGGTCAGAGCGCCGGGAGCGGCTCTGAGCAGCTCCTCGGGGAAATACAAATGGTACTTGCCCATATGGATGCCGCTGATGGAACGGACAATTTCCGACTTACGCGAAATTTCCGTTAACGTGTCCCTTTGATCGAGCAGCAAAATCGGCAGTTTTTCGTCATGCTCTCCCGGACGATAGACATCATACGAAAGATCCGAAGGGAAATCAATTTCGAGGTAAAAGGCCGGGTCCAGACCAAGGCCAGCCATCGTCTCCCGCAGCCTTTCGATTTGCTGAACGTCGATGTGCTCCAGCATGACGTACTTGAATAAACGACGGTTAAGAAAGCGGGAACACAGATCGGATAAAACCTCGTCCGCTTCGCGGGACCACTGCATAAGCACCGTCTGCATGAAGGCTTCGTCCAGCAGGTGGTACTCGTCCACGCTGAGCGTCTGGCGAAACAGGCTCAGCAGCGGAGAGAGCATGAACGAGAACTCGTAATTTTCTTCATATAATTGTTTAGCTCTCTGAAAAACTTTGTGCAAAATGACCTCTGCGCTTCGGGTCACAGGGTGGAAATACACCTGCCAATACATTTGATACCGGGACATCAGGTAATCTTCCACCGCATGCATGCCGCTCTCCTTGACGACAATATGGCCTTGGAACGGCCGCATAACGCGTAAAATGCGCTCCAGATCGAACATTCCGTAATTGACGCCGGTAAAGTAAGCATCGCGCAGCAAGTAGTCCATCCGATCGGCGTCGAGCTGGCTCGATACGAGGCTGACGACAATTTCTTCATTGTACGTTTTGGCGATGACGCCGGCAACCTTCTGCGGGAAGGTCGGCGACACTTCTTTCAACACCCGGTTCACTTCCGTGTCGCCGAGAACGATGCGGCAAGACCACTCTTCATGGTGAGTGCCGAACGTTTTTTCGATGGAATGGGAGAACGGGCCGTGGCCGACGTCATGCAGCAAAGCGGCGCATAGGCAGAGCAGCCGTTCTTCGCGCGGCCAATCCTCGTAACCGTTGCGCTCGAACTGCGAAATGATTTTCCGCGTAACCTCATATACTCCGAGGGAGTGCGAAAACCGGCTGTGTTCCGCTCCGTGAAAGGTCAGAAAGCAGGTGCCCAGCTGCCGGATTCGGCGGAGACGCTGAAATTCCTTCGTGTTGATCAAATTCCATATGGTTTGATCCTGGACGTAAATGTATTTATGAACGGGATCTTTAAACACTTTTTCTTCTTGTAATAAACCGGACATATGCCTAACCTCCCTTAAGCTTGAATTTTCGACAAAAAACTGAGACGGAAAAGCCGCATGTTTGTCGAATGATGTCGTATTAATCTTCCAAATGTGAACAACATTTGACTTGAATTTTTTTCTTGGATATGGAATATATTCATAATACTATGTTTGAACTATATTAGAAAGATGCCGATTTCACAAGGTTTGGCAGCTTTTCTCGTATATTCCCCCTTCTGGGGGTCTATTCTTCCATATTTTAACGCTAAAATTTGCAAATTGCTAGTTGACTATTTTGGGAATGGTTGGTATCATAAATATCAAGAATTATGTCGAATCATGACGATAAATTTTTGAGAGGGGACTTATATATATGATGAAATCTACTGGTATTGTTAGAAAGGTCGACGAGCTGGGTCGCGTCGTTATTCCTATTGAGCTTCGCAGAACACTTGGCATCGGCGAGAAAGACGCTTTGGAAATTTATGTGGACGGCGAGCGCATCATGTTGAAAAAATATGAGCCTGCATGTATCTTCTGCGGCAACGCTGAAAATGTTTCTTATTTCAAAGGTAAAATTGTTTGTCACGAATGTTTATCGGAAATGCCAATACCTGTGACAAAATAAGAAATATAGGTTATAATAAGGATAGCACTTCTTACTAAGGTAATTCTAACCTTTTTCATATCTCCTCTATTCCCCAATTCATGTACTTTTATGAATTTGGGGATTTTTTTTGCCGCGAGGCAGGAGCCGCCCGTTGCTTTCCTTCTATATAATATAGACAAAACCGACAAGCCGACCGGATACGTTCCGATCGGCTTGGGTATGTAACTTCTTATGGACTCCGTTCCGCTTGCCCGGCACCGCTTCTATTGTTCCTGCCGGTGCAAAGCGTTGTACAGCTCCCGCTTCGGCAGCTGACGGTCGGCCGCGGCTCGCTTGATCGCTTCCTTGCGATTCAATCCCTGCGTCACATAATGCTCGACATGCTCTTCCAAACCGAACGCCTCCCACCAGGCGGCGGACGGCTCGCTTTCGGAAGCGGTGCCCCCCTGTACGACAATGCAATATTCGCCCTGCGGCGGCTGCTCCAACAGCAGCTCGTAGCATTCCCGTATCGTCCCTCGGGCCGCTTCCTCATATTTCTTCGTAAGCTCGCGCATGAGGCACATTTGCCGCTCAGGGCTCCATACTTCAAGCATCGCTTCAAGCGTCTTCACGATCCGATGCGGGGACTCGTAGAACAGCAGCGTCTCCTTGGCCGGCTTCAGCAGCTCAAGCTCCTGCAGCAGCGGCTTCTTCTCTCTCGGCAGAAAGCCGAGAAATGTAAAGCGCTCCGTAGGCAGACCGGAGACGATCAATGCGGAGAGCGCCGCGTTCGCTCCCGGCACCGGGATGACGTCGATGCCCGCGTCGATGGCCAGCCTGACCAGATCCGCTCCAGGGTCGCATATAGCCGGGAGCCCGGCGTCGCTGACCAGCGCTATGCTGTCACCGGCCAGCATAAGCCGCACCAGCTCGGGACCGCTTGCATGCTTGTTGTGCTCATGATAGCTGACAAGCCGCGTCGCTATGTCGAAATGCGTCAACAGCTTGCGCGTTTGCCGCGTATCCTCGGCGGCTATCAGCTGCACTTCGCCGAGCACTCGGACCGCGCGGTACGTCATATCCTCCAGGTTGCCGATCGGCGTTCCTACCAAATACAGCTTTCCTTGTCCTGAATCTTCCCGATAACTTTTTTGAATGTTCACGTCAAATCCCTCATTATGCCCTCGGACGGCTCGACAAGCTGCTCACGCCGTCCGTAGTATATTTCCATCAACTCATCGCAATAATCCGTTTTATTTTTATAAACGATTAGCGGCGGCAGCGTTCGCACTTCCGGCTTGCCGTCCCGCAGCGCTTCAATCAGCACCATATTCGCTTCTTCCCCCGCTCTCGGGTGAACGAAGCGGACCCGCTTCGGCTCCAGCTTGTACTGTCTCATCGTACAAAATATTTCAACCAAGCGGCTCGGACGATGAACCATCGCCACCCGGCCGCCGCTGCGCACCAGCCGGCTGCAGGCTTTCACCACATCCTCCAGCGTGCAAAACACCTCGTGCCGAGCCGCCGCCACATGTTCATTCACATTCTGCTCGCCGCTCGGCACCGGCAAATACGGAGGATTGACCGTCACGACATCGAAGCTGCCGTGCCCCAGCTCGCCGGAAATCTCCTTCAGATCGCCGTTGACGATTCGAATCTGATGCTCCAGGCCGTTGATTTGGACGTTGCGCTCGGCCATATCAGCCAGCCGTTCTTGAATTTCCACGCCGGTGATAGAGGCTTTCGTCCGCGTGGACAGCAGCAGCGGAATCACTCCGTTGCCGGTGCACAGATCGGCGATTCGCCCCCTCGGCGGCACATAGCTGAACCTTCCTAACAGAACGGCATCCATCGAAAAACTGAATACTTCGTCGCTCTGAATAATCTTCAAGTCGTTCGTTAACAAATCGTCGATTCTCTCGCTTGCATGTACCGTTACTTTATTCATGAAATGCGCTTCCTCTTTCCATCAGACCTTGGCCTTCCCGATCTAAAAAAACCGCAGAGAAGGTTCTTCTCTACGGTTTTAGCGATAACCTCCGCCGCTGACCGCGGCCGTTCAAGGCATTCTTACTTATTTAAAAACGACAAGCAAAACAGACAATCGCCTTCCGTCCGCAAATGACCGTAGTAGACATTACAGATATGGAAGCCTTCATGGTAAAGACGGGCCAGATTGTCGTAGCCTTCCCCAGTAAGCTCCTTGGCCTGTGCGGCGGTGACATGAATATGGGGTACCACAACCGGCGGCTCGGCATCGTTCTTCAGCAGCTTGCGCAGCTGCTGATTTTCTATGCTTAACCGATTATTTTCTTCAAGGAGCTCGATGATTTGCTTCTTCATCTGTCCCAGTTCGGAGTATATCGCACCCATTTGTTCTTCCATTTGCTCAATCTGAACAAAAATGTCTCTTTTATCCACACATTCACCTCAAGAAAGCTCGAACAACCGTTAATGCTGCTCTACCACATCGTCAAAGGATAGCTCCATGACTTTACCGAGCTCATAAATCTGCACTTTTACGGTACGCTCGTTAATATTTAGCGAGACTACGCGGCCGTTTCCGAGCGAAGAGATCACGTCGCTGCCAACCCGCGGCACATCTTCTTTAATGCTTTCATAATTATCGTGCTCATACTTCAAGCAGCACATCAACCGGCCGCATAGACCGGAAATTTTCGTCGGATTCAAAGACAAATTTTGATCCTTGGCCATCTTGATCGAGACCGGCTCAAAATCGCCGAGGAACGAGGAGCAGCATAATATCCGTCCGCATGGGCCGATTCCGCCTAGCATCTTGGCTTCGTCGCGAACTCCGATTTGCCTTAGTTCTATTCTTGTCCGGAACACTCCGGCCAAGTCCTTAACCAGCTCCCGGAAGTCTACTCTTCCTTCGGCGGTAAAATAAAAAATAATCTTGTTGCGATCAAATGTATATTCGACGTCCACCAGCTTCATTTTGAGCTGATGGTCCTTGATTTTCTCCTGACAAACCACAAACGCGTTTTTAGCTGCGGATTTATTGTCCTCCACGAGCTGAGCATCGGTTTGATCCGCTATCCGGATCACTTTCTTCAGCGGCAGTACGACATCGGATTCCTGAACCGTTCGTTTGCCTATAACGACTTTTCCGTATTCAATACCGCGAGCGGTTTCAACGATAACCGCGCTTTCCTTATCGACCGGCAGGTCGATCGGGTCAAAATAATAGATCTTTCCCGCTTTTTTAAAGCGGACGCCAACAACCGAGTACAAATCTACACCCCCTTCAGCTGCATCAACATTTTTTCCAGCACCAGCTGCGAGTTGGCATGAAAGCGAAGCCTTTTCTGCTGTTCGATCGCCTGCTCCAAACAGCGCACCCAATGCTTCATATCGTAAGATAAGGCCAGTCCGCCCGTCCATTCGGTTTGATCTGCATATACAAGCTCCGACCGGTTGCCCAGGCTGAGCTGCACCATATCTTTAAGCCATAAAATAAGTAAATCCATAAACAAAGGAAGCTGGTCCGACAGCTCCGACTTGGCCAGCTTTTGCTGCGCTGTCAGCAGCGCCGTAGGCAGTCGGGACATGCTTTCTCTAGTCAATTGTATCACTAGGTTTCTGATTTCTGCAAACCCATTTCCTTGAATAAGCTCGCGCGCCGCATCCGGTCCCGCCGCCAGCCGGACGGCCGCCTGGATCAGCACCGACGGATGTCCTTCCGCTTGAAGCACGGCGACCATCCGGTCGCGGTTCATCGGAGCGAACGGCACCCACTGGGCCCGCGAGCGGATGGTCGGCAGCAGAGCCTGTCCATTATCCGTGATTAGAATCGCTACTACCCGGCTCGTCGGCTCCTCCAAAAATTTCAGCAGGCTGTTGGCAGCCTGTACCGTCATTTTGTCGGCATCCTCCAAAATATACATTTTCAGCCCCGAAGCGGATGCGCGGTAAGAAAACTGCTTTTGCAGCTCGCGAATTTGCTCGATTTTAATCGAAGCTCCTTCAGGGCGAAGCCAGTGCAGGTCGGGATGGTTGCCGTGCTCGACCTTGCGGCAGTCAAGGCATTCCCCGCAGGCATCGTCCGGCAGCACCTTACAGTACAGCGCTTGCGCGAAAGCGAGCGCCATCTGACGCCGTCCCGTCCCCGAAGGCCCGGTGAAAATGTATGCATGAGATACTTTGTCCCATCTCAGACTGTTCTGCAATATGCGTTTGACGCGTTCCTGTCCTGATATCGATTGAAAAGACATGGTTGGTCGTCCCTGTTATATCCTTTCCTATTATATATAGACCATTTTACCACTAACGGTCGTAAGATCAAAAAGCAAGATTTATCAGCATCCCGCGAATTTCGCCGATTTTATGCAGCAGCTCCATACGCCCTTGCTCGCTCTCCAGCAAATCGTCGGCCAGCGCCAGCAAATGCTGATCCACTTCCTCCAGCAGCTTGTACCGCTTGGAGCGGCCGCGGCGGTCCCAACCGCGCGTATTGCGCAGCTGGACTCCGCGGCGGGCCGTTTCCTCCAGAAACTGCTTCACGAGATGTTTATACTGACGCAGCTCCCGCACCGTCATCGACCGGGACAGCCGGTCTCCCTGCAGATGAATTTGCTGTAAAATGCGCTGCAGCTGCTCCTGCGACGCCCTTTCGTCCTGCTGCTGCATCATATCGGAGAACGATTTGTTCTGCAGCTGCTGAGAAGAAGCCGCTTCGCTCCGCTGAATTTCGTTACCGAAAGGGCGCCAGCCCGGATTAATTTTCACGCTGCATCCAGCCTTTCATCAAATCAGATCATAGCAACGTCTTGCGACGTTATCGTTCCCTTAGAAATGCTCGAACCGCTCGACCGGAAGAACGAACACGGCCGCTCCGCCAACTTGAACTTCCACAGGGAAAGGAATGTAAGAATCCGTCGTTCCGCCCATCGGCGAAACCGGCGTCACGATTTGCTCGCGAATTTTGCAATTGGCCTTAATGACCTGCATGACCTCGCTTACTCGCTCATCCTCAATACCGATCATGAAGGTAGTGTTCCCGGCCCGCAAAAAACCGCCCGTACTGGCAAGCTTGGTTGCGCGAAATCCTTCTTTAATCAAAGCGCTCGAGAGACGATTGCTATCTTTGTCCTGTACAACGGCAACAACTAATTTCATTGGCTTAGCCCTCCTTTGTCTATTTACAGATGACCCGGTTGAAAGCCCGCAGCAAAAGTTGTATTGTGACTTGGCGTTTGGTGAAAGCATCGTAAGTGTCTAGCGCAAAATACGACAAACAACGAGGGAAAAAAATTAGGAGATCGTTCTTACTCTATTAATTTGACACGGAATTGTTGAATTCCTGCTTCCATCTCAAGGAAAGCTGTTTCTGGAACTGTACGCGCGGGATCACCGCTTTTCCCCAAACAGCTTTACTTCCGGGTATAAAGCAGTATATGCCACGGGTAGGCTCATGGTTCCAAGCCTATGCGGCATGCAATCCGGAACGAGCTTACTGCCGCTTCCGCAAAAACCGTTCCAAATGCTCCTTCACCATCACGAACACATCGTCGATGACCCCGTTGGCGTCAATGCTGACAATCCGCTCGGGAAAACGCTCCGCTAGGATCAGGTAGCCTTCACGTACTTTCTGGTGGAACGCCAGCGACTCCAGATCCAGACGGTTAATTTCCCTGTCCTTGCGAGAATGGATTCTCCGCAGGCCCTCCTCGGGACTCACATCAAGAAAAATCGTCAAGTCGGGGAATGTATGTTCTATAGCGAATTGATTAATCATCAGCACCTCTTCGATGCCAAGACCTCTTGCATATCCTTGATAAGCCAAGCTGCTGTCGATAAACCGGTCACAGATGATGACTTTGCCCGCTTCGAGGGAAGGAACGATTTTCTCGACAAAATGCTGCCTTCTCGCCGCGGCGTACAGCAGCGCTTCGGTTCTAGCTTCCATCTTCGTATTTTTCGTGTCCAAAATGACCGACCGGATTTGCTCCGCTATTTCAATACCGCCCGGCTCCCGGGAGGTAACGACTTCATGCCCAAGCGCGGATAAATACCCGCTAAGCAGCTCTATCACTGTGGTCTTGCCCGCGCCTTCGCAGCCTTCGACCGTTAAAAAATACCCTCTTTGCATTCCATTGACTCCAATCTGTATAAATGGCCGACCTTGCGGCTTTTACGGCTAAAACCATACGTTATCCTTTAAAGATATTATGATTATATACTTTTTACCGCATAATACCTAGCGCATCGATCCATTTGGCGAGAAAAACATGCAGAAAACAAAATTCCCCGCTCCCCGTAAAACTTGTTAAGCGTCGTGTCCGACAAAAAAGCATGCCTCGACATCGCGAAGCATGCTCATGCTCAATTCAATGGAAATTACAAAATAGAGTCAACGTTATAGACGGCAAAGCTACGGATGGATGCTCCCCCCGTCTGCTCTACGATACTGAGCCGGAGACGATCGGTGGTGACAGAGGGAAACCGATCGATTTTTTTATGGCCGATGGCGCTCCCTCTAACCAGTTCGACCCACCCTCCTTCGACCGCGGCTTCCAGCGCATACTCGCGTACGCGCTCGCCGAAGCGGATATCTTCCATCAGCACGGCATGGTTTATCGTCAGCGGCCGGTCGAGATGTATTTCCCTGTGCTCCGAGCGCTCGTCCGCAGCCGCGGCGGGCTGCCCGAAGCTGCGCCGGATCTCCTCGCCGAAGTCGAGCAGCCGCTGCGCGTCCGCTTCGGGGAACAGCCCGCGGCGGTCTGGAGCGACATTCAGCAGCAGCGTTGCGCCGTGTCCGACCGAGCGATAATAGACATCCATCAGCTCACGCAGAGTGAGCAAGCTCGCTACATCGTCCGGATGCCAGAACCAATGGTTTTTACGTATCGGAACATCGCATTCGGCCGGCAGCCAAGCGGGCGTCTCGGGCAACCACCGCTGCTTCTCCTCGGTAAACATGCTGATGCGCGCCGTCTCGGCCGCGTTCCAGCACGGATAAGGGGCTACGCCGTCTTCATTGCCGACCCATCGGATCGTGGGAGCCCCCATATTGAAGATCATCGCCTCCGGCTGATAACGTTTCACCAATCCGATAATGCGCCGCCAATCGTACTGCCTCCCCTCCGATCCCGCTCCGTCGAACCAGACTTCGACAAGCGGCCCGTAACCGGTCAGCAGCTCCGTCAATTGAGCGGCATAAAAGTCGTCGTAGGCGGCGGGATCGGCATAGCACTCTGCGTTGCGGTCCCAAGGCGAAACATAAATGCCGAAGCCCATGCCTTCCTTGCGGCAGGCTTCCGCGCATTCTTTCACGACGTCGCCGGCTCCGTTCCTCCACGGGCTCGATTTTACCGAGTATCCGGTAGTCGCGGTAGGCCATAAGCAGAAGCCGTCATGATGCTTCGCCGTCAAGACGAAGTAACGGAAGCCCGCTTCCTTGGCGGTTCGCACCCATTGATGCGCATCCAGCTCGGTCGGCTGAAACCGCTGGGGCGAGTCGGTACCGTCCCCCCATTCCTGATCGCAAAACGTATTGATGCCAAAATGACAAAAGACTCCCAGCTCCAAATCCTGCCACAGGAGCTGCTCCCGCGAGGGCATTGCGGGGGTAGGAATGCTTGGCTGCTGCATGGTCATCCTCCTTTATTATGAACGGCGCGTTGGACTACGGCGGCCCGTAAGCCCGCAGCAAGCCCGCTTCCTCCGCCCCAGCGGGCGGAGAGCGGGCTTCATCTGCAAGCGGCTAAACCGCTCTGCTGCTTTTTACTTCGACGCCTTCGCTTTATAGCTTTCATTCGTTTCCTTCAGATGGCTTTGGAAGCCGGAGTCGTCCTTCATCGTTTTGACGAATTTATCCCAGTCGTCCAGGCTGGACTTGCCGATGATAACGTTAATGATCATATCGTTGATCTTCTTATTCCAATCGGCGCCCTTTTCCTTAAATGCCGCCGATTTAGGAAGACCGTACTCGGGATTCGGCTCGGATACGGCAGCGATCGTGTCGATCAGCTTTTTGTTATAATCCAGCACATCGCTCGGGATGCCTGCCGTAGCGGCACGCAAATATTTGTTATAGTAGCCGGTCACCCATTGGCCGGTGGAATCGCCGGAATAGCCTTTCTTCTTGCCGTCTTCCGTCTGCGTCACCGAACCGTCGGAAGCGAGCGTAAAGTCGACATCCTTAATTCCGTAAGTGCCCAGATTGTATCCTTCTTCCGTTGCCGTATAATCATAAACTTCAAGAATGCGCTTAAGCTTCTCCTCGCTGACCTTTTTGCTGACCAGGAACTGGCCGTAGTAGCCGATAGCCTGCTCATAATGCGCCTTGCCGTCCGACGCTTTCGGCAATTCGAATGCCATTAGGTTGGCGTCCGGATTCGCCTTTTTCAAATCGAGATTGAATTTGTACGCGTCCGATACGTTCGTAATGGCCGCTCCGGCTTTGCCCTGCACCACCATATCCCGTACTTGCTGGCTCTTCATGACAGGCAAATCCGGCACGATGCCCCCGGCCTGGAACGTCTTGTTCCAAAACTGGAGCGCTTCCTTCGCCTGTGGAGTCATCCAGTTCGGCGTAATGCCGTCGGCATCCTGGTGCCAGCCCGTGCCTGCCCCGAACATACTGATCAGGTAACCGGCAGGTCCGGGAGAACCGAACAGCGCGAGCCCGTACGTATCGGCCTTGCCGTTGCCGTCAGGATCGTTTTTCGCGAATGCGGACAGCACGTTGTACAGCTCATCCATCGTCTTCGGCGGCTGCAAACCGAGCTTATCCAGCCAATCCTTGCGCAAAATCAGCGCCTCGGACCCGTCCAGCGGTCGTACCCGAGGCAGCGAATACAGCTTGCCTTTAATCGAAGCGTTATCAAATACGTTTTGCGGATATTTCGACAAATTCGGATAATTTTTAATATATGGCGTCAGCTCCCAAAAAGCTCCCTTGTCGATGCCGTTCAGAAAGCTCGGCGTGGTGCTGAAATCTTCGACGAACGTCACGTCGGGAATGTCGTTAGAAGCAAGCAAAACATTCAGTTTCTCCGTAATATTGTTCGCAGGAATATAATTGATCTTCAGATTGACGTTGAACTTCTCGCCGATCTTCTTCAGCCCTTCCAGCTCGCCTGTCGGCGCGGCGCTGAACGCTATGGTCGTAATCGAAATATCCATCGGCTTGCCGGAGGAATCCCCGCCTGGTGAGGATGCTCCATCCGAACCGGACTTGCCGCCGCCGCATGCGGCCAGCGAAGCGATCAGGGCGATCGATACGGCGCCTGCCGCCATTTTATTCAACTTATTCATCGAAATGACCTCCCATAATGTATGGTTTCTATAGCGAACCCCGGTTATCCTTTTTACAATCCGAGGATACGGCGCTTGCTAACGTTGACGCTAAACGAAATGAATTTCCCGAAATGACCGCTAGCCCGCCTGAATCCCCGCTAAGGAAGCGGCGGACAGCTATGCTTCTCATCCTTTTACCGAACCGACCATCATTCCTTTGACGAAATATTTTTGCAGGAACGGATACACGATCACAATAGGAACGGACGATACGACGACGGCCGCCATTTTGATCACTTCCGGTGGCACGGTCTGCTCGCTCTGAATCATCGCCGCCACGCTGGGATCGGCCATTTGCGTCGAAGCCTGAATCAGCAGCATTTGCAAAATTACCTGCATCGGCCGAAGCGCGTCGTCGTTAATGTACAGAATGGCGTTGAAGTACGTATTCCAATAGCCGACCGCGAAAAACAATCCGAAAGCGGCCAGCGCGGGAACAGATAACGGCAGCATGATCCGGAAAAACACGCCGATGTCGGAGCAGCCGTCGATTTTAGCTGCTTCCTCCAGCTCCGCGGGCATCTCCTGGTAAAAATTTTTCATCAGAAACACGTACCAGGCGCCCGTTAATACCGGCAAAATAAGCGACCAGAGCGTATTCGTCAAACCGAGTGTATCCACCAGCATATAGTTTGGAATCATCCCCGGCTGGAAGAGCATCGTCAGCAAGATGGCGACAAGAAAAAACTGCTTGCCCTTCAAGCGGCTGCGGGACAGTACATACGCAAGCGAGCTTGTTACCGCCAGACTCAGCGCCGTACCTCCTACAGCCAGCACCGCGCTGACCCCCATAGACTGCAAAAACGTATTCGTCGACAAAATGTACCGGTACGAGTCAAGGCTCCATTTTTCCGGAAACAACACGATCGATTTCGTTACAAATTCGTTCGCATCGGTAAAAGACACGATCACAACATATAGAAAAGGCAGCATCGTCACCAAAGCAATCAGACTTAGTACCGTGTAATTCAACGTTTGAAACATACGGGTTCCCGCCGTCGGCTTCATCAGTACAGCCCCTCCTCTCCGAACTTCTTGGCCAGGCGGTTGCCTCCGACGACGAGGATCAAGCCTACGACCGATTTAAAGACGCCGGCAACCGTCGCATAGCCGAACCTTCCGTTCAGTATCCCCACGCGGTATACGTACGTGTCGAACACATCGGCTACAGCGGAGACGGGGGCGCTCGACATCAGATAAATTTGCTCGAAACCGACCTCCATCACCTGGCCGAGCCGCAGGATGAACAGGACGATGATCGTGCTCCGAATGCCCGGAAGCGTCACGTTCAGCATCTGCTTCCAGCGGTTCGCCCCGTCGATCTGAGCTGCCTCGTACAATTCCTGATTGATCGAAGTCAATGCCGCGAGAAAAATAATCGTTCCCCAACCCGCTTCCTTCCATATGCTTTGGGCTGTCAGCATGAGCCAGAAGCCGTTAGGATCGGTTAAGAACGGAATCGCCTTTCCTCCCGATTGGGTAATGAGCTGATTGACTACGCCGGTGCCTTGACTTAAGAGCAGAAAGCAGATGCCGACGATAACGACCCAAGACAGGAAATGCGGCAAGTAAACGACCGTTTGCACGAACCGCTTGAAGACGAGTCCCCGGACTTCGTTCAGCAGCAGCGCGAGAATAATCGGCATCGGGAAGAAAAAGATAATGTTCATGAAACTGATCGCCATCGTATTGCGGAACAATATCCAAAAGTCGGGATTGGTGAAAAACTCATGGAAATATTTAAATCCTACCCACTCGCTTCCCCAGAAGCCGCTCCAAGGCGAGTAATCTTTAAAAGCCAATGCCAAGCCCCAAACGGGCAAGTACTTGAATATAAGAAAAAATAACAGACCGGGCGCGGCAAGCAAGTACAAGCCTTTGTCGCGCTTTAACGCAACGGCCCATTCCTGCAGCATTCCGGGCCTTTCCCTCTTCGCCCGAAGTTTCGCCGCTGCACTAAGCTCATCTGCGCGGCGGACAGCTTTAGCTCCCGTTTGTTCCATAAGCTTCACCTCCTGTTGTCGTGACTCGCGAATCGTAATGTCTGTATCTTACCGGGAGAGTCCAGAGCCGCTCAAGGTCCAATTCTTATGCTGCGGCGGAGCGAAAAAAGGGGGATGTCTCCAGCATTCCAAATCATGCTTATCCCTTGCTGAGACTGGACCCGCGGCATCTGTTCCCCGATTTTGTCCTCATGCTTCCGTTAAAAAATGAGCATCCCTGCACAAAGAACAAATCCCCCAAAAGCCATCCATGCCGCCGACGCGGCACCACAGACAATGGAAATGGGGTACCAAGAGTAATTTCCAGGGTAGTGACGTGATGCTCTGAAGCTTATTCCGTCCGCATCCAGCCTAAGCTGGATCGTCTAACCATTCCTCTGGGATCGTTCTCCTTTCGGGGGAGAACCCGGATTTCCACAGGATATTGCTGCGCGTCATTTCCTTAACAATAAAAAACCACGGTCCCCCTGAAAAAGGAAGACCGTGATACGAGCCGGCGACAGCGGCGATTTTAGGTTGGGCCGGACTCCGCTTCGCGAAACTGGCCGGGCGTACACCCCGTCTGTTTCTTGAAGACGCGTATGAAGTTTTTCGGCTGATATCCGACCTTCTCCGCCACTTCCGTTACGGACAATTCGGTCGACCTCAGCCATATCTTGGCTTGATCGATCCGGTAAGCCGTCAAATATTCGATGAAAGACACGCCCATCACCCGTTTGAACAGCTTGCTGAAGTACGGCGGGCTGAGACCGCAAGTTTCCGCCACCTGATCGAGCGATAAATCCAGATGGTAGTTCTCCTGAATGAACGATGCCGCAATATCGAGCGTGCGCTCGTATTCCTGGTTTTGCCGCTGGGCCATTTTACGGGCGATAGGTTTAACGAGCTGCTCCCGAAACCAATCGTTCAATTCCCCGATCGAACGGCATTCATTCATTTGCCGGTAAGGATCGATGTGTGTCGCCGAAGGGTCTCCGAGATCCTCCAGCTTTAAATTCATAATGAAAGCAACGCGCATCGTCGCCGTCATCAGCTGATAATAAGCCGTACGAATACGTTCGGTTTCCCGCAGCGTTTCCTGCGCGTAGACGGCGAACCGCTCCAGCTGGCGCTCCGCTTCTGCGGCGTCGCCGACTCGAAGCGCCTGCTCCAAACCGGCCTCGATCTCGAACGGGTACGGATAAGGCTTAGGCTCTGCCTCACCCGTGTCCCCGCTTCGAATGACCTGGCCCGTACCGGCCCAGAACCGCGCGCGCAGCGCCATCGCCGCTTGTCCGAAGCGCATCGGCATCTCATGAGGCGGGCCTGCGCTATCTCCCGCTCCTACCGTCACCGGCAGTTTCAAATAATCGGAGAGGATGTCTATAAGCTGCTTGGCGAATTGATGGACGCCCGTATACCAATCCTCACTGTCATCCGTATCCTCCCACAGCCAGACGGCAATCTTGTCATTGAGCAAATTGACCGCAATACCTTTGCCTCCGCTTTGCTCCAGCATATCTTGGGCAATATTCTTGATCGTAAAGACGATCAATTCCTTATCGCTTGCCTTAAACCGGCTTCCGCTGCCCGGCGATTGGTCGTACGTCAGCACGAATACCGCATGCGCTTGACGGAAAGGCACTTCGTACCGTTCAAACATCCCTTCGAGCTGCTCCAACGTATAGTGAGCGAAATGCCCCTGCAAAAATTGCAGCGCATAGGCTTCGCGGATCGCCGGCAGCTGTTCGCGTAGCTCGGCCTGCAGCCCGCTCGTCTCCCGGTTTAGCTCGGCCCAGCGCGTCTGCACATAGCCGATCTCATCCGCCAAGGGATCGCCTGGACGGCCCCCCCTTACCAGCGATACGAGATGCTCGATAGGCCGGTATACGCGGCGGGTTCCCCAAGCGGTTGCCGCACCGCCCAGCAATAAGAATATAACAATAATAGCCACCGTAATGACGGCAATGCCTCGCGATTTGGCATTCAGCTCGCGAATCGGAACCATATCGAGATAGGTCCAGCCGTTAAAGGAGGAAATATGCGAAGTAACGAGATAATCCCGGTTATCCCAGCGAAACGAGAACGGACTGCCGCTTGCCGCTTGTTCGCGCACCTTCTCAAACAAGCCGTCTGGCACCTTCTGGCCGCCGGAGGAGACGACCCATTCCCCTTTATCGTCCAAAATGAACGACTGCTCCCCTTCATAGACGGAGTATTTGGTCATGTTCTCCTGCAAAAAAGACGGAGCCAACTGCACGAACAATAGCCCGATCGGCTCGGAAGACTGGAACGGCACCTGGCATACCAGCGTAACGCCTACCGTACCGTTAGATAGGGCAGGCAAAAAGGCGAACGGTTCATGCACCCAATTCATCGCCTCGCTCGAAGCCATCCAGCCGCGAAGCTGGCTGCGTTCCTCTTCGCTGCGAAGCTTGCGCCCTCCCCCGTCGGGAGAAATAAGATAATCGTCCTCAGCAATATACATGACGATCTGGCCTACTTCGGCGTTGCTGTTCTGCAAAGAAGATAAATTTTTGAACAGGCTTGAATAAAATCCGGAATAATTGTTCCACTTCAGCTCCGTCAGATTGGAACTGAAAAAAGAACCCAGCAGCATTTGCAGGGCATTGCTTCGTACCCGCTGCAACGTGGAATCTATCGAATACGACGCGTGCTTCAGCACCCGAGCGTTTGCCTGGTCCACCTCATTGCGAATCGCCGAGGAAGAAAATAAGTAGCTGGATACCCCTACGGCGATCACGGGAATGACGGACGCCAGCAGCGATACGACCAGCATGCGCCGCAGCATCGTTTTGCGGAACGCCGCAAACGGATTGCGAATGCGAAAATAACCGTTTTTCATGCTGTGACCCCCTCTCGGTTATTCTCACCTCTCTAGTCTAGCGAATCAACGATCGGCTTGGCAAGAAAGCGCCGGCCATCCCGCCCTCTTCTTTCGTCCATTCACGGAGTCCCTGGAAGCTTTGGGCGGTATCCGGCCGTCCCATGCTTTCCTTCCCTATGCCAGCCCATCATTACAACCTCCTTTGTAATCGTTTTCGGGAATACCCATTTTTTATCATAACGATCCTTCGCAATCATGCTCAAGGGACAATTTTTACGATAGCGTCATCGCAAAATGTGGGCATGCTTTGCCGGCATCGCTTTGAATCTGCAAGAAGGGCCGTCGGCGAGCTATCCCCCTTCTCTTGACCGAGAAAAGAACAAATCCCCCAAAAGCCATCCATGCCGCCGACGCGGCACCACAGACAATGGAAATGGGGTACCAAGAGTAATTTCCAGGGTAGTGACGTGATGCTCTGAAGCTTATTGCGTCCGCATCCAGCCTAAGCTGGATCGGCGTCTAACCCTTCCTCTGGGATCGTCCTATGGGTAGACTTTCCTTTCGGGGGAGCCCACGGATTTCCACAGGATATGGCTGCGCATCATTTCCTAAACAACAAAAAAACGCTTGTCCGCCGAAGCGGTGCAAACGTTTATCGAACGACTAGGTGATCAATACGGAAAGCATCGGCTGTTCGCCTTCTATGAGTCCGTGGATGCGCGCTCCCATTCCGATAAGCTGATCCAGGTAACGAACGACCTCAGACGATATTTTTTCTCCCGGACATAAGACGGGGATACCAGGCGGATAAGGTACGACCATTTCGGCTGAAGATAGACCGACGGTATCGGCCAGCGGAATTTGTGCGGTCGCTTTCTGCCTGTATACGGACTCATCGAAGGAGACGGGCTGCGAGAGCCCGGTCATTGCCGTGTACGATGCGAGTGCGATCGACTCTCCGTCCGATAGCCTGTGCGGCTCACATCCTTCTGCGATCTCTTGGAACGCCTGCACAAGCCGTACCGAATCCTCCTCGGTCGATGCCAGACTGAATACCAGCAAGACCGCTTGCGGATCGGCCAATTCCACGTAACAGCCGCGTTTTTCCAGCTCATCCTTCAATTCAAACCCGCTCAAGACGCCGGCCGAATGCTTGACCGCTATTTTAAACGGGTCCTGCCCAAGTCCCCGGTCATGCGGAGGCGACAGCAGAATAAATTGATCAAGCTTGCGCATTTGCTCCATAAATCGATCAACAATGCGAATCCCTTGTTCCAGCAGCTCCATTCCCTGCGTATGCATCTGCCTGCGGCTCAAATCCAGGCTCGCCATAAGCGGATAGGACGGACTTGAGCTCTGCAGCATCGTCAAATAGCGCTTCAGCTCCTTGCGGTCTACCCTGTCCCCCTGCACATGAAGCATCGCCCCCATCGTCATTGACGTTAGCAGCTTATGCGTTGATTGTACCGCCACGTCTGCCCCGCAGGATAATGCCGATTTCGGGAGGGCCGGATGAAATCCGAAATGGGCCCCGTGCGCTTCATCGACAAGAAGCGGTTTCCCGTACTCATGAAGCAGCTGCACAATGCCTTCCAGCGGCGCAGCGATGCCGTAATAGCTTGGTCTAGTAATGAGAAGCCCTTGGGCTTCGGGATATCTCTGCAGCGCTGCTTTGACGTCTTCTATGCGGACTCCCAGCGTTAAGCCTGTCGCCGGGTCTACCTCCGGGTTTAGAAACACGGCCCGCGCCCCTGCCAGCATCAAGCCGTGAATCACCGATTTATGGGCGTCGCGCTGCACCAACAGCAGATCTCCTCTGCGGCAGACGCTTAAGATCATCGCCAAATTGCCGACCGTACTCCCGTTTATAAGAAAAAACGTTTCCTCGGCCCCGAAACATTCTGCCGCGAGCTGCTGAGCTTGCCAAATTGCTTCCTCGGGATGATGAAGATCGTCAAGCCCCGATATTTCCGTCAAATCGAGTTTCATGATATGTTCGAAAAAAGGGCGTGCCGCCGCTTCCAGCCCCTGCCCCGATTTATGCCCGGGAACATGCAGACTGGCATGTTCTCCTTGCGCATGCTGCACCAATCGCTCAAATAAAGGAGCGCTGTGATTGTCCATGTTGTAATTCTCCCTATCCACATTTGCTAAATAAAAGGTATATATTTATCTATTGTATCAAAGAAAAAGGCTCCTACCAACGGTTTCTGCCGCCGGCAAGAGCTTCATATCGCTTGTTTAGCGTATTTACGCATGTTTTCTATAAAAAATTTGCCTCATTTGATGGATAAAAAAAGGATATTTGGCATCCATAACGTCGGTTTGAATCATTTCGTGTTCGCAATCTTCACAGATGAATTCAGATATGATCATAATGCCGTTTTCCTTCGTTTGCCCGCAGATGATGCAGTTATGGGCTATCACTGGCTGCTGGGCCGCGTCTCCCATACGTCTCACCTCTATTCTTCTTTTCTATCAGTATGTCCTTTTTCTCTTAAAGTAAACGTTGATGATATATTTTTATGAAATTGGCCTGTACATGGTTCCGAAAAGCTTATGTTTCCTTGCCATTTTGCCGATATAGTATTTGCCGCTTTACCTGTTTGAAATCTATGAAAAAATGGACGAGTGAGGATCGAACGTGAAGGACAAGCAATTATCTAAAGAATCCACGGTTTATCATTACCGGCTGCTCCAACGAATTCATTACAAGCCCTTGTACTTCCAGTTGTATTGGGGGCTTCTCGGCTTAGTATTTGTGTGGGATTTGATTCGTCTTCAGCCTTTTCCGCTGCTGCTCGGGCTGCTGCTCATTCCTAATTTACATACTCTGCTCATTTATTTGTACTTCAAATTTAAAGAAAAGCGACCGCTCAAACAATGGATGTTTCAGTACCGCTTGCCTTGGATCGGGTACGTTCCTACCAGTTATTTTGCCCTGTACCGGATGATGCATCTTCATATTCATCTTCTATGGGTGACAATCGTCATATGCTGCTGCTTTTATCCATGGGTTTCCATAAACCTGATCGCTCATGTCATATTTGTTCACTTATGGGTTATTGCGCCTAGGCTCTTTATTTTGTTCCAACTGAGAAAACATGCAGAATCAGGGTATCTCAAATTAAATGAGCAGGATACGTCATGCTATGCACAATAAAACGGGCTGTTCTCGTTAAGATTACGGCTGATTTCTGCGATGCCTCGTAAACAAGCGGTACACCAAATAAATGACAACCGCCCAGAACAATAACCCGATAAAAGAAAGAGGCGAGCCTGCTCCCGGGCCAAAGCCCATAAATCCGAACGGATTAAAGAGACTGCCGATGAGTGCGCCTGCCGCAAAACCGCCGAATATTCCGCCCCATCCTCCTCGGGTCGGCGTACCGTAACCCGGATTCGTCGGATTCGTGGTTCGGGGGTTATTGGCTGCGTTGGATGGGTTTCTTCCCGGCGCCGTAGTACCCGTACGGCTCCCTCCCGGGCTTCTCACTCCGGAAAACGAGCCTCGGCCTGAACGATAAGCTTGACCGGTTACTTCCCCTTCCCGGTCAGGCGGTACCTTCACATAAGGCTCAATCTGCCCTTCTTCAATGGCAATTGTCCTCCCCTTTGCCGATACCTCCCGTTGAAATCCAGACATTAGAGCGAGCACAAGGCAAAGACTGATGATTACATAACGTTTCATACCGTTTCCTCCGCTGAGCTTCAATTGGACCTTTGTCCGAATCCAATGATATTATCAGCCCCTGTCTTCTTTTCTATTCGGAAGCGACACGTCCAGAAAACACCGCTAAGTAACTTCTTTGTCAACGAAAAAAAGCCCCGCGGATAAATATCCACGAAGCTTTTTTTGTGTGCTTGGCGACGTTCTACTCTCCCAGAACCCTTCGGTTCAAGTACCATCGACGCTGGAGGGCTTAACGGTCGTGTTCGAGATGGGAACGCGTGGTTCCCCTCCGCCATCATCACCAAACGGTTTTACTTGTTCAAGGCTTGCGCCTTGAAAACTAGATACGAAACTCGTGCGCGTAGCGAGCAATGATTATTTGTTCTTCCCGGTTTGTTTCCGGGCCCCGAGAAAGTATTCGGAATCAGCTTCGAAGCTTCTCTTCACTTTCTTGGGAATTTGGTTAAGCCCTCGACCGATTAGTATTCGTCAGCTCCACACGTTGCCGTGCTTCCACCCCGAACCTATCTACCTCGTCGTCTTCAAGGGGTCTTACTTACTGGGAAATCTCATCTTGAGGGGGGCTTCACGCTTAGATGCTTTCAGCGCTTATCCCGTCCGTACGTAGCTATCCAGCCATGCTCCTGGCGGAACAACTGGTACACCAGCGGTACGTCCATCCCGGTCCTCTCGTACTAAGGACAGCTCCTCTCAAATTTCCTACGCCCACGACAGATAGGGACCGAACTGTCTCACGACGTTCTGAACCCAGCTCGCGTACCGCTTTAATGGGCGAACAGCCCAACCCTTGGGACCTACTTCAGCCCCAGGATGCGATGAGCCGACATCGAGGTGCCAAACCTCCCCGTCGATGTGGACTCTTGGGGGAGATAAGCCTGTTATCCCCAGGGTAGCTTTTATCCGTTGAGCGATGGCCCTTCCATTCGGTACCACCGGATCACTAAGCCCGACTTTCGTCCCTGCTCGACCTGTTTGTCTCGCAGTCAAGCTCCCTTCTGCCTTTGCACTCTTCGAATGATTTCCAACCATTCTGAGGGAACCTTGGGGCGCCTCCGTTACGCTTTAGGAGGCGACCGCCCCAGTCAAACTGCCCACCTGACACTGTCCCCATACCGGATCTACGGTACCAGGTTAGAACTCCGATACGATCAGGGTGGTATCCCAACGTCGCCTCCACACAAGCTGGCGCTCATGCTTCTCAGGCTCCCACCTATCCTGTACAGATCGTACCAAAGTCCAATATCAAGCTGCAGTAAAGCTCCATGGGGTCTTTCCGTCTTGTCGCGGGTAACCTGCATCTTCACAGGTATTAAAATTTCACCGGATCTCTCGTTGAGACAGCGCCCAAGTCGTTACGCCATTCGTGCGGGTCAGAATTTACCTGACAAGGAATTTCGCTACCTTAGGACCGTTATAGTTACGGCCGCCGTTTACTGGGGCTTCGGTTCATAGCTTCGGGATTGCTCCCTAACCACTCCCCTTAACCTTCCAGCACCGGGCAGGCGTCAGCCCGTATACTTCGCCTTGCGGCTTCGCACAGACCTGTGTTTTTGCTAAACAGTCGCTTGGGCCTTTTCACTGCGGCCCCCTCGGGCTATTCACCCTACCGAGGCACCCCTTCTCCCGAAGTTACGGGGTCATTTTGCCGAGTTCCTTAACGAGAGTTCTTCCGCGCGCCTTAGCATGCTCTGCTCGCCTACCTGTGTCGGTTTGCGGTACGGGCACCTTCTCCCTGGCTAGAGGCTTTTCTTGGCAGCCTGAACTCATGACCTTCGCTACTGTTATTTTCACTCCCCATCACAGACCAGCCTTATCGATGTGCGGATTTGCCTACACATCAGCCTCTCTGCTTGGACGGGCATCCATCAGCCCGCGTCACTATCCTTCTGCGTCACCCCATTGCTCATAACGGTTCACGGTGGTACAGGAATTTCAACCTGTTGTCCTTCGACTACGCCTTTCGGCCTCGCCTTAGGTCCCGACTTACCCTGAGCGGACGAGCCTTCCTCAGGAACCCTTAGGCTTTCGGCGGATCAGATTCTCACTGATCTTTTCGTTACTCATACCGGCATTCTCACTTGTGTACTGTCCAGCGCTCCTTACGGTACACCTTCAACCTATACACAACGCTCCCCTACCAGAGTAGATAAAATCTACAATCCATAGCTTCGGTGGTGTGTTTAGCCCCGTTACATTTTCGGCGCAGAGTCACTCGACCAGTGAGCTATTACGCACTCTTTCAATGGTGGCTGCTTCTAAGCCAACATCCTGGTTGTCTGCGCAACTCCACATCCTTTCCCACTTAACACACACTGGGGGACCTTAGCTGATGGTCTGGGCTGTTTCCCTCTTGACAATGGATCTTAGCACTCACTGTCTGACTCCCGGGATAAAGTATGTGGCATTCAGAGTTTGACTGGACTTGGTAACCCTTGGCGGGCCCCGCACCCAATCAGTGCTTTACCTCCACTACTCATCTCCCGAGGCTAGCCCTAAAGCTATTTCGGGGAGAACCAGCTATCTCCGAGTTCGATTGGAATTTCTCCGCTACCCCCACCTCATCCCCGAATTTTTCAACATTCGTGGGTTCGGGCCTCCAGTGCGTGTTACCGCACCTTCACCCTGGACAGGGGTAGATCACACGGTTTCGGGTCTACGCCCACGTACTTCGTCGCCCTATTCAGACTCGCTTTCGCTGCGGCTTCGGCTCTTCACCTTAACCTTGCACGGGAACGTAACTCGCCGGTTCATTCTACAAAAGGCACGCCATCACCCATTAACGGGCTCTGACTTCTTGTAAGCACACGGTTTCAGGTTCTATTTCACTCCGCTCCCGCGGTTCTTTTCACCTTTCCCTCACGGTACTGCTTCACTATCGGTCGCTAGGGAGTATTTAGCCTTGGCAGATGGTCCTGCCTGCTTCCCACGAGGTTTCACGTGTCTCGCGGTACTCGGGATCCGTCTAAGGTGTTCGCAGAATTTCAATTACAGGGCTTTTACCTTCTATGGCCGGCCTTTCCAGACCGCTTCGTCTACCCTGCTGCACCTACGTTGACGTCCCACAACCCCAGAGAGCAAGCCCTCTGGTTTGGGCTGTTCCGCTTTCGCTCGCCGCTACTGACGGAATCACTTTTGTTTTCTTCTCCTGAGGGTACTTAGATGTTTCAGTTCCCCTCGTATGCCTCTGCACACCCTATGTATTCAGATGTGAGTAACTGAGAATTACCTCAGCTGGGTTCCCCCATTCGGATATCCCCGGATCAAAGCCTGCTTACGGCTCCCCGAGGCGATTTCGTCGTTCGCCACGTCCTTCTTCGGCTCCTAGCGCCTAGGCATCCTCCGTGTGCTCTTATTAGCTTAACCATGCTAATACACGTTGTATTGCTCTACGCATTTCGTTTCGTTATCTAGTTTTCAAGGAACAATCTGCAACTGTTACATCATCAAATTCAATGGCAGTTGTCGGTGCGTCGCCTTTAACAGCGACAAA
>NZ_CP027059.1:4327500-4765000 GCF_023523925.1 Paenibacillus konkukensis | reverse complement strand
ACCCGATCCATTGGAAAGCGTGCTTATGCCTGAACAGCGTTATGGCTAGCAGCAATCCGGATACGATCAGAATGCCCCACAACAAATATTGCTTCGTCATTACCCTTCCACCGCCCTTGTTCTGTACACGTCCATCGCCGATAGATTCATTTGCTTCGCTTGTTTAATCAGCATCTCAAACCGTTTCTCGGCTGCCTCCAAAGCATACACCGCATAATCGATTTGCTCCTTCTCCAGCACATAATCCAGCCGATGCTGCGCGGTAACCCATTCTTTATGCGCTTTATCGATTTCCAGCAGCAGCTGCAAGCCGTCGTTTTTAACGAGTTCGCGTTCACGCCGGTTCCTGCGGGATATTATTTTCCAAAGCTTCATACCGATCCCTCCCGAAGTTTGTCCTATACTCTATACATATAGTAGAGGCCGCTTCGATAGAACCGGAGTTTTTTCACCACACTTCCAAGCAACGGCAAAAAAAGCCGCACCGGAACAATTACATCCCACAATGCGGCTTCAATTATTTAGACAGATTACAGCTCTCTGCGCCCTTCCAGCGCTTTGGTCAGCGTGACTTCATCGGCGTATTCCAGATCTCCCCCAACAGGAAGCCCGTGTGCGATCCGGGTCACCTTCAAACCGAAAGGGCGCACCAGCCGGGACAAATACATCGCCGTCGCTTCCCCTTCGATGTTAGGGTTCGTTGCCAAAATAAGCTCCTGTACCCGTTCATCGGATAGTCGCTTCAATAGATCGGCAATCCGGATTTCATCGGGGCCGATTCCCTCCATCGGCGAAATGGCGCCGTGCAGGACATGGTAATACCCGTTGAACTCCCTGGTCCGCTCCATAGCGACCAAATCTTTGGGTTCCTGGACTACGCAAATCACCGAGCGATCCCTTGTTTTGTCTTGGCAAATCCGGCAAGGATCGGTATCCGTAATGTTGCAGCATACGGAACAATAATGCAAATTCCGCTTGACATTGACTAGCGCTTTGGCAAAATCGATGCAATCGTCTTCCTTCATTCTCAGCACGTGAAAAGCAAGCCGCGCCGCCGTTTTAGGCCCGATACCGGGCAAACGGGAGAAGGCGTCGATCAGTTTAGCTAACGGTTCGGGATAAAACAAACGAGGTAGCTCCTTATGCTTTCAAATTAAGTGCCGGGTTTAGAACAAGCCGGGAATATTCATGCCGCCGGTCAAACGGGACATTTCCTTGTTCGCCATTTCTTCCGCTTTGGTCATAGCATCGTTGATCGCCGTCAATACGAGATCCTGCAGCATTTCAACATCGTCCGGGTCTACCGCTTCCGGTTTGATGACGATATTGGTCACTTTTTTTTGGCCGTTAACCGTCACGGTAACGACACCGCCGCCGGCGGAGCCTTCTATCGTTTTTTGCGCAAGCTCTTCCTGCGTCTTCAGCATTTGCTCCTGCATTTTCTTCACTTGCTTCATCATTTGGTTCATGTTGTTCATTATGATCCGCTCCTTATCTTAATCTTCTTTTATTTTTACCAGGTCTTCGCCAAACATTTGGATGGCTTCATGAATCCATTCTTCCTTGACCGCATTAGGTTCGTCCTCGGCAACGAGCTTCAGCTCCTCCTTGGCCGCTTCGGCAGGCTTCGCCTGTTCCGCCGCCGCCTTCCAGTCCTTCATCATGATAGTCACGAGATGAAGCGGCGTGCCAAGAACGTCGTTCATCACTTGCTCGATCAACTGTTTATTCGCGGGCTTTTCCGTCGTTTCCCGATGCATCGAGCTTTTAAAAGCAACCAGCAGATTGCCGCCGGACACGGATACAGGTTCTCCGTCTACAAGCCAGGCATGGATCGTAATTTTTTGCTCTTTGACCCGTCCCAGCACTTGGCTCCACCGCTGCAAAGCCTCGCGAGTCTCGTCCGTGTCTTTCCCCTCGAGATAACCGTCCAGCTTCTCGATTTTTTTAATGGCAACCGGCGCAGAGGCCGGTCTCGCGCCCGATGCGCCGCCGCCTCCGAACGAATTCGGAGCAGCGGGAGCAACTCCCTGCTTCAACAGCTGGGAGAGCTGCTCTTCCAGCCGTTGAATCCGGCCTTTCAACTGGTTGATGAGTCCGTCAGGGGCAGGTTCCGCTGCCCTGGCGCCGCCCGCTTCCGAAGCTTCGCCGCCTTGCGTGCTGCACAGCTTCATAAGGGCCACTTCGAGCAGCGTTTGCGGCTGCACCGAATATTTCATTTCCGTCTGATAATAATTCAGCGTATCGATCATGGAAATGAGCTCCTGGGTGGTAAACGATTCGGCCACTTCGGCAAACGGCTTAATATCTATAATGCGGTCGGTGACGGCTTGCGAGCCGGGCACCATCTTGACCATTAACAGGTCGCGGAAGTAATAAAGCAAACTCTCCATGCATTTATCCGCGCTTTTGCCTTCCTGCATGAAATCGTCGACCAGCTTGAGCACGGCGCCTACATCTCTGCGTTTTACGGCATGCACCAGCTTCTCGAACTGATCTCCGGCCATCCCGCCGGTAATCGCTACGACATCGTCGTAGGCGATCGTTTTGCCCGAGAACGCCATGATCTGATCCAGCAGGCTGAGCGCGTCGCGCATGCCGCCGTCGGACAATCTCGCAATAAAGCGGATAGCCTCTTCTTCCGCCTCGATGTTCTCTTCCCGGCAAACTTCGCGAAGCCGCTCGACTTGTTCGTCCAAGGAAACGCGGCGAAAATCAAAGCGTTGACACCGCGAAATAATCGTGGCCGGTATTTTATGCGGCTCCGTCGTGGCCAAAATGAACATCACGTGAGCAGGCGGCTCTTCCAACGTTTTGAGCAGCGCGTTGAAAGCCTCCGTCGTCAGCATGTGAACCTCGTCGATAATATACACTTTGTGCCGAACTTCGGTAGGAGCGTATTTCACCTTATCACGAATGTCGCGGATTTCCTCAACACCCCGATTGGAGGCGGCGTCGATCTCCACCACATCCATAACCGCGCCTTCCGTAATACGGATGCAATTGGCGCACTCGTTGCACGGTTCCTCGGCGGGACCCTTCAAACAATTGACGGCCTTAGCCAAAATTTTGGCAGCACTCGTCTTCCCCGTCCCCCGCGGCCCGTTAAACAAATACGCATGAGTAAACCGCCCCTCGCGAAGCGAATTTTGCAAGGTTTGAACAATGTGCTTCTGCCCTACAATTTCCCGGAAAGCCTGCGGTCTCCACGTTCGGTATAATGCGATATGTGCCATAGCTTCCTCTCCAACGATGGTTTATCCAGTCTATTATACTACACTTGAGCGGCACAAATGAAGTGCTTACGGAAACGGGATGCTAAGCGTGAAGGTCGTTCCGTATCCTTTGGAGGAAACGCGAATATGCCCGCCTATATCATGGATAATGCGCTGGCAGATGGATAAGCCGAGTCCCGTTCCTTCTTCCTTCGTCGTAAAGAACGGATCAAAGATTTTATCAATGACAAATAGCGGGATACCCGGACCCGTATCGTGAATATCAATGTTGACCTTGCGCTCTTCATTATCCACCCTTTCGGTTATCGTTAAATGGCCTCCGTCCCCCATGGCCTCTATGCCATTTTTGCAAATATTCAAGAAGACTTGTTTCAACATCTCCCTATCCGCTATGATCCGGGGCAGCCGATCCGATATGTCGCATTGGACGATAACCCCGTGAAGAATAGCCTCGTTATTAATAATCGGCATAATGTCGCGCACAACCTGCGATAAATCGACGGATGCGTACGTTACGTTCTTCGGCTTGCTCAGCAGTAAAAATTCGTTGACTAGCTCATTGATCCGGTTCATCTCGGTCAGCATCACTTCGGTATATCCGCATTCGCGTTCCATCCCTTGCTCTTGCAGCGTCCTGCGCAGCACCTGCAAAAAGCCCTTAATAGAGGTCAGGGGATTGCGGATTTCATGAGCGGTTCCGGCCGCGATCTGTCCGATCATAGCCAGCCGGTCGCTGCGCTGAACCTGCTCCTCCAATGAACGGAGATTCGTTACATCCTTGAAAATAATGTATGCGCCCGCAATTTGATCGCTCTCGTCCCGCAATACGTTGGAATCGAGCAGCAGCTCGTAGCGCTCCTGATTGTTCGTCCATGACAGCGCATGATTGCGAACGACCATGCCGTCCAATATGTTGCGCCGGACGAGCTGATGCTCTGCCGGCAGCGTAGCAAATATATGCTCCATAGGCTGCCCAAGCACCTTCTTCTTCTCCAAGCCGAGCACACGGCACGCCATGTCACTGATATCAATCAGTTGGAACTCTGTGTCTATAAGTATGACTCCCAGATTGACATCTTGCAAAAATGCTCCGGCAAATTGCTGTAGCAAATTTAACCCCCGCTGCAACGTGCCACCTCCTAACTATACCCAGTGCAAAAACAGTCCTAGTTAACTTTAGTATACAATTCTCCTAAATTTTTCATTTTCCTTCTGTAAGCACAAAAAAACACCGTTTTATAGCCTTTTTCGAGGCTTAAACGATGTTCACGTGTACATTATTTAAGATAAAATTATACCGTGCACCAACCTTGATATTACGATCCAAGCGGAATTTTTAGACTTGGCTCAAGCAAGGCCACCCTTCGGCACATGGAACCTCATGCTTACGGCTGCTTCCTTCCGGACCTGACCGGATTCACACGCATCCATTGCGAAGGACCCGACTCTCAACACCAATTCTAAAACCCAAACCTTACATCGTAATACCGCATGATGGCGATCGACCCCGCTACAGCGGATTGCGGGTTACAGGGCACCGCTACCTCCCCGTCTAGCACGGCAAAGATAAGTATAGACGATTCCTGCAGAAATAGCAACCCACCGGGATTATTTGCGGGATACGGAAACTTTCACCGTATAGCGCGGCATTGCTTTGCTCAGCTTGTCCCGAGCGTCCTGTTCGATCCTAGCCGTCTCTTCGTCGGACAAGCCGGCCGGAACCTTCAAATTGACCGTCGCATTAGGGCCGTTAATGATAATCGTCGAATCCGTCACATGAGCTACCTGAGCGACGGTTGCTTTCATAACGCGGGCATCGTCCATATACGTGTGGTAAGTCGGGCTCATCGGCATGTTCGGATTGACTTCGGTCATACCCAAAAGGCCGTCGCGCGAATACGACTTGGCTTTAGTTACGCCGTCCTGTTTCTGGCAGGCAGCGCCGGTCACGGCAAGCGCAGCTCCGAGCAGCAGCGGCAGCGCGAATTTCGGTCTCATCAACAAAAACACCTCCTGAAACCATTCTTAAGAACAATATAGCGGCAAATGTCGAAATCGACCGTGCCACTTTGTCCTTAGGATGGCCTCAGGAGGCTTGTTTATGCTGTAAGACGTCTGGAAACAGGCATGAAACTTAGATGCCGTATTTCTTTTTGAATTTATCAACGCGACCGCCGGCATCAACAAATTTTTGTTTGCCAGTGAAGAACGGATGGCAAGCGGAACAAATCTCTACGCGCAGATTCTGCTTAATGGAACCTGTTTCGAACGTATTGCCGCAAGCGCAAGTAACCGTTGTGTTATGGTACGTAGGATGGATTGCTTCTTTCATTTCTTTCACCTCTTTTGCCCTGAAACACCATGTGAATCAGAGTTATCAAATACACACATGACGGCATTATATCATGTCGTCCATTATCGTTGCAAGTGGTTTCTGTTAGTTACCAAATCTGGAACATGCGTGTACGAACCAAGCACGACGCCAGGCAATTCCTCCCGGAAAATCTCCAGCATTTGCTTCATTCCGTACAGCTCTCCCTGAGGCTTCGGAATCAGGTTCAAATAGCTTTCCGGGTCAATATTCAAATTGCGCAGCTGGATCAATTTGAGATCGGTGCGGCGCACAAACTCGATCATGGCCTCGATTTCTTCTTCGCGGTCGGTAACGCCCGGGAAGATCAAGTAATTGATCGACGTATAGACTCCATGGTCGGCGGCGTAACGTAGAGACTTCTCCACATTTTTGAGCGTATATCCGCGCGGCTTGTAGTAGGCGTTGTAGTGATCGTCCAGCGCGCTGATCGTGCTTACGCGCATCAAATCGAGTCCGGCGTCGACGATTCCGCGGATATGGTCGGTAAGCCCGGCGTTCGTATTAATATTAATATACCCCATGCTCGTCTGCTCGCGCACTTCACGTATCGCCTTAATAATCGTAGGGGCCTGTGTCGAAGGCTCTCCTTCGCAGCCTTGTCCGAAACTAATAATGCTCTCCGGCGTCTTCAGATGCTCCAGCATAACCTGCACGACTTCTTCTACGGTCGGCTTGAAGTTCATCCGCGTCTGCGGGGCGGGAAAGCCGCTGTCGTCGGGCTGTTCGGAGATGCAGCCGAAGCAGCCGGCGTTACAGGAGAACGACACCGGCACCGCGCCTTCCCAGCGATTCAAAAACGTGTTGGATGCGGTAAGGCATTCGTAACCCAGCGCACAGTTGGACAAATGCTGATACAGGCGATTATCGCCGTATTTCTCAAGCAGATGCTGAACCTGCAGCTCAAGCTCGTTCGGATCGCAATTGCGCGGATTCCACCGCTCCGGATCGTCGCTGGGATGAGCCGCTGCATAGAACCGTCCGTCTTTCCAGACGGCGGCCGTATAACCGAATAAGGGCAGCAGCTGGCTCTTGTCCGTCTTCACGTAACCCGGAATAAGAAGCCGGGTAAAGCCTTGCGGAAGCAGCGCCCCGACGGCGGACACATCCCCCGGAACAATCTCCATCTTCCCGGTGGCGGCGTTCAGACCGACCGGTCGGGTATGAGGCAAGCTGACGAGCGTAGCCCCTTCCGGAAGCGGAATGAGCTCGTCTTCCATAATATCGGTAACCATTTCTCCATTACGGCCGAGAGCAACGTAATCGGGATGATCGAATACGTTCCCGTCCCGGTCGGCGTATAACAAGTTCATCGGTCCAAAGCTCCTTCCTGTTGAATTACGACGCGGAGTTCTTCACTCTTTTGGAAGAAGGCGATGAGGAGGACGAAGAGGAACCGTTGCCGCCTGTTTTTTCCAACATGTCCAGAAACTCTTGATTGGTTTTGGAATCGGCGAGCTTCTTCAGGAACGCTTCCAAGTACTCGTGGGAATCGTTCATGCCTTTGCGGATCGCCCATACTTTATCCAGCTCTTCTTTGGTCAGGAGCATCTCTTCGCGACGCGTACCCGAACGGCGTATATCGATCGCCGGGAAAATTCTGCGTTCGGCCAATTTCCGGTCCAAATGCAGCTCCAAATTGCCCGTACCTTTAAATTCCTCATAAATGACATCGTCCATGCGCGATCCCGTTTCGATCAGCGCAGTCGCCAAAATGGTCAAGCTGCCGCCTTCCTCGATGTTGCGGGCTGCGCCGAAAAACCGCTTGGGCCGGTGAAACGCCCCCGGATCGATCCCCCCGGACAATGTGCGTCCCGTCGGCGGCACGACAAGGTTGTATGCGCGGGCGAGCCGCGTAATGCTATCGAGCAAAATGACAACGTCCTTCTTATGCTCGACAAGACGCTGAGCGCGCTCCAGCACCAGCTCCGCCACCTTAATATGATTCTCGGGAAGCTCGTCGAACGTAGAAGCGACGACCTCGCCTTTGACGGAACGCTGCATATCCGTCACTTCCTCCGGACGTTCGTCAATCAGCAGCACGAACAGCTCGATATCCGGGTAGTTCGTAGAGATGCTGTTGGCGATTTCCTTAAGCAATAACGTTTTGCCTGCTTTCGGGGGAGCTACGATCAAACCGCGCTGCCCCAATCCTACGGGAGCCAATAAATCCATAAGACGAGTGGAATAATGCGTAGGGGATGTTTCCAAGACGATTTTCTTTTGCGGATAAAGAGGAGTCAAAGCTGGAAAGTGCAGTCGTTCCGCAGCTGTAACAGGGTCTTCACCATTGACCGCTTCGACGTGAAGCAGTCCGAAATATCGTTCGTTCTCTTTAGGCGGACGGCATTTGCCGGATACCAGATCGCCGGACCGCAAATCGAATTTGCGTATTTGCGACGCGGAGATGTAAATATCCTCCGAGCTCGGCAAGTAGTTGATCGGTCTTAAGAAGCCGAAGCCATCCTGAAGAATTTCCAGGACGCCCTCCATAAACATAAGCCCGCCTTTTTCCGCCTGTGCTCTTAAGATGGCAAAAATAAGTTCTTTCTTCTTCAATTGGCCGTAATAAGGAATTTGATGCTTCTTCGCCAATTGGTAAAGCTCCGTTAATTTCAGTGCCTCTAGTTGCGCTAGATGCATATCCATAATTTCAACCACCAAACTATTAAATTTTCAAGGCTTGTAAATATACTCTAGCAATAAGTTTATGTTCTAGCTTTGCCCAAATCGGGGCGGTCTATACGAACAAGCTACTCCAGCTTGCGCCAAACTTCGGCGCCCAGATTTGATAGATTCGTCACCAGATGATCGTAACCGCGATCGATGTATTCGACGCCGGTAATTTCCGTAATTCCATTCGCTACGGTCAGACCGGCGATGACCAGCGCCGCGCCGGCGCGAAGATCGGTCGCCTTCACCTTGGCCGCGCTCAGGGGGCTGCCTTCAATCACGGCCGAGCGGCCTTCCACTTTGATCTTGGCTCCCATGCGCAGCAGCTCCGGAACGTGTTTGAACCGGTTGCTGTATACGTAATCCGTCAATATGCTGACGCCTTGAGTCTGCGTTAACAAGCTGCTCATAGGCGATTGCAAATCGGTGGCAAATCCCGGGTACACCAGCGCTTTGACATCGACGCTCTCGTACGCCGGCTGTCCCACGACCCGGATCGATTCGTCCATTTCATATATATGAACGCCCATCTCCTGCAGCTTGGCCGTCAGAGCTTCCATATGCTTCGGAATGACGTTATCGACAATCACATCGCCGCGCGTCGCCGCCGCAGCTATCATATAAGTGCCCGCCTGAATCCGGTCGGGAATAATCGAATGGCGGCAGCCGTGCATGGAATCGACGCCTTCGACGCGAATCGTTTCGGTTCCCGCCCCTTTAATCCGGGCTCCCATAGAGTTAAGCAATGTAGCGACATCTATAATTTCAGGCTCTTTGGCCGCATTTTCAATCAAAGTGACGCCTTTCGCGCGCGAAGCCGCCAGCATAATGTTGATCGTGGCTCCAACGCTGACCACATCGAGATAAATCTTGGCTCCGCGAAGTTCCTTAGCTCGAATATGTAAGGCTCCATTCTCCGTACTGACTTGCGCTCCAAGCGCCTCGAACCCTTTGATATGCTGATCGATCGGACGAGGCTCAAAATTGCATCCCCCCGGCAGCCCGATAGTGGCTTCTCCAAAACGCCCCAGCAGCGCTCCCATCAAATAATAAGAAGCCCGCAATTTCTTCACATTGCCGTTAGGCATCGGCTTGGACCGAAGACAGCTAGGGTCGATGACCATTTGATCCTGCTTCCAATCGACCGTTGCCCCAAGCTCTTCGAGCAATTCCGTATAAATGGCGACATCGCTCAGAATCGGCAAGTTGTCCAGCGTTACCGTCGTTTCCGATAAAATAGCGGCCGGGATCAAAGCGATTGCGCTGTTCTTCGCTCCGCTAATCTGAACCGTCCCGCGTAACGGACGGCCGCCGGCGACCATCAATTTCTCCATTCGTCCCTCTTCCTCTCACGTGACTGCTTTAAAGCGATAAACAAGCGAAAACAAACATTATTCGAGACATCGAAACGTATATTAAGGAATTACAGTTTAACCACATTTCTTGGAGTGACGCATTCTAAGCTTTGGTTGGAGCATCCGAACCATTAATTTTTTGGATTTAACCACTTCTATCATGGCTTTGCGGGCAGGAGTGAGGTATTTACGGGGATCGTATACTTTTGCACCTTAGTTAGCATTTTGTGAATCGTCGCATCGGTATATGCCAGTTGATTTTCCGTGTTAACGTTGATTTTGCCTACCCCTGCAGCGATCGATTTCCTAATCATTTCGTCGGGAACGCCGGAGCCGCCGCGAAGGACGACAGGAACGGGAATGGCGCTGGACAGTTTCTCGATAATATCCAAACGGATTGCCTTCGAATGCGATGCTCACTCCCGTGTTTATGGATCGATTCCAGGTGCGAATTCCGCGTTTACCGTCATACTGCGTTATTATAACATATCCGGATTGAAATGATAACCAAGCCGTGGCGTTTTTTCAAAGGGCCGCGTTCTGAGGTCAAAAAAAAGAGATCCTGATAATCAGGACCCCACTGCATATGAACCGCTGCCCGTAAGCCTTAGCTGGTTGTTAACCGCATGGCGGAGCTCGTCAATATCAAACGGCTTTGTAAAATGCATGATCGCTCCCAAGTCTGTCGCCTCTTTGATCATGTCCAGCTCTCCGTAAGCTGTCATCATGATGACCTTAATCGAAGGATCAATGCTCTTGATGTGCTTTAAGATGTCCAAACCGTCCATGCCGGGAATTTTCATATCCAAAAGCACGAGATCGGGGGAAGCCGTTCTGACGATTTCCAAAGCGAGCTTTCCGTTGGACGCTTGATACGTTTCATATCCTTCGCTGCTGAAAACTTCCATCAACAAGATTCGAATACCGTTCTGATCATCAACAATGAGCAACTTCTTTTTCAATACGGTAACCTCCTCATTCCGCTTTCGTGTGTTTGTCGGAATTCCGTCCTGTCCATCTGTCATAACAAGAAGATAAATTCGCTACAAATACCGATATTCCTGCTTCATTTTACGGAAAGTTGAAAAGTTTTACAAAAAAAGAAGTTTCTGAAGAACAAGCGCTTCACGGCGTTGATTAACGCTTATGCGGGCAGCGGGCGATTTATGACTAATTGTTCATTTGAAAGGCTGCTTTGACAAAATGCTTGAACAACGCTTGCGGCCGGTTCGGACGGGAAGTAAATTCCGGATGGAACTGCACCGCCAGGAACCAAGGATGGTCCGGACATTCGATAATCTCAACCAGACGGCCGTCAGGCGATGTGCCTGTAATTTTCAGCCCCGCTCCTTCCAGCATGTCGCGGTACTGGTTATTGAATTCGTAACGGTGACGGTGTCTCTCGTATACCAGCTCGTCATCGTAGCAGCTCATGGCCAGCGACCCTTCGGTCAATTTGCAAGGATACAAGCCAAGACGCATCGTGCCGCCCAGATCCTCGATATCCTTCTGCTCAGGCAGCAGGTCGATGACCGGATAAGGCGTCGTAGGATTAATTTCGGAGCTGTTGGCTCCTTCAAGCTTCAGCACGGAACGCGCATACTCCACAACGGCCACCTGCATCCCGAGGCAAATGCCGAAGAACGGAATCTTGTTCTCTCTCGCATAGCGGATCGCGGAGACTTTCCCTTCGATCCCGCGGTCGCCGAAGCCTCCCGGCACGAGAATGCCTTGCACGCCTTCAAGCAGCTCGGCCACATTATGATCGTATACTTCCTCGGCGTTGACCCAGCGGATTTTGATCTCGGTGTTGCTGTCGATCCCCGCGTGGCCCAGCGCTTCGACAATGCTCAAATAAGCGTCGTGAAGAGCGACATATTTACCTACAATGGCGATTTCCGTCGTATACTTGAGCGATTTGACGCGCTCTACAAGGCTTTCCCATTCGGACATATCCGGCTCGTTGGTCGTCAGCTTCAGGTGGTTGACAACGATATCGTCAAGCCCTTGCTCGCGGAGCATCATCGGCACTTCGTACAAAGTATCGGCGTCCAGACATTCCACAACGGCCCCTTCGTCAATGTCGCAGAACAGCGCCAGCTTGCGCTTCATATCGTCGGAGAGCGGATGCTCCGTGCGGCATACGACCACATGAGGCTGAATGCCGATGCTGCGCAGCTCCTTGACGCTGTGCTGGGTCGGCTTCGTCTTCACTTCTCCGGCCGCTTTCAAATAAGGAATAAGCGTAACGTGAATGTACATCACATTCTCGCGTCCGATGTCGCTCTTGATTTGGCGAATCGCCTCGATAAACGGCAGGCTCTCGATATCGCCTACCGTACCGCCGATTTCGGTAATGACCACATCGGATTGCGCTTCGCGTCCCGCGCGAAAAACGCGGTCTTTAATTTCATTGGTAATATGCGGGATTACCTGTACCGTACCGCCCAAATATTCGCCGCGGCGTTCTTTGGTGATGACGGAGGAATAAATTTTGCCGGTCGTTACGTTGCTGTTCTTGGACAGATTAATATCGATAAAACGTTCATAGTGACCCAGATCCAAATCGGTTTCAGCGCCGTCGTCGGTAACGAACACTTCGCCGTGCTGGTAAGGACTCATCGTCCCCGGGTCTACGTTGATGTAAGGATCGAATTTTTGAATGGTAACCTTCAGACCCCGATTTTTAAGCAGTCTTCCGAGCGAAGCGGCTGTAATCCCCTTGCCGAGCGAGGAAACGACGCCTCCTGTGACGAAAATATACTTGGTCATGTATGTAACCTCCAATTAATGATAGTATTGCGCGAAATCAGTTCCCATAAACGGAAAAAGGGCGCGCCGGAGCAAAATCTCCCCGCGGCTTCGCTTGAGCGGCCCCACCGAAAAATCCCCCGAAAAAAAGAAAAAAAGCGCCCCGACTTGCGCGGGGCACTTTATATTCAAGACATACGTCATGATACGTACTTTTCAAAAGCCCAAAAAATAGTTTACTCTGATTGGGTGATCGCTGTCAAGTGAAGGGGACATTTGGATTTATTTCTCTTCTTCTTCCTCTTCGTCTTCGAATTCTTCCTCTTCGGACTCTTCCGAATCCTCGTCCAGCTCTTCTTCCAAGTCGGCGTCTTCCAGCTCCTCTTCTTCTATTTCTTCCTCTTCGAAGAACTCGGAGTCTTCCTCAGCCTCTTCTTCGGAATCGAAGTCGTCTTCGTCGCGAACCTTATCGAAGGAGTCGTAATCCTCCTCTTCGGTAAATACGTCCTCTTCCTCTGCGTACAAGTCTTCTTCGTCCATATCGTCGTCCTCGTCGTTGATGATCCGCGGACGTTTGCCGCTGCCAACCGCATCCTCGGACTTCTCCACCGGATACCAGCGCTTCAATCCCCACAAGTTGGTTCCGACGCAAGCGAACCTGCCGTCAATGTTGATCTCCGTATATAGTTGAGCGATAACCTGCATGACATCGTCTTCAGAGAGGCCTTTAATTTTGGCGATTTCCGCCATTAGATCCCGGTAATAAAAAGGCGTATTAGCCGCTTTCAGCAATTCAAATGCAAGATCGACCATCGGCATTTCTTTAGCCTGCTCCGCACCGACCTTGAGAGTGTACTGTGCACTCATCCAAGCACATCCCTTCGAACGTTTTACAAGAGTCCTAACTCATAATATCCATTATACTCATTTAGTAAACCTTATTTTATATAAAAAAGCAACTAGGAGTCTGCACAAGCCCGTAAAAAAAGAAAGAAGCGAAGGAGGGTACCTTCGCCTTTGACTGTATCCGCCGGAGACGTGAGCTTGCTCGCCTTCCCAGCCCTTATACACACCGGAGAGAATCGCATGACTCTCTCTATTTATCGTATGTGCGTTTTCCATTAATGACACGGGTGATGACCCAATTATTTTCATAAAGGTTAGGTGCACAAGCCGCCGGACGTATCCCCACATACCATATTGAAAAGTGTTGATTCCAGGCCTCACATGGGGGGAGGACGATCCGCTAATGAAACCATCCACGTTCGTAGAGTGGCTTCATCAAGCCATGGCAGGCGCCGAGAACGCCGATTGCAAGCATATTATCCGCTTCACCGACAAGGACTATTATTCGGAATGTCTTCACCATATCGACCGTCTGAAAGCGGCATGGCCCCGTCTGGAACACGTTCAACCGCTCCAAATCATCCAAGCGTTTTCCTGTACGCTGCAAAATCCCGGGCTTCTCCAAGACATCCCATGGGTTCAATCCATAGAAACCGATATCCGTATGACGGTACACGCGCATAAAGCGACTACCGCCATTCAGCCGCCCAACGGCAAATCCATCAGCGAAGCTCCAAGTATTCCGTGGGGCATTAAGCATATTCGGGCCCCGCAGGCCTGGAGCAAATCCAGAGGAGATCGGATTCATATCGGGGTCATCGATACCGGGGCCGACTATACGCACCCGGACCTGCGCAATTGTCTGTCGTACGGCGTAAATCTGCTCAACCGTTACTTGATGCCCAATGACGATAACGGCCACGGCACGCATATCGCCGGTACGATCGCCGCGTCCAGCAAGCAGCGAGGCATTGTCGGCGTCGCGCCGCAGGCGCTTATCCATCCGGTGAAGGCGTTCGACCACCAGGGAAGCGCCTATGTCTCCGATATTATTAACGGGATCGACTGGTGCGTCAGAAACCAGCTCCATATTATCAATATGAGCTTCGGGATGAAATCATACAGCAAGGCGCTGGAATCGGCTATTCGCAACGCCCACGATTCCGGCGTCATCGTTGTGGCTTCCTCTGGCAACGAAGGCAAAAAAGCGGGCATCGATTACCCGGCCAGACTGCGCCAGGTTATCGCGGTCGGCGCAACCACCCGCCGCGGCTATATCGCCCCGTTCAGCAACATCAGCAGAAAGATCGACATCTACGCCCCCGGAGAAAAGGTATATTCAACCTGGCTCCGCGGCAAATACCACGAGCTGAGCGGCACCTCGATGGCCACCTCTCATGTGACCGGGGTCATCGCGCTGATGCTGGCCCGCAAGCCGGGATTAAAGCCCGGGCAGGTGAAATCGCTCATCAAGAAAAACGCTAAAATGATCCTCAAAGCCAGCAAGTCGGGGCTCGGAATTAAAGAGGTTAACGCGCTGAGAGCTGTCGGCGCCGTAAGCAAAAAGGCCTCAAGCGGCGGTTAAGCGGCTGCTTGAAGCCTTTTTGCTCTTTATAACGCCGGCTGCGCCAAGCTTTTACCGCTCCGCTATCGTAAGGCGAAGGCGGAAGACGCCCGTAGGCTCGCCTTGGACAAACAGTTCGTAGCTCCATTCCACGGTGCCCAGTCCTTCCGACAGCTCGGCCGACATCGAGCTCGTGACCGTATGCAGCTCCAGGCTGCCTTGCGGAGTTTCGTACGAGCCCCGGCAGCGCTGCCCCACGACGAACGTCTGCTCCGAACGAACGCTGCCGCTGCGTGCGATCCAGATCCGCGTTTCTTCCAGCTTCATCGTCGTGACGGTCCCTTTCATCTCGGGATCTTCTTCGTTATAACGCAAATAATAGCGGCCGCCCTTCAGGTACAAGTCTCCCTCCGCCTGCTGACGGACCGATTGACCGTCCATCAAGCTTTCGATGGACACCTTGACCGGCCGCTTCGTATCCATATTCCGATTCATGTTCCGCTCCTCCTGTCACACCAAAAGTGTAACGAAAGGAGCGGTCTTTTTCAATCCGCTTATTGCCGCTTCTGCAAAATGACGACCTCGTTCGGCGCCAGCTCCAGGGAACCGGCGAGCTCGCGGCCGCTGATCAGGTCGGCGAACCGGCCTTCCGGCAGCTCGGCCTGCACGGCGGAAGCGTTATGATTGAGCGCGAACAAGTACCGCGCTCCGTCCGCGCCGCGGCGTACGCTCAGCTCAACGCCGGCGGGAGCTTCAAGCGGGGCTTGCACGCCCGCCTCGCCGAGAATCGCGCCGATCAGACCGGACGTAAAGCCGGCTTCGGCCTGCGTTCCGACATAGTAAGCCTTCCCTTGCCCGAACGTATGCCGCGTCACCGCCGGAGAACCGGCGAAGAAGTCCGAGGTGAAGGCAGCGATCGGCTGCGCCCCCTCCAGCCGGATCAAGTCGGCCCATAAATTGCAGGCGAATTCGCCGCGCAGATCCCCGAAGCCGGATACCGAGATCCCGTTCGTCTGTCCCGGCAGCATCGGGTCGAATTCCTCGACGCAGAGGCCAAGAAGCTTCCTCAGCGGAGCCGGATAGCCGCCCAGATGGATGCGGTCATTCTCGTCGACGATGCCGCTAAAGAAAGTCGTAAGCAGCGTGCCGCCGCCTTGGACGTACGCCTCCAAATTCGCTTGAACGCCCGGCGCGATCATGTACAGCGCGGGAGCAAGCACCAGCTTGTAGCGGCTCAAATCGGCGTCAGGCCGCACGAAATCGACGCCGACATTGCGCTCGAACAGCGCCTTGTAATACTGCTTGATCTGCTCCAAATATAAGACGTCGCGGCTCGGCTTGGAATCAAGCTCCAGCGCCCACCAGTTATGCCAATCGAAGATGATGGCCACTTCCGCCTCGACTCGTGCGTCGACAAGCGCATCCAATCGTCTTAGCTCTTGGCCGAGCTGCTCCACCTCGCGGTAAATGCGGCTGTTCTCGTCGCCGGTATGCGTCACCATCGCCCCGTGGAATTTCTCCGCGCCCGCTTTCGATTGGCGCCACTGGAAGAACATAACGCCGTCGCCTCCGTGGGCAATCGTCTGATAGCTCCACAGGCGCATGACCCCCGGACGCTTCAGCGGATTTTGCTGGCGCCAGTTCACCTGACTCGTCACCTGCTCCATCAGAATGAACGGCTGTCCGGCTTTCAGCCCGCGCATCAAATCATGCTGCATGGCGGCGAATACCGGGATTCCCGCGGTCGGCTCCGGATAGCTGTCCCAAGTAATCACATCCATATGCTTGGCCCACTCGAATTGGTCCAGCGGCTTGAAAGCTCCCATCAAATTCGTCATGATAGGCAGCTCCGGCGTAATCTCCTTCAAGATGCGATACTCGCCGAGATAAGCGTCCAGCAGGCTGTCGGACATGAAGCGCATATAGTCGAGCTGCTGTCCCGGATTTGCATAGGTCGGCGTTTTGCCGGGCAGACCGATTTCATCCCAGCCGTAATACTTCTGGCTCCAGAAGTTCGTGCCCCAGCGGGCGTTGAGCTCGTCCAGCGTGCCGTACCGCTTCTCCAGCCACACCCGGAACTCGCGCGTGCACTCGTCGCAGAAGCAGCGGGAAATATGGCACGCATATTCATTGTTAATATGCCACATCGCCAGCGCCGGATGGTCCTTGTACCGCTCCGCGAGCTTGCGCACGAGACGCTGGCCGTACAGCCGGAACGCCTTGCTGTTCGGGCAATAGTGCTGGCGGGAGCCTTGTGCGTAGCGGGCTCCGTTCTCGTCCACCGGCAGCGATTCCGAATGCAGCTTGGCCATCCATGCCGGAGGCGATGCGGTAGCCGTCGCCAGGTCGGCCATAATGCCGCTCTCCGCCAGCAAGTCCATCAGCCGGTCCATCCAGGCGAAATCGTACGAGTCCGGTCCGGGCTGCAGGACGGCCCAGCTAAAGATGCCGATGCTCACGATGTTGACTCCGGCTTTCTTCATCAGCCGCATATCGTCTTTCCACACTTCCTCCGGCCACTGCTCCGGATTGTAATCGCCACCGTAAAACAGATGCGGCAGTTTGACATTTTTGGAAACGGACATACTAGGCCCTCCTCTGTAAAATCAGATCATATGCATAGGATACGACCATCTCCATCCCCTTTTCAATCGAATCATTTTCTTGTTAATATGAAGATATTCATATCCATACCAAAGCGGGGCGATGCATCATGGATTACAATGTGTTCGGAGTCATTACGGAGATGGACCTGCGGTTTCCCATCTACATTACGAATGCCGGAGGCTGGCGCAATCAGGAGCCGATGCTGCGGGAAAAAGGGTTCCCGGATTATCAATGGATTCAAACGGTCAGCGGCTCGGGCCAGGTCGATGTCGGCGGTAAGCTGCACACCGTAAACCCGGGCCAAGGCATGTTCCTGCTCCCGAACGAACGCCACGGCTACGCTCCCGTGCGCCAGCCCTGGACCGTCAAGTGGGTTACATTCAACGGGGCGCATATGGCCGAGCTGCTCGCTTCGATGCATCTGGACGCTTCGACCGTACTGTATGTCACCCATCCCGACGCAACATTGAATAAAATCAATACGATTGTATCCTTGCTCCAATCCGCCGATCCGCTGCGTGGTGCGGAATGCTCCGCAATCGGCTATCAGCTGCTGCTGGACTTGTTTTTGTACGCCTCCCGCTCCGAGGTTCGCACCAAGAAACAGCATGCGGAACAGCTCGCCCCCGCCTTTCTCTATATCGAGGAGCATTACCACGAGCCGATCAGCCTGCAGCAGCTCGCCGAGCGGCTGAGAGTGACGCCGCAGCATACGTGCCTGCTGTTCCAGCAAGCGCTCGGGCTTCGTCCCATCGCTTACTTGACGCGCTATCGGCTGCGCAAAGCCAAAGAGCTTCTGCTGCAGCGGCCCGAGCTGGGGGTGCGCGAGGTGGCCGGGCGGGTCGGCTACGAAGACAGCAGCTATTTCATTAAGCTGTTCAAACAGCAGGAAGGCGTTACGCCGAACCATTTTCGCAAAATTCACCGCTTGCTCTAGCAACTCATTGCCGGATTCGGGCGTCTGTCCCTTATTCTTGCTAAAATGACTGTAAGGGAGAGTGAATCCATTCCAATGGCATCGAACTTAAGCCGACGGTCGTTTCTGAAAAAAACCGTCTCCGCGCTGGCCGGTCTGACCGCCGCGTCCGTCGCCGGTTACGGCTACGCCCGGTACGCAGAGCCCGGCTGGCTACGCGTCAACCAGGTAGCCCTTTCGCTGAAGCGGCTCCCTCCGGCCTTCGACCGCATCAAGATCGTCCAGTTCAGCGATGTCCATCTGGGCTTCCATTATACGACAGACCAACTCGCCGGATTGGTCGATACGATCCAGTCCCACAGCCCCGATCTGATCGTCTTCACCGGGGATTTATACGATTATGCCATCGGCTCGGACGGCCCCGCCACCGTACGCGAGCTCTCGCGCCTGCAGGCCCCGTTCGGTAAAGCGGCGGTTCTCGGCAATCACGACTACTACGGAAGGCAAACGAAGCAAGTCGTGCAGGTGATGAAGGATGGCGGCTTCGATGTGCTAATCAATCGTTCCACCGTGCTGCAACGGGGCGGCGACCGTCTATGGCTCAGCGGCGTCGACGATATGTGGGACGGACAACCGGATCTGCCCGCGGCGCTGCGAGGCGTCCCGGCGGACGAATGCGTACTGCTGCTGTCGCATTGCCCGGACTTCGCCGACATCGCATTGCAGCATCCGGTCGATTTGCAGCTGTCGGGGCACAGCCATGGCGGCCAGGTGCGCCTGCCCTTCTACGGTCATATCGTTACGCCGACCTACGGGCAAAAGTATGTCGACGGACTATACGTCTTGGGCGACGGCAAGCTGCAGGTGTACACGAACCGCGGAATCGGCGTGTCGGTCTATCCCGTTCGCTTCTGCTGCCGGCCCGAGCTGACCGTCTTTACGCTTCACCGGGGATAAGCTTCGCTCGCTTTAGAAGCCTGGTGAAAAAGCGGACTCAGCAGCGAGAGCAATCTGGAGAAGCAAAGCGGTCGCCTTTGTCCCGGATTTCGCCCGTTTCACGGGCTAGAGCGATCGGAAGATGCTTTCGGATGCGCGGTCGGCGCCCCTTCAGTGGCGCAGTACACCCGCAAACATTCCTGTAGAGGCTAATATTTGGCCTTGGACAAAAACAGGGACGCCTCGTATGATGGGGGTGTCACGGGTCAAGGCCCTAAAAACCCATCAGGAGGCGTCTTATTATGAAGTTTAACCGAAATGCCACTATAAATCAACGAATCGACCGTATAACCCCACACCATGCGGTGGTGGGAGTCGACATCGCGAAAGATAGCCACGTAGCCCAATTGACGGATTTTCGCGGTCGCTCTCTGACTTCACGTCACCTGTCGTTTCCCAACTCACGGGAGGGGTTTAAACGATTTCTCCGGTGGATTCAAGAAGCACAAGCTAAACACGGCTTGTCTTCGCTTCTCGTCGGCATGGAGCCCACGGGGCACTATTGGTTCAATCTTGCCAACTGGCTGCTCGAGCAGAGCGTTGACGTCGTGCTGGTCAACCCCGTCACGACGCACCGCAACAAGGAAAATCGGGACAACAGTCCTTCCAAAAACGATCCAAAAGATGCACTCACCATTGCTGATGTGGTGAGCCGGGGCTTCTACACGGACTACCTTCCCCGAGGGACTGCCTTTGAACGGATCAAAACCATCATGAGCGACCGCGAGTTCTGGTCGAAGGATGCCACACGTTTAGGTAACCGCATCGTCCGGTGGATCGATTTGTACTTCCCTGAGTTCAGACTGGTATTCAAAGATTGGACCGTCCCTCGTGCGCTGGCGACGCTCGGCGCGTTTGCGCTACCTGGTGACCTTCAAGGGCTAACGGTAGAGCAGGTCATTGCAGGCTGGAAAGAACAAGGCATGAAACGGGCCTCAGGCGTTAGCGGGAGAGCGAAGGCGCTGGAGCTGTTATCTTTGGCCGCACGCAGCATCGGTGACAAGCGAGTGCCGGAAGAAGCGCGTCGAGATATCAAGCGGTTGTTGGATGCGTATAAACAGTCCCTTCAGAGACTCGATGAAATCCAGCGGGAAATAGAGGCCCTCGTGGGTGACATGCCGTTGGCGCAGCAATTGCAAAGTATTCGCGGGCTGGGGACGATTACCCTTGCAGCCCTCCTGGGTTGTGCAGGCGACCTTCGCTTGTACTCGCATGGTCGGCAGTTGCTCAGGCGGGCCGGTCTGAATCTGGCAGAGTGCACCTCCGGCAAGTTCAAAGGACAAATCAAGCTTTCCAAGCGCGGAGACAGCATGCTGCGTAAATATTTGTTCCTGGGCGTGCTCAATCTCGTTCGATACAATGAAGATTTCAAGCGATGGCATGAACACAACGTAGCGAAGGGGATGAAGAAGCAGGCATCAATCTTTAAGTTAATTGGAAAATGGGCACGCATCACGATCGGTATGGTTCAAAGAGGAGAAGAATACCGTTCCGCACACGAAGCGGCCATCCCTGCAGCCTAAAGTCTCCTAGCAGAAACGAGTATTGACTCATTTGCAGGATTTCAAATCATGGATGCACAGTGAACCGAATTCTGTGTCCGTCAGGGCAATGACCCGTCAAGTAAACGCTATCGGTCTCCACACCTTTGGACAGGTGTAACGAAGGAATGTAAGGGCGAAGACCCGTTGAGTCATGGGAGGGTGAACCTCCAGAGGCAAAGTGGAGTAGTGCACAATAGGGTAAAACTGGAAGCGTTATGAACGCTGCCTCTGTTCCTGCATGCCTATTAGCCAATGAGATGGGCCAGAATCCCTACATTCCAAACTTCACCGACATCCAATACAATAGAAATCCTGCGAATGAGTGAGCATTCGTGAGATTATCCCCTAATTACGAGGGACGGACACAGATGCAGCTATTTTGTTGGCAAATCCTCCATAGAAAGCGATTCGGAGCTATGTAAGCGCCATTTTCGCAGATGAAACCTAGCTTGCAGCCGGATTCCAAACGCTGCGAACATGAAAAAAGGAAATAACCATCAAAAAATCCGATTGGAAGATCACATGGGCGCCGCAGCGGACTTTTTCACCCCCCTTTTAGAGCAGCCCCGAAATTCACTAAATGATATCACGGAACAAATCCTCCAAAAGCCATCCATGCCGCCGACGCGGCACCACAGACAATGGAAATGGGGTACCAAGAGTAATTTCCAGGGTAGTGACGTGATGCTCTGAAGCTTATTCCGTCCGCATCCAGCCTAAGCTGGATCGGCGTCTAACCATTCCTCTGGGATCGTTCTATGGGTAGACATTACTTTCGGGGAGCCACCGGATATCCACAGGAAATTGCTGCGCATCATTTCCTAAACAACAAATAAAGACAGCTTCCCTCCTCTGAACCGATGTACAGAGGCAAGGAAGCTGTCCTTTTATAATAAATCCATTATTTAACAAGTCCGAGCAAAATTTCACGAATCAGCTTCGCCGCTACGATCTGGGTTTGTTCCGTAGGATCGTAGGCAGGAGCCACCTCTACAACGTCCGCGCCGACGACATTCAAGCCAGCGCCGGCCATCGCATGAATCGCCGCAAGCAGCTCCTTCGACGTAATGCCGCCCGCTTCCGCCGTGCCGGTACCCGGCGCGCAGGAAGGATCGAGCACGTCGATGTCGATCGTCAAATAAATCGGACGACCGGCCAGCTCAGGCAGTACTTTTTTCAAAGGCTCCAGCACTTCGAACGGGTGGAAGTTGATGTTCTCGCGGGCATAGCGGAATTCTTCCCGGGAACCGGAGCGAATGCCGAATTGGTAAACGTTTTTGCCGCCGATAAGGCCCGCGGCCTTGCGCAGCGGCGTCGAGTGCGACAACGGCTCGCCTTCGTACTGCTCGCGCAAATCGGCGTGAGCGTCGAAGTGAACGATCGCCAAATCCGGATATTTGGCGTAAACCTCGCGGAATACCGGCCACGAAACCAGATGCTCGCCGCCGAGACCGAGCGGGAACTTGCCGTCGTTCAGCAGACCGCGCACGTATTCTCCGATAATCTCCAAGCTCCGGGCCGCGTTGCCGAACGGCAGCAGCAGATCGCCCGCATCGAAGAACGTGATATCCTCCAAGCTTTTGTCCAAATAAGGGCTGTATTCTTCAAGACCGATGGATACTTCGCGGATACGGGCCGGGCCGAACCGGGAACCGGGACGGAAGCTGACGGTGAAGTCCATCGGCATCCCGTAAATGACCGCGCGGGACGCTTCGTAATTGTCCGAGCTTAATATAAACACGTTGCCGGAATAGGCTTGATCCAAACGCATAATTGACACTTCCTTAATACAATATTGGATGAAACTGGCTTATTTGCACAAATCTTCTACAAATTTAGGGAGCACGAACGCCGCTTTATGCAATCTTGGCGTATAGTATTTCGTATCGATGTCCGGAATGTTCGTTTCGTCGACTTGCAGCGGATCGTATTTTTTGCTGCCCAGCGTGAAGGTCCACAGGCCGCTCGGATACGTCGGAATGTTCGCGCAGTAGACGCGTACGATAGGGAAAATTTCTTTCACGTCGCGGTTTACCGTCTGGATCAAATCGGCTTTGAACCAAGGGTTGTCCGTTTGGGCGACGAAGATGCCGTCATCCTTCAGCGCTTCGAAGATGCCTTGGTAAAATCCCCGGGTAAACAATTCTACGGCCGGGCCCACAGGCTCCGTCGAGTCGACCATAATGACGTCGTATGTATTTTTATGGTCATGGATATGCATATACCCGTCATTGACGATCACTTCGACGCGGGGGTTGTCCAGCTCGCCCGCAATTTCAGGCAAATATTGCTTGGAGTACTCGATGACTTTGCCGTCGATCTCGACCAGAACCGCCTTCTCGACTTCCGGATGCTTCAGCACTTCGCGGATGACGCCGCCGTCGCCGCCGCCGACAACAAGCACATGCTTAGGATTCGGATGCGTATAAAGAGCCGGATGAGCAACCATTTCGTGGTAGACGAATTCATCTTTCACCGTGGTCATGACCATACCATCCAGTACGAGCATGCGCCCGAACTGTTCCGTATCGATCATCGCGAGATCCTGAAAGTCGGTTTTCTCCGTTACCAGCGTCCGGCTAATTTTCGCCGTAATGCCGAATTTCTCGGTTTGCTTCTCCGTGTACCATAATTCCATAAGCAATCACCCTTCCTTCCTTATCATGCCGTTCTATATTGTAATAAGACTGCCTCAAGCGAGGCCTTTCCATAAAAAGTGAGCGATCTCGGAGCTTTTTTCGCCATGTTTTATCGTAAGTTCGTGGCTGGAGATTACGCCGGCAAGCCGTGCTTGTGCAGTCCCAAACGATTCGGATTTTTGCGCTATGCACCACTCGCTTTTGTATCAAATTGTATTATAGTGTATCCGTCCGAAAATGCAAATACATGCAAGGCCAAAATCGGGATGTTCAAAAAAAATTAACCTTAGAACGGCGCCAAAGTGAATATCGCTTTCTATGTTTTTCCATACTGGAAAATAAGCGGTTGTTTGAAATACATAACGAAAGGATGGATGAACGTGTCCGACGCGAAAAAGAACCGGGCCGCCGAACCCGACGTATTTCCTTGGTTCCGCAAAATGAAAACGACGGCTTCTCTCATGTTTTCATCTATTATTTTATGCGTAGCCGTCATCTTTATCCTGCTCTTATATATGCGCTCCCAAGCGCTCCCCGTATCGAAGATGGGGCCCGCTACGGAAATGTACGACATCCACGGAGAAGTCATAGAGACGCTGAACGACGGCAAGAACATGCAGCCCGTGCCGCTTGCGGACATTTCTCCCGATCTCATTCATGCGACGCTCGCGATCGAGGACCGCAACTTCTATCATCACTACGGCTTCGACCTTCGCGGCATCGCACGAGCCGCCGTCGTTAACCTGCAGCATATGGCTAAGGTTCAAGGGGCGGGCACAATTACGCAGCAGCTCGCGCGCAATCTCTACTTGTCGCACGAGCGCACCTGGTCGAGGAAGGTGAAGGAGACGTATTATGCGGTGCAGATGGAGCTGCACATGACCAAGGACCAAATTCTCGAGGAATACTTGAACCAGATTTATTACGGTCACTCCACTTACGGGATCGAAGCGGCTTCGAAGCTGTTCTTCGGCAAGGACGCCAAAGACCTGACTTTGGCCGAGAGCGCCATGCTGGCCGGCATCCCCAAAGGGCCGCGCTACTACTCTCCCTACTACGATCTGAAAAGCTCCAAAGACCGGCAGGAGACCGTGCTTCAGACGATGGTGGCCACCGGCGACATCACGCAGCAGCAGGCGGATCAAGCGGCCAAGGAGCCGCTGAACATACTGCCGCTCGAGCCGAAGAAACCGGCCATCGCCGGCTACTTTCGCGACTACGTGCGCAGCACAGCGACCGAATTGCTCGGCATCGACGAGGATCAGTTCGACGACAGCGGGCTAAAAATTTATACGACGCTCGACGCGGCCGCACAAAAGATCGCTGAAGAAACCGTGTCCTCGCAGCTTAGCGGCTACAACGATCTGCAGGCCGCCTTGGTCGCCGTCGATCCGCGCAGCGGCTATGTCAAAGCGATGGTGGGAGGACGCAATTACAATGAGAATCAGTTCAACCGGGCGCTGAGCAACACCCGGCAGCCCGGCTCGTCGTTCAAGCCGATCATGTACGTCACAGCGCTGCAGCAGAAGCAGTACACGCCGCTTACACAGTTCAAGAGCGAGCCGACTACCTTCACCTACGACAGCGGTCGAAAGACATACACGCCAAGCAACTTCGACAACAAATATTACGACTGGATCGATCTGCGGCAGGCGATCGCCAAGTCGGATAACATCTTCGCGGTTCATACGATTCTCGACGTCGGGCCGGACAATGTCATCGCGATGGCCCGCAAGATGGGGATCAACAGTCCGATGCAGCCGCTGCCCTCGCTGGCGCTCGGCACGTTCCCCGTAAGCCCTTATGAGATGGCCTCGGCCTTCGGCATCTTCGCCAATCAAGGGCTGCGAGTGGAGCCGACAGTCATCGTGCGCATCGAGGACAGCCGGGGCAAAATTCTCTACGAAGCCAATCCGGCCAAGGAACAGGTGATCGAGCCGCCGTACACGTACGTCATGACCCAGCTGATGGAAAGCGTGTTTGAAAACGGCGGCACCGGCAGCCGCGTCTCCTCGGTGTTAAAACGTCCGGTTGCCGGCAAGACGGGGACGACCGATACGGACGCTTGGCTCGTCGGCTACACGCCCGAGCTGTCCACCGCCGTCTGGGTCGGCTACGACAAAGGGCGGCAGATCAATGCCGTGGAATCTCATCTGGCCGCGCCGATCTTTGCCGAGTTCACGGAAAAAGCGCTGGAGTCGGTGCCGCCGAAGCTGTTCCCGATCCCGGACGGGGTCGCTAACGTGTATATCGATCCGGCCACCGGCAAGCTGGCGAACAGCGATTGCCCCAATTCCCGGATGGAGGCTTTCGTCGAAGGGACTCAGCCGACCGCTTACTGCACGGAGCAGAAGCAGGACAGCGCCAAACCGGCGAAACCGAAGGGCAACGGCACTTGGTGGGAAGATTTGAAGCGCTGGTGGAACGATTAGAATGCCTTTGGGCGGACCGCTTAGTTTAATTTAAGCGGCCGCCCTTCTTCATGAACCGCTTGAAATCCCGCCTCGTCCCCCTTATTCTGGTAATATACACTTGGCGCGCAGCATTCCAAGCCGCATCCTTCATCGGTGCGGCTTGGTTGTCTTTGGCACCAAGAACGCCCACCGAAGGAGGCTTCTGCTTATGAACATCCGCTTATCCTCCGTCCGGGCCGTCGCCGATCGCCTGGAGAGCTCCGGCATCGCCTATGCCTCCGGCGGCAGCGGCCTGCTATGCAGCCTAGGGCTCGCGGATAAGGTGAACGATTGGGACTTTACGACGGAAGCGTCGCAGGAAGAACTTACTGCTGCCCTGCAGGATTTTTCCTGCATTGTCGCGCCGAGCGGGGACTATCCGTTTGCCAGCGAATGCCGCTTGTCCATCCCGGACAGCGCCCCGCCCTTCGACATTATCGGCCGCTTCGCCGTCCACAGCGACTCGGGGGTGGTCCGCCTGCCCGTTCTAACGAGCGCCGTCTGGCATGGCATCCGCATCGGCAGCCCGGAAGTATGGGCCGTCGCTTATGCCCTGATGGGACGGCAATCCAAAGCCGCGCTGCTGCTCGCTTATTTACGTGAACACGGAGCGGACCGGGAGGCGCTGCGGCTTCTGCTCGAAGAGCCGCTCCCGGACCGCATCCGCGCCGAGCTGGAACGGCTGCGGCTGCGACCTGACGCACCAAGATAAGCTCGGGAACGCACTATCTTTCCGATCATCGTACTCCTTTGCCGAGACAGGCAATAATCCATAGTAAGCTAAAGGGAATGATAATCCGTATGTTGAAACTAAGGTTACGCAGCATCATTGCGAATTGGGCCGCCCGGTTTCGAAGGAGCCGGAAACGCAGCGCAGGCCGGCCGGAGCTGCGGCCGCTGATTCCGCGGCGCTATTCGGGTATGCGAAGCGGCCGGAAAACAGCGGACTTGCTTCGCAGTGCAAATCCTTTATTATGGAATAAAAAAGTGCTGCTGCTGCTTATTCTGCTGTTGGCCGCTCCGGTCGCCTGCGCGCTCGGCATCAACGCGTACGTGCAATCTGCGGCAGCGCCTTATATTGTCGGCGTTCAGGATGCTCCCGAAGCCGACGCCATCCTTGTACTCGGAGCGCGCGTATACCCGGACGGCTCGGTATCCAGCATGCTGAATGACCGGCTCGAGGTCGGGCTTGAGCTGCACAAGGCGGGCAAAGCTTCCAAATTCATCGTCAGCGGCGATCACGGCCAGATCACGTACGACGAAGTGAACACGATGCGGCGATTTTTGGAGCAAAGAAATATTCCAGCGCAGCATATTTTCATGGACCACGCCGGCTTCAGCACCTATGAGAGCATGTATCGAGCCAGGGATATTTTCCAGACGAAGAAGCTGCTTATCGTTACCCAGCAGTACCATCTGATGCGCGCGGTATACGAGGCTCGTCAGATGGGCTTGGACGCTTACGGCGTCGCCTCGGACAAGCAGCGGTATGCCGGCATGCCGCGCTATGAAGCAAGAGAGGTGCTGGCCCGCAACAAAGATTTCCTGTACGTCCATCTGCTGAAGCCGAAGCCCACTTATTTGGGCGACCCGATCCCCGTCTCGTCGGCGGATGGAAGAGAGACCCTGGACGGCAAGCGTCCGTAAACGAAAGGAGAACTGCGGCATGCTGCTGCAATCCGGCTCCATTTATCTTCGGCCTCTGGACTTAACCGACGCTCCCGCGCTGCAGGAGCTGCGCGCGGCAAGCCGGGATTATCACCGGCCCTTCGAGCCGCTGCGTCCGGACGATCAATTTACGTTAGCCTTTCAGGAAGAACAAATCCGCCAAAATCTGCTTGACTCGAAGCACGATAAGAGTTACATTTTCGGTATTTTCCTCTGTGAAGGAGACCGGCTCATCGGACGCATCTCCTTGACGTCGGTGTTTAGGGGGCCGTGGCAGAACGCCAACATCGGCTACTATATGGATTGCCGCTTTGCCGGCAAAGGGTATATGACATTGGCGGTGAAGCTGGCCGTACAGCACGCCTTGTGCGGATTGAAGCTGCATCGGGTGCAGGGAGCGGTCATGCCGCGCAATACCCCTTCCATTCGCGTGCTGGAGAAGGCCGGCTTCCGCTATGAGGGCTTAGCCCGAAACTATTTGCATATTCATGGGGTATGGGAGGATCATAACATTTATGCGGTCACTTCCGAGGATCTCGGATATGAACCGGATGACCCGCTCTAACGCTTCGCGCCAGACGGCAACGCACTTATTCCGGATGATAGGGCAAACGTATTTTATCAGATGGTCAAGGAGGGCTGCATATGCAACAAATAGCTGTCATCTCGGACATCCACGGCAATATTCCCGCGCTTCAGGCTGTCCTGGACGATATAGTCCGGCGCGGCATCAAAACATTGTACTGCCTGGGCGATCTGGTCGGCAAAGGTCCTAACCCGGCGGAATCGGTCGACCGGATTCGGGAGTCCTGCGAGCTCGTCATTATGGGCAACTGGGACCATCTGATGGCCAAGCCGGACGGTAACGAGGAACTTCGCTGGCATCAGCGGCGTTTGGGTGCGGATCGGCTGGACTGGCTCAAGACGCTGCCGTTCTCCTACGACTTCACGATGAGCGGCAAGCGAATCCGGCTCTTTCACGCTTCTCCCGTCAGCGTCTACACCCGCGTGCAGCCGTGGGATTCGATCGAAAGCCGATTGGCGATGTTCGGCAATACGGACAGCACCGGATCGCCTTACGGCGAATCGCTGCCGGATGTCGTCGGGTATGGAGATATTCATAACGCTTATATGCAAAATTTGAATGGCCGCACCCTGTTCAATACGGGAAGCGTGGGTAACCCGCTCGATATGGCTTCCGCGTCCTACGCCATTTTGGAAGGGGTCGTCGATAGTCAGAGCGCTGCGCCTTTTTCCATTCAACTGCTGCGCGTCCCTTACGACATTGAGCTGGCCGTCAAAATGGCGGAGCAGGCGGAGATGCCCCAGCTGGAGCCCTACGTTCGCGAGCTGCGAACCGCGCGCTACCGCGGACTGAAGAACGAATGACCCCCGCAAACCGGGACCATCCGGCCGGAAGCAGCACAAAGAGGCAGACCTCGCGGTCTGCCTCTTTGCTGTCCTAGTATATGTTGCATATACTGAGGATTAGTATACATCGCTCTCGCTACCTTATACAATGGAAGTCACATAATGTACACAATTTATGCCAGCGCTTCCTTTAGCGTCTCATCGGAGTTTTTCCACATGTCGGGGTTGTACTCCATCAGCAATTTTGTTAGCGCGGCCTTCTCGCGATCTCCCAAGTTATCGACCATAATGCGGCGTTTTAGCGCATAGTCCATCCGGTTGACATGGTCGGCCAATATTTTCCACCCGCGTCGCGCTTCCGGGTCCACCGTCATTTCGCAAGCGGTCACTCCGGCATAATACGAGCCGGTTTCGCGGCGGTCCGCCGCTACCCATACGATCCAGCAAGTACGTCCGTTCGGCACGTCCTCCTTGTTCGTCGAAAACTTGATTCCCTTTTCCACCTTGCTCTTCGCGTGCAGAGCGCCCATATCCAAATAAGCCTCGTCTCCGTCGATAATGACGCTGGACAATTGGCTTAAGTCGATCGATCCGGCTCCGAAGCCTTTATGCTCCTTTTTGCCCGCCACGATATTCAAGGAATTTAATTTCTTCGGCTTCTCCGCCGCCTGGTCTTTATTTATATCCATCGAAGGCACCATCCATTTTACAAGATAACATTGCTCACTTCTTCTATTTTATCTAAAAAGCGACCCTCATTTCCAGTGCATCCGAAAAAATATGGTTTTCCGGCTGCGCCGCCGATGTCTCTCGCCTGCACCGGATCGGCGCAAAGCGTCCTGCCGGGGTTGCAAAATTTCTTTTCCGGCCGGTAGAAATAATCCTCGTCCCACAAACATATACATGCTGTAGATGCTTGTCAACGGGGTGAAAAATAGATGAAAAATGTTTTTGGCAACCGACTTGCGCAATGGTGTTTGGTTATCGTACTAGCCAGCGGAGCCACGTTTGTAAGCCAAGCCCTGCCGGCTGGCCATCCTGAGGCGCAACTCACTCTCTTCTCCGACATAGGGCAAGGTACGAACTTGATCGGCTCTCTGGCGCCAAATCCCGTTACTTTCGATTCCTCCTCCGTCAAAGGAGAGCCTGAATTTCCAACGTTTCAATATGATTTATCCCAAGCCGACGGCTCCTCGCTCGGGCTTCAGCCGCAGCCGCTGGCGAAGCCCGCAGCCGCGCTGCTGAACGAACCGGGCTTGCCTCCCGCACCGCCCAGTCTGCCGGCCAAGCCGGTGGAGAAGCCCGCCCCGCAGCCGCTCAGCAATCGCATCGTAGAATATCATATGAACGTCGAGCTCGACGCCGACGCCAAGTCGCTATCCGGCACCCAGACGCTCACGTGGAAAAACCCCGGGAACCTTCCCGTGCAGGAGCTGTACTTTCATCTGTATCCCAACGCGTTCAATTCCAAAAAGACGACGTTCATGAGAGAATCGGGCGGCAAGCTGCGCGAGGATAAAAGCAGCGAGAACAGCGTCGGCGGGATGGAACTCAGCAGTATGAAGACGCTCGACGGCGAGGAGCTTCTCTCCCGGGTCGAGTACGTTCAGCCCGATGACGGGAACAAGGATGACCGCACTCTGATCAAGGTTACTTTGCCGAAGCCTGTGGGCGGCGGAGAGAAAATTACGCTCAAATCCGTATTCTCGGTCAAGCTCCCGGCCGTATTCGCCCGCATGGGTTATGCCGGAGATTTTATTATGGCGGGCCAATGGTTCCCCAAAATCGCCGTCTACGAGCCCAAGGGCGTGCGGGGAAGAAGCGACGAAGGCTGGAATTTGCATCAATATCACGGCAACTCCGAGTTTTATGCGGATTTCGGTATTTACGACGTCCGCATCAAGGTGCCCAGCAACTACACGGTGGCGGCCACCGGTTTCCCGACAAAATCGCCGGTCGACGACGGCAAGACGAAAACCTATTCGTTCTACTCGGACGATGTGCACGATTTTGCTTGGGCCGCTTCGCCGAATTTCATTTATTACGAGGAGCCGTACGCCACGGCGCAAATCCCGGGAGTACGCATTAAGCTGTATCTCGATCCCAAGCACGAAAATTTGAAAACCCGCTACATGACCGCGGCCAAAAAAGCGCTCGCCCGCTATTCGCAATGGTACGGCACTTACCCTTACTCGACGCTATCCATCGTCGTTCCTCCGGCGGACGGCAACGGCGCGGGAGGAATGGAATACCCGACCCTCGTTACCGGCTGGGGCGCCGCCGACGATCAGCCCGACCTGGAGCTCGAACGGGTCATCGTCCATGAAATCGGTCATCAATTCTGGTACGGCATGGTCGCCAGCAACGAATTCGAGGAGGCTTGGCTCGACGAAGGCTTCACCTCCTACGCGGAGGATAAGCTGATGGAGCTGGAATACGGCGTGAAGCCGAACCTGACCGTCGAATCGAGCTACATCACTGCCCCCGAAGCGCTGAAGCAAAATTCCTGGAGCTATGCCGGACACAATCAATACGCGGAAAATGTGTACACCCGAGCCAAGCTTGTGCTCAAATCGATCGAGCAGCAGGTCGGCCGAGATACGATGGACCGCGTGATGAAAACGTATTTTCAACGCTGGAAATTCAAGCATCCGACGACCGAAGACTTTCAGAAGGTGCTGGAGGATGTGACCAAAACGAGCTGGCGCACCTTTTTCGATCAATATATTTACGGAGGGCTGATGGTCGACTATGCCGTGACGGACATTCAGTCGAAGAAGGTCGTCCGAGACGGGCAACCGATGTACGAAAACACCGTACGCATTCAAAAGTTCGGCGGCACATACAATAACGTCCCGATCCGTTTCCATTTCGCCGACGGCTCGCAGATCGATAAAACATGGGACGGCATCGACGCGGATGTGCTGTTCAAGCTGAACCATACGGCTCCGCTGGATTATGCGGTCGTCGATTCGCAGCATTCCATCGTGCTGGAGAACAAACGAATTAACAGCTTTATGAAAACGAATGTCGATTCCAAGCTGTCGATTCGCTGGAATCTGGGAGTCGTCAAATTAATCGAGACCTTATTCGGATGGGTCGCATGGTGAGGTGAACGGTACCTATGTGGAAAACGGTAAAAAACGGTTGGCATCTGACCTGGAACCAGCCATTCGTCGTTTGCACCTTATTCATCTACAATTTATTGTGGGGACTGGCGCTCTATGAAATGATCCGCTCGATCATTGTTCCCCTGCTCCACCGCTACCCGGGCCCGGAGCTGGAACGGCAAGCCGTCCACATGTTCTGGATCGAAGGACAGTTTCAGCTGATGAAGACCGATCTTATCGACAGCTATGTCGGATGGGGATTGTGCCTGCTTATCGCACGCATGCTGCTGAGCCCGCTGCTTAACGCCGGGGTGTACTACTCCCTGCAGCATACCGAATTGAACGCCGGCTACCGCTTCGTACAGGGCATGAGGGAGTTCGCCCTCCCCTTCTTCCTCCTGTACGTCCTTCAGATCGCTTTGCAGCTTGCGCCTCTGTATTGGCTCGTACCCAAGACTGTCGATATTTACGGCAAACACGCCACCATCTATGCCATCGCGCAGGAAGTGCTGCCGCTGCTCATCGCCTACGGAGTGTATACCTTCCTCATGCAGACGGTCTTCATGTATTTGCAGTTCGGGCGGATCAGCGGCAAATCGTCGCTTTTCGCTCTAACACTTCTCCTGCGCAATCTGTTCCCGATCCTGGTGCTTGCGGCAGCTCTGCTCATCGTCATCTTGGCCGTGTCCACGGCCGTTATGGCCTCCGCTATGATCTGGACCGGCTTTCTCGCCCTGCTCGGCTATCAGGTGTACCGATTGATCCATATGTTCTGCAAGCTATGGGCTATCTCGACGCAGTATGCCCTGTGGAGCGCCAAGAGCGAATAGAGCTCCGGCCATCCGGCAATCGCCTCCCGGCGCGAGCCTGCGACCGAACGTAAGAAAAACCTTCCCGAATCACAATTACAGTGATGAAGGAAGGTTTTTTTATTTTATCGCATCAAAATAGCTCCGGTATGTTCCGGACATGCCTATCCCCTTACAAAATCCAGTGCCTTAGGGCCTATATCCATAGGCCTTCGCAAAACGCCCCTAGCTTCTCATTCTTCCTTTTGTCAAAGTCTATCGGCATTTGTCGAAACCTCTTCTGTCTCCCCTTGCCTCTGCAGCGAAATTTTCGTTCATTCCCCAAGGAAAACCCTTACATTTATTGTATGTTCATGGTTCGACTCTAAAAGGTTTCAAAAAATACGCATTAATTGTGAATTTTTTGTGACAGCGGAAGGAAAAATGCGGTTTTCATCGAAATATTGTATTCGACTCAAAAAAATCGTACATATTGCCGAATTTCCACAGATTGGGAAACGGGGGATCCAGACCCGGGTGAATTGATCTCGTCTTAAAGTGATCATAGGGAACCTTCAACCGAACCCTTAAGCTAACCTCGTAGGCACCGGAAGGGGACTATTTCTTTTGAAGAAGTTGTTTGGATTTGCCGTATCTGTGGCACTGTTTTGCAGCTTTCAAGCAGGAAGCGCTTTTGCGGAAACGCCGCTAAGTCAAGCCGTGAACGAAGAACTTGGAGTGCCTTATAAGTGGGCAGGAACCACGACGAAGGGCTTCGACTGCTCAGGCTACACTTCCTTTGTTTTCGCAAAATTCGATATCGACTTGCCTCACACGTCAAAAGGACAAGCAGAAATCGGTACGACAGTAGCCCAAGATGATCTTCGCCCTGGCGATCTCGTGTTTTATAACACGGATGGCAAAGGAATCTCTCATGTCGGCATCTACGTCGGGGACGGTAAGTTCTACCATTCCGCGACAAACAAAGGCGTTACGGTAACCAAGCTTAGCGACTCGTACTATACGAAACGCTTCGTAACCGCAAAGCGCATTTTGTCGGACGACCAGTATCAGCAAGTGATGACCGACAAGTAATATTTCGAGTGGTTCCTTCATGCAGCCCTTAAGCGTTTGTTTCCGTCACGCCCCACGTGCCGGACAAGCCTTAAGGGCTTTTTTTTCGTTAAAGTATGCCTTTGCGCTAGCTCGCTCTGGAGGCGGTCCTTAACGGTATGACAGGCTGCTTCTTACGCAGGACCACACTTCGTTGGCAAAGCTCCGAATAGGAGCTTTTCTTCATTATAGCTAGAATAACTCCATTTTGGAAGCATTTTTTATTAGGAGGTACTAAGACATGATCCTAGCGTTTCCCACTAAGGTACGGCTGCCTTTGAAATCCCCCTGCAGTAAAGAAGGTAAAGGCCCCCGAACGGGGTGGCAACGGGATGCCGTCACCACTCTGCCTCAGGCGGTGCAGCCGTTCGGACAGACACTCGAGGGCGCCGGCATCGCCTTACTGCGGACTCGAAACGGCATCGCTTAATGCGTTAAGCAGAAGCCGAAGATCCTTTTCCATATCCGGGTCGGTGAGGCCTCCTTGTGCATCCAGCTTTTTACTGATGAACGGGATTCGCAGCGAAGCCCCGTCCGGAATGCGGGCGCTCATTATATTGAGCGTCAGCAGCAGCGAAGCGTGCGCCTTCTCGCCGCCCGCAGCAGACGGAGAAGCGCTGATAACCGCAGTCGGTTTGCCGAGGAACTCCCCGGACGATACGATCCAATCCAAGGCGTTTTTGAGACTTCCCGGAACTCCCGCGGCGTACTCCGGCGTGCAGACAAGGACGGCATCGGCTGCGCGAAGCGCTTCCCGCCAAGATACGACGGCTGCAACCGCCTCATCCCCATCCATTTCCGGGTTAAAATGCGGCAAGTCTCCTATCCCTTCATATAACGACAGCTTCATCCCTTCCGGCGCCAACGCCGCGCAAGCCTTCAGCAGCGCCGTATTCCATGACTGTTTACGCAGGCTGCCGGAAATCGTTACAATGTTCGTCACTTTGAAATACCTCCTTCTTTTCCCGCCTCTAAAAGTATAGTGATTCATTCGTGGCCTGCGGTCGATAGAGATATCCACTCGCTCTTGGAGAATCCCTCTACACAGGCGACCGCTTAATCCGTTCCAATTCTCCCTCGGCGGATCGCTTCATTATAAACCGTCACGTTAATGAGAGAGTCAAGCGGCCGGAGCCGCGTAAAAATACGGAATTATCCAAATCAACCCGATACCGAACGTAACGACTCCGAGCAGGAACCAGCCAAGAAAGCTTAAGTACGAGCTGGGAAGCCAGCCTCTTCCGGAAACGAAGCAGTTCTTGCTGGAGAATGCCGCATTCGCCGGCAAGGAAGCGTCAAGCTCTGGCGGGAGATCTCCCGAAGACAAGAAGCTCCCGCATAACGACAGCCCGCTCTTGATCCAAGGCAAGCATTCGAAAACCTCGCTCGTCTTGGAGCTTCGCGGGAATGTAACAGCGGAAGCCGAAGCCGATTTGCTGACCTATCGCGATGAGCGAACCCGATTAAGAGGCGGATCTACGACGCTGATTATCAATTTTCAAAAAGTCGGGTATGTCGACAGCGGCGGCCTGTCCGTGCTTGTTCGCTTGGCCCGGGCCGTTACGGACGACGGTTCGCGGGTGTTTGCCCACGGTTTGCATCCGTCATGCGGAGCCTTGTTTCGCCTCGTCGGGATAACCCGCTATATAATGATCTATCCCGACGAATACGCTATTGAGCAGCGCGTAAGCAGTTCGGATAACCCCCATGCCGTACCGAAGGCAGCGCGGATTACTTTCTAGCCCTAGTTAACTTAGCTTCTTGGATCAAATCGAACTTATGATTTATGTTACGCGTTAAACACGCAAAAAAGGCTGCACTAAGCCGCTTTCAGCTTATTACAGCCCTATCCCTTCCCCTACGCGGGGCTCTTCCTTTATTCCGGCAGCCTCAGTTTGTTCGCTTCGGTTTACCAGCCGAAATCGAGCGTTTTACCTGTCTCCACATACGATTTGATATTGCTGAGAATCATCGGCCAGCTCTCTTTGGTATTCTCGTAAGAAGGATGATTCTCCGGCCATTGATCGTTGATCAGCGTCACCTTGGTGCTGCCCCCCACCGTCTCCAGAGTCAGCGTGACTCGCGTCTCCAGCTCCTCATGGTTGTCGCGGTAAGACGGCCCGGGATGCTCGGTGAAGCTCATCAGCCGATACGGCTCGAACGCCAGCACCTCGCCGTACACATGCACGGTCTCATCCCCTTCACTGCCTGGTCCGACATATTCATACCGCGCTCCGACTTCGAAGGTCGACTCGAGCGTAGAGCCGAAGAAGATCGCTTTCGTCGCTTCGGGTTTTACAAAAATGTTCCAAACGTCCTCAGGCTTTGCTCCGACATAAATGACATATTTAAGATCCAAGACATGTCCTCCGTTCATTGATGGAATGGTGCAAGCTTCACTAAGCCAGCGTCTCTATTATATGAATTGGGGGACGGCAGGTATTGTAAAAACGCGACAAAAGAATCGGCACGGACACCGTTCTCTTCCCGATCAATGCTAATAACGTAACTCCTGGCACGGCCGCCAGGGCTGGCCTTTTTTCGACACGCTTCCCAACGTCCTGCAGACGATTACTCGCAGACAATCCTCCAGTCCAATGGCATTATCGCCGCTGCTTAATACATCATATAAACGCACCTGAACGTTAACTTGACTTCATAACCGCGTTCAAAAAAAACGCGAAGATGCCTCGCAATGGGGCATCTTCTTTTTTTCAAAGATTCGACAATCCGCTCTGCTTAAAACCCGTCCGAACGATCAGCTCCGCAAGCAGCACGAGCAGCACGATTGCGCCATACACACCGATCGTATAGCTCACCGTATAGGAAAGCCCCACTCCGGCATAGCAAACCCAGGTAATGAAATGAATCGGCACGTTCGTAAAGCAGAAAACGTAGCTTCGGAGCATCCATCTCCGATGGCGGTCGATCCGCTTCTTTTTGGCCATGACCAGCGCCGCAATCGTCACGATCAGCCAATAAGCGTTTAGTTGGTTAAAGGCGATGCTGGTAAGCTTGCCTCCGGTCGCATAAGGAGCCATGTACCCGGAGGTGACGTCTACGATAACGACGCTAAGCAAATACGCGTAGCCGTTCCATCTGTGAACCCTGCGGCGCTTCTCCCAGATCAGCCTGGAAAAATTAATGAGGCCCGTCAGCATCGCCAAGCAGGCGAACGCAACATGGACATACATGACCGGAAGCCAGACAGGAAGCTGCACGGGCCGCTTTGCCCCGGTTTTATGGCTTAGAAATGCGGACGCTCCGGGATCTTTTATAAAATTCATATATATAAAATAGATAATGAGTCCCATGACTGCAATCATCATGAAGCGGTACATCAGCTTTGTTTTGGTCATTGTAGTGTACCTCGATCTGAGGAGCCTCAAAGCCCCTTCCCCTATTCAGCGGCAGGCCGCACTTCCATTTTACCTAGAAACGGGCTCCGTTTGTCTGTCAATTTAGCAACAATCCGTATCACATCCGCTTGGGCTACGGGTCCATAGGTAAAATCGGCTGAGAACAGTCATCATCTGCCAAGGCGGCTCCGAAGAAAATCGACGGCCCGAATGGCAACGCCTATGGCGTGCAGGCGATTGTTGAAGGGTAACCAAGCCCTAAGTTCTTCCAGGCGGCTTTTCATTAGAAAACGCTAAAGGGAGCCTCGATAGGCTCCCTCTTCGTCGTTGGCGCGGGTGCAGCGCGCTTGTGCGCATACCCGCTATTTATTTTACAAAGGAAAGAATGAATGCTTTATGTTCCGCGCTTATATTACTTGCTCTTCGGGGACACGATAATCTTGATCTGGCTTTTCTCTTTAATCAGCGCCTCGAAGCCTTCTTCCACAATATTGGAGAGCGCAATCCGTTTGGTCACCAATTTATCCGCAGGGAAGTAGCCTTGCTCCATCAGGCTGATCACGGCCGGAAAAATATCGCGGTAGCCGATAATGCCGGCAATATTGCGTTCTTTCAGCACGATTAGGTTAGGATGAATCGACGCCTCGCGCTCGAAAATGCTGACGATCATAATTTGACCGCTTACTTTGGTCGAAGCGATCGCCTGGTTCAATACGACAGGAACGCCTGTCACTTCATAGCATACGTCCGCTCCGCCGTCGGTTAGGCGCTGAATTTCCGCGACCACATCAGTGTCTGCCGGATTCAGCACAACGGCGCCCAGCTCGGCGGCTTTGTTGCGTCTTTCTTCGGACAGCTCGACGGCATAAATCTCGGAAGCGCCGGATGCTTTCAAAGCTTCGATCAGCAGCAATCCGATCGGGCCTGTCCCGAACACCACCGCGCGGTCGCCCACCTTCAGCTGGCTCGAACGGACGGCATAGAGCACAACGGCGGACGGCTCGACGAGAGCCCCTTGCTCGTAAGAAAGGCTGTCCGGAATTTTATGGACCATGTGCTCATCCGCCGCGACATACTCAGAGAAGCCTCCGCCTCCTCCGGCGAGGCCTAAGAAACCCATTTTTTCACAAAGATTGTATTTGCCGTGTCTGCAAGAATCGCATGTGCCGCATGAGAAAACAGGCTCGACCACCACGCGGTCGCCGACTTGAAACCGGGTTACCGCTTCACCGACCTCTACGATTTGGCCGGAAAACTCATGCCCCATAACGATAGGCGCTTTTTCATTCGTCAGTGGATGGGGTGTACCTTCAGAAATAAAAATAGGACCTGCCGCATATTCATGCAGATCGCTTCCGCAAATGCCGCATGCCTCGATTCTAATTTTGACCTGTCCTTTCTTAGGAGCAGGCTCATCGATCGTTTCTACCCGCAAGTCCTTCACACCATGCCATCTTAACGCTTGCATATTCGTCATCTCCCTGTAGGAATTAAGAAATAATTGATAGGGCTTTCCCATTTTGAAAGCCGTTATAGGAAACGTTTCCGGTAACTATCATGTCACAATTACGTCAAACTGTCAAATGACAAATCGTTCCCCGGGCGCATTTTTCCCGCGTTAATAATGACTCGGTCGCTTTCGCTGCTTCACTCGTTTTGCAGTGGATTCGCTATGCTATAATAAAGAATAGATAAGAGAATAGTCAGAAATACCATGGAAACGATTCCGGAACGAAAGGAACCTTCCCTTATGACGAACACCAAAAAGCTGACGATCGAGGATGTCGCCAAACGGGCCGGCGTCGGCATCGCCACCGTATCCCGGGCGCTTAACAATCATACAGGCATCAGCGCCAAGACGAAGGCCAAAATTTTGCAGGTCGTTGAGGAGATGGGCTTCATTCCCAACACCTCGGCCCAAAGCCTGAAGATTCGCCAAACGCGCCAGATTGCGCTGGCTGTCCCGGATATTCGCAATGCGATTATTCCGGATATCGCCTGGTCGGTCGAGCAAGCCGCCAAGCAGCACGGATACCGGGTCGTGCAGATCAACACGCTCGGCAACGCGATGCTTGAGTTGGAGACGCTGCGGGAGCTGGAGAAGCTGCATGTGGACGGGCTGGTCATAATGCCCTTGGCCTACCCTAAACAGCTGGAGCCGATGATCAATCAGGCGGGCATTCCGGTATCTGTCATTAATTACGGTAAAAAAATGAGCGAGGAGTTAAACGCGGATATTGTCGGTATGGCGCGCCAGGAAGGCAAGCTTGTAATGGAGCATCTGCAGCAAGTAGGCCGCAGCCGAATCGCTTATGCCGGCGCGCCGAAGCAGAAGATCGAGGAGCGTTATTTTGCCTATGAGCAGTCGCTGAATCATGTCGACCCGTCGCTCGTCTATTTCGGAGAGGACTTCTCGTTTGAAACGGGCCGCCAGGCGGCGAACTATTTTTACAGCCTCAAAAATATGCCGGACGCGATCTACGCAGTGAACGACATGGTAGCTATCGGCATCGTCAACCGGCTCAAGGAGCTCGGAGTGCGAGTACCGGAGGACGTGGCGGTGGCGGGCATCGACAACAATCTGTGGGCGACGGTGACGACGCCGCAGATCACTTCCGTCTCCATCATGGGCAGCGAAGTAGGCAGACTCGCGGCGGAGCTGCTGCTCAAGCGCATCCAGTATCCGAATACGACGGGATATGAGCGGGTGGAATTCGAGCCGCGGCTCATCGTAAGAGAATCTACCGTCAAAATGAATCAATATGCCAAGAACTGAGCCGGACCGGCAGAAAACAAACTGCGGAAACCTATCATGAACGGCAGCCTAACAAAAGCAGCGACAGATTCGCCCCTGCCGCTGCCTTCTATGTCTAGAGACTATTTAAAATGCTGAATCATTCGCTGCAATCCCCCCGACATCTCGCCCAGGCGATGCGCCATTTCGGAGAAAACCTCCGTCTGGGCCAGCTGCTCCTCCGTAGCAGCCGCCACCCCTTGAGCCTGATTCGCCGCGTGGGCGGAGATGCGGGCCAGCTCCTCCGTAAAGGCGAGCATTTCCTCCGTTCCTGCGGACATTTGCTCGGACACGGCCGCCGTTTCCTCCACTTGGCCGGAAACATGCCGCGTTCCTTCCAGAATGGCCTCGAATAGCTCGACGGATTCCCGCACGGACTCCGCACCGCGCTCCACTTCCATCAACCCTTGGCTCGTGGCTTCCTTCACGCCGGCGGAATGGCTGCGAATGATTTCAACAAGCCCCGCAATCTGTTGCACGGAATGCTGCGTTTGCTCCGCCAGCTTGCGCACCTCTCCGGCAACGACCGCAAAGCCTCTGCCCTGCTCTCCTGCGCGGGCCGCTTCAATAGAGGCGTTAAGCGCCAGCAAATTCGTTTGGGACGCGATCCCGGCAATCCAATCGACGACGCTGCTAATTTGCCCTGAATGCTCGATAAGCGCATGAATTGCTCTATCCGTCGCTTGGGATGAGTTCGCAATACTGCCCATTTGGTCGATCGTCTGCCGCACCAAGGCAAGCCCGCGCTGTGCCAGACCGCTCGCGTCCTGCGATATTTCCGCCACCTGCGACGTTGCCTCTGCAACCCGTTGAACGCCGCCGGCCATCTCCGCCATCGCCTTGCGGCTCTCGTCGAAGCTCGCCATCTGCTCCTCGGCTCCCGCCGCAACCTCCTGAATAAGGGCGGCGGTTTGTTGGGATGCGCCTGCCTGCTGCTTGGCCCCTTCGGCCAGCTCGCCGGACAGCCGCGCCACTTCCACGGAATTCGTACGGATTTGAGCGATCACCTCTTGCAGATTGGATGCCATAGCGTCAAAAGCAACGGAAACCTCGCGCATTTCGTCCCTCGTGCGAAGGTCCGCCCGGGCGTGCAGATTCCCGGAGGCTACAGCTTGCGCTGCCGTTTTCAGCCGTTTCACCGCATCCGATACGGAGAAATAAAAAGCTACGAAGCCATAGAGCGCAGCTAGCAGCAGGACGGCGATGACCGCTATAAATCCCGCTCTGACGCCGCTCATCTCGCGGATATTGGTTTGCAGCTTGCCCGCAAGCAGCTCCAGCTCTTTTTGGTGCAATTGATACGTGCGGCTAATCGCGCCGGTCGCCGTATCGTAGTAGTCAGCCGATGCAATCGTAATGGAAGGCGCGCCCAACACATCCTTATCCAGCATCGTAAAAAAGGTATCGGTGCTACCGCGGGCTTGATCGTAAAATGGCTTCACCGCTTCTGATGCTGCCGCATCCTGAGTGAGCGCATTGCCCATCTCCAGCTTCATCCGCTCAAAATATACCTCGATTTGCGCATGCAGCGAAGTAAGCGACTTCTGCTGCTCCGGGGTGACCTTCTTAGCCGTTACGGCTCCCGAGCCCAGCCCGCGGGCCTGTCCCATCTTCTCCATCAGATAAGGCGCCGTAGTGTACACATTATTGCTCATATAATCGACCATCAGATCATCGCTTAAAAAAGACCCCGACCTGCTGCCGATTTCGGTCAGCATGATCAACAAGCTGTCGATGAGCTGCGAATGAGCCTCGAACGATTCCGCGCTCGTTAAACTTATGTACTTGGACGAGAGGCTGCTCCAATCGTTTTTCCACCCGCCCCATCTTTCGTTCATGGCATAGCGGCTGCCTGACGTCTTGTTTATTTCATCCACTCCGCCGATCGCTTGGCCGATTTGATTTTCCAGCTGCTTCAGCTTGTCCTGCACCGACTTGTCCCCGTTTAAATAGATCGTGCCCGTGCCGCGGTGCTGCTGCATTAGATCGATTAAGACCGTTACGCTCTGATTGGCGGCGATAGCTTCGACCCTGCTCCGGTCGTTGTCGATACGCTGATTCAGCTGACTAACGATCCAATAAGCCGCGGCGATTAGAATTAATCCCAGTAAGCTCCCGATCAGCAGAAATTTGACCTTGTAACTAAACCGATTTAAAACAGTAATTCCCGGAACAAATAAATGTTTCATCGTCATCGTGGTGTCCTCCAAACGTAGTCATCCCGACTTTCTTTACAAGCTGTCCAGCAAGTGATTGTTTACATTGTAAGAAGCGGAAAAATTTAGCGATGTGATTTTTATCACAACCACACCTCGAAATGGAGGCAAACCATTGAACACTCACAGTATCCGGGAAACAAGGTTTATTTCTGCAAACTAAGAATAAATGCATCCAGTGAATCGGTTGCGCTGGAATGTAGGTATCTGCGGCCGTTTAACTGCAAAGTGTTGATATACCTCACCTTCTCTTCTCCCGTATAAATGTCCATATAATACATCCAGCCTGCCGTTTTATCTTGATGTAAGGCGGTTAATAACTCCACGCTTTTCAACCTTGCAGCGATATCGTCAATAACGTCGCTGTCTTTAATTTCAAGCAGAGATCGATCCATATATCGAATCTCAATTCGAGCAATATGATTGAAATCATTATTCAATATTTGCGTCAAAGGGATTTTTGTATCGTTGAGGCTGGTATTTTCGCCGATTACCCGGCCATTGATTGCATTTATGTTCAGGGTTACCGTCGTATAGCCGGTAATATCTCCATCGGCGTAACTTTCGAAGGTTTGCACGTTCCTCCCTAAGCTAGGAGATGAAATTCCGGCTATGCCGATCACCTCCGATTTGTTATTGTAAAACGTCAGACTGGCTTCGACCGCGTTTTCTTCCTCCAGAAGAGTTTGTACTTTCATTTGCCCGGTTACTTTTGTACGCGTCCCCTCTTTTACAGCAATTAAATTTCCGACATAGAAGCCGCTGAAATTGCGATCATATAAAGCGAGGTCTCCTTGTTTTATCCATACTTGCTTCTTATCGGCATCATAATCGATGACCGCGCCTAAGCTTTCCGCTATAAATCGCACCGGCGTATAAATATGGCCGTTATAGTTGAGAACGGAATACTCGCCGTCCAGCTGACGAGTCTGCCCGTTGATATCGAAATTGACCGGGAAGATCGTCGCCCGGATAGAATCCGAAGCGGACACCGCCGCTGCCAATGAAATAACGACTCCAAATATCATGCCTATCAAAAAGTTTTTCAACTCGCAGCACACCCCTTAATAAGTAACAAAATGAATTTATTACCATGAGACGCCGGCAGTTGAATTTAGTTTCGCTAATTTTCCCAAATTGCCAGCGGATAGAGCGGTCTCCGCCAGCTTTAAACCTTTGCGGCCGATTCATTCCCATAGCTACGCCCCCCGCTCCGCATTCACATACGCATACAGCTGCGCCCATAAGCCTAACCCCATCTGGGAGATGACCCGATAGCCGCCGCGCTGCAGCTTCATGCCGCCGGCATTATGCTGCGCGGCGCCGCCCAGCAGCCCGTCCGGCGTCAAATACGCGGACAGCGCTTGCGTCCCGGTTGTTCAATGTCTCACACCTCTTTTTTCGTAGTGTTGGTTGCCTCGCTATTTATCTTATCGGGTCCCCCGTTTACCGCCTATAATCAATTCGTGACAACGCAAAACGCCGGATTTCGCAGGGAAATACGGCGCTCCGATAATCTTTGGATGCACTTGAAAAATCATTACGTGACCGTAAAGCGAAGCGAATGCTTCCTCTTCAGCCCCGCTCCTTCAACATCAAAAAAAGGCGCACAGCCTTTAAAAGCGCTGCACGCCAACTTCTCATCGTGTATAGTTTGCCTCCCCGTCGCCAACGGGTTACCTTTATAAGTCATCCAGCCGCCCCAGCTTCTTACCTCCATCCCCCTGTGCCCTGAGGGCTCCAAAACAGATTAGTTCGGGGGCATTTTGGTTTTCATGAGATGATCCGTTTCATCAATTAGTTCACGCAGCAGGCCTATAGCTTTCCTCGAGCCGTCTTGCTCTGCTGAAAGCAAGGTAAAAATGCGATTGATTCTGTGGGAGTAATCGCTTGGCGCCACGTCAAACGAATCGGCAATGGCAGCAGCCCCCTTCTCATTCATGAAGTAGGTTTCATTAATTGCAAACAAAACCTGATTCAAGCAAGCTGCCGACCTGAAACAGCATCCGGCGATATAAGATAAATCTTTTTTGTAGATCCCTTTATATCCATTTTCCAAAGAAAAGCTTGCTTCCCAATAAAATTTTTGAATGATCGCTTTTTGAAAAGCCGATGGGTATGGAATGGTTCTACTTTTCAATTGTCCTATAATCCCCGAAGGGTCCCATAACACTTTGCATAATGCTATCTCAGCAAAATAAATCGAGTTGACAAATCCGTGGGGATGCCCTGGCTGATAGTCAATGGTGATATCTCCCCCGACACATTGCTCAATTACTTGCGACACTTTGGTTTGATCGCGGAATAAAAAATCGACCGGAGTCTGATTCACTTTCAGCCAGCCGCCGCCATTAATCCATGGTCCCCAGCCGCCTATTTCCGTCACTAAATTTGCTCTATGATCGTCATCCAATGCAGCCGCAACCCGGCGAAGCCCGGTTATGTCCAGCACTTTGCCGGAATCGTAGTAAATACCGATGTCAATATCCGAGTTGGGGCTTTCAGTCCCCCTTGCTCTTGAACCGCCAAGTACCAGGGCGCTCACTCCGGTGACTTGCTTTAAACTGTCGACGATATTGGAGATAATATGCTGCGCTTCCATAGATCTCACTTCCTTGTTACGAATTATACTGCATGATAACGAAGAAGCCACAAAGATCAGCTGTAGGCTTGATCGCATACTGAACAAGCGTTAAGATAGGGTTGTACAATTGAATCTTGGTTGGGCGTGGTTTCCCTTCAAAAGGAGGTGAAGCCATCGCGAACAACTATAAGAGAAAGTAAAAACCCACCCCAAGGTTTAGCGGCCAAAGGTGGGTTTTTACGCTATTCATGAACTTGAAGGGCATCCCATCCAAGCCAATTGTATAGGCCGAGTGTTCGCCGCACTCGGTCTTTCTATTGCAATTTTAACATATGCGATATCGACAGAAAAGCCCAAAGAGGGCCGCAACAGGCAGGTCACTCGTCCCAAGCCTGTCACGGCCCTCCAATCCGCGTCCGACGCGGCTTTCTAGCCCCTTACTCTTTCCCCGTCGCCACCGGATTGTCCTTGTAAGACACCCAGTCGCTCCAGCTCCCCGCATACAGCTTCACATTGGGCAAGCCGGCTTCGGCCAGAGCCAGCACGTTCGGGCAGGCCGTCACTCCGGAGCCGCAGTAGACGACGATTTCATCGGCGTCCTGCAGCGCGGCGAACCGTTCGCGCAGCTTCGCTCCGTCCTTCCAGCCGCCTTGATCGTCCAGGCTGTCTTTCCAAAAGTAGTTCTTCGCTCCCGGAATATGTCCGGCGACCGGATCGATCGCTTCCTCCAGCCCCAAATACCTGCGCTCTTCGCGGGAATCGATCAGCACGGTTCCCGGCCGGCCGATCCGCTCCTTCACTTCCTCCATACTTAGCACAAGATGCTCTTGCGGCTTCGGCGTGAACGTCGTCTCGTGATGCGCAGCGGGCGGCTCGTCGGTTACCGGATAGCCGGATTCCTTCCAACGCGCAAAGCCCCCGTCGAGCACATACACCTTCTCATGCCCGAGATAGCGCAGCATCCACCAGAATCTCGAGGCCATCGCGCCCCCCTGATCGTCGTAGGCGATCACGGTCGAGTCGCGGCCGATTCCGACTTTGCCGAGCTTGGCGGCAAACGCCTCCCAATCCGGCAGCGGATGTCTCCCGCCGTGCGCGCTCTTGGCGGCGGACATATCTTCCTCCAGGTCGAAGTACACGGCCCCTGGAATATGCAGAGCGGCGTATGCCTCGGCTCCTGAGTGCGGATGACCGAGAGCAAACCGGCAGTCTACAATCACGATATGCTCGTCTGTTCCATGCTCGAACAACCATTCCTGACTTACGATATGCTGCATCGAAAGCTCACTTCCTTTACTGGAGTTTGGAAGCCTGGCGAAATGCGGTATCGCTCCGGGTCCGTTCCGGTCATGCCGGCGGCTCCTCCGGATCGAAAGCTCACCGGACTTGGATGTTTTTATACTCTAGTATACACGGAATAAGGGTGCAGCAAAATACGGATTTATACAAGACGACAATCGGCCTAGAGGCTCCGGTCGACAAACGGGCTCTCTGTAGGTACAATAAGTATGGAAATAAACTGGAAAAGAGGTCGATTCCTCCGTGAATACAGCTGCCGAATTACGAATCATCCCTTTGACGGAAAAACACTGCCGCGACATATGCACTTGGAGGTACCCCGTACCTTACGATATTTATAATTGGCCCTCATGGGAGGAAATGCTGAAGAAACAAGAGGAGTTCGCCGATCCTCAGCTGCGGGAGGAGCAATACCGCGCTGTCCTGGATACGGATGGAGAATTGGTGGGCTTCGCCCAATTTTTTCCAATGGTCGGCGTCACCCGCCTCGGTCTCGGGATGCGGCCCGAATTATGCGGTCAAGGCTACGGGGCCGAATTTGTCCGGGCGATCGCCGCCGAAGCCGCACGAAGAGCACCTGCCGATGAGATTGATTTGGAGGTGCTGATTTGGAATATTCGCGCGTACCGCGTCTATGAGAAAGCCGGATTTGTCCATACGGACACTTATGAACGAATGACGCCGACAGGCATGGAGCCCTTTCACTGCATGGTGTGGAAGCACTCAGGAGCTTCCGTCTAATGCCGCCGCGGGCGGCAAACGCCTCCCCGAAATGCCGCGGCTCCCGGCGCTCGCCTCGACGCTGCCGATTCAGGCCGGTTCGCCCGCCAACTTGTTCGGACTGGCACCTCCGCGCGGATCATAGGCTGTCCAGCCGACCGACGGATGCGCCGCGGTACTTCAAACGCTTACAATAAATAAACGACGCTGATCAATTGGTCTTCATGATAAATCACAATGACATGCTTCTCGCGGTCATGGCTGACGGTGCAGCTGCCTACCCGCATTTTCGACTCGGTGCCGAGACCGTAGAACAAATCGTCGGCCAGCGTCTTGATGCATTCCCGGCGCTCTTCGTTATCCAGCCCGTTCCAGTCCTCCGAAGTCATCTCCAGAAACTCGTAACATTCGTCGATGCTGTGTAAAGCTTGGGTGAAATCGTCAATAATGTCATTATATTCGCGTGCAAATTTAACGCCCATATCAGTTCAGTCCTTCCGGATGGAAATGGAATGAAAAAGCTTATTAAGCATTTTAACCTGAAAAATCCTTCTCATGCAACCCGACGGAAATAAAGCATTTGAACCCAAAATCTGTTACACTGTAAGGATACACAAAAAGTTCGGAGGCGGAACGTTTCCTATGCTGAAGCTGCAAATCCCGAAAAACCGAATGAACTATTTGATCGAACGGATGCAGCATGATTTCGAGCTGGCCGTCCTGGAGCAAGGGTGGGAATATTACCACAAAGGCCGCGTATCGAATATCGAACTGCTGCACGGCGTGGAGATTCACTCGCTCGTCGGCGGTTCCCGATCGTACGAGGTTGTTCTGGACATGGACCGTTTCGAGAAGAGCGAATGCGGCTGCTCTCACGAAGGCTGCTGCAAGCATATGGCCGCTACCTTGTTCACATTATATGCGTCCTTCGCTCGCCCGGAACTGCTCTTACAGCACTTGAAACAGACGATCATGGTAAAAAACCGCCAGCAGCAATCCCGTACGGGCGCCTCGAAACCGGAGAAAAAAGCGGAGAGGCTGGAAGCCCCCAAACCAAGCCAGCCTCCTTCCGTCTGGCAGCGTTTCTTCGATCAGCAATTTTACGGCTATTCCTTGTCGCAGCAGCATTCGATCGAGCTGTTCTACAGCACCTCCCAAGAATCGCTCCTGCCCTTGGCGGCGTCCTGGGATCAAACCTTGCGCGGGCTCTACGACCTGCATGTGCTGCTGTTCGCCATGCGCAAAATCGAGCAGTTTTATTCGGAAACCAAAACCTCCTACATGTCCTATTACATTGAAACGGGCTGTAAGACGACGGCTAAGCAGTGTATGGAGCAGCTCGCGAAGCAGCTTCCGGGGGCGGACATGGGGCAGCTCGCGAAGCGTCATGCGGGCGCATTGGATGAGACCTTGACCATGCTCGGCGACATCGCGCTAAGCGGCAAGGAATCTCCGCTCGACTGGCTGATGGCTTACCGCAGCATCTGGTCTCTGCTTGCAGACTACCCGGAACGGATAGACAAGGAGAAAAAGCGGCTGCGGCTCCTGCTCTCGAAAACTTCCCTGCTGCCGCGTCGGCGCGATGCGCTGCTGGTGGCGTTGGCGCATTTTGACGTTATGGACGGCCATGACGACAAGGCGCGCGCGATGCTGGAAGAACTGAGCAAACGGGAAGCGCGCGACTCGTTCCTCTATTTGCACCGCTGCTACGAGCGGCAGCAGTGGGACCGGATGCTCGCATGGCTGCGCTGGATGCTGCCTGTAATGCAGCGGGCGCAGCAGGAGGAGCTGCGAACGTTTTGCACGTACTGGATGGAAGCGGTCAGCCGTCAGCCGGACGATGGCGAATGGGTCGACGTGATGATCGCTCTGCTGCCGCGCACGTATTATTTTTACACCTCCTATTTGCTGAAGGCAGGCCGGTTCAAATCGTGGGTCGACCTGCAGATTGCCAATCGGGTCTCGCCGATCGATTTATATACGCTCGATCTGAAGACGGTGGAGGAGCATAACCCCTCCCTGCTGCTGCCGCTATACCATCAGGCGGTAGAGCGCTGCATCGCGGAGAAAAACCGCAATGCGTACAAGATGGCCATCAAGCTGCTTAAGAAGCTGCACGCCTACTATAAAAAGCTGGACAGGGAGAATACGTGGGAGGAATACATCTACCGTCTTGCGACCCGGTACGCCAGGCTCAGGGCGCTGCAAGAAGAGCTGCGGAAAGGGAAGTGGATTCCATGATCGATACCTCAACGACTGCGATAAACGTTCACGCCCGGTGGATCGCTCCCGGCTGCTTTTTCCTGTGGGGTTCGCGCTACAACGGCGGCATCTGCGACGCCCATGACTTGAAGAGCCTGCTGTTCGCATGGCATGAGCCTTCGTTCTACGGAACGTTCATCGAAGTGGCCGAGTCGATGAACGTCGAAGGGCTTCAGCTATCCGCTCTGGAGGCGCTGGATTACTTCTGCAGCCCCGCCGCCGTCTCTCACACGAAGCTGGAGTGGAGCGGCGAGCTGCGAGAGCTGATGAGCCTTGCGCCGCACGTGAAGGATGCGCTCGTCCAGGGCCGCTGCATGCCCGACTTCGCCAAGTGGAAGGCCGGCGAGCTCGGCTGGAAGCTGCAGCTGCCGGAACCCGTGACCGAGAACGGCATATCCGAGCTGGCCCGCCAGTGGATGGACCGCCTTATCCCGAATGGGGCGAGGAGGACAGCCTGCTGCGGCAGAGCATCCGCCAGTTGGAGGCGACGTATCCGCTGCTGCAGCGCGGTAAGCTGCCTGCCGATCTGTGGATGGACGAGGAGGACTGGCTCGTATCGATCGGCTGGCAGACGGACAGCACGCCGTTTCGGACGTGCCTGCAGCTGAGCGAGCCGCCCCATGGCGGCAGCGGCGACGGCTGGCCGCTGCGCGTCGTGCTCCAGGACCGCGCCGACAAGGCGGTCCTGCGCGAGGTCGACGCCAGCGCGCTGGCTGCCCGCGCGCTGGCTGCCCGCGCCGCGGGCAGCGCAGAGGCCGGGCCGGCCGATGCCGGCAGCCCAGCGGCGCCTGCGACCGCAGCGGCAGACGCGACCGCTGCCCCGGGCGGGCCCGGCGGCGGCCAGGCCGCGGCGGAGCCGCTCAGCGGGCTGCCGGAGGCTTGGCAGCCCGAGCTCGCCCGCGCGGCTCGCGACCTCGCCAAGTGGCGGCGCATCCTGCCTTGGCTCGAGCAAGCGGAAGAGCCCGGCACGCTGCGCCGCGAGCTGACGCAGGACGAGGCTTGGCAGCTGCTGACCGACGGCAGCCTGCGCCTGATGGAGGCGGGCTATGCGGTCTTCCTGCCCGCCTGGTGGGAGCGCATCCGCCGCTGGCGGCCGCGGCTGAAGGCGAAGATCAAATCGTCCGTCGGCTCCGGACCGCAATCGATGTTCGGGCTGGAGCAGCTGATGCAGTTCGATTGGAAAATCGCGCTCGGAGATATCGAGCTGACGGAAGAGGAATTCCGCGCTCTGCTGGAGGAAAACCGCAAGCTGGTGCAAATCCGCGGCCAATGGGTTCAGCTCGACCCCGCCCACCTGCTGCAGCTGCAGCAGGTCATGAAGCAGGTGCAGAAGAAGCAGGGCCTCTCGCTGCGCGACGTGCTGGAGCTGCATCTGCTCGGCTCCTCCGAAGGCGAGGAAGAGTTCGGCTTCCAGCGCTCGCTGCAGATGGAAGTCGAGCTGAACGAACAGCTGCAGGAGATGGTAGACCTGCTCAATCACGCCAAGCGCCCGCCGCTGGTGGAGCCGCCCGCATCCTTCAGAGGCACCCTGCGGCCTTATCAGGTCGAGGGCATCTCCTGGCTGCTGTTCCTGCGCCGCTGCGGCCTGGGGGCTGTTTGGCCGACGATATGGGCCTCGGCAAAACGATTCAGATGATTACCTATCTGCTTCATCTGCGGGAGCTTCAGCGCGCCGGCGGGGCTTCCGAAGCCGGAGCCGAAACGGCGCCGTCGCTGCTCATCTGCCCGACCTCCGTTCTCGGCAACTGGCAAAAGGAGCTCCAGCGGTTCGCCCCCGAGCTCAACGTCCATCTTCATTACGGACCGGGCCGGGCCAAAGGCGAAGCGTTCAAGTCGCGCTGCGAAGGCTATGATCTGGTGCTGACCACCTATACGCTTTCCCATCTGGACGAAACGGAGCTGACTCAGCTCGAATGGAGCTCCATTTGCCTGGACGAAGCGCAAAATATTAAAAACGCTTATACCAAGCAGGCGACCTCGATACGCAGCTTGAAGAGCCGGCACCGGATCGCGATGACCGGCACGCCGATCGAGAATCGGCTGACCGAGCTGTGGTCGATCTTCGATTTTCTGAACCCGGGTTACCTCGGAACGCTGCGCGAGTTTACGCATCGTTACGTCGGGGCCATCGAGCGCTCGAACGATCCGGAACTCGTCTCCAAAGTGCAGCGGCTTATTCGCCCGTTTCTGCTGCGGCGAGTCAAGAAAGACCCGGCCATTCAGCTCGACCTTCCGGATAAATACGAATACAAAACCTTTGTTTCGCTCACGGCCGAACAGGGAACGCTGTACGAAAATTACATCAAAGAGATGTTCGACAGGCTGGACAGCCTGAGCCCGATGGAACGGCGGGGATTAATTCTGGCCGCGCTGACGAAGCTTAAGCAAATATGCAACCACCCGTCCTTGATGCTCAAGGAGCCGGCGGGAGCTCCGTGGCAGCAGCGTTCCAACAAAGTCGAGCGGCTGCTGGAGATGGTGCAGGAGCTGCGGCAGGAAGGCGATAAATGCCTGATCTTCACCCAATTCGTGGAGACCGGCCACATGCTGCAGCGCATTCTGGAACAGGAGCTCGCCTCCCGCGTGCTATTCCTTCACGGAGGCACTCCGAAGGCGGCGCGGGATCGCATGATCGCCGAGTTCCAGGACGATGCGCAGCCTGCGGAGCAGCAGCCGGCTATATTCCTGCTGTCGCTCAAAGCCGGCGGGACGGGGCTGAATTTGACGGCGGCCAATCACGTCTTTCACTTCGACCGGTGGTGGAATCCGGCCGTTGAGAACCAGGCCACGGACCGCGCGTTCCGGATCGGACAGACGCGCCACGTGCAGGTTCACAAGTTCGTGACTCTTGGAACGCTGGAAGAGCGAATCGATGAAATGATCGAGAAGAAGCAGGGCTTAAGCCAACAAATCGTCGGCAACGGCGAGCAGTGGATCACCGAACTGTCTACCGACGATTTGAAAGAGCTGTTTGCCCTGCGCAACGACTGGGTCGAGATGTAGCGGCATACTCCGGCAGCAGGCTAGGCCTGCAGATCGAGAAACAAATAATGGGTGTCTCCGATCGGGCACGAGTACGTCTGCATCGGCCTGGAGGTGTCCAGATCGGTATATTCCTGCGACAGCATGCCTTGCCTCTGATGGCTCATACGCAGCATGTTCGGGATGAAATAAGGACGCCATATCCAATTGGAGCCCCGATAGCGGGCATCCTTCTCCCATTCCCCGATCGCATCGCGGACATAGTTGGAGGAAACCTGACATCCGTCATCGCGGCAAATATAAATTCGTACGACATTCAGTTCGATGCCCGGCAGCAAGCTCTCGATCATCGCATCCGCCTCTTCCGCCGAGGCGATCTGCGCATCCGGCCTGACCAACCCGCTCAGGCCGTTCTGCACAGAGAACAGCTCCCGGTAACGGGCAATTTCCTGTTCCGTATATCTCCGAAGCTCCTCCTTCAACAAGCTTTCGTACGCGTCCTCTTGCTGCAGGCAAGGGCCCGCTTCGGAGAACAGGAAACCTTGCACGTACCTCGCCCCCGCCCTCAGCGAATGGTACAAATCCCGCTTCGTCTCCACGCCCTCGATCAATAATGAAGAACCCATCTGGGACGATAAAATGGAAAACGAATTGAGCAGCGCCTTGTAGCCGTCATGCATAGCGCTTTTTTTGAGCAGCTTCAAATCGATTTTCAAAATATTCGGCTGAATGGAAGCGATTCTGTCATAGTTGCTGTACCCGCTTCCGATGTCGTCTATAGCGACCAGACAGCCATGACGGCGGTAGACGTCGACGACGGACGACAGCTCGTCCAATCGGCCGTGAAATTCCTCTTCGGTTACCTCGATGACGACCCGGGACGGGTCCAGACCGTGCTTCTCGATAAACTGCAGCGTCGGCAGTTCGCCCGTCGCCTTATACATCCTGTAGATCCAGGAAGGCTTCAAGTTCAGAAACAACATGGCACCTGAACCGGCCCGGGCCATCCGGGCAATCGCCTTTTCCCGCAAAATGCGGTCGACATGAAGATGCTGTTCATCCGTAATGACATCGTTTTGGAAAAACGGGCCTAGGCTCCGCACGCCCCCTTCATCTACCATCCTCCCCAATGCTTCGTAAGCCGTAATTTTTTGGGTTTGCAGCGATAGGATCGGTTGAAAATAAGGAACCAACTGTTCATCCTGCGGCATCCGATACCCGCTTAACATGATGTTTGCCCTCCTACAAGCCCACACGTCAGTTTTGTGATATATTTTCTAACATATTCCTTATTGTAAGTGATAATCGTCCGACTGGCAATTCATTATGTATCAAGCCGCAGCAGGCGAGCTGCCCACAACGCATTGGAAACGAAAGGATTTTGTCGAAGCTTTGTCGAATACGTTACATCGTCATCATCCGGCAACGGCCTTGCGCCGCCCAACCGGCGGAAAGACGCAAGACATGCTTTTTCAAATCATTTAGGCGGTGTTGTATGAACGTTACCCGATCCAACGTGTCCTTGCTTTATGTCATCCTCATTATCTTCCTGCTCGCCTGCATCAGCATTTCCAGCTTTGTCGCATCCACGAATATGGAAGCCGAGCTGGACAGCTTCGTGAAGGAAACGATCCCTCTTTCCTCCGTCGCGGAAAATATATTGGGCGACATGATCAATCAGGAGACCGGGGTTCGAGGCTTTGAGGTCACACATGAAGAGAAATATTTGGAGCCCTACAACCAAGGTAAAGCGCAGCTCGTCCAGGACCTGGAAGCGATAGCCCGATACGAAAGTCACTACCCCTCCCTAAAAAGCTTGATGGAGGGAGATATCGTCCCGCAAATTCATAAGCTCCAGGATTATTACGAATCCCAGATCGCCTTAGTCCGCGGGGGCAAGACCGATGAGGTGCTGAGCCGGGTGAATAGCGGCAGACAGCTGATGGACCGCTTCCGCCAGCTTCATGTGAAGCTGCGCACCGAGATCGACTCGATCGGCACCGATGTCTACAGCCATGCGCAGAAAACGGGCCACTATACGCGGATCATCATCGCCGGCGGCGGAGCTATCGCGATCATTATCGGCATTTGCTGTGCGTTTGTCTTCAAGCGGGCCGATCGGGCGGAAACCGCTTTGCGCAGAAGCGAAGAAACGTATCGCTACATGGCGGAAAGCCTGGAAGCGCAAAATGAAGAGATCATTGCCCAGCAGGAAGAGCAGGAGCAGACGCTGGAGAAGCTGTCCCAACGGGAGTAGGAGCTGGAGACGATCAGCACGTACCAGGAGAAGCTGACCGGGGCGCTGAATATGGGCCAATTTCTCGACTCGTCGATACCGGACCTGCTCCAGCTGCTGCAGATGGACGCCGCCCTGCTGGTCGTGAAGTCTCCCGGCCGACCGGCGCCTGACTCGGGCCGCGGCGAACCGGCGTACGATATTTTATATGCCGTAGGCTATCCCAAAGAGCTCCCTTCCCGGATCGAGCAGGAGCTGTTCGGCCCCGCGCTTCGCGTATTCCGCGAACGGACGCAGATCGATCTGCGCAGGGAGCTGTCCGCCGAGGAAGCCGGCGTCCACCAATCGATGACTTATGCGCTCGACCAGTACCATCCTTTGTTCGACGATCATCAGGAAGTGATCGGCTTTTTGCTGCTGACCGGGTACTTGTCCTCCCACAGCGAGCAGACCCTGCGCGCCGGCAAAGGATTGGTCCGCCAATTCGGACTCGCCTTCCTCGCCCAGCTGATGAACGAGGAGCGCAGCCGCCAGGCGGCAAGATTGGAGCAGCTGAATGAGCAGCTGCTCCAAGAGAAGCTGCTTATTGAGGAGCAGCGCGATTTGATCGAAAACATACTGGAATCGACGCACGAGGGCATGATGATGTGCGACGCCTACGGCACGCTGATGTTCGCCAATCATCGCATGGAAAGCTATTTCGCCCTGAACCGCCGCATCGGAGAAAACTGGGTGCAATTAAGCAAAGACATCGAATCGCACACCCCTTCCTTCTCTCCTGTGCGAACAGCTATTGAAGGACTTCTCGAAGGCTCTCTGGACAAGCTGACCGAACGGTTCGTCTTGACCGGCGGGGAGGAGCACCGCTATATCGAGCTGTACGCCACCCTGGTGGGCGATAAGAAAAACCGGCAGGAGCAAGGCTACCTCTTCGTATTCCGAGACCGTACGGAAGAAGAGAAGGTTGACGAGATGAAGAACGAATTCATCAGCATCGTCTCCCACGAGCTGCGCACCCCGCTGGCCAGCGTACTCGGCTTTATCGAGATTTTGCTGCACCGCAAGCTGACTGCCGACAAGCAGCAGCGGTATTTGGAGACGATCTACAAAGAAGCCCACCGCCTGTCCACGCTGATCAACGACTTTCTCGATCTGCAGCGGATGGAATCCGGGAAGCAGGTTTATCACTTTACCCCGGTCGATTTGGCCGGAGTAGTCCGGGATGTGGCGGACCAATGGAAGGAAAAGCACAGCCACGCGATCCTCGTCGACGCTCCCGATGCGGAAGTTTGGGTTCGCGCCGACAGCGACCGCCTCAAGCAGATCGTCCACAATCTGCTCAGCAACGCGATCAAATATTCTCCGCAGGCCGATCGCGTAGATATCGCCGTCCGGCAGGAGAATGAGCGTATCAAGCTGCTCGTGACCGACTACGGCCTCGGTATTCCCGAAGAGTCCCGAGGCAAGCTGTTCTCCAAGTTTTATCGGGTCGACAATTCGGACAGGCGGCAGATCGGCGGCACCGGTCTGGGGCTGGCCATCGTCAAGGAAATTGTCGACGCGCATCAAGGGGCCATTTCCTTCGACTCGGTCATGGGCGAAGGCACGACCTTCTCCGTCGAGCTGGACAGCTACACGGTGCCTCATGCGGACGGCAGCATCATCGTACTGGAAGACGACGAGAACTTGGCCAAGCTTATCCAAGTCGCTCTCGGCAAGCTGGACATCCCGACCGTACATTTGCGTTCGGCAGAGGAAGGCATCGTAGCGCTGCGGCATATACGGACGCATCCTCCCCGGTTGTGCATCGTCGATATCCTGCTGGAGGGGACGAAGAGCGGCTGGGATTTCATGGCCGCGCTGTACGACCATCCGGTGACGTTCCGGACCCCGGTCATCGTCTCCACCGCGCTTGAGCCTCCTCTGAACTACCATGAGAAGGACATCGAGAAATTTTTGCGGAAGCCGTTCTCCATGGAGAAGCTGCTTCAGGTTGCCGAGCAGCTGCTGTATCATACGGACAGCTATCCGTCCTACGTGTTTCCGAAGCAGGACGAAGCCTTGATCACCTCTTCCTTGAAAAGGAAAGGCATGGAGGTCAATGAAATCACCCGCGGCCAGGATACGATCCGAATCGAACTCAAACGCAAGGCTCAGTCCGATCCGCAATAGAACGGCCTGCTATCGTTAACCGCCGGAGCATGTTCCGGCGGTTTTTTGCATAAAAGGCGTACCATACATTGTAAGCGCCTTCCCCTTTTGCGGGAGCGGCTGCATATGATATGGTACTTGTATAGCTGCAAGAAAGGGGTGCTTCCTATGCCGCATTTCAGCCAAGAGGAAAAAGAAGCCGTCTACAAAGCCATCTACACCCGCAGAGACATACGCACATTCCGGCCCGATCCCGTCGCTCCGGATACGATCCTGAAGCTGCTGGACGCCGCTCATCACGCCCCGTCCGTAGGCTTCATGCAGCCCTGGAATTTTATCCTTGTGCAATCGGCGGACGTGAAGAAACGGCTGGCTTGGGCGGCCGACAAAGAAAGACGGGCGCTCGCCATTCACTATGAGGGAGAGCGCGAGACCCGGTTCATGTCCTTGAAGATCGAGGGAATCGAACAAGCGCCGCTGACCGTTTGCGTCACCTGCGACCCGACCCGGGGCGGCTCACATGTGCTCGGGCGCAATTCCATTCCAGAGACGGATATGATGTCAACGGCCTGCGCCATTCAAAACATGTGGCTGGCCGCCTGCGCAGAGGGACTTGCCATGGGCTGGGTCAGCTTTTATAAGAAAAACGATGTCCGCGACATTCTGGGCATACCGCCGCACATCGATCCGATTGCGCTGCTCTCCGTCGGCTACACCGACCACTATCCGGACATACCGATTCTGGAATCGTCGAATTGGGAAAAGAGACGGCAGCTGGAGCCCCTGATCTACGCCGAACAATGGGGGCGGCAGGCTTGACCGGGCAGCCCCGCCGTCCTGCCGCTGCTCCGGCTGCAGCGGAACGGCGCTGAGCGGGCCGCCCTCGGCCGACGATTCAGCTGACGCTCGGGCGGCTACAAACGGTGAAAGCAAGCAAGCGGCCGGTTCATCCCACAGACCATGCTGTGCGCCGTGACGAAACGGAACAAATCCCCAAAAAGTGACGTGATGCTCTGAAGCCTATTCCGTCCGCATCCAGCCTAAGCTGGATCGGCGTCTACCCCTTCCTCTGGGATCGTTCTATGGGTAGACATTCCTTTCGGGGGTGCCCCCGGATTTCCACAGGATATGGCTGCGCATCATTTCCTAAACAAGCAGCAAAGACGCCTCCGCCGTTGATCGGGCGGTTTGGGGGCGTCTTCTTTGCGTGCCGGTCTCCGATGCGGGCTGGGGCTGCATACAGCCGCGCCATACCGGCGCGCCTATGCCGAGGACTTCCGCTTGCCGTATCCCGCATCCGCTCTGCGGCGATTATCTTCTCCGCGCCTCCCGAAGCCGGAATTGGTTCACAAGCTGCTGCAAAAAACCGCTGATCGCTTCAACATGCTGTGACGTATGACGGGCATTGACGGTATCCAACAGAAGCTCCTGCACCTTGCCTTCCACCTCGGTCGATATTTTGCGGTTTTCCATACTGACCGCAGCGATCTTCTCCATCAAACCGACAACTTCATCGACCACCTGCGTTTTTTGCGAGTCAACGGCGGCCGCATTCAAAATCCCCGATGCCGCGGCGGCCAGCTGCGTACCTTCCTGGACGACCTGAGTTCCCTCCTCCATCGAAGAGAACGCCTCTTGGGCATTTTGGTAAATCTGCTGCACCGTGCCGTGAATTTCCTCCGTCGATTTGCGGGTTATATCGGCCAGCTTGCGAATTTCACCGGCTACAACGGCGAAGCCTTTGCCATGCTCTCCTACCCGCGCCGCTTCAATCGATGCGTTCAAGGACAGCAGATTCGTCTGATTCGAAATTTCTTCGATCACCTGCAAAACGTTCTTGATCTGCTGCGTCGTCTCCATAAACGTCAAAATCGTCCGGTTCGTTTCGGCAACCTTGACGGAAATTTGCTGCATTTTCCCGCCGATGCGCTCAACCTCCGATTGAGCGACGGCAATTTGCTCGGACGCTCGGTCTTCCATCATACGCAGCTTCGTCTGCATGTCTTCGACCGCGTCCTTGGCGACGTCGATATCCTTCAGCTGACTGCGGATGCTGCGGATCATATCGTGAATCTTGCCGCTCATCCGCTCCGTGGAGCCGGCGGTGCTGTCCGTAGAAACGCTCAGCCGCCGCTGGTTGTCCAGCACGTCCGAAGCCGCCTGCTTCACCTGCAGCATGATCCCTTCCAGCGAATCGATCATATTATTGATCCATTTGGCCAGCTCGCGCGTCTCGTCCTTGTCGAACCGCGTCACATCGAGCCGCTGGGTGAGGTCGCCTTTGCCTTCGGCATTGATGCGGATAAACCGGTTGATCGCATGCAGACTGCCGACGATTTTCTGCGTACCCCGCTTATGAACCGTCCAGGCGACGATCAGGCCGCACAGCAGCTGAAGCGCTCCGAACCCGCAGGCCAGCGCAGCCGGGGAGAGAAGCGGCTTGCCCGCCGCCAAATAAATCAATACGCCCGACAATACGGCGAATATTGCGATCAACGGCAGCTGCAGCTTGGTCAGCTTCCAGCCGATGCCGCGGACGCGGTACACCTCCTCGAGATCGCCCTCGCACATCATGCCCCATACGTCCGGACAATGCGGGAGCTGGAACGTTACGCCCTTCCCGATCACGGGAATGTGGCGATAGTCGGAGTAACCGGGGAACGCGACGAACAGATTGCTGCCATTCGCAATCGTATCTGCGACGCCGGGATGCAGCATGCCTGTCGCAGGATCGGTGAATACGAGCTCCAGCTCCGTATGCTCCTTCACGGCAACGACGCCCCAATCGGTGGCGACGCCGTCCTTCAAATTTTCCCCGTGCGTAAACGTACGGTCTTCGAACCGGCTGCGCGACAGCGCCGTTCCCGGAGCAATATGGGCGTTCAGCCCCGCCCGCGCCATGAAAATATAATTATCCCCGGAATCGGGGTACACATGCCCGGATTCGCGCTGAATCAAATCGCCGATCACGTCGTTCGGCACTCTGCCGCAGAGCGCACCCTTCCACTGCCCTTCGGAGATGAGCGGCACGATGTAGAGCAGCGTCATTTTATCGTGAAAAGCCGAGGTCGTCGGCCCTATTTCCAGCGTTAGCGGATCGGCGTAGGGGCCGAACAAACATTTTCTCCCGACTTTTGCATATTCCAGACCTTTCGACAGCAGTCCGCTCTCCTTATAACTTGTTCCTATATGACGCGGATAGGAGGAAAATATGACGTTGGATTGTTCATCCAGCAAGAACAGCTCCGAGAAATCCGCAGCCCGGTTCCGAACGGCCGCAAACAGCTTGCCTGCCATCTCGATTCCGCTCTCTTGCAAGCCGCCGGCGCTCCATATTCCTTCGGCCGCCATCTGGGTAAACAGCCGGTCGAGATGGGACCAATACTCATTTGCCCAGCCTCTGAGCAGCTCCATCCGGGCGTTGGCAATCCCCTCGAATATATCTTCGACATCCTCTTTTATGCCGCGATTTAGCCGGTAAGACCACCAGAGAGGAAGCCCCTTTCTGAACCCTAACCAATCAAACATATATCTCTCCCCCGTCCCGTTGCACATGTTACAGATATGTAAAATACTATAACACAAACTCCGTTTTGATGTGAGATAAATTTCCTATTTATCGCATTAAATTTATCATATAATCTTAAATTGCAGAAAAAAAGACCCATCCCGCTGAGGATAGGTCGGCAAATAACGCGTCAATCTTATTGAAAACCGAACGTTCGTATAAATGTCAGGAAACCTTCGCGTCCTTTTTCCGTACGTTTATAAACCCCCGCATCCCGTAATACATCGGAGAATTTCTCCCCTATCGCGGTTTGCAGCAAGGATTGGGCCGCTTCAGGTGCAAGCCGATTGCCGTGCGCGGCGATCAGCTCGTCAATCCAGCTCAAGTGCTTGTGCAGCGGATGCTCCGGATTCGAAGTTATTGCCCCGTCCAAGGGGAGGGAACCTGTCAGCACTTGGGCTAAAAGCTCCATCTCGTCTTTCAGACGGCCCGGCAGAACAGCCAGCCCCATAACTTCGATCAAGCCGATGTTTTCTTTCTTAATATGATGCAGGTTCCGATGCGGGTGAAAAATGCCGTCGGGATGCTCGTCGCTCGTCCTGTTATTGCGGAGCACAAGATCCAGCTCGTACTCGCCCGACGCATTGCTGCGCGCAATCGGCGTAATCGTATTATGCGGCACTTTGGCCCCGTCCTGCTCCGTATAAGCATAAATATCATGCTCGGGATCGCTGTACGCCTGCCAAGCGGTCAGAATCGTCTCCGCCAGCTTGAGCAGCTGCAGCTTATTATGTCCCGACATACGGATGACCGACATCGGCCACTTGACAATCCCGAGCTTCACATTCGGGAAGCCGGGATGGGTCAGGCTGCCCTCAACGGGCGCTTTTTCCATCGGGAAGCAGTGGCGTCCCCCCTGGAAATGATCGTGATTCAGAATCGATCCGCCGACAATCGGAAGATCGGCGTTCGAGCCGATAAAATAATGCGGAAACTGATCGATGAAATCAAGCAGACGGTAGAACGTTTGCCGGGATGTCTTCATCGGGCGGTGTTCGCGGTCGAAAATAATGCTGTGCTCGTTGTAATACACATAAGGAGAATACTGAAAATACCACGGCTCGCCGTCCAGTTCCAACGGAATAACCCGCAGATTCTGCCTGGCCGGATGGTTCAGTCTCCCCGCATAGCCCATGTTCTCGATACACAGCAAGCATTTCGGATAATGGCTTTGCGGCGCTGATTTAAGCAGCGCAATTTCCTTAGGGTCTTTCTCCGGCTTCGACAAATTGACGGTAATCTCCAAATCGCCGTATTCGGTCGAGGCGAGCCAATACTGGTTTTTGGCGATCCGGTCCATCCGAATATAGTTGGAATCGATGCACATCCGGTAAAACTCGCCCGTCGCCCGCTCCACGCTGTCCCGCTTCGCCGTGCTCCAAAAGCGGGAGGCCACCTCGGACGGCCGCGGCATCAGACAGCCCATCATTTGGGCGTCCAGCAAATCCCGGAGCGTCGTGTTGTCGTCCTCCAGAATGCCGGCCGCCGCCGCATAATCCAGCAGCAGCTCCAGCAGCTCTGCCGGACTGTCCGCGTCCGTCTCCTTAACCTCGCCGCCCGCGTAGGGCTCGTCAAGCTGCAGCAGTTCCAGCAAAGCGTTGCGCGCAGCGAAGCAATCGAGCGGCTCCAGCAGCTTGCGCCGAACGCCGAATGCCAGCAGCTGCTCCACAGCCAGCCGTGCGGCTTCTTTGGCTGTATCCGACGCCGGATGGCTCCCGGTAGCTTCCTTCATAGCTATGTCCTCCTTTTCCCCATAAGCCGGTTTACTTCGCATATCCGTTCGGATGATTTTTGTGCCAAGTCCATGCCGAATTAATAATATGTTCCAGACTGTCCCGCTGCGGCTTCCAGCCAAGCTCCGCCTGAGTCCGGGCTGAGGATGCGATCAGCACGGCCGGGTCGCCGGCGCGGCGCTCTTGAACGACCGCTGGAATCGGGTGCCCGGTCACCTGACGGGCGATCTCGACCACTTCTTTCACGGAGAAGCCCTTGCCGTTGCCCAGATTGTAGATACTGCTGTCGCCGCCCTTACGCAGCTTCTCGACCGCGAGAATATGGGCGTCGGCCAGATCGGTAACATGAATGTAATCGCGGATGCAGGTGCCGTCCGGCGTCGCGTAATCTTCGCCGAAAATCGAGATGTGCTCTCTTTGGCCCAATGCAACCTGCAAAATAATCGGAATCAAGTGCGTCTCCGGCGAATGATCTTCCCCGATCCGCCCGCTTTCATGGGCGCCCGCGGCATTGAAATAGCGCAGCGACACATATTTGATGCCATGGGCGGTGTCGAACCAGCGCATCATTTTTTCCATCGCCAGCTTCGTTTCGCCGTATGCGTTCGTCGGCAGCGTGCGGTCGCTCTCCACAATCGGCACCTGTTCCGGTTCGCCGTAGGTTGCGGCCGTGGAAGAGAAAACGATTTTCTTCACGCCGTACTCGTTCATCTTCTCCAGCAAACATAACGTACCGTACACATTGTTATGATAATATTTCCCCGGATTTTGCATACTCTCGCCGACCAGCGAGTTGGCCGCAAAATGGATCACTGCTTCAATCTCGTTTTCCTTGAACAAGGTATCCATGAAATCGGCATCGCGCAAATCGCCGACGTACAGCTTGCCGCCGAGCACCGCCTCACGATGCCCTTGCTGCAGATTGTCGACGACGACCACCTCTTCGTTTCTTGCCAACAGCTCGGCCACGGTATGCGAACCGATATAACCCGCCCCGCCAGTAACCAAAATTGCCATATGAACCTCTCCTCTCCTGATCCAGCGATAATAGCTTTACGTAATTTATAGCTCCTCTACGCCATTGCCGATATCGCAGACGTAGAAATCGGCGGTCAGCCCCGTTTTTTCCTTATATACTCTTCCGACCTGATCAATGAACGTCGTCACGCTGTCTTCGTGAACCAGCGATACGGTACATCCGCCGAAGCCCGCTCCGGTCATGCGCGAGCCGAGCACGCCCGGTACCTTCAGCGCTTCCTCGACCATAACGTCCAGCTCCAGGCAGGTCACTTCGTACAAATCTCGCAACGAATCGTGCGAACCGATCATCAGCTTGCCGAACGACTCCAGATTTCCCTGCTCCAGCACTTTCATCGATTGCAGCACGCGGTCGATTTCCTCCACGACATGGCGGGCACGCTTGCGCACCGTCTCGTCCTTGATCAAATGCTGATACTCGTTGAATTGCTCCAGCGTCAGCTGGCCGAGCAGCGTAAGCTCGGGGAATTGCGCCCGCAGATCGCGCACCGCTTGCTCGCACTGCGCTCTTCTCTCGTTATAGGCGGAGTCGACAAGCCCCCGCTTCTTGTTCGTATTGCCGATCACCAGATTGTAAGCGCCGCTGCGGAACGGAACATGCTTATATTCGAGCGTGTCGCACATCAGCAGAATCGCATGATCCTTCTTGCCCATCGCCACCGCGAATTGGTCCATAATGCCGCATTGGACGCCCATAAATTCGTTTTCGGCCTTCTGCGAAAGCAGGGCGATCTGCACCTTGTCCGCAGGCTGCCCTTCCATGGTAAGCAAGCCGAACGCCGTGACGACCTCGATGGAGGCCGAAGAGGACAGACCCGAGCCGTTCGGGATCGCGCCGCTGTACAAAATATCGTATCCTCCGACATTTACGCCGCCAAGCTGCAGCTGGCTAATGATGCCTTTCGGATAATTGATCCAGTCGTCCGCCGGATCGAAGGCAATATTGTTAATGGAAATATGTTTGTGAAGCGGAAAGTTGGTCGAGGCGAAGCCAACCTGATCGTCGGCGCGCCGCCGGATCAGCATCGTCGTTCCGAACGTCAGCGCCGCCGGAAACACATAGCCTCCGTTATAGTCCGTATGCTCGCCGATCAGGTTGACGCGTCCCGGCGCGTGAAAAGTATGAATTTCTCCGACTCCTTCACTGCCGTACAGCTTCACGAATTGCTCTTTCAACGCTTGTAGCTCTGCCATAGGTACACCACCTGTTATAAATTGGTCGCTGTTAAACTCGCAGCTGTTATTCTTGCTTTCAGTATACTGCCCGGACTTCAATCCCACTATGGAACGATGTCAGCATCGCATGGAAAAATGTTAGATCGGCAGGTAATGAATACCCCTCTCTCATGATATACTGAATCTATCCGGACAACAACCGAGCTCTGAACGCCGCTTACGGCCTCTTCTGAACAAACCGGAACCAATCGATACCAACCAAGCCTTAGTATAAGCAACCGGCAAGCCTTTAGCCCATCGACTAATGGGAGGAGATGTCATCCATGTCCAATTCAAAAAAAAGCGACAGCTACTACGTCGTATCGAACCCTCAGCCCGCAGCGGACGACGAGCTGACCGTCCTGTTCACAGGCAGCAGCCAGACAAAGCCCGGGCATAAGCCCGGGCCCAAGGTCGTCGATTATTTTTTGCTGCATCACGTTCAATCCGGCCGAGGCACTTATACATGCCAAGGTACGACATATGCGCTCGGGCCCGGGGACAGCTTCCTGATCGAGCCCGGGAAGCTGATCAGCTACCAGGCGGACGAAGAGGAGCCGTGGTTCTACCGCTGGATCGCCTTCGAAGGGCCCATGGCGGCCGCAATGCTGCAGCAGATCGGGCTTTCCTCCCAGCAGCCGGTCGTCCATACCGGCCGCAAGCGGTCCGTCGGCGTGCTGTACCATCACGTCCAGACCGTGTTCCAATCGCGCATGATTCATGCGAACTTGAAGGCGAACGGCTACCTTCACCTGCTGCTCGCCGAATACGCCGAAGCGCTCCAGCCCGGACAGCGCAGCTCGCCGCAGCTCACGAGCAGCGGCGAGCATATCGTGCAGCAGGCAATTCATTATTTGTCCGCGCAGTATGCGGAACCGATCACGATCGAGCTGATGGCCGAAGCTCTCGGCTATAACCGGGCTTATCTCTCCACACTCTTCAAACGGCATACGGGGCTTACGCCCGTTACGTTCCTGCTGCGGCTGCGTACGGACAAAGCCCGGCTGCTGCTGCGCGAGCGGCCGGAGCTGACGGTAGAGCAGATCGCCTCCTCGGTCGGCTTTCATGACCCGCTTTATTTCTCGAAGCAGTTCAAACGAATTTACGGCCTCTCTCCGACCGATTACCGCCATGCGATGCAGCGGCTGGAGAGCTAAAAGCCTTAACCCAAGACGCGGGCCGGCTGCAGCGGCAGCGCAAAGCAGATGCAGGCTCCTTGCCCGAGCCGGCTTTCGGCCCAAATGCGCCCGCCGTGGAACTCCACGATCTCCTTGGCGATGGCAAGCCCCAGACCGCTGCCTCCTTCGGCGGAGTTGCGGGATTTATCCTTTTTATAGAAACGGTCGAATATATAGGGCAAATCTTCCGGATCGATCCCGCTGCCGTTATCCTGAACGCGCATGACCAGCGACGGCGTATCGACGGTAATCTGCAATTGAATGAAGCCGCCGACGGGGGTATGCTTAATCGCGTTGTAAATCACATTCGTCAGCACCTGATCGATTCGGTCGATATCGATAAATACGGTGCCCGCCGCGCCGCGCCCGTCCTGAGCTAAGGCCGCCGCCTGCACGCTGAAGCGCAGTCCGGCGTTGTTAACCTCCAGATCGTACCGGTCGCTGTAGTAGCCGATGACATCCTCTACCGTCATTTCCTGCATGGAGAAATCGATTTGCCGCGCCTCCAGCTTGGACAGTTGGAACAGATCGGAGATCAGCCGGCTCAGGCCGGTAATTCTGCCAAGAATGAGCCGCAAATATTTCTCCTGCTGGTCGGGATCGACAACCACACGATCGATCAATGCCTCGACATAGCCTTGAATCAGCGTCATCGGCGTACCCAGATCATGAGAAATATTGCTCAGCAAATGGCGTCTGGAATTCTCCAGACGGCCGAGATCCTCGTTCATCTTCTCCAGCCGCCGGTTCGAACGTTCGAGCTCCGCCGTCCGTTCCTTGATCCGGTTTTCCAGCCCCATATTCAGCTCCCGCAGTTGTCTGGATAATGTCTCCACGGAAGCAAACGCTTTGAACGACTTCAGGCTAATAATAAAGGACGTCATAAAAATGAAGAAGAATAGCCCAAGCGTAGCGAAATCTCCGACATGAATCCATTGGTTATAATATAAAATATCCAGCATAATCGTAATGGAATATACGCCGCCTCCGAGCACCGCGAACATGGAGCCTTCCCGCCTCTGCAGCAGCGCCCTGACCATGCCCGCCATCACATAGGCGCATACGATGCCGGTAATCGCCTGGTACAACGGAGCCGTATAGGTAAACAACCACGAAGGAAGCGCCAGCACAGCCAGCGAAAACAACGCTCCGGCGCACTGCACGCCGCGAATGAACCAGAGGGGAAATTCCCGGGGATATAACGTGCGGCAGAACATCACGGCCAGCGGTACGCCGATGTAATAGCACCAGTACTCGATTCGCAAGCCGGTTAACCAATGAATGGAGGGAAACAGCTCGAAGACGGCGCCTTCCCCGACGAACATCGCGCGAATCCCGATCACTACGCAAAACATGGAAAAATACAGCGCCCCGATCTCCTTGAAGCGAATCAGAAATAATCCGAGGTGGTACATCCCCATCAGCAGCAGGCTGCCGACCAGCATCAGATCGAGCCCCATATGCAGACTATGGTCAGATGCCACCCCTGCAGCCTCTCCCATCTTCATATCTTTCCATATGCCGCCGAGCCGGTGATCGAAATTGGATACCTGAATGACAATATCCTGTATCGTGCCGCTCGTGTTGAAATAAACGACCTGCGGCATATAGCCCGGTTTGGACGAGGCCGCATCCGTGCCTACGGTCCCGCTCTCCGCCACCGGATCGCCGTTTATCCAGAGCCGGTAGGCCGTGCGGATCGTCGGCAGCTCCATAGCGAGCACGCTGCCCGTAGGCTGCGTCATCACCCGCAGATGGAAGGTGGCGTAGCCTCTCCCGGTTCGCTCCCGCCCGTCTGCGGCTTGACCGTTCCAAGAGCCGGGAAGACGGATCCAGTCTGCCGATTGGCCGGCCGCCGCTTGATCCGCAGCTTCATCCGGAGCCAACAATCGGTTCCAGTAAAAATCCCATTCTCCGTTCAGCGACACGTTGCCGTCTTTTTTAAAATCCCACTCCCTTAAATCCATCACTCCGTGCTCCGCGGCGGGGGCCGTACGCCTGGATTGGTCGTTAACGCTGCTGCAACCGCCCAACAAAAGGATAGCTAAAACAGTTGGAATCCATATATAATAGAGATAGATTTTGGAAATGGATACCACATTCTTTCTTATCTTTTTTCTCTCATCGTAACGCAATTTTTGCCATTTGGAAACTAGATTGATAGAACTTCGATTGGAGATGGGGAGAAGCAATGTCAGCGGAAAAAATTTTAATTGTCGACGACGAGCCGGAGATTATCGAGCTTATTCGACTGTACCTGGCCAAGGAAGGCTATGAAATCATAAGTACCGACAACGGGCCGAGCGCTCTGGACTATATGGAACGTTACAAACCCGACATGGTCATCCTGGACATTTTGCTTCCGGGCATGGACGGTATTGAAATTTGCAGACAAATCCGCCGCAACTATCATATTCCGATTCTGTTCATCAGCTGTAAAAGCGAAGACATGGACATCATTCTCGGCCTTAGCATCGGCGGGGACGATTACGTAACCAAGCCGTTCAGCCCCAGCCAGCTTGTAGCCCGTGTGAAGGCCCATTTGCGCCGCAAGCAGCTGCTCGACCAGCAGAAGGAGGAATCGCAGCAGCTCTCGTTCCCGGGTCTTGAGATCGATCTGATCAGCCGCAACGTCTGGGTGAACGGTTCCATCGCTCCGCTTTCCTCCAAAGAATTCGATCTGCTCGCGCTGATGGCCAAAAAGCCGAACAAAGTCGTGCCGATCGAGCAGCTGTATCAGATGGCATGGGGCGTGGACAGCAACGGGGATACCCGCACCCTGCTCGTACATATAAGCAATTTGCGCAAAAAAATCGAGCCGAACCCGACCGAACCCGTATTCGTGCAAACGGTGCGCGGAGTCGGCTATAAATTCAACAGCTGTATCTAACTATAAGACTGGGCCTATATAACTGGCTGCATTACGGTTGGCGTGAACGCCGGAAGCGGCCGGCCATAACAAATCCCCCAAAAGCCATCCATGCCGCCGACGCGGCACCACAGACAATGGAAATGGGGTACCAAGAGTAATTTCCAGGGTAGTGACGTGATGCTCTGAAGCTTATTCCGTCCGCATCCAGCCTAAGCTGGATCGACGTCTAACCATTCCTCTGGGATCGTTCCATGGGTAGACATTCCTTTCGGGGGAGCCCCCCGGATATCCGCAGGAAATGGCTGCGCATCATTTCCTTAACAATAAAAAATAAGAGCGATGTCCGTTAAGACACCGCTCTTTGGGTTTGCCGCGTTCGCTTATGCCGTTAACGTTTCCACGGCAGTCTTTCTGACGATAATCCGGGAAACCCGCAATTCATCCGTTTCTTCGACGATAAATTCATACTGATCGTTGAACGCGATCTTCTGGCCCCTCTTCGGCGGAATCTCGATGTGGGAATACACCCAGCCGCCGATCGTATCGTAATCCTCCGAATCGATATCCAGACCGAACCGGTCGTTGACTTCGTCAATCAGCATCCGGCCGTCGATAGAAAACGTTCTTTCGTCTCTTTGCTCCAAAGCCGGACGTTCATCCGTATCGAATTCGTCCTGAATCTCGCCGACGATTTCTTCGATAATATCCTCCAGCGTCACCATCCCCGAAGTACCGCCGTATTCGTCGATCAGCAGCGCGATCTGCGCTCTTTTCTTCTGCATCAGCTTCAGCAGATTGCTGATCGGCATCGATTCGGGCACCTTGGTAATGGGACGGATGATTTTACGAATGTCCGTGCTATTGGCGTTAGCCTTCAACAAATCTTTTATATGGACAAACCCGATAATGTTATCTTTATCCGGATCGCACACCGGGTAGCGTGTTCGCATCTCATCCAGCGCAATCTTCATATTTTCCTCGAACGACAACTGGACGTACAAGCAGCCCATATCGGTCCGGGGAATCATGATCTCGCGGGCGTTCGTTTCGGTAAATTCAAATATATTGTCTACCAGCGTAAGCTCGGTATTGTCGATAAGTCCGTTTTTGTGACTCTCCTTCATCAGGACGCGAATTTCTTCCTCCGTATGAGCCGAGTCATGCTCGGACCCGACTTCGATGCCGGCTTTTTTCAGCATCCAGTTGGAGATCGTATTCAGCAGCCAGTTGAAAGGGAACATCACTTTGTAAAAGACGATCATAGGTACGGCAGCCATCATCGTAATCTGTTCCGGCTTGCGGATCGCATACGTTTTCGGGAACTGCTCGCCCAAAGTGATATGAAACGTCGTAATAACGGAAAATGAGATAATGAACGAAATCGTATGAATCAACGTAGCGTTCAATCCCATATCCTTGAGCACCGGCTCAATGATTCTTGATACGGTGGGCTCGCCCACCCAACCTAAAGCTAGTGACGCTAATGTGATACCCAATTGACACGCGGACAGGTACGCATTCAAGTTGCCCGTAATTTTTTGCGCAAACTTGGCACCTGTGTTGCCGTCCTTGACCAATGTTTCAATCCTGCTGTTACGAACCTTAACCATCGCAAATTCTACTGCGACAAAAAAGCCATTCAATAAGATTAAAACAACAATCAATACAAGATTCCACAATAAAGGTAACGGGTCACTACTCAATAATTCCCTATCCCCTCGGTGAGGCGGATAGGTACACCTCCCTTAAAAATTCCGATTTTTATAATCATACTTTAGTAACACTTATATTTATTATATCGCAATTTATGACGGCATCCAAGGAACGAGTTGCCGATAAAGGACGTTATATTTAAAGATAAGAAGGATAAAGTATAGGTATACAAACTATTTTTCATTATTTTTGAGCTGTTTTGCATCGTTTTCGTCTCTAGAACACCTTCAATACCGATAATTCGGATGAATGAGACCAGGAATACGCGGTGTAGTATTGACAGACATTGTACATGACCGGGCTCCGCCGCGCAAGAGATGGGAATGAATAAATAAAGGATACTGATTATGGAAATACGAGCCGCGGCAAACCTCCCGCAGGGCGGAGGAGCAGTCTCTCCAAGTTGGGACCGTTCCTTCCTGCCCTACGCAGCCGATCGCCGGATTATTTATGCTCATGATCGATGCTGCGGAAGAGGTCGTTCAGTTCGCCTTCCGTTAAGTCGCGCCAGCGGCCCGACGCCAAGCCTCCGAGCCGAATATTCATGATGCGCACCCGCTTCAGTTTTCTCACCTCATAGCCGAAAGCGCTGCACATTCTGCGGATTTGCCGGTTTAAGCCCTGCGTAAGAATAATGCGGAACACCCGCTCCTCCTGTTTAAATACTTGACAGGGCTTGGTCACGGTACCCAGAATGCGGACGCCGCCCGCCATGCCTTGCAAAAACATCGGCGTGACCGGCTTGTCCACCGTAACGATATACTCCTTCTCATGATGGTTCTCGGCGCGAAGAATTTTATTGACAATGTCTCCGTCGTTAGTAAGTAAAATCAGCCCTTCGGAATCTTTATCCAACCGGCCGATCGGAAAAATCCGCTCCTGATGGCCTACGAAGTCGACGATGTTTCCGCGGATGTGGCGCTCGGTCGTGCTTGTAATGCCGACAGGCTTGTTAAGCGCGATATAAACTCCCCGCTTCTTATCGCTGATCGGTCTGCCGTCGACGCGCACGTCGTCGCCCTCCTCTACCTGGCTGCCGAGCTCGGCGGGCTTACCGTTGATCGTCACGCGTCCGGCTCCGACCAATTTGTCCACTTCGCGCCGGGAGCAGAAGCCGGTTTCACTAATGTATTTATTGATTCTCATCCTTCAGGTCACTCGCTTCATCAAAAGGTTGCCACCATTATATCATGTCCGGGAGGAATGGAACAAAAAGGTACCCGAAGGCTCATCGGCTATTTTCACGAAATCCCTCGTTTGGTAAAATAGTCCTATGTAAAAAGCGCAGTTTACGAAAAGCATCCTATCGAAAAAGAGGTGTATTCCATTTGCTGTCCCATCTGTCTTATCCCGCGAAAACCGTATTTTATTTCAGCCTGTATATGTTCGTGCTCAGCCTGACTTTGCTGATCGTGCCGGGCCTATTGGCTCCGCTGCTCGGATATACGGCCGAAAGCGAAATATGGATTCGCGTTATCGGCATGTTCCTGCTGTTCCTTGCGTTCGATTACTGCGCCTCCGCTCTGGCGGGAATGTACCGCTTCTTTTACCTCACCGTATATACGCGGGCCTCGATCATCGTCTTTATGACGACCTTCGTCCTGCTCGGCATGCTGAAGCCGATTTTCATCGCTCTGAGCTTGATTGACCTGGGCGGAGCCGTCTGGACCTTTACGGCGCTGCGAGCCGCCAAACGGCGCCACAACAAGCATCCTGTCCATTCCGTATAAAACGCCTGCCGGCGGAGAAGCCCGCTCTTCGGGAGGTACTCCCTCGATGGCCGGGGCCAGCTCCCGTTCTCTCGCTCCACCGCCCCTTTCTCCTCCTGCAATTTGGACGTCCGGCACCGGCATCTCCGCAGAACCTCGGAAAATAACGCCGGCGTCCGAACATTGTAGCAGTACACAGCTTCGTTCCGCCCGTACGGGCAAGCGGCAGCACAATGCACAATGAGGGGTCCTTTATGTCCAATACATCTTTATTATCTCTGCTTCGCAAACGATGGCGCCGTAAGAAGACGCAGTCCGCGGCCCGGGCCGCAGCCGGAACAGCGGCGGAAGGCAGCCCGTCCTCCGGTGCCTCGAGCGGTTCAGCCGCGGGGAAAAGAACTCGCCGAGGCCGGCTGCGAATCGTCCTCGCCACGGGTGCAGCGGTGCTAATCGCCAGCCTGGCTACCGCGGGAGCGGCGGCCGTCTGGGTCCGCGGGCTCGACATCGGCAAGCTTGAGCATCCGCTGCCCGAGCCTACGCTGATCATGGACCGCGACGGCCGGCCCGCCTCACAGCTATCCTCCTCCCGGATCGATCCGGTGCCGCTCGAACAAATTCCGGCCGATCTGCGCAATGCAGTCATCGCCGTCGAGGACCGGCGGTTTTACGAGCACGCCGGTATCGACCTGTGGTCGACGGCCCGAGCGCTGCTGCGCGACCTGAAGTCGGGCGAGCTCAAGGAAGGCGGCAGCACCTTGACGCAGCAGCTTGCCAAAAACCTGTTTCTGCAGTCGGATAAAACGTTGAGCCGCAAGCTGAAGGAAGCCGGCTATGCGCTCAAGATCAACGCCACTTACAGCAAGGATGAAATTCTTGAGCTTTATTTGAACAGCGTGTATTTCGGCGAAGGCCGATGGGGCGTCGAAGGGGCGGCCGAAGAATATTTCGCCAAGCCGGCGCAGCAGCTGACGCTGGAGGAATCGGCGCTCATCGCGGCTCTGCCGAAAGCTCCTTCCGTTTATTCGCCGCTGCAGCATATGGATAAAGCGCTGGAACGCCGCAATCTCGTGCTGTCGCTGATGAAGGAACAGCATTTCATCAGCGATGCCGCCTACGATCAGGCCGTTTCCAAGCCGATCGTCCTCAAGCAGCGTAACGAAGAAGAATCGTTAAAGGGCAAATATCCTTCGTACGTCGATTACGTCATTCAGGAAGCCGCCGATTTGTACGGCTTTACCGAGGAGCAGATCTTAACGGCAGGGCTGCGCATCTATACCGAGCTGGACCCGAAGGTGCAGCAGGCTGCGCAGGACGTATACTCCGATGACGCCTTGTTCCCCGAGAGCCGGCCTGACCAGCTCATCCAAAGCGGAACCGTCCTCCTCGATCAAACGACCGGCGGCATCCGCGCTCTCGTCGGCGCTCGCGGGACGCAGGTATACCGCGGCTTCAATCATGCGACCCAGCTGAAGCGCCAGCCCGGCTCGTCGTTCAAGCCGCTTGTCGTATACGGGCCGGCGCTGGAGCGCGGGTACAAGCCGAGCTCGCCGCTGTACGACGGCGAGCTCGACATCGCGGGTTACCGTCCCCGGGATTGGGACGGTCAGACCCGCGGACAGGTCACGCTGCGCGAGGCGATCATGCGCTCCTGGAACATCCCCGCGGTCTGGCTGCTTAACGAGATCGGCATCGACGCCGGCGTCGACTTCGCGCGGCGGTCGGGCATCGAGCTCGGCGCGGCCGACCGCAGTCTGAGCATCGCCCTCGGCGGCCTGTCCGAGGGCGTCTCCCCGCTTGAGATGGCGCAGGCCTTCGGCGCCATCGCCAATCTCGGCGTGCGGCAGCAGGCGCACGCCATCGTGAAGGTAACGACCAAGGAGGGTCTCCCCTTGGTCGAGGCCAAGGCCCAGCCGGCGCAGGTGACGACGCAGGCCGTGGCCTATACCCTGACTTTACTGCTGCAGGACGCAGTAAAGTCAGGGACCGGGCAGGCCGCTAAGCTGGAGCGGCCGATCGCAGGCAAGACCGGCACGACGCAGCTGCCGGGCACCGCGGAGTTCGCGGATATCGGCGCGAACGGCATTAAGGACGCCTGGTTCGTCGGCTACACGCCCGAACTGACGGCGGCGGTCTGGATCGGTTACGACCAGACCGACAAGAACCATTATTTGACGACAGGCGGAGCCGCGCCTGCCGGGCTGTTCAAGGAAATCATGAGCCGGGCGCTGCAAGGCGTACCGTCCGCGCCATTCACCGTACCTCCCGATTATGAGCCCGAACCGGAGCTTGAACCTCAGTCTGAGCCGAAGTCCGGTCCGCAGCCCAATGTCCGCTCGTCCTGGGAGCAAACGCTTCGGGAGAAGCTGGGCTTGGGGAAACGGGAAGCTAAGGATACGCCTGGAAATTCCCGCGGATCGTCCAAAGGAAAAAACAAGCCGAAGGAGCATTGACGCCTTCCGCAGCCATACGAGAACAGCCCTGTCCGCCGCCCAATCGGGCGTTATGGACAGGGCCGTTCTATTTATACCGCCTGCACGCAGTTTTGTTTACCAGTATTTGGATTTCTAGTCCGGGCCGCCCGTCAATCATCGCGCGCCCCGTACTTCCCCTTGCCATAATCGTTCGCTTTCTCTTTATTCTTATCGTAACCTTTAACCTTGCCTCCAGGGGTCGTCCCAGGCGGATTTGAATCTGCGGGCTTTTTTTCGGGCCATTTGACGTCAACCTTCCAATCGGCCGGCACGCTCTTTAACCGGAATTCCGAAGCGATCTTTTGCTTTAACGCTTGTTCAAACGATTTCGGCTCCATCGGAAGCCCCTGCATAAGCGTACGGATAAAAGAGTCCGCTTCGTTTCCGTCCAGATGAATGACGGAGCGATCGTCCGTCTTCAAATACAGCTCGCTTTTTCCCTTGGAGGAAGCTCCCTGCTTACCCGGCTCCTGCTTCACCTTCAGTTCGAAGCCGCGGCTCTTCCAATCGAAGCTCAGCTTCTCCCAGCCGCCCGCATTCGCGGAAACCGGCGGAGATGCCGACGCTCCGGCCCCGGAAGCCGCGTCTCCTCTCGGCTGCTGACCGGAGTCAACCGGGCTGCCGGCAATCCCCGCTGCCGGCGCCTCGTCCGCCCGGAACGATCCTTGCGGCAGCTCCGGACCGATCAGCTTCTGATCGCCGGTCGCCGAATCCATCGGCGCTTTCTGAGCCGATGGGGCCGATAGCGACGCTTCTGCCTGCGAAGCCGCCGCTTCTTCTCTTTCCCGTGCAGGCGCCCCGGAGGCTTCGGGCGCTTCGGACGCAGCCGATGAGGCTTGTCCCGTGCTTGCGGCTTTTATATACGCGACCTGATGCTTGCTGTTCAGGATAACATCCAGCGTATCGCCGCTTTGCAAATCGCCTGTACCCGACTTTTGATTATCGCGGTATACCCACACGGTTGACGAAACCGGATAAACCTCCTGCTGGCCGTCAACAGTCATAACGATCTTCTTCCCGTCGTCATCCATCCGCACGAACTGCCCCGCGGCTTCCTGAGAAATTTCCGCCGACGCTTGGTCGTCTCCATAGCCGAAAACGCCATAGGAAACCAGCCCGATACATATGCAGCCGATGATGATCCATGCGATTGTTCTCATAGTCCCCTCCTGCACTCTTTGTCTTTCTGTAGGTTACTATAAGCTTCGCAACCGGACGGCCGTTTTGGGTCCTTGAGATATCCGAATTCAACCGCGCTGGATCTCGGCCGGCGATACTTCCGTTCCGGGTTCATCCGCAGCACGCCTTGCAACCGGCGGCTTATTCAACCGCATCCCATCTTCCGGCAGCCTCCCTGAGCCGGGGATGAAGCTCTTGCGGCGTCTGCCCCGCCGACTTCAGATCGATCCAAAGCCGCAGTTTTTTAATCCACTCCTTAAACGATTCGAAGGACGCGAGCTTGCTCGCCATTTCCGCCGTAACCCAAACAAAATGAGGAGAAGCGTATTTCTCCGCCAGGTAGCGGAAGGCGGTGTCGGCCGGAGTATATTTTTTGCGCTTGCTTTCGAAACGGTCCAGGACGATATCGACCGGACTTTCCGTCCGCTCTATAAGCAGCTCAAGCTCCTCGGCTCTGCGGTACCACGGGGCCGTATCGCGGTATCCCATCCTTTTTAACGTCTCTTCATGCAGCGGATAAAATACAAGCTTAGTTACTTGTTTGTGCTCGGCCATTCCGATCAGCCTTGCAAGCTGCTCCGCTCCGAATGCTTCGAAGCTGTCGTATACCCATACGGTGCCTCTCGCCTTTTTGCGTACATCTTCCTCCACATAACCGAAAGGTACTTTACCCGTCTGTCGAGCCATATCTCCATCTCCCAGCATCGGTCATTTTTACTCTTAAAACCTGCGTTTGAAAAAACTTCGCTAAGCAAAAAACGTCTATAGAAAGTTGGCATATCCCTTTGTTCCCGGGGTTTCAAGAAATCGGGGGAGGGCCGAGACTAGAGGACGTTTTCACATGCGCAGTGATCGTTTTCCGCTACACTTTAGTATACCAACAGCGTTTCTAAACATGCCGATGCGGCCACGAAGAATAAATGTGCACCGTCAAGGCAAGTTTAAGAACAGACGCCGCTTCGCATCCTGTAATGCCGTCGGCAGCGGGCGCGGACGACCGAGGCAACCGCTATTGTCAGTTCAATAGAAAAAGGAGTTGTGGCAATCATGTCCGAAAACAAAAAGCATCAAGGCAATTACGAAGGAACCGCTTCGATGAAAGCGGAAAATCAGGATATGGAGTTCGTTAACGATACCGTCGAAGGCGTAAAAACGACCAAAAATTTGAACGGGGCCATTAGAACAAATCCCCCAAAAGTGACGTGATGCTCTGAAGCTTATTCCGATTACTTTCGGGGGAGCCCCCGGATATCCACAGGATATTGCTGCGCATAATTTCCTAAACAACGAAAAAGAAGCCGTAACACGGCTTCTTGCCGCAGCAATCAGAGAGAGATCGCTGCATCGCTGCGCTTATGCAAAAATGACCCCTTCGCCGCGGCCATGAGGTATCCAGTGAAGCGATGCAAAGCGTTATTGCATAAAGAGGGCCTTATCGGCCCTCTTTGTCGTTCCGGCAGGCGCCGATGCTTAGCGTTCGCCGTCGGCGTCATCCGTTCTTCCCTGCGGCATCTCGGACCGCCCGGCATCGCGCAGCTGCCGCCAAGCGGCAAGCTTCTCATCGAACCGAACCGTATGAGCCGGGCTGGAGGAAGGCAGTACCGCGCAGCGAATCCGATCGCCGAGCCCCTGTTCCTTGAGGCGAGGAGCTACCTGTTTGTGAAACAGCTCGCCCGCCGCCTTTCCGTTAAAGAACACCCTGTCGATCGCCGGGTACGCCCGGAAAAATGAGGGAAAATCATTTGCTTCCGGTCTGCGGATATCGGTATCCAGACTTCCTTTCCGTTCGCAAGCCTCCAGCACGTCCCACAAGGCAATGCCGTGGGACAGAGCGAAGCTCAACCGCTGGCCGTAGCTGTCATCCGGCTCCGGATACTCCGAGCCATTCAAGCCGTCCCCGGCTTCGAACACCGCATAGAGCAGCCGCCAGAAATGGTTGCGGGGATGGCCGTAATATTGCTGCTTGGCAAGCGATGCCGCTCCGGGCATCGAGCCGAGCACCAGCGTCCTGCATGCAACGCCCGCTACAGGCGGCAGTCCTTGCAATTTCTCTCGCTCCGTACTCAACGTAACTCCCCCTCACCTCTTCCGTTATTGCGGCGGAGGGTTCGCAGTCGCCCGTATCCGCCATTAAACGGATGTCATCCCAGCGACAACGATAACCCCCGCGCTTCCCGAGCGGTCTATTCTCGAACCTTCCCGTCCTTCCCGGTTTGATCTCTTGCTTTACAAGCCGACTCAGCAGCACTTCGCAAACCAGTTGAAGCTGAGTCCCGTAATCGGCCCGAGACCGATCAACGCGGCGAGGGTCCAGCCGTTTCGCCGGGCCGAAGGAAGGCGCCCGAACGGGCACCGGTCAAACCTTGAACCTGCCCACCGTTTCCTGTAATTGCCGTCCCGCCTCGCCAAGCTTGTCCGATTGCTCCCGGGTCGCCTCCGATTCCCGCAGCTGCTGCTGCGAAGCGGCCGCCACCTTCCGGGAGTGATCGGATGCCGATCCGGCAATCCGTGCCATCTCTTCGATGCCGGCGGTCACTTCCTCCGTGCTTGCCGTCATCTGCTCCGCCGCAGCCGACGCTTCCTCCATCTGCTCGGAAATACGGTGAATCCTTTCGCTCATCTGGCCCAAGACATCGCGTACATGTCCTACCTGGCGAACGCTAAGATCGGCTTCGCGCCCGCCTAGCTCCATCGCTTCGACGGCCTCCCTCATCGAAGCCTGCAGTCCGTCGACCCGCTCATGAATGCTCGTGGCGGAAGCCTCCGATTGATCCGCCAGCTTCCGCACTTCGCTTGCCACTACGGCGAAGCCTTTGCCGTGCTCCCCGGCTCTTGCCGCTTCAATCGCGGCATTCAGTGCAAGCAGCCCCGTTTGCGCGGCGATGCCGGAAATGACATGCGCCATATCCCCGACCGTCTGCATGCCCTCATCGAGCTTGCGGATCGCCTCTCCGACCTTGCGGGCGGCCTCGCTCATCGTCCCCATCTGGTGCATAGCGTGCTCCGCGGCGCCGCTCCCCTGCTCGGCTTCTTGCACAAGCTGCTGCGTCGCTTCCGATACGCGCGCCGAGGCTTCGGCGATACGCTGAATTCCCGCGGCCATTTCCTCCATCGCCTTGGCGCTGTCCTCCGCTCCGATAGCCTGACTCTCGGCTCCCGCAGCCATCTCTCCCACTGTCCGGGATATGTCGGAGGCCATTGCAGTCGACTGGGAGGCGCTCTCGGTCAGCATCCCGGAGATACCGCCGATTCGGTCGGACATGTCCCGTACGGTACCGATCATCGTATGCAAATGAACGATGAACCGGTTCACCTCGGCGGCCAGCATAGCCATCTCGTCATTTCCTTTCACCGGAATGCGGTATGTCAAGTCGGCTTCATGCGAGTTCAAATTCGCAGCCGCCTTGAGCACGGATTGCAGCCTGCGGGCAACGATGAACCGCGACAATAGGAACAGCAGAACTAGAATGGCGGCGTACAGGGCTGCGAACGCCCCGCCCATTAGCGTACGCTGCTTCGCAACCAAAGCGTCCGAGCCCTCTTTGGATAAAGCGACCCTAACTCCGCCCCAATGCTTGCCGTCGATCACAAGCGGATAGGAGATATTCCACGTTTCGACCACTTTTCCGCCCATATTGCGGGGATACTTTTGCAGCAGAGCTTTGGACGTATCCTGGCTTGCCGCCGAATTGTAGCCGGTTTCGTCATTGAATACCCGATTGGCGCGATACTGCTGGCTCAGCAGTCCGGAGGCGCCCCATTCGTCCTCGGAGTTCTCTCCCTGCAGGCTGTATTTGCTGTTATGGGTAGCTATGTAGCCGGCAAAATCCGGATTGCTCGAATTCATCGCCGGGACGGCGAACAACACATTATCGTCGGTCAGAAAGCTGTCGATGACCGCCTGCCAGCGATCGTCGGTATAATCGTCGAAAGCGCTTATATATTTGAGCTCATATTGGGAAAGCGGGATGGACCGGCCATCATACAGCTTCTGCGTCTCTTCCGCATAGCCGCCGCTCTTGGAGCGCTTCTTGGCCTCCTCCTCGCTTTCCGGTACAACCTGCAGCCGATCGTCGAACAAACGCTGCTTCAGTTCCTCTCCGGACAGCCGGGTACCGTTTTTCATCACGATTCCGTTGCGGATATCGTCTTCGGTAATGCTTTGCAGCGTTTTGGACAGTGCAATGGCCAGGCTGCTTCCTTTATCCAACAGCTGAGCCTCTGCATCCCTGCTAATTTCGTGCCATTCCACAGCATAAATGCCGCTCATGAGCAATAATAAAATAACGCCGGTATACATCATAAATTTTCCCGTTAAAGATGAGAACCAGTTCATCGTAAGAGCCCCCCGTTTCCTGACAAAACATACCACCCATTATACAATGTTTTTAGGAAAATAGGCCTAGTATCAACTGGACAAATATGACATTTCATGTAACAATTCGACAATTCGCTCCGGCGTTTCTTTTGTGCTCCAACCGATTACAGCCACTTTGAAACTAAAGCGCTTAGCAGCATCAGAACGATAATGATGGCCAGCACGACGAAGAAGGCCTTGAAATATCCGGCCCAAAAGGAAGGCTCCCTGCCCGCGGCGCCGTCTCGCTCGATCCACTCCCGCAGCCACAATACCGCCGCAGTGCCAAGGGAACAACCGGCTGCATACCGCAGCAGCTTGAGAATATAATCCCTCATCGGCAAATCCCGGCTCGCAATCACGTTCCCCGCCTGACGAACCGTCTCTTTGTCGGAGCAAAACAGCAGCGCCAGCAACAAGCCGATAACAAAGCCGTACAGGCCTCCTTTAACCAGCTTCTTCTCCATTTCCGGCTCCCTCCTTGTTTACAAAGGTCTATGTGAAAGACGCCGACTGCGCCTGCAAAAACGTTCTCCGCTCGCAGCTGCAGCCGGGCTTCCGGGATGGTTAACCTCTTCCGGCCGCCGAAGCCGGGGCATATGCTTCCAGCAGCGGCTGAAGCTCTTTATGCAGCGCCCGCTCCAAATACGGATCGGCATGCAGAAACCTGCGAAACTCTACGTAGCTGCCGACAAGGGCGGCAAGCTCTGCGGGGGCGGGGCGTTTACCTTTAACGGCGCGGATCAGCACATTTTTGGGCGTATGCTCCATATCGATAAATTCCAGCAGCTGCGTCTTGTAACCCATAATATCGAGCAGCTTGGAGCGGAGCGCATCGGTCGCCAGCGCCGAGAAGCGCTCCTTCAGGATGCCGTGCTCAAGCAGCGGTCCGAGCACTTCGCTTTCGACCTGACGGAACAGCTCGTGCTGACAGCACGGCACCGACAAAATCACGTCCGCCCGCCAGCGGATTGCCTTCTCTAAAGCGGCGTCCGTAGCCGTATCGCAGGCGTGGAGCGTCACGACCATGTCTACGCGTTCCAAGCCTTCATATTGCGCGATATCGCCGACGAGAAACTGCAGCCGGTCGTAGCCGAACTTCTCCGCCAGCCCGGCGCAATGCGAGATGACGTCTTCTTTCAGATCCAGTCCGATGACCTGAATGTCCAATCCTTGAACTACCTGCAAATAGTAATACAAGGCGAAGGTCAAATAAGACTTTCCGCACCCGAAATCGACAATATGAAGCGTTCTGTCCTTGGCTAAATGAGGAACGACATCGGCGATCATTTCAACGAACCGGTTGATCTGACGAAACTTATCGTATTTTTTGGCCAGCACTTTGCCCTCGGCATTCATAATGCCCAGTTCGACCAAGAAAGGAACAGGCTTCCCTTCTTCCAGCACATAATTTTTTTTGCGGTTATGGTCCAGCTGCACCGCCGCTTTCTTCGTCGGAGGCTTCTTCAGAATGCCGGCCTTTCCTTTCTTGCTGATCAGCACCTGATAGTCCGCTTCCGCCGCTTGAAGCAGCGCCTGCCGGAATGTCTCCCCCAGCAAAGCTTCCATCTTCTCCGCGGCTTCCTCCGGTCTTACATTATCGTGGAGCACCTTCTTGCCGACAAAGGAGCTGAATTGATAGAACAATCCCCCCTTTAGTTCCACCGGCTTCACGGTTACTTTGGCGCACCCGTCTTGCTCGCGTTTCCTTGGCTGGCTGAACGTGCCCTGAATAAGGGCGCGGCTCTCGGCAAGCTCTTGCAATAATGAAGCTATCGATTCCATGATGATTCATTCTCCGTTCTTCTGTTCTTATCCCGTCTTCCTTATTATACCTAAACGCCCCTTGGGAAAGCGAGCCGCGGCATTTCCGCGGAACAATTAAAAAACGCCCGCCGAAAGCGAGCGCCGTCATATTGTCGATTATGAACCCAAAAACGATTTCAGCATCCAGGTGTGCTTCTCCAGACTCGATTTGATCCCGAGAAGCATATCGGAAGTCGACTCATCCCCGGACTGCTCAGCGGCTTCCATACCCTCCTGCAGCTCTTTATTGATCGTGTTGAAATCCTCGATTAAATGCCGGACCATCTCCTCGGCCTTCTCCCGGCCGACGGCTTCCTTGATGGAAGCTTCCTGCACCATTTGCTGCATCGTAGCGACCGGGCTGCCTCCCAACGTAAGCAGCCTTTCGGCGATTGCGTCCAGATGCAGCGTAGCCTCGTCATACAGCTCTTCGAATTTGACATGCAGCGTAAAAAATTGCTGTCCCTTCACATACCAGTGATAGTTATGCAGCTTAATATAGAGCACGCCGAAATTGGCCACCTGCTTATTTAACACCTTTTCAACCGACACCGTAGTTGCTGTCGCCATAATTATTCACGCTCCTGTCTGTAATAATTGATCTTAAGCCCATTTATTTGTCGCCGCGGTCGATATGCAGTCTGGGTTTGGTATTGCCGCTCGTATCTTTATACATTTCCTGTTCCTGGCTTTCGAGAGGAAAGCTTGTCAGCTCCCATTCGGTTTGGCCCATGACCGGATCGAAAGGAAATTCGTCGCCGCGCTTCAGCGTTTCTTCCCGTCCCCATTCGTTTTCGTAAATTCCGTCCGTTTCAACCTCTTCGCCGGATACCGGCTTCATGCTTTTATCATCAGCCATAGTTGACAATACCCTCCTTAAGTTGTCGAACTCGGACGTTATTATGCCCTTATTGCCGGTGAAGTATGTTGGAGGTTCAGTGAAGAACAACGGGAGAAAAACAAATTTTAAGCATACTTTAAGGCTGCGCGAGGCGCTGTTCTGATAAAATGAAGACAACACTACGTCATGTAGTGAGTAAAAGCCTCAATAGAACTACATAATGTAGTGTAAAAAGTTCAAAAAAAGCGAGTGTGATGCTCCGTTCGTTGAAATTTTGCCGAGATCTGTTTAGATGTATGAAAAAAGAAAGGAAGAACCGCATGGATTATATCGTGAAAAATTTGCATTTTATTTTGATTCATATTCCGCTCTCAATGCTCATTTTCAGCTTCATCTTCGATCTGCTCGCTTGGACCTTGAACAAACGCGAATGGCACACGGCGGCGGCGCTCTGCCTGTTTGCAGGCACGCTAGGGGCCGTGGCATCCGTGCTGACCGGCCCTTCCATGCCGAATCCGGCCGTCCAAAAGCATGCCTTGTACGGCCAGCTGTCGATGGCGCTGTTTATCGTTCTGTCGCTCGTACGTCTGTGGTTCATATGGAAAAAGAAAACGGCAGGAATCCCGCTTATTTGGCAGCCGCATTGGTGGGCGTTTTACTCATTACCTACACGGGGCATTTGGGCGGGCAGATGGTGCATAAGGAGAAAGGCCCCGGCATGCAGCGGCCTAACGGGCTGCCTGCATCGCAGAGCGGAACGCCTCCCGAAGGCGGCGGCAGAACGCAGCCTTAAGCCCCCGCCTGCCGCCAGGGGCTCATCCGAAAGGCAAAGCCTTCGCCTATGTCCGGTATGAAGCGCACAGAGCGGCATCTGGGCTTTCCGGCAACGGAACCGGCAAAAAAAAGACCCGGAAAGCCGGATGACTCCGGTGATCCAGGTCTAATGCTTATCGTGATTTGCGGCGCAAGCCGGTTTATCTCGTTTCCGTTTCTTCCGGGCTCTCCATAGGCGCCAGGCTTTGCAGCGCCGCCCGGTCTTCCGCCAAATCGGCGCGCGCTTCCTCGACCGCCTGCCGGTTTTGGCTTAAGCCCGCCTGATCCACTGCGCGCTCCCCGCGCTCGACTGCGGTCTCCGCCTGCTCGATCAGCTGCGCGCTCGGATGGCTCTGAGCCTGCTTGACGGCATGATGCGCCGTATGAACGGAGTTCTGTGCCTGCGAGATCGGATTTTGCGATTGCAAGCTGGAATCATGTCGTGCCATATAAGAAACGCCTCCCTTGATATAAACTTCATTCCCTGCTTACTATGGAACAAAGGGAGGCCTTTTATGCCACCTGATTTGTTATAAAGCAGCGGTTCGATCCTCCGTTTCAAACCGGCTCGTCTCATAGCCGAGCAGCTGCGGGTAGGCATGAAACCGCCAAATTTCATTGATTCGCTTCGGAAGCGGCGGATGGGTGGATAACCATTCGTACCACGCGACGAAAAAACCTCGCTCATTGCGGCTTTGCTCGACATATTCGCCGATATTGACGCGCGCAAACAGCTGCTTGCCGACGGCAAGCACCGTAAGAGCACGAACGGCCGCCGCGGCGTTGCCGGTGTAAGCCGTCGCGATCCGGTCGCAAGTATACTCGCAGCAGCGCGAGTAGGCGTTGCCGAGAAACGGAATCCACAGCGCCGGCCAAATCCATACGTGCTTACGGATATGGTTGCGCTGAATATGCGCCAGCTCATGCGCGACCACAAAGCTCAGCTCCTCGTCGCTCCCCTGCTCGACCAGTTCGAAAATATCGGAGTATAGAACGACGAAATTCCGTCCCATGAACCGGGTAGCGAAAGCGTTCAGAATGCCCCCCGACTGGACGATGAACACATCGGGCACCTTTGCGATCTCCATATGGACGCACAGCTCCTGCACTTTTTCGTAAACGACCGGAAATTGCTGTGCGGACAGCTTCACCCCCGAGCTGCGGATGCCCGCTACGGCAAGCCCGTGAAAAATAACGGAAATCACGACTCCCAGAATAATATAAAAAATACCGATCACCGAAAAAATCAAGCTTACATAGATCAGCGAACTGATCACCGCACAAATAATAAATAAAGCCGTCTCATTTTCATGTACCAAACGGTGGTTCATGATCAATCAATCACGCCTCCTGTCAAAATAAATCAAGCTGCTTCGGGGAAAAGCCTTCAGGCTGCATGCCGAGCATCTCCATCAACTGCTTGGCGTTCGCCGCAGCATCCCCGCCCGAGTTGTTATTGAATATGACGCACAGCTCCTTCGTCTGCTCCTGCAGGTGCAATAAACGCCGTTTCCACTCCGAAAGCTCCTCGCTGTTATACCGGTACAAATACCGCACTTCCCTCCAGTTAGGCGCTCCTCCCTGATTCCAGCCTTGCTGATTGCGGCCGTGCATGCGAACAATAGTCAGCTCGCGGCTTGTCGGATGCGGCACGATCGGCACCGATCCCTCTCCCGCCTGCGGCTCGTCGCAGATGCTGTGAATCCAGCCTTCCTTCATCATAAAGTTCAGCGTCCGCTCCCTCATATCGGCGGTAAACCAGCTCTGATGCCGGAACTCCAGCGCAAGCGGGATCGATCCCATGCGTTCCCTCGCCTCGCGCAGCAAATCGACATGGATTCGCGTGCAGTCGAACCAGGGCGGGTACTGGAATAACACCGCTTTGAGCTTGCCCGCGGCCTGCACCGGGCGAATCGATTCGCAGAACGAGCGGAACATCGCTTCCTCGGAATCGAACGGATTTTTTCCCCGAAGATGGCCGGTCATGCCTTGATACGCCTTGACGATGAAACTGAAGCCGTCCGGCGTTTCTTGAACCCATCTCTCGTACGTGGTCTCCGCCTGCACCGCATAAAAGGAGCTGTCCACCTCGACGATAGGAAAATGCCTGCCGTATACTTTCAATTTGTCCCGTGCCGGGGTCCCTTGCATATACAGGTCGTCGTGATCCCCCCAGCCGGCGAGCCCGATCTGTATCATAGAAGTCACCTCTTGTTTCGGCTTGCTCGTCCGAATTTCATTGTATAATGGAAACCATTCCCTTTTCAATCATAAAATCGGAGACAACAGCCGCGCCACCGATTCGGCGGCCCGCTTCAGCGCCGGCCGATTATCGTAATGCTCCAGCGTCAGCAGCTGGCAGTGAAGGATATCGCGTTCGAAAATATGCTCGAGCCGCGAAGCGACGTCCGCATCGAATAAAAATGCATTGATCTCGAAATTCAGTTCAAGGCTCCGGCGGTCCATATTGGCCGTCCCTACGGACGCGGCCTGCCCGTCCACCACCATCGTTTTGGCATGCAAAAAACCGTTATCGTATAAATAACAGTTCGCCCCCGCGCGCAGCAGCTCCCCCAGATAAGCGAAGGAGGCCCATTGCACGAAGCGGTGATCGCTCTTCCTAGGAATCATGATCCGTACGTCGATGCCGGATAGCGCAGCAATCTTCAGCGCATTCAGCAAGCTGTCGTCGGGGATAAAATAAGGCGTCTGAATGTAAATGCGCCTCTGGGCTTCAAATATAAATTTGATAAACCCGTTCTTGATTTGCTGCCTGGCCGAATGAGGGCCGCTCGCTACGATTTGCACGGCGGTCTTGGCATTCCCTTGAGTTTCCGGAAACATCCCCTTCTCCACCATCGAGTCCTGATTCGAGGCGATGCCCCAATCGAGCAGAAACTGGATTTGCAAACGGTGAACGGCGTCCCCCTGCAGCTTCAGATGCGTGTCCCGCCAGTAGCCGATGCTGCGGTCTAAACCCAAGTACTCATTCCCGATGTTAAAACCGCCGATAAATCCGCTCCTCCCGTCGATGACAGCGATCTTCCGGTGGTTGCGATAATTCAGCCGAAAGTTCAAATAAGGAATTTTGGCCGGAAAGAAGGGAAACACTTCTCCGCCCGCAGCCCGCAGCTCATCGAACATGCTCCGCTTCACTCCGAGCGATCCGATATCGTCGTACAGCAGCTTGACCTGCACGCCTTCCTTCGCCTTGGCCGTCAGCGCCGCCACCAGTCTGCCGCCCGTTTCGTCGCTGCCGATCTTGTAATACAGCAGATGAATATGCAGCCGCGCGCCGGCAATCTCCTGAATAAGCGCCTCGAATTTCTCGACGCCGTCGGTATACAGCGTCACCTCATTGTTCTGCGTCAGCGGAGAAAACCCGTTCATTAAATTCATGTAGATCAGCCTTCGGTGATCTCGAACGGCCGGATCGTTATAGGCAAACGTATTGCGCTGCAAGCTCTGCGCCTGCTCCCGCATCTCCTCGCGAACCGTCTGCTCTATTCGCGGACGTATGCGGTATACCTTCTGTCTGGCTAAATTTTGCCCGAGGAAAATATACAACAAAAAACCGGCGACCGGCAGCAAAAGCAGCACCATCAGCCAAGCCCATGTAACTCCCACATTGCGCCGTTCCAAAAAAATGATCGCCGCCGCGAACAGCAAATTAATTAGCGGCAGCCAATCGTTCAGCGCCTTCCATAGGCCCGCCGTCCATACATGCATCGTGTTCACCCCGGGTTGCTTTTGTTATCATGCAGCCACCTCTTCTTCATATACTCTTGTTCACTGATGTACCCGCTGCCGCGAACGTCATGCCCGGCCGGCACAGGCTCCGCAGATTTCCAATCCTAATCGTACTATACCCTAATGCCGCCTTCGCGAACAACGGATGTTTATAATCTAGCAGATTCGGTAAATCTAGTTACTAGAATCGATTCAAGTAAGGAGGATAACCGATCATGCCCATTAAACCGAATCTAACTCTGCTTGTGCTTGTGTTGCTCGCCATAAACCTGACTGTAACCTCTTATGTCTATGCGTATCATGTCTCCGACGACGGCGACGATCTGCTGGAGATTACGTCCTATCATCTATCGCTGGACAGCGATGACCCGGCGCCGGAGGAAGAGGCTGTTCCCGAACCTCTTGTCTACCAGATTAATAGCGGTGATACGCTGTACCAAATTGCCCGCGATTTCAATGTGAGCGTCGCCTCGCTCATGGCCGAGAATGATATCGTCGATGCCCGCCTGCTTACCGTCGGGCAGCAGCTGAGAATCCCCGACTCCGAGGCGACGCTGCCGCTCCCGGACGGACAGCAGAAGGTCATCAAGCAGGTGCTGAGCTCCACGCTCACCGCGTATACGGCGGGTATCGAATCGACAGGCAAGACCCCTTCCAGCACCGGCTACGGCATTACCTACAGCGGCAGCAAAGCGGAGGAAGGACGGACGATCGCCGTAGACCCGAAGGTCATACCGATAGGCTCTACCGTTTTTATTGACGGCGTCGGCATCCGCACCGCGGAAGATACCGGATCGGCCGTACGCGGAGCTCGAATCGACGTATTCATGGACGATGTGACGCAGGCTCGGCAATTCGGCGTCAAGAAAAACGTCAAGGTGTATGTGTTGTCCTAAAGTATAAGCAAACCTCGGGATTTCCCCCAAAAAATTCATAGATTCAAAGACGGGACCATTATATTTCAGCGCATTTTTGTGTATTATATTAAGATAAACTATTACGTAAGAAAGGTTGATTCTGTTGGAGAACCCGTCTGCATCATCCAATTTCATCAAAAACATCGTCATGGAAGACTTAAAATCCGGCAAAGTCGACCAGATTGTCACCCGTTTCCCCCGGAACCGAACGGTTATTTGCATATCGGGCACGCCAAATCGATCTGTCTGAATTTTGAGCTGGCCGATGAATTCAAGGGCAGAACCAACCTGCGCTTCGACGATACCAACCCGTTGAAGGAAGATACCGAATACGTCAAGTCGATCAAAGAAGATGTCGCTTGGCTTGGTTTCGAATGGGACGGATTGTTTTTCGCTTCGGATTATTTCGAAGAAATGTACAGCCGTGCCGTGCTGCTGATCAACAAGGGGCTTGCCTTCGTCGACGACTTGTCCGCGGACGAAATCCGTCTGACCCGCGGCACCTTGACCCAGCCGGGGCAAAACAGCCCTCACCGCGATCGCTCCATTGAAGAGAACCTCGATTTGTTCGCAAGAATGCGGGCCGGGGAATTCAAGGACGGCGAAAAGGTGCTGCGCGCCAAAATCGATATGAGCTCGCCGAACATTAACCTGCGCGACCCGGTCATCTATCGTATTTCGCATACGACCCATCACAACACCGGCGATAAATGGTGCATTTATCCGATGTATGCTTTCGCTCATCCGCTGGAGGATGCGATCGAAGGCGTTACCCACTCGATCTGTACGCTGGAGTTCGAAGACCAGCGTCCGTTCTACGATTGGGTCGTGGAACAATGCGAGATGGAGCATAGACCGAGACAGTACGAATTTGCGCGCCTGAACATTACGAATACCGTCATGAGCAAGCGGTTCTTGAAGCAGCTCGTCGACGAGAAGATCGTCGACGCCTGGGACGATCCGCGGATGCCGACGATCAGCGGCCTGCGCCGCAAAGGCTATACGCCGGAAGCGATCCGCAGCTTCGTGCGGGAAACCGGCGTCGCCAAAAGCTACAGCGTCGCCGATGAGCGGATGCTGGAGCATTTTATCCGCGAGGATCTGAAGCTGAAGGCTCCCCGGACGATGGCGGTATTGCGCCCGCTGAAGGTCGTTATCACGAATTATCCGGAAGATCAAGTGGAGATGCTGGATGCCGAGATCAATCCGGAAAACGAGGAAATGGGCATGCGGCAAATTCCGTTCTCCCGGGAGATTTATATCGAGCAGGACGACTTCATGGAAAATCCGCCGAGCAAGTATCACCGGCTGTTCCCCGGTAATGAAGTCCGCTTGAAGCACGCTTATTTCATTAAATGCAATGATTTTATCAAGGATGCGGAAGGCAATATTGTTGAAATCCACTGCACGTACGATCCCGAAACGAAGAGCGGCAGCGGCTTTACCGGCCGCAAGGTAAAAGGAACGATCCATTGGGTCGACGCCAAACATGCGCTTCCCGCCGAGTTCCGCCTGTTCGAGCCTTTAATTTTGGATGAGGAAAAAGGCGACAGCGACAACTTCATGGAGCACATTAATCCGAACTCGCTGGAGGTCGTTCAAGGCTTCGTCGAGCCGAATATGAAGGACGCGAAAGCGCAGGATAAGTTCCAAATCTTCCGCCATGGCTACTTCAATGTCGATTCCCGCTTAAGCAAGCCGGGGCATCTCGTATATAATCGCATCGTATCGTTGAAAAGCTCGTTTGCGCTCTAATCGCATCGGGTTATGCAGCAGATCCGGACGCCGTTACAGGCGCGGGTCTGCTTTTTTCAATTTGAACGATTTTACTTTAATTATAAAACCGTTATGGTAATATAAATGAACAATACTGAACCCCAGCTCTGTGCAGCGCCGATGAAATTGGCAGCGCATTCATCATATCTTAATATGAACGATCGGGAAGGTGATTCGCATGGAATTCGATTATTTGCTTAGAGTGCTTCTGGCCGGAATATGCGGGGCGCTGATCGGGTACGAACGGAAAAACCGGATGAAAGAAGCCGGAGTCCGCACCCATTTTGTCGTGGCGGTCGGCGCTTCCCTGATGATGGTGATCTCCAAATACGGCTTTCAAGACCAGACCGGCTGGCATAATTTGACGCTGGACCCGTCCCGGGTAGCGGCTCAAGTCGTCAGCGGCGTCGGATTTCTCGGCGCCGGGATGATCTTCATGCAGAAGCAGACGGTCAAGGGGCTGACTACGGCTGCAGGCGTCTGGGCGACGGCGGGCATGGGGATGGCGGTCGGCGCCGGGCTGTATTGGGTCGGAGGCGGCGTCACCTTGATCATTCTGGCCGCCCAGAAGCTGCTGCACAGCCGCTTTCATTGGCTGGCCGCGCCCAAGACGGAGCATTTGACAATGCGCGTAGCTAACGAACCCGGATGCATCGAACGGGTACGGCAGCTGCTGCAAGACAGGAACGTGTCGATACTCAGCTTTCACGCCGAAACGGAGGAGAAGGATGCGGACGAGATCGTCCTGGACATGACGGTCCAGCTTCCCACCTCGACCGGCGCGGGGCCGCTGCTTTCGCTGATTCAGGACTCCTCGTCCATCAAAGCGGTAGAGATTCAGTAGGTGCGGCAAAAAGCCCGGCTCGCGGAGATCCCCTCCGGATGCCGGGCCTTTTTGCGCATTATTCCCTCTGGTTTTTCATAGACCGCAGTGCTTCGCGGAACTGCTGATCGGTGGGGATTTTCCCGGGCGGCGTCTCCGCCGACTCATCCTGACGCTCCTGCTCCCCTGTGCCGCCGAAGTTGCGCAGCGCCTGCCGGTAATCGCTATCGCTATGCGCCTTGGCGGAAACCGCCGGAGCGGCGGGCGGCTGCGCCGGTTTCGGACGCTCCGCCGCAGCTTCTCTTACGACGGGGGCTGCTGCGGCCGGCCGCGAAGCAGCGGCTTCCGCCGGCACCGCAGCGTGGGCAGGCTCGGCCGGAGGCGCCGGTTCCTCCTGCGCAGGCCGGGCCGCACTCTCCTGCTCCATCGCCCGAACGGGCGGCTCGCCGGACCGCTCCGTCGCCTGCTCCCGCTTCTTCCGTGCGGCATCCACCCGCAAATTATACACGATTAAAAAGGCTAAGCCGACTACTGCTATCGCGCCAAAAATAATATATAGCATATGCAAAGCACCCGATTCGTTGTTATTTTGGATTCATTTTGAAGGCGATCTCGGCGACTCTTTTCCCCAGCGCCCGACCCAAAGCCAAGTCGTTTGCCTTAGGCAAATTCGGCGGATCATTGGGCGAAGCCTCGACAGGACAAGTGACGCCGACCCCGTAATAGGAGCCGTACAGCGCATTTTCCGGAACATTGCCGGGCAGTCCGACAATAATCATCCCTTGATGGAGCATCGGCGTGATCAGATTCAGCATCGTCGCTTCGATGCCGCCATGAACCGTAGCCGTCGTGCAAAATACGGCGCCGATCTTGTTCATCAGCTTGCCCTGCGCCCATAAATAACCCAATTGATCGATCCAGGTTTTCATCCCGGAGCTGATCGTACCGAAATGGCCCGGGCAGCCCCATATAATCGCATCCATATGGACCAAATCGTTCGGATTGGCCTGATTGACGTGCTGCAGATGCACCTCGGCGTACGGATGACTCGTCGCTCCCTCATAAATGGAGCTGGCGAGTGCTTCCGTATGGCCGTTCTCACTATCGTAAACCACTATGATTTTCATGGTATGTCCTCCCTGTCCTAGTGCTTCCTCATCAATTTTCCCCATGAAGCGACAAAGTATGAGAGTTCCCGCAAATTAACGAATTAGAAATTGCTGCATAAACGGCCAGCCGATCGGGGAAAATGTCTACAGAAAATCGGATGTTTGGAGGATGAAAAAAACATGAGCAGAGTAATACTGATCAATATTTTGGTTTTGATCCTTATATTGGGCGGTGCCGGCGCAGCAATTTACTACTATAACCGTTCAATTAACTATGTCACTACGGACAATGCGAAATTCGACGGCCAGCCTGTTACGGTTGCCGCCATAGCTTCAGGCCAGCTCGTCGAATGGACGGGCCAAGTCGGCAAAGCTTATCGTTCCGGAGACCGCCTCGGCAGCATACAAACCGCCGGAGGCGCATCCAAGGTCGATTTGACGCTGCCTATCGATGCAACGATCGTACAGCAATCGGTCGTGCCAAACTCGTTCGTGTCGACCGGCTCCACGCTGGCGCGCGGATTCGATATGGGCCATCTGTGGGTAACGGCCAATATCGAAGAGACCAAGATCAATAACGTCAAGATCGGTCAGTCGGTAGACATCTACGCCGATGCCTTCCCGGGAACGACGCTGACGGGCCGGGTGGATAAAATCGGCTTGGCGACGGCAAGCACGTTTTCGCTGCTGCCGAGCTCCAATACGAACGCAAACTATACCAAGGTCACTCAAGTTATTCCTATTACGATAACGCTTGACGGCTACAACGGTCTGGCCATCGTACCCGGGATGAACGTATCCGTACGAATTCATATTTAGCAGGGGGTTTGAATGGAGAATATATCGATCGGCCGCACGCTGACGGTGCTTATGGCCGGGGCGTTCGTGGCCATATTGAATCAAACGCTCATCAATGTAGCCATTCCCCATATGATGAACGATTTCAACGTCTCTGCCACGACCATTCAATGGCTGTCCACCGCTTATATGCTTGTGAACGGGGTACTGATTCCGATTACGGCGTATTTGATCGAGACGTACGGTACCCGCTCGCTGTTTCTGTTCGCGATGGTTGCCTTTACAGTAGGCGCCTTGATCTGCGCTATCTCCCCTAACTTCTCGATCATTTTGCTCGGGAGAATTATACAGGCGATCGGAGCCGGTGTGCTTATGCCGATGATCACCAACGTGTTCCTGGCCGTATTCCCTCCGGAAAAACGGGGGGCGGCGATGGGCACGATGGGGATCGTCATGATCTTCGCTCCGGCTATCGGTCCTACGCTGGCCGGATGGGTCGTGCAGAACTATACTTGGCGTATTCTGTTCTACGCCATGATTCCGCTCGGCATCCTGGACATCTTGCTGGCGGCCAAATGGCTTAAAAACGTCACGAAGCTCACCTATCCGCCCCTTGACCTGTCGGGAGCGATCTTCTCGACGATCGGCTTCGGCGCTCTGCTCTACGGCTTCAGCGAGGCCGGAAGCAAAGGCTGGACCGACGTTCTAGTCGTGTGCAGCTTCATTATCGGCGTCATCTTCCTGCTCCTGTTTATTTGGCGGGAGCTGACGACGGCCCAGCCGCTGCTCAATCTGAGCGTCTTCAAATACGATGTGTTCACGATGAGCACCATCATCGGGGCGGCGGTCAATATGGCGATGCTCGGGGCGATGATTTTGCTGCCGATCTATTTGCAAAATATCCGCGGCTTTACGCCGCTCCAGTCCGGTCTGCTGCTGCTTCCGGGCGCGCTGGTTATGGGGGTCATGTCCCCAATCTCAGGCGCGCTGTTCGATCGTATCGGCGCCCGCCCACTCGCGATTGCGGGGCTCATTATTACCGCCGTTACAACGCTGGAATTCAGCAAGCTGACCGGCGATTCAAGCTATAACCATATCATGCTGCTGTACACGATTCGCATGTTCGGCATGTCGCTGCTGATGATGACCGTACAAACCGCCGGCTTGAATCAGCTCCCGCGGCATCTGGGAAGCCACGGCACGGCGATGTCCAATACGACGAGACAAGTGGCGGGCTCCATCGGTACTGCGCTGCTCGTCACCGTGATGTCCAGCCGCACGACGATCCATTTGGCCGATTATTCCAACGAAATCACCGAGACGAATACGACGCTGATGCAAAATATCGGGGAATTCGGCCAGCAGCTGGCGCTCGAATCGGGCCAAGCGGTTCAAGCCGGAGGCACTCTGGCCGTTCAAACGCTGTATTCCTTGGCGGCGACCCATTCTACTATTAACGGCATTAACGACGCGTTCATGGTAGCTACGTTAATCACCGTGATAGGCTTATTTTTCTCCCTGTTTCTGCGTAAGGCCAAGCATGCGAAGGCACCGCAGGAATAGCCCATTCGCCTATGGCGCCCTCCCTGGCGTGTTCGGCTGCAGGGGCCGCAGGCATTTTCCGGCTTTGCAAAATCCATTGCGATTCGCTAAGATGAAAAGAAGCCGCAGCGGCCGGTACGGGGCTGTCACGCTCCTAAGCCGGATTCCGGCGGCATAACGGCATTATTTTCAAAAAACGGGGATGAAACGATGGAAGTCGGAACGGCGATTCGGGCGATTCGCAAAAAAAGAGGCATTACGATAGGGCAATTATGCGAAGCTACCGGACTGTCCCAAGGGTTTATGAGTCTGGTGGAGAACAATAAAACGTCGCCTTCTCTGGCGACTCTGGAGTCGATCGCGGACTACTTAAAAGTGCCCCTTGCTTTTTTGCTGCTCAAACAGGAGGAGCGGATGAAGGTCGTCCGCAAAGGAGAACGGACTTTCAGCCTGTTCAAGGATAAGCTGAAGGTAGAGCATCTCGGCGACGAAGGAGGCCTGCGCCTTATGCTGATCGAGATTCCGCCCGGGCCTCCCGCAAACGAGGAGACCCACGTGCACGAAGGCGTCGAAATTCATATGGTATTGAAGGGAACAGTGATCGTCTCCCAAGGGGAAGACGAATTTACGTTAGAAGAAGGAGATACCTTCTCCTGGCAGGCTTGCGTGCCCCATAAAGTCGTCAATGCGGGAGAAGAACCGGCGGCCATTCTGATCGCCAGCTACAATGAAAGCAGAATTAAATAGCCCTCGATAGGAACAAAAATAAGCCGCAGCGCCCAACCTAAGGGCTCTGCGGCTTCAGTCGTCAGCTTTGCTCAAGCCGCCTCCTGTACTCGGTAGGGGTCAGCGTCAGCTTCTTGCGGAATACTTGCGTGAAATGCCTCATATCCTGATAGCCGACCCGCTCCGCAATGTCGGCGATTTTCAGGTAAGGGTCCTGCAGCAGCTCCTTTGCCCGTTCCATCCGCAGCTGAATAATATGCTCCTTAAACCCCTGGCCGGTCTTCAGCTTGAACAGCTGGCTGAAATAAACCGGATTCAAATAGACGACGGACGCGACCTTCTCCAGCGACAGATCTTCCTCGTAGTGCGTCCGAATGTATTGCAGCGCCACATCGATGGCGCTCTCGTTGCCTCGGTCGTAAGTGACCGGGGACGAGCCGCCCGTCTGCTTCAGCTTCTTCACTTCGTCCGGTATGCCTGCGAAGTGGCTGAGCAATCCGCTGCCAGCGAGCTGAAACGGCACCTTCAAGTATTGGTGCAGATGGCTGCGCAGCTCTGCGGCGAACGTCTCAAACCCGGCCCCCTCCTGCAGCGTCACGAGCCCCAGCAGACTATGGGTATCCAGACTGACGACGAAGCCGCAGCCTTTGCGCTCGATCAGCTCGGAGAGCACATTGTCCACGATAAAATGCTCCAGATGCGTCCTGCCTTCGCTCTCCAGCCGCACCATGATCAAGTAATACTGCGGATGCTCGCGGGTCAGGGCGGACATATCGAAGCGGCCGATATCCAATCCCGACGCCCACCGCTGAAAGACGGCTTCGCGCAAATATTTCAAATTCGACTTCAGCAGCTGCGCTTCCTGGGTGAGCCGGCTGTCCCGCTGCAGCTCGCCGTCCAGCGCCGCAATCAGTCCGATCAGCTTCTCCTTGCCGATCGGCTTGATCAGATAATCGCGTGCTCCGAGCCGCATCGCTTCCTGGGCATAGGCGAACTCCGAATAGGCGGAGATGACGATCCACTTCACGTGGGCATGGCGGCGTCCGGCCAGCCTCATCAGCTCCAGCCCCGTCATCCCGGGCATCAAAATATCGGTGAACACGATATCGACATGCTCGCTGCGCAGCACCTCGATCGCCTCCTCGGGCGATGCCGCCAAAAACACACGGAAGGCCGGATATCCGGCCAAGATGGCCCGTTTGACCCCTTCGCGTATAATTTTCTCATCATCCACCACCAGGATGTTCATGCAGCGGCCCCCTCTCCTGCTCTTGACGTACGTTCAGCGGAATGGTAACTACGACGGTCGTGCCTTGCCCCTGTCCCCGGCTCTCCCCGTGGGCCCGGCCTGCGCTGCGACGGCTGCGGATATCCAGGCCGTACGGCTCGCCGAACATCAGCACGAGGCGGCGATGCACGTTCTGCAGGCCTATGCCTCGCCGCGGCTTTGCAGCCGCGGAGGCATGGGCGGGCGCGGCGCGGTCTTCCGCAGCCGCGGCGCTCTCCTCCAGGGCTCGCTCGCCGCCGCCCTGCGCCAAGCTGTCGCTTAGCGTGCGCTTAAGCCGCCGCAGCGTCGGCTCATCCATGCCCGGCCCGTTGTCTTCGACAAACAGCCGGAGCATGGCATCGTCCGCTTCGCCGTACACGCGAAGCCGCCCCGCCTCATGCATCGGCTCCAGGCCGTGCTTGACGGCGTTCTCGATCAGCGGCTGCAGCGTCATCTTGGGCAGCCGCATCGCCAGCCACCGCTCGTCGACCGCAATCTCCGTGCGGAGCCGCCCTTCCAGCCTCGTCTCGATAATCGTCAAATAATGGCGGATTTGCTCCAGCTCTTCGCCGAGCGAGACGACGGAATCCCCTTCCCAATGGCTGCTGTAGCGGAACATATGGGATAAGGAGAGGACGACCCGGCCGAGCCGGTCGTTCTCCTGCTCATCCAGCATCCAATAGATCATATCGAGCGTATTGTACAGAAAATGCGGATTCACCTGGGATTGCAGCGCTAGCAGCTGAGCGTTCTTCTCACTCTCCGACACCGCACGGATGCGGCCGATCAGCTCCTCCATCCTTGCGACCATCTGATTGAACGAGGCGACCAGAATATTGATCTCTTCATAAGAATTAACGCTGACGACTCCATGGAAATTGCCTCGCTCCACCTGTTTCATTTGATGAATAAGCCGCTTGAGCGGAGCCGCGAACGATTTGGACACCAGCGTCGCCATCACCGTCGAAACCGCCACCAGAATCGAGCCGACCAACAGCAAATAATGCTTCATCTGATCCATCTCCACGTTCATATCCTGCGAAGGCGTCAGGCTGACGAACTGCCAGTCGGCCAGCGCCGGGCGCGAAGCGACGACCAGCAGTCCGGCCGTCTCGCGGACGACCACCTCGTGCTCCTGCATCAGCGGCGGCCGGCCGCCAAGCTGCTTCAGCAGCTTCGAATCGCCCGGGGACGAGCCGGCCGAGCCCATGACCTCGCCCACCTTGGACAGCATGTATACTTCGCTGTGCGCCCCGAGGCTGAGATTGGACAAGGCGGATACGACCGGTTTCGGGTTCATCTCGATGAGCAGAACGCCTATAGGCTGGTGGGTATGAAAATCGTAGAGCCGTCTGCCGAACGAAAACACGGGCTGGGTCTCCTTCTGATCGATTAACGAATGCTCGTGAACCCCGAACCAGACAAGCTCCCCCGTCGATCGTTCTGCGGCCCGGTACCAGGACGACTCGGCATATTTCGGATCGATGACGCTCATCATGCTGCCGTAGCTGTACAGAGCGCCCCCATTCGAGATGACATGAATCCCGATCAGATCTTCCCTGGAATAGAAGATGCTGCCCAATATGTTGACGATCGTCCGCTCGTTAATCGCTTTCAAAGCAGAATCTTTATTATTCTCATCGGCCATCAGCCGCTGCATATCCAGATTGCCGGCAATCGATTTGGCGAGCGAATTGTAGCCCTGAAGCAGCAGGTCGAACAGCTCGACCGTCTGATAGACGTTTTTTTGCGCAATATCGCTGAATTTCTGATGAAATTGATCCGTCCACCGCTTATAATACAGGCCGCTGACGACCAGCAGCAGGCTGAGCATACAGATCAGAAACAGAAAAAACAGCCGGTTATGAATCGAATGCAACCCTCGCCGCACGGCCGACGCCCCTCTCCTACCGTCTGATTTAACTATACAACAATAATCCGCTTTTAAGCACCAACGGAAATGTTGGGAGAATGGGCGGGACCGCGCCGCGGGCGGGTTATGGCGCAGGCGGTTGGACAATCCGCAGCCTGCGCTCTGGAGGCCGGGTTCGGCCGGCATGTCGGGCAGCGCCGCAGCGCGCGCTTTGGGCGGGCTTGGCCCTAAGCCTGAAGAGGACGAACCGCCTGCCCAAGACTCAGCCTTTGACAGCCCCGGCGACCATCCCTTTGGAAATTTTTTCGGACAAAATGAAATAAATGACGATGACCGGCGCGGCGCCCATGACCAGAAACGCCCCGATGGCTCCGTAATTGACCGAATATTGGCTGACGAAGCTGTAGACGCCGAACGGCAGCGTCTTAAGGCTCTGCGATGAAATGAACGTGGCGGCCATAATGTATTCATTCCATACGGAGATGAACGTCAAGATGCATACGGTCATGATCGGCGGCGTGGAAATAGGCATAATGATACTGCGAAACATCCGGGTCACGCCGGCACCGTCCATAATAGCCGACTCCTCGATCTCGACCGGAATCGACCTCATAAAGCCCGATAGTATAAAAACGGCAATCGGGGTGGAGAACGTAATGTAGGGCAAAATCAGCGCCAGGTACGTATTTAAAATGCCGAGATGCTTGAAAATAATCATATTCGGCAGCAGGGTCGCCTGCAGCGGAATCATAATGCCGACAAGAAATACCGTCATAACCGCGGGGCCGAGCCGGAACCGGAAGCGTGTAATCGCATAAGCGACCATCGAGCACAAGACGATGACGACCAGCATCGTCACGGAGGTGACGAAGAAGCTGTTGAACAAGTATCTAAGGTACGAGCCCGAGACGTAAGCATCCTTATAATTGCCCCACATCAGCGTCCGGGGCAGGGAAAAGAAGCTGCCGCTCAAAATTTCCTCATTCGTCTTAAGCGAATACAGGAGCAGCCAGAGCAACGGGTAAATCTGGGTCACGAACAGGACGGATAACAGCAGCCACACGAGTCCCTTGCCCAAGGAAAAGCGGCCTCGGCGCACCGGTACGGTACGCGGCGCGGATACCGCATTCGGAATTTGGCGCATCGCGCTCCCCTCCTTTCGATATTAAGCATATTTATTTTCCAGCCAGCGGAACAGGGCGTTGAGCAGCATCGTGACGATCAGACATTCCACGACGAGGAAGGACGCGAGCGCGCTGCCGTATCCGTATTTCATGGACAGGAACGACATATTGTACATATGGGTCGAGATAACATCGGTCGCATGAGCCGGCCCGCCTCCCGTCATCACCATAATCATATCGAAGGCTTGCAGCGAGCCGATGACCGACAGCACGATCGATATTTTGAAGATAGGAAGCACCATCGGCAGCGTAATGTAGCGGTCGGCCGTCAATCCTTCCGCTCCGTCAATGCGGGCGGCTTCATAAATATCGGCGGGAATGTTCTGTACGCCGGTGAACTGAATCAATACGTGATAGCCGAGGTACTGCCACAGCGCGACGAAGAACAGGGCGAAGATCGCAACCTTCGGATCGGTCAGCCAGGACCGGGTCCAATGCTCCAGTCCCGCCGCCGTAAGCAGCTGATTGAGCATCCCCCCGAGCGATGCCGGGTTATAGATCGTCTTCCACAGCTGGCCGATGACGACGACGGACAAGATGACCGGCAGAAAATAGCTGGAGACGAGAAAATTCGGTTTGCGCACAAAGCGGCTGATTAAAATGGCGATAAATAGCGCAACCGGAATTTCCGCCATCGAGAACAAGGCGAACAGCAGCGTCCTGCCTACCGACGGCCAGAACACAGGGTCGTTCATAAATATTTGCTTAAAGTTGTCCAATCCGACGAAGGTCGACGTGCCGATTCCGTTCCAATCGAGCATAGCGCTGTAAAACGATACGATAATGGGAATAAACACGAGTGTTATATAAAGCAGCAGGCACGGCAGCACGAACAACGCGATCGTCCGCCGGGGAACCTTTAACACATTCACCCGCAACACCTCCTAATCAAGTCCATTTCGGAAAACAGAAGGGAACCGTCCAGGTTCCCGGTTCCCTTCGCCCCCCATTCGCTTATTTATTGTTCGTCTCGAAGGCGGCCTGATGCTCCTTGGCAACCTCCTTCGGATCTTTTTGCTGGACGAACAGGTTCTGAATGCTGGTCAGGTGGGCTTGCGCCATTCCCGGATTCATCGTGTTGTCGAAAGCCAAATCGCCGCCCTGCACGTTTTTAAACAGCTCCAGCACGTCTATCGCCAATTGGGAATATCCTGCCGCTTTGAAGTCGCCGTCCACCTTCTGGGCTACGCCTACGGCATTTTTCATCTCGAACGAAACTTTAGGGAAATTGGTCATGAAGTAGTTCAGAAATTCTTTCGTTTCTTTCAAATGCTTGCTGTTGGCGGATACCGCAAATCCGCTGCCCGGAGCGAGCATGTATTGATCGGGATTGCCCTTGCCGTCCACGGTAGGAAATTTGAACACGCCCACCTTATCTTTTACCGAGGAATCGTCGATCCCTCCCGTCGCCCACGTTCCCATGAAGTACATCGCGGTCTTGCCGCTCTTGAACAGATTCTCGCCGGCCGTATAGTCGAAGGAAGTTGCGCCCTCCTGGAACGCTCCGGCCTGCACCAGATCCTCCAGCTTCGAAACCGCCAGCTCGAATGCGGGGTCGGTGAACGTTTTCTTTTTATCCAGAACGTCCTTCAAGAAATTCGGCCCGCCGTTCGTGCGAAGCACCATATTCATGAACAGGAACGAACCGGTCCACGTATCTTTCTCGGGAATCGCGATAGGCGTAATGCCTTTGGCCTTCAGCTTCTTGGAGATATCGACCAGTTCCTCGAATGTTTTCGGTACCTCGACGCCGGCCTGTGCGAACAGCTCTTTGTTGTAATACACCACCGCGATATTGTTGCCGTCCGGCAGTGCGTAGACATTGTTATCGAACGTGTAATAATCGAGGATACCCTTCTGGAACGTATCCTTCAATCCGTTTTGCTCCAGCATGTCATTGAGCGGCGCCAGCAGCCCGGCATCGACGAAAGGCTTCATCTGCGCGCTCGGGTTGACGATGGTAATGTCTGGCACTTCTTTGGAAGCGGCCTGCGTCTTCAGCTTCATCTTTTGCTGGTCGGTGTTCAAGGAGTCGAGCTCGATCTTAACATTCGGATTGGCGGTCATGTAATCGCCTACAATTTTCTTCAATATTTTGTTTGTCGGGGTCGTCGGGTCCGGATAAATGTTCTGGAACGTAATCGTGATCGGGCCCTGCTTCTCCTTATCCTTGGACGCTTCGCCGGAGCTTGCTCCCTGGCTCGCAGGTCCGGCGGCTCCTCCGCCTCCGCTTCCGCAAGCGGCAAGACCGAACACGAGCGTTCCGGTTAAAGCCAGATTGACTATTTGCAGCTTTTTCATCATATTGCTTCCCCTTTCCTTCGGGTGTCCCCGTTACATGCTTATTATGGCATTCGCGCAGCTCATTCAACAATGAAGAAACTTAAGACATTAGGTTTGTTTTTTATAGCGGCCTAGTTTATAAATATAAATTAAATATTTGTATGATAAATATTTCTTCTTGACTGGCTAAGGAAATCATGGTACTTTTTTATCAAAAGTAATCTACTTACTTAATTAAAGCTTGCTTGATTAAAGCTGTAATTACGCTACAAGGAGAGGATATTATGTCTATCGGCAGTATCATTCATACGATCGTACTCATCCTGTTCGGAGCCATGTTCATGTTTCACGGCATCGCCAAGCTGCAGATGGGCCTCAGCAACGTCGCAGGCTGGTTTAACAGCATCGGGCTGCCGGGCAGTCTCGGTTATGCCGTCGCCATCCTGGAGCTTCTCGGAGGCGTGCTGCTGATCGTCGGATTGGCTACCCGCTACATTTCATTGGCTTACATTATTTTGATGGCCGGAGCCATCATCAGCGTCAAGCTGCCTATGGGGCTGCTCGGCGACGGCAAATCGGCGGGCTTCGAGCTGGAACTGGCCTATATGCTGATCGCTTTGTTTCTCACCGTGGAACCGAAGAAAGGCTGGGGACTGGACCGGCTGGTCGGAGGCTCTTCGAGCGGCGCGCAGGCGTAATGCAGCAAATATCGGATAATTCCCCCCTATACTAAGGAGGCGTTAATGATGGGAACTTCACTATTTATCGGTCATGGCTCGCCGATGCTGGCTTTGCAGGACTTGCCGTACACCAGAGAGCTGCGCAGTCTTGGCGAGCGGCTCGGCAAGCCGGAGGCGGTCATCGTATTCTCGGCCCACTGGGTCAGCCGCGGGCAAGCCGTTACTTACACGGACGGGGTCTATGAAACGATCCACGATTTCGGCGGATTTCCCGATGAGCTGTTTCAGGTTCAATATCCGGCCCGCGGCTCGCGCGAAATCGCCGATGACATTCACTCCTTGTTCGCCGCATCGGGCATCGCCGCCGAGCGCAATGCGAGCCGCGGGCTCGATCACGGCGTCTGGGTGCTGCTGCGCCATATGTACCCGGAAGCCGACATTCCGGTTATCGCGCTGTCGGTGAACCCGCTGCTCCCGCCGGATCAGCAGTACCGTATCGGCGAAGCGCTGGCGGAGCTATGCGAACGTCGCAACGTTGTGATCATCGGCAGCGGCGCGACCGTGCACAATTTCCGGGCCATGGACTTCGGCAAGCCCGATCAGGCCGATGCTTGGGCCAAGGAGTTCGACGACTGGCTCATCCGCCATATCGAAGCATGGGATACCGAAGCGCTGTTCGATTTCTTGAAGCAGGCGCCCCATGCCCGCACAGCGACGCCCGATTACGAGCACTTCCTCCCGGTCTTTCTCGCTATGGGGGCCGGGGCTTCCAACAAGAAGGCGAAGCTGCTCCACCAAAGCTATCAGTACGGCTCGCTGAGCCATTTGATCATCGAATATTAACCCGTCAAGACGGCCTTCAAGAGGCCGTCTTATTTTTCTATGGCCTCCGTTTCATCCCGCAACCGCCGGGGAAGATTGAAGCTTACATTTTGTGGAAATCATATGTAGTATGGCGAAGAGCCATCCATTGGAAAGGGGCTTGCGGATGCAATATAATCTCACGACCAAACATGATCTGAAAGAAATCATTCAATCGGCGGTAGAGCAAGAAAAATGGCAGGCGGCGATCAAATTGATACAAACCGTCCTCGAGATGGAACGGAGAGGGCGCGAGACGATTTTGATCGAAATCAAACAAGCTCCGACCGTTTCGGATTAATCGATTTATTTATTCTGACGCATCTGGCGCGGTGAGCACGGGCGACAGACTCGTTTTTTCGTATGCCAAGGTACCGCCCTCCCCTCCTCCTCATACGCTATCCCATGGAGGGGGTCCGCTTATGTCTTGGAACCAAGGGGTTTATCATTTGAATATTTGTACCATACCCAATTCGCCACCAAGCATTATCCGCTCAGCCAAATCCGGCAAATTCTCCCGTATCCCAGATGCTATGCTCCACAACAACCGCTGTCATCTCCTATGGGCCTGCGGCCATAAACCGTATGCATTCCGTTGACGCCGCATCCGAGCAGCCGGTGACGGCATCGCAAGCTGTCTTTCCGGGCTTCAGCATCGGGGGCAGCTTTTTTATGCCGAATTTTCAGCAAATGCTCAGCTTCGTTTAATCGGCGCTTTATAAATACCGGCTATACTAGGAGTTAACTTATAACAAGAGGAGCATTCCGATGGAACACTCTAATACTTCGGCAGTCAAACGGCGCCCGTCCTTCATCCCCTCCCAGGACAGAATCCCGTTCTACGCGGCAACCGCCACAGCGGCCGTCATTGCGGTGATGGGGCTATGGAACTTGCTTCACACCTCCCCGGATATGGTTCATGCCAGGAGCTTTAAAGAGGAATTTAAAGCATTCGGTTCCTTGGCGCGCATCGCGTTATTTGCGGTTTTGTCTCATTACGTTCTCGTTGCTATTATGAAAAGGCGATGGCTGACGCGCTGGGCGAGGGTGAAAACATTCATCGCAGCCTTGTCCAGGCTGGCAAGGAAGTGGCATACTCCTGTCGCCATTCTATCCCTTTCCCTGATCCTGCTTCATGTCGTCGGGGCGTTCATGTACGGATTCAAGCCCGATTTCCATAGTATCAGCGGGCTGCTGGCTCTGCTTGCGCTGCTTCCCGTCCCCCTGTCCGGGCTGTTCCGATACCGGCGTTTGGACCGCCAATGGCATTTGCGACTGGGATTGGCCTTTGCCGTTCTGTTTCTTATTCATGCCTTCGTATAACTCCTTCGCCGATCAGCGGCAGGCCGGTTCTCTCGAACCGGTCTTTTTGCGTACGCGGACGGCGGTCCAGCCGACGATGGGCACAGCGTTCAGCCCCGTTTACATTCAGTTTATAAAAGTATCGTATACTTCTTTCATATTAGGGTATTAAAGGAGAGATGCTATCGATGTCTGCCGTGAAATCGAAGGCCGGGACGATCTTGCCAAGTTTATGGACGGAACTGCCGCCGTATGCCGCTACCCGTATATTTCCGGGCGTAAGCTCGTAACGCAGGCGGAACTGGTGTATGCTGTTTCATATCCCGTTTTTTATTCCGTATGAACCGTTGGAGGATATTGCAGAAAGGCGGCTGTTATTATCGATGACGAAAATTATGATCGTAGATGACGATCCGCATATTCGGGAGCTGGTGCGCGTATTTTTAGGCAACGAAGGCTTTGACGTGTATGAAGCTTCCGACGGCCAGGACGCGCTGGTTAAGCTGGAGTCGCTCACTGTAGATATGGTCATTCTCGATATTATGATGCCTAATATGGACGGCTGGGAGCTGTGCCGCGAGCTCAGGGAGCATTACGAGCTTCCCCTGCTCATGCTGACGGCCAAAGGGGAAACTTCGCAAAAGGTCAAAGGCTTCGAGCTCGGCGCCGACGATTACCTCGTCAAGCCGTTCGACCCGCCGGAGCTGGTCGCTCGCGTAAAAGCGCTGATGAAGCGGTACCGCATCGCCGTCTCGCAGACGATCCAGATCGGGGAGCTGTCGATGAACCGCAAAACGTATGAGCTGACCGTTGCCGGGGAAAGCTTGACGCTGCCTTTAAAAGAGTTTGAGCTGCTGTTCAAATTGGCCAGCTACCCGGGCAAAACCTTCTCCCGCGAGCAATTGATCGAGCAAATCTGGGGCTATGATTTCGAGGGAAACGAACGTACGGTCGACGTTCATATTAACCGGCTGCGCGAACGATTTCCCGAGGAGCAGTGCGCCTTCCGGATCAACACAATCCGCGGGCTCGGCTATCGCCTGGAGATCGTTACATGAAGCTGCTGCGGATCATATCGGGCATCGCCGGCTTCTTGGCGTTTTCCATCTTCGTCTGGACTCTCGCTTTTCTCATTACGACGTACGCCTACAATGTAAAAGATACCGAAGCGCGGTGGAACGATATGCTGGAAGGCGGGAGGACGATCGCGGCCCTGCAAGGGGCGAACGAAGCGAGCACGGAGCTGCTGATGAAGCAGCTCGCCCTGCTCAAGCATGAACGGCTCGTGCTCATCGACGGCTCGGGCCGACGGCTCGTGTTCGGGGGAGAAGCCGCCGAAGCGTTCGCCGCCGGCATCGATTCGGAGGATGTCGAACAGGTTCGCAGCGGCGCCGACGTGAAAAAGTTCGAGCATCCGCATCTGCTCGGCCCGGGCCTGACCACAACGGGCCAGGCCGTTACCGTCGGCGGCCGTCAGTATGCGCTGTTCATCCAGCAGGAGACCGACAGTCTGTTTCACGATTACGGCAAGCAACTCGTTACCGTCGTCGTCCATCTGCTCATTTTCTTCCTGCTCCTGCTATGCACGACGCCCATGCGTAAAAAACAGATGCACATGTTCCGGCGGATGATCGCGCTGATTCGCCGAATCGGCAAAGGCGACTTCAGCGTCACCTTCGATATTACGAAAGACCGCCACGGTCCATGGGGCGAGCTCGCGGAGAGCTTGAATCATATGACGCTCGAACTAAATCAGATGGAGCAAATGCGTCAGGAATTTATTTCCAACGTTTCGCATGAAATTCAATCTCCGCTCACGTCCATCGGCGGCTTCGCCCGCGCGCTTCACAACGACAATTTGAGTGCCGAGGAACGCCGCCATTATCTCGATATTATCGAAACCGAGAGCCGGCGGCTGTCCAAGCTCAGCGACAATCTGCTCAAGCTGACCTCGCTGGAATCGCGGCATCACCCGTTCGATCCGAAGCCGTTCCGGCTGGACAAACAGCTGCGCCGCCTGGTGCTGGCCTGCGAGCCGCAATGGCTGGACAAAGGCATCGAGATGGACGTCTCCCTGGATGAAATCACGATTGTCGCCGACGAAGATATGATGAGTCAGGTATGGGTGAACCTGCTTGGCAACAGCATCAAGTTTACGCCGGCCGGAGGCACGATCGGCGTACAGGCCGGGCAGGAAGGGCCGAATGCCGTCATCCGGATATCGGACACCGGAATCGGCATTTCCGAGGAGGAGCAGGAGCATGTCTTCGAGCGCTTCTACAAGGCGGACAAATCACGCAGCCGCGCAGCCGGCGGCAGCGGTCTTGGCCTGTCGATCGTGAAGAACATCGTCGAGCGGCATCACGGCTCGATCCGCGTGCAGAGCCGGCTGGGCGAAGGCACCTGCTTCATCGTGACCCTGCCGCTCAAGCCGCAGCAGGACAAAGCGTGAGCCCGCCACAAACCGCGGCGGCTTCTTGTTACAAACAGGATGCTGCTTCGCCCAGCGTATCGTCGTAGCGTTATCGGCTGCACAACATTTCGGAGAGACGGCCCGCCTACCGGCAGGGCCGTTTCATTTTGCTCTTTTTCGTTTCTCCTCGAAAGTTAACGCCATCCGTTATAATCCCGCAAGCCGCCCTCGCAAAGCAAGAGACTGGCATGCCGTTGGTGTATGCAAGCCAGGGTTATGAAGAACATACTCTAGTACAAATTACCCAATATCATCCAAATGAATATTTCATTCATGAAAAGTCACAAACAAGGAAAATTTTCCCGGAAATTAGAGGGATCTCAGGTTTTGAAATGATGTTATCGTGTCATTTTTCACAAAAACACCGATTGCTTTACAAGTCCCGATCTCACTATAATAGTACTTATGGACTATTCCGGTCTTGGCTTACAAACTTTGAAGTAAAGAGGGGAGCAGCAATTGGTTAATTTAATGCAAAGATGGATTTTCCGAGTCATGTTGTCGGTTATTTTTCTTACCGCCGGCTTGACTTTTATCCTCAGAAACGACCAGGTTCATGCGGAGGGAAGCCGGGAGCTTGTGCAGAATGGAGGGTATCGACCTTATCTTGAATGGGATGTTGGAAACTTCACTTCCGGGATAGAAAGGAAAGCGACGCTATATACATACGCAATCAGCGGGGAGACTCTAAATTTGGGCTCGAGTGTCCCGGTTTCAAGCGATGGTAGAGATATCGTCGTCACTACGCCAAGCGGGGCCGTCATAAATCTAGATGTTACAACAGCCGATCAAGGCCTGATCAACACCGTGGCCAAAGAAACCGCCGGCCCTTATGTCGCTAGTTCGAATACCGCAGGATATAACCCGCTGACTGTTCACGCGGACCAAACCGGCTGGTATAAGGTAGAGTTCCACTCGCCGGGCGGTGGTACAGGCAACCCGAAAAAGCTCCTCGGAAATCAAAACGGATTTTATAGCAGCACAACCACCGCCAATAAGACGATTCAGTCGAAGACCGTCGGCGCCTGGGATATTACCGTTAAAGATGCGTCAGGAAATATCAAAAATGGCCGTACATTCAGTTACTATCTTCCTCTAAACATGGGGAGCAATGGTATCAACTTAAACTCCAACCTGTATGTTCTGACTAAGGACGGATATCTCTATTTAACGGATATGAACGGGATCGACCCGTGGGGCTTCATTTTCTTTTCGAATAATCGCGGGTATATTGATGGGAATACCACCCTATACCGTTCAATCAGCTTTAGCAAGCTTACTGATAGCGGTGTTACGGTTCAGAACCCCGGAGAAGCGGATACGGAAACGGATAAGACCCACCGGATCTTTTTTAACAAGCCCAGTACGGATTTGCCGGCAGATGTCCCTACATCTCCTGTCGATCTGCCAACCATTTCCGGCTTTCAGTTTAAAAACAAGCAAGAAACGAGCAATATGGCTAAACCCGGGGACGGCGGTACGTTCGAATTCGTTTCGGATAAGTCCGGAACGTACCAGCTTATTATAGACACCGATGGAGATAAAGAATTCGACCCGACCAAGGACGTCGTCCTGGAAAATGTCTTAAGCCAAGGTCTTAATAAAGTGAATTGGAACGGCAAAAACCGGAGCGGTACGGCTAATCTCCCGGTAGGTACTTACCCGGCGAAATTAATTATTAAGGGCGGGGAATACCACTTCCCGCTGCTGGACGTCGAGGTCGCGACTAATGGAATTAAAATCAATATGGAAAACCCTCCGGGCCATTTTCCCAGCGGGATTACTAGCAGCACAATCTACTACAACGACAGCAATTATACAACCTCTAACGGAACTTTTTTAAACGATATCAACGGCACAGATGCAAGTAAAGGCGTCAATAGTACGAACGGGGCGCATGCTTTTCCAGATGGCAATAATATCGCTATGGATACCTGGACCTATTTCCCGGGGCCAACGGCAACGGCCGATGTTGTCATTACCAATACCACCATATCGGGAAATATTTATAACGATATTAACGGCAATGGAGTTAAAGATACTGGCGAGAGCGGGCTAGCCAATGTCACGCTGACGGTTACCGATTCCGCCGATATTGTCCAGACGATCACAACAGACATCAATGGAGATTACAGTACTCCGGTAACTCAAGGGTCCGTAACGGTTCAAGTGACTGGAGGAGCCGGTCTAACGGGTTATTCCCTCGTATCCGGCAGCGCCTCCCAGACAAAGTTGGCAGCTGCCGACGGGAATACCGCTTTCGAGCTCGTCGGATACGCGATGGATACGACGCCGCCGGCACCGCCTGTGATTACAGGGATCACTAACGACACAGGGAACAGCGGGAGCGACGGCCTGACTAACGATAATACACTGGAAATTAAGGGTACGGCTGAAGCCAATAGTACCGTATCGGTTTATAAAGATGGCCAGTTTATTGGAACAGTAACGGCAAACGAAAGCGGCTCATGGAGCTTGGACTACACCTCCACAGCTTTGCCAGACGGATCGTTCTCTCTTACGGCTACGGCAACAGATAGATCAGGGAATACAAGTGACCCTTCCGCGGCTTTTCCAGTAGCGATCGATACGGCGACTCATGTGAGTATCACGTCTCCAGTCAATGGAAGCTCGACAAAAGAATCCAAGCCGGTCATCTCCGGTACTGCCGAACCGGGCGATACTATAGTGGTGAAGATCGATGGCATTATGGTATCCGATTCCGTGATCGCCGGTAACGACGGCAAATGGTCGTTCACGACTACAGATGCGTTGACGGAGGGCGTCCACACGGTTGACGCCACGGCTGCCGATGCTGCTGGCAATACTGCCGATGCAGTGCAAGTCAGCTTTACCGTGGATACAAGCACCTTTGTTGCCATCGCGGCTCCGGCTAATGGCAGCAAGACAAAAGAAACGAAACCAGTTATCTCCGGTACTGCCGAAGCTGGCGACACGATCGTACTGAAGATCGACGGCGTTATGGTATCCGACTCCGTGATCGCCGGTAACGACGGCAAATGGTCCTTCACGCCTGCCAGCGCTTTGACGGAGGGCGCTCATACCGTTGACGCCGCGGCAACCGACACATTGGGCAATATCGCCAATGCGGAACAAATTAGCTTTACCATTGATTCAAGTACCTTTGTTGCCATCGCGGCTCCCGCTAATGGCAGCACTACGAAAGAGTCCATACCGGTCATCTCCGGTACCGCCGAAGCTGGCGATACCATCGTCGTGAAGATCGACGGCGTTATGGTATCCGACTCCGTGATCGCCGGTAACGACGGCAAATGGTCGTTCACGACTATAGATGGGTTGACGGAGGGCGTTCATATCGTTGATGCCACGGCAACCGATACACTAGGCAATACAGCCGATGCAGTGCAAGTTAGCTTTACCGTGGATACGAGCACCTTTGTTGCTATCGCGGCTCCGGCTAATGGCAGCAAGACAAAAGAAACGAAACCGGTTATCTCCGGTACTGCCGAACCTGGTGACACCATCGTCGTGAAGATCGATGGCGTTATGGTATCCGACTCCGTGATCGCCGGTAACGACGGCAAATGGTCTTTCACGACTACAGATGCGTTGACAGAGGGCGTTCATATCGTTGATGCCACGGCAACCGATACACTAGGCAATACAGCCGATGCAGTGCAAGTTAGCTTTACCGTGGATACGAGCACCTCTGTTGCCATCGCGGCTCCGGCGGATGGCAGCATGACAAAAGAAACGAAACCGGTTATCTCCGGTACTGCCGAAGCCGGTGACACTGTCGTACTGAAGATCGACGGCGTTGTGGTATCCGACTCCGTGATCGCAGGTAACGACGGCAAATGGTCGTTCACGACTACAGATGCGTTGACAGAGGGCGTTCATACCATTAATGCCACGGCAACAGACGCATTAGGAAATATTGCCGATGCAGCGCAAGTTAGCTTTACCATTGATTCAAGCACTTTTGTTGCCATCGCGGCTCCGGCTAATGGCAGCAAGACAAAAGAAACGAAACCGGTTATCTCCGGTACTGCCGAAGCCGGTGACACCATCGTGGTCAAGATCGATGGCGTTATGGTATCCGACTCCGTAATCGCCGACACCGACGGCAAATGGGCTTTCACACCTACAAATGCTTTGGTGGAGGGCGTTCATACAGTTGATGCCACGGCAACCGACGCATTGGGCAATACTGCCAATGCGGAGCAAGTCAGCTTTACCATTGATTCTAGCACCTTTGTTGCTATCGCGGCTCCCGCTAATGGCAGCACAACAAAAGAATCAAAACCGCTCATCTCCGGTACCGCCGAAGCTGGCGATACCATCGTTGTGAAGATCGACGGCGTTATGGTATCTGATTCCATGATCGCAGGTAACGACGGCAAATGGTCTTTCACGACTACTAGCACTTTGACAGAGGGCGTTCATACCGTTGACGCTACGGCAACCGACGCATTGGGCAATATCGCCGATGCAGTGCAAATCAGCTTTACCGTGGATACGAGCACCTTTGTTACTATCGCTGCTCCCGCTAATGGCAGCAAGACAACAGAAACCAAACCGGTCATCTCCGGTACTGCCGAAGCCGGTGACACTGTCGTACTGAAGATCGACGGCGTTGTGGTATCCGATACCGTAATCGCCGGTAACGACGGCAAATGGTCTTTCACGCCTACTAGCGCTTTGACAGAAGGCGTTCATACCGTTGACGCTACGGTAACAGACACATTAGGCAATACAGCCGATGCAGCGCAAGTTAGCTTTACCATTGATTCAAGCACCTTTGTTGCTATCGCGGCTCCGGCTAATGGCAGCAAGACAAAAGAAACGAAACCGGTTATCTCCGGTACAGCCGAAGCTGGCGATACCATCGTCGTGAAGATCGACGGCGTTACGGTATCCGATTCCGTGATCGCCAACGGCGAGGGCAAATGGTCTTTCACGCCTGCCAGCGCTTTGACAGAGGGCGTTCATACAGTTGATGCCACCGCAACCGACACATTGGGCAATACCGCCGATGCTGCGCAAGTTAGCTTTACCATCGATTCAAGCACCTTTGTTGCTATCGCGGCTCCCGCTAATGGCAGCACTACGAAAGAGTCCAAACCGTCCATCTCCGGTACTGCCGAACCTGGCGATACCATCGTCGTGAAGATCGATGGCGTTATGGTATCTGATTCCGTGATCGCGGGTAACGATGGCAAGTGGTCTTTCACGACTACAAATGCTTTGACAGAGGGCGTTCATACCGTTGATGCCACCGCAACCGACACATTGGGCAATACTGCCGATGCAGCGCAAGTTAGCTTTACCATTGATTCAAGCACCTTTGTTGCTATCGCGGCTCCCGCTAATGGCAGCACTACGAAAGAGTCCAAACCGGTGATCTCCGGTGCTGCCGAACCTGGCGCTACCATCGTGGTCAAGATCGACGGCGTTACGGCATCCGACTCCGTGATCGCCAACGGCGAGGGCAAATGGTCGTTCACGACTACAAATGCTTTGGCGGAGGGCGTTCATACCGTTGACGCCACCGCAACTGACACACTCGGCAATACCGCCGATGCAGCGCAAGTCAGCTTTACAGTGAATACACTGCCCGATAAACCTGCTGCGCCGATCCATCTGGCTAGTTCCAACACCACTCAAACAACAACCGATTTGAGTTGGGACTCCGTCAGCGGCGCAACGTATTACACCATCTATAAAGACGATCAAGTGTATAAGACAAATGTGGCTAGCCATGTATTTGAAGTAACCGGGCTAACTCCCGATACGACTTATGAGTTCACAGTGAGCGCCTCCAATGCAGGCGGAGAATCGGTTCCAAGCAACACCGTTCAGGTGACGACACTCCCTAGCTGGTCGCTAGCCTTAACAGCCGGCGACGCCACACAAACGGCCGTAAACTTAAATTGGAATACGGTCACGGGAGCCACTTATTACATTTTGTACAAGGATAATGCCAAGTTAGCCACGGTCACCGATACAGTATACCTGGCAGACGGCTTGTCATCAGGAACGACGTACACTTTTAAAGTCGATGCATTCCAGAACGGGAAATGGATGATTACATCCAATACGGTTACCGTAACAACAGGAGTTCATTATACGGATTCCGGAATTTTTGGAACCATCTACAGCGCTACGGGAGGTAGAGTAGCGAACCTGGGGGTAGAGCTTCTCGACGGCACCGGTACCCGAGTCATCGCTTCTGCTGTGACAGATGCCTCCGGACAGTATACATTCACCGAATTGGAAGCGGGGACCTACAACGTAGTAGCTCCCAGACTGACCAAGCAATTTGTAAAATCACAAGCCGCTATCCAGCGGGCGGAACATGTTAAAGTCGATCTAATACTGCCCGAAAACGGCGCACTCGGCTTAACGGCTGTTCCTGACCAAATTGTCGGAGACGGAGTTTCGACTAGCGAACTGCAGGCTACGCTCTTCAATAAAAGCGGTCAGCCGGTTCAAAATGTACCTATCCAATTTTTCATCTCAGCCGGCAGCATCAGCGATGCTAACAAGAATACCGATGCAAACGGCTTAGCCAAATCCATACTGACCGCTCCGGTTATTGAAGGTGTTTTGCCTCGTGTGGAAAAAGCCAGCGTTATGGTCCGGGATGAAGAACACGGGATTTTTGCTGAAAAAGAGATTGCCATCACGTTCCTGCCTGCATCCGTGGAAGGGATAGTAACGAACGGCGGGCTCCCTGTGGCTCATGCAGTCGTTCATATTGCCGAGGATTTCGATGGCGACGGGGTAATTGACTACGACGCCCAAGTAGTAACAGGAGCAGACGGCAAGTACAATATCGTCGTTCCGCGCGGGGATTGGGAATATACAATCCATATCGCCGCCCCGGTGAAAGTAGGAAATAAAACCGTAACTGTGGAATCCGAACAAACCAGCAAGGTGGGCACATTAACAGGTAAAGGTGAAACGGTTCAGGCTAATCGCCAAATTACGGGAAGCGTATTTGTCGCAGACTCCAATAACGGAGACCCGCAAGAAGTGAACCGGGTGTTTACTCAAGGCGAGCATTTATCCGGCCTGGTCTTGGATCAGGATGGCAGGCCGTTAGATAAAACCATCACGATTCATTCTAACGGAAGCTATAAAGTAGATAATATCGAACCGGGAACGTACAACATCATATTCCAAGTCACTGCACCTACGGGAGAAAAGCTGGCGGGTGCCCGATTGCAAATAACTGTCAAGCAAAACGGCGAGCTTGCGATCGCGACGACGTTGATCGACCCTTACGGAACCGTAACCGATAAGACGACCAATCAGCCCGTAAGCGATGTCCATACGGAGCTTTACTGGGCGAATACGGCACTGAACGTTAGCAATGGCAGAACACCGGGGGAATTGGTGCCGTTGCCGGAGCTGCCGGGCTTTATGCCGAACATGAACAAAAACCCGCAGTCCACGACAAACACCGGTCAATACGCATGGATGGTCTTCCAAGATGCCGATTACTATATCAAGGCTGCCAAAGAAGGCTATGCAGCCTATGACAGCCGGGTGGAAGGCAGAAATCAGGCGGCTGACCCAGGAGAGGACAGCTATATCGCGAACGGGATCATTCATGTAGGCAAATCGATTGTATTGTATAATTTTTCAATGACACCTAATGTCGTTAGCGACGACTCGTCATCCGATAGCAGTGACGATAGCTCCAGTCCCGGCACCTCGGCGGGACCTGCTCCAACGGCTCCAGAGACACCGGAAGAGACTCCAACGGAGACAGGAACACATTTTTATTACGTGACCGGTTATCCGGATGGAATGTTTAAACCGGAACGCAATGTAAGCCGCGCAGAAGTGGCGACCGTATTTACCCGCATCTTGTACGATACCATTGATGCGCCGGAAGCCAAGAGCGCCTATGCAGATATACCGGAATCGCACTGGGCCAAGAACTATATAGCGGCGGCCACGAAGGAAGGCATTATGCAGGGCTATCCCGGGAATGTGTTTCTTCCGGAAGGCCCGATTACCCGCGCAGAAATGGCTGCGGTAGTCGTTCGGTACAAGCATCTTGCCTTGCTGCAAGAAACGGGATTCAACGATACGGAACAAAGCTGGGCCAAAGCATACATCAGCACGGCGAAAAAGAGTAACCTGTTAGACGGATATTTGGACGGTTCCTATCGTCCGGATCAACCGTTAACAAGAGCCGAATTCGTAACCATCGTCAATCGGCTGCTTTCTCGGGGACCTCTGAAGGGAGTTCTTCAACCGAGCTGGCCGGATGTTCCTAAGAACTACTGGGCATGGGAGAACATCGAAGAAGCTTCCCGCCAGCATGAGTATGAGAAAACTACAGAAGCAGAACGTTTAATTCGATTTATAGACTAGCAAAAGGAAGAAGCCGCCCCTTCGGAATTCAAGAAGGGGCGGTTTTGTTTTATGCAGCGTCATAATGACCGGAAACACCGTCATGAGCACGATGCGTTCCGAGTATTTGCTTAGCTTGGACGCGCGCTTGTGTCCGGCATGGGCGATTGCCGATGCGCTATCCATCATCTTCGCTCTCCTTCCCAGCACCGTAATCCCAATCCGATATACCAGAACTTTTGCGCTTCGTCGGCTCCTTCCGCGCCCCCGTTCGAGCGATCCTATTGATTGCCGAAGGTGTAGGATATGCGATATTTATCGAAAACGCTGTCCCGTCCCGACCGTCTAATCCAAGTATCTAACGGCCGCCGGGTATGGTACACTATAAGAAGTTTGCTAGAATCTGCTAGTAGGGTAATAGCGAAGCTAGAGTACCGCATTGCAGTAAAGGAGAATTTTGCAGCCCTATGATTCGCCATCTTAAAAAAATAGATTATCCCGTCGTCATCATCCTGCTCCTGTTTATGCTTATCAGCACCTTGCTCATCAAGAGCGCCACGGTCTATGATCCGCAGTACGAAAGCTTGCCAATGAAAAACATCATTAACTATGCGATCGGATTCGCAATTCTGCTGCTCACCGCCGCCACCGATTATCGGATTTTCGTCAAAATAGCGTATTATCTGTATGGCATCGGCGCTCTGCTGCTGCTGCTCGTCTATAAGCTGGGCGACGAGATTCACGGAGCCAAAGGCTGGTTCTCTCTGCCCTTCGGCTTCACCTTTCAGCCTGCCGAGCTGATGAAAATTTTTCTCATTTTGGCGCTGGTCAAATATCTCGAAAACCGCGAATACGATCATCTGCGGCTGATCAAGGACGTCGGGCCGCTGACATTGCTTACGCTGCTGCCTTTCGCGCTGGTGCTGATCCAGCCCGATCTGGGCAATGCAATCATCTATATCGTCATCTTCCTTAACCTGCTGTGGGTCGGCAATCTGAAATACAAGCATTCCGTTGCGCTCATTCTGGCCATTGCGCTTTCGTTAACGGCTTTCGTCTACAGTTATATTCATTATCATGAGCCGATAGAGGAGTACTTGCTTAGCAAAAAACTCGGACACTGGTCCGAGCGGATCGATACGTTTCTCGTGCCGGAGAGCGCTTCGCGGGACGCCCGATATCATGTGGAAAATACGATTACCGCCATCGGCTCGGGCCAATTGAAAGGCGAGGGCTACTTGCTCGGCGATTCCAAAAACAACGGCAGCATTCCGTTCGCCTATTCCGACTCGATCTTCGCCGTGATCGGCGAGGAATTCGGCTTTATCGGCAGCTCCCTGCTCATCGCGCTTTACTTGGTTTTAATCAGCAAGCTGCTTTTATTCAAGCTGCAGGAGAGCTATGCCGCCGCCTTTATCGCGGCCGGCGTATCGGCCATGCTGCTGTTTCAAATCTTCGAAAATATGGGGATGCTGATGGGCATCATGCCGCTGACCGGGATTACGCTTCCGTTCATCAGCTACGGGGGAAGTTCAGTGGCCATTAACATGTTCTCCATCGGGCTGATTCTCAGCTCGCGCATTCATCAGCGGCCGTAAGACAGAACGGCAGAAGATCGATGAGGGTAATATTTGCTTTACTCGCGGACACTGACACTATTCCATGTGGCTTCGATAAGACGTTTGATTTCTTCGTCCGAAAGCGTAAGCTTCCCGTGCAGATAGGCTTTAACTGCGTATACGAAAGAACCGTAATGCATTTGAGCCATGAGCGATGGATTCATTTTGATAAACAGGTTCTCCTGAATCGCTAACTTCGTGCCTGCGTAAAAATATATCCTTATGCCGCTCTGGCCAGCGACAGCGCGATCCGATAATCAAACAAATTGTCGTAGCATCTTTGCTGAAACGACAAATATTGCTCCACGTGCAACAATTTTTTCATTTTTTTCTTCACGTTTGTCAGTTCTTGTCCTTTATTCAAGCAGAGCCTGCCCGAGCACTTGTCCAAGCTGATCGATACGGCTAACGAGCGAAACGTTACCGTCAAAACCACCCTGCAGGAGCTTCACCGTCAAATGAATGAGAGAGGAACGACGCTTTCCATTTCCGAGATGTGAAAAGAAGCCAAGGACCATTGGGGCGAGGCGCTGGTCCGCTCGGTCATCCGCGTCACCTTCAAGACGGAAATCGCGAAGATAGGACCGATTAGGCACAATATACTGCGGCGGTCTGCCGCATTCTTCGCCTCAGTAAACAAGAGACTGCCCTCAAGCGCTCGTGCGCGCGAATGGCAGTCTTCGTATGGTTATACTATAGGTTTATGCTATGAGTACGCTATAAGATCTTTTACAGCAGCGCTTCAATCGCCGGCTCCATATCCATCGGCTCCACAGCCGGCTCATACCGGCCGACGATCCGGCCGCTGCGGTCAACGAGGAACTTGGTGAAATTCCATTTGATCTCGTCTCCGATCAACAGTTCCGGCTGCTTCTCCTGCAGGAAGGCGTGAAGAAGCCGGCCGCTGGCATTGCTCAGGTCGAACCCTTTGAACGGCGCCCGCTCCGTCAAGTAGCGAAACAGCGGATGGGCGTCGCGGCCCCGCACATCGATTTTCTCAAACAACTGGAACTGTACGCCGTAGTTCATCTGGCAGAAAGTATGTACCTCTTCATGACTGCCGGGCTCCTGCTCGCCGAACTGATTGCAAGGGAAACCGAGGATTTGCAGCCCCCGCTCGCCATACCTTTCATGCAGCTTCTGCAGATCCGTATATTGCGGAGTGAATCCGCATTTGCTTGCCGTATTGACGATAAGCAGCACTTGGCCCTCATACTGCCCCAGATTGACATCCTTGCCTTGAATGGTCGTTGCCTGAATATCATAGATGGACATGGTTCATTCCTCCGTTGTATGGTGTTGGATTCGGCGCAGCAGCTCAGCGCGCTTCTCCCGCCGCTGCGCCGCTGGCGCCGCGTCAAGCTCGACTTGGCATTTGTCAGCGAGGCAGGCGGTACACGGCGAACGGTTCGCCGTAGCGGAACGGCCGGCTGATCTCCTCCAGCGTCTGCAGACGCTCCGGATCAAGCTGAATGGACAGGCTCCGCAAGTTTTCCTTCACTTGCTCCACGCGTGTCGCCCCTACAATAACGGTCGACACGGCAGGCTGCCGCATCAGCCAGGACAGAGCCAGCGCTCCCGGCGTGCAGCCGGCCTCTTCTGCCAGCTTGACGGCTTCCCTGCCTAACGCAATTCTTTCTTCGCTTAGAAATTTACGGAAGTTCGGATCGGTAACGGCACGCGAGCCTTCAGGAGCCTCTCCTTCGGAGGCATACTTGCCGGTCAATATCCCCCCGGCCAGCGGGAAATAAGGGATGATGCCGACGCCTTGGTCCAGGCAAAGCGGCGCCAGCTCCTGCTCGGGAGTCCGGTCGGCCAGCGAATAACTGGTCTGCGTCGATACGAAGCGGTTCAGACCGAGCCGGTCGCTGATTCCTAGCGCCTTCATCAATTCCCAGGCCGCGTAATTGGAAGCCCCGATATACCGCACTTTGCCGGAGCGGACCATATCGTCGAGCGCCCGCAGCGTCTCCTCCAGAGGCGTATCCGGATCGAATGTATGAATCTGGTACAAATCCACATAATCCGTCTTCAGTCTGCGCAGGCTGTCCTCCAGCTCCTTCTGGAGGTGATAGCGCGACGCCCCGCTTTCGTTAGGCCCCGCACCGCGAACCAGCCCCGCCTTGGTGGCGAGAACGACGTCATGGCGTCTGCCTTCCAGAGCCGAGCCGATGATCCGCTCCGACTCCGTCTGGGCATAAATATTGGCCGTATCGATGAAATTAATTCCTTGATCGATCGCATAGCGAATGATTTGCTCGGAAGTGTCCCGATCCGCCCGCTTGCCGAACGCATTCGTACCGAGTCCCAGCGCGGATACTTTCAATCCGCTGTTTCCTAATCGCCGAAATTGCATGAGCATAAGCCTCCTTTTATCCGGTTAACATGCTTCGGGCTTCTCTGCCGCGCTTCGCCGCGAGGATGTCGGATTACTCCAGCGCCGTCATAGCGGCCCGGACCATCCCCTCCAGCTGCTCCCTGTCTTTGCTCGCCCTGGATACGACATTGATCCCTTGGGCGAGCCCGAGCAGCATTCGCGCTATGCTGCGAATATCCTTATCCGCGGCGATCTCACCCGACTGACGTCCCCGTTCCAAAACATCGTACAACTGCTGTTCCAACTGGTTCAGACTATGCAGAACCGTCTGCCGAACCGACTCATCCGCCGTTTCCAAAGAGGTTGCCAGGTTGGTGAACAAGCAGCCTCCGGGATGCGTTCCGTCGCCGCTAAGCGCCGTATCGACCAGCAGCTGCAAGTAGCTCCGAATACACTGCTTGGCCGAATCGCTCCGGAGCAGCGGTTGACGTTTGGACTCCCCTATCGTCTGCCGGTAATGAGCGACCGCTTCATGGAATAGCGCCAGCTTGTCCCCGTACGCGTTGTACAGGCTCGACCGGCTGACCCCCATCCCTTCCAGCAGATCGGGCATCGTCGCTCCTTCATACCCCTTGGACCAAAATATATGCATAGCCCGCTCCAGGGCCTGCTGCCGGTCAAAATCTCTGGGTCGCGCCATAACGTCCCCCTCTCTCGCATTGTAACATCTATTATATTATTTTGGAACGAAAAGTACAGAATTATTCGCCGCCCACGGCTTTGCCGGATAGATTCGGCTTCTTCCCGCCTACTTCGGGCGTTCTCGCATATAGTAGAGTATCGGAAAACCGGCCCGGCAGCGGGTCGTTCCCAGTATTCTTAGGGTCACCAAAGGAGTGGAGGCGGTCTTGTTGAAAAAGAAGCCCAATATTCTTCTTTTCCTCGTGGACGAGGAGCGATTTCCCGTCAGTTACGAGAACGAAGCGCTGCGCGCATGGCGCAGCAGCCATCTTGTACTGCAGGAGCAATTGCGCGAAAAGGGGCTGGAGCTGAAGCGGCACTATATCGGCAGCGCCGCCTGCTCTCCGAGCCGGGCGACGCTCTTCACCGGCCAGTATCCCTCTCTTCACGGGGTGAGTCAGACGCCGGGCGCAGCCAAAGGGGATTTCGACGCCGATATGTTCTGGCTCGATCCGAACACCGTGCCGACGATGGGTGACTATTTCCGCGAGCTCGGCTACCGCACATACTTGAAGGGAAAGTGGCATGTGTCCCAGGCCGACCTGCTCATTCCAGGTACGAAGGCGCCGCTTCTTAGCTATGACGAGCGCACCGGCGTCCCGGACCTGCAGAAGGTGCGCCAGTATCTTGGAGCGGACCGGCTCCGGGACTACGGCTTCCACGACTGGGTCGGGCCCGAGCCGTTCCACCGGAGCCCGCGTTCCACAGGCGGTTCGGCCGCCTATGGCGTCAGCGGCAGAGATCCCGTCTATGCCGAGGAAACCATCGAGCTGCTGGCGAGTCTAGAAGCGGAGCGGCAATCGCTGCCATTGGGGTCATCCTATACGCCGTGGCTCATCGTTTCTTCTTACGTAAATCCGCATGACATTGCGCTGTACGGAGAAATTTCGAAGCATGTCCCGGCCTTCCGATTCGATGCCGACCCTTCCGTCCCGGATGTCCCTCCGGCGCCGACCTCGGGGGAATCGCTCGATACGAAGCCCTCCGCGCAGCGAAGCTACCGCGAAGTGTTCCCTCATGCATTCCAGCCGACCCGGGATACGCTTCATTACCGCCGCCTGTACTATTCCCTGCAAAAGAAGGCCGATCAGCAGATGCTGAGGGTGTTTCGGGAGCTGCAGCGGTCATCGTTCTATGAAGATACGCTGGTCGTCTTCACCTCGGATCACGGAGACCTGCTGGGCGCCCATGGCGGCTTGTTTCAGAAATGGTATCAAGCCTACGAGGAAAGCATTCACGTCCCGTTCATCGTCCACAATCCGGTATTGTATGCCGGCCGATCCTCCGCCGACATGCTTACAAGCCACGTAGACCTGCTGCCGACCTTGCTCGGTCTGGCTTGCGCCGACATTCCGGCCATCCAGGAGCGGCTGCGACGCACCCATAACGAGGTGCGTCCACTCGTCGGGCGCAATCTCGCGCCGCTGCTGCTCGGTCAAGGCCGACCGGACCGGGCCGGCGAGCCGGTTTATTTCATGACGGACGACGACGTAACCCGCGGGCCGCATCAAGTTTCGCTTTTCGGCGTCCCCTACAGCTCCGTCGTTCAGCCGAACCATGTGGAGACAGTCATAGCGGAGCTTCCTAGCGAGAACGCTGTAAAAGTGTGGAAGTATACCCGCTATTTCGATAACCCGCAATTTTGGAGCGACCCCGTCGCAATCACAGCGCATACGGCAAACTCCGTCTGCGTTACGGTTACAAGAGAAACCCCGGCGCCCGATGAATTCGAGCTGTACGATCTGTCCGACGATCCTTGGGAGCAGCGCAATCTGGCCTGCCCGGTCTACGCCACCGCCGAAACCAGGCGCATCCAAAGCGTCCTCGACCGGCTGCTGAAGGAACAATGCGCCGCGAAGCGGCTTATCCCCAGCAGCGGCAGCGTTCCCGGCGCGCCGGACTGCGGCGTTCCGCAGCCGCCGAATGCTCCGCAATAAATCATGCAGGGCCGTTAGGTAACGGCTCGGAGCCACCTAAGCGCCACGGCAACCGTTACCCTTGGGAGTGCGGCCGATTGGAATCCGTTGACCGCCGCTGCGGCCGCCCCTCTTCACAGACCGATTCATCGAAGTTTCCCTGCAATCCGGTTCTCCCCTTCAAACAAAAAAGGCAGAGGTCCCCCTCTGCCTGCCGCTTTGGCTCTAACTCGTTCTATTGCGGATGAAACAACCCTTGCTTCACAATCGCATCGGCCAGTTCCGCGTCTTTCATAGTAATATCGACATCGGGAATGCGGACGATAAAGCGCCGTTTGCTTGCATCGTAGGCCACTTCTCCGATCGGGTGAATCCGGTACAGCGGCATGCGGTCCACAGGTACTTTCTTCATTTGGTGAAGCACTGCAAACACTTCCCCCCAGAACGGCAAATCCGCATTGGCTGCGCACTGCCTTATCGTCAGCTTCAATTGCTCGGCAAGCGCTTCTTGGCCGGCGGACGTAAGCGGCTCTTCTCTGCGAAGCATCGTCATCGCTTACTCCAGCTCCCTTGCCGGAAGCTGAAAGGCGTCCGCAAGAAGACGGTACGACTTAAGCCTCGCTTCAAAATCATGGGTGATCGTGACCACCATCATTTCGCCCGTGCCGTAACGTTCCGCCAAGCGAAGCATACGCTCCTTGACCTGTTCCGGCGTGCCGACAATCATTCGTTTGCGGTTATCTTCAATCCGGCTCAGATCAAACGGCGTATAAGGATAACGCTTCGCCTTGTCTATCGAGGGCGTCCCTTGCTGGGAGCTGCGCCCCTTCTCTAGCAGCAGCAGCGTCAGATCAAGGCTCGAAGCCAAGTCGTTCGCCTCTTCCTCCGTCTCCCCGCAGATAACGAAGACGGCAAGCAGCGAACTCGGCCGCTCGCCCAACACAGACGGCTGAAACTGCCTCTGATAGCCGCGCATTTCATCCGCGCCGCCGTATCCGTTAATGAACTGGGCAAAGGCGAAACCGGCTCCGGTACGGGCCGCAAGCCTGGCGCTCTCCCCGCTCGAGCCGAGCAGCCAAAGCTGCGGAGCCGAATCCATTACAGGGGTTGCCCGCAAGCCCGCGAAGCGGTGCGAATCCCCCAGCGTATCGTGAAGATACGCGATCAGATCTTCGAGCTGTTCCGGATACTTGTCGAGCGTTCCCGTCTTGCCTTCCTGCAGCGCCATCGTAGCCAGCGGCATGCCTCCCGGCGCTCTCCCGATCCCCAGATCGATGCGGCCCGGATACAATGCTTCAAGCAGGCGGAAATTTTCCGCCACTTTATAGGCGCTGTAATGGGGCAGCATAACGCCGCCCGAGCCGATACGGATCTTCTTCGTCTTAGCTGCCAAATGGCTGATCAGCACCTCCGGGCTGGAGCCCGCCAGACTGATCGTAAAGTGATGCTCCGAAACCCAGAACCGGTGGTAGCCGAGCTTCTCCGTCTCTTGAGCCAGCCTGGCCGTTTGCGCCAGCGCTTCCGACGCGGTACTGCCCTCCGCAATCGGAGATTGGTCCAGTACACTTAACCGCACGGGGTATCCCTCCTCATTCGTCTATGTACGCACAGCTCCCGGCAGCCCGCTTCCAAGCTATCCGCAAATAGCCGGAACCGCAGGCGCGGGACCCGAAATTTCAGATTTCGACATTTATAGTATACAATGAGAGCAGCATTTTATCGAAGAATTTCGCTGTGAACGGAGGAAAGCAGATGACAATCAGAACCGCGCAGCCGTCCGATGCCGTAGCCGTCGTACAGCTCTTGTTCGATGCCATTCAAGATATCGGGTATCAATTGACGGGAGCCAAGACGCAAGAAGAAGTACTGGATGCGCTTCAACAGTTTTTTCTGCAACCGGGCAACCGGTTCAGTCATTCCAATATTTTGGTAAAAATCGCCGGCGAGAATGTCGCCGGAATGATCTTATGCTATCACGGCTCGGAGGCCGAAGCGATAGACAAGCCCATAAGAGACCGGTTGCGCCGATTGAAGAACGACCCTGCGCTGACTCTCGATAAAGAAGCGGACGAGGACGAATATTATATCGACGCTCTCGCCGTATCCCCCGTATGGGGCGGGCGCGGCTTCGGCACCGAGCTGATTCAAGCGGCGGAGCGGCAGGCGCAGCGGCGCGGCTACGACAAAATCGCCTTGAACGTAGAGGAATATAACGAACGGGCGCGCAGCTTATATACGAAGCTCGGATATAGCTCCGATAAGGAAACGATCATTAATAAGAAAACTTATTATCACATGGTCAAACAGCTATAGCTTTCTATCCACAATAACCCTACGAAGCGAGGCCTTGACTTCGAAGCTGCTTCAAGCAAAAAAGGAGCACTTCAATCCGGCATGAAGTGTTCCTCTTTGCGTGCCTATATCTTCCTACAGTTATCGGTCCGTTTTATGCCGCAGCAAGCTTCTTCCGCCCCTCTTGCGCGTGTGGCGGTTCTCCTGTCATACATATACGAAACGGGTACGGCCAGCTCCCTACGACTCTTGACTTACTTGATGGACAATTTGCTGCAGCGTTACTTTTCTCAGCTCTTCCTCCATCGCCTTCTGCGCCTGGGCGAATGTTCCTTCCAAAGCCCCTTGAATATTCCTTCCCACCGGACACTGCGGGTTCGGATTGTCGTGAAGCGCGAACAGTTCCTCCTCCGGATCCGACTGAACGGCACGGTAAACATCGAGCAGCGTGATACGGTCAATGGGCCGCGCCAGCTGCGCTCCCGCCACTCCCGGATTCGTAATCACGAGCCCGGCTTTGCCGAGCATCCCGATAATCCGGCGGATCACGACGGGATTCGTATTGACGCTGCCGGCGATGAAATCGGAGGTGATGCGCTCTTCTTTATTAATCTCAAGCAGCGAGAGTATGTGAATGGCGACCGCGTAGCGGCTGCTGATTGTCATTGGGTTCACCACCTAAAATTTTGCGATAGCAAAATTAGCTTCGTAAGCCTATGCTCGGTTTGCGTTAACAAAACTGGCTTCGTAAGCTTGTGCTTAAGCTTTGCCTTAGCAAATCATCCGCATTGAACGGTCTCATCGAACTTGTAATGATTTTAGTTACAATGCTCCGTTTTGTCAACGTCCTCATTGCTTGCTCTCTCCCGATCTTTGAACCGTCCTATTATCTCCCCGGCCCTATTAAAAAATAACCGGCGCGCTTTAATGACACGATGCTCATGGACAAAGTAATCTTCCGGAACCGATTCTTGATCTGCGTCGATAGCGCCGATAAAAACGCTCATTCACGCCCATTCAATAAAAATCATTTGACGCTGCCCCGGACTCACTTTTTTTGGAGGGAGCGTTGACGCCGAGGCTTCCACTGTTTTAAAATTTGAATTAGTCGACTAATTAAATAAAGGAGGACAATCGGTGCATCACAACTCTTCCGAAGCGTTGACCCATACGATGTCGAACATCATGAGACTTCATCGTCACACCTTGCATCTGCTTTTGCAGCAGCAAGGCATCGAAGTGTATCCCGGACAGCCGCCCCTTCTGTTCCGGCTCTCCGAGGAAGACGGGCAGAGCCAGAAGGAGCTCGCCCGCAAGCTGCGGATTAAGCCCGCTACACTGACCGTTATGCTGACGCGCATGGAGAAGACGGGGCTAGTCCGGCGCATGCCGGATACGCATGACCAGCGCATATCGCGGGTATATCTCACTGAGCGGGGCCGTCAGGCCATTCAAGCAGTGAAGGAGACGATGCAGTCGCTTGAGCTTCATACGTTCGAGGAGTTTACGGCAGAAGAAAAACTGCTGCTGCGGAGGTTCCTTCTTCATATGCAAAACAATCTGAAACAGATCGAGGAAAGTATTTAGTCGACAAAATATTAGCGAGGTGCAAGGCTGTGTTGAAATTATTTCGTTATTTGAAGCCTTACTGGAAATCTGCGCTGTTGGCCCCTCTTCTTATGCTCATTGAGGTCTATATGGATCTGCTTCAGCCTAAGCTCATGGCCAGCATTGTGAACGAGGGCGTTCTTCAGGGAAATCTGCCGCATATTCAAACAACCGGGCTGCTGATGCTCGGCACGGCGCTTATCGGCCTTATCGGGGGGATCGGATGCACCTTTTTTTCCAGCATCGCCTCTCAGCATTTCGGGGCTGATATTCGCAGCGATCTTTTTCAAAAAGTGCAATCGTTTTCTTTCCGCAATCTCGATCAATTTAAAGCCGGATCGCTCGTCACCCGATTGACCAACGATGTCGTGCAAATGCAAAATCTGGTGCAAATGACACTGCGCATTCTGGTCCGGGCGCCGTTTCTGGCGATCGGCAGCTTGATTATGGCCGTTACGATCAGCTTCCGTCTGGCCGGTATTCTGGCCGTCGTCATTCCGATTTTATTCATCGTCTTGTTCCTGCTTATACGCTATGCGTTTCCGCTCTTTTCCAAAGTGCAGAACAAGCTGGATACGGTGAACAACGTGCTGCAGGAAAATTTGGCGGGCATTCGCGTGGTTAAAGCGTTCGTTCGCTCCCGCTATGAAACGGGGCGCTTCGGCAAAGCCAACAACGATTATACCGACATGGCGATGAAGGCGACGCGGATTGTCGCTTTGAATATGCCCGTCATGACCTTGATCATGAACGTCAGCATCGTCGCCGTACTCTGGTACGGGGGCAATCTGACTTGGGAAGGATCGCTTCCCGTCGGGGACTTGATCGCTTTCATCAACTACGTGACGCAGGTGCTATTTTCCCTGCTTTCGGTAGGGATGATGCTCATGTTCATTTCGCGGGCCAAAGCTTCCGCCGACAGGATTCACGAGGTGCTTCGGACCGAATCGGAAATCGCCGACGCCGGGCCTGCCGCGCATAGCGCCGTGGGCTCGGGCCAAGTCCGCTTCGAGCGGGTGTCGTTCACGTATAACGCAGATTCCTTCGCTCCGACCGATACGCTGGCAGAACAAAAAGAACTGGTGCTGAAGGATATCGATTTTACCGCCGAGCCCGGACAGACGATAGCCATTCTCGGAGCGACCGGATCGGGCAAATCGACCCTGGTCAACCTCATTCCCCGCTTGTATGAAACGACCCGGGGACGGGTATTGATTGACGGCACCGACATTCGCCATATCGGGCTCGAGCATCTGCGCAGCCATATCGGCATGGTGCTTCAACAGGCGATACTCTTCACCGGCACGATCCGCGACAATATCCGCTTCGGCAGGCCCGACGCCGCGCAGGAAGAAGTCGAGGCGGCTGCCAAAGCCGCCGATGCGCATGATTTCATCATGCGGATGCCTGACGGCTACGACACCCAGCTCGGACAGCGGGGTGTCAATCTGTCCGGCGGGCAGAAACAGCGGGTCTCGATCGCCCGAGCACTGCTTATGCGTCCGGCCATTCTCATTCTCGACGACAGCACCAGCGCCGTCGATCTGGGCACCGAATCGCGGATTCAAGCGGCGATCAAATCGCTGATGCAGGACACCACCTGCTTCATCATCGCGCAGCGCATCACCTCGGTGCTCGACGCCGACAAAATTCTCGTGCTGGACGACGGCCGCATCGTCGCCGAAGGAACGCATGACGAGCTGATCCGGCAAAGTCCGGAATATCAGGACATCTACAACTCACAGCTTGGAAAGGGGGCGGTGGCCCATGGCTGAGTCGAACCGCGACACGCAAACTGCAAGCTCCGCAAGACCGATGAGCCCTCCGATGGGGATGGGCGGACCTATGGGCGGCGGACCGGGCGGACCCGGGGGGCCGGGCCGCGGCATGATGGCCAAGGTGCGTCCGAAGAACACGCGGGCTACCCTGCAAAGAATATGGCACTATTTGCGCCGGCAGCGGGCCGGGCTGATTTCGGTATTCATCCTGACCGTTATCGGATCGGGCTTGGCCTTGGCAGGGCCATACATGATCGGTCTGGCGATCGATAAGTACATTATTCCACATGATTACGGCGGTCTCATCCGGTTGTGCGCCGCCTTGTTGGCCATTTACGTACTCAGCGCCGCTATGACCTGGGCCCAAGCCTATGTCATGACCGGGGTATCGCAGCGCACCGTCTGCGAGCTGAGAGCAGATTTGTTCGCGAAGATTCAGAAGCTGCCGCTGCAGTTTTTTGACAGCAGAACTCACGGCGAGCTGATGAGCCGAACGACCAACGATATCGAGAATGTGTCGAACACGCTGAATCAGAGCGTGACTCAGCTTATTTCAAGCGTCATTACGGTGGCGGGCGCGCTGCTGTTCATGCTTAAGCTGAACATTTGGCTGACTCTGCTCAGCCTGGTCACGATTCCGCTCGTCATGTTCGTCACAGGCAAAATATCCGGGTATACCCGGAAGCATTTCAGCGGACAACAGAAGCATTTGGGCGAAATCAACGGCTTTATCGAAGAAACCGTCTCCGGTCAAAAGGTCGTGAAGTCGTTCCGGCGCGAAGCCAAAACCATCGAACAATTCAACGACATTAATACGAAGCTGCGGGACGTCGGCACGAAGGCGCAAATCTTCAGCGGCATGATGGGGCCGGTAATGAACGTGCTGAACAACATCAGCTTCGCCTTGATCGCCGCCGTCGGCGGCTGGATGGTCCTAAACGATATGTCCACCATCGGCATCATCGTCAGCTTCCTGAACTATTCCAAACAGTTCGGCCGGCCCATTAACGATCTGGCCAACCAGTTCAATATGATCCAGTCCGGCGTGGCGGGAGCCGAGCGCGTATTCGAGATTATGGATACGAAGACCGAATACGAGGACGCGACGGCCAGCAGGGAGCTGCGTCAGGTGAAAGGGGAAGTCGTCCTGAACGGCGTGTCGTTCGGATACAAGCCGGACGTTCCCGTGCTGAAAAATGTATCGCTCACGGCCAACCCCGGCGATACGATAGCCTTGGTCGGACCGACCGGCGCCGGGAAAACGACCATCATCAACCTGCTGACGCGCTTCTACGATATTCAGGAAGGCACCATTACGATCGACGGCCAGCGGATACGCGACCTCGATAAGGACCAGCTTCGGCGCCAGCTCGGCATCGTCCTGCAGGATGCGTATTTATTCGCCGATACGATTCGCGAAAATATTCGCTACGGCCGGCTGGACGCGACGAATGAACAGATTGAGGATGCGGCGCGGCTGGCCAATGCCGACGGTTTCATCAGGAAGCTTCCGCAAGGCTACGATACGGTGCTGTCGGCCGAAGGCAGCAACTTAAGCCAGGGGCAGCGGCAGCTGATTACGATCGCCAGAGCCATCCTGGCCGACCCGGCCATCCTGATCCTGGACGAAGCGACCAGCAGCGTCGACACACGCACAGAGATGCATATTCAGGAAGCGATGAATTCCCTGATGAAGGGGCGCACAAGCTTCGTCATCGCTCACAGGCTGAGCACAATTCGCGAAGCCGACCAAATTCTGGTTATTAACGGCGGGGAAATTATTGAACGCGGCACTCATCAACAGCTGCTGGACCGCCAAGGATTTTATTACGAGCTGTATAACAGTCAGTTTAAACGGGTCGGGTGAAAGCCGTTCTACCGACGAGAGGCCCCAGGCATATATGCTTCATGCCGCGGGCTTCTTTTTTTGCCGTTTCATAGTCCGAATAGAGATCTTTCCTACAGCCTCCCCGTTGGTATCCCTGCCGGCTTGAATCCGTCTTCCATCGTCACCTTCCGCCTCATTCGTCCATAAAATAATTACGAAATATACCCGCAACAGCCCGCAGGTTTGGACGGGCGAAGCCGGTAAACCGGGAGACCGAAAGGATGGAGCGCATGAGCAGCAAACCGTTTGTCGTATTTCCCCATTGCAGCTGGAGGGCATTCCCGTTCCAGAAGCTGCTTCTCCTCTTAAGCAGAGAAAGCGAAGTCTGGTTCGTGCACGGCGGTTCGGAGGATGCGGCTTCCTCCCTCCCACCGTCGCTCTCCCCGTTGTCCAGAAGCAGGCTCGGCTCTTTGCCGCAGCAGGAAATGACCGCCATCGTCACCCATCCTTACTGGGTGGCAGACGTAGCCGCCTTGCAGCCGGCCCGCCTGGTCGTCATGCTGCCCCATCCGTCTCGCGAGGAAGAGACCCCTTTATGGGAAACATGCTGGCGCCGTTTGACCGCTCTGGCGGATCTGGTCTGTACGGAATCGGAGACACGCTATCTGGATCAAAGCTTCCGGGCACCCGGAGCGCTGTTTCTGCAAGGGGAGAATTCTTCTCTCTCCGGCGACGCCATCGTCGGCGGCGAATCGGTATCGCTGCGCGATTATGAAGTGCTGTTTCTAAAATGCATGCGCGAATTGACGGATCACGGACCGTCCGCCGCCGCGCAAACCGCCGCGCTGCAATGGTCGCTGCGGGCCGATTATTACGGACGGCTGCGCGAGCAAGCGGGAGCGCACGAAACGATCTCCTTCCTGCTTGCGGTGTACTTGTATTTACTCGGCAGCGACAGCGCGAAGCGGCATTTGATCGAGTCGTTCCAACAGGCCGCAACGGGAGGGAAAGCCGGCAACTCCCTGCATACGCACTATCGTTTCCTCTCGGCCATCCACGCCAAACTTGACGAGCTGGAGAAAGCGGTGACCGTCTACGGGATTACCGCCGTGTCCGAGCCGGATACGATATGGTATGAGCATCTGTGCCGATGGATGGAACAAGGGCAGCGGGAGCTGGTGAGAGGAGAGCTGTACAGGCTGAACGACGACTTCCGCTCCGCCATTCAGACGCTTGGAGTCCTTGATCCCTCGTCTGCAGAAGCGAGACGCCTCGGCCTGCGAACCCATCTGGCTGCCGGAAACATGGAAGCGGCGCTGGCCTGCCTCGATCCCGAAGAGCTGACGATTCCGGCCGACAAAAGGGATTACCTTCTGCTGTGCGGAATCGTTCTGGCACTGAAAGGGAAACGGCACGAAGCCATTCATCGCTTTCTGGAAGCCGCCTTGGACGAAGAAGAAGCACTGGCTCAAGTCTTGGAAATGAAAGCCGTCGATCAAGCCCTGGAACGAATAGGAGGAGAATCGGATGATTGACCATACCGCTGCGCACAGAGACGATCAGCCGGAGCGGGAACTGCCTGCGGAAAGCCGCCGAAGCGACAAGTTCGCGACGGGTTCGCTTCCGCAGGATACCGGAGTGGCCGACGCGGACGACCGTTCCGGCGTCCTTCCGCAAGCGGCGGCGGCAGAAATCGCCGGCGACCAGCCGCGGCCGCATCGGCCGTTAAGGAGAGTGCGCAAAGCTTCCGGCAATCGATTGACCGCCATGATGCAAGTGCGTAACGAAAGCGGCCGCTATTTGAAGCAAGTGCTTGCCGAGCTGTGCACATTCGTGGACGACATTGTCGTAGTCGACGACGGAAGCACCGACGACACCGTTGCGATATGCCAAGCTTGTCCCAAAGTCGCCAAGCTCGTTGCCCTGAAGACGTCCCGCTTCGGTCAAGAGTGGGAGCTGCGCTCCCTGCTCTGGGAGGCCGCCGTATCGACCAGCCCCGATTGGCTGCTGTCGGTCGATGCCGACGAGTTGTATGAGGATAAAGCCAAACGCCAAATGCGCGAGCTGATCGATCAAGACCGGTACGATTGGGTCGGGTTTCGCTTCTACGATCTGTGGGGCGGAACGACCCACTACAGGGAGGATGCGCATTGGAACGTTCACAAGCATCATACGATGGCGCTTCTCCGCTATTTCCCGCAGTTCCCTTACGCCTATCCTCGATGGGATCACCATGTCCCCAGGCTCCCTTTGCCGTGCATCGCGCTGCCCGGCTTGCTCACGGACCTGAGAGTCAAGCATCTGGGCTGGGCGGGAAGCCTGGAGGATCGCGTGCGCAAATATCTCCGATACAAGCAAATCGATCCGGAGGGCAGATGGGGAAGCCTCGCCCAGTATGAATCGATTCTTGATTTGAACCCGAATCTGATCGAATGGAAAGAGGATCGCTAAATGGGCAAAGTCAGTATATTTACGCACAGTTTTCTTGACGGCTACAACCGTGATTTGAGCCGTATTTTCGGCGGAGGGCTGGAGCGTTACATTTACGACCTGTGCGGCGTTATCCGCGATATGGGCTACCAGCCGCAGGTTCATCAGCTCTCGTTCTTCGAAGCGTTCCATCGAACGGTAGAGCATATCGAAGTATTCGGCTATCCGTACGATCCGGATCGGATCGACGAAGCGTTCCACCGGATGGCTGAGCGGGCGGAGGGGCCGATCATCTACGCCAGCTGCATATGGCACCCGATCCGCTACCGGCCGGGCAGCCTCGGCATTTGTCACGGAATCAACTGGGACCGTCCCAGTCTGCCCGAAGAGGTCAAGCGAAGCGTCGCCGACCAGATCGGGAACGCGGTTCGCAGCCTGAGCAAAATCGTCACGGTCGATTCGCATTTCCAAACCTATTGCCGCTCCGTATGCACCTATAACGACCCCGAACGCATCGAGCTGATTCCGAATGCGGTCGACACCGGTTATTTTTGCCCGGAGGCAGCAAGCACGGAAAGCACGACGCAGCCTCAAGCGGCCCTGCCCAGCGTACCGCCGGCTGTCGCTGCGAAGGGAAACTTGGCAGAGGACAGTTCGCCGCAGACGGAATCCGAGCCGGGCCCTCGCCCGCTGCGCATCCTGTACCCGCGCCGCATCAGTATGGAACGGGGCATTATCGCCATGATGCTCGCCGCAGACGAGCTGCTGGCGCAATACCCGCAAATCGAAATCGAATTTGCCGGAGAGCAGGTAGAGGGGAGTACGATCAGCGAAGCTTTTTCCATATGGCATAGCGCCCACCCTCACCGCGATCGCATCGTTCACCGCACGTATTCCTTCGAAGAAATCCGCCGCGCCTACCGGCAAGCGGATATTGCGGTTATCCCTACCCTTTATTCCGAAGGAACGTCCTATTCTTGCCTGGAAGCGATGAGCTGCGGGCTGCCTATCGTCGCCGCCAATGTCGGCGGGCTGAACGATCTGATCATCGACGGATACAACGGGCTGCTTGTCCCGCCTACGGTAGAGCGGCTGTGCTCCGCCCTCCGCCGGCTGCTGAACGACCGGGCTCTGCGGCAAAGACTGGGAGGCAGCGCCAGGCAGGTTGCGCTCGCCTTCGATAAGAAAGAGTGGAGGCGCAAGTGGCGGGCCGTGCTGGAAGCCTATTTGCCTCCGGCCTCCGCCGCCCCGGAGCCTCTCCCAGCGGAGCGTAAACGCCGCGAGCGGTCACTCGGCGAGGAGGACCGCTCTGACTTCGCTGGTTAACATCGGCGGAGCCAGCCTTGCGCCGCTGCCGCGAAGGCTGCGGGCCGCAAGCTGCGTCAGCGCGTGCAGCACGCCCACGGCGGCGGCGCCAGCCTCGGGCATGCCGTCCGCCTGCTCCCGCGCGGCCCAGAACAGCCCCAGCGCGTCATGACTGCGGCCGCGCTCGAGGGCAAGCAGCCCGGCTAGCAGCAGGCCGGGACGGTCCGTCTCCGGCTGCCCGGACGCGAGCAGCCGCCCGATTAGCCGCTCCTGCACCGCGGCAGGAGCACGCAGCAGGCCGCAGCGCAGCGCGGGCGGCAGTGCGCCGAGCGGCTCCGGCTGCGGCAGCGCCTCCTGCAGCCGGAGCCAGCCGTCCCAGGCGCCGGTGCGCAGCAGCGCCGTCCTCGCGCCCGCGTAGACGGCCGGCGGCAGCGCGGCGCCGGCCGCAGGCTGCGCCAACGCGGCGTAGGCGCCGTCGGCGCGGACAAGCCGCTCGAGCTGCCGGCGGGCTTCCGCCTCGGCCGGCTCGCGGTCCGGCCCGCCAGCGGCATCGGCCCGCTTGACGGACAGCGCCCAGCGGTAGATCAGCGCCTGCCTCCCGTGCTGCGGATGGCCGGTCCACCGCTCCCATGCCGCCTCAGCCTGCGCATCGTCGCCCTGCTGGGCCAGCAGCAGCCCTTCCGTCAGCGGCTGGCGGGCGAAAGCCGCCTGCAGCAGGCTTCGGCCCTGCAGGAGCCATTCCGGCCGCTGCGCATCGGCGGCCGTCTCTAGCAGCGCCAGCTGCGCGTGCAGCGGCAGCCGAGCGGCATGAGCCTGCATCGCAGCCATCAGCCGCTCCTGCTGCCCGAGAGCCGCGCAGACGGCAGCGAACCGCTGCCAGGCGGGGGTATAGCCCGGCTGCCAAGCGAGGGCCTGCTCGTAGCTGAGGCAAGCATCCTCCCAGCGGTACAACCGCTCGTAGACGATACCGGACAAATACCGGCTCCGGTAAGTGCCTGCCCCCGAACAGGAAGTGTATTGATGCGACACATCACCGCATGCTATCGCCTTCTCCAAAGAACGCAGCGCCTCGGGGTATTGGCGCAAATCGGTCAGCACGATCGCCTGAAGCTCGAACAGGTCGGTAAAATCCGGGTACAGGCGCAGCGTCTCCTCAATCATGCGAAGCGATTCGTCGCGGCGGCCGGTCTCCCGGTAGGCAAAGGCCATTTTTAGCAGCAAATCCGACGTATAGCCGCCATAGACCGGCACCTTCGGAAGCATCGTTTCAAATACAAGCAGCGCCCGTCCGTATTGGCCTTGCTGATAATATTCCGTGCCGAGCGCGTACATCAGCTGCAAGTCGTCCTTATTCGCTTTTAATGCTTCGCGGATGATCGTCAAATTGCGCTCGCTTTTGTTTTTTTGCGCAATGATGCGGTCCGTATAGCCGTAATGCACGATTTCCAGATCGGAGAATTCGAGCGCCCCGGGCCGCATCGCCAGAATACCCGAGGCGACGTCTTCATGAATCGCTCCCTTGTAGCGGATACCCGGATTGTTGCGGAACAGGCGGCAGACGGCATCCGTCACATACTCCTCCCCGGCGGCCCCCACATAGCTGAACAGCCGGACGTAATAGCCTAGCGTCCCCTCTTGGCTGAGCAGCCTCTCCAGCTTCCCCTCTTGCGGTTCGACCCACTCCTCATCCGCATCGAGCACCAATATCCACGGCTTGGTCGCCAAGTCCAAGGCCACATTGCGAGCCTTGGCGAAATCGCCGGTCCACGGCACGGAGACTACCCTGGCTCCGAAGCTGCGGGCGATCTCCACCGTCCTGTCGGCCGATCCCGTATCGACGATTACGATCTCGGATACGGTAGAAGCCGCGGAAGACAGGCAGCGGGCCAAATGCTCCTCCTCATCGCGCACGATCATACACAGCGAGATTTCCGTTCGTCCCATCAAGACCTCCTCCCCTCCATCCAATCATCCTTAGAAGTGTGGTGAAAAAGTCCGCTGCGGCGCCCATTTGATCCTCCAATCGCTGTTGCTTTCAAAGGCGAACGCTAACGCTTTTCCAGATTCAAATGGGCCCTCCGCTCTTTGTTCACCGGACTTTTAGATGCGTGGCGATTTATGCATGGCCTGCGGTCGTTAGGGGCTTCACTCGCTAATGCAGCCGGATTTTTTGAATTTCGGCCCCATGAACAGGAGAAAATCCGACTGCCAAGGCGATCGCTTACGCCGTTTCAGCTCCCTAGCGGCTATCCGGCCGTATTTTCACGCAGACTTCGCTCAAAAGCCGTCCATACATGGCAGTCCCAGACGAACGGCCTCGCTCCACCGTTGATACGGCATCGCCGCAGTCAGCCGGTTCCGTTCATCCGGCTCCCCGGATGAGGCGGTCTGACCGGCCCCATTCGATTCCGGGTTCGGCTGCTCCCGATCCGCGCCGGATCGCTGCCCGCTCTCTCCGCCATCGGAGAGCGGTATGCCGCTGCGCCCCAGCTCAGCGGCATGCCGGTCAGCCAGGGCAGCCAATCCCCGTACAAGCGAAGCCGCTCCCGATGCCTGCGCAGCTTTCCCGCACGATTCCAGCGCCCCGTTCCAAGCGGCGAGAATGTGACCGGCGGCTTCATGGCGCCCCGACTGAGCGGCGGCCAGCAGCAGATTCATCCACTCGTCCCACGGATCGTTCGCGCCGTACAACGGACCGGCAGCCTTCTTTGGCAGCGGCCGTTCGCATGGCGGGATAGAGAAGCTTCTCGCAGCGACTCCTTCTTCTCGTCCTTCGGTTCTCCTCATTCTTTTTCCCGAGGATGCAGCAGATGAAGACGATTCGACCGGACGCATGGCGAGCCCCGGCTCCCGCTCCGGTTCCGGTTCCGGTTCCGGTTCCAGGCTCGCTCCAGCCAGGTCTTCTTGCACGTGCGCGTTCCCGGCCAGCCTGCCGACGATCCGGTCTCGACCTTGAACCGGTCTGCCTTCGAGCCAGTTCAAGCGAAGGAGCAGCGCCTTCAGCCTATCGTCTCCGGATTGCTTGCATTCCTTGTTCAATAAGCTCCTCAACCGCCCAAGCTCGCCGGTCTGCATATACGCCTCCGCCCGGATACGGCGGTTCAATTCCCTAGGCAGACGGACGCCTTGATCCGCGGCAAGCAGAAGGAGCAGCGCCCGCCCGCAGCGGCATTGCAGCATAATCGCCGCAACCTTCCACAGCGCCTCCGGCGAGCGGATTGCAAACCGCCGGTTCACCCACTCCGGAATCTGTTCCTCTCGCCCCGTAATCCGGAAAATATGAAAAAGCCGATAGAGCGGCGGCGTCAAGCTGGGCTTGAAGCGGATCGCCTCCGTGTACCAGTGCGCCGCCTCGATCGCCTCGCCGTCCTCCTCCATCAATTGGCCCAGTAAGTAAGCGCTCTGGAACGTGCCCATTCCTTCCTCGGTATGATACATAGCCGGCGGAGGCCCGAGCTCCAGCGCCTGCAGCAGCGACCGCTTCGCCTCGCGGCTGCGCCCGAGCGCCTTCTCGCATACCGCCTTGTACTGCAGCAAATCGGTATATTCCGGGAACAACTCCAGGGCCGACCCGATCCGGTTCAGCGCCTCCTCCCACCGGCCGAGAGCCTGGTAGCAGCGAACTTCATACTTATAGAGAAGATGCGCGTAGCTGGTCGTATAAGGATCGATGCGACGGACCGCTTCGCCGAAGGAGTCTAACGCCGCCAGCGGCTGACCCGAGCGAAGCCGCTCTACCCCCATGTTATAGCGGTAAAAAGCGTTATCCGGCTCTGCGGCGATCGCTTCTTCGAGCAGCCGGATGTTGCGGCGCACCTTATCCTTGCTTACGACGACCTCCTGCCGATAGCCGTAGTGATGAATCACGATATCCGTAATATGAAACGCGGCGGCCGGATTCCGGCGGCAAATCGCTTCGGCGATCTGCTCGTGGATGCGCCCTTCGAAACGATGCTGCGGATCGCTGCGGAACAACCGCAGAACCGGATTGATCGTCGCCCCCTGATGGCCGCTGCCGATGTAGTTATGAATCTGCAGAAAAAAACCGTCATACCCCGCAAGCTGCACATACTGCCGCAGCTTGCTCCGGTCGGCCCGGTTCAGCTCCTCGTCGGCATCGAGAAACAAGATCCACTCGCCCGCCGCTTGATCGATACCCGCGTTGCGGGCTGCGGCGAAATCCCCGGTCCAGGCCGTCTCGATCACTCGGGCCCCGAACCGGCGGGCAATCGCCGCCGTACGGTCCGAGGAACCCGTATCGACGACGATGATCTCGTCCACCGCTCCCTGTACGCTTGCCAGACAGCGCGGCAGCTGCTCTTCCTCATCCTTGACGATCATGCATAACGAAATCCGATTGCGCCGCATCCGCGTTCCTCCTTTGCCGGCCGCTGCGCCATGTTTTCCAGCCAAGGCCGCCGAACCGGCTCACAGCTTGATCGAGCTTCCGCAGGTCTTTCTTTAGCGGTTCCATATCCGGCAGCTTGCCAATGCTGTCCGCCGCCACCTCGCGGGCCAACTGCAAGTAGCTGAGCGCAGCCCCCGTATGAGCCCGCGGCCAGTCCGGCTTAAGGACGAGCGCTTGCTCGAATAGAGCGGCGGATTGTCCGTAGAAGCCTTTGTCGTACAAAATTTCCGCCAAGTCGAACAACCCTTCGGCATCCAGCCCTCCCTGATCCATCAGGGCAAGAAGGCGATCCGCGGCAGGCAGCACATAACCGTGCCGGTACAGCGCCTTGGCTTGCCGCAGCCGAAGCGGCTCCGCCAGCTCGGCGAGCTGCTCCGAGAGCTGCAGAAGACGCAGCTCCACCGCGCGTTCGAGCTGCTGCGCCGCCAGCTCCAGCAGTTCCGGCCCGACCTGCGGCATAGCCCGCTCCCCGCCGCCCGGGCCGGCCGACAGCCATCGCTCAAGCGCCGCGTAAGCGGCATGACGGCGCGGATCGGCCGCGGCATAAAAGCTCCTCGGCAGCGTTCCTTGCTCGCTCCAGCAGCACAGCGCCCAATCGGCTATGCTGCCCGCCGGGAGCTCCGCCCCGCCCTCCTGCCGCCATGCGGCAAAGCGCAGCGCGGCGGCGCCGAACTGCCCCGTCTGCATGAGGCACTCGCAGACGAGAGCCCGCTCTTGCTGCGCCCCCGGGCTCTGCAGCACCGCCAGTGCGGCCGCGTACGCTCCGCAGCTTGCCAAAGCGCGGGCTGCAAGCGCAGACGAACCGTCCGGCTGCAGCACCTCCAGCAGCCGCTGCTTAATGTCCTCGTCGTCCATCCCGCGCAACTGCAGCAGATCGGCCCAGCCGCATAGCGCAGGCTCATAATGCGGATGCTCCGTCAGCGCCTGGCGGTATAGCCGGTCGGCGAGCTCCTTCTCGCCTTGGCGCACGGCGATCCGGCCCAGCCCCGTGCAAGCGCGGTATCCGCGCGAGCCCGATTCCGTAATATAGCCATCCGCCGTTTGCTTGTCGACGGTCAGGGCGCAGCCATACGCCGAGAAGGCGTCCGCCAGCAGCCCCTGCTCCTCCAAGCATTGCCCGAGCAGCATATGAAGGTCGGGATAATGCGGGTACCGCTTGACCTCGCGCTGCAAAAGCTCGCCCGCCTGGGCGGGCTGCCCCAAAGCAAGCAGAACCTTGGCGTAATCGCGGATTAAGGTAGGCCGATAAGGCGCATCCGGGGCGGCATCAAGAGCGCAGCCAAAAGCTTCCGCCGCCTGGGGCCAATCCCCCAGCTGGCAGTACGTCACCGCCAAATTATAAGTATGAAATGGGTCCCCCGGGCTCTCAGACAAGCATTTTCGGATAATTCGCAGGTTTCGTTCCGGTTTCCGTTTGCCCTCCAGTTCGGCCGGCAAATAACCGGTATGGTTTAAAAGCAGCGGGCTTAAAGGGATGCTTCGGCCGCCTAAAGAGCTCTCTTCTCCAGCCTCTTGCTCTCTCTCCGCATAGTCCTCGCCGCGTATCAGCTGCTCGTGAATGCGTCCGCTAAACCGGTAGCCTTGGCCCGTACGGAACAATCTTACGCTTTCATGCTCGACTCGCTCCTCATGCCGATCCCCAACCGGACTGACAATGCGGACGCTGCATCTCTCGGCGCCGGTTTGCCGTAAAAAGGCGGGAAGCTTCTCTATGCCTTCCATTACCTCTTCATCCGCATCGATGATCAATACCCATTCGCTGGCGGCATGGGAAAGCCCCGTATTTCGCGCCTGCGCGAAGTCGTCCTGCCATTCGCTATAAACGACCTTTGCCCCGTAAGACTGCGCTATTTGCGAAGTACGGTCGTCGGAGCCCGTATCTACGACAATAATCTCGTCCGCCGCCGCGCGGATGCTCTCCAGACAGCGGGCCAGCAGCGCTTCTTCATTTTTGACGATCAAATGAACGCCTAACAACGGCTTCTCCATATGCACTTCCCCCATAAAAGTAAAGAGTACATGAGATCCCCTCCCGAGGATTCCATGTACCTATATGTTACAGCGCCCTATTATGTGCCTTGTCCATTGAAAAACACATCGATATTCGTTGAATCGCCAGCCGAACTGGAGCGATACGACAACCGCGTGTATTTCAAAAATCTTTGCGGCACAAGCACATCGACCGAACCCGAAGCGATCCCTGTAACCGTATCGACCTCGTCGTACCAATGGGACCCATCCGCGCTAATTTCAACGCGCGCATCCGCATTATTTGTCCCCCGGTTATATACGAAGAACGAATAGTTGCCGAACACGCTTGTCGTCACGGCCGGCAGAGCAGTGAAGTCATCTCCGGTAGGAATATCCAGCGTCTCCTGCTCCTGGAAGGTTTTTTGCGAGATAGAGGTTACGCTGCTCAGCGTTCCCGCCGTGATCGTCGCTCCCATGACGCTGGTCAGCGTTCCGTCCAGCAGGTTCGTCAGCGTTCCGGCTGTAATCGTTGCTCCCATTACACTTGTCAGCGTTCCATCCAGCAGGTTCGTCAGCGTTCCCGCCGTGATCGTTGCTCCCAGCACGCTGGTCAGCGTTCCAGCCAGCAGGTTCGTCAGCGTTCCAGCCGTGATCGTTGCTCCCAGCACGCTGGTCAGCGTTCCATCCAGCAGGTTCGTCAGCGTTCCAGCCGTGATCGTCGCTCCCATGACGCTGGTCAGCGTTCCGTCCAGCAGGTTCGTCAGCGTTCCAGCCGTGATCGTCGCTCCCATGACGCTGGTCAGCGTTCCGTCCAGCAGGTTCGTCAGCGTTCCGGCTGTAATCGTCGCTCCCAGCACGCTGGTCAGCGTACCATCCAGCAGGTTCGTCAGCGTTCCAGCTGTAATCGTCGCTCCCATGACGCTGGTCAGCGTACCATCCAGCAGGTTCGTCAGCGTTCCGGCTGTAATCGTCGCTCCCATGACGCTGGTCAGCGTACCATCCAGCAGGTTCGTCAGCGTTCCGGCTGTAATCGTCGCTCCCATTACACTTGTCAGCGTACCATCCAACAGGTTCGTCAGCGTTCCGGCTGTAATCGTCGCTCCCATGACGCTGGTCAGCGTTCCGTCCAGCAGGTTCGTCAGCGTTCCCGCCGTAATCGTCGCTCCCATGACGCTCGTAATCGTCCCGTTCAGCAGGTTCGTCAATGTTCCCGCCGTCAACGTCACACTTTGCAAACTTACAGTCCCGTCCATAATAACGGTCAACAGATTGCCGTCGGTATCCGTTGCAAGAGGATGGTTAACAGCTGCGCTGTCCTGACCGAATATCAACGTACGCAATCTGTCCGGGTTTGTATTAAACGTTGAAAAGTTAGGCAAGCCGCATTTCTCCCTTCACAGAAAATGTAAAACTAACGAAGACACTCCAGGCCGTTTACGCTACGGTCCTTGCCTGGAAATACACATCGACCATTGAGCTCTGGTCAGGGTCCTCGGCACGGACAGCGACTCGCGCATAATACAGGAAGCGGACCGGCACCAACGCCAAAGTCGCACCGCTATCAATGACCTCTTCTACGTCATCGGCAAAATCGTGGCGGTTGGGACTAATCTGAATTTTGGCCACGATCGGATGTTCGCCCCGATTTACGATACCGTAAGAGTACATAGTCAATTGCGATACGTCCTGAACGGGAAGTACCGTAAATTCACCCCCCGCTTGAATATTAAGAAACGTATGGGGAGCTTCCTTATGACAGGAATGGCGGCATTTCCGCTTTTTTTTGCGCAAACATACAGCACAAGCCGATCTCAGCAGAATTCGGCACTTGTTTTTGCACTTATGCTTGCTTTTGCCCGTCTTGGCTTTTTTCCGTTTGCGCATATCGCAATCCATTCTTGATCCCATAGTAACTCCCCTTAAAAGTTGTGCTGCCATAGTGTATGGTTTCTCAAACGAAGGTGAAACGGCTCATGCCTCCACAAAATGTAAATCGTTACCAATAAACCCAAACAACGCAATTCTATACTTACATATTGTATAGTATCGCGCGATGAATGCAGTTAGCCTATGAACTGAAAAAAAGCAGGTGTGCCGATGACGAATTATTCCGTATTCAATAAATCGAACAGCCCTTTGTACACTCAAATGACGAATACGTACACTTCACCGGGAATCGAATCCGAACCCGAAGGAAGCGCAGCCAAATCCGGAATTCTATACACGCTCTCCTCCGGCAGCGTCAGTGTTCCGGCAAGCCAAAGCTTGCTGCTGCAAGCAGTCAATCCCGCCGGCAGCGGCAAAACCATGTACGTATCGCGCATTATGGGAGGAGTCACGGGTTCGGCTGCGGTTTTCGTCTACTCCGGCGGCACGATAACGGGCGGTACGAACCCCGTTCCCGTCAATATGCTGTTTGGAAGCACGAGTAAGAGCAGCATGACGACGAAGCAGAACACAGGCACTTTGGGGGCAACCTTTATCAACGTGATCAGTCTGCCCGTCTCCTCAGGTCTGTACAGCATCCCGTTGACCGGCAGCATCGTCGTCCCGGTAGGACAAATCTTAACGGTAACGGTAGGTACCGGAGCATTGACCGCGTCCATTAACATAGTCTGGTGGGAATTTTAAACAACAGCCTTGCAAGGAGAGGAGAACTATGCCGAACCATTCCGTCTTCAATCCGCAGAACCAACCCGTGTTTACCCTTATCACCAATGCTTACAGCTCTCCCGGAACGGTCGCCCCTCCGGAGACAAGCGCCGGCAGCAACGGCAGCATGTATATCTCAACCGCCTCCAATTCTTCCTCGCTGGGGCTGTTGGGAGGGTCCGTCACCATTACATTGCAAATCAGCAATCCCGGTTCCAGCGGCAAGACGCTGTACGTGTCGCGCATTGCAGGGGGGACGGGCATTTCGCTAAACCTTTTGTCCTCCTTCTCCGCCAACTTTACGCTGATCAAAGGAGGAACCCTGACTTCCCCTACGTCGGCAAGCAAATTGAACACCAACTTCTCCAGCGCCAACGTCAGCGTCATGACGGCCAATTCCTCCACCTCGGCCGTCTCCGGCGGCACGGCCTTTTTTGCGCTTCCTGTCAATGCCGGACAATTCGCGCTCGAGCAGACGGGAAGCATCGTAGTGCCGGCAGGACAATCGATAGCTGCGACGCTCAGCGCCTCTTTGAGCGTTGCCGGCGTCCTTTCGACGACTTTGAATATCGCATGGTGGGAGGCATGAAGGAGGATGACCCGTAATGCAAAAAAGAGCCGGGGCCTCAACTAGAGGCACTCGGCTCTTATTCTTCAACTATCGTTCTTCTTACCGGCTCCAGACACAGCCTTCCGCACTACGGGGCTACCCGCTCCACTATGGAGCGCGCGATCCAGATGCCCGCGGCTCCGGCCTGCGCCAGTCCCCGGGTTACTCCCGCGCCGTCGCCGCCGCAGTACAAACCGCCGATCTCGCTCTCCAGCTGCGAGGTCAGCTTCGGCCGCGCGGAATAAAACTTCGCTTCCACGCCGTAGAACAGCGTATGCTCGGAAGCGATGCCAGGCGTGACCTTGTCGAGCGCCTCGACCATTTCGATCAGACTTTTCATCGTATTGTACGGCAGTACAAGGCCCAAATCGCCGGGCACGGCCTCTTTGAGCGTCGGCTCGAGGAACCCCTCCTTGATGCGCCCTTCGGTGGAACGGCGCCCGCGGATAATATCGCCGTACTTTTGCACGATCACGCCTCCGCTCGATAAATCGTTGGCCCGCTTGCATATTTCCCGGGCATATTCGTTCGGCTTGTCGAACGGCTCCGTGAAGCGATGCGAGACAAGCAGCGCAAAGTTCGTGTTGGCCGAACCGAGTGCAGGGTCCTTGTACGCGTGGCCGTTGGCCGCCATAACGCCGCTGTGATTCTCCACCACCACATGGCCGGACGGATTGCTGCAGAACGTGCGGACGCGCGTCCCGACCGACGTATTGAAAATAAATTTACCCTCATATAAATGCTCGTTGATTTCCTGCATCACGACATCCGAGGTTTCCACGCGCACTCCGACATCCACCTGGTTGTTAAACATCGGGATGCGCCGTCTCTTCAGAATGTCCGTCAGCCAAGCGGACCCGTCCCGCCCCGGCGCAACGATAACGTAATCCGCCTCGATCTCCTCGCCGTTTGCGAGCGCGACGCCTTTCACGCGCTGGCGACCGTCTTCTTTGACCGTCAAGATGTCGGCCGCCTCCGTCTTGTACATCATATCGATATGCCGCTTCAAATGGCGGTTGATCGATTGCAGAATCTCCAAATTTTTCTCCGTGCCCAGGTGGCGCACCTGCGCCCGCAGCAGCTTTAGTCCCGCCGCGTAGCCGCGCTGCTCGATCGAGCGGACGACGTCGGTCAGCGGGTCCGTAATCGTATCCGGAGCGCCGTGCTCCAGGTTGAGGCGGTCTACATAAGTGATCAGTTCAAGCACTTTGGACGGAGCCAAATAATCAGTCAGCCAGCCTCCGAACTCCGTCGTAATATTGAACTTGCCGTCGCTGTACGCTCCCGCTCCTCCGAACCCGCTCGTGATGGAACAGGCGGGAAGACAGCCTGCATAAGATTTTTTGCCCGCTGGCGGCGGACACAGCTTGATCTTCTCCTCCAGAATCGGACAGCGCCGGCTGTCGATATCATGACCTTTATCCATAAGCAGCACCTTCAAATGCGGCGCTTTCAACAATAATTCATAAGCGGCGAAAATCCCCGCCGGTCCGGCTCCTACAATAATGACATCATAACGTCTGCTCATCCTTCTTAGCTCCTCCGCAAGATAGAATTCATTGCCATACCGCTGCGAGCAACCGAAGACCCTTCGAGAAAACGATTTCATTGCATTTCGGGATATTGCTATTCGGCGGCAATACCCGATAACAACAAAAAACCCCGGCTGCGAGAAGGTACGGTAAGCCCGCCCACTCGTAGCCAGGAATTTAAGGTTCCTTGTAGAGACCTCCGGCCCATATCGCCGAAGATATACGAACAGTTGTTAAGTTGCGTCATATTCCATTGCCATCTAGAATGGTAAATCAGTTCATTACAATTGTCAAGAGATTCGGCGGAATTCATTCGTATTTAGGCGAAATATAACAGGTTTCATCTTTGTACCATGGAATTTTCGATAAAAAACACGAACGTTGTTATCTATCGTCCGATGTTTCTCGGGCCGGCTTTTTCCAGCAAAAACGCTGCCAGGTTCATATTCGTATTTTACGATGGATTTTTGACATGCATTCTTTTCTGCAATTCGCGAATCGTCGCTGCAATGCCGTCGGCCGGCTTCGTTGCCGGGATCGGGCCGATATGCCGCTTGTATTTGTCTCCGCTTAGGCGCAGCGGCTCTTCGGTTAAGTACAGCATTTCGACAACCTCCTTCATGACGGGGACAAATAAACCGAGCAGCGTTAACCCGGTCCGGCCGAGCGAAATGACCGGTTTCTTCATGCCGCTCGCTTGCCGGGCGATCCGAACGATTTCATATCCGGAAATGATATCGGAGCCGGGAATATGCCAATTTTGACCATACGCCTGATCGCGTCCCGCAAGCTCGACAATCATTACGGCCGCGTCCGGCAAGTACACATATTCACGGGGAACCTTCATGTTTCCGATGAAGAAGGCCGGTTTGCCCGCAGCGATCGCTTCGAACGTTCCGCCCAAATACGAAGCTTGATTCGCAGTCGGTCCGTAATAGTCCGGCAATCGGACAATCATTGCGCGCGCATGCGGCCATCTGCCGCTAAAGATCATCTTCTCAAAAGCAAGCCGCACTCGCCCCTTCTTCGTATGAGGCTGCTTCGGATGCTCCTCGGTTATCCAGTCCGACCGTCCCCGTCCGTAAGGGTAAATGCCGTCTACCGCCACCACCTTCAAGCTCAATCGGTTAGCCGCTTCCATGACCGACTCGCCTAGCGGAATCAGTTTGCTTTCCATCTCATGGTAAGGGACGTTCGCGCAATGGAACAATACATCCGCTTCTGTCGACGCTACGGCTATGTCATCGGGCCGGAAAGCGTCCCCGACGGATAATGACAGATGCGAAGGATGGCCAAGCTCATCCGCAAGCTCCTCCAGCTTACGGCGTGAACGTCCGAAGGCAATGACGGGCACACCCCTTTTGACCAACTCGGCCGTAACCACCGCACCGGTTCCGCCCGTCGCGCCTACTACAATCGCTTTTTTCATCAGACAGCAACTCTCCTTCGAATTGTAATTGATCAGTCACTAATTAATGATTAAACTATACCAATAGGTTAGTGATTGGTCAATAACTAATTTTCAAGAGAAGGCACCGTTCTGTGCTTCGGCAACACGTCCACCATGACCGCGTTCACATCTAGGAGTCTGTCCGACGGAGTTACTTTTGTAGGTCCCTTCGGAGTAAGACTCGGTTTTCAAATGATTTTTCATCACGATTTGAGTATAATCACTGTGTCTTTCTTTGCCTTTGTGGGAGTTACGCCGCTTTTTTACGTTTTTGGGCAGACCTCTCCCGTTTATACACCGTGGATGGTTTGGGATATTTGGCAGAATGAAGCTTTCTTAAATTATAGCTTAAAGCCAAAAGGACGAACTCACCCTCAACCTTATCTTCGCCACGGAGGTGAAACTGACGAAAGCCCTGACATTCTTTCATTTGCCCCCACGCGGGTTCCACGATGGCTTTACGTAACCGGTAAATGTCTTTACCGGCATCGCTTTGCACTTTGGTTCTCATGGCTTCTCGGATCGGATCGCCTTCATTGCGTTTGACCCTTCGTTTACCGGATCCGGACTTAACGCAGTCCTTTTGAAACGGGCAGGTCAGGCAGGCATCGCTCATATACACCCATTGAGTCGCTTTTTGAGGATCCTTTTCATAGTATGTGTACTTGTGGATCAGCGTTTGTCCCGCTGGGCACACATAGGTATCCGTTTCCGGGATATACGTAAAGTTGGTTTTATCGTACGGATTCCCGTGCTGCTTGTTTTCACGGGTTGCCGCGATGTAGGCGTCGGTCTCGGCCTTCGTCGCCGCCTGAATGTTGTCCGCACTAAAGTACCCTGCGTCCGCACTCACTTTCTCGGGCACCTTTCCCGTTATGTTGCGGATGGAACCGAGCACCGGCTGGAATTGGTGTTGGTCGCTGCTGCTAGGGTTCATCTGCAGTCCGACGATGAATCCCTGATCCGCATCTACGGCAATTTGCGGATTATATCCTTGGATGACGCCTTGGGTTTTCGTATCCATGATTTGGGAATCTGGATCGGTAAAGTTAAATTGATCTTTGTCCGGTGTCTTCGATTCCTCTACCGGTTTGCGAGCTTCCAACTGTCTGAGCGCCTCTCTGATTTTTTCAAGTCGGGATTGGCGATTGGTCACCGATTCCGGCAACAGCGAAAGGGGCTCTTCGTTCTCTTGGTCGTCTATCTGGCCGGCTTGCTCGAGAGCTTCGCGGATTTCCTTTTCCAGACGCTCGATTTCCTGGTTCATCCGATCTCGCGACATCGACTTATGCTTCGATGCATGGGCTTTCAGCTTCGAACCATCGATGCTGACATGACCGAGGGACACGTACCCTAGCTGTATGGCGATGTGTACCACTTGTTTGAAAAGTCCCGGTAATGATTCGAGGTGATCCTTTCGAAAATCGCTGAGCGTACGGAAATCCGGTCGATGGCCGCCACATAGCCAACGAAAAGGAATATTTTCATCCATAGCCTGACGAAGGGTCCGGGAGGTGAACACACCCGTAGCATAGCCATAGAACCATAACTTCAAAAGCATGGCGGGGTGATAGGCTTCTTCTCCGCGATGGGAATACCGATTTGTCATGACCGTGAGATCTAACTGATCCACGATGTCGCTAACAAGCCGCACTAAATGATCTTCAGGGATCCAATCGCTCAAATACATCGGAAACAATTCACCTTGTTCCGTGGAGTAAGATTTAAATTTTGCCATAAACCACACACCCTTTTTTACCAGATAAACAGATTACAGTTAAGTTTCGCGACGAAACTATGCTTTTCCTGTTTCGTCGGACAGACTCCTAGGAACGGCAAAAAAGAGGGCCGATTACAGCCCTCTCTCTTGTTCCCGTCCGTTATTGCTGCTGCAAATACACCTTGAACAACGCCTGCGTGCCGCTATCCTCTTCTCCCATTCGGGCCAGCCGTTCGTATAACGAAAGAGCAAGCGACAATCCAGGCAGGTCCAGATTCATTTCCTTCGCAGAGTCCAGCGCAATTTGCATATCCTTAATAAAATGCTTCACATAGAAGCCGGGCGCATAATCTCCGTTGATCACCCGCGGAGCGAGATTGCTCAAGGAGAAGCTCCCTGCGGCCCCCGACTGGATGCTTTTCAATACGGTAGACGGGTCGAGCCCTGCCTTCTCGGCATAAATCAGCGCCTCGCAGACGCCCATCATATTGGATGCGATGGCAATCTGATTGCACATCTTCGTAAATTGGCCGGAGCCCGCAGGCCCTTGATGGACGATCTGCGTCCCCATCGCTTCCAGAACGGGTACGGCCTGCTCGAAGGCTTCCTTGCTGCCGCCCGCCATAATGGACAGGCGCGCCTCTCTGGCCCCGATATCCCCGCCGGAAACGGGAGCGTCCAGCGCCCAGATTCCCCGCTTCGACGCCTCTTCCTCAATCCGCTTGGCAAGCGAAGGACTGGAGGTCGTCATGTCTATGACAAGCGCTCCCTGCTTGGCGAACGGAATGACGCCTTGGTCTCCCAAATACACTTCCTCAACGTCGCGGGGATAGCCCACCATCGTAATGATGACGTCGCACAATGGAGCCAGCGCGGCAGGCGATGAGTGCCAGGACGCCCCTTGGGCTACCAACGATTCCGCCTTCTCCTTCGTACGGCTGTAGACATGCAGCTTGTAGCCTTTGCTCATCAGGTGGCCGGCCATGCTTTTGCCCATAACCCCTGTGCCGATAAAACCGATTACCGTGTTTTCCGCAGTTCGTTCCAAGATGAAGTCCCCTTTTCGTTTGAAATCTTCAGCTGGGATGATGCAGCCATCCTGTAACCAAACTAACACTGCGGATTAGGATTGTCAATTTGTGGAGAGCAGGGCAAAAGGGCGCAAAGAAAGCGCATTCGAATTATTCCTTCGGTTTCTCCAGCATCTCTTCTTTCTCCCAGCTCGTAAAACGGTCCTCCCAAATGATGTGATAGAAGCCTACCTCCGCTTCGGCTTCCACAATGACGCCCTTGGCGCCATCAAGCACAAACACGACGCGATCGCCTACTTCAAACATTCCGGTCACCCCAGTCTAAAGACGATTCCATGACCGCCCTTCGGGTACTCCCATTTAATGTTTTGGTGGGGGCACCCGATCCGGCAGCTTCCGCATTCGTGACATCCCTCGTAACCGACATGCATGCGGATATCTTCCCACTTGTATACTTCCGCCGGACAAAAAATCGTACAGATTTTATCCGGGCATTGCGTCAAACACGTATTTGCGTTGAGAACGGTAAGATGGGATTTCGTATCTGCGTTGAAGCGAAGGAGGTACTGTTTCTCTTCGATGCTCGCGGCTTTCCCCTGCTCGCTCATCACTTCATCACCTTCCATGCCCGGTACATGTCGCGGGCCAATTTCAGTTTCTGCTTGGCCGTGCCGATGTCTCGCCATATTTTTCGCTGCTTCTCCCGCTTGGAGGTTCCGTCTACGGTGAACATCTGGCTGGCCGCTCTGTTCATCATCGGGATGTATTCCTCGAAATATTGCGGGAATTTGTCGAAATGATGGGTGGCATCCTTGTATTTATGCAAATCTTGACCGACGAAGCTCTCCATCAGCCGCTGCCGGTAATAATCCAGCATGTCTTCGGAGAAATTGCCCGCCTGTTTGGCCATGACGATCGTCTCCGCCGCCAGCCGCCCGGACGTCATAGCCATGTTCGAGCCTTCCCTATGAATCGCATTGACCAGCTGCGCCGCATCCCCGACGACCAGAACGCCGTTGCCGACGACTTTCGGCATCGAATGGTAGCCGCCCTCGGGAATAAGATGGGCCAGGTATTCCTGCGGCTCGCCGCCTTGCAAATACGGCCGGATCATCGGATGACGCTTGACGTATTCGAGAAGTTCGTACGGTTTTATTTTATGCTTGATCAGCCCGGACAGTAACGTGCCGACGCCTATGCTGAGCGTATCTTTATTGGTATATAGAAAGCCTGTGCCTAGGATGCCTTTGGTCGCGTCGCCGAACAGCTCGATCGTGCAGCCCTGGCCTTCCTCCAGGTTAAAACGGTCCTCGATCACCTTGCGGTCCATCTTGACGATCTCCATCGTCGCCAGCGCCACTTCGTCGGGCTTGAATTCCTTGTGGAAGCCGAGCGATTTCGCCAGCAGGGAGTTCACGCCGTCGGCCAGCACGACGACATCGGCGTACAGATCGCCGTCCGGACGGTCCGTACGCACCCCGACGACCCGGCCCTCTTCGACGATGCATTCCAGCGCCACCGTTTCATTGATCAGCAGCGCGCCCTGATCGACCGCCTTCTGCGCAAACCACTGATCGAATTTGGCCCGCAGCACGGTGAAGTTATTGTACGGCTCGCGCGCCCACTCCAGTCCCTTATAGCCGAAGGTCAGCGCCGACTCCTTATCCAGCATCATAAACCGCTGCTCGACAATAGGCCGCTCCAGCGGAGCTTCCTTGTAGAACTCGGGGATGACGTCCTCCATCATCTTGCGGTACAGCACGCCTCCCATCACGTTTTTGGAGCCTGGGTACTCTCCCCTCTCCAGCAGCAGCACGTCGACGCCGGCTTTCGCCAGCTCGTAAGCGCAAGCGATGCCCGCGGGCCCCGCGCCGACGACGATGCAATCAAACTTTTCCGACATAGCCGTCTTCCTTTCCGCCCAATGCCTTGGTAAACTGCTCGATCAGCAGCGGGATAATCTCGAACGCGTCGCCGACGATCCCATAGTGGCAGGATTGAAAGATCGCCGCCTCCGGGTCCTTGTTGATCGCAATGATCAAGCCCGAATTTTGCATCCCGACAATATGCTGAATCGCGCCGGAAATACCGATGGCAAAATAAATTTTGGGCGTCACCGTGACCCCGGTCTGCCCTACCTGATGGTGATGCTCGATCCAGCCCGCTTCGACGACATCGCGGCTCGCCCCGACGGCGGCTCCGAGCACCCCGGCCAGCCGGTGAATCAGCTGAAAGCCTTCCGGCCCGCCCATTCCCTTGCCGCCGGACACGACAATATCGGCTTCGTCAATGCGCACTTGCTGCGTCGTCCGGCGGACTATTTCGAGCACCTTGGTTCGCACATCCTCTTCCTGCAGCGGAATGCTCTCTTCGATGAGCTTCCCTGTGCGCCCTTCCTCCCGCGGCAACGCTTTCATAACTTTGGGGCGAACGGTAGCCATCTGCGGTCTGTACTTCTTGCACAAAATCGTCGCCATAATATTGCCGCCAAAGGCAGGACGGCTCGCCAGCAGCAGCCCCGTATCCTCCTCGACATCCAGCAACGTCGTATCCGCAGTCAGTCCCGTCGGCAGATCGGTCGCTACCGCGCTGGCCAAATCTTTGCCTGTGGAGGTCGCCCCGTACAAAATAATTTCCGGTTTATATTTCTGCGTACAAGCGAGCAGCGCTTTCATAAACGTTTCCGTGCGATAATGGGTAAAGATCGGATCGTCGTAGACGTATACGGTATCTGCGCCGTATTCGAATGCCGCCGCCGCGAGTCCGGTCACCCGATGGCCGATAAGCACGCCGGCCAGCTCCGTCTTCCGCTTGTCGGCAAGCGTCCTGCCCGCTCCCAGCAGCTCCAGAGATACGGGAGCGACCGCCCCGTCCTTCGCTTCAATGAACACCCATACGCCGCGATAATCGTCAAAGCTCATCCGCAGCACCGCCTCCCGTTTGGAACAGCTCCCGCTTCGTAAGCAGGATGCCGATGAGCCGGTCGATTTGCTCTTGGGGCGTTCCCTGTAATAGTTCGCCGCCCTGCGGCTTCGGCGGAGCCCACACCGAGGAAACGATCGTAGGAGAGCCCTTAAGGCCCAGCTGGGTCCGGTCTACGCCCTCCAAATCGTTAACCGACCAAATATGCGGCTGGTAACGGGCGGCTCGAATGACGTCGGGCATGGCCGAATAAGGCACCTCGTTGATCTCCTTCTCCACCGACAAGAGGCACGGCAGCTTGGACCGGACGACCTCATAGCCGTCCTCCAGCTTGCGGTGTACGATGGCGTATCCCTCCTCCCGGTTGACTTCCGCAACCTTGTTCACCGAGGTGAGCGGCGGGATGTCCAGCCGGCGGGCTATGCCCGGGCCGACTTGGCCCGTATCCCCGTCGATCGTCATTTTACCGCAGATGATCAGATCGATCGGCGCGCTTTGCGCGATCTTCTCCAGCGCCTTGGTCAGCGAATAGCTCGTAGCCAGCGTATCGGCCCCGGCAAAAGCGCGGTCGGTGATCAAATACCCCTCATCCGCTCCGATCTCGATGCATTTCTTAATCGCCTTGACGGCAGGCGGCGGCCCCATCGTCAGCACGGACACAGTCCCCCCGTATCTGCGCTTAAGCCGCACCGCTTCCTCTACCGCGTGGGCGTCGTACGGGTTCAAAATCGCCGGCGCGCTCGCCCGGTCCATCGTATTCGTCTTCGGGTTCATCTTGATGATCTTCGTATCCGGCACCTGCTTAATACAGGCGACAATATGAAGCATAGACGCAGCCCCTCTCCATGATCGGCATCAATCGCAAAGCTTGCCTTGCTATGAACACCCAATACTTTAATATATAAGCCGCGGCGGGATAAAATGCATAACAGAACCGGGCCGCAGCGTCCGGCCGCGCTTTTATTTCCGCACGGCCGGGAACATGCAGTAAACCCGCCCTGACCGGGCGCGTCGACGCCAAAAAGACACACGGCCATCGGTCGTGTGTCTCAATGTTCCTTTACAATCTGCTCCTGCCTATCGCTTAAGCGGCCTTTACAGAGTCAACCCGCCGTCGACAAGCACAATCGAGCCGGTCATATAGCTGGACTCGTCGGAAGCGAGGAACGCCACCATGCCGGCGATCTCATCCGGCTGCGCGAAGCGTCCCATTCTCATAACCGACACTTCCTCCGGCACATAGCCGGTTTGCTGCATGGTCACGGGAACGCTGTCCGTCAGAGCCGTTTTTACGCCTCCCGGACAAATGGCGTTGACGCGAATGCCTTTTTTCACATATTCCAGCGCCGCCGATTTGGTCAATCCGATTACCGCATGCTTGCTTGCCGAGTACACGCCCGCGCTATGCTCGCTGCGAATTCCCGCCGTGGAGGCCGTATTAATGATCGTGCCGCCGCCTTGGCTCTCCATCACTTTCAACACATATTTCAAGCCGAGGAACACCCCTTTGACGTTGACCGACATGATGCGGTCGAATTCCGCTTCCTCGGTATCCGCAAGCATCGAGAACGGTTGAATAATTCCCGCGTTATTGAAAAAGACATCGATCCGTCCGTATGTCTTCATGGCTTCGTTCACATAATATTGGACATCCTCGCTCTTGGCGACGTTAGCCTGCACGAAGATTCCTTCGCCTCCTTGCTCCTGCACGAGCTTCAAGGTTTCTTCTCCGGCTTCTTTATTGTAATCGACCAACACCACCTTGGCTCCGTTCTTGGCGAGCTTCAAGCTGCTTGCTCTGCCTATGCCGCTTCCTGCTCCGGTAATGACTGCAATCGGGTTCGTATTTTCCACGTTCATCCAGCTCCTTTAGCAGTATGGGTGTTCTATCCTCGGAAGATAAGATAAAATAATGAGGTATGATATATCAACAATCATCATGATAGTAATAATATCATTGCAATACTCATTATATCACCGCTTATTTTTCTTTTCAATCCCGCCTCCCCGCATTCAAGCGAGAGAATGCCTTCCAACATTGACAACGATTGGTCCTTTTGATAGCATGGCATCGATTATGACATGACTTGGTTGAGGAGTTGAAGCGCAAATGGACCCCAAAAGCAGATGGGAACAGGAACGGCTTGAAGGCAAGCAGCAGCGACTCAGCAGCATTATCGCGTCCGCGGAACGCGTGTTTCTGCGCAAAGGCTTGGAGAAAGCCACCATGCAGGATGTAGCCAAGGAAGATAACGTAGGCATCGCCACCTTGTTTCGCTATTTTCCCAAAAAAGATAAATTAATCGTCGCGGTCGCTACGAAGCTTATGGAATCTGAAGCCCCTGTCTTCGAGGAAATCGCCCAGAGACAAGAAAGCTGCCTAAGCAAGCTTGAGCGCGTGTTCGATTATTTCGTCTCCTTCAGCAGAGAAAGCCGCGAAGAGCGGACGAAGCTGTTGGAAGCCTTCCAAAGCTATGCCGCCCAATCGCCGGAGCCTCTGGAGGATATCGACAAATATAACGCCGTATATCACCGGATTTCGGCGATCTACCGTCGTATTATCGAAGAAGGCATCCGCGACGGCTCGATCCGTTCGGATATTCCGATCCAAGAGACGCTGTCGACTATGGCCAACGCGTTCGGCATATTTGCGCAGAAGCTGTCCTTGCAAAAAAACATCGTCATGCTGGAATCCGATATGGATGCCGGAACCCAGCTGCTGCTTATGAAAAGCATATTTTTGGAGTATTTGCGGGGGCCGCGCGGCTCCGGATCTGCTTCGGATGCATAGAACGCCAATATCGGCTGTTGCCGGTAGCGTTGCAGGCTCTGCCTTTTGGGGCAGGGCTTTTTCTTTAGTGCAAAAAAGCGCCGCAGCGCGGCGCCTTCCCTTACAGCTAATAGGTTCTCTTCTCCATCTGATCCAGGCTTTTGAACTCATAGCCCTGTTCCCGCGCAGCGGTAATGATGCGTCCGAGCGCTTCGGCGTTATCGCTGGAGACGGAATGGAGCAAAATGACGGCGCCCGGATGCAGCTGGCCCATCACGTTATCGTAAGCGTACTTCCAGCCTTTTTGCGCTTTCGGCTCCCAATCCCGGTAGGCGACCGACCAAAAGACGCTCGTATACCCGAGCTCCTTGCTGGCCGCCAGAATACGGTCGTTGAAGATGCCGCGGGGCGGCCGCAAGTAATGCATCTCCTTCTGGCTGGTCAAGCTGCTGACGGCGGTCTGTACCTTCGCCAGTTCCTCCTGCAGGCGGGCGTTGGAAATTTGACTCATATCCGGATGACTCCACGAGTGGTTGCCGATCAAATGGCCTTCAGCGACCATCCGCTTCACCAGCTCCGGCTGCTCCTTCACGAAATGCCCGGTGACGAAAAAAATCGCCGGAACCTTATGCTCCTTCAAAACGTCCAAAATTTTCGGAGTATATCCGTTCTCATAGCCGTTGTCGAAGGTGAGATAAAGCTCCTTGCGGGAGACGTCCCCGAGAAAAATGGCTTCGTTTTTCTGAATAATGTCCTTGAAGCCTTCTTCATTGATAGAGGCCAGCTGCTGGTTCTTGCTTTTTTTGAACCCGAAATGATACGGGTTGCCCGTCGCCGCTTCGCCGGCTTGCACAGAGAACGGAATCGTCAAGGCAAGCAGCAGCAGTGAAACGGCAAGTACAGCGACTCGTTTCAAAAGCGATTCACCCCTTGGCGTTAAAATAAGCTCAGGGATAATATGCCCTATTCGGAAACGGTTATGTACTCGGGGGAAGCGGAATACCGCCGCTGCAGCTCCTTGGCCGATATGGCGAGCACTTTGGGCGTCAGCAGCTCCTTCTTCACCTCCAGCCGCTGTTTCCCCTGGGGATGAATGACCAGCAGCAGCAGCCGCAAGTACAGCTTGCTGACGATATAGAACAACCCTTTGGGCAGATCGGTGACGGTGAATCCGAACTGCTTGGGACCGCGGTTAATCATGGTAATGCCGTAGATCCCCTTAATGTCGCGCGTCACGGCGTCGCTCATAAGCCGCTCCGCCATCTTGGGGAGAAGCTCCTGCACCGCCCGGATGAGCTGAACGGCCAGCTGCATCATCGACCGGGTCCCCCCTGCGATATGGAAGATCATTTCATTGTTGAAATGCAGCTCGATCACGCGGTCGCCCTTGCGGATTTCCTCGCCGTCCGGCAGCAAAATGCTGCGTCCGTGATAAGTGCACACCCGGTAATACAGCAGCCGATTGTCGGGATCGACCGGCTCCAGCGCGAACAGCGCATGATAAACCGCTTCCCACTTCAGCCACAGCGCAACGGGGAGTCTGCGATACCAGGCGAGACCGGACGGCTTCCCCTTCTCCCGGTTCAGCTCGTCTACCCTAAGGAACGTATACTGCCGCTCGCGCATGCCGCCGATGAACTCCTCCAGCGCCTGCAGCATGTACTGCGGAGCGTCCTCGTCCGCCCCCAGCGTCTGTCCGCTGTCGTGAAGCACGATCACCGCTCCGTCCCTAAACCGCGACTCCAGCCTGCGCTGAATTCTCGCTTTGCCTCCGCGGCTGCGCCAATCCCCCGGAATCAGCGACCAGAGCACCATGCGGAATTCCCGGAGCAGCCCGAAGTCAAACAGGTTGATGATCCCCCAAGGAGGCCGGTAATACACAGGCCGCTCCCCGGTAATTTCTTCGATCACCCTGGCCGCCGCCGCAATCTGCCGCCGCACTTTCCCGGGCGACATCAGGGCGTTGGCCCAGTGGGAGTAGTTATGGATGCCGATCAGATGCCCTTCGCCGCGCATTCGCCGGATCAGCTCGGGATGCTCCTGCGCCTTGGCTCCGAGCACGAAGAACGTCGCCTTGACGCCGTACTGCCGCAGCAGATCAAGCAGCTTCGGCGTATATTCGGGGTCCGGGCCGTCGTCGAACGTCAAATACGCCGTCCGCCGCATCTCTCCCCTCCGGTACACTCCCCATCCGAGCAGCCGCACCAGCAAAGTGGGGATTACCGTATAAATGCAGAGCGCAATCAGGATGAACCAGAATACAGGCCCCATGGCCATTCCTCCTTCCTAATGTTCAACTGCGGCCTGTGAAGCGGAGCTTTCCGGCGGGGACAGAAAGTAATACACGGCGATGGCTCCCAGCAGGACGGCGCTGGCCAATACGGTCATGCTTTCGCTGAATGTATCCGCTATCCATCCTCCCAGCACAGGACCGATAATGACGCCTATGCCTTCGACGCTGGAGAACAACCCCCATCCCATTCCCTCATGATTTTTGGGGACGTAATGAGCGATCAGAGCGTTCCAGGCCGGCAGTACGGCGGCATAGGAAATCCCGAGCACCGCGGCAAGCAGCATGGCGACCCAGAGATGAAAGGCAAGCGTCAAAGAAAACAGGGTCAAAGCGAAGGCCGCGAAGCCTAAGACCAGAAACCATTTTTTACCGAATCGATCGGACAGCCGCCCCATAGGTATGAGCGCCCCGACGGTTAACAGACCGCCGGCAATAAGCAGGTAGGAATATTGGGAATAATTGAAGCCTAAATAATTGGTGGTGAAGCCGGGAAGCACGGGAACGAGCATGCCTGCCGCCATCGTTTGCAGGGTCATGCCGGGAACCAGCTTCTTCATCGAGCGAAGCCGTTCCCAGAGCATGGCGATTTGTTGTTGAAGGGGAATAGGTTCAGGAGCGGATAACTTCGTATTGGTGATGAGTAACGATAAGGCCAGACCGATTCCCCATAAGACCAGCATGATCCAGAAAGACAAGGAATAGCTCTTATCCATAATAAAATTAAGCACGATGGGCCCTGAGCCCAGACCGGCGAGCCAGCACGTATACAGCATTCCCATATGCTCCGCCCTATGCTCGGGCCTCACCTTGCTCAGGCAGACAAGCCAGATCGGCGACAACCCGATGCCGAACAATGCCGAGGCGGCGATAAGCAGCCAGAGCGAATGTACGCTGTACATCAGCCAAAGACCGCCCATCGATACGGCGAGCCCCAGCGGCACGATAAACCGCAGCGGAAACCGGTCGAGCAAGTAGCCTGCGAAGCATTTGATCAGCGTATCCGTTATGTAATGAATGGAAACCGCCCAACCTACCGCCGTAACGGAAAAGCCCAACGCTTTCACCGCATACGTCGGCAGGAACGATACGAGAAAAGCTCCGCGGACAAATTCTACAAGGAATAAAATAATACCGTATAACATCATATGTGCAGCAAAGGCTTGTTTATGAGAAACTTCGGACAATTCGCCCCACCTTCTTCCTGCATAATACGTTAACCTGCATTATACCCTGACTCCGACATGATTATTTATGCGCGCCGACCGTCCGGTTCACAGTGCGAAGCACATCCTCCGCAATAAACTCCGCGGCGCATTTCGGCTGCAGCTTGGTCATCCGCGCTTTAATGTCGGCCGCCAGCTTCTCGTCGGAGAAGAACGAACGGATTTGGCTCACAAGCTCCTCGGTATGGTTAGAAATCGCAGCCACTCCTTTGTTGGCAAGAAACAGCGCGTTTTCTTTCTCTTGTCCGGCGAACGGCTTGTAAATAAACAGCGGTATTCTCAGCGCCAGCGACTCGGATAAAGTCAGCCCGCCCGCCTTTGATACGATGCAGGAGGAGATCGACATCAATTGATGAATGTTTTCCAAAAAACCGAAAATATGCACGTCCGGCTGATCCGCGTATTGCGCCAGCAGCTTCTGCTCCAGCTTCCGGTTGCGCCCGCAGACGACGGCCACCTGGCAGTCATCGATCGCCAGCAGCTCGCGAATCATCTCGTCGACATTGCCGAGAACGCCGTAAGATCCGGCCAGAATCAGCACGCTTTTGCGCCAAGGGTCCACTTGCATGGCAAACTCGTTAGGCTGGCTGTAATCGTAACGGATAAAATCGCTGCGAATCGGAATGCCGCTTACTTCAACCTGCCGCGGGGCACAGCCTATGGAGACGAGCTGCTCCTTCAGCTCTTCCGCCGCTACGTAATACTTGTCGATATCCGGGTGAATCCAGCGCGAATGCAGAGCGAAGTCCGTCAATACCGTAAAGCACGGGATGCCAAGGCCGCGGCACAGCTCCGGCGTCGCTCCGAATGGAAACGTATTGATGATGGCGTCCGGCCGCTCCTCGGCGATAATTTCCTTCAGCTTCTTCTTGCCGATAATTTTAAAATAACGGTTCCAGGCGAGATCCGGCTTCGTCTCCCGCGTCATATAATAGCTCCAGCCGTAATAATCCAGTCCGAATTTGGATGTCTGGGTGCTGGTCAAGTATAAAGTCGTTGTAATTGTATTTAAAAAAGGATGCGCTTCTCTCATGAGATCGACGACCCGAACACATTCCACTCCCTGGTTCAGAAAGGATTGTTTCAGCGCCCGCGCAGCCTGTAAATGTCCGTCTCCATAACTCGCCGTCAGGATCAAGATCTTAGGTTTATGGTTCATGGCAGCCCCCCCTTTCTACAAAACCAAATATACTGATTATGATAGTTATTTCCCTGTTGAAAATAAACCACTCCGTCATCGATTCATCAATAATTCACTCCACATACATATCTACGTAACTCCGCATGAAAGCATGCCCCATTCCGGCATCCCGGCATAAAGAAGTTTGTTTTTACTTTGCCAAATAAAAAAAGTTTGCCGCACAAAACGCCCCGGCCGAGCCGACTGCGTTTTGCAGCAAACTTATTGTATCACGCTTTGGTCAGCCATTCACGCGAATCGCTGATTAGACGAACAGAATGAAGCCCATCCCTTCAATTTGCGGTAAACGGCAGCCGCTAACTTCCCGACTGCATCAGCAGACGGACCGTCTGGTCGACCAAGCCTTCGTGAGCCGCGGCATTATACAGCAGCGGGTCGTCATGGCGCACGAACAGACAGCGCTTCTTGCCGCGGCTCTGCTTCAAGCCCTTCCAACGGTCGGCGAGCTGCTCGCAGAACGATTGCGGCTTGGCCGCACCGACCAGAAACAGCACGTTATCGCAATCGAGCTTCGCAACATCGCTTAGCGAAGTGACGTCCAGCGCTCCGATATGCTGCGCCGGCCCCGAGGGAGGCATGACTTGCAGATCGTCGTAGAACAGATCCTTCATCTTCTTCATCTTCATGCCGAAGACGCGGAACCGCTCCTCTCCGGAGGCATGCACGAGCAGCATCGGCTCGTCGCCCAAATGCTGGCGAATATGAATCCGCGCATTCTCCACCTTCATATCGAAATACGAGAGCCATCTCTCGGCTACGCTGGACAAGCCGAACAGCTCGCCGATGTCGAGCAGCCGCTCTTTCCAGGGATACTGCTTCCAGGCGATCACGACGACGGGAGCGATGGCCGACAACGTTTCGTGCACATCGTCGGGCAGAGGCGGCGCAATGATGAGCTCGGGCTCGAATCGTTCGATCCGCCGGAGCGCCTTCTCCTTGACCGGCTCGTCGTCCATCCAGCCTCTGTCCAGAGACAGCTGGGGCGCAATGCCGAGCACGCTCAGATCGCCGCACAATACGGGGGACAGACAGGCAATCTTTTTCTTCGTCCGGGCGGCGTATTCCGTAGGGGTGATCCCCATATGCTTCTTGAAAAGCCGGCTGAAATAATATTCGTCCGGATACCCGACGGAATGCGCCACATCAATGACCGGGGAGAGCGTATTGGCGAGCATGGAAAGCGAAGCGTCGAGCCGGATCTTCGTAATGAATTTATTCGGGCTCAGCCCGGTCTGCCTGCGGAAAGCTTGGTAAAACCGGCTCGGGCTCGCTCCCGACAGCCGGGCGATGTCCTCCATGTCCATCGCTTCATGATAGCGCTGCTCCATGTACTGCCGGGTCCGTTCCACGTAGGCGACCAGGTCCTGTTCCATTTCGCGCGGATTTTGCACGACCATCATCAACGCGGCCACCATGGCGTACAAATGCGATTGCAGCTGATAGTACAGCGCGGGCTCCGGACTGCCGCAATCGCTTAAGAAATCTTGAATCCAGCTGCGGATTTGCGGCGTACGGAAGCAATACAGCTGGTAATCGTCGATCAGCTCGGCCTTCGCCGCGTACAGCGGTCCCGGCGTCTTATCCGCCCATTGGATCTGAGCGCAATGGAAGCGAATGAAAAGTAGCTGAACGGGCGCTTCCGATATATTTTCAAGCGCGCACCGGCTGTCCGGCGGGACGAGAAATAGCTCTCCGCACAGCGCTTTACCGGAGCGTCTGCGGTCTTGACCGGTCAAGGTTACTTTTAATTTTTCCTGCAATACGAAGCCGAAGGCATGCTCATCCCGAGTAGACAGCTCTTGGCTCAGCCCGGGCTGAAGCTTGAATTCCTCGGTTTGAGCATATTCCAGCTGCAGATGACGTATGGAATCGGACCTGTATAGCATCGGTTTTCACATCCTCCCATAAAAATGGCATTCATTTCAATATTAAATGAAAATGATTCTCAATGTCAAATAAATTTATATTGAAATCGGGGGTCGTTTTGCTTTATAATCTTGATAATGATTCTCATTATTATCGGATGACGGCACAGTGTTCAACACATGATCAATCAGGCTTGCCAAAAGGAGTGGACTCATGGTGCAGGAGCGCTTATACACGAATCAATTGGATATTTCTTACGGGGAACGTTCCATTGTCAACAACTTAAATATCAGCATCCCTTCGGGAAAAATTACCGCCTTGGTCGGCTCTAACGGGTCCGGCAAATCGACGATTCTCAAGACGATGGCCAGAATTATGAAGCCTTCCAGCGGCGGCGTATTCCTGGACGGGAAGTCGATCCATCAGCAATCGACCAAGGAAGTGGCGAAGCAGCTCGCCATCCTGCCGCAAAATCCGGTCGCCCCGGAAGGGCTGACCGTGTCGGAGCTTGTCACCTACGGACGTTTCCCGCATCAGAAGGGCTTCGGATCGCTGTCCAAGGAAGATAAGGATATCGTCCGCTGGGCTATCGAAATGACCGGCATGAACGAATTTTACGACCGCCCCGTCGATCAGCTGTCGGGCGGCCAGCGCCAGCGCGCCTGGATCGCCATGGCCTTGGCGCAAGGAACGGACATCTTGTTCCTCGACGAGCCGACCACGTTCCTCGATATGGCGCATCAGCTGGAGGTGCTGAAGCTGCTGCAGAAGCTAAACGGCGAGCAGCGGCGCACCGTCGTTATGGTCGTTCACGACCTGAACCATGCCACGCGCTACGCGCATCATATGGTCGCCATCAAGAGCGGTCAGGTGATCAGCAGCGGCACCCCGGAAGAGGTCATGACGCTGGATGTGCTGCGCGAAGTATTCGGCATCGAAGCCGACATTATCCGCGACCCGCGTACCGGCGTTCCGCTTTGCCTGCCGTACGAGCTGGCTCACGACCGCCTGGGATCGGCTTCCGCTCCGGCGCAGAAGGAGCTTGTCGCCGCCACCCGCTAAGCAGCCGGCGCCGCGCTGTGCCGCGTCCGCCGAACGGCCGGAATCGAACGCCCCGAATCGTCCTCTCCGGCAAGAGCGGCGTTTCGGGGCTGTTTGCGTCGGCGCCCTTTTTCCACTTATTCCCTCGCAACATAATGAAACGCCGCTCCGTCTATACTCATGTCGGCATGTTGTTGCAGAAAGAGCATCCTTCCCCTAATAGATACAGACATTTAGAGAGATTATCCAAGAGATATGAAACAAGGTTTAGACTTTACGCCGACCCGGCGGGCGCACAGGAACCGCCGGCCGCGCCTCCAAGGCAGAGAGAGAGAAAGTGCAGCAAGACCCTTTAGAGATTGCGATGCGGAGCAACAGTCCGCCGCCATCTCTTTTTTGTTATCGTAAGAAATTTGTAAGACTTTTTACCGGGCTTTTGTTAAAATTGCCCTTTACTATAGAGATACAGCCGCGGATGCCAGCCCGGCAACTTATACATAGCAAGGTGGAGAAGCTGATGATAACGATGCAAGCCTATAATGTGCTGGTAGTGGACGACGAAGCGGAGATTCAGGATGCCATTGAAATCTATTTGCGGCATGAACATATGAACGTATACAAGGCGGGGAACGGCCTGGAAGCGCTGGAGCTGATCGGCCGGGAGGACATTCACCTGATTATTCTGGACATCATGATGCCCGAGCTGGACGGCATTCTCGACCGCAAGTCGCAGCGGTTGAAAGTACTGATCAACGACTTGTTCGAGGCCTCCAAGATGGCCAGCGGCGCGGTCGAGCTGACGCTGGAGGACGTCAATGTGTCCGCTCTGCTCGGTCAAGCATTAGCCGAGTATAGCGATAAAATCGAAGCTGCTCCCCTGACCTTTCGGGTACTCATTGCGCATCCGCATATCCGTACTCGGCTGGACGGCAAAAAAACGTGGCGCGTGCTCGAAAATTTGCTCAGCAACGCTTTAAAATATTCCTTGCCCGGCTCACGTGTCTATGTTGCTCTGACCGAAGACGATAACCATGTCGTTTTGACGATCAACAATATCTCTGCTTACGAGATCGATTTTGAGGTCGAGGAGCTGTTTGAACGATTTAAGCGAGGCGACGCATCGCGGCATACGGAAGGCTCGGGACTCGGCCTGGCGATCGCCAGAAGCATCGTCGAGCTGCAAGAAGGGCGGCTGCAGATCGAAATCGACGGCGATTGCTTCAAGGCAACCGTCACATGGCCTAAAAACGCGAGCACCGCAGGGGCCGCCTCTGGTTCCGATCATTGCGCAGGTACGACCGCCGCCGCGCTTCTTTGAACACCAGCCCTTTTCCTCGCCAACCGAGGAAGGGGCTTTTTCGCACAGCACCGCCCCATCATTCCAATATTTGGGTGGTTACGCTATAATAAAGGGAATGACACCATCTTTTCCGAAAGGCGGTTATTTCCCGATGGCTATCATTCCTTTGAAGGACAGTCCGCGCAAAGATCAGCTTCAGGCTCTGCACGCCGAGCTGTGGGACAAGCTGCAAGAGCAGGACGAAGAGTTGGCCGTCCGTATGCTGGAGGACGGTCTTAAGTCGCTGGAGCGCGAGCCGGCAGCGAAGCTGGAAGTCGTTAAAAACTTTTTGCGGACAAAAGGATTTTGGATTTCCGTGACGTTGGGCGTCCTGACGGTTCCTCTGCTCTTTATCCTGTTCGTTTGGGCTGCGCTCTGGGTAGAGTAATAGCGCAGCCGAAGCCAAGCCGGGCGCACGGCCGATTCGGCCTCTCCTGCCGCTTAATCGCTGTCCGCATACCAATGCGGAGCTTGCCGCAGCATTCGCTGGGTAAATGCGATCCATTCTTTGGCGGCGTACGACAAATAGCTGTTCTTGCGCCAAATCATCGCCAAATGCCAAGGAATCGTCGGCTTCGTCAGCGGAATCATCCGCAGCCGCTCCTCGTCCAGCTCGCGGCAGATCGTCTCCGGCAGCAGGGCGATTCCCAGGTTGGCCGCCGCCATCTCGCTGATGAAATCCCACTGGGAGCTTTTGTAGACGATCAACGGCTCGAACCCCAGCCTCCCGCACTCCGCGATAATCCGGTCATGGAGAGCAAAATCCTCATGGAACATCAGGAACGGCTCATCCTTCAGCTCTATAAGCGCCGCTTCCTTATGGCCGGCCAGCCGGTGGGAAGGATGCACGACAAGCATCAAACGCTGTTTGACGAAGGAAAACGAATCGAACACCTCCTCATCGGTCGGCAGCAAAATCACCCCGATATCCAGCTCGCCCGCGCCGACTTCCGCCTCTACCTTCTTCGAGCCGTGCTCGTACAGCTGCAATGTTATTTCCGGATACTGTTCTCTGAACTCCCCGATCACCTTGGGGAAGAAGCTCGCCCCGACCATCGGCGGCAGGCCGATGCGGATGCGTCCCCGCTTTACCTTCATTAATTCGTCCAAATGGGAGGTCATCTCCTCGAAAGAGGTCACGATATGCTGCGCTTGCGTCAGCAGCACCGTCCCCGCATCCGTCAGCTCGATTCGTTTGCCGATCCGGTCAAACAGGACGACCCCGAGCTCTTCCTCCAGATTTTTGACCATTTTACTGATCGTAGGCTGAGTAATATACAGCGATTGCGCCGCCTTCGTGAAGCTTTTCCACCGGGCTACCTCCAAAAAATATTGCAGATGCCGCATATCCATACCGCGATCCCCCTCATGCGCCATTCATAGACAAATGGAATGAAAAACATTCTGTATATGTATTTTACCTATGAAAGAAGCTGCTGTACACTTTCAATTGAAAGGAGCTAGCAGCGATGAAATCCGCATGGAAAATTATGACCCAGATTATATTCTTCATTTTCATTTCTTATATCATGAATCAACTCGTCGCATGGCTCCATCTGCCGATTCCTAGCAGCATTCTCGGCATGATCGTCGTGTTCCTGCTGCTTCAGACAAAGATGCTGCGCCGCGAATGGCTGGAGGCGGGGTCCAGCTGGCTGATTGCCGAGCTGCTGCTGTTTTTCATCTCCCCTGCCGTCGGCATCATATCGTATCGCAGCTTGCTTATGAACGACGGTTTGCAGATCGTGCTCGTCGTCGCACTCGGCACCGTCGTCGTCATGGTCTGCAGCGGCCTAGTCGCCCAACTGATCGCAAGGAGAAAGGAGCGTGCCCGTCCATGATGATCGCAGCACTGAGTCTCGTCGGGACGATACTCCTATATATGCTGTCCAAACGGCTGTACCGGTATAAACCGGTGCTGCTGCTGTCTCCGCTGATCGTTACTCCCGCGGTGCTGGTCGTCGTTCTCGTCTCTACCGGCACGACGTTCGATTCCTATAATTCCGGAGCCCACTGGTTGTCGGATATGCTCCAGCCCGCGACCATCGCCTTTGCGATCCCGCTGTCGAAGCATTTCAACCTGATCAAGAAACATGCCGCCGAGATTTTGGTCAGCGTTTTGGCCGGATCAGCCGTGGCGGTCGCCTCCTCCCTATGGATGGCGGAGGCGCTGCATATGAACGATCAGCTCATTTACAGCCTGCTGCCCCACTCGGTTACGACGCCGATCGCGATGAGCGTCTCGCAGACGATCGGAGGCATACCGACGATCACGGCCGTGGCGGTTATGATGACGGGCATTTTCGGATCGATCATCGGGCCGACCGTGATCCGGATGTGCCGTATCCATAACGATATCGCCAGAGGTGTCCTGCTTGGCACGAGCTCTCACGGCGCGGGCACGTCCAAGGCGTTCGAGTTCAGCAGCGTCTCCGGCACGGTGTCCAGCATCTCGATGATTCTTGCGGCCGTCATTACTCTGCTGGTCGCTCCATGGATGTTGGCCGCCGTGTTCTAAGTCAAATAAGTTCCCTGAGCGATGTTAATTAAACCCTCCGTTGACCCGAATCGTCTGCCCCGTTATCCAGCGCGCCTTGCCGCTGACGAGCAATTCGATCGCGTTGGCGATATCCTCCGGTTCGCCGAGCCTTCCGAACGCGTTCATCCGGCGGTAGGAATCGACCAGCTCCGGCGTCTTTCCGTTCAGAAACAATTCGGTCGCCACTTGGCCGGGGGCGATGCAGTTGATGACGATGTCCTTGGGCCCGAACTCCTTCGCCAGTTGGCGGGTCAGTTGCTCCACCGCTCCCTTCGTTGCGGCATAGACGCTGTACGCGGGAAGCATCGCGCCGGACACGGACGTCGAGAAGTTGATGATCGTGCCGCCGCGTGCCATATGCTTCATCGCTTGCTGGCAGGCAAAATAAGTTCCCTTCACATTGATCGCGAAGTGGCGGTCGAATAGGTCCTCCGTCACGTCCTCAATCGCCTTGCACTCCATAATACCGGCATTATTGACCACAATATCTACGCGTCCGAACCGTTCAAGCGTATCTGCGAACAGCGCTTCGACCTCGCTTACCTTGCTGACGTCGGCGCGGATGGCCGCGGCTGCGCCGCCCGCTTGCTCAATCGTCTTTACGACTTCCTCGGCTTTTGCCGAATTGGAGGAATAATTGACGACGACCTTCGCTCCGGCTTGCGCCAATTGAATGGCCGCTTGCCTTCCGATCCCTCGGGAAGCCCCGGTAATTATGGCAACTTTTCCGCTTAAACGCATATTCATGCTCTCCCTCCGCCTTGGATTTGCGGCCGGCCGTTACAGCCGCCGCGCTTTATCCCGATGATTTCATTATAGTAATGTTTGTACCGGGCCGTTAGACCATACCTGGCTGATTCTTGCCTGATTCTCTTCGGTCCCGATATAATCGATATAATAAAAGGACTGACATCCTCCCGGAAAGGAGCCCGCAGCGATGAGCATAACGAACGATTCGCCGCGTATGGAGCAAGCTCTGCGGCAGCTGGCGCTCTTCATACGCCGCCACGCCCCGTCGCACGGCACGTTTCGGACAAGCGTACCCTCGTTGACGCTGATGCATGCCGTACAGCCTTCGCATCCGATGGAATCCGTATACAAGCCGTCGATTTGCGTCGTGGCCCAAGGGGCGAAGACGGCCTCGCTGGCCAATGAAACGTACCGGTACGATCCGTCGACTTACCTGGTCACTTCCGTTGAACTGCCGATCGTCGGCAGCATTGTCGAAGCTTCGCCCGAAATCCCGTATTTGAGCTTGAAGCTCAGCTTTGACGCCGACGTCATCCTCGACATCGTGAAGGAAGCGAACCGCCCCGGGTCCGCTGCCGCCGAAAGCTTTCGGGGCATCACCGTAAACCGGACGTCTCCCGCATTGCTCGAAGCGATCGTGCGGCTCCTGCAGCTGCTGGACGAGCCTGAGGACATCCCTGCTCTCGCGCCGCTCGTGATCCGCGAAATTTTGTATCGCGTGCTCCAAAGCGAGCAGGGCGCGCTCCTCCATTCGTTCACCATGATCGGCAGTCATGCGCACAGCATCGCGCAAGCGCTCCGGCTGATGAACCGGCAATACGACCGCCCGCTTGCGGTCGACCAGCTTGCCAAGTCCGTGAATATGAGCGCTTCGGCGTTTCACAAGCATTTCAAGCGCGTCACGGCGATGAGCCCGCTGCAATACCAGAAAACGGTGCGTCTGCAGGAAGCCCGCCGCCTCATGCTGACGGAGTCCGTGCAAGTCTCCGATGCGGCCTTTCGCGTCGGCTACGAAAGCCCGTCCCAGTTCAGCCGGGAATACGCCCGCATGTACGGCCGGCCGCCGCTGCAGGACATCCGGGAACGGCGCAGTTCGATCGCAGACCCCGATGCGGACATCTAAAAGCCTGGTGAAAAACGAGCGTAGGGGCCATTTGAATCTGGAAAAGCGTAAGCGTTCGCCTTTGAAAGCGGATTCTCTCCACAGAAAAACGAAAAAACAATCCGAAGAATCCGTTTTCAACAGCGATTGGAGGAGCAAATGGACGCCGCAGCGGACTTTTTCACCACCCTTCTAAAAGCGCGGTGAAAAAGTGGCCGAAGAGTCGATAGAAGGGGTTGACGTTTTTCTTAAATTGTATTATCTTTAATTTGAGATATTCGATTTTGAGATTTCACCAGCGGAAGGAGGAGCAAGCGATGACGGAGAAACGCTCCTATGAAGAGTCACTCGATCTGTATATCGCGCTATCGCGGGCCAGTCAATGGGTGAATGCCCACGCCGACCGCGACATTCGCCAAAGCGGCCTGAACCGAACCGAGTTCGGCGTGCTGGAGCTGCTGTACCATAAAGGCGCTCAGCCGATTCAGCAGATTGGCGAAAAGGTGCTTATGAGCAGCGGCAACATCACCTATGTCGTCGATAAGCTGGAGAAGAAGCAGTTCGTGTGCCGCAGAGCCTCCACCGAGGACCGGCGCTTGATCTACGCGGACATTACCGAGCAAGGCAGGCAGTTTATCGAGGACGTATTCCCCCGCCATGCGGAGGTTATCGATAAAGCAGTTGGCGGTCTGACCCCCGAAGAGAAACGGACGGCGGCTCAGCTGCTCAAAAAACTCGGCAAATTCGCCCAGGAGCATTTCAAATAGCTATACGGAGTTCAAGTGTAACGCGTATAGCCTCTTTTTCGCCATATATCTTAAATTTAAGATTCTTTATTTATAGATTTTTAAAAACTCAAACTTAAACGGAGGGATTTACAATGTCTATTGCATTAGGATTACTGATCGTTCGGCTGGTTGTAGGTTTGATTTTCGCGGGGCACGGCTCCCAGAAGCTGTTCGGCTGGTTCGGAGGCCACGGGCCCAAAGGAACCGGAGGCTGGATGGAATCGATCGGCATTAAACCCGGCGTTCCTATGGCGGTCGCCGCCGGATTGATGGAGCTGATCGGAGGCTTGCTGCTTGCCGCCGGGCTGTTCACGCCTGTCGCCGCCGCGCTGATTGTGCTGACAATGATCGGCGCCATTGCGACGGTGCACGGCAAAAACGGTTTTTGGGTAACATCGGGCGGTATTGAATATAACGTCATTCTTATCGCTATCGCCGTTGGCGTTGCCTTAACCGGCGCCGGAGCGTATTCGCTTGACGCACTAATCCGTTAATGGTTCATTTCCCTGAAGGAGGAAATCAGTTATGAGCGATTTTACAGCCTTATTGAAAGCCCGCAGATCGGCTAATAAGTTTATTCCCGGTGTGGAGATACTGGATAAAGAACTCGACGAAATATTCAATCTGGTCAAATTCGCTCCGTCCGCCTTTAATTTGCAGCATACGCATTATGTCGTCGTGAAAGACCCGTCCCTGAAGCACGGCGTCTACGAAGCCGCCTACAAGCAATATAAGGTACAGAGCGCCTCGGCTGTCATCGTCGTCCTCGGCGACCTTCGCGCATATCAAGAAGCCGCTAAAATCAACGAAGGGCTGCTGAATCTGGGAGTCTACAGCAAGCAGGAATTCGATCAGGAAGTCGAATCGGTCGTCAGCTTCTACGAAAATCGCGGCGCGGCGTTTATGCACGAGGAAGCGGTCCGCAACGCCAGCCTCTCGTCCATGCTCTTCATGCTGGCGGCCAAGGACGCCGGCTGGGATACTTGCCCGATGATCGGCTTCGATGCGGAGGCGCTGCGCAAGGCGCTCTCCGTTCCCGACCGCTACGTTCCCGCGCTGCTGATCGCCATAGGCAGAGAGGATACGTCGCGCCAAAGACCGCGCGGCTACCGCAAGCCGGTCGGAGAATTCGTCACCTATAACCGATTTCAATAACAACGGAACTTGTATCCGATAACTCATACGAGGAGATGGTATTTATGCCGCAACCGACAGCAGGAATTCATCATATTACCGATTTTGTCCGCAATGCTCAGGAGACCGTCGATTTTTATTCGGGAGTGCTCGGCCTTCGCTTGGTGAAGAAGACGATCAACTTCGACGCGCCGGAAGTGTATCATCTGTACTTCGGCGACCAAATCGGCAGCCCCGGTACGATTATCACCTTCTTCCCTTGGGCCGGTTCCCGCAAAGGCCGGATCGGCGGCGGCCAGGTCGGCATCACGACCTATGTCGTACCGGTAGGCTCGCTCGGCTTCTGGGAGGAGCGGCTTCGCAAGTTCGGCATATCCGTGATGAAGGCAGAGCGCTTCTCGGAATCGTATTTGCAATTCGCGGATAAGGACGGATTGCGCCTGGAGATCGTAGAGCGCGAGGAAGGCACGCACAGCGAGTGGTCGTTCGGCGGCATCCCGGCAGACAAAGCGATCAAAGGCTTCGGCGGCGCGGTGCTCTACAGTACGGCCCCGGAGAGGACCGCCCAAACGCTGGAGAAAGTGATGGGCTTGCAAAAAGTCGGCCAGGAAGGTTCCTACGCCCGCTTCCGGGCCAGAGGACCGATCGGCAACATTATCGATGTGAACGTCACTCCAATGCCTTACGGCGCGGTCGGGGCCGGCACCGTGCATCATATCGCCTGGCGGGCTCAGGACGACGCCGAGCATGCGCAGTGGAGACAGCTCGTCGAGAGCAGCGGCTTTCAGCCTACTCCGATCGTAGACCGGCAGTATTTCAATGCGATCTACTTCCGGGAAGAAGGCGGCATCCTGTTCGAAATCGCTACAGATCCTCCGGGCTTTGCACGGGACGAAGCGCCTGAGCATCTTGGCGAACAGCTCATGCTGCCGGCATGGTACGAAGAACAGCGCACGTTAATCGAACAGCATTTGGACCCGATCGAGGTCCGAGTATTGGAGGAAGATCAGCGATGAAATATATTTATCAGCAAGGCACGGACCCGGCAGCCCCGGTCCTCGTCCTATTCCACGGCACAGGCGGCACGGAGCGCGATCTGCTGCCGCTCGCCAAAGTCGTATCGCCCTCTTCGTCCGTGCTCAGCTTAAGGGGCAATGTGCTGGAGAACGGGATGCCCCGTTTCTTCCGGCGGCTGGCCGAAGGCGTATTCGACGAGGAGGACCTCGTCTTCCGCACGAAGGAAGCGGCGGATTTCCTCGATCAGGCGGCGGTAAGCCACGGATTCGACCGCGATAACTTGGTCGCCGTAGGCTATTCCAACGGCGCGAATATCGCCGGCAGCCTCTTGTTTCACTGCCCCGGCGTATTCAAGGGGGCCATCCTGCACCATCCGATGGTGCCGCGCCGCGGGATCGGGCTGCCGGATTTGAGCGGCGTCCGCTGCTTCATCGGCGCCGGGATGAACGACCCGATCTGCTCGCCCGAGGAGACCGAAGAGCTGAGCGCCCTGCTCAAGGGCGCAGGAGCCGAAGTTACCGTTCATTGGGAACGGTTCGGCCATCAGCTCACCGCTTCCGAAGCGGAAGCCGCCGAGGAATGGTACCGCGAAGCCTTCGCGGACCGTCGTTAAGGAAGGAGCAGCGCAGCCGTGATGATATGATCGATCCTGCCAGCCACCAATCGGAACGGAATAAACTACAAGCTGCTCATCGGCAGCATTATACTGCAGCCGATCGGCTGCGTCGACCGGCTCGCAGGCCAATTCTCCACGATCCTCGGCGAAACATTCGCTCTGGAGAGGCCTTAAAGCAGCATCGTCTCCTCCGCGGCCGCAGCCAGCACAGCCCCGCCGTTTTCGCATGACGGCGGGGCTGTGCTTTATCTTTATGCTGCAATTTGCGCCTTGCGAATGTCGACTTTCAAGGAAGACTCCCTTTCGCCCCACCCAAGCTTCAACCCATATCCGTCCGCGCGCTTCTGCCGGTAAACTGGCTGTTATACAGATCGGCATAAAACCCGCCTTTGGCGAGCAGCTCTTCATGATTCCCCTGTTCGATCACCGCGCCTTTATCCATAACGAGAATCAAGTCGGCATCGCGGATCGTGGACAGCCTGTGCGCGATAACGAAGCTGGTGCGGCCTTTCATCAGCTCGTTCATCGCCCGCTGAATGAATATTTCCGTACGCGTGTCGACGCTGCTGGTCGCCTCGTCGAGAATAAGGATCGCCGGATCGGCCAATATAGCGCGGGCGATGGTGAGCAGCTGTTTTTGCCCTTGTGAAATATTCGAGGCTTCTTCATTGAGCACGGTATCGTAGCCTTCCGGCAGCGTGCGGATGAAATGATCGGCATGGGCCGCCCTGGCCGCCTGCACAATCTCCTCCTCGGTCGCCCCCTCGCGCCCGTAACCGATATTGTCGCGGATCGTTCCATTGAACAGCCACGTGTCCTGCAGCACCATACCGAACAGGCTGCGCAGATGCCCCCGCTTCATCTCGGTAATATCTGTGCCGTCAATCGTAATTCGGCCTCCCTTAAGCTCATAGAACCGCATCAGCAGATTGATCAGCGTCGTCTTGCCCGCACCGGTCGGTCCGACGATGGCTATCATCTGCCCCGCCTTCACGTCGATGTTCATATTCCGGATCAGAACGGCCCCCTCTCCGTAACCGAACGTCACGTCGCGGAAGTGCACCTCGCCGTTGACCCGCTCCGGCATGACGGGCTGCGCCGTCTCCGGCACCTCCTCCGGCTCGTCCAGCAGCTCGAACACCCGCTCCGCCGAGGCGATCGTCGATTGAATAATGTTGGCGATATTCGCCAGCTGGGTAATCGGTTGGGAGAACTGCCGCGTATATTGGATAAATGCCTGAATATCGCCGATTTCGATGGCCCGGCGCGTTACGAGAATACCGCCGACGACGCTGACCAGCACATAACCGATATTGCTGACGAAGCTCATCAGCGGCATAATAATGCCCGAGATAAACTGCGCCTTCCAGCCCGATCGATACAGCCTCTCGTTAATGTCGTCGAACGCGGCGACCGATTTGGCTTCATGCCCGAACGCCTTGACTATGCGGTGCCCGGTATACATTTCCTCGACATGCCCGTTCAGTTCGCCAAGCGCTTTTTGTTGACCGGCAAAAAAAGCCTGCGACCGCGAAGCGACCGCCTTCGTCACCAGAAAGCTGAGCGGCAGCGTCAGAAATACGATGAGCGTCATCCAGCCGCTGATCGTGAGCATCATGACGATGACGCCGACCAGCGTCACGACCGACGTAATCAGCTGCGTCAAGCTCTGCTGCAGCGTGCTGCTGATGTTGTCGACGTCGTTGACGGCCCGGCTTAATATTTCGCCGTGCGTGCGCGAGTCGAAAAACGACAGCGGCAGGCGCGCCAGCTTCTCGTTCACCCGCTGCCTTAAGCCGTACACCGTCTTCTGGGCTACCCCTGCCATCACGTACTGCTGCACATAGCTGAACGCCGCGCTCAGCACGTACAGCACGGCCAAGAGGAGAAGGATGTCCGCGACATAGCCGAAGTCAACCTCAGCCCCCGGCACTCCCTTTATTTTTTGCATCACGCCTTCGAAAATTTTGGTCGTCGCCTTCCCCATAATCTTCGGGCTGACGATGCCGAATAAGGTGCTCAGCACAGCAGCCAGCAGCACGGTCAAAAGCGCATAGCGATGCGGCTTCAAAAAACCGGCAAGCCTCCTCAGCGTTCCTTTGAAATCTTTGGCCTTCTGCACGGGCATCCCCATCCGCGGTCCTCCGGGTCCTCCTCCAGGACCACCTCCCGGCCTGCCGCCGCCGAAGCCCCCAGGCCCCGGCGCTCCTTTACGCTGTTCGCTCATGCTATCTCATCCTCCGAAAGCTGCGAAGCGACAATCTCACGGTACACTTCACAGGAATCCATCAGCTCGCGATGGCTGTCGATCCCGGCTATCCGGCCTTCATCCAATACGATGATCCGGTCCGCGTCGATAACCGTGGTGACCCGCTGGGCTACGATGATCACGGTAGCGTCTGCGGTCTCGCCTCGCAAGGCTGCTCTCAGCTTGGCGTCGGTCTTGAAATCGAGAGCCGAGAAGCTGTCGTCGAACACATAAATCTCCGGTCTTCGCACCAGCGCCCTGGCAATCGACAGCCTCTGCTTCTGCCCTCCGGACACATTCGTTCCGCCCTGGGCGATAACCGATTCGTATCCGTTCGGCATCGCCGCAATGAAACCGTCGGCTTGCGCGATCGCCGCCGCATGCCGCATTTCTTCATCCGTGGCGTCCTCCTTGCCGTACCGGATGTTCTCGGCGATCGTGCCGGAGAACAGCACCGCCTTCTGCGGCACATACCCGATCTTGGCCCGCAGCGTCTCCTGCTTCATCTCCCGCACGTCGACTCCGTCGATGCGAATGCTGCCGCCCTCGACATCGTAAAACCGCGGGATCAGGCTGATCAGCGTCGACTTGCCCGAACCGGTGCCGCCGATAATCGCCGTCACTTCGCCCGGCGCGGCGCTGAACGAAATGCCCGATAAGGCCGGTTCCTCCGCTCCGGGATAACTGAACGACACGTCGTCGAATTCAATATAGCCTTTTCTCGTGCCGGTCGGCCGCTCCAGGTCCGGGTCCTTCATGTCGGCCGTCATATCCAGCACCTCGTTAATCCGCCCCGCCGATACCGAAGCCCTCGGAATCATCACGAACATCATCGATACCATAATTAGCGAGAACATAATCTGCATCGCATATTGCAAAAACGCCATCAGATCGCCGACCTGCATATGGCCGCGGCTGATTCGGATGCTGCCGAACCAAATGATCGCCATCGACGAAAAGTTCATCACCAGCATCATGACCGGCATCATCGCCGCCATAATCCGGTTCACCTTGGTCGCCGTGTCGGTCAAGCTGCGGTTCGCCTCCTGAAACCGGCGCCCCTCGTGCTCCGTGCGATTGAACGAGCGAATGACCCGAATGCCGGTCAGCCCCTCCCGAAGCACGAGATTCAAGTGATCCAGCTTTTTCTGCAGCGCTTTGAACAGCGGCATGCCTCTGCTCGCAATAAGCCATATGGCCAGCGCCAGGACGGGGATGACGACGACGAGCACGAGCGACAGCCGGGCATCCTTGGACACGGCCATAATAATGCCGCCGATGCACATCATCGGGGCGCTGATCATCAGCCGCAGCATCAGCGTAAGCACTTGCTGCACCTGGGTAATGTCGTTGGTCGTTCTCGTAATCAGCGAGGCCGTGCCGATCTTGTCGAATTCCTGCAGCGAGAAATTTTCCACATGAGAGAACACCCGGCTGCGAACCGCCCGGCCGAAACCGGCGGCAATTCGGGACGACATGTAGCTCGCCGCCACGGAACAGACGGCGCCGGCCGCGGCGACGACCAGCATGAAAGCGCCGATCCGGAATATGTAAGGAATATCGCCTTCGACAATCCCCCTGTTTACGATGTCCGCCATCAGCGTCGGAAGATACAAATCGGATAACGATTGCAGGAAAATAAGAATCAATACGCCGGTGATGAACCACTTATACGGCTTAAGGAATGCCATCATCTTGGCCATGGGAATATCAACTCCTTCAACATCATAGGAACGATCCGCTTTTCTGTAGCGTTCTCCTATGATTCCTGCATTATGCAAAAACGAACCAGCCGGGCGGCGACGCGTACGCTGCATAATGATGGAAAAAAAGCCGCTTCGGACCGTTTTCTCATCCCCAGCAAAAAGCTTGGATAAAGCGGCGCGGCGTAAGGATTTTTTGATATATTCCAATATATACTGGTTGCCACATGTTTCGTACTCCCTCTATAATCAGTACCCGAAAGGGGAGATGCATTGTGAAATCTGCATTTTGGAAAACAGCCACCTTCCTAATCCTATTCAGTCTCATCCTTATAAATGGAAATCATCCTGCCGCACAAGCCGCTGCGGCTCCGGCACTTCAGCAAGGAAGCGCGAACGGCGACGTATGGGATTTGCAGTTTCGTCTGAGGCTGGCGGGCTTTTACCAAATGCCGCTCGACGGCCTGTACGGCGCCAACACGACAGCGGCGGTCAGCCGGTTTCAGGCTAACTACGGTCTGACCGCGGACGGCAAAGTCGGCGCCCAAACATGGACGGCGCTCAAAAAATATTCGTTGAACCAGCATGAGCTGGACATTCTGGCCAAAGTCATATACAGCGAAGCCCGCGGCGAGTCCTATGAAGGTCAAGTCGCCGTAGGAGCCGTCGTGATGAATCGGCTGCAGTCCGGTCTGTACGGGGACTCCATCGAGGACATCGTATTCCAGCCTGGAGCCTTTACGGCGGTAGCCGACGGGCAATATAACCTGACGCCCGACAGCACCGCTTATTGGGCCGCTCAGGACGCCGTGCGCGGCTGGGACCCGACCGGCGACGCGCTCTACTACTTCAATCCGAAGACGGCTACGAGCAAATGGATTTGGTCGAGACCGCAAACAGTCCAAATCGGCAATCATATTTTCGCTAAATAATTCAGGTGGCATAAGCTTTTCTATATTCACAACGCAAGCGTTGCGAAACAACGCCAAGAAGGCATCCTGCGCCGGGGAAACCGCGGAGGATGCCTTTGTTGTTTTTACCATGCAATCAACTGTACTTGATAATATCGGCCACGACGATGAAAATTGCGCCGATCACAATCCATGTCGCCATCAGCGGCCAAAAGAACCGGACCCACTTCTGATAAGCGATTCCGGAAACCGCGAGACTGCCCATAAGCGCCGACGACGTCGGCAAAATCATATTGGTGAAGCCGTCGCCCAACTGAAACGCCAGCACCGAGGTTTGTCTCGTCACGCCGAGCAAATCCGACAGCGGCACCATAATCGGCATCGTCGTAACGGCCATGCCCGTACCGGACGTGATGAAGACGTTCATCACATTTTGGAAAAGATACATTCCGAGCACCTGCACTGAGCTCGGCAGCTCGCCCACCAGAATGGACAGACTGTACACGATCGAATCGATGATATTGCCGTGCTCCAGCACAACCATAATCGCTCTGGCGATACCGATAATGAACGCGCCGTACGTGATGGCGCTCGCACCCTTCACGAATTCCTTGGCGACACGGCTCGGGCCGTAGCCCGAGCAGAAGCCGGAGACGACCCCCATCGTCAGGAACAAGGCGGCCAGTTCCTCCATCCACCAGCCTTTTTTGGACACGCCCCAAATGAGCAAAGCGAATCCGCATACGACAGTGATGATGGTCAAATAGTGCTTCAACTGCATCGAAGGCAGCTGCGAGAAGTCGACTTTGACGCCGTCGGCCTGCGCCTCCAGGTCCTGCACGAGCCCTTTAGACGGGTCCTTCTTGACTTTGACGGCATAGCGCATAATATAGAAGCTCGTTACCGCAATCAGACAAATCAGCAAAATAATGCGCAGCCACATGCCCGAAAACATCGGAACTTGAGCGATCGCTTGAGCCAGCCCGACATTAAACGGATTCAGGATACCCGCGGTGAAGCCGCAGGACGCCCCGAGCGAGATCATCGCCGTCCCCGTCAAGGCGTCGTAGCCGAGCGCCCGGGCAATCGCTATGCCGATCGGCACGAAGACCATGACCTCCGTCGACATCCCCATCGTGAAGCCGCCGACCGAGAATAAGGTGAGGAACACCGGGATGACCCACATTCCCTTATTGGCAAAAGCTTTGGCTACCCTGCCCGTAACGGCCTCGATCGTTCCGGTCGAGGAGATGATCTGGAACGCGCCGCCGATAATGAAGATGAAGAAGACGACATCGGCCGAATCGATCAAGCCGTGAACGATCGACTTCGGAATGTCCGTGAGCCCGATCGGGCTGGCTTCGACATGATGGTAAGACCCAGTGACAAGCAGCGATTTGCCTGTCGCTTGGTCTTTAATCCGGTCGAACTTGCCCGCCGGAATCGCGTACGTCAGCGCGGCCGCCACAAAAATAAGAATAACCAATATAACGAACGTGTGCGGCATCTTCAGCCATTTGCGCGGTCCGGCCTGCGCAGCTTGTCCATTAGCCATGATGTTGTCCTCCATTCCGCTGTTGTTTCCACTGCTCAAACTCGCTGCGTACGCCTTTTAGCGCTTCCGCGTCCGCACACAGATCGTAGACCGTCATCGCCAGCGCTTTGGCCGCCTGGTTCAGTTCAGTCATCCCTTCCTCCGACCCGGCGAGCCGGCAAAATTCCGGCGTATGCGTCGTCGCGTCGCCGATCCGGATATACGGATGAATCGTCGCCGTAACCTGTCCGACGTTGCCGATATCGGAGGAGCCGATCCCGCCCTTGGCCGGAGGCTCGACAACTTCAATCCCCATCCGTTCGAGATTGCTCCGGAATAAAGCGGCCAGCGCCTTATTGTTGTTTCGCTCCGCATAGATAAGCCCTTCGGCAATATCGACGGTCGCCCCCACTCCTTCCGCCGCATGGCGGACAGCGCGGTATACTTTCTCCCGCACGGTTTCCAGCTCGCTCACATCGGCCGCGCGCAGAATAAAGACCGCTTCGCACAGCTCAGGGACGACATTGGGGGCGTCCCCGCCTTTGGTGATGATCCCGTGGATGCGCACATCCTCCTTGACAAACTGGCGAATCGAGTTGATCGCCACAAAGGCGTTAATCATCGCATCCAGCGCGCTGATTCCCTTCTCCGGAGACGACGAAGCGTGCGCCTGTCTCCCGTGAAACGTAAAGGTCGCATCGACACAGGCGAGCGCGCCGCGCAGCACCATCGTCTTGTTCTGAGGATGCACCATCATGACGGCATCGATGTCATCGAACACACCTTCGTTGCACATAATAATTTTGCCGCCGCCCTCTTCTTCCGCAGGCGTGCCCAGCACGACGACGGTGCCCGGAAGCTCGGGATTCGCGTCCTTGAGCGCCAGCGCCGCTCCAACCGAGGCCGTGCCGATCAAATTATGACCGCACGCATGGCCGATGGCCGGAAGCGCGTCGTATTCCGCCAGCAATGCGATCTTCGGGCCCCCGGGAGCCCCCTGCCATGTCGCACGGAAGGAAGTCTCCAGCCCCGCGATCCCTTTTTCTACAATAAAGCCCGCTTCTTCCAGCGGTTCCGTCAGCCACTGCTGCGCTTGATGCTCATGGAAGCTCAGCTCCGGATGGCTGTGAATGCGCATCGAGATGTCGCGAAGCTGCTTGTCGCGCGCGTCGACGGCTTGCTCAAGCCGCCGCTTTGGATCGTTCCCGTCGTTCTTATGCAATACAATCCCCACCTGTCCATAAAAAGTACGCTTCGGCCAGGACATCATCCCGAACCGAATGCGAGCCGACCGAATATTTATGCATCTTTATTGCATTATTGTAAGACGCCCTCGGGGATAAGTAAAATGAATAGTTTTTTGCTCTGAACTTAAAATTATTTTATGACCAACGATTGGAAAAACCGTTACAAATCCGCATATTACAATTATATACCGGTAAAATGCAAGGCCACTCGGCGTTCGTCATATCGTAGAGACCGAGACCCTCGTCGCCGTCTCCGCTGCCGACAAAGACACAGCGGGACGGAATATTTATGCACAGCACACCACGCGGATCGCCTATGATCCGACCGTTAGGCCGCAGCATTCCCATAAGCGCGCGCTGTAACGCAAAAAAAGCGCAACACTCCCGAAGAGCATTGCGCAGCCTTATTGTCTATGCTGTTCCTTCATAAACGAGACGAATCGGTCCACAGTCGCCAATTGAAGCGAATGCTCCTTATAGAGCATCCAGGTATGGCGTTTCATCGGCTGGCCGTTTTTACGGAACAGCTCCACCTTATGCAGCCGATCCTCCGGCGATACGAATATGCCGGGGATAATCGTATAACCGAGCCCGTGCTTGACCATTTCCTTGCACGTCTCGTAGCTGTCCACCTGCATCGTGACCAGCGGCGGCTCATGGAATCGCTCATGCCACCAGGCGCTCACCGTTTCGCCGAACGGCAGCGGAGCGTAGCTGCCCGCGTAAAACCGGGGCTGTTTGTAGCATATTTGCGGCAGAGAAGGCAGCTCCTCCATCGCCAGTTCCTTTTGCGAGACAAGGCAAATATGCTCATCGTGCAGCAGATGCTTGCCTTCAAACCACGGATACTCCCCGCGAACCACACCGACTTGAATTTCTTCGCGGATCAGCAGCTCGATTATCTCCGTGCTCAGCCCGCAGGTAACGTTCATCTGCACCTCCGAGTACATGTCGCGAAACTGCTTCAGCAGCGGCGGAAGCTTATACAAGCCGAAGTAGCTGGCCACGCCGATTCTCAGATTTCCTTTGACTTCATTGCGCATATTGGCGATATATTCTTTCATTCTGCCGAGTTCGTCCAGCATTTTCTTCGAGTACTGCGCCAAATATTCGCCCTCCGGCGTCAGCCTGGTGCCTTTAGCGTTTTTCACGATAATCGGAACCCCGAATTCCTTCTCCATCTGATGAAGGCGATAGGTCAGGGCCGGCTGGGTAATGTAGAGCCGCTCGGCGGCCTTCGTTAAGCTCTGCTCCTCGGCGACATATTGCAGCATAATGCAGTCTTTCTCATTCATCGATCCACCCCTTCTCCCTGCATAGGCGGCGTAACGGCGCATCGCATGCAGCCGTCCAGGATTCAATATCCCCAATTTCCTCAAATACATGACGACGACAGGAAGCTCGAAAGCCAGGCCCGGCAGAAACACAGTAATTGAATACAAATCCGAAATATTGCGAAATGCCGTAAGTCTTCGTCAGCTCCAAGCTTCGGGCCATTCTCGTCCAGGCGATGGCCGACGCAGGAGACACACTCTTTAAATATATCAAAATCCGAGCATCGGCAAGACTATAATTTTTATTAACTTTAAACCAAATGTAATTGTAACGTCAATATATATTACACAAATTCTCTATTTTATTTTAAATTGTTATGTTTTATGACATTTTATTTAACATGCCGAAGAAGCACTGCGTTTTTCCCGAACGACAGCAGCTTCTTCACCGCCTCGCTCCCCGCGTATCATCGGCGACCGTTGTCCTTGTCAGCGTGTCCGCCAACAACAAATACGCCGCCGACAACGTGTCAGCGGCGCATACTCCCAGCAGCCCAAGGGGGGCGCTATTCTCTTTTGGAAAACCAGGTGGCCAGCACCGAGCCCGAAATATTGTGCCAGACGCTGAAGATCGCGCTTGGAACCGCGGCAATCGGATTAAAATGCGCCGCAGCCAATGCCGCGCCGAGGCCCGAGTTCTGCATGCCGGTTTCGAGGGTAATGGCTTTGCGCTTCGCCAGATTGAGGCCGAACAGCTTGGCAAACCAATAGCCAAGGCCAAAGCCGAGCAGGTTATGCAAGATGACGACGGCAAAAATAAGCGGTCCCGTCTCAATAATCTTCCCTTTGTTAACCGCTACCACAATGGCTACGATCAGTACGATAGCGATCGTCGATACGAGCGGGAGCGCCTTGACGCTCGCTTCCGCAGGCTTGCGGAACAGCGCTTTGACAATGACGCCCAGTACAATCGGAACGATCACGACCTGAATGATGTCCATAAACAGCGACTTGGCGTCGATATTCATCCATTTGTGCGCCAGCAGCGAGATGATCGCAGGCGTGGCGAACGGCGCAATCAAGGTCGATACCGAGGCGATCGACACGCCTAAAGCGACGTCGCCCTTGGCGAGGAAGGTCATGACGTTCGACGCCGTGCCGCTGGGACAGCAGCCGACCAAGATGACGCCGACGGCGATATCGGGCGGCAGCTTGAGCGCATAGGCCAATACGAAGGCCAGCGTCGGCATGATCAGGAAATGGCCTACGACGCCGATCGCCACCTCGCCCGGCCGGCGGAATACTTCGCGGAAATCGGCCGAAGACAGCGTGAGCCCCATGCCGAACATTACGATGCCGAGCAGCAGGGAAATGTCTCCCTTCATGCCGACGAACGCTTGCGGCGCGAAAAATCCGAGACAAGCGAACAGGATGACCCAGACGGAAAAAGTGCCTCCGACGAACTTGCTGATTTTTTCAATTGTGTTCATTGACGTTCTCTCCTACTTGCCTTTTTAATGATGAGACTCATCTTACTACAAGCTTGCCCGATCCCGCCAGATCGGATTAAGGCCGATTAACGCCCGTCAGAAGCCGTTTTCCCGAAACATGATCGCATTATTATCATCATTCGCACTTTTTGGCATTTTTACTCCGCATCATGCTTGGGCGGAGGAAGCTTCAGGCGCTGCGGATTTACCAAATAAATGCTGCAGCCGATGCACACCGCCGCGCACCATACGTACCCGGCGATAGGCTTGCCCAGCAGGAGTCAGCCGGACATAGCCCCGAAGAACGGCACAAGAAACAAATAAACGGTCGCTCAAAAGAAAAACCCCCGGGCTTTGATCACTGCCTGCCCGAGGGACGAATGTGCGATTCGATTATACCAATACGTTGCGGAAGCCTTTCTTGCGCGGGCTGGCATCGATGACGGCGGACGCTTCCTCGAACGACTTGCCCGCCGGCACCGCTCGCTCGCGTCCCCAGGCGCGAATCTGGTCGATTTGTTCGGGACTCGTCTGCGAGAGAGGAACCACATTCTCAAAGAAACGAAGATACGTTTCATCGGTGATCGAGTCGTCCCCGCGCACTACCGCTTGCTTGACGACGTCGCGAACCGCCGCCTCCAGATCCGCCCCGGCAAAGCCTTCGGATAGGCGGACCAACCGTTCCATCAAGGAAGGACTCAGCTCCTGCTTGAGCCCTTTCTTCACATAGATGCGGATGATCTCCTCCCGCTCCTTCGGCGTCGGCAGATCGACGAAGAACAGCTCGTCGAAGCGTCCGCGGCGCAGCAGCTCGGGTGGCAGCTTGGATACATCGTTGGCCGTAGCCACCACGAATACCCGCGCCAAGCTCTCCTGCAGCCAGAACAGGAACTGGCCGACCATTCGCGTCGACGTTCCTCCGTCTCCGCTGCCGAGCGCGCCGGCCAAGCCTTTCTCGATCTCGTCGATCCATAGCACGCAAGGAGCGACATGATCGGCCGTGGACAGAGCCTCTTTGAGCCGCGCCTCGCTCTGGCCCAAATACTGTCCCTGGATCGTAGATAGATCCAGGCGATATAGCGGCAGCTTCCACGCGGCGGCAATCGCCTTGGCCGACAGCGATTTCCCGCAGCCCGGCACGCCGACGAGCAGAATACCGCGCGGAGGGCGAATACCGCGATCGCGCAAATCGGCGGTCAGCAGCTTCTCATTGGCGTCCAGCCAGAGCTTCAGCCCTTCCAGTCCGCCGATCTGGTAATCCTCCCTTACCTGGACGCGCTCGATTCCCGAGATATCGGCGAAGATCCGATCCTTCGCATAGGTCAGCTCCTTCAAGTCCTCGTTGGAGATGGAGCCGTTGGCAAGCAGCGTGGCGATCACATTCTCGCCCTCGATCTGGCTAATCCCGGCCAGAATGGCAGCGGCCTGCTTCTCTTCCTCCGGTCCCCACTCGATCGGAATTTCTCCGCGATACGGCTCCAGCTGGCTCTGGATAATCTCCAGCATCTCGTCTTCATTGGGCGGATCTAGCGTAATCGACATCCCGTGCCTCTGCAGCGGACCCCAGACCGGCTTGTTGGTGATGGCGATAATGCTGCCGCCGGTCTCCGTAGACAGCATGACGACATCCTGAAATTGCCTTGCCGTAGGCGTATCGTCCTCAATATCCTGAACCTCCGTGAAAATAAACGACAAGTTCTGCTGCTGCCCGATTTTTTGACTGGCAAAATCCAGTCCCCCGATCACCGAGCGGTCGTCGTTCGCTAGCCGGTTCGAGCCGATGTCGCGCGTTCCCTGAGAAATCGTATGGTAGAAAATCGGGATGTTCAGCTTATGCGCGATTTGCCCTAGCGCGTCCAGCGCGCGGGCCCGCTCCGAAGTGCGGATCGAAATGAACGGAATGCGCGCCTTCAAGTAACGTTCCAACGTTTCCAAACACCGTTTAAAATCGTTCATATTACAATATAACCCTTCTTTTTCGTGAATTGGGTCCTGCCGCCGGCTGCGCTGCCGGGGAGGACGGAAGCACTCCGTCATGCTTCACCTGCAGCTCCTCGTAGCGAAGCAAGGAATTGTTCTTGATCACCATGCGCAGCTGGCCGGTACGGTCGTTCTTGGCGCTGTCCTCCAGCGAAGACTGAGTGTCGCGCACATACGCAGCCACGATATCGGTCATCGTCTTTCGCACCGGCTCCGGGAAGGCAGCTATAGAAGCGAACCGCTTCACGACGGCGAATCGTCTCCGTGCGTTCAAGAGCGCCGTAACGACATCGGTATCCGCTGCACGGGCGCGCGACAGCTCCGCGGTCATCTGCCGGGAAACCTGCTGCAGCCGAAGCTCCAGCACCTCGTACATTCTCCGGGTTATCTTATCGGCGACACCGCCCGTCCATTCAATCGCGCCCCGTTCCATGCTCAGCAGTACCTCGTCGTCTTGCCCGCCCTCCTGCAGGGCGTCAAAGCAGCGCACCCAATCGGCATAAGTCGCCGGAAACCCGCTCATCGTCTGGTACTCCTCCTTCGAATCAGCTGAGCGGGCGGTTTTAAATCCCACTCCGGAAATTGGCTGGCTAAGGCATCGTTGGTGTTGACCTTCTGCACGCCTTCCGGCTGCATTGTCTCTTCCCCTTGCTTCGCTGGCTGCGGGCCTTTGCCGCGCTGCACGAGCATCGGCTTCGATTCCGTTTCTCCGTTCATGGTCTCCCTCTCCTTTGCTTACGATGAAATGATGCTTCGGGCGCTGTCAAAGCTCGAGAACGTATAGCGCTCGGCAGCGACGCTGTCGAGGAACTCCGTAACCCTCCCCGCCTTGCCGTCTTCCCGGGCATACTCCTGACGCCAGTCCACCACATCCGACAGCACCGCCCGCAAAATATCTTTGCAGCTTTGCAGCAGCTTCTCGTAATCTTCGGTTACCCGCAGCTTCGCCTTGGCCAGATTGAGCCGCGACCAGAAGAAATAAATGACGCCGAGAGCTCCGAGCACGAGCAGGAACGGCGTAGTGATGCTCATTAGCAGGAAGAGGACCCCGGCGATGAGGCCGAGCCAATGCTTCAGCCCGAGCCGCATCTCATCCAGCTCGGCGTCTCTGCGGTCGTGAATGTGCCGGGTGAGCGATTCGATCAGCTCATGCTCGTTGGTTCCGTCCTGCGTCGTTCCCGACCAGTGCTCGATGCTCATCTCGATATCCCGGGGAACCGCCGCGCGATTGTCCAAGGTCAGATCGTCATGAGCCTGGCGAATCCATTCCTTCGACAGCGCAATCGAAAACTTCTGTGTAGCCAAAGAAGCGTAGGACGTCTCCGGATGCATGGCGAAATTCGTCAGCAGCTGCGTGAAATCGACCCGCTCCTCCAGCGTCTTCTCGGAGTCGAAGCGGTGCTGGGCCGCGCCGCGATCGCCGTTCTCCTCCACAATCAGCGAGTTCAGCCGCTCTTCCCGGCGAAGCGGCAATTCCTCGTCGTCGAATTTGGAAACGAGCGTATCGAGCATCGCGTCAACGGCGACGGCAATGCTCTTGGCGGGAACGATCTCTTTATTGAATATATTGTGGAAATAATCATGAATGATGTCATGCAGCTTGGCTCCCTGAAGCGACTGCTCCAGATCGGACCATGTGCCGCTGTACTGCCGCAAATACGGATAAGCGGTCCCATCCAGCTTCTGCACTTTGGACAGCAGAGCTTCCTTCCATCGCCGCTGCTGTTCTTCGACGAAGCCTACCTTTTGCGCCAGCTCCTCGATCCAGGCTTCGACATGCTTGGCGCATTTGGTCCGCGCTTCCGGCCCGAATATGCCGTTCGTAAACCCGTCGATCAGGATAATGATCTCCCGCTCCAGCTCATGCGGATTTTGCAGCGCGAAGTAGCGGTCGAGCCATTCCCGGCTCGCCTTGTACCTTGAGCCTCTGCGCGTTACCAGCGCGAAGAACAGCGACGTCTTCTCGTCATCGCGGCGCAGCGCTTCCATCATCGCCCGCTCGGCCAGCTCCTTGTTATCGTTCAGCCAGGCCGCCAGCGCGATCAGACACGGCGCGAGCCAGTACCGCGGCGCCGCCAGCATATGCTCCTCCGTCGTGTTCTCGATCGTCTCCTTCTTGACCAGCCGCACGTCGACCGCCTGCAATATACCGGTGACGCGCCTGCGCACTTCGCCGTAATGGCCGAAATTCGTCTCCAGCTCCTGGCGCACCTTCACCAGCCGGGTTTCGGCCAGCTGCAAATTTTTGGCCATTTGGTCGCGCTGGACGAATTCGTGAAAATCCCGGGCAAGCGCATCGATTCTCGCCTGCGCCTTCTGCACTTCCTGGCCGACGTTCTCTACATATTCCCCTACCGATTGCACCTGATTGGAGACATATTGAATCTCTCCCCGCAGATTACTGAGATTGCTCTCGATAGCCCGCAGATCGGCCCTGTCGATAACCCGTTCACTGGACATTTCCGCCCCCCCTTGTAAATGCGACATAACCTTTCGCCGCAACGGCGCAAATGGAATCCGAATATACTTCTACGAACGAATAGCTCGGATGCATCGCCAGCCCGCGCGCCCGCTCCATGCCGGACGGCAAAGGCTGACCCGCTTTATAATGCTGCACGATCTCCTGCCTCATATCTAACGTATGCACCTCATACGGGGCACCCAAATAACATTTGGCTACAATGCCGATAAGAAACTGATGCGGCTTCAGCTCGCCGAATTCATTCTGAATCGACTGAATCAGCTCCTGAACCTTGGAGCGGTCGCAGACGGCTCCGGCCGCATCCAGACGGGTCATCGCTTCGATATAAGCCTGCGAACGCTGCTGTTTGAGCCGTTTTTCCAGCGCCAAGCCGTTGAGCTCCACCGTAGTCCGCGACACCGTCTCCGCGTTCAGTTTCAAGTCAACCTTCGGTTGTTGGTTTAGAATAGGTCTGCGCAAGCGGCAATCCCCTCCTTATCGAATGGAAATGAGGCAGCGTTCCGCCCGGAGGCTTGATGTCCGTTAAATTGGGGCGCGGCTGCCAAAATTAGATTTCAATGTCAACTTCTCATATTCGACATTTCTTGATACGGTTCCTTCTATTTCCACAAAAAAACGGGGCTTCCAAATGAGAATTCTTCGCTATCATCGTATGAGACCACGGATAGATTCATGAACAGCTTAATAGCTTTCGGGCAGCAAAAACCCGCCCCGGGTTATTCCCGGGGCGGGCCTCAAACAGCGTCTTTATTTATAATCTTTGGCAATCTCGCCGACCATCTCCGCTACGGATTCCAGTCCGCCGCCGGACAAATACCAGTAGTTTTGATCCAAATAGACGATATTGTTGTTAGTGAATGCTTTCGTTTTCTTCACCAGCTCGTTTTCAACCAGCGATTTGGCGCCTGTCTGAGCAGTCCCGCCTACAGCTGCACCGCGGTCTACGACGAACAAGTAATCCGGATTTTTCTCGGCGATGAATTCGAAGGAGATGCTTTGACCGTGAGTGGATACTTCCAGGTTTTTCTCTACAGCCGGCACGCCGAGCACATCGTGAATCAGACCGAACCGGGAGCCCGGGCCGTATGCGCTGATCGCGCCTTCGTTAGCCAAAATAATCAAAGCGTTTTTGTTGACGGATGCCGCTTTCGTTTTGACATCATTAATCTGTTTCTCGATCTTGGCTACTTCCGCGTCGACTTCGGATTCTTTGCTGAAAATTTGACCGATCATTTTCATATTCGTTTTGAACGATTCCATGAAGTTTTTGTTGTCTACGCCGACATAGATCGTCGGAGCCAGCTTGCTCAGCTCAGGATAAGCCGTTTGTTGTCTGCCGGAGATCAGGATCAGATCCGGTTTGATCGAGCTGATTTTCTCATAGTCCGGCTCCTGAAGCGTGCCGATGTTTTGGTACTTGCTGTCTTTGTATTTGGCCAGATACGGAGGCAGGTTCTTCTGTGCGACGCCGGTTACTTCGATACCCAGTTTGTCCAGGGTGTCAAGCGCGCCGTAGTCGAAAGCAATGACTTTCTTAGGGTTTTTCTTCACTTTGGTTTCGCCCAGCTGATGCTTGAGCGTAAGCTCGTCAGAAACCGCCGGAGTCGTGGCAGCAGAACCGGAGTCGGTCGACGATGCCGGAGCCGCTCCGTTCGATGGATTGGAACCGCTGGTTCCGCAGGCCGCCGCAAACACAGCCAGGCAAAGGATAAGGATCAGTACGGGCAATCTTCTTTTCATTTTTTCTCAACCACCTTTTATTTTTGTTGAAATACAACTTAAGCATTCCTAGGTAAAGTACACGCCGATCTTGTTGCCGTTGATCGTTTCGATCGGAATCTCCATATCGTATACTTCCTTCAAAACCGCCGAATCGATGATGTGCCCGGTGGCGCCTTCTTTGACGACGGCCCCGTTCTTCAGCGCTACAATGTAGTCGGAATAGCAGGAAGCGAAATTGATATCGTGAATGACGATCACGACCGTCTTGCCGAGCTCGTCGACCAGCCGCCGCAGCACCTTCATGATCTGAACGGAATGCCGCATATCCAGATTGTTGAGCGGCTCGTCTAGCAAGATATATTCGGTGTTCTGCGCGATGACCATCGCTATGTACGCCCGCTGATTTTGGCCGCCGCTCAGCTGATCCAAATATTTGTGCTGCATATCCTGAAGCTCCATATAAGCGATCGCCTCGTCGACATGCTTCCAATCCTCCGGCGTCAGCTTGCCCTGCGAATAGGGAAACCGCCCGAACGAGACCAGCTCGCGCACAGTAAGACGGACTTGAATATGATTCGACTGCTTCAGAATCGAAATTAACTTGGCCAGCTCCGTGCTCTTGTATTGGCTGATTTCTTTGCCTTCGATCAGCACCTCGCCGGCGTCCTTCGAAGTCAGGCGGCTGATCATGGAGAGCAGCGTGCTTTTGCCGGCTCCGTTAGGACCGATGAACGAGGTGATCCGCCCCTTGCCGATACGGATAGAGACGTTGTCGACGACTTGTTTTCCGCCGTATTGTTTGGTTAGCTGCCTTACTTCGATCATGATTTGTTCTCCCTCAGCAGAAGATATAGAAAGTACACGCCGCCGACGAGATTGACGACAACGGCTAGCGTCGTGGTGAATGTGAACACTCTTTCCACAATGAGCTGTCCGCCGACCAGCGCCACGATACTGATCAAGATCGAGGCCGGGATTAGCAGCGCGTGCCGGTACGTTTTCATGAACTGGTAGGTCACGTTAGCGACCAGCAGGCCCAGGAACGTAATCGGCCCTACCAAGGCGGTAGCTACGGAAATCAGCGCAGCGATGATAATCAAGAGCCGCTTGACGACGTAATGGTAATCGACGCCCAGATTGGTCGCGTGATCCTTACCCAGCGAGATGACATCCATATGCTTGGCGAACCGGGAATAATACAAGGTGACGAGCACCGCGACGATGAGGCAGATCGTAATCAGCTGCCCCTGCACTTTGTTGTAGCTGGCGAACATTTTACCCTGCAGCACCAAAAATTCATTGGGATCGATCAGCACCTGCATAAAGGTCGTCAAGCTGCCTAGCAGCGTCCCCAGCACAATCCCGATCAATAACAGGAAATAAATGTTGCTGCCTTCCCGCTTGAACATCAGCTTGTATAACAGCCCGGCGAACAGCATCATCAGCACCAAGGTCATGGCGAAGTTCAGATTGTTGTCAACCAGCAGCTTCGTAGTGGACCCGAAAAAGTAGACGACCGCGGTTTGCGCGAGCATATACATGGAATCCAGTCCGATAATGTTCGGCGTCAGGATACGGTTGTTCGTTATCGTCTGGAAGATGACCGTCGAGAAGGCGATGCAGGCGCCGGTGAGCACCATGGAGGCGACTTTCCAGCCTCTTCGCTCCAGCACGTAGCTCCAGTTGTCCCCGATCTGGATGAACATAAACACCGCAACGGCCGCAAGCGCGAGTACGGATAAAATGCCGAGCTTTGCCTTATAAGTCATATGCCTTTCTCCTCAACAGTAAATAAAGAAAAATTGCGCTTCCCAGCACTCCGACCGTCAGGCCGATTGGAATCTCGAACGGATAAATGATAACCCTGCCCAAGATGTCGCATACCAGAACGAACAGCGCGCCCAGTACGGCGGTGTGGGGCAAATTTTTCTTCAGGTTGTCGCCCTGATAGATGGTGACGATGTTCGGAATGATCAGCCCAAGGAACGGAATGGTGCCTACCGTCAGCATCACGACCGAGGAGACGAGCGCCACGATGACAAGCCCCAGGTTAACCACCTGCTTATAATTGAGCCCCAAATTAATGGAGAACTCTTCGCCCATGCCGGCAATCGTAAACCGGTTGGCGTACAAATAGGCGATAATTACGACCGGGATGCTGATATAGAGCAGCTCGTACCGGCCCTTCATCGTCAGCGCGAAATTCCCCTGAAGCCAAGAGGAAAGGTTCTGAATCAAATCGTATTTATAGGCAAAAAACGTAGAAAACGAAGTAATAATGTTACCGAACATCAGCCCGACGAGCGGGATGAATATCGCATCCTTGTATTTCACTTTATCCAGTATTTTCATAAAAACGAACGTTCCCAGCAAAGCGAAGACGAAGGCTACGAGCATCTTCTGCATCGAAGTGGCTGAGCTGAACAGCAATAGCGACACCAGAATGCCGAGCCGGGCCGAATCGTCGGTACCGCCTGTCGTCGGCGACACGAATTTGTTGCGGCTCAGCTGCTGCATAATCAGCCCGACGACGCCCATGCTGACGCCGGCAATCAAAATGCTGATCAGGCGCGGCACGCGGCTAATGACAAGCACATGCAGCTGATCCTCGGTCAGCTGGAACACTTCCCACGGCTTAATCTCCTTGACCCCTACGAAGACGGACAGGATCGACAGAAGGAGCAGCAGCGGAATCATCACTTTAAGCTTCATCGGAACAATCCCACCTAAGCCTCATCGATCACCGTAATCAGTTGTTCCGCCGGTATTCTCGGCTGGGCCGGAGGCACCTTGGACGGATAGCCGACATGCAGGCTGCCGATTATTTTCTCGCCGGGCCGGACGCCGAGCGCTTCGCGGAATTCCGGCACATGCAGCAGCGGATACGTCTCCCAGACGAGCCCGAGCTCGCGCTCCCACGCCAGCAGGCTGAAGTTGTGAATAATGCAGCTCATCGAAGCGTAGTCTTCTTCCCGCACGACGGGATGCGTATTCTCTGTCATGATGGCGGCGACGAACAGCGGAACGGACATAAACCGGTCGTGAAACTTTTGTCCCAGCTCCCGGCTCTTCGCCGGGTCTTTCTCCCGCTTCTCCGCTCCGGCGCGGGCCACATCCGCCAGTCTCCGGCGGCCTTCGCCTTGGACAATGACGAAGCGCCATGGCTGGGTCATTTTATGATTGGGCACCCATACCGCCGTATCCAGCAGCTCCTTGATCAGCTCGATAGCGACGGGACGGTCCTCGAATTGATGTACGGAGCGTCTTTCTTTTATTAACCGGGCCAATTCCATAACGTTCCCCCTGTCTCTCAACAACGTGCATGAACATGACTCAAGCGAAAGTGATAATCATTATCACCTTCACAATATTTTACACGAATTGCTTCGCACTGGAATGGACAATTCGTTTTTGGGGTTGGACTTTTCTTGATTCGAGGAAAAAATGCGTAAAAAAGAGAGCCTTGTCTCAAGGCTCTCTCCTGTTTCAACGCGCGGTGATTTAATCGTGTCCTGCGGTCGATAGAGGTTTCCATTCGCATAACAACGCCTGCTGCGCCATCGAAAACATCTTGCTATCGGTTTCACTGCCCCAGCTCCCGTTTAAGCCCGCCGAGCCGGGCCACTTCCTTGGCCGTTATCGCGTCGACCCCCGCATGAATCAACCGCAGCATATCCTCCCGCTCCTTCAGCGTATACACCCATACGGCCAGCCCCCGCTCATGCGCCAGCTCGACCAGCTCCCGGCGGCAAGTTTCATACTTCATATTCAGTCCGTAGCAGCGGCCCTCCGTCCCTGCCTTGCATACGCGCTTGGCAAACAGCATGTAATGCTCCGCCGTCAGCCTCGTCGGGGTATTGAGAACGACCCGGATATCCGGGTGACGCTCCGTGATCCCCTCGCTGCAGCCCGTTATAAACACTTGATCCGTCATCCCCTGCTGCCGTACGGTCCGGATTACAGCCTCGATCGCCGCGGGCGTCTTGATATCCAGATTCAGCTGAATTTGCCGCTCGCGGGCAAGCGGCAGCAGATCGCCGAGCCTGACGATGTCGCGCGCTTCATACGCCGGGCTGATCCCGCGCCTCACCTTCGCGTCGTTCAGCTGCTCATACGTGCACTCGTGCAGACTGGGATGATCGTCATGGAGCAGGACGAGCGTCCCGTCGCGGGCGATTCGGATATCGATCTCGACGATATCCGCTCCCAGCCGGATTCCTTCCATAAACGACTCTATCGTATTGTCGGGCGTTCCGTCGCAGCCCGTATGCGCGGCAATCCAAGGAAACTTCTGCACTAGCAATCCCTCCGGCGTAAATTTGGTTTGGCAGATGCAAACAAACGGTTCGGGTAAGCGCTTACTCTATAATCAAAAACAAATTATACTATACGCTTCCCGCACTGACAATCGCTTTTTTTGCCGAGGCATGCGCTTGAATAGAACCGCCCTGCAAGGTGCCGGTTTTAGTCTCGTGAAAGCGGCTAAGCGCACCATCGACAGCAGCAGCCGCGATGATGCGCCCGTTCCTCAATCTTGCGTATACTTGCGCACGATCTTGCTAAAGCCTTGGCCGTACCTGCGGGCCAACTCCTCCCCCATATCCCGCTGCAGCTCATGCATGACGACATCGTGAAAAAAGTTGTTGAGCAATAGCTCCACCATCGCCGGATGCTCGGTCAGCATCGCCTTGGCCGGCTGCCCGCCGCCGCGCGTGCCGACGATGGCCAGCTTGCGGTCGAGCAGCAGCGCGAACTTGCGGCCGCTGCGCTCCTGCCACGCCTCCTCGCGCTCATGCGGGAAGGAGAGCATGCCTTCGGGCAAATCGGCCCCGCCGACTGCCGAGACGAGGATGCGCACGCCCTGGTCATGGGCGTACTGCAATTCGCCCCGCAGAAGCTCCGCTTCTTCCGACCACAGGTCGCAGAGCGCCTCGCGCTTCACCAGCTTCAGCTCGCATCGCAAGCGCTCGAGCACCTTGGCGTCGCCCTCCAGGCTGAAGTACTCGGTGCGCTCCGTCTCCTGCTTCGGCATATGCGCCTTCACATAGCGGATCGACGCCTGCAGATCCGCCTCGATCTTATTGCCGATCTCGTCGATCGGCACGCAGTGGTAGTGCGTCGGCTCGCCCTTGCTGGCGAGCACGACCCCTTGCTCCGCGAGCTTCTGCAGCGCCGCGTAGACGTTGGAGCGCGAGACGCCGAGACGCTTGGCGATCTCGTAGCCCGTCAGCGTGCCGGAGTCCGAGAGCACGAATAAGCATTTGGCTTCCAGCTCCGTGAACCCGAGATGTTTGAGATGCTGTTGTAGGATGCCCTCCATCTTGCTGCCTCTTCCTCTTTCCAGGGTAACTGCTTAACCCGTTCTCATATTAGACGCTCGTTAATGCCAGAAGGACCGGCCGAAACCTAACAGTACGGTTTCGGCAGCCGCCCGCTTCAAGTCGTATAAGCTTCCGGCTCCATGCCGAGAACCTGCGTTTCATAATCCTGATACGCATTTTGAATGCCGTACAGCACATCCTTAATCCGGTAGTACCCTCTGCTGAATGCCGCCGAATCCTTCAGTCCTTCCCACATTCTATGATAAGCCGCCGTGTCGCCCGTCTCGCAGAGGACGAAATCGCTGCATCGGCCGCTGAAGGCGTCGGCGTCAAAATATTTCACCCTCACATGATCGGCATACCGCCCGATGATCTCATACAGTTCGGCTGCATATTCTCTGCGCTTCTCTCTGGACAGCGCGAGCCAAGCGGCATCCACCTCTAACATTACAACAAAACAATGGTTCATCACAACACCGCCTTCGACCTATTAGTAGTATTTTATGGTACTACTATAATGCACAGGCCGTAAAAAAACAATATCCGCAAGCCGGGATTACATTTCGCGGTTGTGATTTTCATCACATACTTTTATAACCGCCCCTCCTATAATGATTCTTAAAGAAAGCAATTCAGTGAAATGGGGGATTTGCCATGGAAACCGCAAAAAACACGACGCAAAACTCTTTTAACGGTCTCGGATTTATCATTACGCTGTTCAGCGTCATTATTCTTTGCCCGCTGGTCTATTTCATCATTAACTATTTGCTCGGAAACGAACGTCCATTCTACGGCTAAAGCGCTGAGAAGGACCTGCGGCTTCGCCCCAGGTCCTTCTCCACCGAGTGTACACCCACACTATCTAAGGTGAGAAATGACGGGGATGAGACTCCATCTCCGTGAATGTTGCCGCTATTTCAGCGCTTCGAAGAACGCCCTTTCGATCTCGTCCGCTTCCCCGGATACCGCCAGAAGCAGGAAGCGGCCTTTCTCTGCGATCACATGCCGCTCCAACAGTTGGTACTGCTCCGGAACATAGTCTCTGAACTTCGGAATCTGCTCCTCGATTCGCCGGGCCGCCGCAGCCTTTACGGCCTCGATCCGGGCCGGGTCCTTCACCTTGATCACCGCTACCTCATCGGCCCGCACGTTGGACAAAGACGTGAGCAGCATGAAGCTGTCGACGTCCCCGGCATCCAGATGATACAGCTTGTTCAGCTTGGCGAGATCTCCTTCCTTCAGCTCATCCAGCTTCACGGCCTGCCGGATTGCCGCGCCGACATCCGCCGCCGAGAGCTTGTCGCCAGCCTGATCCTCGTTAGTGCAGGCCGTTAGCCATACCGCCGCGGCTGCCCATAATGCGCAGAGCACGACGGCCGTTTTCATATGCCGCATCAAGCAGCGCATGAAGCTGTTATACTGAATCATCACGCATTTCCTCCCTTCCCGTTTATTCCTCATCGCCCAAGCGTACGACCGACGCATCTTCAAAAAACGTATTTGCATTGTACAGCAGCAGCATGTCGCTGATCGCATGCTCCTTCGTGAACCGTACGATGGAATCGGAATAGTACCTCGGATCGATGACGTCGATTTCGCTGAAATGCTCCGTTAAAAACGGAATCAGACAGTTCGCGTACGAATCCTTCACGATAAGCAGCCGGCCCCCGCAAAGCCCGTCCGGATACGGACCCATGGATGATTGCCGTTCAGAAACACCGCGTACTTATCCTTCTTCCCGAGATTGCCGGGCTCGTAATAGGAGTCCGCGCTCAGCCCCTCCTCCGCATACTCCACCTGGACGTGCTCCGCCTCCTTCGGCATATAGATCTCTATGCGGTCGGGCTGCAGATGCCGAAATCCGCTCCTGGAATAAAGCGAGCCATAGAAGGCGCCGGTCGCTTCCTGTACGCTGTAGTCCTGCTCCGCCTTCGCGGCGAATCCCATCGCCCGACCCAATTCGCGGTACCCGTAATACGCCGCCCGGGTCGTCCAGTGATGGTCTGTTTTATAAAATAAGGGCTCATCCTTCCGGGAATCCAATGCGTCATAGACGTCGACCCAGGCCGCCGACTCCCCCAGCGAACGCTTCACCTGCTCCATAACCTTCCGCTCGTCGCTCGCAGGAGCAAAGCGGGGAAGCTTGTCTCGCAGCAGCTCCGCGGCGGTCGGCACCAGCATGACGAACTTGCGCACATTCGGCGTCGCCTGTCCGAACGCCCGGATCGCCCCGATTCGCTTCTGCACCTCCTCGTCCTTCGGCTCGCTGAACTTTTGAATCAAATAGCCGTCTTTGCCCAGATAAACGCCGCCATTTTCCTTTTTCCCCAGCAGCCTGTCGACATCGGATTTCACGCCGATCCACATATCCCTCGCCGCGAATTGATCGGCCAAATACGCTTCATAACCGGACGTGAACCGTCCGCGGACAAGGGAGTCGAGCGAAAACGCCGGAAGCTGCGCCAACATCCGGTTCTCCGATTCGGAGAACGTCTTGGCGGGTACGGCACGGCTCAGAAGGAACAACGCGCCGAGAAACAACAGCATAATCCAGGCGATTCTCCGATAATAAGGCTCGTCTTGCCTGCCCATAAATCCGGTCCCCCTTCTTTTTCCAATCCGCCCGTTCGTCAAAACCGGAAATAAAGAAACGGATTGTACGTCGCGTTGACCAAATAAGCCGTCGATACAAACAGGCAGCCTCCGTACAGAAGCGGAACCGCCGCGGCGCCGATACGGCCGAGCTTCCCTCGGAGCCGCAGCAGCGCCTGCCCGGGAAGCGGCGTTGCGCACAGCGCCAGGATAAGAAACAGCATTCCATACATCGAAAGGTCGTACCAGGACTGACGGTCGGCCCAGCCGTGCCCGCCCAAGCCGAACATCGCGGCCAGGAAGCCGCCTGCGGCGGTCAGATGCCCGAATTCGAACCATACCCATCCAATGATGACGACCAGCATCGTGTAAACATGGCTTACCGCTCTCGGCTTGCCGGCGAGCCAAGGCAGCAGAAGCCGCTTCTCCAGCGCAATGAAAACGCCGAAGTACAGCCCCCATAAGACAAAATTCCAGCTCGCGCCGTGCCATAGTCCCGTCAGCAGCCAGACGACAAGCAGGTTGCGCAGCCGCTTCCACGGTCCCGCGCGGTTGCCCCCGAGCGGAATATATACATATTCCCGGAACCAGGAGCCGAGCGAGATGTGCCAGCGCCGCCAAAATTCCGTAATGCTCCGGGCCGTATAGGGATAATGGAAGTTAAGGGGGAATTCGAACCCGAACATTCGCCCGAGTCCCCGCGCCATATCCGAATATCCGCTGAAGTCAAAATAAATCTGAAACGTAAAGGCGATGATGCCAAGCCAAGCGGACAGTGCGCTAAGGTCCTCCGCAGGCGTCGCCTTCACTTCCGCCCACAATAGCCCGATGTTATTGGCGAGCAGCGCCTTCTTGGCCAATCCCCGGATGAACAGCTCGGCTCCTTCGCCGAAGCGCGCCAAGGTGATCTTCCGCATGCCCAGCTGCCCGGCGATATCCCCGTATTTGACAATCGGGCCGGCCACAAGCTGCGGGAACATCGCGACGTAAGCGCCGAAGGAAATAAGGTTTCGCTGTACGGGCACCTGGTTCCGGTACACGTCGATCACATAAGACATCGTTTGAAACGTGTAAAAGGAAATGCCTACCGGAAGCGGAAGGTCGGACACCTGCAGCGATAAGCCTGTCAGCCGATGAAGATTTTCGGCCAGAAACCCGGCGTATTTGAAAAAGCAGAGCACCCCGATATTGACGGCGATGGAGCCGATAAAGATCAACCGCGCCGCCGCTGCGCGTTCTCTGAATTTATCGATCAACAGGCCGTTGGCATAGTCGAATACAGTCGAGAAGATCATCAGGAACACATACACGGGCTCGCCCCAGGCATAAAACACCAGGCTCGCCGCCAGCAGCATCATATTGCGCCAGCCGTGCGGAACCGAATAATACAAGCCGAGCGCCAGCGGCAGAAACAAGAACAAAAAGATGAGACTGCTGAATACCACGCTAACGCCTACCTCCCCGGGATCAGACCTGATCCTTCAGGAAATCCAGCAGCAGCGAGTAATATTCCGCGTTGAAATGAATGCCGTCCGCATCATGCAGATTCGGATGCCCCGCGAAGATCGGGGATAAATCGGTGAACGCCGTCTGCTTCTTCGCGGCCAGCTCCTTCAATCCCCCGTTATAGTCGGCGATATTGCGGTACCGGGGTTCCTCCTTCTCCGCTTCCGCCGTGACCGGAGTGACGGTGAGGATCGTGATCTGCGCATCCGGAAGCTTGCTCCTGATTTGGTCGATCAACTGGCCGTAGAACTTAAGCGAGTACGCCTTCGGATCGTCCGTAGGCCACAAGATATCGTCCGAGCCCAGTTGAATGAACACATGCTGCGGCTTCCTCGCCGCCAGCTCCTCCACATCGTTCGAGGCCAGGGCGAATTCCGCCGTTTTCCCCGCGCCCGCTTGGACATTGGCTTCATCCAGAAGCTCATGGTAAGACAAGCCCTCGGTGATGGAATCTCCCAAAAATACGCTTTGGCTGAAAAGATCCGCATACTTCGGCTTATCCGCCGCGGCCGCTGCGCCGGCGCCTTCCCCGGAAGCAGCGGATGTCGAGGCTTGTCCGTTCGCTGCCGCAGCAGGCTCCTTTTGGCCGCAGGCGGCCAGCGATAAAACCAGGCTGCCTGCCAATACTAGGGCCGTCATACGTTTGATCATTTCGAATCTTCCTTTCTATTGCTTTTCGTACAGCGAATAGATTACCAGCGGCATGTAAAGATAAAGTGCAGATGAAATGAAAAAAAAGCGCAGAACCGAAGTTCTACGCTTGGAGCGGCAAATAGAAATAAAACATGACGCCGCATTCCGTATTCTCGACCCCGTAAGGCGCCCCATGCAGCTCCAGAATGTTCTTGCAGATGGCGAGCCCGAGCCCCGTGCCTCCGGCGGACCGCTGCCGGGAAGGCTCCCCCCGGTAAAACCGGTCCCATATCCGGTCCAGCAGCTCCGGGGGAATCGGTGCGCCCTGATTTTCAACGCTGACCTTCACAAGGCCTTCCTCCATAACGGCGGCGATTCGGATCGAGCCGTTCTCCGGCGTATGGCGAATGGCGTTGGTCATAAAGTTGGTGAGCACCTGCCCGATCCGATTTCGGTTGGCCGTCACTGCGGCATCGTCCAGACGGGTATGAAGCTGCAGCCGCTTCTCCTCCATATTCAGCGCCAGCTGCCCGCATACCGATTGTATCGCTTCGCGAATGGAGAAAGCATCCGTCTCCATCCGGTACGTGCCCGACTCGAACTTGGCCAGCTCCAGCATCTCGACGATCAGGAGATCCATCTTGCGCACTTCGTTCTCCACCGCGGCGAAATAATGCTCTCTTTTTTGCTCGGCGATGCCATCCTTTAAGATCGAAATGCAGCTTTGGATCACGCTAAGAGGGGTTTTCAGCTCGTGGGATACGCCGGCGATGAATTCCTTCCTCGTTCTCTCCAGCCGCTTTTCCTTCTCAATGTCCTGCCGGAGCTGCCTGATATGAGAGTGGAGCGCTTCCGACATCTCGTTAATGTTATGCGACAACGCCCCCAGCTCGTCCCGGGAAGTAACGGGAAGCGTCTCGGAGAAGTCGAGGCTGGCCATCTTCTTCGTCGTCCGGTTCATCCGCAGCAGCGGACGCGCAATTTGCCTGGAATAATAGAAAGACAGCAGCACAATGAGCAGCAGAGCGGCGGCGATGATATAAACATAGTAGCTTCGAATCATTCCAACCGCTTCATCGACCGGCTGCAGCGAGGCCATGGCGAACAAGTAAGCCGGAGCGCCGTCTTGATCCGTAATTGGATCGATGAACAGCTTGTATGGAATATCGTTATCCTCCGCATTCATCACTGTCATAGCGCGGGGCTTCTCCTGCGCCGGATCTAACAGCAGATCAGCCTGAAACGCCTTGATCCGGTCGATAAACCAGCGATTCGTATAAATCAGCCGGCCGGAACCGCTGCCGGGCAGCTGCGCCTTCGTAATCCATCCATTCAGCCAGACGGAGGGAAACTCCTCATGCCACTTGGAGGGGTCCTCGAAGGTAGGGACAATTTCGTGCTCTTTTTTGGCGATTTGGTCATTTTCCCAGGCGACATTGAATTCAACGCCGAGTCGATAGGGCACGACCGCAGAGCCTTGCTTGATTCCCTGCACGACGACGCGGCTTCCCGGACGCAAGAAGGAGTTGCTCGGAATCAATTCTTCTGCATTCGCAAGGCCGTACAGCGGAACAGTTATCGTTTGGTTGGAAAAAGCCTCGGCTTCGCCCTTGGATTTCTCCAGCTTCACTTCCAGATAAAAATCGCCGGTATACTTCAAATTGCCAAGCGCATCCAGCGTCGTCACCCAGGTGCCGTGCTTCTGATAGAACTCCTGTTCCAGCCTCCGCACCGCTTCTGCGCCGCCCTCGGCTTCCCGATATTTCTGTTCGTACTCCTGCAGGCTGGCCTGAATATCGTTTACTTTCTGGGTCACATAGAATTGCTTGAAAAAAATCGTCTGACCGGCAAAAATCGCCGCCAAAATCAACATGCACAGCGCCGTCGTCAAGAGAAACAGCTTCCATGTAATGCTTCTGTTCATGCCCGGTCCTCGAATTTATAACCGGAACGCACCACCGTAACAATGCAATCCGCCCGCTCTCCCAGCTTGGAACGAAGATTGCGGATATGGCTGTTGACGGTTCGATCGTCGCCTGCAAAATCATAGCCCCAGATTTTTTCGAGCAGCTGCTCTCTCGTGACGATCATTCCTTGATTTCTCATCAAGTAAGTGAGAATTTCGAATTCGGTATGCGTCAGACTGCTCGGAACTCCGTCTACAGCGACCGTTCTGGATGGAAAATGCACCTTAATGCCGCCAGCGGACAACGTGTCGGAGGCGGGCCCGGAGCCGCCATGTTCAAGGAGCCGCTTGACTCGCGCCAGCAAGATCGGCGGGCTGAACGGCTTGGTGATATAATCGTCGGCCCCCAGCTCGAACCCGAGCAGGGTGTCCTCTTCATCGGCGCGGGCCGTCAGCATAACGATCGGAATCCGGGACGTCTTGCGGATGCGCCGGCATACCGACCATCCGTCGAGCCGGGGAAGCATAATATCGAGAATGACCAGATGCACCTCTTGCTCTTGAACGAGGGACAGCGCTTCTTTTCCGTCCTCAGCCTCCAGCACAAGATAGCCCGCATGCAGCAAGTAATCTTTGATCACCTCGCGCAAAATCTGCTCGTCTTCGACAATGAGAATCGTGTTGGGCACAGCGCGCTCTCCTTCCTCCGATTTGAATCGAAACGCCTTGGAACATCCGTGTGTAAAGCAGGCAAAGGAAAAACCGCCTGTATGCAAAATCCGGATGCTTCACAAGGGCGGCTATAGAAAAAAGTCTACCATGTTTGAGAGCGGCGCACAAACAAGCGGGTGCCGCAGAGGCTGCCGGACCCTGCCCCACGGAGCGTTTTATTCAAACGAATTTTTCCGTATTCGCTCAGGTCCCCTCTATGATAAGCTGGCATGGAATATGACTTAGGAGGCGGAAAGCCATGCGGCAAAAAACAAAGGTCATTCGGGTACTGCTTCACATTCTAGGGGGAACCGCATCATACACCCTATAAACTGCGTGATTCCCTTCGAATAACGGAAGGGGTATCTTCTTGGATTACGATAAGCAGCAACAACCTTCGCCCGCGCTCGACGTCAAAAAGTCGGTGCCGTGGCTGATTTGGCTTATATTCTTCAGCGTGCTGAACGAAACGGTGTTTAATGTAGCGACGCCCGGCATCGCCCGGCAGTTCGCTCTTCAGCCGTCCGCGATCAGCATGGTGCTTACCGGCTTCTCCGTCGTCTTCGGCGTCGGATCGGTCGTCTACGGCAGATTGGCCGATATATACAGCTTGCGCAGGCTTATTCTGATCGGCCTGTCCATTTACAGCGGCGGATCGCTGTTCGGGTTCGCCGCGCACGAGTGGTATCCCGCCGTGATCGCCGCGCGCGTCGTTCAAGGGGCCGGGGCCTCTTCGATGGCCGGAATCATCATGGTGATGGTCGTCCGGTATTTCGCGCCGAAGGACCGCGGCAAGATGTTCGGCATCATCGGCTCGACCGTCGCCTTCAGCGAAGGGATCGGACCGGTCGTCGGCGGCTTCGTCGCAGGCCGCTACCATTGGTCGCTGCTGTTTCTTATTCCGGTGCTGTCGCTGGCAGCTCTGCCTTATTTGCTGCGGAGGCTTCCGAACGAGCCGCGCAAACCCGGCAAGCTGGATATACCCGGCGCGCTGGCGCTGGCTGGCGGCCTGGCCTGCCTCATCTTATTCCTCACGTATTTGAAATGGATATGGTTGCTGCTCAGCGCGGCGCTGCTGGCCGTCTTCGCGCTGCATATCGTACGCACGGAAGAGCCGTTCATCGAGCCGCGCCTGCTGCGCAACCGCCCGTTCGTCGTCGGCATGCTGGCGGGAAGCGTAATGCTGGCCGCCGGAATGGGCCTTATCTTCATGATGCCGCTCATGCTAAGCCATGTGCATCATCTGGCCGCGGACGGAATCGGCTGGGTGCTGTTCCCCGGTTCGATCGGCGTCATCGCGTTCGGCGTGATCGGCGGCAATCTGGCCGACCGCAAGGGCAACACCCTCGTATTCTATTCGGGCGCGGGACTGTTTCTAAGCAGCTTGCTGATTATGGCCTTGTTCGCCGATTTGACGCCGTGGGTGCCGGCCGGAGCGCTGCTGCTTTCCTATAGCGGTATCTCCTTCGTGAAAACCTCCTTGTCCGGGAGCGTCTCCATGACGCTCGGCGAGCAAGAGGCCGGCATCGGGATGGGGCTGCTCAGTCTCGCCTGCTTCTTCGCCGAGACCGTAGGCGCGGCATTAGCCGGCAAGCTGCTGGAGCAAAGCGCGCTCGCGCTACCGCTGCTGCCTACCGTGCGAAGCGATGCGGCTTTCCCTTACAGCAATCTGCTGCTTCTGCTGAGCGTGCTGATCGTCGTCGGCAGCTGGCTGTATGCCAAAGCGTTCGGCAATAATAAGCTGCACGCGCAGTGACATGGCGTGCAGGCTGACGCGCTGCGCCGCTCGGCGTGAAGCGCATAAAGAACCGGCCGGGAGTGATTCGCTCCCGGCCGGTTTGTCGTCTGCGTCGATGAGCGGGCTGCTGACTTCATCTTCGCCGCGCCGCTGTGCGTCAAGTGAATCGCCGGAGCCAAAACGGGAACAAATCCCCCAAAATGACGTGATGCTCTGAAGCTTATTCCGTCCGCATCCAGCCTAAGCTGGATCGGCGGTCTAACCCTTCCTCTGGGATCGTTCTATGGGTAGACTTTACTTTCGGGGAGCACCCGGATATCCACAGGACATTGCTGCGCATCATTTCCTAAACAACAAAAAACCAACCGCTCGCCCATAACGAGCCGGTTGGTTCCGGTCTGTTCCGCTCTCTCAAGCCTGTCCGGCATAACTCCCGCTAAGACGCCCTCGCTTATCGCTCCAGTACGCTCTTCAGCGTTTCCAAATCGCGCCGGATCATAGCAACGTCCCGTTCAAAGCTGTCATCGGGCACCCCCGGCTGCTGAAACACGGCGAACACGACCTCCGCCCCCGAGCCGTTGGCAATCACGCGCATCGGGTTAAGCACCGGCTCCCCCCGGCCCGTATCTACGTAATGGTCCAGCACGCCGTAATCGTTTCGCTCCACGAAACGGATGTTCATGGGCCCCTCCGGAGTTAGCATCTCCCACCAGCCGTCCGCGGCAGGCGCGACAGCCAGACAAAAGCTGGTCGCCCAATCCGGGAATCGGTTCAGATCGGACACATAGTCGTATACCTGCTGCGCCGGTTTCTCGATCGTTACGCTGACATGAATGGATTTCATCGTTGCCGTCATCGCTTCGGCTCCTCTCTCGCCTGTAAAATGGTGGTTATCGGTATAAGTCGATTATACTCGCTTACCCGGAAGGCGGATTGTAAAAATCGGACACTCCGCCGAATTCCTGGACGGCCGTGAGCGGCGATGCGCCGTAATAACGCTGGAAATCGCGAATCATATGCGATTGGTCGAAAAAACCGTGGTCGAACGCCAGCGACAATCCGTCGGCCGCACTGCGGGCCTCAATCGTCCGCAGCATAGACTGAAACCGGACGATCCCGGCGAATTTCTTGGGACTGAGGCCGATATGGCGCTCGAACAGACGGTTCATCCGTCTGACCCCGATGACTTCGGCTTCGGCCAGCTGAACGATCGCAATAGTCCCCTTGGACGTAAACATCCGATGCAGCAAATTGCTTAACGCCGCATCCGGCGCCGGGCTCGTCCGGTGCAGCAGAGCGAGCAAATATTGCTCCGCGACGCGCACTTTACCGGCAAGCGACGGCTCCCGCATCACCCGCTCGCCCCATTCGGCAGCCGCCGCGGGCCGCCAAATGCAGCCCAGCGCGACATGCCGGTTCGTAAACCCGGACAGATGATCCCGGATAAAGGGATAAGCGCCTCCCGGCAAAAAACGGATGCCGAATTTGCGCACCGGCTTCGCCTCGTCATAGCTGATCGGGAACGGCCGCTCCAAGATGCCGCAAAACCTCACGGAGCCGCAGCCTTCCGCCGTATCGCACTCGAACAGGACATCGGCGCAGCCGTCGGGCAGCACGCGGTCCTTCGGCGCGGTCTCCGCCGTATCGGCGTTACCTGCCCGGATCGTTGCGTTAGACCCGGCCTCTGCTAACGCCGGCTCCGATGCCCAATAGCAGGATACGTAGGGCCGCAGCGCGAGGGAGGGAGGCAGCTCCACATACCGCTGGAAAGCGATGCGGCCGTTGCCTTGAACCGGACGGAATAACGTGTGCAGATTTAGTGTCATAGCTTCCTCCTCTCCGGCGGCCGGGGACGCGGCAGCGCCCCGCCGTTACCGCAGTATGCCGCTTATGTTACTATACATTCTCCCGGCGAACCATGCCGCCGCCGTGAAGGCTTCGGCCCTTGCCCTTCACGGCGAATCTTCGCCTTCGGGCTTCGGCAAAATAAGCACATAACCGCGGGTCCCGTCGACACGGATATAGTCCCCGTCGCGAATCCGCCGCGTCGCGCCGTCGATCCCTACGACGGCCGGCAAGCCGTATTCGCGGGCGACGATGGCGCCGTGCGTCATCAGACCGCCGACCTCCATCACCAGGCCGATCGCGGAATGAAACAGCGGCGTCCAGCCGGGGTCCGTAAACGGGGCGATCATAATCTCGCCCTTATTCAACCGGGCCTCGCTCGGCTGCAGCACGACCCGCGCGATGCCCTCCACGACGCCGGCGGATACCGGCGTGCCGAGCAAGGCCCCCTCCGGCGCGTCCTGCCGTTTGCGCCGGCCGGTTAGCATCTCGCCGTCGCTCGTCATGGCGCGCGGCGGAGTCAGCCCGCGGAAGCGCTCGTACTCGCGCTTCCGCTCGGCGATGATCTCGGCCAGCCGCACGTCCGGCTGGCCCTGCACCGCTTGACGCAGCTCCTCCAGCGTCAAGTAGAACGCGTCTTCGGCGGCGTCCAGCGTCCCCGCCCGGACGAGCTCCTGCGCTTCTTCGAGCAGCGCGCCGCGCATCATGCCGAACCAGCGGATCATCGTATACTTAGGATGCTCCCTCAGCCCCATCGTATGCCGGTATACCCGCAGCAGCCTGGACATCAGCTTCGCCTTCAGCCGGCCGAAGGGCAGCGCGCGAACGCGGGCCGTCAGCTCCTCGGCGGCCCGTTCGGCCTCGCGGGCTCCCTGGGCGAACCGCTCGCGGTGCTTGCCGGGCTCCATCGTCCGCATATGGCTGACGATGGACGGCAGCAGCGTGCCCGCATCGTCCCGCCAGCGCGGTCTCGTAATATCGATCTCGCCCGGGCAGCGCATCCCGTACAGCTCCATAAAGCGGTCCCAGAGCGCGACGAATTCCCCGCCGTCCTTCGCCAGCCCGAGCCGGCTGCGCAGCCGGCCCGCATCCCCGTCTTGCAGGAGTCTCGTCACCTCCGGGCTGCGCCGGGCCGCGTCGGCCAAATCGCCGATCATCAGCCCGAGCTCGCTGGTGACGTTGCCCGGCAGCGACTTGTTCAGGATCGGCATCATGTCCGTTTCGCCGAGCCACCGCTCGGCAAGGCGGGCGATCAGCCGCGAAGATACAATGCCGGCCATCGGATACGCCATCACCTCGGTGAACAGCTTGCGCAGCACGGCTCCCGTCCGTTCCTGCAGCCCTACAATCCGCGGCTCTCCGCGCGTGCCGGCGAGCCGCTGTTCGCTCTCCCGAATGAACGTCTCCATCCAATCATTAAGCTCCGCAGCGGCCTGTTCGGGCCGCGCCGCGATCAGATTGCGCGCCAAGCGGAAGGCAATCGGCCGCATAAAGCGCAGCACCGTGAGCGGCAGCCCCTTCTGCTTCGGCAGGCCGCGGACAAAATCGTCCTGCCGAATGTATTCCGCGATGCCGCTAGCCATCTGCTCGTCGATGGCGGTCAGCAGCTTCGGCAGCAGCCGCCTGGCCGAACGCAGCGAGAACAGCGGCGTCATATCCAGAAATATCCGGCCTCCGGCGCTGTAGGCCAGGCGGCTCGGCTCCCGCAAGGCAGGCTTGCCGAAGGGGAGCATCGTGCGCAGCACGTCAATCGCCAGCGGCTTCATCGCATCGGTCATCATCTGCTGATGACCGAACGACAGCAGCACATGAGGCGATTCTCCCTCCGCGATGTCGATGTCCGGCAGCGGATACAGCGAGGTGATCGGCCGGCTCTGGACGATATACAGCCTGCCGTCCGCCCAGCACCATTCGATATCTTGATCCGCGCCGTAGTGCCGCTTGATCCGCTCTCCCAGGCCGGCCAGCTCCTCGATTCGCTCGTCGCTCAGCGCCTGCCGCTCCTGCATCGCCTCGGGAAGCTCCTGCGTCTGCGTGCCTCCTCCCGGCAAAGCGTAAATCGCCAGCTTCTTGCGGGCGATCTTCTTCGTTAGGATGCCTCCCGAGCGAACCTGGTACAAGTCGGCCGATACCAAGCCGGATACGAGCGCTTCGCCTAGACCGAAGCTGGCGTCGATCGATACGGTGCCCCGGTGGCCGCTGACAGGATCGGCGGTGAACATAATGCCGGACACTTCCGGGAATACCATCTGCTGCACGACGACGGAGAGCAGCACGGAGCGGTGATCGAAGCCGTTCTTCGCCCGGTACGAGATGGCCCGGTCCGTGAACAGGGACGCCCAGCAGCGGCGGATCGCCTGAAGCAGCTGCTCCTTGCCGCAGACGTTCAAATACGTATCCTGCTGTCCCGCGAAGGAAGCGGTCGGCAGATCCTCCGCGGTGGCGCTGGACCGAACGGCATAAGCCTGCACTTCCCCTAACCGGCTCCAGCATTCGACGACGCGTTCGCTAACTTCCTCCGGAATAGCTACCGTCTGCAAATAGCCGCGGATGTCGCCGCCCAGCTCGGCTATCGCCTTCAGCTGATCCGCCCCGACGCCTTCGAGCCTGCGAAAATATCCTTCCATAGCGCCGCTTCGTTCTATGAAAGCGCGGTAAGCTTCCGTCGTCACGCAAAATCCCGGGGGAACGGGAAAGCCCGCCTGCGTCATTTCTCCGAGATTGGCCCCTTTCCCACCCACTAGGGGCAGACTGGTCCTGTCGATATGCCGGAACTCCAGTACATAGCCGCTCATCGCCTTCACGCTCCTCTATTTGTTGTCGCTTGCCCGCAAGCCCTCAATAAACAGCGTAAACAAAGTATCTACGACTTCAACCATCGTATGGCCGTGCTTTGCGGCAAAGTCCGGGCGGACAAAATGCTGCACGCTCTCCAGCATGATGGATGCGGTCAGCTTCGGGTCCAGCTCGCGAATGAGTCCCCGCTCCTGCGCCTGCCGCAGCAGACTTTCCATGAAAGCAAGCTGCCGGGCGCGAAACGTCTCCAGCCGCTCCCATAGCGAGGGAAGGTACTTTTGTACATCCTCGATGAACAAGGGACTGAGCTTGACGATCTCTCGCTTGATTCCTCTGACAATGTCGGCGAACATGTCCAGCGGCTCCCCTTCGCGGCCGCGGATGTCCGCAATGGCTGCGGCGACCGCGTCCATCGTTCGTTCCAATACCGCCTCCGCGATTTCCTCCTTGCCGCTGAAATGCAAGTAGAGCGTTTTTTTGCTCATGCCGAGCCGGGACGCCAGTTCGCTCAGCGTCACGCTGCGGTACCCCTTCGTGCCGAACAGCTCCGCGGCAGACTGTACAATTCGTGATTTGATCCCATTTTCCATTCGCTTTAGATCCTTTCTTTTAACAAAAAACCTTGGAAACCAAGGAAACCAACAAAGAATACTATGGTTTCCATACTACAAACCATTCATCAGGCTGTCAAGAGAGCGCGCTTCCTATTGAACCCGCTTCCGCATACTTGTACAATGAACATGACTCGCTGGAGCGCAGCGGATTGGCAGCTGCAATGATTCCTTAATGAACGGGAGGATAAGAGATGATACCGGAAGGAAATTTAAAAAGTAATGTCGATCGCTTTTCGGGGTATCAGGATTATTACGACCAATACCGGCCGGAGGCGCCCGGACAAGCCGTGGAGATCGTAACGGCTTATGCCGGAGGAAAGCCGCGGCTTGTAGCCGATGTAGGCTGCGGAACCGGGCTGTCTTCCTTCGTCTGGCTGGGAAAGGCGGAACAAATTGTCGGCATCGAGCCTAACGACGACATGCGCGGCAAAGCCGAGCAAAAAGCCGCCGCGGTCGGCAGCGGCGCGATCTCGTTTATCCCCGGCTATTCCAATCAGCTTAGCCTTGCGAACGGCTCGGTTGACGTGGTCACCTGCTCGCAGTCGTTTCACTGGATGGAGCCGGAGAGCACGCTGAAAGAGTTCGCGCGCGTGCTGCGCGACGGAGGCGTGTTCGCCGCCTATGATTGCGATTGGCCGCCGACGCTGATGTGGACTCTCGAGGACAGCTATAACCGGCTGCTGGCGAAATCGGACGCGCTGCTCGCTCAGCTCGTTCCGAAAGACGATCAGGCGGTCAAACGCGATAAAAACGCGCATTTGCAGCATATCCGGCAAAGCGGTCATTTCCGTTTCGCCAAGGAAATCGTCTTCCACAATATGGAGTCCTGCGATGCCGAACGCTACGTCGGTCTCGCCATAAGCCAAGGCGGATTGCAGACGGTGCTGAAGCTCGGATCGACGGCTCTGAATGACGACATCGAGGCGTTCCGCCGGCAGGTCGAGGACTATTTCCAAGGCAGAACGCTTGAAGTGATGTTCAATTACCGGATGCGGGTCGGCGTGAAATAAACGGAGCGTCGGCGCCAGGCGGCTCCACAAAGCAAGCCAAACAAGCATCGAAGACTCCTCCGAGTTTTCGATGCTTGTTTGTTACGGGGCGCATACGGTCATACCGCTTCTCCAACCGGCATACGCCGTTCGTTCTTGTTTCTATTTTTTCGATTTAAACTGGTCGTAGGCTTGCTGATAAATTTCCAGGCAGCGCTTCAAGTTCATTTTATCGAGCGTGCTCAAGTAGTTGTCCCATTCCTTATCGATGTCCAGCGAGCCGGTAACCGCCTTTGCAAAAAACTCGGTTCTGTAGTCCGTGATCGTCTTCTCCAGCGATGCCAGCTCCTCCGCCTGCTCGTTGGTAAAGAACAATGGCGGCACAATTTTGCTTGGATCTGTTTTGTAGGGCTCGTATTTTTTCGTTTCATTGTACAAAATCAGCTCAAGCGAATTTTTCGGATCGGATGCCACGCTTAAACGCAGATCGTTCGTTCGCAGGGACGGCCCGATTTGCGCCCAGTGGACGTTTTGCAGCTTGCCGAACGTCGCGATCGGCTTCCATACCGCCGGTTTTCCGTTTATGCCCAGTTCGCCCGCCTCCGGTCGCACCCACTCCTGTCCCGGACGGCCCTGCGTGCTGCGCAGCGTCGCTTCTTCCGAAAGCAGCAGATCGGCCATACGGAAAGCGGCGGCGGGATTTTTCGCCTTATTGGTGATCACGAATTGCCCGGTGGATACCGCGTAAGGATTGTAAGCCGTCGAACGTATGCCTGCCGGCCCTTTCAGCGGCGGCACCGCCACGAAATCTTTGAATCTCGGATTGTCGACATCGACAAACACCGTTTGGTTTTGTGAAGCGACCGCCCCGATAATCGGAACCTCGGGGTTCATCCCCATCTGTTTCAGCTGGTTGCGGTCCTGCGTAAACGATTGCGGCGAGATTAAGCCGTCAGCATATAGTTTATGAAGATACTTGAGCGCCTCTTTCCACTCCGGCTGATTGTAGGCGACCTGCACTTTGCCGTCCTTGACGAACCGCAGGTTGAAATCCTTCTCGATAAACGCGCTGGTCAGAAACAAATCGAGCGTCGAGGACGGGCCGTTGGTCGCGCCGACAAGCGGAATTTCGTCCGCCTTGCCGTTGCCGTTCGGGTCTTTCTCCTTGAACGCTTTGAGCACCTGATAAAACTCTTCCGTCGTCTCCGGCATTTTCAACCCGAGCTTATCGAGCCACGGCTGATAAATCCACATTTTTTGGCCGATCGAGCAGTGGTAACACTCATTGACCTGCGGTACCGAATAAATTTTGCCGTCGGGCAGGGTAATCATATCTTTGACATAAGAAACCTGCTCGAACATCTTTTTCATTTCTACGCCATATTTGTCGATATACGGATTGAGCGGGACAAATACGCCGTCCTTCCCGTAAATCGACTGCTGAATGGGCGATACGTTCATACCCAGCAGCACATCGGGATAATCGCCGCTGGCCAGCGACACGTTGAGCTTCTCGTCAAACGTTTTTTCCGGAGCGACTTCCCAATCGATATGAATGTTCGTTTTCTCCTCCAGCCACTTCGTAAACTCATTCGTTGCAAAGTTTTCAACAATGCTGGAGCCCTTGACCATAACCTTGAGCGTCGTCTTTTCCTTCGTGATCGGGAACTCGCCCGCCGGCGTCACCTGATCGTCGCCGCTTGCCGGCGCCGCCGGAGCCGCTTCCTTGGGCGCGCTGTCCGCGCATGCGCTTAACAATGCCACAGATGTCGTCAATGCCACTACAACCGCTAAACCTTTCTTCATGTAAAACTCCCCTTTAGCCTTTTAATGAGCCTATCATCATGCCTTTGACAAAATGCCTTTGCAAGAAGGGATAAATGATGAGCACGGGCAGCGTGGACACAACGATCAGGGAATACTTCAACAGCTCCCGCAAACCGTCTCTGGCCGCCTGATCGGCAACGTCGGTGATCATCGACGCATCGACCTCGTTCTGCACCAATATATCCCGTAAAACCAGTTGAATCGGGTACAGCTCCTGATGCTTTAAATAGAGCAGCGCGTTAAAATATTGATTCCAGTGGCCGACTGCATAAAACAAGGCGATGACCGCAATGATCGGACCGGATAAAGGAATGACGATTTTTTGCACAAACGTAAAATCGCTGCAGCCGTCCATCTGGGCGGCCTCGAGCAATTCGTCGGGGATCGTCGTTTGAAAATACGTGCGGGCGATGATCACATTCATCACGGCAAGCGCTCCCGGAATAATGAGAGACCATCTGGTGTCGATCATGCCCAGCCCTTTCACGACGAGATAAGACGGAATCAGTCCGCCCGAGAACATCATGGTGAAGACGAACAAAGCCATAATCGCATGGCGGGGCATAAAATCTTTCCTTGAAAGCGGATACGCGGCAATGAGCGTAAACAGCACATTGATCGTCGTTCCCACCACGGTATAAAATACCGAATTCAAAAAGCTCGACATAATTAAACGATGCTTGAATACCGCTTCATAGCCTGCCAGCGTCGGATCGACCGGGTACAGCCAGACTTTTCCGGAAATCACCGCGGCGGAGGAGCTAAAGGAAGCGCTAACAATATAAATTAGAGGATAGAGAATCGTAACCGTAAATAGAGACAGAATGATATAATTTGCAATAGTAAACAGCCTGTCATCCGCACTTTCTTTGATGCTTCCCGTCATGGGCGCGCCTCCTTATTACCATAAACTGGTTTCCCCTAATTTTCTGGCTATCCGATTGACAATAACCAGCAGGGCCAGATTAATAACCGATTTAAACAATCCGATCGCCGACGAATAGGAATAATTGATCGCCGTCGAGGCCAGACCGACTTTGTACACGAACGTATCGATCACCTCGGCTGAACTTAAATTCAGCGGATTTTGCATCAGCAATACTTTTTCAAAGCCGATGTCCAGCACATGGCCGGTGTTCATGATCAGCAAAATAACGGCAACCGGCATAATCCCCGGCAAATCGACATGCCACATGCGCCGCAGCTTGCTGGCGCCGTCCACGACAGCCGCTTCATGCAGCGAAGGATCGACGGCTGCAAGCGCTGCCAAATAGATGATGCAGGAGAAACCGACATTTTGCCAAATGCCCGACCAGACAAACACATGCGAGAACCATTCCGGTACGCCCATGAAGTTGATCGCGGACATTCCGAAAAATTTCATGATCGTTTGCACCAGACCGATCCGCGGGTCCAGCATTTGCAAAATGATGCCGACCATGACGACGACGGAAATAAAATGCGGCGCGTACGTGACCATCTGCACCGTTTTCTTAAAGAAGCGCGCATTTACGTAATTCAGCGACAGCGCCAGCAGAATCGGAAACGGAAACCCGGCAACTAAACTGTATAAGCTGAGCAGCACCGTATTTTTCATCACCCGAACGAATTCGTACGAATGGAAAAACCGGTCGAAATGCTTAAGTCCCACCCATTCGCTGCCCCATACGCCTTTGGTCGGAATATAATTTTTGAACGCAATTAAGGCTCCGTACATCGGCACGTACTTGAATATGACCAAATAAATAATCGGCAGCAGCATAAACAGATAGAGCTGCCAATGGCTGATTGCATTTTTCTTTAATCTGGATAAATAGCTTTCCTTTTTTTTGCCTGCAACGGCAGGTAATGCGCTGCTCTTGTTAGCGGAAATTTCCATCTGATCCCTCCCATTTCCATGACCGCGACTTGGTGTGTTTTCATCGCTTTCTATCTTTAGCATATAATAGAGAAAAGCGCCGGGCATTGCGTTGTTTTATACCGGCATGACTTTTTTTGCGCCGGATGACGGCATGCGAATGGTCACCGTCGTACCCGCGCCCGGCTCGCTCTGTACGGAAAGCCCGTACTGCGGACCGAACACCATCTGAATCCGGTTATGCACGTTAAGCAGCCCGATACTGCCTTGCGGCGTCGGTTGCGGTTGTGCATCCGGCAGACGCTCCCGACTGTTCATGAGCCGGCTGTTTAATTGCCGAAGCGCTTCCGCTTCAATCCCGCAGCCGTTATCCTCTACCGTGACGTAGAAATCCCCCCCGTCCTTCCAGGCGTCAATAATAATGGTGTGCTCATCCTCAATCCCGTACGGAAACGCGTGCTTAAACACATTTTCGACCAGCGGCTGCAGCGTCAGCCGAACCATGCTTTCCAGCAAATAATCCGTGCTGATGCGAACATCGATTTCAAATTCGCGCTGATTGCGGTATTTCATAATCGACATAAAATACAAAATATGCTTCAGCTCGTTAGCCACCGTAATTTTCTCCAAATCGGTGCGGATGGAATAGCGCAGCATATACGACAAAGAGCGAACAATGTCTTTGATTTCGCTCGATTTCTGAATAACGGCGTAGCAAATAATAATTTCCAGCGTGTTGTACAAGAAATGCGGATTAATCTGCAGTTGGAGCGATTGAAATTCGGCCAGCTGCCGTTTCATTAAATTGTCCTGGTTGCGCAGCTCGGTCTCGTAGACCCGTTCCACAAGCTCCTCCAGCCGGGTGACCATCGTATTGTAGCTGATAATCAGCTGATCCATCTCGTCGCGGCTTCCGGTCAGAGGAACTCTTGTCCACTGCCCTTTGGCCGTCCGGCGCATCCCGTTCTCCAATAGCCGAATGGGGCGGATGATGGATTGGCCGAAACGATACGCCAAAAACAAGGCCGCAATCAAGGTGCCGATGCCGACAATGAGCGTAGTTTGACGCAAATCGGAAATCGGCTTGCGCTGTTCGGCGACCGATATGCTCGCCACGAGCGTCCATCCGGAGTAGTCCGACTTTCGGCTAAAAAATATGCGCCCCGGTTCTCCGGGCAGCTCGAAGACCTGGTCTTTCTTGGCCTCCACCGTATTGAAATGGATGCCGTCCAGTTGTTTGCCGATCCGCTCCGGATCGGGATGATACAGTATTTTTCCGCGATCGTTCACGATGAAAAAATACCCCGATTGCCCGAGCTTGATGCCCTTCCAGAGCGTGTTCAGCTCCCCTATCCGCAGTTCGAAGCCCATGATGCCTTTAAATGATTTGGCCGAGGTCCGATCCCCCAATTTGCGAATGACGGTGAGATGACCGTCCAGAAATCCGGAATCCTGAATCTTCAGCTGGCCGTTAATATCGTCGTCTTCTTTAATCTGTTCGACATATTCTTCAAATCCTTTGTAATTGAAGGGAACAATATGCGCATTAAAATCCGTGGCCTGAAACCCGTTATACCCGATAATATAGGCCATCGATATTTCCGGATTATTGATGAGCACAGGCTGAAATACTCCCTTCATGGCCACCTCGGATGCATAGAAACCGGCAGCTGAATTGCTCGGAAGATCAAGCGCCTCCTTCACGACAGGAGAGATCATAATAGAGACCGTAGCTCTTTCGTAGCTCTTGAGAAACAAATCGGTTTCATTCAGCACGTTATCCACGATTTGGGTCAGCAGCCCTTCGTACTGGTTCTCCAATTCGTTGGATGACCGCCAATAAGCGGTGACCCCCACCGTCACCAGCGCCAGTGTGATGAGTATGACAAAGTAGATGTACACCTTGCGTACCAAGCCGTTGTTCATTATTTGATCCCCAGCAGGCCGCGGTATTCGGTGGGGGAATATCCCGTGGCCTTTTTGAACACCCTGGAGAAATGGGGATAGCTTTCATAGCCGACCTCGGCGACAATGTCGATGATTTTAAAGTGCGGCACGGCGAGAAGCTGCTTGGCTTTCTCGATTCTTTTGCGCATCCGGTACTGCACGAACGTCTCGCTTGTCTGTTTCTTGAAATAATGGCTGAAATAGGTCGGCGTCACGCCTAACTTTCCTGCCACCATGTCCAGGGTGAGCTCCTCCTCGAAGAGATGCTCGTCGATGTATTGCAGGGCCGCCTCCAGCACATTGATTCTTTCATGATTGCGGTACATGCTCAATTGCTGTATCCATCGTTCGATTTCGGCCTGAAACCATTCATAGGTGCTTGTCATGCCCGCATCTTCCTCTGCCGGCGGCGGTTCCATCCTGCAGCCCTCTCTGCTATGCAGCTTTCTGCGAAGCAGCTTGATCGCGTCGTCGATCCGCTGATGCAGCTGAATGTTCGTTTCCACGGCGAATAGCGTTTTCTTGCCATCCTCAAGCAGTTCGTCGGCCCGCGCCTTATCCATCATCCAAATCGCTTCCTCCATTTGATCGATCCACTGCTCAAAATGGGAGAACGACATCAGCGCGGCTTCCCGCATGTCGAGCAATTTATCCAGCACAGGAAACAGCTCAATTTCGGTCACCGGCTTCAATAAATATTCCTGTACCCCGTAGGTCATACATTTTTGCGCATACGCAAAATCCCCGTAACCCGAAAGCACAATGACTTTGGTAAAAATTTTTCGCTGCTGAATATTTCGGCATAGCTCCAAACCGTCCATACGAGGCATTCAAATATCGGTGAGCACAATGTCGGGAGGATTAGCCGTGATGTGCGACAAGGCGGACTCACCGTCTGTAAACGTATCGATCTCACTAAAGCGTCCATAGTCTCCAATTAACGTTTTGAGCCCGATGCCGATGATCGGCTCGTCATCCACGATACAGATTCTGGCCATTCGCTTACCCCCTTGTTTAAACATGATGTCCTTGGATCGTCTTTCGGTTCCTTACCTTTCATTATGGTACGCTCCCCTCCGGCCTGCACTCATCAAAACCTGAACCGCCTAATCAAAATTGCAAATTCTCTTCCTTTCATACGCCAACCGGGCGGGTAAAATGAAGAAAGACCGCTCGGCGCAGCTGCCGATTGGTCTATCAAGGTATATAACGGTAAGTAATGCTCCCAATCGATCGGCATTTGGCGATTCATGTTCAATATACATTCGCGCCGGCGGCCGGAACATTGCGTTTATTTGCTGTAGTATGACGTTTTTTGTGCGGCTTGCCTGCTAACGAGAGAGACGTCCCTGACGAAGCGAAAGACTGTGAATGACGATAACAGCGGCGTTTCGCGGACGGGTCGGCGGGAATTTACGGAGCGTCAGTGACGGGCCGGCTTTATCGGCAAAAAAATAAGCATCGAAGACTCTTCCGAGTTTTCGATGCTTATGTGCCTAGGGCTGTCAACGATTATTCCGCTTCTCCAACCAGCGTAAACCGTTCGTTCTTGTGTTCCGGCTTCTCGATCTCATCGACGACCGCAAGGGCGAAATCGGCGTAGCTGATATAGCTGTTGCCCTGCGAATTGACCATCAAATGATCTTTCCCTTTTTGATAAGAACCGGTTCTTTGGCCTGCAGGATCGAAGAAGGCGGCGGGGCTGACGAACGTCCACTGAATGCCTTCGCTGTTTTGCAGATCCTCCAGGTTTTTACCTTGATTCGAAGCGGTGGCGTAATATTCGCGCGGGAACTCCGGAGTATTGTACAAGCGGGTCGTCTTCTGCTCGTCCACGAACAGGCTGCCTGCGCCTCCGACAACGATCAGTCTCGTTTGCGGAGCTCCCTTCAAAGCCTGAATCAAAGCTTGGCCCGCTTCCACATGCAAATGCTCCTGGCCGGGAGCCGCGCCGAACGCATTCACGACAACGTCGAATGCCCGCAGATTGTCCGAGGTCAGCGCGAAGACGTCTTTCTCCAATACGGCCGTATCCCGGCTCGCAAGCTTGGACGCGTCCCGAACGATCGACGTCACTTCATGCCCGCGGCTGACCGCTTCTTTCACGATAAGGCTTCCTGCTTTTCCGCTGGCTCCGATAACTGCAATTTTCATGATCATACCCTCCATTATTTTCATTTTGTCGTTATAGTCAATCCAACTTGCGGCAATTCGCCGATTGGCTTCGCTTAGGCTCTGCGTTCGGCTAACCGTTCATCGTCCGCAGCTAAAGAGGAGACGCCGACAAGCTTTGCTTACGGTGCGCAATCTCCTGACGCATCGCACTGCAGCCCTTGCGTCTTACCGACCGCTTCCCGCTCCAGCTGCTGCATAATGACGCTCTCCAGCGCTTCGCGGCTAACCGCGCCCTGCACGCGCTCGCTGCCGATAATAAACGTAGGCACCGCCGTAATCCCGGCCTCCTCATAAGCATGGCGCACCGCTTGCGCCTGTATGTCCCGATACTTGCCGGACTGCAGCGCCTCGTGGAAGCCGGCTTCTTCCAAGCCGATCTCCGCGGCCAGCTTCGCTAACACATCCAGTTGCCCGATATCCTGCTCTTCCTGGAAAAAAGCGGCGAACACGCGGCTCATGTAGGCGTTGCCCCTCCCCTGATCCTTCGCATAATGGTAGCCTTCGAAAGCCAGGCCGGTATACGGATGCGGAGAGATGTGCGGAAGCTTCATACGAACTCCCCATTGTTCCGCCATTGGAGTAATATACGACTCCCAGCCGCGAAGCTTGGAAGGGTCCTCCCATGGGTCGATCTTCGGCGCCGGACTCGGACGCAGCTCGAAAGGCATCCATTCGATCTCGACGTCTTTGCCTTGCACGGCCTCGTCCAGCGGCGTTTTGGCCAAAAAACAGAACGGACATATAAAATCCGAATAAGCTTGAATACGCAAAGTCACGATTGATGTTCAGCTCCTTTCACTCATTTTGTAACCATAATTGTTACAAGAAAGCGTATAAAATCATTGTATGGCGGCGGCCTGCCGGCCTGCCGCAGGCAGATCCCTTTTCCAACGTTACGTTCCCCCAGACTACATTGATAGTTCGCGGGACACTCCATTTCCTTTAATTCCTGTAACAATTATAGTTACAAGTCATTCCTGTTGTCAACCCTTGATATGATTGTGCCTTCTTGCACGCCCCAACATTAAGCGAACGATCAGTTTCGTTTAAGCTCGTTTTCAGTTTGCTCATCCATAATGGAAAAATAATATCCGGCACCGAATAGAAAGGGGCGCAGCGCCGCATGTCCGTTCCGAAATCAAAGCTTTCTCTCACCCTTATTGTTCTGCTTGTGCTCTCGCTCGGGCTTACCGTGTATTCTCTGTGGAGCTATGGCCAGCGCCCGGCGTCGTCGCTTCCGTCAGGCGCATTCCAGCCGGGAGGAGCGAGCTTCCGCGACGCTCCGGGTGCAAGCGGCTTCGGAAGCGCGCCGAACGCCGGGGCTGCAAGAGGAGGCGGCATTCAAGCCGCTCCGGGTGACGGCGCGCAGCCGCAGCAGAACCCCGGCGGCGGCCGCAGACAGCGCCCGGGGCAGCTGCAGGACGGCAGCGGCAGCGGCAGCGGCTCCGGCCCGGGAGGCTCCGTCAGCGGCCAGGCCGATAGCCGCAGAACGATGCCCGCGGCGGGCGGCGGACGGCCCGGAGGCGCAGCAAGCTCCTCCTCCAAGTATGCCGCGGGGCTCGCCTTGTATGCGGCGATATTTATCGCAGCGGCGGGATGGGCCGCTTACCGGCTGCAGCGCCGCCCGCTCCAGCTTCCCCGGGAGCGCCGCGTCCTGCTGCTGGCGTCCTTGCTCGGAGCCGGATTGCTGCTGCGCATTGCCGCCGCTCCTTGGATTCCCGGCCATACGGACCTGAACTTGTTCAGAAATTGGGCGATGTCCGCAGCCCGCGATTTGAGCGGTTTCTACCTGCACGGCTCAAGCGATTATCCGCCTTTGTATATGTATGTTTTGTATTTGATCGGCAAGCTGGCCTCGCTGACGGCGCTAAGTCCTTACAGCGCGCTGCTGCTTAAGCTTCCGTCGATAGCCGCGGACATTGCTACCGCCTATGTGCTGTACCGGATCGGCCGGAAGCTGCTGTCCTTCGAAGCCGGCTGGCTGATCGCCGCCTTTTATATTTGGAATCCGGCCATCCTGATCAACTCCACGTTTTGGGGGCAGGTCGATTCCTTTTTCACCTTGATCGTTGTCGGAGGGCTGTGGATGCTGGCGAACCGCAACATCGGCCGGGCTTCCGCTCTCCTGGCCGCCGCCGTGCTGATGAAGCCCCAAGGCATCATCTATTTGCCCGTGTTGTTCTTTGAGCTGATTCGGCAGAAACGGCTCAAGCCTTGGCTGATCGCCGCAGGCTCGGCTTTGGCGGTCGCGTTGCCCGTCGTGCTCCCTTTCTCGGCAGGGCAAAGCCCGCTCTGGCTGCTGAAGCTGTATACCGGCACCGTCAATGAGTATCCTTACGCTTCCGTCAATGCATATAATTTCTTTGCCCTGCTGGGCGCAAATTATACGAAGGACACGACGACGCTCCTCTGGTTCGATTACCATACATGGGGCATGGCTATGATTGTGATCGTGACGCTGTATTCCTGGCTGTCCTATGCGAAGGGCGGCGGAACCAAGCTCGGCCCGGCAGCCGCTCTGCTGCTAATTGCCGGCGTGTTCACCTTCGCCTCCAGCATGCATGAACGGTACTTGTTCCACGCGGCCGCGATCGCCCTGCTTGCCTATGCGCTGCTGCGTGACCGCAGGCTCCTGTGGCTGGCCGCCGGCTTCAGCACGACGTCCTTCGTCAATACGTACGATATTTTGTACCATGCCGGAGGCCGCGAGGCTTCCTACAGCTTCACGATGTTCGTTACCGCCGCGGCCAATATCGGCCTCTGCATCTATCTGGCCATCATCCTATGGGACCGCGGCCGCCGCCGCAGCGAACTCGAGCAGCCCGCGCTATCCGCCGGGCCCCCGATCACCCCGCCTAGAACCGGGCCATCGCCGCGCCGCGATGAATCGATTGACAGGTAAAGGCGGCTTCGTTGGGGCCCCCGGCTCGACCGCCTCGGCAATCGGCGCCCCCTCCCGGCCGGAAACATCCCCACGATCCCGGCAAAGCGGATCAGTATCATGTCTTCGGGAACAAATCCCCCAAAAGCCATCCATGCCGCTACGCGGCACCACAGACAATGGAAATGGGGTACCAAGAGTAATTTCCAGGGTAGTGACGTGATGCTCTGAAGCTTATTGCGTCCGCATCCAGCCTAAGCTGGATCGGCGTCTAGGGATCGTTCTATGGGTAGACTTTCCTTTCGGGGAGCACCCGGATATCCACAGGACATTGCTGCGCATCATTTCCTAAACAAAAATAAAAAGCCGTTAGTATGCGCATAACGCCATCTAACGGCCTTTTTTTGCATGATTAGCCCTTATTGCTCAGCAGCTTCCCCGGAAACGCGAAACACGGGAAGAAGCAGCAGCAGCCCGAGTACAAACATGCCGCCCGCCGCGCCGTACAGCGCCGGAAGCGAGAACGCCTCCTTCAGCGGCCCGGCGGCGCTCATCATCGCGACCATCGCTCCGGTCATCAGAGGCGTCCGGATGCCTGTAACCCTTCCAATGAAGCGTTCCTCCGTATGCTTCATTACCAGCGCGCCGCTTCCGATAAAAATAGCCGGCTGGAGAAGCGCGATAGCAAACTGCGCGAGCATCGCGCTCCACAACGCGGTCGACATGCCCATTGCGGCAATTCCCGCCGCATTGACGGCCAGCCCGGCCGCGAGCAGCTTCTGCGGCGTCCAGCGGGAAGCCAGCCTGAACGCCGCCAGCCCCCCAGCACCTCTCCGATCCCGTAAGGGATCATCGTCCACTGCAAATCGTCCGCAGGCAAGCCGAGCCGCTCGGTAATAACGAAGACGCCGAGCGGCGAGATAAGCCCAACGCCAAGCCCCACCGCCATAAACGATAAGCTCGTATAGAGCAGCACCGGCTTCTTCGCCGTATAGCGAATCCCTTCCGCCATATCGCGAAGCAAGGAGGCGCCGCCCGAGCCTTCTTCATCTGCGGGAAGGGCCGCATCGCGCGGCACGAAGGCCATCACCGCAGCAGAGCCCAGAAACGCCGCCCCCGTCAGCGCCAGCGACGCCTCGATGCCCCAGTGAGCGTAAACGAAGGTGCCGAGAACCGGACCGGCGACCATGAACACGGCGAATAACATCTGCAGCAGCGCGATGCACGGCTGCGCCAGCTCGTCCGATACTTGCTGCTTGAACAGCTTCATTCCCGCAGGCTGCGCCAACTGCGACAAGACGGCTGACACGAAGGTCGCCGCGAATACCGCTTGCCACGAGCCGAGCCCTATCGCGGCGGCGACCCCGGCGATCGAGACCGCACTCCAAACGTCGCAGCCGATAATCATCCGTTTCGGCCTCCTCCAACGGTCGGCCAAAACGCCCCCGATCAAGGAAAAGAGGAAGATCGGCGCGTACTCCGCCACCGAGATCAGCGATACGGAAGGCGCATCGGCGCCCGTCTTTTCCATGACGAACAATAACACGGCAAGATTGCGCACCCAAATGCCGATTTGGGACAATACATTGGAAATCAATACGGCCCGAATGAAACGGTGACGCCATAGAACGGTATAGGACAAGATGACACGGCTCCTTCCTTATATTGCGACAGATTGGATTTGATGCCGGTTCACAGCATAATCCCTGCCCTAAGGTCAGAGTCAACCGCCAATTTTACTTTGTGCCGGGATGTTGACACTCCTCTTAGGGGAGCCTTTACAATGAGGAAAAACAATGAGGTGATCCGATATGTATACGGTAAAAGAAGTTGCCGGCATGACCAATATTACGGTAAAGACGCTGCATCATTATCATAAAATCGGCCTGCTTGAGCCTTGCCAAATCAGCGAAGCCGGCTACCGGCTGTACGGTATGAAGGAGCTCGAAAGGCTGCAGCAAATTTTATTCTACCGGGAGCTCGACTTCCCTCTCGAACAAATTCAACAGCTTCTGGACCAAGAACCGGAACGGCTGGCGATATTGTCCGCCCAGCAGCTGCTGCTGACCGCGCGGATGGAGCGGCTGCAGCGTCTGCTTGAGACGCTCCGGCTGTCGATCGATCACGCCCGCAAGGGAGAGAAGATGAGCCAAGACGAGATGTTCGCAGGCTTTGCGACGGAGGAGCAGTGGACCGAGGCTCTGGAGGAACAGCGTCAGTATCTGCAGGAGACGTACGACTACGATCTCGCCGAGCAATATCCGGTAGACGTCGCCGAGATGAATGAGCAAGCGGCGGAGGCGAAGCGGTTTATGGACGGGATGGCCGAAGCGCTGCGCAGCGGGCGCAGAGTGGACGATGAGCAGCTTCAAGCACTTATAGAAGATCATTTGGCCTTCTTGAATCGCCATGGCCATGCGATCGGCAAAGCGGATTTTGCCGCTCAGTGCCGCTTCTTCCTCGGCGACGACTTTCACCGGTCCATGCTGGAATCGCAGCAAACCGGACTCGCCTATTATCTTTGCCTCGCGGCGGAGGCATTCGCCCAAGACATTTGATTCGTAATGTTTCATGTGGAACAATCCCTCAACGGCTATACGACAAAGAACGGCTCTCCTTCCGTCACCGGTAAGGAAGCCGTTCTTTTGATTTTATTTTACAGCCCGCTTCACGACCGGTATCTTCTGCCGACGCTTTATATCTCTAAACCCTACGAACTTCTTGCTCTGCTCGTTCCATACGCGGAATTGCAGCGACTTCAAGCTGCTTCCCAGCGTAATCGCCTGCACATCTTGCAGTACCGGGTTCTGATTATGAACCGTTTCCAAGTAATAATTCGGTATCCGCGGACTTAAGTGATGAATATGGTGGAAGCCAATGTTACCGGTAATCCAGTGCAACAGTTTCGGCAGCTTATAGAAGGAGCTTCCCTGCAGAGCAGCCTTGACGTAGTCCCATTCTCCCTCCTGCTCGTAGTAGGTATCCTCGAATTGATGCTGCACGTAAAAAAGCCATATTCCCGCGATGCCCGAGACGAGAAAAATCGGACCCTGCACGAGCAAATACTGCTGCCAGCCGATGAGCCAGCACAGCAGTCCCGCTCCTCCGGCGATTCCCAGGTTCGTCACGTACGTGTTGATACGTTCCTTGGTACTTGCCTTTCTGCGATTAAACCGGTAGTCGATCAAAAAAATGTAGATCGGCCCGATCCCGAACATCATCAGCGGATTGCGGTACATCCGGTACACGAATCGTTTCCATAACGGAAGCGCTACATACTCCTCTACCGTTAGCGTCCAAATATCCCCTGTTCCCCGCTTGCTCAAATTGCCGCTGGTGGCGTGATGCACCGAGTGGCTGTGGCGCCATTGATCATAAGGGCAGCAGGTCAATATACCGGTAATCGTCCCTACGACCTCATTCGCCGTCCGATTTCGAAAAAATGACTTGTGACAACAATCATGGAAAATAATAAAGATTCGGATCAGAAATCCGCCTGCAACTACGGCAAATGCCAGTGTGAGCCAGTACGAAACCGTCAAGCTCAAGTAAGCCAAATACCATAGCGCAAAAAAGGGCACTAGCGTATTGATCATCTGCCACATACTGTGCTTGATATGCGGCCGCTCGTAGGGTGCGATGCTGGATTTCCATCCACCCTGTTCCTCATGAATCATTTGTTGTCGATCTTCCTCTCCCCGAATTCAATCGGAACTCATTTGTGCCCAACGCAAGTAGTACGTAGATTCGAGGAAAAGGTTTCTCCCGCGACCGGCTGCGGGCGGAGGGATTTATTGGGCTTCGATAAACGGTCCCGGCGAAGCCCCAAATTTGTGCCCTTCTGTAACCATTCCGGCCAGTCCTGCAGCGAAAGTGTCATAAAGATACTATATTACAAAAAAGTCGCCGCTTGCTTTTTATTATCTAATAACGAATAATAACTAATATGTCATACAAAGTTCCATGACGCTTTGCTTTACTTTCCAGACCGATTAAAGGAGGCTGATTCCGATGTCCGAAAGCCATTCTGTACCGGTAGTAAAAAGCACCTTTCAACGCATTCCCTTATCCGTACTGGATCTGGCGCCGATCGTCTCAGACGGTACGCCGGCAGATTCCTTTCGCAATACGCTTGATTTAGCCCGGCATGCCGAAGAGTGGGGCTATCACCGCTACTGGCTGGCGGAGCACCATAATATGCCCGGGATCGCCAGCTCGGCCACCTCGCTGGTGATCGGCTACGTAGCCGCCGGCACTTCGACGATCCGCGTAGGCTCCGGCGGCATTATGCTGCCTAACCACGCCCCTCTCGTCATCGCCGAGCAATTCGGCACGCTGGAATCGATGTATCCCGGCCGTATCGATCTGGGTCTGGGCCGGGCGCCCGGTTCCGACCAGTTAACGGCGCGCGCGCTGCGCCGCGGTCTCGGCACGACCGGTCATGAGTTCCCCGACCTGCTGGACGAGCTGCGCTCTTATCTCGAGCCGCATCAGGAAGGGCGGCCAACCGGCCTGCGAGCCGTTCCCGGGGAAGGTCTCGACATCCCGATCTGGCTGCTCGGCTCCAGCGGATTCAGCGCCCAGCTGGCCGCGCAGCTCGGGCTTCCGTTCGCTTTCGCCAGCCATTTCGCTCCCGACTTCGTCCTGCAAGCGCTCGAGCTGTACCGCAGCCACTTCCAGCCTTCGGAAGTGCTGGATAAGCCGTATGCAATGATCGGATTGAACGTCTTCGCCGCGGATACGGACGAGGAAGGACGAAGACTGGCCACGTCGCAGGAACAGCAGTTTTTGAACCTGATCCGCGGCGGAACCGGTCCGCTCAAGCCTCCCGTAGACAATATGGACGAATTGTGGACCCCGCACGAGAAAGAAACGGTTCGCAGACAGCTCAGCTACACGATCGCCGGAAGCAAAAGCACGGTCCGGGAGAAGCTGCAGTCCGTGCTCGAATTAACCGGCGCCGACGAATTCATTATTTCCGCACAAATCTACGACCATCAGGCGCGTCTGCGCTCGTATGAGCTTATCGCGGAAATTGCCCGGGAGAGCTCGGCCTCCTGAAGCTGCCGCAATCCGAAGCCTTAAGCCCGAGCGGGGCAAGCAATCTAGCGCCTTCCTGCCTCTACCTGCCTGCCCGCTCGCAGCAGCCGGTTACGCCCGATCCCGGGCGGCAACCGGTTTTTTGGCGTTTTTTTCTAAAAAGGCGGTGATTTCGTCGTGTCCTGCGGTCGAAAGTGGTTCCCGCTTGCGCTGCTCCAACGCTCTATCGATCGCAGGATGCTCGTTTGTTGAAATTCGATGTCCTATTCCCTCTTCATGCTCCATTAACGTGTCTGTTTAGACAATAGCTTGGCTTCAGGCGAGGATTTTATCGCGCAAATAGCACTTTCAAACACTTCCCCCAACCATCTTTCTCGAGAGGGGTGCTCAAGCGGTCTGGAAGGGAGCTGCAGGAGGTGCAGCCCCCGGAACCTAGCATCGAACCGTTTCTAAGTTTTACGGACACCAGGGAGCTAAATTCATCGTAAACAGACGTTTGTTAATCGCAAACGGACATCACGGCGCTTACATAGCTCCGAGCTGCTTTCTATGGAGGCTTTGCCAACAAATAGCTGCAGCTGTGTCCGTTAGGAATCCAAAATGGCCGATATGGTTTATATAACGGCCGCTGTGTCCGTTGCGAGTGCACTGCGCCACTGTAGAAGCGTCGCCCTTGATTCACTTCGACTCAATCGCGCCCTCCGTCCATATGCGCCGCATAATATCCAAAGCCGTTTCCTCCGGAGTTTGCTCCGAAGTATCCAGCCACAGCCCGATCCGCGGGGTTTCGCCCCGCAGCACATCGTCCAGCTCCTGGACGGTCCATATGCCGTAGCCCTTTTTCTCCCGGCCCGCTTCTCTCTGCGCCACGACCTCCGGCCGCGGGCAAAGCACGGCCGTGTACAGCGGCCGATGCGCCACAAGCCGGACAAACTCGCTCAGCAGCCGGCCGACGATCACATCCTGAACGATGACGGTAAAGCCGTCGGCTGCATAAGCATCGGCCGCCTGCGCGGCCAGCCGGTATCGCAAGCGCAGCTGCGCAAGATCGGCGTCGGCCGAATCCGGGCGCACCTCCTGGCGGTTGTTGACAATCATCTTGCGGAATGTATCGCCGCGCAGATGGACCGACTTCTCGAACCGCTCCGCCAACAGCTGCGCTACCGTCGATTTACCGCTCGCCATAATTCCGGTTACGATAATGATGCAAGGTTGATCCACGGTCCAATCACCTTCCCTTCTGACCGTCACTTTACTTCATTGTAACTCGTATCTGCCGTCGTAGAAGGGAAAGTTTCCTTGTAGTCAAGTCCTCGTTTACACCTTAATCTGCTTGACGGCCTCCCGCATATCGTGCGTCATCCCGCTTAAAGCCGCCGCCGAATCGGCGATCTGCTTGACGACATCCAACTGCGTATCGGTCAATGCGCGAATTTCACGCGTCTGATCGGATGAGGCTTTGGCGATATCGGCAATGCCGACGACCGACGCGGCGACCTCCTCCGATCCGGCGTACATCTGCTCCGTGGCGGCGGATATATCGTGAATCTGCTCCGAGACGAATCGGAACATTTCCACCACCCGGGTAAGCGATTCTTCCGCCGCCCCGGACAATTCGGTACCCGCCTTTATTTCGCGGGCCCCGCTTTCCATCGCTTCGCTGATTCGAAGCGATTCGTTCTGTACATTGTGCAGCAGCGTGGAGATCAGCTGCGCCGAATCGGACGCATCCTCCGCCAGCTTCCTCACCTCTCCCGCCACAACGGCGAAGCCAGCCCCGTGCTCGCCGGCCCTTGCCGCTTCGATGGAAGCGTTCAGCGCCAGCAGCTTTGTCTGATTGGCAATATCCGAAATGGCCGTGAGAACGCCTTCGATTTCGCGCGAGTGGTCGCGCAGCACGGTAACCCGACCCACCGTTTCTTCGGCAGCGGAGGCAATCGTATGAATTTGCCGATTCATCTGCCGGATCGTCTCTCTGCCCGTCTCGGCGTTCTCAAGCGCTTTCAGGGAAGCATCGGACACTGTTAGCGAAGCTTCCGATATACGCTGGATGGCTGTCGCCATTTCCTCCATGGAGCGGCTGCTTTCATCCGAGCTTAAGCTCTGGGCTTGCGCTCCGTCGGCTACCCGGCCTACGGCTTTATTGACGCGTGTGTTCATCTCCAGCACCTGCTGCGCTTCCGCGGTAAAGCGGTCCGAGGAGAGAACCAACTGCTCGGACGTCTGCGAGATGTTCGATACGATCTTGCCGATGATGGCGTTCAGGCCGGAAGACATCTGCGTCATCGCCTGATAGACCGCTCCAATCTCATCGGAGGAACGAACCGGATGATCCTGCAGCAGCTGGCTCGCCCGTCCCAGCTCCCCTACGGCAATGCTCTCGGCGCCGGATACGATCCATTTCAACGGGCTGAGCGCGCGAACCAGCACCCATGCGACCAAGCCAAGGCCCGCTAGCGTCATCAAGATAAGCAGTACATAATACGGGATGCCGTCCTTAATTACGCTGGCAGCAATCGAATCGACAACGGCAGCGTCCGTATCGATACCGAGCACCCCGATAACGCTTCCGTCGGCGCGGACAATAGGGGCATAGGACGATATATATTTGCCGTACTGCGGATTATCGATAATCGGGGAGCTGGTCGTCTCTCCCTTCAGCAGAACGTCTACGGATTCAGGGGAAATATCGGTAACTTCGTTAATCGGAGAAGCGGCGTCCGAATCCTTCGGTTGTCCGTCAATCATAATGAGCGGGCGCCGGCTTTCGTCGATACGAACGACATAAACGTATAGCGCTCCAATCTCCTTGCGGAACAGATCCATTTCCTGACGGATCGACCAATATGTATCATTTTCCTCGGGATTCTTCATAAACTGCTCCAGTCTAGCTGCATCCAGTTGCTTGGAATAGCTGTCTGCCATCCGGATGCCGTAACTGGCAATAACCTTCTCGGCTGCCGTTTCGGTATTACGGACTTGCATATACAAGTATCCCGCCGATAATACGATCATGACTGCCATCACCGCAGCGGCGATCCGCAATGCCAGCCTTTTTCTAATCGAAGCAAACCATTTCATTAGTTTTTTACGCTCCTTCTAGGTCGATATGACTACCATTTTCATCGCTTCGATTCAATTCGACATCATCTTCCAATCCCCTTCCCAATACAACAAAAAAGACCGTTATCGGTCTTCTCTCCGATTACGGCCTCTCCCGGCGCTCCTCATTATTCCTTCTACAGCCAGCTTACCGGCTTCGTATGCACTTTGGGCACCCTCATTTTACGTAAAAAGCTCTGCTTCTGCTTCTGTTCCAAAATCCGCTTGACTCCGTAAATAAGCAGCTTCGGCCTCATTTCATCCTGGTAGCTGAGCTGCTGAAGCTCTTTGTAAAACTGCTGGTTAACATGATCCATCGTTTTCATCATGTATGTTAACTCCCTCATGTTGTGACAATAAATTCGTCTTAGTTATAGTCGATAGCTGACGACAGTGGAATTTTCAGTACACTGCCTTCCTTAAGCGGATTATTTTCGTCCAAATGATTGAAGCTCGCAATAAACGACGCATGCTTGGCAGATTGATAATATTCCTTGGAGATGCTTGACAGTGTCTCGCCCTTCTTGACGGTATGATCGTGCACCGAGAAATCATAGTCCGGCAGCTTGATCGTTTTCTCTATGGGAAGCTGAGGAATCGTCAGCTTGTCTCCGGCCTTCAGATCGGCCGTTTTTTTGATGTGATTGCTGTCTGCGATCAAAGAAACGTATTGAGGCGAACGATAAAACTGGACCGACAGACTGAATAAAGTATCGCCTGCCTTGACGATATAGCTCGCAGGCAGCTGAACCGCTTTATCGGATTTGGACGCACTGTCCGTTTTCTCTGCGTTATCGGCGCTGCCGGGATTATCCGCTTTGGCCGTGTCGGAGGTCTGGAGCGATTCCTTCGAAAGCCCCTCTGCCTTAAGCGGAGCCTGCAATGAGGACGATGGCGATGGTGACGGGGAAGGCGATGCCGGAGCTGCCTTCTCGGCGCTCTTGCTCTTGGCCTCCTTGGATTTATTACCGGAAGCCCCTTCCGTAACGACGGTGTCTTTAGCGGGCTTATCGCTTTGAACCTGCTTCGGCTTCGCCTGAGACAGGTCGCGGACAACCGCGGAGGATTTGCTCCCGCCTTCTGCCGAGCGGACGGTCGATCCCGCTTCCTGCGCGCTGCCGACGGTCTGAACATCCGCTGCGTCCGCTTCCGCCTGCACTCTCGTCGGCTGGTAATCTGCGGTACCCGGCTGCTCCGATTCGGCAGAAGCGGCGTACGCCAGCGAGGAACCGGCCAATGTCTTCGTTCCGGTCTTGACGGGGGCTTGCTCGGCGGCTTCCGTCTTCGTCAGGCCCGATTCTGCGGAAACCATCGCAATAGCCCCACCGACAATCGCGGTTCCAAGCAGTACGGAGACCACCGTATATAACCGTCTCGATTTCTTTTTGGCATGCAGCACGGTTCGGCTTTGATCCGAAAGAAGCGCCTTTTCTTCCGTTAAGGATTCGACTGCCGAATGTTTGTGATTATTCTCCATCATTCCCTACCTCCATTATCGTAGCTGACCGAGCGTTAATCCCGCAGAAGGCCCCACAAAGCGGCTGCCAAGGCACCGACAAACAAAACAACGCCTGTCATGATCCAAAGAAACTCACTATTGCTCAAGGACCTCATCCCCCTAACCTGCTTTACCATCATCCTGCAATTGGAGACCGGTTCGACGCTCATACAGGACTTACGATCTATTCTTTTATTGATTATAACAAATAAATCTTAAAGAAATCTCAAAAACCGACATTTTGTGTCAAATTTAACAAAAAAACAGCCCGTTTTATAATTCCAACGTCCTATATTTAGACAAAAATCGAGTAGCCATTAGGATCTACGTCTTTTGATTCCAAGCATCGGCCAGACGATCCTTCAGCAGATACGGCGGTTCAATCCCCAATTCCTGAATGTAAGCCGCTTTAAAACGTTTGTAATGCTTCTCGGCTCGGTCTGTCCTGCCCAGCCTTAGGTAAAGCTCCACCATCTCCTGATTGATTTCCTCATGCAGAGGATAATTGTACAAGCAAGCCTGTATCCTCTTCTCTGCCTGCTTGAGATCGCCCGCGGACAAATCGCGCTTCACCAATGCCCGCACAAAAGCGATATATAATTCGCCGTAGGCTTCTTCCATTCGCGACTTCCAGAAGTACCCTTTCTTATCGAACAGAGGGCCCTTATACATAGAGTACAACCGCTCCATCAACGGATTCGCTTCCCCCTCTTTCAGACAGCCGTCCCCGTACTGCTGGAATTCCAGCAGGTCGTACAGATACGTTCCCGTATGCAGCATATATCCGGTATTTTTCTTTTGAATCACCATTTCAATCTCATGCTCACGTAGTATCTTTTTCAAACGGTATATCGTATTGTGCAAGTTATGGGATGCCCTTTCTTCGTCCATATCCCCCCACAGCAGATCGGCCAGATGCCATTTGTTTAAAATCTGCCCCGGATGGCACAGGAAATAGGCGAATAGCTCCTCCGTTTTCCTTGTAGGCCAGCGAACGGGAATCCCGTCGGCATTGACAACCTCGAACCCTCCGAAGCATTGGATCGATACGGAACGCTTCATTTCGCCGGTCTGCAGCAAACCCCTCTTCTTCGCCAGCCTTTGAGCAACCTTATCGATGGCTGCAGGGGTAACCGGCTTTAATAAATAGTCGAAGGCGTTCACTCCAAACGCATCCAGCGCATACTGTTTATACGCCGTTGTAAAGATAATCTCCGTTTGATCGGATATTTCGTTAATTTTACCGGCAAGCTCCAAGCCGCTCATTTTCGGAATTTCCACATCAAGAAAAGCGACGTCCGGTCTCAAGCTCTCCCACTGGGCAAGAGCCTCCGCCGGGTTGGTAAAGACTCCGACAATCGAGTAAAACCCATTCTGAGAGATGATATGCTTCATCAAATCCAATATGGGCTTCTCGTCCTCCACAATAACGACACTAAACAGCTTTCTCCCTCTTCCCTTCATGATATGGCGGCTCCCTCTAACTCACCGAAATCGGTTAAAGGCAGCTGCATTCTAACCTTGGTCCCTCTGCCGGGCTCCGAGCTGATTTGGAGCGTCGCGCCGGGAATCCCTTCGAACCTCTTGCGAATATTGGGAATGCCGATACCCCGCCTCCGATGCCGCGTCTCGCTCACAGGCTCCGCCGGCTGGTCTGTCATACCGACCCCATCATCCTCTATTATAATGACCATCGTTTCGCCGACCGTCTCGATCTGAAGCAGGACCGTTCCATGCTCTTCTTTCTCGAACAAGCCGTGGCGAATGGCGTTTTCCACGAACGGCTGAATACAGAGGGAGGGCACGCTATGCATCTCCACCCCGTCCTCCACGACAATAAAAAAGTCAAACCGCTCCCCGAAACGGGCTTTCTCAATTTCAACGTAAGCTTCAACCAGCTCCAGTTCCCGGTGCAACGGTACAAAAGAGGTCGGACGGCCGGCATCCAGAATATAACGCAAATATTGGCTGAGCATCGTTAACAGATGAGCCGCTTTTTCTCCGTCGGTATAGCAAAACGAGATCACGCTGCTCAGCGCGTTATACAGAAAATGCGGTTTTATTTGCGCCTGATGAAATGCCTGCTCATGGCGGACGGCTTCCTGCAAAGAAATTTTCCTTGAGATGAGCGTCTGTATTCTCGCCGTTAATGTCTGCGCATCAAAGGGCTTGGTAATATAATCGTTGGCTCCCGCCCTGTACCCGAGAGCGATATCCTGAGGAGAATCTTTGACCGTAGCGAATATAATCGGCAAATCGAGTACGGAATACTGCTTGCGCAGCATGCGGCACAGCTCGATACCGGAAATCTCCGGCATCATGACGTCGAGAAGAATCAGGTCGATGACAGCCGAATGCTTATGTACCTTCTCCAGAGCTTCCTTGGCGGAAAAAGCGACGACGACGTTATAATGATGCCGCCTCAGAATGTTGAACAAGATGTGGACATTCGCGGCTTCGTCATCGACCACCAGAATGGTGTGCCCCTGCTGCCCCAGCGCATCTTGTACGGCTTGCGGCTGTTCTACCCGCTCCTCGCCATAACGGAGCATACCGGCGCGAGCGGCATCGGAACAACCCGCGGGCTGCTGCGCAGCGGGCAAGCTAAAGGCAATACGGGCCCCGCGGCCCTCTTCCGACCAATCGACCCAAATTTCCCCTTGCATTCGCTCAATAAGGCTTCGGCTAATGTACAAGCCGACTCCCATACCTGAATAGCTGTCGCTGAATCGGTGCTCATCATGCTGCTCCAGAAATATCGACTCGAGCTTCTCCGCTCTGATTCCCGTGCCCGTGTCTTCGACGAAAATAATGATCTTCTCCCCATCAACCCTCGAACGGACTTGAATCCGGCCTTTGCTCGTATGCTTCATTGCATTATGCACCAGATTGTACATAACTTGGCGCAGCCTGTTCTCGTCCGCCTGCACCCAAATATCGTCGCCGACCCGATTGTCCAGCTGCACCTGCTTGCCCTCCAGCTCGAACCGGAGCACATCGAAGACGATTTGCACCAAAGGTTTCATATCGACCGCGGCGGGCTGCAGCCGGAGCTCCCCGTGCTTCAGACGGGACACATCGATCAAGTCGTGGATCAGCATGGACAGCTTGACCGAAATATCCTTAACCAACAGCAAATTCTGTCTTTGATGGGATGACAGCGGGCTGCCCTCTTCTTCTAACAGATGCGATACAATGTTCATGATCCCGTGCAGCGGCGTTTTGATTTCGTGAGAGGTTTGCGTCAAAAACTCGTCCTTTCGTTCATTCAGAGCCGTCATTTGCCGGGACAGCGTCTTGCTCTTCTCGTAGGCGTTAGCGAAGCGAAGCGCCAGCAGCACATTCATGCAAATAATAAAACCGATAATGCCGAGCTTGCCCATGATGTCGGATTTCAGCACATTTTCCGAATACAATATTCCATCTACCAGAAAACATATCAATCCGAAGATCGCCCCGAAGAACAGCGCCAGCTCGCTTCGTTCCAGCGAATCTTGACGCTTAACCCCGTACAAATAGACCATTCTCCCGATCATATAAAGACCTACAACCCCCAAGTACAGAACGCAAACGTATTTCACTTCCGTAATCACGTCATAAGGGAGCAAAATCGCGGCAGCCACGTAGACGACCATCGGGGCTATCATCCATTTCATTTGGCGCGGCGACATCAACCGGGTATCAATCGTGCAAAAAAACATCGTGCTGAAGATTCCGCTGAGAAATTCGCCGATTTCCAGCAGCTTGTAAAAAAAACCGAACGGGAGCTCCGGGAATGTTCTTTGCAGCAGCTTTTCGCCGAACAGAAGCTGGCAGAGCAGCAGGGAGAGCAGATACAAGCCGCTGAGCAGATACGTCTTCTCCCTTCTCCCGAGGAAGTAAAAGCTGAGATGGTAAGCCCCGAACATACCGAGAACAAGGATCGCGGCAATATCGGCGCCAAGCTGAATCGCGGCAAGCTGCGCTATATCCGCAGGCAAACCGAGTTGGATGGAATTGACGATTCCCCCGGTTACATAGTCGTAGTTGGCTGCTTGAATCATGATTTCGAGATCGTGATTTTCGGTATGAAAAAAAGTGCTGTACGGGGTATTGGCCGGGCGATGCGCAGCCGGGTCCGCCGCAGGAACTCCGCTGCTCCCCAGCAGGCGGCCATCGATATATAACCGGTGCGACATTCGCACGCTCGCTACTTTCAACCCCAGCATGTCCACCGAATCATCCAGCTTGACGGTTAACCTATAGGTTCCGAAGCCTTTTCGGCTCATTCCTCCTTCGGGCGTTTGGCCCCTCCATGTACCCGGCACGGTCAAATAGGCCGCTTCCGGACGCACCTTCCCGTTAAAGCTGGACGGCTCCAACAGCTCGCCTTCGTAAAACTCCCATTCTCCGTCAAGTGTGACACGGCCCTGACTTTGAAAATCCCATCCGGTGAGATCGAGAACTCCTTTCTTAGCCGGCATCGCTTGCCGATTCGGCATTGATTCGACATAAATGCTAATAAATACTAAAATGGACAGGGTGAAAAGAAGCATAATACCGAAGAGTCTGCGATTACTCCAAATGTTCAACGTCGATTCCCTTCCTTGCTTGACAGCAGTAGTGATTGTGATTGTATCATTTCATAAATAGAAGCAAGTCACAACCGTCAAAAGGGCGATACTTACCTCATTGTACCGAACAACACTCCCAAAATTCTCACAAAATCCCGGTATTCCCATAGAAACAACCCGTATTCCTCAGGAATACGGGTTGTTTCGGGACTTTATACCTATTTCAACTGTTTCATAGCGTAAGTATGCCGGTCGTTCTCCTTCTTTAGCTCGGCGTTGTAATCCTCTTTCAGCCGGGAGAGCTGCTCCTTCAGCGATTCCAGCTGCTGCTGAGCCACTCCCTTGGCGTAAATCCGGTCGATCTCCGCCTGATTGTCCGTTAGCTGCTTCTCCAGCTCGGCCATGGCCGTCTCCGCGGCCTTGGAGCTGCTGGAGGTGAGAGCGTTGATTTTGTTTAAAATCTCCGTCTCCTTGTCCCGCGCCTCAGCCAAAGCCTTATCATAGGTGGCCTGGCTGGAGTAAGCTCCCGGGTTATTCTTGCGGAGCTGAGCAACCTGATCGTCCAGTTCCTTCTTGCTTTGATTATAGCGCTCCTTGATGTCGTTGACCGACTGATCGTGACGCTCGTTCTCCTTATTGCGCGGATCGGTCGGCGAAGAAGGATTCGTATTGGGCAGCACGCTGGTTTCGTCGGTCATTTCGACTTTGCTTACCAACACATCGTTCGTGTATTCGCTGACCGAGAGCAGCGTGCCCTTCTTATCGTAATAATTGATCATGCCGTTTTTCATATCGTTTTTAAAATCGCCGACGACGGTCTCCCCCTTAGAGGTTGTGAAGGTTCCTTTGCCTTCCCGGACGCCCCCTGCAAAATCGCCCTCATAGGCATCGCCGTTTTTATAAACCAGTTTGCCGCTGCCGCTCGGCAGGTCGCTTGCGAAGGAGCCGGTATACTTGTCGCCGTTAGCATAATATAAAGTGCCGTTCACACGCTCGCCGTTCGAGAAGGTTCCGGAGAAGATCACGCTGCCGTCCGCGCCGACGACCTTCCCTTTGCCTTCAGGTACGCCGCCGACCAGCTGCCCCGTATACTTATCGCCATTCGGATACTCGTAATCCCCTTTCTCCGTCTTCGCGGAATCCGTTCCTCCGACCCCTCCCGAGCTCGTGCTTGAAGGACCTCCGTCGACCGAACCGGAGCTGGTGCTGCTCGAACCTTTGCGGCTTTTCAAATAGGCGGTGGAGCTGCTTTGAACCCAATTCACATCCTTGCCGCTCGCCTCGCTGACGAATCGCAAGGGCACCAGCGTATTGCCTTCCACCAACCGGGGCGCCAGCTCCAGCGTGCTCGTAACGTCGTTCACCGAAGCCTCCGTATCGTCGATCACAAGCCGGATGGTCAGCCCCTCCTTCGTTCCCGTTACCGTCTGCGTCTCCTCATCCCAGCCGACCTCCAGCCCCAGCTTCTCGAAAATCGGCCGGAACGGAACCAGCGTCGTGCCGTTTTCCAGCACCGGATCGACTTCAAAATTAATTTGCTTGTTGTCGAGAAACACACGGATCGGCTTGTCCGCCGCCGCGGCCGCTCCCGGCTTCGGCAATAGCAACGCTCCCGATAATAAGCAAGCGGACAGCAAGGCATACCTGAGCTTCATGTCAATTCCCTCCCATATTGTTCCTTTGGCTACTATTTTACAATATTCTACAGATTGTGTCGAAAAAAGTATTGCAGCCGTGCGCCTTTCCCGGTAGATTCGGCTTGTCATAAGACTCGCGGTTATGTCAATATCAATACTATCAGGTTACCAGAAGGGGTTAGGACCCATGAATTTTCAACAGCTTGTCGCCGTCATTCCCGTTTTCGAACGAATCGAAACTCTCCGCGCCTCCGCAACCATCGAAAGCCCGCCGGATACCCATGTGCTGATCGTCGTGCTCCGCGGACACGTTACTATCGCTTCCCGCGGCCGGGAGCCCTCCGTCTTTACGCAAGGCTATGCCTGCCGTCCGGATTACGGCCCGCACACCGTTCAAGTGCCCAAAACCAAAGAAGCCGAATATGCCGTCATCTTCTACCGCGTGCTGCCGGAGAACAGCGAATGGTCGCTGCACGGCCCGCAGTATCATCGGGACTGGCTGATTCCGCTTGCGGCTCTGATCGGAGCCGATCTGATGCTGCTGGGCGACTGCCTCGGCCGCATTCTGATCATCCCGCGCGAGGTTCCCGTCGGCGTCATGACCGCCGTCATCGGCGCTCCTTACTTCGTCTATCTGCTGCGCCGGGAACGCATGCGGCGGCTCCGGTAGACGAAGCCTCGTCCGCCAGCCATAAGAGCGGGCTCGGGACGGGTACGTATCCGCCCCGGGACCCGCAAGCAAAAGGCCCATGCCGCCCGTGACGATTCGGGGGCATGAGCCTCTTCGTGCTCCGCCTTAATCGGCATCCGTGACGATGCCGTGTTCCATCAAGTAATCCATCTCCAGATTAAGAATCGTATCGACGGTCAGCTCGTCCAGCTTCACATCGGGACGGGACATGACATAATCGACGATATCGTCGCTATCGATGTCGACCTCGCCTCTGGCGTTCGCCTTGGCCTTGTCGATAAAGGCTTGCTCGTGCTTCAGAACGAGCTTGATGGCCTTGACGTCGACCTTCGTTTTTTGGGCCAGAAATTGCAAGAGCTCCTGCTCGTTAAACGTTTCGCTCATGGGTGACTCCCCTTCCTGCTTATAAGCTTGGCTTCTATTTGCATGCGGCTGAAACCGTGACCTGCGGGCGGTATTGCACACTTCGTCGTATTCCGCTCGGCGTCATCATTGTATCATACGGAGGCTCCGCCCGCTAAGCTAAGATTCGGCGGCGCCTCCCTGGCAGACGCGGAATAGAGAACAAACCGATTCAAGCCGCCTCACGGGCCGCTGACGGCTGCCCGTCCTTGCTTCTCGACAAGATCAGGTTCAGCGCAATCGCCGTTAGCGAGCCGGATACGATGCCGTTTTGCAGCAGCATTTTGGCGAAGTCCGGCAGCTGATCGAACATTTGCGGCAGCGTGGCCGAGCCGAGTCCGACGGCAATGCTGCAAGCGGCGATAAGCAGATTGCTTTCCTTGCGCAGATCGACCTCGGACAAGATCGAGATGCCGGAAGCCGCTACGGAGCCGAACATAACGATCATCGCCCCGCCCAGCACGGCGTTCGGAATGACCGTCGTGAGCGCCGCCAGCTTGGGCAGCAGGCCGAGAACGACCATGATGCCGCCGGCGGCGAAGATCACGTCGCGCGTTTTGACCTTCGTCAGCGAGATCAGCCCGACATTCTGGGAGAATGCGGTATAAGGAAATGCATTAAAGATCCCGCCGAGCATAATGGCAAGCCCTTCGGAACGAAGGCCGCTGACGATCTGCTTCGGCTCGACCTTCTGATCCGTCGCTTTGCCGACCGCAAAATAGACGCCCGTCGACTCGACCATGCTGACGATGTTGACGATAATCATCGTGAATATCGCGGTAATGCTAATTTGCGGAACCCCGAAGTAAAACGGCTGGGCGATGCTGACCCAGGACGCCTGCGATACCGAAGAGAAATGGACGATGCCCATCGCGTAGCCGGCGACGGTTCCGGCGACCAGACCGACGAGCACCGAGATCGAGCGCAGGAAGCCTTTGGCCAGACGGTTGACGAGCAGAATGACGACCAGCGTTCCGAACGCAAGCAGCAGGTTATGAAGCTGGCCGAAGTCCGGGGCTCCTTGACCGCCTGCGGCGTTGTTCATCGCAACCGGAATGAGCGACAGCCCGATAATCGTGACCACAGAGCCGGTGACGATCGTCGGAAAAAACCGGATCAGCTTGCCGTACAGAGGCGCCGCCAACACGACGAACAGCCCGGAAATGATGATGGCTCCGTAAGCGGTAGCCAGATTCGAAGCGGATGCGACCGCGATGATCGGCCCTACCGCCGTAAACGTACAGCCCAGGATCACCGGCAGCCTGCTGCCGAAATATCGGGTCCCGAGCACCTGCAGGATCGTCGCGATGCCGCAGGTGAACAAATCCGCTGCGATCAAATAAGCCATCTGGGCATCGCTCAGCTTGAGCGCTCCCCCGACGATAAGGGGCACGATCACCGCGCCCGCATACATCGCCAGCACGTGCTGGAAGCCCAGCGTAAGCACTTTTCGTTTATTTAACATCCGCATTCTCCTTGAGCCGATCGGCGCTGTCTTCCTCGATGAAATGAACCTCGCCCGGCGCCATCGAAGCGATTCGGGCCAGCGAATGGACGCGCACGCCCCGGCGTTCCAGCAGGCTGCGTCCTTCCTGGAAGCTCTTCTCGATCACGCAACCGACTCCCATCAGCTCAGCCCCCGCTTCCCTCACGATGTCGACCAGTCCGACCAGCGCTGCGCCGGTAGCGAGAAAATCGTCCACGATCAGCACTTGATCCCCCGGGCCCAAATACTTCTGCGAAATGCTCACCTGATACGTTTCTCCGCGGGTAAAAGAATGCACCGGCGCCGAATACACCTGCTCGGCGAGCGTAACGGCTTTCTTCTTCTTGGCATACACGAAGGGAACGTTCAGCGCGATTCCAGCCGCCATGGCGAACTGAATGCCGCTCGCTTCAATCGTGAGCACCTTGGTGATCGGCTTGTCTGCGAAAATCCGCGCAAACTCGCGCCCGATCTCCAGCGCCAGCTGCGTATCCACTTGATGGTTCAAAAACGAGTCGACCTTCAGCACCGTATCGGAGAGAATCAACCCTTCCTTGCGAATGCGTTCTTCCAGCAATTTCATTGTCCGTATACCGCTCCTTTTCCTCATGCAAAAAGGGACAGGCTCCTTGAGCTGTTTCTCTCAAGTGAAGCCTGTCCCTCCGGGCTTTTATCCCTTATGGTGTGGCACGGCAAGGTGCCTGCATCGCTCGGACCCGCCTTTCTTCCCGAAGAGGAAGAAACGAAAGTCCCGGATGCGCTGTCACTCATAGTCGGACAATTGCAGTGGTCGTCCGGTAGAAACTTATGGGCCATATCCCCAAAATTATACGAGTCGTTTGAAGTTATATACATGTATAGTACACACTCTTCAGCACCGTTTCAAGAGGAAATTATCGTTATTCCGACAATATTCGCGCTTTATCGCCCGTTGACTCCGAAAGTTTCGCTCCGCGCGCTGTCCAAGCGGCGAATACGCACCGGCCGCAGCGCGGCCAGCGGCCGGTCTCCGGCCTATTCGGGACGGTTCGCCGTCCCGCTTCCGGTGAGGAAAGGCGTCGTCACATTCTCGTACATCAGATGCATCGTCATACCCGACGCGGCGTGAGCGAGATTGTGGCAGTGATCCATCCAGATGCCGGGGTTATCGGCGCGAAACGCCACTTCATAGACATCCCCGGGCCGCACGTCCAGCGTATCCGACCACCAAGTCCCCTTCACAGGCCTGCCGTTATGCGAGAGCACCAGCATACGATGGCCGTGCAGATGCATCGGGTGATCGACCGCGCTTCGATTGATCAAGGTCGTCTTCACCAGATCGCCTTCGCTCACCATAAATGCGGGCGTATTCGGGAACACTTCTCCGTTCATCGTATACAGCATGTCGAACTGCCCGTTGTAGAAGCCGAGCTTATTATCCAAAATCATCGTGAACTGCCGGTCAAAATGACTGTTCGCATCAAACGGCGTCACAGCCTTATCGCCGTAATCGGACGGATCGAATACGGGCATCGTAGAGGCGCTTGCCGCCGTATCCGGAACGGCGCCTTGCCCGTCCGGGCTCAGGAACAGCCCGACCTTTCCTTTGGCCCCCGCGTCCAAAAACACCGGATGATCCGGCATCGTGAAGGTGACATCGTACCGGCCGCCTGTCGTCAGCGTCAGGAGCACATTCTCCATCAGGCCGGGCCGGTACAGGTCGGTGCCGTCGATAGAAGCGACCTGGAACGGCGTTCCCGCAAGCACGAACCGCTGCCTCGTCCAATCGTCGGTATTGATCAGCCTGAGACGCACGGGCGTCCCCGGCAGCACGCTTACCCGCTCAACCGTATCCGACGCGCCTACGGCTAACGTCTGATCCCATCGATGGGTCATCACCGTAAAATCATATACTTTGGGATCGGCGCCCGCACTCGGCTCGACGATCAAGGAACCGAACAGTCCCTTCTGCACCGCTTCCTTGGACTGCTGATGCGAATGATACCAGAAAGTACCCGCTTGCTCCGCGACAAACCGGTACGTATGCGTCTGCCCCGGCATAACCGCATCCTGCGTCACTCCGGCCACGCCGTCCTCGGCATTCGGAACATCGAGCCCGTGCCAATGGATCGTTGCCCCCTGCTCGATATTTTTGTTCACCAGCGTAACTTCAACGAGCTCCCCTTGCTTCACCCGCAGCTCCGGGCCGGGAATTTGGCCGTTGTAGGTCCAAGCTTCCACCGTCTGTCCTGAACTGAGCCTGACCTTCTTTTTCTCCGCGGTCAGGGTGAACTTGCGGTCGGGCTCGCCGGTTCGCGGTCCGGTAAGCCCGGTGACGGACACCGTCCCCGCGAAGGCGGCGTTTCCCGACGTAGCGGCATAATGGGCGGGCCCGGCCATCATATTGAAGCGCTCGGGCAGTAGACTGTTTAGCATCGCCAGATAGAGCAGCCCCGCTGCGGCCGCCGCCGCGACGGTCGTCATGCCCAGTGCCTTCAGCCCATGCAGCCAGGGGCGGAAGCGAAACTCCGCTTCCTCCCGGCTTGCGCTGCGCGAGCGGCTGCCATGGCGTACGGCGAGCGCGGCGACAAGCAGAACATATACGGCCAGCGGAATCGCATCCGTCCACTCGAACGGGACCGGCGCCGTAAAGGCCATATAAAGCGCGGTCAACGCCCCGAGCGCCGCCGCCTGAAAGGGCAGGACGATGCCGGGGGCCGCGGCCAGCCCGCGCAAGCCGGGCTGAGGCGCTTCCTCCGGCGCCGGCTTAGCCTGCCTCCGGACGCGCCAGAGCATCGGCAGCGCGATGAAAAGAATCGACAGCGCCGGTATGCCGATTAACGGCGCATGCAGATACACCCGGTCCTGCCAAAATTCCGGCAGCATCGTCTGCATAGCCCAGCCGACGGCCGCCAGAACGCCGGAGGCGGCAAGCACAATAACGGCGGCCCATATCATGAGCCCGCCTGCCTTGCGGTGCAGCTCAAGTCCGGTGGCGCCGTATACGAGACGGTACGCTTTGCTTGCGGCTATCCAGCTTAAGAGCAGTACTATGAGCAGGCCCCCCGGCTCCGCCTGCATAATCATCGTATTCAAAGATAAATCCCCTTTCTTATGCCAACGCTTACGTTCATCTATTCCTGTCATTATTGTAACTGTATACGCAAAGCGCCAAAACCACCCCAGGTTGGAGCCCAACCTGGACTTAAGGCGAGGATGAGCTCCAGTCTTTGGTACGGCGGAATCGAATCATCAGGCTTCCTGCGCCGCGGGAAGACGCCGTTCCATCACGAGGGACGGGCATTCTTTATGTTTGAAAATAAACGAATGATCGTTTAATATTAACGCATGAGACTAAAAGACGATAACAAAACCGAAGCAATTTTCGAAGCTACGATTCAGCTTCTGAACGAGATCGGCTTCGCCGAAACCTCCATGTCCAAGATCGCCAAGCGAGCCGGCGTATCGGCGGCGACCATCTACGTTTATTTTCAGAACAAAGAGGATATGCTCGGCAAGCTGTACTTGAATGTGAAGCAGAAGATGAGCCGCCGGATGTTTCAGGGCTTTGCCGACACCGCTCCCGTTCAGGAAGGCTTTGAGCTTGTCGTGCGGAACTATTTGGAGTTTATTTTGAACAACAAGGATGAATTTCTATTCATTGAGCAGTTCACCAACTCTCCGCTTCTGCAAAATCTTTGTCTGGAGGAGAGCGGGTCGTTGTTTAACCCGATTTATGAGCTGTTCGAGCAAGGAAAGCGGCAGGGACTGTTTAAACAAGAGGATACGCGGCTGCTCATTACTTACGCCATGTTCCCGCTGGCCCAGCTGGCCAAAGACCACTACAACGGAACCTTTCCTTTCGACCGCAGCAAGATGTCTACGGTGATTCAAATGAGTTGGGATGCTATCAAAGCATAACAACTTGTTTTTTATCCATAAATAAACGAACATTCATTAATTTTAACTCGGAGAGGAGCTTTTATCTATGTCTGCACAAAAAGTATGGTTAATTACAGGTACTTCTACCGGTTTGGGGCGCAGCTTGGCCGAAACCGTCATCGCCCGGGGCGATATGCTGGTCGCTACGGTACGCAATCAAGGGGCTGGCCGAGAGCTGACGGAGCTGGCTCCGGACCGCGTCAAAGTCGTCACGATGGACGTCACCGACGCCGCGGCTATCCGCTCGTGCGTTCAGGAAGCCTACCGCGCCTTCGGGAGAATCGACGTTCTCGTCAATAACGCAGGCTACGGCCTGTTCGGAGCCGTCGAGGAAATTACGGAGGAGCAAATACGCAGACAGCTGGAGACGAACTTGACCGGCTCGATCCTGATGACCAAGGAAGTTTTGCCTCGGATGCGCGAGCAAAGATCGGGGCATATCATTCAAATTTCCAGCGTCGGCGGGCAGCTGGCCACCCCGGGTCTGAGCATCTATCACGCCACCAAATGGGGAATCGAAGGCTTCTGCGAAAGCCTGGCGGGAGAAGTCGCCGCCTTCGGCATCAAAGTGACGATCGTCGAGCCGGGCGGTATCCGCACCGATTGGGCGGGCCGGAGCATGGATCACGGCGACATCCTCGCCGCTTACGAAGGCACTCCTATCGCCCAAATACGCCAAATGCGAGAGGAGCTCGTCCCTTCCGGAGATCCGGACAAGATGGCCCGCGTGATCGCCGGCCTGACGCTTCGCGACGATGCCCCGCTGCGGCTTACGCTCGGCAGCGACGCCTATACGTTATTGCAGCAAATTTTGCCGAAACGTCTGGAGCAATTGGAAGCCGAGAAGGTGCTGACTTTATCCACGGACACTGAACATGCAGGAGCCGCTTCGGACGGCTGGAAGCAGCTACTCAAATAAATCGGCGCGAAGACAGCAGCCGCTGCTCCGGCTTCATACGGGGCGGCGGCCGACGTCTGCCATTCGCCTCCCGCGTTATAGCTACCGTATTCCGAAGTTCCGCAAGCCGTCAATCAGGCCAAGCTGCCGCTCCCGGCCCCTGCTTCGGCACATAGCGGTACGCCTCCAGATCGATCTTCCCTTCCCCGTTCACCGGAACCCCTTCACCGCTCAGGTGCAGCGTCTGCAGAAACCGGCCCTCTTCATCTTGAATGGCGATCTCCCCTTTGGCGTTGACGACCCGGTGCCACGGCAGCCTATGGGCTTGGCTAAGCGAATGCAGTATCCGCACGACTTGTCTGGCCCCTCGGCGGCTTCCCGCCAGCTCCGCAATTTGCCCGTAGGTCATCACGTACCCTTCAGGAATCGCCTGAATAATCTCAATAACTCTCTTCGTAAAGGGCTGCATCGCCGCGCCTCCTCATTGTCTCGACATACCGCAGTCCATCGCGCCGCTTCCCGGCGCAATTGTTACGGCAAGCGGTGCAGAGCCTGCAAACCGGCCGCTTCATCCGGCAGAAAAAACACCTGCTTGCCTTGGTTGCACTCATAAATAAAATCTTTGAGGCTCTTGCTCTTGTAACCGGAAAAATCCCCGATTATCGCAATTTTGAATTGGTACTGCGTATACTTTTGCAAAATCTCTCCGGCCAGTTTGGTGCTTAAGTCGAAGAACGTCTCCGTGATGCAGCCTTTCTCGATGACCATCTTGTCGCACTGCTCCGTATAACTCACTGTAGACATCAGATCCAGGGCATCTTGCGTGTCCTTGATAAGCACGTCCTTGCTTATGACGACAGCGACCTTCGAATCGCCTTGCCGATCGACGCGAATGTCCATTTTTGCCCCCCCTCTCTCGTTTCAATTTTTTGTAAAATTGAGCGTTTGCTCTATTTTAACATAAACGTCCCGCACGCGAAAAAAACATGCCGGCGCCGGCATTTCCTATACGCCCGAAAAATGAGTAAACTAGAAGTACGACAAGGAGGCGAAATCCAATGGCCGATTCGGCAAACCATATGGAAATTGGCATCAGCACATTTTTGGAGACGACACCGGACCCGGTGACAGGAGAGGTGATCAGCCAAGCGGAGCGGCTGCGCCATGCGGTGGAGGAAATTGTCTTGGCCGACCAGGTCGGGCTCGACGTCTACGGCATCGGAGAGCATCACCGTCCCGATTATGCGGGCAGTTCGCCCGCGGTCGTGCTCGCCGCTGCGGCGGCCATGACCAAGAACATCCGACTGACGAGCGCGGTTACGGTCTTATCGTCGGACGACCCTGTCCGCGTGTACCAATCGTTCTCGACGCTCGACGGCATATCGAACGGCCGGGCGGAGATTATGGCGGGCCGCGGCTCGTTCATCGAATCGTTCCCGCTCTTCGGCTACAGTCTCGACGATTACGACGAGCTGTTCGAGGAAAAGCTGGAGCTGCTGCTCGCAATCCGCGCTTCGGAGAAGGTCACATGGCGAGGCGGCCATCGCCCGGCTATCCGCAATCTCGGCGTGTACCCTCGCTCCGTCCAAGACCCGCTGCCCGTATGGATCGCCAGCGGCGGCAATCCGCAGTCCGCGGTCAGGGCGGGCATGCTGGGGCTTCCGATCGCCTTCGCCATTATCGGGGGCGTGCCGCAGAGCTTCGCGCCGCTGGTCGCCCTGTATAAGGAAGCGGCCGCGCGCGCCGGCCACGATCCGGCCAAGCTGCAGATCGCCACGCATTCGCACGGCTTCGTGGGGGATACGAGCGAGCAGGCCGCCGACCTCTTCTTCCCTCCGACACAGGCGCAGATGAACGTCATCGGGCGCGAGCGGGGCTGGGGGCAGCCGTACAGCCGCTCTACCTTCGACGCCGCACGCAGCCTGCGCGGCGCTCTGTACGTCGGCGATCCCGAGTACGTGGCGGAGAAAATCGTATTGCTGCGCAAAAATCTGGGGGTAACCCGCTTCTTCCTGCACGTCAACGTCGGTACGATGCCGCACAAAGACGTGCTGCGCTCCATCGAGCTGCTGGGCACCCGGGTTGCGCCAATCGTGCGCAAGGAGCTGGCACGAAGCTCGGAATAAGGTGCCTGAGTATTTGTGCGGAGCGTTTCCGCAAGCCTAAACAAAGGCTTCGGAGCGCTTCGCGCTATTTTTTTGCCGTATAACGCTTGCCCGGCTTCCCCATGCGGACGGACACCACACATTGTGCCGTAGCGCTCCTCCCTCAAGTTTTAAAGAAAACGCCTCGTGGAATAATACCTTTACCAATTATTTTATCGTTTAGGAAAGGCGAACTCCGTATGAATAATAAGAAAGGTAGGCGGCTGTCCGGCTCCAGCTCCGGTTCCAGCTCCACATTCGCTGCGACGGTCAAGCAAGCTTTTTCAATTACCCAAAGCCCTCTCCCTTGGGAAAAAGCCATCTGCGCCGCAATAGCTTCCGGCTGTCCGGTCTTAGCAGGATTGCTGCTTGGACATTTGCAATACGGACTGACAGCGGGAATCGGAAGCTTCACCTATCTGTACACCTTTAACGTTCCTTATGCCCATCGAGCCAAGAAACTGTTCTTCACGTTTCTCGCGATGTCCCTGGCCGTTGGACTCGGGACTTTGCTCTCCCCCTTCCCGCTAGCCGCTGCCGCGGCCGTGGGGTTGATCGGAGCGGCAGCCGTATTCGTCTTCGGCGCTTTTCAAATCGCAGGACCTTCGGCCATTTTTTTCGTGCTGGGATTTCTCATGTCGTCCGGCATGCCGGAAGCGCCTCAGTTAGCTCCTCTGCGCGCGGGGCTTGTTTTTCTGGGAGGGGCGTTCTCCTGGATGCTGGCCATGACCGGCTGGTTCGTGCGGCCTCACGGTCCTGAGACCGCGGCTGTTCGAAGGGTGTATACGATATTGGCCGACCTGATGGACTCAGCAGGCACCGAGCGTTTCAACGAAGCGAGGCAACGATTGCTCTCTACGCTGAATGCAGCGGGAAATACTTTATCGGCGGGGCATCTATCTTGGTATATCCCCCATCGGTTCAAAAGGCTGGTACGGTTAAATGATCAAGCTCATACGATATTTTTGTACATCCTTGAGCGCGGGGAACAGCGAACGGATAAACTTCCGCAGTCGCTGGGAGCTTATGCCCGGTCGATCGCGGCCTCGTTAGAACGCAATGATGACCGTGCCGTCGGCGCAATCCGACCGCTAAAGCCGGAAGACGAAGACGCTCAACGGCTGTTTGAGTTGTTGACTTCCACCGAAGCCATTTTGACGAAGCCTTCATCCAAGCTTGATCCGGACATTTTCCTATCCAAGCCGTCTGCGCGGACTCTGCTGGGAGGAGCCTTCGATAAAAACTCCATCGTGTTCCTTACAGCCATAAGATACGGAGTCGTCCTCGCCGCCGCTGCCGTGATCGCCGGTTCCCTCCACTTTCGTCATGCTTATTGGGTGCCTTTATCCTGCGCAGCCGTGATGTCCGGTTCGACTATCGTCGCCACCTTTCACCGCGCCATCCAGCGTTCAATCGGAACGATCGCGGGAGTCGTTATCGCAACCCTTATTCTGTCCGTTAAGCCCGAAGGGATGATCATCGTGATTGCATTAATGATATTTACGGCTCTGACGGAGTTCGCCATAGTTTTCAATTACGGAATCGCTGCGCTCTTTATCACCTCCAACTCCTTGCTGATGGCGGAAAGTACCTCTTCCTTGTATGATTTCGCCTATTTTGCAACGGCGCGAATCGTAGATGTCGTGATCGGAGCAGCCATCGGCTTGGTCGGCGTTCTATTGATAGGCTCAAGACAAGCGTCAAATCTGCTTCCCCATCTTATAGCCAAAACCATTCGCAGCGAGCAGCAGCTTCTGTTCGCCCTCTTCTCAGGTGAACGAGCGACCTGGCCTGCCGATGCGCGCTCGATAGAGCGAAGCAAAATGCGGACCAATATAACGAATTTGAAAATCGTATATACAACCGCATTGGGGGAGATTCCATCAGACGCCAGATCCTTGGAGCTTCTATGGCCTGCTATGTTTGCCATTGAGCAGCTCGGGTACTTGCTTGAATCGGGTCTTAAACAAATGGACCGCCCGGTTCTCGAGGATAAGAATCTTGCTCAATTGCTGCTTGTTTTTGAATCGATGGCCGGCGCCGCCGAGCAAAAACGCCCTCCCTCCGCAAAGCCCGTCCCTGAGATTGAAGGGTTCGCCAATATCACGAAGGAATTGAGCGATTTGCAGCATGCGCTTCAAAAAGGATGGGTCACATAAGGAAGATGAGGAATCCCTCCAAATATAAGAAGGGCACCCCGAGTGAGGGTGCCCTTCTTAGCGGTGAGGAGCCGTGGACGGCTAACCTCCCATAGAACTGCTTGTCCAGCTGCCGGCTGAAGCTATGCCGAAGCGAATTAAGCTTTGTTGGAAGAACCGAATTCGCGCATTTTTCCGATAACCGTTTTCTTGATCGCGTCGCGGCCCGGAGCCAAGAACTTACGAGGATCGAACACTTCCAGATCGGTCGTCAAAATTTGACGGGCTACTTTCGTAAATTCGATTTGGTTTTCGGTATTTACGTTGATTTTAGCCGTTCCGAGCGAAATCGATTTTTTGATTTGATCCGTAGGAATGCCTGTACCGCCGTGCAATACGAGCGGCAAGCTTGTGCGCTTGCAAATTTCTTCCATTTCTTTGAAACCAAGGTTCGGTTCGCCTTTGTAAGGACCGTGAACGGAACCCAACGCAGGTGCCAGACAGTCGATGCCCGTTTGTTTTACCAGCTCGACGCACTCGCCGGGATCTGCATAAATAACGCCATTAGCTATGACGTCGTCTTCTTGTCCGCCGACCGTACCCAGCTCGGCTTCGACCGAAACGCCGCGCGCATGAGCGTATTCAACTACTGCCTTCGTCGTTTTCACGTTGATATCGAACGGATCGTGCGAGGCGTCGATCATAACGGAAGTGAAGCCTGCGTCGATAGCCGCTTTACATTTTTCCACGCTGGAGCCATGATCCAGATGGATAGCTACCGGAACCGTAACTTTCATCTCTTCTACAAGAGCTTTTACAATAGCGGTAACGACAGTGAATCCTCCCATATAGCGAGCGGCACCCTCGGAAACACCAAGGATAACCGGCGATTGCTCTTCTTGAGCAGCGGCCAGAATGGCTTGCGTCCATTCCAAGTTATTGATGTTGAACTGACCAACCGCATAACCTTCTTGCAAAGCTTTGTTTAACATTTCCTTCATTGATACCAATGCCATAGAGGATTAACCACCTTTTACATAATGTATTACTTCTTCTTATTACTTTACTCTCCAAACACGGGTTGTGCAACCTTTGTTTCATTATAATGACCGAATTTGCAGCCGGCTAACCGCCGAACGGCGGGCGATTTCGCGCTAACGGATCATTTTGCCGTATATACCTTGCGTTACGTCGGCAAACTCCATTATGCCGCGAAAAACCGCCACTCGAATCGGTCCGCCCATATAAAAAGCAGCCAAGGCCGTTAGCTCGGCGATGGCTGCTTTCACTGCGTCTATCTATCAATCGTTTAAAGTCACGTTGCACCATGTACGCTGGTCGGATGGCGTAATCAGCTCGATGCCGAAGCTTTGCAGGTTCCGCTTCGAATAGTCGAAGGCACCGTCTGCCAGCTTGGCGTGCGGCTCATAATGAAGACGCATTTGATCGTCTATCCAGATTTTATCCTTGTCCGCTTCATCCATAACGCTCCATTTGGGCGGATATTTATTATCCGTGTCGATGACCGCTTTGATTTTAAACGCGCTGTTGACCTTGGTAAAATCGGCGATTTTATTGTCGCTGGTATTTTGGTATTTATGCCCGAATTGATCCGTCGTTTGGATAAAATATTTGAAGAAATTGCTCTCGTCCTTCAGATCCTGGCCGTTAAAATCGCAGAACCTGAGGAATTCCCAGATGGTCGGGTTGCCGGCCAAATAATCCGCGCCTTTGATTTCTTCGACCGTTCCGTCCAGCTTGCGGATTTTGTAAACGGTGTTCAGATTGAAATTCATCGTCGGGTTTTTGATCGCTACCGCTTTGGCTACCGGCTCCTCATAAACCGCTTCGACCTGCTGCTTCTTCAACGTTTTCTCGCCGCTCGGCGTATGGAACGTAACATTGACGTCGAACAGATCGGACGACGGCTCGATGCCGTACGCTCTATAGACGGGGATGCCGTTGGAATTCACGCCGGGAGCGCCCATCAGCACGCCGTCTTGCGTAGCGGCGATTCCTTGCACGACGGAGACCGGCTTGCCGGAATCGTCCTTGAGCACTTTCGTAATATCGACTCTGCGCTTTTTATCGTCGGTGGCGATAATGTTGACTTCTTTGCCGTAGTACGGATAGCCGGCATTTATCGCGTCAATATCCGTCGGGCTTGCGATAAGCTTTTGTTCGGACAAATACTTGCCCGCGGCAAAATGCGTCGACAGCATATCCACCTCGTATTTCATAACCGCATCATGGTCTTTCCAATTGTACACATCCAGATTGGCCGCCGCCGAAGCGATCTCCTGCCCCGTATCTTGGTTGACGACGACGGCGGACACTTTATAATTGGAGCCTTCCGGATCTACCGGCGTATGGTTGGATTTGATCATAAATTTGTAGAAATCTCCGCTTTTTCCGATGGGCAGCTCCCAAGTATGCAAACGCCCTTCCGTTCCGGAGTCAGCTTGCCCTTCGTCCCACGGCGTATCGAAAATCCCCCCTGCGCTTTGCAGACTGGGGCCACCGGACAGCCGTTCCAGCGCATACTTGATGACGTAATGGTCCGTATCCTGCGAAGACGGCGCTTTGAACACTTTGCCGTACTGATCCTTGACCGTGAAGGTGAAGCCGAGCGGCTGCTCGTTCTCAACCAGCATGGCCATGTCCTTCGAGCTGACTTCGATGCTTGCCGGAATGCGCATCGACGATACCTGGAACGTTTGGCTGACGACGGCGTTATCCTCCGAAGAGTAAGGCAGCTTGACGGCGATGGTAGCATCTCCAGCGGATTTCACTTCTTTGAAGACTATTTTGCCGAGCCCGCTGTCGCTCTGCCCGATGGCCGGGGTATCGAGCACAATTCCGCCCGCTGCGGCGACATCGATGAACCCGCTGCTGTATAACGTTTCGATCTGGCTCGGCGTAAACTCGTAACGGTTCGGCCCCGTCACTTTCAAGGAAATGACCGGCTGCTGGCCCGTCGTCGTAATTCTCCCGTCAGCGTCATAGTAAGTATCCCCTGCGCTCAGATTGGGGTCCTTCATGTTCAGCTCGATGCCCGTAGGCGCCACCGGGATACCGGCAGGCAGCCCGGGGTCCGCGGCGCCGCCGCCGTCCCCAGCGCCGGGCACAGCCTGCTTCGCATTATAGGCGGCCAACGCCAGCATAAGACGGCTGGCCTGCTGCCCGCCTCCGAAGCTTCCGTCCGCGGAGCCGTCCATCAGCTTCTTGTCCTTCGCCAGCGCGACATAGCCGTTCGCCCAATCGTCCACGGTGGCATCGGCGATCGGAGCCGACTTCTTGGCGGATGCCTCCCACCCAAGCCCGCGAATCAGGAACGCGGCGAGCTCCTGCTTCGTCACGGCGCCCGCCGGTTGATACTGCTTCCCTTCGGCATCGACGCCGTTCGTAAGACCCGCCGTTCTCAGCGCTTCGATGTAAGGCAGCGCGTAGCCGTTGGCCGGATCATCCGCATTCACATCGGTAAACGTTGATTGAGTAAGCGTTTTATCAACAGGTAACGAGAAAATGATGGCCGCGACCTTGGCGAATTGCGCCCGGTTCATCGGATCGTCCACACCGAATGTGTCGTCCGATACCCCGTCGAGCACGCCGCCGCGGATTAACGCGTCCAATTTATTTTTTACGTCTTGCGGCAAGCCGGCGGTATCTTGGAAACCGGCTGACGATTTCGTTACGGCGCCTTCATCCGAGACCGGAGCAGAACCCGAGGTGACGGCGGCATAGTCCGCATACGCAGCAGGAGCTAAGGAGAGAACCATAGAGCTCAACAAAACTAACGACGATAACCGTTTCATATTTCGTGCACATCCTTCGCTTTTTCGAGATTGGAGTTTCCGTCTGCAACTTAGGAAAAGACCGGATTGCCGCCTCCTTCCCTGAACGACTCAGCATAAGCATGCTAACAAGTATAACGGGGAATCGAACGAGAAATGTAAGCGATATCAATCAAAATCATAGGGCTACCGTATCATTTATACCGAGTGCGGAGAATCCTGCTCTTGACTCGGCCAGCCGCCCATGCAGGTAAATTGTGGGTTAGAGGCGAATAATTACCTACCGGTAAATTGTTGCGCCGATAATAGCAGACCGGGTAGCACATACCGTTGAAAGGAGCGCGGTCGTTATATGTTTTCATTGTATATAGCGGATGATGAAAGATGGGTTCGGCAGGGCTTACGCTCAACGATCGATTGGCACTCTGAAGGGATCGAGCCTATAGGGGAAGCCGAGGATGGATTGGAAGCGTTTGATTTCATCACCGCTTATACGCCGGACATCCTGGTAACGGATATTAAAATGCCGGGGATGGACGGTCTGGAGCTTATGGCCAACTTGAAGCAACGGAATATAAAAACCAAAGTCATTTTCATCAGCGGGTATACCGATTTCAGCTATGCCAAGCACGCCGTCAAGCTGGGCGCTTATGATTATGTCGTTAAGCCGATAGAAGAAGACGTTTTGCTCGATGTGGTCCGCAGGTGTACGGCAGACCTCGCTCAAGAGCGGGAACAGAACCAGCGGCTTGAACGGATGGCGGAAAGTATGCGGGAATGCTTGCCGTTAGCCCGGCAGCGCCTGCTCGAAATGCTGCTGTTTAACGAGTCGCAGGCTCCGATCGATTTATTGCCGAAGTGGGAGACGCTCGGCATCAAGCTGGACCCAAGCGGCATTCAAGTGCTGGCCGTAGCCGTGCAATGCTGGAGGGAGAAAGGGACGAGCGAGAAGTCGCGCTCGTTGGTACGTATCGGGTTAGCCAATATTGGCGAAGAGATCGGCGGAAGCTGGGGAAGCGTCCTCGGCTGCCCGCTTGATCACCACGAGATCGATGTTATTTTGCTCTTATCTCGCCGAACTTGCTCCGCGCCGGAATCGCAAGCCTGCAGCGATCCGCTGTTTTCCGGCTTATTGCAGTTTGTCGAAGCCGCCAAGCGCTACCTGGGCGTCGATGTCAATGTCGGAACCAGCCGCCCCCGGGACGTATCGAATGTATCCGTATCGTGCCATGAAGCGCTGCATGCGTTAAGCTGCGGTTTTCTCGAAGGCAGCGGCCGCGTGTATGAAGCCGCCAAGCTGCCGTTCATCGATGAGGGCGGCGCCCCGGATTATACCGGTCCCGGCGATGTCTGGATGAACCGGTTCATCAATGCGATCAAGCTGGGCGACCAGGAGAAAATGAAGGAACAGCTGGAGGAACTTGAACATCATCTCCATTCCTCGGTCCCCTCCACGAAGCCGCTGCAGTTAAGCCGCGGATTAACGTCACTTGTCAAACAAGTGACGGACAAGCTCGACCTAACCGGAGCGGAGGATGCCGCCGCGCGGGAAACACTGGCTAGGCTGAAGAAGGAGGCGGCGGCTTTGCGGCTGCAATTGCCCCTCATCAAGGAGCTTCTGCTGCCCTTTTTCATCCAAGCGAGCGCACAGATCGGCCACAAGGACTCCCTCAAGAGAAATATTCAATTAGCGATCGAATATATTTGCCGGCATGATCTGCAGGATATCTCGATGAACGAGGTCGCAGGCCACGTCCACTTGAATCCGTCGTATTTCAGCAAAGCATTCCACGATGAGACGGGCGAAACCTTCAGCAAATTCATCATGCGCCAAAAAATCGCCAGAGCCAAAAAACTGCTGAAGCTGACGACCATGAAAGTGTATGAGATCGCGGCGCAAATCGGTTATACGGACTTACGGCATTTCGTCCGAATTTTTAAGGAATCGGAAGGTATCACGCCTTCCCAATATCGGGATAAAGGTTGAGGGATAGCCCCGAACCCGGCACTTCCCGGCAAGGGAGCGGTAAGTCATGTTCAAGTGGAAGTTAAACTGGAAGTCCGTCGGATTCAAGCTATTTATCGTCTATTTCGGAAGCATCGTCATTTCCCTGCCGATCATAGGGATGTTATCTTACAATAAATCGAAAGAAACGATCGAATCCAAGGTCGGCGGCTTTGCGCTGGACAGCGTGAAACAGGCGAATTACCGGCTGAATATGCTTTTGAAAGATTATGAAAACCGTGCGGCGCTCATATTCAGTCTTAAAGAACTGCAGATGGAAATCAAAAATCAGTTCGATGATAATTACAGTCATATTCGGAATGTCGATTATATCAATAAGTTTTTCAGCGACTTTATTAATTCCCAGAACGATACGGTCAATCTTTATATTTTCGGAGAATACGGCAGCTCGATGCGCTATTCCACGGTATCAACGACGATCTCCATGCCGATCATTAATATATTTCAGGACGAGCCGTGGTACAAGCAAGTGCGCGATGCCGACGGAGCCGTTGTTTGGCTGGGCCAACAAGCTCCATTCGCTCCGCATGACGGAAATGAAATGCCGGTATTTACTTTTGGACGGGCCATCAAAGATTTGTCGGGCAATATGGATATCATCGGTATTTTCTTATATGACGTCAACATGGAGGAAATCGTCCAAATTTTAAGCGATATTAGCGTTCATTCTCCCGGACAGTCCTTCATCATTAACAAAGACGGCGTCATTATCGGCGATTCCGACGGAACGCAGTACAAGCAGATGCTACCGATCAAGCTTCCGGATGACGAGAGCGGGATGGAAACCGTCCAGCTTGACGGCAAGGAGCAGCTGGTTGTTTACGACAGCATAACGAATACCGATTTCAAAACCGTCAAGATTGCCTCCATCGACGAATTGCTGGAAGACTCACGACACATCGGCATGTACACGGTTTATTTAATCATCACGTTTGCGGTCGCTGGAACCCTGCTGGCTTTCGCTCTGGTACGTCATATGAATAAACCGATTTACTTGCTGCTGCAATTTATGAATAAGGTCAGAGACGGGGAGATGAAAGCGCAAATTACGGATCGCCGGAAAGATGAATTCGGCCTTTTGTTTGAGCATTTCAACCTGATGGTCGCTCATATGAAAAACCTGATTGAAGAGCTGTATATTCAGCAGCTGTTAAAAAAGGACATCCAGATGAAAATGATGGTATCGCAAATCAATGCGCATTTTCTGTACAACACGCTGGATTCGATCCATTGGATTGCGCGGGTTTATAAAGCCGACGAGATCAGCTCCATGATCTTTCATTTATCCAAATATTTGCGCCTGTCCCTGAATGAAGGCCGGGATATTGCCACCGTTCGGGAAGTAATTGAACTGGTCGAAAGCTACATTTCAATTCAGAAGGTGCGGTATCAAGATAAATTCGACGTGCAAATCGATACCGCTTCCGACGTGTATGACTGCATGGTGCTTAAGCATATTTTTCAGCCGCTTGTGGAAAACGCCATCTACCACGGCATCGAAAAGAAAAAAGGCAAAGGTTACTTAAGGATCTGTTGGAAACAAGACGGCGATTCGCTTGTTTTTTCGGTTGAGGACAACGGAGCGGGCATCGCGGAGGCGAAATTGTCGGAAATCAGAAGCGTTCTGGAGAACGGAGAATTCATCAGCGAAGGAAACTTCGCCTTGAAAAACATTAATTCCCAAATCAAGCTCGGCTACGGCGATCCGTACGGATTGGACATCGAAAGCGAGCAAGGAGCCGGAACCCGGGTAACCGTCACGATTCCGCTAAACGCCGCGCAAAATGCCAAAAATAACAACACTAAAAACAAAATGGGCCCCGTTACCTGAGTTTCATAAAATTCTTACAATATTCCTAGACCCGCTAACCTGTGTCACGACAGCTTGCAAGCGCTGTCACAACAGTCCTTTAAGGAGGTTCTAGGAATGAAGAAACCGTTGAAAACGATTCTGACTGCGGTCGCCTTGACTACGGCATTGGCAGGCTGCAGCAGCGAACCGGCGGCAAGCACGCCGGCAAAGTCGAAAGGCGCAGGGCCGGTGAACCTGACGTTCTGGCATGCTATGGGGGGAACCAATGAAGAAGTTGTCAAGAAGATGGTTCAAAGCTTTAATGAAACCGTCGGCAAGGAGAAAGGCATCGCCATTACTCCGGTGTTCCAGGGAAGCTACGCGGATCTGCTGAAAAAAGTGAAGGCTGTCGTCCAAGCGAAAAACGAAAAGGACTTCCCCGATATCGTGCAAATTCCGGCCTCGGACACCTCGTATATTAAGGATGTGCCTTCCGTCATCTGGGCGCAGGACCTGATTACGAAAGACCCTTCGTTCAAAGCGGCCGACCTGGAGCCGAATACGCTCGCAGGCTTCAGCTTCAAGGGCAGACAAGTCGGTATTCCGTTTGCGAACTCGACGATCCTGCTCTATTACAATAAAAATGCATTTAAAGAAAACGGCCTGGACCCGGACAAGCCGCCGCAAACGATCGATGAATTAGGCAAATATGCAGCGGCGCTAACCAAAAAGACCGGCAGCCAGGTTACCCAATGGGGCTTTGCCGCCAATCCGGACCAGTATCACCTGTCCAGCTGGATCGGCATGCAGGGCGCGTACATCGGCAACAACAAAAACGGCCGCGCCGATGTCATGACCGCCGTCGAATACGATACGAACGGGACGATGAAGAAATTTTTGACCGAGTGGAAGAAAGCCGTCGATGCCGGCGGTATTCTGACCGGCTCCGATGTCAAAGCGGATGAAGAATTAGCGGCGGGCAAGCTGGCGATGTTCGTCGGCTCGACCGCGTCGCTCAGAGGCACGCTGACCAAGGTCGCCGACAAATTCGAAGTGGGCACGGCCTTCTTCCCGAAGGTCAATGCGTCCGACAAGGGCGGAGTTGCCGTCGGAGGCTCGGCGCTCTATATCATGGACAAGAAAGATCAGGCGGCTGTCGACGCCTCGTGGCAGTTCCTGAAATACGTAACGACACCGGAATCCCAGTTCGTATGGCACACGGGAACCGGCTACTTCCCCGTAAATACCAAAACGTACGATCTGCCTCAAATGAAAGAGCATTTGACGAAAAATCCGTTATTTACTACGGCTATCGACCAGCTGCACGCATCGTCGCCGGAAAACCAGGAGCCGATGGGACCGGTCAGCGCCGAGTTCAGCAGAGCGATCTTGGAAGAGACATTGAATTATATCCAAGGCAAGAAGAGTATCGATCAGGCGATTACCGATATGGCCAGCGCGAGCAATAAGGCGCTGAAGGACTATAACCGGGTAAACAATATTAAATAACGCGGGAGGTAAGTCATGGCGACGAATATGACTTTGATGACATTTAATCTGAGAACCAGCCGCGCGCCGGACGGAGATAACGCGTGGATGTATCGTTTCGAGCAAGCGGCCGAAATGATCAGGGAGCATGATCCGCTGCTTTTCGGTACGCAGGAAGGGCATGTCGGCATGCTGGAGGATCTTCGGCTAACTGACTATCAATGGGTCGGCGAAGGACGCCTGGGAGAGGACAAAGACGAGCTTAGCGCTATTTTTTTCAAGCCTGGCTTGACGGACATGGTGGAGCACGGGACCTTCTGGCTGTCGGAGCAGCCGGAAGTTCCGGCAAGCGTCAGCTGGGACAGCTCCCTGCCGCGCATCTGCACATGGGCGCATGTGCGGCATAAAGCAACCGGCGCGGAGCTGCTGTACTTCAACACCCACCTGGATCATCGGGGGCAGCTGGCGCGGGAACAGGGAGTCCGGCTTATCTGGAGCCGGATTAAGGAAATGCGGGCGGCGAGGCGGCTCCCCGTCGTTCTGACGGGAGATTTCAATGCGGAGCCGGACAATGCGGCGATCCGCTTTATGAGGGGACAGCTCGCCGGGAAAGAGGAGCCGGTAGAGATGACGGACGCCTATGCCGCCGTGAAGGGGCCTATCGGCGCGACATTCCATAACAACTACTGCGGACGCGAGGAGGGGCAGCCGATCGACTACATCTTTGTCACTCCGGATGTGCGGGTGGAATCCGTGCTCATCGATCGCCGCAAAATCGGCGGACGGTATCCTTCCGATCATTATCCGGTCGTAGCGCAGTTGGTTATACCTGCGGCGCCGTTGTGGAAGGAGCAGGAAGCATGAATGTGAGCGCCCCCGCCAAAAGCACGGGATTAAACTATCATGTCGGCAAGAAAAGATGGAAGGAAACCGTCAAACCGTACTTATTTATGCTGCCGTGTCTTGTCTTCGTTTTCCTGTTCACCTACTATCCCTTTGCCAAGACGTTCTACTTGGGCTTTACCTTGGTCGATTTGAACGGGAACCCGATTGAATTCGTATGGTTCGAAAACTTTATCAATATTTTCAGCGACCATCGATTGCTGCAAACCTTTTTCAACACTCTGAAATATACCGTCATTACGGTTCCGGGAACGTTGATCGTCAGTCTTGTCCTGGCCTTGTTGGCGGAAAAGAAACGCAAAGGCATCGGCATCTACCAAATGCTATTCGCTTTGCCGATGGCGGTATCGATGTCCTCGGCGGCTATGATCTTTCAATTGATCTTGAATCCGTCGATAGGCGTATTCAACGCGATGACCGGACTTAGCATCAACTGGTTCGGTGACGAGAAATATGCGATGGTCGGCATCGCCATCGTTTCGATCTGGATGGGCATCGGCTTCAGCTTTCTGTTTCTGCTCGCGGCGGTCCGCAACGTTCCCGAGGAACTCTTGGAAGCGGCGGAGATGGAAGGAAGCAGCTACGTTCAATCCCTGCTTCACGTCAAGCTGCCGTTGATGTCCCCCACGCTCTTTTTTCTCATTATTACCGATTTGATTCATTCTCTAATGGTGTTCGGGCCTGTCATGGTGTTAACGAAAGGCGGACCTATGGGATCCAGCGAAACGATGATCTACCGGATGTACATTGAAGCCTTCGAAAATGCCCGATACGGCTACGGAAGCGCCGTCGCTATCGTGATCTTTATTATTGTCATGATCTTTACCCTGATTACCTTTGTGTATGAAAAGAAAGGAGTGCATTATTCATGAGTACTGCCGGAACAATGCGTAACTTTCTATTTTCGACACTATGCGTCATTATTGGCATCATCGTCATTTCCCCGGTGATTTATTGCGTCAGCGCCAGTTTCATGAGTCCCGGCGACTTAAGCGCCTTTCCTCCCAGGTGGTTTCCAAGCCATGTGTTTCTGGACAACTATAAGACCGTTTTTACGTCAACGCCGCTGGTCCGCTTTATATGGAACTCCTTCCTGATTGCGATTGTCGGCACGGCGGGCCGGCTCATTACGAGCAGCCTGGCGGCCTATGCCTTTTCGTTCCTTGAGTTTAAAGGGAAGAAGTTCTGGTTCTTAGTTATCCTCGGCACGATGATGATTCCCGGTGACATGCTCATCATTACCAACTATATTACCGTGGCCAATATGAAATTGATCAATACTTACTCCGGCGTCATCATCGTCATGATGGCTTCCGCGACGTATATGTTCATCTTGCGCCAGCATTTCCTGACCATTTCGAGAGAATACCGGGATGCGGCCTTTATCGACGGATGCGGCGATTTTCGCTTCTTCACCAACATGCTGGTCCCGATGTCCAGATCGATCCTGGCGTCGATATTCATCGCGTCGTTTATCGCTTTGTGGAACACCTATTTATGGCCTTTACTCGTTACGAATTCGGAGCATATGCGAACGGTGCAGGTGGGAATTACGATGCTTCAATTTTCCGAGAGCGTTATCTACGGTCCGATTATGGCGGGTGTCACCGTCATTCTGATCCCTTCCATTCTCATCTTTTTTATATTCCAGAAGCAGCTCGTTCGCGGAATCACCTTAGGGGGATTGAAAGGATAGATGATGGAAGGAGGCTTTAGGCATGGGCAGAATTAAATTGATTGCGCTCGATTTGGACGGGACGCTGCTTAACAAGCATTCCGCCGTGTCGGATGAAAATCGTAAAGCGATTGCGCAGGCGCGCGCTCAAGGGGTGACGGTGATTGTCGCGACGGGACGGGAAATGCAGAGCGCTATGCCCTACTGGCGGGATCTGGAGCTCGAATCCCCGCTTGTAACGGCTAACGGAAGCGAGGTGTGGACCTCTTCCGGCGAGCTGCATAAACGTCATACGCTGGACGGCACGATTATCAAGGAGCTTCACGATATTTCATTGGAAGAGGGCTGCTCCTTCTGGGGTTATACGACGGAGGGGATGATCACTGCGGATAATTGGAGCGGCATTACGGATGAGTCCGTTTGGCTGAAGTTCGGTTATTTCTCGAAAGATCCGGACCTGCTGCAGCGGGTACGTACAAAAGCGGAGAAGGCGGCTTCGGTCGAGATTACCAATTCCCACCCGAGCAATATTGAGATTAATCCCGCAGGCATCTCCAAGGCGAGCGGCATTCTGGAAGTATGCGGGATGTATGGCCTGGAGATGTCTCAGGTGATGGCCGTAGGAGACAGCTTGAACGACAAGGCGATGCTTCTCGCGGCAGGAATGGGCGTGGCGATGGGCAATGCGCAGGACGAGGTGAAACGGCTTGCGCAAGCGGTCACAGGCAGCAACCTGGAGGATGGAGTGGCGCAGGCGATCCGCCGGTATGTCTTGGAGGCAGCCGACTAAGCGTTTGAACCGAGGGAGGTCAGAATGATGAGACGTCGCCCGAAGAGCTTCTTACCGGTCATGCTCATACTCATGTTCATTCCACTAGTACTTGCTGGATGCAATAGCGCCATCCTAGAACAAACGGCAGCGGCAAAAAGCGCGGGGAAAGACAAGAAGCAGCAGGTGACGACCCTTCATTTCTGGTTTTCTATCGGCGGCGAATTTCAAAGGGACTTCCAAAAATACGTCATTGAAGAATTCGAAAAGACGCATCCGGGGATCAAGGTCAAGCTGACGATCGCCGAGGACGCCGATAAAACCCATATTTCGGACAAGCTGCTGGCTGCTATTGCAGGTAAAAGCTCTCCCGATGTCGCCGTCATCGACCGGTTTACGATAGGCTCCATGGCCGCCAAAGGGGCCGTTGAGGATATCAGCGACCTTGTCCGTCGGGACGGGATTCAGTCGGCGGATTACGATCCCGGGGCCTGGGAGGAAGTCCGTTATCAGAACAAGGTGTACGGATTGCCCTTTCTCGCCGATACGCGCGCCATGTATTACAACAAGACGTTAATGCGAAACGCCGGGTTGAACCCGGAGCGACCGCCCGGAACGATAGAAGAACTGGACGATATGGTGGAGAAATTATTTATTAAGAACAAGAAAGGAAAGTATGAGCAGGTCGGATTCGTGCCGTGGATGGGCCAAGGTTCTTTATTTACCCATGGCCTTAACTTCGGGGCCCGGTTTGCCGGAAAGAACGGCGAATTCGATCTTAGCGAGCCGCAAACCGCGCAGGCGCTGAAATGGATGACTTCTTACGCCAAGAAATACGATATTGCCAACCTGTCGGAATTTAGCGATACGACGGCCCAGATCGGAGTCAGCCCGTTTTGGACGGGAAAGATCGGCTTTGTCTTCGAAGGCAATTGGATTCTGCGGGACCTGGAGAAATACAGGCCGGAATTTGAGTGGGGCGTGGCTCCTATGCCGTCTGTCCATGGCAGCCCGCAGACCTCTTGGATCGGAGGCAACGCCATGATTATACCGAAGGGCGCCGTCCAGCGCGAATTGGCCTGGTCCTTCATCAAGTATGCGGCGCAAAAAGACGGTAATTTCCGATGGGCGGAGCATGCGGGCGGAACAGGCTTGATGACGTCGATGCCCGCGGTCAATGAGCGGCTCGGGCTATCGCAGGACCACAACATGAGGGTATTTCTCGATCTTATGAGCACCTCACAGATTAGGCCCGTTTCGCCGGCGGCTTCGTTCTATTGGGCCGAAACGTACCGCATCCGCGATCTGGCTATTAACGGAAAAGGCGGACCCGCCGCGCTGCTGCAGGAAGCGAAGGACAACATCGGCGCCGAGCTTGCCAAAATAAAAAGGCAGGAAAAATAAGCGTTACCCTTCAGACAAAACGAAAAGGCCTTAGTCCCGTGGAAATCGGGACGGAAGGCCTTTTTATCACTCTATTTCGCGGGCTGCAGCTCCCGGTTCAAACCGAGCGTCCGCGATGTCGACGTATGAATTTGATGGACAAGATCCGGGTTATTCAATAAGGATTCACCGTAAGAAGGAATCATTTCTTTAATCTTCGGTTCCCATGCCTTGATGTGCTGCGGGAAGCATTTGCCGATGACTTCCAGCATAACGGAAACGGCGGTTGAAGCGCCCGGAGAAGCGCCGAGCAAGGCAGCGATCGAACCGTCGGCGGCGTTGATAACTTCCGTACCGAATTGAAGAATTCCTTTGCCCGCGGCCGTATCTTTAATGATTTGCACACGCTGGCCGGCCACCAGCAAATCCCAATCCTCGCTCTTCGCGTCAGGGACGAATTCCCGCAATTCTTCCATGCGCTGTTCCTTCGACAGCATCACTTGCTTGATCAAGTATGTCGTCAGCGAAGCGTTCTTCACGCCGGCCGCCATCATCGTTACGAGATTATGCGGTTTGACGGACGTGATCAAATCCATCATGGAACCGAATTTCAAAAACTTCGGCGAGAAGCCGGCAAACGGTCCGAATAACAGCGATTGTTTGTTGTCGATAAATCTCGTATCCAGATGCGGAACCGACATTGGAGGCGCGCCTACCGAAGCTTTGCCATATACTTTGGCATGATGCTTGGCGACGATTTCCGGCTTCTGGCAGACCATAAAGAGTCCGCTGACCGGGAAGCCGCCGATGCCTTTTCCTTCAGGGATGCCGGATTTCTGCAGCAAATGTAGGCTTCCGCCCCCGCCGCCGATAAAGACGAATTTCGCCGTATGGCGTTCCACGGCGCCGGTGTCGACATTCCGCACTTTCAGGTCCCACGACCCGTCTGCGGCACGTTTAATATCATCTACATTTTGTTTGAATTTTATGTCGACGTTTTTACTCTTTAAGTGGGCAAACAATAAGCGCGTTAAAGCGCCAAAGTTGACATCCGTTCCGGATTCAATTCTTGTTGCCGCTATAGGTTTATTGCTTACCCGATCATTCATCATCAGCGGAATCCATTGCTTCAGTTTGTCCGGGTCGTCGGAAAACTCCATCCCTTCAAACAGAGGATTGGCGGACATCGTTTCAAACCGTTTTCTCAAAAAGTTAACGTCCTGTTCCCCTTGCACAAAGCTCATGTGAGGCACCGGCATAATAAAATCTTGCGGATTGCGGATCAGCTTGCTTTCGACCAGATAAGACCAGAACTGTCTGGAAAGCTGATACTCTTCATTGACTTTGATCGCTTTGCTAATATCTATGGAACCGTCCGGTTTCTCAACGGTGTAGTTCAGCTCGCACAGGGAAGCATGCCCGGTTCCCGCATTATTCCATTCGTTAGAGCTTTCCTCTCCTGCCTTAGCAAGTCTCTCGAATACTGTGATTTTCCAATCCGGCACTAATTCTTTCAGCAGTGACCCTAAAGTCGCGCTCATGATTCCGGCACCAATTAAGATAACGTCTGTTTTTGTTTGTCCGTTGCTCATCATTAACCGTCCTTACATGCTAATATTTGAAGAAATAATATAGGCGCTTCTGCTTCGGCTCCATAGCAAGCCAGGGTGCGGACGCAGTCACACACCTTCCCTAGATCAATCAAGTATACCAAACTATTAACGATAGATTAAGATACTTACTATTATATGATAGTTACATGGTATTTGAAAGCCGGAAAATTAAGTGATAACCATCCAATTGCAGAGAAGTAGCGGTATAGCTCCCACAAAACCCTAGGAATGGTATGAAAAGCAGACTATTCATCCGTTTTTTACGAAGCGCCTCATTGAACCGATATAAAAAGGCACCCGATTCCTATGGGCGCCTTGAAATGTTCTTATATCGCTACCTGCAAGCTTGCTGTCTGTCCGCATCGCCGGTGACCAAGTAATCCTTTACCTTATGCGCCGCCTCTTCTACCGTATTCGCTTCGATCACAACCCGCTCCTGTTCATATAACTTCATGGCATGCTCATAGCGCGGGTCGTAATAGTGCTCAAGCAGAAGCTGAACCGCATGGTCAAACTTTTCTTCCGTCAAGCAAGTCATGATTTCATTGGCAATCGGAGTGTGAATGCGGCTGTTTATTTTCCGGTACGCAAATATCAGCTCTTCTTTATGTTCCCGCGGCCGATATTCTTTGACAATATTCCGAACTCTCTCTTCCATCGGCAATTGAATCCAGATTTGCTTCGCCGCTTCTTTCTTCTCAATGACGAATTTGGGCAGCACGACTTTGCCGATCCGATTGCTTTCGCCCTCAAGCAGCACATAAGGCGAGTCCTGCATGCTCAGCAAATCGGTGACCAGTAAAGAGTCGAATGTTTTCTGATTATTCGCTTCCAGCCCGACTTGTCCGAAAATAGAGCCTCTATGCCCCGCCATGCCTTCAAGATCGAGTACCGGAAACCCTTCCCCCTTCAGCCCTCTGAGGATAGCGGTCTTCCCCGTCCCCGTATGCCCCAATAAAGCAACCGCCCGCGGCTTGAACTCCATATGCTCCAGCGTCTCGACGACCCACTTGCGGTAAGTGCGGAAGCCTCCGGTTAACCGATAAGCCCGAATCCCCATTAACGCAAGCACCGTCGCCGCCGTCTTGCTGCGCATGCCGCCGCGCCAGCAAAATACGGCTTTGGGCTCTTTAATTTGCCCGAACGTTTTAATGAATTGGGGCAGCTTCGCCGAGAAAATTTCCAGGCCTCTTTCTTTGGCCGCTTGCACGCCGACCTGCTTATAAATCGTTCCCACTTCGGCCCGCTCCGCATCATCGAACACCGGAATGTTCAAACTGCCCGGTATCGTCGAATCCGCAAACTCGGAAGGGGAACGCACGTCGATCAATACGATTTCTTTGCGATTACGCAGCGCTAACAGTTCGTCTAGTGTAATGTCCTCAAACAACGTATAAGCTACTTTTACTAAAAGTTCCAGTTCAACTAGAGGACAACGATGCGCCCAGGGTGATCGCCTGTCGTCTCCCCGATGATTTCCGCTTCGACACCCGACAGCTTCAGCTTGCTCAGCAGCTCTTCCGCCTGATGGCCCGCTACGGAAATGAGCAGCCCTCCGGACGTCACCGCATCGCATAAAATCCACTGACCGATCTGATCCAACGTGTCGGGAAACGTAATGGCGTCTTGAACATGAGCGAAATTATTTTTCGTCCCGCCCGGAACGAAGCCTTCTTCGGCCAATTGTCTGACTCTCGGGAGCACGGGAACGGCGTCGGCTTGAATCCGAATTCCTACCCCGCTTCCTCCGGCCATTTCCAGCGCATGACCCATGAGTCCGAAGCCGGTAACGTCCGTGCAAGCATGAACCTCGTACGGCTCCATCGTCTCGGCCGCAGTCTTATTGAGCGCGGCCATGACTCCGGTCACGCGCCGGATCTCTTCCTCGGACAGCTTGTCCTTCTTAATCGACGTCGTCAAAATCCCTACGCCGATCGGCTTGGTCAAAATCAGCTTATCTCCCGGTACGGACCCTGCATTAGTCCGCACTTTGCCGGGATGAACAAGGCCGGTAACGGCAAGCCCGAATTTGGGCTCATTATCGTCGATGGAATGGCCGCCGACCAGCGTAATTCCCGCTTCCTTCATCTTGTCTCCCGCCCCGCGCAAAATCTCCGCCAGCACCTGCTTATCGAGCGTGCGGATCGGAAACGCGACGATGTTCAGAGCCGTGAGCGGTCTGCCGCCCATAGCATAAATATCGCTGATCGCGTTGGCGGCCGCCACTTGGCCGAATGCATACGGATCGTCGACGATAGGGGTAAAGAAGTCGACCGTCTGAACGAGCGCCAGCTCTTCGCTGAGCTTGTAAACGCCGGCGTCGTCGCTCGTATCAATGCCTACGAGCAAGTTCGGGTCGGGAGTGGAAGCCGGGAGCGAGCGAATCACTTGAGACAGGTCGCCGGGACCGATCTTGCATCCGCAGCCTCCTTTGGTTGAAAATGAGGTCAGTTTAATTTTTTCCGTATTTGACACAAGACTTCACCCTTCCCATCGATATGAGGTCATATGAATACTATTTTTTCCAAGATTCTCTTTACTAAGTCTATTTTACCTTAAGATAAGAATCGATGTAAAAAAGTTTCGGCGGCTGACTCGCATGACCCGCAAGACAAACCGAACCTATGAAATCCGTTCAACGGATGGTAAAATCAGGATAGAACCATGCCGCCAAATTGCTAGTAAAGGGGGGTTACCATGGAACCTCATAAAGTGGATGAGATCATTCGTCTATTCCCCTGTTTCTCATATCTCTCCGCCCAGGACTGGGCCCAAGCCGACATTATCCGCGTAGTACCGTCAACTCTTCACCCGATAGCGGAAGGCCATTATTTGAAGCATGCGATCTTCGTCCTGTCGGGCTGCATTCGCATTTATAAGATCGGCGCCTCGGGAAGAGAAGTTACGCTCTACCGCGTTCGATCGGGAGAATGCTGCGTTCTCATGATGGCCAGCATTTTGGGAGAAACGCCTTACGAAGCCTCCGTACAGATCGAATCGGAAACCGACATTGCGCTATTTCCGGTAGAGCCGTTCAGAAAATGGATGCATGACGATCCGTCGGTACGGAAGTTTATTTACAGACAATTTATGGATCGGTTTATCCATGTGTCCGCCTTGCTGGAACAAATCGCTTTCGGCTCCGTGCAAGAACGCATCGCCGCATATATTCTGCAGCGTCACGAAGAACGGGATAGTGATTCCGAATGGATCGAGCTGACTCATGAACAAATGGCTGTGGACCTCGGCACCGCCCGCGAAGTCGTCAGCCGCATGCTGAGAAGCTTCGCACAAGAAGGCGCGATTATCGTGCGCAGAGGCAAAATCGCCGTCGCCGATATTCATCGATTATCGTCTTACCTTTCGCTTAAGTGACTTTGTCACGGAAACCTCCCTCTTAAGCCGCTACAATGAGAAGGCAAGATCAGAATATGCCTTAAGGAGGTATGTCCAATGAGTCATTACTACAGCTATGCCGACCTGAAAAAAATCCCCGAGCTGGTGAAATTGGCCCCGCAAGCTTCAGCGGCCTTTTTCGCCTTTGAAAAAGAGGTCTACACGTCGACCGGAGCGATCCCGCTCAAGACCAAAGAGCTTATCGCCGTGGCGGTCGCGCATGTGACCGGCTGCCCTTACTGTATCGACACCCATGTACAAAGATACAAGGCATTAGGCGGAACTCGCGAGGAAATCGTCGAAGCCGTCCTTGTTGCAGCTTCTACGGAAGCCGGAGCCGCGCTCAGCCATGCCACGCAGGCTCTGGCTTCCTTCGAGCGCAGCGGCCCATTGCCCGATTCCGGTAAGAGGGAAGACGATCGCGCGGCTCCCGAGTGTTTTTGTTAGACTGAGGAAGCCTTCTTCGAGTCTTGCAACGCACGAAGACCCCTTCAGTGAGGGGTCTTCATACGCTTGCAGGCAGCCTCATGATGTCACTCAGCCCGGCAGATGCGTTCCGTACTTAGGTAAAATAGTCTCCTTCGTATAATCGTCTACTTGACGAAGCGAATCTACAATGTTTGGCATATCCAGCGCTTGAATAAGCTCATGAATCGCTTGAATCCCTGCGTCCGCATGCGCTTCTCTTTCTTCGGGCGTTTGCAGAAGCGGTGTCGCCATATGATCGGACGGCTCATAAAAGTAAGAACCCACTGCGCCGGATTGATACGCATACTTGCCTAATCCATTGCCCGGATTTTTATTCATTCCCGCCAGCATATGTTGAACATCATAAGTAACGGAATGAGATTCAGGTACATTTAACGGCACATCTTCCAATCTGCCCAGCATTTTATACGCCCCGATCGTCATATCGTGGAATCGGTCTATCAGATCGAAATTTACGCTTTCTGCCGCTTTTAACAGGTCCATGTACAGGATCGGCACTTTCGTTTCATCAAAGAAGTCACGCGCCATACCGCTTACAGTTAAATAAGCCGGACCATGAGCCGTAATATAGATTTGCCGTCTAAAGCCTTGCTTCAATAGCGACTTTGCAATCTTATCCAAATAAGACATTCCGTCTTTTACACTCATTTGAATCGTACCCCGAGCGACTATCGTTCCGCCAGGAAAGAAATAGGGCAGATTGTGCAGCACCAGCCCGTCCGAGGCTTCAGCCATCGTATACGCCACCGCTTCTGCCAGAACAGTCTCAGCATCCAGCGGCAAAGCTCCGTGGGTTTCCGTGACTCCGACAGGAACATATATCACATCATTCCGGTTTAAATACTGCTCTGCTTCGCCATTCGTCATTTTTGAAAGAAATCGAGTACGCATATGCAACTCCCCTATTATTTTTATTGGATCGCCCTTTTTTCCTTCAATGCTGCATACATTTCATTCGTTTTCTTGGCATTGAGATTATAGATGAACCCTACACCGATAATAATTAACAGAAATGAGAGTATCGGCATGCCCGTATACATTTTTAATACGCCATTTGCAACTTGCGGCGATTGCGACTTGGCTCCCGAAACAAAGCCTACCCAGCCTAAAGCGTAGCTTCCGATAGCCGCGCCTAATCCCATACCAACTTTGCGGGCAAAAGAATATAAAGAATACATCGTTCCCTCATAATGCTTTCCCGTCTGAAGCTCTGCATAATCAATACAATCGGTCACAAGAGCCCACACCACCATCACAAAGACTGAAGAACCGATCGTTGCCATGTTATACAAGGCCATGAACACGTATACATTTTCAAACGTTGCCAACGTTAATAACAAGGTTGCAGCTAAACTAAAGATGGCTGTCGCGATCACCAGATTCCTTTTGTTAAACTTCTCCACTAATTTGGGAACGATCACGAACAGGACAAGCGTCACGCCAATGCTGACAAAAGAATTGATCGTAAAGGCGCCGGGCATGTGGTAACGTTCCGCAAAGACGATAGGGGCTAGCTGGCTTACGCCGTTGATCATCAGAAGCGAGCCGACGGAGGCTACCATCATCCCAAGCAACGGCCTGTTTGTGATGGCTGCCGTAAAGGCTTCCTTAAACCGGTAGCCGGATTCCATGTCCGCCGGTTTATCGTCACGAACGCGTTCTGTCGTTAAACGCACTAGCCCCGTATAAGCCAATACCGATAAAATGCTAAACACAATGGCAATTTGGAAAAACGCTGCCGGAATCACCGTGCCGGAGTGATCGTAAATGAACATCGGAACGAAAGATAAAAATCCCAGTCCGACAATCATTCCGCCGATAGCCCGCGCCCGGGATAATTTGGTACGCTCGACAGGATCGTTGGTTATCACAGACGCAAGAGAACCGTACGGGATCGAATCCGCCGTGTACGCGACGCAAAAGAAGAGGTAGACGAACACGACCCAAACATGCGTTGCCGTGGAGCCCAGACTCGATATATCAGCAAAAGATAGTAAGCAGGAAGCCGCCAATATCCATTTGGAAATGGATATATAAGGAAGGAACTTATCGCCCGATTTCCCCAGCTTCCAACGGTCTGGCAGCGTCCCCATAATCACATTGCAAGCCGCGTCGAAAAATTTACCTAATAAAAATAAAGTTCCCATGAAATACGGGCTGACGCCTAAGACATACGTGCAAAAAATCAAGAAAAATCCGCCTATATATAGGTTGACGAAGCTGCCTCCTATATCTCCCAGCGCATATCCGACCTGGTCTCTAACCCCGAACTTTTTCATGCGTGACCTCCTCTGTATTCTTGCTAAAGTAAGCGCTTTAATATGAATTTTTATAAGTATACCTCCAAATGGCAAACCGCTTTTGCATTACAATTGCATGTTTTTATAGTATAATTGCATCATTTTTATGGAAGGGCACAAAAATAGACGCATCCGTAACGATGCGCCTTAAGAATCATTCATTTGGCATTCCTTTTTTTAAACTCCAACGGAGTGATTCCCTCCGCCTTTTTGAAAAAATTCGAGAAATACTGGGAATTCCCGAAACCGACCATAATCGCAATCTCCGTCATGGACAAATGGGAGAACAGAATCAGCTGTTTGGCTTCCTTCAATCTGCGCTGATTTCGGTAATAACTGATGGTCATTCCTTTTTCCTTTTTAAATACCCGCATTAAATGTGAAGGATGCACATGCAGCTTGGCCGCCATTTCATCCATGGAGATGTCCTCTGCAAAGTTCATTTCAATGTATTTCTCCGCTTTTTCCACGATGGTGAGGTTATCGCTGCTGCTGGATTTTCGGATGGACGGATCGGAATACTCCTGCACCATATTCGAATGGAGCTTGTCCAGCTCGGCAATCGTTGTGGCATGCTCGATCATGATCGCATATTTCTCGGATATAAAGTGCGACTGCCACGCGCTCAGCCCTCCCCTTTCGGCCGAATAGCTGTAGAGCGTGTTATGAGACAGTAAAATATTTTTAAAAGAGCGCACTTTATCGTTGGGGACCCGGTTCAAAATATTTAATTGCTTATCCCCGAATTTCCGGCTCATCTCCCCTTCGAATTGACCGATATAATCCAGATCGCTATGTTGAATGGCGCTCAGAAACCGTTCCCTTTGCTTATGAGCGGCTTCAAAATATTCCGGCGTCGATGGATTCCGATCTTTGTTTACGTCCCCGTCATCTGCCATACGATTTTCCCTTCATTAAAAAGATTTTTTACAACTCTTGTGATGATCTATGTATAGGCATACTCCAAATCCATTATCAACTTTCATAAGTCGCGGCGGTCGACGGGGAGGCAGGTTGATTATACCCCTCCAATATAATGGAGCTACCGCGTCCCCCTTACTACCGATATACTCAAATTAAATTATTGAAAAAAGCGAGGTTTGGGGAAATGGACTTCAAAATTAACCTTAAAAAATTAATGAAGGAGCAGGATTTGACGTTCTAGCCTTGCCATTTTAGCTCAAGTTCTTGATTGCAGCATAAAAGACCTTATTGAGGATGATCCGGTTATTCTGAATTATGACAAAATAGCACAAGAAAATAAAGATGTACCTCTTTATAGTCGTAATCAAGTTTTTAGCCCTGACAATAATGAATATTTAAGACAATTGCTTCTCCAAGTTGGTGCGGCGTGCCATATCTCTTCCTATAGCCGCTATAGAACTGCTTACGTTAAAAGTGAATATTATTTAAGCTCGATACAAATCGACCTTAATTTACGTGTTGTCGAAGCTCAGGGTAAGCCCACTCTGGAAGTAATTAATTTTTATGTTTGCGTTAATCAACGATTACAAAGTGAAGCTGTCATCAAAGACGCTATTATCAAAGTATTAGAAATCTATGCCCGAAAATTAAATATCAGCGAAATCAGCTTCATCATTTCTCAGAGCTTGGAAAAGGAAACTGCCTTCATTTTGAATGCCAATTCGGAACTACCGGCTGATTTCTCCTATACCTTAGGCACCGCATCTGTTCTGTTTACCCAAAATAACTATAAACGTTCTCCAAGTCACTATTTTCAAGAATTTCAGACAATATGGCATAAAGCATTAGGCTAGGATCTTGAGAGTTTTCTCGGGACAAGCTGTACATGGCGTTTCGCCGCGCTGTTCCAAACAGACTCACAACCATAGGGTATTCTTTCCTTAGCTCCGATTATCGAAACCTTATAGTTCCATTTAACTATTTTGGGTAAATATGGTTTACGGCATTTTCATAGTTTTGTATACTAGAAATGTTCCAAAAAACATATTAAAAAACTAAGAAATGGGATTGAATGCCGCAATGAAATTCAAGTCAACTTTATTGAGCTTTACCCTTGTATCGCTAGTGTTTAGCAGTGTCGCAAGTGCAAAAGATGTAAAGGAACCGAATATTAGGGATGCTATGGAAGTTGCCAACAAATACTTTGTATCAATGGAGAATGGTAATCTCGATGAAGCTGTTGCCGTTTCAACAGATAAAAAGTACGCGAATAAGAAAGTTCAGAAAAAAGAATATGAAGAAGCTTATAAGTATGCCCCGTTAAAAGATTACAAGATTATCTCTGTAGATGATTCTGATCTGTCGCATGTGAAGTTAAATGTAGCACTTACGTATGATGAATTTGGAGAACTTCCCCCTCAACCATTTTCCGTTGATTTAGTTAACGGAAAATATACACTTACGCTTGAGCCTGTCCTCGTTCATCTAGACCCGTCTTCAGAGGAGTTTGGATCGGTAACAACCGAAAACTTTATTATTGGAGTTGAAGACAACAATCCACAGCTTAATAGTATTACATAATCTGTAAACTTCTCACCTCAAACAGTCTCAATAGCATATTACAGTAGCCCTTCAAAAGGAATAGCAGCTGGCACACAATACCTCGTTGATGGCAAATACGCTACGACACAAGGTTCAGTTACTTTTCATGGGTGGTAGACCGAAGGGAACGTTTATCCCTATATAAGGTATTATGTTGTTGTGCAAACCGGGACTACTACGACGGAAATCGGACGTACAAACATAGTTGAGGGAACGTATGAACAAAATGGCACATGGTTTAGCGAAACGGCAAGTGTTTCCAATGGTCAAAACCGGCAAACATTAATCGCTAACACTAACGCTCAAGGGACACTTCAATGCGCAGGTAACGTATACGAAGCAAGCTAATATAAGTGTAAAAGGGCTGGCATATGTGCCAGCCCTTTTAATTATTTATGAACAAAAGGTGGATATCTTTACAGCCGTTCCTCGATCAAGCCGATCAGCAGCGCCTTCTCTTCGTCAGGAATCCATTCGCATAATCGGGCTGCGGCAACCGGCAGCGTCCACGCCTCAATATCGACGAGCTGCAGACCGGAATAGGAAAGATACTGCTGCAAATAGATGCCGTTGATCTTTTCTCTCATTCGTTCCAGCGCATCTTTAACGTTCTGCGGCGCCTCCTCGGGCAATGTGCCGAAACGGAATAGCAGCAGCGTGCGGGCGACATCGCCGGCTGGATTTCCGATCATGCCTGTCATCCAATCGATAATCCAGCTGCGCTGCCCGATCATCACATTTTCCGGGTGAAAATCGCCATGGCATAAATAGTTTCCATCCGGCAGCTTTTCCAAATCATCGATGATCTTTGCTTTCATCTCGTCCGATAGCGGCGCAGCATTGCGGATATTGCGAGCCAGCACCGCTTTCTGCTTAAGGACAGGAGAGGCTCCAACGAGCTCCGTATCCAGTTCATGCTTATGTATCTGATAGTGCAGGTCGGTAAACTCGGCGATCAGGCGATCCAGGTCATCAGGGTGCTGTATGCCCATGCGGAGTAAGGTCTCGCCTTCAATCCGTTCAAATACGATCCCGCTTCTATCGTCAACATCGATAATATCGTACGTTGCTGGAGCCGGAATCCCTAAGCGGGCGACAATCCGGTTGACTTCATATTCATATTTTACCGCTTCCTTAGGAAATCCGTTTCTGTAAAGCTTCAAAATTTTCCCCTGATCTTGTGTAAAAACCTCGGCCGTCCGACCCTCACTCAACTTTGTCATGGTATCCATCATCTCCTGCTTGGGCATCGATTTTGCTTTGTTAAATTACCTAATATCCTATTCGTGATGAAGGATAGGACTCCTTTTCAACGGCCGCTAAAAATATGCTTATTTTGGAAATAAATAAGAGCCTGCCGCGGCAAGCTCTATTAACAATCGGTACCCATGCAAGCCCATTAGGCTTCGCGTTCCCATTCTTCCTCATCATCTTCAGGAAAGGACATGATTGCCATGACACGATCAATAATACCGATGAAAAACTCCGATTCGGGATCAACCCTACCAATGACAATGGCGTTCCTCGCCGCAAGATCAACAGTTCTAACATTGTTGATAAGAACCACGCCACTTAACTCTGAAAACCGATTTTGCGGCGCCAGCACATGCGTTCCCGGTGTCCCAATCCCTCGGGGAACGGGAAATTCAAACGTGTGTCCCATGATTTGCGTCGTCACCGGAACGGTTAACGCAATCTGGTTTAAGGTAGGATCGATGATTCCATCTGAGATTACGATGGAGGCTCGATAGCCATTTTGCTCGTGGCCTCTGGTCGGATGATGATTAAACCAGACGATACTGCCTCGTTCTACTGTTCCTGTGATCGGCATTAAAACATTTCATCTCCCACCGAATCATCAATAAGTATCCCTTGTGACAATTCCGATTTGTTTTTGCCACGCATGGATAATAACAGCTTACGCAGCTCACGATTGGATTTGCGCTTACTCTGGGTCATTGGCTTCAAGAGGATTCCTTGTTCAGGGATCAGTTGAATTTCAACTTTTGTCCCCACCCCCAAATGCGCAGTTTCCAAAAACTCTTGCGGAATGCGAACGCCCATGCTGTTTCCCCATTTTCCAATGGTTGTCGTCGTCACATGCACCAGCCCTTTCTTGCAGTCTTGAGCCAATAATACCACATCCTTCCGCCAATGTATATCCGAAGTATATCCAAAAAAAACATAAAATGAACTGATTTACAAATTGATTGAAAGCCTTCACTAATATAATACTCAATAAATATGGCTTCGAACCATGCTTAGTTAAATTATCGACAATAGCTTTTGAACGAACTATTTCTTCGAAACTCCAAGGAAAAAATCCCTTCAGTATATATTTTCTGTAAACACGCACTATCTTCTCTTGGCAGAACCGTCTAGCTACTTTATCGTTGGTTTAAAATGATTGCTGTGAAAATAAAGAAAGGACGAGCCCCATGAGAGTATTGTGCATCTTCCCCGACGATTCAACGACGGATATATACGTTTCCGAAATCGGAGAATTTCTGCGCCTCACCCAATTAGTAAATGCCATAACGATGGAGGGGATCAATTACGGCGTGGCTCATACCGAGCTGATTGTGGAAAAAGAATCGTTCTACGTCTCCATGTTATTGAAGCATCGCCATTCACCCTGACATTCCCCATACGTTAAATAAAGGAGCAAGCCGCAGCTGCTCCTTCTTTCATAATGAGATATGACTTTTTGCCCGCAAGTTGTTATGCAATCGGGTTTAAGATAAACACAATGACGCTTCTATCCTTTTGAAAATTCCAGCCGACAAAGACGTCAACAATCCTCGTATTCAGTATTTGCTCCACATACTTGTTGTCTTGCAAATGTTTTTTTTCGAGATGAGTCAGCGCCTGCTTTAAATGATCCTCATCGCTAAGCTGAATCAATTCTTTGCTAAGATCGATTAGAACGCCGCAACGAACAATTAGAAGCGTTCTTTTATTAATCATGCGGGAGTAGATTTGATCCGGCCTTTTTTGGATTCGATGACTCATACAGCTAATTTCATGATGAAGCTCCTCTTTCCCTGCATACTGCTCCTGGGATGCGGACGCCAATGAGGAGGAACCTTCGAACTGACACGCAACAAAAACGCCGGAGTGATTATGCAAATCCCAGTCATAATAAAATTCCTTAATATTCATTCCGGTTAACAGCAGCAGATAGACCTTGATTTCAGGAATGATCGACCTCATCACGACATCTCTCGTATGTTGAATGGCTCGAATTTGTCCTTGCTTTAACAGTATTTTTTCCGTTGGCGTCAGAAAGTTTCGTAAATACACGACAACAAATAGACGGTCCATACTTACATAAATGGATTGTGGCCCTTTACCGAATGCATCTCTGAGTATTTTCCCTATATGGCTTGCAATTTCATTCTGGAAGTGATTTTCATTCATCAAAAATTCATCCTCGGTCCAGGTAAAAACATCCTCGCTTTACCTTAATTAGTAGGATAGTATAATTCACCGTAGATTTTTGCCCTAAACCTCCCCTTAGTAACAAAAAAAAGCCTAAATAAAAGCTGCTAAGCAACTTTAATTTAGGCTTATGTCCAGCGCTATCTCTGGTTCATTACGGCCAACTGGATCTGATCCTCATTCTTGTTGGTATTGCACAAAACAACTGCCGGTTCCCTACATATAATTGATAAGGCAAAAGCGTCATATCTATTACCCAAACCTCATTTTAATAATTTTATCCCTGTTTAGCAAGGTTAAAGCTGATTACCATTTGATGCAAGCTCAAGGGCTTGCTGTAAGGTCCCTCTCGTCTCCACTTTTTCATGCAGAGCAATGCCTAATTCAACCAATGTATGGGTAACTTCGGGTCGTATCCCGGTGATGACGGCTCTGCACCCTTGAATGGCGGCAGCATTCGCGATTTTAATCAGATTCGACGCCATCGCCGTATCCATAGAGGAGACACCGGTTAAGTCAATGAACATTTGTTTCATTTGCAGCTGATAGATGCGATCTAGTATGTACCCCTGAATTTTTTTGGTGCGAAGCGTGTCCAGAGCGCCAACAACAGGGAGTATGGCTATATGACCGGAGAGGGGAATGACGGGTACGGGCAGGTCCTCATTCACCCCTCGTTGAAATTGGATAACCTCATTCTTATACTCGGAGTAACTGGATGCAAAATGTTTCAAATAAGAGTCCAAGTTAAAATTAACCTGCCGTTCCAATTCGAAAAATTGCTTCTGATTTTGTTCGACGCTCTCGTAAAAATTATAAAGGAAATCCCAGTACGTCTTACGCAGCATTTGAATCCATTCAAGCTTCAGTATTAAATCCAAATTATGTCTCGCCCAATTTCTGCCGTGTTCTTTGGCATGCACAATCAAGCCGTGCTCATTGCGTTCATTAAGCAAGAGCACTACCTTGTCCGCCGATTCAAGGATAAAATCGATGTCAATTTCCGTCGATTTGATGGTTTCAATCAGTTCTCTGCCTTGCTGCTTAAGCAATCCGAAAAAGACATCTTGATTATCCGTATAAAAATCCGAAAAATTTTGATTCGGGGCTTGCTTTAAGTTCAATGAAACCACTCCTAACTCATTTGTCGTAGTATGAATCGGAAATTGTACCGAAAATTCAGTGCCTACCCCAAGCTCGCTACTCACATGAATGATCCCGTGATGATCGTGAATCGTCGAAAACACTTGCGCTAGCCCCATGCCGGTGCCTTCCGTCTTGGATGTATAGAAAGGAGTGCCCAGCAATTGCAATTTGTCATCAGGTATGCCGCTTCCGGTATCCGAGACTTGGATGATTAAGTTCTCATCCGATTTATAATGTTTAATTGTAATAGTTCCATTATCCGATATAGCTTCAAATGCATTTTTTAATAGATTAAAAAAAGCTTTTTTCAACTGATTCCTTTTTCCGTATACTCTCGCGTCCGTATCCGAAAACTGTTTATGAATGGTGACTTGATAGGACCGTTCTTGAAAAAGATACAGTAAAGATTCCAACTCGGAACAAAGATTGATGTAATCGAACGGTTCTTGTTCCAAATCCGGTTTAGAAACATGCAATAAATTTTGCAATGTGGAAATGGCATTCTCCAATTCCGAATAGGCATGATCAAGGTATTTATGCGGTGCTTCGTCCTTAAGCAACTGCAGGAACCCTTTAACCGCGGTTAAAGGGTTTTTGACCTCATGAGCAATACCCGCGGCGATTTGACCGACTGAAGCCAAACGGTCCAACTTAAGGTCGGACTCGTTTACCTGATGATTTCCATTTAGAGCAGACAATTTGCGCATCCTCCTTATCCGTTGTGATTCCAGATTCTCCGTCATTTACATCGCATCGGAAGCCCCTGCCCGTCTTCTTTCATTAGGAACGGAATGAAAAAAGCCTAAATAAAGGCCGCTCTCGCAGCTTTTATTCAGGCTTATGTCCAGCGCAATCTCTGGCCCATTAATCCTTTTTTATTAAATAGGATCTAGCACAAAAACAATGACGCTTTTATCCAATTGGAAATCCCAATCCACAAATGCATCGATGATTTTCGTATTTATTACAGATTCCAGATGGTTGTTGTTATGAAAGCGGCTTTTTTCCAGATTTCGTTTCGCCAGCTTTAAATTCCCTTCAAAACCAAGCCGGATTAACTCTTTCTCAATATTGATCAGAATGCCGTTCCGAATCACGAGCAGCGTCCGATCGTTCAGCATGCAGGAGTACGTTTCTTCCGGAGTTTTCTGCACGACATGACTTATATTCTCGATTTCCTGCTGAAGCGCTTCTTTTCCGGGATACTCGCCCTGTTTGATGGCTGCTGCGCTTTCATCATCCGATTCAACCCCTACGAATACACCCGATAAATTATGCAGTCCCCAGTCATAGTAAAATTCCTGAATATGAATGCCCGCAATTAATGACGTATACGCTTTAATTTCGGGAATAAGCGTCTTCATCAGTAAATCCCTTGTATGCTGTACGGACAAAATCTGATCCTGCTCAAGCAGTATCTTTTCCGTAGGAGATAATAATCCCCGCATGTAAAACACGATAAATGGCCGGTGAATGCTTACAAAAATAGATTGCGGCCCCTTCCCGAATGACTCCCTGAGCAATCTTCCGACGTGGCTGGCTAATTCCGATTGGACCGTTTTTTCCTGTTCCATAACCATCATATCCTTACATTAAGGCAAAAGCGTCAAATCTTTCACCCGTTCTCATTGTACCTATATTTTGGATACCAAGCAACTACCTCCTTATTCTATCTTATCCCAATCTTTTCTATACATGCTCTTGCTTGCGCCGGCTTGATTTAAGTCTATGTATGTAAAATTTTTAATTCGTTGATTTCATCCTGAATTTCGAAAGTACTGCGCATTAAAAACATAAAAAGGGCTCCAAATCTTTGGTAGAATGGTGTTTGTCCAGGACAACATCACCCAAAGAGAGGAGCACCTTTTAGGTGAAGTCTACCACACCGGTCAGCAAAATCAAGAGCGAATTTTCGCTGCAGAACGCCACGAGTTTCGGCGGCGTCAAAATCTTTTTGGCCTATCTCGAAAAAATCAAGCTCGCCGAGGCCATGCAGCGCCTTTCCGGCGGCAAAGCGCACAACGCCATTTTTCCTGTTCATCGCATCCTGCTCTATCTAATGGTTGGCTGGATGCTGGGCTGCGGGCGTATTTTTCATTTCCGCAAGTTACAGCACGATGTGTTGCTTTGTCGTTTTCTGGGAGGCCGTCTGCCGCATCACAGTTTGCTGTACAAGGAGCTCGCGCGTCTGGGCAGATCCTGCCCGCAGCTCCCGACGGAACTGCGCAAGCTGAATATGGAAATCATTCATCTCTGCTTGCCGTCCAAGCCAATCCTTGATCTGGACTCCTCGGTGGAGACGGTATACGGGGAGCAGGCCGGCGCGGCCAAAGGCATCAATCCGCATAAGCCCGGACGAAACAGCTACCATCCGTTGCTGGCTTTTGAAGGGCAAACCCACTTGAATCTGAATGCGAGGCTTCGCCCCGGCAACACGCATTCTTCAACCGACGCAATCGACTTTTTGCAGCAAACCTTCGCACTGCTCGGCGAGCGCCAAGTGGCGTACGCCCGGTTCGACAAAGGCTTTGGCGGCGAGGATTTCTACCAACTGTGGGAAGGCCGCAAGATCGGTTACGTCGGCAAAATGAAATGGACCAAACGCCTCGCAAGCGACGTGGCGGCTTGTCGCTACTGGACGCGCTATGTCGACGAGGACTGGATCATCGAGGGCATCACTTTGATTTACAAAGCTACGTCCTGGAAAAAGCCCCGTCGCGTAGCGGTCATTCGTAAGACGCAAGTCTGCGAAGACGGTCAAGGCCGCATCGTATTCGACGAGGACTGGCAGTATGAAGCGATTGTAACCAACCTGGAGTGGGAACCAATTGACCTATGGCGCTTTTACAACCAGCGTTGCTGCATGGAAAATTACATCAAAGAGGCGAAAGACGGTTTTTCCATGGACCGGATCGCGACCAGTGATTTTGAAGCGAATGAAGTCGATCTGCTGATCAAGTTGCTGGCCTACAATTTGTTCGAACGCTTTAAGCGCGATTGTTGCGAACCGATGCATCAGGGTTATACGATTGCAAGATTCCGACTGGAGTTCTTTCATTGCGCGGCGACGCTTGTTCGGCATAGTCGCGCGGTCGTGCTCAAGCTGATCAAGGATTTCGACGGTCGTCATGCATGGAAACGAATCGAAGCCAAAGTGGTTCAATTGGAGTGACGGCTTCCAACATTTCACATGGAAAACAACAATGCCCCTTTCTGGGGAGGGGGGAGTTATCCCCATGTGGATATTGGTTTCAAAATTTCGCTGGTCCCACTCCCACTTATTCACAGTTGTTGATCCGCTCCTGGATGATCGCCACCGCATTCTTATGCGCTTTCGAAATTCAGGTTCATATATTTCACTTCGGAATTGTTTCTGATAATTAACCGCTCATTCATAAGCTTATTATCTTGCCTGCTTATTTCCAGCCTCCATATTTCATTTCCTCTATACCACCTGTTTTCATTTTGGTAAAACCGATGATTTCTTTCTTCCACTTTGTACATCCGTTCCGGCTCCGCGTTACATAATATGGCTCCTTCCAAAAACTCCTCGGATACCATTATTTTATATTGAAATGTCAGGTGTGTCGGGTTATAAAACCGCAAATCGACATAATTGTAAAAAACGCTCGTTCCCGTCCCAAATGGAATTACTCTTCGATCATCGGGGAATATATCGAAACTATGATGATGCCGTTCCTTGATCTCCAGCGGCGTATGAAGAGCCAGCCAAAACAGCATATTGGCCAACTGGCATAATCCGCCCCCCGTACCCGTCCGAACTTCCCCTTGCGATAACATTAAGCCTTCAATATAGCCCTTAGCTTTTGTTGTTTTGCCTATCAATTTCCAAAACGAAAATGTCTCCCCCGGATGTATAACGATCCCGTCAATATGCTCAAGAGCAATGTTTAAATTTTTTATTTTATTTTCTTGCAATATCGGGTCCGAATTCGCCAAGACTCTTCTTAAAACGGATTTGTGCTTCTTACAAACAAAATTAAACGCATCAGGCCTTCTGCCGCGCGCGTATGCGATGTTCGGATTTAAATTTCTAAGATGCCTGTTCCATATAAGTTGTTGAACTCTCCACTGGTATAAAAAAGGAAAATACTTCAATAATGTTTTTTTCATGCGAAGAACCCCCCGATTTCTAAGCGTCTAAGCCTCAACCATTCCAATCATACCATAATTAGGAAATAATGGTTCATCAATAAAATCCCCTGCCTCTTGACTTTTTTCGTTTACAACCGTAAACTTAAACTATCGTTTACACGTGTAAATTATATTATTGGAAAAGGTGACGACGTTGAACAGTACCCCTCATATTACCGAGGCCGAGAGCGAAGTGATGAAGCTGCTATGGCAGAAGGAGCCATTGACGGCTATCGAGATTATCTCCCAATTGAAGGATCGAATGGACTGGTCGGACCAGACGATCAAAACCTTCCTCAATCGGCTTCACAAAAAACAGGCGATCCGATTTGAAAAGTCAGGCAGGAACTACTTGTATTACCCGCTGGTTACCTACGATGAATATGTCAAAGCCGCAAACCGATCGTTCCTGGACCGGATGTATAACGGGGCCGTCGGCATGCTGTTCGCCAAGTTTCTGGAGGAGGAGAAGCTCTCCGAAGGCGAAATTGAACAGCTTCAGCAGCTATTGGAGCAGAAGAAAAGAGACGGCAGCTAAGAGCGGCGGACAGCATCTGTCATGAGGACGCAAGAAGGAGAAGGAATTATGAAATGGATTGAAACCGCATTTGATCTCATGTGGACGGCATCTCTGGCATCCACGATCATCATATTGCTGCTGCTTTTGATGCGCCGGCGGCTGTACAAGCGTCTCGGCCCTCGTATTGTTCATGTGCTGTGGCTTCTTGTGTTAATCAAGCTGCTTGTTCCTATTGCGCCGCAAAGTCCGGTCAGCTTCTTTAATCTGGTGCCTCAGAACATGCAAGATTTTTCCTTTTGGCCCAAATCGTTTCAGGAGGAGCATCCCGCTTCTTCAGCAACCGAAATGGCGGCCGCGCATAGCGAGACTGCGGATAGCAGCCCTGCTCCTGAGCCGCAGCTGACGGAAGAGCCGGCTAGTATTGCGAAGCCTTCCTCTTTCTCTTCGGACTATCCCTTCGAACAAGCTCGGGACAAGCAGCCGACATGGTTCGCGACGGGCTCCCTGGTGTGGCTTGCAGGAATGCTGTCTTTGATGATGTACTACCTGGCTGCTGCTCTGAGATTCCATAGAAAAACGGGCGCATCCCGCAAGCTCGATAACGTCGAGGCGCTCGCCGTCCTGGAGGCGTGCAAGGAGAAGCTCGGCATCACTGCCGCTATTCCAGTCTATGAGACCGATTGTCTCCATAGTCCGTACATTTACGGCTTGTTCAAGCCGAGAATCTATATCCCCGCGGACATTGTTACGATTGCCGATTCCCGCCAGCTTACGCATATTCTTCTGCATGAGCTGACCCATTACAAGCGGAAGGATCTGTGGTTCCATTTTCTATGGACATGGGCGGCGCTGCTCCACTGGTACAACCCGGTCGTCTGGCTATCTGCGAAAAAAGCAAGAGCCGACCGGGAAGTCGCATGCGACGCCGGCGTGCTTGAGGTACTGGGTGAGCAGGAATCTTCCTCCTACGGCAGGACGCTTCTCATGCTGTCGCGGTTATTTACCCGCAGCGCTTCGCATCGGGTTACTCTTTCGCATTTTTCAGAAAACAATAAAGAAATGAAACGGAGGATCACGATGATCGCCAAATTCAAAAAAGGCACATATAAGCTGTCCGCGGCTGCCGTTATTCTGATTGTCGCCTTAAGCGCGGTGATGCTCACGAATGCTTCGGAGAGCGCTTCCTCATTGAAGATTCAGAGGGTAAATGACTGGTCCAAATGGTTTCATAATTTAGGAAGAGCCAATGAGTTTGCCGGCTTCCCGTTCAAAGTCCCCGATGATCTTCCCGACGGCTATCAATTGGCTAGTATCGATGTTGACGAGAAATACGTAAATCGTACGGACAATCAGGTTACGATCAACTTCGTATCCAATCACGGTACCGATGACGAGAAGCAATTCGAAGTGATCGCCTCTACGGGAAATATAATTCATACAGCGCTCTCTCAGCGGCTCGAAGGAGGGGAAACGCGGAAAATCCCGGGTCCGTCATGGGGAGAAGCGCAACCTCAAACCTATATACAAGACGAGGTTACGTATGCGAATAAGAGAGGGATTCTAGTAACGACCGTCCAAAAATACGAGCTTCATCAACCGGAAATCGAAAAAACCTTCTTTTGGCGCGATGACGCCGTATATTATGCCATTCGATACTATAGCGAAGATCATACCCTGGAGGAAGGACTGCCGCGCAATCGGAGAAATCTTACCCAAGACGAATTGGAGCGCATTTTGCAATCGTTCCGATATCCGCAGCAGCTCCAGCATGTCAGCTACGACGGCAAGGGCAATTCATTTCCGATCTATGATCAGAAGGATTTGGCGGAGGCGGAGCGGCTTCTGGGCTTTACAGCGAAATTCCCGCTCGCGCTCTCGAATAACGGACTGAAGCTTGCGGATTCGGTCATGCTCCAGGCGGGGGATCAGAACACCGACTATGCTTTCCGGCACACGGTGAATGCGCTGAGAAATTTCTACTGGGCAGCAGACGATTCGGGTAAAGGGAGCCTCACGGTGTACCAGAGCCAATCGCCGCTTATCGATGGATCGCAGTTAGCGCTGAATCGCGCTTTGGACATGAACGGCATCCGCCTATCGGTCTATAAGGACGAACATCATGTCTATGGCGGACCCTATTACCGCGACGCCGACCATGCGGAAATCATAACTGAAACTTACTACTTATGGAAGCAGAATGGCATTTATTATGCCGCCAATGTAGACGATCGCGATATCAAGGAAGAGGCCTACGATGATCTTGTGCAGTCTTTCCTGCTCGCGTCTGAATAAGGCTGAACGTGAAAAGATAGGAATCATGAACTTGTTCGCTGGGGATTGCCGGCCGCGAGGATGAAATATACCAAAAAGCTTTTGCTCACGGAGCAAAAGCTTTTGTCGAACCGAACCGTCTCGCACTGGGAGAACCGCCGCTTATAGTAAGAAATGCCCTAGTTCATAGCCCTAACGGAGAAGTGATCGAGTTTATGGAGAATGTCGCTTTCGAGCCTAGGCCAATTTCGCCAGCAGCTCGCCAAGCCGGTCGAGATTCTGTTCATTAGCTTCTATACAGATCGGCTTAGCTTGCTCAAACTCTTCCTTTTCCTTGAAAAGTTGACGGAAAGTGACCCTGGTGCCGCCTTCGAAGCTCTCGAAGGCGGCCGTTATCCGAAATTCGTGGCCGGATAAATGATCAAGCACGACCCGCTCCGACGGCATGATCTCAACAAAAACGTTAAGGTTAGGATAATCCACGCCGCCCGGTCCGTGCATGGTGAACCGCCAAGTGCCTCCCGGCCTCATATCGCACTCGTGAATCGTATTCGTGAAGCCTCGCGGCCCCCACCATTGAGCCAGTAAATCGGGGGTTGTCCAGGCCTGAAACACGAGTTCCCGCGGAACATCGTACTCGCGCACAGCAATAAGTTCATTTTCACCTGCGGTCATGCTCATAAATCTCCTTCTACTGCCTTGCCCAGAGCGTCCAGCATGATGTTTGTACCGTGCTCCCGTATTTCCGGGGTATCGTGTCCGTCAAAGAACGCACCCTGCTCCGTGAAAATCAGCTTCGTTCCGCCCTCCAACTTGATCAGCTCGACCGTTGTGATCGAGACGGAGATGCGTATGTCTCCCGAATCCAGCGTGTACGTATAGACAATGCGCTGCTCCGGAACTAGCTCTTGGTAAATGGCGTCGAAGGTAAAGATCGGCCCTTCCGGCGGCCCGCCGCTGCTGTACTCCCGTCCGCCAACCCGGAAATCGAAGATGTCCGGCTTCGAAAACCACTTGGCTTTGGCCGTCGGGTCGGCCCATGCCTGATACACCCGCTCCGGCGAAGCGGCATAAGTCCGCTCTACGACGAAAGTTCCATGCTTGACAAATCGTTCGTTCATTCATTTTCCTCCTTATGTTTCGGACTTCCGCTCTCTTCGGCAAGAAAGTCTCCCAATAAATCCAAATGTCGTTCCCAACTCGTCTGCCGCTCAATAACCGGCTTCTCCAAATCCATCTTCATCGCTTGCAGAAGGCTCGTGAAATCTTCCACCGTCAATTCCGCCTTGCCCTGCAAAAGCTTGGATACATGTCTGAGCTGCTCCAATAGTTTCTGCTGCAGCTTGATCTGCTCTTTGATTTGATTCATTTGCAGGCCCACGATCTCAAGCGGACTGATCTGCCCGCCGCTTAAGGCCGACTTAATCTCCTCAAGGGATAAGCCCAGCTCCTTAAGCGATAATATCTGATGCAAGCGTGACAAGTTCGCTTCACTGTACAGCCTGTGACCCGATTCCGTCTGTCCGGATGGAGACAACAGGCCGATTTGATCATAAAAGCGCAGCGTTCTTACGGTGAGCCCCGTCAGCTTGGCGAGGTCCCCGACCTTCCAATGTCTCTTCATTAACCATCTCCACTCTTTGGCGCTAGCTATGTACCGGTAGCTCTATTGTAAAACATTACGTTACGTAAGGTGCAAGCAAAAGCTGCAAACCGTTTTCGATATGCTTGCCAAAACCGTTACCGTCAATGCCACTCTGAATTGGCAGGAAACGATCCGCGGCGTCGCGGCGGCCATCGGCGAAGAAGCCAAAGCCGAGGAATATATTCAGCAGTTCCAAAAGAAACAATCCGAGGTCGCGGCAACGATGGAGAAATCCGGCGCCAAAGGAAAAACGGCGCTGTTCATCATGCCATGGAAAAAGTCGTTCACCTACTGGAGCGGCTCGCGGATGGCGCTTTACTACGAAAAGCTCGGATTCAAGCCGTTCGAGGGAATGTCCAATGTAGGAGAGATTACGCTGGAAGGCATCGGCAAGCTCGATCCGGAATACATCTTCGTCGGTAAAGACTATACGAACTCCAGTGAAATTACGCTCCAAGATCTGGAGACGAATCCGGTATGGAATTCGCTAGCCGCCGTGAAGAACAAGAAGATGTTCGTTGTGGACACGGAAATACTGGGCCCGCTGGCTATGGGGCAATTCAAAGGCTTAACCTACATGCAGCAATTGTTTGCAGGCAGCCGGTAATCTGCTTTTGGGTTGATTAAAATGAAAGCATCGGGATCGTATTTTCCCGATGCTTTTTTAAGATCCTAACCAAAAGTCGCCATAGCGCTCCGTGAGTAGCGCCCCGGCATCCAGGTATAAGCGCCAATTGCCGTTCCTTGTGATACGGTTTATTTATATTCGCAAAATATACCGTTGAATCACTTTCGCAACGCCGTCTTCTTCGTTGGAATCCGTGACCACATCGGCTCGGAGCTTCACCTCTTCCTGCGCATTCCCCATCGCAACGCCCAGTCCCGCTTCTACGATCATGGCCAGATCGTTGGCGCTATCCCCGACCGCCACAACCTCCTGCATCCTGACGTCCAGCAATTTGCATACCTCGCGCAGCCCGCTAGCCTTCGTAATCCCCGCGGGGTTAATTTCAATATTGGTAGGATGTGAATTCGTGAGCTCAAAGTCGCCAATCTGCGGGATTCTCTCATGAAGGGCGGCCATTGCAGCAGAATCCTCCGTACGGAAGCCGAATTTGATCCACTCCATTTGGCCGGCGGCGAGCTCATCCCATGTATTCCGGTTCACCTTACCTTCCGTATGGTACGCCCAGTACCACACATCCAGATCGAGAGCAAGCCGGCGCAGCCGGTCGATCTGCTCAAATGGCATCGCATGGCGCACATATTGCTGGTCAAGCCCTTTCCATACCTCTCCGCCGTTGACGGCGACGATAGGCGAGTCCAGCTGCAGCTGCTCGTAATAAGGACGGATGAGCTGAATGCCTCGTCCCGTCGATAATACAACGATGATTCCTTGTTCGCGGCATGTCGCAATCCACTTCGCATTTTGCCGCGATATTTCCTTCCGGTCATTGAGCAAAGTACCATCCATATCCAGTGCAAGTAGTTTGAATGTCGTCATGCGTCTCCTTGTTTACTTCACACCTGAATGCATGAAGCTGTTGATAAACTTTTTTTGGAATATAAAAAATGCTAGCAGCAGCGGCAATGCGATGATTAACGTCGCTGCCGTCACCTCCGCAAATTGAGCCCCGGTCTCCGACGCATGGGCGAATATGGCTAGCCCCACCGTTAAGGGCCGATTCTCCGGCGAGTTCGTGACGATCAGCGGCCAAAGGAACGCGTTCCAGTGATGGCTGATCGAGACAATGCCGAACGAGACGATGGAAGGCGTAGCCAGCGGCACATACACCCTCATAATAATTTGCAGCAAATTGCAGCCGTCGAGCCTTGCCGCTTCCTCAAGCTCGTAGGGTACGGACTTGAACGTCTGTCTTAGTAAAAAAGTTCCGAATGCCGAAGCAAAATAAGGAATCATGATGCCGAGCTTCGTGTCCAGCAGATGCAAGCTCTTCAGCACCTGATAATTTTGAACGATCAATATATCCGGGGGAACCATGATCTGCACCATCACAAGCATGAGAATCACATCTTTTCCCCAGAAGTTCATCCTGGCAAACGCATAAGCCGCGAAAGTGACGGTAACCAGTTGAACGGCCAGAATACCGATGACCATCTCAATCGTGTTCAGATAATACAATCCGAACGGAGCCGCGCTCCATGCATGCTTATAGTTATCTACCGTAAACTGCAGCGACCAGCCTGCGGAGACGATAAGATCGCGGGGCCGAAACGATGTCCATACTGTCCAAATTAACGGGATGATCCAAACGGCAGCCAGCACGTACATCACGCCATATTTTAAGTAGCGCATTTCGATCATCCTAACTATAATGAATTTTCTTGTCTAAACCGAAAAATTGAATGCACGAAACAATTAAGAGCAGAACAATTAAGACCACGGTTAATGTTGCTGCCATTCCCTCATCCCAGAACTTGAATGCCGTCTCATAAATCAGATACAGCAGCAGGTTGCTCGCATTGTCGGGTCCCCCGCCGGTCATGACCGGCAAGTGGTCCACCAGCTTAAACGTACCGGTCGTTGCGATGATGAAAATAAACAAGGTGCTGGGCATCAGCAGCGGGAACGTAACTTTGCGAAAAATGTACCACGGTCTCCCTCCGTCGATATCCGCCGCTTCATAAAGATCCTTCGGAATATTTTGCAACCCGGACAAGTAAAACACCATCAAAAAACCGGCTTCCTTCCAAATCGCCATGGCAATGGTCGATCCTAGAACCGTGCCGACATCGCCCAGCCAATTGACCGAAGGGATATGGAACCAGCCGAGGATGCTGTTCAAGATGCCGTATCTCGGCGTGTAAATAAACAGCCAAATGTTGGCGATGGCGACTGCCGGAATAACCGTCGGGTAAAAATAAAACGTTCTCATAAATCCGCTGCCTCTGACCGCCCGATTCACAAATAAAGCCATTGCAAGCGCAATTGCCATAGCAATCGGCGCCGTTCCCAGCACGAATACGATCGTATTGCCAAGCACCTTCCAAAACTTCGCATCTTCCCATAAATTCCTGTAGTTTTCCCCTCCGATAAATTGCGGTACGCGAATCGCCAATTTCTTCAAATAAAAACTGGTAGCTACCGTTTTATATAAAGGGTAAAACGTAAACATGGCGAGAAACACGAAAGTAGGAAGGAGAAGCAGCCACGCATGCATGTTTTCACGCAATCTTCTGGCCATTAACCGCTTCTCCATGGATCATTCCTCCCCTCTTGATGCTAATCGGTTACTTATTAAACGGAGCGAGAAGCTTATCGGCCTCTTCCTGCGCATTCTTGAGCGCCTCCGCAGGCGGCACGGAGCCTACGATGGCAGACTGCAGCTTATCATTGAAAACTTTACCGACTTCCCCGGAATTATGGGTAGAGAACGATGCCGAGGCGTATTTCAGCTGGTCGCGGGCTGTAACCGCCTGAGGGAACGACTCGATATACTTCTTCATAGTTTCGGTTTCATTGGAGCTTCTCGTCGGCGCGACGTAACCCGTATCGATACTGAATTGCGCGAGACGTTCCGGCTGCGTCAGCCAGCGGATATATTTCCACGCCGCCTCTTGCCTTTCTTTCGCAATGCCTTTAAAGATATACAGGTTCGCGCCGCCTACAGGAGTGCCGAAGTTTTTGCCGGCCGGGAGGAACGCCGTTCCGAAATCAAATTTGGCTCCGCTTTTGACCGCTCCCAGATTGCCTGTCGTATGGTACATCATAGCGGTCTTCCCGCTGATGAAATCGGACGGAATCGTCGCCCAGTTGGTCGTGCCCTCGGGCATAACCTTTTCCTTCTTGATCAGATCGATCCAATATTGCAGCGCTTCGACATTTTCCGGAGTATTAATAAATACCTTCTTGCCGTCCTGGTCCATCAGATTTTTGCCGTTTTGCAGAGCGAGCGCCTGGAACATCCAGCCGATGTAATCGGTCGAAGAGATTTCGATTCCCCAACGGCCGGGCTTAGTCAGCTTTTTGGCGTACTCCGACAATTCCTTGTAATTTTGCGGAGGCTTGTTCGGATCGAGGCCCGCCTCTTTAAACGCTTCCTTGTTGTAGTAAAGAATGATCGTGCTGCGCTGGAACGGAATGCTGTACGTCTTTCCTCCGGTTTGCGCATTGGCCATAAATCCTTCGTAGAAATCCTTCAGATAGGCATCCCCGCCGTCTTTGGCCGCCAAATCGTCGAGCGGAATAATCGCATCCATATCGAGCAGCGTGAACAAATCTGTGGAGGACGACAGCATCAGATCGGGCGGAGTGCCCCCCATCACTGCGGTTTGCGCTTTCACTAACGTGTCCTGATTGCTGCCGGTATAGATCGGCTTCACGGTAATGCCGTCCTTGTTCTCGTTGTTGAACTGCTCCGCCAATTTGTCGAATATTTTGGTCAGAGGCCCTCCGACAGCTACCGGATAGTAGAAGGAAAGCTCGATCGGTTTGGTCCCTTTTTTCTCCGAATCGCTTGAATTCGCGCCGGCTTGGTCCGATGACGAGCCTCCTGTTGCAGCGGGGCTTCCTCCACCGCACGCCGTAAGCGCCAATGCACACATCGTGAGAACGGTTACAATTGAAATTTTGGCTCTGAGAAAAAACACTCGTTTCAACTCCCTTTGTCGAATTAGTTATTGCCATTCCTCCAGCCTTTGGTCCGGATTGTTCCGACGATCCCCCCTTTTCCGGCCAACAAAAAAAACCCAGTTGCAACCATTCCTTTCTCCGTAAGGAAAAAAGAAATAAGTAGCAATTGGGTTTCTCCAATACTCAGCCCACAGCCGGCAATTCAATTGTATGAATTTTTTGGATTCTCAGACAAATATACTCTATACCCTATGATACTGCAACATATTTTTTAGTGTGCCGCGGAAGACTTCGTCCTTATTTTAATATTGTCCCTTAATTACAAAAAACGAGCCCCGGATGGTCCCCGCTAGTTTAGATTTCTGCCGGGCGAACTTAAATTTCCCCTCCAGCTCCTGCGGTACCTCCATCCCCTCGGAAAGCTTGAAACCAACCGCCCGCTTCTTTGGATCATCCACCGTATACATGACATTAAGCCCGAGACCATCCTCATAGAAGACGTAGGTGAACTGAATATTTTCCACTTGAAACCGCGACGTTTCCAAAGGCTTGGCCGCAAATTCAATGCTGCGCTCTTCTTTTAAAATCCGGTTCACGTAATCCAGGCTCTCCTGACTTTCGCTGGCCGGCACCACTGTAAATTCATGCTTGTACTTATTCATAAAATAGCGTGCTTCATTGGCACGTAAACCAGCAAGCGCTTCGGCTACAGGCGAGGATTCCAAACCAACCGTGGACACGTTTTTAAAATCAACGACATACGACATTTCCATCCCTCATTTTCGATCAATAGTATTCACATTAACAGGTATTAACAAACGCTTCGTGAAACATACAATAAAACGATGCTGTTGCGTCAAAACACTTCAAGTTTTTTTGCCTGGCTTATACCGTACCCAATTCCACTCCGTATTGATCGAAGATGGCCTTGTATTTTCTTTCGAATATGATCCATCGGTTTTCCGTTCCGTACTTTTCCTGCAACGCTTTTAAATATTGTCGGGCAGCCGCAACATCCCGGGATTGCAGCAGCAAATGAAAGCTCTCTTCGCCCAGATGTAAGAATGGACCCGACGTGTAATAGTCAACGATGGATCGGGCATTGGTCATAGTATTATAGAATTGTATAACCTCTTCCAATCCGCCAAGCAGCGTTGTTCTCACATCATCCATATTCGTATCCGAAGTGATAGCAAATCGATCCGGGGCCAACTCGGCAATTTCCCTCATCCTTGCTCTGAAGTGACAATCCGCTTCATGAGGCGCTGTCATAATCTCTCTCGATTGTACCTGTGCCAGCTCTGCTGAATATATACCGCAGTTGACATAAAACATGACATTATCCGTTGAATTGCCGGAGGACTTCTGGAAATTGAACATGTAGATAAGACTTTCTGTTGGCTTATAAAAATTCAAACTTTTCTTTGCGAAACCTCGCTTGGAAAGGAACGGCTTCACATCCTGCTTTATCATTTCGTTAAAGAGCTGCTGCAACTTGGTCCCTCCTTGGAAGATGGCTGTGAGTCTGCGTGGTTGTCAAACATTAATTCATGGGTTTTATTCTTTTTCCTATACCTGAACTTCCGTTCATTGATTAACCTATTTTTTTAAAAAATAGGTTAAAAAGTGCAACTAATACCTTCGAAAAAGTGTCTACTAATGATATCGTAATCATGTTTGAAAAATAATTCAAATGGATTTATTCAACCCTACGGCATTTCAAAAGCCATAGCCCGTATGAAAAATAAACTTGGCCCAGCTAGAAAGCTTATATCCTCACGCCATCTTGGTGGGTTCCTTTACTCAAAGAACACTACCCTTAATACAACAATTGAGGAGTGACGAGATGAAAAAGTACAGAAAGCAGATGTTGGTTGTCCTATTGGGGGGAAGCTTGCTGAGCTCGTTAGGCACAACATATGCAAGCGGAGTCGTTTTTAATGATGTCCCTAATAATTTCTGGGGGTATAAAAACATTCAATGGGCCATTGACAATAAAGTGGTCGATGGGTACCCTGATGGTACGTTTAAACCAAATCAAGACGTACATCAAGATGAGTTTTTAGCCATGCTTATCCGCACCTTTCAACCGAGTGATTTTGTAAAAGCAGATGACGCGGCGAATTGGGCTGATTCTTATCTCAGCTACGCAAAAAAAATGGGATGGAGAATAGTTCCGTCCGATCAGGTTTTTTCTAGGGGGAACGTGGCACAATATCTGGCCAATGCCACTGGGAAAAATTATGGAATCGATGATTCAATTCAGTATCTGCTAGATCTTGGCATAGCAAATGGCAAAACAGAAAAAAGTATTGAGGGATTTCATAAAAATGATTCTTTAACCAGAGCTGAGTCTGTAACTTTTATTGAGCGTTTTAAAGCTAAGTATACTAAATTACAGAAAAGTCCTGTTACAGAGGAAAAATTTGATCGAAATGACACGCAACTGTTTTATCGAAACTCACAATATGACTTCTCTCTTAGACTGCCGAAAAGCTGGGAAAACAAGTATGAAGTGGTTGAGGAGAGCTACGATACAGGCCATAATATTAATTTCGTTAACAAGGCAACTAAATATGGAATTTTGTTCACAATTTCTGTGTGGTCTAAAGAATATTGGGATAAAAACGAGTCTGTTATTAGAGGGCAAATCCCTGTAATAAAACTGGGAGAGAATGGTGTCCATGTATACCTTTTTCATAAACCAACCGATGTCCAATATGATCCTAGCGATGAAGCAGCGAAACAAGATTATGAGTTTATGCTTGAAGACATAAAGGGAATAAGTACAACATTTGTAATTAACCTGAATTTCGAAAGTACGATCGTCTAAAAATATAAAAAGGGTTCCAAATCTTTGGTAGAATGGTGTTTGCGAAGACAACATCACCCAAAGAGAGGAGCACCCTTTAGATGAAGTCTACCACAGACGTTAGCAAAATCAAGAGTGAATTTTCGCTACAAAACGCCACGAGTTTCGGAGGCGTCAAAATCTTCCTGGCCTATCTTGAAAAAATCAAGCTCGCCGAGGCCATGCAGGACCTCTCCGGTGGTAAAGCGCACAACGCCATTTTCCCTGTTCATCGCATCCTGCTCTATCTCATCATTGGTTGGACGCTCGGTTGCGAGCGAATGTTTCATTTCCGCAAACTGCAGCACGATGCGCTGCTCCGTCGCTTTCTTGGCGGTCGCCTACCGCATCATAGCTTGCTGTATAAGGAGCTTGGGAGACTTGGCCGGTCGTGTCCGTCACTGCCGGATGAACTGCGGAAGCTGAATCAGGGGATCATCGCACCTTGCTTGCCCCATGGCCTTATTCTCGATCTGGATTCCACGGTGGAAACGGTCTATGGCGATCAAGCCGGCGCGGCCAAGGGCACGAATCCGCACAAGCCCGGACGAAAAAGTTACCATCCCCTGCTGGCCTTTGAAGGAAAATCCCGCTTGAATCTGAATGCCGTCCTGCGGCCAGGTAACACGCACTCTTCTACGAACGCCGCTGACTTTCTAAAACAAACTTTCGATCTACTCGGCGAACGCAAAGTGAAGTATGCCCGATTTGACAAGGGCTTCGGCGGCGAAGACTTCTACCGACTTTGGGAAAGCAACAACATTGGCTATGTCGGCAAACTCAAGTGGACAAAGCGTCTGGCTAAAGAAGTTCGGGCCTGCCGCTATTGGACTCGCTATGTCGACGAAGAGTGGATCATCGAAGGCATTACCCTAATCTACAAAGCGACATCTTGGACAAAGTCTCGGTGTATAGCGATTATTCGCAAAACCCAGGTGTTCGAACACGGCCAAGGGCGCATTGTGTTCGATGAGGACTGGCAGTATGAAGCCCTTGTAACTAATCTGGAATGGGCACCGATTGATTTGTGGCGCTTCTACAACCAGCGCTGCTGTATGGAAAACTACATTAAGGAAGCGAAGAACGGCTTTTCCATGGACCGCATCGCCACCAGCGAATTTGAAGCCAACACGCTCGACCTCCTGATTAAGCTGCTGTCCTACAACTTGTTCGAACGCTTCAAAAGCGATTGCTGCGAACCGGTACATCAGCGCTATACGATTGCCAGATTCCGCTTGGAGTTTTTTCATTGCGCAGCAACGCTCGTTCGGCACAGTCGATCAGTTGTGCTCAAGCTAATCAAGGATTTTGGCAACCAACACGCTTGGAAGCGTATCGAAGCTAAAGTGGTTCAATTGGAATGACACTTCCCAACATTTCACATGGAAAACGAAAGTGCCTCTTCACTGGGGAGGGGGCAGTTATCCTCATGTGGCTAAGTCGTTCAAATCCCGCTGGCACTATCTCCATTTTTTTACTTTCAGTGAACCGCTCATCGAAATTTTCCGCCGCATTCTTATGCGCTTTCGAAATTCAGGATTAATTAAAAGTTGCTGCGATATTGTTTGGAGATAAAACCATATAAAACGTATAAGAGGGGGGTGATTCCCCCCGTACTGAGGCCTGTAGCCCCTTTGCCTTCTATGGCCAATAACAATCGTTTCTCGCCCGCATTGACAAACAAGGGAATGTACTGATGACCGCCGCGACTTGACGTTTCATCAATGGTCACTCGCTTCACATGGGTTACGTCCATTTATACCGTAACGCGTTTACATAGCAGCGTAAAACTCCCCACAAACGTGTAACATGCTCGCCTGCTTGCCGAGCAACTACAGTGACAGGCTATCCTTCATGAAGTTCCATTACAAATGTTTTAAATAACCACGTGAGGGCTGGGAAGAACGATAGCTTACATGTATACCAAAGCGGAGTGGGTCATACTGCGGCAGAGACATCGACGAACTAGGTATGCGGCTACATCCGCGAAAGATGAGCCATACAATGAACGGCAGAGGCGATAAGTTCAGCCGCTAAAACGCCATCGAGAATGACAAGCGCAGGCGATGGATACAAACCCTCAGCTTCCGTATGAAGTATAAGCTCGATTTGATTCGGCGAGCTAACTTGAGCACGCGCAATATGAGGCCAAAGTACAGTAAAAGAATCGGTTTTATCCAAATTGACGGCTTCGATGCCTTGGAGCTTTATCGGCGATGTTCCATCGTAATATGCGATCTTGATTGCTGCCAGCGATGGAGCCGGTCTTTCTTTCTTGACAGAGTGCAGGATCTTCTTCTTCGGGCGAATCAATAACTCCCACAAAACGATACAAATAGAAGGGAGAAAGAAGGCTAGAACGGCCAGCCACTTGTTTGCGAACAGCAGTAAAGCCCCTAGAAAAAGCGCTCCCGACAAGATAGCAAGCAGCCAGACATATAACTTCTCCGACTGCTGCGAAGAACGCTTTTTTTCCTCAATCTCCGGCGTAACCGTTGTTTCTTCTTGCTTCCGTTCCTCACCATTCGCTACTCTCTTGGGTATATGCTCGCCTCCCAATAGATACGGGTTCATATCGTCGTTCCAGCGATCAAACCATAATGCGTCCGGACGCCGCCAAAGATGAAGGCAATGCTCAATCTGCTCCAAGTACTCAAGGGGGTCCGTATAAAAATGAAAATACTGGGCTAATTCCAAATGGACAACAGGAGACGGATGCGCACGCACATAGGTAAATAAAGTTTCCAGCCATTCTAACATATAGGGACCGAGCGCCGGAAACCGCGCCAATGTAACAGGCAAGCTCTGTCGCAATTGCATTACAGCCTCATCCCATGGAATAGGCCAATACAACGCCTCCGCAAATGCCTCCCATTCGGGCATATCCTCAAGATCCTCATTGTCCAAGTGCGGTTTAACTGCATTCCAAGCTGAGATCAGCCGCTCGCGAAAGCGTTGATATTGCTCTTCACTGGCAAGGCTAAACCAGAAGGGTGCGAGAAAATTATTCGTCTCAAAGGCGACATCTTCATACTCTCCATCCCCCGCCTCTGCAGTAACACTCAAAAACGTCCGGTTTCCCATAATTCCCGACACCGTCCCTTCGCTGACAACCTTCGGGTTTCCATATATTTGAATTGTATAGCAACTTAAGAGCCGCAACAATTCATTTTTCGGGTTATTTGTGGCAGGGTCCCGCTTACAGAGCTGTGTATTTAGGAGTCATCCTCACTTACGATGACTCCGGACAATCTTCGATTTAAGTAGACTCCATCAATTAGTCCCCGCTTGTACATCATTTCAATGACTAATGCCATCTGGGCCTGCTCTTTTTCTTCATAAGAAAATATGATTGGGTGCCGATCTACCGGGACATACTTAAAAATCTCTTTTAACAAAGATTGAAGTTCTTCGGATAATTCACGATATCCCGCATCTTGCTTCAGAACGCTACTCCCAATCTCCTCTGTCCTCATAGCAATAAAATCATGCAAGTACGCTCTAAGATTCTTTACCAAACTCTACACCCCCAATAAGTGAAATCAAAGTGAATGCTTAATAACAAATATTGTATAGTGACACCACCTTGGTGTCAATGTGGCCGTATATACGGCGCATTCATACTGGTATAATATTGACATCACTTTAAGGGGGGGATTCGTTTTTATGGCTACGAACAAACGGGTCTTTACCTTGCGGCTAGCAGAAGAGAATTTTGAGAAAATCAAAGTCATTGCGGATAAAAACAAACGCTCCATTGCCATGCAAATTGAATATCTCATCGAGCAACACATCGAAGAATTTGAGCGTAAGAATGGGATTATTCAAATCGAAAAATAATATCAATTCGTTAACTTGATAACCTGCTCCACATTGAGCAGATCTTCCGTTACCGTCTTTTTTGTTCGAAAAAATACAAAGACGCAGAATCCAAATTTTGTATTTGGTGTTCTATGATTTTCCTGCTTGCCTAATCTCACTTTATGCGCATCTCAGTGACAACATCGTAAATAAGCCGCATCCGGTCCGTTGCTTCGAAATATTCTTCCAAAGAATCGAGCCCATCGAAAGTGATCGTATTATCATCAACCTTGTTGCGCGGCCAGTCGGTCTGCTTCGGTTGCCTTTTATTTCTTTAACATAAGCTCAATAAGCTTTCTAGTACCCCCATCGTCAGGCTCTGCATCATCCCAACCATGTCCATACCAACGGTCAGTATTTCTAATTAAGAAATCAAATTCGATCCATCGTTCTTCTATTATCAGTTGAAAAATATAGGCCATCCTGTTAACCATAAATTTATTTAAGGTTTTCATGTCGTTTTCGGAAAGCTGGTTATTGGGATGGGCGTGCATATCCTCAACTGGACCATTCCTAAATGCAAATTGAGTAATCGCTTTCGCAATCATACCAAGATTATCTTTGATAAAGAGGTCCTTTTGGGTTTTGCTATTCATTGCTTTTGCTGCTTCCGATTGAACCAATAAATATTCATCTAAAATTGAATTTCTAATTGTAATTCCACTCTTCCTTCGTCTATATGTGATTTTTGATTCATTCACTCCGAATAATTGGGAAATCTCTTAATCTGATTTGTTTTCATCAATAAACATAAATTTTAGATCTTTCGATGTTAGCTCAGCAATATTCAGAACTTCACCATTTAACTTTCTTAACTTGTACTTCTTAAATACTCCCATGAAAGCACCACCCTCCAAAGGTTTATTTTCGTACTATCGTTTAAAACATCATATTTGCAAACTTACAAGACTCTACGTAACGCCTTCCACGCCACCTAATCATATCATAATAATGGAAATATTATTCTGTTGGTTCGCATAAAAATCCCCCTAAATTCCAACTTTAGGGGGCAATCCATAACTATCATCTTTTTTCCACCACTCCTACAGGCCTCCGCATCCATTCATATAGATAGCCCTAAAGTCGGCTCTGTTCCCGGAAAAGGCTTGACTTAAGCATCAATAAGATTATTGTTGTTGGCAGCGTCTTTTCTAGCCTTCACTCTCCTAAACAGATAGGAATAAAAGATTAAATATTGTCCGACAAATATAGCATTAAGCACTGTGCCTTCACGAATAAACATGATCTTATGCAAGAAAATCAAACCGATGGACGCCGAAATAATAAGCAGCGAGCAGTCAAAGATCGTTTTAATATTGCCCCATTTTCTCTGGGTTTTCATCACCAGCGTATGAACGAACAAATCGATCGGCATAAGGACAAGATCCGCGCGAATCATCAGAAATAAGCCGAAGGCTAGTGCCGCATCTCCAAGAATAAGCAGCAGCAGTTTCGAAAAATATAGATCAAGCTGAATGAACCCCGTCATTTTCAAATTGAAATCCAGACATACAGCCAGAACGAAGGATGGGATTAACGAGGTAAAGTTTTTCAATTTAAATCCTTTGGGCAGCACGACAAAAGTTAAAAACAGCATGATCATTTCCAAAATGAAGTTGTACGTTCCTTGCGATAGACCGGGATATACGACCGTCATCACCCGGGTAAGGCTGCTTTGGGGCGAAATTCCTATGCCTGCCTTAATAGCCAAACTAACGCCAATCGTCAAGATATAAATCCCAATGATATACATAATCCACCGCTTCGTTAAGCTGCCGTCGCTTTTCAAATCCTCTGCGTTTTTTTGCATAGTTACCATCCTTCTCTCTACATAAAATAAATGATTTGTATGAAGCGCTTACATTAAACGCAATTCCAGACTTCCTGTCATGAAAAATGATCGGGGTGAATGCTCGGCAGCGACGACCGCAGGGGGTTCGCCGCTGCCGCATTTCACGCGAAGGAGACGGCTTCCTTGTGGTTAAGACCGCTCAGCTTCATTCCATGAAACGGAAACGATGCAGCGAAATAAATAGACTTAACAGCTTATTAACGACGGGCTCACCCTCGTTGCGATTTCCTAACTCCTCTAAGGCGGCATCGATCGCCGCGGCGCTCGAAGTTAATTCATCCACGGTCATATCCGCCATCACACCGTAAATCTCAAGCGGCATGACGCTGTTTATCGTTTTATTTTCCGTTACAATGCAGGCTCCCGAATATTGATCAACTTGTTTCACGCAGAAGCACATTTCTTCGCTTTCCTGTCCGACTGCGACGAAGTAAGGCGTAGGGGCAGGCCAAAAGGTCGCTACAGCCCCGCGATCTACATATACGCCCTTGAATAGGCCGCTAATGATATGCCGCTTGTCATCCGCATAGCGTTGAATAACGGACAGCCGGCTTAATTTCTCGCCTTCATATTCCGGAACAATCTTGCCCTCTCGCATCGGCACCCAAACTTCCTGATAAAACTTGGCATGCCCGCGGCCGTACACATCAAACAAGTAGACTTTGGCCTGTGTGCCGTCTTCGGAAACTTCCAAGGGGACAATGTCCAGCTGCTCCGGCGTCAAGTCATCCAGACCTGCTACCCCTTTAGTCTTCATATTGGAGTAGTCGATATCGGCGTTTTTCAATAATTTCTTGTCTTTAGCGATTAATTCGCCGTCTTTAAACACATACAGCGGATTGATGCGGGATAAGCTATCCGTCAGCACGATATCTGCAAACCGCCCCGGTGTCAAAGAGCCGATCTGATCTTCCATATGGAAGGATCTGGCGGTATTGTAGGAGGCCATTTTTATCGCCTTGATCGGGTTGATGCCCATCTCCGTGCATAGCGAGATAATCCAATCCATATGTCCCATCTTGAGCAGCCGCTCGATCGAGATGTTATCCGTACAAAGCATAAAGTTATCGGTCGGGAACTTGCGATCCACAATGGCGCGAAGCAATATTTTGATCACTTCGCTGCTGCCGACGCCAAACTTGATCTGCGTCGCGAACCCATAGCGAATGCTTTTCTCGATATCGTTCACATTCCATACATCGTGATTGTTCGATACGCCGATCGCCGGCAAATAGTTCAGAATCATGTCGGACAGCGCCGTCACGCCCCAATGACCGTTCATAAATCCGCCCTTGGTTCTTACCCAGGAGGCCTTGCGGAAGTCATCTTCATTGCCCGAGCTGTAAGTAAAATGCTCAAATTCCCCAAGCCCGATGACAGGCTCCATATCCAAAACAGCCCTTGTTACCGCTGCGTCCGTTTTTTTGCCCGGTGCAAACGCATACAATCGATAAGGCAGTTTATCATAGTCTTTAAATAAATCTTGAGCCGCTTGTATGCCATTCTCTCCCGCCGCGCTGAGAAGGTCAAGGCACTCGGCGAAAATTGTCGTTGTTCCGCATGGAACCATCGCCTCAGCCAGCGCCGTCGGATGAGCTAATTGCGACTCGAAGTGCAAGTGAGCGTCGATCAAGCCGGGAATGGCATAAAGTCCTTGCCCGTCAAAGACATCTTTCACTTTAATTATAGATTCATCCGGATTAATGGCTACAATACGTTTGTCGTAGACCAGCAGCGATCCTTGATAGACCGTCTCCCCGTGCACGTCCAAAATGTTCAGGTTTTTCAGAAGAAGATCGGCCTCTTTGTTGCCATTTAGAATATCAAAAATAGCGTGGACTTTTTCCAGGTGATTCGCCTCTGTTAGTTTCATTGTTCTGCTCTCCTTTAATGGTTAGAATGGATCGATTTGGTTAATCGATTAACCAAATCAGGCTCAGATAGAAAACGAGATTGAGAATTAGTTAATCGATTAACCAATTGGACTAATAAAAACCTGATTTTTAGTTATTGCCGCTGTCTAAAAATCAGGTGGATTTACGTTCAACAATGAACGGTTCCAAAACCGTTACCGGAGCAAACGCTTCTTTGCGAATTTGGCTCAAAATCATTTCCGCGCTTCGGATGCCCAATTCCCGGTTTTGCAAATCTACACAAGAAAGCTCGGGCGTAGAGATTTGCGATATGAGAGAGTTTCCCAAACTCAACACGGCCATGTCCTTGGGGATGCTAATCTGACAATCAACCAATGCCTTGGTCAAATGGACTGCACTCATTTCGTTTAGAACAAAGACACCGTCGATATCGTTCCGAAGAAGATGAGGTATACAATCTTTGGCTAAATCCATCCCCTCTTTGATTTCTATCATGGTGGGGGTGTCGTCACTGTGGCTCGCCTGCTTAAAGCCGTCGATAAAATGGTCAAGAAGATCGTCAGGCAGTTGATTATGCACATAGGCAATTTTATGCTTCCCTTTCGACAACAAATGCTCGGCGCCCAGCTGGCTTGCTTTCGTTAAGTCGGGATACAGCAAAGGGAAACCGTCGTAGGGAATGCACCTATTGGCATATACGGCAGGAATGTTCCAGCTCATCACGTCATGAATGCTGTCCTTAAAGGAACGATCGGAAAATAATCCGATAAAGACAATTCCGGCTATCATATTTTCACGCATCAACTGGATGATTTCTATTTCGCTTAGATTCAAGTTGTCTACTTCATAAATATATAGATTATAATGATGCTGGCCCAAAATTTGACTGATTCCGGAAGTCATCTCCGAATAATAAAGATTATTAATCTTGGGCAGGATGACCGCTACGTTAAAGGTTTCCATATGCTTTAATGATTTGGCAACCACATTCGTCACATAGCCGAGTTCTTTGATCGCCCGCTGGATTTTTTCCTCGGTTTCTTTCTTTACCACAATATTGGAGCTTAAATAGCGGGAAATCGTAGCGGTGCTTACATTCGCGTGTTTAGCTATATCCTTTAAAGTAACCATGGGTAACCTTCTTTTGCTGCCTCCTTTCTATTTAGTTAATCGATTAACTAAGTGGATTAGTTCAAATTTATCATGGAACGATCCGATTTGCAAGCGCTTTTTTCGTAAAAGCTTCTACAAAAACACGCTCCTACGGGTGCAATTAAATTCATTAACGCAAGCCCCGTGGAGGCGATCGTCGCGGATGCGATGGTGCAAGCAACGGGGCTGCCGTTTTTTCCGGCGGTCGGCAATCATGCCTACGGCAACGCCATGATAGCGGATGTGTGGAGTGAGCGCACGGGGAGGGATTTTTATACTTTTCGCACCGGAGACGCGCTCTACATTACGATCAATATGGAGCATACGCCGGATGAGCTTCCAGAAGCATTCATGAAGGTGGTCAAAACGGTAACGGAGCAAATCAAGCAGGGTTCCGGTTAACGGGTCCATCGGTAAAAAAATAGAAGAGCCGCCGCTGCATAGAATCGCCGGCTTATGAATATCGAATCGCTCCTCCATTTACGTGCAGCACTTGGCCGGTCACAAACATGGAATCGCTGGCGGCCAAATAGACATAGGCAGGAGCCACCTCGAATGGCTGCACGGCACGACCGAACGGGCTGTTGACGCCCCAGGTGCTCACCATCTCGGCAGGCCAAGAACTCACGGTAAGAGGCGTCCAGCCCGGACCCGGAGCAACTCCATTGACCCTGATTCTCCTGTCGGCGAGCGATACGGCCATCGTACGAATGAAGGATACAATCGCTCCTTTGGTCGCCGCATAATCGATGGCGTTTTTGTTCCCCTCATAGGCCACCCTGGACGTCGTACAGATGATCGCGCTGCCCGGTCTCAGAAAAGGCAGGGCGGCTTTCGTCAAATAAAACATAGGGAAGACGTTCGTTCGAAACGTATTGTCCAGCTGTTCGTCCGAAACGTTCATAATGCTGGGTGTGTACGGCTGAACGGCGGCGTTGCTGACGACAATGTCCAGCCTTTGATAATGATGCATCGTCTCCGCCACAATGTCGCACGAGGCCGCCGGATCGCGAAGATCGCGAGGCAGAATCAAGCAGCGAACGCCGAATTGCTCCACGTACCGCTTGGTCTCTGCCGCATCCCTATGCTCGTTCAAATAAACAATCGCCAAATCGGCTCCTTCTTTGGCATAAGCCACCGCGATAGCGCGCCCGAACCCGCTATCGCCGCCGGTGATGACGGCGACTTTTCCTTTTAGCTTGCCGCTGCCGATATAACCGGGATTATCGAAAATGGGCCTGGGCACCATCAAATATTCCAGGCCGGGTACCCGATTCTGGTGCTGCGGCGGGAAGGCCACCGGCTCTATAACGGTCTTGGCGCGCCAGCCGATATAGGGATATACAGGATAACCGCTCTGCATAGGCCGCCCCCTTTCTCGAATTTCTCCTGCAAGGGGTCTATGTCAGCCTCTCCCTGAACGAGAAATTGCCATTGTTATTACCAACTTATGAAGCCTTTTATGAGAGTATGAACGTCATAAAGCTCTTGTATGTCCTGCGGACCCAAATTGCAGCCGGATTTGAATAGCTTAAGTTCGGTAGACACCCTATAACACGCAAAAAGACAGGATAAGGGCATTGCCTCGATCCTGCCTTGTGAAGAGCCAGACAAGGCGCTCACCGATATTGTTCATATAGCAGTTGAACGACCGGCGAGGGCTGCAGGCCAAGCTCTTTAAGCAGCAGTTGCTTATAATGCTCATAATGATTATGTAGGGACTGCCGATCTCCTAAGGCTCCATATATACTCAACAGAAGAAGATTCGACTCTTCTTCAAATTCATTACGGGACACAAGTCTTCTCGCAATTTGCGCTGCTTCTCTAAATCGCTTCCGATCCAGCAGCCAGATAGCGAGACGTTCGGCGAAGGAATCGTACATGACGCCCAACCGCTCATGTTCCGCAGTTGCCCACACAAATGAATGATTCTCGAACAGCTCGCCTGCAAACTGTTTCTCCAGATCGATTGCCGCGGCTGAATTCGCTTCGTTGATTTCAGATAATTGCTTCATGTCGTGCTCAAATTGAATAAAGTCGACGTCGGCTTGTTCCAAGTCTACACGATACTGTTCTTGCGCTGAAATGAGCATTTCCTTGTACCCATGCGGCGACAACGCCTTCCTAAGCTGATAAACCGCCGTATGAAGATACGCTTCTGCATTTTTAAGAGGCCTCTCCGGGAAAATATCCTCCAAAATGCGGATTTTGGTTACGCTTCGCCCCCGGTTAACGAGCAAATAGGCGAATAACTCCATACTTTTTTTGGAAATCCATTTTACAGTACCCGCTTGCTGACTACTGGCCTCGAAGCCGCCCATGCCCCGAACCGTAAGCCGATTAACGGCGCGGCCGCCCGCTTCATCAGAAGAAGCACGGCGTCTGCCGGCTGCTTGAGCAACCGTCTGGGCCAGGCGATTTCTGGAAATCGGCTTAACCATATAGTCCAACGGATAAACATCGTAAGCATGAAGCGCAAATTCCGAATGCGAGGTGGTAAACACGATGTCAAGCTCCGTGCGAAGCGAACGCAGGCGGCGGGCCAGCTCCAATCCGTCATCCCTAGCGATCTTAATGTCGAGAAATGCTAGATCCACATCCCCGCTCCGGACGAAGTTCAGCGCCTCCTCCGCATGCTGGAAGCTTCCGACAAGCTCAACGCCTTGCATAGTCGATAACATCCGCTTCATAGCAAACAGCATGGCAGGCTCATCGTCAACTATGAGAACTTTCATCACGCTGTTCCCCTCTCATGGTGAAGTAAACTACGCTGCCTTGCCCTGCTTTGCTTTCTACCCATATGCTCCCGCCGCTTCGTTGTACGAACTGACGGCTTACGAGAAGTCCAAGTCCTGCGCCCACCTCTCCCATAGTGCCGGGCAAGGAACGGAGCTGCTTATCGCTAAATAGCCGACGAGCCTGCTCCTCTTCCATACCGATTCCATTATCGCGGACGGAAACGATCACCATGTCTCCCGATAACTGAGCATGTACATGGACGGAGCCGCCCAATCCGGTAAATTTAACCGCGTTGGATAACAAATTACGAATAATTAATCCAAGCGCTTCCCGATCGGCATACACATGAGTGCCCGAGGCAATGTTATTATGCAGCCTGATCTGTTTGCCCTCGCTTTTAATATGCAGCGCATGGCAACCATCCTCCACAACCTCAGACAGCTCCACTAACTGCGGACGAAGAGCCATGTCTTCCCGCTGGCTGCGAAACCATTCCAGCAAATTGGTAGTCATTCCAAGCGTATTCCGAATCTGGTCGCCCAGCATCTCCACAATCTCCCGGTGATCCTTACCGAGACGGTCTCGATCGTCCTCCAGCAATTCAATGAGTTGAAATTGCAGCGCCAGCGGACTGCGAATATCGTGCGACACGATCGTAAACAATTGATCCTTCAACTGATTGAGCTGCGCAATCTGCTCCAGATGGCGCTGCTTCTCCGTAATATCGAAGATCAGAGAAATACTTCCCTGCCCTTGCCTTCGCAGCGTATGCAGCGGATATACGTTCACACTGTACATTTTTCGTTCTCCATCCAGCCAAGCGTCGATCTCTACATTGCCTTGCTGCATAGACTGGCACAGCCCATTCCAATCGGGCCACTGCGCCAGTAGCTCCGAGATATTCCGACCGGAAATAGATGCATGCCCCAGCTTTGAAAACCAATGGAGGGCCTGTTGATTGCTATCGATCACCTTGCCTGAAGCATTTGCAATCAGAATACTTTCCTGAAGCGTATCCAGTACAATATTTCTGGCAAAAGGAACGAGAGAGAAAAACTTATACCGCAGTATAATAATGAGAACTAACATGCCCAAGAAACTGCAGTAGACCGACATCGGTATCAGCCATGGCGACCATTCCGGTCTGACCAGCTTGACAATCTCTATCATAAACGAAAAGGAGATCAGAAACAGAACCCACATCCCCGGGTTCCGCAAATCTTTACGAATATTCCGTATATACTGAAATAGCAAATAAAAGCTTACAACCAGAATACTACAGCAAATCATGCTGAAAGTGATCGAGTAGATGCTTTTCGTCGCTAATAAATGACCATTATGGAGTTCAATCCTGCGATAGATTACATGAAGATCTGAATCGAACCACATCAGCATCGACCAGAGCGCGAACGCCAAGATAAACAGGATCTTCCCGCGTGTCCTTAACAACTTGTCGTAGGCGACCAATTCAAGTACGAACAAGACAAAGAAGGGGACCATTAAGTTTACCGCCGTTTGATGAATATTGCGAAAAACAAGCTTTTCCATTAAGGCATCGCTGCTATTTTCAAGAATAACACCCGCTGCATAAATCATTCGGCACACGATGACGCCGATCAGATAGCCGATACCGCGTTCTTTTCTGAAACGGTATAAAAAGACAAAGATGATGCACATCAGTATGACTGAAGCAATCATCAAGACAAGCTGCATGGTTGTAGCCATAGATAGGCCCCTCAGGTTTGATTTAAAGAGATGCATTCAACCTCATCCGAAGCGTTGACTCTCTCTATGTATATATCGACCGTGGAGTCTGTTTCTATAAGGCTTACCCGCTTTGCGCAAGAACAAAAAAAGGCCGATCCGTTATGTCATTAAGAATGACGTACCGGGACCGGCCTGAATCTACTGCCTTATCAAATCATAGTTGATTTCTAATGTGTTGATTCACGGGCATATCGTCAAGAACATGCTGCAGCCGCAACAGGATCGTGGCCGCTTCCGCCCGTGTAGCCGGCTCAGACGGGCTGACTCGATTGCCTTCGCGTCCATTCAGCAGCCCCTGCTTGGCAGCGGCATAGATGTATCCTTTTGCCCAAATCGGAATATCGGCATCATCGGCAAAGGAAGTCATCTGTCCTTGTTCGACATTCCACTTCATGGCCCTAACCATCATGGCAGCCATCTCCGATCGGCTCACAGTCTGTATGGGTCGAAGTGAACCGTCCGGGTATCCCTGTAAGATGCCGCTCTCCACCGCCTTACTTACCGTACTTGTTGCCCAAGCGGGGATCTGGTTCTGGTCGGTAAATACTTTATCCGCCGCAGGTCCGGAGGCAGCCCCTAGTGTGCGAAGCAGCATAGCCGCAAACTCGACACGTGTAACAAGCCCCTGCGGGTCAAATTCAGTCTCCGAATGCCCATTTACAATCCCCTTCTCTGCGGCTTCACAAATGTTCGGCTCTGCCCAATGACCCTTGATATCAAGGAATGTACAAACCGGGTGCTCCGCTGGCACTGGCAATGGTGATGGCGCAGCCTCTGTCTGACGCTGAACCGTCAAGCTGTACGACTTGACTGTGCCGTTCTCCGCTTTGACGATAATCTCAAACACATTGTCTCCCTTTGCAAGAGCGACGGTCTCCTTCCCAACCAGTATGGCTTCTCCCAGGCTTACAAGCGCCTGGCCATCAGAAGCGACTGCTTCTATCGATACCTCGTCTGCTGACGTTTCAACGCGATAGCTTGTCTTGTCTGCTGCAAATGCCGGCGTTAACGACAGTGCATCTCCGTTCGCTTTCACAATAAGCTGAGTAAGGTTCGCATTATTAGATGCTGCCTTAGTGCTGCCGTTTCCTTTACTTCCCGTATTCCTCCCGTTCACTTGTACAGTACGCGTCACGGGTACCGCAGCATTCCCTGCGCTATCCTGCGCATCGTATTGCAGGATATATGTGCCTGGCACTTGAGGATCGACGCTGCCTGTAATCGTAACCGGTATGCTTTCTTCCAAATCCGTCACCGTTGCGCCAGGGTCCATAAAAGCGGCTCCCGCTGCAAGAACGATCCAAGCATCACCCACAAGCGTAATAACCGGAGGCTGCGTATCTACCGTAAACGTATGCTCCGCCGAGAAGCCCCCCGTATTCCCTGCTGCATCCGTCGCGCCCGCACTCACCGTATGCGCACCTTCGGTCAATGCTGAGCTTGGCATCCATGACCAGCTTCCATCCCCCGCTACCGTTACCGTAGCGGCATCCGTTCCATCCAGCCGGATGGTCGCTACGGTCCCCGGCTCCGCCGTGCCGCTGATCGTCGGTGCAGCAGCATTCGTCCACTCTCCGTTCGTTGGCGCTACGAGCACTGGCGTCACTGGGGCGGTTGTGTCCACTTTGAACGTATGCTCCGCCGAGAAGCTCCCCGTATTCCCCGCGGCGTCCGTTGCGCTTGCGCTCACTGTATGCGCGCCTTCGCTCAGCGCTGCGTCTGGCGTCCATGTCCAGCTCCCGTCAGCCGCTGCCGTTACCGTAGCGGCATCCATACCATCCAGCCGGATGGTCACCGCTGTTCCCGGCTCCGCCGTGCCGCTGATCGTCGGCAAGCTCGTATTCGCCTGCAGCCCGTTCGCCGGCGCTAGTAGTGCAGGAACCGCGGGCGGGGTCTGATCGATCGTAAAGCTCGCACGCGCTGCATCGAGAACATTATAGTATACATTTCTCACCGCATTCCCGGCTATCAGTACTCTATACTCTCCGTCCTGCACGGTGCCGTTCAAACTTAAAGTAAATACATGGGAACCCGCATCAAAGCTTGCCGTATAGGCCGTAAAGGCTTCGCCGTCTTTCTCCATGCTGATGAGCGGTAATGCATTCCCGGCATCTAACGGGGCTCCTCCTGCAATCCAATATACCGCTTCATAGACAGACACGGTAACCGCTGCAGGCGGTACTTGAAAAAGCTGACCAGGCGTAAAGTTACCGAAGGCGGCAACCGGCTTGGTCGTATCATACTGGACAAGCAACGTGTTCGATTGAGGATTAGCGTTACCTGCGGCATCCTCTGCGGCCCCTGCCGCTACGGTTACTTTCACGGCTTGCCCGCTAGTCATCGGGCTAACGGTAGCCGAATACACCATCGAGGTCACGGTAACCAAATTCGATACCGCCCCATTCTCGATCACCAAATCTTGTTCCGCAAACCCCTGAACAGCTTCGCTAAAAGTGATGGTTACGGGGAAAGATGCGTTGACCGTGCCGCCTCCAGCACTGGAAACCGTTGCCGTCGGCGCCGTTGTGTCCACTGTAAACGGACGCGCTGCCGAGGGCGCGCTCACATTCCCCGCTGCGTCTGTCGCCTTCGCCTGCACCGTGTGCGCCCCTTCGCTCAGCGCCGATGACGGCGTCCACGTCCAGCTCCCGCTTGCATCCGCAATTGCCGTTCCCGCCTCATTTCCGTCCAGCACAATCGTCACCGTGCTGCCCGCTTCCGCCTTACCGCTGATCACCGGAGCGGACTGCCTCAGCACCTGTCCGCTCGTCGGGCTTGTGATGCTCGGCGCAGTAGGCGCGATGGTGTCCACTGTAAACGGACGCGCTGCCGAGGGCGCGCTCGCATTCCCCGCTCCGTCTGCCGCCTTCGCCTGTACCGTGTGCGCGCCTTCGCTCAGCGCCGATGACGGCGTCCACGTCCAGCTCCCGCTTGCATCCGCAATTGCCGTTCCCGCCTCATTTCCGTCCAGCACAATCGTCACCGTGCTGCCCGCTTCCGCCGTACCGCTGATCACCGGCGCGGACTGCCCTAGCGCCTGTCCGCTAGTCGGGCTTGTAATGCTCGGCGCAGTAGGCGCGATGGTGTCCACTGTAAACGGACGCGCTGCCGAGGGCGCGCTCGCATTCCCCGCTGCGTCTGCCGCCTTCGCCTGTACCGTGTGCGCGCCTTCGCTCAGCGCCAATACCGGCACCCCATACCAGTTCCCGCTTGCATCCGCGGTTACCGTTCCCGCCTCATTCCCGTCCAGCACAATCGTCACCGTGCTGCCCGCTTCCGCCGTACCGCTGATCACCGGAGCGGACTGCCTCAGCACCTGTCCGCTAGTCGGGCTCGTCACGCTCGGCACGGGCGGGGCGGTTACGTCATTCACATCGAATGAGAATGACTCCTGTTGTTCGTGTCCCGCGACCGTATCTTCCACCGTAATATACAGTGTATACGGCCCTGCCGGGTAGCGCTGATCATCGATTGGCGTTGACCAATTAAAAGCCTGATTGCCGCCTGTAGCAGGCATTTCATATACATAATCGGTCACGGTCGCATCCGTACGGTTTTGTATCGCTATGCGAAGCGTCAAGGGCTCTCCGATGCTTCCATCCCGGACATAACCCGAAACTTCAAGCGCATTGCCGGCCGGCTCTGTGTCATAAGTAGTTGAAATAGGCGCGACCTTTAACTCAGGGGAAAATGTCTTCAAGTAAGGGGTGTCGATTCCCTCCTGAATACCCCATATCATCGGGTCCCATCCTCCTGAAGCAATCATATCCTTCATATCGGACTTCTCAATAGCCCCGTCCGCTCCAGCCCCCCCATATCCCAGTGCGTTCAGACCCGGATTATCTGTTATATTCCAGTATGAATGGGTAATGGTATAGGGCATAAAAGAATGACTATCGCCAACTAACCCTCCGATATATCCGCTTCCGGCAGCTTTAATCAGCGTCCCTGACGCGTAGCTATTCATAATGTTTCTCCCTACGAAACCTATTAACCCGCCTACAGAGCTGCTAGGGTTACTAGCTTCAATACGGCCAGTTGCATAGCTGTTGGATACGTCCCCGAGTATATATCCGACCAGCCCCCCAGCATAATTAAAATTGCCAGTCACTGTCACATCGCCGGTTGCATAGCTTTCTGTAATGCCGTATGTATTGTACCCGGTTAATCCCCCTGCATATCTGAAATTGCCGTTTATATGAACATGCGCATCGCTGTTGGATATACTATAGACCGATTGTCCTGTTATACCCCCAACCCAAGAACCTGCGCCGGTTATTTCACCGCTCACAGAAACGCCATCCACTGCTGTCCAGGCATCAGTAGACCCTGCCAATCCACCAACATTAGCAGTTGAAGATCGGCTCGTGATCTGCACATTCTCCAGCCGCACATTTTTGATCTTCGTTAGGTTCGGAGCTGCGATAGCAGATTGAGCATATCCGAACAAACCTACATATGGCAAAGAGGAATCGATGGTCAGGTTGCTGATCGTGTAATGACCGCCGTCAAAATTGCCGCCAAAAAAGCTGCTGCTGCCAGTTCCGATTGGCACCCAGTTTGCAAACGAGGACAAATCGATATCTGCCCCGAGCCTGTAGTCCGAGTGCAAGTGCTCCCGGACGTGATTCAAATCCTCCGCCGTCAGAATGACGTAGGGATGCTCCAGACTTCCGTCCCCTCCGCCGCTGAAAGCATAATCGGCCTCGGCCCGTAATGGCCAAGCGCCCAGAAAAGGCACTCCTACAAGCAAAACGATTAATAATATGGCCAACTGCTTTTTCAACATTTCATCCCCATTTCCGCATCTTGTATTCACCTTGGCAGGCTGCCTCGCCAACGCCCCCGAGAAGCATGACCTTTAAACAGTGTAACAGAGCGGAATGAAAGAATTATGAAAGACATCTTTTATACTCATTCCGAGAGCGATGATTTTAGATGGATTTGTTCGCATGTGTATGGTAAATTATTCCATAACCAGCGCTTTATTTTCAGTTGGTCTCACCCTATACACAAATGTGTTGTTGCAGAAAATAATACGCTTGTTTTTTAAAAATGTTATTTCGATGAATCTTGGCATTCAGTATCTCTTGGCGAAAGTACGCTAACCTTAGCATCCGATAGCTTCATCGGTAAAAAAAACCCGCCGCGGCGCGTCAAATATTTTGAATTTGATATTTCATTCGGTGTTTCATTCGCTGTTTTTCGACAAAATCATGTTTGCTTTAAATTTCCTCTTGCTCAATACCTTTAATCCTGCTATTATGAAGTAGCATAATTTTTGGAAAGCTAATATTCAATACATGTAGGATCTTTCCAAGCAGATAATCTTTGACCACTTCCTTTATAGGAAGCAAAAGCCATACGGACAGCTGGTCAAATGCCGATTGGCAACTTTCGTTGCCTTATTGATGGAGTTAAGAGCTCAAATTTTATAAGTTGGTTACTTTACAACCGGTGCACACGCACACAACTTGTGAAACGATCAATAAGAGTGGTAAAAGTAATTATTTGCTATATAGACTCTGATCCTAACACCGTATATTTGAATATTAAGGGCTTTTCCATGAAACGATGAGTTTTATGGCTGATTGACGAGCACATAAGTGGTTTGTCCGGCCATTCTTAATGGAACTGTCTTATTATTTGATTATATCGAAGCAAGTGTGATGCGCATGGTGCGTGTTTCGCTTGCTTTTTTTGTTATAGTTCTTTCATTGAAAAAAATAATTTATTCGGAACAGGAGATTGAAACATGGGAAAAGCACTAATCATCGGCGCTGGCGGCGTAGCTTCTGTAGCAATTCATAAATGTGTGCAAAACAGCGAGGTGTTCGAAGAAATTTGTATCGCTAGCCGCACGAAATCCAAATGCGATGAATTGAAAGCAAAGTTGGACGGCGGCAAAACCAAAATTACAACCGCACAGGTCGATGCAGACATCGTGGAAGATCTGATTGATCTGATTACCGAATTCCAACCGGATATCGTTATGAACCTGGCTCTGCCTTACCAAGATTTGACGATCATGGATGCTTGCCTAGCCACCAAAACACACTATATGGATACAGCCAACTATGAGCCGGAAGATACGGCCAAATTCGAATACAAATGGCAATGGGAGTACCGCGAACGCTTCGAAAAAGCAGGTATTACAGCTCTTCTGGGCAGCGGATTCGATCCAGGCGTAACCGGCGTATTTTCTGCTTATGCGCTGAAACATTATTTTGACGAAATTGAATATATCGACATCCTGGATTGCAACGGCGGGGATCACGGCTATCCTTTCGCAACCAACTTCAACCCGGAAATCAACATTCGCGAAGTGTCCGCCAACGGACGTTACTGGGAAAACGGGGAATGGATCGAAACGAAGCCGATGGAAATCAAACGCGAGTATAACTTCGCTGAAGTCGGCCAAAAGGACATGTACCTGCTGTACCATGAAGAGCTTGAATCCCTTGCGCAAAACATGCCTGGACTGAAACGCATCCGTTTCTTCATGACCTTCGGCCAAAGCTATCTCATGCACTTAAAGGCGCTTGAAAACGTAGGAATGACCTCCATCGAACCGATCGAATACGAAGGGAAAAAGATCATTCCGCTTCAATTCCTGAAAGCTGTGCTCCCGGACCCGGCTTCCCTGGGACCTCGTACGGTGGGCAAAACGAACATCGGTTGTATCTTCAAAGGGAAAAAAGACGGCCAAGACAAGACTTACTATGTCTACAACGTTTGCGACCATCAGGAGTGCTATAGAGAAGTCGGCTCCCAAGCCATCTCCTATACGACCGGCGTGCCTGCCATGATCGGCGCGGCCATGATCCTTACCGGCAAATGGAATAAACCGGGCGTATTTAATATCGAAGAGTTCGATCCGGACCCATTCATGGAAGAGCTGAACAAATGGGGACTTCCATGGGTAGAAGACTTTAATCCGGTGCTTGTCGACGCATTGCCTGAGGAATCTAAACAGCCGGAGCTCGTTCGTTAATATGCGGTTTGAGGAATTACCTACACCTTGTTTTGTCGTCGATGAAGCGCTCATTGAAAAAAACCTGAATATCTTAAGCGGCGTCATGCAGCGTACGGGAGCCAAAATCGTGCTCGCGCAAAAAGCTTTTTCCATGACCGAGATGTATCCGCTCATCGGAAAATACTTAAGCGGCACGACCGCGAGCGGTTTATTCGAAGCGCGGCTGGGCCACGAAGAAATGGGCAAGGAAAATCACGTGTTTGCCCCTGCCTACCGTGAGAATGAAATCGACGAGATCCTGACCATCTGCGACCATATTATTTTTAATTCCTTCTCTCAACTGGAGAAGTATAAAGATAAGGCTTTGTCCGCCGGCAGAAAAGTAGGCCTTCGCATCAATCCGGAATGTTCGACGCAAGTGGGACATGAAATCTATGATCCTTGTTCGCCGGGGTCCAGATTTGGCGTAAAACGGGAGGATTTCCGGCCGGAACAGCTTGAGGGCGTTTCGGGACTGCACTTCCATACTCTTTGCCAACAGAACTCGGACGATTTGGAGACCACGCTGAATGCGGTCGAAGACAAGTTCGGGCCATGGCTATCGCAAATGGAATGGATCAATTTCGGCGGCGGTCACCATATTACGAGAGAAGATTATGATATTCCGAGATTGGAAGCTTGCATTAAGAGAATGCAGGAGAAATATGGTTTGGAGGTCTATCTCGAACCGGGAGAAGCCATCGCGCTGAATGCGGGCTACATGGTCACATCCGTACTGGATATCCATCGGAACGGCATGGAGATTGCGATCGTGGACACGTCGGCTACCTGCCATATGCCGGATGTTCTGGAAATGCCTTATCGTCCGCCGCTGATCGGCTCGGGCGAAGCCGGGGAGAAGCCATACACGTATCGGCTTGGCGGGCCGACCTGTCTTACGGGCGATGTCATCGGAGACTATTCCTTCGATCAGCCCCTGAAATGCGGCGACAGATTGGTGTTTGAGGATATGGCGATCTACTCCATGGTCAAAACCAACACGTTCAACGGCATGCCGCTGCCTGCGATCGCCGTGCAGGATAAAGACGGCAATTGCCGTATCGTACGCGAGTTCGGCTATCAGGATTTTAAGATGAGACTAGCTTAATGAATAATAAGCCTTAGCCCTATCATCAGGGTTAAGGCTTTGTTTGCATGTTCGCTATTATTTAGGAGTCTGCCCGACGGAGTTACTATTGTACGCGTGGTTCATCGAACAGGCTCTTAGGGTACGGTTCCTCTCGCACAACGTAACGGCTGGATGCCTTCCGGCTGCTTGGGAGCAATCCCCGGCTCAAGGGGTATCCGCTTGAGCCGGGATATATACTGTCATCTTTAAATCGGGATAATCCGCGACGGTAAGCGACTGATGCTCGAACGCGAGTATGCCGAGCTTGGGGTGATTGAACCTTTTCAGTCCAAGCGGAACACCCAGCACCTCATGATTTTCCCACCATTGATTGAACTTTTCGCTCGTCTTCTTAAGTAAGTCAACCAATTCCTCGAACGAAGGGTCGCCGATGTGCTGGCCGTAGCTAGTGCGAAATTGGGCCAAGAGGCTCTGGGCTACATGCGGCCAATCCGGCAGTAAATCGGGATAATCGGGTCGGGCGAACATCCGCCACAAGCTGTTTCTTTCCAGAACGTTCATCCGGTTAAAGTCGCCGAACAGCTCGCAAGCCGCATGGTTCCAAGCGAGCGTATCCCACCTCGGTCCTCTTACGTAAGCGGGGAAGGGCTCCAATTTATCCAGCATCCGCTGCACAGACTGATCCAAGTCAATGTCGGGCGTCCATTCTTTGACGGGCGGACGGTGCTCGGCAAGCGTATATAAATGCAGCAGCTCGTATCGGTTCAATTGCAGCGCCTTGCCCAAACTGTCCAGTACCTGGGAAGAGGGCCGAACGTCCCGCCCCTGTTCAAGCCACGTATACCAAATATTGCTTACCCCGGCCATATCCGCCACTTCTTCGCGGCGAAGCCCTTTGGCCCGGCGATGCGGCGCGCTTTGAAACCCAAGGTCGGATGGAGATAAGCGCGATCGGCGCGATTTCAAGAAAGCCCCTAACTCTTTGCGGCGTTTCAAATCTTCTTCCACACTCGCTTCCCCCGATCTAGGTATTATTTTTTATAATCGTATAAACGGTATTCTTACAAAAAAACCTTTTTCATCTAAGATTGGGATATAACTTTGTTGAAAAAGGTGATTAAAGTGACCAAAACGAATGAAGCGCCGCTCGATCCTCGCAGATGGTGGGCTTTGGCGGTAGTGTTGTCAGCGACATTTATGGCTTTGCTTGATTCTTTTATCGTCAACGTCGCTATCCCCTCCATCCAATCCGATTTACAGGCAAGCGCCTCGGATATTCAGTTTATTCTTGCGGGCTATACGCTTGCTTATGCCGTTCTGCTGATTACCGGGAGCCGGCTCGGCGATATGTTTGGGCGCAAACGCCTGTTTCTGTCGGGGATGCTGGGATTTGTGATCGCTTCGGCGCTATGCGGCATGGCCTCCTCGGCGATGTATTTGATCTTGTTTCGCGTGCTTCAGGGCGTAACGGCGGCGGCCATGATGCCGCAAGTGCTCGCCATGATACAAGTGAGCTTTCCCGAGAATGAAAAAGCGAAAGCCATCGGTTTGTACGGTGCGACCATCGGCATAGCCACAGTATCCGGGCAACTGCTCGGCGGTTACCTTATCAGCCAAAACCTGCTCGACTTGGGATGGCGTTCCGTGTTTCTCGTGAATGTCCCGATTGGTGTGATCGCTTTACTGGCCGGTATCCCGCTGCTCCAAGAGTCGCGCAACCCTGCAGCCAGACGCCTTGATCTGACCGGCGCACTCATTCTAACAGCAAGCCTGCTGGCGCTCGCATTTCCGCTCGTTCAAGGACGCGAGGCGGGGTGGCCGACATGGTCGTTCATCTTGCTTGCCTGCTTCCCGATATGTTTGACACTGTTTATTATATATGAGCGCAAACTACTTGAAAATGGAAAATCGCCGCTGCTCGCTCCGTCGCTTTTCCGCGATCGTTCCTTCAGCCTCGGCATCTCGCTCATTCTCGTCTTTTACGCGATCGCTTCAGCGCTGTTCTTCACGTTAGCCGTGATGCTGCAGCAGGGCTTCGGCTACTCTGCTCTAACGTCGGGGTTAACGTATTTGCCGCTGGGTATCGGCTTCTTCCTCGCTTCACTGGCATCGCCCAAGCTCGTGGGCAAGTTTGGGCCGGCCGTTCTACTGGCCGGAGCTGTAATTACGGCAGTCGGCATAGGATACACATTGGAAATTGTCCATCATGACGGCGGTCATCTTGTTTGGAATGCGCTTTGGCCGAGTTTATTCATCATTGGCGTCGGCCAAGGCACCTGCGCCGCGCCGCTTATCGGAACCATTCTATCCAAGGTGCGTCAGGAGAATATAGGGGCGGCTTCCGGGGTTTTGACGACAACGACCCAGCTCAGCACCGCGCTCGGCGTATGCTTTGTCGGAATCTTCTTCTACAGAGCTTTGGATATTTCCGATTTGCCCGACGCTCATGCGCGTTATGCACACGCCTTTACCGTCGCGCTTGAATTTGTTCTGATCTTGTCCGCGATTTATGCGTTCCTGCTCATTTTCTTAATGAAGGCGGGACAGCGGCGGCAGCCTGAGAGAGCTGTCCGTACTTCGGAGCAGAGGGGTTGATGGGTTGTGAGCGGCTTCGCCGCCGCTTAGGAGTGCGATGATTTCGTCGTGTCCTGCAGTCGTTGGAAGCTTCCGCTCGCTGTTGTAGCCGGATTGTTTGCATTGTGAACTTCTTTCTTCTTCCGCCACCGCCCATCCGATACCAGATGAGCGGTTTTTTGGCGTTCTACTTCTCCTGCTCCTTGATCACCTGTTCAATCCCTAACAGAATCAGCTTCACACCGAACTCAAATGCCGTATCGCTCCCCATCAGCTCGAACAGCCCGTTCGTGAACATTCTCCGGAACAGTCCCGCATCCGTCTCGCTCATCGAATCCAGAAGGCGAGTCATCTCCTCCCCCGGAAGCACTCCCTGATCTTTAAGGATAGCGGAGACATTGCGTTCATGCTGATAATCGTCCAGAACGAAGTAGAAGACATAGTTCACAAGCGTAGTAACCACTTGCATTTTCTGCGCTTGCTCAAGCGGCGTCGATTCCACGCAGAGCAGCATACGGTTGGTGAACCGGATGATGTCCGGTTCGTGGGGCAGCGTCATCATCATCAGCTGCGTGGAGCAGGGATACCGGCTGAGCACGCTTCGTACCGTTGCCGCTAGCCCCGTCAGCTGCTCCTTCCAGTCCCCCTCGGCGTGGAACTCATCCAGAATCATTTTCGATACATGGTTGGCCAGACGCTGGTAAAGATGCTGCTTGCTCTTGAAATACCAGTACAAAGACGGCGCCTGAATCCCAAGCCGGTCGGCCAATCGTCTTAAGCTGAACTTCTCGATGCCCTCCTCCCCCAGAAGCTCCCACGAGGCTTCCAAAATCTTTTCCTCCGAAATCGAAGGCTGCTGCTTCTTCATTGGTATCCGCCCTTTTATCTAACAGTGTAAGTTTATGCTTTACAGGCTCATAAGTTCATGATATCATCTAACACTGTAAGTCACAACCTAACACTGTTAGTTTGGAGACAAAATAAATAACAGAAAGTAGTGACCCGCATGGATGCAGAAAATCTTCATTACTTTGAAAAAGCGCCGGTCGCCAAAGCCGTAGCTCACTTCGCCGTACCGATGATGCTAGGCACGTCAATGAGTGTCATCTATTCCATCTTGAATGCCTATTTCCTTGGCACGCTGGGCAATACGGCCATGTTAACCGCACTCGCATTAACCTTGCCGTTATTCGCGATCATTATGGCGCTAGGCAACTTGATCGGTATCGGCGGCGGTACATTCATCTCCCGTTTGCTGGGAGAGAAAAAATTTGACGATGTCAAGCATGTATCCTCATTCGCCTTTTATAGCAGTTTGGTTCTCGGTGTTGTCGTGATGGCCGTCGGTCTCCCGTTAATCGATCCTATCGTTCATGGCCTGGGGGCAACGCCTGACTCCTTCGGATTCACGAAAGACTACGTCACGGTTATGCTTATCGGCTCACCATTCGTCATACTCTTCTTCACGCTGGAGAATATCGCGCGCTCCGAGGGGGCGGCAATCACGTCGATGACTGGTATGATTCTGAGTGTTGTCGTCAATATTATTCTCGATGCTCTAGTCATCTTCGTCTTCCATTGGGGCGTAATCGGCGTTGCGTCTGCCACGGTCATTTCCAATCTGGTTGCAAGTGCATTCTATGCCTTTCATATGGGATCTAAGAGCCAATTCCTAACGATCTCCGTCACATGGTTTAAGGTTACAAAGGACATTCTGTGCAATGTATTCAAAATCGGAGTTCCCGTCTTTGTAATGAGTATTTTCTTGGGCGCCATGTCGCTTATCTTTAACCATTTCCTTGTCGAATATGGGGACCAGGCCGTGGCGGCTTACGGAATTTCATCACGCCTGTTGCAATTTCCGGAGTTTATTTTGATGGGCTTATGCGAGGGAGTCGTGCCGCTGATTGCTTTCTCTTTTACAGCCAATAAACTTCGTATGAAGCATACTATTGGATTTACGATTAAAGCGATTGTCGCTTTAGCCGTCGTGTTCGGTATCATCGTCTATCTGATTTCCGACCACTTGATTGGTTTATTTACGAATGACCGGCAATTAATTGAAATGGGCAGCTACATTTTGCATGTGACGTTCTTATCCTTGTTCATTACAGGAATGACCACGTTGTTCACAGGAATCTTCCAAGCAACAGCGCAAGGAACCGCCGCGTTTATGATGTCCGTTATTCAAGGAATCACTCTGATTCCGGTGTTGTTTATCGCCAATCGAATGAACGGCTTCCACGGGGTGGTCTGGTCGCTTGTCATCGCGGATGCCGTCGCGTTCCTCGTTGGCGCCCTCATGCTGTATGTTCTGCGGAACAAATTGCAGCCGGATTTGGAAAGTTTAGTACAATAGACGATATATCATTCGCAGGAAAGCCGGAGATAGTGTTAACTTTTCGCGCATTAGTTTCGTCTAATGAGGAGATGTATTAAAATATGGCGGTGATAAGGTTTGAAATTGCTGGGATCATTTATGATTAGTTTTCTTCTCTTTTTCTCATTCGGGTGTGACTCTACACAAAAACCACAGGGCCACTCGCCAACGTCTGAACCAGTAATAAATCAGCGTTCGCAGTCCGCACTCATCGGTAAATCAGATTCATGTGAAGTTCCACCGCAAAATCTTAATTGGTCTGGAAAGGTGTACCGAAGCATAACTGAAAACACCCCAGCAGAACCTGGAATGAAATTCGGTTATGTGAAATGTGATAACGGGGATTATTTTGAAGCGGCAGATGACGGACCAGGCTCACTTATTGTATACAGTAACGGAGATCCTCGCACTAATCACGACCTGATCCTTATGGGTCAATGGGGACAGGCTCTTTATTCAGCAACCAACAATACCGAAGAATCAACAGAACCGTTGTTAATTGTCGGTACGGACAACCGCCTTGAGGCATCCCTAACCGACGAGAACGGCGTCAATCTCGGGAGCGTTACCGTGTACCCGTATACTGACGATTTTGACTTCAAATTGTATAAGCCCAACCATAGCCAAATTACAAATGAAGAAGCGATCGATACTCCCATCGGAAGCGGCACGCTATACACTCTCGACGCTGATAACGGTACAGCCGCCTCCGGTCTGACCGGCACACATGACGTCTATTTCGCCGTCATCGCGGTACAAGACAATAATATCTACGTACTGGAATTCTCAAAGCATGACAAAGAGGCGGCGACCAAAAAGCAATTCATCGATTTATTGAACGGGTTGAGGATAAAAAAGTGAATGCCAGCCGACAATTCGCTTTACTTGCGATACGGTTGTACCGCCATGAAGACGAAATAAAATGCGCCCTCTTGGACGGCCATCTTTTATTGTCAGGATATAAAGCTCAAGCTGAACTGCCACAATTTATCCGCTAAAGCTTTATTATAGTTAGAAGAAAACCGTTCATACCGATATGCAAATTCAGGTGCCGCGGGACCGCTTGGGCGAGTTCAATCCGGTTGTCGTCAAAAAAACAGACGGATGTGACCGGGATCGATGAGCCGATCACCGCGCTGTACGCCAAAGGCGTGAACTAAAAACCCCTGAGACTCAAGATCTCAGAGGCTTTAAATTCCTTTATATCACATGCTTCCCAACAGTCCTCTCACTCATTAACAAAGAGCCCGATAGAGAGGTCCTATTTGGTTTTACGTATCGTTTATCCTTATTTGTATAACACTTTATCTACATTGTATCTGGCCTTAAGTTCGTTAATAATAAATGTTTCGTAAATTTCCCTATGAACGGGGTCCTCGACAATATAAACCTCGATTTTGGTAACTTCGTCCCTGTGATTTTTCATGACGGATACTGTATCTTCAAAATGTTTTTTGATTCGGGGTCTTAGCTTCCGTGCTTTGCCGACGAATAAGAGTTCATCCCGATCATTGTAAAACATGAAAATCCCCGCTTTATCTCTTGAAATCAGGTGAAAATCCGTAAACCCATAAATATTGCTTAGCTCCGGGTTTTTCTGTTTGTGTATGGTGACATCCGGTGTTGGAATCGTTATTTGTATCATGTGCATCCGCTCCCTTTTTTATTATTACATGTAATACTTCAAAAAACGTAGTTACGGTTTAACGCGGCGCCTGTAACAGCAGCTTCAACGATTTAGGACCGCCGTCTCGAGCGGCGGCCGGAACCTCCGAAGGTTCCTTTTTTGCCAGCAGAGTCGTTTGGGGTAGCGCCTTTGCGAGGGCCTCGGGTGATACCAGCCTCGGAAGAGGTGACGCTGGCTTTGATCTCCCTAACTGTCGTCTGTGTCGACTCATTCATTGCCATCGGATACGGATGATCCCCGATCACCGGAATCTTCTGCTTGATCAGCTTCTCGATATCTTTCAGATAAGGAATCTCCTCGTACTCGCAAAACGAAATCGCTATTCCGCTTAATCCCGCTCGTCCGGTGCGGCCGATCCGATGCACATACGTTTCCGGGATATTCGGCAAATTGTAGTTAATGACGTGCGACAGCTCCTCGATGTCGATGCCCCGGGCCGCAATGTCTGTCGCCACCAGTATGCGCGTCACACCTTGCTTGAAGTTATTCAGCGCAGTTTGGCGGGCGTTCTGCGACTTGTCGCCGTGAATCGCCTGCGCGGTAATCGCCGCCTTCGTCAAGCCCCTCACCAGCCGATCCGCGCCATGCTTCGTACGGGTGAACACAAGCGCGCTCTCGATCGACCGGTCTTGCAGCAGGTCGATCAACAGCGGCAGCTTATTCGGCTTGTCCACAAAGTAGAGTGTCTGTTTGATCCGCTCCGCCGTAGAGGAAACGGGCGTAATTTCGATTTTCATCGGATTCGTCAGCAATGAGTTTACCAGAGAAGTGATCTCGGGCGGCATCGTCGCCGAAAAGAACAGCGTCTGTCGTTTGGCAGGCAGCTTGGCGATGATCCTTCTCATGTCGTGAATGAAGCCCATATCTAGCATGCGGTCTGCTTCGTCCAGCACGAGAATCTGCACGTGACGCAGATCGGCGAACCCTTGGTTCATCAGGTCGATTAGCCGGCCCGGCGTGGCTATTAGAATGTCCATGCCTTGCTCCAGCGCCTGCTCCTGCGCTTTTTGCGAGACGCCGCCTACAATCACGGCACTTCGCAGATTCGAAAAGCGTCCGTAGGATTTAAAGTTGTCGGATATCTGAATGGCCAGCTCTCGCGTAGGCGTCAGGATCAGCGAACGAATGACGCGCTTGCCGCCGCTCGGTCGTCCCTGCTGCGAGCTTAGCAGTTGGATAATTGGCAGCAAGAACGCCGCTGTCTTGCCGGTCCCCGTCTGAGCGCAGCCGAACAAATCTCGGCCCGCCAGCACCGGCGGAATGGCTTGCTCCTGTATGGGAGTGGGCTGTCTATAATTTTCCTTAGCCAGCGCTTTAAGAATGGGGGGAATTAGTTTCAATTGTTCAAATGTCATATAATCTCCTTCGTCATACCACCGTCGATGCGGAAGTTTCACTTCTTGCATTATACACCAGATATGAGATGATGTACTGCATTCTCTGTAACAGTTAAATTCTACATGCAACGACAAGCCCCCGCAGCAGACTTTCGCCACTAGCCCATCGCCATGCGTGGCGCACATGTACAAGATGGACGCCAAGTTATTTTTCCATTCCGAGCACTGCAAAAAGAAATGAGCATTTGGGTCGATATGCTCAAGCAGGAATGCCCGCGGCGGCCGCACTTACTTTATTTTAATGATTACTTTCCCCTTCGCCCTTCCGCTTTCCAGGTATTTAAATCCTTGCCCGGCATCTTTCAAATGATACACCTTATCAATAATAGGCTTAATGAGACCTCCTTCAATAAATTCCTTTAAAGCCTTCAATTGTTCTCCGCTCGGTTTCATAAAAAGGAAGTGATACCTTGTTTGGCTCTTCTTCTCTTGAGCTTTGATCTTATGGCTCGCGACGGACAAAATTGTTGTTTTCATCCAGCCCAAATTAGCTTCTTTTCCAAATCTGGCGTTTGGCATACCGGAGATGGATACGATTTGTCCGCCTGGCTTTAGTATCCGGAATGATTTTACCAAGGCTTCTCCGCCTAAAGTATCAAAAACAGCGTCATATCCGGTAAGCATTTCTTCAAAATTTTCTTTTTTATAATTAATAATTAGATCAGCCCCCAACGATTTGACCAATTCATAGCCTTTTTCACTTGCTGTTGTGGCAACAAAAGCGCCCATCAGCTTGGCCATTTGGATGGCGAAGGTTCCTACGCCTCCCGAACCTGCGTGAATCAAAACTTTCTGGCCTTTTTGCAGATTTAATATATCAACAAAAGCTTGGTAAGCCGTCAATCCGATCAGCGGTATCGATGCCACCTCTTCAAAGGTTAGATTTTGCGGCTTCAGCCAAATATCTTCCTCATGAACAGCAATAAATTCGGCCAATGTTCCGATCCGATTTTTGCGGGGTCTTCCGTAAACTTCATCTCCAGGCTTAAATGTATTCACCCGGTCGCCAACCTTGACGACAACTCCGGAGAAATCATTTCCTAAAATGAGAGGAAACCTGTAATTCAGCAGGAATTTCATTTTCCCTTCCTTAATTTTTAAGTCAATAGGATTTAAGCTGGCTGCATGAATCTCCACTAGCACATCATGTTCTCCGATAGTAGGCATTGGTTGATCTGTAATCACGAACGGGACATTTTTTCCGTATTTCTCAATGATCATAGCCTTCATTTAAAATCACTCCATATATGATTATTAGTTTAAACATATAAACCTATTATGCAAAAAAGTTCCTCGCTACAGTATGCCCTTCAAGTCTTAGGGTAAACATGGAGTCATTTGCATTCATCTTCAACGGCAGTAATTAACGATTTGAGTTGTTCAAGTGGTTTACGGACAGTCAACACATAATAGTTTTCTACGCCTTTTTTTTCGGATTTAATAAAACCGGACTGTTTCAACACCTTTAAATGATGGGATACAGCAGGTCTAGACAAATTCATATGGCCTGATATTGTATTTACATTAAGTCCCGATTTATTCTGTGCCAACAGCATAATAATAGCTTGACGGTTTTCATCGGTCAGTACTTCCAATAGAGGGATACAATCTTTAAATTGTTGTAGAACATGCTCGATTTGCTGGCTCATACGATCCACCCTTTCGTTCATTCGTTTAATCTATTAAACATAATTATAGCTGTTTTTTTAACAAAATCAAGTTGTGTCCGCACTTGAAATTCAATTAGCCCCCATCTAGCGATGGGAGCCTGCGGCGAAGTCGCGTTCGTCTTCTCGGCTAATAACCCACCGAATTCCTTAAAGTAATAATATTTTCCTGAAGGAACGTTTGATTTTTTTTCAATGCCTCTGTTTTTGCACCATACAACTGCGCTGAAAGCATCGTAAAAATCATAAAATGGCAGCACTCTTTCCAAAGCCAACATAGGTCGAATCGATTGATAACCTTCCATGAACGGTATCTTTGTTCTCGGATTGACTTCCCAAATGTACCGATTGACTTTTGTAAAATCGATTTCCGACGATCCACCACGGGCACTCTCGAAATCAATGATGCCGGCAACCTCGTTACCGTTCACCAATATATTACCTGGTCTAAAATCCATGTGAACAATGCATGGTCCGTCAGGGTCCGGTAAAGCGGAGAAAGCTTCATCAAAGCGAACAATACATCTTTCATACAATTTGGAGTCGAGAATCTCTTTGCATAATCTCCAATCATTCTGATGAAGTAACTTAAAACCATCGGTTACATGGTAACCATACCCAGGGGGCTTAACCTCATGGAGCATCGCTTGATACACGCCAATTTGAAAAGAGAGCTTCTCATCCATGTCTCCTGTACAAGGCATACCTCGAATTGCTGAAAGCAGCAATGCTCCAGTAGTACTTTCATCCCCGTACCAAATGTCCAACACCTTAGGAACAGGTATGATCCCCTTTAATGTTTCAAGCATCTGAAATTCACGGAATAGTTTATCCTTGTTAAATGGAATTTTTACAAAAACGTTGTCTCCACTGGCAAGAGTAAGTTTGTATACATCAGAACTAAACGACTCTGGAACATCTTCTATATTCAAGACGTTCAACTTTAGCTTTTCTATAACTTTTAGAATGGAACTCATATGGTACCTCCTGTTTTGGAGTAATTCTTCCGATTTATTTCCTCTGAAAGCCGAATCATATCCAATATCTTGCATATATCATATTCTTGACCCAGCCCCAAGACCCCTTTTTTGAGGAGGCAGTTCATTTTTAGGAGAGATATTTGAATGAGGATTATCAAGACACAGCAGCATCTTGTGCCGGATTGGGGCACCTCCAGCGACACTCCTCGATCAGGTCGAAGACACTTCAACCCTTCAAATAAATAAACGAGTAATGTAAAAAGGAGTTGAATCGGGTTAGTATATAAGTATATAAACATTGTCAAACAAAAGGATAGGGGCGACAAAGTTGAAAATATTAGTTGTCGAAGATGATCTGTCGATGCAGAAGTCGATTTGCATGGGTTTGCGAAAATTCAGCTATGCAGTTGATGCGGCATCGGACGGCGAAGAAGCGTTGCGATTGGTTGAAATCCATGAGTATGACGCGCTCGTGCTGGACTGGAATTTGCCTAGAATCGATGGCATCGATGTCTTGAGAGAGATCCGCAAGAATAACCAGGACATCAAGATTTTGATTCTGTCGGCACGTTCCGATGTAGAGGACAAAATTTTCGGTCTGGACACCGGAGCGAACGATTATATGGCGAAACCCTTTCACTTCAAGGAGTTGGAGGCTAGACTGCGGGCGCTGCTCCGCCGGAGATTCACCCAGACGGATACGCGGATGTCGCATGGCGAGCTGCTGATCGATACCGCGTTAAAGACTGCGTACGTTAAGGGCGACCTCATGGAATTGACGAAGAAAGAATACGGCATTCTGGAGTACCTGATGCTTAATAAGGATAGAGTCGTCAGTGCGGAAGAAATCATTGAGCACCTGTGGGACAGCAGCTTCGACGGGTTCTCGAACTCTCTCAAGGTTCATATCAATTCTCTCAAAAAAAAGCTGGCGGCGCTCTTGGGTGAACAGGAAGTGATCAAGAACCGGAGAGGCCTTGGCTATTACATAGCGGAGGTGCCGCTTGATGCATATTAAATTTCTTCCGCTGCGTGTGCGGCTAACTTTGTTAATGGCGCTGATACTCTCCATCGCATGCTTCTCGCTCATGGCCGCTTTAATCTATACAGCTCGCGTCGTTTATGTCGCCCCGCAGCTTGTTCCTAGAGTCAGTGCCTCCGAAGAAATGGGGAGAGAGCCCCTTCCAGCATCCATATCGTCCGTGCCTCCAATACCGTCCCCACCTCCCATCCCCTCCGTGCCGTCAGTCTTGATTGAGCAGCAGATTTACTTCGCCTCTACCGGCTTCCTGTGCGTAATCTTGATCATCGCTAGCGGAAGCGTCCTTGCCTACAGGGTAGCAGGAGGAGCGCTGAAGCCTGTCACAGACTTAAGCAAGGAGATCGAAGAGATCGACGAAAATAATCTGTACAGGCAGGTTCAGGTTCCCCCGGCCAAGGACGAGGTCGCGAGGTTATCCCTATCGTTTAATCGAATGACGCGGAAATTGGAAAAATCTTTCATGGCTCATAAACACTTTACAGCCAATGCTGCTCATGAACTCAAAACACCGATCGCCGCTATGCTCGCCAGGATTGAGGTGGTACAGCTGGGTGGCCCGCCATCACTTGAAGAATATAAGGAAGCACTGCAGGATCTGCAGTGCAATGCGGAGCGACTTAACACCCTGGTTTACGATCTGCTCCGAATGAATGCGGACTTGAATGTGGCCGCTTGTGCGACATTCTCAGCGAAGGAGCTGTTCCAGTCGATCGTAAGCGAGCTTGCCGCGGAGATTCAAAGCAAACATATCGATGTCGAAGTCCGCCTTGAGGATATACCAGTCTATGGAGAGAGGAATCTGTTGCAGCGGGCATTCTCCAACATTTTTCATAATGCCATCAAGTATAATAAGCCGAATGGGAGTATTCAAATCACTGGCACACGCCATCCGGATACAACGCGGATTATCATCGCCGATACGGGATTGGGATTCCAAAGGATCAACTGGACAAAATCTTCGAACCTTTCTACTGCGTGGACAAGTCGCGTTCCAGAGAGCTGGGGGGCAACGGACTGGGACTGTCCATTACCAAGGCGGTCATCGACAAGCATAGTGGCTCCGTACAAGTCCAAAGCGAAATGGGCATGGGCACCACATTCGAGGTTCAACTGCCTAACCTACGCGATTAACCTAGAATTAACCTTTCCTCCCGTATAGTCATGGTATATCCATGTATGAGGGGGAGACGAGATATGCGAAGAATCATTTCAATAGTTCTGATGATGATTGTACTTGCGACGGGGATTGGATTGGAGGTGCAGCTTTTGCGGCCGCCGACGCCGCCATCCGAATCCGATGTGAATTATCCGGCATATGAGCGGATGATGGCCAACCTTAAGGCGATGACCGTCGCGGCACATCCGTCCGGCTCGACAGAACTGGAGTCGGTACGCGCTCATCTGTTAGAGCAAATACGAGCAATGGGCTTGGAACCGAAGGTCGAGAAAGTAACTTACACGGTCACGGACGTGATGGCGGACATGTTTGAGCGTAATGGCGTACCGGATTTCGAGAATTTGCCGCCGCTCGCTAACGGACTTTCTCATGAGGATAACTTCAAGAACGGCATCCGCGCACGGGCCCATTTTGACGAGAATGATACATTGATTCTGCAAAATATATTGGTGAAGCTGGACGCCCCCTCAACAGATCGTGGCATCCTGATTTCCGCCCATTACGACACCAAACCGACGACCCCAGGTGCGGCAGACGACATGGTCTCTGTTGCCGCCATTCTGGAAGCCATGCGCGAGCAGGCGATGAACCCGAATTTGCAATCGGACCTTTATTTTCTGTTCACGGACGGTGAGGAACTAGGGACGCTGGGAGCGAAGGAATTTGTTCGATCGCACACGGAGCTTCCCGGTAGTATCGATCTGGTCATTAACTTCGAAGCGCGCGGCAATCGCGGCGGTCTGCTGATGTTCGAGACTTCTGACGACAATCTGGATGCGGTGCGCTACTTTCAATCTGCAAGCTCGCGTCCGCTAGCTTTTTCGTTTACGAACGGGTTGTACCGCCGAATGCCCAATGGGACGGATTTGACCCGTTATTTGAAGGCAGGCTACTCTGGCCTAAATTTCGCAGCAGTTGAGGGGGTCGAGAGCTACCACGAAAAATCGGACAGCTTTGACAATTTGGACCGCGCTACGGCATACCATTTTCTGATAACCACCTTGGAAATGGCAGATCATGCCGCACAGGTTCCATTTAAAGATGGAAGGAAACAGGACAGCCTTTACTTTTCCTTATGGCCCGGCTATTTAGTGATCATGAGCAAAGCCGTTTCTTATGTCCTGTCGGCCGCGGCTGCCGGGTTCGCCCTATGGTATATGATCTTTCAGATTCGAACGGGCGGCTTACGGCTCCGCACAATGATTGCCGAATTGGTCCGGCTGCTCGGATGGATGGCCGGAGCGGCCGTATTGAGCTGGGGAATCGTATCGGGGGTAACACGATTGCTGCATCTGTCCGAATCGACGAATAATGATACCGCGTTCTTGAGTATCTTTTTCGCTGTGGGCGCATGCGTTCTCGCTGTATCGACCATTCGGGATAGCAAGCTGTCTCTGCATGAATCGCTTGCCGGTCTTCTGCCTCTTCTCTTGCTGCTGATTATAGGCAGCTCCGTTCTGTTCCAAGATATTAGCTATCTGTTCTCGCTTGCCGCCATGGGGATTCTCGTTGTGACCCTACTGGATCGGTACCGTATCGGAAGATGGGTTTCGTCAGTCGTGGTCGGCACAGTAATAGTTTTTCTGTATGCGCCTGTATGTTGGCTCATCTATGTACTGTTCATGCTGCCTTTCACCCCGGTAGTAGTTGCGATAAGCGTCATTCCGATTTGGATCGTTTCCGCTTTGTTGGCGACAGTATCGAAAGAGCCCTCCTCGTAACGAAACTGTCCCGGAGTGCAGCAGCCTTACTTACGGGCAGCGATAGCTTAATGCCAATCATCAACTGTACCCTTTAAAGTATTCATTAAATAAGGTCTGATTAGCCTTTTTAGGTTAACCGGACCTTTGCTATATCATTTCAATTTCATCCTAACAGCGACAGTCTGAATAAAAAATTCTCCGCTAATCGGACACAAACATGCAGCCGTCATTTATGAGATACTAGGATTATGATCAAACCTTCATAACACGCAGAACAAATCGCCCAAAAGTGACGTGATGCTCTGAAGCTTATTCCGTCCGCATCCAGCCTAAGCTGGATCGGCGTCTAACCCTTCCTCTGGGATCGTTCTATGGGTAGACTTTACTTTCGGGGGAGCCCACGGATTTCCACAGGATATTGCTGCGCATCATTTCCTTAACAACAAAAAAACGCCGAAGCAATCTGCAGCTTGATTATCGGTGATTTAATTATCGTCTCTGAGGGAACGTAATCAACCCTAAACTAAAGGTGTTTGGTACAGTTATATAATTGACATGTCCAATCGTTGTTAGTATGCGTAAGAATAGTTAAAGAGGTATTATCTATATATGTTTTTGGGAAGCGCAGCGGTAAAAGATGTTGTAATGATAAGCCAATTAACGCTCCGTGACTTACAACTAAAATCCTTTTACCTGCATGTTTCACAATCAGTTCTTCAAGAAAATTTAGACCTCTCTTGGCGACCACTTGGAAATCTTCCATACCAAGGTTTTGCTCACGCCAATTAACTCCCCAATAAGCGATGCGTTCTTCCTCAGTGGTACCCTCAATGATTCCGCAATTAATTTCTCTAATACGTTCATCAGTGAATATTGAAGCTATTCCTAAAGATTGCCGTATAATCTCGGCAGTTTGCCTAGCTCTCATCAGGTTACTAGAGAATATAATGTCCCATTCTTCACTTGAAAGTCTATTAGCCAATGCAATAGCTTGCTCTATTCCTTCTCCGTTTAAAGGGATATCTGATATGCCTTGAGCCTTGCCAAGCGTATTCCACTCAGTAACCCCATGCCTGATTAGCCCTAGTGTGGTTGTCATAAATGCCCCCCCCTTGTAAATTGCTCACCCTTTACTCATTTGATATCCACCCCAATAGTACCATATATTGTAACTAAACTATCAGTTAGCTTAACAAAATGAAAAAAGCGCCGTTTCACATAATAGCCTTTTGGAGGTCTGGGTGTATCGGAGAAAAATGCGAGAAGAACTGCCGCGGCGCATAGTTTCGAACCGTTCAATATCCGATTTCTGCATTCTTAAATCTACACAAAAAACCGCCGAAGTAATCGGCGGCCTTATTATTGATGGTTAACTATAGTACCCAATAATAACCGTTCCAAGAGCACTGCCGCTTCCAACCGGGTCGTATGCGCCAAGTGTGCAAATGGATCAGCGCTGCGCCCTTGGCCCACTCGTCCCATTGGGGACCGCGGACTCCGGGTGGATGCTATTCAGGAAGCGCGTGTCCATTGCGACGAGCCGTTCGTTCTATGCCATCAGCGGTTACTTTGTACAATTGGTGCGGCAGGTCGTGTCCCATGCCGTCAACCAACATTAGCTCGGCGCCCGGGATTGCAGAAGCCGTGTCCTCGCCACACGCCGGGACGAACAGGAGATCGTCCACCCCATGAATGACAAGTGCTGGTACTTGAATTGTCGCCAACCGCGGACGACGGTCACCGGAGACAGCGATCGCAGCAATTTGTCGTCCGACACTGCCTGGATCGTAAGCTCTCTGGACTTCCTCCAGAATGAGTGCCCGATAAGCGTCTTCTTCGAATGGATAGCCCGTGCCGGCGATGCGTTTGGCAAAAGAGAGGCTGTGCGCCAAAAATCCTGCTTCATCCTCAAAGGGGTTCGGCGCCGGTTTAGTCATCATCGCCATGACATCCGGGGAAGCTTGCGGAAGGGTGGGATTACCGGAGCTAGACATAATGGAGGTGAGTGATAAAACCCGTTCAGGGTAGTCACTCGCTGCAATCTGGGCGATCATTCCGCCCATCGACCTGCCAACGAAATGTGCCCGTTCAATTGAAAGGGCGTCGAGCAGTCCGATAGCGTCGCCTGCCATGTCATCGAGCGTGTAAGGGATGTCCGGTCGCTGTCCTGACATGAGAGCAGTCGCCAGTGCGTCAAAATCCAGCGTGGGATAATGGCTAAAGTGTGTCGAGCATCCTACGTCGCGATTGTCAAAGCGGATGACGCGAAAGCCCCGTGCTGCCAGCATCTCACAAAACCGAATCGTCCATCGAATCATCTGGGTTCCAAGCCCGGCGATGAGGATAATGGCCTCGTTATTTTCGTGACCGAAACTGTCATAGGCCAAATCAACGCCGTTAACTTTCAAAATATTCATGATCATGTTCTCCTCCAATTCATTCGGTATCGAAAGTTCAGTTAAAGGCAGGAGGCGTGAATCTTCGATTGCTGCAGTCCGATGTCCGATACAGGCCAGGTAGTCTTGATGACTTGAAAAAGCTAGAAATGACTGCGCAAATGCTTTCATTCATAAGTTCTCTTCAGGGAATGCATTGGCGGCTAATCTCTTGACATGGTTTCTGATATCAGGCGCCCAGTCATCGATGTAGTGGTAAAAACGATCCAAATCACCAGCATACAGTGCCCGCAGAGCTTCTTCGTATTGATGGAAGTTCCCGGCCATAGCTGTCATAAAGTTATATGTTGCTTCTTGTGACTCTCGGATTTTGCTCTGTTTTTCTCCAGCGCGGCGAGCCTCATCAATGAGTTTTCGTAATGTCACCGATGCCCCTCCAGGCTGACTCTTGAGCCATTCCCAATGGCGTGGTAATAACGTAACCTCACCGGAAACGACCCCCAGCTTGGGTCGACCGGCCCGCCGTGTAGGCTGATGATTCACCTCCGTATCGGGTAAGTCACCAATCGGTTCTCCTAATCGTTTGAGCACATCATCTGTCTTCCCACGAAAATCAACGTCTACCGGCTTCCCCGTGGAATCGTCAAACAAAAGCAACTGTGTGAGGTCTCTGTCATCCAGGGCATCCTTCACTGTAGTAACAACGTGCTGTAACGAACCGCTGGCGACGACTTCCTCACCCAAAAATGCCGTGCAGTAAAAGCGCGTTAGGGTATTACTCATGCTGACCTCCTCTCTGATTGCCCTCCAATTATACCCGGGTAAAAATAAAAAATCAAATATTACCCGGGTAAAATTATTTTATGGAGGGAATAAATGCAAAAGACACAGCCTAGGAGGGACCGCTGTTGAGGGTTAATGCTGCTTTATGTTGTGTTTTATCGCAGAAAATACAGCCCAAAAATCCTCTGTCAGCCGATTGGCCCAGTACAGACCGTTTAATTGGAGAACATTCGCCAATCAAACTTGAAGGAGGGCTGACAAACGCCCCCGGCATTCTTGTAGGACATTCTGAAGATAAAAGCCGTCGCACGGGGTGCACCGTGGTTCTGTGCCCCGAAGGGGCTGTTCCCGGTGTTGATGACGCTGCCGCTGTTCTCCACCGCGGATAAGAACGGACGGATGACTATGCTCCGGCCGGGGCATCGAGTCGGACGCTCGGCTCTGTTGATGCCGTGGCTGTTTACAGCTGCTGCACTGTGGTCGCTGACAGGCCCCATACCGTTCGGCGCACTGCTCGGCATGGCGCCGACACCGTGTAAAGATGGTGTTACTGCCGACTTTGATATCCCTCAAGTAAAATCTAAAATTTATCCATCTTCATTCTTTCTTCGAGTAATTGAATCTCATTATTTGCCTCTTTTATCAAATACTTAAGTGATACTCCAGCAATTAATGAAGAAATCGAAATCATAATACAAACTAACATCCCGACTGTTCCTCTTAGATCATTGGTGAAGTTATCCGAAAGAACCTCTGTGAATCGGCTACTTGCAAAAAAGACTGCTGTCATAATGAGAAATAGTACAAATATAACAAAAAAGAAATTGGAAAGTTTGTTTGTTTTTTCAAAAAATATCATGATGTCACCCCCTTTTGGAATTAATAATCAATTGCAATAAATTCGCCATGGCTTATGTTGTTCGCGAAGTGATTGAATTTATCCTGCCCGATAGTTGAGCGGAGTGCACAGGGAATAAAACAAGCGATGGATTGGTTCCATCACCGCGCTAACGTATCCGTTAGGTTAACCATGTGGCGAATCTTCTGTGACTTCTTAAGAATGCGTTGGATAATAACACTCCATGCCATCAATCCCTAAATTAATTAATTGGACAAGGCATTCCCGTTTTCAAGCAAAACGGTTTCTTACATATGATGATTGAATATCGACTATTGGTATTTGCAGGAATAGATGCACGAGATAGCATTCGTCAACTTTAAAAAAGACTCGGTTTAAAAACCGAGTCCACCTTTGGTAAATTGAGGCTGCATTTTCAAAAGTGAAGTGGTTCAACTAAAATATAATTCCGATAATGACAGCAGATAAAACGCTTACAAGCGTGGCGCCATATAACAGCTTTAATCCGAATCGAGCAACAATATTCCCTTGTTTTTCATTCAACCCTTTCACTGCACCCACGATTGTACCAATGGACCCAAAGTTAGCAAATGAGATTAGAAAAACGGAGACAATCGCTATAGTACGCCCGCTTAAACCGTCTTTGATTTTAACAAAGTCAAGCATAGCAACAAATTCATTCGAAACAAGCTTTGTCGCCATGATACTACCCGCACTAACAGCTTCATGCCATGGCACACCGATCAGAAAGGCAATTGGTGCAAAGACATACCCTAAAACTCCTTGAAACGAGATACCGAATATGCCACTAAAAACTCCGTTAATTAAAGCGATGATCCCAACAAAACCAACTAACATGACCCCAACTACTATGGCTACTTTAAAGCCATCCATAATATATTCGCCCAGCATTTCAAAAAACGTGTGTTTTTCCTCTTCCTGAACATCAATAATATCTTCTTCTGATTTAACTTCATACGGATTAATGATGGATGAAACGATAAAGCCGCCCAATAGGTTTAATATTAATGCAGCCACTACATACCTAGGTTCTAGCATCGTCATATATGAACCGACAATTGACATGGATACCGTCGACATTGCAGACGCACATAATGTATACAAGCGGTGCTTTGGCAATGATCCAAGTTGGTTTTTCACAGAAATAAATACTTCATTTTGTCCTACAATTGCGGCTGCAACCGCATTATATGATTCCAATTTCCCCATACCATTTACTTTACTTAGTATCAAACCAATATACTTTATGATGAACGGCAGTATTTTGTAGTGTTGCAAAATCCCTATTAATGCTGACATAAAAACAATTGGCATCAAAACATAAAGGAAGAATGTGTAGGCTCCTTCATTTGCAACCCCACCAAATACAAAGTTAGTACCTTCATTGGCATATTGCAGTAATTTCGCAAAACTATCAGCAAACCCTTTAATTAAGAATTCGCCTATACTTGTTTTTAGTATAAGCAGTCCAAAAGCAATCTGAATAGCAATCATGACAATGATTGGACGATATTTAATCTTGTTCTTATTGTTACTCGCAAGCCATGCCAGTAATAAAACAATAATCAGACCGGCAACGGAAATTAAATAATGCATATCTATCCCTCCATGACTGTGTTAAGAGCTATTTCGACCATTTCATAAAAGGATTGTTCGCTTTCTTTATGAGTTAAGTGTTCTTGTGTTAACAATTGACTGCCTACTGTCAAAATCGATAGTGCTTTCACAGCATATTTAGCGGCTAAAGTATATAGGGCCGTGCTTTCCATCTCTACCGCTAATACACCGAAATCCATAAACTTGTGAAGTCGATCTAAGTTTTCACGGTAGAATTCATCAGAATTATAAATGTTGCCAACAAGGACATTTACATTTTTACCTTGTGCTTGTTGATAGGCTTTCATTAACAATGAGAAATCGGCCGTAGGTGCATAATTGCAACCATGGAAGATCTTCTCCGTCAAATTACTATCTGAAGACACTGCTTGGGCTAATATAATATCGCGGATATTAATTTCTTCCTGCATCGCGCCACATGTACCGATACGAATCAACTTCTTAACTTCATAATCGACAATCAATTCCGTTGCATAAATACTCATCGATGGATTTCCCATCCCTGTCCCCTGAACCGACACCGGCACACCCTTGTATAATCCCGTATATCCATACATGCCTCTTACTTCGTTATAACAATAGGCTTTATCTAAAAAGTGTTCTGCTACAAATTTTGCCCGCAAAGGATCTCCTGGAAGCAGAACGCGGTCCGCTATTTCTCCTTTTTTCGCGCCTAAATGCCTACTCATATTTTCCTCCACCTCTAATGTTAAAGTCTGGCTGTCGAAATCGCTTCCATTTCCGCCAAGATAATTAGTTCCGGAACTACTTTGAGCATAAGGCTTTTTATCCTAACAAACTAGACCAAAATCTTACGTAGGATACGGAAAATAATTGGTCAAATCATAAGAGCAATTCTTGACGAATATTGTCTAAGTCCCGTTTAGATGGGATTGTAGAGATAATAACAACAGGCACTGTCTTTAATGCAACCGGGATATTACTGATAACAAGATCAATATGATGCTGCTGCATCATTTCGTCGGTTAACCCTTTCATTATGGAAGTATTAATGATCAACTGATCCCCAATTTCCTTCTTTATCAAATCCGCTATGTAATGACGAATTGAAAATTCTTCCCCGATCACTAAGAAGGCCCTCTTTCTTTTATAACGCAAGCCTGAGCGAACAATTAAGGTTAACTTGGTTAAATGAAAATCATTATACAAGATGGAAGGATACGCTTTATTCCACGTTTGCATGCAGGTTTGCAATTCTTGATAAATCTGCTGGCACTCTTCTTGAACATATGTAGTTAAATTACTTTTTGAAATCATCATCCATTCAGGAATGGCATTATCGATTAATAGCTTGTCAAAGAATTCGTATATCTCCAATATAAATCGTTCTTCCTTATCCAAGTTGGGGTATACCTTTGCCAATAGCGTTAGAAGCAGATTACCCATTTGATATTCTTCTTTCTCTTTGTATAATTCTATTTCTTTCATCGGCGTTATTTCTGATCCTTCATAATAATGATATTGGCTGAGACTAGCCAGTGATTGCATAAAAAATATTTCGCTTTTGGGAAATTCAATGGAGAATTTTTCTTCAAGACTCTTCGCAAAGGTTTTTACTGGTAAATAAAAAAAACCCTTTCCCCAAGGGTAACTATGTTCGTCGATTTTTACACATTTTCCTCTCGTCACTCTTTCTACAACAATGGCCAACAAAAAGGCTAATCTCCTTTTGGAATTGATAAAATAAACAATGTTTTTCTGTTTCTCCGTATTTGTGATTAGCTCATTGATGTAAGCAAAATCGACATTCTCAAAGGGCCATCCTGTGAACTCATGCGCATCACAATATAACTTCCAGTAAAAATATCGAATATTCAACTCATTCCCTTTGATCATAGGTGTAGAATAAGTAATGCGTAACTTATACGCTTTCAGATCATGATTATTTAAGTGCACGATCAGTTTCTTCAAAGACGAGGTACTCATAAACATGGCCCCGGCAAGCTCCTCCACGGACAGTGGACCCACATTCATGAACAACACACTCATCAGCCTATAAAAGGTGGTTTGTCTGAACATAGAAGAAATCACTTCGCTAATCGTCTTACTTTTCCCATCACGTCGAAGAAATATTCCCTTTCCTCTAGAAACTTCAATGCTCATACTAGGTGGTAATTGCTTGCTGATTTCCTCAACCATCTTACGTATTGTTTTATCTGAAATACCAAAACTTTTTTCAACTTCGGCTAAGGTAAACCATCTTTGTTCCGTATCAAGCAGCGTCAATAGTTGGCTAGCTAATTTAAATCCCTTATCCATATGTGAATTCGCAAATTAAACCGGCATAACTTTTTCAAATTACAGCCGCAAAAACAAGGGTCATTTTCTAGAGTTTTTCACAATAATCCGGCAATACTGGCGCCGGTTTTTCACATTGTCACGGTATTCCGGCATCAGGTTTTTTCCATAAATAAGCAGCCAGGGTTCTCCTGACTGCTAAGAGGACTTGTCCATCAAACAAGATCACGGTATACTCCATCTATCACACTCGAATCCAGTAACTTACGCTCGGATGAAGGTGGAACCGGGTGCTATGAAAGTAAACCACCCAATCGGAATCCAGTTCGATTCGGCAGGGCAGAAAGGCGTCTCCTACCTTCATTTCAAAGGATTCTCCGCATTGCACGACTGCTGGACGGGAATAGGCGTCCCAGATTTCCCAGCATTCGAATCGCGTATTGTACAGAATGCGGCCTTCTCGACTTGTTTTTGCCGTCATCACATCCCGTACTCCCCAGCCGCGATGCGGATCAGATCGGCATCAATTTGTTCCGCCTTGCGCTGGAAACCGTGCAAAAGGGCACGGACGGCAAGGTTGTTCACTAGCCGCGGATATCCCTTGCTACTCACGGCGAGCGCCTCCATGGCGGCATCCATGAAAATCGGGTGTTTGGCACCCGCGAGGTTCATATGGTGGACGACATACTCTTTCACTTCGTCCTTGGTCAGCGGCTCTACCTGGTGGGACAGCAGGAGTCGCTGTGCCAGCGGGCGGTTGTGGTTGAGCGTGAGCCGGTCCCGAAGGAAAGGCAGGCCGCAGAGCAGTAGCAGAAACGGGTTCGACGAATCCATGTAAAAATTAAACAGTAGATTCAAATCGCTAAGGAACACATCCTTGGCCATTTGCATTTCATCGAGAATAAATACCGGTGTCACCTTTCGCTCCTGAAACGAGGTGGTGACGGCATGCTGAATTTGGAGAAACAGATCCACCTTGCGGGTTTTCGGTTCCTCCCCGAGCCCAAACGCGAGCCCTCGGTAAAAATCATTGACCGAACCGGTGGACAACGGGAAGTAGACGACTTTGTACAATGCTTTGTTCAGAGAATCGCTAAACACCCGCAGCGCGTAGGTTTTACCAGCTCCAGACTCGCCGACGATCATGCCCATGCCGCGAGTCTGCTTCAGGTAGGACAGACAAGCACTCGTCTCTTGAAACGAGCCGGATGGGTAGGCGTGCTCAGGCTTCACCTCCTTGGCGAACGGCTCGGAAGCAAGCGAATAGAAGGCTTTATACATCCGCAGCACCTCCCGCCGACTCTTGAAGCGCCTTGAATGAAAGCGCCGGACGGTCACGCTTCACATGAGCGTTGTCGGCAAACCGGACCACCTTCGCTTCCGCTACAGCCTTGCCTTCCTCGTATACATGGACGCTGCGCTCGTCATAGCGGATCTCCACCTTCTGCCCTGCAAACGTCTCCGGCACTTCGTAGAGCCGGTTCTCCAGGGAGAATGTGGCGTCATGTTTAACGGTCCGCTTGGCCCGCCGCAAAAAGATCGTATCCAGCATCGCTGGCTCGGAAACGGTTCGGACCTGCTCAATCTGAGACAGATACACCTCGATCGGCATTTTTCCCTCCAGTGATGCGTGTGGCTTGCGGTGGTAATCCGCTTCAAGCCACCTCCAGAACCGTTCGTTCAGCTCCTCGATGGAGGAGGCCGGTTCTGCCTCGAGCATCGTGTAAAACCGGGTCTTGCACGTAAGGAAGTATCTCTCAATTTTACCCTTACTTTGGGGACCAAAACTGCGAGTATGCAGAAGCTGGATACCCAAAGAAGCACAGGCGAATTGCAAAATATCCGAACGAAAGATCTTTCCATTATCGGTGTAGAGCATCTTCGGAATTCCGCGCCGAATCAGCGCTTCTTTCATCACGAGACGAAGTCCGTCAAACTTTTCCGTGGGAACGAACTGAGCGAAAGGCACCAGTCGTGAACAATCGTCAATGAACGCAAGCAGATATGTCCGGATCACTTTGCCGCCGATCCGAAGCCGCGGCCCTTCCGACATGTCCGTCTGCCAGAGCATATTGACCTTGTCATGCGCAAATCGCTTGCGTTCCGGTGCCTTGGTGGTCTCACCATGAAGTAAGCCGTGCAGATTCAGAAATCGGTGAACCGTGGAATACGACACACGTCCCGGCAGAATCTCGCCTTTGGTAATCAGATAGTCATAAAAGACCGTGATCGGCATTTCTGCATGCTGTTTGCGCAGCGCGAGTACGTGGTCTTGCTGATCGGGCATCAGCTTCCGGGATTGCCCGCGATCTGAACGCGTTCCCGGCTTTAAACCGTCAAAGCCTTTGCGGCGGTAGAAGAGCAGCCATTCCAGAATCGTTTTGGCGGCATATCGTTTCTCCCCGTAACAGGGTACATCGTGTTTCTTTGCCGACACCTCGGCCAAATACGTCGTACGATCCACTTGTTCATTTAACAGCGGAGCAATTAGGCCAAAGCGAAACAGAGCAATCTTTTCTCTCATTCCTTCATCCATCGGTTAATAGCCTCCTTGGTATAGGTGGGCTAGCCGGCTAACCGTTGTGGACAGTATAACCGCATGGCTATCGCGGAGGCGAGGAAAAAGGTGTGTGGAAACGTTATTCTGTTTTCGCAACCCGTGTGCCATGGTATAATGGTGCTGCCATAAAGCTGCTTATCCGATGACGCCACCACCTTCTGACGAAGGTCGCTTTCCCCAAAGCCTGGATCATCTGGACCATCTTTATGGCTTTTTCTTTGCGTATATTAGGCAGTATCTCCAGACAGCCTTCCTCTCGAATGAACAGTTCCATTTCCGTCAACTTCCCAAATACACGCTTTTCATAAAACCGCCGCAGTTGGCGCGTACATAAACAGCCACAAGTCATCCAGAACACGAGCAGAATGCGAAGAATGAAGTCCACCGTGTATTGAAAGTAGGGCAATAGGAACATCGGTAGAATGGAAACCGTCCTTCCGCAGTCCGGGCATAAGAGTCGGCAAATAGGGATGCGAAAGCTGCATTCCTCAGCGATGACGTTTCGTTCATAAAAACCGTGCCGTTGTAGTCGATTCTTCGCCCGACAAATCGGGCAGCATTCCATGATTGGGAAGTCATTGGCTTTTCCGAGGGTAGCATAACGAGGTAACTCGACTAGAAAATCATGGTAGTAGACCATTCAAAAACCCTCCGCTGTAATTTGCTAAAAGTTTAGCAAATTACAGCGGCATTAAAATACCGGAAAGCTGTTCCAATGTGAAAATGAGCGCCTGTTTCCTGCGGAAACAATGCGCTCATTCACATCCATATTCCCACCCCATTTTAATTCAATTTGAATGTTTATAGTATCAGCAAGAACGATTCCTTTTACCCCTTTCGACGTTCTTTCTTTTACGATGATTCGAACAAGCCTCGAACGAAAAGTCGATTCCCCCAGAAGGAGGAATCGACGATAAGCCGTGAACGATAATAGCCTGAGCCAAGCTCGTCGCCTATAAAATTCGAACGAAGCATCAGATGTTCTTCTTGACCGATTCTCCATTAACCACAAACATCATTGATTAAGCTCACTTATTATTTCAACATAAGCTAAACGCAATGTATAGCTAAAAATCATTATTGTTGAACTATCCTCCTATTAGCTTAATAAAATGAACAAGTCCCATTTCACATCATAGCCCCTTCCCCGATATTCTTCTGGTGCGTTAGAAAGGCCATCCTTTACTGCCCGTCAATGTCTACCTTTAAACCGTTTAATCGCATCCTCGGTCACCGGCTCGAAGAGGTTAAGAAGGTTGCCATCGGGATCGCGGAACAGCATAGAACGGTTGCCCCAAGGCATCATGGTCGGTTCCATTACCCAATTATCGATAAATGGCTTCAAGCGCACATATTCCGCTTCGACATCGTCGACCCGGAACTCAATAATGACAGTGTGATTATTGGCGCCCACTACGGAACCGGTACCGAATAGCTGTGTCGTCTGGGAGTGGCCGATGGCAAGGGTGCATGATGGTACAACGAGTTCGGCAAACACGGGTGCGGGTCGCTCCGCCGAAACCCCCATGACTTTCTCATAGAACTCAACAAGACGATCCACGTCGTCAGTAATGATGCGTACAGAAGCGAAATTCACAAGATATCATCCTTCCTAATATAAGTTTGGCTGTGTTCTACAGCCGTTGTAAAACATACTTTTTACTTATCTATCCTATACGTTTACATGTTCAATTATAAAAAAACGCTACTGACAACATTATGTCAGTAGCATTTTTGCATTTTGGGGGCTTCCGCTGGAAGATTTCCAAGGGAAGTGTTCCTGACGAATGAAAAGGGCTGTCCCTATCGAACCATGTTTGACCGATCATTTGAGAAAGAGGGCATTGATGATATTACGTATTTGGAGTTTTAAAGCGCCGAAGCCATTTAAACCATGTGGCGATTTCCCTGAAATAACAGCGGAGGCCGAAGTTGAACGGGGCGAACTTATTGCCCTTCCATGGCAAATTCCGGATTTGCACGTGTTTACACAGATGTTTGGCATAGAGACAAGTGGCTTTCACCAATCATAATTTCCTTCATCATCGAAATCGCCATCTGAATTTACGAATACACTTTCATTTCTGTTCACCTTAGAAGAGTGGTGAAAAAGTCCGCTGCGGCGTCCATTTGATCCTCCAATCGCTGTTGAAAACGGATTCTTTGGATTGTTTTTTCGTTTTTCTGCGGAGAGCATCCGTTTTCAAAGGCGAACGCTTACGCTTTTCCAGATTCAAATGGCCCCTCCGCTCTTTTTTCACCAGGCTTTTAGAGATGCCCTAAAGCGAATTATCAGCGCGCCGCGGCGTTCTAATATTTCGCATGTTATATAGAGTGAGCGCTAAAATTTTTGAAGTTGCTGCAGCACCAAGCCAACTCGGGATTGCGAATGTTACAGCCCGGTTATTGGACTAACGTGTTTTTGTTAAAGCGTCAGCACTTCCCCTTAACCGCTCCTCCAAAATCAAGCGCAGCTCATCAGGAATCCGTTCAAACTCGACCCCTTTCCCCAAAAACAAAAGCCAATCCGCATAATACTCTAGCGCCTCAACATCGGTCACATTCAATTGAGCATTGAAAATCCCACTCGACTGGAACATTCCTGTAAAGGACAAAATAATCCCCGGCGGGTGTAAGCGCTTAAAGCGCTGAATCCCAGTCGTATCAAGCTTTACAATCAGATTGGACTCACGTGCGCCAAGCCGTTTTTTGCTTAAAATCTCTTGCTCAGACCGCCTCAGCTTCTGCTCAGAAAAGGCAGAATCCCGCAGCATCTCAACAGGCAAATAACGAAACTCATCGGTATCAAGATCATAAACCTCGACCAGCCAACGAGCGTTTGAGTTAAAAATATGAATCAAAAAAACGTCCATCAACTGCGGCCAGCCAGGACTCGGCTCATACGTCAAGCGCAAGTGCTTATCCCGCGCGGCAAGCGAAATCAACTGGTTCAACTCCGCAGGCGCCGCATCATCGAGTTCCAAAAGATTCGGATTAGCAGGATTTGTATTTTCAAAAAGCAAGATATTATTCAGCTCGATCAGCTCGTCGTGCTGGGTTTGCGACGCGATGCCGATGAGTTTTTCAGTGATGGAGCGGCGATTTTGCAAATAAGGCAGCTGCGAATTTTTCGAGGCAATAAAGCTGATAAATATCGCTTTCAGCTCTTCTGGCGTGAAACGGACGGCGGACAGATACTGATTTTGCAGGACATTGTAGCCGCCCCCGCGCCCAAGCTCGGTCGTCAGCGGAAAACCCATCGCCTGAATCTCGTTAATGTCGCGGATCGCCGTCGCGCGGGAAATCTTGAACTCCCGCTGAATCTCTGCAATCGTAAAATGCGCGCGGTTATTGATGAAGCGCATGATCAGGTTCACTCGTTCTGTCTTTTTCATGATTATATTGTATCAGAAATGTAGCACCAGTACCGAGTTTGATTCTGTTTCTGCAATACTTTTTCATATTCGATAAAAGGTATCGCTTTTTGATACATTTAGAGAATAGTATCAATCTTGTAAAAACAAATCCGCTAAGGAGAGATGAAGATGTCTAACTACTCCATCCAAACCATTTCAGAAAATTACAAAATGACTGCTTTCGGTGTTATACTTGAAGACTACAACGACTGGGCGGGCAATGCAGCAAAAACTGCAGCGAAAAAAGCCGAAATCACTGAAAACGGCAAGCTTGCCGAACTTCTCGCGCTCGCTGACGGGCAAGAATATCAAATCAACTACGTCATCGACGGCAAGGCTTGGCGCGGCTTCGGCGTGATGGGTGCATACGACGTGGAAGGCGCGGTCGTCCTTGACTTTCTCGCTGGGGACTACATTGTGGTGGCTGGCACAGGCACTGACAAAGACCGCCTTGCCGACGAAATAACAGGCAAAGTTTTCGGTGGCCTGCTGCAAGAAATCACAGACTACAAATACGTTGGGCCTGGCAACTCAACATTCGTCAAAGCTGCTGAAGACGGTACATTCTACGGCGAAATGTGGCTTCGTGCAAAAAAAGTTTCAGGCTAATCTAGTCAAAGGAGCACTCCCATGGCAAATTACACCGTTGAACATAAGAAATCATTCACATTGACCGCTTATGGCTTTTCAATTCAATCCAATTTTCAGGATATGCCAGCTTTGCAAAAGGAAAAAGCAGAGTTTTGGGGAGGGCTCAAGGCTGACGGGCGTTTTAATAAGCTCAAAGCGGCCGCAAAAGATGATCGCGAATGGTCAGTCAACGAGGTTTATCAAGGCAGACCGTGGAATTATTTCGCGGTAGAGGCTAGCAAAACGGTGGCTGACGCAACACGCCTCATCGATTTTCCAGAGAGCGAGTACATAGTGCTCGCAGGAACCGGCGACAAGGAAACTTTGTTTGATCAGTTGACTTATCGTGCTTTTGGCGAAGTCTTGTCACAAATCACTGACTATGCTTACATCGGCGGTCCCAATGCGACTTATCGCAAAGAAAACGGTGACGGCACTTTCTACGGCGAATTTTGGGTTCCTGTGGTTAAAAAATAGCGGGATGTCAAAAACCTGACTATCAACAACATATTTCTCCAAAGATAACTCTTAGCAAGCCAAGAGGACTGCCCATGAAGGAGCAGTCCTTTCTTTTATCTTGCTATCGTTTTCCAATCTAACTTCCGACGCCGGATGATTCCCATCCATTCTACTGAAGCTTAACCGCCAGCCCCTCTGTCAAAACATTAAGTCCGAACTCGAACTCCTTCGCCCAATCGGAATTCGTCGTGTACGAAGCCAGACGGATTACAGTAGGGAACTCCTCTGACGGCAATTGACTATAATATTGGTTATAGCGTTCGCTTAGCTCCGCATTCGAGATGGCACCCTGCTCGGCATTTAACCGCAGCCTTACCTCTTCTCCTACAAATCCGAGCACGTAATTTTTCAAAATTGAAGCTACCCATGGCACCTGCTGATCCGGGAAACCTACAGATGACAATAGGGCGTATAGCCTCTCTACCTGCTTAAGACGATCATAGCCCGAGGCTATACTAGAATTGAAAAGATCCACCGTATCCCGGTGCGAGAGAAGGACCTTACGGAAAGACTCACCCCAGAGCCCAAGCTGCTCCCTCCAAGAAAGAGACGAATCCGGCCACTCCATGGAACTGCTTATTCGATCGGCCAGCAGTCCCATCAGTTCGTCCTTGTCTTGGATATGATAATAAAGTGACGCGGTTTTCACCTGTAACTTGTTCGCGATTTTGTTCATGCTTAACTCCTTGAGACCGATCTCATCCAGCAATTGCAACGCGGTCTGAATAATCCTTGTCTGGTCCAGCGGAGTATTGGTTGTACGAGTTTTCCTAGCCAACGGACTCACCCTTTCACTTGACAAGTATAGCATAGAAGTATATTCTAATACCATTAGATTAATCTAATGGTATTAGAATAACAGAGGGGTAATAAAAGAATGAAGCTAAACCACCTAAACTTGTGCGTAAACAGTGTGTCGGAGGCAGTTACCTTTTTCGCTGATATATTCGGTTTTGAGCTTGCGGATCGGAAAGGTGACGCGATTGCAGTTATGAAGGATAAAGCGGGGTTTACGCTCGTCTTAAGCCAGTTGGCGGCCTTAGGAGGCGAGAACCCGACTTATCCCGAAGGGTTTCATGTCGGATTCTACGTGGATACGAGGGAAGATGTGGATCATTTTTTTCTTAAGCTTATGTCTGCAGGGCTTGCAAGCAAGGAAAGTAGTCCGAAGTCGATGCGCGGAGGTTACACGCTCTACTTCAAGGCGCTTGACGGCATTCTGTTCGAGGTTACCTCGTTCGCCGTCTAAGCACTTTTAACGAATTCGGACATTTTTCGCCGTCACTTATGATACGGTTCACCGTATCTATTGATAGGGTAAACTAAAAAAGAAAGGAGAGGGGGATCTCCCCTCTCTCTGCTAAATTATAGAGTTACGCCGAACAAACTTGCGATTGATGCAATTGAACCAATGTTTCCAAGTGCACCTGTTAGAAATCCTAGAAGCTTTTTGCCTTCTTCCTTATCCTTATTGTCATAAGCTTCTTTGAGTTTTTCTGCAAAGAACTCAAGTTGGGCTCTTTGAGAATCAGTTGTTTTCTCATGGATATCTTTTATTAGTTGAGCGAATACTTCTGCTGCTCCATTTGCATTAACTGTTATTTCCTGGTCTACATTATCGCCAGTGTTAACGTTTGTATTTCCTGACACACTCCCGTTAAAAGTTACACTTCTATCATGATTATTCATATCTCCATCTCCCGTATGTATATGCAAATGTTCTACACGATCGATTCTTAAAGTTGTTCTTGGAGGTAAGTTACTTAGTGATGGATTTTGCTGTTCTCCGATCCTTACAGCATCCAATACTCCCCTTATACTTTGGCGAAGTGTCTGTTTATCTTCAAGCGATTTGATGTTTTTTTTTTATCTTCTCGTACTATTTCTCTATACTCAGTTGAAATTTCAAACGCAGGAAACAAATCATTACTGGACACAGTGAATTCATGCCCACATATATCGCAAGCAACTTCTTTATTTAAAAGCATTTCTTTTGACTGAGCATCGTCTAATTTTCTTGCACAAATAATCTTTTCCGATGTACATTTAACTTCCCATACAATGCTTAATTCCCCTGACTCCACTAAGTCAAGAAAATAGTCGTACGTATCCTCTAACGAAGTCACTTGGGTATAGTTCATAGCTGCAGTAGGGTAGAACCTTTTAACAGTGCTAAAAGCTAAAAGGTCTAAAAAGTTATTCAGTTCCCTTTTTTCTTTCAAAGTTACTGTCATGTTCTCCCTCCTCAGTTATAAATTAAGTTAAGTAATTATATTATAACCTGATTACGAACAAATTCAATTACCTCTTCCGTTGCGGGTGTAGTAAAGTATATGCTATCTGATGTTAATCCTACTCTCACCGTAAATGATTTTTCTACACCGTTTACAGGGCGGTTAAACTTAATGAATCCACCCTGGTGTTGCAAATAGGGACGTAAAGTATCATACAATGGACGCCCCCTTAAATCACCTTCATTTACCCTTAACCCCACTCTTTCCATTCCGTTCAGAATAAGAGCTACAAAAGGTGTGGTTAATAAATGTTCTCCGAAGAACTGAGAAGATTGTCTTAAGTTTTGAACCAGTCCAGCCTCATCTTCTTCATCGAAGAAGGTGTTCAAAGCATTGAGAATATCAATAATAGCCTTAGTATGTTGTTCATTGAAGTCCTCAAAAATAAATTCAGGTGTTGATGTAGCATCAACTAGTTCACCTTGAAGAACATTCGCTATAAGTTCAACATTATTTCCATAAGGAGCAAGTATTTTCTTTTGCTCTAAGGTTATTTGTTGACCGATCATCCTTGCAATGTGTGATGCAATATTGTTAGCATTCCTTGAATCTGTTCTCACTTCAATAAGGTCAGTCTCTTGGTTAATAAATACTGTTGCCACTTCACATTTAGGAACAATTTGAACGTTCGTACCATTTACTTCTCTCCGGTTACCACTATTGTACATATATCGCAAGTAAATATCAGTGTCATTATGACCAACAGAAGCAGCAATCAGAACAGGTTCCGAAGTTACATCACGCGGCAGTACTTCGTTTATGTGCTCAAATGGATTTCTTGGCAACCCTTCTAACATTGCTTTGAAACCACGTAAAGCCCCTTCGTTCTCGATCTTAAACCACGTTACGGACGTCTTCCCCGCTAATAACCTATTATTACAACGTTCTAATAATTCACGGTTTCCAGCATTAATAGTGTCCCAAATTCTGGTTGATAGGTCGAATACTGTACCATTAGTCTCCAGCATTAAATCTGTGCATATTTCTTTCAGCGTTAATTTGGGTAATCTGAGGACATCCGGAAAAAATACGATATCAGTAATTTGGTGCACGCCAATCCCTCCATGTCTTCATCATATTGAATATGCGTTCAGACTACAGTAAACAATGCATTTATCTCCACTCATCAGGAATCAACGCGTCTCCTCTCCATCGCTCAACAATAGATGATTGGAACCGAGTATCAGCTAAATCTGCATGATCAGTTATGATTACTTGAAAATTAGGTGAAAGACTCTCAACAACATTGAATATTAAATCGAACATTCTCTTCACAGCTAACTTATCATCGTCGACTAAATGGTTCAATGATCCAAGTAACTTACTATCCTCATCTCTAGGATAATAAACTTGTGTAGGCTGATCCAAAAATAAAAATCTAGGAACAGGTCTTCCATGTTGAATAAAAAACTTATGAAGTGCTAAGTGTACTAATAAATGATAGGCCACCCAATTCTGTCCACTTCCCATTCTTTCTAGCGTTATTGGCCGCTCTTCTCTATCTATTACCACCGTCACATTGGTCAAATCGAATCTTACAGGATCACCGCTATGTTCCAGGTTTAAATTATTAGACCATTCTGTCATTTGTATTCCAATTCGATTTAAAATTGAGTACAGTCTCTCTTGTTTATTTTCTTCATCTAATTGACCCTCCAGTAGGCTTACTTTTTGCTTAGCTTGATTTACTGCTTCTTTATACTTAGTTATGTCATTATCTAAATTAACGCTCTCTAACCACAAACTAATACGCCCTGCTACTCTACCACGTCTAACGTTTAGGTCCCTTAGCTGTCTGGCAGCAGATTGCTCTCGAAAAATGCCATCAATTTCTTGACTCAGTTCTTGCAGCCTTTTTAGCAATACTTCTTGTTCTTTCTCCAAATTATCTATATATTCCCTTAGCCTTGGTCGCTCTTTAACTGCTGTTTCCAAGTTTGCTTTCACGTTTTGTAATGATTGTTTAATTGCAGCGGCGGACGGAACTGACCTTGTCATTCCACTAGAGCATAGTGGGCAAGTATTAGAGTCGTGGTGATCAGTATTAAACAGATTTATTGATTCCAGTCTAAACTCCTGTTGTTGCATCTCTGCTGCGTATCCATTTGCTTCATTGACAAACGTTTTTGCAGCTCTAATTGCCTCTGTTTTCTCATTGTACTCAATTCTAGTTTGATGAAGTTCCATTTGAAGTTGAGTTAACTTTTCTGCTCCGGGGAATTCCACTTCTCCTGGTTTCCAAACGGACAAGGGCTGTAAGAGCTTTACCAGTTCAAACAAGGTAATATTTTGGTACCGTGCCGCGGCATCAATTAAGCCAACCTCGCGTGCTTCTGAGAGCAAACTAACAGCCTTACTAACGCCATCTCCTCTAATCAACTCAGCTTCTTTTAGCACTTGCTCCGCTTTCTTCAATTCTCGCTTAGAACGAGCAAACTCTTGCTCTAATGCCAGCCTGTCCTCTTGAATTGCTCCTAAGAAGTAAGGCAACGTATCTTTAATTGTCTGTTTCATAAAGTCTTCAGATTGCCTATGGAACAGATACCGTTTGCTTGCAATTTCATCTTGTTGTTGGAAGCAGTAAAAAAGAGCATGTTTGATATTTGCTTCTAAAGCGTCTCTCGTTTGGCCAATAGGAGGTGTATGAATGTTTGGTGAAATTCCTACTTTCTGCGTCAAAAAATCTGAGATTGCATCATTAGTTGTGTTTGCTGCTGGAATACTATCTGGACTGGGAACAACGCTTCCTATTTCCAAATAAGATGCATTTGTGCTAAGAGCCGATTTCGCAGGATTAGCCCGCCCTATAAATACCTCGTCAGATTCAAACTTCAATCTAATCCCATACCATGAAACTGCATCCCGGATAATTCCTTCGGGAACAAGACACTTCCCTCTACCCAAGCAGTATTCAACAATCTCAATTAATGCCGACTTTCCAGTACCCGAGCTACCTGTAATTATATTAATTTTCCCAGGTTCAAAGTTTACAACTCGCTTTTGACCTTTGTGGCTATACAATACTATCTCAAGTATTTGCAATTTAAGGTTTCACTCCCCACATGGTATATATCGTTGGAACAGTTCCAGCACTAGAAAACCACTTGCCTATCATTTCAGCTTTATTCATTATGTCAGCTATCTCTCCGTCCGTATGACCTTCCAATTTAACTTTTCTATATTTACGAACTTGAATACTCCCATTACCATCAATTATCAAGGAATCCAATTGCATTAGAAAGGCAATTGATTCTTTAGTAATTGGCACCAGTTCCTTTGCTCTAATCGCAAAACCTATACGTACATGCTGATTTTCCTGTAGCCAGGCATGCATCTGCTTACGACTAGAGGAAGGAAACTCCCCCCTTGTTGCTTTATGTAGTACAATTGGTAATATTAAATACAAAAGAGGATATTGAAATGGTACGCTTGTGTTCTGATAGTATTTTGTAATACAGCGACGAATAACTTCACCACAAAAAGCTGGATTCAATAGATTTGCAATCTCTTCAGGTCGTTCATACCATGTTTTCATCTCACTCCCTCCAACGTTCTGTCCATTAAGTGTTGGAGTCTATTAATAAAATCAGCATGCCAACCTACCTTTAGTCGATTAGAAAGTAAATGATAGCTTCCTCGCATTACATAGGGCTCTGTACAACGTGGACGAATGTGGATATTAGCTTCTTGATCCATCCAATTGAACAATGCCCTTCCAGCTCTTTTGATTTGTATCTCTGAGTCGTCTTCAAAGTCCTCTTGCATAGCTTCAAATCTCCGTTCCCACTCATCAACCAAACGAGTCTCATACGATTCAAGTTCATTTACAAATAATAATTCATCTCTTATCCACCTAGAACGTTGTTCAAAAGCCCTATAATAGTCGCTGATTGCCTTTTGAATACGCGGTTGACCGACCGTAACTAACTTTAACTGCTCGATAAAAACTCTCTGATTCTCTGCAATTGACTCTTCCGCTGGAGCAACGTAATCTAAAAAATCTATTGGTAAATTATCTTGATGGAACTGTTCTTGTAGATCGTTTATAAAGTCCACAATCTCTATTTGTGAAATTGTATTTACTGAATCCGTAGATAGGTGTTGTATCACCTTATTGAACCAGATACCTTCCAACCTTTGAAAGATTGCCTCCTTAAAATGTGGCCTTGTGGCATACCTTAACTCTCTAAGGATATATTCTTTTGTATCTACTATATTAGGTGATGCATCTAAAACATATACACAGCTTATTAGTTGCTCACGTTGTACCTCAGATAACCCTAAATAGGCTTCATAGGCCGGCTTGTTCGACTGGCTCTTTGAATTTTCAGCTACCTCATTAAGCAGTATCACTGCTGAGCAGACATCCCTATATTCTTGATAAGGATACAATTTACTTGCAATTGATCCTTCGGGGGCTACTCCTGTGGTGATCAAAGTAAATTTCACTGACTCAGTGCTAACATCGCCATTTTGAACTGCTGTACTCCAAACACGTATAGTTTTCCATAAATCAGAGCAAGAATCCGTCAGGGAAGAGATTGAGTTCATATGATGTTTTGTTTGAATTAATTCAGTGGGAGTTCCCTCTTTCTCAAAAGAAATATCATCCAGCTTTTCGATAGAAATATGTAAATCAGGATTTGACTTCAATAACATATATAATGCATATCTGGCTTGGTAGAAGTATCCCAAAGCTTGTGCGTTAGCTGAAAAGTCAGTAATAATAATCAACCCCTGTCCAATCGCCCAAATTTTACCTATTTTCTATCTTAATGCTTGTTCCTCCTTTTATCAATCATTTCCCATACAAAAGAACTACCTATCTTGTCGAAACACCTGGTCTGAGGAACCAGTTATACAGTATTCGTCAAAGTGTAATGCGAGTTTCAGAAAAGACAAACAAAATGCTATACTATGTTCGTTCGTCGGGAGTAAATCAGTTTGAGATCGAGGTGCCAAATGAAATTAACAATATATATAATCAACGAAAAGATGGAGAAATTCTACCTTGAGGCTTTTAAGGAGTACGAGAAACGGTTAGGTCGGTACTGCACGATTGAGCTGATTCAACTTAAAAAGGAAGAGCAGCTTGAGAAGAAGCTTAACGACAGCAGTTACAAGATACTTTTAGCCAGCACTAAACAAACGTTATCGTCAGAGGAACTTGCATCAAAAATTAATGACTTAGGAGTATCGGGAAAATCAGACGTTTCCATTATAATCGGTTCAAACTCCGCTCAATACGATGAGAAGCTGATGCTTAGTCAAATGGAGATGGATGCGGGACTCAAAACGACCATTCTGGTTGAGCAGCTTTACCGGGCATTCCGCATCATCCATAATCATCCCTATCATAAATGAATTAGCTAATGCATGAGAATCTCCCAGATGTTCACTTTATGCTTAGTTATTTCATATATCTACGAGGACATTTAGATAATATGAACAATGATATCCCGCCTTCCGGCGAATTAGGTGTTTAGCAATAAAGTGGTGCAGCAGCCCATCAATTGAACCCTGACCAGGGGATGTGACTATCGAATGTCTGCTAAAGGGCAGAGATCCCTGGTTTTCGATACTTTTTCACTCTACACCGCGAATATTCCCGGAAATATAAGGGATTACAAGACCGGAACGTGTTACTGATCCTTGCTCGACTTGACTGACCTTCTAATAAGAAAGCCATTCCTTATTTTGTAACCCTGTCTTGCAAAAATATAGAAAGAAGAGCGTCGGCTTATCCAACACTCTTCTCAGCCTTTAATACATAGATTCCAGACGGTTCATCTCAATCATTGCAAGCAACACTACAATGAGAATGAAAATGATTCCTGTCAGAAACAAATCAACCACACCAACGCCGCCTTGACGACGTATCCGCTTTTCACGTTCAGCTTCGTTTAATATTTTGGATTTTATATGCTCTATCTTTCTTGTAGCGTGGTTGTAGTACATACGGTTTCCATAGAAGCCCATGAAGAATGGGAAAATAAAAAGAGATACCAAGGATACAACAAAAGGTAAAATCAACCTCAAGAGGGCACTTGTCTCACCTACACTAGAAGTAATTATTGTTAAATATAAGAGGATTGCGAGGATATGGGCAAGGAATACAATCATCAGATTAAGGTACATCTTGCGGTAGGCTAACCAGAAATATACACAGAAAAAAGCGGCCCAGTTCCACCCTTTATCCTTGTACTTCCATTTCTTTAGATAAAAATCCGCGTTGCTCCCGACAAATGTACAAAGCTCCTGTTCTTCACTCGACATTGGAGTCTGTATGGACGCCTGATTCGTATTGAAGTTTGTATTGGGTGAACTTGCACTTGGCGGAATGCTGTTCTGTTCAGCTTGAATCCGGTTCCCGCACGAGCGGCAAAAGATGTCGTCGTCTTGTACTTCCTTCCCGCACTTTGGACAGTACATGCTTTCTGCCTCCTACAAATTAATTCGACGGATCGCATTGTTGTTGCCGTCATACAGAATTACATTCCCCTTACTATCGAAACTTAAATGGCTGATCTTCATAATTGGGTTGCCGTCGTTATATGTCAGGTCCTTTCCGTCGATGAAAATTGAAATTTGGCCGTCTAAGCCAATCTCGTAAATGGTGCCCCCAATTGATGTATAGAATTTGCCATTGTATGTCGTTATCGTATCAAATGCCAGATTTTCAAATTTCTTTATCGTCTCGATTTTACGTGGGAAGACATGAATTTTTGTAAGACTTTTCTCGTAAGCATCAAGAATCCAAATGTCATCGCTGGTTGCTATAGAATCGATGGTACTGTAATGATGAGTATAAAAATTATAGCCGATATAGGGAATTGAATTTTCATTACTCTTTCCCAGAATGGTTGCCTCAGTGCCATCCGTCTTACTCTTAATAATGAGGGCACTACCGCTATGGTTAGAACTACCTGAGATGAGATTGTTGGCATCAGTGAATGTTAGAAATCTAAAATTGTCGAAATTGTAAGGACTAGTAAAACTATTGTCAAATCCAATATAATATGTCGCTGTGGTTACTGTAGGGTTGATCTCATAAATAGCTGAGTAGTTGTATTTTGAATAAACAGTTAGATACATCTTACTACTTGCAGGATTATACTTTAAGTTCTGATATTTAGAGTCATTCAGTTGATATTTTGTCCCTATTTCTGGATCTCGAAGAATTAACGTTTCAACAGTTCCATTTGACTTGTTGAACTTGCGAACTTTTTTACTACTGCTGTCAAGGAAATAGACGTTGTCATCCTTGTCTAACGCCATACTATCCACATATTTGATTTTAGCCACACTTACTGGCCCGTCTACATCACCCGCTCCTGTGCCACCTACCAGCGTATCAACGCTAAATTTGGCCGCCTTTGTAGGTTGTTGCGGTTGAATCGTGCTTGTCGGCGGATTCGTCGGCGGTTGCGTTACTGGTGCCGTAGGCGTTGTAGATGAGCCCCCTTGACCTCCGACTCCCTTGTTGTCATTTCCATAGAGGAAGGCTCTGTATAGCAAAGCAGACGCCTCTGCTCGCGTTATCGTCGCTTGTCCTCTGAATGTTTCATCAGGATAGCCGCTAACCAATCCTTCTTTGACGGCGATTGCAACATAATCCTTCGCACTTTCACTAATACTCTCAAAGTCTTTGAACATAGGCTCTACAGCCGCTCGATTAGCAAGACGGGCATCGTAGCCTTTTAGTTTAACGATGGCTACAGTTATGTCCTCTCTGGTCGCTGGTGTATCCGGGTTGAAGTTGTATTGACCATTAGCCAATCGGTATCCTGTCATATAGTCTTTTACGGACTCAACGAACGGTGATGCCCAGTTGGTAACGGAAACGTCGCTAAAAGAGGCGTAGTTGACTTTAGCTGGTTTAATACCGGATGCTTTGACAATGATCGTAGCAAATTCGGCACGTGTAATTGTATTTTCCGGTCTGAATTTGTTGTCAACATAACCTTCAAGAACTTTCTTCTGCACCATATTGGCTATGTAGTTGTACGCCCAATGCGACTGCTGTAAGTCGGTGAACGATACATAGGGTGTTGATTGTGGTGCGTTTTTAAGTTCTTCTCCATACTCAATTGGTGCGGATATTGCTTGTCCGGCCAATGCAATTGTTAGCACACCGGCCATAAGTACTGATGCAAGTTTCTTCTTGTTCATGTGTTTTCCCCCAAATCGTGTGAATTTGTGAAGTCGAGAATTTGTAGCCGCGGCGAACGTCTTGCTATGTTTGGTTCAGCGATCATCTCCTTACTATAACCGAGGCATTGAATATCCTGATGGATACCTCACCCACCTATTGAGCAGGTAGCACTATATGGTAGATGATTCCATAGTGACTATTCTACTATAACCAACAGCGGAATTCCTACAATATTTACACTATTCAATGATGTATCTATTTTTTGCTCCTCTCTACGCTTGGAAGAGGAGGCTGATTGCATGAATAGTTTATTGCGGCTTGTAGGCGAGCAATTGCGGTTGGTTCGCAGAGCAAGAGGATTGACGCAGGAAGAATTAGCAGAAAAATGCGGATTGAGCTTTTCATATATTTCAGACATAGAGCGTGGAAGCAGAAATGTGACACTCGAATCGTTGGATAAGATAATGACGGCTTTGGATATCATGCCAAGTGAAGTATTCAATTTCAAGGACATTGATAGTGTTAATGCTGCTGACGATAAGCGGATGATGGTAGAGATTTTGCGTTCGTTGTTGGTCGAGCGGCGACCGGATGAAGTTCGGTTCATTTTGAAGATGGCTCAAGAGTTTGTTCAGACTGTGGACAGCCAAAGGAAAATGAGCAGCCAATAGAGCCAAAAAATTGTATATAATTTCCCTCGGTACCACCATGCATAATTGAAGTACCCCGGTCAGCCGTTTCATGCCCTACCGGGCCATATTGGGATGTAATCTGCCGTAACAGACAGGTTGCATCCCTTTTTTATTTTTGTGATTTTGTTTGACAGCGAGGATATAGATGGTGAGAGGCATCCAGAACGAAAGTGAGGTATCTGCAGATGAACGATTGAGACATGTCGCAGATCGTAGCTGTGTTAGATGCGGGAAAGTGCTGGAGTGCAGGTTAAATCGAGGTAAAGACATTGGAGGAGCAGCAATGTGGATTAACATTCATATTGCGAAATTTACTAAGTCAATATGTAGTTGGTTCATCTAGCAATAAGCCAATACATGCCTGCTTGAGTCAAAGCGGGTTATTTGTGTTGGCATTTGACAGGGACAAAATCTCCGGATGTGAGATTAGCCGGAGCGATGAATGGAGGTGAGCACATGGTTACAAAAGGCGAATTACCGGAGGAATTAACAGCAGTTCTGAAACAGCTTGTGAGAAATGGAGGCATCCGTATTGCTGGGACGCTGTTGTATTCGTATTGTCGGCGGTTTTATCAGGTTGACGAGGAGACAGCGTCACGCTGGATGCTGGCCTATTTCCATCGGGAATTTCCCCATGAACTTCAACGGCATCGAACGCAGGCAGCTAAAGCAAGCACTTGAAAACAACTCAGAATTCAAAAGCAACGAAGGCAGGTGAATCGGCGATGAATTATCAATCATTTAAATGCAACAGCCAGAAGCAGTATCTCGGATTCTGTGAGCAAAAAGGATACATTTACAGCGTTCCGATTGACGCTGGAAAGTACGCTGTTGTCGCATTGCTGAACTCGAAGATTACTGTTCTTATCAGTTTTACTGTTCAGTAATCCGAGCGTAGGCGACGTTATTTGACATCGATAAGGCGGTGCTTGCGACGTGTTGCAACATAACGCTTATGGGGACTGCATTCCATTGTACGAAGGGAGGTGATAGGCATGGCTAAGATGCAGGAACTATTGAAGAAAAGAAGCTCTCTGCGATCATTGATGAAGACGATGGATAAAGATGCTCCACTCCATACGGAAGAAGGGAAGACCTACTGTCGGATTCTCGTCCGTACTGCACTAATTCAGCTTGATATCGACAGTCTACAAAAAGAAAAAGCCGCCCGATAACGGAGCGACTAAGAAATAATCCTTGTATTCATCTTATCGAATTTCATCACATCTTGCAATGGGAGGAGTCGCCGCGACTTCTCCTTTTTGCATTTATTAATGGAGGCTGCCCAAATGAATTTATATGAGTTGTCATCAATCAAATCCCTGTTCGCTGAAACATTGGCTGAAAAAACCGGATCCTATATCATTGAAGAAATATTCTCCCGTTTCCCTTCTCTAATTGAGTTGATGGATGTCACCGAGCAAGAATTGTTGAGCATAAAAGGAGTCGGCCCCCGCAAAGCTCATCAAATCATGGCTGCTCTACAACTTGCTAAAAGATTAAATATGCCGTCCGGTTCTCCACTCATCATCCGCAGTCCAAAAGATGCGGCTGATTATTTAACGCCTGAATTGCGGTATCTTCAAAAGGAACATTTTTGCATTCTACATCTGAATACTAAAAACCACTTGATTCAAAAAGATACGATTTCTATTGGGAGTTTGAATAGTGCGATTGTTCATCCAAGAGAGGTCTTTCGTGCCGCAATAAAAAGAAGCAGTGCATCCATCTTGCTGGCACATAATCATCCAAGCGGCGACCCAAGCCCTTCGCCGGAGGATGTGCAATTAACCAAACGACTTGTCGAAGTTGGGGATGTTGTCGGGATTGAGGTCTTAGATCACGTCATAATTGGAGACAATCGGTTCCTAAGTTTGAAAGAGCAAGGAATGATGTAACCGGCCATTACGATAAGTTCCTAATCAGATAGTTACGGCATTGTGATGTGATGGATGGTTTGGCGGCGATTGCCTGAAATACGGCATCGTCTTGCCATCCATCATACATACCGACATTCACTATAAATGACTTTCGATCAACCGTCGGTAGTGTTGTTTCATTAATACATTTTGAAAGGATTGATTCACAATATGAAAAATCAACAATTATCCGCAGTCGTTGAAGTAATTGAAACACGATCGGTTCAAATGAAATCTAAGTTCCTACACTCCACAAGCTTAAGTAAAGCTATCATTGAATTGGAGGCAGTTGGCGGCGAATACAAATATGTTGGTATCGTCGGCGATCATAAACATGACTCAACTTCATCCTTTTGGCTTAATTGGTTTGAAAAAATCACCGGATGGAAGATTAGAATATTGGATTCATTATTGACCAATGACGCCTTGTTGTTGATCGATAAGATTCAGAAGATATTGTATTTCCGCCGCGACCTTCTGCGATTGTCCATTACACAGTTTATGTCGTTGTTAAAGCAGATCGCTGATACAATCATAAATGACACGCCAGCGGCTATTCAGAGGCTTCAGGAGTGCGTTACAATGTGGTCATCCAATCTCCCTTATGTGAATTCTCATTACCAAACTATCACAGTCAAAAAAACAACAAACGGTCTGCTTCTACCTTTATCATTTAAGCTGTCTGCCGATGATTTTTATGTATCTCTCATTACATACAATAGTGAAATCTTGCTTCGTACAACAAACTACTGCATGTCGGCAGCGGTTAACACCATCTTTTCTCTGACCGCTATTGAAGTGATGATCCGGTTTGACGGCGTTTATTTGGAAATTCAATTACCTAAAGAGATTCGCGAGGCATTGATCGATATGGAAACCATTCTGTTGACCGTCAAGAGGTTAGATTATTGAAATACGGTTTGCGTCGCTTTTCTTCGTCTGCAATTCCGTACAAGGAGCTTCCATTGCCGGAGGCTCCTTCCTGTGTTGAAGCATCACGATAAGCGACGATTGTATGCTCCAGTAGGGAAAACCACCCCTCCGCCCCTGAGGGGAACGCAAAGGATTACCACCCTTTGCAATCCCGTCACTCGGCGTGAGCCAGCCCTTAGCTTGTCAGCTAAGGACAGGAAATAGTGTTGGTCGTTGGAGTCGCCCGTCAAGCCTAAAATGAACTCGCTATCGCTCGGGCTTGACAGGCTTTCTACCAGCCATACATGATACGGGTGATGTAAATAGGGCTTGTTCGTTATGTTCGCCTGCAAGAATAGCCAGAGCTGCAAGCAACTTTTCCAATTCCGTATTCAATGTACTGGATCATGAATAATACATCTCAATACATCATCCAAAGATATCTGAATTTTAATCGCTTGTATGGTATAATTGCATTAGATGTTTTAATTTGTGGTCGTTTCCCCAGCTTGCCCGCTGGTGGAACGACTCTTTTTATTTTTAAACGAGTCTTTATGGACTTTGAGCGGCGGTAGATCAACTTCAGAGAACAGAATTTCATCCATACCCAGGACTTCCTTAAGCTTATTGTAGTTATCATAATAGGTTGTCTTCTGGTATTTCGTCTTACAGTAACCCTTGCCATTAAGCTGCAACTCGGATAGAAAAGCAATCAGCATGCTTTTCGTTCTGATGTTGAGGCTTGTCCTGTTGATGGCGTCGTGCATACTCCTTATTGACGAATGTTTGATCGGCTTCGTAAGGCCTAGTGAATTCAGACCGTCTTGAAGCACCTTAACCGCAGTCTGCGGGGTTAGCAATTCGATTGCCCGCCTTGTGGGGCTAAATTTCTTCATTTCTTCGTAGGTAAGTTCAACCTCGTACCGTAGCAATCCTTCAGCGTCTTGTTGATGTAAAGATTTATTCTGATAAGCTGACTTCTGATCGACTTCTGCCCGCTTATCGTAAAACTTATGGATGCTCCGGTTCTTTTTCGTATTACGCTGATAGACGACGGATTCCAGATTATTACTGCCGGCGGCCCTATAGGGAACAGCCTTGTAACCTCCGGGCTTTTGTATGCCGGACAACAGGTTCAGGTAATCCTGCATATGCCGGCCGGCATTGAAGTTTTTGCAGATATGCAGTTTTTCTACTTCCCAATTGCTGTATTGGGGTACTTGAGAAAGTGGAATCTGCAATTTTCCTGCGATATATCGTCGGAGCTTCCTGAACAGTGGCTCAACATCAACCTGCCTCAATTCGTACACGTTGCTTCCGTACAGATAACGCGGTGCCGATAATTCGAGCTTCAGCCATGCTCTTTGCGGGTCGTCTTCCTTATACTTATAAACGAGACGTGGTTGGGTGTCGTCATGCTGATCGAACAACTCGCATGTAACCATCTTTCGTTTCATGGTTTTCTTAACCTCTGTCCAAGACACCTGATCGATTTGTGCTTCTGTGAGGTTGACCAGTATATCGAATTTCACTGTATCTATCAAGGGTTTCGTCCTCCTTCAGTCCGTAGTCCCGAACGGTTTCTGACCTATTAGTTAGTTCGTACATCTTCGCCTGCTTTTGCCACTTCTGCTTCATCAATTAAGGATAAGTCGTGGTTTGTTTGCAAATAATTGTCTAGTAGATTCACCAGTTTCGAGAGAAATATTTGCTTTGCTTGATATCTTTCTTCGACGAATTCCACAAAGCTTTGCTGCCGGTCATCTAAATTATCTGCGTTGACATACTCAAAGTTATTCATAATCACCAACCTTTTTGGAATGTATATTTGTTTTGACAGTCTTGCTTGTCAAAAATATTATCATGTTCTATAATCGTTGTAAAGACGTCCAGAAAGGGTGAGTTACATGCCGAAGAAAACAATAGATGCTAAAGAATTTTTTCAGCTTAAAATGAGCACTCTTGGGGAACGTATCCGTTTTTTTCGAGAAAAGTTAGGTGAACTTGATCCCAAAGAAGATTATTCGACTCGAGCTATCGGTAAACGAATAGGTGTAACTTCTCAATCCATTACGGCAATTGAACGCGGTGAATCGAAGAATCCATCATTTCAAGTGATTCTTGGTCTGGCCAAAGTACTGCATGTACCGATTGACACTTTTACTGATGATTTTTATCAAGGCGATATTAAACTTTTTGAAATTGGTGTGCATGATGGAGATCAAACGGCCATAACAGCAGAGTATTCTGAACTCGATCCTGCCCTGTCGTCAGATTTCTATTTCGGATGTTATGTCTATCAAGTATTTCAAGACGGTAGAATGAGATTCGTTTATTGCAAGGACACGAAAAACTCTGTTGATTACAAATCATTTATTAAAAGCCTTTCACGGTTTGTTGCCGAAATAGAACTGCACTCTCTTGAAAATGATGACATTCTTACTTCTACAGAAAACCGGTTTTCATCATTTCATCATGCAGTTTCGCTTTTTAATGCATGCATCGAGCATCCAACTATGTTTCCTTTAATTATGAAAGATGAATGGATTCAATATTTCAACGAGTTTCATGAAGAACATTTTAGGAAGGAGCAACAAAAGCATGAATAAAACAACCGTCGCTATTTATGCCCGCGTCAGCACCGAAGAACAAGTTAAAGAGGGATACAGCATTCAAGCCCAAATCGCCGAATTGAAGCGGTACGCTGAACTTCACGGATTTCAAATAGTCGATGAATACGTTGACGAGGGAGCAAGCGGCAAAAACATTACTGGTCGCCCCCAAATGAAACGACTGCTTAAAGATGCACAGCATCATAGGTTTCTAATGGTCATGGTCTACAAAATTGACAGGCTTGCTCGTAAATTAAAAGACGCATTGGAGATCAGCGATACATTGGAAAACCATAACGTCAAGTTGATTAGCCTGAACGAAAACTTTGATACTTCGACACCTTTCGGTAAAACTGCCTTCCAGATGCTCTGCTCATTTGCTGAACTGGAGAGGAACAACATCATAGACCGAGTGAAAATGGGGATGATGCAACGGGCAAAAGAAGGGAAGTATAACGGAGGCAAAGTTCTTGGCTACGATAATATTGAGAAGGAATTAATAGTAAATGAAGATGAAGCGATCATCGTCAGGAAAATATTCGAGTATGCTGATCAGGGGCTTGGATTGAAAGCCATTACACGGCGGTTAAACGAAATGGGCTACCGTACAAAGACCGGCAAAGCCTTCGCAGTATTCAGTATTAAAACCATTCTAAATAATCCGGTCTACCTCGGTAAAATCAGATATAATCAACTTGAAAACTGGGCAGATAAACGACGCAAGGGTAAGAATTCAGACTTCTTGCTCACCGATGGTACTCACCAACCACTAATAACGATTGAACAATGGGAACGAGTACACAAGGTAATAAGCAAACGCTCGTATAAACCAATCCGCTCCAATACTCCTTATATTTTAAGCGGATTAGTCAAATGCCCGGTTTGCAGTCATGGAATGGTTCCCGGCCGGGCCAAAGGTGCTCAAGGCAAGCCATATCGTTACTATGTATGCGGCCAATTTCACAACAAAGGTAAGTCGGTATGTCGCTCCAACATGATTCGAGCAGACGTAGTAGAGCAGCATGTTATGAATGAACTTGCTCGAATCGTATCAGAGCCATACGTTTTGAAAAAACTTGTTGATAAAATAAACAGCGACCGTCAAAATAATGAGCAGCCATTGAAAGCCGACAAAAGAACGGTTGAATCTCGAATTACCAAAGTGCAAACGAAGATCAAGAGCTTGAAAGATAATATTCTTACCGACCCCGAGATTGCTGAATTCTTTAAACCCGATCTTATCGAATCGATCAGAGAACAAAAGCTTCTGCAGGAGCGATTAGAGAGCATTAACACTGAACTCACACTACTCGATATGAAGCCAGTAGATTACGAATCTTTGAAACTTTTGCTTTCCAATCTACAAACTGTACTGGAGCAATCGACGCCCGACGATCAAAAAGCATTGTATCGTCTTCTTATTAAGGAGATTATCATTACAAAAGATGCTCCTCGAGGTGTCGGAAGGCAGGTTAAAAAAATCAACTTGCACTTCGATTTCACAATGGATTCCCTGTTCAGTCCATCATTTGAAATGCTAGGTAAGGTCAAAGATCATGTTGCACCACTAGAAGCATCGGTGCTTAATTCTTTGTACAACATTAATAAGCAAACCATGTACAGGGACTTGATGGAGTCCCTTTCTATTTTACCTTTAGCGATGATACGGTTCACCTTAGATTATTTTATTTAGCCTGAATTTCGAAAGCGCATAAGAATGCGGTGGCGATCATCCAGGAGCGGATCAACAACTGTGAATAAGTGGGAGTGGGACCAGCGAAATTTTGAAACCAATATCCACATGGGGATAACTCCCCCCTCCCCAGAAAAGGGGCATTGTTGTTTTCCATGTGAAATGTTGGAAGCCGTCACTCCAATTGAACCACTTTGGCTTCGATTCGTTTCCATGCATGACGACCGTCGAAATCCTTGATCAGCTTGAGCACGACCGCGCGACTATGCCGAACAAGCGTCGCCGCGCAATGAAAGAACTCCAGTCGGAATCTTGCAATCGTATAACCCTGATGCATCGGTTCGCAACAATCGCGCTTAAAGCGTTCGAACAAATTGTAGGCCAGCAACTTGATCAGCAGATCGACTTCATTCGCTTCAAAATCACTGGTCGCGATCCGGTCCATGGAAAAACCGTCTTTCGCCTCTTTGATGTAATTTTCCATGCAGCAACGCTGGTTGTAAAAGCGCCATAGGTCAATTGGTTCCCACTCCAGGTTGGTTACAATCGCTTCATACTGCCAGTCCTCGTCGAATACGATGCGGCCTTGACCGTCTTCGCAGACTTGCGTCTTACGAATGACCGCTACGCGACGGGGCTTTTTCCAGGACGTAGCTTTGTAAATCAAAGTGATGCCCTCGATGATCCAGTCCTCGTCGACATAGCGCGTCCAGTAGCGACAAGCCGCCACGTCGCTTGCGAGGCGTTTGGTCCATTTCATTTTGCCGACGTAACCGATCTTGCGGCCTTCCCACAGTTGGTAGAAATCCTCGCCGCCAAAGCCTTTGTCGAACCGGGCGTACGCCACTTGGCGCTCGCCGAGCAGTGCGAAGGTTTGCTGCAAAAAGTCGATTGCGTCGGTTGAAGAATGCGTGTTGCCGGGGCGAAGCCTCGCATTCAGATTCAAGTGGGTTTGCCCTTCAAAAGCCAGCAACGGATGGTAGCTGTTTCGTCCGGGCTTATGCGGATTGGTGCCTTTGGCCGCGCCGGCCTGCTCCCCGTATACCGTCTCCACCGAGGAGTCCAGATCAAGGATTGGCTTGGACGGCAAGCAGAGATGAATGATTTCCATATTCAGCTTGCGCAGTTCCGTCGGGAGCTGCGGGCAGGATCTGCCCAGACGCGCGAGCTCCTTGTACAGCAAACTGTGATGCGGCAGACGGCCTCCCAGAAAACGACAAAGCAACACATCGTGCTGTAACTTGCGGAAATGAAAAATACGCCCGCAGCCCAGCATCCAGCCAACCATTAGATAGAGCAGGATGCGATGAACAGGAAAAATGGCGTTGTGCGCTTTGCCGCCGGAAAGGCGCTGCATGGCCTCGGCGAGCTTGATTTTTTCGAGATAGGCCAAAAAGATTTTGACGCCGCCGAAACTCGTGGCGTTCTGCAGCGAAAATTCGCTCTTGATTTTGCTGACCGGTGTGGTAGACTTCACCTAAAAGGTGCTCCTCTCTTTGGGTGATGTTGTCCTGGACAAACACCATTCTACCAAAGATTTGGAGCCCTTTTTATGTTTTTAATGCGCAGTACTTTCGAAATTCAGGTTTAGTTCTATTTTAAACCCCTATACCTCGTATAAGAAGTCCACAGGTAGCCATTTAAGACTTTTCCCCATACTTAGTAAAACAGGCTTATAAGAGCTTACAGAGCGTCTCAAACATCGGTGGTAATGTACATTTAATCCTGAATTTCGAAAGCGCATAAGAATGCGGTGGCGATCATCCAGGAGCGGATCAACAACTGTGAATAAGTGGGAGTGGGACCAGCGAAATTTTGAAACCAATATCCACATGGGGATAACTCCCCCCTCCCCAGAAAGGGGCATTGTTGTTTTCCATGTGAAATGTTGGAAGCCGTCACTCCAATTGAACCACTTTGGCTTCGATTCGTTTCCATGCATGACGACCGTCGAAATCCTTGATCAGCTTGAGCACGACCGCGCGACTATGCCGAACAAGCGTCGCCGCGCAATGAAAGAACTCCAGTCGGAATCTTGCAATCGTATAACCCTGATGCATCGGTTCGCAACAATCGCGCTTAAAGCGTTCGAACAAATTGTAGGCCAGCAACTTGATCAGCAGATCGACTTCATTCGCTTCAAAATCACTGGTCGCGATCCGGTCCATGGAAAAACCGTCTTTCGCCTCTTTGATGTAATTTTCCATGCAGCAACGCTGGTTGTAAAAGCGCCATAGGTCAATTGGTTCCCACTCCAGGTTGGTTACAATCGCTTCATACTGCCAGTCCTCGTCGAATACGATGCGGCCTTGACCGTCTTCGCAGACTTGCGTCTTACGAATGACCGCTACGCGACGGGGCTTTTTCCAGGACGTAGCTTTGTAAATCAAAGTGATGCCCTCGATGATCCAGTCCTCGTCGACATAGCGCGTCCAGTAGCGACAAGCCGCCACGTCGCTTGCGAGGCGTTTGGTCCATTTCATTTTGCCGACGTAACCGATCTTGCGGCCTTCCCACAGTTGGTAGAAATCCTCGCCGCCAAAGCCTTTGTCGAACCGGGCGTACGCCACTTGGCGCTCGCCGAGCAGTGCGAAGGTTTGCTGCAAAAAGTCGATTGCGTCGGTTGAAGAATGCGTGTTGCCGGGGCGAAGCCTCGCATTCAGATTCAAGTGGGTTTGCCCTTCAAAAGCCAGCAACGGATGGTAGCTGTTTCGTCCGGGCTTATGCGGATTGGTGCCTTTGGCCGCGCCGGCCTGCTCCCCGTATACCGTCTCCACCGAGGAGTCCAGATCAAGGATTGGCTTGGACGGCAAGCAGAGATGAATGATTTCCATATTCAGCTTGCGCAGTTCCGTCGGGAGCTGCGGGCAGGATCTGCCCAGACGCGCGAGCTCCTTGTACAGCAAACTGTGATGCGGCAGACGGCCTCCCAGAAAACGACAAAGCAACACATCGTGCTGTAACTTGCGGAAATGAAAAATACGCCCGCAGCCCAGCATCCAGCCAACCATTAGATAGAGCAGGATGCGATGAACAGGAAAAATGGCGTTGTGCGCTTTGCCGCCGGAAAGGCGCTGCATGGCCTCGGCGAGCTTGATTTTTTCGAGATAGGCCAAAAAGATTTTGACGCCGCCGAAACTCGTGGCGTTCTGCAGCGAAAATTCGCTCTTGATTTTGCTGACCGGTGTGGTAGACTTCACCTAAAAGGTGCTCCTCTCTTTGGGTGATGTTGTCCTGGACAAACACCATTCTACCAAAGATTTGGAGCCCTTTTTATGTTTTTAATGCGCAGTACTTTCGAAATTCAGGTTAATGTCTTATTTTTCGTCATAATCTGAAGACAGTTCGCCTACAAGTCTAACAAAAAAATATTTACTATATTTCCCATGATTACAATCCGGTAACCCTCCTCAAAAGATTTTTATTGTTATTCTATTCATCTGTTCTTTGAAATAATTACAGAGACAGTTCTATTCTCACATCATTTCACTGCTGCCTTACTCGATTATTTTTTGGTAGTAAACCTAATGCTGTAAAGGCTCCGAGCAATGAAAGCGCGACCGCTATCCACCAACTATTTTCGAAAGCCCTCAAATCTCTAACGGATGAACCAAGTACAACGACCAAAATAGTTGTCCCAAGGACTGAACCAAGTTGCCTGAACATATTAACAATCGCGCTGCCAGTAGCAGTCTGATCTGAAGCTAATTCCTTTGTTGCGGATGAGATTATTATTGGTAGTGTCATTCCATATCCTATACCGATTATCAGCCATCCAGGTAAAACTTGAGTCCAATAATTCGGAGAGCCTTGAACGGACAGAGCGAATAAAAGGGAACCCGCACCTATCAATACCATTCCAATGGCGGCAACTACATTAAAAGTAATTCGCTTAGAAAAACGCTGACCGACAATGGCGGAAGGCCATACCATGCATGGACCAGCACTGATTGCTAAGCCTGTTGCCAATGAAGACCAGCCCCATATATTTTGTATATACATAATAATGGATAACAACTCCATAGCAAATGCGATGTTTACAAGTGTTATCGTTATATTTGACCATGTGAAGACTCTGCTACGGAACAATGATAACTCAACAATAGGATATGGGTGTTTGCGGGATTGAGTAATGAAACCTATTAACGCGATGACAAATAAAATAAAGCTTCCCCAAATTATTGGATGTTCCCATCCCCAATCTGTAGCTTTTCCAAGCCCAAGAGCCAACGCTCCTATGGAAACAATAAGAAGCAATCCTCCCCATAGATCAGGCATTCCCGAAATGGTTTTAGATCTTTGATCCGGGATATATTGGATTGCTGTTAATACAGCGAATATACCGATTGGTACATTGATGATGAAGAGCCATTGCCACGATATTTCCAGTAATACTCCTCCAACCACCGGTCCAGCTGCCGCTGCGAGTGAGCCACTACTCGTCCAAATTCGAACCGCACGTTTTTTTTGTTTTTCTGGCATTATAGTAAGCACCAGCCCCAAACTACTGGGAGTTAAAAGTGCGGCCCCTATGGCTTGAAGACAGCGAAATAGAATAAGCACCCATAAACCCCCACTGAGTGCAGCACCTAGACTAGACAAAGTAAATAAGCTTATTCCCCATACAAAACCGTTTTTTTGACCAAATCTATCTGCCCACTTACCTGCAGGAACCAACAAAGCGGCATACAAAATGGCATACCCATTAAGAATCCAACTCAGATTTGATAAGGAGCTTTGGCCAAAAGAATCACCAATTTTATTCAATGCCACATTTACAATAAAAACATCAAGACTTGCCATAAAAACAGCAATACATAATATAAATAAATTTAGTTTATTGTGTTTATCTAATATAGACTCGGTCGAGTCCGTCTTCCGGTTTACTTGCCCTTTGGTCATGTTAGCATCCCCTTAAATAAATAAATAAATGAATCAAGCAAATCACATATTATTGACCGCAAAGTCAATAATATGCAAACTAAGAGAAATGGGCCTCTTAGTTATACTAGTAATGTTTCAATTGCAGCATCCAAGGTTGCCTGAATTTGCACTTTCGGTATGCCTGCACGTATCATGACTCTGATGCCAATAATCGAGTTAGTCATATAAAGAGCAAGTTGCTCACTTGATGACTTTTGAATGACAGAGTCTTCTTGTTGTCCTTGTAAGATTACGCGGTTTAAACTATCCCACATTCCCTGAAACATTTTATCAAATTGAATTTTAACATGTACATAGTCAGGATCTGTTAATTCTAACGCTGAATTGACGACAAAGCACCCTACATTGTTTCTGCCACTGTTGGATACAAGTAAATGCTGTTGCAAATAACGCAGCGTCTCTATAGCAGTAGAACCGTGGGTCAAAAGCTTTTGAAAGCGAGATAGGAATTCATCGCAGTAAAGGGATAGAGATTTTTCAAAGAGAGACTTTTTATCACCAAATGCACCGTACAAACTCTGCTTTTTTAATTGCGTCCTTTCCGTTAAAAGTTCGTAAGAAGAACCGTTATATCCATATTCATTAAAAACGTCTATCGCGGCATGCAATACTTGATTGTAATCAAACTCTCTTGGTCTGCTCATGAATACATTATACTGATTATTGAACATACAGTCAATAAACTGATTCGGAATAAATGAGGAGTGACTTGACATTTTCTAACCATCGTATGACGGATTCTATATGCTTTACGTGTGTGCTTAGGCTTCAATCTGCAGATTGATCATCGTCGCTCCCACCCTCAACTCAACCCTCCGCTTTACCACTATTTGTGATACGGCTCACCGTATCTATTGATAGGGTAAACTAAACTTCGTTACACACCTCAAAATCAAAGGGGCCCGGATCATCTCCTAGGCCCCTCCGTTTATAACTTAACCACCGCTTCAGCTTGCTGAATTTGCTTGGTCAAAATTGCTATCTCTGCTTCTCTATCCCACATTACACTTGAGCGTCCTGCTATTATCATTTCGGATTTTAGCAGTACCTCATCCTTGTTATACATATACTTGAATTGCAGCGGTTCGCCTGTTTCATCATCTTTGCAGTACATGTCAACGATGATCATTTGATCTCGCTTGTAAAGGGAAATCTCATCGTAATTTGCTTCGCTAATATTATTTGCCAACACAAAAGGAGGAATCCCCTTATTGGCAAGAACATGTGCTAACTTCACTTTTAATTCCTGCACACTAAGCAATTGTTACCCTCCTTTCGGTTAATAAACTCATTCTAAAGTCTTTCCGCTAAATATGCCACATGTTTTTCAGCCAGTGGCCTTGCTTGCTTGAAGTCGGCAATAGACCATTGCTTTCTTGGATACCCAATCGCCTTCAGCAATTGTTCGTTAATTATTTTGACGCATAGTCCATCTAAGGCTAGTTGTGTATCACGATAATAACCCAACTTTGTAGCAATATCTTCTGCTTTCCCTTTGGGGTTCAGACCCTTTGCAGTTAATATTTCCGCAATTCCATTTTCAATGTATGTCTTTAATTCTTGCCGACGCTCTTTCAATTCAAGGTCGGGTCTTTTCGATTTCGCAATATCTTCAAACGTAGACCCTTCGATAAGTTTAATCATCTCGTCAGTAACCGGAATACCCTTTGACCTTAGTGCTTCTAATGCTTCTTCGGTCTTGGTTCTGCTCTGACGAATGGCCTCTTCGTACGCTTCTAATATGGTTTCATCACCAACAAATGTCTTCAGTTCTTCTCTAAAAGTTTCTGATTGTCTAGCTTCCCCAACATCAAGCTCTGATCCACCATTACCGTCAGAAGAGCCTCCACCTTCATTCTCCTCGAATAACTTCTCTAACCGGTCGATGATCTCAGCCTTTTGTTGTTCTTTACTGTAGTACTCCCACAGCTCCTCCAGTCCAAGTGCGTTGTGATATACGAGATGTGCAACATTATCTATTGCCGTGTCTTTTGCGTCAGGAATTGAACGTAATGCTCTTCCTGCAAATTGTGCGTATGCCGACAAGCTCTTAAATGGCCGGAATATCGCGGCAATAGAAATGTATGGATGGTCGTAACCTTCACCAAGCATACCGACGTTCACAATTACATGCGTTCGATCATTGTGAAAGTCCACTCTTTCCCGATCTTGTTCAGAGGGTTCCATGTCACTGTGTATAATTGATGCAGGACATCCTGCGGCTTCGTATAGCTGTTTAATCTCCCTTGCATGTTCAATGGAACAAGCAACAGCAATGATTTTATGAGGTACTCCTGTTGCTTCTCTTTTCTCGGTCATGATTTGGAGGCTTCTTTTTACAACAGCTTCACTGCACTGCGTTGAGTACGCTACCGTTCTTTCCACCCAGTCGCTGTCTTTTAATTTCAACACTTCCTCCAAGGATACGTCTTCTTCAAATCCTTGTACCTTGAAAGTCAACTGATCTGGTATGTACTCTTTTTTAACAAGCTGCTTTACGTAGCCTTTTATCATTGCCCGACTCAGCGGATAAGAATAAATATCCTCAGCATAGATTTCCTTTTTATCTGATCTGAAAGGAGTACCCGTAATCTTAACGATTTTCGCCGAATTGAAGTACTCTTCCATCTCTACCCACGATGCTGCTGGGGAATGATGTGCTTCGTCGATAATTATCATATCGAAAAAATCCCGCGGTACCTTTTGCAATAAAGAACTTGCATTGTGGGACTGGAGTCGATGAATATTGGTAATCACAATTTTAGCTTGTTCCAGCGTTCTTGGATCTCCTTCGTATTCAATGACTTCGGGTAAGTTGGTTGGAATATTAATGACTTTTCGATTCCACCAGAAGTTATGTTCGTATCTAGGGTCAAGGCTATCAGTAACCGTATTGCGAATTGTCCGATTTGGAGTAACAATTAGCACCCTGTGCTTGGCTATGCCGTATGGCAAAATAGCCATTAAGCCCGTTTTACCAACCCCAGTTGGTAAAGTGACCAATGCTGGTTTATGATCAACTGGAGATTCAAAATATTCTTTCACTCTCAAATAACCTTGTACTTGTGGCTCCCTTAGGTTAGGATTGCCCTCAATGTGAGCAAATGTTTTTTCGAAGTACATATAAGCCCCCCGGCAGTTTGTTGTAATACATATTTCCACATAATCCCTCATATTCCTGCAAACCAAAAATGTTAAATCCAATTGAAAAGCCGAGGATCGAATGAATGATCCCCGGCTTTCATCTGGATATTATCCTTTAACAATCTCCATTAACTTCTCATAGCTGTTAACCACATCATACTTCAACTGATCCGAATTCAGCTTAGCAAAATGCCTTCGTGCACATTCAATCTTCGCCTTCTCGACTTCACGCAGCTCCATAGAGTCTAACGAACCTTTCGTCTCGGCAATAAAGTATATGTGCTTCACGTCACCTTCTTTGAATACAATCGCCCAGTCTGGATTGTAGTCACCAACTGGAGTAGGGATGTAGAAGCCCCGCGGCAACTTAGCGTAAATGTGTACTTCATTGCTCGTATCCAGCTCTTTCGCAAAAGCCCGCTCGATCTTGGAATCCGTCACCACATAGTCGTAGATGTGCTTCTCAACCGCTATTGCATTTTGTCCAAGCTGACCCTTCAGCGTGTTCTTCGTGAACACATCGGTATCGAACGTATCATTGATCACATCATACGTAATGGATTCAATGATCGTCGTCGCCTTCTGCTCGTTGATCAGTCTGGACGCCCGAAGTATAAACTCCTCGGGATTCTTCTGGAACAGCATGAACTTCGCTTGTTTGATGCCTTTCAAGATAGCCACAATCGTTTTTCTGGTGAGCTTTGTTTCATCCATCAGTTTGCCGATCAAGTCGTATTTGATCTTCGACGCCGCAGCTTGATGAACATAATCCGCGTCCGTCTCTCGAATTACGAACGCTTCTCCCTGCTTCAATTGTTCACGAGATTCGATCTCATTCATTTCACCATGCTTGATGGAATAACGAATAGAAGGCACTTCCAAGTTCATATCAATCGCCATGATGCTTTTCCGCACCAATTCTTCCGAATCGAACTGAACCGTGTAAACCGATTTCTTATTGATTCGGCTCCACAACTCCTTGAATTCTTTCTTATGGAAGTTGCTGTTCACCGTGATATTCGGAACTGTATTCTTCCGATCATCGTTCGTCATATCCGACTTGCCTTCAACATAGATCGATTTAACCAGTTCAATAAGCTGCTCTTGATGTGCATTCAGCTCGTCAGGTAGTTTGACGGTTTGTTCTTCTACAGCAGCAAAATAAGCATCCGTCAGATTGTAGTCATCATCGGTATAGCCGTTACGAATAAACGCATTCTGCAGCTTGGTTGCGAGTCTCTCATCAATCTTCAATTGTTCGCCGCGGGCATTCACAAGTACTTTTTCCAAGAAGAAGCTATTGTCTGCCTTTCGTGGGCGATCCGACAATGTCGCGGCAATCTCGCTCTGAAGCTGCTTGGCAAATTGCTCATAAGATTCACTGGCGACAACGGTCAATGCATTAATCTCGTGAACGTCAATACCCGGAATACTCGAATCGATCCGTTCGCCATACTTGTTCACGCAGAGGCGTAAACCTCGTCCAACTTCCTGCCGCTTCTTGATCGTAGAATCACTGTGCTTGAGCGTGCAGATCTGGAATACGTTCGGGTTATCCCAGCCTTCCTTCAACGCCGAGTGGGAGAAAATAAACCTTGTCGGTTCCTCAAAGCTGAGAAGTTGCTCCTTCTGTCGCATAATCAGGTCATATGCGTCTGCATCATCGGAGTCCGTTTCTCTGGCAGACACTTTGGAGTCAACGAACCGATTGCTCTTTTTGTCGATGGAGAAGTACCCTTTATGCGTATCCTTCACTTGAATGTTATTCAAATATTGAACATATGGGTCATCTGCGAACAATGACAGTTGTTCGTTCAGGAGTTCCATGTACTCTTCTTCAAAAATATCCGCATAATCGCCGTTCAGTTCGTTGCCGTCTTTATCGTATTTTCGATACTTGGCAACTTCGTCGATAAAGAAGAGCGAGAGAACTTTAATCCCTTTATGAAACAGTACCCGCTCCTTCTCGAAATGAGATTTCAGCGTCTCCCGAATCTGGATTCGCCGGAAATGAAGCTCGCTGACATCACCTTGCACGTCTCCGGCGAACAGCGTGACTCCATTAATAAAGCTGATGCTGTTATTCTGACCGTTGATCTCGGATACCTTGTAACCTTTATACTGCTCCAAATTCTCGGACAATTGATAGAGGTCATCGCCTGTGACGATCTTCTTGGATACTTTGGTTAATCCGGTTTTGGTTCGTTTTTCATACTCAAGTCTAGCAACGGGAGCATGCTTGTCGCTGACATCAATGCCTTCGAGGTAGACGTAGCTGTTCGTTCCGCTTGATCCTTTGACCGAGATGCCTTTCACACTAATTTTCTTGACCAGTTTCATGTTGTAGGCATCCAGAGCATCGAGGCGATAGACTTTGTTGTAGTCTTCCCGATGAGTTGCCGAGTATCGCAACGTAAACAACGCTTTGAAATCCTTCAATGCCTCTTTCGTCTTCTGACCTTCGACGGATTGTGGCTCATCGATGATGAGTATAGGATTTGTGCTGGCGATTACATCAATTGGTCGTCGAGATTGAAAGTCATCCAGCTCCATTGTAATTCTTCTTGCATCCTTACCTCTCGCATTAAACGCTTGAGCGTTAATAATCATAACGTTAATGCCAGCGTCACTTGCGAATTTATCGATATGATGCAGGTCCTTGGAATTATAAACGAAGTAACGTGCCTTCGATCCATACTCCGCCATGAAGTGGTCTTCGGTAATCTGAAATGTCTTCAGTACACCTTCACGAATCGCGATCGAAGGAACAACGATAATGAATTTGCTCCAACCGTACTTTTTGTACAACTCGAACATCGTCCGAATATACGTATAGGTTTTACCCGTACCAGTTTCCATTTCAACCGTCAGATTGTACTTACCCTCAAGCCGCTCCGATAGTTTCAATCCATTCTGACGTTGTATCGCTTGAATATTGCCCAGGACTTCCTGATCGACTAGCTTGATAGGATTGTTCTTGAACCCATATTCCGAATCGTTGCCGCTTGTTTGCTGAAAGAGATCACCGATTTCCACACTCTTCTGACGACGACCTTTATCAAGCGTGAAGCGAGAGGATTCGTTGGGTTGTCCTTGAAATACGTCAACAATGCTCTTTACTGCATCCAATTGGAACTGCTGGTGTTTGAATTTAATCTTCATCGCTGCTCACCTTCCTTACAACACTTGAATTTCAGTGCTAGGGGAGAGTAGCTTGAACAGTTCTTCGACATTGATTCGAGCAGAATCATCCCGGAACGAACTGTCACGGAATACAACGCGAAGAGGTTGATCCTCTGCAATCTTTTTGATAACCGACTCGGGCACCTCGTCATCAAAGCAAGCGATTAAGGAGTTGCCTGCAACGTAGTGGACGGTCTTGCCTTCGATTTTTTTGGATTCCATCGGCAATGAAAGCTCTAGTCCACACTCCAGCATCACTTGAATCAGCAAGTCTTCCCCAGTGCGATCTTCTTTGATGTTCGACGCCATGTCATCTAGATTCAACTGGCCGAGCTTGTCCGGCGTGTAATAGACATCTTTCATATTGCTGGAGTCTACTCGGTACACACGGAAGCCGTAATCGATGTCTGCTCCTGTTTCTTCTTTGATCTTATTCGCTGCACGACGGATACGTTCTTTTCCGATTTCGCATATATTCTTGAAACCGGATTTGTACGCCGCTGATGTTTCATCTGTTTTCTCTGGAAGCTGTATCAATATATACTTTCGATTTCCACCATCTTCAGAATTCAGTTTCATTACCGAATGAGCCGTTGTTGCGGAACCGGAGAAGAAATCAAGAATCAGATCTTCCGTATTAGTTGTCTGTTCCAATAATGTCATAACTAAATCGGTTGGTTTAGGGAAATCAAATACGGACTCAGGAAATAGTTCTGACAATTCCCTTGTGCCGTGGACAGTATAGATGTCTGTTGAGATAAGACTACTGAATCCTGTATACTGACTACTCATTTCATTTAGAAAAAGTTTATGGCGTGGACGGCCCTCTGGACTTGAAGGAAACAATATTCTTCCTTCGTTTATTTTCTTCGTCATGGTCTCTCTGTCATATCTCCACCCCTTAGGTGGGCATGAATATGAAATACCTGTTTTAGGATCAATTAGATCGTAGTGTAAGTTTGGCCGCTTATCTATTGTAGCTAGTCCAGTTAAGTCTGCACTTCTCCAAGGACCTCTAGGGTCATTATCTGGATTAGAAAACTTGTCCAAATCCTTCAAACTACCTCTGAGAGTCGACAAATTACTTCTGCCATAACAGATAATATATTCATGATCTATTGAGGCTCCTGTCTTTGTCCTATTATCAACCATCTGTCTGCTCTTCCATATAAATTGACAAATAAAGTTTTCATTCCCGAAAATATCATCCAGTACCTCTCTCATATTCTTAGCTTCATTGTCATCAATAGAGATTAAGATAATGCCATCCTCAGTTAATAAATTTCTTGCTATTTTCAGTCTCGAATAAATAAATGTCAGCCAATCGCTATGAAATCGTCCATTTGATTCCGTATTTTGAAAAAAGCGAACGCCTTCATCATCAACTTGCCCTGAGTTCTCAAGATACTCATCTAAGGGCTCTTTGAAATTATCTTTATATATAAAGTCTTTACCCGTATTATATGGAGGATCAATATAAATACATTTTACCTTGTTTAAATAAGATTCCTGAAGCAATTTCAATACTTCAAGATTATCCCCTTCAATATATATGTTCTGAGTATTTTCCCAGTCAACACTGTCCTTTGGAAGTGGTCGTAAAGTCTTATCGATAGGGGTATTCGCATTAATAATTGATTCCTTCTTCCCCGGCCACGTCAATTGATACCGTTCTCTTTCCCCTTCAACAAGGTAGTCAGATAGCTCCTGTCTCAACAAATCAAAATCAACCGCACGTTTGATCTTTCCTTGTTCATCTCTTGCTTCTGTAATTACGTTAGGAAACAATTCTGCAAGCTTGTCGATATTGACCTGAGTCAGATCGACTGATTTCATCGTCAGTTTGTTCATGAAAGATTGACCTCCAGTTACTTAGTCGTTGAGAAGCTGATTCAATTCTTTGCGTTTACGTTGCAGTTCCATATTCAATTCGACCTTGCGATTGAACTGCTTTTCGCCGCGAATCTTGGCTTCTAGTCGCTGGCATTCTTGTGTCAGCTTATCTATGCGAGCTTGTCGTTCCAGAATGACTGTAAGTTCCATTTCCGGCTTCGAGCTAATCGGTAGAAGTTGACGAATGATGTTCTCGTAGACAGCTTTTAGATCAAGTCCTTGAATGATGTCCAGCTTCAATTCTTCTACAGGCTGCCATTCTGATTCATGATAGGAACGTACAACGGAGCGGTTATCATCGGTCTGATTCCGCTCCTTGTAGGCGATTGCGAGCTTTGCCTGATCTTCATATATAATGACGTGCAGTATGGGGTAAGGAATCGCCTTGTCGATGCTCCGCAACAAATCAAGTGAGTAGGTTCGCTCTTTCAAGTGAACCTCAAACACCTGAATTTCCTCAATGTCATCTTTCGGTTCGAGACGAATCGTCTCTTTGGATAGTTTGTGCTTCCAGATGATCGACTCGACTTGCTCGGTAAACAGTTCCTTTAGATGTTGATTGGCGTGAAGCTTCTCATAGAACTTATTTTTCGGTATTTTGCGATTCACAAGTGTGCTTGATGGTAGCTTGAACATCATGCATCCACCTGCCGAATAACGACAAAGGTAATGAGTTCAAAGTCTTCAAGCCCTTTGACCGAATCAATTAAAGCCGTTGTGCCGCCCGAACTGAACAAGCTATCCAGATCGCCTTCTTCTTTAACCTGTACAATAGAGCGGATCGCTTCCTCAAGCAGCATGGAATAGGCATCCATCTTCCTGCCGTCTTTTGTCGCTTGATTGAAGCTGCGACATGCCTCCAAGACAGGTTCAGATTGTCCTCTGCACAGGGCTCGCAGAGCATCGAGTGTCTTCTTGACATCCATATGATTGGTGACGACTTCACCATCGTCACTCAAGTAGACCAGGTAGAAAGGATGCAATCGATTCTGCTTGTCCGGGTTCAATTCTTCATTCACATTGCGAAGAACGAAAATGACGCCGGGCTGTACTCCTTTATCTTCATCAGCAGATACAACGGCATGCAGTCCGCTTGGAACGGTATCGAGTTCGCCATTCTCTTTAACATAGTTCACCAAATCCATGCGGAAATCATTAAGACCTAAATCCGTTATGGATACACCCGTATTCATGTCGTCCAGATCGACGACTTCCTTCTGCAAGCGATTAAGCTGCTGCTTCCGGTATTCCAGATCGCTGGACTGATTGAACAGGACGTTGTCGTCGCCGGTTGCCGTCATATCCATGATGACCATGCGGTTCTCGACCCGTTCTTTCAACTGAATGTACTCGTCCAGCGTCATGTTGGGCCAGAAATTCACGAGTTGAATGGATTTGTTTTGCGAGCCGATCCGATCCACTCGTCCAAACCGCTGGATGATTCGTACCGGATTCCAGTGAATATCATAATTGATGAGAAAGTCGCAATCCTGCAAGTTTTGCCCCTCGGAGATGCAATCGGACGCAATGAGCAGATCGATTTCGCCATCGACATCAGGCATGGTCAGCTTCTTCTCCTTGGATCGCGGGGAGAAGCAGGTGAGTAATGTACTGATGTCATTCCGAAGTCCGGCGGTATTCTTGTTCTCATCGCTGCCGACAATTTTGGCGGTATCGATGTTGTATTTAGACTTCATGTACGCAGATAGATGGTTGTACAAATACGCCGCGGTATCCGTGAATGCACTAAAGATGATCACTTTACGATTGCCTGGATTGATAGGCTGTCTGATTTTATCATCGATGACATGTTTCAAAGCATTCAGCTTCTCGTCATGTTCGGGCGATACTTTCTGCATCTCTTCATGAAGAGCAGATAGAATGTGGTGATCGCTCATCAAATCTTCTTTCCATCGAAGCACATCCATATCGGATAGATTGATCTTGATGGTATCCCCGATGGTAAAATCATCATCCAACCAATCGTCATCATCGAGACTGGTATCTTCAATCTCGGTGTATCCAACCGCATCTGATTTTCCGCTTCGCTGATAAGCCTCAATTCTCTCCAATGTCTGACCGAGCTTGGATATCATCTTGGATAGCGTCAACCGGAAAGATTCCACGGAACTCTCTAACCGTTTGAGTAAATTGATCCGCATCAGGAGCTGCAAGCTGCCTTCCCGGTCCAATTGCTTGAAGCTCCCACTGCCGCCTTTTACACTCGTATCGTACATTTCTTCATACAGTCGCAAGCGACTCGGTTGAATGTACTTGAACGGAGCATAAATACCGAGGTTGATTCTGGACAACTCCATAAAAATATCATTATAGCCGATGACATCCGTTCTGTCTGTCAGATTGCAGAACTTGGATAAAGGCGGCAATCGCTTAGGAAATTCGCCGATCTCCTCCGCCTTGTAATACTTCTGAATGTGCTTACGGGAGCGAGCGATGGTCAGACTGTCTAGCAGTTCGAAGAAATCAAAGTCAAGCATACCTAGCAGCGTCTCCGTCGTCCGTTCAGCGGCATCCAGCTTAGACCATTGATTAAAAGCAGACTGAGCTCGTTTGAAGATGTCGTTGATGCCCCGCTCCGTGCCCAGCTTGTTGTTGATCTCTTCGGGATTCCCCTCATACGCCAGAGCAAGCTGATTACGAAGATCCATGAACTTGTTATTCACCGGGGTTGCCGACAACATCAGCACTTTCGTTTTTACACCGCTCTTGAGCACTTTCCGCATCAGCTTCTGATACCTGGTCTCTTTGTCCTTCTTCGCTTCGTTATTACGGAAGTTGTGCGATTCGTCGATGACGAGCAGGTCATAATTGCCCCAGTTCAATCTGTCGAGCGGAATATCATTAGACTTGCCTCTCTCACGAGAAATGTCTGTGTGATAGAGTACATCGTATCGCAGACGATCAGCGTACAAGATGTTGTTGGTCACGTTCTGTTTGTACGTGAGCCAGTTATCGCCAAGCTTCTTCGGACATAGCAGTAAGACCGACTTGTTGCGAAGCTCGTAATACTTGATAATGCCAAGAGCGGTGAATGTTTTCCCAAGCCCGACGCTGTCTGCAAGGATGCAGCCATTGTATTTCTCAAGCTTGTTAATGGCACCGAGCACCGCATCTTTCTGAAAGTGATAGAGCCGCTTCCAGATTTCCGTTTCTTTGAAGCCAGTTGCTTCGTTTGGCAGTATATCTTCAGTGATATCTGACAAGAATTCATTAAAGATGTTGTACAGAATGACGTAGTATATAAACTCAGGGGAGTTTTCTTTATAGACGGATGAGATGTGTTCAGCTACTTGATTCGTCACATCTTCAAGCTTACTTTTGTCGTTCCATACCTGATTGAACAAGTCCAAGTACATTTTGGTGAATGGAGCTTCAGTGAATTTGTTGACCATCTTGGACAGAGCATTGCCTTTCTCATAACCCAGATCAACAGTCGTAAAGCCATCCATCGGCATGTACGTTGTTGTACTATCGGATGCTTGCAAGTTCAACATTCCTTGCATAGCACCAGAAGTGCGGTTAGACTTGAAAGTAACCTTCTGACGTATCCAGTCGCCGCATTCTTTTGCAATTGATTTTAGTGTCATTTCGTTCCTTAGCCGTAGCTCAAACTCTGTTCCGTACAAACTCTTCTCGCGGCTCCGCTTAGGTATGTAAAACTCGCGTTTTTCCTTGGTAAAGCTATCCGCAACAAATGCAGGCGAAGTGAAGATGAAGCGTACTTCATCCACTTGATTCAACTCTTTGATTAATGCTTCGTAGGCATATATTGAAAAGCATGATGCTGCTATGGACAGCTTTGATCCTTTTTTAATGGAGTGTTTTAAATCGTCCCCCAATAGCATATCTATATTATTGATGACCTCCATAGTTTCACCTCTTGTAGTTGGACATCTATCTTTAGTGCAATTCGACATCATCACTGATTATTCCTGTATAAATAGGATTATCCAGTTTGTCTACAATACTGGTCGTCTCTTATCATATCAAATCCTCATAGTACACGAATTACTCAACTCAAATCTAAATGCTAAGATAACATAGATAACATATAGAATGAGGTCTTAATATGAAACTAACAATATACACACTCAACGAAAAAGTAGAGAAATTTTACCTTGAAGCTATAAAAGAATATGAAAAACGGTTAGGCCGATACTGTACGATTAAATGGATTCATCTCAAAAGGGACGATCAGCTTGAGAAAAAACTTCTTGGCGACAGTAGCTATAAAATACTTTTGACCAACACCGAGGAATCGCTGTCGTCAGAGGAGCTTGCAGGGAAAATTAACGATCTAGGAGTTTCGGGGAACTCGGATGTCTCCATTATTATTGGCTCAGAAATCGCTCAATACGATGAGAAGCTGACGCTGAGTAAAATGGAGATGGATACAGGACTTAAAACGACTGTTCTGATTGAACAGCTTTATCGAGCCTTCCGCATCATCCACAATCATCCTTACCATAAATAACCGACTCTAGGAAAAATAAAGAGAGCAGCCGATGTCACAGCTTGCTCTCTATCATGCACTTATCCTCCCGCCTGCCGGCGACCAGCTAATACGAAGACCGGTACAATAGACCTTTTCATCTGCGTCTTACCATATTTCGATTATGGTTCTTTATCACTCCGAATAAGCCCTTTCTAGCTTTCTTCCCAGCAGATCGGCCTTCTGATTGGGATTCTCCTATTATGATGTCACGGCAGCTCCTCAACCATTCTTCTTGTCTTCTTATTAAGAAACAACTTCTACGTTTTGTAACATTGGACAACACTTTATGCACTTTCCTCGAACTTATGATTGCAAAAACGGCATATCTTCGCTTTCGCCTTCACAACCTCCGCACATTGAGGGCATTCTTTAGTGTCGTCGTTGCTGTTGTTGTATTGCTTGAGCGTTTCAACCTCGCTGGTTATCAGCTCCTGTTGATTAAGCATATGCTGCTCATAAGTCCTCTTGGTTTCAGCTATCAGGGTCTCGTATTGATTGTGTTCCAGGATGATTTCATCTCTCAAAGCATCTATTTCTGCTCTGAGTGCATTTTTCTTCACTTCTGCTTCCTGTTGCCGCTGCTTGGCTTGTTTAATCATCGCCCTGGCTTTTCGCTTCCATCCAACGCCAAACAGGAAGACGACAATCCCAATAACAGCAACGCCAACTACAGCAGGAAGGAAATCACGTAAAGCTTCTTCATCAACAAGCCCGCCTATTACGCTGAAGAGAAAAACAAGGGTGCCGACAGCTTTAGCCAGTGAACCGAAAAAGCTTAGCAGACCGCCGCCAACTTCGCTTCCTAACGCTACGGTTTTATACTGTTCGTATTCCTTCTCCAATCCCTTGAGTTTGGCTTTCATCGGCACTGTCTTGAGATTCAAATCCTTCTCAAGCTGCTCCATCTTCATCTTGAAGGCGTCAGAGGTGTTAATTGTTCTTATAAACTGCTGCTGCATACGCTCGCTCAATCCTCCTGTATCTACAGATTGATCCGTCGAATCGAATGGTTTCCGGCATCGAATAGAATGATGTTCCCTGCTTTATCAAAGGCCATCTCATTTATAGACTCAATAGGATTGCCATCGTTATATATCAAATCGGTGCCGCGAACAAAATAGTTCAGATTGCCTGCTGAATCCATCTCATATATGGTATCTCCGCTCGAAAAGTAAAACTTGCCGTTATACGATGTGATGGACTCAATTTCAAATGTGTTGATCGTCTTGATCGCTTTAATCTTTCTTGGGAAAAGTTGAATAGCGTTCAGCGTCCGCGTTCCGGCATCCAGAATATAAATTGCCTGATCATTGTATACAATTGCTGATTTTCTGCTAAAGGCACTGCTGCTCCCTTCTTTAGTGCTGGCGATGATTTTGCTCTGCTCTCCCTTTTTGGCCTGCAAAATATAGCTATCAAGCACTTTATTGTTGTCGTCGCGGGATACGATGCCATACAACACTTCATCTTCACGGATGGCCTGTACAAAGCTGAGATAGCTTTGGTATCCAAATCCATCGTCGCTTCCATACGCAAACAGATCAACAGAGGGCTGCACCTGATGCAAGCGTGTATCCGCAGTTGCAGAGAAGTTGCCTCCTGAGAGATAGATTGATCCAACAAGCACCTTATCTGCCTGATAATTGTACGCCAGCAGTTGCTGCTTCCGGTTCTCCTTGTCATTCAGAGGATAAAAATCATCAGGCTTGTTGTCGCTCGTATTCAACGTGCTGACAGTGCCATTAGCAGAAGTGAATTTGCGAATGCTTTTGTTCTGGCTATTCAGGAAATAAATATTGTCTGATTTATCAAGCACCATACTGTCGATATAATTTATCCTCGCCTGTGAGACAGGGCCATCTGTATTCCCGGCTCCAGTGCCTCCTACCAGAGTATCAACAGTGAATTTGTCGGACTGCACCGGCTTCTCAGAAGGAACTGGCGTGCTTGGTGTTTGATTGTTCAACGAAGGCGTTGGTGATGGTGACACTGGCGTAGTTATATCCATACTTCCCCCTCCGACGTCCTTGTTATCGTTTCCGTACTGATAAGCTCTCCAGAGAAGCACAGCAGCCTCGGCACGAGTAACTGTCGCCTGAGGGCGGAAAGTCTCATCCTGATAGCCGGACACCAAACCATTCTCGATAGCGATGGCAACGTAGTCCTTGGCCGATTCAGAAATTCCCTTATAATCCTTGAACATTGCTTCTAGTGTACTGTGGTCAGGCAGACGGCTTGCATCATACCCTTTCAATTTGACCAACGCTACAGTGATATCTTCCCTGAGTGCAGGCTGGCCGGGTTTAAAAACATACTGACCGTTCGCTGTCCGATATCCTGTCATATAATCCTTTACAGCTTCAACAAACGGGGATGCCCAGTTGGTCGCAGGAACGTCGGCGAAGGATGAGTAATTTACTTTCTTCGCGTCAATGCCCGAAGCTGTAATCATGATCTTGGCGAATTCAGCCCGTGTAATCGTATTGTTCGGCCGGAACTTGCCGTCAGGGTATCCGCTGATGACCTTGCGATTTACCATCTCCGATATGTATTGATAAGCCCAGTTCGTTTGAGGCAGATCGGAAAAGGTTACGGTTTGCTGTATTGCTTCTGCATTCTGCCACTCCTCGCCATAGGAAGGTAAATCGGCAAACACAGTGGTTGCGATACTTGAAAATGATAATATAAACGCTGCAATGCTAAAAACAAGCTTTCTCATCATGCTTTGTATCCTCCTGTACATTTGTTTGATGCATCTATCATCTATAGATTTCATCAGGAATATTTTACAATAACAGATTCAAAAGGTCACTTATAAATGTACTTAGTATGAACTTTAGTGGTGTTATGCTGATCATTCAACTCCTCTACGCTTTACTGTAGAGGTGATATCATGTCAGAGTTTGTGAAGCTGGTAGGCGAGAAAATCAGGCTTGTCCGAAAAGCACAGGGAATAACTCAGGAGAAGCTTTCGGAGATGTCCGGATTAAGCGAAAAGTATCTATCGGATACAGAGCGAGGAGTACGCAATATCTCGTTGGAATCTTTGGAGAAAATAATGCAGGCGTTGAAGATCAAACCTCATGAGCTGTTTCTTTTTGCAGATACAGAAGAAGCCGGAGCAGATAAGCAGCAACTGATTGAAATGTTCCAGCCTCTACTCGCTGATCGCAATGTTGATGAAATTCAGTTTCTGCTTAGAATTGCCCAGGATTTTGTGGGTACATTCGAGAAGTCGGACAACCATTATGCAGACTGAAAATACATAAATTTTCCCGAGGTACCACACCTTAATATAGCAATGGGGCGGTCTACCGTTTCATGCCCGACCCCTATTTCCAAGGGCTGCTTTCTACTGTTATACAGTAGATCGCAGTCCTTTTTTTGTGCCCATATAAACTGCTGCTTATGGCTTCATTACTGAAGATCATTTTACGCACACCGCCACAAAACAGCAGCATACGCAAATTTGCCCCCTCAATCGACGAGAGGGCTATTTGTCGTTGCCTGACAGAGAAAAACATCATCGGCTGTGAGATGACGCCGGAGAAAGGAGAGGAATGCAGATGGTAATCAAGCAAGGCTTACCTGTGGAGATGGAAGAGTTGCTGAAGCAGTTGGTCATGAATGGAGGCATCCGTATGGCCGGAACAGTGCTGTTTGTATATTGCCGACGGATGTATCAGGTGGACGAAGACACTGCCGCTCGCTGGATGATTGCCTATTTTCGCCGCGAGTTTCCACAGCAGTTGCAGCGGTACCAAGAGCGTATCGCCAAGGCATAGCCCATTTTACTTAGAGAGGAAGATCGTACGATGAATTACATGGCATTCAAGGACAACGACTCCAAAGAGTATTTAGGATTTTGCGAACAGAAAGGATTCATCTACAGTGTGCAGTTGGCTAAGGGGAGATATGCAGTTGTTGCACTCCAAAACGGGCGGGCGACGGTATTGATTCAATTCATTGCTCAGCCACAGGAAACGCAGAAGTGAGTCTACTTGGCACCATACTTTGGAAATGGAGTTGCACCCATTCCCGATCTTATATTTATAAGAATCATGCAGATGGCCGCATCGTCAGAAGACGACAGCAGGCTATTTTTTATTGCCTTGAAAGGAGGTGAAATGCGTGAAAAAGATTAATCATCTAATGACTCGGAAGGCCAGTCTGATGAGGGCGATGCAGACAATGGACAACGATGCTGATTTCGATACTGAAGACGGCAGAAGGTACGCTCAGGCTCTTGTGAAGCTCGTCCTGATTCAGATGCAGATTGAGGAAACAGAAAAAGAAGCCGCCCGCATATGAGGCGACTCAAAAAAATAACCTTGTAATCATCATACCGAACAACATCATATCACGCAACGGGAGAAGTGGAATGCGGCTTCTCCTTTTTTGCGTTTACAGGAGGAAGCAACCATGAACCATTGGAATGAACTGAGTACGATTAAATCGCTGCTGGGTGATGCCCTCGCCGAAAAGCCCGGCTCCTATATCGTTGATGAGATTTTTAACCGCTTCCCCTCCATACGGGAGCTTGCCAACGCCACAGAGCAGGAACTGTTGTCTATTAAAGGAATCGGCAAGGTTAAGGCACGGCAGATTGTCGCCGCTATGCAGTTGGCACAACGTTTCAGCAAGCCATCCTGCAGTCAGCCGCGATTCATCCGCAAGCCGCAGGATGCCGCCGATTTATTAATGCAGGAGATGCGTTATCTTCAGCAGGAGCAATTTGTTACGCTGTTTCTGAATACGAAGAATCACGTTATCGGACAGCCAGAGACACTCTCCATCGGTTCTTTAAACGCTGCAATCGTTCATCCTGCTGTGGTATTTCGTGCTGCCGTCAAACGTTCATCTGCATCCATTGTGGTCTGCCATAATCATCCCAGCGGCGACCCGACTCCATCCCCCGAGGACATCCAGATAACGAAGCGGTTATCCGATGCTGGCGACGTTATTGGCGTAGACGTATTGGATCATATCATCATTGGCGACGGCATCTTTGTCAGCTTGAAAGAACGTGGATTAATGTAGCTTGCTACTGTGAAACCTCAAGCAAGGGACAGGGCCGCTCGCTGACGCTCGCGGCCCGACATCGCGTTGTAGATAGACCACCCCTCCGCCCCTGAGGGGAACGCAAGGACTACTGCCCTTGCATCCCGTCACTCGCCGTGCGGCGTCCCTTGGCTGACGCCAAGGAACCTGCACAGTGTCGGATATGAAAGACGCCTATCAAGCCTGTAATGAACTCGCTGTCGCTCGGGCTTGACAGGCTGCTGCCCTAGAGCCTGTCTTCAAACTTAAGCCATCCATATCATAATCGAAACTAATGTCAAAAAAGCCTTGAACGTACAGGCTAATTTCTCAAACCGTGTAGCAATGCGACGATAATGCTTAATTTTATTAAAAAAACATTCTACCCCGTGGCGTTCTTTGTAAAGCCACCAGTCGCAATCTCGCTGAACACGGCGAGACTTTTTACTGGGAATCACGGGATTGGCTTGTTGACCCTGTAGAAGATCAAGGATTGCATTCGTATCGTATCCTCGATCCGCCAAGACATTGGTTCCAGTAAGTTCCATGGACTTCAGCATTTCGTAGCCCGTCATACAATCATGACTTTGTCCGCCGGTGAGTTCAAAACGCAAAGGGTTACCCAGTGCGTCTACGATGGCGTGGATCTTGGTCGTGAGTCCGCCTCTGGATCGCCCGATGGCTTGAAATTGCTGCCCCCTTTTGCCCCGGCTCCATGCTGATGAACGCGAACGATGGTTGCATCGATCATCACATTCTCGAAGTCGGGTTCTATCGAAACATGCTCTAAAATCTGCTCCCACACCCCAGACATTTGCCAGCGGCGAAATCGGGTGTATACGGTTTTCCAGGAACCATAATACTCCGGTAAATCGCGCCAAGGCGCGCCGGTTCTTGCAATCCACAGCATGGCATTCAACATCGTCCGATTGTCTTTTGCTGGCCTTCCGCCTTGCTTTTTTCGCTCGGAGGGCAGCAAGTCTTTAATAATTTCCCATTGTTCGTCGTGTATTTCGTATCGTCTTCTCATACCCTGATTCTACCATTATTTTTACTTGATTAATAGTTTGAAGACAGACTCTAGTATAGGGATACAACTTGCTTTGAGAAACAGCTGCTTCTTGTGGAACTGTATGCCTTGTTATAACCAGTCAAAGAGGCTATTGGCTTGTACTCCGAAAATATTGGACTCACTTTCAAATCGGTTGCATATCTTTTATCATGGTTATTCCAACTCTTTTCGACAGTATCCAAGTTCATTTTCTTTATCTTTAAGATCGGCGATGTAGATAGCCAGATATCTAAATCAGTTTTAAAAGCTTCAAGCAGGTTTATTTTGGGATTTTTAAAAGCTTCATGGCTCCTCAGTTTCCTTTTTTCTTGAGTACTTAAAGACATATATGCTGCCTGAAAGGTGCCATATTTCTTTATTCTGCGGATGATTTTATCCCGGCCACTAAATCTCCCGGTATCAACTACCAGCATATTCTTTAATGCGTCAGCTCGATCATCGAACATAAATTGGAATACCTTTAGTCTTGCGTTCTTGTCTCTTATCTTTCTCGTTTTCTCAACCCGAGTCCATGTGATATCAGAAGTCCCCTGTTCTTCTGCCTTATCATAATTTTTTACCTGTTGACCTTTGCTCTTGCCATATAAAAAGGTCTGGTCTAGCATCATATAGTTTGTCGGCGGCTTCTTTTGATATCCTACGAAAAGGCACTTCGATAGTTCTTCTGAGGTTACCGTATGGAGATAATCAACCTTGTCGTCGCTTTTTACTACGTATGCAAAATGATGGCTACCTATGATGAAGTCAATTATTTTAAGCACTGCGGCAGGAGTGAGCCTGTGTTTCCATGGATTTAGCATGATTGAAGTTGTCGCCGCTTTAGGGTTCATCTGCTTCCACTGCACACTGAAAAGCTCGTATACCAACCTATATCTGTAATGCGTTTCGTCGTCTTCAGTTTGATACATTGCAGGCTTTATGGTATCGAGAAACTCCTGCGATGGTAGCTCCTCAGAACAAATTATCAACTTATCATAAGGGCATGAAAAACTATCATCAGCTATGATATCCTTTAAAGCTTGGACTGTGTTCAATAGCTCTGATACTTTTCGCTTATTATACAAATACATGAGAATTCACTCCAATATCAAGAGGCCCCAAGTCCAGACGTAGCAAGGGATTGAGGCCTCTTGCTTGTCATTCTTGTACACCCGTTGTTAGAGCCGATAAACCTGTTCTTTAATCTCAGCTTCCACAAGCAAAGCCAGCTTTCTTAGGAATTGCTCCTCAGCCCTGTGCTGATCCTCTTGCAATTCAACAATGCTTTTGTCTAACTCATCGGGAAGCTCAGCACCACAAACATGGTCCTTCATATTCATTTAAACACCACCATTTATATTTGTCTAAGTAAATATATTTGCCTATTATCATATCAACACATATAATTGGTGTAAAGAAAAATTAGAAAGGGGATGCCGACCATGGCCTCCAGACCGATAACTACATTTGAATTTCTAAAGCTTAAGGAAAGCACTCTTGGTGAGCGTATCCGCTTTTTCCGTGAAGAAGTCGGCAAACTCAATGCAAAAAGCGATTATACAACGAAAGCGATCAGTGAGAGGTTGGGAGTGACACCGCAATCTATTACCGCCGTTGAACGCGGAGATTCAAAAAATCCTTCATATCAGCTTGTTTATGGATTAACCAAGGAATTAAACATTTCGCTGGATGTTCTGAATGATGATTTTTATAGGGGTGAAATAAAGACATTCACAATTGGCTGTTCAGAATTAAAACCTGCTTCTCAACAATCTTCATCTGCTGAACGCCAATCCGATTTGCCATCGGACTTTCATTTCGGATGCTACATTTATCAGCTCTTTCCGAACGGCAGAATGCGGTTTATTTACAATAAGGATACTGTCAACACAGTAGATCACAAGACCTTTATTGACTGCCTGGCCCGTTTTATTGCCGAAGTCGAAATGCACAGTCGTTCAGGAGATTTATTTGATGATGCTATTGCAGACCATCCTTCACCACTGCATCATGCTATTGAATTATTTAAGGCCTCTATTGAACATCCAAATGTATTCCCTCTGTTCCCAATAAAGGACTGGAATCAACTTTACAACGATTTTCTGAGCAAATATGAGCAACAGGAGGACAAGCAGGATGAGCAAGCTTAAAGCGGTCATATACGCACGTGTGAGTACAGAAGAGCAAGCCAAGGAGGGCTTTAGTATCGCCGCACAGATCGCAGAACTGGAGAAATATGCAGGGCTGAACAATCTTGAGATTGTGGAGCGATATATTGACGAGGGAGCCAGCGGTAAAAGTATCAAAGGAAGATCGCAACTCATTAAACTGCTGAAGGATGCCGAGCAGCAAAAATTCCAGATCGTTATGCTGTATAAGCTGGACAGACTTGCCCGCAAGTTGCGTGATCAATTGGAAATCAGTGATACGCTGGTCAATTCCAATATCAAACTGGTCAGCTTGAAGGAGAACTTCGATACATCAACACCTACTGGCATGATGACCTTTCAGATGTTTGGCATGATTGCAGAATTGGAACGAAGCAATATCATCGAGCGAGGGAAGCTTGGACAACAGCAGCGGGCACGCGAAGGAAAATACAATGGCGGCGTTGTTCTCGGCTATAACAACATCAACAAGGAACTTGTGGTGAATGAATCCGAGGCTATCATCGTCAAGAAGATATTTGAATACGCCGACCAAGGTTTGGGGCTGAAGGCAATCACGCGACGGCTCAATGAAGCCGGATACCGTTCCAAGCAGGGCAAGCCCTTCTCTACCAACGGCATCAAAACGATCCTGAACAATCCGATCTACATCGGCAAGATTCGCTACAATCAGGTTGAGAACTGGTCTGAAAAACGACGCAAAGGAAAGAACCCCAACTTCATTCTGACAGACGGCATCCATGAGCCAATCATTGCGAAGGAACTATGGGATAGAGTCCACTCGGCGATTCAGAAACGCTCCTACAAGCCTTCACGCTCGTATACGCCGTACATTCTTAGCGGAATATTGAAATGTCCCGCTTGCGGCCACGGCATGGTTCCTGCACGTTCCAAGGGAGGCAGTGGAGAGCAATATCGTTATTACGTCTGCGGGCAGTTTCATAATAAAGGGGCGAGTGTATGCCGCTCCAACATGATCAAGGCTGAATACGCTGAGCAGCAAGTGATGGATGAGTTGCATCGTATCGTAGCAAAGCCATACATTTTGAGAAAGCTTGTTGACCACATAAATCAGCAACGATCAAATGCAGAGTTGCCCCTGCTAGATGAAAAGAAGGTGGTTGAGCAGCAAATTGCCAAGATACAAAGAAAGCTTAAAAGTTTGAAAGAAGGCATTATGAACGACCCTGACTTGGCTGATATCTTCAAGCCCGATCTGCTGGCGACTCAATCCGAGCTGCATTCACTTCAAAAACGCTTGGATGAAATTGCAGTCAGTGAAGCACAGTACGATAACAAGCCTGTCGATTATGACTCTCTGCATAACTTGCTCGCAAAGGTACAGGATGCTTTAAATCACGCCGACAAGGATGAGCAGAAAGCCTTGCTCCGGCTCCTCATTCAGAGCATTCACATATCCAAGGACAAACCCTCCAGAAGGGAAAGCCGCCACATAGAACGAATCATTCTGCACTTCGACTTTGCTATCGAATCGCTTCATAGCGACACGGCAGAGCTTGTAAGACGCATGGCGAAATACTCTGAATCCATTGCTCCTATTCATCCATCGGCCTTGGATTATATGAACAACTTAACAGAAATCAGCTACGGGGACTTGATGGAGTCCCTTTCTATTTTACCCTTAAAGGCGATACGGTTCCCCCCGCATAATCTTAAACGCGCGGTACACCTGCTCCACCAGCACCAGCCGCATAAGCTGATGCGGCAGAGTCATGCGCCCGAACGACAGCTTCAGTTCGGCGCGCGCCAGCACCGCGGGGGCCAGCCCCAGCGAGCCCCCGATGACGAAGGCCACGTGGCTGCGCCCGTACGTGGCCAGGCCCTCCACATGCCGCGCGAGCTCCTCGCTCGAGAGCGGCTTGCCGTCGATAGCGAGCGCCACGACGTAGGCGTCGCTCTTGATCTGCGCGAGGATGCGTTCGCCCTCGCGCTGGCGCACGAGCGCCTCCTCCGCGGCGCTCATCGTCTCCGGTGCCCGCTCGTCGGGCACCTCGCTGATCTGCACCTTGGCGTACGGGCCAAGGCGCTTGACGTACTCGGCGATGCCCTGCACGAGATAAGATTCCTTCAGCTTGCCTACGGCAACAATCTGGATTTGCATAATGCAACAACATCCTTTCATCCTGCTTTTTCTTTTGCTTTTTCTTCATGCAGCCGCACAGCCGCAGCCTACCTGCGTTTCCCCCATAAAAAAAGAAGGCCCTCGTCCCAACGCGGGCACGAGCGGCCTTCTTCCTTCGCTTCCGGCTATACGACCAGGAATCTCGCCCGTTCCATACAGCGCTCGCAATGAGCCGGCGGCTCCCATGCCGGGAAGCTGGTTTTCTCTAAATCGACAATATCCGGCGCATCCTCGTATTCGTCGACGAATTGATCGATCGCCAGTTCCAGATGTTCTTTGCAGACTACATACATAATGAGACCCCGCTTTTTTCTATTTGCTCTCGCATATTACTTGTCGGGCACCTCTCCCATTGTCAGGGCGACGGTCGCTTTCTTGCCGCCGCGGTAATAGGTGACGTTGATTTTATCTCCGACCTTCTTTTGACTATAAATATATTTGCGCAGCTCCAAGGTGCTGTCGACCGGCTTGCCGTCGAGCTCGACGATGACGTCGTTCGTTTTGAGACCAGCGTCTTTGGACGGCCCTGTCGCGTCTATAACAATAATACCAGTCTTTACACCCGCAGGCAGCTTTAATACTTCCGTTCCTTTAAAAGATTGCAAATTTTGCGTCACCACGCCCATATAAGGGCGCTTGATCTTATGATCCTTGATCAGCGCTTCGATGACCGGCTTGGCCGAGTTGATCGGAATGGCGAAGCCGAGCCCTTCGACGCCCATATCGGCGACCTTCAGCGTATTGATGCCGACCACCTTGCCGTCGAGGCTGACGAGGGCGCCTCCGCTGTTGCCCTGGTTAATCGCCGCATCGGTCTGGATGACGTCCATTTCCCAGTCATAGTCGCCCTGCTGGCTTAAGGAGACCGGAATCGTCCGCTTCGGCCAGCTAATAATGCCCTTCGTAATCGTCGGGGCGAAGCCGAGTCCGAGCGGATTGCCTACCGCGATGGCCGCCTCCCCAGGCTTCAATGCGTCCGAATCGCCGAACTCGGCGATCTGCTTGATCCCGCTCCCGTCGATCTCCAGCACCGCCAGATCGGTCATCTGATCGCGGCCGATCAGCTCCGCCTTTTTGTGCTCTCCGGTCGCCGTAACGACCTCCAGCTGGCTGAAGCCCTCCACCACATGGTTGTTCGTGACGATGCGGATCGTACTTCCCGATTTCTGGAACATAATGCCGGAGCCGAGACCTACCGCCCCGCGGACCGCCTCCTTATCGCTGTCCTTGTTGGAGGCGATGATGCTGATAACGGTCGGCCCTACCTTCTCCGCAGCGTAGACGGCCGAATCTCCGGCCAGCCCTTGCGCGTCAACGGCTCCTCCCGCTGCCGCAGCAGCCGCCGTTAGCGAAGCCGGCTGTGCAGAGTGATGTCCCCAACCGCCGAACAGCAGCACGAGTACGAGCATCGCGGCGGCTCCGCCTGCGGCGGGCAGCACCCAAGGAGCGAGCTTCATCCCCTTCATCCGCCGTCCAGCCGCTCCCCGGGCAGACCAGCCTTCCCAACGGGACACCTTCGTGGAATAAAAATCATCGTCGAACAGACTCATCGCTCTCCCGCTCCCTTCTCTGCCAAGCAGAGTCCCCATTGAATTCTGGTCCCGTCGTCAAAGTAACACTTGAGATTCGCATCAGGCTAAACTAGCAATCTCCAAAACTTTTTTTAGAAACAGGAATGTTTTCCCGCTTGAAAGACTAGACTAAGAGTAGAACGAAAAGAAGATCAACCGGCTCCAGCGTCTTGGTTTCATTTGCGATCCGCCCTGACACACGGCTCCTCCGAACGAAGGAGCTTCGCTGCTGCACACGAACGTACAGCCCGCAGCAGGCAGGCTCAAACCAGTCGGCGGTATAGTATAGAAGAGCCCTTGTCTGATACAGACGGCCGGTCACAACCCATTCATTCTCATATGGAAAGGATGCTGCAATCTATGAACCGCATTTCCTCGCATTTGGAGCAAGTAGATTGGATCGGCAAGCTAGCCGATTTGAAACTCGCGCATTACCAGAATTCGCTGATCGTCAGCGCGCTCATCGAAGTGCTTGTAGAGAAAGGCATCATTACCGCGCAGGATATCGCCGCGATGTCGGAGCAATTGGACGCGGCCTTCACTCCGGAATCGGGGCTCTAATCTTCATCCAGCCGATCCCAATCCGTGGCCCGGTCGTAATATGTATCCATAAGCCGGGCGCGGTAATCGTCGGGCGCCAGCCTTTCCTCTACCATATTATTCACGGTCAGCCTGGCCAAATCCATGATGTTATGATCCCGGCTCAAATGCGCCAAGTACACCCGCTTCGTCTTTTCCGTCATTACATCGACAAGGCCGATGCCCGCGGCTTCATTCGACAAATGGCCGAGATCGCTGAGGATGCGCCGCTTAATGTTCCACGGATATTTCCCCATCCGCAGCATCTCGATGTCATGATTCGATTCCAGCACCAGCACGTCGCTGTTCTGGATTTTCTCCTTGACTTTAGCGCTCATATAGCCCAGATCGGTAGCCAGCGCCAGCTTCTCATCCCCATGATAGAAGCAGTAGCCGACCGGCTCGGCCGCATCGTGGGAAATGCCGTACGACTCCACCTGCAGCGAGCCGAAATTGCGAACCTCGCCGGTTTCCATAATACATCGCTTATCTTCGGCGATTTCCCCGATATGCCGGTTCAGCTCTTCCCACGTTTTTTCGTTGGCATAGACCGGCAGATCGTATTTGCGGGCGACCGCTCCCAGCCCTTTAATATGATCCGCATGCTCGTGTGTAACCAGAATCGCGTCGAGCTCCCGCGGGTCCATCTCTTTTTCCTTTAACAGCTGATCGATCTTTTTGGCGCTGAGTCCGGCGTCGATAAGCACCTTGCCTTCATCCGTCGCCACCACCATCGCATTCCCCGTCGATCCGCTGGCCAATACGGTAAATCGAATTCCCATACCATTAAACTCCCATCCTGTAAACCTGACAACCGCGCCGCTACCGCTTGTTGCGCTGCGGCGGGTCCACCGCTCCGTTCAAAGCGTGCACATAATAAATATCGTCTTCCCCGTTGCCTATCGTGACGCGCCAATAAGGCACCATAAACATCGTCTGCGAATTAAATACTTGACCGTGATAACCAAGCTTGATGCTGGTGACGACCGTCCCGCTCGGGAAATAATTCTCGATCAGACTGCGCAGCACCATATAGGGAGAAATGACCTTCTGCTCCTTCTGATCGCTCTCCGGCTTCACCTCGGCATACCCCTGCCTATACCCTACGATCATCCCGTCCTGCTCCTTCAGCTCCAGCCTGACCTCGAACATCGGCAGCGAGCCGTACAGCTGGTGGAAGACATAGGTGCCGTTCGTGCTCAGAATCGGATCATACTGATACTTATCCATATTCGGAATGCCTGTCTTAGGAGCGGTTTCCCTTGCCCCGCTCCGGCTTAGCAGCGGGCTGTACTTAAACGGCGTCTCCAGCGGAATCAGCTGGTTCGATGTATATTTATCGTCGAAATTAACGACGATTTCCTTCAGCTTCGGGACATCCTTCGGAATCTCCGTGGAAATCTGAATGTTCTTGCTCTTGATCAGCTTCTGAATCTCTTCGGCCGCACTTGCCGTATTGGCGTCGAACTCCAGCAGATCCGACCGGGTCGTCCACAGCTGGTAGCCGAGCACCATATTCAGCAGAAAAAACGAAAGAATCAGAATCGTCTTCGCCCGGCCCCAGTCCATGGGCATCCTCCTTCACACCGTTGTCCGCGCCTGAGTCCGTTTGCCTTACTCCGCCCGCAGCTATTCCAAAAACTCATACGTACCGTCCCTCAGTTCCACCGTCCATACCGGCACCAGCTCCATCGTCTTATCGAATATCGTCGGCCGATAGCCGGGGAACACCGAGATGACGGCGTTTTTCTTCGCATATTGAGCAAGCTTCGCATCGAGCTCTTCGCCGGCGATTAGCGTCGCGTCTCTGCTCCTTACCCCCGCCGGATCGGGAATGATCATGGACCGCTCATAGCGGGAGACGACGCCTTTTTGCAGCGACATCTTAATAAATCCGATATTGTCGTTATGCTGATTCATCACCGGCAGCGAACCGTAATATTGGCGGAAAATAAACGACTGGCTGACCGGCAGCATCCGCTGAGGCACCTTCTGCACCGCATACTGTCCGTTCCAGCCGCCGTGCTGATTGACGAACTGCACCGCAGAGAGCAGATTATCCTGTACGTCGATTTTGCTGTCTACAGGAGCCACAGGGTCGGAATAGGTTAGCCAGCGCTCGTCGTTCTTCAGCTGCAGCCCCCGCTTGGCGTCGGTATAAATCTCCGTGCCGTCGCGCTCCGACAAGTTCCGTGTGATCGCCGGATCGACGAAGAAGCTTCGCTTCAGCTGATCGACCGTAAACTGCGTGAAATCGAGCGTATAAGCGGGAAAAGAAATCGGCTTTGTCGGCAAATAGTAGCCGTCCGCCGTCTCTTTATACGGAACCGTTCCTTCCAGCGTGATAATCCGTTCGATATCTTTGGCCGAAATATCCGCCTTCTGCACTTCATACACCGTACTGGCCGTATCCGTGAACAGAATCGTTCGCACCTCGTCCTTCGCTTCTCTGGCAACGATCCAAATCCGGGTAATGACATCGTTATCTGCGGGCACTTCGCCCTTCAGCTGCATGACGCGCTGCAGGACGTTGAGCGGAATCCCGTCGCGGAACACGACCTCAAGACCCTGCTGCTTGCCCCGTACTTCCTCCACATTCATGTTGAGGGAGGACACCGTCGTCTTGCGGAAGCCGGACAGCGTTCTCTGCTTCACGCTATCGAGGATTTGATTATAGCCTGCGGTATTCGGATACAGCACGGTATGCACCTGATTGCCCATATGCAAAACGACATGATCCGCGAACAGCAGATCCTCCAGCGAAGCTTGGGAACCCATCGGGTCGGTCTTGACATAATCCTGCTGGACGAGCGGATCGAACTTCGGAGAGCTGTAAGAGAGAAGGTAGCTTTGCAGCAAGCTTAGCGCCACCAACAGCACCAATACGCCGGATTTCAGCTTCTCGATCATAGCGCAACCTCCTCTAGGGTGTACGGAAGCGTGAAGGTAACCTTCGTCCCTTGCCCCCATTCCGACTCCAGCGCAATCGTTCCGCCGTGCGCCCTTACTATTTCCCGGGCAATCGATAGCCCGAGCCCCGTGCCTCCCATACTGCGGGATCGCGCCTTGTCAACGCGGTAAAACCGTTCAAAAATCCGGTTCAAATCTTTCTTCGGAATGCCGATTCCGTTATCTTGAACCGACACCTCAAGCCACTTCGGCTCCGGGCAGCGGGCGCGAATCGCGATGCTTCCGCCGTCCGGCGTATATTTGATCGCATTGGACACGAGATTGTCCAGTACCTGATCGATCCGGTCGCGGTCCAGCATAATCTCTTCCATATCCGGCTCCACCTCGATCGCGATCGCGATTTGGCGGTGCTCCAGCTGGAACGAGAACCGGTCGGCCACCTCATCGAGCATTTCAGCGACATCCGTCACCTCGCGGCTAATAATCGCCTGATTCGAATCGAGGCGGGACAGCTGCAGCAGATCGGTAACGAGCCGGATCATCCGCTCCGTCTCATTGCGCGTTACGTTGACGAATTTGCCGGCCAGCTGAGGCTCCTCCAACGCTCCGTCCTCCAGCGCCTCCAGATAGCTTTTAATCGTCGTCAGCGGGGTTCTCAGCTCGTGTGAGACGTTCGCTACGAACTCCTTGCGCGATTCCTCCAGCTTCTCCTGGTTCGTCACGTCCTGCAGCACGACAATCGTGCTTGCCGAGCCCTTCTCCTTGCTGTACACCGTCGTGAAGGAGACCCGTACGGAGAGCTGCTCCTCATCCGCATCGTGATAAAATTGCAGCATCATTGAAGGGGAAGAGGACTCCCCCGCCTGCAGCTCATTCATCGTCTCCTTCGAGATGCCAAGCACCTCGGGAAGCGGCTTGCCGAGCGTCGTATCCTCATTCACCTGCAGGATCTGCTTCGCCCGCCGGTTAATGACGATCACCTTGCCGTCGTCGTCGGTCGCGATCAATCCGTCGTTCATATTGGTCAGAATCGAAGCCAGCTTCTCCTTCTCTTCCTCATTGAGCGACAAAGCCTCTTTCAATCGCTCCATCATGAAGTTGAACGTCTGCCCCAGCTGTCCGATCTCATCCTTGCCGAGCACGGGCACCTTGTCGTTAAACCGCCCTTCGGCGACGGCCGTCGCCTGGCGGGTAATCGCCTTGATCGGCCCGGTGATCGTCGCCGACAGCACGACCCCCAAGACCATGGTAAGCCCCAGCGCGATGAGCGTCCCGGTAATCAGAAACTGATTGATCCGGTTCATCGTGTTGTACAGTTCTTCCATGGAAGCGATGATGTACACCGCCCCGTTCACCTTAACCCCCGAAGCCACCGGCTTCACGATGATCATCTTGCGGATGCCGTCCAGGTCGGTGAACATTCGCTGATTGTCCTTAATCCCCTGCAGGGCGCGGTTCACTTCCGTCTGCGTGTTCTTCTGCCCGACAATCGACTGGTGGCTCGCCATCGACGTGCTGAGCACGAACCCGTTGGCGTCGATCACCTGAATCTCCGCGCTGCTGTTGGCGAACAGCTTGTTCACCACATCGTTCAAATCGGCGAACGTTTTGCGCGTATCCCCCTGCTTCGATTCCTCGCTGCTCACCGACAAATAAGGCTCGACGAATTGGGTAAGCAACTGCGCCTGGCTGTTATGAGACTCTATGAAATCGTTCTTGAAATAGCTCTCCAGCGTTCGGACGAAGTACACTCCGATCAGCTGCATTGCAATCAGAATCAGCAGTACGTAAATAATGATGATCTTCGCTTGAATCGATTGAAAAAATTGAAAGAAACGAAGTCCTTTCATCTCTTAGAAGCCTCCGCTTTTCGGATTGCGCATCATATAGCCCAACCCTCTGCGGGTCAAGATATACTCCGGACGGCTCGGGTCATCCTCGATCTTTTCTCGCAGCCGGCGGATCGTCACATCCACGGTCCGTACGTCGCCGAAATATTCGAAGCCCCAGACCGCTTGCAACAGATGCTCGCGGGTCATCACTTTGCCGCTGTTTTTGGCCATATACTGAATAAGCTCGAATTCGCGATGCGTCAGATCGAGAGCGACGTCATCCTTGTAGACCAGATACATATCGCTATCGATAAACAGGCTTTGAATCCGGATACCCTGCCTCGCTTCCGGCTCCGTCGGCAGCGGCGTCTGCACCTTCGTATGCCGCCGCAAATGCGCTTTCACGCGGGCGAGCAGCTCCCTGGTGCCGAACGGCTTGGTCACATAATCATCGGCCCCAAGCTCAAGCCCTAGCACCTTGTCGATCTCGTTATCCTTGGCCGTCAGCATAATGATCGGCGTGTTGAGCTTGCTCCGCACTTCCCTGCATACATCCATTCCGTCCTTCACGGGAAGCATCAAATCGAGCAGGATCAGATCGGGGTCTTCCTTGAAAGCCAGATCGACCGCCGCGCCTCCGTCATACGCGCAGATGACTTCATGGCCTTCCTTTTCCAAATTGAATTTCAATATATCCGCAATCGGTTGTTCATCATCGACAACGAGTATTTTCGCCATCCTGTTCGATCACCGCCTTAGAAAAAAACTGAATCGCTCGGGTTTATCCACTTTCTCACAATACTTACATCTATCTTACCACACCTCGATGCAAAAAGAGACATGGGCCAGCAGCTTTCCTGCTTCTTCCATGCCTCTTTATATGCTGTTCCGCGATCTTGCCCGGACGAAGCAACCTTTTCCCCTCGGGCTGCGTCTATGCTAGTAAGAAAGATATGAATAAGTGCTATTTATTCAAATATTTCAGAGGATTTTGCGGCGAATCGTTTTGCTGCACCTCGAAATGCAGATGGATGCCCGTTGAGTCGCCTGTGCTGCCCATATAACCGATTTTTTCGCCCTTCTCGACGATTTTCCCGACGCTCGTATAGATTTGGCTTAAATGGCCGTACAGCGTCTTATACCCGTTCATATGGTCGATAATGATGCAGTTGCCGTAGCCGCTCTTGACGCCAGCAAAAATAACCTTGCCGTTATCCGACGCCATAATGTTTTTGTTCGAAGATGTCAGGTCGACTCCTTTATGGAATACGCCCCAGCGGGTGCCGAACGTGCTCGTAATGGTTGACGATGCCACCGGCCATGCGAATTTGCCTGTTCCTTCTCCCTTGATGACCTTGGTTCCCTTGCGGACGATCGCTTTGACCGGCTCTTGAACGACTTCCTCGCTCAATACCGTTTCGTCGGTCATCAGCCCGTTGACCTTCGTCACTTGAATCATCACTTTCTTCAAGCCGTTCTTGCCTTCTTTAATGACTTCATTCGTACCTGCCCGCATCGTATCATCGGTCTGGTATTCAGTCTCATATTGAATTTCCTGGGATTCGGCCACCTTCTCGACCGTGCGGACGGCCAGCTTCGGCTGCAGCACCGTTAAATCGAGCTCTTGACCGACCTTGATCATGTCGTCGCTGATCGTCGGATTGTTTTGATAAATGACCTGCTTCGGAATGTCCAGCTTCTGGGCGATGCAGGATACGCAATCGCCTTTCTCCACCGTATATTTGGTCGGCGTCACGTCGCCGGTCTCCAATTTCTGCTTCAGCTCGTCGGGACTCATCACATCTTGCGGTTGAATCTCGATTTCTTTCAACTCTACCTTTTGCACGAACTCTACCTTCTGCAATTCTACTTCCGAAGGCGCGCTAGCCGGAGAGGCCGATAGAATACGCACCTTGCCCGCATCCTTCTTCTTCTCCAGCACCGAATTCTTAATATCCTCAAGCAGCTTGTCCGCTGTTTGTTCGTCCCTCAGCACGCCCATCGGCTTGCCGTCAACGAGCAGCTCCGTGCCTACTGGCGTAGCTGTTATAGCACCGGCTACGCGGTCTAGCACCTGCTGATCGTTCGTCTTCTCCATGAAAACCCTTTCAACCTGATATGTGACCTCAGGCTCCAGAACCTTCATCCGCACCGCCGTATTGGAAGACGCCAGCTCTTTGGATTTCGTCTGCTTCAATTCTTCCACTTCGGAGGTATCCTCAACCGTGCCTACCTCTTGCCCGTTGATTGCTACATGATATATGTTTTTCATACCCGCATGAACAAGGCTATTCCCGCCCCACACAACGGCGGATACGACGCCCAATACGGATACGGCTTTGATCACGGTCCATTTATGTAAACGAAGATCACTATAAAATTTTCCGGTTAAAGGCTGCTGCTTCTGTTCGCTCTTAGCTTCTTCGACTGCCGGCTTGGCGGCCACGTTTCTCCATTGGAATTGGGACAGCTTCAGCTTGGATTGCTCCATCTTCTCTTTCATCCAATTCCTTCCTTTGAAAACTGTCATGTTCTACTCCTTTTAAGTCGTTTTCTACGAAAAATACATAAAAACACCTAAAATAGGGACACTAACCATGTAAGTCGACTCCATTTATCAATTTACCACAACTAGACTTCTTCTTTCAACATAATTCACTGTCTTGGAGTCGGAATCAATGGTTTGGTGTCGGGGGTGTGAAGTTAAACTATGGAAAACATAACGGCATTTTTCAAAAATCGGTCGAATCTGGACGAGGCAGCCCATACGTTGCGCGAGCAGGGGGCGATCGATATCCGGATTCATCCGGACAGCGAAGCCGGGTCTTCGGCTTATTTGACGCCGCTGACCCAATCCGCCCTGACGGAGGATGAGAGCGCGAACGGCCACGGATATGTCCTGCAAGTCGTCGTCGAGTCTTCCCGCTCCAGGCAAGCGGAGGATACATTGGCCAAGTTCGGAGGACAGCTCTAAAAGCCCGGTGAAAAAGCGAGCTTCGCTAAGCGATAGCAATCTGGAGAAAAACAGGCAGCCTGCGGTCGATCGGGGGCTACCGCTCGCCGTTGCGGCCGGATGTTGACGATTGGAGCTCCTCAAGCGACGAATATCCGCCTCTTGCTGCCTTACCCTATTCATGAATTGAACGGCAAAAAAGCTCCGGACACTGTATCGTGCCCGGAGCTTTCTTCTTGCCGCAGAACCGAAGCCTTTAGTTCGCTTTAATCATCGCGATAAGCTGGGCATATTCATCCGGCTTCAAATACTTCTGCAATATTTCTTCGATCTCTTTCAGCTCGGATGCCGTAATCCCGTCCTCCATAAGCCCGGAAATCGTCTGCATGTCCGCCTGCGGCACCCGGGATACCAGCAGGTTGAAAATCTTGTTCTTATCCGCGCTCGACAGCTGATCTTTCTTCTTCGTGAACTCCTCGCCAGAGACGACGATTCTCTTGCTGTCCTCGGCTGCCGAGGAACCCGCTCCGCTGCCGGCCCCTGCTACCGCTCCGGGACTGATTCCCCCTCCCGTTCCTGCGCCGGCCTCCGGGGTGGACGAATCGCCCCCGCTCTGGTGGCCGAAGACGGCGACAGCATCCTCAGGCGGTTTTTTCGTCGTAGACGAACCGCCGTTGCTGCCGCTGCCGCCTCCCGGCGCAGCTCCGCCCGTGCCTGCTCCGGTTTCTGCGCCGACAGACGGGTCACCCGCTCCCGCTTGATTGCCTGCTCCTGCCACGCTGGAGCTATCCGCGACGCTGCCCAATACCGGACGGTCCGGCTGCGGCTGGGCTCCTTGCTTGTCGCCCAGCGCCGTCCTTCCCTGACCCGACGGCGAACCGCCGCCGAAGCCAAGCTGCTTGCCAAGCTGCCCGACAAACTGCGGCCAAGTCGGCATGGCGCTTGTCGACGATTTCAAATTATATTGTTCCATGATCATATCCGCGTAGGTACTTACCGCCCAGAAGGTGGACGCGATGCAAACGACGGACGTAATCCATGCGCTTAACAGTAATTTGGCCATCCATTGCAAACTTTTCATTGTCGTTCTCATCTCCCGCCTGTCGAAACGTTATCATCTCCTTCCAGTATTGACGTTTTGTTGCCAAACCAACCGTTCGTAATGCAAAAAAAGAACCTCTCGGCCCAAAACTAAAGGCACTAAGAGGTTCTTCTATAAACATTCCGTTAATCTATCACGACTAATAGATCGGTCTTACCAGATTCGTCTGCTCGCGGTTGCGGCCGACCGAGAAGATGGCGATCGGAATACCGGTTAGCTCAGATACGCGTTCTACATAGCGTCTGGCATTGGCCGGCAAATCCTCCAGCTTGCGAACGCCGGTAATATCCTCGCTCCAGCCCGGAAGCTCTTCATAAACCGCTTCGCACTCGGACAGCAGATTCAAGCTTGCAGGATAATGCTCGATAATTTCTCCGCGGCATTTGTAAGCCGTACAGATTTTGACCGTTTCCAGACCAGCCAGAACGTCTAGCGAGTTCAGGGACAAGCCGGTAATACCGCTGACGCGGCGGGCATGGCGAACGACGACGCTGTCGAACCAGCCGACGCGGCGCGGTCTGCCTGTCACCGTTCCGTACTCATGGCCTTTTTCACGAATCCAGTTGCCTGTCTCGTTGTGAAGTTCGGTCGGGAAAGGACCGTCGCCCACACGGGTCGTATACGACTTGGCAACGCCGATGATTTGCTTGATCTTCGTCGGGCCGACGCCGGAACCGATACATACGCCGCCTGCGGAAGGGTTGGAAGACGTAACGTAAGGGTACGTTCCTTGGTCGATGTCAAGCATAACCCCTTGCGCGCCCTCGAACAGTACTTTTTTCCCGTCATCGATCAGATCGTTCAGCACGACCGAAGTATCGCATACGTAAGGACGAATGCGCTCCGCATATCCGAGGTACTCCTCGATAATAGCATCGGCGTTCAGCCCCTCGCCATTGTACACCTGCTCGATCAGCACGTTTTTCTCGGCCACCATATGGCGAACTTTGCGCTCGAATTCGGCCGCGTCCATGAGGTCGGCGATCCGAATGCCGTTTCTTGCCGCTTTGTCCATATAGCAAGGGCCAATCCCTTTGCGGGTCGTCCCGATCTTGTTGTCGCCTTTGCGTTCTTCTTCCAGGCCGTCAAGGATCAGATGATATGGCATAATGACATGTGCGCGGTCGCTGATCTTCAAGTTGTCTGTGGTAAAGCCATTTTCATGAATATATTCAATTTCTTGCAGCAACGCGCCTGGGTTAATTACCATCCCGTTACCGATTACACATACTTTATCTTTGTAGAAAATGCCCGATGGAATCATCGTCAATTTATATTTCTTCTCATCAATTAAAATCGTATGGCCTGCATTGTTACCGCCTTGATAACGTGCCACTACTTCAGCAGATTCAGCAAGGAAATCCGTAATCTTTCCTTTTCCTTCATCGCCCCATTGGGTTCCGACAACCACTACCGTTGACATGCACATAACCCCCATCAGGTGAGTCTCACCTATAATTAGCCAAAAGGCCTAAAGCACCATGAATATTTTATCAGTCTCATCTGCCAAAGTCAATAAAAACGAACAATAGTACAGCCCTCTGTACCATTGTTCGGATATTGTTCATATATGCAATTGAGAAAATGTTCCCCGTGCAACAATCATGTGCATCCGTTATCCCGCATCCTGATGCGAGCGGTCGAGGCTGACGAATTTGTTGAAGTTTTTCAGGAATGCCAGCTCTACGGTTCCGACCGGACCGTTCCGCTGTTTGGCGATAATGATTTCGATGATATTCTTTTTCTCGGATTCCTTATCATAGTAGTCATCGCGGTACAGGAAGGCAACGATATCAGCATCCTGCTCGATCGAACCGGATTCGCGCAAGTCCGACATCATCGGGCGCTTATCCTGCCGCTGCTCCACGCCCCGGCTGAGCTGAGACAGCGCGATGACCGGCACGTCCAGCTCACGCGCGATCTGTTTGAGCGTACGCGAAATTTCGGATACTTCCTGCTGGCGGTTATCGCCCTTGCCGCGGCCGTGAATGAGCTGCAGGTAATCGATCAGGATCATGCCGAGCCCCTTCTCCTGCTTCAGCCTGCGGCATTTGGCACGGATATCCGCTACCGTTACGGAAGGCGAATCGTCGATATAAATATTGGCTTCGGACAGCGCGCCGATCGCCATCGTCAGCTTCTCCCAGTCGTCCGGCTCCAGGAAGCCGGTCCGCATCCGTCCGGCGTCGACGTTCGCCTCCGCGCAGATCATCCGGTTGACGAGCTGAGCCGCGCCCATCTCCAAACTGAAGATCGCCACGGTCTCCTTCTCGCGCACACCGACGTTTTGCGCGATATTCAAGGCAAACGCCGTCTTCCCTACGGAAGGACGAGCCGCCACAATAATTAAGTCCGAACGTTGAAATCCGGACGTCATTTTGTCCAAGTCGTGGAAACCGGATTTGATCCCGGTTGTTCCTCCTTTATTGTTATAGAGGAATTCCACCTTGTCGAACACTTCCATCAGTACGTCCCGAATGTAGACGAATCCGGTGCTGGAGCGGCGCTGCGAAATTTCCAGAATGCGCTTCTCCGCATCGCTGAGCAAATCGCCGACGTCATCGGAGCTCGCATAGCCGTCGGTCACGATGTTCGTCGCGGCGCGGATCAGCCTTCGCAGCATCGATTTCTCTTCGACGATCTGCGAGTAATAGTCGATATTCGCCGCGGTCGGAACGGCATTGGCCAGCTCCGACAAATATTTGATCCCGCCGATCTCCTCCAGCTGCTGCTTATTCTGCAGCTTGGCCGTCAGCGTGACCAAGTCGATCGGCTCATTCTCCTCCGCCAGCTCGATCATCGACTCGAAGATGCGCTGGTGCGAGGTCCGATAGAAATCCTCGCTGGTGATACGTTCCATCGCAGTGACGAGCGAATCGCTGTCAAGCAAAATCGCGCCGAGCACCGCCTGCTCGGCTTCCAAATTTTGCGGAGGGATCCGGTCCATAAACATGCCTTCGTTGTTCAAGTTCGTTTCCTCCCAGAAGTTCTTCTCCCAGCAGTCCTAAGAGTCTGTCCGACGGAGTTACATTTGAGCATATGGCCTCCGGCCGCTTTTTCCCTGCGCTTCTAAAAGTGTGGTGAAAAAGTCCGCTGCGGTGCCCATTTGATCCTCCAATCGCTGTTGAAACCGGATTTTTTGGATGGTTATTTCCTTTTTTCTATGGAGAAATCCGTTTTCAAAGGCGAACGCTAATGCTTTTCCAGATTCAAATGGCCCCTCCGCTCTTTGTTCACCGGACTTCTAAAAGCGTGGTGATTTCGTCGCGTCCTGCGGTCGATAGAAGTTTCCACTCGCTGTTGTAGCCGGATTTTTTTCATTTTGAACCGCTAGCGGTGAAAATCCGTCTACAAAGGCGACCGTTTACGCTGCTCCAACATTCTATCGACTCTTCGGCCGCTTTTTCACCACACTTCTAAGAGTCTGTCCGACGGAGTTACTTTTGTAGGTCCCTTCGGAGTAAGACTCGGTTTTCAAATGATTTTTCATCACGATTTGAGTATAATCACTGTGTCTTTCTTTGCCTTTGTGGGAGTTACGCCGCTTTTTTACGTTTTTGGGCAGACCTCTCCCGTTTATACACCGTGGATGGTTTGGGATATTTGGCAGAATGAAGCTTTCTTAAATTATAGCTTAAAGCCAAAAGGACGAACTCACCCTCAACCTTATCTTCGCCACGGAGGTGAAACTGACGAAAGCCCTGACATTCTTTCATTTGCCCCCACGCGGGTTCCACGATGGCTTTACGTAACCGGTAAATGTCTTTACCGGCATCGCTTTGCACTTTGGTTCTCATGGCTTCTCGGATCGGATCGCCTTCATTGCGTTTGACCCTTCGTTTACCGGATCCGGACTTAACGCAGTCCTTTTGAAACGGGCAGGTCAGGCAGGCATCGCTCATATACACCCATTGAGTCGCTTTTTGAGGATCCTTTTCATAGTATGTGTACTTGTGGATCAGCGTTTGTCCCGCTGGGCACACATAGGTATCCGTTTCCGGGATATACGTAAAGTTGGTTTTATCGTACGGATTCCCGTGCTGCTTGTTTTCACGGGTTGCCGCGATGTAGGCGTCGGTCTCGGCCTTCGTCGCCGCCTGAATGTTGTCCGCACTAAAGTACCCTGCGTCCGCACTCACTTTCTCGGGCACCTTTCCCGTTATGTTGCGGATGGAACCGAGCACCGGCTGGAATTGGTGTTGGTCGCTGCTGCTAGGGTTCATCTGCAGTCCGACGATGAATCCCTGATCCGCATCTACGGCAATTTGCGGATTATATCCTTGGATGACGCCTTGGGTTTTCGTATCCATGATTTGGGAATCTGGATCGGTAAAGTTAAATTGATCTTTGTCCGGTGTCTTCGATTCCTCTACCGGTTTGCGAGCTTCCAACTGTCTGAGCGCCTCTCTGATTTTTTCAAGTCGGGATTGGCGATTGGTCACCGATTCCGGCAACAGCGAAAGGGGCTCTTCGTTCTCTTGGTCGTCTATCTGGCCGGCTTGCTCGAGAGCTTCGCGGATTTCCTTTTCCAGACGCTCGATTTCCTGGTTCATCCGATCTCGCGACATCGACTTATGCTTCGATGCATGGGCTTTCAGCTTCGAACCATCGATGCTGACATGACCGAGGGACACGTACCCTAGCTGTATGGCGATGTGTACCACTTGTTTGAAAAGTCCCGGTAATGATTCGAGGTGATCCTTTCGAAAATCGCTGAGCGTACGGAAATCCGGTCGATGGCCGCCACATAGCCAACGAAAAGGAATATTTTCATCCATAGCCTGACGAAGGGTCCGGGAGGTGAACACACCCGTAGCATAGCCATAGAACCATAACTTCAAAAGCATGGCGGGGTGATAGGCTTCTTCTCCGCGATGGGAATACCGATTTGTCATGACCGTGAGATCTAACTGATCCACGATGTCGCTAACAAGCCGCACTAAATGATCTTCAGGGATCCAATCGCTCAAATACATCGGAAACAATTCACCTTGTTCCGTGGAGTAAGATTTAAATTTTGCCATAAACCACACACCCTTTTTTACCAGATAAACAGATTACAGTTAAGTTTCGCGACGAAACTATGCTTTTCCTGTTTCGTCGGACAGACTCCTAAAAGCGTGGTGATTTCGTCGCGTCCTGCGGTCGATAGAAGTTTCCACTCGCTGTTGTAGCCGGATTTTTTTCATTTTGAACCGCTAGCGGTGAAAATCCGTCTACAAAGGCGACCGTTTACGCTGCTCCAACATTCTATCGACTCTTCGGCCGCTTTTTCACCACACTTCTAACGGTCCGTTCCATAAGCCAAGGCTTTCCGTGAGGAAAGCCTTGGGCTTGTCGAACCCGCCGATCTTGCGTAAATCCTTCAGTCAGACGGCAGAATTCCTATTCTATGTCATTTCTCCCTTAAGGAGCTGTCGATCATAAATCACTCTTCCGTAGCGTGCACCTTCAGCTTGGAGGTCACTTCCGGATGAAGCTTGACCCCTACCTCGGTAACGCCTAGAGTGCGGATGGAATCCTCCATCAAAATTTTCCGTTTATCCACTTTAATTTTGAACTGCTTCTCCAGCTCTTCCGCTACTTGCTTGCTTGTAATCGCTCCGAACAGCCGTCCGTCCTTACCGGACTTCGCTTTCAACTGCACGGTCAGCGTCTCCAGCTTCTTGCCGAGCTCAACCGCTTCGGCCTTCTCTTCGTCCTTCTTGCGCTGCTCGGCCTTCTTCTGGTTCTCCAACACCTTCATCGACGACTCATTCGCAGGCGCAGCCAACTGCTGCGGAAACAAAAAGTTATTGGCATATCCTTCGGATACGCTTTTAATTTCCCCTTTTTTTCCTTGGCCTTTAACGTCTTTCAGCAATATAACCTTCATTCGAAAAGCCCCTCCTCTGAGTCCATCTCACTTAATATTTCTTTCAATCTTTGCGTCGCTTCGGCGATCGTGCCTTCCAACTGGGTCGCCGCGTTAGTCAAATGGCCGCCGCCGCCCAGCCGTTCCATAACGACCTGCACGTTCATCTGCCCGAGCGAACGGGCGCTGATGCCGATTAAGCCGTCCGGGCGTTCGCTAATGACAAAAGACGCCATCACGCCCGTCATAGTTAACAATGTATCAGCTGCTTGCGCAATGAGCAACTGAGAATATTTGCGATTCGGCTCCGTTACGGCCAGCGCGATATGATCGAAGAGGATCTCCGCATTCTTGATCACCTCGGAACGCTGGATGTAAGCGTCCAAATCCTCCTTCAGCAGCCGCTGGATCAGCGAGGAATCCGCGCCGTTGCGGCGAAGGAACGAAGCCGCCTCGAACGTTCTGGCGCCGGTGCGCAAGCTGAAGCTCTTCGTATCTACGACGATGCCGGCCAGCAATGCCGTCGCTTCGAGCACACCCATCGTCAGACGGTCGTTAAAGTACTGCAGCAGCTCCGTCACCAATTCACAGGTGGAGGAAGCGTACGGCTCCATATAGACGAGCGTAGCGTCCTGTATGAACTCCTCGCCGCGGCGGTGATGGTCTACGACGAACTTGCGCTGCGTCAGCTGCAGCAGCTTCGGCTCCGCCACCATGGACGCCTTATGCGTATCGACGACGACCGCCAGCGACTTCTGGTTCGTGATCTGCATCGCCTGCTCGGGCGTTATAAACCAGCGGTTCAGCTTCTCGTCCTCGTAGATCGTATCCATCAGCTTCTGAATCGACGGATTGATGCCTTCCAGCACGATATAGCCTTCTTTATTGCTCACGTGAACCGCCTTCAGCACGCCGATGGCCGCTCCGATCGAGTCCATATCCGGGTAGCGGTGTCCCATGATGATCACTTTGTCGCACTCCTTGATCAAATCGCGCAGCGCATGAGAGATAACCCGCGCTCTGACCCGCGTTCGCTTCTCAATCGCGTTGGAGCGCCCGCCGTAGAAGGACAGCCGCTCGCCGACCTTGACGGCGACCTGATCGCCGCCGCGGCCCAGAGCCATGTCCAAGCTCGTCTGGGCCAGCTGGCCGAGCTCCGTAAGCGAATCGATGCCGGAAGCGATTCCGACGCTGAGCGTCAGCGGCAGCTTGTTTTCAATCGTCAAATCCCGAACCTCGTCCAAGATTTCAAACCGCGACTGCTCCAGCGATTTGAGCCCCTTTTGATTCATCAGAATCAGATAGCGGTCCGAGGCGGTGCGTCTTAAATAGACGTTGTTTTTTTGCGCCCATTCGGTAATTTCCCCGGTGACCCGGGCCAGCATAATGCTGCGGGTTTGATCGTCCATTCCCTGCGTCGCTTCCTCGAGGTTGTCCATCATGACGATCCCTATCGCAAGCCGTTCTTCCTCATAGCGGGCCGACAACGTTTTGAAGGCGGTAATATCGGTAAAGTACAGCAGCCTTTCGTCGGGCTTCACCTGTACGAGATAGATGCTTTTTCCAACCGTAATCTCCAGTCTTACATCTTTCTCCTTGCGCGCCTTCAAAGCCGGAAACACCTCAATCAACGGTTCGCCGATCAACGTTTCTTTGGACACCATTTTCGCCACGAACGGATTATGCCACTCTATCATTTTCTCTTCGTTATAAAGTAAAATGCCGATGGGCAGCTCATGAATGACTTCATTGCCCGCCCGTTTAATCCGGTGGGACAGCGTCCCTACATAATGATTCAGGTCTTTACGAAAGGCCTGCTCCGCCTGAAGCGTGAAGTAGGCCAGTATCCCGCATAGAAACAAGGCGATCACGCCGATCACCCATTGATACCACATCAAAATAAAAATCAAAATCGTCATTAAGGCGAAAATCCACACGATATGCAAGCCGTGCCATCGCTTTAGCAGGAACTTCGGCATTCCACTCGCTCCTAATCCATCATTATTTTCGCGTCATACGTTCACGGATCGGAAAAGCTACGTCAAATACCCCAAGCATACTAAAAATGAAATACGCCGGCGGAAAGATGAGCAGCAGCACGATACCTCCGATAGGCAACACTTTATTCCAACGATTGGTATGGACCACGAAAAACAAAAACGCAAGCGCTTGTATTGCAAAAGCGGCTGTCAGCAAAGGCAGCAGGTTAATCAGCAAAGTAAACAAAATCGAGTTGGCGTCTTTAACGAAAAACTCCATAAACAAAGCGATCATGTAATACCATACGAAGGACCGCGGCAGCATCCACTCTCTCATCGGCTTGAAGGCCGGAATGGACTCGCCCGCACGATTGAGCACTTTCCTCGACAGCCAATGCGTAATGACTACGACAATCAACGAAAAACCGATCATATACAGCGGCAGCATCTGGCTCATCAATTGAACCAGCACATCCTGGTCCAGCGCCACCATACCCTTCAGCTGGTCCGGCAGCGAATTGATGCTTTCCGTCATGAACTGCTTCATCTTGTCGATCAGATTGAAGCCGAACAAATAGCTGACGACGAGGCTTAGCAGCAGCTCCGCGAGCAGCGTTACGGTACCTACCGTAAGCACCGTGCGCGCAGGAGACCGCTTTTTGTACAGATTGCCCATTTGAATGACGGGAGGCAAAAAGAAAAGCGACATCGAAACCAGCAGCACGCCGGCCCAGCCGACCAGAAATACCGAAGTGAGAATGTACACGATGGCCAAGCTTGCGCCATAATACATTAGAAACCGTTTCGTATCGAGCTTAACGAATTGCACGACGACCGGAATCATTAACAGAAAAAACGTAATGATACTAAGCGGTGTAATCACCGAAAGAAGCAAAATGATTGTAGCTATGCTCCAGCCGAGCATTCGTACGGAACCCTTCCCCAACACCTTCACCTCTTACGCAAATGTTCTTCCAAAGCGGATATGTCTCCGTACCATTCTTCCAATTGATGTCCATCCTGCCTATGCTTCTTCATTTTCTCCAAAACCGCTTCGTCTAAACTGCGCAGCGGGATACCGAGTCGTCTCCCGAGAATGTAACAGCAGGCGATAAGGCTTGATAAGCCGTCTACAATCTTATGATGGCTTCCTTCCCAAATTCCTTTTAACAGTTGTGCCATTTGATCGACGATTTCCGTTTTGAGCCATTCAATGATCTTGGCGCGTCGAGCCAAATCCATATCCCGATCCATAGGGCAAGCCGCCTTTCCTTAAGCAGACACTTAGGCTAATTATACCACAATTTTAAATGTTTTGTTCGGCTTGCCACAGCTTGAAGCAGTAATCGATAATCTCTCTTCTTCGAATGATGCCGATGAAAACCTCGTTATCGTCGATAACCGGAACATAGTTTTGATTGGTGGCGAGCGTGATCAAGTCCTGCATCTGCTGATCGATCCGCACCGGCTTAATCGCCATATGCTGGGGCACATCCTTAAGATAAACTTTATGCGCATTTTCAAATCCGATGTCAGGAGAATGCTTAAGCTTCCAGAGCAAGTCCCCCTCCGTTATCGTGCCCGCGTATTTGCCGTGCTCGTCGATCAAGGGCACCGCCGAATAGCGGTGGTATTCCATTCGTTCCAAAGCTTGTCGCATCGTCGAATGAGGGGATAAATAAATGACGTCATCTTTGGGCACAAGAAAAAATGCGATATTCACCAAAAGCCACCCTTTCCAAACTGGACTTCCGCTATATGCAGGGTCCTCTTCATAATACACTATGACGCGAAAGGAAGATATACGCCTTCATCCGCCCCCGCCCTTCTATTTTACCAAAATGAAGGGCCGGCTTCACTATGCCCCATTTTGTACCATAATAGAACAAATCCCCCAAAAGCCATCCATGCCGCCGACGCGGCACCACAGACAATGGAAATGGGGTACCAAGAGTAATTTCCAGGGTAGTGACGTGATGCTCTGAAGCTTATTCCGTCCGCATCCAGCCTAGGCTGGATCGGCGTCTAACCCTTCCTCTGGGATCGTTCTATGGGTAATGGGTAGACATTACTTTCGGGGGAGCCCACGGATATCCACAGGATTTTGCTGCGCATCATTTCCTAAACAATAAAAAAGACAGCCGGTTTCCCGAGCTGTCTTTTATCGGTTCATGCAACTATTCCGTTGTGTATGGCAGCAACGCCACTTGACGAGAACGCTTGATAGCGATCGTCAGCATACGTTGGTACTTAGCGGAAGTTCCTGTTACACGGCGTGGAAGAATCTTGCCGCGCTCGGAGATAAACTTCTTCAGCGTATCGATGTCTTTATAATCAATGTGAGTAATTTTGTTCACAGTGAAGTAACACACTTTACGGCGCTTGCCGCCTTTTTTACCACGACCGCCGAATTTACGCTCGCCGCGCTCTTCGCCGCCGTTGTCTCTTTTTTGGAAACTCATCGATTTTCAGTCCTTTCTACGTTAGAATGGCAAATCATCATCGGAAATATCAATCGGTTTTCCGTCATCCTGGAACGGATCTTGATTGTCGCGCTGTCCACCGTAACGCTGTTGACCTTGGCTTGTTGACGCGTATCCTTGCCCTTGCGGGCTTTGTCCATAGCCGCCGCCGCTCATTCCTTCTTCGCGTTGACCGCCGCCGCCGCTGTTAGCAGATTCCAGAAACCGCACGTTATCGGCAATAATCTCGGTGACGTATACACGCCGGCCTTCATTATTATCGTAGTTGCGAATTTGAATTCTGCCTTCCACTGCCGCAAGCCGGCCTTTACGCAAATAATTGGCACATGTTTCAGCAAGCTGACGCCATGTCACAATATTAAGAAAGTCCGCTTCACGCTCGCGCTGCTGGTTCGTAAAAGGACGATCCACAGCCAGCGTAAATGTCGTCACGGCAACGCCCGACGGGGTATAGCGTAATTCAGGGTCACGAGTCAGCCTTCCGATTAGAATCACACGATTTAGCAACCTAAAACCCTCCCAGCATGTCAATTACGGCACGTATGCCTTGTCTTACGCTACGTCTTTAGTGATCAGGTAACGAATGACTTCATCGGAAATCTTCATCACACGGTCAAGCTCTGTGATAACTTCGTTGTTAGCGTTAAAATTAACCAACACGTAGTGACCATCGCGGAACTTGTTGATCTCATACGCAAGACGGCGTTTACCCATTACATCGTGCTTCGTAATTTCGCCACCGTTGTTGATGATGTTTTGGAACTTCTCAATCGTAGATTGAACAACCTCTTGCTCGATGTCCGGACGAATGATGTACATCACTTCATATTTGCGCATGGTTTCACCTCCTTTTGGACTAACGGCCCCTCATGTGAGGAGCAAGGAGCGAGATTATCAATTGCTATCAAAACTCGCACCATAATACTATAGCAAAATTACAGCCCAAATACAAGTTCTTTTCCTCCCTCCCCAGCGTCTGGCCCTGACCGGCTCCTCCCGCTTATGCCCCTTGGTAAATTTTACGGCTTATGCATTTTATAAAGGAAGGAAAAGCTAACATTACACTTTCGTACAGGAGGTGACCAGCTATGAGCGAATGGAGCCAGTTCAGTCCTGGAGATTCAGCTCCCAATGACGGCGAGTATATGGAGATCGGGGAAAACGCCTTTCATATGGGGATTAACAACCCCAAAATCATCACGTTGAAAAAAGGCGACAAATTCCCTGACACCTCCAATCACAACCGGAAGTGGAAGCGTAAATACTAGCCCGCTCCTCCCTCCTTTAGGCTGGCCTCGGCTGCCCGTGCGGAGGGAGCTTTTCCAACTATAATTAAAGGAGCATCCCGTATGCGATATCCCGTTACGATAATATTGGCCGTCGTCGGCGCCGTTCTCAGTCTAGTTCATTACTTCGGTCACGAATCGGAGCCGATCTATATTTTATTTTACTGCCTCAGCGTGCCTGCCTGGTTCTATCCGATCGTCGGCTACGAGAACGTCAATCCCGTCACTCTGTACACGCTGACGATTTTATCCTGGGCGGTGATCGGCTATGTCGTCGATCTGTTCTCTGTTCGCAAAAAAAGCCGTTACTGACAGCCGAACAAAGCCTTCCCTCGGGTTATTCAGGGAAGGCTCGTTTCTGTCGTTGACAAGCGTCCGTTTACTCACATGTTGATAACTTCTCACGGCAGACTATCCACATCTTCGTCGGTCAGGTTATACACATTTACACAGTGCCCTTTAAGGCAGCCTTTCTATCCACAGCGCATCCGTGCTCGCCTTTTCGCCGCTTACGATCTTCAGAAATACAAAACGCCAGGCTGCCGGAAACCTATGTCGTCAGCCTGGCATTGATACGGTTATTGCAGACCCGCTTGCGCCTTAGCCGCCAGTTTGCCGCCTTGAAACGTGAATATGGCATTGGCTCCTGCCGAGCCTTCACCCTTGTAGCTGTACACAACCGTGTGCATCGCATCGCCTTTCTTGCCTGCCTCGGACATCAGTTCACCCGGCCCGCCGACGACCTGAACTACTTTCTCATAGGTCATTCCGTTCTCGACCGCTTCGAACTTAGCCTTCGTAATCGTCACGGCTTCCCCCGACTTCGTCACTGCAGCCGGTTCGCTGGTTGCCGCCGGTTTGTCGCCGCATCCCGTCAAGGAGACAGCGATTGCGCATACCATAATCGCTAACTGAGATTTCATCATTTCCCTCCATCAATTCCTATATTATTCCATTTCCTTGTTAGCATACTATAAGAAACCCACGGCACCCGTCAATCCGTCTAGAGTCCTTGATCGGGTACAGGCTCCCTCAAGCAGCAGATTCGCAATCGCCCACGGGAATCCCCATTATCGGCAGTAAATAACGGCTGCATCACCTTCATTGGAACAACAAAAAGACCCTTTCGCGTTCTCTTCAACGCAAAAGGGTCTTATCTTATGAAGCGCAGATCGCCGATCTCGCTTCCATATAACAATCTAATGTAATTCAATAGTATAAGTGGCGGAAAGAGTGGGATTCGAACCCACGCACGGCTTGCGCCGCCTAGCTGATTTCGAGTCAGCCCCCTTGGGCCTCTTGGGTACCTTTCCGCATTCCAAAAGGGACAAGAGTTATAATAGCATAACTCCCCGTACGAATGCAAGACCTTTTCTTAATTATTTTTACGCATCGGCAGACGGCTCCGCGTTCGACCGCAGCACCTTCTTCAGCTTGCTTTCGAACTTCGCTCTGGGCACCAGTACGCTATGTTTGCATCCTACGCATTTAATCCGGATATCCATACCGAGACGAATAATTTCCATTTCATTGGTACCGCAGGGGTGAGGCTTTTTCATTTGTACGATATCGCCCAATTGATACTGCTTTCTTTCCATAGCTCACTCTCCCCTTTCGTTTTTATGAAAATTGACCACCCGTTGATAAGGAACTTCAATGCCGTGGGAATCAAATGCCTTTTTAATTTCCGCGTACAGCTCTCTGGCGACCGCGAACTGCATATTCGGCTTGCACTCCACGGTAACGCGCAGCGTGATGTTCACTCCCGCCAACGACTGGACGCCGAGCACTTCCGGCGCTTTGACCATATTAACATTGGTTTCGTAGTTTTGCAGCACGGTTTCCCGCATAACAGCCAATGCTTTGTCCACGTCTTCTTCATAGGCGACGGACACGTCCACCACAGCCACCGAATTATTGACCGAGAAATTAGTCACCTGGGTTATCGTCCCGTTAGGGATAATATGCACTTCCCCTGTCCAGCTTTTAATACGGGTTACGCGCAAACCTATTTCCTCTACCGTTCCTTTAAAATTGCCAGTTTGAATGACATCTCCTACGGCAAACTGATCCTCGAAAATGATGAAAAACCCGGTAATGACGTCCTTAACCAAACTCTGCGCGCCAAACCCTACCGCCAAACCGACGACCCCGGCCCCGGCAAGCAGAGGCTCCAGCCGAATTCCAAACTGGTTTAAAATCATCAGGATCATGATGAAATTAACCACGTACGAAGTTATATTACCGATCAGCTTGCCGATTGTCTTCGTTCTCCGCGAATCGAACTTCAACGGGCTCTTCTCACGCCCTGCCAGCATATGCTGCAGCGTTTTATCGGAGAATTTGGTCACCAGCCTTGCGGCAGTGTAGATAACGATGACCTTTATGACGATGAACAAATAGTTCATCCAAACATCAGGATTGGATACGTAATTCACGATCTTCTCTTTAAATTGCAGCCAAGTTGTCGCATCCGCTCCTGCCTTATCTTCAGCAAGGAACAGACGAAGCCACTGATCCATGCTTTACACCACCTCATAAAGAGTCTGTCCAACAGAGTTACTTTTGTGCATAGCGAATAAATAATGACTGCCTATTTTGCCGCTAACGCTACTTAATCACTGTCATTTTGCATATATACATTCTGCGTGTTTTCATTGGACAGACTCATAGCTCCATGTTAACATATCGGTCGCCTACTTTGGAATAGATTCCTCGGATCTCCACCTTTTCTTCTCTTATGATCGTCTTCACTTCTTCCAGCGAATCGTCGGGAAATTCAAGAGAAAGCGCGCAACCCGCCGTTATTTGTTTGGGTGTAGGGCACATATCGTTTTCGATATCCGCATATTCGAGCAGCATTTCCGCCCTTAAAGCCTGCTGCGTCGAATCAAACGCCATTAGAAGCACACCGAACGCCTCCCCCTTTTTTATTTCCACGGTTACGTATAATTCACATTCTCTTTCCGTATACTAGTAAAAATGCTTTTATCTCCTAGCAAATGGAGGGTCATTATATGAAATTGCCTTTTCATAGAGACGCTGTTAACGCCGCCGAGTCTCCGGAAGCCGCTCCGGCCTTAAAAATTCCGCATACCGAGAGCAATATCATCGAGATTTTGTCTGGGAAGCTTTCTACCATTCTCGATCAAGTTCCTTCCGATCAACCTATTATTATTATTTGCGTCGGCACGGACCGCTCCACGGGAGATTCCTTGGGACCGCTTGTCGGCACACAGCTAAAAAAATTCCGTTTGGACGGCATTCATCTCTATGGCACATTAGATCATCCGGTACACGCCATGAATTTGAAGGATACGCTTCAAACGATTCAAGAACAATTCAGTGATCCTTTCATTATCGCAATCGATGCCTGCCTCGGCCAGCTGACCAGTGTCGGCTGTATTCAGATCGGCAGCGGCCCCGTCAAACCCGGAGCCGGCGTGAACAAAGATCTGCCTCCCGTAGGCGACATGCATATAACCGGAATCGTCAATGTCGGCGGCTTTATGGAATATTTCGTTCTGCAAAATACAAGATTAAGCCTGGTCATGAGCATGGCCGAAGTCATCGCCAAATCATTCGAAGCGGCGGTTACCCATAGCATGACGGCTTCTACTTCTTTTGCCCGACTCGATGGATAGCTTCCTTCTCCTCCGGAGAGAGCACATATTCGGACTGGCCCTGCGAAACCGGCTTCGCATACACGTAGGTCTCCTCGCGGTTATGAATACCGGTCAACACAACCCCGTCCAGCTCATCGTCGAGCACCGCGACGGAAAAGCTTAAATCGCTGCCGTTTTGGGCAAAGGCATTATAACGGTAAACGCCGACATTGGATTTCATTTTTTTCATACGAGACATAATCCCGGCGATTTGCTGCTGGGATTTTTCGTATTCGGCTTCCAGCACCGTCGCCTGCTCCTGGATTCGGATCAACGCTTCTTCGACATTCAAGTCGCTGCCGCCATTTAACATATTCATATATTGTTTACGCAGCTTGTTCAGCTTGCTCCATAACACGATCACCAGTATTAAAAACAAAAGCAAAACAGCAGTCATGAAGATGACAAGCACCTTCATATCCAGCAGTTCCAGCAGCTCCCCCATACTTTCTGTCCCCCTATGCCGTTGTGTTTCTTATCTCTTCTCCTGATTTTTTCACTTTACATGCTTGGCGATTTCTTTGACCGCAGCAATGAGCCGGTCGACTTCTTCCTCGGATGTAAAATAGCCGACGCTGGCACGGACCGCGCCGCGCTCCATGGTCCCGGCGCTTTCATGAGCGAGCGGGGAGCAGTGATAGCCTGAACGCACGGCAATTTGGAATGAGTGATCGAGGATGAAGGCGATCTCCGATGAGTCGGCTTCATGTACGGTAAAAGTGACGATACCGGTCTTATTTTGCCCCAAATCCGGTCCCAGCACCTTCACTCCTTCAATTTCCATCAGCCCCGCCATGATCCTCTGCGTTTGCTCCCACTCTTTTTTATGTATTTTCTCCGTCGTCTCTCTCAATACGAACTTCACGCCTTCATTCAATCCCGCAATACCGACCGTATTTTGCGTTCCCGCCTCATAGCGGTCCGGGCGCACGGTTGGTTGGTCGATCGCCTCGGATTGGCTTCCAGTCCCCCCATGCATCAGCGGAACCAGATCGAGCTCCGGATCGATATAGAGACCTCCTGTTCCCTGAGGCCCCAATAAAGCTTTATGCCCGGGGAATGCCAACAGATGGATGCCCATGCGAACGACATCGATAGGCAGAGTACCGGCCGATTGCGCGGCGTCGACGAGGAACGTAACGCCTTTTTGCCGGCATAATTCGCCCATTTGCTCCACAGGTAAAATGCTGCCGAGCAGATTAGAGCTGTGGCTGCATACCAGCAGTGTCGTATTCGCCGTTATTGCCGCAGCCACATCGTCGATATGCAACTCGCCCTTTTCGTTTGTGGCGACATAGGTGATGGAAATTCCTTTCGTTTTTTTCAAAAACTCAAGCGGTCTGCGCACGGAATTGTGCTCTACCGACGTGCAGACGACATGATCTCCATCTTTCACAAAACCTAAAATCGCCTGATTCAAGGCCATCGTTGTATTTTGCGCAAACGAAATATCATTCGGATTTTTCACAGCAAACAGCTTGGCAAGATTTTTTCTCGTTTCGAACAACGCGCGGCTTGCCTGCACTGCCATTTGGTGGCTTCCTCTCCCGGGATTGGCCGCATATTCCAGCATGCATCGCTGCATCGCTTCCAACACTTCCGGCGGTTTGGGCCAAGAAGATGCCGCATGATCAAAGTATGCTACTTGCATGGTTTTCACCTTCCTTCACAAAAAGTAGCATATCTAGTCTGCCCTAAAAACAAAGGCAATAACAAGATATGCTACAGTTCATCCTTCTACTCGCCTTAGGGTGATTACGATATTTTCCCTTGCAGCAGTTCCAACAATCGGTCCAAATCGTCCTTGGAGTAGTACATCAGCTCGATTTTCCCTTTATTGTTGTTATGTTTAATTTTCACCGTAGTCCGATACACATCACGCAGCGTTTCTTCCAATTCGTTAATGTACGGATCTTTCTTTTTCGCCTTGGCGGAGGTTTTCTTGGTATCGGCCTTTTCTTCCAGCCTTTTCACTTCTTCTTCGAGTTCCCGAACGCTCCATTGTTCTTTGATCGCCTGCTCGGCCAGCGCTTTAATGAGCTTGGCGTCTTTTAATCCGACGATAGCCTTGGCATGGCCCATAGACAATGTTCCACGTGAAACATACTGTTTGACTTCCTCCGGCAAATGAATCAGCCGCAAAAAGTTAGCTATATGGGAGCGGCTCTTCCCTACTTTTACCGAGAGTTCTTCCTGCGTCAGTGAAAACTGGTCGATCAGCGCCTGGTAAGCAACGGCAACTTCCATTGCATTCAAGTCTTCCCTCTGCACATTCTCTATCAAAGCGATTTCCATTACTTGTTGGTCGCTAAATTTCTTCACTACAGCCGGGATCGTTGCCATTCCGCATACTTGCGATGCCCGAAACCGCCGTTCCCCGGCGATAATCTCATAGCCCTTCAGCACGGTGCGAACGATAATCGGCTGAATCACCCCATGTTCTTTAATGGAAGCGGCTAATTCATTAATCGATTCGTCATGGAACGTTCTTCTAGGCTGGTACGGATTGGCCCGAAGCTGGGACAGCGGAATTTCTACGACCTTATCGTCGTCGTTAATGCTTAATGCCGGCAGCAATGCGTCCAAGCCTTTTCCTAGTCGTTTACTCACAGTGCGATCACTTCCTTTGCGAGCTCCATGTAGACTTCGGCTCCCTTTGATCGCGGATCATAAGTTACAATCGATTGACCATGGCTAGGTGCCTCACTCAATCTAACATTTCGCGGAATTATCGTTTGATATACTTTTTGCTGGAAGTATTTCTTCACTTCCTCAATCACTTGCATCCCCAGGTTCGTTCTGGCATCGAACATTGTCAGCAGCACGCCTTCGATTTGCAGAGAAGTGTTCAAATGCTTCTGAACGAGCCGAACGGTATTCAATAGCTGGCTTAATCCTTCTAAAGCATAGTATTCGCATTGAATCGGTATGATGACGGAATCGGCGGCCGTCAACGAATTGACCGTAAGGATACCCAAAGAAGGCGGGCAATCGATCAGCACATAGTCGAACAAATGCTTGACCAGCTGCAGCGACTTTTTCAATCGCACCTCACGCGAAATAGTAGGCACCAGCTCGATCTCCGCTCCGGCAAGCTGAATCGTTGCAGGAATAATCTTCAAATTCGGTATCGCCGTATCTACCATCGCTTCTTTAGGATGAATATCGTTAATGATCACGTCATAAATGCAATAAACAACGTCCGCCTTATTGACTCCGATTCCGCTCGTCGTATTTCCCTGGGGGTCGATATCTACCAATAGAACTTTTTTACCTAAGGACGCTAGAGACGCTCCCAAATTTACGGATGTTGTCGTTTTGCCTACCCCACCCTTTTGATTCGTTATTGCGATAATCTTAGACAAAATCATTTCACCTCAATAAAATACTAAGTACGAGCAAGATCAAGTCATCATACTCGCTCATGCGCACGAAACATTCAGAGCTGCGGGGACGATAAAGGCTATTTCATGACATTGAATAAAACGAAAACATAGAGAAAACCTCTACCGAAACCTTTTCAAATAGGAATTGCAAGCAAAATGAATATTCCTATGTGGCGAGAAAACCTCTATCAAGGCCTTCTCATCGCTGAAAGACCGTATGTAGAGGTTGATTGGATCGCAGCATACGCGAATATTTATTTTGATTTTCGAAAACGCAAACCTATCGCGGCGGCAAAATACTCCATGTTCAGAAACAGCCTGTGCCGCTGTAAACCGACTGGCCGCCTGTACCCTCAAAACAAAGGGAATTTGCCTAGCTTGAAACCGCAAAATGAAGAATAGCCTTGTCGAAAATCCCCAAAAAATCTACTCTTCTATCATACTATATTTTTTACCGTATAGGAATGTTTAAGTTCACTAAAGCGTCAGCCTAGTAAAGATCAAGTCCCATCGGCGTTAAAAAACCGTCGCTGAGCGCAATTGCTTATCTTTTTGGTATCTTGATGACGATCTCGTAGTGATCCTCGTAATCCTGCTCCGTCGTGTTAATTTGCAAACCGGACGAGGTTACCATATCGACGGATTGACGAATCGTATTCAGCGCAAGACGCACATCCTTGGAGAACGAAATTCGTTTCGCTTTCTTTTGTTTGACGGCTTCCTTCAGCAATTGAATTCTTGCTTCCGTCTGCTTCACATTAAGCTCTTTGGACAAAATGTCCTCCAGCACCTTAACCTGCAGCTCTTCCTGATCCAAAGACAACAGCGCGCGAGCATGTCTCTCCGTAATTTTCCGTTCCATCAAGGCAAGCTTCACAGGCTCGCTCAGATTCAGCAAACGAATTTTATTGGCGATCGTAGATTGGCTCTTGCCCAAGCGCTGTGCAAGACTCTCTTGTGTAAGCGAATGCAAATCGATCAGCTGCTGGTAAGCCAAAGCCTCTTCAATTGCGGTAAGCCCCTCACGCTGCAAGTTCTCGATAAGCGCAATGGAAGCCGCCTGCGAATCGTTGAAGTCGCGAATAATAGCGGGAACCGTCGCCATTCCGAGCTTTTTCACCGCTCTCCATCTGCGCTCGCCCGCAATTAATTCATATATATTATCTCGAATACGCACAACGATCGGCTGAATGACGCCATGAGTCTTAATGGTTTGACACAGTTCATCAATTCGTTCATCGTCAAAAATCGTTCTAGGCTGATACGGACTCGGAATAATGTCATGCACAGAAATATTCTTGATTTCATCCGCCGAAGTTTTTTCCGTAAATCCAAACAACTTTGAGATCTGTTCTTTCATTAATTTACCACCCGATCTTTTGCCGTAAATATGAACCGAAACTTTTACTCTACAATGTATATAATTCTCCAAGAATACGGAATTTCCTGCATGTGGAATTAGAGAAGTCCATGAAAAATAAGTGAACAAATAAGTACTGTCCATAATGATGCAGATTCAACCCGATAACTTGCTTTCCGTGAGCACGCATGAAGCTCTTTTCAGAAACCCGCCGGCGTTCATTGCCAACGGTGCTTACAATATTAATCCCCCTTTTTCCGTAGTAAGATGACTGCCGCGCTGTACCCCGATTTTGCTCATGCAGTGATAAGGCATTGGGCTTGTTCAAAAATCCCCGGCCCGCTTTGGCGCAGCAGTTGGTGCAACATTTTAAATCAAAACGGGCTGCTGTCATTCATAAAAAGCTTAGTCTCTTATGTAGAAAAAAGGCTTCGTAAAAGAAGCCTTAAAAAATAACTTTTCTCGTATGATAGATAACGGATGCTCATCGCACATTGTTTTACGGTAAAGTGTTCCACGTGAAACAGCATTCGATTTTAACGAACCAACGGGGACTTGAGCGGCGTTCCCGCTTTGCGGGGATACTTGGCAGGCGTGGCTGCCGTCTTCCGGATAATAACGAGATGCCGCTTGGATACCTCTTGGTCCGGCAGCTCAAAGGAATGGGTTTGCACCAGCGTTCCTTTGAGTTCCTTCAAGCTAAATGCCGCCTCTTGCACCTCTTCCCCCACTTCGCTGCCTTTCATGGCAATGAAATGCCCGTTGGCCTTGACGAATGGGAGGCAAAACTCGTTCAATACGGCCAATCTCGCAACGGCTCTCGCCGTAACGATATCATAATGATCTCGATGCTCCGGCGTCCGCGCAATGTCTTCCGCACGGCCATGAATACACTGCACATCGGATAAATTCAGCCGCTCTGTCAAATGATTCAAAAATTGAATTCGTTTATTTAGCGAATCTACAATCGTTACCTGCAAATGCGGAAACGCAATTTTTAGCGGAATGCTGGGAAATCCAGCGCCGGAGCCGATATCGGCCAGACGCCGCTGTTCTCCCATCGGAACGAAGAATGCTAGTGAAAGAGAGTCGTAGAAATGCTTCACATATACTTGCTCTCTCTCGGTAATGCCGGTCAAATTCATTTTCTCGTTCCATTCCACCAGCTCTTTATAATACGTTTCGAATTGAGACAGCTGCTCATCGGATAAAACGATGTTTTTTGATTTTAACCCATCGATAAACTGCGTTTGTATAAAATCCATATTAACTCCTAGCCGCCACCACTTTATTGTAATGCTCCAAATGCACTAGCAAAATCGAAATGTCCGCGGGGGTTACCCCGGCAATACGGGATGCCTGACCGATGGAAATCGGGCGGATCTTTGCCAGCTTTTGTTTGGCTTCCGTAGCGATACCGTGAATATCTTCGTAGCGGATATCGTCGGGAATTTTCTTTTTCTCCATTTTGCGCAAACGGTCGACCTGGGCCAGCTGCTTCTCGATGTAGCCGGTATACTTCACTTGAATTTCGACCTGCTCCATCTCTTCTTCCGTCAGTTCGACCGGAGCCGGCGACAATGCATGAATATGCGCGTATGTGACTTCCGGACGGCGAAGCAGCGTGAGCAGATCAACCGAATTGCTCAGCTCGGCGCTGCCAAGAGAAGTCAGCATCTCCTGCGCCTCGACCGGTTTGATCTTGGTCGTTTTCAACCGTTCAAGCTCTTCGGCGATATGCTGCTGCTTCAATAGGAAGCGTTGGTAACGGTCTTCCTTGATCAGGCCGATATTATGCCCGATCGGCGTCAAGCGCTGATCCGCGTTATCATGTCTCAGCAGCAGACGATATTCGGCGCGCGAAGTGAGCAGACGATACGGCTCATTCGTCCCTTTCGTCACCAGGTCGTCGATCAATACGCCGATGTATCCTTCCGAACGGTCCAAAATGACGGGTTCTTCCCCCTTCACTTTGCGCGCGGCGTTTATTCCGGCCATAACGCCCTGACCGGCCGCTTCTTCGTATCCGGAAGTACCGTTGATTTGCCCGGCTGTAAACAGCCGCTCAACCACCTTCGTCTCCAGCGACGGCTTCAACTGAGTAGGGATGACGGCATCGTATTCGATCGCATAGCCGGTGCGCATCATTTCGACTTTTTCCAAGCCCGGTATGGAGCGCAAAATGTTCAGCTGCACATCTTCCGGCATACTGGTGGATAGGCCCTGTACATAATATTCCGATGTATTGCGGCCTTCCGGCTCCAAGAAAATTTGATGCTTCGGCTTATCGCTGAATCGTACGATCTTATCTTCAATCGACGGACAGTAACGCGGACCCGTTCCTTCGATCGCCCCCGAGAACATTGGAGCGCGATGCAGGTTATCGTTAATGATACGGTGAGTTTCCTCCGAAGTGTACGTCAACCAGCACGGAAGCTGATTCGGCACCTCCTCCGTCGTTTCGAAAGAGAAAAATTTCGGTTTCTCGTCGCCGGGCTGAATCACCGTTTTGCTGAAATCGATCGTTTCCTTATGCACGCGCGGCGGCGTTCCCGTCTTGAAGCGAACGAGCTCAAGCCCATGCTCCTTCAACGATTGCGACAATTTCACCGCAGGCTGCTGGTTGTTCGGTCCGCTCTCATACATCAGCTCGCCCATAATGATTTTGCCGCGCAAATACGTTCCTGTCGTAATGACAACGGCATCGGCCATATAGCGCGCGCCGGTTTTCGTAATGACGCCTTTGCAGACGCCGTCCTCGACGATCAGCTCTTCGACCATACCTTGGCGAAGCGTCAGCTTCTCTTCTTTTTCCATCGTTTCCTTCATCATATGCTGATACAGAAATTTATCCGCTTGCGCGCGCAGTGCATGAACGGCTGGGCCTTTGCCCGTATTCAGCATCCGCATTTGAATATACGTTTTATCGATATTGCGTCCCATTTCTCCGCCGAGCGCGTCGATTTCCCGCACGACATGGCCTTTGGCGGGACCGCCTATCGAAGGATTGCATGGCATGAACGCTACCATATCCAGATTAATAGTAATCATCAGCGTTTCGCAGCCCATCCGGGCCGCGGCAAGCGCCGCTTCACAGCCGGCATGACCGGCTCCGACGACAATAACGTCGTATGTTCCTCCAACGTAACTCATCGTTACATCTACCTCCCTGCTTATATAAGAAGCTTCTATTTATTTACCCAAACAAAATTGGGAGAAAATTTGATCGATCAACGAATCTCCTACCGAATCGCCGATAATTTCGCCGAGATGCTCCCAGGCGTTGCGAATATCGATTTGGATCATATCGATAGGTACGTATGCCTCGGCTGCCTCCAGCGCTTCGTCAAGCGAACTTTTAGCCTTTTTGAACAATGAAATATGGCGCGCATTGCTCACATAAGTCAGATCACTTGATTCTACCTGACCGCTGAAGAAAATACTAGCTATAGCTTTTTCCAAGTCGGCGATGCCCTGCTGCTCCAGCAGCGACATCTTCACGACCCGCTCCGGACCGAACTCGCGAAGCAAAACATCCGTTTCGATCTGCTGAGGCAAATCCAGCTTATTCACGATCACGATCGTCTGCCTCGCCTTCAACTGGGTGATCAGCTCCAGCTCGTCTTCCTGCAGCCGTTCCGCTCCGTTGAAGACGAGTAAAATCAAATCGGCGTCGGCCAAGGCGCTGCGCGATTTCTCCACGCCGATCTGTTCGACAATATCCGCCGTTTCGCGAATGCCCGCCGTATCCAGCAGCTTGAGCGGAATGCCGTTGACGTTGACGAATTCCTCGATGACATCGCGCGTCGTTCCGGGAATGTCAGTAACAATGGCGCGATTCTCCTGCGCCAGCGTATTAAGCAGCGAAGACTTGCCTACGTTCGGTTTGCCGACGATGGCCGTCACAATCCCCTCGCGAAGAATTTTCCCCTGCTGGGCCGTAGCAAGCAGCCGCTCGATTTGCTCCATCGCCTTCACGCATTTTTCTTTGATGAAAGCATTAGTCATTTCTTCAACGTCATGCTCCGGATAATCGATGTTCACCTCGATGTGCGCCATCAGCTCGACGAGCTCGTGCCGCAGTTCCTTAATCTTCTTCGACAAGCTTCCTTCCGACTGCTTCATCGCGATGCGCTGCGCCCGGTCCGACTTGGCCCGGATCACATCGATCACCGCTTCCGCCTGGGACAAGTCGATACGCCCGTTGAGGAAGGCCCGCTTCGTAAATTCACCCGGCTCGGCCAAACGCACCCCGTCTTGCTCCAGCAGCAGATCCAGCACCTTTTTCACCGAAATGAATCCGCCGTGACAGCTGACCTCAACCACATCTTCCGCCGTAAACGATCTGGGCCCTCTCATGAGGGTCACCAGCACTTCGTCGATGCGGCTCTTCGTCGCCGGATCTTGAATATGTCCGTAATGAACGGTATGCGTAGGCACCTCGGACAGCTTGATTTTCCCTGCAAAAATACGCTCCACTGCGGCCACGGCTCCGTCTCCGCTGACGCGGATGATGGCGATGCCCCCCTCGCCGATCGGAGTGGAAATCGCTGCGATAGTATCTTGTATCATGTTAACTCCCAACCTCTCAAGCCTGAAATTACGGCTTCTTTCACCAACCGAAACGACGGCATATATTTTTTAGAAGGCCGGCGATGGAATGCATGACGCTGCTTCAACTCCCTATTCGCTCCCCGGACACTTTCACCGGTCTTTGAGAAAAGACCGCTCTACTTAAAAAAAGCAATGAGTCATAACGATGACATCATTGCAGCGATTGCGATCATTTTATCTGGACACAATTACGACTCTCCGGTTCGGCTCCTCGCCTCTGCTGAACGTCCGAACCTTGCCATGATCCTGCAGCTTGGCATGAATCACTTTACGCTCCTGCGGAGACATCGGTTCCAATACGACTTCCTTCTTAGTGCGGATCACCCTGTCGGCCAAACGGTCGGCCAAATCCTCCAGCGTCTTTTTGCGCCGTTCGCGGAACTGCTCCGCATCGAGCACAATGCGCAAATGGGAGGTCGAATACCGGTTAGCCACGATGTTGACGAGATATTGCAGCGCATCCAGCGTCTGCCCTCTGCGGCCGATCAGCATCCCGAGCTCCGAACCGTAGAGATGCAGCTCAGGACCGTCTTTGCCTTCCTTCTTTTCTATGCGAACTTGCAAACTCATTGTACGAGACACGTCTTCCAAAAAATGAATGGCTTCTTCGATGGCATCGGGAATCAGCTCCAGCTCAACTTTCGCATCCTTGGCGCCGATTATGCCGAACAGCCCTCTAGAGGGCTGCTCCAACACTTGTATTTTGACCCGATCCTCGGTGGTATTCCATTGCTGAAGGCCATTCTTAACGGCTTCCTCAATCGACTTACCCGTAACCACTATTTTTTTCATTTCGACTGGCCCACCTTATTTTGAGATCCACCATAAATAAAGTATGATTGTACAATCGTGAAAAGGTTACTGTATACCCAGTATAGCGGCAGCGCCGAGGCGAAGTTCATTGCCATGACGAAGATCAGTACCGGGAAAATAAACATAAGGCTTTGCATTTGCGGGTTCATTTGAGTTTTCATCATCTTCTGCTGGAAGAACGTCGTCAAAGCGGCGCATAACGGCAGAATATAATAAGGATCTTTCGTTCCGAGCTGCATCCAGAGGAAGGAGTGCTCGCCGATGTGGTGATTGCGCATGATGGCATTATATAATGCGATCAGAATAGGCATTTGCACGATAAGCGGGAAACAGCCTGCCAGCGGATTGACGCCGTTGCTCTGGAACAGCTTCATCGTCTCTTCCTGCTGCTTCTTCGGATCGTCTTTATACTTATCCTTAAGCTTCTTCAGTTCTGGCTGCAATTCCTGCATCCGCTTCGAGCTCTTATACTGCTTCAGCGTAAGCGGTAATATAATCAATCGGATAATAACTGTTACGACTAAAATGGACAATCCGTACTGTTCCCACAGCTTTGCCGCGAACCAATCGAGTACTTCTGCCAAAGGACCAACGAAATACTTGTCCCACACCCCGTTATTCGGATCGATCGGTGTCGTCGCCGGAGTACAACCCGCTAACACCAGGAACAATAGTAAAAGCGGTAAATATGTAGCAAGTCGACGCGTCAAAATGATATCCTCCTAGATTAATCTTTTCCAATAATAAACTATATCATATCTTATCGTAAAAAAGAAATGAAATCGCCTTATTTTCGCGCCAAAAGCGACGCTCGCTTGAACACATGGAGGATGCTCTTCTCCACCTCTTGATAAGTCAGTCCGACGACCGGCTTGCGGGCGATGAGAATAAAATCGTAGCCGCCGGCAAATTTCGGCCTGTTCAGCCTTACGATTTCCTTAACGACCCGGCGGATTCGGTTGCGGACGACCGCGTTGCCGAGCTTCTTGCTGACCGAAATCCCGAGGCGAAACGACTCCTGCTGAGGACGCGGATAATAATAGAGGACAAACTGGTGATTCGCCATCGACTTGCCGCCGCGGTACACCTTATCGAAATATTCTCTTTTCGTTAAGCGATTTTTCTTCTCCACGCGTGTTCTCTCCATCTTCGACCCGATCCGCCCCGCCAAAACAATACTAGCCTGTGCCAAAACCGGTAATTTTAAACCCGTCTTCCCCGCTTCCGGGGCAATCAGCCGCCGACAACCTCCGGAACCAAAGGTCCATATACAACAAAAAAGACCACCTGACAGTGGTCTTTTGTATTATGCGCTCAATACTTTTCTTCCTTTAAGACGACGAGCAGCGAGTACTTTACGACCATTCTTCGTACTCATTCTCTTACGGAAGCCGTGAACCTTCTTATGTTTTCTCACGTTCGGTTTGTATGTCGGTCTCATTATATGCACCTCCCCAAAGGAATACCATTCCCAAAAATACCTTATAACATTAAAACATCTTAAAGCCCAAAAGTCAACTTCCCCCTCCGACAAAGTTTTGCCATTCTCCCGGCCGCAGCCGGGCCTGTGGATGACTCGCCAAAAAAGTGCCTGTGAATAAAAAAAAGCGCTTATGCGCAGGATTTGTCGAACTAATAACACGTTATAAACAATATCTTGTGTTGTTGATAAAAGTTACACACAAGCTCTTGAAGATGTGGATAAATCGAAACAATCCATTGATAATCACTGCATATTTTGTTATTATGATAATGCTTATCCTGTGGATAGAGAACGGTTATCAACTATTTTATCAACAGCCTGTGGATATCTTTGTGAACAATTTACAGCCCCTCTGTATAATAAAAAGTCGCATCTTCTGAATGTTGTGGATATTTTACGACACGACCCGCATTTTTTCTACACCCGTATGGCTTTAGCCACACCGCCTATTTTTTTGAAGGAGTGAATACATTGTGGAAAGCCATCCGAACGAGCAATGGCAGCAAGTTCTTTCCATTATTCAAACAAGGCTAAGTAAACCGAGCTTCGAAACCTGGTTTACGTCCACAAAGGCCGTTGTTTTCAACGAGTCGAAAGTCGTCATCTGCGCACCGAACAACTTCGCCAGGGAATGGCTGGAGAACCGGTACACCAAGCTGATTAAGGATACGATATTCGATTACCTTGGAAAGCCAGCGGAAGTGAAGTTCATCATCGAGTCCGACGAAGATAAAGCGGTCGGCGCTCCCTCCTCCCTGCCCAATATCCCGGTGAAAGCCCAATCCGCCGTCCCAGAAGAAACGTTCAGCCATATGATGAACCCGAAGTATACGTTTGACACCTTTGTCATCGGTTCGGGCAATCGGTTTGCTCATGCGGCTTCTCTTGCTGTGGCCGAAGCGCCGGCGAAGGCTTATAACCCGCTGTTTTTATACGGAGGCGTGGGGCTTGGAAAAACGCACCTTATGCATGCGATCGGACATTACGTGCTGGAGCATAATCCGAGCGCCAAGGTGCTGTACATCTCGTCCGAAAAATTCACGAACGAATTCATCAACGCGATTCGCGACAACCGGGGCGAGAGTTTCCGCAACAAATACCGCAATATCGACGTGCTGCTTATAGATGATATTCAGTTTCTGGCCGGAAAAGAACAAACGCAGGAAGAATTTTTCCATACGTTTAATGCGCTGCACGAAGAACGCAAGCAAATTATTATATCCAGCGACCGCCCGCCGAAAGAAATTCCGACGCTGGAGGAACGGCTGCGCTCCCGGTTCGAATGGGGTCTGATCACCGACATTCAGCCGCCCGATCTGGAGACGCGGATTGCGATTTTGCGCAAAAAAGCGAAGGCGGAAAACTTGGAAATACCGAACGAGGCGATGGTTTACATAGCCAATCAAATCGATACGAACATCCGGGAGCTCGAAGGCGCCCTCATTCGCGTCGTCGCCTATTCATCGCTGATTAACGAAGATATTTCTTCGCATTTGGCGGCCGAAGCGCTGAAAGATATTATTCCCAGCAGCCGGCCGAAGGTGATCACGATTCAGGATATTCAGCAGAAGGTCGGCGAATTTTACGGACTCAAGCTGGAGGATTTCAAGGCGAGGAAGCGTACGAAAATGGTCGCTTTCCCAAGGCAGATCGCGATGTATTTGGCCCGCGAAATGACCGACTTCTCTTTGCCCAAGATCGGCGAAGCGTTCGGCGGACGCGACCATACGACCGTCATTCATGCTCATGAGAAAATCTCGGAGGCATTGAAGAACGATCAGGAATTATACAAGATTATTCAGAATTTGATGGAGAAAGTGAAAAACATAACGGTATGATGAACAAAGCTACTTGATCGGACTTGCCTCCGATAAAGACTTATCCAGAGTCTTGGTGAGTAGCTTTTCGTTTCTGTATAACTATAAGCCTATGCACAAACTATTCACATGTGGATAGGCTTTCGTTTTGGCGTTTTTTTGCACATATCCACATATCCAGGGCCCCTACTACTATTACTAATAAAAAAAAGGTATTATAGATGTATATGGCATCTCCATCATTTTCGTAACCATAGGAGTGACAATATGAAGTTAACGATCCTGAAAGAACATTTGAACGAATCCATTCAGCATGTATCCAAAGCCATATCGAATAAGACGACCATTCCCATTTTGAGCGGGATCAAAATAGATGCGGATGCTAACGGAATGACGCTGACCGCCAGCGACACGGACATATCGATCCAAAGCTTTATCCCTGTGGAAAAGAACGAGCTTCATATCATTGAGCTGGAACGCCCGGGGAGCGTCGTTCTCTCTTCCAAATTTTTTGTAGAGATCGTACGGAAGCTGCCGGCTCAAGTGGTGGAAATCGAAGTGAAGGATCATTTCCAAACGACCATTCGTTCGGGTTCCTCCGAAATTCAGCTGGTCGGTCTCGATCCGGAGGAATATCCTACGCTTCCGAGCATCGAAGAAAACCGCCGCATTCAAATGCCGAGCGATCTGCTCAAAACGATGATCAAACAAACGTCGTTTGCCGTCTCCACCAATGAATCGACGCCGATTTTGACCGGTATTTTGTGGACGATCGCCGATCGCAAGCTGAAGTTTACCGCATGTGACCGGCACCGTCTCGGCAGCCGCGAAACGAATATCGAAGTGGATGCCGATTTTACGCTGCACAACGTATCGATATCGGGGAAAACGCTCAATGAGCTTTCCAAAATTTTGCCCGACCAAAATACATTGATCGACATTATTTTTGCCGAAAATCAGGTGTTGTTTAAACTCAGCTCGATTTTGTTCTATACCCGCATTTTGGACGGAACGTATCCGGACACGTCCAAGCTGATTCCGCAATCGTTCCAAACCGAGCTGGTCATTAACTCGCAGCAGCTCGCCGAAGCGATCGATCGGGCGTATTTGCTCTCAAGGGAAGAGAAGACGAATATCGTTAAATTAATTATGCGCGAGGACCACACGATCGAGATTTCTTCCAGCTCCTCCGAGCTCGGGAAAGTAACGGAGCAGCTCGAAGTGTCCAGCTTGACCGGGGAGCTGCTGCGGATTTCGTTCAACTCCAAATATATGCTCGATGCGCTCAAAGTGATGGACGGCGACTTGATCCGCATCGGCTTCAGCGGCGCGATGCAGCCGATCATTATCCGGCCGGAGGAAACCTCCAGTCTGCTGCAGCTGATTCTGCCTTATCGGACGACGAACTGACGCGCCTATTTTCAGGGAAAAAGGGGGATCGAATTACGATGAAGACGATCCATATTCATACGGAGTACATCACGTTAGGCCAGTTTCTCAAGCTTGCGGACTGTATTTCAACGGGCGGTCAAGCTAAAAGCTTTTTGCAGGACACCGCTATTTTCGTCAATGGAGAACCGGAGAACCGCCGCGGCAAGAAGCTCGTTGATCAGGATCGTGTGCGTGTCGAAGGCTGCGGAGAATTTCAAGTGGCTCGCGGCTAGCATGTTTGGAAGCGGCTGTGCGTTCGCATAAGCCTGTAGGAGGAAATGCTTTGCAACTGAAAAAGCTGTCTTTACAGCATTACCGCAACTATGACGAAGTCTTTTTTGAAACCGGACATATGGTCAACATCATTGTGGGTCCCAACGCTCAAGGAAAAACGAACCTGTTGGAATCCATCTTTGTGTTGGCCTTAACCAAGTCTCATCGGACTCATCAGGATAAAGAGCTCATCCAGTGGAACGCTTCCCATACGCTGCTGCACGGCGAGGTGGAGAAAAAGTACGGCACGTGTCAGCTTGACCTGACTATATCCCAGCAAGGGAAGAAGGCGAAGATCAACGGACTTGAGCAAAAGAAGCTGAGCAATTTCGTAGGTTCCCTCAATGTCGTCATGTTCGCGCCCGAAGACTTGGAAATCGTCAAAGGCTCGCCTTCCGTCCGCCGGCGCTTTCTGGATATGGAGATCGGTCAGGTGCATCCGGCTTATTTATACGATCTGTCGCAGTATCAGAAAATATTGACGCAGCGCAACAACTACTTGAAGCAATTGTTTTCCGCCAAGGATGCCAAAGACGGCATGCTGGAGGTGTGGAACGAACAATTAGCGAATTTTGGTATTAAAATTATTAAAAAACGTCAAAGCTTTATAAAGAAGCTGCAATCCTGGGCGGAGAAGATTCATCTGGGGATCACCGGAGGAGGCGAACAGGTCCGAATCGCTTATGCGACGGCGTTCGATTCCGCGGCTGTGGAAGATGAAACTGTTTTATTTGACCAATTTATGATAAAGTTATCACAGGTGAAAGAACAGGAAGTGCGGCGCGGCGTTACGTTGGTGGGCCCTCATCGGGATGATTTATTGTTCTATATTAACGACAAAGAAGTGCAAACGTTCGGTTCGCAAGGGCAACAGAGGACGACGGCGCTCTCTTTGAAATTAGCCGAAATCGAATTGATTCGCGAAGAAGTCGGGGAATACCCGATTTTGCTGCTGGACGACGTTTTGTCCGAGCTCGATCGGTCCCGGCAAACCCAGCTGATTGAGACGTTTCAGAACAAAGTGCAGACGTTTATTACGACGACCGGAATTGAAAGCGTGGATTTAGCCAAGCTGGAAAACGCTTCTGTCATTCATGTTCGGAACGGAAGCCTAACTTAGCAAAGTCTCACGCGATAAGGAGAGGGCGCGGAAATGTTCATCCATTTAGGCGGAGAAAAAATTATTCGTGCAGCTGAGCTCGTGGCCATATTTGACTTATCCATCGAAAAATCTTCAAAAATATCAAAGCAGTTCATCAGCTACGCACTCAAAGACAAGAAGGTTGAAGTGATCGGGGAAGAAGAAAGCAAGTCTCTGGTGGTCACCCAATCGAAGGTGTACTATTCCCCCATCTCCTCCATGACTTTGAAGAAACGGGCGCATCAGTTATTAACAAACTAGATTTTACCTTGGAAAAGTGGGTGTCAACATGTCTGTGAATCAAAACACGTATGATGAAAGTCAGATACAGGTACTGGAAGGTCTTGAGGCTGTCCGGAAACGTCCGGGGATGTACATCGGGTCGACCAGTGTAAGAGGCCTTCATCACCTTGTGTGGGAAGTGGTCGACAACAGTATTGACGAAGCTTTGGCCGGATTTTGTACCAAAATCGAAATCATTGTCCATAAAGACAACAGTATTACCGTTATTGATAACGGCCGCGGGATTCCTGTCGGCGAGAACGTGAAGCTGAAGAAGTCGACGCTGGAGGTCGTGCTTACGGTTCTTCATGCCGGCGGTAAATTCGGAGGCGAAGGATATAAGGTGTCCGGCGGTCTTCACGGGGTCGGCGTGTCTGTCGTGAACGCTCTCTCCAAGAAGCTGGTCGTGCAAGTCAAACGCGAAGGGAAAATCCATCAGCAGGAATTCCAGCGCGGCGTACCCCAATATGATCTGAAGATCGTAGGAGACGCCGATCATACGGGAACTGCGATCCGATTTTGGCCGGATGAGGAGATTTTCACGGAAACGACGGATTACGACTATGATACGCTGCAATCCCGGATACGGGAATTGGCGTTCTTGAATAAAGGCATCGAAATTAGCTTGACCGACGAGCGGACGGATGTCAGCAATACGTTCAAATACGAGGGAGGCATTATTTCCTTCGTCGAATATTTGAACCGGAACCGTGAGACTATCCATGCGCCGATTTATACGGAGGGCACCAAGGATTTCATTCAGGTCGAAATCGCCCTGCAGTACAATGACAGCTATACGGAGAACATTTATTCGTTTGCCAATAATATTCATACACATGAAGGCGGGACGCATGAATCGGGGTTCAAGAGCGCTTTGACGCGCATTTTGAACGATTATGCCCGCAAGTACAATGCGATCAAGGACAGCGACTCGAACCTTACGGGGGATGATGTGCGGGAAGGTCTGATTGCGATCATTTCCGTTAAAATTCCGGAGCCGCAGTTTGAAGGACAGACGAAGACCAAACTGGGCAACAGCGAAGTGCGCGGTATTGTCGAATCGCTGTTCTCCGAGAAGCTGATGGAATTTCTGGACGAAAACCCGGCGATAGCGAAGAAAATTGTCGAAAAAGGCGTTCAGGCGGCGCGCGCGCGCGAAGCTGCCAAGAGGGCTCGCGAGTTGACCCGTCGTAAAAGCGCGCTGGAAGTGAGCGCCCTGCCGGGGAAATTGGCGGACTGCTCTTCCAGAGACGCTTCGATCAGCGAAGTCTACATCGTCGAAGGGGACTCCGCGGGAGGCTCGGCGAAGCAAGGACGCGACCGTCATTTCCAAGCGATTTTGCCGATCCGCGGTAAAATCCTCAACGTAGAGAAGGCTCGGCTGGATCGCATTCTGTCCAGCGCGGAAATTCGCGCGATCATTACGGCGCTCGGAACGGGAATCGGCGACGACTTCGATATCTCCAAAGCGCGTTATCATAAAGTGATCATTATGACCGATGCCGATGTCGACGGAGCGCATATTCGTACGCTGCTGCTTACGTTCTTCTATCGCTATATGCGGAAAGTGGTCGAGGCCGGCTATATTTATATCGCCCAGCCGCCGCTGTACAAATTGGAGCGCAACAAAACGGTCCGTTACGCTTACAACGATAAGCAGAGGGATGCGATCATGCAGGAGTTCGGCGAAGGCGTGAAGGTCAATGTGCAGCGGTATAAAGGTCTAGGAGAGATGGACCCTGAACAGCTGTGGGAGACGACGATGGACCCGGAGAGCCGCACGCTGCTGCAGGTGAATATTCAGGATGCGATGGATGCGGACGCTATTTTTGACGCGCTCATGGGGGAAAATGTCGAACCGCGCAGAGAATTTATCCAGCAGCATGCCAAGTTCGTTAAAAATCTTGATGTTTAGGAAAAAAATAGAAGGAGCTATTAGCGTTGAATGGGATACAGAAAGCCGGACTATGGCTGCTTATGATCGTTCTGCTATGGCTCAGTCCGGGATTGTTTCGAAGCGCTGAATGGAATGCCTACACCGATAAGGTAGCCGTCGTCGCCTATCATCATATCGATGACGAAATAGTAGGCGACGTGACGATTTCTTCCCGATTGTTCCGGGATCAGTTGACCGATCTGCTGCAAAGAGGGTATCACTTTATTACGCTCTCTCAGTTTAAGGCGTTTTTGGCGGGAGGGGCGGTTCCTCCGAATGCGGTTTTGGTTACTTTTGATGACGGATACCAAAGTTTTTATACCCGCGCTTACCCCATTTTGAATGAATTGAATATTCCCGCCGTCAATTTCGTCATTACCAAAGATCTGGAACAGCCACTGATGAGTCATATTCCTTCTCTATCGAAAGATCAGATCCGGCAAATGACTCAGGAAAATCCCGGAATAGACGTACAGTGTCATACGGACAGCCTGCATGACCGTGCTCCGAACGGCGGCGCTCTCTTCACGACAAGGCTGACGAACAGCGCAGGGATAGAAGAGACGGAAGCGCAGTTCGAGCAGCGCATTATTGACGACACCGAGCTGTGCCGCAGCAAGCTGGGATCTCTTTATCCCAGGCCCGTCGATTCGTTTGCCTTCCCATTCGGTATCTATGACGCCAAATCGGCAGAACTATTGAACAAGGCAGGCATTCGGTATGCCTATACCACCGTCAGCGGGCTTACGGAGCGGGGAACCGACCCGATGCAGATTCCGCGGATCAATGCCGGGAGTCCATTTGTTAGAGCGAACTCATTGAATAATTTAATTCTTAAAAGACTGCACGGGCTTTAATCGTATTCAGCAGTGCTTACGAAGTAAGTTTTCCCTACGGAAAACTCAGTAGTGCTTACGAAGTAAACTTTCCCTATGGGAAAGTTCAGCTAGTGCTTACGAAGTAAGTTTTCCCTACGGAAAACTCTCAGGAGGTAAACAATGTCCGACGAACAGAGGTCACCACAAATTAAAGAAATCGATATTAGCTCGGAGATGCGGACTTCCTTTATGGATTACGCCATGAGCATTATCGTCAGCCGCGCCTTGCCGGACGTAAGGGACGGGCTTAAGCCTGTGCATCGACGCATTCTGTTCGCCATGTCCGAGCTGGGAATGTCTCCGGATAAGCCTCACAAGAAATCGGCCAGAATCGTCGGCGAAGTCATCGGTAAATATCACCCGCACGGGGACAGCGCTGTTTATGAGACCATGGTGCGGATGGCGCAAGACTTCTCGCTTCGCTATATGCTGGTGGACGGCCACGGCAACTTTGGTTCGATCGACGGCGACTTTGCGGCGGCGATGCGTTATACCGAGGCCAGATTATCCAAGATCGCCATGGAGATGCTGCGCGACATCAACAAGGAAACGATCGATTTTATTCCGAACTATGACGGCGAGGAGCAGGAGCCGGCCGTTCTTCCGGCCCGTTTTCCGAATTTGCTCGTGAACGGCAGCTCCGGCATTGCAGTCGGTATGGCGACGAACATTCCTCCTCATAACTTGAGAGAGGTGATCGACGGCGTTCAGCAGCTGATCGAAAATCCGGATTGCACTCCTATGGATTTGATGCAATCGATTAAAGGCCCGGATTTTCCTACGGCCGGCTTCATTCTTGGGCGCGAAGGAATCAGACAAGCCTATAATACAGGACGCGGCTCCGTTACGATGCGGGCGAGAGCCACGATTGAAGAAAACAATAACAAAGCGCGAATCATCGTTCATGAGCTTCCGTATCAGGTTATCAAAGCCCGTCTGATCGAGAAGATCGCGGAGCTCGTGCGAGAGAAAAGAATCGACGGCATTACCGACCTGCGCGATGAATCGGACCGCAACGGGATGCGCATCGTCATTGAGCTGCGCCGCGATGTTAATCCGAATGTTGTTTTGAACAATTTGTACAAGCATACGGCCCTTCAATCCAACTTTGGCATCATCATGCTGGCGCTGGTCAACGGCGAGCCGAAGGTCATGAATCTGAAGGAAATGCTGTTTCATTATTTGGAGCACCAGAAGGTAGTTATCCGCCGCCGTACCGAATACGAGCTGCGCAAAGCCGAAGCAAGAGCTCACATTCTCGAAGGCTTGCGCATAGCGCTCGATCATTTGGATCGCGTCATCGCCCTGATCCGCGCATCCCGTACGACTGAGGAAGCGCGCGACGGTCTGATCCGGGAGTTCGCTCTTACCTACGAGCAGGCGCAGGCGATTCTAGACATGCGTCTGCAGCGCTTGACCGGTTTGGAACGCGAGAAGATCGAAGAGGAGTACGCGGAGCTCCAGCAAAAAATTGCCGAGTACAAAGCGATCTTGGCCGATGAGCAGCTGGTTCTGGCCATCATCAGCACAGAGCTTAACGAAATCAAAGAGAAATTCGGCGACGAGCGCCGCTCCGAGATTACGATAGGTGAAGAAAGCATCGAGGATGAGGACCTGATTCCGCAGGAAGACGTCATTATCACCATCACGCACACCGGCTACATCAAGCGGCTGCCGGTAACTACGTACCGCAGCCAGAAGCGCGGCGGCAAAGGTGTCATCGGCATGGATACGAAGGATAACGACTTCGTCGAGCATCTGTTCGTAACCAATACTCATCATTACTTGATGTTCTTCACCAACAAGGGAAAAGTGTACCGTCTGAAAGCCTACGAGATTCCTGATCTTAGCCGTACGGCCCGTGGAACTCCTATCATTAATCTGATCCAGATTGAGCAGGGAGAGACGATTAACGCGGTCATTCCGGTGGAGAGCTTCGAGTCCGAGCAGTATTTATTCTTTGCAACCAAGAACGGTTTGGTGAAAAAGACGCCGCTCGACGACTACAGCAACATCCGCAAAGGCGGTTTGATCGCTATCACGCTTCGCGAAGACGATGATCTGATCGGCGTCCGGTTGACTGACGGCAATCAGACGATCATTATGGGAACCAAGCAGGGCCTCTCCATTCACTTCCCGGAAGAAGAAGTGCGTTCGATGGGACGTTCGGCTACCGGGGTGAAGGGCATCCACATCGGCGAAGACGATGCTGTGATCGATATGGACGTGGTTCGCAAGGACAACAGCGTTCTGATCGTCACCTCCAAAGGCTTCGGCAAGCGGACTCCGATTGACGAGTACCGTCTCCAATCGCGCGGCGGCAAAGGAATCAAGACTCTTAACGTTACGCCTAAAAACGGCTATGTGGTCGGCCTCAAAGTCGTTCAGGATGACGAGGATCTCATGATTATAACCGCCCTTGGCACGATTATTCGTACAAGCATGTCGGGCATTTCCATGATGGGACGCAATACGCAAGGGGTTAGACTCATTAATATCCGCGATGAGGACGAGGTGGCTACCGTCGCCAGAGTCGAGAAAAACGAAGAAGCGCTGGATGAGCAGGACGGCGAAGAAACCGTTGATTCCAACGAGTCGCAAGAGTAATCAAGTCAAACGTTAAATTTTATCACATACCGCGAAGAATGGGGGTTACATCCCCATTCTTTTTCGTTTAGAATAGGAATGATATGACAGAAAGTAAGGTGAGGACGTTCGATGGCGACTGTTCCCGTATCTCAATTAAAGCCTGGCGAGAAGATGAGCGAAAACGTGCAGACAAAGCGCGGCAATACTCTTTTCTACAAAGGGAAAGTCATGACGGAAAGAGACATTGAGATATTGAAAGCATTTCTTATTCCAACCGTCTCGATAGAATCAAAGACAGAACAAGAATCGGCAAAAGAAGCGGCTACGGAGGAAACTGGAAGCGCGGTCTCTCCTTTTTTCGAAGAATACGATAAAATGTTGGCTTTGCTGAAACGGGTATTTATCTCGGCCAGCGGACAAAATCCGCCGATCCTTGAAATTCGCACCCAGCTTGAGGCGCTGATTCAACATATCGAACAGTACCGGATTTTGACGTTTACCCCTAGAATGTTTCAGCTTCATGACTATGTGTACCATAACAGCATTATGGTGAGCTTAACCTCCTACAGCTTGGCCAAATGGCACGGGCTACCCGCCAGGGATTTGATGCCGGTAGCACTTGCCGGGCTGCTTCATGATATCGGCAATACCAAGGTGGATCAGGGAATACTGTATAAACCGAACAAGCTGACTGTTGAGGAAACGGAAGAGATGAAGCAGCATACCGTTATCGGATATAACATGCTAAAGAACGTCACGGCCATTAATGAAGGGGTAAAATTATCGGCTCTTCAGCATCACGAACGGGAAGACGGTTCCGGATATCCAATGGGAATCAAAGGGGATAAAATTCATCTCTATTCGAAGATCGTAGCTATCGCTGATATTTTCCATGCAATGACCTCCGCCCGTTATCATAAAAAAGGCGCCTCTCCCTATCTCGTGCTTGATCAGTTATTTAATGAATCGTTCGGTAAACTGGACCCTTCTCTTGTTCAGACCTTTATTAAAAAAGTGACGCAGTTCCATAACGGGGTCTTGGTCAAATTGAGCGATAACCGGATCGGC